>NZ_CP065820.1:0-4070688 GCF_016064815.1 Acinetobacter seifertii | reverse complement strand
GTGTATCCCCTATGTCTGCGTTTTAAATTCAAATCATTTAAAGATTAACCCTTCCTGATAAGAAGGGGTCGCCATTCTACCCAAGTTATCCACATCTGTCATGACGATTTCAGTTGATTTTGTCTAAAAAGAAAACTCTTGTGAATAAATTTAAATTCAAAACCAATTGTGAATAACTTTTTGCACATCCTGTGGATAAATTAACACATAAACTTATCCACAATCTATAAAGTTAATAAAAACAGAGTTATCAACAACTCAAATATATGTTTTTTAAATTTAAAACTACGAAATCCACAGAAAAAGTCCACACTAATAAGAATAAATTTAAATTTTAAAATTTGAATTTATATAATAGGGTCGCATCAAATTGTGGATAACTAAAAAATATGAATTTAAATTCAAATATACCAAACCAGAACCACTTTGACATCTTGGTTTGTTGATAAGTATGTAAATAAGAAGTGTATATCTTAAAAGTCTCAATAAAAATAAACAATTACTTTGTGCATAACTCTTAAATAAGAAAAAGTAGCTAAATATAAACAGAAGGTAGGAAAGTAAAAATTTGACTTAAATACAAAACTTTCTCGGTTTTTCATTGACAGCGTAAACATTGCACAATAAAATCGCGGACCTTTATAGAAAGATCATTTTTGGGAGTTTCAATATGAAACGTACTTTCCAACCATCTGAATTAAAGCGTAAGCGCGTTCATGGTTTCCGTGCTCGTATGGCAACTAAAGCTGGTCGTCAAGTTTTAGCTCGTCGTCGTGCAAAAGGTCGTCATAGCTTAACTGTTTAATTACTGTTAGCTGACCAGACTTGGGTGTGATGGCACTTTACAGTTTTAGCACAGATCGTCGTGTACGCTGTGCTGCAGATTATAAAAGTGTATTTGATGGTGCGCTTTTTAAAGTGCATCAGCCCCATTTTTTATTTCTTGCAAAATTCACCGAACAGCCTAATAGCCGTTTGGGTATTGTCGTTGCTAAGAAAAAAGTGCGCCGTGCGCATGAAAGAAATCGAATAAAGCGTCTTGCCCGTGAGAGCTTTCGTCTTAATCAGCCGAAATTTGGGTTAGACATAGATGTTGTTGTAATGCCTAAAGTTGGTATTGAAACGATTACGAATGCTGAGCTATATCAACAATTAGATTTTGCTTGGCAAAAATTACAACGCTTGGCAAAAAAACATTCTAAAGTTGTCCCAACCTCGCAGAACTAAGAGATGACCAATGGTTCGTATTTTGCGTTGGTTGATTCGTCTGTATCAAATTGCGATTAGTCCGCTTCTTGGACCCCGTTGTCGTTATATTCCAACTTGTTCCCAATATGCGATAGAAGCATTACAAACTCATGGTGCAATTAAAGGCGTTTGGTTATCTTCTAAACGTATTTGCCGTTGTCATCCATGGGGAGGCTCCGGATATGATCCGGTACCGCCAAAAGCAATTCGTTTTATTTCGTTTCATCAAATAGATTCTCAAACGCATCATGTTGCTGTACCCTTTCGTGATCGTTTAATGAAGCAAAATCTCTCTAACCATTTGGGGTAATAGATATGCAACAATGGGCCAGGTTTGCAATTCTCGGGGCCATGTTTGTCACCGCATATTTGCTCATTTTGGCTTGGCAAAAAGATTATGGAAATGCTGCAACTGCACCGCAACAACAAGCGGCGGCTGTAAGTTCGCATGAAGTATCTGCTGATTTGCCAAATGCCAAAACTGCAACAGTGGCTTCCGATGTGCCACAAGCAAATATTGCGCAGTCACAAACCACAGATGCAACTGCACCTGTGAATCAACAGCTTATTTCAGTACAAACTGACCTTTACCATATTTGGATTAATCCAAAAGGTGGTGATATTGTTCGTATTGAATTACTCTCTCACGACAAAAGCAAAGACAGTAATCAACCTTTTGTTATGCTTGAAAATGATGCCAAGCGTACATATGTTGCTCAATCTGGCTTAATTGGTTTGAATGGACCAGACAGTAGTCGTGGTGGTCGTCCGTTATATGCGGTTGAAAAAACATCATATACTTTGGCTGATGCTAAAGGTGTACAAGATCAAAAGGGTCAAGCTGAAAAAGTTTTAAACGTTCCTATGGTATTTAAAACACCAGAAGGCGTTGAAATTATTAAAACTTTCACCTTTACTCAAGGTCAGTATCCGATTGTTGTAAGCCATCAAGTCATTAACCGTAGCCAACAAAATTGGCAAGGTCAGATGTTTGGACAATTAAAGCGCGATAACTCTGAGGATCCTGGTAAGTCTTCTCAAGGTATTTTCACACTAGGAACTTTCTTAGGTGGAGCATGGGGTACGCCTGATTCACACTATAACAAGCTTAAATTTGCTAATTTCTCAGAAGAAAAAGTAAATACTGAAGCTAAAGGTGGATGGGTTGCGATTGTTCAGCATTATTTTGTTAGTGCTTGGATTCCTGGAAATCTTAAACTGACCCAAGCAAATGGTCAGCCTTATGTTGCGAAGCTTGAATCTCGTCAGTCTGCGGATCATATGAATATTATTGGCTTTACGTCGCCAGTAATTAATGTTCCAGCTGGCACTTCAATGGAAGTAGATGCGAAGCTTTATTCAGGTCCAAAAGTACAATCTGAATTAAAAGATTTGGCTGTAGGTTTAAACCAGACTGTTGACTATGGTTGGTTATGGCCAATTGCCAAGTTGTTGTTCTTAGGTCTTCAATTCTTCCATAGTATTGTTGGTAACTGGGGGTGGTCGATCATCTTGCTTACCATTATGGTGAAGATGATTTTGTGGCCTTTATCTTCAAAAAGTTATCGTTCTATGGCGAAAATGCGTGTGATTGCACCAGAAATGCAACGCATGAAAGAAGAGTTCGGTGAAGACCGTATGCGCTTCTCGCAAGAAATGATGGCACTTTATAAACGTGAACAAGTTAACCCACTGTCAGGTTGCTTACCATTATTGCTACAAATGCCAATTTTCCTTGCTTTGTACTGGGTACTCATGGAAAGTGTGGAATTGCGTCATGCGCCATGGTTAGGCTGGATTCAAGACTTGTCAGCAATGGATCCTTGGTTCATCTTGCCATTAATTATGGGTGCGACAATGTTTGCTCAGCAAATGTTGAACCCGCAACCTGCTGATCCAATGCAAGCAAAAGTGTTCCGCATTATGCCGATTATGTTCACGGTATTTATGTTGTTCTTCCCTGCGGGTCTGGTGTTGTACTGGATTGTGAACAACAGTATTACTATTTTACAGCAGTCGTTTATTAACAAGAGTGTTGCGAAAAGTCGTCTAAACAAGACTGAATCAGCATCTTAAACGTTGAACTTTTGCTGAATCAATCCGCTTAAGATGGTAATCTTAAGCGGATTTTTCTTTGGCTGTATTTTGGGTTTTTTTAGATGAGTAATATGCAAAGTCAAACCACAATTGCCGCAATTGCAACGCCACCAGGGCGTGGTGGAGTGGGCGTGATTCGCTTATCTGGACCTAAGGCCTATGAAATTGCTCAAAAGCTGACGCAAAAAAACTTGCCTGAAGCACGCATGGCTGGTTTTCGTAAGTTTTATGATGTAGATGGAAGCATCATAGATGAAGGGATAGTGTTGTGCTTTCCAAATCCGCACTCCTTTACTGGTGAAGATGTTGTCGAGTTACAAGGTCACGGCGGTCCAGTTATTCAAAATGCCTTGCTTGGTCGTTTATTTGAGCTTGGTGCAATTGCTGCAAAAGCTGGTGAATTCTCCATGCGAGCTTTTGAAAATGGCAAAATGGACTTGGTACAAGCTGAAGCGATTGCGGATTTGATTGATGCGACTTCGCAAGCTGCGGCTCGTTCGGCAGTCCGTTCTTTACAAGGTGCATTTTCAACAAAAATTAATACAGTTTTAGAAAAACTGATCCATTTACGATTGCATGTAGAAGCTGCAATTGATTTTCCTGAAGAGGAAATTGATTTCCTAGCAGATGGTAAGATTTTAGCTTTACTCGAAGATGTTCAGCAGTCAGTACATGCAGTTCAAACATCTGCACGACAAGGACAACTTTTGCGTGAAGGTTTACAAGTTGTGATTGCGGGTAAACCGAATGCGGGTAAATCGAGCTTGTTAAATGCACTTGCTGGTGTAGAGCGGGCTATTGTGACCGATATTGCTGGTACTACTCGCGATGTTTTGCATGAAAAAATTAGCTTAAATGGCTTACCAATCACTTTAACAGACACTGCTGGGCTTCGTGAAACGGGTGATGTGGTCGAAAAAGAAGGGATTCGCAGAGCAATCAAGGAAATTGAACAAGCCGATTTATTGTTGTTAGTTTACGACTTGAATCAAGGTGATGACCCATTACAACTCGCTCAAGAATATTTTGCTGAGCATATTGAACCGCGACGTTTAATGCTAATTGGTAATAAATGCGACTTAACCGGTCAATTAGCCGAAATCACTGATTTTCAGGGGTTCCGCCATATTACAGTTTCTGCAAAACAAGAGATGGGTGTACAAGGCCTCGTAGATGCGATTACAGCGCATGCAGGTTTTCACCCTGAGGAAGATACGTTTATTGCAAGAACACGCCATTTAGACGCAATGAAGCGCACACAACTCTATCTTTCAGAAGCACGTGAGCAACTTGTTGTATTTAACGCTGGTGAGCTTGTTGCCGAGTCATTACGCCTTGCTCAAAATGCTTTAGGTGAAATTACAGGCGACTTTAGCGCTGACGACCTATTAGGCAAAATCTTTGGTTCTTTCTGTATTGGAAAATAATAAAAAAACTGGATGATGTAGAGTGCTATGTCATCCAGTAATTTCCTTAGCCGTATCTCTTTAAAACTTTTAAAAATTCCTCTAACTCATTTTGATCAACTTCTGCACCTTGAAGTACATGGTGGTGTAAGTGTTGTTCCATCAATTCACTCATTAAACCGTTTATTGCACCTTTGATGGCTGCAACTTGCTGCAAAATATCGATGCATGAGGATTCTGGTTGTTCTATCGCATTTTCGATGCTGTTGATTTGCCCTTTTAGTCGTTTTACACGATTAAGAATTTTTTTATCCTGACCAATGTGACTCATCTGTTTTCTCTTAATAATTCAATATACTGGTAGGGAGTATATTGGGTTTAAATGTTATGCACGGCTATAGTGTATCACGTCATGATCAAAATCAGATTGAGAAAGCTTTTAAAAGCTGTTTATGTTCCACGTGAAACATTGGATTAACTAAGTGGGAGTTTGGTTATAACTCGTAATCAGTTCTGTTTTCAAAAGATGAACTGATTAAAATGATATTCTTTCCTCTCTATGAGTCGGTTTTATGCTTAAAAAATTAGGAATATTGGCATTATTTAGCTTAACTACAAGTTTGAGTTTAGCTAATGTGGATACTGTTCGGGAAAATATTAAAAAACAATATCCTAATTTGAAAATTAGCAATATTCAGAAAACCGAAATGCCCGGGCTATATAGCGCTAATCTGGATCAACAAATCATTTACCTTGGTGAAGATGGTCAGCATATGTTGGTAGGTTCTATGATTCGCTTAAAAGATCAGAAGAATTTAACCAAAGACTTAGTTTTAGGGCAGAATTCAATTGATTGGAAACAATTGCCTTTAAAAGATGCTATTAAAACAGTTAAAGGTAATGGTCAGCATGTTTTAGCGGTATTTTCTGACCCAAATTGCCCTTACTGTAAAAAGCTCGAACCTGAGCTAGATAAGCTTAAAGACGTAACAATTTACACGTTTATCTATCCTTTAAAACCTCAATCTATTGTCGTTTCCAGACAAGTTTGGTGTGCGCCAAACCAATCATACTCTTGGAAAAAGCTAATTGAACAAGGTGTTAAACCAATGGTTGCGAGCTGCACAAACCCAATTGACCGAAACTTGGAGCTTGGAAGAAAATTAGGTTTTAATGCTACTCCTACTCTGATTTTTGCAAACGGTTTTAAATTAATAGGTGCAAGGTCTGCTGAAGAAATTCAGGAAGTCTGGAAAGAGCTAGGTCTATAAAGATATTAAAAAAAGCACCATAGGGTGCTTTTTTATGAATGAACTAAAGTTTAGCTTTTTCGTGCAATCAAATTGTAAATAAACAAAATAATGACGGCACCAATTACGGAAGCGATAAAGCCCGCAGCTGAATTTTCTCCGTAAAAGCCAAGTAAGCGACCACCATAAGTGGCTAGAAGTGAACCTGCAATACCAATTAAAGTGGTAACGATAAAGCCTGCCTTGTCATCACCTGGATGCAAAGCACGAGCGATTAAGCCAGCGAAGAAACCAACCACAATAGCAACAATAAGTGACCACATATTTGTTCTCCAGTTGTTTTTTTGATGAAGTTAATGATTTTGCTTCATATTCTATCGTGCGACAGAGCTGTCTATTTTGTCTGTAGCAGATTGCGACTTTTTGTGTCTTTTTTGTTCAAAGATAAAACCTTATATAAAAAAATAGCACCTTATGGTGCTATTTTTATGAAATTTATAGGCCAATTTCACCAATAAAAGGCAAATGGCGATATTTTTGATCGTAATCTAGGCCATAGCCCACAATAAACTTATCTTCAACTTCAAAACCTAAAAATTTTACTTCGAGATCAATTTCACGGCGAGATGGTTTGCTCACTAATGTGCACAATTGAATCGAATTTGGCTCGCGAGTTTGCAACATTTCCACAACTTTGCTTAAGGTGTTGCCTGAGTCGATGATGTCTTCAACCACTAGTACATCTTTACCGCGAATTTCACCGTCAAGATCTTTTAAGATTTTAACATCTCGGCTTGAAGTGGTACCACCGCCGTAGCTAGACACTGTCATAAAGTCGAGTTCGTGTGGTTTGGTAATGGTACGGCATAAGTCTGCCATAAAAATAACAGAACCACGAAGTAGACCAATCAGAACCAATTCTTTGTCACTATTTGCATAGTGAGAATTGATTTGCTCGCCGAGCTCTTTGACTTTTGCTTGAATTTCTTCGGTTGAAATCATGATGCTCATTGCAACAGTCATGGCAGATTCCTACAAGATATAAAAGAAAAAATAAAAAAGGTGTTGACCTGCAACACCTCGAAAAACTGAGTTAATGGTAAAATTTTAAAGCAAAATGACGTTTCATGCACCCTTTGAAGGAGTTGAAATTTTATGATTTTGCTGAATATGTCGATCACGCTTTAACGCAACAGCACATATTCCAAATAATAACAAAAACTTAATAATGCCTTTTTTACTGGGCTGTTTCTTTTTGATAAGCACGTTTTCCATAAACATAAGTCGCCTCAATATTACGGTCATCACCTAAAGTGAATAATGCAAACAGTGAATCTTCAACAGTCTTGGATTTAGACTGACGAAGTTGCTGTAATGCTGTTGGCTTGAGATTCAATACCACAAAGTCTGCTTCTTTACCGACGTTGAAGTTGCCTAACTGGTCTTGTAAATCAAGCGCTTTTGCTCCGCCTAAGGTTGCATGATAAAGCGCTTCATAAGCTGAAAGTTTATCACCTTGTAACTGCTGAACCTTATAAGCCTCGTTAACAGTTTGCAGCAAGCTAAATGATGTACCAGCACCGATATCTGTCCCTAAACCTACTTTCACTTGTTTTTCCCATGTCTTTTTCAATGGGAATAAACCACTGCCTAAGAACAGGTTTGAGGTTGGACAAAATGCGATAGCTGACTGCGTATCATGCATACATTGCCATTCTTGATCTTCTAAGTGAACGCAATGCGCAAATACAGAACGTTTACCAGTTAGGCCATAATGTTGATAAACATCTAAATAGCCTGCTTGTTCTGGAAATAAAGATTTCACCCAAGCAATTTCATCTTTGTTTTCACTTAAATGTGTATGGACATAAACATCTGGAAACTCTTGTTTTAACTGCCCTGCTCTTTCTAGCTGTTCAGGTGTAGATGTTGGTGCAAAACGTGGCGTAATTGCATATAGAGCACGGCCTTTACCATGCCATTTTTCAATGAGTGCTTTAGTGTCGCTGTAAGCCGTTTCTGGGGTATCACAAAGCGCTTCAGGGGCATTACGGTCCATGAGTACCTTACCGGCGATTAAACGCATCTGAACGTGCTCTGCGGCTTCAAATAAGGCATCCACAGACTCAGGATGAACTGTACAGAAAACGAGGGCTGTGGTTGTACCGTGTTTTAATAGCTCTTGAACAAAGAACTGGGCAATTTCACTTGCGTATGCTTTGTCTTGAAACTGGATTTCGGTTGGAAATGTATAGGTATTAAGCCAGCTTAAAAGTTGCTCGCCGTAAGCTCCCACCATTTCAGTTTGCGGAAAATGAATATGGGTATCAATAAAGCCGGGTACAATCAATTGTTCTGGGTAATGTTGAACCTCAACTCCAGCAGGAAGATGCTGTTGAGCGTCTTCCCATGCACCAAACCATTTGATTTTTCCATGTTCACTAATCAATACACCATCTTCTAGATAACGCACTTGATTTGGAATATCAGTTGGCTCAGAGACAGTTTGTTGAATATCTAAAAAACGACCACGCACAACGGTGGTATTTGCGATCAATGACATGGAAAGCCTTTATATTTTCACTTTTTTCGATTGATTGTACCCCACTTAGCCAAGATTTAAACGGTATAACGTTTACTTAGGCCCCATTCTGCTAAAATCCGTCGATAAGTCGTTGATGAACGGTCTGCTTCAAAATGTGCCTCCATCATTAAATCAAGCGGAAGGTCTTCTGGCTTTTGTGATTCGACCATGTCTTGGTCTTCTGCAAAAATTTGCGCATTAAATGCATATACCTTTTCTAAATCCCCTGTTTGGTCAAAGTTACGTGTAAGTGGAACAAATAAACGGGTTTTATTGCTTGAGATAGGACAGCAGGCATTTAAGATTTTTAAGACCCCACCTTCTGGGAAATCGACCGTAAGCACAGCTGAAAAAGGCGGATAGACATCAAAGGTACGCTTCCATAAAAAGCCTTCTGGTTCGAGATGTTTTAACTCATGCGGATAGTTACTGACATTACTGATATAGACTGTTTTTAAGCCATATTCTGTACGTTCAGTATGGTATTTAGGGACAACGGGATTATCGCGACTGGCAAAGGCGTTGTGATGCACCCATGCAAAATGAGCGACATCGATAAATCCTTCGAGTTGACGCCCGCTAGAACCGCCAATATCGACAAAAGGCGGTAAAATTGATTGATGCTCTGCATGGTCCCAAGTATCTAATACAGGAATATTGGCTTTAGCAACATCACGACCATGAATACTGGTCCAAATCAAGCCATAACGTTCAACAACCGGAAATTTGGTCAGAGAAAAACGATCCGAAATTTTAGTTAACTCGGGTTGAGCTGGTATTTGGGTACATTTCCCTTCAGTGTTATAGCGTAGACCATGATAAGGACACACAATTTCTTCACCATCGACCCAACCTTTGGTTAAAGGAACGCCACGATGTGGGCAAATGTCTCGCACCAGATGAATTTCACCACTTTCTGTCTTATATAAAGCCATGTTGACGTCTAGTAATGTAACTCGTTGAGGTGCTGTGGAGACATCTTGAATACGCGCAACTGGATACCAATGAGTAGATAAAATTTCCCAATCTTTTGCTTCAAAGCTGCTGTTACACGGCATTGCAAGTGGCGTTAAAGTTGGAATCGCATTCATGGCATCTCTCCTTAAAAAAATCAGGGCTCTTTCGAGCCCCTAAAATCTAGGCTTTTTTCTTTTTAGGAGATGCAAAGAGCTTGCCAATATTGATTTTTAATAAAGAAATTAAGAGTAAAATTATTAAAATACATAATTTTATGGAATTTTATTTTTGAATTTTTGTTCTAAATTAGATTTGAAAATGAAAGTTCATTATGCGTTTTATACTTAAAGTGCACTGATTGATTGCAAGAAAGACCCAATAAAAAAGCACTTTAAAAGTGCTTTTTTATGTAGATCTATATGTTTATTACTCAACAAAATAATGTACTGCTCTTGAGCATCTTCATAGGGTATTGATCAGCGCTTTTAACGTGCAGAGCTTCTATGTACTATTACATGGTGGATGACTTTAGTATTTTCCAAATATGACAAATATATATGATAATTATCAACGAGAATTTATTGATTTGGTGATGAAATCTCCTTGTTTATTAAAGACATTAGCTATTATTTCTCAATTGCATCCAAAAGTTTATTTAAGTGCTGGTGCTGTAAGAAACACAGTTTGGTCATATTTACATGGCAAAACTTATGATTTAAATAGAAGTGATATGGATGTGATTTATTATAATGCTAATGAATGTGATGATAGTTATCAAAAAGAATTGCAAAGTGAGTTAAAAAGCAAATTTCCAAATCAAGATTGGGATGTTGTTAATCAGGCTTTGGTACATACATGGTACCGTAAAGATAATGGTGAAAAAATTCAACCATTAACTTCGATTGAGGAAGCATTATCATTATGGTCAGAAACAGCAACAGCTATAGCAATACGTTTCGACACTTTCGGTAATTTAGAAATAATTGCACCTTTTGGCTTATCAGATTTATTCGAATTAAATTTACGTTGGAATTCAGCTCTCGTTAGTTATCAGACTTTCAAAAATCGTGTAGAAAGCAAAAATTGGTTACAACAATGGCCAAAATTAAAAATAGTCAATTCCTAATATTAAAGGGCTTTCTATGAAAGCCCTTTAATATTATAAGTAAAGATTCTATGAGATTTGTCGCTTATTATGACGTAGAGAAAGATAAGCGGTAATTGCTAACACGATTACGATAAAGCTTAACGAGATCCAGATTGGCATGTGGAATACATCAAGCAACAACATTTTCGCACCAATGAACAATAAAATGATGCCTAAACCATACGGTAAGTAATGCAATTTAGATGCAGCGCCAGCAAGCAAGAAGAACATTGCGCGTAAGCCTAAAATTGCCATTAAGTTTGCTGTTAAAACAATGAATGGATCGCTCGTTACCGCGAAAATAGCAGGAATAGAATCTACCGCGAAAATCACATCTGAAGCTTCAACCAAAATCAAAACTAGAAATAACGGTGTTGCCCACAATAAACCATTTTGGCGTACAAAGAATTTGTCACCATCAAGCTGTGGGGTAATACGCATGTGCTTACGTAGCCATTTTAAAATTTTGATGTCTTCGATATTGGTTTCTTCTTCTTGTCCCTTTAAGAACTTAAAGCCTGTATAAACCAAGAACGCACCGAAAATATAAAGCACCCAAGAAAATTCTTGAACGAACCATGCACCAATGAAAATAAACAGAGTACGCAGTACGATTGCACCTAATACGCCGTAGAGCAAAATTTTACGTTGTAGTGCAGCTGGAATAGCAAATGCCGCAAAAATCATTAACCAGACGAAAACGTTGTCAATCGCGAGGGACTTTTCAAGTAAGTAACCTGCAAAGTATTCCATGGTTTTTTGGTTTGCTAAGGTCACCCCAACCGTTTGTTGAAGATAAAGCCATAAACCGCCACCAAATAAGACCGCGACGCTTACCCACGCCACACTCCAGTAGGCAGCTTGCTTAATTGAGACATCCTGGCCCTGCTTTTGTTTAAAGCCCAAGAAATCAATTAGGAGCATGACAATGACTATGCCAAAGAATGCTACGTACAGCCATAAATTGCCGATTGTTTCCATAAATCCTCCCTACATCCGGCAATTGGGCATAAAAAAACCTCGACCAGTTGCCAGATGAATTAAACATCTGTATCAACATGATCAAGGTCTTGCCTACATCATGAATTTCACGATGCTCAGATACCGACTTTTTAATAAAAGTGTATTGACGATATCTGACACATAACATTGCTGTTATGTTTGGAGGAGGCTACTCCCCTTGTCAAACTAAATTCTGTATTGGATAAAACCTATCCAATTTCACATAGAATGGCAGATTTTTTTGTATTACGCAACTGAACTTAATGTCGTAGCGTGAATACCAAAAGTTCTATGGATTATTTAATCAAACCACGATCTAAAAGTGGTTTACATATAATCTGGTAAAGGTGAATAAAGAATGCGGTCAAACTTGTACCGTAAGCATTCCAGAAGTAATAACCTGCCGTATTGACCAGAAGCGCGACAATAAAAGCACCCAACATATCTAAAGGGAAATGCACACCTAAATAAATACGTGACCATGCCACCACAAATGACAAAAATAAAAGAATCATTCCAATTATTTTGCGCTGAGCAAACAAATAAGATAGCGAGATGCTGCTAAAAATTAGCATATGATTACTTGGAAAAGACGCTGTTGGTGCATGTTCAATAAACGTGGTGCCCACACCCATCACAAATGGTCTTGGATGGTGATAAAACAGAGAAATAATATAACCCACTAAAAGTGATATGCAGGTTAAAAAGACAGATTTAATGACCCTATTTTTTAAATCTTGATCGCCGTAGAACCATAAAAATGTAAGGATGAATAACAGGATATATAGGAGATCATTAGCAAAAAAGATAGCAAGACGAATGATAAATTGACTCGCATCCTGAGCACCATTGATGACATGGAATAAGCTAAGGTTGAGTGTTTCTAAAGACATTCATATTCCAAACAAGAACAAAAAACGTGGGCTATGATAAAGAATTAAGCCTGTTGTCTTGATAAAGAATTGTCACAAAAATGAAATATAGTTTGTTTGTGACTAAAGATTAAACAGCAGGTCTAGATATTTTTTAATGCGTGTTCTGGGCGTTAATATTAAAGTGTTAACGTGTTGGCACTTTATTCGAGAACGTTATTTTATGACTACTCAAGAAAAACAGAAAAAATTAAGTTTGAGGCCTTTATCTCCAAGAGATCCTAAACAGCCGCATAGAGCAGCAACTCCCCTCGAATTATTGTTCGATTTAATTTTTGTGGTCGCGATTGCAACAGCAGGTCAGCAGTTACACCACGCGATTATTGAAAATCATCTCTGGCATGCACTGCCAAGCTACCTAATGGTGTTTTTTGCGCTGTGGTGGGCATGGATGAATTTTTCATGGTTTGCCTCAGCTTACGATAATGATGATGCATTGTATCGGTGCCTTACTTTTGTACAGATTGTAGGTTCATTGGTGATGGCTGCAGGTATTCCTGATGTGTTTCGTAGTCAGGATTTTGACATCATTATTGTGGGCTATGTGATTATGCGCTTGGCTTTAGTCACCCAGTGGCTCCGAGCAGCAAAACATGATCCTGAACGGCGAGTTACGGCTTATCGCTATGCGATCGGTATAGTCTTAGTACAAATTGGCTGGCTTGTGGCTAACTTTGCTCATGTCCTTTCTATACCTCTATTTTTATGTCTAGCTGTGCTCGAGTTATTTGTTCCGATCTATGCAGAAAAACATTCGCCTACGCCGTGGCATCCTCATCATATTGTAGAGCGCTATGCTCTCCTCACTATTATTGTTTTAGGCGAATCAATCGTAGGTAGTTTTAATGCCATACGTGATGCGCTTGCGGCACAATCTATCAATATTCCAGCTGTTTTCTTAATGATTGGTGGATTGATGCTCATGTTTGCAATGTGGTGGGCTTACTTTGATCGCAGTGAACAGCATCATCATTTTAAAGGTGTACGCCCATTTGTATGGGGTTATGGTCATTATTTTGTTTTTGTGAGTATTGCTGCGGTGGGTGCTGCGCTTGCCGCCGCCGTGGATGTCACGACCCATCATGCACATATTTCTGATTTATATATGGGTGTAATTGTCGCAGTGAGTGTGGTGCTTTATACCACTTGTATCTGGATGTTATACGAGTTTGAATGTTTAGCTGGAATTTCTAAATGGTTTTATCCTATTACTGCACTCATTATTTTATGTATTCCATTTATTTGTAATAACGTGGGATATAGCGTATTTGCGATGGGTATTGTCTATACGCTACGTTTATTCATCTCGAATAAATTTATAGAAGATATAGAGCCAAAGCAGGTTTAAAGACCATTAAACTAAAAAAACGGGTTTCATATAGAAACCCGTTTTTTATTGAATTATCTAGAGCGGAAGTTAAGCAGCTTTTGCTTTTAATGCGCTTATAAGTTTTTGATGTAAGCCACCAAAGCCACCATTAGACATAATCACCACAGCATCACCCTCACCTGCTTCATTAACAATACGGTTAATAATTTCATCAAGTGAACGGCTGACTTGAGCACGGTTTGATGCAGCTTCAATTACAGGTTGTAAATCCCAGTCTAAACCTTCTGGCTGGTACCAGATAACGTCATCTGCTAAGCGTGCTGAATGCGCTAAGCCATCCTTATGGCTGCCCATACGCATGGTATTTGAACGCGGTTCAATAATAGCCCATAAACGGCGTTCACCTAAGCGTTTGCGTGCGCCATCTAAAGTGGTGTCAATTGCTGTTGGATGGTGCGCGAAGTCATCATAAACCTCAATACCATTCACGGTACCGAGTAACTCCATACGGCGTTTCACACCGCCAAAGTTAGATAAAGCTTCACAAGCTGTTGCAAGTGCAACGCCCACATGTTGAGCTGCTGCAATGGTTGCCAAAGCATTCGCTACGCTATGTTGCCCTGTCATAGACCATTTCACTTCACCAACGGCATTACCATTTTCGAGGACTTTAAAATGGCTGCCATCAATTGAAATTAATTCGGTAGACAATGCAGCTTTTTCATTTGCTTCTAAACTTGTACGAATCACTGGCGTCCAGCAACCCATTTCAAGCACTTCATCAATATGAGTTTCAGTAATTGGCGCAATAATACGGCCTTCACTTGGAATGGTACGAACAAGATGATGGAACTGTTTTTGAATTGCTGCTAAGTCATCAAAAATATCGGCGTGGTCAAATTCAAGGTTATTTAAAATTGCCGTTTTTGGATGATAATGAACAAACTTAGAACGTTTATCAAAGAAAGCTGAGTCATATTCATCAGCTTCAACGCAGAAGTATTTTCCACCGCCTAAACGAGCGCTTTCACTAAAACCAAGTGGAACACCACCAATTAAAAAGCCTGGATTTAAACCAGCCTGATCAAGTACCCAAGCGAGCATGGTGGTAGTCGTGGTTTTACCATGAGTACCCGCTACACCAAGTACATGTTTACCTTGTAAAACGTGATCTGCAAGGAACTGTGGACCAGAAATATATGGCAGGCCTTCATTAAGCATGTATTCCACGGCATCAATACCACGTTTCATGGCGTTGCCGACAATAACCAAATCTGGATGAGGCTGTAAATGGCTACGGTCATAGCCTTGCATGAGTTCAATACCTGCGTTTTCTAACTGGGTAGACATTGGCGGGTAAACGTTTGAATCGGAACCTGTTACCTTATGTCCTAAATCACGAGCTAAAAGTGCTAAAGAGCCCATAAAAGTGCCACAAATACCCAAGATATGCAGATGCATTGCTCGCCTTCTCCACTGCTTTTGTACACAGTATAAATATGATTTACTGTGGTTTCATTATTGATAAATTTGCCAGCAACGATAGCAAGGCTCAACTGGAAAAGATAGTCAAAATTCGTTGTTGTTCTATGTGTTTGAGATGCCTATAAACGGACAGCTTTATTTTTTAGATTTAAGCTGAATTACAGTTTTATCTTTTATAATATTTTTGATCCATATTAATACTTATATCATCGTAATGATGAAGGATGTGCCTTTGAGCCCAACGGTTTTAGCTTTTGTGCTATTAATTATTTCGAACTGTTTTATGACACTTGCATGGTATGGGCATCTTAAGTTTTTGCACCATGCTCCATTCTGGCAAGCGATTTTATTCGGTTGGATTATTGCCCTACTGGAATATAGTTTTATGATTCCAGCAACTCGAATCTTGAGTGACCAAAATTGGACCTTGGGTGAAATGAAAATTACCCAAGAAGTGGTTACGCTTATTGTATTTGTGCCATTTATGGTGTTGCTATTTAAGCAGCCATTCAAATTGGACTATGTTTGGGCCATGTTATGCCTGTTTGGTTGTGTCTATTTTGTATTTAGAAGCCAGTAAAATTATTTGAAATTGGGTTTTCAGACAGATCGTTGTTAAATCCATCGGATTCACGCTTTTTCCTCATAAACTTGGGCTTTGGGGTGAGTGAAAAAACAGCTATAATATTGGCCTCATCTTTTTCTCTCATGCTTGGCTTGGTACAAGTCGAGTTTTTACCATTTTTACGCTTTGGAAATGCCAATGAACGCGGTCGCAACAGATACCCAACCTTTAGTCGGAATTATCATGGGTTCCCAGTCCGATTGGGCAACGCTTGAACATACTGCCAATATGCTTAAACAGCTTGGTGTCCCATTTGAAGCGGAAGTGGTATCTGCTCACCGTACGCCAGACCGTTTATTTGAATACGCAGAAACTGCGCGTGATCGTGGAATTCAAGTGATTATTGCCGGTGCTGGTGGCGCTGCGCATTTACCGGGTATGTGTGCGGCAAAAACTGACTTACCTGTGTTGGGTGTACCAGTTAAATCATCAATTTTAAATGGTGTAGATTCATTACTTTCAATCGTACAAATGCCAGCAGGTATCGCAGTCGGTACTTTGGCAATTGGCCCAGCTGGTGCGACTAATGCTGCGATTATGGCTGCTCAAATCTTAGGTTTAACTCGTCCTGAAATCGCAAAAAATGTTGCAGATTTCCGTGCTGCGCAAACTGATAAAGTTGCAAGCAACAATATTCCGGGACAGGTTTAAGAGGCTGAAATGGATAAAACTATCGGTATTTTTGGTGGTGGGCAATTGGGCCGTATGATGGCGCAAGCAGCGTTACCATTAAATATTCAATGTACTTTTTTTGAAGCAAATACAGATTGTCCAGCAGGTGTTTTAGGCCAAGTTTTTTCTAGCCAAGATGAACAAGGTTTAAAGCAGTTTATTGAAAGTGCTGATGTTTTTAGTCTTGAGTTTGAAAATACGCCGGTTGCGGACGTAGATGTTTTAACACAAACCAAAACATTGCACCCTCCCCGTATTGCTTTAGCAACTGCACAAAATCGTTTGTCAGAAAAAGCATTGTTTGATGAACTTGCGATTCCTGTTGCGCCGTATCGTGCTGTAGACAGCCTAGAAAGCTTAAAAAAAGCTGTTGCTGAGCTTGGTTTACCAATTGTGCTCAAGACAGCAACTGGTGGATATGATGGCAAAGGTCAGTTTGTACTTCGTTCAGAAGACCAAATTGATACAGCTTGGGCAGAGCTTGGTCCTGCAAAAAGCTTAGTTGCTGAAAGCTTTGTGAAGTTTTCTCGCGAAGTTTCGATTATTGCAGTACGTGGTCAAAATGGTGAAGTGAAGACTTGGCCATTGGCTGAAAACCACCATCACAACGGTATTTTGTCGCACTCAATCGTACCTGCACCGAATAGTGAAGCTCTACAACCTGTTGCTCAAGACTACATTACGCGTTTGTTAAATCATCTCAACTATGTAGGTGTGCTAACTCTCGAGCTATTTGTGACAGAACAAGGCTTATGTGCAAATGAGATGGCACCACGTGTGCATAACTCAGGCCACTGGTCAATTGAAGGCGCTGTATGTTCACAGTTTGAAAACCATATTAGAGCTGTTGCAGGGTTACCATTGGGGTCAACAGACGTTGTTCGCCCAACGGTTATGATCAATATTATTGGTCAGCATCCTAAAACTGACGATGTTTTAGCACTAAATGGCGCTCATCTGCACCTTTATAACAAATCAGAACGTGCTGGCCGTAAGTTAGGCCATATTACCTTAATGCCTGTGGATAGTAATGAATTGACGAATTTATGCCGTCAATTAGCGAAAATTTTGCCAGAACCACTCGCATTAACAGCTGATATGACCATTTAATTCAGTTAAAATTTGCAAAAAAGCGATCTTCGGATCGCTTTTTTTATCTTTTAAATTTAAAAAAATTAAAAAATCTAATATTGTCCTGCTGTGGATAACTTCTATTGAGCTTTTGAATTTAAATAAGGGTTGTAATTTTGAATTTAAAAATAGAATAAGTTGTTTTTGGTGGTTTTGAATTTAAAATAAGTTATCCCCAATACCTAAAGTTTGAATTTAAATCGGGTCTCTAGCTTATGCGCGTTTTGAATTTAAAAAGATGCGTGTTATCTGAGTGGTATTTTGAATTTAAAACTATATCTAACTTTTAAATTCAAAACATGTATCCATGAGTGGTGAGGGGCTTGTAGCGTATAAAGATGATGAAAGATATAGAGAATATAGGGATTTCGGCAGTTTAGTGTGTGGTTTTATAAGTTATCCACAGTTGGTTTATGGTTTGAATATTTAAATTTAAACTGATGTTTTGAATTTAAAGTATGGATGCGATTTTTGAATTTAAAAATAATTAATCTGATGTTGGAAGTTTTAAATTTAAAACTGGATGCAAAATTTGAATTTAAAACTCTGGAAATGAATTTAAAGAAGGAATTATGAATTCAAATTTACGATTTCTCTCTGAAAATTTTGAGTCCATAATGGTATGGTAAAGACAAATTTAAATTTAAAAATTGAACTAGGATAATATGCGACGTTTTTCTTGTATTGTTGGGTCTATATTTTTGACAATGACTCAGGCTCAAGCAGAGCTGATAATTAATGGTTCTACTTCTACAATATCTAGTAATGCAACAGTTCCTGTAACGAATAGCAATACTTACACGCCTAATAATAATTTTCAGAGTTGTTTGGCAAATTTACGTTCGCAAGCGATTGCTGCGGGTGTTTCGGGTAGCACGTATGACCGTTATACACAAAATTTAACGCCGGACTACTCAGTAATTGATAAGTTAAATTATCAGCCAGAGTTTTCGACACCAATTTGGGACTATTTATCTGGTCTTGTAGATGAAGAACGTGTTGAGCTTGGGAAACAAAAATTAGCGCAATATCGTGATGTTTTAAATCGTGCCTCTCAAGTTTATGGCGTACCGCCTGAAACAATTGTGGCAGTGTGGGGCGTTGAAAGTAATTTTGGCGATATTTCTGGAAAATATCCTTTATTGCAGGCACTTGGAACATTAAGTTGTGAAGGGCGCCGGCAAAGTTATTTCCGGACAGAATTTTTTGCCACTATGCGTATTTTGCAACGCGGTGATTTAACTGAAGATCAACTTAAAGGTTCATGGGCAGGCGCATTCGGTCATACACAGTTTATGCCATCAACTTATGAACGCTTAGCTGTTGATTTTGATGGTGATGGTCGTCGTGATTTAGTATCTAGCACAGCAGATGCATTGGCATCAACAGCTAATTTCTTGAATAAAGCTGGTTGGCAAACGGGTATGCCATGGGGCTTTGAAGTCAAAATCCCAGCAGGTATGTCAATTGATGGAGAAGGGCGTCGCTCTAAAAAATCATTGAGTAGCTGGAATGCGCGTGGAGTAACACGAATTGATGGTACACCTTTAATTCAAGGTGCGTTGTCTGATAATACGCCTGCTGGTTTAATGGCACCAGCAGGAGCAAATGGCCCAATCTTTTTAGTATTTAAAAATTTTGATGCTATTTATAGTTATAACGCAGCAGAAAGTTATGGACTTGCGATAGCACATTTATCTGATCGTTTGAAAGGTGGTAAACCATTCGTTGCTTCTTGGCCAACAGATGACCCTGGTACTTCACGAGCAGAACGTCGAGAAATTCAGCAGTTTTTGATTAATCGTGGTTATGATATTGGTGCTGTGGATGGCTTAATTGGTGATAAAACTCGCGTTGCTATCCGTCAGGAACAAACTCGTTTAGGTTTAAATCCAAATGGACGGGCAGGGCAACAGATTTTACGTGCATTTCGCCAAGAGCAAGCTCGAAAAATGATGCAGTAATAACGATACCAAATAAAAAGGTCTGCATATGCAGACCTTTTTATTTAGCAGTTAAACTATGAATTAATCTAGCTTTACAGCTTCCAAAATGTCCAAAATAACTGAAGTGACATCTTGGCTTAAATCACGATCATTAAAGATTTCATAAGCAGTAATAGTGACATCAGTGTCACTTGGCAGCTGCTTTTGTTCTTCTTCGATTAAATGCTCGATAGGGAGTAAGGTTTGCTTAACTTCAAGATGTAAAATATCTTTATATTCAATATTTTCATCTTCAAGCTCAATTTCTTGCTCGTTAAAGTAAGGCAACAAAATAGAATGAAGGTACGGTTTAAGTTCAATAATATCAAATAGTTCGATATCTCGAGTTTGTTCAATCGTACTAATGTGGTCATTTACTTCAATCAGGATATGATAATAACTCATCTTGATCTCCATTCTATTTTAGTCAGCTCTTACAACCACAATAACATGACTTTGACATGAATTTCGATGTATCTACTTATAAAATAGATACATCATTGATGTTTCATATCTAATTATTGAGGTAAAGCGTTTAGTAGATCACGATCAGCGTCAGTTAAAACATTAGTTTTTTTATCACTGTCTTTGCGAACTGAGTACATTAAGGCACCAGGTTGATCGCTATGTTTCAAACCAAGCGCATGGCCTAACTCATGAGCAATCGTTAAACGTAAATCATCGATAGAGCTATATTCATAGATTGTGATTTGTTTACCGTTATAAATGCCTTTCTTAAATACATCAGCTTGTGCATTTTGCTTAAACTGATTTAAAGATTGATTGAACTTATCATTAATTTGGTTAAAGTGATTAACCTTTTTATTTAAGTCAGCAGCTTGTTGATTATAAGCAGCAATATCTTTCTTTAAAGCAACAGTCTGTTTCTGTAAATCTTTCTGAGTTTTACCAAGCGATTTTGCTGTGTATTCAGGTGCTAATTTACCTTGATTAAACTGCATCATTTGTTGATCAAAATTTTTCAACTTCTCATTTAAGATCTGTTTTTTGTTTTCAAGATCAGATTGGGTTTGACTTAAATTTTGCTTCAACTGTTTAATTTGCTGCTGTTCATCAATGATACGTTGTTGATCTTGTTTAAACTGAGCAGAAATTTTTTGACGCTCTGCTGAACGATTTTGACTGTCGTCATATACAAGACGAATTTCTAACTTTGCATTTGGGTCATAAGTAAAGTAATTTTTACCTGTTCCTTCTTTCCAAATATCAGCAGCTTGCTGAGTAATCTCAAGCAATTGATCTTGACTTAAACCAAAACGAGGATCAACTTCAGCAATTTTATATGTTAAATGTTGAGCATTTTTCTGCTGAACTTGAGTATTTGCAGAAGTAGCCAAGTGAGCATTGGCCTGAAAATTAGAGAAAGCAAAAGCTAAGCCTAATAACAAAGATGTTAAGCGCATAGTCGTCAGGGGGGAGATTTAAAAAAAACGTATTATAAGAATATAAAGTGAAAAATCAATCAAAAAATGTACAATTTGAATAAATAAATGAGACTTTAGTCTCATTATTTTTAACTTTTGAAAAATGAATTATTAGCAAAATTTAATTAATTTCTATTTTATTTAAGTGTTTAGTTTTAATGATTTTCGTTATTAGAACTATAAAATGAGCTTAGTAAATCTAAATCCGAATGTGTTAATTTGAAGTTGTGAATATCTTGCTCTTTTAAACGAGGATACATTAGAGACTTTGGGTCGGCTGTATGTTTTAGACCTAATGCATGTCCAAACTCATGAGCAAGGGTTAGGCGTAAATCATCGAATGAACTAAAACCATAAATCTGAATTTGATTATGACTGAATAAGCCTTTATGAAAAGTTTCTGGACCAACAGTCGTGGTTAAATTAATTTGTTTAATAGCTTCATTAAGCAGGCTTTGCTGTTGATTTATTTGCTTAATTTGAGAATTAAGACTTTCTATCTTATTGCTATGTTGAATAAATTTAGCTTTTAACTCTAATGATTGTTGATTTAACTGAGTTTGACGTTTGATTAAATCAACTTGATTGAATTTTCCCAAATTTCCTTGATTATAAAGAGTTACATCTTGCTGATATTGTTCAAATTTATTATTAAGCTGAAGTTTTTCTTCATTTAGAAGAACAGTTTCCTGATCTATTTGTTGTTTTAACAAATGAATAGCTTTATTTTTCTCCCGCCATTCTTCTTGCTGCTGTAATAACTTATTTATATTAATTTTTCTTTCATTTTGAGCAGTTTGATAATCATCAAACACTAAGTTAATTGTAAGCTCTGCTTGTGAGTCATAAATAAAATAAGTTTTTCCTGTTTCTTTCTGCCAGATTTCAGCAGCTTCTTGACCAATTTGCATAAATTGTTCTTTAGTAAGATGAAAGCGTGGATCTATGAAATCAATCTTATATTTTAAAGGCTGATTAAAAGTAACACTTGATAAGTTGCTTTGAGCAAAAGCAAATGTGTGTAAGCTCATACTTAAGTAAAAGCTCATTCCCCACCATAGAAATTTTTTCATGGCAAAATATAAATATTAATAAATTCTTATTGTTAGTGAGTAATTTAGATTCGTCAAAGTGATAAAGGAGGCCAAAGAAGGCGATCATTTTGTGATCTTGCTAAAGAAACGGAATAAATAAAACTATTTATTTGGCATTAATTTTAAAATTAATGGATTTAATAACAGTGGTTTTATTTTTTAAAAAATACAATAAATAATAAATAGTTAGTTTTTATAAGTGACTATTTTGACAATAAATTATTTCAAAAAATATATAAATTGCAATTGTTATTTTTTGTAAACAATAAAAAAACCGCGCTTTCGCGCGGTCTTTTTTTAAAGAGACAAATTATTTTTTGTCGTCTTTTACTTCTGTAAATTCAGCATCTACAACGCCATCATCAGCTTTTTGTTGACCAGCTTCACCGCCTTGGAATGCATTAGGATCAAAACCTTCAGCACCACCAGCTTGTTGCGCTTGTTCATAAGCACGTTGAGTGATAGGCATCAAAATGTTTTGTAAAGCTTCAGTTTTTGCTTTGATCGCTTCAACATCATTTTCTTTAGTTGCTGCTTCAAGTTCAGAAACCGCTGTGCTTACCGCTGTTTTTTCATCTTCAGTCACTTTGTCACCAAGATCTTTAACAGCTTTGTTCGAGCTTGAAATTAATGCATCAGCTTCGTTACGAGCTTTTGCGAGTTCTTCAAACTTACGGTCTTCCTCAGCATTCGCTTCAGCATCTCTAATCATCGCTTCGATTTCAGCATCAGACAATCCTGAGTTTGCTTTAATCTGAATCGATTGCTCTTTACCAGTGCTCTTGTCTTTCGCAGATACTTTCAAGATACCGTCAGCGTTGATGTCAAACGATACTTCAATTTGCGGCACACCACGTGGAGCAGGTGGGATATCGCCTAATTGGAAGTTACCCAACAATTTGTTTTGTTGAGCCATTTTACGTTCACCTTGGTAAACCGAAATATCTACAGCTGGTTGGTTATCAGCAGCAGTAGAGAACACTTGTGATTTCTTCGCAGGAATCGTCGTGTTTTTCTCAATGATTGGTGTTAATACACCGCCCATTGTTTCAATACCTAAAGTTAATGGTGTTACATCAAGAAGCAATACGTCATTCTTGTCACCAGACAATACAGCACCTTGAATTGCAGCACCAATTGCAACTGCTTCGTCAGGGTTCACGTCTTTACGTGGCTCTTTACCAAAGAATTCTTGTACTTTTTGTTGTACAAGCGGCATACGAGACTGACCACCAACCAAGATTACGTCAGAGATGTCAGAAGTCGAAAGACCAGCATCTTTAAGAGCAATACGGCAAGGTTCAATTGTACGAGCAACTAAGTCAGCAACTAAACCTTCAAGTTTTGCACGAGTTACATTGATCACTAAGTGTTTAGGACCAGTCGCATCAGCAGTGATGTATGGAAGGTTGATTTCAGTTGCATTTGATGAAGAAAGCTCGATTTTTGCTTTTTCAGCAGCTTCTTTCAAACGTTGTAACGCAAGTGGATCATTTTTCAAGTTCACACTTTGTTCTTTCTTGAATTCTTCAACCAAGTATTCAATTAACGCGTTATCAAAGTCTTCACCACCAAGGAAAGTATCACCGTTAGTTGATAACACTTCGATTTGTTGGTCGCCATCAAGGTCTGCGATTTCAATGATTGATACGTCAAAAGTACCACCACCTAAGTCGTAAACTGCAACTTTACGGTCGCCTTCTTTTTTGTCCATACCGAACGCAAGAGCCGCAGCAGTTGGTTCGTTAATGATGCGTTTAACATCTAAACCAGCAATTTTACCTGCATCTTTAGTTGCTTGACGTTGAGCATCGTTAAAGTAAGCAGGAACAGTAATAACTGCTTCTGTAACTGTTTCACCTAAATAATCTTCTGCAGTTTTCTTCATCTTTTTCAAGATTTCAGCAGAGATTTGTTGAGGTGCTAATTTTTTATCGTTTACTTCAACCCAAGCATCACCATTGTCTGCTTTGATGATTTTATACGGTACAAGACCAATGTCTTTTTGTACTGCTTGATCTTCATAACGACGACCAATTAAACGCTTGATCGCGAATAATGTATTTTTAGGGTTTGTTACTGCCTGACGCTTAGCGCTTTGACCAACTAAAATCTCGCCATCTTTATAAGCAATGATCGATGGAGTTGTACGTGCGCCTTCAGCGTTTTCGATTACTTTTACTTTATCGCCTTCAAGTACAGCAACACATGAGTTGGTAGTACCTAAGTCAATACCAATAATTTTTGCCATTTGGTGTGTTCCTCTAAAATTCTGTTGCAATGTTTTGCTTGTTATTCGATATGAGAGTCAATCGGTTTTTTTCAAGCATTTTTATGAAAAAAAATCAAAAAACTCTCAAATTCTTGTGCTTTTAGCAAAGCGAAGCTTCGCTTTTGTTCGTTTTATTGACCAACCATAACCATAGCAGGGCGCAACAAACGACCATTTAAGGTATAGCCTTTTTGTAAAACGGTGCCGATTTCATTGGCTTTGGCATTTGGATCAATGCCAACAGCTTGATGTAAATCTGCGTTGAATCCATTTTGAGTATCAGCTTCTACAACGCCAAATTTCTCAAGAGTTGTTAATAGTGACTTCAAGGTTAGCTTAATACCTTCAAGTACTGGTGTTTCTTCACCACCAGCAGCCTGAATTGCACGTTCTAAATTGTCGACAGAGTCCAACAATTCTTTTGCAAATTTTTCAAGCACAGTTTCTTTATGCTTCTCAGACTCACGTTGAATACGCTCTACACTTTTTTGTGCTTCATAAACTGCATTTGCTGTACGAGCTTTTTCCAGCTTAAGATTTTCTTCTAGTTTGGTGATTTGCGCTTGTAAAGATTCAACGGTAACGTCGTTTGCTTGCTCTACACCTTCAGCTTGAGTTTGCTCGTTAGATTGCTCAGCTTGCTCATTTTGAATGTCTTGAGCTTGCTCATTTTGCTCATTAGCCATTGATGATCTCCGTTTAAATGGGTTTTTAAACATGTACAGTCCTTTTTGGCATCAGTATTTACTGTGTAAAACCTGAACTGCCATGCATATGCTGTAATTCATTAATAGGGATGAAGTATGGGCATTGCCTAAAAATTCAAGCGTACACGGCAATTTAAAGCTTTTAATTTTGCGGTTTTAAGTAAAAATCTAAATTTTCGATCATAAAAGCAATAAATTCTTGAGTAATTCGAGGTAAATGTTGTCTAGAGGCATACACGATCGACAAGCTTAGATCGGGAGCCATAAAATTTTTAAATAAAGCGGTTAGGCGTTTTTCTTTTAAATCTTTTTCAACTAATAATGACGGTAACATAGCGACTCCCTGTGCATGTAAACACATATCGTAAAGCGCATTTACATCATTACTTTTAAAGGTCACATTCAAAGGATAGTTCTGAGGTTGTTGTTCATTATCAAATAGTGTCCAGTATTGGTGCTGACTATGATGAGCAATACATTCATGCTGAATCAGCTGACGAGGATGGAGCAGGGGACTGTGTTGTTTTAAATAATCTGGATGAGCACAGAAAACGGACTCGATCTGACAAACTGGTCGTGCAATTAAACCATCGGCTACCTTTTGGGTAATACGTAACGCTAAATCCACTTGTGCATCTATAAGATCCATAGTGTTTTCAGTCAAATAAACATCGAAATTAATATGCGGATGCTGACGTTTAAATTGGCGAATACATTCTGCTACTCCAAGTTCAAACAAAAATAAACCGCATGTAAAACGGATTGTACCGTTATGTTGCTCAGGCGCTGCGAGCTCTTGTAAAAGTTGTTGTTGTTGTAAAATATTTTCACAGTAGAGCAGAGCTTTCTCACCTGCGGGAGTGAGGGATATTTTTCGGGTATTTCTCTGAAAAAGTCGAGTTGAGAATGTATGTTCAAGATGCTCAAGATAACGTGAAACCATGGCGCGAGAATAATTAAGATGTTCTGCGGCTTTGGTCAAATTGCCATGTTGTGCAATAGAAACAAAGACCTGAATCGCTTTTAAAGTATCCATATGTCTAGCTATTATTACAATATATGCAACAGTTTATCTTAAATTAGTGCATTTATCTTACATAAATTGCAATTTAAAGTGTTCTTCATGAAACAGGAGAATACCTAATGAAATTATTTAAATTAACAGCTTCTGCGCTTACTACTGCAACGGCATTAACTATGGCTCAGTCAGCTTTTGCTCAAGATCTCAAAATTCAGAGTTTTCTGGCTAAACCCGAACATTTTGGCGTGACTTCTACTTTAATTGAAGGCGATAAAGAAGTTCTATTGGTTAATGCGCAATTCTCAAAATCTGAAGCATTGCGCATTGCCGCAAATATTCTAGATAGCGGTAAAACGTTAAAAACAATTTTTGTAAGCTATGGCGACCCAGACTATTACTTTGGTTTAGATGTATTTAAACAGTATTTCCCGAATGTACAGATTATTGCCACTCCAGAAACAGTAAAGCATATTCAGGATACTCAAGCGCTTAAAGTTAAATATTGGGGACCACAAATGGGTGCAAATGCACCTAGCCAAATTATTGTGCCTCAAGCTTATACAGCTAAAACTTTAAAACTTGAAAATGAATCAATCGAAATTAAAGGTAAAAAAGAACTTACCTATTTATGGGTACCGTCTGCAAAAGCAGTAGTAGGGGGAATCCCTGTGTCTTCAGGCATTCATTTATGGATGGCCGATACTCCTAAAACTAAAGATCGTGCGGAAGTTATTCAATCCTTAGAAAGTATCAAAGCCCTTCAGCCTAAAATTGTTGTGCCTGCACATATGGTTGAGGGAGCTCCACAAGGTCTCGATGCGGTTAATTTCTCGATTAACTATTTAAATAGTTATGAAAAGGCAGCTAAAGCAACTAAAAACTCTGCTGAGTTGAGCAAAGTTATGCAAAAGCAATATCCAACTCTTCAAAGTGTTGATAGCTTAGAGTTAGGGGCTAAAGTTGTAAAAGGTGAAATGCAGTGGCCATAATTTAATGTTTAAGCCATATTCACTTTCAAAAAAAGTCGCGATCATTCGCGGCTTTTTTATGAGTAAACCACTTTTAAGGGTAAAAAAGCTCTGTAACAGTCTACGTACCTTATATAGCGTTTCTATAAATGGAAAAATTTTAAATATAAGGGCTCAGCAGAATAAAAAGAAAAAATTGATAAAATTAAACAAACGTTTATCTATGGTTTAATTTATAAAATAGATTGGTCAGATTAAAAAATTGAATTTAATAAAAAATTGCAGAATTTGTACTTCTATTACTAGAAAAGACAACCAATGATACGCACGCCAGAAAAAAAAATTGTGAATTATAGGCAGCGCGAAGATGAACTTTGCATTTAAACGTTTGTCGTAATGAAAGGAAAGTGATTATGAAAAAATTAGGTCTTATCTCTGTAGTGCTTGCTGGTGTCGCTTTTACAGCTGTTGGTTGTGCATCTGAAGCCGGTTTAAACGCATCAGGTTCTGCTCAAACAAGTGCTAGCCCATCTGGGGTACAAGCAGGTGCTGGTATTGATGCAGGTGTTTCTGGTCAAGCACAACCAGGTCAAGTAGATGCTGGTGCTTCTGGTTCAGTTTCAGGCTCTGCAACTGCTCAGTAATTTGCTGCTAAAAATAAGAGATATGAGTTTATAGAACATATATGTTCAAGATGCCAATACATATATGAAATGAGCTGCTACTCATTTTTCTATAGATTAGAGAGAATTTATATTCCTCAAAAAAGCCCCAAAAGACTTATTTCTTTGGGGCTTTTTATATAGTAGTAAGTTTAGTCATCATGACGATAATCTCGGCGATCATGATCTCGATCTTCTACCCGTTTTTTATCCCAGTCACGGTGTCTTTTATCCCATTCACGACGATCTTTTTCTTGTTCACGAATATCTTTACGTTGTTGTTCGTATACTCGTTGACGCTCTTCCCAACGCTTCCGTTCCCAATCATTATATCGACGTTGATCATCACGATCATAGCGGCGATCATGGTCATGATAAACGTATCCGCCACCACGATAATAAGGATCATCTGGGTAAGCAACACAGCCTACAGTTAAAAGACTGGTTGCTAACATAGTAACAACTAGTTTTGCTGACATAGCGGTACCTCTTTTTGTCTGTTAACAATAATTGGCAAAAAAGTCCTGTTTTAATCGACAGATTTGTTAATGACATTTGCTATAAATCAGATTAGCGTAGATTGGTTTTTACCTTTGTATCTTGATTGCATGAGTTGTATGCGAATATAGTCAAACAACAAAGAATTCTGTAGAAAATATGAAGGATAAGAGGGATTCAAGGAGACAGGCATGACAGCATTTAATCAAAAAATTCAAACATTGCTAGATAAAGGGCAAGGCCCTGCTGCTCGAGCACTCGATAGGTTGCCTCGACTAGCCCAAGAGTCTCTTGCGAAAATTTTAGGATATTCTTATCAGTATCCAGATCTCGATTCATTTACTAAATGCATGATGGCTGTGCAAATTAAACAGGGGAAAGAGGGCTTTATTGGCTCTGACCCCATTCAATCAAGAAGAATGTTTGATGCACAAATGCAGGCTATACGCCAAAAACCAACTTATATTAATTCAGTAGAGGATATTCGCCTACCACTACAAAGCGGGACAATCTTTGCCAGACATTATCATCCTGCTCCTAACAAGAAATTGCCATTAATCGTGTTTTATCACGGAGGTGGTTTTGTCGTAGGTGGTTTAGATACCCATGATGAGGTTTGTCGTTTATTAGCTAAATATGCAAAAGTACAGGTACTCAGTATCGACTATCCTCTTGCTCCAGAAGTTTCACCACAACATTTAATTCGGTCATGTGAAGATGCATTAGCATGGGTTTATCAAAACCGCAGACAATTAAAAATTTTAAAAAATAGAATAGCGGTCGCAGGGGACAGTGCTGGTGGAAATATTAGTACTGTTGTAGCGCAAAGATCAGTAAATAAAGCTTATGCTCCGCAAGCACAATTACTTATTTATCCAACAGTGGATTTCAAAAGCAGACATCCTTCTTTTTATGCTTATAACGAAGGGTTGGTTTTAACAAATACCGATATTGATTACGTCACACAATATTATGCAACTCAGCATAATGTAGAACTTGACGATCCAATTATTTCACCTACCTATGGCAATCTAAAGAAAAATCCACCAGCTTTTGTGATTACAGCTGGACATGATGTCTTACATGACGAAGCAAAAATATATAGTCATAAGTTAAGACAAAATGGCGTGAAAATGCATTACGAAGAATTTCCAGAACAGACTCATGGTTTTATTAATCTGACACCAATTTCTAGAAAAGCTAAACGCTATACTACCGAAATTAGTAAAAACTTTAGAAAATTCTGGGATAAAAATAGTTAAACAAACACAATAATCCATGTTTCACGTGGAACATGGATTACTTAGAAAATAGAATTAAAATTCTTAATAAATACTCACTAGAATTCTTTGCTGTAGACGATTAGATTTAATGATTATCTTTTTATAAATTTTATTGTAGGAAAATATGAAAAAGCTATTGATGTTGTTTTGTCTAGGTCTAAGTAGTCACTCAGTATGGGCTAATAGCTTAGTTGAGATGCAAACAAATTTAGGCAACATCGAAATAGAGTTATATGATGACAAAGCACCGATTAGTGTGAATAACTTTAAAAGCTATATAAAGTCTGGTTTCTATAAAGAGACAATCTTTCATCGTGTGATTCCAGGTTTCATGGCACAAGGTGGTGGCATGACTGCAAATATGCAGGAAAAGACAACACGAGCGCCTATTAAGAATGAAGCAGGAAATGGTATTGCAAATACGCGTGGTACTTTAGCCATGGCTCGTACATCAGATCCAGATTCAGCTACTAGCCAGTTTTTTATAAATGTTGCAGATAATAAATTTCTTAACCGTTCACCGGGAAATCCTGGGTATGCCGTTTTTGGTAAAGTGATAAAAGGAATGGATGTAGTTGATCGTATTGTTCAGGTTCCTACATCAAACTATGGCATGCATCAAAACGTGCCAAAACAGCCTATAAAAATTGTAGATATAAAGATCAAAACATCGAAAAAATAAATTAATGATATAAATCAAATATTTAATAATTTTATAAACTTTATTTGAGTGAAAAAGAACCGGTCGAGCACTGATATTTATAAAAGTGCTTGCGTACCGGTTTTTTTTCCCTATAATGCACTCATCCCGACGCGATACACGAGAATATCTTAGCTTACAGGGTTGAGATAAAAGCTTAGTATTGTGTCGATTCTGTCTCTGACGAAGAGCAGAAAAATCATTAAGAGAATTGAAGAACAACTTGTGTGGATTTTTACTGATTGATTAATCGAAATAATTTTCATTGATTGATTGGTTTAAATTACTCGAAGTTTATTTGAGCGAAATTTAAGTCAGTAATTGATGAGCCAGAATTGGCACCTTGTCTTTAAATAAGGTGCAAAATGATTTTAACTGAAGAGTTTGATCATGGCTCAGATTGAACGCTGGCGGCAGGCTTAACACATGCAAGTCGAGCGGAGAGAGGTAGCTTGCTACTGATCTTAGCGGCGGACGGGTGAGTAATGCTTAGGAATCTGCCTATTAGTGGGGGACAACATCTCGAAAGGGATGCTAATACCGCATACGTCCTACGGGAGAAAGCAGGGGATCTTCGGACCTTGCGCTAATAGATGAGCCTAAGTCGGATTAGCTAGTTGGTGGGGTAAAGGCCTACCAAGGCGACGATCTGTAGCGGGTCTGAGAGGATGATCCGCCACACTGGGACTGAGACACGGCCCAGACTCCTACGGGAGGCAGCAGTGGGGAATATTGGACAATGGGGGGAACCCTGATCCAGCCATGCCGCGTGTGTGAAGAAGGCCTTATGGTTGTAAAGCACTTTAAGCGAGGAGGAGGCTACTTTAGTTAATACCTAGAGATAGTGGACGTTACTCGCAGAATAAGCACCGGCTAACTCTGTGCCAGCAGCCGCGGTAATACAGAGGGTGCAAGCGTTAATCGGATTTACTGGGCGTAAAGCGCGCGTAGGCGGCTAATTAAGTCAAATGTGAAATCCCCGAGCTTAACTTGGGAATTGCATTCGATACTGGTTAGCTAGAGTGTGGGAGAGGATGGTAGAATTCCAGGTGTAGCGGTGAAATGCGTAGAGATCTGGAGGAATACCGATGGCGAAGGCAGCCATCTGGCCTAACACTGACGCTGAGGTGCGAAAGCATGGGGAGCAAACAGGATTAGATACCCTGGTAGTCCATGCCGTAAACGATGTCTACTAGCCGTTGGGGCCTTTGAGGCTTTAGTGGCGCAGCTAACGCGATAAGTAGACCGCCTGGGGAGTACGGTCGCAAGACTAAAACTCAAATGAATTGACGGGGGCCCGCACAAGCGGTGGAGCATGTGGTTTAATTCGATGCAACGCGAAGAACCTTACCTGGCCTTGACATAGTAAGAACTTTCCAGAGATGGATTGGTGCCTTCGGGAACTTACATACAGGTGCTGCATGGCTGTCGTCAGCTCGTGTCGTGAGATGTTGGGTTAAGTCCCGCAACGAGCGCAACCCTTTTCCTTATTTGCCAGCGAGTAATGTCGGGAACTTTAAGGATACTGCCAGTGACAAACTGGAGGAAGGCGGGGACGACGTCAAGTCATCATGGCCCTTACGGCCAGGGCTACACACGTGCTACAATGGTCGGTACAAAGGGTTGCTACACAGCGATGTGATGCTAATCTCAAAAAGCCGATCGTAGTCCGGATTGGAGTCTGCAACTCGACTCCATGAAGTCGGAATCGCTAGTAATCGCGGATCAGAATGCCGCGGTGAATACGTTCCCGGGCCTTGTACACACCGCCCGTCACACCATGGGAGTTTGTTGCACCAGAAGTAGCTAGCCTAACTGCAAAGAGGGCGGTTACCACGGTGTGGCCGATGACTGGGGTGAAGTCGTAACAAGGTAGCCGTAGGGGAACCTGCGGCTGGATCACCTCCTTAACGAAAGATTGACGATTGGTAAGAATCCACAACAAGTTGTTCTTCATAGATGTATCTGAGGGTCTGTAGCTCAGTTGGTTAGAGCACACGCTTGATAAGCGTGGGGTCACAAGTTCAAGTCTTGTCAGACCCACCATGACTTTGACTGGTTGAAGTTATAGATAAAAGATACATAACTGATGATGTAAGCTGGGGACTTAGCTTAGTTGGTAGAGCGCCTGCTTTGCACGCAGGAGGTCAGGAGTTCGACTCTCCTAGTCTCCACCAGAACTTAAGAGAAGTTCGGATTACAGAAATTAGTAAATAGAGATTTCGGTCTTAGTTTATTAACTTCTGTGATTTAAGTATCACGGTATTAAGCATGACCTGACGAAGGCGTGTTTATTCATTAACAGATTGGCAAAATTGAGTCTGAAATAAATTGTTCACTCAAGAGTTTAGATTAAGCAATTAATCTGAATGAATTGAGAACTAGCAAATTAACTGAATCAAGCGTTTTGGTATATGAATTTAGATTGAAGCTGTACAGTGTTTAAGTGCACAGTACTCTAAACTGAAATGTTGAAGTTACTAACTTGTAGGTAACATCGACTGTTTGGGGTTGTATAGTCAAGTAATTAAGTGCATGTGGTGGATGCCTTGGCAGTCAGAGGCGATGAAAGACGTGATAGCCTGCGAAAAGCTCCGGGGAGGCGGCAAATATCCTGTGATCCGGAGATTTCTGAATGGGGGAACCCACCTACTTTAAGGTAGGTATTGCAACATGAATACATAGTGTTGCAAAGCGAACGAGGGGAAGTGAAACATCTCAGTACCCTTAGGAAAAGAAATCAATTGAGATTCCCTCAGTAGCGGCGAGCGAACGGGGATCAGCCCATTAAGTTATGTGTGTTTTAGTGGAACGCTCTGGGAAGTGCGAACGTAGAGGGTGATATTCCCGTACACGAAAGGGCACACATAATGATGACGAGTAGGGCGAGGCACGTGAAACCTTGTCTGAATATGGGGGGACCATCCTCCAAGGCTAAATACTCCTGACTGACCGATAGTGAACCAGTACCGTGAGGGAAAGGCGAAAAGAACCCCTGTGAGGGGAGTGAAATAGATCCTGAAACCGCATGCATACAAGCAGTGGGAGCCGACTTGTTCGGTGACTGCGTACCTTTTGTATAATGGGTCAGCGACTTATATTCAGTAGCGAGGTTAACCGTATAGGGGAGCCGTAGAGAAATCGAGTCTTAATAGGGCGTTTAGTTGCTGGGTATAGACCCGAAACCAGGCGATCTATCCATGAGCAGGTTGAAGGTTGGGTAACACTAACTGGAGGACCGAACCCACTGTCGTTGAAAAGCCAGGGGATGACTTGTGGATAGGGGTGAAAGGCTAATCAAGCCTGGTGATAGCTGGTTCTCCCCGAAAGCTATTTAGGTAGCGCCTCGGACGAATACCATAGGGGGTAGAGCACTGTTTCGGCTAGGGGGTCATCCCGACTTACCAAACCGATGCAAACTCCGAATACCTATGAGTACTATCCGGGAGACAGACTGCGGGTGCTAACGTCCGTAGTCAAGAGGAAAACAATCCAGACCGCCAGCTAAGGCCCCAAAATCATAGTTAAGTGGGAAACGATGTGGGAAGGCATAGACAGCTAGGAGGTTGGCTTAGAAGCAGCCACCCTTTAAAGAAAGCGTAATAGCTCACTAGTCGAGTCGGCCTGCGCGGAAGATGTAACGGGGCTAAAACTATGTGCCGAAGCTGCGGATTTGACATTAGTCAAGTGGTAGGGGAGCGTTCTGTAAGCCGATGAAGGTGTATTGAGAAGTATGCTGGAGGTATCAGAAGTGCGAATGCTGACGTGAGTAACGACAAAACGGGTGAAAAACCCGTTCGCCGAAAGACCAAGGGTTCCAGTCCAACGTTAATCGGGGCTGGGTGAGTCGACCCCTAAGGCGAGGCCGAAAGGCGTAGTCGATGGGAAATTGGTTAATATTCCAATACTTCTGTGTAATGCGATGAGAGGACGGAGAAGGTTAAGTCAGCCTGGCGTTGGTTGTCCAGGTGGAAGGATGTAGGTATGTATCTTAGGCAAATCCGGGGTACTCTATACTGAGATCCGATAGCAAGCTGTACTTGTACAGTGAAGTGGCTGATACCATGCTTCCAGGAAAAGTCTCTAAGCTTCAGTTACACAGGAATCGTACCCGAAACCGACACAGGTGGTCAGGTCGAGTAGACCAAGGCGCTTGAGAGAACTCTGCTGAAGGAACTAGGCAAAATGGTACCGTAACTTCGGGAGAAGGTACGCTGTTGTTGGTGATGGAACTTGCTTCCTGAGCTGATGACAGCCGCAGAAACCAGGCCGCTGCAACTGTTTATTAAAAACATAGCACTCTGCAAACACGAAAGTGGACGTATAGGGTGTGATGCCTGCCCGGTGCTGGAAGGTTAATTGATGGGGTTAGCGTAAGCGAAGCTCTTGATCGAAGCCCCAGTAAACGGCGGCCGTAACTATAACGGTCCTAAGGTAGCGAAATTCCTTGTCGGGTAAGTTCCGACCTGCACGAATGGCATAATGATGGCGGCGCTGTCTCCAGCAGAGGCTCAGTGAAATCGAAATCGCTGTGAAGATGCAGTGTACCCGCGGCTAGACGGAAAGACCCCGTGAACCTTTACTGCAGCTTGACACTGAACTTTGACCTTACTTGTGTAGGATAGGTGGGAGGCTTTGAAGTTGGAACGCTAGTTCCAATGGAGCCGTCCTTGAAATACCACCCTGGTAATGTTGAGGTTCTAACTCTGTCCCGTTATCCGGGACGAGGACCGTGTCTGGTGGGTAGTTTGACTGGGGCGGTCTCCTCCTAAAGAGTAACGGAGGAGTACGAAGGTGCGCTCAGCGTGGTCGGAAATCACGCGTAGAGTATAAAGGCAAAAGCGCGCTTAACTGCGAGACCCACAAGTCGAGCAGGTACGAAAGTAGGTCTTAGTGATCCGGTGGTTCTGTATGGAAGGGCCATCGCTCAACGGATAAAAGGTACTCTGGGGATAACAGGCTGATACCGCCCAAGAGTTCATATCGACGGCGGTGTTTGGCACCTCGATGTCGGCTCATCTCATCCTGGGGCTGAAGCAGGTCCCAAGGGTATGGCTGTTCGCCATTTAAAGAGGTACGCGAGCTGGGTTTAGAACGTCGTGAGACAGTTCGGTCCCTATCTACCGTGGGCGCTGGAAATTTGAGAGGATCTGCTCCTAGTACGAGAGGACCAGAGTGGACGAACCTCTGGTGTACCGGTTGTGACGCCAGTCGCATCGCCGGGTAGCTATGTTCGGAAGGGATAACCGCTGAAAGCATCTAAGCGGGAAGCCTACCTCAAGATAAGATTTCCCTAGGAATTTATTCCTCTAAAGAGCCGTTCGAGACTAGGACGTTGATAGGTTGGATGTGGAAGCATAGTGATATGTGAAGCTGACCAATACTAATTGCTCGTGAGGCTTGACTATACAACACCCAAGCAGTTGTATATAAAGCATCAATCGATTCATAAATCGACAAACAAACTTGATTTAGTTATTCCTCTAGATAAAATGAACAACTAAAGTCAGATTCAATCAGCCCAATCTGTAAAGATTTGGAAAACGCTTCGGCAATCAATAAGACCAAAGCAAGTATCCATAAACAGTTGTGCTGGCGACCATAGCAAGAGTGAACCACCTGATCCCTTCCCGAACTCAGAAGTGAAACCTCTTAGCGCTGATGGTAGTGTGGGGTTACCCATGTGAGAGTAAGTCATCGCCAGCTCATTATTCCAAACACCCCGGTCTCGAAAGAAACCGGGGTGTTGCTTTATGGATAATAAAAAAATAAAGATAAAAAATACCTCTAAGAGAACATTTGTACAGGTGCTCTGTTTCAGAGATATAATGAAGAAGCTTTTAATTTTGGCATGATCTCGTGAAATTTAATTCTTTCTCTCAATTACCTGAAGATAATGAAGAACTTTCTCTTCCAGAGTTGATCTATTGGGCATCTTTAGGTGATCTAGAGCAAGTAAAACAATTATTAATAGATGGAGAAGACCCTAATCAGACTGATGGTGAAGGGTATAGTGCTTTACAAGCAGCAGCTGAGAATGATCATTTAGAGATAGTGAAGCTCTTGGTAGGAAAAGGTGCGCAAGTTGCTTATAAAAGCGAATACACAGCACTACAGTTAGCAGAAATGGCTGGTAATACAGACGTAGTGAATTATTTAAAAAGTTTATAAAATTAAAAAGCCCCTTTTATTGGGAGAGGCTTTTTATTCAATTTAAGACAAATAATATTTTTGTAGCTTTTCAACAATTGATTGAAGACCTTTTACTTCAAACTCATTGGCTTCAAACTTTTCATCTTTATTGCGTTTAAAGATATCTCGTATTTCTATTACAGCATTTGGGTCAATAATACTTAAACTTGAGGTGACTTGGCGTATTTGGCTAATAGAGCGAGAGCCATTTGTTGAGCCATAGCCAATAAATGAGGCTGGTTTACCGCTCCATTCCTTACCTACATAGTCGAGTGCATTTTTTAAAGCTGGGCTGTAACCGTGGTTGTATTCTGGGCTAATAAAGATAAAAGCATCTGCTTGAGCAATTTTGTTTGCCCATTCTTGTTGTTTAGGTTGATCATAAATTCCGGTAGCGGGTGGGTGAGAGCCTGAAAACAGAGGTAAATCCCATTCTTTTAAATCGACTACTTCGGTTTGGAAATCTTTTAGACCCAATGTTGGAATCGTTGATTCTACCCAATTGGCAATTTTAATTGCTGTACGTCCTTCACGAACACTTCCCACGACAATATAGACCAGCATATATTTTTCCTAAGGATTTTTATCTTTATAACTTAATTCATTACATAGGACGTGAGAATATAGAATTTGTAAGGATTCTTATGTTATGCATAAAGATTAAATAATAAAAAAGCCCTCAATCGAGGGCTCTTTTTACATCAACTTGATGCCTTGCTGGCCAGCTGGAGTTACTTTGAATATCTCTACTTCAAAAGTAATATTTTTGCCAGCTAAAGGATGGTTGAAATCAATTTCAGTAATATCATCATTCACTGACTTCACGACACCAAATAAAGTTGCTTTTGCTTTATCTTCAAATTCGATCATGTGACCAGGAATAGGTCGTTGTTCGAATTTAACCGTATCAAAAGTTTGTATATTTTCCGGATTCCAAGGACCAAAAGCATCTTCTGGTGGAAGATGTACTGTACGTCGGTCACCTGCACGTAAGCCGAATAAGGCTTTCTCAAAACCTGGTAACAAGTTACCGTCACCAATAGTCAAGCTAACAGGTTCTTCACGGCTACGTGTATTGTCAATTTCTACGCCATTTTCAAGAGCAACAGAAAAGTGTAGGTCAACTTTAGAACCGTCAGTAATACGAATTTCTTCATTAGGTTGAATAATTTCGGTCATATTATGCATCCGAATTTTTAGGTCTTTGCTTCTCAAGGAAGAATGTATCGATGAGTAGCAAAATGGTACCTAGAGTAATGGCACTGTCCGCAATATTAAAAGCTGGAAAGTGATGATTTTGGTAATAAACATGAATGAAATCGACCACATAACCTAAAGTAATACGGTCAATTAAATTACCAAGTGCTCCACCTAAAATTAAAGCGATAGCTACAGGTAGCACCACCATTTTTTTAGGCATGCGCAGCAACCAAAATACAAAAAGTATTGAAACTAAGCCTGCCAAAGATGTGAAGAAATAGCGTTGCCATCCCCCCGCATCAGATAAAAAGCTAAAAGCTGCACCATAGTTATGTAATAGTGTCCAGTTTAAAAATGGAAGCACAGGTACAGGATCTGCATAGTTCAGATGTGTACTTGCGATCCATTTTGTCCATTGATCCAACACAATGGCAAGGACAGAAAGTCCAAGCCAAATGAGGTTGTGCGGATAAAACTGGAATAAGCCTTTTTTAGCTTGTGAATTAGGCATATTTTCTCACTTCGCCACGACCAGTGACGTTCACAATACAACGACCACATAAACCAGGATGATCGGCGTGTGTATTTACATCAGGAAGGACGTGCCAGCAACGTGCACATTTTTCACCTTCAGCTGCAGATACTTGTACACGTAAGCCTTCCATTTCAGTTGCTTCACCTTGTTCAGCAAATGGATGTACTACTACTTGCGAAGTAATAAGAACAAAACGGAGCTCATCAGCCAGTTGGTTTAAAACTGTTTGTAATGATTCATTTGCCCAAAGTTCAACTTTGGCTGAAAGATTACTACCGACAAGTTTAGCGTTACGAGCTGCTTCAATCTGTTTATTTACTGCAGATTTTACGCTAATCAATGTTTGCCAGTCTGATTCAGAAAGTAAGTTTGCTTTTGATGAAACAGGTAGGTCATACCATTCAGCTGTAAATACATACTTTTCAGTTTGTTCTGGGATAAGTGGCCAAGCTTCTTGAGCTGTGAAGCTTAGAATTGGGCTCATCCAGCGAACAAATGCTTGTACGATATGGTAAAGCGCTGTTTGTGCAGAACGACGTGCTTGTGAGTCAGCTTTAGTAGTGTATTGACGGTCTTTGATGATGTCTAGATAGAAACCACCTAAGTCATTGATACAGAAGCTTGTTAATGCACTACACACGACATGGAAGTTCATTTCTTCATATGCAGTGATAATAGTTTGTTGTACTTCATTCGCACGTTGCAAGATGTATTGATCAAGAGCGATAAGATCATCTACTGCTAAAGCATCTGTACTTGGTTTGAAACCATTTAAGTTTGCAAGCAAGAAGCGTAGCGTATTACGAATACGACGGTAGCTATCACTTACACGGCTAAAGATTTCTTTTGATGCTGCGATTTCATAGCGATAGTCGCTAGACGCTACATATAAACGTAAACCGTCAGCACCAAGTTGTTTGATGATTTCTTCAAGCGGGATATAGTTGCCTAAAGATTTCGACAATTTTCGGCCATTTTCATCCACTGTAAAACCATGTGTTAACAAGGCTTTGTATGGCGCGCGGTTATGAATTGCCATAGACGTTAATAAAGAAGATTGGAACCAGCCACGGTGTTGGTCTGAACCTTCTAAATATAAGTCAGCAGGGCTTTCTAATTCTTCACGTTGCTCAAGTACCGCATAATGTGTTGTACCAGAGTCAAACCATACATCTAGCGTATCGCGAACCGCATTGTACTGTTCAGCATCTTCACCAATGAAGTCTTTTGCATCACGGTTAAACCATGCATCGATACCTTCTTGTTCGATAAGTTTTGCAACTTCTTCGATGAGTTCCGGCGTACGAGGGTGCAATTCATTCGTATCTTTATGAACGAAGAAAGGAATTGGCACACCCCAAGTACGTTGACGTGAGATACACCAGTCTGGACGACCTTCGATCATTGATTCAATACGGTTTTTACCCCAGTTCGGTACAAACTCGATATCGTTTTCAATGGCGTTAAGCGCACCTTCACGTAAACCTTTTTGATCCATGCTGATAAACCATTGTGGTGTAGCACGGAAAATAATAGGAGTTTTATGGCGCCAGCAGTGTGGGTAGCTGTGTTTAATCGGTTGATGAGCCCATAAGCGGCCTACAGCACCTAAAGCTTCGATAATCTTTGGATTAGCTTTATAGATGTGCTCACCAGCGAAGATTGGTGCGGTTGGTAAGTAAACCCCATTACCACCCACTGGGTTTTCAACTTTAAGGTTGTATTGAAGACCTACTTTATAGTCGTCTGCACCGTGGCCAGGAGCAGTGTGTACAGCACCTGTACCGCTTGTTGCGATAACGTGTTCACCTAAAATAACCGGAACTTGGCGATCGGTAAGTAAAGGGTGTTGTAAAGTAAGGTTTTCAAGAGCTGAACCAGTAAAGTCAGCTAAAATAACTGGGTTTTCAAGCTTGTAACGCTCAATTGCAGAAGCAACTAAGTCTTTAGCAAGAATAAAGTTTTGCTTACCACGCTCAGTCGTTACTTGTACTAATTGATATTCAATTTCGGCATGCAATGCAACTGCTTGGTTCGCTGGTAATGTCCAAGGTGTTGTGGTCCAGATCACGATGTCTGTTGGGTCTTGAACATCTACATTTACACGGGCGCTTAAATCTTTTAAATCTACAACGCCAAAACCAACGTCAATTGCGTCAGATTTTTTATCTTCGTATTCAACTTCAGCTTCAGCAAGTGCTGAGCCACAGTCCATACACCAGTTCACTGGCTTTAAGCCCGGCTGGATATGACCATTTTTTTGGATCAAACCTAGAGCACGAACGATATCGGCTTCTTGTTTGTAGTTCATGGTGAGGTAAGGATTATCCCAATCACCTAAAACACCAAGACGTTTAAAGTCAGCACGCTGTAAATCAATTTGTTTTAGCGCATATTCACGGCAGAGTTTACGGAAAGTCGCTGCATCAACTTTTTCGCCTACTTTACCTACTTTTTCTTCAACTTTTAGTTCGATTGGCAAGCCATGACAGTCCCAACCCGGAACATATGGCGCATCGAAACCAGCCAAAGTACGGCTTTTGACGATGACGTCTTTGAGTACTTTGTTAACAGCGTGACCCAAGTGAATTGTACCGTTCGCATATGGAGGGCCATCATGTAAAATATATTTTTTCTTACCAATACGCGATGCACGAATCTGCTGATAAATGTTGTCGGTATACCACTCTTCTAACCATTTCACTTCACGTACTGCCAAATTTGCTTTCATTGCAAATTCAGTATCCGGCAGGTTTAGCGTGGCTTTGTAGTCCACTGCATTTTCAGTAGTTTGCTTATCGCTCATGCAAGTTGTCTTCCAGTTTAATCAGCTTGGGAGCCGACATGTTTTACAATCAAAATTCGAATTAAAAAGGAAATTGTGTCGTGTCGTTACGATATTGTCGTAATTGTTGCACGTCATTATCAATTCCTGCCTTAAGTGCCTCAAGCGAAGGGTAGTTCAATTCACCATGAAGATAGTGAAGAAAAGTCACCCGCATAAATAAGCCATACAGATTAGCAGAAACATCAGGGAAATGTACTTCTAATCTCCACTCTGGATGTTGTTGCTGAATGGCTGGGCGAGTACCGACATGACCTGCACCATAAAGGCTATTTTCATGATATCCGGCAATTCCTGGCTTTTCAGGGTCATCCTGAAGCACTTTTTGAGTTAGCGAAGTTGTTTCGCAAATGACTTCAACGCCATAAATACCATTTAAACAAGGCTTATGGCGGTTGAGACGGACATTAATCGTTGGAAAATCTAAAGTTCGTCCAATTTGGTCGCCATATTGAACTCGTCCAGTAATACTGTACGGACGGCCTAATAATTTAGCTGCTAAAGCGAGATTACCCACTTGAAGCACTTGGCGAATACGAGTTGAACTGACGCGTTCACCTTCGAGTTCAATCGTATGTAAATTTGTGACTTGAAAGCCGTAATTTCTTAAAAATTCGCTGTTGCCTTGACGGTCTTTACCGAAATGAAAGTCATCTCCTAAAACCAAAGCCTGCGCATTTAATTTGTCTTTTAATAAATCTGCGAATTCTGATGCGCTCATGCTACGGAAATGCTGGTCAAATTTGGCAACCGCAATGTAATCCACCCCAAGTTCAGCGAGGTATTCAACTTTTTCTCGTAATGAATTAATACGAGGTGGGGCATCGTAGCCTTTAAAGAACTCAAGCGGTTGTGGCTCAAAAATCATGACCAATGTTTTTAAGCCTTGTGCTGCAGCAATTTTTTTGAGTTGAGCAATCATCGCTTGGTGACCTAAATGGACACCATCAAAATTACCAATAGTTACCGCTGTTTGCGGCAACTGGAAATTGGGCGATAACGCATTAAGACGAAGCAGTTTCATGAACTTAAAATATGGCTATTTTTGCAAGGGCTATATATTGCCATAATCTCACAGATTCGTCTTGTTGTTGTGTTTTTACTCAGGTATTTTTCAATATGAATATCTTTTATATCTAAAAAACTGATGAATTAAATAAAAATAAATCAATTTTTCTTATTATTAATTTATCCTACTATAGCTTCATCCACTCTTTGACTAGAGACTCAAGATGAAAAGACCCTTTTACCAATTAAATCAAAGTAAAGATGTTATACGGCATTTTACCCCAAATTGGTTTACAGCAACTATGGGTACTGGTGTGGTGAGTATGATTTTAATTCAGCTTCCATTTGCCAAATCATTTTTATTTATGCTGGCGACGCTGTTATGGCAATTTAATATTGTTCTATTTAGTGTTTTTTCAGGTCTTTATTTATTGCGGTGGTTTCTTTTCCCTCATGAAGCGAAGCAAGTATTTAATCATCCAAATATGAGCTTGTTTTTAGGCGCTATACCGATGGGGCTCGCAACCATATTAAATGGCTTTTTAAGCTTCGGTGTCGGGCTTTATGGTGAAGTAGCAATCCATATTGCTCAAGCTTTATGGTACGTCGATGTATTTTTAGCACTCGCAATTGCGTGGATCGTGCCGTTTTGCATGTTTAGCCGTCAGAACCATCAGCTACATACCATGACTGCAATCTGGCTTTTACCTGTCGTTGCTTGTGAAGTAGCAGCAAGCTCTGCGGGCATGTTGGTTGCACACTTACCAGCAGATTTGCATAGCTTTCATTTATTAATGGCGGGCTACGTACTTTGGGGAATTTCTGTTTTACCTGCATTCGCTATTTTGACCATTTTAATGCTGCGTATGGCTTTGCATCAGTTACCGGAAAAAGAAGTCGCAATTTCTAGCTGGTTATCTTTAGGTCCAATTGGAACAGGTGCGTTAGGTCTATTGTTGCTAGGTGAACAGGCAAAAAGAGTGACGCCAAATGTAGGATTTGACCAGTTTGCCAATGTATTTCAAGCATTAGGCGTGGTAGGCAGTTTGGTACTGTTAGGCTTTGGGTTATGGTGGCTAGGTCTTGCGATATTAACAACGCTTCGTCATGCAAAAACAGGTATTCCGTTTAACTTGGGATGGTGGGGCTTAACCTTTCCACTTGGTGTGTTTATTTTGGCTTTATTTAATTTAGGGCATCAGGTTGAAGTTGTATTTTTACAGTATGTTGCAGTGGCACTTAGTGTTTTATTATTAGTGATGTGGAGCGTTGTAATGAAGAAAACCTTAGCCGGAGCCTATAGTGGGCAACTGTTCTTCTCTCCATGTTTAATCACCTTACAACAAAAAATGCAGTAATAGTGAAAAGGTGCAAAAAAGCTTTTGCACCTGATTTATACTTATTTTCTAATTTATTTAATTTTGATTTGAGCTTTTTGAATGAACAAAGATATCGCTTTAATTATGGCACTTCCTAATGAATCTAAAGGTTTATTTGAGCAAGCAGGTATTCAAGTCCATTATAGCGGTATCGGTAAAATCAACGCTGCCTTTAAAGCATTTGAAGTTATTCAAAAAACAGGCTGTAAAACTCTAATTAACTTAGGTTCGGCAGGAAGTTCATCTTTTAATCGACATGATTTGGTCGAAGTAAAAACTTTTGTGCAACGTGATATGGATGTTTCACCATTAGGGTTTGAAGTCGGTGTAACGCCGTTAGATGAGCACTTACCTGCTGAAATTCATCTTCAATCACATTTTTCTGATTTACCAAAAGGCATTTGCGGGACAGGGGACTCATTTGAAACGGGTCAGCCGAAAGTCGCTTGTGATGTGGTGGATATGGAAGGGTATGCCTTAGCCAAAGTTTGCCATAAGCTAGGTGTACGCCTAATTTCAGTCAAGTATATTACTGATGGCGCAGATGATACCGCTCATTTAGATTGGGAAGAAAATTTATTATTGGGCGCGCAAAAACTCTTGGCTCTTTATCAAAATCATTTCTAAAAAAAAGATCGGCAAATTTGCCGATCTTTTTTTGTTTTAACGAGGGATTACGCCGTAGAGCATGAGATGTACTGTATGCTCAATCGAGCGTTGGAACATACTGCGGTTTCGCAACGTTTTTCCAGTCACCATTTCCATTTGCGTGGCAAAATCGGCATAGTTTTGTGTAAGACCCCAAATATTGAGTATTAACAGTTCAGGATCGATATCTGGGGAAATTTTACCTTCTTCCTGCCATGTCTGAATAACCTTAGCTTTGCGCTTAAATAGCTTTTTCAAAGGCCCTTTCAGTATAGGTAAGATGTGGGGTGCCCCTTGGATAATTTCCAAAGCAAATAGTCGCGAAGCTTTTGGTTGGCTACGCGAAAGTTCGATTTTTTGTATTAGGTAGTGAGACAAAGCTTCGGCTGGTTCTAACTCAGCTTCTAAGGTTTGTAAGGGAGCAAGCCATTTTTGTAAAACTGTGGTCAGCACTTCCACATATAAAGACTCTTTATTTTCATAGTAATAGAAAATATTCGACTTATGCATGTCAGCGAGTTGGGCAATTTCATCCAGACTTGCACCACTGAACCCATATAGTGAAAACACATCAAGGGCGGCAGCAAGAAGCTGATTGCGCTTTTGAGTACTCTTCTTTTGTTCCATTTGCTGCATAAATTAAAAAGATAGTGCTCCCATTGTAAGGTAAATCGTTTGATTTGTGCACAGGTGTCTCACTTTTTTAGTGAAAAAACGGATAGTTATTTGAGCAATAGATATACTATTGTGCAAAAAATAGAGAGATTCACTAGTTTATTGTTATTCTTAAAAATATTTTTTTATATTCGCCCCAAAAAAGAGCAATAAATCATCAGTTTTATTGCTCGTTAATTGGACATTTTGTAGTTGAAATGGTTCTCATTACTCATCTCAGCTTTAAGTTGCTAAAACAGCATCAAGTACTTGTTGTTCAAGCTGGGCAAAAGTTATGCTCTTTTTACGCGGACGTGGCAAATTCACTTGGAAACTTTGGGCAATTTGGCCCTTATCTAATAGGATAATACGGTCGGCCAGTTGTACTGCTTCACTTACATCGTGTGTGACCAAAATGGCAGTAAAACCTTGCTCTTTCCATAAACGTTCAATCAAGCTTTGCATCTCAAGACGGGTGAGCGCGTCTAATGCACCTAACGGCTCATCTAACAGTAAAATACGTGGAGTATGAGATAATGCGCGAGCTAGCGCTGTACGCTGGCGCTGGCCACCTGAGAGCTGTGAAGGCCACTGTCCCGATTTTTCTTTTAAACCCACCTTTTCCAGTAATTCTTCTGCCAAAGCATGTTGTGATTTTGGTAGTCCAAGTTGAACGTTTTGAAGAATATTTCGCCAAGGAAGTAAGCGTGGGTCTTGGAACATAACCCGAATGTCATCGTTAGTAATGCCTTCGCGTAAATGTCGCGCAGATTTAAATTTAATTTCTCCGAAACTTGCTTTTTCAAGTTGGGCAATTAAGCGTAGTAACGTACTTTTACCGCAGCCACTACGACCAACGATCGCTAAAAATTCGCCCGGTTGAATATGCAGATTAAGATCTTCAAGAACTTTCACCTCACCATAAAACTTGTAAAGCTGTTCAATCAGAATCTCTGCACCTACGACAGGTTCTTGTGACTCTGGATGATTTTCTGGAATGAGCTCTACGTCATTCTGATTAATATTTAAATTCAGATTTGTCATATTTTAAGCTCCCTTATTTTTGATAACCAGCGTGCCAACGTAGTAAATAGCGTTCCAAAATTTGTGCTAAAACATCGGCTAACTTGCCTAATAGGGCGTAAAGAAGAATACCGACCAGAACCACATCTGTTTGCAAAAACTCTCGTGCATTCATGGTCATATAACCAATACCTGCTTGCGCTGAGATCGTTTCAGCCACAATGAGTAATACCCAAACCAAACCTAAGGCAAAACGTAGACCCACTAAAATAGAAGGCATTGCACCTGGTAGAATAATTTCTTTGTAGAGCTGCCAGCGGGAAAGCCCATAGCTTTTACCCATCTCAATCAATTGTGGGTCGACTGAACGAATTCCATGATAGGTGTTGATATAAATTGGGAAGAAAACACCGACAGCAACTAAAAACAATTTTGCTGTTTCATCAATACCAAACCACAAAATCACCAGCGGAATAAGCGCAAGAGCTGGGATATTACGAATCATCTGTAAGGTTGTATCGAGTAGGGTGGAGGCGAAACGCGAAGACCCATTGAGCAGACCTAATAGCAAGCCTAAACCACCGCCTACTAAAAGCCCAAGCAATGCACGACCAGCACTTACTTTAACGTGATGCCATAGTTCGCCACTCACCAAAAGATGCCAAAAAGCTGAAATGACAGCACTTGGAGCAGGTAAAATACGGCTTTCTAAAAGACCCGAACTTGAGGCAATTTGCCAAACAACCAATAGAACAATTGGGAAAATCCAGGGCAGCAAACGCTGCCCGATTTGTTTTGTTCCACGTGAAACAATATTTACATCTTGGCTCATGCAGACTCCTTGACGGAACTATTTTGCTTCTTCTCGTCTGGAACATAGTTGTTGGCAATAATTTCACCGAATGGACCAGTTAAATTTGGCTGAGCAAGTTTAGCGCGAGTTTCAACTGGTAATAACGGGAATACTAACTCTGCAAAACGGATAGACTCTTCAAGGTGTGGATAGCCTGAGAAAATAAAGGTGTCAATACCAAGGTCTGCATACTCCTGAATACGAGCAGCAACTGTCTCTCGGTCACCTACAAGTGCCGTACCTGCACCACCACGGACTAAACCAATACCAGCCCAAAGGTTTGGAGAGACTTCTAGCTTGTCTCGGTTGCCGCCGTGTAGCGCTGCCATCCGTTGTTGGCCTACCGAGTCCATTTGTGCAAATTTTTTCTGTGCCGCGGCAATAGTTGCATCGTCGAGATATTGAATAAGTTCGTTCGCTGCGGCCCATGCTTGTTCGTTGGTTTCACGAACAATGACATGCAAGCGAATGCCATAAGTTAATTTACGGCCTTTAGCCTCTGCTTTTGCACGAACATGCTCGATCTTTTCTTTCACGGCCGCTGGCGGTTCACCCCAAGTGAGGTAAGTGTCTACTTGCTCCGCTGCAAGGTCGACAGCGACATCTGAAGAACCGCCGAACCAAAGTGGTGGGTAAGGCTTTTGGACAGGTGGGTAAAGTAGTTTTGCATCATCTACTTGTAGGCGTTCACCGTGGAATGTAAAAGCTTCACCCGTATGTGAACGCGTCAAAATTTCACGCCAGATTTTTACATATTCGTTGGCAGTTTGATAACGCGTTGAGTGATCTTCATATAAACCGTCACCACGCAGTTCGGCTTCATCGCCACCAGTCACTAAGTTAAGTAGCACACGACCATTCGATAAGCGGTCAAATGTTGCAGCCATACGCGCAGCTAAAGCTGGTGTGGTTACCCCCGGACGTAACGCAACTAAAAACTTAAGGTGCTGAGTTGCATCAATCAGGCTCGCCGCCGTAATCCACGGGTCTTCACATGAACGGCCAGTTGGAATAAGTACACCCTCATAGCCCAAATTATCTACTGCCACAGCAATTTGCTTCATATAGGCATGGTCAACCTGACGAGCGCCTTTACTTGTACCTAAATAGCGACTATCACCGTGGGTAGGAATAAACCAGAAAATTTTCATGTGCATTACCTATATGTCTATATGAAATTACTTCGCACCCCAAACAGCTTGTTTAATGCTGATTGGTTTTGGAATGATGCCTTGTTGAGTAAAGATGTCTGCAAGCTGCTGTTGTTCAGCAATCACTTTGCTGTTAAGAGGAGCTGCTGCTGATGGACGTGGACGACGTTTAATGAATAAATCACTAGTTGCAGGTTTTAAGCCTGTACTTTGGCCAATCGCACTTGCTGTTTCTGCTTGATGGCTTTGAACCCATTTGTCAGCTTGATTAATCTGTTTGATGAGTTCAGGAACAGCTTTTGGATATTGCTTAACAAAATTTGGAGCGGCTAAATAAAAGGTATAGTTCGGGCTTAGACCTTTACCAGATGCAAGAACACGAGCTTGGTCTTCTAATTGTGCTGAAGCGTAGTAAGGGTCCCAAATTGCCCATGCATCAACGGCACCTTTTTGAAATGCTGCGCGCGCATCGGCAGGTGTGAGCCAAATTGGTGTAATGTCGCTCCATTTTAAGCCCGCTTTACGCACAGCCTGTACGAGCAAGTAATGTGAACTGGAACCTTTTTGCAATGCAATGCGTTTGCCTTTAAGGTCTTTAAGCTGGGTGAGCTGTGAGTTTTTAGGAACTAAAATTGCTGACGCCAATGGCTTAGCTGCTTCATAAGCAATGTAATATAAAGGCTTGCCCGCTGCTTGAGCATAGACTGGCGGGGTGTCTCCAGTAACGCCAACATCGAGTGAGCCAACAGCCAAGGCTTCTAAAATTTGAGGGCCAGCCGGGAACTCGTTCCAAGTGATCTTGGCATTTGGAAATTCTTGTTCAAATAGTTTTTGTTGCTTGGCAATCGCGAAGTTAATCGAGCTTTTTTGAAAACCGATACGCAGTTCTTTTACGGTTGGGTCAATTGCCCAAGCAGGTGCAGCAATCGTTAAACCTAAGACAGCGACTGCGCTAAAGCGCTTAACTAACTGAGTCCACTGACTCTTATTAAATAATGACTGATGTTGCATATAGATATCCTTGTTCCCTTAAGGCAAGGCACAGCATTTATATCGTTATTTAAGCTGTGCCAAAGCTGGGTTTATTTCAGTTTTAAAATGGCATCTTGAATGGTGAGCTTGTTTGGAATGAGCTTTTGCGCATAAAAGGCATCGGCTACATACTGTTGTTCTTGAGCGACCTTGTCAGATATTGGCTGAACACCAAAACCCATTCGCGAAATAGAAGTTTTGAGTACATCAAACTCAAGTGCCGTAGGTTTTTCGAGTAGCTTGGCCGCTTCATCTTGATGCGTGCTGACCCATTCAGTAGTCTGATTTAGCGTTTGCACAACAGTGTTGAGTACTTTGGGATTACTTTCTGCAAATTTACGATCAGCTAAGTAAAACTGATGATTGCTCACCAAGTTTTCACCTGTTGCTAAAACACGAGCCTGAATTTGATGTTCAGCTGCTGCAAAGAACGGGTCCCAAATGACCCATGCATCGACAGCGCCTTTTTCAAAAGCAGCACGTGCGTCTGATGGCGGTAAATAAACTGGTTGAATATCACTTAAGCTTAAGTTGTTGGCTTCTAGAACTTTCAATAATAGGTAGTGAACATTCGAACCCTTATTCAGTGCGACACGTTTGCCTTTTAAATCTTGAATAGAGTGAATAGGAGAGTCTTTTTGTACCAATAATGCTTCTGCTTTTGGTGCAGCCGGTTGGTTTGCAACATAGACTAAGTTTGGATTGGCTGCTTGAGCAAAAATAGGTGGTGCTTCACCTGCCTCACCCAATGAAACGCTTCCGACATTTAGACCCTCAAGTAATTGAGGACCCGCAGGAAACTCGACCCATTTCACTTGTACACCTTGGTCTTTTAGTGCTTTTTCCAAGTCACCACGAGCTTTTAAAATAGGAAGGATGCCATATTTCTGGTATCCAATATTTAGAGTTGTGGTGGTCTGTTCCTCTTTTTTGGCACAACCACCTAGCATCATCACTCCCGCAAGGCCGGCAGCAATGACTAAATATTTTGCCCATGAAGTGGAATTAAAAAGTGCCATGTGGTTTCGTGCTCCCCGAAAGAGAAAAAGAAAAATAATTGGATGAGCAGATACCCTAAAGGGATTTTTATTTCATAAAAAATAAGTATTCGGTCTTTATTTATACAAAAAAAAGCTAAAAACTTTCGGCGATAAACTTATGCAAAAAAAAGATTTATTAAACAGAATAATATTTAGAAAATGGTGTTTAAGTTTTTGTAAATAAAATGAAAAATATGGAATGAAGAAAATTTAAAGATTTAAAAAAAGTACAACCATACATTAATGGTATGTATGGTTGTACTTTTGGGACTAAGCTTATCTGAAATAAGAATATCTTAAAAAATGCAAAGACTAGGGAAGCAGTTTTTTAAACACTAAAGAATTTCTTTGATAGTTATATAGTGCCTGACGGGCATTTGGTAATTCATCAACAGTGACTTGATGGAAACCATGTTCTAAAAACCAATGAGCAGTTCGTGTTGTTAAGACAAATAATTGACGAATGCCTTGTTGTTTGGCCTTTTCTTCAAGGAATTGCAGAATTTGGCTACCACGATTTGATTTGCGATAACTTGGGTGTACTGCTACACAAGCAATTTCTGCCGAACGAGTTTCATTAAATTCAGTTGGAATTGGATAAAGAGCAGCACAAGCCAAAATCATACCGTCTCGTTCAATAACCGCAAACTGGCTAATTTCCTGCTCTAAACGTTCACGCGAACGATAAACCAAAATGCCTTCTTCTTCTAACGGGCGCAATAAATTCATTAAGCCACCCACATCTTGAATATGGGCTGTGCGAACTTCTTCATAGTGCGCATCGGTAATCATGGTACCCACACCGTCACGGGTGAAGAGTTCTTCAATGAGCGCGCCATCATAAGCATATGAAATTAAATGAACACGGTGAACACCCGATAAAGATGCCTTTTTTGCTTCTTGTAAATGTAGAGTTAGGGTGGGGCTACTGGTCTGGTATTGCTGAATATAGTAATCAAGCTGATGCGGGCTCAATTCACGCAATAATTGTCCTTCTTCATTAAGCAAACCTTGTTGTTCACCTAAAAAGATTAATTTGTCTGCTTTTAAATAGGTCGCAGTTTTCGTTGCAACTTCTTCAGCTCTTAAATTAAATACTTCACCAGTGGTTGAATAACCAGTTGGGCCCAGTAAAACAATATTATCGTTATCGAGATGACGCTCAATCGCGTCGGTATCTATGGAACGAACTTCACCCGTAAGCTGAAAATCCATTCCATCACGAATACCATAAGGTTTAGCTGTTACGAAATTACCTGATACAACATCTATTCGAGCGCCGTACATTGGAGAATTAGCCAATCCCATAGATAACAGTGCTTCAATTTCTAACCGAATAGATCCCACAGCACTCATGACACAGCCTAATGATTCGCGTGTTGTAATACGACTGTTATCATAAAAAGGTGTTTCGATACCTTTATCTTTAAGGTTTTGATTAATTTGTGGACGTGCGCCATGGACTAAAATTAAGCGGATACCAAGTGAATGCAATAAAGCAATATCATGAATAATATGTTCGAAATTAGGATCGCGGACGGCTTCACCGCCAAACATTAATACAAAAGTTTTATCGCGATGGGCATTAATATAAGGTGCTGAGTGTCGGAACCAATGTACATAATGTTGGGTGTTATTATGTGATTTCTCTAAAGACTTAGTTGGCATACCGATCTCGAATCAACAGCAAAAAGATATAAAGATGATTCTAAACAAAAAAGCTTAAAGTCGCATGTTTTAGATATAAAAACACCCAAATTAGATTTGGGTGTCTGATATTTTGTTAAATTAACGAATCACTTTAATGATTTTATGGCTTTGTTCATTTACCAGTACATAGTTACCATTCACTTTATACCATTTTTGAAAACGCCCTGGCTTGGTCAGTTTCTGGTGTGAGCGGTAGTCAACTGCATAACGTGGGTGCTGATATTCACGGGGTACAACTTGACCTGCTCGCCAGTCATTACGATGGTCGTCTTTTTTAATCACTTTAACTGTTTTTACTTCATGGTTTGGGTAATTACCATGACGATCATGGTCATTTGGAGCAGCCATTGCTGTTGTTGCGATTAAACCACTCATTGAAAGAACAATTGCTGTTGTTAGTTTTTTCATCATGAACCTCGAATGATCAATTAAATTTCGATAATTGAAGATTAGTGAATAATTAAAGATAAATCGTGAAGACTAAGAACGATAAATGTGAAAACTTTCTATGAAATAAGAAGAAATTTAGAATATATGAATTTTTATTATCTAATTGATATATAAAATAAAAAAGGATGAAGCCGATGGGCTTTATCCTTTTTTACTAACTGATGAGTGAGGAGCTATCAGTTTTATAAACCACGAATGCTAACAATACTGTTAGAGTCTGTGTCGACTAAAATATAGTCATTGTTAATTTTATACCATTGCTGGTTACGGTCTGGTTTAGGCAAGTTACTGTCTCTATAGTCGACCTTATAGCCATTGCCGCGATAATGCTGTGGCATGACATAACCTGGCTGCCAGCGATGTTGTTTTAGACGCTCAAAACCACGTTCTTCACGCATACGGCGTTCATCGCGAAAACGATCTTCATCATCGTCACGGTCATATTTGTGTCCACGATCATTCCATTCACCACGAGGCCCACCTTTAGGCCCTTTCTGGCCATGTCCTCGGTCAAATGGAGGATCAGCAAAGCTTGCCATACTAGTAGTCAGTACGGTTATGCAAAGAGTTAAGGTAGTGAACAACTTTTTCATGATGCATCCTCGTTTACATCTGATGTCTCTCATGGTGAATACTCTACGCGTAAAATGCAGAGAAACTGTGAAGATCATTTAATGCTTCAATTAAAATTACGGATAGATCCAGAGTTTTTATCAATAATAAAAAAGGCTTGTATATATCTTTTCAGGTATAGCCAAGCCAGATGTGATGATCGGCCGTAATGTATTTTAGCTTTTCATCTATAGTTATTTAATCCTGAGCATCAATACTTTGTCCATTGAGCGCCAAACTATCTTCACCCATTAAATAAAGATAAGCCGGCATAATCGACTCAGGTGTCAATAATGTTTTTGGATCTTCTTCAGGATAGGCTTTTGCACGCATTGCAGTGCGTGTTGCACCAGGGTTAATGCAGTTAAAGCGGATATTTGGATAGGTATGCTCAGCTGCAAAAATTTTACTTACAGCTTCAATCGCAACTTTAGACACTGAATACGCGCCCCAGAGTGCACGTGCTTCGCGACCTACGCCAGAGCTGGTAAATACCACAGAAGCGTTATCTGATTTTTGTAAAAGCGGGAGTAGGGCTTGAGTAAGAGCAAAAGGCGCACGTAAATTTACTGACATTACATCATCCCATACTTCTGTTGGATAATGTGCCAGTTCTACTCGATCACCTAAAATGCCGGCATTGTGCAAAATACCGTCCAGACGTCCAAATTGCTTTTCGAGAGTATTTACTAAAAAGTCATAATCACGATCAGAAGCACTCGAAAGTTGTAACGGTAAAATTGCAGGCTGAGGAGCGCCTAAACCTTCAATTTCATCATAAATTACTTCAAGTTTATTTAAGGTTCTACCATGCAAAACCACAGTTGCGCCGTGTAAAGCATAACTGAGGGCTGCAGCTCGCCCAATTCCATCACCTGCACCAGTGATTAAAATAATTCGATCTTTGAGAAGATCTGGACGAGGTTGATATTCTGAATATTTCATTGGTAAACCTCCTTCTTTTTATATTGATATAAATAACTGTTAAAAAAGCCTGTAAAACTCTTGTGTTAACCTATCATACGCTGATTTTCCTGTAGAGCAGGAAGCTTTTGACGTAACATCTCGTGTAATTCTGTCACCGTATTTACAATCGAGTCGGCTTGCCAAGCAGCTAAATCATCACGATGTTCGATAGGTAAATAACCGTATGCTGCCAAGATCGTATACATATCGGCATTGCGACCAGCATCAATATCACGTGGATGATCACCCACATAAATAATTTCATTTGCTGGTATATTTAACTGCTTTGCAGCCAAATACATTGGTTCAGGGTCTGGCTTGGTTTTAGAAACGTCTTCTGGACACACTAGAACTGCACAGCGTTCAGTCAGATTTAATTTATCTAACAATGACTCACTTAAACCACGTGGTTTATTGGTCACAATACCCCACGGAATTTGCTGAGCTTCTAACTCTTCTAAAAGTGGATACATGCCTTCAAACAGGTCTGTATCAACGACAATATTATTGCCATAAATATCTAAAAAGTTTTGTCGATGCGCCAAGAAAATTGGATTGGCTACATCCAGTTCTGGATAAACCAATTTGACCATCGCTCGTGCGCCCTCAGAAACCTGAGTACGGATGAGGTCTGCATCAACTACAGGGCGTCTTGCATCACGACACATTTGTTGAATAATACGAATAAAATCGGCAGCCGTGTCGATGAGAGTGCCGTCTAAATCAAATAAAACAGCTTTCATCATGCACCTGTATTTACTGTATGAACCATATAGTTAACATCAACATTTGGCGCTAACCAGTAATGCTTGGTAAGCGGGTTGTAGTGCAAGCCTGTCATTTCTTTTAAAGTTAAGCCTGCATTACGAATGTCATGTGCCATTTCTGAAGGGCGAATGAACTTGTGATAATCATGCGTGCCCTTTGGAAGCATGCGTAATACGTATTCAGCACCAATAATCGCAAATAAATATGACTTTGGGTTACGGTTAATGGTCGAGAAAAACACATGACCACCTGGCTTCACTAAAGCCTGACATGCTTTAACAATAGATGCTGGATCAGGAACGTGTTCCATCATTTCCATGCAAGTGACCACATCGTATTGACCTGCTTGCTCTTGAGCCAATTCTTCAACTGGAATTTGGCGATATTCAATATTTTGAACATTGTCTTGCTGAGCATGCAAACGACCTACAGCTAAAGGTGCTTCACCCATATCAATACCGAGTACATCTGCACCACGGCGAGCCATGCTTTCAGCTAAAATACCGCCACCGCAGCCAACATCAAGTACTTTTTTGCCTGCAAGACCACCAACACGTTCATCAATCCAGTTTAAACGTAATGGGTTAATTTGATGAAGTGGGCGAAATTCAGAATGTTGATCCCACCATTTGGCAGCAAGTGCTTCAAACTTTGCGATTTCTTGTAAATCAACATTCAATTGCGACATGGTGCTACCTCTAAACTTGAGTTATCTTTTTGGATGTAGTTCGCCGTTAGTGTAGCGATTATTGGGAAAAAAGCGATAAACCCAATAAAAAACTTCACAGAAGCAAAACGAATTTAGCATATTTGTTTTATATTTAGAGCATAAGCTAATGCATAACAACTTAGAGGAAAAGCTGTAGCAATGAAAAAATTGGTTTTGGGTGGTTTGAGTGCAGCAATTATGGCCGTATCGGGTAGTGCAATGGCAGCAGATTTCGTTGCTGGTAAAGACTACACCGTGATTGCCAATCCAGGCAAAGTGGAAGTACCGGGGAAAATCGAAGTACGTGAGTTCTTTTGGTATGGTTGTCCGCACTGTTTTAAACTTGAACCACATATGCAAACGTGGTTAAAACAAATTCCTAATGATGTACGTTTTGTACGTACACCAGCTGCTATGAACAAAGTATGGGAACAAGGGGCACGTACTTATTATACATCTGAGGCATTAGGTGTTCGTAAGCGCACACATTTACCATTATTCCATGCCATTCAGGTGAATGGTCAGCAGATTTTTGATCAGGCTTCTGCGGCTAAATTCTTCACGCGCTATGGTGTACCTGAAGAGAAATTTAACAGTACTTATAACTCATTTGCCGTAACTGCAAAAGTTGCTGAGTCGAATAAACTTGCTCAACAGTACCAATTAACAGGTGTTCCTGCTGTGGTCGTAAATGGTAAATATGTTGTACAGGGTGAAGATGGTAAAGTGACCCAAGTACTTAACTACTTAATTGAGAAAGAACGTAAAGCAAAATAATTTTGATTGCGTTAGAAAAAGGGCTCCATTAGGAGCCCTTTTTTAATATTTAATTACTTTCACAATCACGAAATAATTCAATTAATTTTGATGATTTTCATCTTCGATTTGGAAATTTAGTGCATCAAAATTGGTGGTTTGTGTTGGTAACGACAATGCCTGATTAATATATAAATTAATGAGTTTTTGGCGAGAACCAATTGAACGCTGATAATACGTTGAGTTTAGAAGCAGTGATGCGCCATAAGTCAGTGACCAGATATATGATAAATAATCACGAATCGACATATCGTAGTTCAATGATTTTAAATAATTTTCAGTAATATCTTTAATCGCTAAAATACGTTGCTGACGAATTTCATAAAGCTCTTCAAAGAGGTGTTTCAACTTAGACTCTGTCATGGTCAGATTTTCTTCAAGTTGATGCAATAGAATCGTTTTGCCCGGTGTGAGCAAATGATGCAGCATGTAACGGGGTGCATACTCTTTAAAGTCGGTATTATATTTTTGAGAAATTTCTAAAATTTGTTTTTCATTTTGAATAATGAGTTCAAGTAGAAGTTCATTTTTACTTCTAAAGTGCTTATAAAGCGTACCTTTTGCAATATCTAGCTCGGCCACTAATTCATCTAGAGTAATTTCCTGATTGTTTTCTAGTAACAATTTTTCTGCAACGCTTAGAATCTTTTCTTTGCGCATTAAAAACTGTGTATGACGATCAAGATTCATAGGTATTCCCACACCAGTTTGGCCTAACGAATAGTTTACTTCCTGTAAAAAAGAAAAAGACTTTTCTCGAAATTTTGAGCCTTTTTCTTTCTCTGTTTACGTATTACCACATAACCTGTTTTTTGTCATTTGCCGCTTCTATCGTTCCCAGTTCGCAATCCCTCTAAACAGTAAGCGAACTTGTGTAGATGCGTTTTCAATAAAGGCAGTTTGTTGCTGCTTGAGCTGTTCACCTTGATATTGTTTGGTGAGGTTGAGCCACGTCATTGCCCATGTAAATGACATATTAGTCAAAATGGTAGATAAGACATTTAAATCTTGAGGGTTTTGAATATGTTTAAAATTTTCGAGCTTAGTCAGATCTGTTGTTAAGTCTTCAATCAGAAATTCGATTTCTCGAGCAATCGCTGCACGAACCGTTTCTGAACCGCCCCAACGTTCAGCAATCATAAATTGCCACTGTTTAGGGCTATGATTCACTGCCTGCACAAATAGCTCAATGCTGGTTTGGGTTTTAGCGGATTTATGTTGTAAATAACTTTGTCCAAGTTGATGTAAAACGCTTTTTAAATGTAGCGCGACTTGATCGACTAGTTCTTTACCGAGTTCATCCATGTCTTGAAAATGGCGATAAAACGCTGTTGGTACCAAACCAACTTCACGTGCAACTTCACGCAAACTGATACTACTGAACGAACGCCCAGACGTACTTAAATGCAAGGCTGCATCGAGAAGTGCCTGACGACTTTGCTGTTTTCGTTCATCCCGTATCGACATTAAAAGAACCTATTTAAACCGTGAGCCAAAGTCTAACAAAAAAGAGCAAACTTTCATAAAAAAAATAGTGAACAAGTGTTGACTGAGTGAACACTTACAAATATAGTGTACATATGTTCACTATATGAACATGTGTTCACTCAAATAAATAGCCAGAAACAAAAGAGGAACGTATGAACGCAACACTTAACTATCAACCACATTGGGTTCGAGAAGATTTCGTTGATTTTGTTTTGCAAAAAATTAATGTGTCTTGGGCTTGGAAAAGGGTACTTGCAGAAGTTACCGAAGTTCAGCCACTTCATACCGATATGGTGCTGATCAAGCTTAAACCGAATCGTAATTTTAATTTCGATCAGGTTTGTGCAGGTCAAAGTATTTTACTGACTTTACTTATCGATGGCGTTTACCAACAACGTAGTTATTCAATTATTGAAGTAACCACTCAAGGTGAAATTGCTTTAGGTATTAAAGTACAAGGCTTGGTATCTCGCGCAGCTCAACTTTTACATGTGGGTGAGTGTGTTGAAATTTCACAGCCACAAGGTGAGTTCACTTTGCATCAAGGCCAGCAGCCCGCGACTTTAATTGCATCAGGAAGCGGTATTACTGCAATTTATTCACTCTTGCAGCAAGCTTTGAAACAGCAGCTTGAACAAATTCATGTGATTTATTTTAATCGTGCGGAAATTTTTCATGCTGAACTAAAAGCTTTGGCAGAGCAGTACCCACAGTTTCAGTATCATTTTTTTAATACCACCGAGCAAAAGCAGCATTTAACCGAAAGCCTGCTACAAAAGCTGGTTCCTGACTTTGCGCAGACTGCGACCTATGTGTGTGGACACCACGGCATGATGCAGCAGGCGAATGAAATTTATGCACAAAAGGATGCTCAGTCACAGCTTCATCAAGAGTATTTTCAGCCACTTCAAGTGACGGGAACTCATACCGCACAGCCTGTTATTTTCCGCCGTGCCCAACACGAGTTTTTAGCTGAAACAAATTTACTGAGCAGTGCAGAGCAAGCAGGACTACGTCCGCAACATGGCTGCCGTATGGGTGTTTGCAATAAATGCAGTTGTACCAAAGTGAGCGGGGTCACTCAAAATCTGTTAACAGGTGAAATTGAAGACCAACCGAATCGTCCAATTAAACTATGCGTGAGCCAGGCATTAAGCCCAGTCACGATTGATCTATAAAAAGAATTAAAGAGGATTAACCCTATGAATATGGCATTAGAATTTTCTACCGTTTCTAAATCTGCTCATTTAACACCTGAACAGACTGAAGAGTTTGGTCGCCGTGTTGAACAGATTCGTCAAGAAGTGATGCACAGTCTTGGTGAACAAGACGCAAAATATATCTACAAAGTGCGTAATTTTGTTCGCTATACCGAAATCGCATCGCGTGGCATGTTGATGTTTGGTGGCTGGATTCCACCTGTCTGGTTATTGGGAACAGGCTTATTAGGCATTTCTAAAATTGTAGAAAATATGGAACTTGGTCATAACGTTATGCATGGTCAGTTTGATTGGTTAAATGAACCAAGCCTGAACGGTAATACTTATGATTGGGATACCATTGCATCGGGTGATGACTGGCGTGAAACACATAACTATGTGCACCATACCTATACCAATATTGTAGGTAAAGACCATGATGTGGGTTATGGCCTTTTACGAGTAAGTGACCAACAAAAGTGGGAACCTCGCCACCTGTTCAATATTCCACTCGGTCTACAGTTAATGTTTTTCTTTGAATGGTATGTAGGTGTACAAAACTTACATCTTGAAGATGCATTAGTTTATAAAACCAAGAGCTGGAAACAGGTTTGGAAAGATTCGGCTAAATTGCGTAAAAAAGCAACGCGCCAAGTTTTAAAAGACTATGTGTTTTTCCCTGTGATCTCTGGTCCTATGTTTTTACCAGTTTTTGCAGGAAATGTCGTTGCCAATATTATTCGTAACCTCTGGTCATCTGCTGTGATCTTTAATGGTCACTTTACTGAAGATGCAGAAACGTTTGAGCCGGACAATACCGACACTGAAACTAAGGCAGAGTGGTATTTGCGCCAGATTCGTGGTTCGAGTAATTTTAGTGGCACAGAGTGGATGCACTTTATGAGTGGTAACTTAAGTCATCAAATTGAGCACCATTTATTTCCGGACATGCCAGCTAACCGCTATAAAGAAGTGGCACCGAAAATTAAGGCACTTTGCGCAGAATACGGTATTCACTACAACGAAGCGAGCTTTATGCGCCAGTTCTGGAGTGTATGGGTACGTTTAGCAAAATGCTCATTACCAAACCAAACTACTGGAAAAGTGATGCAGACATTCGAAAAGTTAAAAGCAAAATTCAAATTTGCCTAATAGAAAGCCCAATAAATAGCTCCTAAAAGGGGCTATTTTTATTTTTAAGTCATGAAAAGTGCAGACTTACATTTCAACGTAGGGAATAAACTCAACCTGTCAAAATCCTTTGCTATACTATGCCCAAGTTTGTATTTAAGAGAATTTAGGAAGGATTATGCGTATTGACCAACGTGCATTAGACCAATTACGTGAAGTGAAAATTACACGAAACTACACCCGTTATGCTGAAGGTTCTGTGCTGGTCGAATTTGGTCACACCAAAGTCCTTTGTACTGCAAGCATTGATAATTCAGTGCCACGCTTTTTAAAAGGCCAAGGCCAAGGCTGGGTAACAGCAGAGTATGGCATGTTACCGCGTTCAACACATTCTCGTTGTGACCGTGAAGCTGCTCGTGGTAAACAAACTGGTCGTACTCAAGAAATCCAACGCCTGATTGGCCGTAGCTTACGTGCGATGGTTGATTTGAAAAAGTTGGGTGAAAATACCATTACCATCGACTGCGATGTAATTCAGGCAGATGGCGGTACACGTACAGCTTCAATCACTGGTGCTGCTGTAGCATTGGTTGATGCGATGAATGTTTTACTTGCACAGAAAAAAATTAAGCATGATCCACTTAAAGGTTTGGTTGCTGCAATTTCTGTAGGTATGTATCAAGATGAAGTGCTTCTTGATCTTTGCTATGAAGAAGATTCGAACTGTCAAACTGACTTAAACGTAGTAATGACACAAGCTGGCGAGTTTATTGAAATTCAAGGTACAGCGGAAGACAAACCGTTTACCCGTGCTCAAAGCAATGCCATGTTAGAAATGGCTGAAAAAGGAATTGCCGAGCTGATTAAAAAGCAACAAGAAGCTTTAGGCTGGTAATTTCAAGTTATCTAAAAAACGCATCTTCGGATGCGTTTTTTTTATGCCTTCATCAAATCGACATAAAAACATCACTTGTCTGTCACCTTTTCACTTTATTAGTAGTTCGCATTTAAACCGTTTGGAAAAAACCAATGCGAAAATTTTCACTTTTATTAATTACATCTTTAGCGCTTATGCTCAGTGCTTGTAACGATGACAACAACTCAGATAATTCATCGCCAACACCACCACCAACCAGCAATTGCAAAATGCACTGTGCACCATAATAAAAATTAAGGATGAAAAAATGAATCGTCGCGAATTTCTTTTAAATTCTACAAAAACTATGTTTGGGACCGCTGCTCTGGCAAGTTTCCCGCTAAGTATTCAAAAAGCGCTGGCTATCGATGCCAAAGTTGAAAGTGGAACTATTCAAGATGTTAAACATATCGTGATTTTGACTCAGGAAAACCGTTCTTTTGATAATTATTTTGGAACGTTAAAAGGTGTGCGTGGTTTTGGTGACCGCTTTACCATACCAATGACAGAAAGCCGCAAAGTTTGGGAGCAATACGATGCTAAGAAAAATAAAGTACTGCCTTACCATCTCGACAGCCGTTTAGGAAATGCTCAGCGCGTTTCAGGAACGCCTCACTCATGGTCAGATGGCCAAGCTGCTTGGGATAATGGTCGAATGAGTGATTGGGTTGCTTATAAAAAGCCGCAATCTATGGGCTACTATAAAAAGCAAGAAGTTGAATATCAATTTGCCTTAGCCAACGCTTTTACCATTTGTGATGCCTATCACTGCGCTATGCATGCAGGGACTAACCCGAACCGTAAGTTTATCTGGACTGGAACGAATGGCCCGACAGGTGCAGGTGTAGCCAGTGTGGTCAACGAATTTGATGGAATTGGTTCATCAACAGAAGGTTATGAATGGACGACGTATCCTGAGCGTTTACAGCAGGCTGGCGTGACATGGAAAGTTTATCAAAACATGCCAGATAACTTTACCGATAATCCTTTAGCTGGTTTCAAGCAATATCGCCGTGCTAACGAGCAATCTGGTCAACCTGTCAGTAATGACACCCCAACATGCCCAGCATACGATGAAAAAATCGATGCAACACAGCCACTTTATAAAGGTATTGCCAATACCATGCCGGATGGTGGTTTTTTAGGAACTTTTAAAGCTGATATTGCACAAGGTAAATTACCGCAAGTGAGTTGGTTAGTTGCTCCAGCAACTTACAGTGAACATCCAGGACCATCGAGTCCAGTACAAGGAGCTTGGTATATTCAGGAAGTATTAAATGCTTTAACTGAAAATGCTGAGTTGTGGAGTCAAACCGTTTTATTGGTAAACTTCGATGAAAATGACGGTTTCTTCGATCATGTTCCTTCACCGAGTGCACCGTCTAAAGATATAAATGGCGTTGTATATGGAAAAACAACTTTAAGCGATCAGCAAGTATCTTATGAATACTTTAATCATCCAGCAGTAGCGACTTCAAAATCTCAACCTAAGCCAGATGGTCGAGTGTATGGGCCGGGTGTGCGTGTTCCTATGTATGTGATTTCACCGTGGAGCCGTGGCGGCTGGGTAAACTCTCAAGTCTTTGACCATACTTCTATTTTACAGTTTTTAGAAAAACGCTTTGGTGTACAAGAACCTAACATTAGCCCATACCGCCGCGCCGTATGTGGTGATTTAACGACAGCATTTAATTTTAAAACACCGAACCTTTTGCCTGTTGCTGAACTAGATGGCAAGAAAACCAAAGCCGAAGCCGATGCGATTCGTGTTGCTCAAGCTTTGTTGCCACAAGTTCCTGTTCCGAGCCAGCAGCAATTTCCTCAGCAGGAAATGGGAATTAGACCATCGCGTGCTTTACCTTATATTTTGCACACCAGTGCCAAAGTTGATGTAGCACAAAAGACTGTAAAGCTGATGTTCTCAAATACAGGCAAACAAGCAGCCGTTTTCCATGTGTATAACCGATTGGACCTAACGTCAATTCCACGCCGTTATATGGTTGAAGCGGGTAAACAGCTTGATGATGTGTGGAATACTATAAATGGACAGTACGATTTATGGGTACTTGGTCCAAATGGTTTCCATCGCGCGTTTAAAGGTAATTTGAGCCAAATCAATCAAACTCAAGCATTACCAGAAATTAGAGTCTGTGTGGAAGAGTGTGATGCGAATTTGTATTTAAAGGTTCGTCACGACGGCAATAAGTCAGTCAAACTTAACGTTAAAGCAAATGCTTATCTACCAAATAAAACATGGAATATAGAAACGAATAGTTCTGAAAAAGAATTAGTTTGGGATATGTCTGAATTTGGTGGTTGGTATGACTTTACGGTGACATTAGCTGATGATGCAACGTTTAGTCGCCGTTTTGCAGGACGTATAGAAACTCAAGAAGATTCAATTTCTGACCCATATATGGGTTATTTAGAGTCTTGAGTTGCTGTAATGGATGAATGATTAAGCTGACGTTTTGAGTTAATAATTTATTTTAAATTAGCTAGCACGACGGAGTCTTATCGTTTATTCATCCAGTGGAAGTAGCTAATTCGTTACTTTGGTTTCGCCCAAAGTAACCAAATGCATTTGTCATCTACAAAACCTGTTCTCTTTCTGCATATATCTGATTTATTGCAAAAACAATATATTTATAGATTTTGGGCAGGTTGTAGATGACACCTAGCACAATCTAAAGTTAGGAAATATAAAGGAAGAGAGGGTAATATCTTGTTGTGTAGAGGAATAATAAAAATAAAGACTTACCTTTTGTAACAGAATCTCCCAAGCTTGGTCATATTTATCTTTTACCTTGGAACTCTAATTTTTTAAAAGTGATGGGGAAAATTTATGCTACAAGGTTTTATTGTATTATTAGCAGTAGTTACTTTTGTTTTAATGGCTGCCGACCCACGAGATAACGGGGCACAAGCGACTCAATCAGCATGGCAAAAAACACAAGCGGCAGACATAACTAAGTCGCAGAAACAAACCAATAACGATGTGGATTTTATTTAAGCATTAAAACGCATAGATAAATCAACAGCTCTGACGTCTTTAGTCAGGACACCCATAGAAATATAGTCGACACCAGTAGTTGCCACTTCACGCAAGTTTTCAATGGTGATATTGCCAGAAGCTTCGAGTTTACAACGTCCAGCTACATGCTTTACGGCATCAATCATTTGTTGCTGACTGAAGTTGTCTAGCATAACAATGTCCGCGCCAGCCTCAAGTGCTTGGTTGAGCTCATCCCAAGTTTCAACTTCGACTTCAACTGGTTTGCCTGGTGCAATTTGGTGTGCTTTTGCAATTGCTTGAGCAATACCACCAGCTGCCATAATATGGTTTTCTTTAATTAAGAACGCATCAAACAAACCAAGACGATGGTTTTGTCCGCCGCCAATAGCAACCGCATATTTTTGTGCAATACGTAAACCCGGTAAAGTTTTACGTGTATCGAGAAGTTTTGTATTTAAACCTTCAAGATGCTGAACATATTCAGCAGTTTTTGTAGCAACAGCAGATAAAGTTTGAATAAAGTTTAAAGCAGGGCGCTCTACCGTCAGTAAGCTACGTGCAGAACCAGCAAGCTTTAAAAAGGCTTCATTTGCAGCAACACGGTCACCTTCTTGTTTTAACCAAGTCACCTGCACAGTGTTGTCATAAGCTGAGATGAGCGCATTCACCCACGGCTGTCCAGCTAAAACCATATCTTCACGGCTAATAATGGTCGCGGTTGCCTGCTCATCTTCAGGCGTGAGCATAGCGGTAATGTCACCGTCCCCAATATCTTCTTGTAATGCTTGTTGAATATTGATTTGAATTGACTGTTCAAGCAAAGACTGAGGTATGCTCATACGGTTTCCATTTTGTCGATGACCCTAAAACTTGCGATATATTAGCACCGTCGACTTTAAAAATAAGCTGTTTTATTCGTTTAATCGCGATAAACAATCGTGCTGACTACTTTGAAAAGCACATAACTGTTTTAAACTAAAACAATTGGCAAGCAATTTATTGGCACCTCAATGAAGCAAATCACACCGTATGAAGTTATAGATGGACAATTAAAAGGGGCGAGACAAGTCCCTTCTCCAAATTTTAACCAGCGTCCGACTGGTACCGAAATTCAAATGATTGTGGTTCATAATATTAGCTTGCCGCCATCTCAATTTGGAGGTGGGTATATTGAGCAGTTTTTTCAAAACAAGTTAGATTGGTCAGTTCATCCTTATTTCCAGACCATTGAGGGAATGCAGGTTTCTACGCATTTGCTGATTTTACGTAGTGGGGAAGTCCTACAGTTTGTTAACTTTAATGATCGGGCATGGCATGCAGGGCGTTCGAGTTATTTAGCTAAAGTTGAGTGCAATGATTATTCAATTGGTATTGAACTTGAAGGAAGTGATGACTTGCCTTTTGAAGAAGTACAGTACAGTGTACTAACTGATGTGGTTGCCGCTATTCGTCAAGCTTATCCAGAAATTAAAAACCATATTGCAGGACATTCAGATATTGCACCGGGCCGAAAAACCGATCCGGGACCTTATTTTAAATGGCAGCACTTTAGACAACTGTTAGCACAGAAAAAAACTTGAGTTCATTCATCATTTCACAACGAAAAGATTTTCTAGTTTCATTACAATAGCGACTTTCGAATATATAGCTGTAGGTGAGTACGATGGCATTGTGGCGATCGACTTTTATTGTCAGTGCGATGACGATGTTGTCACGGGTATTGGGTTTAGTACGAGATGTTGTACTGCTCAACGTGTTTGGTGCGGGTAAAGATTTCGATACCTTTGTCGTTGCTTTTCGTATTCCCAACTTCTTTCGAAGGTTATTTGCAGAAGGAGCTTTCTCGCAAGCCTTTATTCCAGTACTAACCGAATATAAAACAGGTCGATTACATGCTGAAGTTCAAATCCTGATTAGTCGGGTATTTGGTTGTTTGCTTATGGTCATGACTTTACTCACTTTCGTGGCTATGGTCTTAGCACCAGCAATCATCTATATGTATGCGCCTGGTTTCCATAATGACCCTGAAAAATTCGATTTAGCGGTCAGCATGTTCCGTCTGACTATTCCATATTTAATGTTTATGTCACTGACTGCTTTTGCCAGCAGCATCTTAAACAGTTATGGTTCTTTTGCTTCCCCTGCTTTTTCACCTGTATTACTTAATGTCGCAATGATTGCAGGTGCATGGTGGCTTACCCCGTATATGGCTGAGCCTATTAAAGCATTAGGATGGTCGGTTGTCGCAGCAGGTATTTTACAGTTAGCCATACAAATTCCTGAGTTATGGCGTAAAAATCTACTAATTCCACCCAAAGTTGATTTTAAACACGAGGGTGTAGAGCGTATTTTAAAATTAATGCTTCCAGCATTATTTGGTGTGTCTGTGACTCAGATTAACCTATTGTTAAATACGATTTGGGCATCTTTCATGCAAGACGGTTCGGTATCTTGGCTCTACAGTGCAGAGCGTATGACTGAGCTACCTTTAGGTTTAATCGGTGTTGCCATTGGTACAGTGATTTTACCTTCGCTTTCAGCACGCCATGCTGAGCAAGATCAGGAAAAGTTCCGCGGCATGATCGACTGGGCAGCAAGAGTTATTGTGTTGGTTGGTTTGCCAGCAAGTATCGCCTTATTTATGCTTTCTACACCGATTATTCAGGCTTTATTCCAACGTGGCGAATTTGACCTACGTGATACTCAAATGACAGCACTTGCATTGCAATGTATGAGTGCTGGTGTAATTTCTTTTATGCTCATTAAGGTGTTTGCACCAGGCTTCTATGCGCAGCAAGATACTAAAACACCAGTACGTGTAGGTTTAATGTCAGTTGCCGCAAATGCCATTTTAAACGTTGTATTTATTGGATTCTTTAAACTGATCAATTGGCATGCTGAGCATATGGCGCTTGCATTGGCATCTTCTGGCTCAGCTTTGGTAAATGCTGGTTTGCTCTACTTCTATCTACATAAGCGTAATATTTTCCGATTTGGCTCACATTGGAAAAAACTAGCTCTTCAATATGGTTTAGCAAACCTTGCTATGATTGCAGTGCTTTGGTTTGGGTTAAATTGGTATAATGGTGAACTTTCTCAATGGATCCGTATTGCTGAGGTCGCAGGTCTATGCGTAGTAGGTGTAATCGCTTACTTAATGGGCTTACTGATTACAGGTTTTAGACCAAGAGATTTAAAACATTAAAATAAAAAAGCGATCTTAAATGATCGCTTTTTTTTGATCTTAAAAAAACTTATTTTGGCAAAACTTGTAGTAATTCAATATCAAAAATTAAAGTACTATTTGGACCAATACTATCACCAGCGCCTACTTCACCATAAGCAAGTTTAGCTGGAATAAAGAAACGGGTTTTACCGCCTTCTTTCATCGTTTGTAAGCCTTCTGTCCAGCCTGTAATCACCTGATTCAACTGGAAATCGACAGGGTGATTACGTGCAATTGAACTGTCAAAGACAGTTCCGTCGAGTAAACGGCCTTCATAGTTCACTTTTACACGAGAAGTAGCTTTAGGTGTTTTACCAGAACCTTCTTTTAAAACTTGATATTGCAAACCTGATTTTGTTGTAATCACACCAGATTTCTTAGCATTTTCCGCCAGAAAAGCAGCCCCAGCTTGGGCATTTTGTTGTCCTTGCTTTTGAAATTCAACGAGCTGTTTAGCTTCTAAAGTTTTTTTATACTCATTAATCGCTTTCGCCATTTCTTCATCAGTGAGGCGTGCTGACTTGTTCTGAGCACCTTCTTGAAGACCTTGATAAAAGATATCAAGATTTAAATCTGTTAATGCATCAGTATTATTACGTCCCATTAAATAGCCATAACTATAGCTAAACTGATCTTTTGCTGGGCTTTTATTTGTTATCGGCGTGGCAGCAAGAACAGATAAGCTCATTGTTGAAGCTGCAATAACCAAACTAATTTTTTTCATGCCATTTTCCAAAAAACAGGAGAGTATAATTACTCTCCTGGATTGTTATTATTTCACTGAAATGAGTTCTACATCAAAAATCAGTGTACTGTTTGCTGGGATCCCTGGAACTTCTTGTGGACCATATGCAAGGTTTGATGGAATAAAGAAAGTCGCTTTTCCGCCTTCTTTCATAAGTTGAAGACCTTCAGTCCATCCTGGAATCACCTGATTAAGAGGGAACTCGATAGGTTGACCACGTTTATAAGAACTATCAAAAACCTGACCGTTAATTAAACGACCTTCATAATGAACTTTAACAACAGACTGAGCTGTTGGTTGCTTACCAGTACCCTCTTTAGTAATGATATATTGCAAACCTGATGCAGTAGTTTTTACTCCAGCTTTTGTTTTGTTTTCAGCAAGGAATTGTGCATCGGCAGATTCAGCAGATGTGCCAGCTTGCTCTGGTTTGTCTTGGTGCTGCATTTTTTGTTGTAACTCTTTTTCATAAGCTGCAACAGCTGCTTTTAAATCTTCTTGAGTATAAGCACTTGGCTGTTTGCTACGCGCATCATGGATCCCTTGAACAAATGCCTTTGTATCCAGTTCTGGAGGAGTTTGTTGCGCAACTTCATACCCAAGCACATAACTGATTTTTTGAATTGGAGAAGCATTTTTGTCTGCTTTACGTCCAACTTCTGTGGTCGGATGTTGAGTTGCATAATATACAGGTACAAGTGCAGCACCGCCTAAAACTACAGCGACAGCAATGGGTAAGGCTTTACTCATAAAAGGTTCCAAAAATAATCATTTTAGTCTAAAAGGCTGCTTCGATCTTAGCATGCTTCGACTTAAGCATAGAATGTTTAACAAAAAAAACGAGTGGTTTTTTATATATTTTAGTTAGTTTTAATTTGGTGAAACTTAAAAAATTAAATAAAAAACCGGATAACTTGATCCGGTTTTATGAAAACTTGAAACTTAGTCTTCTTTTTGTGCTTTATAGGCATAGGCATAGTTATAACCATAACCACCGCCACTAGAACGTTGAATGTCGTTAAGGATAAAGCCATTCACCTTAACACCAGCTTGTTCAAAACGATTAACGGTTAATTCAAGCTCTTTCATATGAGACTTGATGTAACGGGCAACAATTAAGTTTACGCCAGTATATTGCGAAATAATAATACCGTCGGTTACTGCAAGCACTGGTGGAGTATCAATAATGATATGGTCATATTGGGTCTGGAACTTTTCTAGTAAGTCTTTGAACTGAGTAGAACTCAACATTTCTGATGGATTCGTTGGACTTTTACCACGAGTAATCACATCAAGATTCGCAACTTGAGTTTTATGTAAAACTTGTGTTAAATCAGCTTGGCCACTTAGCAATTCAGAAAGACCAGGCTTCACATCAATATCAAAATATTTATGCATATAACCACGGCGCATATCAGCATCGATTAGTAATACGCGTTTATTCCCTTGTGCAAAAATAGTTGCTAGGTTAGTTGAAATAAAAGATTTACCAACTTCTGGAGAAGGACCTGCAATCATAATAATATTATTTTTTGCTGAGGTTAAAGCGAAGTGGATCGCAGTACGAATACTACGCAAACTTTCAATCGCAATATCATCACTACTCTTAACTGCTAAAATAGGAATACTCTTTTTCTTCTTCAAAATACTCATACGAGTTTCTTGAATAGGAGAGCGAGGTACAGTTGCATAAACTGGTAGATCAAGCTCAGTTTCGATTTGTGTAGAATCTTTAACTCCGCTACGCATCATATTACGTAATAAAGCAATTAATACACCAATAAATCCACCAGCAAGTATAGATAGAGCTAAGATAATTAGTTTGTTTGGTTTAATGGGTTTAACTGGTTCTACAGCAGTATCAATAATGCGGACATTGCCAATTTCACCAGCATTAGCAATTTTGAGCTGTTGATAAGAGTTAAGTAAAGATGTATACAGCTCAGTATTGACTTTAACATCACGATAGAGTTGTAAATATAAACGCTGAGTTTCAGGGAGTTGAGTTAAACGATTATTGAGATCGGCAATCTTTTTATTAATCTCGGCAATTTGCGCATCAATTTGACGGATTAGTGGATGATCATTGGTATATTTAGCAGAAAGCTCAGCTTGCTTTTGTTGTAACTCAATTTTGAGTTTTTCTAAATCAATATTTTGTTTAAGTAATAGCTCTGATTCAGCATTCACATCCACTGTTTTATACTTTTCACGGAACTGATTAAACTTAATCTCAGAATCTTCTAACTGTTTTCTAAGATCTGGTAACTGTTTCTCAAGGAAAGCCAATGTCTGTTTAGATTCTAAAGACTTTCTCTCAATATTTTGTTGATGATAAACATTTAGAACGTTATTGAGCACTTGTGAAATATGCTCTGGATCTTGACCTAAATAGCTTAATCCAATAACACCAGTCATCTTTCCTTTTTCTGCAACACCATAGATATTATTAAAATTTTTAACAGCTGTTGGAAGAGCGGCTTTAGTTAAAGTGAAACTCTGTTTTTTCAAATCACCTTGAGCATTAAGTTGGATCTGCCATAAACCTTTTTCAGTATTTAGTACATTTTTTTGGTTTAACATCCCATTAAATATAACTTGGTCTTTGTAAGTTAAAGTAAATTGATTCTGATCTTTAAACTCTAATTTTAATGGTTTATCTAGATAATATTCAGGTACGATAAGTTTTTTAACTATCAAGCTATTGTTTTGATTAGTATAAATTACAGCATCATGGTGATACTCAAGTTTACTTTTATCTTGTGAAACAAGTTTACCAATCAAACCTAATCTATTATCTTTAATTTTAATATCAAGATTAAGATTATGAATCACTTGTCCTAAAACCATTCTAGAGCGAAGAATCTCTATTTCTGGATCGGCTGGTGATTTTTGCGTTAGGCCACCACTAACTTTGGAAAGATCTCCTAGTAAAGCAGCGGATGCAGCACCTTTACTATCTTCGACTTGTACCATAGCATCTACAGCGTAGATGTCTGGGGTTATACGCAAATATAACAAGGCGCAAATTAAACTTAAGACCACGCAGCATGCTATGATTTTCCACTGTGCAATCAATGAAAAGAATAATTCTTTTAAATCGATGCTATCTTCGCTAGTTTTAGAGTTTTGGTTCATAAATTTACAACTAATATACAATTATAATTGAGTGCGCCAATCTTGCACATAGCTTTGGATGTTGCGGCAAGTCTGATCAAAAAAAGCTTGGTCATGTTGGTAAGGATCAGGAACATTTTGTCCTTGCCAATGGCCAAGTCTAAAAATTTTACCCTTAGCAAATGGCCAAGTTTGTTCAATATGCTTTTGTTGATTATTGCTCATTACCAAAATTAAATCATTTTGTTTGATCAATTCAGCGTTGAGTTGACGAGCTACATGCTGTCTCATATCAATGTTGAGCTGATCCATACAGTGAATTGCTTTATCATCTGCAGTATGTCCTACTAAAGCTGAGATACCAGCAGATGAGATATTTAATGTAGGGTGATGATCTTTTAAAAAGTATTCTGCCATTGGACTGCGGCAAATATTACCCACACAGACTACTAAGATATTTTGTAACTGCATTCTAGTTTTTACCTAATTGATCAAAGGTATAAAGTGCACTTGAGAACGGTACAATTTGGTTCATAATACGTTGCCAGCGTGTTAAACCAGTCGCATCAATATAAACAATGTCATTTTTTTGCATTTGGAATTGATTAGATAGAGCAAGGTTACCAATACTACTCAAATTAAGCTGATAGATTGTTGATCTTTTTGTTTGTAAATCTGTACGCATGACATAAATACGCGCTGCACTTGCCGAGTATGGGTTAACACCTTCACTTTCGCCCAATACATCACTTAATGTCATTCCCTGATCTCGTAATGGAATTGCGGAGCTTTTATTAGACTCACCCATGACATAAAGCTTTTGATTTTGTTTAGTATTTACATAGATCGTATCATTAGGTTGAACTAATAATTTGTGTAGAGAATAGCCTTGTTTTTCAAGTGCAACGACATTTAAGTTATAAACTTCGCCATTACGAATGAGTTGAATATCGGTATTGTCACCAGACTCTTGATTTACACCACCTGCCATACTTAAGGCTGTATAAATACTAATTGGTTGATCATCTAAAGTGTATTGTCCACTTTTCATAACCTGACCATTAACAAAATAGCGTTTGGCTTGGTATGACAAGACTCGAACTACAACATCAGGTGTTTTTAAATACTTAGCAAATTGACTTCGTAAATATTTATTGGTTTCAGCCAGTGTTTTCCCTGCAATATGAACTTGTCCTACAAGTGGTAACTGTACATTTCCTGCAGAATCAATAGGATAGCCAAATGCTTTAATATCAGTAGAGGCTCCTTGAATAGGAGGAGTAATTTCAGGATAAGCCCAAAGTTGAATAGATAAAACATCCCCGGCGCTTAAGCGGTATTGATAAAAAGGAGTATTAAATAAGGCGCTTATGTTTCCTTGAGGACGTAAAACATCAGAACTAATTTTTGGAATATTGTTTTGGGTGAGTTGAACAACAGAGACTTCTGCTCCTTGTTCTGTTTTAAAAGCACCTTGTTCAGGTAAGTCGTAAGTTTGTAAGCCTGAGGTGACTGCACATCCTGTAAACGAAAGTGAAATGGCTAAAAATAATAATGTGCTTTGATGCTTCACATTCAAACCCTTTATTGTTTGTAATCCAATGATACTTTGCATGAAGACATTGGATTGTAGTCTATAATTAACTCAAATCATACTTTATTTGCCAAGCAGTGATTGTATATTTCGAGAAAATTTTGTTTAAAGTCTGCTATATTAACGTAGTAGGTCGTGTCCATGATGTTTCCCCATTTAAAATTAAATGGTTAGGTTTTATATATGTTTCAACTTGAGCAACTAAAAATAGCAATTATCGGCTTAGGGTATGTTGGATTACCTTTAGCAGTTGAATTTGGTAAACATAAACCTACAATCGGATTTGATATAAATGAAAATCGGATATTGGAGTTAAAAAACGGACATGATCATACATTAGAAGTAACCTCAGATGAGTTGAAATACGTACAGCATTTATCGTATACAGCAAATATTGAAGATTTACAGAATTCAAACTTCTTTATTGTCACGGTACCAACACCAATTGACGATTTTAAACAACCAGATTTGACCCCTCTTATAAAAGCATCTCAAAGTATTGCGAAGGTTTTAAAAAAAGGCGATATCGTTGTTTATGAGTCAACGGTTTATCCAGGTGCGACAGAAGAGGTATGCATACCTGAATTAGAAAAATATTCAGGTTTAAAGTTTAACCAAGATTTTTTTGTAGGTTATAGCCCTGAACGTATTAATCCTGGCGATAAACAACGACGTGTCACTAATATTTTAAAAATTACATCAGGTTCAACACCGTTGGTAGCTGATTATATTGATCAAGTTTATAACTTAATCATTGAAGCAGGAACACATAAAGCGCCAACTATTAAAGTTGCTGAAGCTGCAAAAGTCATCGAAAATACACAAAGAGATGTCAATATTGCATTGATCAATGAATTAGCTCTTATTTTTAATAAAATGGGTATTGATACAGAAGATGTGCTTAAAGCAGCGGGTACAAAGTGGAATTTTTTAAATTTTAGACCAGGTTTGGTGGGTGGGCATTGTATTGGTGTTGATCCTTACTACTTAACACATAAAGCCGAGTCGATTGGTTTGCATCCTGAAATCATTTTAGCAGCTCGTCGTTTAAATGATCGTATGGGAGAATATGTTGCAACTCAATTGATCAAAGAAATGGTAAAGAAACGTATCCAAGTTGTCGGGGCACGTATATTAATTTTAGGTTTGAGTTTTAAAGAAAACTGCCCTGATATCCGGAACACCAAAATTGTAGATATGGTGAAAGCACTAAAAGAATACGATTTAGATCTTGATATCTATGATCCTTGGGTAGATAGTGCTGAAGTTGAAGCAGAGTATGGCCTAGCTCCAATTATGGAATTAAAACAAGGTCGGTATGACGCCATCATAATAGCGGTTGCACATGACCAGTTTAAAGAAATGTCTGCACAGGAACTTGTTTCCTTAGGCAAAGAAAAACATGTTTTATATGATTTAAAATATGTTTTAAACAAAGAACAAAGTGATATTCGGCTGTAAAGATTACTAACATAGGAATTTTATGAAAATTTTAGTTACAGGTGGAGCAGGTTTTATTGGTTCTGCTGTTGTTCGTCACATTATCAAAAATACTAATAATGATGTTCTTAATGTTGATAAATTGACATATGCAGGAAATTTAGAATCACTTAAAGAAGTTGACCAAAATTCAAGATATCAATTTTCTCAAACTGATATCTGCGATCGTAAAGCATTAGATGTTTTATTTAAAGATTTTCAGCCAGACTTAGTTATGCATTTAGCTGCAGAATCACACGTTGATCGATCAATTACGGGGTCTGCTGCATTTATTGAAACCAATATTATCGGAACATATCAATTATTAGAAGCTGCACGTCATTATTGGAATAATTTAAGTGACGATAAAAAAACAGCATTCCGTTTTCATCATATTTCAACCGATGAAGTATATGGTGATCTTGAAGGAACTGATGATTTATTTCATGAAACGACATCTTATGCGCCAAGTTCTCCATATTCTGCAAGTAAGGCAAGCTCAGATCATTTAGTACGTGCTTGGAATCGTACTTATGGTTTACCAGTAGTAATTACAAATTGTTCTAATAACTATGGACCATATCACTTCCCAGAAAAATTAATTCCTTTAGTGATATTAAATGCATTAAAAGGGAAAGCTTTACCAATTTATGGTAAAGGTGACCAAGTTCGTGATTGGCTATATGTTGAAGATCATGCACGTGCACTTTATAAAGTTGTTACTGAAGCTACAGTGGGTGAAACTTATAATATTGGTGGCCATAATGAACAAAAAAATATTGATGTCGTAAAATCAATTTGCCAGTTACTTGAGGAACTTGCGCCAAGTAAACCAGAGGGCGTAGACCATTATGTTGATTTAATTACGTATGTCACAGATCGTCCTGGTCATGATCTACGTTATGCAATTGATGCAACGAAAATTAAAGAAGATTTAGGTTGGGTACCAGAAGAAAGTTTTGAAACAGGCCTTCGTAAAACTGTTGAATGGTACTTAAACAACCAAGAATGGGTTGAAAACGTACAAAGCGGTGAATACAAGAACTGGGTACAACAACAATATCAGGCAAAAAAAGCCTAAATTTTGAGTGATAACCATGAAAATATTATTGCTCGGAAAAAATGGACAAGTTGGTTGGGAGTTACAACGCGCTTTGCAACCACTTGGTGAGGTGATTGCGCTTGACCGTTCTACAAGTTTAGATGGTCTAAGTGGCGATTTGGCTAATTTTGATCAAATTAAACAGACTATTGAAAAAGTCCAGCCAAATATAATTGTAAATGCTGCAGCTTATACAGCGGTTGATAAAGCTGAATCAGATCAAGAAAATGCTGATTTAATTAATCATCTCGCTGTCAAAAATCTAGCTGAACTTTGTCAAACTCATCATATTTTACTCATTCACTATTCAACAGATTATGTTTTTAATGGTGAAGGAGCAAAAGCATGGTCTGAGAGTGACTTAACGGATCCAGTAAATTTGTATGGCAATACAAAGCGTCTTGGTGAAATTGCACTTGAGCAAAGTGGCTGTGCTTTTATTAACTTCAGAACATGCTGGGTTTATGGTTCGCATGGTAATAACTTTATAAAAACGATGTTGAAATTAGCTTCAAATCGTGAGGAGCTAAGTATTATTCATGACCAGATTGGTGCGCCTACAGGGGCTGCTCTTATTGCGGATGTAACAGCACAAGCATTAAAGTATTATTCATTAATGGATGCTCAGCAACAAAAAGATTTAATAGGGCATTATCATTTGGCTGCTACTGGTGAATGCTCGTGGTTCGACTATGCACAATTTGTATTTGAGTTAGCTAAACAAAAAGGACAATTTTTAGCAATTCAAAAAGTAAATGCAATTGAAACTACTGCATATCCTACTCCAGCTAAACGACCTTTAAATTCCCGTTTAAATACAAATAAACTACAAGCAAATTTTAAAATACATCTACCGAATTGGAAGTTAGGTGTAGCACAAGTTTTAGAGGAAATTATTTAATGAGCCAAGTAAAACGTAAAGGTATTATTCTTGCTGGTGGTTCAGGAACTCGGTTATACCCAATTACAATGGGTACATCAAAACAATTATTGCCAATTTACGATAAGCCAATGATTTATTATCCATTGTCTGTTTTGATGTTAGCCGGAATTAATGAGATTTTAATTATTTCTACTCCTGAAGACTTACCTAACTATGAAAAACTTTTAGGTACTGGTGAGGAAATTGGTCTAAAACTTTCTTATAAAATTCAGCCATCTCCTGATGGTTTAGCGCAGGCATTTATACTGGGTGAAGAGTTTATAGGTGAAGATAATGTTTGCTTAATTTTAGGTGATAACATTTTCTATGGCCAAAGTTTCGGAACTCAGCTAAAACGTGCAACTGAAAAAGCGACTGGTGCAACTGTATTTGGTTATTATGTAAATGATCCAGAACGTTTTGGAGTTGTTGATTTTGATGAAAATGGAAAAGCTTTAAGTATTGAAGAAAAACCTGAACATCCAAAATCACACTATGCTGTTACGGGTCTTTATTTTTATGACAATAAAGTAGTTGATATTGCGAAAAATATTAAGCCATCACATCGAGGTGAGCTAGAAATTACCGATGTCAATAATGTTTATCTTCAACAAGAAGAGTTGAATGTTGAGTTGTTAGGTCGTGGATTCGCATGGTTAGATACAGGTACGCATGATTCACTGCTTGAAGCAAGTCAGTTTGTACAAACAGTAGAGCATCGTCAAGGTCTAAAAATCGCTTGTTTAGAAGAGATTGCATTTAATAACAGCTGGATTGATGAAAAACAACTGCTTAAACGTGCAAACTTCTTTAAAAAAACAGGATATGGTCAATATTTACTTAAATTGCATGCTGAGCATCAAAAAAAGTGATGTTCCCATAGTAACTTATAGTTGGTTGTAAATATTTCAAAATATAGAGATAAAAGAATGAATGTAATTGAAACAAAGATTAAGGGGCTTTTAATTTTAGAGCCTAAAGTTTTTGGCGATGACCGTGGCTGGTTTATGGAAAGTTTTAACCAAAAAGCTTTTGAGCAAGCGTTACAAGAACGTGGATTGGATATTCCCCAATTCGTTCAAGACAATCATTCTTTATCTCAAAAAGGTGTGTTAAGAGGATTACATTATCAGCTTAATCCATATGCTCAAGGTAAGTTGGTTCGAGTTGTACAAGGTAAGGCTTGGGATGTTGCCGTTGATATTCGCAAAAGTTCTCCAACTTTTGGTCAATGGGTTGGTGTTGAACTAACTGGGGAAAATCATAAACAATTTTGGATTCCAGCTGGATTTGCACATGGTTTTGTTGCTTTAGAAGATAATACTCAATTTTTGTATAAAACTACGAACTATTATAATAAAGAAAGTGAAGGAGCAATTGTTTGGAATGATCCATCTATCGCAGTTGATTGGCCTATAAGTAATATTGGTCAAGTTTTAGTAAGTGATAAAGATAAAGTTGCATCAAACCTAAAAGATGCAAAGTTGTTTGATTAATTAAATAATCATTAAATTTATTTATATATTCTAAAAGAGCCTGTAAATTGTTTGCTAAGTTAAATAAATTGATAGCTAACCCAGAAAATAAAAGATTTCTAGGGAACTTTATTTCACTAGCAACATTACAGGGGCTTAATTATATTTTACCATTACTTACTTTACCTTATCTTGTACGTATATTGGGTGCAGAAAAGTTTGGTACATTAGCTTTTGCAACAGCCATAATTAGTTATTTTATTGTATTAACTGATTATGGTTTTAATTTTACAGCAACTAGAGAGGTGGCAGTACATAAAGAAAATAATGAGAAGTTAAATGAGATTTTTAGTAGTGTAATGATTATTAAATTTTTTCTTTTAGTTATATCATTTGTAATACTGATAGTATTGGTTTGTTTTTTTGATAAGTTTAGTTCAGATCCAGAACTCTATTTTTTAACTTTTGGAACAGTATTAGGTCAGGTTCTATTCCCTATATGGTTTTTTCAGGGCGTAGAAAAAATGAAATATATTACAATAATTAATATAGTAACTAAAACTCTATTCGCAATAGCAATTTTTATATTTGTAAAACAAGCTTCTGATTATTATTTGGTGCCTTTATTGACTTCTTTAGGTGCAATATTGGCAGGTGGTTACTCTTTATATTTAATCTATAAAAAATTTAATATTACATTCAAAGTCCAAAATATTCATGTTGTTATCTCTTATTTGAAAGGAGGGATACATTTATTTTCAACCTCTGCACTAAGTAATTTATTGACTTCCTCAGGTACAATTATCTTATCTTTTGTATCAAATAATACTATTGTTGGTTATTACTCAGCATCCGAAAAACTTTTCAGAGCTATTGTTGGATTATTTACTCCTGTAACTCAGGCTTTATACCCAATAAGTTGCACTAAAGTTAATCAAGAGAATCTAGCAAAGACATATATTAAAAAAATATTTACTATAGTGGGTGGAATTGCATTAATACTAAGTTTAATAGTTGCTTTATTATCTAAGCCTATAGTTAGTTTAATCTATGGGATAGAGTTTATTAATTATAGCTATGTGTTGGCCATAATGATGATTTGGTTATTTTTTGGTGTAATTAATAATATTATTGGTATTCAATATCTAACCGCAATGAGGAAAGATAAAGTCTACACATATTCATTTGTAGCTGCTGCTTCAGCTACAGTTATATTGAATATTGTTCTAATTCCTCACTTTATGATTGATGGTATATTATTTTCAATGATATTTGGTGAAATCCTTTTGACATTATCTATGTTAGTACTTATTTTTAGGTTGAAATTATGAAAAAAATATTAATTGTATTTGGAACACGTCCTGAAGCCATTAAAATGGCTCCTTTAGTGAAAGAATTCCAAAAAGATATTAATAGCTTTGAAACTAAAGTTTGTGTAACCGCTCAACATAGGCAAATGTTAGATCAAGTGTTAGAAATATTTGATATAAAGCCAGATTATGATTTAAACATCATGAAACCTGGGCAAGATTTATATGATATTACTTCAAATGTACTAATTGGCATGAAATCTGTATTAGATGATTTCAAACCAGATGTTGTTTTGGTACATGGTGATACAACTACTACCTTGTCTGCTAGCTTAGCAGCTTTTTATGCAAAGATTAAAGTGGGGCATGTAGAAGCAGGCTTAAGAACAAATAATATTTATTCGCCTTGGCCAGAAGAAGGCAATAGACAGTTAACAGGTATTTTAGCCAATTATCATTTTGCTCCAACTCAACAAAGCGAAGAAAATCTCTTAAAAGAGGGAAAAAAACAGCAAGATATCTATGTTACGGGTAATACAGTTATAGATGCTTTAATGTATGTTTTACAGCAAATTGAAAATCAACCTACGCTAAAAGAAAAAATCAAATCTAAAATTTCTCAACAATATCCACTCAATGAAAAAAGAAAAATTATTTTAGTCACTGGTCATAGACGTGAAAATTTTGGTCAAGGCTTTATCAATATTTGTGAAGGGCTAAAAGAGTTAGCAAAGAACAATCCAGATATTGATATTGTTTATCCAGTACATTTAAATCCAAATGTACAAAAACCAGTAAACGAGATTCTTTCTGATTTGACGAATGTATATTTGATTGATCCACTTCAGTACGAAGAATTTATTTATATGATGAATGAGTCATATTTTATTATTACTGATAGTGGTGGCATTCAAGAAGAGGCACCTTCTTTAGGTAAGCCAGTTTTAGTTATAAGAGATACAACGGAACGACCGGAAGCAGTCATGGCTGGAACAGTTAAGCTAGTGGGGACAGATAAAAATACATTATTTAAAGAAGCACAAACATTAATTGATAATAAAATCGAATATGAGAAAATGGCTCAGTCCCATAACCCTTATGGTGATGGTAGAGCTTGTGCAAGAATAGTAAAGAATTTATGTTGAGAGCTACTAAAGAGATTGGTCAAGTGATTCTATTTTTAAGTAAGTATCCTGAATTGGATGAGGAATATAGAGATGGGTTTTACCAACGGGTAGAAAACATTGATAACTTTTTTAGTGAAGATGAAAGAATATATTTAAATGTTAGTCTTTTTAAAAACTTAAATTTTAAATCAATTCAACATAATAATCGTTTACAGGTTTCTTGTAATCTATTTTTACATTTTTTTTATATCCTTAGGGCCTTTAAAAAATCTAACCTTGTTTATATACAGTCTATTTACAATGCTTTAAATTTAATACTTTTTATTTTATTTTTTAATAAAATATATATTTTGGATTTACATGGGGTGGTGCCCGAAGAGCTTGTAATGCAAGGAAAAATTTTTAAATCAAAAATATTTAACATTGTGGAAAGAATTTTATTCAAAAAAATAGATATTGCTATTGCAGTTACTAATGCTATGGCAAATCATTTTTCTAAAAAATATAAAAATGCAAAATGTCAGTATATTATCTATGCCATTTTACCTTCTCATTTAAAAAGTAGTAATATGGAGTTAGAGTTATCTAATACGATTGAAGTAATTTATAGCGGTAATACACAAGTTTGGCAAAATGTCGATTTAATGTTGGACGTAATAAAAAATCATTTTTATGATAATATTAACTATACTATTTTGACTGGTGATTTAGTTGGGTTCCATGAGAAATTAAGTAGTCATAATATCGATCTTGATAAGATAAATTTAAAATCAGTAAGCCCATATGAGTTAGAAGAGTATTATAAGCAGAGTCATTATGGTTTTATTTTACGAGATGATATTCTGGTTAATAATGTAGCCTGCCCAACAAAAATAATTGAATATCTGAATTATGGTATTATTCCTATAGTGTTGACTGAGAATATTGGCGACTTTAAAGAGTTGGGGTATGAATTTTTAAATGTAACTAATTTTAGTAGTAATATTGCTAAGCAAAAAAGTAAAAAAAATATTGAAGTTATTGAATATATTTATAATCAAAACAATATTAATCTGAAAGAAAAAATTCTTTCTTATATTGTTTAATTTTGTTTTGAAGAGAGAGTATATGTCAAATTTTAAAGTATCAAAAAATAGCATAATTACTTTTTTTACTATTATTGTTGTTTTTTTTATTGCTCTGATAGTTTCTAATCGCGGGCCGTATGTTGATAATGATTACCAAGCATACGAAGTTATGTTTGAGAATTATTCTACATCTAGTGTTGAGCCAGTATATAAAATTATTTCAATGTTTCTAAATAGTTGGGATTTAGGTTTTTCTTCATTATTATTTCTATTCTGTTTTTTTTCTATTTTGTTAAAAATATATTCTTTTATATTAGCAAAAAAAATAAAATTAATTGGTAATGAAGGTTTTACTTACTTTATATTTTTATATTTCTTTTGTTTTTTTGCATTGTGGGATCTTACTCAAATAAGAGCCTCTTTAGCTGTATCATTTTTAATGTTATCTTTTTTTTCGTTAAAAACTTATAAGAAAGCAATATTTAAAATACTCGCTTTATTAACACATTATTCAATATCTTTTGTTCTTCTATTTGAATTGATATATTCCCTTGTTAGAAGGAATATATATTTGCACTTGCTATTTTCATTAATATTATGTGTTTGCCTATTTTATTTAGTTGGGCTCACACCTTATGTTGTTTATGATGCTTCAAGCTATTCCGAAAAATTTAACCCTATATCTTTTAAAAATTTATTTATAATTCTAACCTTTTTTGTTGTAAGGCTTCTTTTTAATCGTAAAGATGACAATAGATATTATATTGAAAAATTAAGTGCTTTATCAATAAGCTTGCTAATTATGTATTATGTATTTGGATTTAAATACCCAAGTATAGCTATTCGTGTTGCTGACTATAGTTTGTTTTTTAGTGTTCTTAGTTTGGTTTTTGTGAGAAATAATGGTGTTTTAAATATTTATAAGTATGTCTCTTTAATTGTTATGGCAATATATTTTACATATATATTTTACTTGTCTGATACGTCAATAATCCATTTGGATGAGTGGGGGGTAAAATGATAATTTTTTCAGTAATTGTGACGTTTAATCCAAGTGAAAATATATTTTTATTGGTGAGGGAGTTGGTGGAACAAAATGTTTTACCAATTATTGTGGATAATGGTTCAAAAGATTTTAATTTCTCTGATTTAATAGATAATCCTAATATTTGTTTTATAGGTCTGGATAGTAACTTAGGTATAGCAAGTGCCCAAAATATAGGAATTAAAAAAGCTTTAGATTTGGGTGCTGAATATATATTATTTTTTGATCAAGATAGTGTTATTTATGATGGCTTTGTGCGTGATATAGTTGATGATTATCAATTAATTTTAAGAAGAAATTCTAAAATTGGTGCTGTAGGGCCTCGCTTTATAGATGGTAAAAATAATTTTTATTATAAGGCTATTAGTGTCTCTAAATATGGCTTAAGAGTAAAATATAATGTTTCAGAAATTACTAAGCCATTTAATTCAATTTTGCTTATTTCTTCTGGCTCTTTAATTAGTGTTAATACACTTATGAAAGTCGGATTGATGAAAGATAAGTATTTTATTGACTATGTTGATACAGAATGGTGTATGCGAGCGGAAGCTCTGGGCTATAAAAACTATATGTCTTCGAAAGCAATTATGCGGCACACTATTGGCGACAATATTAGGCAGACTAAATATTTTACAATGCCAATACATTCTTCATTTAGACGATATTATATTATTCGTAATAGTTTTTATATGTTAAAAGAGCCCCATATACCAAATATATTTGTTTTGCATCAATTGGTTATTAATGTAATTCATCAATTTTTAATAATATATATGGTTAAAGGACGGCGATTGGAATACATGAAATCTTTTATAAATGGTTTTAAAGATGGTTTAAAGAATTTTTTTAAGTGATATTTTTAATAGAAAATATATTTAATTTTATGCTTTTTGTTGGAAATTAAATATGCTTTTTATTCGAGTTTTTGATAGTATTTTAATATATTTCATTGTCGATATATTTAATTTTTTGTCAAGCTGATTGATATAAGTTGGTTTAATGTGAGTAATAATATGATATCTGTTTGTTTAGCTACCTATAATGGTGAAAAGTATATTGTTGAACAGTTAAACTCTATTTTACCGCAATTGTCATCAACTGACGAAGTTATTATATCTGACGATTATTCTACAGATGAGACTTTATTATTAATTAAATCATTAAATGATCCAAGAATTAAAATAATAACTAATGAATTAGGTAAGGGATACACTAAAAATTTTGAAAATGCTATTAATCATTCCTCTGGTGATTATATTTTTCTTTCTGATCAAGATGACGTGTGGGTGGAAAATAAAGTTGAACTAATGATGAAATATTTATTAGATTTTGATTTGGTTGTTTCCGATGCAATCATTTCAGATTCTCATCTTAAGCCAACTTTAGGTTCTCACTTTGAATTACACAATACTAAATCTGGTTTTCTAAATAATTGGTTGAAAACTAGGTATATTGGTGCATGCATGGCATTTAGAAGAGAAATTTTTTCTAAATTATTACCATTTCCTATCCAATCAAAGTGGTGCGCTCATGATTACTGGATAGCTAATGTTGGAGAGTTCTTTTTTAAAGTGAAACTTTTAGAAACTCCTCTTATTAAATATAGACGTCATGGGAATAACGCTTCAACTGGTGGGGAGAAAAGTACCAATACGTTACTTCATAAGTTGATTGTTCGAATGTATACATTATTACAGCTAATCAAGAGAATGTAATATGAAAATACTTTATCAATATGGTTGTTGGGGTCTAATTAAACTTGCAGTTAATGTAATAAAAACAAAGCTCTTTTTCTCAGAAGCCAGATTAGTTCGCTTTCCAATTGATATTAGGAACAAAAAAAATATTGATTTTGGGTTAAATCTAACTACTGGTGTTGGATGTAGAATTGAATGTTTTCCTCAAATTAATACTAATGCCAAGCTTTTAAAGTTTGGAAAGAACGTACAATTAAATGATTATGTACATATTACTGCTGCGCAAAGTGTAGAAATTGGCAACAATGTTCTTATGGCTAGTAAAATTTATATATCTGATTGTACACATGGCAGCTATATAGGTGATGAAAATGATTCCGACCCAATGTCTTTGCCAGTAGATAGGCCCTTATCTATAAAACCAGTTAAAATTCATGACAACGTGTGGCTTGGTGAGTTTGTATCTGTTTTACCAGGTGTAACTATTGGAGAGGGATCTATCGTGGGGGCAAACTCTGTAGTTTCAAAAAGTTTACCATCTTATGTTATTGCAGTTGGTTCGCCGGCTCGGCCAATAAAGTTTTATAATTTTGAAAGTCAAAAATGGGAAAAATATGTTGATTAAAAATGTACTAATTACTGGTGGTGCTGGTTTTATTGGATCAAACTTAGCATTAAAACTTGTTTCAAAAGGATATAACGTTACTGTTTTAGATAATTTATCACAACAGATTCATGGCGATAACCCTCAGGAAACATCACCACTATTCCTAAGTATTAAAGATAAAGTAAAGTTTATCTTAGGAACAGTAACTAATAAGTCTGATTGGGAATTAGCATTAAAAAATCAAGATGCTATTATCCATTTAGCTGCAGAAACTGGTACTGGGCAGTCTATGTACGAAGTACAAAAATATGTTGATGTAAATATTAACGGCACTGCTTTAATGTTGGATTTATTAGTAAATAACTCTTATCCAGTTAAAAAAGTAATCGTAGCGTCTTCTCGCTCAATATATGGTGAAGGAAAATATATTAGTAAAGAATTAGGTGTTGTTTATCCTACCCAAAGAACCGCTGACTATATGGATCAGAAAGATTTTGAAGTCAAATATCATGGTTCATCTGAATTAGAACTTGTTGCCACAGACGAAGAGTCTAAGATTCACCCATCTTCAGTATATGGAATCACCAAGCAAAATCAGGAGCAAATGGTATTAACTGTTTGTTCAAGTATGGGTATCGCTGGCGTGGCATTTCGTTATCAAAATGTATATGGGCCTGGTCAATCACTTAAGAACCCCTATACAGGTATTTTATCTATATTCTCTACACAAATTAAAAATGGAAATAAAATTAATATTTTTGAAGATGGTAAAGAAAGCCGAGACTTTGTTTATATTGATGATGTGGTCGAAGCAACAATTCTAGGATTAGAAAAAGAAGAGGCAAATAATCAAGTATTTAATGTTGGAACAGGCATTGCAACAAGTGTTATAACCGTTGCTGATCAACTTGTTAAAAATTACAATATAGATGTGCCTATCACAATTTCAGGAAATTATCGCTTAGGAGATATTCGTCATAATTATGCTGATCTGACAAAAATTAAGAAATATTTGGGCTTTGAACCCAAAGTTTCTTTTGAAGAGGGCATAAAAGAATTTACACAATGGGTGAATACTCAAGAAATTCAAGAAGACAGATATCAAGAATCTATCAATGAAATGAAAGAAAAAGGGTTATATAAGTAAATGAAAAAACTTGAGCACCTTGCAGGTAAAAAAGTATTATTCTTTTGTGTACAAACTTTTGATTTGGAAAAAGGGATTGTTCAGCAACTGGAAAAACATGGTGCTCAAGTAACCTATTTTGATGAAAGACCTAAAAACAATAATTTTATTAAGGGTTTAATTCGTTTAAAAAGAGACTTGTTACAGCGAAAAATTAATAAATACTATAATAATATTTTAAAAAAGATTAGAAATGAAAAATTTGATTATTTATTAGTTAATCGTGGTGAAGTTGTACCTTCTTTTTTTCTTGAAAAGTTTATAGAGCTTCAACCCCAATGTGTTCGTATATTCTATACTTGGGATAGTTTTCATAATCATAGTCACGGTCTTAAAATCTTAGATTATTTTCATAAGCGATTCACTTTTGATAAAAGGGATGCAGAGAAATATGACATCGGTTTCCGACCTTTATATTTTACCGACAAATATAGAGATATATACGATAATAAAAATCAAAAAGAAATTGATGTATTATTTTTAGGTACTGCTCATTCTGATCGTTATATAATAAGTAATAAAGTAAAAGATTGGTGTGAGGAAAATAGCTTAACTACATTTAATTATTATTATATGCAAGGTAGATTAGTATATTTTTATAAAAAGTTTTTTGATAAAACATTTTACGATTTCGATTTTAGTAAGTTAAGCTTTAGAGGTCTAGTATTAGATGAAATTATTGAACTTTATGCAAAATCAAATGTTATCTTAGATATTAGTCATCCTGGTCAGTCAGGTTTAACAATGCGCACATTTGAAGCAATCGGAGCAGGGAAAAAGTTAATTACAACTAATATAAATATAAAAGAATATCCTTTTTATAATTCTGATAATATTTTTATAATCTCACGTGATAAACTTCTTCTTGAAAAAGATTTTTTCACAAGTAAATATAGGCCATTGGCAACTGAATTATACGATAAATGTTCAATTGATGGTTGGATAGAAGATATATTTTTGGGTAGTGAAAATAATTATTGGATAGATCTTAAATTTTCATAAATATTTGAGTTAGATTTAAGATTTCATGTTTAGCTTTTATAATAAGCTAAGCATGAAATTTTTTTAACATCCTTAACTGTAAAACTATATTAACAATATGAATTTAAAATGTTTTTATGTGGTTCTTTTTAGCATTCAAGTTATTGTGCGATTGTAAAAAACCATAAGTTTTTTGTTGAGTTGTAAAGAACTATTTAGAAAACCTGTTAGAATGCATGCGTATCTACTTTCACTACATTTCGTGGATAACTCAAGCTTCCGTGTACTTTACAGTAGAAATAAGAGCAAACAATGAAACGACTAATAGATATCGTTATCTCTTTGATGGCTTTGATTATTTTATCGCCAATTTTTATTTTAATCGCTTATAAAGTGAGTAAGAATTTGGGTTCTCCAATTTTCTTCCTTCAAGAACGTCCTGGCAAAAATGGTAAAATTTTTAAAATGATTAAATTTCGCTCTATGAAGGACGGAGTAGATAAAGAGGGGAATATTTTACCAGATGAAGAACGAATTACCCCTTTTGGGCAGAAATTACGTTCTACTACTTTAGACGAAATGCCTCAGCTGATTAATGTACTAAAGGGTGATATGAGTATTGTGGGGCCTCGTCCACAACTTGCTGACTTTATGGAGCATTACACACCAAGACAAATGCGTCGACATGAGGTAAGACCAGGTATGACAGGTCTTGCGCAAGTGAGCGGTCGTAATAATTTAAGTTGGGAAGAAAAATTTGAATTGGATGTTGAATATGTAGAAAAGCATAATATCTGGCTAGACTTTAAGATTATGTTGAAAACAGTTTTAGTAATACTTAAAAAAGAAGGTATTAATGCACCAGATCAGTTAGTTGGAGCAAGCCGTTTTTCAGGTTCTTCAAAAAAAGATGAAGTACAATATTAATTGTTAGTTATAAAGTTAGTCGTATGATCAAAAAAGCAGTTTTACCAGTTGCTGGTTTAGGTACACGGTTTTTACCCGCAAGCAAGTCTATTCCTAAGGAAATGGTTACCGTAGTTGACCGTCCTGCTATTGAGTACGTAGTACGTGAAGCGGTGGAAGCTGGAATTGAACAAATTATTTTTGTAACTCATTCGGCCAAGGTTGCTATTGAAGATTATTTTGACCATGATTTTGAGTTGGAAACAATACTAAAACAAAAACAAAAATTTGATTTAATTAAAGAGATTACTAATATTTTACCTTCCAACGTAAGCATTGTAAGTGTACGTCAGCCCCAGCCGTTAGGACTAGGTCATGCGGTATTATGTGCTAAAAGTGTGATAGGAAATGATGATTTTGCTGTGTTATTACCAGATGTTTTGGTTAAAGATAATTCAGAAAAAAATGATCTGTCCCATATGGTCGCTCGTTATGCTGAGAGTAAAGCCGCTCAGATTATGGTAGAAGCAGTGGCTGATCATTTGGTAGATCAATATGGTATTGTTGATGTTTCAAAAATACCAGATATAGGCGAAAGTATAGCTATACAGGGAATTATTGAAAAGCCCGCGATTGGGGCTGCCCCTTCAAATCTCTCTGTTGTTGGGCGTTACATATTGCCTGCAAAAATTATGCAGATTTTAGAGAATATTCCTAAAGGTGCAAGTAGTGAGATTCAATTAACAGATGCGATTGCGATGTTACAGCAATTTGATAGGGTTGAAGCTTATCGTATGCAAGGGGAAACCTTTGATTGTGGTAGTAAGCTTGGTTATTTAAAAGCTGTACTTCACTATGGCATAGAGCATCCTAAGTTAGGTAATGATTTCAAGAAGTTAATTCAAGAACTTAAATTATAAGATTTTGTAGCTCTAGTTAAGCATTTGTAAGATTTAATAAATGTACGGGCTAAGCAATATATTCTCTTCCTTTGAAAGGAAGAGAATTCTATAAAATATTAAAAACAGGTGTGAAATGAAAATCGCAGTGTTTGGAACCACATTACATGCTGGTGTAATGGCAGCGTTGTTAGCTGAGTATGGTAATCAGATTTATTGGTGTACTAGTGTCACTTGTGAGGAAAATATATCTGTACTTTCATATCAAGATCAAGAAGTTAATAATTATTTAAATAAACAAAGGAATGCTGGTTTTTTAATAGAAAGTCCCTTTTCTCAAATTCCTTTAGATATTGAAGTATATTTATTCTGTTTTAGTCCAACACAAATAGAACTTGCTTTAAAAACAGTTGAAAAGCTAAGTGAACGTCCAATTGTTCATCCAAGACTAATGGTGAATGGCTCTACCTTTGGTTTACATGGCACATCTAAATTAAAGCATCATTTACCCAAAGATGAGTGGGTCTATTTTCCTGACGTGATTCAAGAGGGAAATGCGATTAATAGTGTACTCAATGTTAAACATGTCATTGTTGGAGTTGAATCGAGTTCTTCTCAAGATACAATGCAAGAATTATTACGTCCATTCTTTCGTTTTAGCTACCAATATTTATTCATGCCGATTTTAGATGCTGAATTTACCAAGCTTAGCATTTCGGGGATGTTGGCAACCAGAATTAGTTATATGAATGACCTTGCTTTAGTTGCTGAGAAGTTGAGTATTGATATTGCAAATGTAAAACATGGTATTGCTGCAGATACACGTATTGGTGCGGCCTACTTGTCGGCAGGTGTTGGTTTTGGCGGTGAAAATTTTTCACATGATATTCTCACACTCTCTAGTACTGTTTCTGAAACAGGTGTGAAAAGTCGACTTTTAGAACAAGTTTGGTTGATTAACGAACAACAAAAAGAAATTTTATTCCGTAAATTATGGAACTATTATCATTGTGATTTGAGTGGAAAAACTGTCGCAATTTGGGGTGCTTCATTTAAAGAGAATACTTCAAGTACGCACAATTCTCCTATTCACATTTTATTGGCTGCTTTATGGGCTCAAGGTGTGAAGGTTCGATTACACGATCCCCAAGCTCTTGAGGAAATTGCAAGTATATATGGCAGTCGTGAGGATTTAGTTTTATGCGCTGATCGATACGAAGCAGCAAAAGGAGCGCATGCGATGTGTCTGGTTACAGCATGGAAGCAATATTGGAGTCCTGACTTTAACCATTTACAACAGTTAATGCTACATCCTCTTATTTTGGATGGGCGTAATATTTATGATCCTGCATATGTGAAATCTAAAGGTTTTGCTTATGAAGGGGTAGGTCGATTATGAATAAATCTATCGAGAAGTTTCCACAAGAATTAGTTTCGCCTATCGCTCAGCTTCATTCTTTGGTTGATAAACATTCAAATGTACATATAAAAGAATTATTCGCTTCAGAGTCGGATCGATTTCAGAAATACTCTGTAAAATTTGATCAACTAGTTTTTGATTATAGTAAGCACCGTGTGACTAAGAATATTTTAGAGCATTTGGTTACTCTAGCAAAAACCAAACAATTGTCTCACTGGATTGAAAGATTATTTTCTCAAGATAAAGTTAATTGTACCGAACAGCGTGCTGCTATGCACTGGGCTTTACGTTTGCCAGAAGATTATTCTAAGTCTGCAGAATTGAGTAAACAGGTCCATGCGCAATTACAACGAATGTATGCGTTGGTCGAAAAAATCCATGCTGGACAATACCGTGGTGCTACAGGTGAAGTCATTCAAGATGTTGTTAATATTGGCGTAGGTGGGTCTGATTTAGGTCCTCAAATGGTGACCCATGCATTATCAGATTTTAAAGTAAAAACAGCTAAACCACTCAATGTCCATTTCGTATCGACCATGGATGGTAGCCAGTTATCGGAATTGCTTCATCAGCTTCGTCCTGAAACGACTTTATTTATTATTTCCTCGAAGTCATTTGGCACTATTGATACTTTATCCAATGCACAAACTGTTCGACAGTGGCTTGAAAAAGCGTTAGGAAAACATGAACGTGTTGTAAAAAGCCATTTTATCGGTGTTTCTACAAAAGCCGAAAAAATGTCAGAGTGGGGAATTGCTCCTGAAAATCAATTACTCCTTTGGGACTGGGTTGGTGGACGATATTCTCTATGGTCATGTATTGGTTTACCTATAGCATTATCAGTTGGGATTGATGGTTTTCAGCAGCTTTTAGCTGGTGCTCATGCTGTTGATGAGCATTTCCAAAATACAAGTTTTGAGCAAAATATTCCTGTACTCATGGCATTATTGGGGGTCTGGAATAATAATTTTTTAAATATTCAGACTCATGCTGTATTACCTTATGATGGCCGTTTAAAATATTTTGCGGCTTATTTACAACAGTTAGAAATGGAATCTAACGGTAAATCTATACAACGTGGTGGACAGAAAGTTGAATTAGATACTTGCCCAATTGTATGGGGTGAAGTTGGACCAAATGCCCAACATGCATTTTACCAACTGCTCCACCAAGGAACTCAAGCAGTAAGCTGTGATTTTATTGCGCCGATACAACGTTATAATGCAGATCATTTTACTTATGTAGAGAATGCTGAAGCGTTGATTGAACAACACCATCTAGCGCTTTCAAATTGTTTAGCGCAGTCACGGTTGTTAGCTTTTGGTAATGAAGCATTAGATTCAAAAGAACTAGAGAACTTGCCTATTCATAAGCAATACGAAGGAAACCAACCAAGTTCAACATTACTTTTAAAAGAACTAAATCCTTATAGTTTAGGAATGTTGATTGCTTTATATGAGCATAAAGTATTTGTCCAGTCTGTAATTTGGAATATTAATCCGTTTGATCAATGGGGCGTTGAGAAAGGTAAACAGATTGCTGATCAATTACTTCCTATTCTAAATGGTGCCCAAAATGATCTTTCAGCACTCGACGCATCAACACGTGGATTGATTAAAATTTTATTAGAAAAAGTTGATGGATAAAATCTTAGACAAAATTAAAGTGAGATATAAAAGTTGATTATTTAATTTTTCTAAATATCAGTTATATATCTTTCTTAAAGTCAGATAGTATTCTTTTCTAAAAAGAGGCTACAGTTGCTGTGACTACTTTCATGTTAGTATTCGCCATAATCCCCTGTTAGCCTCTTTTTTGTCGTCATGGTTTTTTTACGTCAACAGCTGTTATTTATCTTTATTGCCTTTTTATCCACCTGCGTAGGTGTATATGTTGCATGGGATATGAACTTGACATGGGATAAGTTTTATAGCTATTTGATTTCAGAAAAAGCTATTTTTTCAATTCTCTTTAACTATGCAGTAATTCAACTATTTTTTATTATAGTTGGCCGAAAGTATACAGCTCTTTTTTTAAGTCAATTATTCGTTATATTTTTAAATTTTATTAATAAAAAGAAGCAACAATATTTATTTAGTAATTTAAGTCCGGAAGATATTTTTTTACTTCCAGAGGCCATGAAGGCAACGCCTTGGCACTTACAACTTATCTTTTTTACTCTCATTATTTTCTTTCTTATTGTACTCCTGATTGCCATACGTAAAGAGAGTAAAGCTACTTTTCATACCTATGTTCCCAATATTGTTATTTTTGGATTGCTTGGGAGTGGTTTAGTTTACTTAAATTTTATTAAAAACCCTACGGGAGCGTGTTTTGCAGAAAACAAACCCATGATTTGTGCCAGCTTACAGGAATTTCCAAATACGAGAAATGACTGGATTGGAGACTATCGAAAAATTCAAGATTATGGTTTTGTGACTTTTTACGTATCTAAGGTATTGGATAATGTAACCAGTGTTTTATTACCTAACCGTAAAGTATCTGAGCAAGAGATACAGCAGATTTTGCAGCAACACCATTCTATTCAATCTTTAGAAGACAATGAGAAGGAATATCCGAACATTGTTATTGTGATGGAAGAATCTTTTTGGGATTCTCACCATTTAGATAGTGGTTTATCAAAAGACTTACTATCTTTTGTTCATCAAAATCAAGTGTCTAATTTATTGTCTCCTTCTTTTGGAGGAGGTACTGCGAATGTTGAGTTTGAAGTCCTTACAAGCCTTAATACAACTTTTTTCCCAAATGAGTTGTTATATGTTTCTAAACTGAAAAAGCCAATTTATGCTCTGCCTTATTATTTAAACTCAATTGGTTATAAAACAGTTGCAATGCATAATAACTATGGATATTACTATAATCGCAATAAGGTATATCCAGATTTAGGCTTCGATAAATTTATATCACTTGAAAATATGATTGCCCAAAAAGATCGGTCTACAGTTTTTAACTTGGGTGGGTGGGCTACAGATGATCTTATTTTTGATTCGATTAAGTCTACTTTAGAAGAGAGTGAGCAACAGCCAAAGTTTATTTATGCGATTACTGTTGAAAATCATCCGATGTATAACGATGATCGTTTTGGTAAGCAAAATTATAAATTTAACAAAGAGCTGTCTGAAAATGAAAAGCAAAAATTAAGTACTTATACTGCTGGAACTGCACGTGCTAACCAAAAGCTAAAAGAGCTCGCTGAATATTTAAAGACAGTAGATCGACCAACAATTTTAGTGGCTTTTGGCGATCATTTGCCGAATCTACAAGAAGTTTATGAGAGTTATGGATTTTTTAAAGATGATCCTGAGCGGACTAATCTCAAAAATTACCAGACACCGTTTGTAGTGTGGAGCAATTATAAATTAGATAAGAAGCCCTTGAATCAGCCTTATATTGCTGCAAGTTTCGTTGCTCCAAAACTATTAAAGCTAGCAGGGTTGCCTTTGTCTGATTACTATCAATTGGTTGATGATGTATCTAGTTGTTTTAGTGCCATTCACCAAAAATTTATTAATGAAAATCAAACGTGTAATTTTGATAAGAAAGCGCTGTTGAAAGGTTATGAAAATCTAAATAAGGATGTATTAGATGGACATAATCATACTTATAAAATTATGCAGAATAGCCAAAAAGAGATGGAACAATAATGTTCCATCTCTTTGAGATGAGCTCTATTAAGACTGAATTAATCCAGTCAATTCATCTACATAATGCTGCATTGGCTGAGCTTGACGGTCTGCACGGCTTTCAATGTTGAGACGCAGTAAAGGCTCAGTGTTTGAAGCACGTACATTAAAACGCCATGCACCAAAGTCGAGGCTTACACCATCGGTACGGTCAATTTCTGGGTTTTGCTCGGCATAGAAATCGAAAATCTTTTGAATAGTGATCTGTGTATCAACCACTTTAAAGTTGATTTCACCGCTACAAGGAAACTTGGTAATCATATTTTCAACGAGGGTTGAAAGTGATTGTCCTGTTTCAGAAAGTAGAGCAACGGTGAGTAACCAAGGAATCATACCGCTGTCGCAGTAAGCAAAGTCACGGAAATAGTGATGGGCACTCATTTCGCCGCCATATACAGCATTATTCTCACGCATAACGTCTTTAATGAATGCATGACCAGATTTTGACTGTACGGCAACACCTTTGTACTCATCTACGATATCAAATGTGTTCCACACTAAACGCGGATCATGCACAATTTTCTCGCCTGATTGTTTAATCAAGAAAGCTTGAGCCAATAGACCCACAATATAGTAGCCTTCAATGAACTGACCTTTTTCATCGAACAAGAAACAGCGGTCAAAGTCGCCGTCCCAAGCAATTCCCATATCCGCTTTATGCTCAAGAACAGCATTTCGGGTACTGTCACGGTTTTCAATTAAAATTGGGTTAGGAATTCCATTTGGGAAAGTACCATCTGCTTCATGATGAATTTTAATAAATTCAACTGGTACGTTAAGTGCCTTAAATTTTTCTTCAATGGCATCAATCACATGACCAGCTGCACCATTTCCCGCGTTTACCACTAACTTTAATGGACGAATTTTTGCTGGTTCGATATAGGTAATTAAGTGATCAACGAACTCAGGCAAGATGTTATAGCTTTGAGTTGTGCCTTTTTGGCTAACTTCTTCAAAATTATTGGTTTCTGCTAAAGCCTGAATTTCTTTTAAACCGGTATCTGCACTAATTGGACGAGCATTTTCTCGAACCAATTTCATGCCGTTATAGTCCATTGGGTTATGGCTCGCAGTAACTTCGATACCACCTTGCACATCTAAATGGAAAGCGGCGAAGTAAACTTCTTCAGTTCCCGTCATGCCCAAATCAAGCACATTCACACCCGCATCGTTTAAACCGCGGATGGTCGCCTGTTTTAAATCCTCACTGCTTAAGCGAATATCACAACCTACAACCACAGTCTTTGGTTTATAGATTTGTCCGTAAGCGCGGCCAATTTTATAGGCGATTTCTTCATTCAATTCGGTGCCGAGTTTGCCTCGGATATCATAAGCTTTAAAACACGTTAAAGTAGTCATTATTCAATTCAATACATGTGGTTTGAGTTGTGTGCACATTATACATAGATCATGAAACAGGTATGTTTATAGTTTTTATATTCAAATTTTTCACTTCATTTCGGTAGCTCATATCTAAATTTATAAGAAAGATTTTTACGACTTTAGTCTAATAAATAAATTTATAAATTAGAAATAGCTTTATTTTTCTTAGCTATATTGGTCATACCAATTATGATGTTAATTTAATGATTGATCTTGCCAATATCTGTGTTTATGATGCGATCTGTGGTTTAAGGAACAACATTTGCACTTAAATTTAAATTGGTAATACCAATTGTGCTAAATGTTTAAACTTTTAAGGTACAAAAAATTTCGCCTCGGCATTTCAAGGAGATGACAATGCTCAATATGTGGCAACAACTTTATGACCCTTTAAATAATATTTGGCTGTCCAGTGCGGTTGCATTAATCCCGATTATTTTCTTCTTTTTAGCATTAGCAGTTTTTCGTTTAAAAGGCAGTATCGCGGGTACAAGCACAGTCATTATTGCACTATTGATTGCGCTCTTTTTCTATCAAATGCCGGGTCAAATGGCCTTTGCGTCAATCATTTACGGTTTCTTCTATGGTCTATGGCCAATTTCATGGATCATTATTGGGGCAGTTTTTCTATACAAAATTTCAGTAAAAACAGGCCAGTTTGAGGTTATTCGTTCAAGCATTTTGTCAATTACCGAAGACCAACGTCTGCAAATGTTATTGGTTGGTTTTGCATTTGGTACTTTCCTTGAAGGAGCAGCGGGTTTTGGTGCTCCTGTAGCAATTACCGCTGCACTCCTTGTAGGTTTAGGTTTTAAGCCACTTTACGCTGCTGGTTTATGCTTGATTGTAAATACCGCACCAGTTGCGTTCGGTGCAATGGGTATTCCTATTATTGTGGCAGGGCAGGTTTCTGGCGTAGACACTATGGAAATTAGCCAGATGGTTGGGCGTCAGTTACCGTTTTTAACGCTGATTGTGCTGTTCTGGATTATGGCGATTATGGACGGGTGGCGTGGTGTTAAAGAAACTTGGCCTGCGGTAGTCGTTGGTGGTGGTTCGTTTGCGATTGCCCAATATCTTACATCTAACTTCATTGGTCCTGAATTACCGGATATTACAGCGGCAATTGCGTCATTGGTTAGCTTGACTGTGTTGTTCCGTTTCTGGAAACCAAAACATATTTTCCGTTTTGAACCTGAAGCTGGTCAAACTTTGACTCAGCAACCTACTACGGTTCAACGTTACAGTATTGGGAAAATTGCTAAGGCGTGGTCTCCATTTGCTATTTTAACAATCATGGTAACCATCTGGAGCGTTAAGCCATTTAAAGCATTATTTGCAAAAGATGGTGCTCTTGAACACTGGATTTTTAAACTTGAAGTGCCGTATTTGCATAAATTGGTCGAAAAAATGCCGCCAATTGTGGCAGAGATGAAGCCATATGAAGCGATTTATAAGTTTGACTGGTTCTCTGCAACAGGTACGGCAATTTTTATTGCTGCAATCATCACTGCTATTTTCTTGAAAATGAAAGCAAGTGAGGCAGTAACGACTTTTGGTGAAACAATCAATGAGTTAAAAACACCGATTTATTCAATTGGTATGGTGTTGGCATTTGCTTTTATTGCGAACTACTCAGGTTTATCTGCAACTTTAGCTTTGGCTCTATCACATACAGGTCATGCGTTTACTTTCTTCTCACCATTTTTGGGCTGGCTTGGTGTGTTCCTTACGGGTTCAGATACATCTTCAAATGCTTTGTTCTCGGCACTACAGGCGACTACGGCTCAGCAAATTGGTATTCCAGAAGTGTTATTGGTGGCTGCCAACACCAGTGGTGGTGTGACAGGTAAGATGATTTCTCCGCAGTCGATTGCGATTGCGTGTGCAGCAGTAGGCTTAGTTGGAAAAGAATCTGACTTGTTCCGTTTCACGGTAAAACATAGCATCATATTCACTGTCTTTGTTGGCATCATTATTACGGTTCAGGCTTATCTGGTTCCGTGGATGATTCCATAACTCCAGTGAAGGAAACGCGATGAGAATCTCCGATCAAGTGGTCATGAAATTGCAGGCATTAATTGAAGAACGTCACATGAAAAAAGGTGACCGCTTGCCTGCCGAACGCCAGCTTGCAACTAGCTTAGGAGTTTCTCGTCCGTCTTTGCGTGAAGCAATTCAACAGCTCAATAGTCAAGGGGTGCTCAGTAGCCGCCGTGGCGATGGGACTTATATTCAGCAGTTACCTGAACAGTGGCCACAGCAATTGATTGTGAACCCAATTAGCAACCTGATTGAAGAAGATCCGCTGTACCGGTTTGATGTGCAAGAGGCGCGGTTATTACTTGAAGGTGGCACTGCTTGGTATGCCGCTTTGCGCTCAACGCCTGAAGATCGATCCAAAATCCGTCATTATTTTAATGAAATTAGTCGCCACCAAAATGCGGGTGACTCAGCACAGGCTGCGGTGGCAGATGCTGAATTTCACTTAGCAATTGCTGAAGCATCTCACAATGTGGTGCTGATTCAGATGATGCGTAGCTTGTTTGATTTGCTGCAATACAACGTTTTGTTAGGGCGTAAAAAAGTTTATAACGACCCCGTAAATGGTGACTTGCTGAGCGAGCAGCATTTTCAGGTGATGGATGCTATTGATCGTAAAGATCCCGAGGCCGCACGCCAAGCTGTTTGCGGTCATATTGAATTTGTGATTAATCATGTGCGTTCTCTGGATGAAGACGAAGCTCGCCAGAAACGTGCAAATCGTTTAAGTAGAGTTGATTCAAAATGATTATTTCTTCTGGCAATGATTATCGTGCTGCGGCACAGCGTCGCTTACCTCCATTCTTATTTCATTACATTGATGGGGGAGCGTATTCGGAATATACCTTAAAGCGTAACGTACAAGATTTGTCAGAAATTGCATTGCGTCAACGTGTGCTCAATGACATGTCAGCGTTAAGTTTAGAGACAAAACTGTTTAATGAAACCTTGTCGATGCCAGTTGCTTTGGCACCTGTAGGTTTAACAGGTATGTATGCGCGCCGTGGTGAGGTGCAAGCCGCGATGGCAGCCGATAAAAAAGGTATTCCATTTACGCTTTCAACGGTTTCTGTTTGTCCGATTGAAGAAGTTGCACCTGCAATTAACCGCCCGATGTGGTTCCAGCTTTATGTATTACGCGACCGTGGTTTTATGCGTAATGCTTTAGAACGTGCAAAAGCGGCAGGCTGCTCAACACTGGTATTTACTGTAGATATGCCTGTACCGGGTGCGCGTTACCGTGATGCACATTCGGGTATGAGTGGACCAAATGCTGCGATGCGTCGTTATATGCAGTCTATGTTCCATCCACATTGGTCATGGAATGTTGGCTTAATGGGCCGTCCGCACGACTTGGGCAACATCTCTAAATATTTAGGTAAACCGACTGGCCTTGAAGACTATATTGGCTGGTTAGGCTCGAACTTCGACCCATCTATTTCATGGAAAGACCTTGAGTGGATTCGTGAGTTTTGGGATGGCCCAATGGTGATTAAGGGTATTTTAGACCCTGAAGATGCCAAAGATGCTGTGCGTTTTGGTGCAGATGGCATTGTGGTATCGAATCACGGCGGTCGTCAGTTGGATGGCGTGATGTCATCTGCTCGTGCGTTGCCTGCAATTGCTGATGCGGTGAAAGGTGATTTAGCAATTTTGGCTGACTCTGGTATTCGTAATGGTTTAGACGTGGTGCGTATGTTGGCGCTCGGTGCCGATACAGTGTTACTTGGCCGTGCCTTTGTGTATGCCTTGGCAGCAGCAGGTGGGCAAGGGGTGTCGAACTTACTTGATTTGATTGATAAAGAAATGCGTGTTGCGATGACGCTCACTGGTGCTAAGTCGATTTCGGATATTAATGCGGATTGTTTAGTACAGGCGATGAAGCTCTAATATTTTCGTATTAACTTTGATGATATTGGCACGACGGAGTCTTATCCGAAAAGGTTCAATGTAAGTAGCTAATTGACGTTACTTTTTTAAAAAAGTAACCAAAAACTTTAGTTTCGATAACGGTACGTCCTTGCTACCGCATCGAAACGGCGGCATCCCTGCCGCCAACCACGATAGTAAATATAGGGCTGATTCACATTAGAGAATGAGCTAATTAAATTATAAATTACAAACGGTAAGATGCCGTCGTGTTGGTCTAATTTGATAAATGGATGACCAAAAGGAAACCATCATGCAAACATTTTCTCCTCAAGCAGTGATCGAACGCTTACAAAATATTGTAGGGCGTTCGCATGTTTTGACCGATGATCAAAGCACGCGTCAGTATCGTCAAGGTCGTCGTTTTGGTGAGGGGAAAGTGCTTGCTGTGGTGGTGCCGGGCACATTGCTAGAGCAATGGCAGGTGCTTCAAGCTGCTATTGAGGCAGACTGTATTGTGATTATGCAGGCGGCCAATACAGGACTTACTGGTGGTTCGACCCCATATGGCGATGATTATGACCGTCCTGTTTTAGTCATGAGTACGCGCCGTTTAAAGGGCATACAAGTCATTCATGATGGTAAGCAAGTGATTTGTTTACCAGGTGCAACCTTAGATAATTTAGAGCAAATTTTAAAAGGTTATGACCGTGAGCCACATTCGGTAATTGGTTCATCTTGTATAGGTGCATCGGTACTTGGCGGTGTGTGTAATAACTCGGGCGGTGCATTGGTGCGCCGTGGCCCTGCGTATACTGAACTGGCGTTATATGCTCAGGTGAATGCTGCTGGTCAATTAGAACTGGTGAACCATTTAGGGGTGAATTTAGGCTCGACTCCTGAAGAAATTTTGACACGTTTAGAGAAGCAGAAATATCAAGCCGCAGATATTTTAGATGATGGTGAAAAGCAGGCATCGGACCATCGCTATGCGCACGATGTAACCCAAGTTGATGAAGATACGCCTGCCCGTTTTAATGCGGATCCGTCACGTTTGTTTGAGGCATCGGGTTCAGCTGGTAAAGTCTGTGTGTTTGCGGTACGTCTTGATACTTATGAAAAAGTAGAGAGCAATGTCTTTTATATTGGGACTAATGATGCCGATGATTTAACAGCGATTCGTCGTTACTTACTAACCTCACTGCCAAGCCTACCGATTGCAGGCGAATATATTCATCGAGATGCTTACTTAATTGGTGAAAAGTACGGAAAAGACACGTTCTTGTTTATTGAAAAATTTGGCACAGCCAATGTTCCAAAAGCTTTTGCGATGAAAGATAAAGTTGATGGGTTCTTAGAACGATTTAAAATTAAGGGCTTAACGGATCATATTTTACAGGCGATTACCTTCTTTTTACCGAGTCATTTACCGAAGCGTATGACTGAATATCGAGACCGTTATGAGCACCATTTAGTTTTACGTGTCGAAAATAATTCAAAAGCACAGACAGAGCAATTTTTAAAAGAATATTTTGCTGTGCACCAGTCAGGTAGCTATTTCGTATGTAGTGAAGAGGAAGGACGAAAGGCATTCTTACACCGTTTTGCGATTGCAGGGGCGGCAATTCGTTATCGTGATACACACCGTAGTGAAGTTGAAGATATTGTCGCGCTTGATATTGCGTTACGTCGTAATGACCGCGAATGGGTAGAGCAACTGCCTGCCGAAATGGAAAATAAAATCATCCATAAACTCTATTATGGGCATTTCTTTTGTCATGTGTTCCATCAGGACTATATTCTTAAAAAGGGCCATGACCCATTAGAAATGGAACATCAAATGTGGAAGTTGTTAGACTCGCGCCGTGCTGAATATCCAGCAGAGCATAATGTCGGGCATCTTTACATTGCCAAACCTGCATTGGCCAATTTCTATCAAAAACTCGACCCAACCAATAGCTTTAATGTTGGGATTGGGCATACCTCAAAACTGAAATATTGGGGCAAAGCTAAATCGTAATATAGAGACATAAAAAAAGGCGCCGAAGCGCCTTTTTTAGTAGATGTCTTATGCAGCTTCTACAGATTTAGCAAGTACTTCAGCCATCGCTTTTGCAACAGTGTAAACATTGTTCATGTTTAAGCCTGCTACACAAATACGGCCACTACGTACTAAGTAGATTGCATATTCTTCACGCAAGATATCAACTTGTTCAGCAGTTAAACCTGTGTAGCTGAACATACCTTTTTGGTTTACAAGGTAGCTAAAGTCACGGTCTGGTAATGCTTTAGTCAGTTCATCTTTCAAGATGCTACGCATTTTAATAATACGCTCACGCATCTCTTTTACTTCGCCTTGCCATTGTTGGTTAAGTTCAGCGTCATTTAACACTTCATCAACTAACCAAGCACCTGTTGTAGGAGGGCTAGAGTAAATACGGCGTACAGTCGCTTTTAACTGACCAAATGTGCACTGAGCAGCTTCTGCATCGTCACATACGAAAGTTAAGCCGCCAACGCGTTCGCCATATAAAGAGAAGATTTTAGAGAACGAGTTGCTCACAATGAAGTTTAGACCCGCTTGGTCTAAAGCACGGATTGCATACGCATCTTCTTCCATACCGTCACCGAAACCTTGGTAAGCGATGTCTAGGAATGGAATAAGGTTACGGTCTTTTAATACTGCAATCACTTGATCCCACTGTGCTGGGTTTAAGTCAGCACCCGTTGGGTTGTGGCAGCATGGGTGCAACAACACAATGCTTTGCTCAGGCAAAGTTTTAAGTGTAGACAACATACCGTCAAAATCTACACCACGTGTTTCGTTATCGAAATATGGGTAGAAATGAGTCTTGATGCCAGCGCCATTGAAAATCGCAACGTGGTTATCCCAAGTTGGTTGGCTTACCCAAACGTCTGAATTTGGGAAATAAGTTTTTAAGAAATCCGCACCAACTTTCAATGCACCTGAACCACCAAGCGTTTGGATGGTTACAGCACGGCCAGCTTTAACTGCTGGGCTGTTTGCACCAAATAAAAGTGCTTGAATTGCTTCACGGTAAGGTTTGAAGCCTTCCATTGGCAAATAAAGTTTGGTTTTACCGTTTTTAGGCTCAATACGCTTTTGCGCCTCGATAATGGTCTCTAACTGAGGAACAATACTGTCTTCGTTATAATAAAGACCAATACTCAAGTTTACTTTTTCAGAACGAGTATCAGCATTGAACTGTTCCATTAAAGAGAGAATTGGATCGCCTGCGTATGGGGGGATATGTTGAAACATCAAAAAAGTCCTTTCATTCAACAATATGCATAGTGCTGGGTTTTTTCTGTCTCGAAAAATACGCCACAACTATGTCGATGTTCAATAATGTATCAATAAAGCTATCGTGAAGCACCTGATAATTTCACTAATATCGATATTTTCTGGCTGAAAATAATAAAAAGTTTTAAAAGAAATTACGGTAAATAGAAACTAATTTATAACTCATGATTTCATTCAAGCAGATTGTCTACAATCTTGCTGTAATACATTGGTTGTAGACTAAAGTTTGAAACAAAAGTTTATTGACTAAAAAGCAAGCCACAAATAGTCATAAAAATATGGATAAATCAACCCTAAGAAATTGTTTTATAAATATTAAATAGCAAGTGGTGTAATGCTTTAAATATAAGGTGAAATGTCAGTCCTAACGATAAAAATTGACCTGATGCGTTCTGTAAAGTGTCAACAATCACCTTGATTTTTTTCATTCATACCGCTATAAAAGCCATAATTGATTAAAAATTGTCGACAATATGCAAGATTTGACCTTCGCACCAGAGCCACTACAAAGTCAGGGAAGAACACTGACCGAGAATGTATTTAAACAAATACAGACGGCGATTGTTTTGGGTCAAATTCCTGCAGGTAGCAAAATTTCCGAGCCTGAACTGGCACGGACTTATGGCATTAGCCGTGGGCCTTTGCGTGAAGCGATTCATCGCCTTGAAGGGCAACGTTTGGTTGAGCGTACTGCACATGTGGGCGCGCGCGTGGTTTCGCTCTCACTGCAACAATTCAAAGAGCTTTACCAGATTCGTGCGTCTTTAGAAGGTTTGGCTTGCAAACTTGCTGCACAGCATATTGATAAAAAGCAAATTTTGGCGCTGCGTGATGTTTTGCGTATGCATGCTGAAGATGAAAACTTTAAAGCAGGTAAGGGATATTACTTGCAAGAAGGGCAGGACGATTTTCACTACTGCATTATCAAAAGTAGTGGCAATAAAACCCTAGAAAAAATGCTATGCGATGAGCTTTATCACCTCATTCGTATGTACCGAATTCAGTTTTCAAACACACCTGATCGACCAAGCAAAGCTTGGGACGAACATATCCGTATTTTAGATGCAATTGCAGAAGGCGATGGTGAACTTGCCGAGCTGCTCATGCATCGACATATCAATGCTTCTTACAAAATTATTGAGCAAACACTGCTACAAGCACAAGGAGAACATAACAATGGCTAAACAATCCGCAGGTCAGCTATTTCGCGATGCAGTAGCCCAAGAAAAGCCATTACAAGTGGTTGGAACCATTAACGCCAATCATGCACTTTTGGCAAAACGTGCAGGTTATAAAGCGATTTACTTATCAGGTGGTGGTGTAGCCGCTGGTTCTTTAGGCTTACCTGATTTAGGAATCAGTAACCTTGATGATGTGTTGACAGACGTACGCCGTATTACCGATGTATGTGATCTTCCATTATTGGTCGATGCTGACACAGGTTTTGGTGCTTCTGCATTTAACATTGCTCGTACTACAAAAGCACTGATCAAGTTTGGTGCTGCGGCAATGCACATTGAAGACCAAGTGGGCGCAAAACGTTGTGGTCACCGTCCGAACAAAGCCATTGTGACTCAAGAAGAAATGGTTGACCGTATTAAAGCAGCAGTCGATGCACGTGGTGATGACAGCTTCGTGATTATGGCGCGTACCGATGCATTGGCTGTAGATGGCTTACAAGCTGCAATTGACCGTGCGGGTGCCTACATTGAAGCGGGTGCAGACATGTTGTTCCCTGAAGCAATTACCGAGCTTGATATGTACAAGCAATTTGCTCAGAAGACTGGCGCACCAATTTTGGCAAACATCACAGAGTTCGGTTCTACACCACTGTTTACCACTGAAGAGTTGGCATCTGCCGATGTAAGCCTTGCACTTTATCCGCTTTCTGCTTTCCGTGCCATGAACAAAGCAGCCGAAACTGTGTATGAAACCTTGCGTAAAGAAGGTACGCAAAAGAACGTGGTTGATATTATGCAAACGCGTAAAGAGTTATATGAACGCATTAACTACTATGCGTTTGAAGACTACTTAGACAACGCATTTGCTAAAAAGAAATAAGAAGTAAAACACGGTACATATGCCGTGTTTCCCAAATAATTTAAATAGATAGGAAAGGACAATCTTATGAGCTCAAATGAAACAACAACAGGCTTCAAACCAAAAAAATCAGTTGCACTTAGTGGACAAGTTGCAGGCAACACAGCACTTTGTACCGTAGGACGTAGCGGTAACGACTTGCACTACCGTGGCTATGACATTCTTGACCTTGCAGCGGGTAGCCAGTTTGAAGAAGTTGCTCACTTGCTCGTACATGGCAAATTACCAAACAAAGCTGAACTCAAAGCATATAAAGCAAAATTAAAAGCGCTTCGTGGTTTACCGGCAGCACTGAAAACTGCTCTTGAACAACTTCCTCCGTCTGCACACCCAATGGACGTGATGCGTACAGGTGTTTCAGTGCTAGGTTGTTTAACACCAGAACACGAAGACCACAACGAAGCTGGCGCAAAAGACATTGCTGATAAATTAATGGCAAGCTTAGGCTCAATGCTGCTTTATTGGTACCACTTCAGCAACAACGGTCGCCGTATTGAAACTGAAACAGATGACGACTCAATTGCAGCGCATTTCTTACATTTACTTCATGGCGAAAAACCATCTGAAGAATGGATTCAAGCAATGCATACATCACTTATTTTGTATGCTGAGCACGAGTTCAACGCATCAACATTTACGTCACGTGTGGTTGCAGGTACAGGCTCTGACATGTACTCGGCAATTACTGGAGGTATTGGTGCGCTTCGCGGACCTAAACATGGCGGTGCAAACGAAGTTGCATTCGTGATTCAACAACGTTACGACAACGCAGATGAAGCAGAAGCAGACATCCGTAAGCGTGTTGAAAATAAAGAAGTCGTGATTGGTTTTGGTCACCCTGTATATACAGTTTCTGACCCACGTAACGAAGTGATCAAGAAAGTGGCGCACGACTTGGCTGAAGCGCAAGAGAACACCAAAATGTACCTTATCGCTGAGCGTTTAGAAGCAGTGATGAAAGAAGTGAAAAACATGTTCCCGAACCTCGACTGGTTCAGTGCAGTGAGCTATCACTTAATGGGTGTTCCAACTGCTATGTTCACACCATTGTTCGTGATTGCACGTACAGCAGGCTGGTCAGCGCACGTGATTGAACAACGCCAAGACGGCAAAATTATTCGTCCAAGCGCGAACTACACAGGTCCTGAAAACCTCAAATTCAAACCATTGGCGGAGCGTGGTTAATGAACACAAAATACCGTAAACCGCTGGCAGGTACCCAGCTTGAATATTACGACGTGCGTCAAGCCGTTGAAGATATTCAGCCAGGCGCATACGAAAAACTGCCTTACACGTCTAAAGTACTCGCAGAGCAATTGGTACGCCGTGCCGATGCCGAGAACTTAACTGCTTATTTAACGCAGTTGATTGAACGCCGTCAGGACTTGGACTTTCCTTGGTATCCTGCGCGCGTGGTGTGTCATGACATCCTAGGTCAAACAGCTTTGGTTGACCTTGCAGGCTTACGTGATGCGATTGCTGACAAAGGCGGCGACCCATCTAAAGTCAATCCAGTTGTGCCGACTCAGCTTATTGTCGACCACTCTTTAGCGGTGGAATATGGCGGTGCTGACCCAGACGCTTTTGCAAAAAACCGTGCTGTTGAAGACCGCCGTAACGAAGACCGTTTTCACTTTATTGAGTGGACTAAAACAGCATTTAAAAATGTCGATGTGATCCCTGCGGGGAACGGCATTATGCACCAGATTAACCTAGAGAAAATGTCTCCGGTGATTCAGGCGCGTGATGGCGTGGCATTCCCAGACACATGTGTCGGTACAGACTCACACACACCACATACAGACGCTTTGGGCGTAATTTCTGTGGGTGTCGGTGGCTTAGAAGCTGAAAACGTAATGTTAGGCCGTGCATCTTGGATGCGTCTACCAGACATTATTGGTGTTGAGTTTGTAGGTCAGCGTCAAGCAGGCATTACTGCAACAGATATCGTACTTGCCTTAACAGAGTTCTTGCGTAAAGAGCGCGTAGTAGGTGCTTACCTTGAGTTCTTTGGTGAAGGTGCTGACAGCATGTCTGTGGGCGACCGTGCAACCATTTCGAACATGACACCAGAATATGGCGCTACGGCTGCAATGTTCTACATCGACCAAAACACGATTGACTACTTACGCCTAACAGGCCGTGAAGATGCTCAAGTGGCATTGGTTGAACAGTACGCAAAAGAAATCGGCCTTTGGGCTTCTGATATGACCAAAGCAGAGTATCCACGTGTACTACGTTTTGACCTATCAAAAGTAACACGTAACATTGCTGGTCCATCAAACCCACATGCACGTGTTTCAACAAGCGACCTAAAAGAAAAAGGTATTGCAGGTGTTGTTGAAAACCGTTCTGATGGCTTAATGCCAGATGGCGCAATCATTATTGCTGCAATTACTTCATGTACCAATACTTCTAACCCACGTAACACCGTGGCGGCAGGCTTGTTGGCACGTAAAGCAAATGAACTTGGCCTAACACGTAAACCGTGGGTGAAAACCTCATTTGCACCGGGTTCAAAAGCGGCTGCACTTTACCTTGAAGAAGCAGGTGTCCTAAAAGACTTAGAACAACTTGGTTTTGGTATTGTGGCTTACGCTTGTACGACCTGTAATGGTATGTCTGGTGCATTAGATCCAGCTATTCAGCAAGAAATTATTGACCGTGACTTGTACGCAACAGCAGTACTCTCTGGTAACCGTAACTTCGATGGCCGTATTCATCCATACGCAAAACAAGCGTTCTTAGCATCTCCACCGCTTGTTGTAGCATATGCAATTGCGGGTACGATTCGTTTTGACATCGAAAAAGATGCGTTAGGTCATGACAAAGAAGGTAACCCGATTTACCTCAAAGACATTTGGCCATCTGACGCTGAAATTGATGCCTTAGTTAAAGAAGCCGTGAAGCCTGAACAGTTCCGTAAAGTCTACATTCCAATGTTTGACTTGGGCGAAGTTGAACAAGCGAAGAGCCCTCTTTACGACTGGCGTCCGCAAAGTACTTACATCCGCCGTCCACCATATTGGGAAGGGGCATTGGCTGCACCACGTACTTTGGCAAACATGCGTCCGCTTGCAATTTTGGGTGACAACATCACCACCGACCACTTATCGCCTTCAAACGCGATTTTGATGGACTCGGCTGCGGGTGAATATCTTCACAAAATGGGCGTACCAGAAGAAGACTTCAACTCATACGCAACGCACCGTGGTGACCATTTGACTGCACAACGTGCAACATTTGCCAACCCGAAACTCTATAACGAAATGGTGGTCCGTTCAGACGGTACCATTAAGCAAGGTTCAAAAGCGCGCGTAGAGCCAGAAGGCGAAGTGATGCGTATGTGGGAAGCGATTGAAACCTACATGAACCGTAAGCAACCGTTAATCATTATCGCGGGTGCTGACTATGGTCAGGGTTCAAGCCGTGACTGGGCTGCAAAAGGTGTGCGCCTTGCAGGTGTTGAAGCGATTGTGGCAGAAGGTTTTGAGCGTATTCACCGTACTAACTTGGTGGGTATGGGCGTGTTACCGCTTGAGTTTAAACCGGGTGTAAACCGCAAGACTTTAAAGCTAGATGGTACAGAGCTTTATAGCGTGATTGGTAATATTGCGCCGCGTTCGACTTTAACTTTAGTGATTGAACGTGCCACAGCGGATGGTAAAGAAGAGATTCTTGAAGTGCCTGTGACTTGCCGTTTAGATACAGAAGAAGAAGTTTCTGTATATGAAGCGGGTGGTGTATTACAGCGTTTTGCACAAGACTTTTTAGAAGGCCAAGTGGCTTAATACTTTAGTTAAGGATAATTGATATTGTTCAAAAAAAGCCCTATCTTAATGATGGGGTTTTTTATTGAGCGTAATAGTGGAAAGATATTTAGATTTAGACGGTGATTCTGGAATTCACGCATATGAAATTGGTGATACATATATAAGAGTGCAGTTTGATAGGACCTTTAAAATTTATACTTATAGTTATAGAAGTGCAGGCGCGGGCCGAGTTGAAGATATGAAACAACTAGCTAGAAATGGAGAGGGTCTAAATTCTTATATTATGAGATATGCTAAAACTTTATATGAATAATTTAATTATTAGAATTCGATAAAAATATTCAGGATAAGAGTTTTTAATATTAAGTTTAATTTTTTGGTTAAGTATAAATATGTCTGTTGAAAACATTTTTGAAAAAATTGATTTATTAAATAAGGCTGTAAGAGATTATTTTGTAAAGTTAAATGAACATAGTATATGGTTGTTTCTTTCAATAATGGGTTGGATAGGTATACCTAATGAGCAAAAATCTATAAAGATATTAGCATTAATAGGAATAGTTCTTTTCTTTTTTTACTATCTTGCAACTTCTAAGCTATGGAAAGAGGCAGCCGAATTATCAGAAGAGGGGGGAGGAAAAACGTTTAAGGATTTATTTTCATATTATAAAAATGAAGTTGAGCGAACTGATTTGTCAGCAGATGATAAAAATAATGCCTTGAATAAGTTAGTGGAAATTGAAAATAGGTATTTCAATTTCAGAAAAAATGGATTTAAGATTATCTGTAATAATTATTGTTTCTTTTTTACGATGATTTTTTTTATTCTAGTGCTTTTTAATCAATATAGTGGACTTAAAGTATGGTAAAACTATTAATATAATAAGTATTTATGAAAAATAAAAAAAGCCCGACATCCTGTCGGGCTTTTTCGTATTTGGTTAGTAGATATGACTCCTGTCGTATCTCACGTCCTGATGCATGAACCTATTATTGTTGTTTTATGTTCCGGAACATCCTGTTCCTGTATGACTTCATATTAGGAAAAAAGTTGTAAGTCGCCAATCCGCAAAACCCCTAAAAGTTTGTAGGTTAAAGCGTACAAAATGAAGTTATGGAAGATTTTTTAGAAGACCAAATGGCTTGATTAATTAGTAAAAAAATAGATTGCTTTTTGTACAATAAAGCCATAATTTAAATATGGCTTTATTTTTTTATGGGGTAACTAATGTTTTTTATTTTAAATAGTAATCGACAAGCTAATGGTGATTATGAGGTACATAATAAATCGCAGGGGTGTCATTATATGCCATTAGCAACTAATCAGATTCTACTTGGAGAATTTCCATCCTGTCGAGAAGCTGTTGCTTATGCAAAGTTAAAATACAATAACGCTAGAATTAATGGATGCGCTTATTGTTGTGCCCCTTGCCATACTTCCTAAATTAAAGTTATTGATTCTGTTTAAAAAAGAGCCTACTTTAAAGTAGGTTTCTTTGTTTTGTCAGAGGCTTTTATGAGGTTTAAAGATAGAAATTTAAGAGGTATTGCAGAGTGTATTGTGGGTGACCAGCAATATTTCCCTTATAGAAGTAGCTTTTATATTTCAGAGTTTTTTGATGAGTGTGATTTACCATATGTACATGATGGTAGTACTAGATGGTGGTGGACAGCAGAAAGATTAAAGGAATTATTGGAAGAACCTTGTGCAAAAGATTATTTACCTCAGAAATTTATTAATCTGCTTAGGGTATTAATGTATAAGTCTGATGCAACAGAAGATGATCCTGAAAGAATAAATGCATTAATTGAATTGAATAAACCATTAAGTCGAGAAGGATTCGAAGCTTTTTATGGAAACGATAATATTTTATATGTCAGAAATATAAGAACCAATAATTTAATAAAACCAAGTGAAAATCCACATAGACCATTCACAGAAGATGAGCTAAAGAAAAGAGAGTTACTTATAAGCTTTTTAGAGCGATGCTCAGAAGATGAGTTAATTGAAAAAATTTTATTACCTTTATTTAGAATATTAGGTTTTCAAAGAATTACCGTAGCTGGGCATAAAGATAAAGCTCTTGAGTATGGTAAAGACATTTGGATGAAGTTAATGCTGCCAACACAGCATATTATTTATTTTGGAATACAGGTTAAGAAAGGAAAATTAGATTCTTCTGGAATGACTAAAACGGGAAATCATAATATTGCTGAAATCTATAACCAAACGACAATGATGTTAGGGCATGAAATTTTTGATCCTGAAACAAATAAAAGAGTTTTAGTTGATCATGCTTATATCATTGCAGGTGGAGAAATTACTAAAGCAGCAAGAAATTGGTTGGGAAATAAACTTGATGCTAATAAGAGAAGTCAAATAATCTTTATGGACAGAGAAGATATTCTAAATTTATTTACTGTTAACTTAATCGAAGTTCCGCAATTATCTTAGATCAATAAAAAAAGCCCGACATCCTGTCGGGCTTTTTCGTATTTGGTTGCTAGATATGACTCCTGTCGTATCTCACGTCCTAGTGCATGAACCTATTATTGTTGTTTTGTGTTCCGGAACATCCTGTTCCTGTATGAGTTCATATTAGAAAAAAAGCAGGGGACAGCCAATCCGCTAAATCCCTAAATCTATGTAAGATAAATCGTACAAATAACATTTTTTGCATTTATGCCATCATCATCGGGCGAAATGGACAATTGACATTCACTTTAAGTGGTTTATATTCCTGTTTAATATATATACGATTATAGGAATGTAATCATGGTAACAGCTGGCGAAAAACCCGGAACAGGCTTCTATTTCTGTGCTCAGTGCGGACACAGAGTGTTTTTAGAAATTAACACAGACCCTTTACCACCTTGCACTAAATGCTACTGCACGCAATTTAAACGTTAAGAATGAAATAATATTTGCGTTCGCATTTAACAAAAAGCCCTGTCACCCGATGGGGCTTTTTGTTAGTTTAAAAATAAGACTTACATAACAAGACCCGTGATGGGCATGAAAAGGAAACCGTTATGGAAACAATATTGGGTTTATGTATTGGCGTGGGTTTGAGCGCTGCCTGCGGTTTTCGGGTGTTTGTGCCGCTACTGGTCATGAGCATTGCCACCATGATGGGATGGTTTGAGCCATCGAAAGGTTTTGAGTGGTTAGCTCTGCCATCGGTGTGTTTGGCTTTAAGCGTGGCAACGGTATGTGAAATTGCAGCCTACTATATTCCGTGGGTCGATAACGCCTTAGACACAGTCGCAACTCCTGCGGCGATGATCGCGGGTACGCTCACCACTATGGCTGTGAGTAGTGGAGAAATGTCTCAATTTGCCAGTTGGGCAGCAGCGATTATTGTCGGTGGTGGTACGGCAGGTGTAGTGCAAATGAGTACCGTCGCTGCACGTGGTGTTTCAACTGCAACCACAGGTGGCTTAGGGAATTTTGTAGTCGCAACAGGTGAGTGGATTGGAGCAATCTTACTTTCGGTATCAGCAATGTTAGTGCCTGCGCTTGTGGCAATAGTGGTGCTGATCGCAGTTATTTGGGTGGTACGTTGGATCCGTCAGAAAAAGCAAGAACAGGCGCATACCCCGCTATAGGTATATGCAAATATCAGTTTTAAATAAGCATAAAAAAAGCCCGACATCCTGTCGGGCTTTCTTGTATTTGGTGATTAGATATGACTCCTGTCGTATCTCACGCTCCTGGTGCTTGAACGTATTATTGTTGTTTTGTGTTCCGGAACATCCTGTTCCTGTATGACTTCATATTAGGAAAAAAGAGGGGTGTCGCCAATCCGCAAAATCCTTAAAAGCTTGTAAGAGAAATCTTACATTGAAGAATGATTCAATCCGTTTAGTCCCTAAAACTTCTCAATATTCAGATATAAAAAAAGCCCAACATCCTGTTGGGCTTTTTCGTATTTGGGTACTATATATGACTCCTGTCGTATCTCACGTCCTGATGCTTGAACCTATTATTGTTGTTTTATGTTCCGGAACATCCTGTTCCTGTATGAGTTCATAATAGAAAAAAAGAGGGGTGTCGCCAATCCGCAAAAACCTTAAAAGTTTGTAGGATAAAACGTACAAGCTACTATTCGTCTTGAGGTAAAGGCCAAAGAATATCTTTGTTTTGCTTGAGTTTTTTGTACCAATATTGGCTTATAAGCGCTTTGTCATCTCTATCGAAATGATAAACGAATATATCTAAAGCTTCATTTAAGTCGAGGTCATAGCGAAACGTGGCAGTAGCTAAATGATCTTGTATTTCATATAACTGATTAAATATAGGCAAAGAATCTTCATAAGTTAATAATTGAATTTGTTGAAGAAGTTCTTTTATTTGAAGCTCATAAGCATCTAAAACTCTTGCCAGATCAATCCTGACATCTCTATAGGTGATAAGTCTTTGCTCAAATTCATCCCATGTGTAGTTCATTCTAATAAATGTTCAAAAGTTGAATGTGAGCACAGCATAACTTGATTAGTTATAAAGTTGATGTGATTTTTAAAAATGCTAATTCGGCAAATCAAACAACTTAGGCCTCTGCGCCACAACAGACTTTAATTTTTTGCGCTGATTTAAAGTACAACACCATTGCGACACAGAAATAAAGAGCTAAGCCAACGCTTAGCCCAGACTACTTTTGTCACACCGCTGCATGGTGCTTAAAAAAGTAGGGGCAAAGTCCTGTGGGAGAACAGGACTTTGCAAACTGACATGTTCTAGACCTTGCATCAGCTTGGGCGAGTAGACTTGCTTAAGTCGCTGGTAAATACAGTCACAGCTCGACTCGCTATGCCCACCTGACAAGCAAATTTTTTCAAACTCCTGATGAGTCTTTGGGTCGTAAATCGAAACACCGTAGCTGCCTAGAATGAAACTTAAAGCCAAAAGCGGTTTATAAATTTTCATATTATTCTCATGATTATTTATGTGTATAACTAAAATAAAAATATAATGACTTTGAGATTTAAAATAATTTTTTAAATAACAATTAATCCTCCTAAAAGTACAGGAAAATAAAATAATTAAAATTTTAAAATAAAATTAGTTTATAAATTTAAAAAATAAGGCGTAAAAAACCAAATTTTAAATCAATAAAATAGTTAAAAAACAGAGAAAATAAGATTAAAAAATGTCATGGTCAACTCCTTAAAATTATGGAGTTCTACCACCGAATTACCGCGAATTAATTAGGGTGGTAGAACGGAAAGGGGTTGACAGACTGGGATCCATAGAACCAGCACGCACGGGGCGTCCCCCAACCGTCCTACCGCAAAGAAGGGGGACGCAAGGGTCCAGCGAATTATAGCAGAACTACAATCCGTGGTGGATCAACGGTCTGTCAAAACCGGCTGGCAATGTAGGCCAGCAAAGAGATAATAATCGGTGATTTTAAATACGTCAATTTAATATTTAAAATATTTTTGATTTAATAATAAAACTAAATAGATTTTAAAATAAAAATATTATTATTAACTTTTTATTTATATTCGATGAGAAAAAATAATAAATATAGAAATGTTTTGCCAGTTCCAAAAAAGAACTTGGTTGTTAAGATCTATTTTTGTCGTTTTATAGAGATAAGAATGGAACGTGTTGTCATCACAGGTATGGGAATTAATTCTTGTATTGGAAATACATTAGAGACAGTAACTGAGTCCTTAAAAGCAGGCCGCTCTGGCATTCGCTATAACGATGTCTATGCAAAACTAAACTTTCGAAGTCATGTGAGCGCCACTGCCGAAATGAATTTTGAAAATATTGATCCAGAATTAAAAAAACACATGGGCGTTTGTGCCATGTATGCCTACAACTCGGCACTCGATGCACTACAAAACGCCAAGCTTGAGGTAAATGACATTGCCAACAACTCAAAATATGGCGTGATTGGAGGAACAGGTGGCAGTTCGACAGCTTCCATCATCGACATGCTGCATAGCTTAAAAGAAAAAGGCGCAAGCGAAGTATCGCCCGATTTAGCGCCACGCTACCTCACCAGTACTATTAGCTCTAACCTATCGCGTGCTTTCAACCTAAAAGGCGTATCCCAATCGGTTGCGAGTGCCTGCGCGACTTCAGCCGATGCAATTGGCTATGCATATCACCTTATTGCCGCTGGTAAACAAAACCTCATGCTGGCAGGCGGCGGCGAAGAAGACCATTGGTCCCAAACAGCAATATTCGATGCGATGGGCGCCTTATGCTCTAAATATAACGATGCACCAGAAACGGCTTCACGCCCATATTCAAAAGATAACGATGGCTTTGTTATTGCTGGCGGCGGTGGCATGGTGATTTTAGAGTCTTTAAGCCATGCCCAAAAACGTGGAGCAAAAATTTTGGCAGAAGTGGTTGGCTATGCTGCCAATAGTGATGGTGTCGATATGGTGGCTCCAAGTGGTGAAGGCGCGACACGTTGCATCAAATTGGCACTCGCAGAAGCCAAGCAAAACGGCTCTGAAACCATTGACTATATCAACACGCATGGCACTTCAACGCCGGCAGGCGACATTCCTGAACTATTAGCCATAGAAAGAGCTTTTGGCAGTGAAAAAGTACCGCCACTCAGTTCGACCAAGTCGATGACTGGGCATAGTTTGGGGGCAGCAGGCGTACACGAAGCTATTTATTCTATTTTAATGCTGCAAAATAACTTTATTGCGCCGAGTATTAATATTACCGAACTGCGCGAAGAAGCTAAAAAGTTCGATATTGTTCAAACAAGCCGAGAAACCGAGCTAAAAACCGTCATGAGTAATAGCTTTGGTTTTGGTGGGGTAAATACTTGTCTTGTTTTTAGAAAATGGGAAGGATAATTTAAATACGAAATATATGGGCGTGAGAAAAAGAATAAAAGGTGGCCCATACAGTTTTATAAGTAATCGAAATTTATGGTTAAATTAGTTTATATTTACTGTCTTTAAATTAAAAATTAATAGAAAGATGAAAAAAATTTTAGTATTAGTCATGGTCATCTTAAGTTCACAAGTTTCTTGTGCTCAAAAAAGTGAGAATAAAACCGAAATGAGTATTAAAAATTCTAATTCTATTGTGATTCAACAATTAGAACAGTTTAAAACACAAGATCATTTTGCTGGAGATGGACAGCTATATACGGGTGTTCAAGAGCCTGCATTAGCTATAAGTTTAAATAGTAAAGTGGCTGATACTGCCCAAGCTTTTATTACTCTCTATCAACAAAAAAATGAGCCAACCAAAGCAGAACTTTTACGTGTCCTTGCTCATGGAATCAGCCAAATCGATCCTGATACGCTTGATACAGAAGATCGAGAACAAGTGGCAACCACATTTGAAAGTTTTCTCGATATTGTAGGCCTAGAAAGTTCAGATGGAATTTTAAATAAATGGTTATACGGTGAAGAAATTGGTGAGTTATTAGAGAAGGATAAACATTAAGTTTTAGTACTTCATTCTAAACTTTTAAGCATTTCTTTAGTATCTGAATCACCTGCATTGGTAGTTTTTTTGCACTATTTCTTTGCAGTTGTAGGTCTTTCAGAATACTTTCTCTATTTAAATATATTTATGAATTTCATTAATTTGAAAATTGGTTTTATTTTGTTGATTTTTAATAATAAATTCAAATTATATTTCGGTGTTTTATAGCAATTAAAATAGTTTGGATTTACTGTTTAAATACTCATTTAATAAGTAGGTAACGTAAAAATAGCATATTGAGGCTAGTTACATTTTGAAAATGAGTATATATAGACAGATTAGTCTTTTTTTAATTAAAATAGGGCTTAAATATAAGTTTGATTGATAATAAAAATGCAGATGAGTGTGTCGAGTATATTGGAACGTCTAGGCCTTGTTTCACAAAATCGTGCTGTTCATATCCAGTTCTCAAATCAGTCTTTAAATCAGCAAGTCTTCTTACAACGTATTGAAGGCGAACATACCCTTAATCAGGGCAGCGTAGCTGAGTTACTGTGCCTGTCGACCAACGCGCATATTGCATTAAAACAATTCATTGGCTGTCAGGTTGCCATTGATCAGGTCACTGACATGGGCCAATTTTTTAGAACGACAGGTATTATTACCGAAGCAAGCCAAGGGCAAAGCGACGGCTCACTCACCATTTATAATCTCACCTTAAAAGACCCAACTGCACTTTGGCATAAACGCCGTAATAGCCGCGTGTTTATGAATAAAAGCGTGCGGGATATTAGCGAAATTCTATTTAAGGAATGGCAAGGCAAAAGTCCGCTGTTTGCCTCAAGCTTAACCCTTGATACATCTGGCTTAACCAAAGACTACGATGTGCGTCCCTTTGTGATGCAGTCTAACGAAAGCGATTATGACTTTTTAACTCGACTTTGGCGTAGCGAAGGCATCAACTGGCTGGTCGATGAATCACAGCTTTTAGTTGCTGACCTGAATGCTTCCATTCAGCCACAAGTGCTACGTTTAATTGATGAAAATCAAAATTATCAAGCTCTCGAACGTCGTAGCCTTCGCTACCAACGCAGCAGTGCGACAGAACAGTTCGATACCATTACCCAAGTTAAAGCTGAGCGAAGCTTACAGCCGACTTCGGTACATATTCAACGCTGGCAAGCCGATGCCTTACAACAAGAAGAAGGTAGTGGCAGCGTACAAGGCACCCAAAAGCACAGTGAACACTATGACAATGCTAGTCTAAACCTTGAAGATGCATGGCACGTTAGCCCTGCGTGGATGCAAGACTTAAAAGGCGAAGACCAAGCCACTGCTTCAGGCAATAGCCAGATTGAACAGGTCAATCAGAACATCAATGCTTACCATCATCTGACTTCTAAACAATTTACCGTTTCAGGTAATGTCCGCGATGCACAGGTGGGTTACTGGTTTGAACTCAATGACCATCCGGAACTCGACCAGCATGACAGTGCCGATAAAGAGTTCTTGATCTTAAGCAAGCGCTACTACAACCAGAATAATTTACCGAAAGAATTACAACAGCAAATCGAACGCCTATTACCACAAAACAAACTCAAGGCAGCCGAGCTAGATACACAAAACCCTGAGCAACGCCACTTTGCTGAGCTGAATGTCGTTCGACGCAATGTTAAAGCTGTACCTGAATATAACCCGCTAGAACACCGACCAGCAGCTTACCCGCAGCGCGCTAAAGTGGTGGGACTAGAAGGCGAAAGCATTCATGTTGACCAGTGGGGACGTATTAAAGTCCGCTTCCTGTTTACTCGAGCTGATGACCATAGCCATGATGGTGGAGCCGGTAGTAATGACAATGACACCGACTCTGCTTGGGTCGATGTGCTGACCCCGTGGGCGGGCGCAGGGTATGGTGCACGCTTCTTACCACGTGTCGGCGAGATCGTGGTGATTGACTTCTTTGATGGCAACATTGATCGCCCATTTGTGGTGGGACGCATTCACGAAGCTGAACGCCATCCAACCCAGTTCGACCAGAAAGGCCAATTACCTGATACCAAAAAGCTCAGCGGCATCCGCTCAGAAGAAGTCGATGGCAAAGGCTTTAACCAACTCCGTTTTGATGACACAACAGGGCAAATCAGTGCCCAGCTACAAAGTAGCCATGCAGCCAGTCAGCTCAACTTGGGTAACTTAAGCCATCCAAAAGACAAGGCGGAAAGCGACGGTCGTGGAGAAGGTTTTGAACTTAGAACTGACCAGTGGGGCGCGGTACGAGCTGGCAGTGGTTTACTTATTAGTACCCATAAACAAGACCAAGCTCAAGGCGTGCACCTAGAGGCAAGCGAGGCCAAGCAACAAATTGAAGGCGGTCTTAGCAATGCCAAGGCACTCAGTGAAGTTGCTAAAAATCAGCAAACTGACCCGTTAGAACATTTAGAAAACCTAAAATCGTTTATTGAAAAGCTTGAGCAGCAAGACAACGCAAAAGCCAAAACTTTCAAAGATGCGATCATGCTACTGGCAAGCCCAAATAGTATTGCGGTCGCGAGTAATGAAGACATTCACTTAAGTGCAGATGGGCAGCTCAACCAAACTGCGGGTGATAGCATCAACCTATCTACCCAAAAGAACCTGATCGCACACGCCCAAAATAAAATTAGCCTTTTTGCAGCGCAAGAAGGGGCAAGACTCTATGCAGGCAAAGGTAAAGTCGAGATACAGGCACAAGGCGATGGCGCCGATTTAATTGCCCGTAAAGCTGTTCAGGTGATTTCGACCGAAGACAAAATCGAAGCGACCGCATCCAAGGAAATTGTGCTCACAGCAGGCGGCTCTCAAGTCAGAATTACTGGTTCGGGTATTTTTATGACCACAGGCGGTAAGTTTGAGGTGAAGGCTGGGCAACATTTGTTTATGGGGGGCGGGAGTGTAAATAGTTCATTACCGTATTTACCTGAACAAGGAAAACAAAAATATGGTGTATGGTTCGATGTAATGGATAAACAAGGAAATAAACTGAAACCAGGCACGGGATATATTATTTTTGATGAAAATGATAAAGAAATTGAACGCGGTAAGTTAGATAGAACAGGCTTGGTTAAGTTGGAAACTGAAGAGCCGAATAAGCAATATAAAATACATGTGGTGATAAACGATGGGCACTGAAGCACAAGCTTATGCTAATTTGGTTAAGACAACAATGGGAACGGTTAATCCTGTGCCAGCGATTGTACCAGTTAAACTTACAGTTTATACTCAAAGTTTTACAGCATTTATTGGTGGGGCTGCTGATAAATACCCTTTTATATATGGAGATGTAAAACTACCAGGTGTGGGAGATGCTTTAGGGCCTACAGAAATTGTTGGTAATTATGCAAAAAATTTTAATACGGGAAATACAAAAAATTTAAAACAATATTATGGCTATGAGGAGGCTTATAATAATAGAAAAGTAACCATTCCTGTAGCTTCCGGTAAAAGAAATGCTTTTAAAGATATTCTTGAGGTTTATACGAAAAATCCACAAACTCAAATTAATATTATAGGTCATAGTTTGGGTGGCTGGAATTCATCTGGTTTAGTTACAGAACTGAACAAAGCAGGGGTACCAGTCAATTTATTAATTACTATTGACCCTGTTGGAGTTTTATTATCAAAAACCACTCCTCCAAATATATTAACTACTCCAGCAGTAAGAGCCCAAATTTATTTACTAGCACCAGAACCTGTTGCAAATAATTGGATAAATGTTTTTTGTAAACCAAATAATAATGTTGTCAACGATATAAAGAATACGGTGGGATGGGAAGGCTATAAACCAAAATGGAAAGGGTATCATCCTAGCCCTACGAGTTATACAACAGATGATGCAATTGCTGATGCTGGAGGGCAATGGGATAGTTATCCAAAAGAACACAGCAATACATTTCATGAAACTAAATTTAGTCACGCTTGGTTTAGCAAAATGATGCGTGAAACAATACCTAGTATATCTAAATCACCAGAGCAAATATTGCAAGCCGAATTAAAAAAGGTTCAAGTAAAATGAAATTTTTATCATGTATATGGATATTTTTATTATTTGGTTGTACTTCTAAAAATATAGATTATCAATCTACCGATATTAATTTTGGAAAATTTAAATATTTCCAATCTATGTATAGTGGAGAAAAAACATACCAAGGTTTTGTTACAAGCTCCTCTTCTTTAAAAGAAATTTCTGAAAAAAATGCATTTCCTATTTCTAAGCTAAATTGTTTGGAAAATCAGTTTATGGTAAGAGGTGGAGTAGACTTAGATTCAGAAGAAATTAATAATCAATTATATAAATATATCGCACATGTCGAAATATGTAAAAATGATGATTGTTCAGTCGATATTAAAAAAGCAAAAATTGATACTGAATGCAGAATTGAATTAAGAAAAAATTACTCAAATGATGCTTATCAATCAAATAAAGCAAAGTTGACGAATGCTAATTTTGAATAAAATCGAGTGTTGGTGCTAAAGTTGATCTGTAATTTATTAAGTTGAGAACTAGAAATGTAATAAACCCACCAAAGCGGGTTTATTTACATGTTCGGGTAGTTTGGATCACTGCCGCCCAAATATTTCAACAGAATTTTATTGTAGTGGTGATGGTAAATTTAAAAAGGAATATACTTGCAAATTTGATTCTAAATAAAAATGTTTTACAGATTGATAAATAGTTTATGAGAAATGTTGTAATAATTATATCAACTCTATCATTGTTAGGTTGTAATCCTTTAGCCAAAAATGAGAAAGAAAATTTTAAGGATATAACCCTTAAGAATTTAACTTACTCACGTCTGGATGGTATGAGTGGTGATATTTTTAAATTTAATTTAGAAACAAATGATGATTTAAATAAGATTTATCAAGAGAATAATTATAAATATTCACATTTTAAGTGCGATAATATTAAAAATTACTTTGTGACAGGAGCTATCTCTATCTCAGTCGAGGGAGAGAAGTTAAAAAATGGAAAATATACTTCATCTGGGTACTTCAAAGTCTGCGAAGATGAATCCATGAATGTATGTATTGATAAGAATCAATTGGAAAAATTGTTAACTAGCAATATTTCTTGTAGAGTAGTTTTTGGGGGCTTATTACAAAGTACTAAAGTTGTAGCAGATAATATTTTAATATCAAAAGAAGCTATAAGAAAATCCAATTTCCAATAGAGTTTTTAATGAAAAAATTTCTTTACCTATTGGGGCTAATTTTTTTAAGTGGATGTAGTGAAAAAATTTCAAATTTCACAATAGATCATATTGTGAAAAGTAATGAAAAATTAAATTTTGCTATGAAAATTGAAGATAAGGAAGTTTTAAATAAAATAAAAAAATCATCATCAAAAAAGTTCATTTGTGAAAATATGATTGATCCTCAGCAAATATTAGATGTGGATATCGATAGATTTGAGAATAATCAAATTGAGGTATCTGTAGAGTTCTGCTCAAATAATGATGATAAAAGCTGTGAACCTATAGATATCAGTTCAGTTAAAAAAATCAATTTAGAATGCCAAGCAATTTTCTCTGCAATGATTGGTAATGTCTCTAAATCAGGAAAATTTCCAATTGTATGGGAGGGAAAATAATTTGTTTAAAAATCTGAAACTTAAATTGATAACTTTAGGTATTCCCTTATTACTTATGGCAGGATGTGGTCACGAATATACAATTGAGCCTGAAAGACTTCCAGTAGCCTATGTGGGAAAGGCATATAATCAGCAATTGAACATATCCGGTGGTAGAGTGATACCATATTCTTTTGAAGTTAAAACTAATTTCCCAAGTGATATGAATATCTCTATTGAGCCAATAGATCAAAATGAAGCAGATGCTTATAACAATTTAAAAATTTCTGGAGTTCCAAAATATAAGGGAACTTTTACGATTCATATATATGCAGGTTTTTATGCTAGTGGTGATGGGAATTTAGATAAGACCTATGAATTTGTAGTTAAAGAATAAAAGATATTTTTAATAAGAAGGGGATATGAAAAAGAATTTATTAATTACCTTATTAATTTTACTTTTCATCATACCGTCTTTATTAAATTATTACTTCTGGAGTCGTATAAAAGCACCCGAAATTCATGTTTTAGAGAAACCCTTACGAATAGCATCAAATTTCGATAACTATTCATCATATACAATCCTTCCAGCAGGCACAGTTCTATATGATGATAGTGATTCTTTAAATCGAAGAGTAATAGTCTATTTTAACTTACAAGGTGTAGATTTTAAGTTTGAAAAACAAGATCCAGATATTTTGAAGCAACCTAGTGAAGTCAGTGCTATAAGGTCAGTAGACTTGCCAGATTTACTAAAAGAAGTTCCTCTGACTAAAAAGATATTTATTTAATTATTAAACATGATGAAGGTATCAATGATTCTGTGCGTTCAATTTTATTTAAAAAATACAAAATTGATCCTTCAGACTATGAGAAATAATTAAAGAATTCTGATGCATACACACATCAATTTAAAAACGAGAAGAAGCCTAATTAATTACGCTTCTTCTCTCATAAGACATAGTTTAAGCAGCTTGAATGGCTTCACCACACAGAGAAACAGTTTCTTGTTTATGCTGGTGTAAGTACCAGAACTGATCCGCAACTGTTTCTGGATGTACCGCGTAGGTTTTATCCTTCGCTTCAGGGGTTCCATCTACAAAACCATTTACAATCACTTGGCTCACGTAAACATTTGAGTCAGCAAGACTATGAGCAAGCAAATTGGTGGCTTTATATTGAGCGGCAGCAGTAGTTGCTAATGATGAGTACTCTTTGGCAACCAAGTCGATACCAACAGCATCGAAAGCAAAAATTCCATTTGTCGATAAAATGCTACCGTGGTTCTTTTCTAAATCACGTAAGCAAGCTTGTACTGTCGCAATATAGCTTGAAACACGAATATGAAAGCTTTTAGTAAGCTCTAGTGGAGGGGTTTTTAAGATATTGCCTTCAATATCATGGAAAGCATTCCAATGAATATTTTTAATCTCTCCTAATTGATCTTTAATGCGTTTAATTAGGTTTGGTATATCTTCAAGAACCGCTAAATCACATGTAAAAGCGTAAGCTTCAATACCTTGTGTTTTAAGTTCTAAAATGGCTTTTTCGAGTTTTTCAGCATTGCGCGCCACTAAACCGATTTTATAGCCTTCTTTACCAAACTTATGTGCCACGGCTTTGGAAATACCTGTTCCATAACCAAAAATTATAATATTGTTGTTCATTATAAAGTTCCAAAAAACCAATTATTTGGTTAGAAATAGTTTATAATATGTTTTTATAATGTATTCAAGCGAAAAAATTAAATCTAAAAATAATGCAGAAAGAACAAGACAAAATATGAAAAACACTCATCAATCAGTTTGGTTTGAATGGTCCAGATGGCGTAGCTTTTATTAAATATTTTTAATTTTATAAAAATATAGAGTCATCATTTTCAAATTGCAGAAATGTTTACCCATGAAATAATTTTTTAGTTTGACTTCTTTATTAGTCTATCTTAAATTAATTGGAACGATCGTTCCTGTTAAGTGTGTTTATGCGAACCAAAGAATTTGAAACTGATGAAATTGCTGATGCTGCAATGCAGGTTTTTTGGCGTCGTGGTTATGCTGCAACTTCAGTTCAAGACTTGGTTGACGGTACGGGACTATCCAGAAGTAGCCTTTACAGCACCTTTCAAAACAAACAGGGTCTTTATCAAAAAGCGTTACAGCGTTATGAGATTTTAACCACGCTTAACAATGTGAAGCTGTTGTCTGGTTCAGGTTCACCAAAAGCACTGATTCGGCAATTACTGATAAATGTGGTTGAAGATGAGCTGAATGATTCAGAACACAAAGGCTGTCTCGTTGCAAATGCTTGTTTGGAACTGGCTGGGCATGATGAAGATGTCTCACAATTCGTTGCAAGTAACCTACAGAAACTTCAACATGCTTTAGAGAGTTTATTAATTAAAGCTCAACAATCTGGTGAAATTGCTTCTACCCAAAACCCGCGTGCGTTAGCAAGTTTCTTTCTAAATACTATGCAAGGTTTACGTGTTTTAGGGAAAGGCAGTCCATTTGAACAAAGAAAGCAATGTTTAATGGATGTAGTCGAGGTTGCTTTAAACGTTTTATAAAACTCATTTAAACCTTAACTATGCTTGAGTTGAATAGTTAAGGTTTTTATTTAACTTAAATTGGAATGATCATTCCAAAATAATGATTTTAGTTCACATGGAGAACAAATGTCTTCCCATCCTAACCTGATAAAACAAGCTTATAGCGATACAGAGCAGAGTAAGTACGCTTTAAAAGAATTTGAGAGTAAATCTTTATGAATACTAAGAGTAATGAAACATCTCATCAGTTAACTGATGAATTCTCTACTCAATTACCAATTTGGAAACTGTTGGCTTTTACAGTTGCAGGCTTTCTGACCATTATGACAGAAACCATGCCAGCAGGGCTTTTGCCTCAAATCAGTCAAGGCTTACATATTTCAGAAGCTTATGCAGGGCAGCTTATAGCAGTGTATGCCTTAGGTTCTGTTTTAGCGGCAATACCGCTGATTAGCCTTACACGTAGTTGGAATCGGAGACCCTTATTACTCAGTGCTATTGCAGGGTTACTTGTATTTAACGCGATTACTGCCTTATCAAATGACTATACTCTGACTTTGATTGCTCGTTTTATTGCAGGGATGGCAGCGGGTGTTATTTGGGGGCTTTTAGCGGGTTATGTAAGACGCATGGTCTCTACATCGTATCAAGGACGAGCTTTAGCAATTGCTGGGGTTGGGCAACCTATTGCTTTATCAATAGGGGTGCCTTTGGGTGCATGGTTGGGAACATTGTTTGAATGGCGTGGCGTGTTTTGGATCATGTCTTTACTAGCATTGATTTTATTTATCTGGATTCGTTTTAGTATTCCTGATTTTGCAGGGCAGTCAGCGCAAAAAAGGTTACCCATTTTAAAAGTTCTTTTAATGCCAGGCATCAGAGCTGTTTTAGCAGTCGTCTTTCTTTGGATATTGGCGCATAGCATTCTCTATACGTATATTTCACCTTTTTTGGCCTCGACAGGGCTGACATACAAAGTTGAGACTATCCTGTTTATATTCGGCATTTCTTCAATTGTTGGCATTCTCATTACAGGCATGTTCATCGACCGTTCATTAAGAAAAATAACGCTTTTAAGCTTATTTATCTTTGCAATCGCGACCGCGCTCTTGGGTGTTTATAGTTCTTCAAGTTTTGTCGTGCTGGTGGGTGTTGTGTTATGGGGAGTTACTTTTGGTGGGGCTCCGACATTATTACAAACAGCTTTGGCAAATACCGCGGGTCACCAAGCAGATGTAGCGCAGTCTATGTTGGTCACGGTATTTAACCTTGCTATTGCATTCGGTGGAATGATTGGCGGAGGACTGCTTGAAAGTTTTGGGGCAGCTTCTTTTCCGTGGTTTATGCTGGCTTTTGCCCTGATCGGGTTATTTACTGTTTACCATGCTCGGAAACATGGTTTTATTTCTTCATAAAAGACTTTTGCCCTTCATGACTAAAAAATGAAGGGTAATTTACTTTTTATAGTTTGATGCACTTTTGTCAAAAACAGTTAATGCTTTGGTAAAATAAACCGAAAAAAACAAATAAAGTGGAATTTAAATATAACTAATTATGGCTAAATGGGAATAAATTCTTTTAAATTTGTCTAATGACGTAAAAATTCCCAAAAATATTAAAAATTAGCTTTTCTTAGAAAAACAATCCCGCAGGGTGCTGGCTAAACTATATCTCAAGGGTGTGATAGGGATCGAAAAGAGTAGCATGCACCAAAACGTATAACGTTAGTGTGTACTCACCCAAAAGGTCTCGATTCGGCTTAGGACGCTATAGATCAAAAGTTTATAGGCATAAGGTTCTAACTTACAAAGTTATAATTGTTGAAGTAAACCATAGATGTTTTCCCTTGACACCCTAAAAAATTCTCTATAATAAAAACGATACTTTACAAGAATATAATTTAATGAATAAGCCTTATCTTTCCGCGCTACCTACCGACAGTCAAATCTCATCTCAATTGAACAATGCTTACTTCCACGACTCGTGGAGTATTGTGCTTGGTCAGCCCGACCTAAATGTATTTCAGCAGCTTATTAAGCTATTTCAACACACTCCAGCGTGGATAGAGTGGAGCATGAATATACGTAATAAAATTACTTCAAAGATTGGGCTTAAAGACTTAGGAAGTTTTAAGCAAATAGATACGAATAAAAAAGAAAATGAGTATGTCGCAGGCGACCGAATTGGAATTTTTACCTTACGGCAGCGTACCGAAAATGAGTTAGTGATTGGAGACGATGACAAGCATTTAAATGTGACTTTATCTGTTTATAAGAATGAAAAGACTCAAGTACTGACCATAACCACAGTAGTACATATTAAAAATTGGCTTGGAAGACTCTACATGGTTCCTGTGATTCCTGCACATCGAAAAATAGTGCCAGCAACTTTACAAATACTGGGTTAAAGCATTCTTTTTATTTACGATGTTGTCGCCTGAAATCGCCTATATAATATCCTTATGATCATAATTGCGAGCTGTATAAAATGGAGAATAAAAACCAGTGTCGCCAATGCGCCGTATGCGGAAAGAATTTCCCGTTAAAAGATCTGGTTTCAGGCGAAGTTATTCGGAATGTGATTAGTGAGGAAATTATTCAAGATCATCCGGATTGGTCTTTCTCAAGCTTTATTTGCCGAGCAGATCTGGCAGATTATCGAATTAAATACGTTCAATCACTATTACGCTCCGAAAAAGGCGAGTTAACTAATTTAGAAAACGAAGTGATTGGCAGCATGCAACGCCATGAGCTGATTAGCCGAGATACCGAATCCGACTTTGATCAAAAATGGACGTTTGGGGAAAAACTGGCAGATAAGATTGCGACATTTGGTGGTAGTTGGGCTTTCCTGATTTGCTTTGCCATCTTTTTAATAGGCTGGATTATTCTAAATACGGTCGTGATGGTGGTACGTCCTGTCGACCCTTATCCATTTATTTTGCTTAATCTGGTTTTGTCATGCTTAGCGGCAATTCAGGCGCCTATTATTATGATGAGTCAAAACCGTCAAGAAGCCAAAGACCGTTTGCGTTCTCAACATGACTATCAAATTAATTTAAAAGCCGAGCTTGAGATTCGTCATTTGCATGAAAAAATGGACCATCTTTTATCGCATCAGTGGGAAAGGCTTGCACATATTCAAGAAATTCAGCTTGATCTTTTAGCTGAAATGAATAAAAAGCGATAAAGATTTTTCGAGTTTCACGTGGAACATGATGAAAGCTTATAGATTGTTTTGCGGTAGGTCTCAAATTTCTTTATGATTTGCCGCCATGCTCCATTGCTGTTTCTACGACCATGCCTTTGAACGACAACTTTGTTTACGCTCCACCACAAGATCCGCTTTCAATTTTATTTGAAGATGACGATTTAATTGTGGTTGATAAACCTGCGGGATTGTTGTCGGTGATGGGTCGCTTACCTGAGCATCATGACAGCGCTTATTTAAGGGTGCTAGAAAAGTTCCCCTTGGCTAAAGTGACGCATCGTTTAGATATGGCAACGTCGGGCTTACTTATGTTTGCCAAGCACCGTGATGCAGAAGTCGCGGTAAGTAAAATGTTTCAGGCCAGAACAGTCAAAAAACATTATATTGCGTTGGTGCAAGGCCAAGTCACAGAAGAGGGCAGTGTTGAAGTTCCGCTCATTACTGACTGGGAAAATCGCCCAAGACAAATTGTACATTTTGAACTAGGCAAACATGCTAAAACCTTGTTTCAGCCTCTCACCTATGACGAGAAAACAGATCAAACGCGAGTATTACTTGAACCAGTCACAGGCCGTTCGCACCAGCTCCGTGTGCACATGATGCACATTGGACACCCGATTATGGGTGACAAGTTGTATCACCCTGAACCAAAACGTTTTCATTTAAACCGTATGGCGTTACATGCTGCCTATCTGGCTTTTCAGCATCCATTGAAAGGCACAGATGTAGTCATTCAATCCCAAGTGCCTTTTTAAAATTTACATACAATTAAAAATTCAATTTGATGCAATTGGGAACGGAATATATACCCAAACTGCAATAAAAGTCGGGTATTCTAAGTCCGAATAATATTAATACTGCGACAACAACAAGGATCACTTTATGACTCGTGACTACGAACAATTTCCAGATGACGATAACGGCAATGTACTTTGGCAAATGGCTGAAGATGGGGATGATTTAACCGAGCAGCATGAAATTGAATTTTCAATTGCATTTCAAGATCAAAAAAATGCTGAGCAATGTGCACTTTACTTACTTTACCAAGAACAAAAAGTTTCACTTTTCCAAGATGACTCTGTTGAGCCGAATGAGTGGGTAATTACCATCTTCGTCAACATGGAACCTGAGTATTCAGACATTGTTGACTTAGAGGAATGGTTTGCTAGCATCGCTGAAAAATTTCAGGGCGAATATGACGGATGGGGCTGTATGGCCTATGTCTTTGAGGAAGAAAGTGAAGAAGACGACCTCTTACAATAAGGTCTAAAAAGAGTAGGAGATACTCATGAACTTATCTCAAAAACAAATTGCGGTACGGTTTTTAGAACTTGCCGCAGCAGGCGAAGTTGATGAAGCCTACAGCAATTACACTGCGCCTAACTTCAAGCATCACAACCCTTATTATGCGGGTGATGCAACTTCGTTGAAGGAAGGTATGCGTGAAAGCGCGGCTGCAAATCCCAATAAAGTCTTTGATGTCCAACATGTCATTGAAGATGGGACTTTGGTTGCCGTACATTCGAAACTTGAAATGCAAATGAATGACAAACCTACCATTGTGGCTGTGGTTCATATTTGCCGTTTTGAAAATGGAAAAATTGCTGAGCTTTGGGATATCGGGCAAGTACAGCCTGAACCGCTTGTAAATGAAAATGGCATGTTCTAATAAAAAAGCCCGAAATAATTCGGGCTTTTTTATTTTATAGATGAATTAAAACTTCCACTGTGCCGAAATTGAAGCATTTAGTGGCTCACCCGGTTGAATCCATAAATCGCTGTAGCTTGAAACATAGTAAGTTTTATCAAACAGATTGTTTATATTCAGCTGATAACGTAAGCGGTCCGATGGGGCATAGTAAGCATTTAAGTTCACGAGGGTATAGCTTGGTAAATTAAAGCCATTATCAAGGTTATGTCCGCTACGTTCGCCCACATAAGTAAGGTTGGCACCTACACCTGCTTTTGTTGAGCCTTCTTGTAGAAACTCATAATTGGTGCTTATTGCACCTTGGTGTTTTGGCACATTGCTCAGACGAGCACCTTTTGGCAAGTCTTGGTCTTTTTCAATTTGAGCATCGGTATAACTATAGTTGGCATTGACGAACCAGCGGTCAGTGATTTGGCTATTTAAGTCAAACTCAATTCCTTTACTACTCACTTCGCCTGCTGCGGTTTGAAAGTTACTGTCGATCGGGTCGGTTGTAAGTACATTTCGTTTTTTCATTTTAAACAAAGCGAGACTCAGCACACTTTGGTCATTCACTTTATATTTGGTGCCGATCTCGTAGCTTTCGCCTTTTTCAGGGGCAAAAGTCTGACCGTTTCGGTTCATACCACTATTCATGGCAAATGAGCGGCCATAGTTTGTATAAAACGCCCATTGCTCAGAGGCTTTGAAATTTACTCCGAAACGCGGACTATTTTGATGAAGTGTCTGGTTGTTTTCAGTCTGCGTCAGATGATTTTTAAAGTCTTGCTCGACCTGATCAAAACGGTTACCAAATAGCACACTCCACTGATCATTAAAAAAGATCTGGTCTTGTACATTAAGCGCAAAGTAACGCTGATGTTCTTTGGTATCGGTAAACGGTGCTAGGTTTGGTAAATATTTGCCATATTCAGGTTGGTAAATATCAATTGTGTTTGGCATGCCAGCACTGTGATTACGACGAAGCTGGTTTTGTTTATAGTCGAGTTGACCAAGCTCGGTTGAAAGTAAAATTTCATGGCGAGCCCACGAAGTATCAACCTTGCCAAGTAACTCTGTCTGAGCCAGCACGTCTTCACTTGTATAATCACGATAGCGGCGTTGACGCTCTAAAGTACGGCCATCGGCTTGCATACGACGAGGTTCGGTTGCAAAGCCGACCATTTTAGCATCTTTATAACTGACAGCACTATTTAGCTTCCAGTCAGGGTTAAATTCGTGACTCAGACGTAATTGGTAAAAGTAATCTTTTATTTTCAAATCGCCGTCGTCAGGTTCACCTGTAAAGGTTTTCGGGTCCATCACAAACTGGTGATTGACGGTGCTGACACCACGGTCAAAGGTTCCTTTGTGCTCTGTAAATTCACTGTCAAAGTCGAGTTGTGTTTGGTCTGAAATTTTCCATGTGAGCTGCGGTGAAAAGAACCAGCGTTCACTACTGACATGATCACGGAAGCTTTGATTATCTTCATGAGCCACGGCTACACGATAGGCCAGTTCATCGTTAATAGGCGCCGTGTGTTCTAGACTAATTCGATATTGTTCTTGGGTATTGGCACGTAGGTTAACTTCACTTTCGCTTTCCCACTGCGGTTTTTTACTGTTGAGGTTAAGCAAGCCTCCAGTTTCGCCGCGACCATATAGAGCAGCCATTGGCCCTTTTAAAAACTCTAAAGATTCAATATTTACGACATCTTTTGGAGCACTAATCCCTCGGTTGACACTCAAGCCGTTACGAATCATAGAAGCACCTAAATTGGGATCGGTACTAAAACCACGGAAAGAGTAGTTATCCCAAAAGCCGCCACCAAAACTGTTTTGATGAAAAACCCCACTCACCAAGCTTAATGCGTCATCAATCCGTTGAACGTCTTGTTGTTCCATCATTTGTTTCGAAACATAAGCACGGTTAAAAGGGACATCTAAAACATCGTGAGAAAATTTAGTCGCCGAGCTATTTTGGCTCACACCTTCTTGGGTACTTTCAGCCTGAACGCGTATGGTCTCAAGTACTGTTGAGGTTTCGTCTCCCCAAGAGAATGTTGATATAAAAGATAACCCTAACGAAGACAACAATCCTAATTTGTGTTGCATAAATAATCAGCCATGAAAGACAAAAGAACTATAATGTAATAGTATAACGTTACATTATTTTATTGATTACCGCTATGTCTTTAGAAAAGAATATTGAACGTTTACAGTCGATTGATGCATTGCGTGGTTTGGTGATCATCATTATGTTGCTCGACCATGTAAGAGAAACTTTCTATTTACATAAACAGGTTACCGATCCAATGGACGTAACAGTAACAGAACCAGCATTATTTGGCAGTCGATTATTGGCACATATTTGCGCTCCGGTTTTTGTACTTTTAACCGGTATTTCTGCATTTTTATTTCAATCAAAAAAACAGGACTTACAACAAACGCGTACATTTCTATTAAAACGCGGCTTATTTTTAATTGTGTTAGAGCTTACCCTTGTGAATTTTGCATGGACAGCAACTTTTCCACCTGAAGTCATTTATTTACAGGTGATTTGGGCGATAGGTATTAGCATGGTGGTGCTAGCGTGCTGTGTAAGTTTGCCTTTGCCAGTTCTTGCTGGTGTAGCTTTGGTCATTATTTTTGGGCATAACCTGCTAGATTCTGTGCACTTCTCACAAGGCATCCTACAGAATATATGGTTCGTTTTACATGAACGTGGCTGGCTTGAGTTTGCAGGTATCAAGCTTCGTACAAGTTATCCGGTTTTACCTTGGATTGGTGTGATTTTATTGGGCTACGTATTAGGCCAGTTGTTTAGTTCAAAATATACAGCAAAGCAAAGAAGCCGCGCTTTAATCAGCCTTGGTTTAGCAAGTATCGGGCTATTTGTTTTATTGCGTTTTATCAACGTCTATGGTGACCAGCCGTGGCAGTATTTTGAGTCATTACAACTGAGCCTTATGAGCTTTTTTAACCTCACCAAGTATCCACCGTCTTTGTTATTTATTTTGCTAAATGTTGGAATTGGCTTGATTATGCTCGTTGCTTTTGAACGTATGCAGCAATACTCATTTTTAAAACCATTGGTCGTGTTTGGTTCGGTGCCGATGTTCTTTTATTTATTACACTTATATGTGCTGAAACTCATGTATGTGTTTGCACTCAGTGTGTGGGGAACCAACTACGGAAGTTATTTGTCGGTCAACCATGTGTGGATGCTGTGGTTAATCACAATTGTGCTGTCTTTTGCACTCTACCCAGCAGTTAAATGGTTCTCTAAGTTCAAACATCAAAACAAACATATTTCGATTTTAAAATATTTCTAATTTTCAAACCTGAGTAAAGCGAGTTTAGAGAGAACTCGCTTTACTTACTCACATCTAGATATAGAGTTTCTTTCACTTCTTCCATGACCACATAACTGTGTGACGATGCCGAAGCGGGAAGTTTCTTTAATAGATCTCCCAATAAGCGACGGTATGCGCTCATTTCCTTTAAGCGCGCTTTTACAAGGTAGTCAAACTCACCTGAAATAAGATGACATTCGAGTACTTCAGGAATCTCAACGAGGTCTCTGGCCACTTGGTCAAATACATCGCCTGATTTGGCAGATAACTTAATTTCTAAAAAGACGAGAAGGTTACGGTCTACGTAAGCTGGGTTTAGACGGGCGTAATAACCCATGATAATGCCATCGCGTTCAAGGCGTTTTACACGCTCTGAACAGGGGGTGGTCGATAGGTTGACTCTCGATGCCAATTCACTAATCGCAATTCGTCCTTCGCGCTGCAAAATGTCCAGAATCATGCGATCTATACGATCTAGGGGGCGCATAGATATTTCCTCTTTTTTTAAAATTCTCGTGAGAAAAACATAAATTTACCTAGATTATAGCCTGAAAAACAGTGAAATAAACTATTGAAGCAGAAATATACTAGTGAAATAAACTGGTGTGCGTGAGGGAATGGAAATGCGCGTAATTGTTTTAGGTAGCGGCGTTATTGGAGTGGCAAGTGCCTATTATCTAGCTCAACAAGGAGCTGAGGTCACTGTTCTTGATCGCCAGTCAGGTCCTGCTGAAGAAACAAGTTTTGGTAATGCAGGTCAAATTTCGCCTGGGTATTCGACTCCTTGGGCAGCACCAGGAATTCCTTTTAAAGCTGTGAAATGGATGTTCCAACACCATGCACCGCTTGCGATTAATTTAGATGGCAGCATGTGGCAGTTACAGTGGATGGCGCAAATGCTAAAAAACTGTAATCCACAAAGCTATGCTGTAAACAAAGAACGTATGATGCGCGTGGCTGAATACAGTCGCGACTGCTTACGTGAACTTAGAAAAGATACGGGTATTAACTACGAAAACCGTGCAAAAGGCACGTTGCAGTTATTCCGTAAAGAAGCACAAATGGAAGCGGTTCAACGCGATATTAGCGTGCTACAAGAGTGCGGCGTAAGCTACGAATTATTAAATGGCAACGAACTTGGTCGTGTAGAACCAGCGTTGGCAAATGCACAAGATAAACTCGTTGGTGGTTTACATTTACCAAATGACGAAACAGGCGATTGTTATTTATTTACCAATGCTTTAGCTCAAATTGCTAAAGAGTTGGGTGTTAACTTCCAGTTTAATCAGAACGTAGAAAAATTGATTGTTGAAGGCGATCAAATTAAGGGCGTTCAGGTCAATGGTAAGATCTTAACCGCAGATCGTTATGTACTAGCGTTTGGTAGTTATTCACGTGATTTCTTGAAACCACTTGATCTACAGTTACCTGTATATCCTGTCAAAGGTTACTCGTTGACGATTCCTATTGTTGACCCAGCTTTTGCTCCGCAATCTACAGTGCTTGATGAAACCTACAAAATTGCGATTACTCGTTTTGACCAACGTATTCGCGTAGGTGGAATGGCAGAGTTAAGCGGTTTCAATTTAGGTCTAAACGAAGATCGCCGTGCAACCTTGCAAATGGTGACTCAGGACTTGTTCCCGGGTGGTGATATGGCACAGGCGTCTTTCTGGACGGGTCTACGTCCAATGACTCCAGACAGCACTCCAATTATTGGTGCGACTCGCTTCAAAAATCTGTTCTTGAATACAGGTCACGGTACTTTAGGCTGGACCATGGCGTGTGGTTCAGGAAAATTAATCAGTGACATCGTATTGAATCATAAGACTGATATCAGTACCGATGGTCTTTCAATTCAGCGTTATTCACACGCACATGCGGCTTAACAGACGTTAGGAAATTAATCATGCCTCGTCCTATTACCGCAGTCATCCACCGTCAAGCCTTACAAAATAACTTGGCGGTGGTACGCAAGGCTATGCCAAACAGTAAGGTCTTTGCCGTTGTAAAAGCCAATGCTTATGGACATGGCATTGAACGTGTTTATGAAGCATTTAAAGCAGCAGATGGCTTTGCCTTACTTGATCTTGATGAAGCAAAACGAATTCGTGCTCTAGGTTGGACAGGTCCAATTTTGTTGCTCGAAGGAGTTTTTTCTCCTCAAGACTTATTCGATTGTGTGCAGTATCAACTCAGTTTCACCATTCATAGTGAAGCGCAAATCGAGTGGGTAGAAAAGCATCCTTATCCAGCTCAATTTGATGTTTGCCTAAAAATGAACAGTGGTATGAACCGTCTTGGTTTTAAACCACAGCACTATGTTCAGGCTTGGGAACGTTTAAACAACTTGGTGAACGTATCCAAGATTACGCACATGATGCATTTTTCAGATGCAGATGGCGAGCGTTTCGGCCAGCAAGGTATTGATTATCAAATTACTGTCTTTGAAGAAATTGTAAAAGATTTACCGGGTGAAAGATCGGTAAGTAATAGTGCAGCAATTTTGCGCTATCAAGATCAGCTCAAATCAGATTATGCCCGTAGCGGCATCATGCTCTATGGCAGCTCGCCAGATTACCCGACCCATAGTATTGCGGATTGGGGCTTACAACCGACCATGAGCTTACGCAGTGAAATTATTTCCGTTCAGCATTTAGAACCGAATGAAAGCGTCGGTTATGGCTCAAACTTTGTCGCAGAGCAACCCATGACGATTGGGATTGTGGCTTGCGGCTATGCCGATGGTTATCAACGTATTTCACCAACAGGCACACCTGTTTTAGTGGACTCTGTCCGCACTCGTACAATTGGCCGTGTCAGCATGGATATGTTGGCAGTCGATTTAACGGGCATTGAGAGTGCCAAAGTCGGCAGTGAAGTTGTACTTTGGGGCCAATCAAGTACAGGCGTCGTTTTACCTATTGATGATGTCGCAGTTTCATCCGGTACGGTGGGCTATGAACTGATGTGTGCTGTCACCGCCCGTGTTCAATTTATTAATCAGGTATAAGGAAATCCGAATGTCTAATTCAGATATACAAAAGATTAACACTAACGAAGTCATGAGCGCCGTGACTGTTTTTAACAAAGTGGTTTATCTGTCAGGTCAGGTACCTAAAAATACCGAGCAAGACGTGGCAGGCCAAACTCGTGAAATTCTTGCAACGATTGATGAACTTTTGGCATTAGCCAATACCGACAAATCTCGCTTGCTCTCTGCACAGCTCTATTTGAAAAATCTTTCTGACTTTTCAACCGTAAATGCAATTTGGGTTGACTGGTTAAAAGGGTGTGTTGCGCCATCGCGTGCCACAATTCAGGCCGATTTGGTCAATCCAAATTGGTTAATTGAAATTGCCGTGACGGCAGCACAAAAGTAATTCGTTTTTACTCCAAAAATGATGATGTATCTAACAGAAGGAAGATAGATACGGTTTATCCAGTCATTTTTTGGTGAACAGATTCAGTGACCTATGGCATACGGTTCGATTTTCGCCATAGGTTGCTGATCTTAACAAAGGAATTCAAAAAGGAATTTTAATATGACAACGGCTCGTCATTCAGATGCAGAAAATTCTCCTGATCATCTGCAACGAAAACTGTCTAACCGTCATTTACAACTGATTGCTATTGGCGGTGCAATTGGAACCGGCCTATTTATGGGCTCGGGTAAAACAATCTCCCTCGCAGGTCCTTCAATCCTTTTGATCTATATGATTATTGGAGGCATGTTCTTTTTCTTAATGCGTGCAATGGGTGAGTTACTCCTTGCAAATCTGCATTACAAATCTTTTGTTGATATGGCTCATGACCTGATTGGTCCTTGGGCCGGTTACTATTTGGGCTGGACTTATTGGTTAGGTTGGGTGCTGGTGGGTATTGCGGACCTTTCAGCAGTCATTAACTATTTGAGCTTCTGGCTACCCGATGGAGCAAGCTTCTCTCCAACACAACAAGCCATGATTAGTGCAGGCTGTGTATTGTTTGTGATGGGCCTTAACCTCCTAACAGTACGTCTATTTGGTGAAATTGAATTCTGGTTTGCACTCATTAAGATCTTGGCGATTATTGGTCTGATCGGAGTGGGTGGCTACATGATTTTCAGCCATTTCCAAGCTCCACAAGGCGCTGTTGCAAGCATCAGTAATGTCTGGTCACACGGCGGTTTATTCCCGAAAGGTACAGAAGGCTTCTTGGCAGGATTCCAGATTGCTGTATTTGCTTTTGTCGGGGTGGAACTGGTAGGTACAACGGCTGCTGAAACCAAAGATCCGCAGAAAAACTTGCCTAAAGCAATTAATGCGATTCCGGTACGTATTATTCTGTTCTATGTGTTGGCGCTATTTATTGTGATGTCAGTAACCCCGTGGGATCACATTCGTGCAGATAAAAGCCCGTTTGTTGAGTTATTCTTAAATGCCGGTATTCCTGTTTCAGCCATCATCATGAACTTGGTGGTACTGTCTTCGGTGATGTCTTCAATGAACAGCGGTGTGTTTTCAACTAGCCGTATGCTTTTTGGTCTATCAAAAGACGGTCAGGCTCCGGGTGCATTTGGTCGTTTATCAAAACGTGCAGTACCTTCAAATGGTTTGATTTTCTCGTGTATTTTTATTATGGGCGGGGCAGTGCTTCAGTACTTTGTTCCAAACACGATGGAAGCATTTACTTTGGCAAGTTCACTGTGTGTGATTCTATTCATTAGTGTGTGGAGTCTCATTATGGTGTGCTATTTACGCTATCGTAAATTACGTCCTGAATTACATGAAAAATCTACTTTCAAAATGCCGGGTGGCGTTTGGATGAGTTATGTGGTTTTGGCATTCATGCTTTTTACTTTGGTTATCTTGGCGCTAGAGCCAGATACTTTAAAAGCTTTGTATGTCAGTCCAGTATGGCTAGTCATTTTAGGCGTTACCTATCATATGTTGTACAAACCACGTATGAAAAAGCTAGGACGTGAACTCGTTAACGATCATTAAGTTTTATTAAAAAGCCAATCAATCATGATTGGCTTTTTTTATTTTCATCAGTTTTTTTATCGGAATAATGTTGTTTATTTTTGAATCAATAGCACAGTTTAGAGGGGGGTAGAAAAGCGACATCTTGTATTACCGCATGCTACACTCCGGCTAATCTGGAGAATCCAGATATGTTAATTAAAATTGCCGTGAAGGCAGTACATAAATAATGTGACTTAAAAAAACAGGACAAACGATTTATCAATTAAGGAAAAAATATACTTGAACATCTTGTCCTGAGGTATAGACTCAGCAACCCACGATATACGGTTCGTTTTTCTCCCTATAGGTTGCTGATTTTAAGTTAAGCAAAATATAAAAAGGACTTCTAATATGACAATGGTTCATCATCCCGATGAGGCAAGCTCCCCTGATCATTTACAACGGAAATTAAATAATCGCCACTTACAAATGATTGCAATTGGCGGTGCAATTGGAACCGGCCTATTCATGGGCTCGGGCAAAACCATCTCCCTCGCAGGTCCTTCAATCCTCGTGATTTACATGATAATTGGTGGCATGTTCTTTTTTCTGATGCGTGCATTGGGTGAACTACTGCTTGCCAATTTACATTACAAATCATTTGTCGATATGGCATATGATTTGATTGGACCATGGGCTGGCTATTATATAGGCTGGACTTATTGGTTAGGCTGGGTACTGGTCGGTATTGCTGATTTGTCTGCGGTCATTAACTATTTAAGTTTCTGGCTGCCTGAAGGCGCCAGTTTCTCACCCATGCAACAAGCCATGATTAGTACAGGCTGTGTACTATTCATTTTAGGGCTTAACCTTCTTACGGTGAAGTTGTTTGGTGAAGTTGAATTTTGGTTCGCACTCATTAAGATTTTGGCCATTATTGGCCTGATTGGAGTCGGTGGCTACATGCTCCTTACTCATTTTCAAGCTCCGCATGGTGAGGTTGTGAGTGTAAGTAATGTGTGGTCGCATGGCGGCATATTTCCAAAAGGCGTAAGCGGATTTTTGGCAGGCTTCCAGATCGCCGTATTTGCCTTTATTGGTGTTGAGCTAATTGGTACAACAGCTGCTGAAACCAAAGATCCAGAGAAAAATCTACCGAAGGCAATTAACGCGATTCCTGTACGTATTATTCTATTCTATGTGTTGGCACTCTTTGTGGTGATGTCAGTAACACCTTGGGATCACATTCGTGCAGATAAAAGTCCATTTGTTGAGTTGTTCTTAAATGCGGGTATTCCTGTTTCAGCCATCATCATGAACTTGGTCGTACTGTCTTCAGTGATGTCTTCAATGAACAGTGGTGTGTTTTCAACCAGTCGTATGCTGTTCGGTTTATCGAAAGATGGTCAGGCGCCAAGTGCATTGGGACGTTTATCAAAACGTGCTGTACCTTCAAATGGTTTAATCTTCTCATGTATTTTCATTATGGGTGGAGCAGTGCTTCAGTACTTTGTTCCAAACACCATGGAAGCATTTACTTTGGCAAGTTCACTCTGTGTGATTCTCTTTATTAGTGTATGGCTTCTGATCATGGCATGCTATTTACGTTACCGTAAGTTGAGTCCTGAGCTTCACGCAGCATCAACCTTTAAAATGCCGGGTGGGGTGTTGATGGCGTATGTTGTTATTGCATTTTTCTTGTTTACTTTAGTGATTTTGGCACTAGAGCCAGATACATTGAAAGCACTCTACGTTAGCCCAGTATGGTTAGTAGTTTTAAGCGTAACCTACTATGCGTTCTATAAGCCGCGTATGAAAAAACTAGGCCGAGAAGTCTTTTAATTATCCTTTCTCGATTTACCAAAAAAGCCAATCATGATTGATTGGCTTTTTTATTGAGATGTCTAATCAACCAGTAAGTGTTGATATTTATCGGCTTGTTTACGCAAATAATCCCAGACGAGTTTAATGCGTGGTTCGTGCTGTAAATCAACAAAGGTCAGCATCCAGAAAGTATGCGTGAAACGAACTTGTTGCTCTAATACCTCTTCGAGTTCAGGTTTATCGTCTGCTAGAAACTTGGGCAAAATCGCAAGTCCTGCGCCTGCACTCACTGCAATTTGCTGGGCCAAAATACTACTGCTACGGAAGTTAGCATTCAGCTTTAAAGGTAACCGTTCTAAACAGTACAGCTCAGGGCTATATACCAGATCATCAATATAATTTACAAAGCGGTGTTGGGTTAAATCTTCTAAACCACGAATGGGTGGGTTTTGCGCTAGATAGTTTTGGCTGCCGTAAATTTTTAAACAGTAGTCTGACAAGCGGGTAATGATATAGGGCCCAGACGTTGGACGATCAATTGACACCACAATGTCTGCTTCACGGTGTGAGAGCTTAATCATTTTTGGCACTGGAATTAGGTCGATGGTGAGTAGCGGATACTGAATAGAGAACTCAGCCAGTAAACGAGCTAAAAACGCAGTTCCAAAACCTTCAGGTGTGCCAATTCGCACACGACCTTGCAATGGTTGATGTGGTTTTTCAATTTGTAAGAAGGCTTGTTCCATTTGCTCAACTCGAGGAACAAGTGCCATGCCTTCGAGTGTCAGCTCATAGCCTGTTGCTTCACGTTTAAACAACGTTGTACCCAAAGCAAGTTCTAGAGCCTGAATCCGTCTAGCTACCGTACTATGCTCGACACCAATAATACGTGCAGCATTGGTTAAGGTTTTAGTGCGAGCTAAAACCAGAAAAAACTGTAGATGATCCCAATCCACTTTCATTTTTGTTATTGTCCCTGTGCATATTTGCACAACAATCGTGCATGATTTTGCGTTGGTGGTCAAAGCTTTCTTTGTTAGTCTCAAATGAAACCTGAATAAAGAAAATACATAGATCAGTATTTTCTAATAACTGAACACAATAAAAATATGGCCTACGGAGAGGTTATGAACACAATCCAAAAAATCGAATTGGAAACCGCTAAATTACTTATTAACGGGCAGTTTATCGAATCTAAAACACAGGAATGGCAAGACATTGTTAACCCTGCAACTCAGGAAGTGATTGGTCGCGTACCATTTGCTACAGTTCAAGAAGTTGACGCTGCTATTCAAGCTGCACAAGATGCTTTTGCTTCTTGGCGTCAAACTCCAATTCAGGCACGTATGCGCATCATGCTTAAGTTGCAAGACTTAATCCGTGCCAACATGAAGGAAATTGCACAGGTATTAACTGCGGAACAAGGTAAAACCTTGGCCGATGCTGAAGGCGATATTCAACGTGGTCTAGAAGTAGTGGAACATGCGTGTTCGATCGGCACTTTGCAAATGGGTGAATATGTCGAAGGCGTAGCGCGTGGGGTAGATACGTATACCTTGCAGCAACCTTTGGGTGTCTGTGCTGGTATTACGCCGTTTAATTTCCCTGCCATGATTCCACTTTGGATGTTCCCAATGGCAATTGTGTGCGGCAACACCTTTGTTTTAAAACCATCAGAACAAGATCCGTTATCAACCATGATGCTGGTTGAACTTGCGATTCAAGCAGGTATTCCAGCAGGTGTGCTGAACGTTGTGCATGGCGGCAAAGAAGTGGTTGACCGCTTGTGTACCCATAAAGACATTAAAGCGATTTCATTTGTGGGTTCAACTGCGGTTGGCACACATGTTTATAACCTTGCAGGGCAACATGGCAAACGCGTGCAGTCGATGATGGGCGCAAAAAACCATGTGGTTGTCATGCCAGATGCCAATAAAGAACAAACCTTAAATGCCTTAGTCGGTGCAGCATTTGGTGCTGCTGGGCAACGCTGTATGGCATTGTCTGTCGCAGTCATGGTTGGCGACAGCAAACAATGGATTCAAGAGTTAGTAGAAAAAGCGAAAACCTTAAAAGTAAACGCAGGCCATGAGCCAAATACGGATATTGGCCCAGTCATTTCAAAACGTGCTAAAGCGCGTGTGCTTGATTTAATTAATAGCGGTGTTGAGCAAGGGGCAGAACTTCTGCTTGATGGTCGCAATGTTCAAGTTCAAGGCTATGAATCGGGTAATTTTGTTGGTGCGACGATTTTTAGTGGCGTAAAGACCGACATGCGTATTTATAAAGAAGAAATCTTTGGTCCTGTACTTTCGATTATTTGTGTAGATACACTCGATGAAGCGATTGCTTTTATCAATGCCAACCCATTTGGAAACGGTGTAGGTCTATTTACCCAAAGTGGTGCCATTGCACGTACTTTCCAAAACTTAATTGATATTGGTCAAGTCGGTATCAACATTCCAATTCCTGTACCTGTGCCGTTCTTTAGTTTTACAGGTTCAAGAGGCTCAAAACTGGGTGATTTGGGACCATACGGCAAACAGGCTGTCCAGTTCTATACCCAGACCAAAACCATTACTAGCCGTTGGTTTGAAGATAGCCATGAAGTTGGCGGTGTAAACACAACCATTAGTTTACGTTAAGGGGATCACGGATGAATATCGCCTTTATCGGTCTAGGAAATATGGGTGGCAAAATGGCCCATAACCTACTAAAAGCCGGAATCAAAGTTTATGGTTATGACCTCAGTGAAGTTGCTATTCAGCACTTCGCCGAGGCAGGTGGCATAGTCTGCGACAGCCCTCAGGCAGCAGCTAAACAAGCTGATGTAGTCATTACCATGTTGCCTGCAGCAAAGCATGTTAAAGACGTTTACTTGGGTGAAAATGGTGTTTTGGAAGTGCTAAAAGCAGGTAGCTTATGCATTGATAGCAGTACCATTGACCCGCAAACCATCAAAGATATTTCGGCTGTTGCGCATAGCAAAAATATTAAAATCTGTGATGCGCCAGTTTCAGGTGGAACCATTGGTGCTCAAGCGGGAACCTTAACCTTTATGGTAGGTGCCGATGATCAAACCTTTAACGAAGTAAAACCTGTACTTAGCCACATGGGTAAAAATATTGTTCATTGTGGTGATGTGGGTGCAGGACAAATTGCCAAAATTTGCAATAACCTGATTTTAGGTATTTCAATGGCTGCGGTGGCCGAAGGCATGGCATTGGGGGTGAAACTCGGCATTGACCCACAAGCATTGGCAGGCGTCATTAACACCTCAAGTGGCCGTTGCTGGAGTTCGGATGTATGTAACCCATGGCCGCATATTAATGAAAATGCGCCAGCATCTCGCGGCTATCAAGACGGTTTTGCCACTCAGTTGATGCTAAAAGATTTAGGACTTGCTGTAGAGGCCGCGGGTCAAGTCAAACAGCCAGTTGTATTAGGTGGCATGGTGCAGCAGCTCTATCAGCAAATGTGTATGCGCGGTAATGCCAATCTCGATTTTTCGAGCATTATTCAGCAATACCTGCCACAAGAGGCATAACGGTAAAGCCAAAGGATGGCTTTAAACCAATAAATCAAACCCTGTCGTGAATAACAACAAATCCGGACTGAGGGAAAAGATATGATGGATTATCAAAATGCTGTACAGGCTTTCGATTTGGAAAGCACTGCTAAACAGATGTTGTCAGGTTCACTCGATGCACTGAACGCTTGTTATGAATGCTGTGATCGACATGCAGATGGCGACAAAATCGCGCTGTACTGGCAAGGAAAAGATGGGCGTAAAGAGCAATATACCTTCCGTGAACTAAAAGAATGGTCGAGTCAGTTTGCTAACTTTTTAAAAGCACAAGGTGTGAAAACTGGTGACCGTATTTCAGGTCTATTACCAAGAACACCTGAACTGATTGTGACTATTTTGGCAGCTTGGCGAATTGGTGCAGTCTATCAACCGTTATTTACTGCATTTGGCCCAAAAGCGATTGAGCACCGTATTCAACTTGCACAAAGTAAGCTAGTGGTGACCGATATGGGCAACCGTAGCAAGCTTGATGAAATTGAAAATTGTCCTGCAATTGTGACTGTCGCCGATGCACAAGGTACTCCGCTTAAAGCAGGTGATTTTAACTTTTGGAATGAAGTGAAACAGCAGTCTGATCAATGTGATCTGGTCATGCGTAGCATCCAAGATCCTTTCTTGCTCATGTTTACTTCAGGTACTACAGGGCCTGCAAAACCATTGGAAGTGCCTTTAAAAGCACTGATTGCCTTTGGGCGATATATGCAAGATGCCATTGGTTTAACAGAAGAAGACTCGTTTTGGAATATTGCCGATCCGGGTTGGGCGTATGGTTTGTACTATGCGATTACTGGGCCGTTATTCTTGGGCCATGCTACTTTGTTCTATGAAGGTGGGTTCAGCACAGATAGCCTATGCCAAATTGTGAAAGATTATAAAGTTAACAACTTGGCAGGTGCACCTACGGCTTACCGTATGATGATGGCAGCAGATCCAGCGCAAATGGCGCCGTTAAAAGGACAGTTCCGTGTGGTGAGCAGTGCAGGTGAACCGCTGAATCCAGAAGTCATTCGCTGGTTTAAACAAGTGCTTGATGCTCCAATTTATGACCACTATGGGCAAACCGAAGTCGGTATGGTGGTGTGTAATCATCATGGTTTAAAACATGAAATTCATGCTGGTTCAGCAGGTTTTCCAAGTCCGGGCTATCGTGTTGCGATTGTTAATGAACTAGGTGAAGAGCTTCCGCCAGACACACCAGGAATTTTGGCAGTCGATATTAGCCAGTCTCCAATGATGTGGTTTGGTGGCTATAAAGAAAGCCGTAAATCGCCTTTTGTTGGTCATTACTACTTAACGGGCGACACTGCCGAGTTACATGCCGATGGCAGTATGAGCTTTGTAGGACGCAGCGATGATGTAATCACCACATCGGGTTATCGGATTGGTCCATTCGATGTAGAAAGTGCTTTGCTTGAACATGATGCTGTGATTGAAGCAGCAGTGATTGGTGTGCCTGACCCAGACCGTACCGAAGTGGTTAAGGCTTTCGTGATTTTATCCGCGACTACTCAACCATCAGAAACACTTGCTGAAGAACTCAGTCAATTTGTTAAAAGACGACTTTCTGCTCATGCTTACCCACGTTTAGTTGAATTTGTGAGTGAATTACCTAAAACTCCAAGTGGCAAAATTCAGCGCTTTTTATTGCGTAATCAAGAAATTGCTAAACAACAAGCTAAAGCAGGGTAAAGGAAATAATAATGCAATTTACCGAAGAACAATTACTTATCCGTGACATGGCGAAAAGTTTCGCCCAAGAACAAATTAAGCCTAATGCCAGCGATTGGGACCGAGACGGAACTTTCCCAAAAGACACTCTGGCTCAAATGGGCCAACTCGGTTTTATGGGTATGCTTGTTTCAGAGCAATGGGGCGGTTCAGACACCGGTAACTTAGCCTATGTACTGGCACTCGAAGAAGTTGCGGCGGCAGATGGTGCAACCTCGACCATCATGAGCGTACATAACTCGGTTGGTTGTGTGCCTATTTTAAAGTTTGGTACCGACGAGCAAAAAGAACGCTTTTTAAAACCTCTGGCACAAGGTGAAATGATCGGCGCTTTTGCCTTAACCGAACCACATACAGGTTCAGATGCGGGAGCCATTAAAACCCGAGCTGTCAAAGATGGCGACGATTACATCTTAAATGGTGCCAAGCAGTTTATTACCTCGGGTAATAATGCCGGTGTCATTATTGTGTTTGCCGTGACCGATCCGAGCGCGGGCAAAAAAGGTATTAGTGCCTTTTTAGTCCCACGTGAAACGCCGGGTTATGAAGTAATTCGTGTTGAAGAAAAACTCGGTCTGCATGCATCAGATACCTGCCAGATTGCCCTGACAGATGTGCGCATCCATAAAAGCCTTATGCTGGGTAAAGAAGGTGAGGGCTTGAAAATCGCTCTCGCCAATTTAGAAGGTGGACGTATTGGTATTGCTGCACAAGCAGTCGGTTTAGCACGTGCGGCGCTCGAAGAGGCGACCCGTTATGCCAAAGAGCGTATTACTTTTGGAAAACCAATTTTTGAGCATCAAACCATCGCATTTCGCCTTGCCAGTATGGCAACTGAAATTGAAGCAGCGAGACAACTGGTTCACTACGCTGCACGTTTAAAAGAAGCAGGTCAACCGTGTCTCAATGAGGCTTCAATGGCCAAGTTATTTGCTTCAGAAATGACTGAGCGTGTGTGCTCGAGCGCACTACAAGTGTTTGGTGGCTATGGTTACCTCAGAGATTTCCCTATTGAACGTATTTATCGTGATGCGCGTATTTGTCAAATTTACGAAGGCACAAGTGATATCCAACGTTTAGTGATTGCACGTAGTCTATAAAATCAGAACAAGGAATAAATAATGCAGTGGCAAAGTATTTTATTAGAAAAGCGTAATGGGGTTGGACTGATTACATTAAATCGCCCTCAAGCGCTCAATGCTTTAAACAGTGAATTAATTAGTGAAATTAATCAGGCATTAGATCAGCTCGAAAAAGACCGTGAAATTGGTTGCATCGTATTGGCAGGTTCTGAAAAAGCTTTTGCCGCAGGTGCAGACATTAAAGAAATGGCTGATTTAGCATTTCCAGATATTTATTTTGATGACTTTTTCCATCTTGCAGACCGTATTGCACAGCGCCGTAAACCTCTAATTGCAGCAGTCAGCGGCTATGCGTTAGGTGGTGGCTGTGAACTGGCGCTCATGTGTGACTTTATTTATTGTGCTGACAATGCCAAGTTTGGCTTACCTGAAGTCACCTTAGGTGTAATTCCGGGTATTGGTGGTACACAACGCTTAACTCATGCTATTGGTAAAGCCAAAGCAATGGAAATGTGTTTTACCGCTCGTCAAATGGGTGCTGTAGAAGCAGAGCAAAGTGGTTTAGTCGCACGTGTGTTTAGCAAAGAAGAATTACTTGAACAAACCTTGCAAGCAGCTGAAAAAATTGCGGCACGATCTTTAACTGCAAATATGATGCTCAAAGAAACCATTAACCGAGCTTTTGAAGTGAATCTGACTGAAGGCTTGCGTTTTGAAAGACGCATGTTCCATTCAATATTTGCAACATTTGACCAAAAAGAAGGAATGCAGGCGTTCGTTGAAAAACGAAAACCAAATTTTAAAAATCAATAAGAGATCAATAAAATGAATACAGAAAATCACTTAATGATTGAGCAACAAGGTAAGTTGGGCATTATTACCTTAGACCGTGTGACTCATCTCAATGCATTGTCGCTAGACATGATTAAAAGTATTGGTGCCCAATTGGAACTGTGGCGAAATGATGCTGCTGTTCAGGCAGTATTAATTAAGTCAAATAGCCCAAAAGCCTTCTGTGCAGGTGGCGATATTCGCTATCTCTACGACAGTTATAAAAATGGCACGGCTGATTACAAAGGCTACTTTAGTGCCGAATATAAAATGCTAGATATACTGCGTGAATATGCAAAACCAGTCATCGTCTTGCTTGATGGCTATGTTTTAGGTGGCGGATTTGGCTTGGCTCAAGCTTGTCACATTGTTGTGAGCAGTGAAAAGTCCAGATTTGCTATGCCTGAAACAGCGATTGGCTTTTTCCCAGACGTTGGCGCAACGCATTTCCTGTCTCGCCTTGATGATATTGGCGTTTATATGGCAATTACGGGCGAGCAGATCAGCAGTAGCGATGCGCTTTATCTTGATTTAATTGACTACCATGTGCCAAGCGAGCAGTTACAAGCTTTGCAAGATGCTCTGGTTGAGGCACCAAGTTTAAGTAAAGAGGGAATTGAACGCATCATTACCCGATTTATTACTCGCCCTGCTGACAGTGAACTCAAACAATTGGCTGAAGGTATTCGTAAACACTTCGGATATCAGCATTTAGATGAAATTGAGCAAAGTCTTGAAAATGAACAAGATGAAAGCTTAAAGACTTGGGCAAGTAAGATGCTCAGTATTTTGCAGCAGCGCTCATTTATTGCCAAACAAACCAGTTTGAAACTGCAACATTTAGGCCGTGGGCTTTCTTTACCGCAGTGTATGCAGCTTGAACGTGATTTACAGGACATTTGGTTTGAGCATGGTGACTTTATTGAAGGTGTCCGTGCTCTCATTGTCGATAAAGACAAACAACCACAGTGGCAAGAACGTAATTCGAAATTTGAGCCAATTTTAGAAAAATTGAGCTAAGCCTTATTACGCAACTCTAAAAAGCTTAAGGAGATAAAGCGAGACCTGAAAATGCTTATGGTCAGGGCTGGTCATAAGCATAAAAAAGATAAAACAAGAAAATCTAAAAAGGATATTATGATGCAATCAATACATGGAAACGGTTCACATCCTAAAAAGTCGTCACATCGATTAGCAGGCATCTCTAGCATGGTCGGCACTACTATTGAGTGGTATGACTTTTTTATCTATGGTGCGGCGGCAGCGCTGATTTTTAACAAGCTATTTTTTCCTAAATTAGACCCACTTACAGGTGTACTTGCGGCATTCGCTACCTATGCCGTTGGTTTTATTGGCCGTCCACTTGGTGGTTTAGTCTTTGGTCATTTTGGTGACAAGATTGGCCGTAAATCGATGTTACTACTGACTCTGATGCTCATGGGAATTCCAACGGTACTCATTGGCTTATTACCGACTTACGAATCAATTGGATACTGGGCTGCAATTGGTTTGGTTGTCTTACGATTCATTCAAGGTATGGCCATGGGTGGTGAATGGGGCGGTGCTGTGCTTATGGCTGTTGAACATGCACCCGAAGGTGGTAAAGGGTTTTGGGGAAGTTTGCCTCAAGCCAGTACAGGTGGCGGTTTAATGCTAGCCTCAATTGCATTAGGACTGGTGTCGTTATTACCTGAGCAAGCATTGTTTAGCTGGGGCTGGCGTTTACCATTTCTTGCCAGCATTATTTTACTGGCAGTGGGTTGGTACATTCGGGTAAAAGTACCAGAGTCACCAGATTTTGAAAAAGTAAAACAGCAGTCCGAAGAAGTCAAAGTTCCTGCCTTACAAGTTTTTAAAAACCATCCAAAGCAACTCATCACCATTATTTTAGCGCGTGCTGCCGAGAACGCATGGTTTTATATTGCTTCAACTTTTACATTGGCTTATACCACTGCGCAACTTGGAATCGCACGCCAAGACATTTTGTTTGCCACCATTTGCGGTGCAATAGTCATTCTATTTATGACGCCGTTGTGTGGACATTTGTCTGATAAGGTTGGCCAACGCAATATGTTTATGTTTGGTTTATGCATACTGGCGCTTTACAGCTATCCATTTTTTACCATGCTCAACACCAAAGATCCGGTATTAGTCTGGACAGCCATTGTTTTAGCAATTGGTGTTGTATTCCCAATTATGTATGCGCCGCAAGCTCAGCTTTTTGCACGTCAATTTCCAGCAGAAATTCGTTATAGCGGAATTTCAATTTCGGTACAGTTGGCTGGGGTGCTTGGTGGTGGTTTAGCGCCGTTAATTGCGACCAAACTTTTAAGTATCGGGCAGGGTAATCCTTACTTAATTATGATTTATATTGGATCTATGGCTATCGTTGCGATTATATCGACTTCATTTATGCCACGTGATTGGCAAACTAAAACTGATGAGGCTTACCATAAAAAATCAGAATTAAATTTGAAAACCAAAATTACTGAGCAGTCTTAATATTAAGTTTGAGTCTTTCAAATTTCAAAAGCCCTAATCTTTTTGACTAGGGCTTTTGAAATTTGGCGAGTGAAACGAGATTGCCGTTTAAGACCTTCATCTTTGCAATGTCGCCAATATTCTTAGACTTTGATTTAACGAACTACACTTCAATCAAGCATGCAAACATAGCATATCCATCAATCGTCATTGGTGGGCCTGCACGATGGGCACGAAACCCAGCAGCACGTAGTAACCGCTCTACCCCAAGAGGTGAGGTGGTAATAAGTTGTTTGGCACCTTGTTCTCTTGCAAAGTTAATTGCTTCTTGCAGAATGGCAATCGAAACAGGTGATGATACTGCTTGAGTCGCTGTGGTAGGTGGATTCGAGAAATCTACGGCAGAAAACCTTGAGAGTTCCCAAATTTCTGGTGAGCAGGGAATAGGCATTCCATTCATTAATTGAGGAAATATTTCACCCAGTAAATACGGTTGAGTTGTAGGTAGTAATCTGGCACAACCAATAATATTGGACTCTCTGTCTTGAGCGACGACGTAAGCTGTATCGACTTTATCAAATTGATCTAATTCTTCATTATGTGGACAGTTTAACTCCCATCCCAAATGTTCAACAAACACCTTGTAGCGGTAACTTTTAAATTTGGTATATAAGCCTTCTGAAAAATTGTTTTGAAATCCAGCAATAATATTCATTACAAGTGCTTCCACTTATTTTTGATGTGACTTTACTGAACAGCTAAGAAGGCGGTAACTGTAAAAATTTACAGGTTGCTAGGAGAAATTAGGGCTCAATTTAGACTTTGTTAATCTTGTATTGATTTGGGCATAAATGAACTGTTCCCAGAACAGGCTGTCGATTTTCTTCCCGATTAATGATCCAGTCACATCAAATCCAATATCTGTACCAGATACATCAACGATCATGATATTGCTTCTCGGCAGGCCAATTCGTTTTAAGCTAGCGGACCCATTTTGCTCAATGAATACCCAGTCCCATCCAGTACTTAAAGCAGGGGTCTTTAGTGTTGCCCATTCAGTAAAACCGTAATAGAAAATTTGTGAATCTTCGATTTGTATTGATTCAACAATGGATAAGATGTGTCGGAGAGGGTGGTTCATAAGCTGGTTTTCATTCATCCGAATAAAACCATCTGCTGAGATTGGAAAATGAGTGGGTATGCTGACCATGCTACCTGTTTAAGTAACCTAAAATGGAATTCTACTGATAAATAACATAAATTATTGCCAATGAAATACTGTCATATTTAACAGGTTAAAGATAGTTCCATGGCCTATATCGTTAAGCTGACCTTATTAGAGGGGTGCTTGGATATTAAGATTTACTTATATGAGAATAGAGTAACTTTAGTTCTTTAGTCGAAAATAACTTGTTGAAAACTACGAAATCATACGACCGATGATGAACTTTATATGGATTATCTATTCTCATTATTGAAAGATAATCATAAGCAATACAGATTATGATGTAATTATTTGATTTTTTAAATTATTGTAGATGTTTTTAGTTTCTATATATAATAAATGGTAAAATTTCATAATTTTAGGTGTTGTTGGAAGTTATTATTAAATTAAATTAATAAAAATATCTCGTTGATAATAAGTAGTAAAGTCTTAGTATTTATTTAAAAATAATTATTTTTTGGAATAAAATGCATCCTATAAAAATTTTTTTTCAAGCATAATCTGCACCTGAAATATAACAACCTTAAAAGCTTTTAGAAATTTAGTTTATCTGAAGAATTTGCACCCATTTAGGCTTAAAAGTGTTGTTAATTGAATGATGAATTCAAAATCTGCAATTGAGAAATCAATAAAAGAGGAATAGGTGTTCAAAATATTTTAGTACCTAAAAATCTTTTAGATTCTCGCAGAGCTTTATTGGAATAAGGGTAAAAGATAAGGCCTATACTTCAATTTGATTGCTTGAATTCATAAGATGAAACTGAACAAAAAATGATTTTTGGCCGGAGTCTAATGAGAGCAAATGGAAAGTTGGCAAGAGGATTTATTATCAGCATTTTTGATCGTGCAAGATGAATACCAATTATTTGAAGTCGTCAAATCGACAGCATCAAAGCTTGGATTTGATTATTGTGCTTATGGTATGCAGTCACCATTATCTATTGCTGAACCAAAAACAATTATGCTGAATAATTATCCTCAAGCATGGCAGCAACGCTATGTGGAACAGCAGTATGTTAAGGTCGACCCAACTGTTCAGCACTGTATGGTTTCACTGAAACCTCTTGTCTGGTCAAGTCAATACACTCATACACAAGCAGAGAAAGACTTCTGGGAGGAAGCGCGTTCTTATGGTTTAAATGTTGGTTGGGCACAGTCAAGTCGTGATTTCATTGGGACACGTGGAATGCTAACTTTGGCAAGATCCAGCGACCAATTATCTGAAAAAGAACAAAAGGCACAATATACAAATATGTATTGGCTAACTCAAACTGTACATTCCAGCATTGCTAAAATTGTAAATGATGTTGAGTTCTCTCAGTTTAATCTATATTTAACGAACCGAGAAAAAGAGGTTCTACGTTGGACGGCTGAGGGTAAAACGTCAGCTGAGATTGCACAGATTCTTGGAGTAAGTGAAAGAACCATAAATTTCCATCTGAGTAATTCAATGCAAAAACTAAATGTGAATAATAAAATTTCAGCAGCAATTCGTGCTGTAATGTTAGGACTATTGTAAAACTAAGTTTATAATAAAAATAATATTAAATTTAAATAGTTGTGATGTGTATTTTAAATTAAATTTAAAAAATTATTTATCTTTATTAAAATATAATAATTATCAAAATTAAAAATTTTCTTTTTAATATATTTAATTCTAATTTAACTTTTTATTTTTTATGGTCGGAAAGTAAGATGAATTTCACAACTTATGTATATATTTAGTTTTAAGTATTTAATCAAAGCTTAAGTATAATTAAATTAAGATTTTTATTAAAAAATAAAAGTTGTGGAGTTAAATATAATTTTTAGTTAGATTACATGTAACCATTAAAATCATAAATTTTATCTAAAATACGAACCTAAAGTTAAGAAAAAATGAAAATTCGAACTCAGTATGTTTTTGTGGTTTAGATAAAATTAACAATATTAGCTTGATATATTCTAAATCGAGGCTATTAGGATAGCTTTTTAAGTTTAATTAATTACAATAATTTGTAATCTTTAACTGAATAAAAATAATTATAAAAGAGAACTAAGCTCTTAATTTTAAATAAAAGTTGCCTAACCTGTTAACACTTACAGGTGTAATAAAAAACACCCGCACATAAAATATAATGTGAATTTATATTTTAAACAAAAGTATATTCATTTTTATTAAAACCCCCAGCTAGAAGTTGAATTTCTGAAACAACAGGTTTCTTTGAAGGGTTAATTATAATTAATCGGAGTAAGTTATGGCTGTAATGTGTACGGATAATATCATTGCAACTTTGGAATCCCACGCGAAATTAAATGGAGCTAAGACCGCTTTCGAGTATTTGGGACGCCAATCGGGTGGTATTCAAGCTTTGACGTATGCAGATCTGAACGAGCGAGTTCAATATCAAGCTCAGATATTACTAAACCTTGTAAATAGTGGCGATCGTGCAGTATTGCTATTTGAACCTGGTCTAGACTTTATCGTTTCGTTCTTTGCTTGTCTAAAAGCTAAAATCATCGCAGTACCAGTCAGCTTACCGTTTAATCGTAATGGTTTTTCTAATATTTTGAATATTATGAATGACTGTGAGCCAAAGATAGTACTCACAACAAAAAAGATTCTTGAGCTATCAGGTCTGATCACATTAAAGGCTCAAAATGAAAGCTTAATATTACATGCAGTTGATGCCCAATTGCAGCGTGATGTAGTGGAAAAAGATTTTCCGCTTATTGATGAAGATGATGTTTGTTTCCTTCAGTACACTTCAGGATCAACAGGTTGGCCTAAAGGGGTGATCGTTACCCATAAAAATATTATGGCAAATGAGGTCATGATTGCCGAAGCCTTTTGTACGCAGCCGGATGATATTGGCCTGACATGGTTGCCTGTTTATCACGACATGGGATTAATTGGCTCAGTTTTACAGACCGTTTATGTGGGACTGACCTGTTATGTTATGTCGCCGCTGGACTTCATTCGAAAACCCCTGAAATGGCTACAATTCATTAGCGAAAAAGGCGTCACGATCAGTGGTGGGCCAAACTTTGCTTATGAGTTGTGCTTGCATCGTATCTCTGATGAGGACGCTGCAGCACTTGATCTGAGTCGCGTTCGTGTAATGTTTAATGGTGCTGAGCCAATCAAAGCTCACGTTATGCAGCGCTTCATGGAGAAATTTAATACTCAGTCGAAATTGAAGCTGGATACTTTCTTGCCATGTTATGGCTTGGCAGAAGTCACGCTTTTAGTCAGTGGTGTAACTGGCCCTCTGAATGCTATTTCACTTGATCGTGACAAATTAAATGCCCACTTGGTAGAAATCAGTCAAGACCAGAATGCTGTACAAGTGGTGAGCTGTGGCAAGATCTCTGCACACATCGATTGCCGTATCGTCAATCCGCATACCCATCAAGAAGTAGCTGCTCATGAAGTTGGTGAAATCTGGTTGGCAGGTGAGAGTGTTACAGCCGGCTATTGGCAGAAGCCAGAGGTCAATCAGGAAACTTTTGCCGCGACTATTGTCGATGAAGCGGGTCAGCCTAGCCAATTGCATTACTTAAGAACGGGGGATATGGGCTTTGTCAAAGATGGAGACCTATATGTGACTGGTCGCCTTAAGGATGTGATTATCATTCGTGGCAAGAACTATTATCCACAAGATATCGAGTGCTCTGTTGAAATGGCGCATCCTGCTGTTCGTAAAGGTTGTGTTGCAGCAGTGAATGTTGCTGATTCTGACGGTGTTACGGTTGTACTTGAAATCAAGAAGAAGTCACTAGACAAGACTCTCAATTTTGAAGCTATTAGAACTCAGGTCAAGGAACAAGTGACATCTGAGATTGGCTTGCCTGTAGAAGGTGTCTTTTTACTGCATCAAGGCCGAATAAATAAGACCACGAGCGGCAAAATTAGAAGAAGAAAAATTAAAGAGCAGATCGAACGCGGTCAATTGGTCTGTTTAACCCATCCAAACCGTAGAACGGTGATTGCTCGAAACTATGTCAAGAACGGTTTAGAAGTCATCCGTGATCGTGAGCAGCGGGGGCAGCTGATTCGTTATAGCTCCAATCTACTCAACTCAATGATCAAGGAACGTGAAGTGCGCAAGCTGATTTTTAATCGTCTGAAAAGTGCTTTGTTTTAAACCCTTACCCTTTAATCATTTGAGTGAAAATTCATGTCACTTACGTCCAATTTGCGGCAGTTTCAATCTGCTGCTCGTCTGGAGCAAATTTTAGGCTCCGTACATGATACTAACAACGACTTTTCTTGGTCTGCTGCCATCGAACGTGATGAGAAAGAACAGTACCCTCAGCGTGCTGTTGATTTTCTGAATGCGGTAGGTATGAACCGTTTCTATGTACCTTCAGAGCTTGGAGGTCGTATGGAAATTGGTGAAGAATTGCTATATCTACATCGCGTGCTGGCACGACGTGATCTAACTATCAACTCGACCTATAGTACGAATGCTTGGTCTGTGATTGTCTGGATCGGCGGTAATGCGAATCAATGCCAAAACATTGCTAGTCGAATTTTGAGTGGTGCTGCTCCAGCGCTGGCTTATAGCGAGAAAGCCCATGGCGCCGACCTGCTATCGAGTGAAGTGACAGCGCAATCTACCGAGAGTAAATATGTTTTAAATGGCGAAAAATGGTCAATTAACCGTGCCACTTTAGGAGACTCTTTAAGTCTGATCGCTAAAACATCAGACGATCGTGGACCACGTAGCCTAAGCGCATTCTGGCTCGATAAGCGTCATATGGCCTCAAAAGAAACATATAGCCTGAACCGACTACCAACAGTGGGTATGCGTGGTCTAGATATCAGCGGTATTGGTTTTAACAACGCTGAAATTCACAAAGATGCCCTGATCGGTGAAGAAGGCCAAGGCCTAGAGCTTGGGCTTAAGACGCTACAGGTAACACGTGCATATTGCAGTAGCTTCTCTCTAGGTGCTGGCGATACGATGCTACGCATTGCGACCGAGTTTGCTATTGAACGCGAGTTATATAATAAAAAAGTAATCAGTATTCCGTTGGTACGTGAGCAGCTCGCTACAGCTTATGCCTACCTTTTAGCGGCTGAGGTGTTATCACTTGTTGGTGCGCGTGGTTTGCACGTATGTATCAATCAGTTCAGTACATGGTCACCAATCGTCAAGGTGCTGGTACCTGAGTATGTAGAATCACTTGCCAAGATCACTTCTTCAGTACTTGGGTCACGCTTTTTCTTAAGAAATGCGTATGCGGATGGAATGTATCAGAAAGCATTCAGAGACCATCTGATTGTTAGTGTGTTTGACGGTAGTAGCACCGTTTGCCTAGACAGTCTGAGTTTTCAGCTCAAATCTGCCAATAAAGGTCGTAGCAAAAAAGCCGACCATCTCAATCAATCAGAAGCTAAAGCACGCTATCGCCAGTTGTATGACTTGCAGGTAGAGACAGGCGCTATTGATTTCCGCGAGCTTGAGATTTTCAACCGAGATGGTGATTTGGTGATGGAATCACTCGAAACAATCATCGAAATGCTCAACGATGCCGATGTCACAGCAGGATTGTCTGCTAAGACACTTACTACGCTACGTGAACAAGCAGGCCAACTTCTGGTTGAACAACGTTCTTTAGATCAAAAAATTCAGGATTACTTCTCAAATTCTGAGCAGAGCAAAGAGTTTGAAACGTTGCGCTTTAATCTTGCTCGTAGCTACGCCGAGTTATTTGCTCGTATTGCCGTGTTGGGTTTCTGGGTTTTTAACCGTAAGGCCCTAAGACCAGCTTTACAGGATGGTGCATGGCTGATCATTTTCTTAAATGCCGCTGAAGGACAGACAGCTCCTCCTATGACGTCATTGCGTGAAAGTACATTGGCAGATTTGCTAGACCGAATTTCAACTAACCATATGTTATCCGTCATCGATTTTGCACTGGCACCACGTGATGCCAAACCGGTTAAAGAGGAGATTACCCCATGAATAAAGATAAAGCTTACTGGAGCGCAATTATTCGTACGCTAGTAGCCAAAGAAATGCGCGTAGAGCCTGAGACGATTGATCCAGATCAAAAATTTACCAGTTATGGTCTTGATTCGATCGTTGCTTTGTCTGTATCTGGGGACTTAGAAGATCTGACAAAACTGGAGCTTGAGCCGACCCTCTTATGGGATTACCCAACAATCAATGCGTTGGCCGAATATCTTGTTTCTGAGTTGCAACAGGGAGTTGCTTCATGAACAACCTTGCACGACTAGAACCGGAAGTTCTGTCGCGTCATGCGATTTCTGCGGAACAGCTTGGTATTTGGTACATCCAGCGTCTTGAGCCAACTTGCAGTGCCTACAATATGGTGGTGGCCTTTGATGTGAAGGTCAATCAACCATTAGGCAACAAGCCGATGGAGATTCTGGAAGCGATAATGCATGATTATCCGCTGTTGCGTGTCAGCATGCCTGCCAATGATCAGGGGATTGAGCAACTCATCTGGGATCGTGTCTATCCGAATATCATCTTTTCTGATGCTCGTCATATTGAAGCTTCTGATTTGACGCAATTGGTTGAGCAAGACACCAAGCAGCCGTTTGACCTGACTCAGCCACCATTGTGGCGTGTTCATTGTTATGAGCGTGGACAAAATCACTATGTGATTGCCGTTGTGATTCATCATGCGCTCATGGATTTTTGGTCAATTGGTCTGTTGCTGCGAGACGTCAGCAAACGTTTTGGACTCGTTGCAGAGGCGGATACAGTGAACGGAATTGAGTTTGCACAGTATGCCGATAAGCAGCAGAGCAGCGTAATCGATGATACTGATGAAAGTTTACTTTTCTGGAAAAATACACTGAAACATGCACCACATGTGCATAGCATTCCGCTTGATTATCCTCGTCCAGCTGTACAGCAGCATAAGGGTAGCTCACTGGCTTTCCGTGTACCTGAATCAGTGTCATCTGGTCTTGTAAACTTGGCGAAAGATTATGAGATCACATTGTTCGGACTTGTGCTATCTGGTTTCTATATCCTGCTGCACAAACTCTCTAATGAAAATAATCTAGTTATTGCCACACCTGTAGCTGGTCGACTTGAACGCTCTTTGCGTAATGCATTGGGGCAGTTCGTCAACACAATAGCTATCCAGATGGACATCGATGCTGATTTGACTTTACGTCAATTTACCCAGCAAGTTCAGGAACAATTAAGACAGAGCCTTAAGCATCAAAAAGTTGCTTTTTCTAGAGTAGTTGAGGCTGTTTCACCAAAGCGTGATGGCAGTATTAACCCATTGGCTCAGGTAGGAATGTTCTGGGAACGTCTAGGCGGTATGGATGAGTTTAAAGAACTACTTCTGCCAATCCAAACCCCAGCTACTTTGGTTGGTCAAGATTTAACTTTAGGAAGTTTTCCAGTTCGCCAGCAAGAAGGACAGTTGGATATTACGCTAGAAATGGGCGGTGAATATCAGGGTGAACTTGTTGGTGTATTGAAATATAACACTGAGTTATTTTTTGCACAGTCTGCTGAGAATATGGTGCAACTGCTGCAAGCTGTACTATCTGAGATAGTGGCTCATCCTGAACGTAAGATTGTTGAATTAAATATCGCACCTGATTATAAAGATGGCATTCAGTTCGAGGCTCTTCGTGGAAAGGCGACTGATTATGCTCAGCATGATCTATTCGCAATGATTTTAAAGCAGATTGATGAGCGCGGTGATCATTATGCTTTGACCTCGAACGATCATGCGGTTAGCTACCGTGAGTTAGGTCAACATATTGCTGGTATTGCTGAATATTTGCGTGCACACGGTATTACACGTGGCGATCGTGTAGGTCTCATGTTAGACCGCACAGCGTTATTGCCAGCAGCAATACTTGGAATCTGGGCGGCAGGGGCAGCTTATGTGCCACTGGATCCTAACTTCCCAACTGAACGTCTACAAAACATCATTGAAGATGCCGAACCTAAAGTCATCTTGACTCAAACCGAGTTAATGGATGCTCTTAACAGTTCTGTGCCTCACTTAGATATCAATCAAGCTGGTGTTGTGGCACTTGAGAAAGTGCGCGAGACGCTTGCCTTTGGTGACATAGCTTATGTGATGTACACATCAGGTTCGACAGGTAAGCCTAAAGGTGTTCGTATTGGGCATCCTTCAATTATCAATTTCTTGCTATCTATGAATGATAGACTGCAAGTAACGACTGAAACTCAGTTGTTAGCAATCACCACGTATGCATTTGATATTTCAATTCTTGAATTACTCATTCCGCTTATGTACGGCGGTGTGGTGCATGTATGCCCACGTGAAGTATCACAAGATGGTAATCAGCTCGTAGATTATCTAAATGCTAAGTCTATCAATGTGTTACAGGCTACACCGGCTTCTTGGAAAATGCTCTTAGATAGCGAGTGGAGCGGCAATGCAGGGTTGACTGCACTCTGTGGAGGTGAAGCGCTAGATACTATTCTTGCAGAAAAACTGCTGGATAAAGTTGGTTGTCTATGGAATGTCTATGGCCCGACTGAAACTACAGTGTGGTCTAGTGCAGCTCGTATCACCGATGCAAAGTATATTGATTTAGGTGAACCACTGGCGAATACCCAGCTTTATGTCCTTGATGAGCAGCAGCGTTTGGTTCCACCAGGCGTTATGGGTGAGCTTTGGATTGGTGGTGATGGTCTGGCAGTTGATTACTGGCATCGACCTGAACTCACAGATGCACAATTTAGAACATTGCCATCTCTACCAAATGCTGGTCGACTCTACCGAACAGGGGATAAAGTCTGCCTGCGTACAGATGGACGTTTGACTCATCATGGACGTCTAGATTTCCAAGTTAAAATCCGTGGATTCCGTATTGAACTAGGTGAAATCGAGAATGTTCTCAAACAGATCGACGGTATCACAGATGCAGTAGTGCTGGTTAAGACCACAGCTGACAGCGACCAGAAACTGGTGGCGTATGTAACTGGACAAGAGCTTGATATTGCTGGTTTAAAAAAGACCCTGCAAATCCATCTTCCAGCTTATATGGTGCCAAGTGCGTTTATCCGATTGGATGAATTTCCAATGACGGCCAACAATAAGTTGGATCGTAAGGCATTTCCTGAGCCGATCTTTGAGCAGAGCAATGATTATGTTGCACCGCGTGATCCGATCGAAATCGAATTGTGTACTACCTTTGAACAGATCTTGTCAGTCAAGCGAGTTGGTATACATGATGATTTCTTCGAACTAGGTGGGCATTCTTTATTAGCTGTGAAGCTTGTCAACCATCTCAAAAAGGCTTTCGGTACCGAACTGTCAGTTGCTTTGTTGGCTCAATATTCCACTGTGGCGAGTCTGAGTGAGATCATTCGCGAAAATAAAGAAATTAAGCCATCTATCGTAATTGAACTACGCCGTGGAACTTATGAACAACCGCTGTGGCTGTTCCATCCAATTGGTGGCAGTACCTTCTGTTATATGGAGCTTTCGCGTCACCTCAACCCGAATCGTACCTTACGTGCTATTCAATCTCCTGGACTGATTGAAGCCGATGCTGCGGAAGTGGCGATTGAAGAAATGGCGACGCTCTATATTGCTGAAATGCAAAAGATGCAGCCTCAAGGCCCTTATTTCCTCGGTGGCTGGTGTTTCGGTGGGGCGATTGCTTATGAGATCAGTCGTCAGTTGCGTCAAATGGGGCAACAGGTCACAGGTATTGTCATGATCGATACTCGTGCTCCAATTCCAGAAAATGTGCCTGAAGATGCCGACGATGCCATGCTTTTGTCTTGGTTCGCCCGTGATTTAGCTGCACCTTATGGCAAAAAGTTAACGATCCCAGCGCAATACTTGCGTGAATTGAGTCCAGATCAAATGTTTGATCATGTACTTAAAGAAGCTAAGGCCATCAATGTTCTACCGTTAGATGCTGATCCATCAGATTTCCGACTTTACTTTGATACCTATTTGGCGAATGGCATCGCACTCCAGACCTATTTCCCAGATCCTGAAGATTTTCCAATTCTATTGGTCAAGGCCAAAGATGAGCAGGAAGACTTCGGAGAAAGTCTAGGTTGGGATCAACTGGTCAAAGAAACATTTACACAAGTGGATTTGCCTGGTGACCATTCATCAATTATGTACGCTGAGAATGTCGTGGCTGTGGCCCAGACCATTGATCAGATGTATCCAATTCCTGCATAAGAAATACAAGAAGGTAGAACCACTATGGTGACCATAGAACATGCTTTCCTCATACCGGCCGAGATTGACAAGGTTTTTAACTACCTTGCAAACCCGGCCAATGATGCAGGTTGGCAATTGTCGTGTAAGCATTCTGAACTGCTAGACAGTACTCCGCGTGTGGGCAGTAAGTACGAGATTGGTTTTAGCTTTATTGGTCGTGAAATGTCCTTTAAAGGTGAAATTACACATCTAGTACCGAATGAATTGTATGCGTTTAAAGTAGTGGAAGGACCCTTTCACTACACAGGTACTTACCGTTTCAAACCACATCCGGAAGGTACGTGGATTGAATGGATGTTTGAGGCAGAACCGGGTAGCTTTTTTGGTGTATTGCCGCCAGCGCTGCTAAAAAAGATGGTACTCGCTCAGTTCAAAAAAGATGTTGATAATCTTCAAGCATTGGCTCAAAGGGGTGAAGCCTATGAGTCGGTTGGCAATGAAAATAAACCAACTATCGAGACCAGTAAACCACCTCGTAAGACTCAACAAGTAATGGAGAAATACGCGCGTTGGATTCTTAGCCATCGCCGTATTGTTTTGACTGTGGTGATGCTCTTAACACTTGCTCTAGCGTATCTGGCATCTGGTGTAAAAATTATTATTGACCCAGATGCACTTGCGCCTAAGGGGCATCCTTATATTACCTCGACCAAGCTGATTGAAAAGAAATTCGGCTCCAAATATATGGTCGTGATCGGTATTACACCGAAGCAGGGTGATATTTATCAGCCGCAGGTGTTGGAGAAAGTCAAACGCATTACCGAAGAAGTGGATAATGCACCTGGTGTAGTTCGCTCAACTATGATGAGTCTGGCTGCACGTCAGGCGAAAGGAATCGAGGCGAATGCAGAAGGCTTCGATGCCAAGAAACTATTACCAAGCAGTTCAGTGACTCAGGAGGATATCGATCACCTGAAAAAACTACTGGCACTGAATCCAACCTATATGAATTCAGTGGTATCGAAAGATCAAAGAACTGCTGCGATTTTGCTTGAGCTTGAGGAAAGTCCAGAGGGCTTCCAAAAGATGATGGGCCCAATCAACAAAATTGTAGAGAGTGAACAATCTAAAGATATGACCATCAGTGTCGGTGGTAATCCTGTGTATCTGGATAAAGCTGAAGATTACTCTAAACGTATCAATATCTTGTTCCCGATTGCCGTATTGGTGATTGGTTTATTGCACTTTGAAGCATTCCGCAGCAAGCAAGGTTTGATTCTGCCACTCGTTACAGCTTTGTTGGCTGTGGCATGGGGTATGGGCATGATGGGCTTGTTCAAACAGCCAATGGATATCTTTAACTCGCCTACGCCGATTCTGATTTTAGCTATTGCGGCAGGGCACGCCGTGCAGTTGCTCAAGCGCTACTATGAAGATTTTGATCGCCTGATTGCTCAAGGGATGGAACCTAAAGCTGCCAATAGCGAAGCTGTAGTGCAGTCTTTGGTTCGTGTGGGTCCAGTTATGGTATTGGCTGGTGGTATTGCAGCGGCTGGTTTCTTCTCATTGTTGACCTTCAACATTCCCACTATTCGTTCATTCGGTATTTTTACAGGAATCGGGATCATCAGTACGCTGGTGATTGAGATGACTTTTATTCCGGCACTTCGCTCAATGTTGCCACCGCCTTCAGTTGTGAAGGTCAAACGCAAAGGCTTGCCGATCTGGGATTGGATTCCAAACCGTATTGGTGATGTCATTTTATCAGTTCGTCCACGAATGATGTTAATGACTGCGATTGCGGCAATGGGCGTCTTTCTTGCTATTGGCACGAGCCGTATTGTGGTAGACAACGATAGCCGTAATTTCTTCGCTCGCGACTTACCAATGCAACAAGACGACAGATTCTTGAATCAGTCTCTTGGTGGCACAAACAGCCTTTATATTATGGTTGATACGAAGGTTCGTGATGGTATTGAAAACCCTGAAATCCTAAAAGCGATTGATAATACAGAAAAGTTCGCAAACTCAATTCCAGAGGTCGGTAAAACCATCTCTATCGTGGACTATATCAAACGAATGAATCAGGCAATGAATGCTGATCAGCCACAGGCATTTCAGGTTCCTGCAACCAAAGATGTCGTTGCTCAGTATCTGCTGTTGTATTCAATGTCTGGTGAGCCGACTGATTTTGATTCATACATTGATACCACTCAGCGTTATGCCAAGATCACTGTTCTTCTGAAAACAGGCAGTAATCATCGCATTAAAGAAATCCTTGAGTCGCTAAAAACCTATATGGCGGGTCAATTGGGTGATAAAGCTGTAGTAAGTTTTGGTGGTGATGTGACGCAGACCATTGCCTTAACTGAAACAATGGTTCACGGCAAGCTCATGAACATTTTACAAATTTCATTTGCCGTATTCTTTATTTCAGCATTGGTTTTCCGTTCGATTTCAGCTGGACTGATTGTTCTTACACCACTTCTGTTCTCAATTCTTGCCATATTTGGTGTGATGGGATGGCTCGACATTCCGCTCAATATTCCAAACTCACTCATCTCGGCCATGGCTGTAGGTATTGGTGCGGATTATGCCATTTACTTCCTCTACCGCTTGCGTGAAATCTTGCGCGAAGAAGGCGGCGATATCAAAGACGCTATTCGTAAAACTTTAAGTACTGCTGGTAAGGCATCTCTTTTTGTCGCGACTGCGGTTGCCGGTGGGTATGGCGTATTGTCCTTATCACAAGGCTTCCACGTTCATCAATGGCTCGCAATGTTTATTGTGATTGCGATGCTGTTCAGTGTATTTGCAACCTTAATTATGGTACCTACAATGATTCTGATGTTGAAACCTCGTTTTATCTTTTCTTCAAATAAGAAGAGCATTCCTGTTGCACAAACAGTTGTGACAAGCCTTTTGTTGGGTACAGCACTCACTTTTTCATTACCTAAAACATCTCATGCAGATGAGGTTCAAGACATTGTTAATCGTAGTGATGATGCCTCTAAGTTCTTGTCTTCAACCGCTAGCGCTAAATTTATTTTGACCTCTAAAAATGGCGAGCAACGTGTACGTTTAACTAAAAACATGACCAAGCTTGCTGGAAATACTCAGAACAACATGCGTTTGACTGAGTTCATCTCGCCAGCAGATGTTCAAGGAACCACGACGTTGTTAATTGAAAATGCGAAAGGCAGCGATAGCATGTTTGTCTATTTGCCTGCATTGAAAAAAGTACGCCGTCTTGCATCAGCGAATAAAGGTGATGCTTTTATTGGTACGGACTTTAGTTATGGTGATGTGCTTGGTTATAAGCTCAGTGACTGGAAGTATACGAAACTTGCAGATGGCAAATTTAATGGCAAAGATTGCTACATGATTGAAGCAACACCAATTAACAATACTGTGAAGAGTGACTTTGGTTATAGTAAACGTCGCATGTGCATACTCAAAGACAACTTTGTTACAGCAACCATCGACATTTGGGATACTGCAGGTAAGCCTTTAAAACACATTGAATTCACCGATATCCGTCCTTACGGCAAAGTGAAACCAAGATGGCAGGCCATGAAATCTATGGCGAAAAATCTGCAAACTCAACATATGACGCAAGTGATCGTCAATGATTTTGTGGCAGAAAAAACTTTATCCGATAAGCTTTTCTCACCGCAGAGCCTTGAAAAATGACGCAAGGTGCCTATTGGGTGTTTGCATGCTGCAGTAGCTTTATGCTACTGCAGCATGCTTATGCAGATGACAGTGAAATTAGTTTTGTGAGCCAGAACTCAGCCAGACTCGATGTATGGTCATCAGATCGTGATTTAAGTTCATTAAAAAACATTGGACAGGCAAGTTTCTGGTCCAATGGTACGCTCAAGTTTAACCCTGCATTTAAGCTGCATTACGACATAGTGGTTGGAGACGAAACGGACCATACTGTGAATCCAGATCAAGTGAGTAAGGTAAATCGTAACTTACGTGAGTTATATGCCTCTTATAACTGGGATCAGACCGTTTATGTTGATGTTGGTCGTCAGATTGTCATCTGGGGAAGGGCTGATGGGATTAACCCAACGGATAATCTCTCGCCTCGTGACTATACGCGTCTAGTACCAGATGAGACAGATCAACGTCTTGGAAATGATGCACTCAAATTGACGTATATTCCTGAATCTGGAACCAATAAATGGACCGCATTGTGGTATCCGCGTAGTCGTTCAGATGTGATTCCATTGCGTCAGATTGCTGGTGTTCAGTATGACATAGACCGTAAGAGCCGTCCTATGTTTGCAGTACGTTGGGATTATTCTGTAGATGGTCTAGATGTCGGGGCATCGTATTTTTCAGGTTTGGATCACATGCCTGATTTGTCACTACAGTCGTTATCTCCAGCAGGGGCAACATTACAGCTGAAAAATAATCCTATGTCTGTCTATGGAGTAGATTTCAGTTATAACCATAACGATATCGTATGGAGAGGTGAAGCTGCTTATATAAAGACTGACTCGGATGGCAGTGAAGATCTTACACACAAAAAAAATAATTTAACTGTTGTCGTGGGGCCAGAATTATCATTAAAAAATTCCACGCTGAGTTTAATGGGCGTGTACAAACATACGGAGGATGTAAGGTCTGCCGATAGCTTAACAGATCCATTATTGAGAGAAGTTTATCGTTATCAACAAACCATCAGTGACCAGTATCAACAGAATCAGTATGGGGCTATGCTGCGTTATGCACTTAACCTAATGAATGACAACCTAAAGCTAGAGTTTACAGGGTTTTATTTTGCACCAGAGCCGAATGAGTTATTGAGAGTGCGTATTAACTACAACCTCAATGATCACTGGCAGTTGAATGCAGGTGGAGATCGTTTCTGGGGCAAAAATGATACGGTGTTAGGACAATTTAGAGATAACAGTCTGGTATATGCCCAGATCCGATATAATTTTTAAGATAATTCGCTCCAAAACAATGCTGGATTGCCCAGCCCTAATAAGGTGACTTATGGATAATTTAAAGAAAGCAAAAAAAGATAATTTTTCACGGAAGACCATATTAGTAACAGGTGCAGCAGGTTTTATTGGCAGCAGACTAGTCGTTGATCTTTTGCGTGAGGGTCATCAGGTCATTGCTGCGCTACGTAATGCTGCAACTAAGAAAGATAAGCTGTTAGGTTTCATTGCAACAGAAGGGCTTGCTGATCCATCTATTTCATTTGTTGAATATGATTTGAGCCGTGATTTTAAGCTGGACTCTCTGCTAGCGGATGCTCAGGCAAAGATCCATGTAATTTATCATCTTGCAGCGTCATTTAATTGGGGGATTAGCAAAGCTGAAGCTGAGCGTACAAATGTTAAGTCAGGACTCGCCTTAATTGAATGGGCCGCAACATTGAAGCAGCTTGAGCGATTTATCTGGATTGGTGGATATCGTGTGGCTGCTCCGCCACAAGAGTCGGCTGATGAGTTGTATTGCAAACATGGTGGCTATGAAGCTTCAAAAATTTTGGGTTATCAAGCTTTCATTGAGGCTTGTAAGCGTTTAAATGTGCCATGGACTGCAATAAATCCAGCTACAGTTATTGATGGTTTCTATAAGTATGGCGATATGCAATATATCGGTATTGCGGACATGATTGATAAGCTCTATCAGGGACGTCTACTGGCATTGCCAGGTGGCCGTGACACATTCCTGCCACTATGTAATATGCAGTATATCGTGAGCTTTTTAATCCGAACGATGTCTTATCCTGAGACCATTGCTCAGGAGTATATGCTGCTTGATCCTAAGACACCGAAATTTCATCGCCTCGTTCACCTCGCTGCCGAGCATTTAGGGGTTAGCTCACCACATTTACAGCTACCTAAAGGTCTATTAGAAAAACTACCTGAAGTATTACTTGACGGTTCTAAAGAACAACTCTCTTTCATTTCTACTGAGCACTATCATGTTGATGGGGCAGAGGCGATGGCAGTGAAGATGGGCATCGCGGACTTGATTAATATCACTCCATATTTCTCTCGTTGGATTGATCGTCTGGTGCTTACACGCTTTGGTCGTATGCAAGTTTCAATACCTAATTCTTTTAGTTATCAAAACCGATATTGGACAGAAATTTATACTAAACAGTCGGTTGGTTCGGAAAAATCTTCTGCATTATTTTTACACGGTATTCCATTTGATAGTGCATGTTGGTCTCCAATTATCAATAAAATTACATACGATCAGGTCGCTATGATGGACTTACCCGGACTTGGGCGTTCGGGTAGTTATGAGGTGATTGAAGATAACAATCATCAGTTTATCGATACTGCTGCAAAGCTTTTAGCGCCAAATAGTGTTGTGATTGCCCACTCGTTAGGATGTCTCTTTGCATTGAACCTTGCAAAGAAACATCCAGATAAAGTTGCACGTCTTATTCTCATATCGCCTTATTTTGTTCAGGCACAGGCTGCTAAAATGTTTCAGATACAAGCGGTATCTAATCTGATTTTCCGTTTTGTGCCAAAAGATATGATTGCTAAAGACTTACATCCAGAGGGGCAAAAAAATCCATCTGTTGGTTATGCGATGGATTCATTACGCCGGGTGTCGGTAGCCAAGCATATTAGTGAGTATATGCACCGTATTAGTTTGCCTCAGCAGCGAGCATCTCAAACAGCTTTGTTAAACGAGCTTAGCTCTAAAGTTGAAATCATTGTTGGAGAGAAGGACCCACTTGTTACTACAATCAGTCCTAATATTCCTGTACATAGCATTGCTGGTGCAGGTCATAATCCGCATGTGACCCATGTAGAAGCAGTTTATGATTATCTCACACCAGTTCTAACTAAATACATCAGTACTACAGCACAGCTTAGTGATGTCTAATATAGCCCAAGTAAAAGTTTTTGTTTGCCCAGTTTCACGGGTACCACAAGATCATGTGATATTGAGTCATTATCTCAGCTTTCTCAATGCAGCAGAAAAGTTGAGATATGATCAATATCTTCCTCAAGCAGCGCTTCTTTTCTTGATTTCTCGTGTCTTAACGAAGTCTATTTTAGCAGATAAGCTGGGTATTTCACCCCATCAAGTCAATATTCAATTACAACCGAACGGCAAACCTTTTGTACAAGACGGTAAGACTATTTATTTTAATCTTAGCCACTCAGCGGATGTTATTGTCCTTGCTGTGACTGGAGAAGGAGAAATAGGCGTCGATGTTGAACGAGTGAATCGAGAGTTCGAATGGAGGCGTGTCGACAGTGTATTAGCGCTGAGTGAAATAGACTGGATTCAGGAAAATGAAAGTACTGATCCATTCAGTGTATATCAGCGGTTTTTTCAAATATGGACCTTAAAGGAATCCTATATTAAATGTACTGGTCATGGAATGAGCAGCCATTTAAAGAAGCTTAATTTCCATGTCTTTTCTGAACATATACAGTTTTTTGATGCAACTCATGATGCTCAAAACACAGAACAATATCATTTTCAAAGTTATATCTATGATTGCAATTTTATCTTTTCCATATGTTTACAGCAGAGCCACAATATAGAACGCTTTAATATGGAATGTTTCCAATTACTGCCGTGTATATCTATGCATCCAATGAAGCCGACACCTTGCGAATATACCTAAATTAAATGAAGACAACTGCAATTTAAAAAAGTGAATCTGGTAGAAGGTAGAAAATCTTTCTTTGGAGTTGAGTTCTTTTTCAGTAAGTTCTGCTGTGAATAGATTGAGTACAAAATAAGAATCGATAAAAAGAAAAAAGCCCCAGTCTTTCGACTAGGGCCTTTTAAATTTGGAGCGGGAAACGAGACTCGAACTCGCGACCCCAACCTTGGCAAGGTTATGCTCTACCAACTGAGCTATTCCCGCATATATGAGCAGTTTTTACTAAAACTTTCTCAAAAAAAACCAATTTGGAGCGGGAAACGAGACTCGAACTCGCGACCCCAACCTTGGCAAGGTTATGCTCTACCAACTGAGCTATTCCCGCGTGCCGCTTATAATACATTAAGCAAAACAAGGGTCAACAACTTTATGCAAATAATTATGCTGATTGCATAAAATAAAAACAGAAATGAGCATTTAGAGTTATTTTATTGATAAGTTGCCGAATAAATAGACATTTTATTCGAGGTCAAGGCATACAAGAGCAACTTTTGTTTGTCCGTAGACAGGGTATACTAGGTCCAAATATACGAATAATCGTAAAAGGAAAAGCTATGAGCCTTGAACAACAGTTGATTGAACGGTTACAAACCCTTGCACCTAGCCATTTGGAAGTTATTAATGAGTCTGCTGGACACGGTGGTTATTTCCCAGGTAAAGAATCACATTTTAAAGTGATTGTGGTAAGTGAAGAGTTTAACGGCTTGCGTTTGGTTCAACGTCATCAAAAAGTGTATGCGTTGGCTTCTGATTTAATGAATCCAGGTCAAATCCATGCTTTAGCAATTCATGCTTATTTGCCAAGTGAGTGGCAAGGTCAAGCGCCAGCAAGCCCAGAATGTGCACATGCACCTAAAAGCTAAGGGTTAACTTTCATGGATGCACATTTAATCACTAAGATTATTCATATGACTGCGGTGGCGGCTGCACTTATGGTATTTGTTTTACGCGCTTCTACACTATTCATTGGTGTTCAGGGGCAACAACCTAATCCAGCAGGCCGTAAAGTATTAGTTGCTTTGCAGCATTTGTCATTTACTGTGATTTTTATTACTGGTGCAATTTTACTGGTGATGAAGAATTTTCAGGTTCAACCATGGTTTTACGCGAAAATTATCTTATTTTTAGTGCTGTTATCATCACTAATGAAGGCTTTTAAAAAGGATGACACTATTTTATTGGCACAGCGCCGTGCAGGTTTAGCTATTAGTGCAGTCGCATTTATTGCCATTATTATTTTGGTGATTGTGAAACCAGTTTTTGCTTAATTGTTCTACATTCTTTGCCTTTTTGCTTAGGCTCTAGGTTAAACTGCATACAATAAAAAAATATGCAGAGGGAAACATGTTAACTCGTGTGGTATTTAACCAAAAAGGCGGTGTAGGGAAATCAAGTATTACTGTAAATTTGGCTGCGATTAGTGCCAAACATGGCTTTAGGACCTTGGTTATCGATCTGGATCCTCAAGCCAACTCTAGCCAATATCTTTTAGGCGAAGAAGCAACATACGCTGCTGATAAAGCCGTTTTAGAACCAAATATTGAAAACTTCTTTGAAGATGTGCTGGGGAACAATCAACAAAAAGGTCTAATTGGTAATGCATTAGGCTCAATTTTAAAAGCCCCTCGGAACAAAGACCTCGACAGTTTTGTGCACTCGACATCCTTTGATAAATTAGATGTACTTCCAGCAAGCCCTACGCTTGGTGCACTTGAGCATGCACTTGAAAGCAAGCATAAAATTTATAAATTGCGAGATTCTATTCAAAGCTTAATTGGGCGCTATGACCGTATTTATATCGATACACCACCGGCTTTTAACTTTTTCACGTTGTCTGCCTTAATTGCAGCAGATAAAGTCCTGATTCCTTTCGACTGTGATGTCTTTTCAAAGCGTGCGTTACAAACATTGATTGAAAATGTTCTCGAAACGCAAGATGATCATAATGATCGCTTGGAAATTGAAGGAATTGTGGTGAACCAGTTCCAATCCCAAGCAAAACTACCTCGGGAAGTGGTCCAGCAGTTGAAAGATGAAGGGTTACCTGTGCTCAATAGCATGTTACCGCCTTCAATTTTAATGAAAGAATCGCATCAGAAAAATTTACCTTTGGCCCATTTGGCACCAGAACATAAATTGACTCAGGCTTATGAGACATTATTTGGTGAGATTGAGCCAAAACGATAAGAGAAAAATGATGAAAGGCTTATATATTGCGCCTTTGGTGGCAGCCACGTTACTTCTTGGCGCTTGTGCTACAACGGTAAAACCGACTTATGTGTCTCCGACACAGTATCAATCTTTGAGTTGCCAACAACTGCAAAGTGAATATAACCGTATTCAACAATATATCGATAATGGCGTACAAACTCCGAAAAGTACAGGTATGGGTGTTGGGCTTGGACTTGGTGGTGGCTGGGGACGAGGCGGTTGGGGATTCGGTCCATCCATCTCTGTTAATATGGGGCAATCTTCTTCAACCAAGAACACCGAACTTTCACGTGTTTTAGGCCAACAAGAAGCAATTGTTCAGGCAGCTCAGTTTAAAAATTGTCCAATAATTGTCCGTAAAAAGGCGAATTAATAGTCATCTTTGCATCACAATATGCTAATAGAAGCATATTGTGATGATTAAAGTTTAGCAAAATGTTTCATAATAAAATAAATATAAATCAACATCTTAGTTTAATATGGTTAAAATGATACTTGTATTTTTTCTCGTCAAGTTATGCTCTTAACTTGCTATATTTTGTCTATTTCGTTTAAGGTGGCCCCATCTTTACCAATGTGGAAACTTTATGATTGAAAGCTGGTTTTTTGTATTAGCAATGTTGGCTGTTTTGCTTATCCCTGGGCCGACAAACGCACTACTTGCAACCGCCGCTCACTCACAAGGTTTATCTAAAACATTCTGGCTTATTCCAATGCAATGGTTAGGTTATGCCTATGGGATTAGCTTTTGGGCTGTCTTTATTCATTTAGCAGCTCCAGTTTGGCCTGCGTTACTGCTCATTTTGCATATTACGAGCGTGTTATATGTGTTCTGGATGGCATTTCGTTTATGGAAAACTACACATTTACAGCAGTTTAGTCAGAACCACCGTAATATTCGCCCACGTCAGTTATTCTTCTCTACTTTAAAAAATCCTAAGTCCTTACTGTTTGCAGCTGGTATTTTTCCTGCCGAAACATGGAATACGCCTGAAAATTTTCTCATGGTCTTTGCGACTTTTACATTGACGCTTATTCCTGCGGCGAGTTTCTGGATGGTTTTTGGACGTGCTTTATTAACAGGTTCAATGCAAAAAATAAAAGCCGATCATTTATATAAAGGATCGGCCATGTTGCTCATTTTATGTATGCTTCCGGTGGTATTTCGTTTCTTCTAAATGAAGCTTTAAACGTTGGCTTTACGGTTTTTTAACTTCTCACGTATAAAGCCGATAATACCCGGTAGAACACTAATAATAATGATGCCGAAAATAAGGTGGGTAAAGTTATCTTTAACGATTGGCATATTTCCAAATAGATAACCTAAGGTTACAAAAGAAGCTACCCAACAGAATGCTCCAATTAAGTTATATGTCAGGAAAAACTTATAATTCATGCTACCAGCACCTGCCACAAAAGGAGCGAATGTGCGGGCAAATGGAATGAATCGAGCAAAAATAATCGTTTTGCCACCATGGCGGGCAAAGAATTCTTGAGTTTTGGTTAAGTGCTGCTTATTAATGAATCTAGAGTTCATTTCAAACACACGTGGACCGATAAAACGTCCAATATGATAGTTAACTGTGTCACCTAGAACTGCAGCAATAAAGAGCAGAGTACCTAGCAACCATGGATCCATCTTACCTGTAGACGCAGCCAAAGCTCCTGCTGCAAATAATAAACTATCGCCCGGTAAGAACGGCATGACCACTAAACCGGTTTCGACAAAAATAATTAAAAATAATATGCCATAAATCCAGACTCCGTAATTTGTAATAAATTCGGCGAGATGCTGGTCAACGTGTAGAATAAAATCAAGAAGTTCCATGAGATAGCTAAGTGATAAACCGTGCTCAAATCCTAGCAGTGAGCCTATAGAAAGTCAGTATAGAACATCAAAAAGATACAAATTAATCATCCTATTTGTGCAACGATATATATGGATTTTGAGTATTTAATTATCAATGTCCCAAACCTAGAATGAGTTCATCAACAAATAAGCATTTAAATAAAGGTGGCTGTATGTTTAATCCAAATGTGGTGGTCAAAAATATCGTAACGCAAACAGGTGCGGACAGTTTTATTAGTCTGGTTGCTCGTGTACTTATTGCGTATATCTTCCTTGTTGCTGGCTGGGGAAAAATCACTGGTTACGCAGCAACAGCAGGTTATATGGAAGCTATGGGGGTTCCTGGTGGAATTCTACCATTAGTCATTTTGGTTGAGTTTGGTGGTGGTTTAGCTTTGTTATTTGGTTTCCAAGCACGTTTTGCAGCTTTTGGTCTTGGAATCTTTAGTATTTTGACTGCGTTCTTGTTCCACCAAGGTGGGGCTGATGCAGCAGCGCAATATAATAATAGCATCCACTTTATGAAAAATTTTGCAATGGCAGGGGGATTATTCTTCCTAATGCTTCACGGTGCTGGACGTATTAGCCTAGATCATGTAATTGAAAAATAATATTCAAGATAAAATAAAAAACCGGATGAGCAATTCATCCGGTTTTTTCATCTCTGGGTTTTTAAAGTTAGAGCATGAATTGGATTTGTAATTCCCCAACAACAAAACCAAGTACGGCGCCTACTGCAATGAGTGCCCACTCATCTTCTTTGAACGCTGGACGCAACATCCCTTCAAATTCGGATGGTGTTAATTTTTGCATACGTTCAATTAAAGTACTGCGAATATTCATCGCATCTTCTGCATAAGACTCAACATATTTCATGGTCTCTGGCAGCTGTTGCATAATACGTTCTGCAACTTGTGTTTTCATATTCTGGTATTTTTCTCCACCAATTGCGTATACAACAAGTGGACGAATGACACCTGCCTGCATATCAATTTCCTGTTTAACATGGCGGTTCACCAAATCAATCACGCGTGCAGAGTGAGTGCCGGAAAATAGCTCTTCCATCATATGACGTGAAGTTAAAAGCTGTTTGGAAATCAAGGCTGCATAGTCAGCTGCTACTTCATTTTGACGTTTAATAAATAAACCTTGCCATGTATAGCCCAATATCTTTTTAGGATAGAGTGGTCTAAACATCATTTGTAGCGCAATCCAGTCACTGAAAAATCCTACAAATCCGCCAAACATCGGCAACATCCAAGGATATTTACCTTGCGTGATAATCCAGCACAACATTTGGATTACACCAATACCAAAACCGAATACAAAGCCAACGTTACTGAAAAATTTAAATTCTTGTTTGCCGACACGTTTAAAAATATTGTTGAGTAAACGCTTATCTTTAAGCAAATTACTAATCACCAAATGCTTAATATCAAAATATCGATTTACGTCACGTTGCACTTCACTCATGATGTGCTCGACAATTTCAGGCGCTTTGGATTGAACTCTGCGGATCAGTCTTTGACGGGCAAACTCAGGCATGCCTTCCCATAAACCGGGTTGATACTCTTGCGCAACTTCACGCGTAATATCTTCTGCTGCTGCCATTAATGGTTTTTCAATTTCTTTGGCAATACGCTTTGGGTCAAGACGAGCAAAAATTTCTTCGGGCTTAATAAGCTTGGCTGTCATGAGTTCAACAGCAATGGTTGCCATTTTTTCAGCTTTACGAGGCACAATACCTTGCCAGCCAAAAAATGGTTTAATACCTTTAAATTCAAGTGGTGAGAACATCATTTGAATGGCAATCACTTTAGTGACATAGCCAATTAAACCACTCATGAAAGGAATAGAGACATACAACCAAAAATGTTGCTGGAAATCTGCAATCATAGTTTGAAGCATTGTTGTTCCTTAGATTTCTATTGATTTTGATATGGGGCAACAAGCCATAAAAAACGGATCACTGTTTAAGGACAGACAAATATCGCTTAATGGTATTTACCTTTCCATGGTAATGCCTGTTTTATCGGGTCATCTTAACATCAAATTCATGAGGATGTTGCATAGAATGTGATGAATTTATCAATGTGTATGAAGATTTTAAGCGGTATACAGTACATTGATAAATATCAATAAATTTGTATTTATATCAATCAATCTAAATATCAAAATGATTATGATATGAAAAAAACAAGATATATGATGATTTGCGGTGCGCCGAAGCGTGAAAAATGTTAAAATGGCGCGCTTAATTCTTTTGCCATTTAGTGGTTTGTCATGACTACCAATACTCAAATTACTGAAGATCGTATCCTGATTCTGGATTTCGGCTCTCAATATAGTCAGCTCATTGCACGTCGTGTACGTGAAGCTGGTGTTTACTCTGAAATGTATGCCTTTGATATGTCTGAAGAAGACATTCGTGCTTTTAATCCAAACGGTATTATTTTGTCAGGTGGACCTGAGAGTGTGCATGAAGAGGGCAGCCCACGAGCACCACAGGTGGTGTTTGAGTTAGGCGTTCCAGTATTGGGTATTTGCTATGGTTTACAAACCATGTCTGAACAGTTAGGCGGTAAAGTTGAGCCGGGTACTGTACATGAGTTTGGTTATGCCGAAGTTGATATCGTTAAACGTGACCAACTTATTGGTAACTTACAAGACCGTGAAAACCAACTTCATGTTTGGATGAGCCACGGCGATAAAGTGAGCCAGATTCCAGAAGGTTTTACGATTACTGCAAGCACACCAAGCTGTCCAGTTGCTGCTGTAAGTGATGAAGCGCGTCGTTTCTATGGCGTGCAGTTCCACCCAGAAGTAACGCACACGGCAAAAGGTGAAGAGTTACTTGCAAACTTCGTTCATAAAATTTGTGGATGTGGTGGCCTTTGGACACCTGAACACATTATCGATTTACGTGTAGAACAATTACGTCAGCAAATCGGTGATGAAAAAGTTCTTTTAGGTCTTTCTGGTGGTGTTGACTCATCTGTTGTTGCTGCGCTTTTACACAAAGCAATTGGCGACCAGTTAACATGTGTATTTGTTGATAATGGCTTACTTCGTTTAAACGAAGGTGACCAAGTAATGCAAATGTTTGCTGAAAACATGGGTATCCGTGTGATTCGTGCAGATGCTGAACAACGTTTCTTAACTGCATTGGCTGGTGAAGTTGATCCAGAGAAAAAACGTAAAATCATTGGTCGTGAATTCATCGAAGTATTTGCTGAAGAAGCACGTAAACTTGATGGCGTGAAATTCTTAGCACAAGGTACGATTTACCCAGACGTAATCGAATCTGCTGCAAGCAAACAAGGTAAAGCACACGTTATTAAATCTCACCACAACGTGGGTGGTTTACCTGACGATTTAGAGTTTGAATTGGTTGAACCTTTACGTGACTTGTTTAAAGACGAAGTACGTAAGTTAGGTACTACACTTGGCTTGCCACACAGCATGATTTACCGTCATCCATTCCCGGGCCCTGGTTTAGGTGTTCGTATTTTGGGTGAAGTTAAAAAAGAATATGCAGATATTCTTCGTCTTGCTGATGACATCTTTATGCAAGAGCTTCGCGACAGCGGTTGGTACGACAAAACTGCTCAAGCATTTGCTGTATTCCAACCAGTTAAGTCAGTTGGTGTAGTAGGTGATGGTCGTCGTTATGCATGGGTAATCGCACTTCGTGCAGTTGAAACGGTTGACTTTATGACAGCTCGTTTTGCGCATTTACCATATGAATTAGTTGATAAAATCTCAACGCGTATTATGAATGAAATTAAAGATGTATCACGTGTGGTATACGACGTGTCATCTAAACCACCAGCAACGATTGAGTGGGAATAAGCAAATGAAAAGGCAGGATTTAATCCTGCCTTTTTTATGTCTATTGATAAAAGCATTATTTATGTTTATCGATATACTGGTGACTAGTAATAAAAAAAATACTTTGATTTGAACCAAAACGTTTTACTGATTTCTCAAAAACCATTCCAACACGTTCTAGTAATTTGATTGATGCTTTGTTCTGTGTTTGAGTCTCAGCTGTTACTTTCTTAAGATTTAACTCATTAAATGAATAATTTAAAACAAATTCAAGTGCTTGAGTTGCATATCCATATCCCATATATTCTGGCAGCAATTCATATGATACTTCGATATCTGAACCGTCATGATGAGTATCCAGAGATATAATTCCTAAAAAATTATGATCAGTAGAAGATCGAATTGCCCAAATAGGTAATTTACTTGGAGTATTAATATCAGCATGTGCTCGCGTTTGAGCTAGAGATACTTCCAATGGGCCACCTAAATACTTTCTAGTCGTATCATTTGTATAAAGTCTAACTAAATTAGACGCATCTGCTAATGTTAAATCGCTTACATAACACAAGTGCATATTATTTATGATTAAAGAGAAAAATTAACATATTACATTTTATAAGAAATTCATCATAAATATTCTTTTCTTTCGTCAGCTTAAATTTCTTCTCAGGAAACTACCTAGTAAGGTGCTTAAGCACTCTTTTTTATTGCTTAACTTTTAAAGATAAAAATTAATCTTAATAACTATCAATACAATAGATCATATATTATTACTTATACTTGATAAAAGATATATTAAGATATATCTTAATATGCATAAATTAAACATGTTAGAGAATCTTCAAAGATGAAACAACAATCAGAACATCATCATACTGAGCACAATGAACATCACCACGGCCATCACCGTTCGGGGCGTCGTGGAAGACTTTTTGAAGCTGGACGAATGAAACTTTTAGTCCTTCACCTTATTCAGCAAAGTCCTAAGCATGGTTATGAAATTATTAAAGAAATAAGTGATTTAGTCGGTGATGGCTATACGCCTAGTGCAGGAACAATTTATCCGACTTTAACCAGTCTGGAAGAAATGAACCTAATTAACTTGTTAGATATAGAGCGTAAGCAATATCAAATTACGGAGTTTGGTGAGGCTTATTTAACTGAACAAAAAGATAAGTTAAGTGCACTGTTAGAAAAATTACGCTTAAGACGTGAAATTCACAGTAATGATCAATTAATTGAAATTCACCGCGCCATGGAAAATTTGAAAACAGCCTTACGTTTGAAATTGAATACTACTGACATAAAGCAAGAGCAGATCTATCAAATTGCCGAAAAAATTGATCAGGCTGCGGTTGCAATCGGGCGTCTATAAGTTGAGATACAACATGTTAGAGCTACAGCAAAAAATCAAAGAAGCGGGCCTAAAAGTCACTCATCCAAGACTTATAGTTCTGTCTTTAATTCAACAGCAAGCAGAAGATCTAACGGTTAAACAGATTTATCAAAAGCTATATACCCAAAAACAGAAGTTGAGTTTAGCAACAGTTTATCGGGTGGTCAGTGATTTGGTAGGAGCAGGCCTAATTTCAAATACTCAATTCCAACGAGGTGAAGCCAAATTTAACTTATCAGACTTAGCCAACAATCAACTTCTACAGATTCATTGTGCAGAACTGACTGAAGCTAAACAAGAACAATTTCAAGTTGATTTGAAGCAGGTTGAAATTATTCAAAATCATTAATTTTTAATAGAGAATTTATATATGAAACAACATCAATATCACGTTACTGTACAACATTTAAAAGATGCCAAAGGTGAAGTTTCTACCTATACGGAAAGACTTGAGTTCTATAGCGGTAACCATGACGATATTTTTGAGATTGTTGAAAAGCTAAAGAATGCGGAATTTTTCGATGATCAAACTACAAAGTCTTTTGCTGTTGGTCTAAAGTTATTTAGTGAAGTCATGCTGGAAAATCGAGATCATGCATTGTTTCAAGAGTTCTTTCCGCAGTTCGGACAATTTATGAAAAATCTAAAACAGCTCGTTAAAACTCAGTCATCTTAAGCTGCTGAATGCAGCTTTATTTATTTTTATAACTAAAAAAAGGATTGTCTCATTCATAACACCCTGTGTATTACTAAAAGACTATATTGAATAATGAGTGTATTGTTAAGATCAGTATAACAACTCATTGCAAAAGCATAGGTAAAAGAGAGTAATATCATGAGCAATAATAATGATTACGATATTTCTGATTCAAAAGATTGTGAGAAATTTGCCAATCAATTTATTCAGGAATTTCCAATTCGTTCTGCTGAAATTGGACAGGGGACAGTCATTAAGCGGGCTTTACCTAGCCGTCAAAAGCGAATGATTGGTGCGTGGTGTTTCCTAGATCATGCAGGCCCAGTAACTTTTCCAGCTGGTGATGGTCTAGATGTTGGTCCTCATCCTCACATTGGTTTGCAAACCTTCACGTGGATGATTGAAGGCACCATGATGCATACTGATAGTTTAGGTTCAAAGCAATTGATCCGTCCTAAACAAGTAAACCTGATGACAGCAGGTCATGGTATCTCTCATACAGAAGTTGCCCCTGATACAGAAACTCAAATGCATGCTGCCCAGCTTTGGATCGCATTGCCTGACCATAAGCGCAATATGGATCCTAAATTTGAACACTACCCAGAACTACCTGTTGTTGAAAAGGATGGTTTAGAGTTTACCGTCCTTGTGGGTGAATACTTGGCAACTACTTCCCCAGTTGCAGTGCATACGCCGTTAGTAGGTGTTGATTTAATTGCTACCGAAGATACTAAAACACGTATTCCACTAAATCCTGAGTTTGAATATGGTTTTATGGCATTAGATGGGGTTGCCCATGTGAATGGCCATGAACTCACTGCCGACAACATGGTTGTATTAGATACGGGTTTAAGTGAAATTGAAATTGAAGTAAAGAAAGGGAACCGTGTGCTGTTAGTAGGTGGTGAACCGTTTGAAACTCCAATTTTACTATGGTGGAACTTTGTTGCACGTACAATGGATGATTTAAAAGAAGCGCGGGAGCAGTGGATTAATCATGATGTGCGTTTTGGTGAAATTCCAGACTACGTGGGTGCGCGTTTAGAAGCGCCAGTTCTTCCAGATCAAATGAGAGCATCAAAATGACAGCAGTAATCGCAAGCAGTAAAGCAAAGCCTCTTGCTGAGCAGTGGAAGGGCGAAATCACCAGTGGTCGTCATCAATATTTTTGTGACGAACCAGAGAAGTTAGAAGGGCATGACCAAGGTCCAGCCCCTTATGATTTACTTACCGGGAGTCTGGCAGCTTGTACACTTATTACTTTAAGAATGTATGCAAAGCATAAAGATTATGACTTTGGTGAGTTCTCAGTTGAAATTGATTTTCATACCAATCGTGAGCATGAAGAACATATTGAACGTCGTATTGTTTTTAAAGAGTTACCAAGCGAAGAACTACAGCAAAAAATATTAACAGTGTGTGGTAAAACGCCTGTTACTAAAACTTTGTTACGTAGTTTAGACATTCATACTGTGCTTGTTACAGTGTAAAAATGCTATTTTGTTGAGGTGGATGATTTTATATCCATCCCACAAATGGAATAAAACAGCATGTTCACATGCTGTTTTTTATGTAAAAAAGAAAAATAAAAGTAGGCAATAGCATGATTAGTGTACACCACCTGGAATGTTCGCGATCGTTTCGGATTTTATGGGCTTTAGAAGAGTTAGGTTTGGATTATGATATTCATTATTATCAACGTCTTCCCAACTATTCTGCGCCAGAAACACTGAAATGTATTCATCCCCTCGGCAAAGCCCCAATTTTGACAGACGATGAACAAGTCATTGCAGAGTCAGCGGTCATTTTGGAGTATTTACAGCAGCGTTACGATCAAAATCAGCAATTTAAACCTAAGCAATCTCAGGATTTACAGCAATATATTTACTGGATGCACTATGCTGAAGGTTCACTTATGCCTTTATTGGTCATGACTTTAGTTATGAATAGTGTAAACAAACACGTGCCATGGTTAATCCAACCTGTAGCAAAAAAAATCACAGAAGGGGTTAAAGCAAGTTTTGTTCGTCCACGTATGAAAGATCATATTAGTTTTTTAGAAAACTACTTATCTGAACATGAATATTTTGCAGGGAATTTTTCATTTGCTGATATTCAAATGAGCTTTCCACTAGAAGCTCTTCAGTCGCGTTTACAAGGTAAATATCCGCATATTCAAGCCTTTTTACATCGTATTCAGCAACGGCCAGCTTTTCAAAAGGCAAAACAAAAGAGTTTGGGTTCAAACGAAAGAAATTGTGCTGACATATAAAAGAAAAGGAACAAATATTTGTTCCTTTTTTATCACTCTTGCTTTATTTGCGTTTAATTACGATAGAGTCAATACCACTATGTTGTAATGTTTGCTGGGCTGCAAGCGCAGCATCTTGAGTATCATATGGACCAGAAATAACTCGATACCAAGTCTTACCATTTTCAGAACTTTTGACTACATCGGCAGATAAGCCATTTAAAATAATTTCTGCACGACGAGCATCTGCTTGATCGGGATCTGTATAGCTACGGACTTGTAAAATGTAATTTGGTTGTTGAGGGGCAGCAGCTGTAGAGTCATCGCTATCAGTAGTAGCAACAGACTCAGATGCAGCAGGTTGTGCTGTACTAGGCGCCTCTACAATCATTGCTGTACCCTGATTTTTACTTTCAGGGATTGCTTGTTCCGGAATAGGGGTTACTTGTTGCTGAGGCAATAGATCATAAAAGCGATAGTCTTTATTGGTCTCTTCTTCTTTATAGTGATCAGACGTAATCTGATTTTTTGAAGAAACAGGTTGCCACGGTTTCCACAGCATGAGCATTACCGCAATGCATAAGACGACTAAAATAGCGACAAGTGTCCCTAGCCATTTAGGGATTAAAGGCTTTTTAGGCTTATTAGGTCTTTCAGATACACCGCGTTGCGTTTTGCCAAACACGTGGATTATTCCTCTGTCTTTTGATTGTTTTCTTTCGAGTTTACTTTAAAACATCGCTCTGTAAGGTTTATATCATCACAAAGCGATGTCTTTTACAGCATGGCTGAATATGTAGTTCTACCAAATATCCAGCATTTATTTACATGGCTTCAGGTGCAGAAACACCAAGTAATTCTAAGCCATTACGCAATACTTGTTGTACATTGATTGAAAGTAATAAGCGTGCTTGTGTAAGTTCAGCATCATCACTTAAAACTTTGTGTTCATTGTACCAACCGTGGAATAGCGCAGCTAATTCCTTTAAGTAGTTACCTACTTGGTGTGGTTCATACGCATTAGCAGCACGTAATACAACGTCTGGATATGCAGCAAGTTTAGCAAGAATTTCAGTTTCTGCATCAAGTGATAAACGTGCAGCATGCGAACGAGCAGCATCCACTTCAAACTGTAAGCCAGTGCTTGCTGCTTTTTCTAACATACGGCAGATACGTGCATGAGCGTATTGAATATAATAAACCGCATTGTCTTTGCTTTGTGATACAGCAAGATCTAAGTCAAAGTCAATGTGTTGTTCGCTTTTACGCATTACATAGTAAAAACGAGCAGCATCGTTCCCAACTTCTTTACGTAAGTCGCGTAAAGTCACGAATTGACCTGAACGAGATGACATTTGAACCATCTCACCACCGCGCCACAAACTTACGAACTGAACTAAAAGAACAGTCAATTTTTTCGAGTCATAACCCATCGCATCAATAGCAGCTTTTACGCGAGAGATATAGCCGTGGTGGTCAGAACCCCAAATATCAACAAGGTCAGTATAACCACGTTGTAATTTATTTAAGTGGTAAGCAATGTCAGAGGCAAAGTAAGTCGTTTGACCATTACGGCGCTTAACAACACGGTCTTTTTCATCGCCAAACTCAGTCGATTTAAACCAGATGTTGCCATCTTTTTCATAAAGGAAGCCACGTTGATCAAGTGTTTCTAAAGCTTCATCAATTTTTGCGCTAAGAGATGCTTCACTGAACCATTGATTGAAAGTTACGCCAAAGTCGGCAAGGTCATCTTTAATGTCATCTAAAATCGCATGAAGAGCTGCTTGATGGAAAACACGGTAGCCTTCACCTAATAATTGTTGTGAGTTGGCAATAAGACCATCAATGTGTTTTTCTTTGTCACCAGACAATACAACTTTATTGCCTTCGCTATCGAGTTCATCTGCATATTGCACGTCTTCTGGCACATCTTTATAGACGTCTGCTACATCACGAACATATGCATTGTTATCTTTGTCGATAATGCTTTGGGCAATCTCTTTAACGTAGTCGCCTTGATAAGCATTTTTTGGAAATACAAGGTCTTGGCCCAATAATTCTAAATAACGTAAATAGGTAGAAGTCGCCAAAATATCCATTTGACGGCCAGCATCATTTACATAGTATTCGCGATCAACTTTAGCACCTGTTGCTTCAAGCAAGTTCGCAACAGTCATACCATAAGCAGCACCACGGCCATGACCTACGTGTAGGCTAGATGTCGGGTTTGCAGAAACGAATTCAACTTGAATCTTTTTCGCTGCATTTGATTGGCTACGGCCAAAGATTTCTTTTTGAGCTTGAATTTGATCAAGAATCGCAAAACGTTGGTCTGCATTTAAGAAGAAATTGATAAAACCAGGACCTGCGATTTCAGCTTTACTGATATCTGCAACTTCTGGTAGAGCCGCAAGAATTTTTTCAGCTAAATCACGTGGTTTCATACCAGCAGCTTTAGAGCCGATCATGGCAATATTAGAAGCAAAGTCGCCATGGCTTCGGTCTTTGGTGCGCGTTAAATTGCTTGAATTATTCCAATCCGAAGGAAGCACGCCTTCTTGCTGAAGGGTTTGCACTGCATGGTCGAGAGCTGCTTGTATTGCCGTATTCATATCAATCGAAAATAGATGTCGCAGAAAAACGTCAAATATAGCAAATTTCCTATGAGTTGGGGGAGTGCATTTAACGCTTTCACTGAATTTCTTTCTTTTCGTTCCCTACAACTATTTTTTTTGTAAATATTGGAAAATAAGCCTAAGAAAACTCTCAAAGCACGTAAATATAGGCTTTTTAGACAATATTTTCTAAATTATAAGCTAGTAAAACACTTGGTATTTCTTGTAAAAATGTAAGAGGCTGAAAAACTATAAGCTTCTAAGCCAAGTATAGTGTTAATAAAGAATGATTTTAAAAAACTTGTAAATCATAAGTAATTAATTTTTAATATTTATTTTATATTATATATTTACTAAATAGTCTTCAATTTTAATATCACAGTTTAAAATACCTATTTCGTCTCAAATAGTCTTAAGCTTACGCATACAACGAGCTTTAGAGAGTGCTGAAACTGTACTTTTCTGAGTTCTAAGCTGGAAAATGAGATAGGCAATGATATCAGGACACCCAAGTAAACACCCACTTTATATCCCTTATGCAGGCTATACACTTTTAGAGTTACCCCTTTTAAATAAAGGATCTGCTTTCACTCAAGAAGAAAGAAGTAACTTTAACTTACACGGGTTACTTCCATATATTATTGAAACTATTGAAGAGCAAAGCCAACGCTCTTATCAGCAATATTGTGCTTTTAATGATGATATAAATAAGCATATCTATTTACGCAATATCCAAGATACCAACGAAACTCTTTTTTATCACTTAATCGAAAATCATCTTGAAGAAATGATGCCGATTATTTACACCCCAACTGTGGGTGAGGCGTGCCAGCGTTTTTCTGATATCTATCGCCGTCATCGTGGTATTTTTATTTCATATCCAGATCGTGATGTGATTGATGATATTTTACAAAACGTTAATAAAAACAATGTTAAAGTCATCGTAATTACTGATGGTGAGCGTATCTTGGGTCTTGGTGACCAAGGTATTGGTGGTATGGGTATTCCAATTGGGAAACTCTCACTTTATACCGCATGTGGTGGTATTAGTCCTGCTTACACATTGCCAATCACAATTGATGTAGGGACGAATAACCCTCAATTATTAAATGACCCGATTTATATGGGATGGCGTCAACCACGTATTAGTGGTGATGAGTATTATGACTTTGTAGATATGGTGATTGAAGCCGTAAAACGTCGTTGGCCAAAAGCACTCATTCAGTTTGAAGATTTCGCACAAAAAAATGCGATGCCATTATTAGAAAAATATCGCGACAAGATTTGTTGTTTTAACGATGATATTCAAGGAACAGCAGCGGTATCTGTCGGTAGTTTGATTGCTGCAAGCCGTGCAGCAGGTAAACAGTTAAAAGACCAAACAATTGCTTTCTTAGGTGCAGGTTCAGCTGGCTGTGGTATTGCAGAGCAAATCGTTGCACAAATGATTGCAGAAGGTCTAACCGATGCTGAAGCGCGTGCTCGCGTGTACATGGTAGACCGCTTTGGTTTGATCACTGAAAATCAGCCAAACCTATTAGACTTCCAACGTAAGTTAGCTCAAAAAGCTGAAGTGGTAGACCAATGGGGCAACATTGAAGAAGTGATTTCACTACTTGATGTTGTTAAGAATGCTAAACCTACAGTGTTAATTGGTGTTTCTGGCCAACCAGGTCTATTCACTGAAGAAATTATTAAGACTATGGCTGCTAATTGTGAGCGACCAATTGTGATGCCGTTATCTAACCCTACTTCACGTGTTGAAGCTGTACCAGCTGATATTGTGGAATGGACTGAAGGTAAAGCATTAATTGCAACGGGTAGTCCGTTTGCACCTGTAAATCATCATGGCAAACTTTACAATATTTCGCAGTGTAACAACTCATACATCTTCCCAGGTATTGGTTTGGGTGTAGTTGCATCAGGTGCTAAACGTGTTACAGAAAACATGCTTATGGCATCAAGTAGTGCATTAGCAGACTGTTCACCATTGTTGAAAGATCCACAAGCTGACTTGTTGCCACCTTTGGGCGAAATTCAACAAGTGTCTAAAGTGATTGCATTTGAAGTGGCAAAAGCTGCAATGGCAGATGGTGTGGCTGTAACTATTAGCGATGATTTACTTAAACAGAAGATTGAACAATCATTCTGGAAACCAGAATACCGTAAATATAAGCGAATTCCTTTCTAAAATATTAGACGTCTAAAAAAGGGAGTAAAGTACTCCCTTTTTTATTAACTTAATTTGGCTACAGAGGCTTTTAAATCTTCTAAAAATAAAATAGATGATTCACTTTTAGAAAATATTACTAATCTAAAATGATAAGTTATTTGTAAGTTTTGCTTCAGTTAATATTAGATATACTTGCTAGGTAATGGCTTTAATTAAGATCAGTTTTTAAATAACACATAATTATGAGCACTTTTTCATGAAAAATATTTATATTTTAATTTTTATAGGCGCTTTAATGGCTTGTAGCGATAAAAGTCCAGATAGAACCCAACATGATGCTGATCATAATTCGAATGTGGTGCAGATCGATAAAAATCAATCAGGTCCTGCTGTAAGTCAAAAGAAAGAGAGTACGGATAAAGCAGTTAAAGCCGCTGATCAAGTAGAGGAAATCTCTTGTTCAAATACAAATATTACGCGATGGTATGGTTTTAATGACAATATTATTGAGTCTAAATGTGAAGTCGTAAAAAACTTTCAACTGTCAGCTTATAAATGTGATATTTCTAAAAATGCCTTTGGTGAAAATAAAGATGCCATTTTGCTAGAAAATCAAGATAAACGAATTTTTGTTTATTCAACTTCTAAAGACTGTAATGAAGTGGTTGAAATAAGAAATGCGAATGGGCCTTAAGTTTATATTTAACAGTGATTTTTATTAATTTATAAAGGTAAAGATAATATCTTTGTAAAATATCAAAGTCCTTGTTTTTTGGTTTTAAATAAAAAAGTAGCTACCGTGGCGATAGCTACTTTTTAAAAAACTTAATCCTCTAAAACTTCTTCTAGTAACTCTTCACTTGGTGCAAAGTAATATGCGCCGTCTAGAGGTGTTACAAAATGCAATAGGCGGTCATGAATGCCATCGCCACTTGTGCCAAACATACGCTTCAACATAGCATCAATAATGTTCAGGTCTTTAGTGTAAGCAATGAAGAATAAGCCTTGATCACCTTTACCATCGCCATAAGGTAAGCTATGGCGTAAGATTTCCATTTCTTCGCCTTCATCATCTTCAACGACAGTACGAGCAACGTGAGCATTGTCTGGCTTAACGTCATCATCTAATTCAATAGATTCAAGTTTAGTACGTCCCATGACATTTTCTTGTGCATCGACTTTAAGTTTTTTCCATTTTTCCAAATCATGTGCATAGCGCTGTGCAAATATGAAACTACCATCTGCAAATACTCCAGCACTTTCTGGAAGCAGAGCTGTTTCTGCGCGGTCGTCTGGAAATTGAGGGTTTTCGGTACCATCTATAAAGCCAGTAATATCGCGACCATCGAAATAACGGAAGCAAACACGTTCATCCAGAACTTCAACTTTATCTTTAATACCTTCAAAAAATGCTTGGCTTAATGCAAAACAAATATCTGAACGCATACTGGCAATGTGAATAAGCACATCAGCTGGTACGACAGGCATATTGAATGCACCATTTTCTGGTTCAAGTTGTTTAAAGCCCGCAGGAGATTGACTGTAAAGCTGTTTCCAGAGTTCTGGACCAAAAGCGACTGCTGTTTTGATTTGCGCGTCTGAATGCTGAGTAATGAGACGGTCACGTGTTTCGAATAAAGCTTCGAGTTGTTCTTTTAATTCAGCAATTGTTAGATCTTTTAAGCGAAGAACAATAAAACGGGCATGATCAGATGGTAATGGCAAAATGACAGATTGAGCAGTCATTGGAAGGTATCTCCTCAATTATAATTTAGTATGAGCTTCAATTATTGTGCCTGATGCGAAGAGCTGTTAGTAGTCTATTTATTGATTTTATTGTTTGAATTATCGCCGCGATAGTTTTATAAAACGGTATAATTCCACTTTTATTGTTTATTTCACTATGTCTTTGCAAATTTGGTTTGCTTATATGCTGGCCTGTTGGGTTATTAGTATTTCTCCTGGAGCGGGCGCGATTGCTTCTATGTCGAGTGGTCTAAACTATGGTTTTAGACATGGTTACTGGAATGCGATTGGTTTGCAAATTGCCTTGTTAATTCAAATCATGATTGTAGCGGCGGGCGTAGGCGTTTTATTCGCGACAACACCGTTGGCTTTTCAGATGGTTAAATGGTTTGGGGTTGCTTATTTATTGTATTTGGCCTATTTGCAGTGGACTGCACCTATAAAAGACATTGAAATTCAGCATGAAAAAAAGAATAAATCTATTTCAGCGCTGCTGTTGAATGGCTTTGTGGTCAATATCAGTAACCCAAAAGCGATTGTATTTTTATTGGCGGTTTTGCCTCAGTTCTTAGATTTAAGCAAACCTCAATGGATACAATATCTGATTATGGCTGCTACTATGATTACCATTGATTTAATTGTAATGGCTGGATATACAGGGCTGGCGTCAAAGGTTTTAAGATTACTTCGCTCACCTAAACAACAAAAATATTTAAATCGTGGTTTTGCTGTCATGTTTAGTTGCGCGGCGTTATTACTCAGTACAGTTCATCAAGCAGCCTGATTTAGGCCGCTTGAGTTTGGTTTTTGATTTTTTGAACCATGAAAATAAGAGCAAAACCCAAAGCCATACATAAAACAATACTGAGGCCAGTTGAGATATTTAGTGCTGCGCTTGACCATAGGCCGACACTGACACCAAGTTGAGCTAAAACAAAAGCCCAAACAACCATTTGCTTTGGTGAATGAGCGAGTAGTCGAGCGCTCAATGCTGGAATAACCAGTAAAGCACCCATTAAAAGTGAACCTACTGCTCGTAAAGCTAACACTGTAAATAACGCTAGCAGTAACATAAAAATGAGACGCTGCCATTTCGCATTTACCCCTTCACTAATCGCAATGTCTGGATCAATGGCAATTTGGATTTGAGATTGCCAAAAGCGATAAAGAATTGCCAGTGATACGGCAATAATTAATGTGAAAACAGGTAAATCGTGCCAGTCGATACTGAGTAAATCACCGAATAAATAACTTAAAAGCTCTGGTCTTAAACTTGGAACATGTTGAATAAATAGAAGACCACTACATAGTAATGTTGCGGAGCATAAAGCTAGTAGAGCATCGTTTGGTAAACGATTGTCATGCAGTGCCCATAAAATAGCGACTAATAAAATGGCAGTACCTGCCACGCCAAGCCACAAAGGAAGGCTTAAAGCACCAGCAATTGCTACCCCAAGTAAGGTTCCGTGTGCCATGGTGTCTGCAAAAAAAGACATACGTCTCCATAACATGAGACAACCAAGTGGTGCGGTCAAAAAGACCAATAAGGTTCCCATAATCCATGCGGGCAACAATAATTGTAACCATTCCATCATGGCTTAAGCTTCCGGTTCTGGGTGAATGTGAGGTCGACTATTGTGAGGGCAGGGGTGTGCTGCATCACCATGCGCACAGTGGTCATGATGGTGTTGATAAAAAACTCGCTGGGTACCAAATATTGCCTGATACTCAGGATGCTGTTGAATATTTTCAGGTAAACCGCTGCAACATATATGTTTATTTAAACAAACAACTCTATGCGTCCCTTGCATAACCCACTGTAAATCGTGGGAAACAATTAAAATGGCACATCCATAACGCTCCGGCAGACTACGCACATACTCATAAAGCTCAGCTTCAGATTGAATATCTAGACCTTGCATCGGTTCATCAAGAACGAGAATGTCTGGCTTTCTAAGTAAAGCACGTGCGAGCAGCACACGTTGGCGCTCTCCACCAGAAAGCTGCTGTACTTTCGATTGTTGTAGCTTTGCAATGCCAGTGTCTTGAATAATTTCTTGGCGAAGGGCAGGGCTACATTTTTCAAGATCTAATAAATCTTGAACACGTAAAGGAAGACTATGAGAAGGGTTAAACTTTTGAGGGACATAAGCCATTTTTAGTTTTTTGTCGCTTATGACACGTCCGCTACTTGGTTTTAAAATTCCAAGTAGAACTTTAATTAAAGTCGACTTACCCGCACCATTTGGACCAATTAAGGTCACAATTTCATTTTGATGCAGATCAAAATCGACTTTTTTTAATATATCCCGATCATCACGGTGAACAGAAACCTGTTCAAGTTGAATCAATACAGGATTTAGCGAGCTGTGCGGCACTGCTGGCATTTCCCCGAAATTTCAATAATGCTGTGTTGTGCTGTGAAATCATCTAAAGCTGCAAGTTGGTCGAGTTGTTGAGTCAGACCTTGTGAAGATGCTTCTTTAACAGTGTGACATTCGGTGCAAATTAAGAATGCAGCTTGATGTCCTTCACGTGGATGACAGCATGGAATATAAGCATTAATAGATGTTAATCGATGAATTAGACCTTTTTCTAATAAGAAGTCTAAAGTTCTATAAACAGTAGGAGGAGCGGCAGGACGATCAGTTTGACTTTTAATACGTGCTAATAAGTCATACGCACCCATTGGACCTGAAGCATTTAAAATGAGTTCAAGAACTTCTTTACGTAAAGGCGTAAGACGTGCACCAACCGCAGAACATAAAGTTTCTGCTTCAGCTAAACGACTTGCGACATTATGGTGATCATGTACACCATGCAAAGAATCATGATGTTCATGCGTGCAAGAACTCATAGACATAACCTCAAATTTTTAATGGAATATTAGCATGAAGCGATGCTTCATTCGATTAATCTTAGGTATTTTTGTAACTTTGTTATATTATAACATGCTTCGAGCTATTACTAATTGATGGTCTGTCATGTTCCGCGTTTTTGTTTTCAGTATGTTCTCTCTAATGAGTACGCTAGGTTGGAGTCAGGGTTTGGTTGTCTCTACACACCCAATCTATTTGATTGCAAAAGAAATTACTAAAGGTGTTGAAGAACCTCAGTTATTGCTGCAAGGGCAAAGTGGGCATGACGTTCAATTGACCCCAGCACATCGTAAAGCAATCAATGATGCTTCTTTGGTAATTTGGTTAGGAAAAGCTCATGAAGCTCCTTTAAACAAATTGCTGAGTAACAATAAGAAAGCAATTTCTTTATTAGACAGTGGTATTCTTACTGTTTTGCCACAGCGTAATACGCGTGGCGTTGCTTTACCAAATACTGTAGATACACATGTCTGGTTAGAACCAAACAATGCAGTGCGGATTGGCTTTTTTATTGCGGCTTTGCGTTCGCAGCAGCATCCTGAAAGTAAAGCGAAATATTGGAATAATGCTAATGCATTTGCTCGGAATATGTTGCAGGCAGGTCAAGCTTACGATAGCTCAAGTAATGGTAAACCTTACTGGTCTTATCATGATGCTTATCAGTATTTGGAACGCTCGCTTAATTTAAAGTTTGCAGGTGCTTTAACGGATGACCCGCATGTTGCGCCTACAGCGGCTCAAATTAAGTATCTTAATGATAATCGACCAAAACCTCAGATGTGTTTACTTGCAGAAAGTTTCACAACAAAAGGTCAATATCAGAAACTGGGCAGTATTACCTTCCAACCCGTTGATGAAAGTATGAATAATGAGGACGATTTTGTAACAGCATGGAAGAAACTGGCTATAAAAACCGATAAATGCGTATTAAATACGCAAAAGTAAGATAAAAAGTAAACAAAGGCTGACTGTAGCGTCAGCACCACCTGTCACGAAAAACCCCGACTAAAGTCGGGAAAAGATTGCATGTTCAGGGGTGTAACTCTATAATGCCTGCGATTAAAAGCGATCATCAGCTAAACTTGTCAAGCATTTATGCTGTGAGTGGATAAATAATGAGCCAAACTAGTCGCTTGATTGACCGACGATTAGCAAAAGCTTTGGTCTTCTTACAAGCATGCATGATCCCTGTTTCCGCACTTGTGGCGTGGAGCATAAAAGACATGACAGCAGCATTAAGTGCGGCACTTGGTGCATTGGTCTGCTGGCTTGCTACCAGTTATTTTGCGTGGCAATCCTTCAGAACAGCAGGTGCGAGAGCATCGAAACAAGTGCTGTCTAACATGTATAGGGGCATGTTAGGCAAATTTGCAATCATGATCGTTGGATTTATTTTGATTTTGAGCAATGTTAAACCTTTATCACCGTTAGCATTGCTGTTTGGTTTTATCCTCGTTCAAATGATGTCGTGGGTTGCTCCTTTTTGGGTTTCACGTCTACAAAAACGAGTATAGAAACAAGAAGAATTGAAGATTTTTTGGAGGGTGGCGAGATATCGACAGTACGCCGATGTTCGTTTCCCTTCTTTTTAGTAATTGACATTGACCAGGTGTGATTTATGGCTGCTGAAGAACATGCCCTCACTTCGACAGAGTATATCAAGCATCACTTGACCAATATGACCTATGGCAAAATGCCAGATGGTACATGGAAATTGGCTGAGACTGCTGAAGAAGCTCATTCGATGGGGTTCACTGCAATTCACTTGGATTCAATGGGTTGGTCAATTGGCCTTGGTGTGATTTTCTGTTTGTTATTTTGGATGGTTGCGAAAACTGCGAAAGCTGGTGTTCCAACAAAATTCCAATCTGCAATTGAAATGATCATTGAGTTTGTTGACTCAAGTGTCCGTGATACTTTTCATGGCAAATCACGTTTAATCGCTCCACTTGCACTCACTATTTTCGTGTGGATTTTCCTCATGAACTTAATGGACTTGATCCCAGTTGACTGGATTCCTCAAGTAGCTGCATTTATTGGTGCTAACGTATTTGGTATGAACCCTCACCACGTTTACTTCAAGATCGTTCCATCTACAGATCCAAACATTACCCTTGGTATGTCTTTATCTGTATTTGTACTTATCTTGTTCTACAGCATCCGCGAGAAGGGTGTTGGCGGTTTCGTAGGCGAGTTGGCACTTAACCCATTTAACCCAAGTAATCCAGTTGCAAAAGCGTTGCTTATTCCAGTGAACTTGATTTTGGAATTGGTAACATTCCTTGCTCGTCCTATTTCATTGGCTCTCCGACTGTTCGGTAACATGTATGCCGGTGAGTTAATCTTTATCCTGATTGCATTATTGCCGTTTTGGATTCAATGGGCGTTATCTGTGCCTTGGGCGATCTTCCACATTCTTGTAATCACGTTGCAGGCATTCATCTTTATGATGCTTACCATCGTTTACTTGAGCATGGCAAGCGAAAAACATTAATGGTATTGCCTAACTATCAAATGATGGTTGGGCTGAATTTTTTTAATTTAATTTGGTAATAACCTAACCTCTGAGGAATTTTTCATGGAACTCACTTTAGGTCTAGTTGCAATTGCATCTGCTATCTTGATCGCTTTCGGTGCTTTGGGTACTGCGATTGGTTTTGGTCTTTTGGGTGGTCGCTTTTTAGAAGCTGTAGCTCGTCAACCAGAATTAGCTCCACAACTTCAAACTCGTATGTTCTTAATCGCGGGTCTTCTTGATGCTGTGCCTATGATCGGTGTTGGTATTGGCTTGTTCTTCATCTTCGCTAATCCATTTGTAGGTTAATCATCTTAATTCCTAAATCCACTATTTGAGGAATTGCAATGAATATCAACCTCACATTGATTGGTCAAGCGATTGCGTTTGCGTTTTTTGTCGCATTCTGCATGAAGTTTGTTTGGCCACCACTAATCAATGCGATTAGTGAGCGTCAGCGTAAAATCGCTGATGGCTTAAATGCAGCAGAAAAAGCGAAAGCTGACCTTGCCGATGCACAAGCGCAAGTGAAGCAAGAACTTGATGCAGCTAAAGCACAAGCGGCTCAATTGATCGAACAAGCGAACCGTCGTGCAGCGCAATTGATCGAAGAAGCTCGTACTCAAGCTGCGGCTGAAGGTGAGCGTATTCGTCAACAAGCTAAAGAAGTTGTTGATCAAGAGATCAATTCTGCTCGCGAAGAATTACGTCAACAAGTAGCTGCCTTGGCAGTAACTGGTGCAGAAAAGATCCTGAACCAACAAGTTGATGCAGAAGCTCATAACGCCATGCTGTCTCAGCTGGCTGCTAAACTTTAAGCGAGGCGAATTATGGCTGAACTCTTGACGTTGGCACGTCCGTATGCCAAAGCAGCATTTGCTTATGCTTCTGAGCAAGGTGCAACAGACAATTGGTCGAATGCGTTACAAGTGCTCAGTGCTGCGGTGCAAGACGAAGCATTTTCCGCTTATTTAAATCGCCCTGAACTTACTCCTGCGGAGCAAGTGAAGCTTTTTGCTAAAGTTTTAGGTGAAGATCAATCTCAAGCAGTGTCTAACTTTTTGACACTTCTTGCAGATAACGATCGATTAGTGTTGTTACCTGAAATTGCAGCAGAATATGAACAGCTTAAATCACAGAATAACAATACGGTTGATGTCGTGATTGAATCGGCGTTTCCGTTAACTTCTGTTCAGGAACAATTGCTTGCACACGCGTTAGAAAAACGCTTCAAGGCAGCAGTTAATGTTTCTGTAGAAGTTAATCCTGCTTTGATTGCAGGTGTGGTTATTCGTGCAGGCGATCAAGTGATAGATGATTCTGCGCTTAACAAGCTTGAAAAAATGCGTACTCGTCTTCTTGCATAATGCAAATGATGAAGACTGAACTAATAAAAGATTGAGGAATAGCGCAATGCAACAACTGAATCCATCCGAGATCAGTGCGCTCATTAAACAGCGTATCGGAGATCTGGACACCAGCGCGACCGCTAAAAACGAAGGTACCATTGTTATGGTATCCGACGGTATCGTGCGTATTCACGGTCTTGCTGATGCAATGTACGGTGAAATGATCGAATTCGACGGCGGCTTATTTGGTATGGCACTGAACCTAGAACAGGATTCAGTGGGTGCCGTTGTTTTAGGTAACTACCTAAGCCTTCAAGAAGGTCAAAAAGCTCGTTGTACAGGTCGTGTTTTAGAAGTTCCAGTTGGTCCTGAACTTCTTGGCCGTGTAGTAGATGCTTTGGGTAACCCAATTGATGGTAAAGGCCCAATTGATGCAAAATTAACTGATGCTGTTGAAAAAGTAGCACCAGGCGTAATTTGGCGTCAATCTGTAGACGAGCCTGTTCAAACTGGTTATAAATCAGTTGATACCATGATTCCTGTGGGTCGTGGTCAGCGTGAGTTGATTATTGGTGACCGTCAAACTGGTAAAACAGCAATGGCGATCGATGCGATCATCGCTCAGAAAAACTCTGGCATTAAATGTGTATACGTTGCGATTGGTCAAAAACAATCAACAATTGCAAACGTTGTACGTAAGCTAGAAGAAACTGGCGCTATGGCGTATACAACTGTTGTCGCTGCTGCGGCTGCTGATCCTGCTGCAATGCAGTATTTAGCTCCGTACTCTGGCTGTACAATGGGTGAATACTTCCGTGACCGCGGTGAAGACGCTCTTATCATTTATGATGATTTGTCTAAGCAAGCTGTTGCTTACCGTCAAATTTCATTGCTTTTACGTCGTCCACCAGGTCGTGAAGCGTATCCGGGTGACGTATTCTATCTTCACTCACGTCTTCTTGAACGTGCTTCACGTGTATCTGCTGACTACGTTGAGAAATTCACTAATGGCGCAGTAACTGGTCAAACTGGTTCTTTAACTGCATTGCCAATTATTGAAACTCAAGCGGGTGACGTATCTGCATTCGTACCAACGAACGTAATTTCGATTACTGACGGTCAGATCTTCTTAGAAACATCATTATTCAACGCAGGTATCCGTCCTGCTGTGAACGCGGGTATCTCTGTATCTCGTGTTGGTGGTTCTGCTCAAACTAAGATCATCAAAAAATTGTCTGGTGGTATCCGTACCGCTTTAGCACAATACCGTGAATTGGCTGCGTTTGCTCAGTTCGCTTCTGACCTTGATGAAGCAACTCGTAAGCAACTTGAACATGGTCAACGTGTAACTGAGTTAATGAAGCAAAAACAATATGCTCCTTACTCAATTGCTGACCAAGCTGTTTCTGTTTATGCATCTAACGAAGGCTATATGGCTGATGTAGAAGTTAAGAAAATCGTAGACTTTGATGCTGCGTTAATTGCTTACTTCCGTTCTGAATATGCTCCGTTGATGAAACAAATCGATGAAACTGGTGATTACAACAAAGACATCGAAGCAGCAATCAAAGCAGGTATTGAAAGCTTTAAAGCGACTCAAACTTACTAAGTTCAGTTTTAGTTAAGTTTGGTTCACGGATCAACCTTCGGAAGCTCGAAAGGGCTTTCGAATACTAGGTTAAGCGTATGGCAAATTTAAAAGAAATTCGCGCCAAAGTAGCTAGTATCAAGAGCACGCAAAAGATTACTCGCGCGATGCAAATGGTAGCTGCTTCTAAAATGCGTCGTGCGCAAGAGCGCATGGCTCAGGGCCGTCCGTATGCCGATAATATGCGCCGTGTAATTGCTCACTTGGTACAAGCAAACCCTGAATACAAACACCGTTATATGGTTGACCGCCCAGTTAAGCGTGTTGGCTATATCGTAGTGTCTTCAGATCGTGGTTTGGCAGGTGGCTTGAACATTAACTTGTTCAAGAAAGTTGTGCAGCATGTCAAAGCACAACAACAGCAGTCAATTGAAGTTGAATTTGCTTTAATTGGTCAAAAAGCGGTTTCGTTTTTTAAGAATTACGGCGGTAAAGTGCTTGGTGCAACTACCCAACTTGGCGATGCGCCGAGTTTGGAACAGTTAACTGGCTCAGTGCAAGTTATGCTTGATGCATTTGATAAAGGCGAATTAGATCGTATCTACCTCGTATCAAATGGCTTCGTTAATGCAATGACTCAGCAGCCTAAAGTAGAACAACTTGTTCCTTTAGCACCAGCAGAAGAAGGCGATGATCTCAACCGTACTTATGGTTGGGACTATATCTACGAACCAGAAGCAGAAGAATTGTTAAATGGTTTGTTGGTTCGCTATATCGAGTCTATGGTTTATCAAGGTGTGATTGAGAACGTTGCATGTGAGCAGTCAGCTCGTATGGTCGCGATGAAAGCAGCGACAGACAACGCAGGACAATTGATTAAAGACCTACAACTCATTTACAACAAGCTGCGTCAAGCCGCGATTACTCAGGAAATTTCCGAGATCGTTGGCGGTGCCGCTGCCGTTTAACATTATTAAGTTTGAATTGAGGAGACAGCAATGAGTAGCGGTCGTATCATTCAGATCATCGGCGCGGTTATCGACGTCGAGTTTGAGCGCACAAGCGTTCCTAAGATCTATGACGCTCTCCAAGTTGACGGTACTGAAACTACTTTAGAAGTTCAGCAACAACTTGGTGATGGTGTTGTTCGTACCATCGCAATGGGTTCTACAGAAGGTCTTAAACGTGGCCTTAATGTAACTAGCACAAACGCACCGATCTCTGTTCCAGTGGGTCCAGCTACGCTTGGCCGTATCATGGACGTTTTGGGTCGTCCTATCGATGAAGCAGGTCCTGTTGCGACTGAAGAACGTTTGCCGATTCACCGTCAAGCGCCTTCTTATGCTGAACAAGCAGCTTCTACTGACCTTTTAGAAACTGGTATTAAAGTAATTGACTTACTTTGCCCGTTTGCAAAAGGTGGTAAAGTTGGTTTATTCGGTGGTGCCGGTGTTGGTAAAACCGTTAACATGATGGAATTGATCAACAACATCGCAAAAGCACACTCAGGTTTATCTGTGTTTGCTGGTGTTGGTGAGCGTACTCGTGAAGGTAACGACTTCTATCACGAAATGAAAGATTCTAACGTTCTTGACAAAGTAGCAATGGTCTACGGTCAGATGAACGAGCCACCAGGTAACCGTTTACGCGTAGCGTTAACTGGTTTGACTATGGCTGAATACTTCCGTGATCAAAAAGACGAAAATGGTAAAGGTCGTGACGTATTATTATTCGTCGACAACATCTACCGTTATACACTTGCGGGTACTGAAGTATCAGCATTGTTAGGTCGTATGCCATCTGCGGTAGGTTACCAACCTACACTTGCAGAAGAAATGGGTGTTCTTCAAGAGCGTATTACATCTACTAAATCTGGTTCGATCACATCGATCCAAGCAGTATATGTACCTGCCGATGACTTAACAGACCCATCGCCTGCAACTACATTTGCTCACTTAGATGCAACAGTAGTATTGAGCCGTGACATCGCATCTTCTGGTATTTACCCAGCGATCGATCCACTTGACTCAACTTCACGTCAGTTAGACCCATTAGTTGTTGGTCAAGAGCACTATGAAATTGCGCGCGCAGTACAAAACGTATTGCAACGCTATAAAGAGCTTAAAGACATCATCGCAATCTTGGGTATGGATGAATTGGCAGAAGAAGATAAATTGGTTGTTTACCGTGCGCGTAAAATCCAACGTTTCTTCTCTCAACCATTCCACGTAGCTGAAGTATTTACTGGTGCTCCTGGTAAATTAGTACCACTTAAAGAAACGATTCGTGGCTTTAAAGGTCTATTAGCTGGTGAATACGATCACATCCCAGAACAAGCGTTCTATATGGTTGGTGGTATTGACGAAGTGATTGCTAAAGCTGAGAAACTCTAATTTAAGGAGATCATCTCATGGCGACTATGCAATGTGATATCGTAAGTGTTAAAGAGTCTATTTACTCTGGCGCAGTATCGATGTTAATCGCGAAAGGTGCAGGTGGTGAGCTTGGTATTTTGCCAGGACACGCTCCACTTGTTACTTTGCTTCAACCGGGCCCGATTCGTGTTCAGTTGGAAAATGGTACAGAAGAAATCGTCTATGTATCTGGCGGTGTTTTAGAAGTTCAACCTCATGTTGTAACGGTTCTTGCAGATACTGCTATCCGTGCTGACAATTTGGATGAAGCAGCAATTTTAGAAGCACGTAAAAATGCTGAACAATTGCTTGCAAACCAAAAGAGTGATTTGGACTCAGCTGCTGCTTTAGCATCTCTTTCAGAGATTGCAGGTCAGCTTGAAACAATCCGTAAAATCAAAAACCGCGCTCAATAAGACGCGGTTTGAGATTGAAAAAGCCACCTTACGGTGGCTTTTTTTATTGCTAAAAAGAAAATTAAGAATCAGTTTTTGAATCTGATTTGTCATCTCCTGCCACAATTAGTGCAGCAAGTTTGACCATATCCATTTGGATTGTATTGAGCTGTTTCTCAATTTGGTCGAAATCGATTTGTTCTAATTTTCCATTTAATAAAGGCATGCTTAAAACTTGTTGATTTGCTTGTAATAAGTTTTGACGAATATTTTCAACTTCCTGACTTTTAATATCTAAACTAAGTAGTGCTTGATTTAAGCCTTTTAACTGCTGTTTTAGTGTCGTTACAGTTGTTTTTAGCTCTTGCTGATCTTTATCTTGAATGGCTTGCTCAACATCAAGTTGAGTGTCCTTAAGCTTTTCAATATAGTCACCGGCTTTGAGCTGTAAGTTCGCAGCATCTCGAACAATATAAAAAACATTCCCATTTTTTAATTCATTTTTATTATTTTTAGGCAGAGTTTCTTCTTGAGAATTATCAGTTTGATCTAGTGTTTGTTCAGTAGCTTGAGCAGAGTCTTGATCTTTTGCACGATCTTGTGCCTGATCACATCCAAGTAATAGCATACCTGAAGCAAAAATCACAAAAGGAAGAAATGCACCTTGTAAAACTTTTTTCATAACTACAAACAATACCAACTAAAGCAAGTGCGTACTATATGCATAAAATATGTAGAAATAAGGTATTGTTGCAAATGAACAACATTTTGACCAGACAATAAAAAAGAGTGCTACAGCACTCTTTTTTATTAAATCGCTATAAAAATTATTTAGCGAGTTCTGCTTCAACTGCTTTTACAATTTGTTCGTCGTCTGCTGTTAAGTTTGGTGCAAAACGAGCAACAACTTCACCATTTTTATTCACTAAGAATTTTTCAAAGTTCCATAAAACTTCTGGTGCTGGGTTAGTTGGAATACCTAGGCCTTCTAAACGCTCGCGGAAAGGACCTTCACCAACGCGTTCTGGTTGAGCTGTTGTGAGTGCTTGATAAAGCGGGTGTTTATCTTCACCTGCTACAGAAATTTTAGAAAAAAGTGGGAAATGAACATCGTAGTTTAATGAACAGAATTGTTGAATTTCTTCATCTGAACCAGGTTCTTGTTCTTTAAAGTTGTTTGCAGGAAAACCTAAGATTTCAAGACCTTGATCTTTCTTTGCTTGATAAAGCTTCTCTAAGCCTTCGTATTGTGGAGTTAAACCACATTTAGATGCTGTGTTTACGATTAATAAAACCTTACCTTTATATTGGTCAAGGTCAACCGCTTCGCCTGAAATGGCTTTTACTGGAATGTGATATACAGATTGAGTCATGAGTCTTTCCTAAAGATTGTAATTGATATCAAGTAACGCATTTGTTTTAACTGCTATTCTTGAGGAGTGCAATAATATTCGTGTTCAAAAAATAAAAAGAGAAGAAAAAGCAGACTGTGAGCTAATTATTTCTGATTTGAACAGGTGTCTGGCCTGTATACCTTTTAAAAAATTCAATAAAACTAGAACTATGCTGATAACCTAAATCGTATGCTAAACGTTTAATCGGCATGCCTTGTCGAATTTGATGAATGGCGTAAACAATTTTGGCTCGATTACGCCATTCTGATAATGAAAGTTGTAACTCTTGTTGGCTTAGACGCAATAAATGACGATCACTGACTGAAAAATTCTGAAGTAATTGCTGTAAAGAGTGATTAAAAAACAATGGGTCTGAAAGCTTTTCCAAAATTGGTAGTAAAACTGGATGACGTGTTTGAGGTAAGTAATGAGAATATGCTGTGGCTTGTTGTAACTGATCAAATAGAACTTGCAAAAGATGTTCTAAATATTCAGGTTTTCCATTTTGTTTTTGCTGTTCCACAATTTGTAAAACGAGGATTCGAAAGAAAGGCTGAATACTAAAACATTTACAGACATCACCTAAAATAGAACAGAGGCTAGGGTGTAGTCGAATACAGATATAGTGAATTTCATGATCGATATGAGTAGATTGATGAACCGTTTGAGGTGGAATCCAAAGTCCATAGCTTGGAGGAGATAAGTAGATTTGTTCTTCTACCTGCATTTCCAAAATACCATTCAAACTGAAATTAAAATCTCCCCAAAGTGAAGCATGAGGACGAACAATATCTTCTTTTTCATATAGAAACTCATGAACTTCTATATGGTTCAATAAGGAAAATTGTTGGCCCTCATTTTTCATCTATTTACTCTAAGTAATATTTAATTTTCACAAGTTACTTTAGGATTATTTAAGCCTTTGGCAAAGGTAAATGTACTAATTAATGCTAAAGCAACGAAGCTTAATACACCATAAATTAAAGTATTTTCATTGAAATGATCAACTACATAACCACCTAATAATGAACCTGTAGCAATCATGACTTGGAACATGCCAACAAAAAGCGGCATACCTTTTTCTACAGCATGAGGCGCATGTACAAACATCCAAATATTGGCAGAGGTAGGAAAGGCACCGAATGCAAAGCCCCATAGTGCAGTAAGAACGATGGCACCAAATTCATGAATAGCAAAGATGGGAAAGCCGAAAAACACGATTGCAAAACATGTTCCAACGAAGGCTAGAGTGTAACGGACATTTAAGTTACCGCTATATCCTGCAAACGCGTTTCCAAAAATACCAGCAATTCCGTAAAGCAATAATAATGAACTAATGGTGGTACCGTTAAATCCTGCAATATTCTTAAAGAAAGGCGCCAAATAACTATAAGCGCAGAAGTGAGCAAGACCAATTAATAGGACAATTAGCATCCCGCTACGTGCTTTAGGTGTGCGCAATAACGCAGGTAAATCACGAATATGAATTGCTGAGTCTGGTATAAGTTTTGGTAGGAAAATCAGTTGAAGTATGAGTACAACAAGACCGATCGCAGCGGTAATACCAAATGCACTACGCCAGCCATAAAACTCACTTAACCAAGTTCCAATTGGTACCCCTAATACAGTCGCAAAGGTTACACCAGCCATAACTACGGCAGTGGCTTTAGCAATAGGCAAATGTGCAGGTGCGAGCTTACCGCTTAATGCAATAGCTGTGGCCCAAAAGCCACCGATTGAGATACCTAAAATTAAGCGGCTCAGTAATAAAACATGGAAGTTTTCTGCAAAAGCAGTAATGGTATTGGCAATGACCATAATTGCAGTGAGTAAAATAAGCACATAACGACGGTCAAGTTGTTTGACTGAAACAGGTAATAGCGGAGCTGCAATCGCTGCCATAATGCCGGGCACAGTAATGATAAGACCAGCTGTACCTACAGAAATATGCAAATCAGCCGCAACGCTATTTAAAACACCGACTGGTAAAAATTCACTTGTTACTAATGCAAATGCTGCAATTGCAACGGCCAAAATGGCAAACCAGCTCCCTTGAGTGGAGGTCGTGGGTCGCGCTTTAGAAGTAGTAGATTGTTCCATAAGAAATCCTGACTTGGCTAAATTCAAAGTGAAGAAAGACAAATTTTTAATTAACTAACGATCATTATGAAAATAAAATAGTTGATAAAAAATCGAACGTCAATTAATTTAATAACGATTGTTATAAAAATAGATGTGATCTTTATGACAAATAGGCATGAAACAGATCTTGTTGTTAATGAAGAAACGCTGAAAAAGAAGCGTGGACGCCCTAAATGCTTTGATGAGCAGCAAGTATTAGAGAAGTCAATGTTACTTTTTTGGGAACATGGCTATGAAGCAACGTCGATTAGTGACTTAACGCAGGCTTTAGAAATTACAGCACCAAGCTTATACAGTACTTTTGGTGATAAGGCAGGCTTGTTTTATAAGAGTATTGATTACTACTTAGCTCATGAAGCATGTCCTATAGAAACAATTTTTTTAGAAGCCAAAACAGCAAAAATTGCTTTTGAATTATATCTTTATGACAATGTAAAAAGATTGGTTCAACCTAATAAGCCAGCAGGTTGTATGTTGGTAGTTGCAGCTATGAATTGTTCTGATGCAACGCAAGACGTACAGCAAAATTTATTAGATAAGAGAATAAAGACCAAAGAAAAGTTATTAAAACGTCTAGAACAGGGTGTCGAACAGGGTGATTTAGCTGCCGATGCACCTCTTCAAGAAATGACAGATTTCTATGCCACAGTTATTCAAGGGCTGACGATTCAAGCGAGAGATGGCGCGAGTACCGAGCAACTACACAAAGTGGTAGAGCATGCCATGAAAGCTTGGGCATTATTTTAAAAAAATTAGTAATGTCCTAAGTTCAATATCAATGTCGGAAATGCGATATTTCAATTTATTAAGACATTCTCCAAAATAAAATCTCTTTTGTAGAGGGTGTATTACTATGAGTCAGGTCATGAAATATCACAGATGGGCATTTATTTTCCCCATTTTGGCAGTATTGATTTGGTCTTTAAATATTGTAGTCACTCGATACGTCTCGGATTATATCTCTCCGGTGAGCATTAGTTTTTATCGATGGCTAATTGCTTTTATCATTTTGACTCCATTTATGATTGTGTCAGTTTGGAGACAGAGACAGTTAGTAAAACCATATTTGCCTAAGCTTGCTGTGCTAAGTGCATTTGGAATGGTGCTCTATCAAGGTCTTGCTTACACAGCAGCTCACTATACCACTGCAACTAACATGGGGATTGTGAACGCATTCATTCCTATCTTTACTATTTTTGTTTCTCTTGCGATTTTAAAAGATGTGCCTAATCGATTTGCAGTTTTTGGCAGTATTTTATCTTTCGCAGGTTTGCTATATGTCATGTCCCAAGGAGATATTCATAAGCTGTTAAGTGATGGTGGACATCTTGGTGATGCATTAATGATTATTGCCGTGTTCTTCTACGCATTTTATGGAGTCTTCCTTAAAAAATGGCAGCTTCCACTTCCAATCATGACAAGCTTATATGTGCAGATTGGGTTTTCAGTGATATTTCATCTGCCTTTAATTTTCTGGTTTGGTCTTGATGGCTTGAATGCGGCAAATGCGCCAAGTGCAATTTATGCTGGAGTATTTGCCTCTTTAATTGCGCCGTTAGTTTGGATGCTGGCCGTACAACAACTTGGCCCAAATAGAACCAGCATCTTCATGAACTTGGTTCCTGTGTTTACGGCAGTCATTGCAAGCGTTTGGTTATCTGAACAGTGGACCATTTACCATACCTTAGGTGGCATCGTGATCTTAATTGGTATCATTATGGCTCAAAAAAAGGTCATTGTTAAAAAACCAGACTTAATCCAAGAGCAAAACTAAAGTCATTAAAAAAACTATGGCATATTTTAGAAAAAACTGATGAAAATATGCCATTTTTTTCTTAGTTAAAGTTTTTCTATATGATTTATAAATAGATTATAAAAACAAGTTGAAATATAAATATTAAAAAAGACGAGTAAAAATATTAATATAATTTTAACTTATAAGCGAAAAAATCTAAATTCCCTACACTTTTCATGCTTTTTTTAGAGAAATTATATATTTCTCTACTATAGTCTCTTACCACATAATAGCGTCCACTACGAAAGACGCTATTTTAAGCAATTTTTCTTTCGTTCCAGAGATATCCAAACCCTCTGGATGCGGTATATACCCATCCTTTTTTATGCTCAGTTATCCCTATATAACTGAGCTTTTTTTTGTCTACAATTAAGGACGAATGACTTCACCAGTTAATGCATTAATGATTCGGCTTGGTTGCTGACTTTGCCCTAAGTCGCCATTGAGATAGTTTAATTGTGAACCAAAGTATTGGCAGGCATCTTGTAGTGAATGAGCAGGTTCTTGTCCACTAGGATTGGCACTCGTCGACACAATAAAACCATGAAAAGCGTTGCACAATGCCACACATAAAGGATGTGTTGTTACTCGTACAGCTACAAGGGGATGTTCGCCCTTAATCCATGAAGGTATATGTTGATCAGCTGGCAATAACCAAGTCGTAGCTCTTTCTGATGGTTGATGATTAGACCAGCAGTCAATAATCTCTTGTTGAGTTGTTTGCGATAAAGAAGTCAGCAAATGCTCGACTTGACTAATGTGCCCAGCTAATAAAATGACACCTTTTTCGATAGGACGCTGCTTCAATTCAAGAATTTTTTGAAAAGCTTGCTCATTAAACGGGTCACAGCCTAGTCCCCAGACTGCCTCAGTTGGATATGCCAAAACTTGACCTTGTTGTAAACATTCGGCTGCTTCGGTCACTGAGGTCGTAATCATGGTAATACTTTCCTTTCAATCAAACAGAGTCGTTATTGTGCGCTCTAATATTAAGAACGACAACGTAAATACAATCCTGATTGTTGCATACATAAACCGAGTAGTTCTAGTTCCATCAATGATGAGGTGAGTTCAGAAACAGGTTGTGAATGATGCAAAACAAGCTGGTCAATATTTTGGCCTACCCAGTCTAAAGACTGATAAAGATTAATCAAATGCTCTGGAATTTCTGGGGTGCAAGAAACGATTGCCTCCTCTGTTGAGTTTTGTTGGCTCTGCCATTGGGTGGGTAGGGCGAGGTCTTCAATAATTTGTTCAGGGTGATCGACTAAAATTGCACCTTCACGAATAAGTTGATGGCAACCTTGATGAAATTCACTGTAAATATGACCGGGAATGGCAAATACGATTTTGCCTTGCTCAGCTGCTTTATTGGCAGTAATGAGGGAGCCACTTTTTAAAGTCGCTTCTACAACTAATACGCCTAAACTCAGACCGCTAACAATTCGGTTTCTACGTGGAAAATGCTGCTGTAGTGGTGGTGTTCCCGGTAAAAACTCACTAATGATGGCGCCGTTTTGAGCCAAAATATGTTCTGCCAATTTTTTATTTTGAGCTGGATAGGTACTGTCTAAACCTGTACCTGTCACCGCTATCGTACGTTGATGAACAGATGCACCTTGATGAGCTGCTTCATCAATGCCATATGCCAAGCCGCTACTTACATAAAAACCTTTTTCACTTAAATAATAGGCAAAATCATAAGCCACCTGACGACCATGTGGGCTAGGTTTTCGGCTACCGACAATCGCAATTTGCGGTTGTAATAATGCTTGTGCCTGACCTTTTCCAAAAATAACAGGTGGATGATCTGTATAAGGGAGTAATTGAGTTGGATAGCCAGCATCATCTGGCGTTAAAATAAAATCAGTATGTTGCTGAACTTGTTGTATAAGTCGTTCAAACTCGGTTTGACCTTGCGCCGTTTGAAACTCGTTTAGACGCTTTAAGTGATTAGCATGTAAGCCAAGAGATTGCCACTTTGCTAAACCATCAGGTTGAGTGGCTTTTTCACAGTCTCCAAAATAATCAATAATTTTTTTGAAGCTAACTAACGAGTGTTGCACCAAATACCACACTTTAAGTGTGTGGTAATGGTGTGAAGAAAGTTGGGTAAGCATTGTAAATGGTACATCCAGCACTAATCAGTAAAACGAGGTGGCTGAATGCTTGAACCGACTTTAATTGGTAAGTTGCTTTCTAGAACATAAGCATAGCTCAGCTGATCAAAAGTTCTAAAGACCATTAAACTACCAATTTGTTGACCAGGGAGCTGAATTGGTTCTTTTGTTTTTGGATCGCGAATGGTCTCGCCTTGTTGATCTATATCAAAAACTTGACCAACCTGAACACCTTGTGCTGTACCGCGGTCTAAAGTCACTACACTATTTTTTGCAGCTCTACCAATTGATCCCATGACCCGAATAATTTTGCCGCCATCAGTCACTTGTTTAGCATCTACGGGGTAAAATAATGTTGGTAAATTAGCTTGTTCTTCAGGCATAACACGGTCGCCACGACGTACTTCACCATCATAGCTATCGGTAAGTTCTAATGTGGTAATGTCTTTTTCAGTAGACATCGCAACACCAGAAGCAACCTGTGACAGCTCTATGCCTAAACTATGCTTTTTACCTTTACTGTCTGTGAAATAGTAAGGTTCGCCTTCGCGATAAACAGCATAGCGCTGACCTTCAACTAGACCTTTTCCTCTTGCATAAATAGTTTGGCCTTTTCCTGCAAGTACACGTTGATCTGCTGTCCCAACAATGTAAGGTGTGTTGGCAATTGAATCGGCTGGTAAAATAGTACTGTGCTCTAACCACTGTTTAATATGTTCAAGTGGAATAACCGGTACACTATTATTTAATGCTTCGACACGAACTTGTGGTTGCAAGTTTGTGGTTTGGCCTGTGTAACGACGAATAATACCTACACAGCCATCTCCTTCATCTTTACCTACCAATGGTCGTCCATCTAAGCTACACAGTAGTAATCTGTCACCTGGATAAATCCAGTGCGGATTTTTCACATGTTGATTGCTTGCCCAGATTTCAGGCCAACGCCATGGTTTATTTAGAAAATGACCGGAAATATCCCATAAGGTATCTCCACGTTTTACAACATACACATTGGGTGCATTGCTTTTAAGAGAAGGCGGATTATGATTCGGACTGGCAGCATGAACCTCTGCTACCGTACCAAATGCAACCCCTGTACAGAGTGCTAAAGCAAGTAAATGCTTTTTTATCCCCAAAGCATGAAATTGAACCATGCCGTCAAAAACCTTTTTCATTATGATAATTCCTAAAAATTATGCGTGCAGATGCGTTATAATAGGCGGCTAACACACAATTTTTCGATGAAGTATTTCCTTCATTTGGTTTTTTAATCAATGGCATAAGTGAGGACGTCAGTATGGCCTTATTACCTATTTTAAGTTTTCCTGATCCCCGTCTTCGTACCATTGCTAAGCCTGTTGAAGAAGTTACTGATGAAATTCGTCAACTTGCAGCAGATATGCTTGAAACCATGTATGCGGCACCAGGTATTGGTTTAGCAGCTTCTCAGGTCGATCGTCATATTCAGCTTATCGTCATAGATTTGTCTGAATCTAAAGATGAACCTTTGGTTTTCATTAACCCCAAAATAACTCCACTGACTGAAGAGACGCAGCCGTACGAAGAAGGCTGTCTATCAGTGCCACAAATATACGACAAAGTTGATCGCCCGTCACGTGTGAAAATCGAGGCAATTAACCTTGAAGGTCAAGCATTTGAGATAGAAGCTGACGGACTTCTCGCTGTTTGTATCCAACATGAAATGGATCACTTAAAAGGCAAATTGTTTGTGGATTATTTGTCGCCACTTAAACGTCAGCGCGCACGTGAAAAAGTCGAAAAGATTGTTCGTCAACGCGAGCGTGAAAAAGTTGCGGTGAAACGTTAAAAGTTTTTTCAAACATTATAGTGTGGATGTGATTTTTGGTTTTTCGTAGTGGTCTGTTGCTCGCATGTGCAGCAGTGTTTTTACAGATTGCGGTATTTCTACAGCCGCTATTACCGAAGCAATATCAAATTGCTCCGGTCTGTGAAACTATTACCCGTGCTTTGCTTAAACCCAAGGCACAGACGGAAACCATGTCACATACCATGCATCATTCACATCACGAACACCATATCGAACAGGCACAAGTACCTGAACATCATGACCACCATGATGCAAATCACCAGTGCCAATATTGTACCGTCTATGCCAATCTCGTTTTACCACCTGAATTTGGCGTAAAAGAGGTACTTGTTCGTATACAAGTTCGCTTAGTCGCCTATCAACAAGCATTTCGACATGTTTATTTTGCACTACAGCGACTCTTCTTACTCCCGCAAGGGCGTGCACCGCCTCTATTTGCATAAATAAAAGCAATTTTTTGTTGGGGTCTTCATTGATTTCAATATCACTTTATTTATGTTTTAGAGCGTATAAAAAATGCCACATTCTAAATTCTTATTACAGCCTTTATGGGTTGCGATGCTTGCTGTCTCTCATTCGGGTTTCGCTTTTGCCGATTCAGAAAAAAATGATGCCGACTCAAAATCGCTTCATTCATTAGCACCTATTGTTGTTACAGCACAGCAAGGCAATGATGCAAACGGTCTGATTGTACATGCCGACCCGAAACAACCAATTCAGCCAGTACCTGCTACAGATGGGGCAGACTATCTACAAAGTATTATGGGTTTCAACTCAATACAAAGTGGTGGAACAAATGGTGACGTGACATTCCGAGGCATGTTTGGTTCACGCATCAAAATTTTGACAGATGGAACGGAAAACCTAGGTGCATGTCCAAACCGTATGGATGCTCCAACTTCTTATATCTCTCCAGAAAGTTATGACCGTATTTCTGTCATTAAAGGTCCGCAAACTGTTCAATATGCCAATACAGGTTCGGCAGCAACAGTCCTGTTTGAACGTCAGCCTGAGAAACTCACCTCTGAAAAACCTTATCGTGGACAAGCGAGTGTCCTGCTAGGTTCATATGGACGTATTGACCATAATGTTGAAGCGGCAATTGGCGATGAAAAAAAATATATTCGTTTAAATGCCAACCGTTCAGAGTCTAATAGTTATCAAGATGGTGACGGCAATACCGTACCTTCAGCATGGAAGAAGTGGAATGCTGATGTAGCACTTGGCTTTACTCCAGATGAAAACACGTGGATCGAGCTCACGGGTGGGAAATCGGATGGTGAATCGCTTTATGCTGGGCGTTCTATGGATGGTTCTCAGTTTGCACGTGAAAGCTTAGGGCTACGTTTTGAAAAGAAAAATATCACTGATGTCATTAAGAAAATTGAAGGGCAGGTGAACTACAGCTATAACGACCATATCATGGATAACTTTAGCTTACGTACTCCGCCATTAGTTGAAATGAATCATGGTGGTATGACCATGCTCATGCCAAACGCGATGGCAATGGAAGTGACACGCCGTACACTAAACTCGCGCTTGGCCATGACCTCTGAATGGAATAAGTGGAGCCTAATCACAGGTGTAGATTCTCAATTTAATAAACATGGCGGTAGCATGTTATCGCCAAATATGCCTTCAATGAATATTCCATATCGTCAAGATATGCGTTTTCAATCATACGGTGCTTTTGGTGAACTTGGTTATCAATCGAACGATCTCAATAAACTAGTTACAGGTGTGCGTTTAGATCGAGTCACAGTTGAAGATGAACGTGCCGACTCTAAAGCACAAGGCTTTAATACAAAGCTTGAAAAGACGTTACCGAGTGCATTCGTCCGTTGGGAAAATCAACATCCTGAGCATGACTTAAAAAGCTATATTGGTTTAGGTTATGTAGAGCGTATGCCTGATTATTGGGAGCTTTTCTCCCCTAAACATGGTAACGCTGGCTCAACCAATACCTTTAACGGTGTCAACCCTGAGAAAACATTGCAGTTGGATCTAGGCTTCCAGCAACAACGTGGAGCTTTAAATACATGGGCTTCAGCTTATGCAGGTTTAGTAGATGACTACATCTTAATGAGTTACCACCATCACCCAAGTATGGGAATGGGTGGGCATGATATGAGCAATGATATTACTGCGGGTGCCAAAAATGTTGACGCGACTATTGCTGGTGCAGAGGCGGGTATTGGATACCAATTTACTGACCATATTCAAGCAGATTTGAGTGCGATGTATGCATGGGGTAAAAACACTACAGATGACAAGCCGCTACCTCAAATTTCACCTTTAGAAGGTCGCCTAAATATTCGCTATGTAGCTGATAAGTATAACTTGGGTCTGTTGTGGCGAGCGGTTGCTGAGCAAAACCGTGTGAGTCTACATCAAGGTAATATCGTGGGATATGATCTAAAACCAAGTAAAGGTTTCTCAACACTTTCTTTAAACGGAAGTTATAACCTTCGTAAAGATATTGATGTCTCTGTTGGCATCGATAACGTATTAGATAAGACCTACACAGAACACTTAAATAAAGCGGGTAGTGCAGGCTTTGGATTTGCGAGCGAAGAGCAGTTCAATAATATCGGAAGAAATTATTGGGTTCGTATGAGCATGAAGTTTTAATCAGCTTAAGAATTAAATGAACTGAAAGAATTAATTTAAAGAGAGAAATGAAATGACAAATAAATTATCGCCTGAACAATCTTGGTGGGGATGGAAGTTACTTATTGTAGCTTCTATCTTAGCCTTACTATTTATGCTTATTTTCTACTGGGCAATTAATAATGAGCCAGACTATATGCCAAGTCAAAAGAATAAGCAGATGATGGAGTCACATGAGCAAATGAATCACGCAGAAATGCACAGTTCATCAGCTCAATAGGCTCCTTAATATTTAAAAATGGAAGTCCGGATAACGGGCTTCCACTTTTTATTTTTAGGTTTTAAAAACTATTGATGCATATTCGCTAAGGTTTTTGCCTTGCCTTGATTTTCATAAAGACGTAGGCCAAGTTTCTGTAGATTACGACCTGATTGAGTTAAAAAATTTTCAACTTTTGGTGAAATTTTTGCGCCGTTAAAAAGTACTGAATTACGTAAAATCAGATAATAAGCAAACCATGGAGCAGACTGTTGAGGCAATCCAAGTAATTTCATCCGTTTCTTACCAATAAAAAATTGGGTAAGTTCTAAATGTTGTCGATAAGCAAGCTTCTGCTGCAAAGAACTCAGATGCAGATATTTTCTTTCAAAAGGTTCTCTTGATAAGCTTGATCCTAACTCAACACTGCTGTGATCGGAGTGAGGATGAGCAAACTGCATCCAGTAAAGTAATCGCCAGCCTTCAGTTTCAGATTGAATAAGCCATTTTTCATCAATACCCATTAACCATCCGACATAACGCCAAAAATGCAAAAAACTCTTGGCTTCTTGTTTGGTTGGCCAGATACCTAAAGCTCTCATACCAAGTAAAACTACACTGCTAAAAGCCAAATTAGTTATGGCTAAATCAAACTGATTAAGAGGAATTCCCCAAACGTCACTATTCCAACGATCAGACTTTTTTAATTGTCGGCGAACAAGAGCATGAATAAAACGAACATAAATCGTTGAAGTAAAACCTGAGCTTAAACGATCAAGTCCTTGAGGTTCAGTAATATCAACCCACCATTTTGTAGTTTCTGCTAAACGAGTACCTGCCTGTTTCTTTAGCGCGCCTGTTAAAATTAATGGTTGATTAAATCCAGGATATAAATATCCCGCCATTAAAGATAAATCTCTAAGAATAAAACCATTATTTATTCCTAAACGATGAGTAAATTTAACAGCCGCATCAATTTGGCGCTGATCTAACCACTCAGGCTTTTGTTCAGTGTAATTAAAGAAATTTTCTAACTCATTAGGTATAGGCTCGAATAGGTCATTACGGCCTTGAAATAATATCTTTTCAAAAATCATGCGATGATCTTTGGGATTTTGCATAACCCAATCAATCACCTTATCCATTACAACGTCCCCTTCACAAAGAGCACGTTGTAAAGATAGATATTCTGTATAGTTGGGTTGTACGGGTTTTTCACAACAGATATTTAAAAACTGAGTAAAGAAATTACTGTCTTGCATATCATTAAAAGAAGCAAGTCGAGTCGGGCTAATCATTTGCATATCGTTACTTACTTATTGATCTGAATAATAAATAGGCTAATATGAATAATTATTCGCATTCAATTCGCATTTAACGAATAAAAAAACGATGAGAAAAGTCCCACAGCAACAGCGTTCAAAAGTTATTGTTGACCATATCTTAGAGGCAACACAGCACTGTATTGCCCAATATGGATTGCTTCATACAACGACTCCTAAAATTGCAGAGAAATCTGGAGTGAGTGTAGGCTCGATTTACCAATACTTTGAGAATAAAGATCAAATCATAGAAGAACTATTACGCCGTAAAAGCGAACTATTAGGACAACAACTCAAAGAATTAGTTATGCATCAAGGAAATATTCCTTTAGATATTCTTATTCCCTTGGCGATAGAGCTAGGATTTAATGCATTAAAAGCCGATCACGGATTTTTTATAGAAGTACTGAAACATTGGCATGACTATAGTCATTCGCAAGCTGCTCAGATTTTAGAGAAGCATTTTTTTGAAGTGGGGCTATATACATTTAGTAGAAATCCTCATCAGTGGGACTTCGAACAAGTGAAACATAAATCCTTTGTAATTATTAATAGTACGCTTTTTACGATGATGCGTTACGTGAGTCAGAATAATTTTCTCATATCAGAACAACAACTTAAGCAAGAATTATCCATGATGATACTGGCTTATTTGGGTCAAAAATAAATATTTAAAATAATTATTAATATAAAACAACAACTTAATCTAATAATTGATTTAAAAGTGAACGCTCAAGTCATAAGTTTTTAATTTTCGCTTGCAACTGGTTCTTAATCCTCTATAATGCACATCCATCGGCGGTGATGCAGATAGAAACTTGTTGAAAAACAGTTACTTGTGATTAAGTTGGTTGCTTTAAGTGATGAATTTGATGATAAGTTGGTTTGGAAAATAAGTTTTAAAAAATATCAAAATTACCTGTTGACTTTTAAGAGATTAAGAGTAATATAGCCGACCTAGCTTGCTGGTGACGAACCAGGAAGAAGATCATTAAGAGAATTGAAGAACAACTTGTGTGGATTTTTACTGATTGATTAATCGAAATAATTTTCATTGATTGATTGGTTTAAATTACTCGAAGTTTATTTGAGCGAAATTTAAGTCAGTAATTGATGAGCCAGAATTGGCACCTTGTCTTTAAATAAGGTGCAAAATGATTTTAACTGAAGAGTTTGATCATGGCTCAGATTGAACGCTGGCGGCAGGCTTAACACATGCAAGTCGAGCGGAGAGAGGTAGCTTGCTACTGATCTTAGCGGCGGACGGGTGAGTAATGCTTAGGAATCTGCCTATTAGTGGGGGACAACATCTCGAAAGGGATGCTAATACCGCATACGTCCTACGGGAGAAAGCAGGGGATCTTCGGACCTTGCGCTAATAGATGAGCCTAAGTCGGATTAGCTAGTTGGTGGGGTAAAGGCCTACCAAGGCGACGATCTGTAGCGGGTCTGAGAGGATGATCCGCCACACTGGGACTGAGACACGGCCCAGACTCCTACGGGAGGCAGCAGTGGGGAATATTGGACAATGGGGGGAACCCTGATCCAGCCATGCCGCGTGTGTGAAGAAGGCCTTATGGTTGTAAAGCACTTTAAGCGAGGAGGAGGCTACTTTAGTTAATACCTAGAGATAGTGGACGTTACTCGCAGAATAAGCACCGGCTAACTCTGTGCCAGCAGCCGCGGTAATACAGAGGGTGCAAGCGTTAATCGGATTTACTGGGCGTAAAGCGCGCGTAGGCGGCTAATTAAGTCAAATGTGAAATCCCCGAGCTTAACTTGGGAATTGCATTCGATACTGGTTAGCTAGAGTGTGGGAGAGGATGGTAGAATTCCAGGTGTAGCGGTGAAATGCGTAGAGATCTGGAGGAATACCGATGGCGAAGGCAGCCATCTGGCCTAACACTGACGCTGAGGTGCGAAAGCATGGGGAGCAAACAGGATTAGATACCCTGGTAGTCCATGCCGTAAACGATGTCTACTAGCCGTTGGGGCCTTTGAGGCTTTAGTGGCGCAGCTAACGCGATAAGTAGACCGCCTGGGGAGTACGGTCGCAAGACTAAAACTCAAATGAATTGACGGGGGCCCGCACAAGCGGTGGAGCATGTGGTTTAATTCGATGCAACGCGAAGAACCTTACCTGGCCTTGACATAGTAAGAACTTTCCAGAGATGGATTGGTGCCTTCGGGAACTTACATACAGGTGCTGCATGGCTGTCGTCAGCTCGTGTCGTGAGATGTTGGGTTAAGTCCCGCAACGAGCGCAACCCTTTTCCTTATTTGCCAGCGAGTAATGTCGGGAACTTTAAGGATACTGCCAGTGACAAACTGGAGGAAGGCGGGGACGACGTCAAGTCATCATGGCCCTTACGGCCAGGGCTACACACGTGCTACAATGGTCGGTACAAAGGGTTGCTACACAGCGATGTGATGCTAATCTCAAAAAGCCGATCGTAGTCCGGATTGGAGTCTGCAACTCGACTCCATGAAGTCGGAATCGCTAGTAATCGCGGATCAGAATGCCGCGGTGAATACGTTCCCGGGCCTTGTACACACCGCCCGTCACACCATGGGAGTTTGTTGCACCAGAAGTAGCTAGCCTAACTGCAAAGAGGGCGGTTACCACGGTGTGGCCGATGACTGGGGTGAAGTCGTAACAAGGTAGCCGTAGGGGAACCTGCGGCTGGATCACCTCCTTAACGAAAGATTGACGATTGGTAAGAATCCACAACAAGTTGTTCTTCATAGATGTATCTGAGGGTCTGTAGCTCAGTTGGTTAGAGCACACGCTTGATAAGCGTGGGGTCACAAGTTCAAGTCTTGTCAGACCCACCATGACTTTGACTGGTTGAAGTTATAGATAAAAGATACATAACTGATGATGTAAGCTGGGGACTTAGCTTAGTTGGTAGAGCGCCTGCTTTGCACGCAGGAGGTCAGGAGTTCGACTCTCCTAGTCTCCACCAGAACTTAAGAGAAGTTCGGATTACAGAAATTAGTAAATAGAGATTTCGGTCTTAGTTTATTAACTTCTGTGATTTAAGTATCACGGTATTAAGCATGACCTGACGAAGGCGTGTTTATTCATTAACAGATTGGCAAAATTGAGTCTGAAATAAATTGTTCACTCAAGAGTTTAGATTAAGCAATTAATCTGAATGAATTGAGAACTAGCAAATTAACTGAATCAAGCGTTTTGGTATATGAATTTAGATTGAAGCTGTACAGTGTTTAAGTGCACAGTACTCTAAACTGAAATGTTGAAGTTACTAACTTGTAGGTAACATCGACTGTTTGGGGTTGTATAGTCAAGTAATTAAGTGCATGTGGTGGATGCCTTGGCAGTCAGAGGCGATGAAAGACGTGATAGCCTGCGAAAAGCTCCGGGGAGGCGGCAAATATCCTGTGATCCGGAGATTTCTGAATGGGGGAACCCACCTACTTTAAGGTAGGTATTGCAACATGAATACATAGTGTTGCAAAGCGAACGAGGGGAAGTGAAACATCTCAGTACCCTTAGGAAAAGAAATCAATTGAGATTCCCTCAGTAGCGGCGAGCGAACGGGGATCAGCCCATTAAGTTATGTGTGTTTTAGTGGAACGCTCTGGGAAGTGCGAACGTAGAGGGTGATATTCCCGTACACGAAAGGGCACACATAATGATGACGAGTAGGGCGAGGCACGTGAAACCTTGTCTGAATATGGGGGGACCATCCTCCAAGGCTAAATACTCCTGACTGACCGATAGTGAACCAGTACCGTGAGGGAAAGGCGAAAAGAACCCCTGTGAGGGGAGTGAAATAGATCCTGAAACCGCATGCATACAAGCAGTGGGAGCCGACTTGTTCGGTGACTGCGTACCTTTTGTATAATGGGTCAGCGACTTATATTCAGTAGCGAGGTTAACCGTATAGGGGAGCCGTAGAGAAATCGAGTCTTAATAGGGCGTTTAGTTGCTGGGTATAGACCCGAAACCAGGCGATCTATCCATGAGCAGGTTGAAGGTTGGGTAACACTAACTGGAGGACCGAACCCACTGTCGTTGAAAAGCCAGGGGATGACTTGTGGATAGGGGTGAAAGGCTAATCAAGCCTGGTGATAGCTGGTTCTCCCCGAAAGCTATTTAGGTAGCGCCTCGGACGAATACCATAGGGGGTAGAGCACTGTTTCGGCTAGGGGGTCATCCCGACTTACCAAACCGATGCAAACTCCGAATACCTATGAGTACTATCCGGGAGACAGACTGCGGGTGCTAACGTCCGTAGTCAAGAGGAAAACAATCCAGACCGCCAGCTAAGGCCCCAAAATCATAGTTAAGTGGGAAACGATGTGGGAAGGCATAGACAGCTAGGAGGTTGGCTTAGAAGCAGCCACCCTTTAAAGAAAGCGTAATAGCTCACTAGTCGAGTCGGCCTGCGCGGAAGATGTAACGGGGCTAAAACTATGTGCCGAAGCTGCGGATTTGACATTAGTCAAGTGGTAGGGGAGCGTTCTGTAAGCCGATGAAGGTGTATTGAGAAGTATGCTGGAGGTATCAGAAGTGCGAATGCTGACGTGAGTAACGACAAAACGGGTGAAAAACCCGTTCGCCGAAAGACCAAGGGTTCCAGTCCAACGTTAATCGGGGCTGGGTGAGTCGACCCCTAAGGCGAGGCCGAAAGGCGTAGTCGATGGGAAATTGGTTAATATTCCAATACTTCTGTGTAATGCGATGAGAGGACGGAGAAGGTTAAGTCAGCCTGGCGTTGGTTGTCCAGGTGGAAGGATGTAGGTATGTATCTTAGGCAAATCCGGGGTACTCTATACTGAGATCCGATAGCAAGCTGTACTTGTACAGTGAAGTGGCTGATACCATGCTTCCAGGAAAAGTCTCTAAGCTTCAGTTACACAGGAATCGTACCCGAAACCGACACAGGTGGTCAGGTCGAGTAGACCAAGGCGCTTGAGAGAACTCTGCTGAAGGAACTAGGCAAAATGGTACCGTAACTTCGGGAGAAGGTACGCTGTTGTTGGTGATGGAACTTGCTTCCTGAGCTGATGACAGCCGCAGAAACCAGGCCGCTGCAACTGTTTATTAAAAACATAGCACTCTGCAAACACGAAAGTGGACGTATAGGGTGTGATGCCTGCCCGGTGCTGGAAGGTTAATTGATGGGGTTAGCGTAAGCGAAGCTCTTGATCGAAGCCCCAGTAAACGGCGGCCGTAACTATAACGGTCCTAAGGTAGCGAAATTCCTTGTCGGGTAAGTTCCGACCTGCACGAATGGCATAATGATGGCGGCGCTGTCTCCAGCAGAGGCTCAGTGAAATCGAAATCGCTGTGAAGATGCAGTGTACCCGCGGCTAGACGGAAAGACCCCGTGAACCTTTACTGCAGCTTGACACTGAACTTTGACCTTACTTGTGTAGGATAGGTGGGAGGCTTTGAAGTTGGAACGCTAGTTCCAATGGAGCCGTCCTTGAAATACCACCCTGGTAATGTTGAGGTTCTAACTCTGTCCCGTTATCCGGGACGAGGACCGTGTCTGGTGGGTAGTTTGACTGGGGCGGTCTCCTCCTAAAGAGTAACGGAGGAGTACGAAGGTGCGCTCAGCGTGGTCGGAAATCACGCGTAGAGTATAAAGGCAAAAGCGCGCTTAACTGCGAGACCCACAAGTCGAGCAGGTACGAAAGTAGGTCTTAGTGATCCGGTGGTTCTGTATGGAAGGGCCATCGCTCAACGGATAAAAGGTACTCTGGGGATAACAGGCTGATACCGCCCAAGAGTTCATATCGACGGCGGTGTTTGGCACCTCGATGTCGGCTCATCTCATCCTGGGGCTGAAGCAGGTCCCAAGGGTATGGCTGTTCGCCATTTAAAGAGGTACGCGAGCTGGGTTTAGAACGTCGTGAGACAGTTCGGTCCCTATCTACCGTGGGCGCTGGAAATTTGAGAGGATCTGCTCCTAGTACGAGAGGACCAGAGTGGACGAACCTCTGGTGTACCGGTTGTGACGCCAGTCGCATCGCCGGGTAGCTATGTTCGGAAGGGATAACCGCTGAAAGCATCTAAGCGGGAAGCCTACCTCAAGATAAGATTTCCCTAGGAATTTATTCCTCTAAAGAGCCGTTCGAGACTAGGACGTTGATAGGTTGGATGTGGAAGCATAGTGATATGTGAAGCTGACCAATACTAATTGCTCGTGAGGCTTGACTATACAACACCCAAGCAGTTGTATATAAAGCATCAATCGATTCATAAATCGACAAACAAACTTGATTTAGTTATTCCTCTAGATAAAATGAACAACTAAAGTCAGATTCAATCAGCCCAATCTGTAAAGATTTGGAAAACGCTTCGGCAATCAATAAGACCAAAGCAAGTATCCATAAACAGTTGTGCTGGCGACCATAGCAAGAGTGAACCACCTGATCCCTTCCCGAACTCAGAAGTGAAACCTCTTAGCGCTGATGGTAGTGTGGGGTTACCCATGTGAGAGTAAGTCATCGCCAGCTCATTATTCCAAACACCCCGGTCTCGAAAGAAACCGGGGTGTTTTTTTATGGCTAAAATTAAAATGAAGATAAAAACTCTAAAAGAACATTTGTACAGCCGCTCTGATTCACAGATATAGTGTCTTAATTCAATTAAATTGCCTTGTAATAAAAAAACATTTCATAATATTCCAATATTTGCTTACTCTATAAATAGTTAAACTTGAGTTTTCATCTATGCAGTTCAAAATTATCGCAGCCCAAGATCTAGATAAAAATCAACGTCATCAGATTGCTGAGTTATGTTTTTCTGCTTTTGATGAAGATCCATGGAGCCAATATGCTTTCATGCAAAAAGCGATTCATGTCGTTGGTATATTGGACAATCAAATTGTCTCACATGCCTTATGGACGGATAGAGCTTTTACCATAAATGGTAGTTCCGATGTAAAAACAGCTTATGTAGAGTATGTGACCACTGATTACACGATGAGAGGTAAGGGGCTTGCATCACAATTACTAAAATATTTAGTTGAAGCATTAACTGATTTGGAATATGAACTTGCTGCATTACAACCAGAAGATGAAGCGTTTTATAAAAAATTAGGTTGGACTACTTGGTGGGGGGATTTGTACATCAAACAAGATACATCTACTTATCTAACCGATGACTATGAAATTATGCTATATCCTTTGAGTATCCATATGAAAGATCTACTCTCACACAGTTCAGAGGGCGATAGTATTTGCGCAGAATGGCGAGAGGGTGAAGTTTGGTAGTTCTAATGATCTAATAAATTCATTTTTTTATTCTGTCTAAAATAGATGTAGCTGTCATTTTTTCATATTACTTAACTTTTTCTACTTTCCTGTTTATTAGACAAGCCTATAATGATTCAGAATCATTCCAAATCTAATAAGGATATAACATGTCTACCGACCAGCAATTTCCAACTCCCAACAATTTAGGTATCGCGGTATATTCAAATAATGCCGAAGCCATTGGTAATACACCTTTAGTACGTATTAACCGATTGATTAAAACAGGTGCAACCGTATTAGCAAAAGTGGAAAGCCGTAACCCTGCATTTTCTGTGAAATGCCGCATCGGAGCGGCACTTATTGCAGATGCGGAAAAGCGTGGTGTATTAAAAGAAGGTATGCATATTGTTGAGCCAACCAGTGGTAATACTGGTATTGCATTGGCGTTTGTTGCTGCGGCAAAAGGTTATCCAATTATTCTAACTATGCCTGCAAGTATGAGCCTTGAGCGCAGAAAAGTACTAAAAGCTTTAGGTGCTAATTTGGTATTAACTGAACCCGCAAAAGGAATGAAAGGTGCAGTTGATGAGGCTGTACGATTAGCAACTGAACAGCCAGATCTTTATTTCTTGCCACAACAATTTGAAAACCCAGCGAATCCACAAATTCATGTAGACACAACTGGTCCTGAAATTTGGCAAGCTACAGGTGGGCAAGTCGATATTTTAGTTGCGGGCGTCGGTACTGGCGGTACGATTACGGGTATTTCTCGTTATTTTGAACAGGTTCAAAATAAACCTTTGTATTCAGTAGCAGTTGAACCTGCTGAGTCTCCAATTATTACTCAAACTAAAAATGGTGAGAACATTACACCTGCACCGCATAAAATTCAGGGAATTGGTGCGAACTTTATTCCAAAGAATCTTGATTTGGACCTTGTAGATGAAGTCTTACCCGTGACTAGCGAAGAAGCAATTCAATGGGCGAGAAACTGTGCAACTCAAGAAGGTATTTTAGTGGGTATTTCAAGTGGAGCTGCATTAGCAGCCGCTGCAAAAATTGCAGAGCGTCCTGAAAATGCTGGTAAAACCATCGTTGTTATTCTGCCAGATAGTGGGGAACGTTATCTGTCTTCTGTGTTATTTGAAGGTTTATTTGACGAATAAAATTAACCGCATAAAAAAGCCCATCGATTGATGGGCTTTTGTTTAAGCTTATTTATAAAGCACTTTTTAAATTTTTTTGATGGTGCTTAATAGATCGAGCATATTTTTTCGCTTTGTGACGGGTCCAGAAGCTTCGCTCATATCCTGTAGGCCCAACATTATAATAGGCCGTGGCTTTAAACCAGCTATCTGCGGTTTGATAGTAATGATTTAAAATATAAGCACCACATTGGATATTTGTAGATTCATCATACAAATTACCAGCACAAGTTTGTTGCCAATAGCTTGGAATAATTTGAGTTAAACCAACAGCCCCAGTCGGAGAGCGGGCATTACTATTATAGTTCGACTCTTGTCTGATAACTGCCGCGAGTAAAAGGGGAGGAACATTATATTTGTCAGCACTTTGAATAATCAAAGGAGACAATCGATTCGCTGTACTCGGTGGAACGGAATAAGCTTTTTGTAAACCAGATGATAGCTTATTTGAACGCCAAGTAAATGAGCCACTATTAGGGCCTAAGCTTGTACATCCTGTCATTATGATCATCAAGAAAATTATGAAAAATTTGAGACTAAGGATGTGTAATTGTGATGGTTCAAAACGATTTTGGGTTAAAGATGAGGTAAGCAAAATACAAAACCAATCATGAAGTTTCAAATGAAATAATCGTATTTAGCCGTACTTATCGGATCAATATTAGTTCTGTTGCTTAGCACATGTAAAAAGTAAGAATTTTGTATAATTGAAATGAAAAAACCTCGACATCCTGTCGAGGCTCCTTCGTATTCAGCTTTATGTAGCTAACTCCTGTCAACTACCGCTTCCTGCGTTCTTATTCTTCTTCAATGAGACATCCTGTCTCTCTATGATTCATATATTATGAAATAATACTAAAGCTGAATATCCGCAAATCACCGCAATTTTTGTACGTTTTAACTTACAGATCAACTTACTTAAATACAATGTCGACTAGTTTCTGGGCGATAGGAGCACAAATCAATACACTTGGAAAAGCTAATATTCATGCAATAATCCAAGCTGATACCCACAATGAAACGAAGTGATGATTTAGTCCTACTACTTTAAAAGTTGAAACACCTGAAACGATAAAAGACATCATTCCCGATAAAATGAAGAGGAATAAAAGTTTCTGTGCTTTCATGGATTTATATTCCTTGATAAGCACTTAAGGTCAATGCAAAATTTTCTCCAAATTGTTGAGCAGTTTTAACATCTCCTTTATCAAACCTATTGGCATTACTGCCATGTTCAGCCTGAGCCATTAAGCCTGACCATGAACCGAGACGGTTGGCTGCTTGAGTATAAGGAATACCTTGGTGTTGCTCAGGCATAATCGGGTTGCCGATCCATAACATGCCGTGTTGCATACAAAAGGTAAAAATTGAAATTAGTGTCGATTGTTTATCACCTGCGGGAAGAGAGGAAACGGTAAATCCAGCTGTTAGCTTTCCTTTAAAACTCTGTTTTTTCCATAATGGCCCCGTCGCATCCATGAGTTGTTTTAACTTGGAAGACACGCCACCTAAATAAGTAGGAGATCCCCAAATTAAACCATCATATTGGATAAGAATGTCTGGAGTGTTGATAAGATCTTCGGCATTGAGTAAATCTACTTCAATATCTTGATGGCGCAAAATACCAGTTTGAATTTGATGAGCGATAAATTGGGTATGCCCTTGGCGACTATAGTAAATAATGGCAACAGTTTTCATGGATAGTTTCCTTTTTATTTAAATTTGAAATAGTTTTGCAGTGAGATATAAACCACAGCCAAAAAAGCTATGGTTCAGTAAACTTTTTAGACAGTTCAAAAAAGGATGAGGTGTTTTTGATGAAGCAAAACCACTACCCATGGCCGGTTGCATAATAAAAAAGGGAATGAGAACAGTGACTACACCAAATACTAGTGCTGAGAAAAACTGAGGATGACTAAGCCAAGTTGAGCCAACAATGAAAAGAAAGCTAAATGAAAAGATTAGCCCGACACTATAGTGAGCAATCCAACCCAATAAATATTCACCCTTAATTTGAGGGCTTTTTGCAATAGATTGATGGATAAGTTTCCCTTGAAATATCCAACCAACCCAGCGGCCGAGGAAGGCAAAATTTAAGGTTGGGATCTTAAATATTTTTAATATGAACAGCCAGATATCCATAATAATTGTTGCGCCAATGCCAAGACATAAAGCTTGAAAGAACAACGTAGAGGTATTCATTTTTACACCTTGCTTTTATACGTATGAAACGTGATAAATTTATTGTGCAAGTTCAAGTTCACTTGAAGTCAAGAGGATGTTTATGGATATTGGTGAAGTTTCTAAGAAGGCAAAAGTCACAACCGCTACACTACGTTTTTATGAAGAGAAGGGGCTAATTAAATCGATAGGGCGGCAAGGTTTACGTCGGCAGTATGGTAAGCAGGTGCTTGATCAACTGGCACTTATTGCTTTAGGACGTGCTGCGGGTTTTTCTTTAAATGAGATCGCTACAATGTTTGGGCAAGATGGTAAGCCTGATCTTGATCGGCAAAAACTAAAAGATAAAGCTGAACAACTAGAGCAAATGGCAAAGCGATTACATTTTATTAGTCAAGGATTACAACATGCTGCTGTGTGTCCTGCTGAAAATCATATGGAATGCCCAACTTTTCAGAACTTTTTGAAAGCAGCCATTGCTGGAGAGTATCAGCCAACAAAACTTTAATTTTTTTGATGAAGTCATTTAGTTTGTGTCTGTATTGAACAGTTGGGTTTGTTATATTTTCGCCATAAAGATTTCATCTTTTTGAAGTAAAAACTTCATATAAGCTTGATTAAATTTGCTTAATTTTTTACCAAATGTATAAAACCATGAGCAAAAAAACTTTAGTCGCATTATTATGCTGTGCCAGTTTAGGATTGACGGCATGTAATGATAATAACGATCAAGATCAAACATCACCTACTGAAAATGTTACCGAACCAACTTTAATTTCTTTTGCCAAGTTGCCTGTAGAAACCTATGCTGCTGGCCCAGACTCTGGTGCATATGTAAAAGGTGCAAATGGAATTTATCCTCCATTTAAAGGCCAGCCTGTACAAGGTTTTTCTGCTGCATTAAAAAATGAAGATGGCAGCTATATGGCAATGGCCGATAATGGCTTTGGTACCCAAGATAATTCAGCAGACTTTTTACTTCGTATTTATAAATTAAAACCTGATTTCAAAACTAAAACCAAAGGTACAGGGCAGGTTACGGTACAAAGCTTTATTCAATTGCGTGATCCAAACAAGTTAATTCCTTTTAATATCGTGAACGGTAATACGCCTGAGCGTTTATTAACGGGTGCTGATTTTGACCCAGAGTCAATGCAACGTACTAGCGATGGCACTTATTGGATTGGGGATGAGTTTGGACCTTATTTACTTCATTTTTCAGCGGATGGTGTGTTGTTAGATGCACCGATTGCTTTACCAAATCCATTAAATCCGACTCAAGAGTTACGTTCACCACAAAATCAGTTTAATAAAGCACAAATTAATTTTGTGGAGCCTCTGGTTCAGCAAAGTGGTGGCTTTGAAGGAATGGCAATTTCACCAGATGGGCAATATCTTTATACGCTTATAGAAAAGCCAATTAAATCGATTCGGGAAACCGAAAGACAACTACTGATTTCTCAATTCGATATTAAGAAAAAAGCGTATACAGGGAAATATTATTGGTTCCAGCTAGACAGTAAAGCTACCAATATTGGTGACTTCCAACTCTTTAATGATAAAGAAGGTATTATTATTGAGCGTGATGCGACTCAGAATAATTTAGGCGGATATAAAAAATTAATTCGTATTAAATTGAATGAGTCATGCCAGCTAGTAAGCCGTGAAGATTTAGTCGATTTAATTAAAATTGCTAACCCGGATATGTTGTATGGCACAGCTAGAGCGGGGGATATTGGTACGGGACAAGTTTTTGCTTTCCCGTTTGAAACCATTGAAGATGTGATTATTGAAAATGGCACAACGCTCACGGTACTAAATGACAATAACTTTCCTGGTTCAACAGGACGCAACGCAAAACTGGCTGATGATAACGAGATTATTCAAATTCGTTTACCAAAAGCTTTGTTCTAATGCTTATAAATAAATTGTGTTAAGACTACGGCGGATTTTATTCCGCCGTATTTATTCCGAGAATAAAATATTGGATAAACTTTAATCAAATTAATTTCTATATTATTGTTTTCGTATGTTTTATAAACAGGGAAAATGAATGGAATTCATGTTAAAATGATCAGCTTTCATCTTTAGATGTCTCTCCTTCATCTGCTAGCCGAGATTCGCAAGCCATGTCTACCGCTTATACCATGCAAACTGCGCCAAAAGCGTTGTTTGATTACGACAAATATTGGGCGTCGTGTTTTGAACCAGCGCCATTTTTGCCGATGTCACGAGAAGAAATGGACCAACTCGGCTGGGATGCGTGTGACTTTATTTTAGTCTGTGGTGATGCTTATATTGACCACCCATCATTTGTATCGGGTGTGATTGGACGTGTACTTGAAGCACAAGGTTTCCGTGTCGGAATTATTGCGCAGCCCGACTGGACCAACGTTGAAAGCTTCCGTGTTTTAGGTAAGCCAACGATTGCTTGGGGTGTAACCGCAGGTAATATGGATTCGATGATTAACCGTTATACGGCAGATCGTAAAATCCGTTCGGATGATGCTTATTCCCCAAATAATGAACCGAACAAACGTCCTGACCGTGCTGCAACAGTATATTGCCAACGTTGTCGTGAAGCATTCCCAGATGTACCTGTACTATTAGGTGGTATTGAGGGCAGTTTACGTCGTATCGCGCACTATGATTATTGGTCAGATAAAGTGCGTCGTTCGATTCTGATGGACTCAAAAGCCGATTTGCTGATGTATGGTAATGGTGAGCGTGCCATTATTGATGTGATGCATCGTTTGGCTAAAGGTGAAAAAATCCACGAGATTACAGATGTTCGTGGTACGGCATTTATTATTAATAAACACAACAAAGCATCAAAAGCGAAGTTTGTTGAAGTTGCGAGTAATGATGTAGATACGGTTGGGCGTGTTGACCCAATTATTAACCCATATGTCATGACAGAAGATATTGATGGCTGTGAGGTTGAAAAAGAAAAGGGTAACTCTTTAGCTCAGTACCAAAATTTCCAAAAAGAGATTGTTGCAAATCCGATTGTACGTGAAGGCGACAAACTCGATGACGATACTCAAATTGTTCAATTAAAGCCAGCACCGTCAAAAGCAATTAAACACAAATTACCACCACGAGAGTTGGCAGTAATTCGCTTGCCTTCTTTTGAAGAAGTGGCAAATGATCAAGTGCTTTACGCACATGCAAACCGTATTTTGCACCTTGAAACCAACCCTGGTAATGCCCGTGCTTTGGTTCAACGCCATGGTGAGCGTGATGTGTGGATTAATCCACCTCCCATTCCTCTGACTACTGAGGAAATGGACTATGTGTTTGATTTACCATATGCACGTTTGCCACATCCTACTTATGGTGATGCGCGTTTCCCTGCATTTGATATGATCAAATTCTCGGTCAATATTATGCGTGGCTGTTTTGGCGGCTGTACATTCTGTTCAATTACAGAGCATGAAGGACGTATTATTCAAAACCGTTCGGAAGATTCGATCTTACGTGAGATTGAAAAAATTCGTGATACAGCACCAAATTTTACCGGCATTATTTCTGATTTAGGTGGTCCAACGGCAAACATGTACCGTTTGCATTGTAAGGACCCAGAAATTGAAAAGAACTGTCGTAAACCTTCTTGTGTTTATCCAGGCGTTTGTCAAAACTTGCATACCGATCATGCGCCATTAGTACAGCTTTACCGTAAAGCACGTGCAATTAAAGGTGTGAAGAAGATTCTGATTGGTTCAGGTTTACGTTATGACCTTGCAGTATTGAACCCTGAATATGTCAAAGAGCTGGTGCAACACCACGTGGGTGGTTATTTAAAAATTGCGCCTGAACATACCGAGCAAGGCCCGTTATCTAAGATGATGAAACCGGGTATTGGTACGTATGATCGTTTTAAACAAATGTTTGACCGTTTCAGTAAAGAAGCAGGAAAAGAGCAGTATCTCATTCCTTACTTTATTGCTGCGCATCCGGGTACTTCAGATTATGACATGATGCACCTTGCTATTTGGTTGAAAAAGAATGGTTTCCGTGCCGATCAGGTACAGACGTTCTATCCATCACCAATGGCAACTGCAACCACCATGTATTATTCGGGCAAAAACCCGCTTGCTAAAGTCGCTCGCTATACTGAAAAGGTTGATATTGTAAAAGGTGAAAAACGCCGTCGTTTACATAAAGCATTCTTGCGTTACCATGATCCAAACAACTGGCCATTACTTCGTGAAGCTTTAAAAGAAATGGGTCGTGCCGATTTGATTGGTAATTCAAAGCAGCATTTAATTCCGACTTATCAGCCAAAAGGGACTGAAGGGGAATATAAATCTGCCCGTAAGAAAAACTCGTCTACGGCAGGAGATTCGGTTAAACGAAATAACCAGCAAACAAGTAATCATTCAAATCAGAAGCGTCCACAAAAAGGTCAGGTACTAACGCAACATACTGGTTTGCCTCCTCGTGAAACAGGTGAGAAGAGACCGTTTGGTGGGAAAAGTAAAGCAAAGTCAAAAGCACGTGGATAATGATAAAAAAGGCTCTTAAACAGAGCCTTTTTTGTTTTTCATGAGGTTATTTAAATCGTATAGTGAGATTTTTGCAGATTTAAAGTACAAAAAACGTAACGAATAATGATAAATATCCAAAATCTGACGAGCTGCACTTGATTGTTGTTGACTCTATGATTATAAATAATGTTGAGGGTGGCTAAATTTAAGCCAAGCTTGATAACTACAAGTGAAATTACTAAGTGAACCTTTTAAAAAACGGCTGTGTCGTTATCAATTAAAACAAAGCGTGATCTAGCAAAATCATTATAAAAAACTTAAAGGATTAGACCCATGTACTATTTAATTACGATCTTACTACTCTTTTTGACTGTCATTATGGCGGCGAAGAGCCTCTCAAGAAAACACCAACAAGACAGTGCTTTAAAGCGCCGTGCTGTATTAAGTAGTCATGAGCAAATGACTCTTACTCGTTTACAAACAGTATTTCCTAAATTTACTGTATTAGCTCATGTCTCATTTGATGCTTTATTAACAACTAAATATGCTCACACCCGTCGAAAATATCAAAATATGACGGCTGACTTTGTGGTACTTGATCAAAATTACCAAGTTTTTGTGGTGGTTATGCTTGAAGAAAATGGTTTACGTCGTGCACATCAGCAGTATGAACGCCGTTTATTACAACTTGCTGGTTACCGTGTACTACGCTACAGCAGTGTGCCTGATTATAATGATTTAAGAAGAGATTTATTGACCCCTGAATCAGAGATGGCAACTTTACATGCCACACCGCAGTTAGAGCGAATCTCAAATGCTTTTGTGAAGTCTTAACAAGTAGACATTATAAAATTTTGATTTTAGGGTTTATTAAAGACGATTTGAATAAAATACTTATATTAGAATTTTTTGAACTATAAAAATGAGCAATATTACTATAAATATTGCTCATTTTTTTATTGATTAAAACCAATAAGAACTATGGAAGTACCGCAACGACAGTCATTTCTACTAGTACATTAGGTGCGTAAAGTTTAGACTCCACACAAGTACGAGCAGGTGGATTTTCTTTGCTAATCCATGCATCCCATACAGCATTCATGGCTGCATAGTCTGTTTCAATATCTTTTAGAAAAATCATGACTGAAAGAATATGATTTTTGTCTGTACCAGCTTCAGCAAGTAAGCGATCAATATTGTCTAAAGTTTGTTGAGTCTGTGCCGTAATGTCTACACTGGTGTCATCAGCGAGTTGGCCTGCTAAATGGACTAAATTACCTGAAATCGCAACTTCACAGTAGCGTGAAGTCACGTGTAAACGCTTTACAGACATAACCTTTACCTTATTTAGAAACAATAGAAATGATTGTACTTGATACAATTCTAACGCAGTATAAATTTGGTTAAATTAGGCAGAAAAAGATTCTATTTCCATTAATTTACGCTGTTTAAAAATAAGAATAGAGTGATATTGTGGGCAAATAATAATATTACCTAGATTTAAAAATTGGATTTGGGTTTGTCGAAGCTGATTCAAGCAAGTTGCAATTGAACTCTGGTTTGGACACAATTTTTTGAGTTGGCTTAAAGCTGATTTGGTCTGTTGGTGCATAGTACAATCCTCATTTTACTATAAAAATTGAGCGAGGATTTGATCTCGCCCGATAGATTTAGATGCGCTGTTGTTCGGACTGATACCAATTAACATGGCGTGTGATGTACATGACACATGCAATTAGTATGAACGAAAGAATAGAGCCAAAAAGGAAGGTCTTGCCGCTGGATTGTAGTAGTAAATACATCATTCCATAAAGGATGCTTAGTAAAACACCAAATAGCAGAGCAGCTTTAAAACCCTGAACAACGAAGTATAAATACCAAGTAATTAAACCAATACAGGCAACTGCTGCAGCGAGATAGGCTAGTACAAAAGCATAATATTCACTTATAGATAGGAGCAAAACAAAGAATATACCTTGTGCCATAGCTACCAGAGCGTACTGAACAGGATGAATTTTAAGATTTTTCAAAACCTCAAATAAGAAGAAGCAACCAAAGGTAATAATGATCACCATGATGCCATATTTGATGGCACGATCCGTTTGAGTATAAATATTTACAGGTTCTAAAAATTGCGTAGAAATACCTGAAATGTTGTTTGAAGTTGCATTTGAAACAGCATAGGCAGCTTCAGCACTTATCGGATTGTTTTGAGTATTTAAAGCTTGATAAAAGCATTGACTGTTTTCACAAGTCGAAAGTCGATCTAGATTGCGTTTACCTAAAGCAATATTTTTCCAGTCAGCTTCAAAAAATTGTTTTTTATTCAGTTTCTTAAAAGGCAAACTTTGACCATCGTATTTAACATCCCCCCAATTGCCTTTAGCTTGATAGGTCATCTCGTAACTAGTTGGAACAAAGGAAAATTCGCTTAAACCTTCTAAATCAAATTGCAGACTAAAACTAAAACCTTGTTGTAATTTTGGGATTAGATCTGGATATTGCTTGCTTGTGATATGAAGAAGATCAAAGCCATGTTGACCTTGGCTTTGAGTAGAAAAGTCAAATTTATAATTTTTTCCATCAATATTAAATATTGGTTTAGCATTTAGACCGCGTGCATCTTGAATAGGAAAAATGATTTCAGCTTGATCCCAAAGATAGTTGCGTTGTGATTCAAGCATTGTGCCTTTAAATACACCTTTACCTAACATGTGATTTTGATAGCTAATTGCTTTATACATATTGCGTTTGTAGGTGCTATCAGAAACTTTAAATTGAGCTTTCCAGTCAGTTGTTTCCGCACCTATGGTGACAAATAATGTTTGTATACATGCGTAAGTTTTCTTTTGCTCATCGGTACATATGGTTTGAACTTGATAAGGTAGTTTTAAATATGGTGCGACCACTTGTTGTGGGCGAATTTGTTCTTTTGCAATGTCTTGAATTACTTGTTGTTGATAGCTTTGGCGTTCATCTACCAAATTTGAAATAAAAAAGAGGCCAATATAAAAAATTAAAATTAAGAATAAGATCGCTCCTATTTTAAGATTAATAGAGTTTCTACGCATGATGGATTCCATTGTCATTCTGATATGACAAGTCTGTCGAATGGATATGCGTTCTAAATGAGTTGTAGTTGAAGCTTATGTGAAGTTTTGATGAAGTAAAATTTTTACCAATACTCCTGATCTGTGCTGTTCTAAAAAATCCAGATAATTTTCAGGGATATTTTGAATCGTGATGTGACCTTGGTGCTGTTGAATAATTTGCTGCACAATACTTAGACCGATACCTGTACTTCGTTGCTGGTTATGCGGACGTGGCAATGAAAAATAGGTTTCGTAGATACGATTTAAAGCATATTCAGGAATAGCTTCACCTTCATTGAATAGCAGAATTTCAAGACAATTCGTGATGCTGTTTTTCCGAAGTTGGATGGCGATAAGGCCATACTCAGAACAAAAGTCTCTTGCATTATCTAAGAGATTATTGATGGCTTGTTTAAGCCAAAAGGGATCAGCATAAATTGTGCAATCTTCAGGGAGATTCAGCTTTATTTGGATTTGTTTAATTTGAAAAGTACTGTGTTGTTGTATCAAACAATCTCGAATCAATTTTGATAAATCAATATTTTGAAACTCTAAAACATGCTGATTCTTCTCTAAACGTGTGAGCAGCAGCATACGTTCAATTAAAGATTGTAAGCGGTGACTTTGCTCAACAATATGTATAGCAAATTGTTGTTGATCTTCTAAGGGCAGATCATCTTGTAATAGTTCTGCACTGGCTTGAATCGCCGTGAGTGGACTTTTCAACTCATGGGTTAAAGTGTTGACATAATTTTCGACATAAGCACGATCTTCAAGTTGCTCGCGCATTTCACTTAATGCCTGTGTTACTTGGTTGAGCTCTTTGGCAGAATAGAAAAAAGGAGCTTGATTGACAGGTGCTAGTGCTTGAGCATAACGACGCACTTTATCAATACTGTGTCTTAACCAATACGCCACAATGCTTGCGAGTAATAAACTCAGTGTAGCGATCCATAATGCTTGATGAATCAGTTGACGTTCTGCACGTGTGATATACGGTTGCACGGATTGATTTGGTTTACCAATGCTGACTACACCTATTAATTGCTGATTGTAGATAATCGGCGCAGCAATATACATCACACTGCTGTTTCGGTCATAAGGAGTAGTTGAAGTAGAACGTGCACCGTACTTACCTTGTAGGGTTAAATAAACATCATTCCATTTTGAATAATCTTGTCCAATGGCTTGACCTTCTGAGTCATAGATTACTATGCCATGCTGATCTGTTATATAAAGTTGTTGATTAATTTCATCTTTTTTATGCTGCCAAATTGTGGCATTCAGTTGGCGAGATAATGCTGCTTGAATTTTTTGATCAAATTCGGGCGTACTAACTTGTTTTTGCGCTACATCTTCGGCAATCAGTTGGGCAATGATATTGGCATTTTCAGCAAGCGTATCTTCAACTACTTGACGGACATTTGGTTTGACCTGTTGATTCAACGTATAGGCAATAAAACTCAGACTCAGTACCACCACTAAGCTAAAGAAAAACCAAATACGGATGAAGATGGACATTGATTAATCCAACTTCACTAGACTATATCCAAATCCTCGATGAGTCCGAATGGGATCATCATTTTGGGTAATTTGTTTTAGTTTTTGCCTTAAACTTTTGATATGCGTATCGACTGTGCGTTCTAAACTATGTTCAGGATGTTCCCAAATATGATCCATTAATTGTTGACGGCTAAAGACTTGTTCAGGATGCTGAATTAGTAAAAATAACAATCGATATTCATAACGTGTCAGTTGTAGTAATTTTCCATGGTATTGGATTTGCAGAGATTGTGGATTGCACGACCATATCGAGGAGGAAGTAATTATTTCCGCCTGAGAGACTGGATTTTGATTTGAATTACTTGCTATAGGCACTTCCATTCTACGCCAAATGGCTTTAATTCTAGCCACAATTTCCCGCGCACTAAAAGGTTTTGTACAATAATCATCTGCGCCAATTTCTAGACCGACAACCCGGTCAATTTCATCATCTCGTGCAGTAAGAAATAATAAAGGTGTTTGAGATTTTTGGCGTAGTTGTTTGCAGACTTCGAAACCATTGAGATCAGGTAAACCTACATCCAAAATAATAAAATCAAAAACTTGTTCTGAAAGATATTGTAATGCTTGAGTCCCCGTATTTGCCCAACTGACTCTCCAGCCTTCACGTTCAAGTGCATAACGTAGAGGAAGGACAATAGCCGCTTCATCTTCAATACATAGAATTTGTTTTGGACTCATCATGATTAACTAATTAATATATTCTAATTTTATTGAGTTAGTTTAACGGAAGATGCTGTAGAGAAAAGCCATTATATTAATTTTTATAATTTTTTATAAGACAGAGGGCACATTTGTGCCCTGTAATATTCGGATTTGGTCGTCACGCCAATCACAGGACGATATGCCTAAAGTAAAGGTTGCTTTGGCATGTTGCAAATACATGGGTAATGAATATGCGCTAATTAGATTACTGTAATTTTTGATCAAAAGGTAACTGTTTTTGTCTAAAACTTGTTCTTTTGAATAAAAAAACATCAATTATAATAATGAAAGTTGGAAGTCGTCAGCTTTGGTCTGTAACTGATAAACACCAATCCCAATAAGACGAAATTGAAAATTTTCGGGAATATGCATTTCATTTAAAAGTAAGAATAAAACTTGAATCAAATCTTGTTGAGAATGGATTGGAGTTTTAAAACTTTTACTGTGTTGTAAAGTCTGAAAATTTTTAAGTTTGAGTTTAATATTTACACCACGCGCATGGAGTTGTTTTTTCTCTAAACTTTGCCAGACTTTTTCGGCTAAGCCATGCCAATAAGGTTGGCACTGAGTTAGGGTTAAATCACTATCAAATGTAGTTTCTTTCGAAATTTGTTGACGAGCACGTTCAGCTTGAACAGGGCGGTTATCAATACCTTTGGCGTATAAATAAAGCTGTTGCCCATATTTCCCAAAGTGATGAACTAAAACCGCTTCTTCAATTTTTTGCAAGTCGCCTAGTGTGTGCAATTCAAGCTGTTGGAGTTTTTCTTGGGTAACTTTGCCCACGCCAGGAATCTTTTTTAGCGGAAGGTCTTGAATAAAAGTAGCAACTTGAGATGGTTTTATTACACATAAACCATTCGGTTTATTCCAGTCAGACGCGACTTTTGCCAAAAATTTATTTGGTGCTACACCAGCCGAGGCAGTCAGTCCTGTTAGTCTAAAAATATCTTCCCGAATATGCATAGCCACTTCGGTTGCACTCGCGATTTGTTTTAAATTCTCAGTGACATCTAAATATGCTTCATCAAGCGATAAAGGTTCAATCAGAAGAGTATACTGCTGAAAGATTGAATGGATTTGAGCCGAGACTGTACGATATTTTTCAAAATTAGGTTCGATAATAACAACTTGAGGGCATAGTTTTCTTGCTTGGCTCATAGACATGGCAGAGCGTAAACCGAATTCACGGGCAGGATAAGAAGCTGCCGCAATTACAGCGCGCGGATGATGTGAAGAGATAACGACAGGAAGATGCTTTAGATCAGGACGCTCTCGCAATTCGACCGATGCATAAAAGGCATCCATATCGATATGAATGATTTTGCGCATATTATTGTGCTTTCACGACGCCTTGTTGCTGTAAAAATTGATGCCACTCTTTGACTGAACCCTCATAAACATTTAAGTCTACTGGCTTTGTCATGCCTTCAATTTTACCTTGATTACTATGCTGCCAAAAGAGCCATTTTCTTTTGTCTTTCAGTTCAGGTTTTCCTTCATAATCTCTAACCCAAAGCGGGGTATTAGGGAAATTTCCTATTAACACAATATGGTAAAAAGTTTTGGAGATATAAAAGATAGGTTGTTTGCCATAATGTTGTTTTAAGCGGTCATGCATAATGCCTATTTCTTTAAGTAATTGTTCTTTGGTGTGTGCATTAATACAGTTGCTGTCATATTCGAGATCGATAACAGGTGGAAGCGCATCGATTTTTTTTGGAACAGTTGCAATAAAATTTTCAGCTTGTGTTTTACCATCACGACATAGACGATAAAAATGATAAGCCCCTACATGAAATCCATGTTCGCGTGCTTTTAACCAGTTTTCTTGAAATTTTGGATCTTTATAATCACCACCTTCAGTCGCTTTTAAATAGACGAACTGGAATTTTTGGGGTGATATTTTTTTCCAGTTAATCTCTTCTTGATGATGAGAAACATCAAAGCCTTGAACTGGATAATCTTGAGCAATTGCTTTTTGTTGATAGAACAGACCGAAGTAAGTGAGAACCCCCATGACACAAGCTAAAACAATACCGATTACGGTGTTGTAGCGTGGTGCAGAAAAGGTTTTTGCCAGCTTGGTCATGCAAAACTCAGTATCAAGATGAAGCTCACATCATAGCGTGATTTACGAAAGAGAAACCATGCTAAAAATGCAACTGCTTACACAGGTGTATTTTTTGGAATTTGCCAAAAGATAAGCGCAGTAATGATGTTAATACAGCCTAAACAGACCAGAGTGACATGAAACGCTGTTGTGACATGGGCTGTACCATAGTAATTGGTAAATACATTAATGAGTGTACCTGCCAATGCAACACCGATACTCATAGACAGCATCATAATCATTGATAGGAAACTATTCCCACTACTTGCATCTTGTTGAGGCAAGTCTTTTAAAGTCAGCGTATTCATTCCAACAAACTGTAATGAGTTTAATGTACCAAACAAGAAAAAGTGTAGGGCCCTAAACCAAGTAGGCGTGTCGACAGTCATAATCGCAAAAGACGCAATACATAGACCCACTAATGTGGTGTTAATTAACAAAAAACGGCGATATCCCATTTTTTGAATAATAGGTCTAACAATTGGCTTAGAAAAAAGTGAACCTAGTACTAGTGGAATCATCATTAAACCCGCAATAAATGGTTCAAATCCAAAAGCCACTTGCAACATGAGTGGTATGACGAAAGGTAAAGCGTTACCACCAAAGCGAGCGAAGAAATTACCTAAAATCCCAATTGCGAAAATTTTATTTTTAAATAATCGGCTACGGAATAATGCATTTTGATGAGTATGGGAATGATAGGCATACCAAAGCGTTGCAATTACGCCGACTATTAATAAAGAAATACTGAACCATTTGGAATATTCAGGAGAGGCAAGATGTTCAATACCTAAAGACCAGCCAATCATTGCAATCACCAAGAGTACAAACCCCATAAGATCAAAGGTTTTAACTGTAGGTTCTTTTACATTTGGCATGACCTTTAATGTCATTAATATACCGAGTACACCCATAGGAATATTAATAAGAAAAATCCAGTGCCAAGTTGCCACTTCAACTAACCAGCCCCCTAATGTTGGGCCTGCGAGAGGGCCAAGTAAACCTGCCAGACTCATGAGGCTCATAGCAGCTAGGAATTGAGTTCGGGGAATAATTTTTAAAAGTGATAAACGGCCAACGGGGAGTAATAGTGCTCCTCCCACACCCTGAATGACACGGAAAAATAAAAGTTCATTCAGATTTTGAGACAGGCCACACCCCAAAGACGCTAAAGTAAAAATAATAATTGCTGATAAAAATGTATTTCTGACGCCAAACCGATCGGCTAACCATCCACTTAAAGGAATGCAGGCAGCAACCGACAAAACATAAGCCACCACTACGCTATGCATACGTAATGGGTCTTCATTTAAATGGTGTGCCATTGCAGGAATAGCAGTATTTACAATTGTGGTATCTAATGCCTGCATAAAAAAGCCAATAGACACCAAAAGTACGAGTAAGCGATATTCAGGTTGCAAGGCTTGGTGAGTCGGCGTGGCATTCATAACATTTGAAAGTTAACGTTTTGGTCTAGTTTAAAACAAATTGAAAGTAAAAAAAGTAAGACAATGTTGAGTACCCCTTTACTAAATCTAATTGCTCTTGCAGGCAACGGTGAAAATAGTGAAAACAAAAAAAGCGGAAGAACCGCTTTTTTATTGGGAGAGGAGAGTTTACACAACAAATCTCTTTGGCATTTTTAAGTTTCGGATGACGTTGTAAATTTGATCGATTTCTTCACATACAATTAATTTTGCTCGGTGTTGAAGGGGAAGGAAACCCTCTTGAACCGCATGATCTAGCTGGGCAATTAATGCATTATAAAAACCATTTACGTTATATAAAATCATGGGTTTTTGGTGCTGATTGAGTTGGCCCCAAGTCGCAATTTCCAAAATTTCTTCGAATGTTCCTAAACCACCAGGTAATGCAATAAATGCAGTTGCACGCTCTGCCATCATGGCTTTACGCTCATGCATGGTTTCGACCACATGCAATTCGGTTAGTCCTGCATGTGCGACTTCATAATCAAGCATAAATTCAGGAATGACTCCTACAGCTTCTCCACCATGTGCAAGTACACTTTCAGCGACTTGACCCATTAAACCAATGCTGGCACCGCCGTAGACTAAACCAAAACCTTGTTCAGCTATTCCGCTGGCTAATTCAATTGCCTTTTCTCGATAAATTGGCTTATTTCCTGCTCGTGAGCCACAATATAATGCAATAAGAGGTTGTGTTGTTTTTACAGATGTTATTGGTGAATCGTTTACTGCCATTGTTAATACGCTATTCATTGCTTTATTTTCACCTTATCACGTTCATATTTCTTGTCTACACTAAGCAAAAAATATGACAACTTTATAAGCAGTTTTATAGGAAAGACCCATGTTTTGTATGGGTTTGGTGAATACATATAATGATCAAATAAAAATGATGAATTTATGTTAAATCTTGCCTATACTGAAAATTCGTTTAACAACATATGAACAAATATGGGTAGTGGTTGTAGTCGCTCCGTTTTAATTTCTTGTCCTAAAAAAACATTATTCCCCCTTTGTCTAGGTACGCCTGTTGCGTTGCCCAATAAAGATAAAATCCACCCAGCACAGGAGCAGGATCAATGATCTTTGAATGGATGTCTGATCCGTCTGCTTGGGTAGGCTTAGCTACATTAATTGTTCTTGAAATCGTACTGGGGATCGATAACCTCGTCTTTATTGCTATTTTGGCCGAAAAACTGCCGCCAGAGCAGCGAGCTAAAGCACGTATAATTGGTTTAATACTCGCCTTAGGAATGCGGCTAATACTTTTAGCTTCGATTGCTTGGGTTGTGACACTCACCCAACCGCTTTTCCATATTTTTGATCATCCATTCTCTGGTCGTGATTTGATTTTATTATTCGGTGGTGTGTTCTTGCTTTTTAAAGGCACCATGGAATTGCATGAGCGAATGGAAGGTAAACAGCTTCATAAAGAAGATAACCCTGTCCATGCCGCGTTCTGGATGGTTATTGTCCAGATTGTTGTGCTTGATGCCGTATTCTCATTAGACAGCGTAATTACTGCGGTGGGTATGGTCAAAGAGCTGTCAGTGATGATGGTTGCTGTTGTGATTGCTGTGGGTATCATGTTGTGGGCTTCGAGACCACTCATGGACTTTGTAAATAAGCACCCAACAGTCGTTATTCTGTGTCTTGGCTTCTTAATGATGATTGGTTTCTCTTTGGTGGTGGAAGGTTTTGGTTTCCATATTCCGAAGGGTTACTTATATGCTGCGATTGGTTTCTCGATTTTAGTCGAAATGATCAACCAAACCATGCGCCGCAATCAAGAAAAGCTAGTCACTACTACAGATTTACGTTATCGCACAGCATCTGCAGTTTTACGCATGTTAGGCAGTAAAAATAGCAGTTCTACTTCCGATGCTCAAACGGCTGATAACGAAGATGTATTAGCTACACAAGCTTTTGCCGATGAAGTTTTTGACGAAGAAAACGGTGTTTACCATAGTGTGCTTGTACAAGGTGTACTTGGGTTATCTGAACGTCCAGTAAAGTCGGTGATGACTCCACGACCTGAACTTGAATGGATTGATTTAGACGACGAACCGGAAGTTTTGAAAGAACGTTTAATGTCGATGACACATTCACGTTTAATTGTCGCTCGTGGTGAGCTTGATAATATTGAAGGGATCGCGCTTACGCATAAAGTTTTAAATAACTTTATTGAAACGGGTGTTGTTGATTTCCAAAAGCACTTACGTGAACCAGTCATTGTGCATGAAAATGCTCAAGTGCTTATGGTGATGGAGCAGTTACGTCAGGCTCCTTTACAAATGGCGATTGTTTTAAATGAGTATGGTTCAATTGAAGGTATTGCGACACCAATTGATATTTTAGAAGCAATTGCAGGTGAGTTCCCTGATGAAGACGAACTAGATGCAGCAGCTGAAAGCTTAGAAGATGGTTCTTTAATACTTGAAGGTTCAACCGACATTCGCCACGTATCTCTTTTACTTGGTCGTGACTTAGTAGATGAAAGTGAACAATATTCTACTTTATCTGGTTATTTGTTATTCCATTTAGGTCGTTTACCTGAAAATGGTGAAACTGTGGAAGCGGATGGTTATCGCTTTGAAGTTGTAACTATGGAAGGTCACAAGATCGAGAAAGTTCATATTGTTTCTATCGAACAAGATGAATCAAAAGATTAATTTTTAATACAATTAAAGAGTTATTTTGCCATACAGCCTCATAAGGTGATTTAGACTCGATTAAGTTTGATTAGGCAAACCTCCTTACTTTTCAAAGATGAAAAGTAACAAAAATCTTTGTTGGTCAGAGGGTACATCCGTGTAACCCCTGACCAACAGGCGACATCCATGTCGCCGTCCATCTAGCCAAAATTTGGTAAATCTTTTTTCTGAGAAACTTAATGACAGAACAAATTTGTCCATGTGGAAAGGGCAGTTATGCAGAATGTTGTGAGCCTTTACATTTAGGTACAGCAAAAGCCCTGACTGCGGAGCAGCTTATGCGTTCCCGTTATAGTGCTTTTGCATTACAACAAATTGATTATATTGTTAAAACCACAGCACTAGGACAGCAATCTGCTCTTGATAAAGAAGCTATTGCAGATTGGAGTAAACAAAATCAATGGTTGGGTTTAGAAGTCATCCAAGCCAAAGAAAAGTTGGATAAGACTCATGCACAGGTGGAGTTCAAAGCTCATTATCATGATGGAAAAAGTGCTCAAATCCACCATGAAGTTTCACATTTTGTGTATCACCAGCAGCAATGGTTTTTCCTTGATCCAACGGTCGATATGCAAGTCACTATGAAACAGCCTTGTATCTGCGGTTCAGGAAAAAAATTTAAACAATGCTGTGCACAATTCCTATAAGTTTATCTTAAAATACGCCCACCGTTTGGCCTGAAGGAAAGGGCAATGTTACTCACCGTTATTTATATTATTGCGATTACTGCCGAAGCCATGACTGGAGCATTGTCTGCTGGGCGACGGAGTATGGACTGGTTCGGTGTTGTACTGATTGCCTGTGTAACGGCCTTAGGTGGTGGTTCTGTCCGTGATGTACTACTTGGGCACTATCCTTTAACGTGGGTGAAGCATCCTGAATATTTAGTTTTAACGTGTTGCGCTGCCTTTGTTACCATCATTATTGCCAAATGGATGCGCCATTTACATAACATTTTCTTGGTACTTGATGCTTTAGGTTTGATTGGCTTTACCATTATTGGTTGTCAGATTGCCTTACAAATGGGGCATGGCTTTGTCGTTTCAGCCGTAGCAGGTGTTTTGACTGGGGTTTCGGGTGGTATTTTACGTGATATTTTATGTAACGATGTGCCATTTGTTTTCCGCCGTGAACTCTACGCGAGCATTTCTTTTGTGGCAGTGATCTGTTATTGGGTCTGTCAGGATATAGGATTAAGTCTAGAGTTAACTGTTATTTCGACCCTAATTTTCGGCTTTACTTTACGTTTGATTGCCATTTATTTTGGTTTGGAAATGCCTAAATTTATTTATAAAGATGATGACGCAGAGTCGGCTTCTTCTACCGACGAACATTAATCATTCAGAACTTCATGTGGGCATGATATAACAATTCTATATATGGTCTTGCTCACTTAATCTTTCCAGTAGAGTTAATCCTATGGATCTGGTTTCACGTATACAAAATCTTCCAATTGGCAAATTTCACTACACGCTTTTATGGGTAGTAGGGCTGGGATGGATGTTTGATGCGATGGATACCGGCATTATTGCTTTTATTATGACAACCCTTGTTAAAGACTGGTTATTAACACCGGCTGAAAGTGGTTGGATTGTCAGTATCGGCTTTGTGGGCATGGCTATCGGTGCAGTTTGTTCTGGTGCCTTAGCAGATCGTTTTGGCCGTAAAACGGTATTTGCGATTACGATGGCCATTTATAGTATTGCTACAGCTTTATGTGCTTTTGCTCCTGATCTAAAGTGGCTATTAATTTTTCGGTTTATTGTTGGGCTAGGACTAGGTGGTCAGTTACCTGTAGCAGTCACACTGGTCAGTGAGTATGTGCCTGCCCATGTTCGTGGCCGATTTATTGTTCTGCTTGAAAGTTTTTGGGGACTAGGGTGGCTGGTTGCAGCGCTCATTTCTTATTTTATTATTCCTAAATTTGGCTGGCATATCGCCTTTCTTATGGGCGGCCTACCACTTCTTTATATTTTAGTGATTTGGAAAAAAGTCCCTGAGTCGATACCTTACCTGATTAACCGTGGACGTATTGAAGAAGCGCATGCACTGGTACAAAAACTAGAAGCCGAAGCATGCGTGCAAATAGTTCACCATATTGAAGTCGTGCCTGTGGCGATGCGACAAAAAGTTTCATTTAAACAGCTCTGGAGTGGTCAATTTGCTCGTAGAAGTTTAATGCTCTGGCTGATCTGGTTTGGAATTGTGTATTCCTATTACGGGATCTTTACTTGGTTACCAAGTCTATTGGTGAAACAAGGCTACGATGTTGTTAAATCATTTGAATATGTATTGCTTATGATTTTGGCGCAGCTACCGGGCTACTTAGCGGCTGCTTGGTTTGTTGAACGTTTAGGTCGAAAAATTACGCTCGCGGCATTTATCGGTTTTTGTGCCTTATCTGCATATTTCTTTGGACAAGCCGACAGCGTAAATAGCATTATGTTTTGGGGTTGTCTCATGTCATTCTTTAATTTGGGTGCATGGGGAGTGTTATATACCTATACACCAGAACAATATCCGGCCAACATTCGTGCCTTTGGTTCGGGTTGGGCATCGGCAATGGGGCGTATTGGTGGCATTGTCGCGCCAATCGTCGTGACTCATATGATGGTCGCTAAAAACGGGTTTAATCACGTTTTTATGATGTTTACTGTTGTTTTACTTGCTGTGGCATTGGTTATTTTGATATTAGGTGAAGAGACTCAAGGTAAAAGACTAGAGTCGATCGGGCTATAGTTTTGCCTAACTTTATAGCAAGTAACTAAAAATATTGAGAGATAAGACATAATTTGACGCTCAGGTGACAGAGTCCCTCTTGTGTCTGTAACATAGCCCACTTAGCATAATACACACTTAAAATAACGACTGATTTGGAAGATAAGCTGACTATGACCAGCCTTGCGCATCATGCGACAGAAAACCGCTCTGTAGCCGAATTTACTGAACAGGCTTACTTGAATTATGCCATGTACGTCATTATGGACCGTGCATTGCCGCATATCAGTGATGGCTTAAAGCCTGTACAGCGCCGTATTGTCTATGCCATGAGCGAACTAGGCTTAAAAAATAGTGGTAAGCCTAAAAAATCAGCGCGTACAGTGGGTGATGTACTTGGTAAATATCATCCACATGGTGACTCGGCTTGTTATGAAGCCATGGTCTTAATGGCTCAGCCTTTCAGTTATCGTTATCCCTTAATCGAAGGTCAAGGTAACTGGGGAGCACCAGATGATCCTAAGTCATTTGCTGCAATGCGTTATACAGAAGCCAAACTTTCGGCTTATAGTGAGTTGTTGTTAAATGAGTTAGGTCAGGGCACAACTGAATGGCAAGATAACTTTGATGGTTCACTAAAAGAACCGATTACATTGCCAGCGCGTATTCCGAATATTCTACTCAATGGTACAACTGGTATTGCTGTGGGTATGGCAACCGATATTCCACCGCATAATTTACGTGAAGTGATTAAAGGAACGATTGCCTTAATTCGTAACCCACAAACTTCAGATGAGAAATTAGCTGAATATATTCCAGCTCCAGATTTACCAACCAAAGCTGAAATTATTACTCCGCCAGAAGAGTTGCTTAAAATCCAGACAACTGGTCGTGGTAGTTATCGCATGCGTGCGGTTTATACCGTTGAAAAGCATGAAATCGTGATCACCGAGTTACCGTATCAAGTATCTGGCTCTAAAGTGATTACTCAAATTGCCGATCAGATGCAGGCTAAAAAGCTACCATTGGTAGTGGACATACGTGATGAGTCTGATCATGAAAACCCAACACGACTGGTGATTGTGCTGCGTTCTAACCGTATTGATGCGGAAGCAGTGATGAGCCACTTATTTGCGACCACTGATTTAGAGTCAAGCTATCGTGTCAATTTGAACATGATTGGTGAAGATGGTCGTCCTCAAGTTAAATCGATTCGCCGTATCTTGCTTGAATGGATCGAAATCCGTAAAAAAACGGTAACTCGCCGTTTGCAATATCATTTAAATCGTATTGAAAAGCGCCTGCATATTTTGGCGGGTTTGTTAATTGCTTATCTTGATATTGATACAGTGATTCGTATTATTCGTGAAGAAGATCAGCCTAAGCCAGTATTGATGGAACATTTCAATATTGATGAAATACAAGCAGAAGCGATTTTAGAGCTGAAATTACGTCATTTGGCAAAGCTTGAAGAGATGGAAATCCGTCACGAACAAGATGAGCTCGCTACAAAAGCTGCCATTATTCGTGAACAATTGGAAAATCCTGAGTCTTTGAAAAATCTAATTATTGGCGAATTAAAAGAAGACGCGAAAAAGTTTGGTGACGAACGTCGTTCTCCAATTGTTGCGCGTGCTGAAGCTGTTCAAATTAAAGAACAAGATTTAATGCCAGCTGAAGCAGTAACAGTCGTTTTATCAGAAGCGGGTTGGGTTCGTGCAGCAAAAGGAGCAGATGTTGATGCTGAAAACCTAAACTACCGTGCAGGGGATCAATATTTAAGCCATGCAGTAGGTAAAACCAATCAACGAGTTTACTTCCTTGATGAAACAGGGCGTAGTTATGCTTTACCAATTAGTAGCTTACCTTCAGCCAGAGGCTTAGGTGATCCATTAAGTTCGAAACTCTCTCCAGCAAGTGGGGTAGCATTTATTCAGGCTTATTTAGATGATGATGAATCTGAACTAATTGCTGCAAGTTCAGCGGGTTATGGTTTTAAAACTCAAGTTAAACAGTTAGATACAAATGCCAAAGCTGGTAAGACATTCTTAACAGTGCCTGATAAGGCAAAAGCTTTACCGCTTATCTCTGCACAAAACATGACACATTTGGCTGTGCTCAGCTCAGCAGGGCGTTTGTTAATTTTAGATTTGGCAGAATTACCAAATTTAAATAAAGGTAAAGGTAATAAGTTGATACAACTTGAAGCGAAAGAGCAGATTTTATCCATGACAACCTTGAACCTAGATGAAATAATTCAGGTGGTTGCAGGTCAACAACATCTGAAATTAAAAGGTGATGATCTACAAAAATACATGGGTAAACGTGCTTCGAAAGGTCAGCTCTTACCACGTGGATATCAAAAAGCAAATAAACTGTTGATTCAGAGATAAAGCTAGCGTCTGGCAACATAAATACGCTATATATGGCAACAAGTTCAAGCAGTGAACTGAACTTGTTGGTATTGAATAATGATTAAAAGGGCAGCAATTTGGAGTACGTAATTTGTACTCCATGCAAAAAATTTGACAGGGACAAATTGTCAAAACTTCTGTCTCATAATCTTGTTCGAAAGTGTCATGAATGTGCCAATAAGTTTTAAATATGTTCTGGCACCAAGAAGCTAAAGAATAGCTGGGGCATTGAATAACAGTTATTACTAAGGATTACGAATCGGAGATAATGGCATTATGGAAAAGATTTGGTTTGCAGAATACCAAAAGACAGGGATACCAGAAACAGTAGCATTGCCTGCAGAAAATACCTCAATTGTTGATATTTTTGAGCGTAATTTCCAGAAATTTGGTTCTCGTGATGCCTTTATCTTTATGGATAAAGCCATGTCATTTAACGAGTTGGAGCTTGCAAGCCGTAAATTCGCGACCTATTTGCAAAATTTGGGGTTAGCAAAAGGAACTCGCGTGGCAGTGATGATGCCAAACGTATTGCAGTATCCTGTAGTGGCTTTGGCGGTTTTCCGTGCTGGTTTAATTTTAGTGAATGTTAACCCACTATATACTGCACGTGAGCTTGAGCATCAGTTAAATGACTCAGGTGCTGAAGTTCTTGTCATTATCGAGAACTTTGCAAGCGTTTACCAAAGTATTTTAGGTAAAACTCCAGTCAAGCATGTTGTAGTTGCTTCTGTTGGAGACATGTTAGGTACACTTAAGGGTACTTTAGTCAATTTTGTTTTGCGTAAAGTGCGCAAACAAATTCCAGCTTGGAACATTCCGGGCCATGTTAAATTTAATAGCGCATTAAATAAAGAAAATCCAAGCAATTACAAACGTCCGAATTTAACTTTAAGCGATACAGCCGTGCTTCAATATACGGGTGGTACAACGGGCGTTTCAAAGGGTGCTGAGCTGACTCACCGTAATTTGGTTGCTAACCTTTTACAGTGTGATGGTATTTTCCAAAGTAAATTTGGTGCAAATGATGGGGCGAAAGGTGACCGTATTGTTTGTGCATTACCGCTTTACCATATTTTTGCATTCATGGTTTGTGCGATGTACGGTATGTACAAAGGACAGGCAAATATCTTAATTCCAAACCCTCGTGATTTACCTGCCGTAATTAATGAGTTGCGCAAATATCAACCATCATTTTTCCCAGCAGTAAATACATTATTTAATGCTTTAGTAAATAATGAAGAGTTTAAGCAACTCGACCATAGCAATTTAAAAATGGCGATGGGCGGTGGTATGGCAGTTTTACCTTCTACAGCAGAAGCTTGGAAGAAAATTACGGGTACAACCATTATCGAAGGTTATGGTTTATCAGAAACTTCGCCAGTTGCAACTGCGAATCCACCGACATCGACTGAATTTAGCGGTACGATTGGTATTCCATTACCGTTAACCGATGTTGCAATTTTGGATGATGATGGAAAAGAAGTACCTTTAGGTGAACAAGGCGAAATCTCAATCCGTGGTCCTCAGGTCATGAAAGGATATTGGAACCGTCCGGATGAGACCGCTAAAGTGATGACAGCCGACGGCTTCTTCCGTACTGGTGATATCGGTATTATGGACAGCCGCGGATATACAAAAATTGTAGACCGTAAAAAAGATATGATTTTGGTTTCTGGCTTTAACGTTTATCCGAGTGAAATTGAAGAAGTTATTGCTAAACATCCAAAAGTATTGGAAGTTGCAGCAATTGGTGTTCCAGATGAAAAATCAGGTGAAGTGCCAAAACTCTTTATTGTGAAAAAAGATCCAAGTTTAACAACTGAAGAAATTTTGAACTTTGCTAAAGAAAACTTAACAGGCTACAAACGCCCTCGTTATGTTGAGTTTATGGATGAATTACCAAAATCAAATGTAGGTAAAATTTTACGTAAAGATTTACGTAAGCCTGCATAATTCTTGAATCATAAAAAAGCGCCATAGGGCGCTTTTTTATGATTAACGGTTTTTCATAAACCAGCGGTCTACATAAGGGCGGCCGATTCCAACCATACCTACAAAAACAAGCATAGTGCCAAGTTGTAAACGTAGGTGAGTTAAATCAAGCTGACCATAACTCAGGTAATTATCTGCGAGGCAATATAAGCTAATTACAATCAGCCAATGCCATAAGGTAAGCCTTTTAATACCTACAGCAATAAAGGCAATCGTTAAAATCACAAAGGTACTCAGTGTCGACTGCCAATTTAAATTTGCACAAATTACACTCAGTAAAAAAGCGACGATAGGTAATACAATTTTAAATATGAGGTCTACCTGAAGCTGATTCTTCTTTTGCTTTTCTAAGACATCAAACAATTCTTTTTGATCAGGTTGTTGCATACATAGCCCTATAAATCAGTGATGACATGCGATTGCATAAAATTTCAGGTAAAAGCGATCAGTTATGATAGCATGATCAACAGTATTTTCAGTGATGGATGGCACTATGCACGGCATCAGCAGCATTATCTATATTATTTTAGTGGCATGTTTGCTGCCATACGCATTTACCGTAATTGCAAAATTTAAAGGCGGTTTTCAACCCGTCGATAATCAGAACCCAAGAGATTTTCTTGCTAATACAAAGGGTATCGCTGCTCGGGCAAATGCAGTACAACAAAATAGTTTTGAAAGTTTACCTTTATTTTTAACAGCTATTTTGATGGCTGAATATATGGTCGTTCCTGAATACTTTATTTTGAGATTGGGTTGGGCATATATTATTTTACGTGTCATTTATGGCATCTGTTATTTATGTAATTGGGCAACTTTACGTTCGATTGTCTGGTTTTTATCATTGTTATGTCCAATATTTTTGTTGATCGTGACAATTAAGCTGACTTGAGTGTCATTCTGTCACCATTCATATCAACTTTCGCGTGTGCGCATTGTATAATCGGCATCATTTTGATGATATCCACGTTATAATCGAGTGGATTTTACATCTGACTTCATAACGAAAGAGTATTGATATGAGTTACAGCAATATCCCAGCAGGTAAAGATGCCCCAAATGACATCTATGTCATCATTGAAATTCCTGCAAATGCAGCGCCAATTAAATATGAAATTGACAAAGATTCTGATGCATTGTTTGTAGACCGTTTCATGGGCACAGCAATGTTCTATCCAGCAAACTATGGTTATGTACCAAATACTTTATCTGAAGATGGCGACCCATTAGACGTACTTGTTGTAACTCCACATCCTGTTGCTGCTGGTTCTGTAATTCGTTGCCGTCCAGTTGGTAAATTAAACATGGAAGATGACGGTGGTATCGATGCGAAATTAATCGCAGTTCCACACGAGAAATTATCTCCACTTTACAAAGACGTGAAGGAATATACAGATCTTCCTCCATTGTTAATTAGTCAAGTTGAGCATTTCTTCAGCCACTACAAAGATTTAGAACCTGGCAAATGGGTAAAAATCAGCGGTTGGGAAGGTGCTGACGTTGCTAAAGCTGAAGTATTGAAAGCTATCGAAGCTGCTAAATAAACTCTGATTTTATGAGCCTAGAGTGTCTTAATTGATATTCTAGGCTCAATAAAAAACCTACCTGTAGACAGGTAGGTTTTTTTATGCTTGATAGATCTATGAATTAGAATAATTTCACAGGAATATCAAGGAAGATACGCCATTCGTTTGTATCACCGATGTACGCACCTTGGTAAGCATCGCTCGCACGGTAATAAGAGTTACGGACACGAAGACTTGCATCTTTAGCAAAACCACTTTGAACTGTGTATTTTACTTGGTTGAAGAATTCGCGCTCTTGAGCATCGTCAGTTACATTGCGAACTTTGATGTCCCAACCGTATACAAATGCAGTTGTCCAGTTCAAACCAGGTAATACACCTAATTTACCGAAATCAACATTGTATTGAATTTGTGCAGATTTCTCGTGGTTACCGATGAAATCAGACATATAAGAGTTTGGTAAATAAATACTTTGGAAGCCGTCAGCATTTTGACCATAGTCATAACCAACATTACCAGTATTTTGTTGGTAAGCAAGCATAACACTGTGTGGACCAGTGTTATAAGTGGTAGAGAATGCCCAAATGTTGTTGGTTTTTTCTTCGCCAGCTACACCAGTGTCACCATAATTAGGTGCTACTGTTCCAGTTGCTGAATAAGTATGTGCATTAGCATCAAACTTAGTGTGGTAGCCACTGAAGTCATAAGTTAATGAGCTGCCATTTGTTAAAGGCTGTTTAAAGTTCACATTAGCATAATGGCGTTCAAGCGCATTTTTGCTGTCTAAACCATAGTAAGAGGCATTTAAGTTATCATTGAACTTATATTTACCACCCCAAACGATTGCACGATCAAGGCCTCTGCCGTTTACATCAGCATCAGTATTGATTTGGTCAGACATTTGGTCTTTAGTGAATTTACCAGCAACTAATTCAAGATTTTTGATTTCATGGCTTGTTAATAAAGTACCTGTAAAATATTCAGGAACCATACGGCCAGTGTTACTTGCTAAAACTGGTAAATCAAGTACTTGAGTACCGTAGCGTACAGTCGTATTTGAGAAACGAGCTTTAACGCTACCGCCACCACGACCCCAATGGTCATAAGCTGAACCATCATTGTTTTTAGGAATCATTTGGTTGCCGGCATTTTTATTTTCACCGATTTTAAATGAACCATCACCAACAACGCCAACACCGAAACCAACGATACCAGGGGTAAAGCCAGATTCAAGATTTACAATTGCCGATTGAGCAACTGAGCTAGTATCTTTCGCGCCTTGTTTCTTGTCGCGAGTTAGATAACCTGTACGGAAGAGAATAGAACCGTTCGCATCTTCAACAAATCCTTTTGCCTCACTTTGCTCGCTTGCCTGAGCTGAGGAAATTATTGCCGCAGAAATGAGAACTGCTAATGTAAGTTTTTGTGCATTTAGCATATTTAAAGAACCTCATAAAAACGATAAATCCTGTGCCTTGTTATAATTCAGGGCCTAGGATTTCCATCAATTGTATAAGTAATCTATAAAAAAGATATATTTTTGTTGATTTTATTTTATATATGCTATGCAGAAATTGATTAATGTGGTACTAGATGTTTAGTAAATTTACTCATAGTGTTTTATACTTAATGTATTGTTTAAAATAAAAAAAGTAATTTATTTTTTAGTTGATTTTTACCATTTATTTTATATTCAAACTTTAAAAAATAGTTGATTCTTGTGTTCGTTTTTTGCTCTTTTTTGCTGGATATGTTTACTTTTTAACCTTGCTTTAAGTTGATTTTTTCGACGATTCATTTTAAACACTATTTGAATTGTTATAATGTAACGTTATTTTAAAAGTGCAATATATTAAGAATAGGTGTTATAAAAAGCCAATAATGATTTAGTTGAGCTGATCAAAAATAGTGCAATATTTTGCGTAAGTTTTGTGCAGTATCCTTTTTGTTTATATTGTCGCTTAAAAAAGATCCAAAATAGTTCATTGACTTTAACTCATAAATAAATAAATTAACCAAATATGCTCACTCACAGAACATTACTAGGATCGCCTTCAATAATTTACATACTTTTTATATCTGGTCTTTAAATCTAAATAGAAAATTTACGTGCATAAAATGAATACTTCCAACCTCGGTAATAATTTCCGACAAGGGGTTTTTCTATGTTGAGCATTTTTAGCTTTGTAATAATTTCTTTTTATTGGATTGTTTTTTATAAATATATTTCTATGAGCGTTAGGCGATATTTTCATTTTAAAAAGAAATTGATTTCAAAACTCATGCAGCGCAGCGATATCAAATATGAACTTGGCACAGCAATTGCTAAAGCTTAAGTAACAAAATTTGTTTAATTCAATTAAATCGTGCGTTCATTGTGGGGGAGATCAAAATGATGAAATTTGCACTTAAAGTAGTAACATTCGGCGTACTCACGGCAGGTTCAACCATGGTTATGGCTGAAAATGCTCCATCATCTTTTTACGGCATCACGACAACTGGAAGTGTAGCAGCGACCACAGACTATCGCTTCCGTGGTGTTACCCAATCCTCAAATAACCCTGCCATTCAAGGTGGTTTCACTTTTTCTCATAAATCAGGGGCTTATTTATCGCTTTGGGGCTCAAGTGTTGATTTTGGCGTAACAGGTAACTCAACTGAGACAGATGTGGCTTTGGGTTATACCAATACTTTAAAGTTATCCGATAAGCTTGCACCTACTTATGATGTTGGTGTAATTCATTATGGTTACATTGGTTCGGGCCATAGTTTCGACCGTAACGGTGTCGGTTATGATGGTAAAAATGGATTAGATTTTAATGAAGTTTACGGTAAATTAACGTTTGCTGATTCTTTACTTAAAGGTGATGCACTCAGTGTAGGCGTCAACTATTCAAATGACTATTGGGCAAACTCTAAACAGTTCTGGTATTTTAACGTTGGTTATTCTGCACCAATTGCAAACACTGGATTTACTGGACTTGCATCAGTTGGCTATAACAAATTTAAAAATAAAGAAGCTTTAGCTGTAGTTGCTGGTGGTCCTGGAACAGACGACAGCTATATCGATTACAAAGTTGGTATCAACCGTAATATTTTAGGTGTTTTGGCTGAGTTAGATGTAGTGGGTACTGATGTCAGTACTTCTGGTATGACTGATGCTCAGAAAAAACTTTACGACGCTGGCTTAGTATTTAGTTTAACTAAAACTTTCTAAGTTTATGCTGTAAAAAAGCGGGTTATTTACCCGCTTTTTTTATTAGTTTTCTATTTCAGAAAGTAGTTGTTTTAAATGGTTAAGCTCAGTATTTGTGGCCTTCGATAAAGGTTTACGTGGTGAGCCTGCAGAGACACCTTTTAGTTCTAAGCCTGCTTTAATCGTTTTGGGTAAACCACCATTTACAATAAAACGTAGTAAAGGAAGTTGTTGGTAAAATGACTTTTGTGCCTGACTTAAATCACTATTTTTTACATATTCAATGAGCTGTTGAGGTCGTTGGCCTAATAAGTTCGGTGCTGCTGTACACCAACCGCTTGCTCCTGCACATAAAGCTTCTAAAGCTAGAGGGTTACAGCCGTTATAAAATGGAAGTTCACCTTTTGAGAGTTCCTGAATTTTATGCATGCGCTGAATATCACCGCTACTTTCTTTCACCATCGTAATATTTGCAATGTTATTAAACATACGCACAATTAACTCTGGAGACATATCAACACCACTGGTTGCAGGGTTGTTATACACCATAATCGGTAAAGTCGTTGCCTGGGCAATCGCTTGGTAATATTCAAAAATCTCTTGGTCTGTGAGCTTCCAGTACGATACAGGAATCACCATAAGTGCATCTGCACCATAGCTTTGCGCGATTTGCGCCTTTTTGATGGCTTGCTCAGTGGTGAGTTCTGAAATCCCAATAATGACAGGTAAGCGTTTATTAATGCTTTCAATTGAAGTTTTAGCGACTAAACACCACTCATCCCATTCAAGATAAGCGCTTTCACCTGTACTGCCTAAAGGTGCAATCGCATCGCAGCCATTTTCAATAAGCAAGTCGAGCATTTGTTTTAAAACAGGAATGTTAATGGTGTTGTCATCAGAAAATGGCGTAACAGGGTAGCCAATAATGCCGTGTAGTTTCATGGTCGAAATCTCTTTTTAAATACAGTCAGAATGTTTTTTCAAAGCTTTACGTGCGTAGTAAGCAAAGTTCACTTTGTTACGTTTATCGGTCGATACCCAGTTATGTGCTTCTGTGGCTAAATCGTGTGGGATCGGCTGAATTTGCCCAGCAGACATGGCTAGTAGTTGCAGTTGAGCTGCGCGTTCAATTAAAAGAGCCAAGTTACATGCTTCTTCAATGTTTTTTCCTGTAACCAGTTGACCGTGGTGAGACAACAAAACAGCGCGGTTTTTACCAAGAGCAGAGGAAATCAAAATACCTTCTTCATTACCCACAGGAACACCCGGCCAATGGCCTACAAATGAGCAATCTTCGTAAAGTGCACAGACATCCATTTGAGAAATCATGAGCGGAATTTGAAGCATGGAAAGAGCCGCGACATGCGTAGGATGTGTATGGATAATGCAGTTCACCTCTGGGTGTTCTTTATAAATCCATGTGTGAAAACGGTTGGCTGGGTTTGCCATTCCTTCTTGATGGATGGGTTCTAAATCTTGGTTCACTTCAAGTAAGTTTGAAGCAGTAATTTCATCAAAACCTAAACCGAAACGTTGGGTAATAAAGGTTTCTTTATTTTCACTACGGCATGTAATTTGACCTGCCAAACCAGCATCATGGCCATGGTCAAATAAAATACGACAAGTGAGTGCAAGCTTTTGGCGGTCAGTTAAATCTGAGTCGCTAATCCACTTTTGCATGTCTTGCTGTGCGTGTTGCATCAGGTCTTGTTTATTTACAGAAGCAGTCTTCATCTCTTCTCCAGTCCAAGTTGACCAAATTAAGTAGGTGAAGGCAGAATAGAAAACAACTGGATCAATAAATACATCCAGTTTTCATAAGTTATATGGTCCAGATGGGGCGAATATGCTAAGACCTTGGCAAGTACATTTTCGTATCGATGAAAGAGAAGAAAAAACGGTTTTCCTAAAACTGACTAACTTGATTAGTCAGGAAATTTTAAGTGGCCGTTTAGGGCAGGGGACTATGTTGCCGGGGTCTCGTAGCTTGTCAAAAGAACTAGGAATTAATCGGAAAACCGTGCAGGCAGTTTATGAAGAACTAGAGGCACAAGGATGGTTGGTGACTCGTCCCCGAAAAGGCACATTTGTGGCAGATATTTTGCCTGAAAGTTCAATTGAGATAGAGCCAGCCTTTGAGCAAATAGAACAAGAGAAATCTCTAATTCAAAGCACTGCTGTCTATCCACATAACGATGGTGTGCCAGATCCACGACTTATTCCCTACGAACTATTTTCACGCGCCTATCGCCATGCACTGATTAAAATTACGCAAAACCAGTACATGGGCTATGGCGACCCGCGGGGAATGATCGAGCTAAGACAAGCCTTACAACAAATGCTCTCGATGGAACGCTTTATGAATGTTGCCGCAGATGAGATTTGTATTGTACGTGGTAGCCAGATGGGAATTTTTCTTGCCTCTCGGACATTACCTAATCGGCAGGGTGTTATTGTCGTTGAAGAGCTTTACTACCCATCTGCTGTTAAAGCATTCCAATCAAATGATTTTCAGGTCGTTTCTGTCAAACTAGATGAACAAGGTATTATTATTGAAGATCTAGAACGAATTTTAAAAGAACACTCGGTTGCTGCCATTTATACAACTCCGCATCATCAATATCCTACCACTGTCACGATGCCAATGAATCGCCGTCTTCAACTCTTAGAGCTTTCAAAAAAATGGGGCTTTTATATTATTGAAGATGACTATGACCATGAATTTCACTATGACAGTCGACCTATGCCGCCCTTAGCAAGTTTGCCTCATTCTGAATTGGTTATTCATGTGGGTTCATTGTCTAAAGTTTTTGCACCCGGTATTCGTTTGGGTTACATCGTGGCATCTTCACCAGTTATTCAATCGATTACTGAAGATATTTTACTGATTGATCGTCAAGGTAATAGTATTACTGAACTTGCCTTAGCAGATTTAATGCATCGAGGGGAGATCAAACGGCATATCCGTAAAATGAAAAAAATATATCAACTACGCCGTGACCATGCCTTAGCTGAGTTTCAACGAGTTTTTGCTGAGACTGTTCAGATACAACCACCTGCGGGCGGAATGGCCTTATGGGCGAAATTCCAGAAACCATTTACTCAAGATCAGCTTATACAGTTAAAAGATCTTAACATTGATACAGAGCATAAGTTTAAACAAAACGAGTCTTCTAATCGTTGTATTCGCTTGGGTTTTGCCGCTTTATCAGAGAAAGAAATCACTGCTTTAATCGAGAAGCTAAATGAGATTCTTAATAAAAGAACAGTGAACTCATAATCTGTTATTTCATTTTAAGAAAGCTCACTCTAATTGGTCTTTATACTTTTGAATTTCTGAGACAAAGCTAAGCAGGAACGGTGTGATTTGTGACTTATATTCTTCAGTATGTAGCATTTCAAAAATTTGTTCGGGAGATTTACTGAGAAGAGAGAAGCGTAAAAATAAATCTTCAAAAAAGTTGCTGCTCACTGTCGAAAGTACTCTTCTTAAAGAAACTAGCATGTCGTCACCGCGACTAGATGCATGAACTAGAATAATCGGCTTGTCTATAATTTCGGTACGGGAAACCATCCAATCAATTGCATTTTTAAGACCGCCCGGAATACAACGAATATATTCAGGACTTGAAATAATAATTCCATCTGCATCAGAAACAGATTTGATGAAATCTTCCACTACAGTAGGCGTTTTTTCTCCTTCATTATCTGGAGAAAAGATAGGCAGATTATTAATTTGATCAAAAACTGTAAACTCAATACTGGACGGTGCTATATCCCTCATTGCTTTTAATAGCGCCGTATTGGTAGATACTTTTCTTGCACTACCCGATATAGCCAAAATTTTCATAGCGTCCTCTTTTGTGCCTTTTTATATAGGCTTTAACAAATTCTCTAATGAACAACTCATATACATATTAAAAAAGCGGATACACGATCCGCTGTTTTATCTTAAGAATGATTGCCTCGATAAGAGAGCGCTTCTGTAAGATGAGGACTTTGAATCATCTCACTTTGAGCTAAATCGGCAATGGTCCGCGCTACTCGTAAAACACGATGATAAGCACGAGCCGATAAATTTAAACGTTGCTGAGCCATTTCAATCATTCGCTGTGATGTTTCATCTAAGACAGCGAATTGTTCTAATTGTTTCGGTGAAAGCGCTTGATTTAAACAATTTTGTCTTTGTATTTGTTGTTCATAAGCATAAATCACACGTTGTCGCACAGTTGTAGAATCTTCAGCAGGCGTTGGGTCTTGCAGTTCATGAGCTTTTAAAGGTGGCACATCAATATGTAAATCGATGCGGTCAAGTAACGGGCCCGATATACGGTTCTGATAACGTTTAATACTCTCGGGTGAACACTGACAACGACTGTCTTGATTAAATGCATAACCACATGGGCAGGGGTTCATGGCTGCAATCAGTTGGAAGTTGGCAGGATAGGTAATTTGCCGTGCTGCCCGTGAAATAATAATTTCTTTTGACTCAAGTGGCTGGCGTAAAACTTCTAATACTTTACGATCAAACTCGGGCAATTCATCTAAGAATAGAACACCTAAATGAGATAAGGTAATTTCACCCGGTTTAGGATGTGAGCCGCCCCCAACTAGTGCAATTGCGGATGCAGTATGATGTGGTGCACGAAAAGGACGCTGTCCAAAAGTATGTGGCGTATTTGAAATAGAATAAATACTAGCAACTTCAAGCGTTTCTTGAGTAGATAGTGGCGGTAAAATTGAAGGAAGGCGTGAGGCGAGTAAAGTCTTACCTGTACCAGGTGGTCCTTTAAAGAGCAAGGAGTGCCCTCCAGCGGCAGCGATTTCTAGTGCACGGCGCGGGCGTAGCTGGCCTTTTACATCTGCAAGGTCAAATTTATACGGCATGGCATTTGAGCGGGAAGATGATTGCACCTGAGATAGCTTAGTATTTCCTAAAAAGTGTTCACAAACTTCTTTTAAATGGCTCACCGGATAACACTCAAGATTTGGTAAGTGACTAATATCCTGACTATTATCTTGGGGTAAAACAATTTTATGCTGAGCTTGCTGGCATGCCATTGCCAAAGTTAAAGCGCCTGAAACTGGTCTTACATGACCATCTAGTGCTAACTCTCCAATAAATTCAAAGTCTTCAGTGCAGTTCTCTGGAAGCTGACCTGAGGCAATTAATATCCCTAATGCAATCGGTAAATCTAAACGTGAACCATCTTTGGGCAAATCTGCGGGAGCAAGATTAATAGTCAGCCGTTTAGTCGGAAACTGAAATCCACTATTAATAATGGCTGAGCGAACCCTGTCCTTACTCTCCCTAACTGCTGCTTCAGCAAGCCCTACAATCGTTAGAGAAGGTAAGCCTTGACTCACGTGCACCTCTACTTCTATGAGAGGTGCATGCAATCCTAAAAGTCCCCGAGTATAAATTTTAGAAAAAGACATCTTATTGTTCCATTATGGTGCTTCATTTTTAATCGTTGTAAAGTATAAGTGCGCTACGTTGGTGCTTATTTTTTATTCTTTAAAGTTTCTTCTAACAGACTTACTTGTTTTTGTAGCTCTTCTAAACGTTGGTTGGCTAAATGAAGGGCGGTTTTCTGTCTTTCGATTTCTTGTTTCGATACGAGGTCTAATTTCTCGACAGTTTCATTTAATAATGCACGTAAATTTTTTTCTAAATCTTTTTTAGGCTCGTCAATTTGTTCCAAAATGGCCTGTAATAGAGTTTCTAACATGAGATATCCAAAATGTTGTATTCACTTTACTTGTCAGTTTAACACTGCTTGAAGCTCGGATATAGGCTTCTTGGCTTTCCGATATTGCATAACAATAAATTGAAATAAAAACAGGACTGCAAATTCATTTTATTTTTAGTAGCTCATCTACATCTTGATAACTAAATAGGTTATAAAGAAAGCTCATGCAAAAGATTCATCTCCTCCAACCTTTGAAATATTGGCATGAAAATTGAACATAAAACCTTACTGGTGAAAAGAAGCCGAAGGAAACAAACATGAAGCTTGTAACTGCAATTGTAAAACCGTTTAAATTGGATGATGTGCGAGAAGCACTCTCTGACATTGGTGTACAAGGGATTACCGTAACTGAAGTTAAAGGTTTTGGTCGTCAAAAAGGGCATACAGAACTTTACCGCGGCGCGGAGTATGTGGTTGATTTCTTACCTAAAGTAAAAATCGAAATTGCGATTAGCGATGAAATGGTCGACGCAGTAATTGAGTCAATTACTCGTGTGGCAAGTACTGGGAAAATCGGCGACGGTAAGATTTTTGTGACTAACCTGGAACAAGTCATCCGTATCCGTACGGGTGAAACAGGACCAGATGCTGTCTAAATTGGCACAAAGCTTGCTGAGCAATAAATAGCTCGCAAATGAGGTTGGGGGACACGAATGAAAAAAATGCTTATGGCGCTGAGTCTAACAGGCGCACTTTTGGGTGGTACTGCCGCTTGGGCAGAAGAGACTGTAACAACACCGACATCTGAGGTTACAGCAACATCAACATCTGCAGCTCCTGCAACAACTGCAGCAGCACCAGCCGCCGCAGCAACTCCGGCAGCTCCAGCACCGACACCAAAACTCGATACAGGCGATACATCTTGGATTTTAGTTTCAACAGCTTTAGTACTGTTGATGACGATTCCTGGCTTGGCATTGTTCTACGGCGGTATGGTCCGTAAGAAAAACGTCTTAAGCACCATGATGTTCAGCCTTTCTGCTGCAATTTTGGTAAGTTTAATTTGGGTGATTGCTGGTTATTCACTCGCGTTCTCTGGCACAGGTGCATACTTTGGTGACTTGTCTAAAGCGATGCTCAACGGCGTAGGCTTTAATGCACTAAGTGGAACAATTCCTGAAAGCTTGTTTGTTATTTTCCAAATGACTTTTGCCATCATTACTGTCGCAATTTTGAGTGGTTCGATTGCTGACCGTATGAAATATTCAGCTTTCATGGCCTTTATTACTATTTGGGTACTCGTAGTTTATGCGCCAATTACTCACTGGGTGTGGGCAACAGATGGTTGGTTATTTAAAGCAGGCGCGTTAGATTTTGCTGGTGGTACAGTTGTACATATCAACTCTGGTGTTGCAGGTTTAGTCGCAGCTTACATGCTTGGTAAACGTATTGGCCTTGGCCGTGAATCTATGGCACCGCATAACCTAACTTTAACTGTAATCGGTGCAAGCTTGCTTTGGGTGGGTTGGTTTGGCTTCAACGGTGGTAGTGCGTTAGGCGCTGGTGCTCGTGCAAGTATGGCAATTTTAGTAACTCAAGTTGCTGCCGCTGCTGCTGCGTTCTCTTGGTTAGTTGTAGAGCGTATGATTCGTGGTAAAGCTTCTGTATTAGGTGGTGCATCTGGTGCTGTAGCTGGTTTGGTTGTGATTACACCAGCAGCAGGTTTCGTCGGTGTAGGCGGAGCTCTAGTGATGGGCTTAATCGGTGGTGTTGTTTGCTTCTGGGGTATTACAGCACTTAAACGCTTACTTAAAGCAGATGATGCATTGGATGCCTTTGGTTTACATGCAGTAGGTGGTATTGTCGGCGCAATTTTAACTGGCGTGTTTTACAGCGATGAAATCATCAAAGCGGCTAGTGTGACTTTAGCACCAACATTTGCGGGCCAATTGTGGGTACAAGTTGAAGGTGTACTTGCAACTATGGTTTACAGTGGTATTGCAACCTTCATTATCCTTAAAGTGATTGATGTGGTGATTGGTCTGCGTGTTAATGCTGATGATGAACGCATGGGTCTGGATTTAAGCCAACATGGCGAACGTATTGAATAATTCGTAATATATCTGCTGTATTAAAAACAGTCTTGCGCTGTGATCAAAGTGATGCTTTGATCTGGCTCAGGACTGTTTTTTTGTCTCATAGAATGCTGGTTCAGTAAGTGTAGAAATTTTGCTACACTAGGTCAAAGTAATTGATCCTATTAAGTCCGCTATGCATTGTCCATTTTGCAACGCCGCAGATAGTAAAGTCATCGATTCTCGGCTAGCCGCAGAAGGCTGTCAGATTCGTCGACGTCGTGAGTGTGTAGTTTGCGGTGAACGTTTTACCACTTTTGAAAGCTATGAAGTGGTGATGCCCCGTGTGATCAAATCGAATGGAAAAAATGAACCGTTCGATGAAGCTAAGCTACGTCGTTCGCTTATGCATGCTTTACAAAAGCGTCCAGTGACACAAGAGCAGATCGAAACGGTTCTAAGCGATATTCAATTGCAGATTCGCCGTTTAGGTGAGCGTGATGTTAAGTCTAGAACAATTGGTGAAATTGTCATGCAATCTTTATTTGCACTTGACCACGTTGCCTATGTTCGTTTTGCTTCGGTTTATCAGGACTTTCAGGATGTTGAAGCATTTCGTCGTCAAATTGAGCAAATGCAACAACGTGAGCAATAATCATTTGAGATGTATATGTCTGAGTTGAAACAAGATCAGTACTGGATGCAGCAAGCGATTGAACTTGCTAAACGAGGACTTTATTCGACAAAACCAAATCCAAATGTTGGGTGTGTGATTGTCAAAGATAATCAGGTCATTGGTGAAGGCTTTCACCCAAAAGCTGGTCAACCCCATGCTGAAGTTTTTGCATTACGTGAAGCTGGTGAGCAAGCACAAGGTGCAACCGCTTATGTAACACTTGAACCATGTGCTCATTATGGACGAACACCTCCGTGTGCTGAGGCACTCGTGAAGGCGCAGGTCAAAAAAGTGGTTGTGGCATGTCCCGATCCAAACCCGCTTGTTGCGGGTAAAGGGGTTCAGATTTTAAAAAATGCTGGTATTGAAGTAGAAATCGGTATTTGTGAAGATTCAGCAGCCAAACTTAATCAAGGCTTTTTAAAAGCGATGTCTACGGGCATGCCATATGTACGTTTAAAAGTTGCCTCTAGCTTAGATGGGCGTACTGCAATGGCATCTGGTGAGTCAAAGTGGATTACGGGTTCTGCTGCTCGTCAAGATGTGCAGCATTGGCGTGCGATTTCAGGTGCCGTGATTACAGGTATTGATACTGTGATTGCTGATGACTGTCAGCTTAATGTACGCTCACTCAATAATATTGATATCGAGACAGTTGCTCAACCAAAACGGGTAATTCTAGATCGGAGAGGGCGCTTACCGCTCACCGCTAAAATTTTAGAAAATCCTCAAACTGTCATGGTGATGGGGCCATATCGTCAGGAACTCGCTGACTTAGGCGTGATACAATTAGAAATTCAGCCTTTAAAAACACTATTACAGACCTTATCTAAGCAATACCAAATTTATGATGTGTTGGTTGAAGCTGGCGCAACTTTGTCTACCGTCTTTTTACAAGAAGGTTTGGTAGATGAAATGATTAGTTATATTGCCCCGACTTTATTGGGGCAAAGTGCCAGAGCCATGTTCAATGCAGAATTTGAATATATGGTGCAGCAACTTCGTTTTAAACTTCTTGATGTAGTACAACTTGATCAAGATATACGCTTAAGGTTAATCCCTACGCAAGAGAAAGTATGAATTCAGAGCCTTCGGTTTACCACAAACGTCGCCATGCAGCCCGCACGACCGACGAATATCTTTTTCATCAGCTTGTACCCTACTTGGGCAACAAGCGCCGATTGCTCCACTTGATTTTAGAAGCCCTAGAAATTACAGGGACGCTGAACAGCAAGAAAAAGAATCCTCCGATTTTTGCCGACTTTTTTGCGGGTAGTGGTGTGGTATCTCGTTTGGCACGTCAAAATGGTTACCGTGTCATTGCCAATGATTGGGAACCTTATAGCCATGCCCTAAATCATGCGATTTTAGCCTGTGTCGATGCGCCTGCTTTTAAAGAGCTTGGCGGATATCAAAAAGCCATCGATTATTTAAATAGATTGCCTGAGGTTAAGGGTTGGGTTACACATAACCTTTGTCCTCGTAACGATGATGTATACGATCCAACCCGTGACCGTTTGTTCTTTAAACGCCGTAATGGTATGCGCATCGATGCGATTCGCCAGCAAATTGCAACATGGCAGGCACAAGGTGCAATTAATGATGTAGAGATGAGTGCTTTACTTGCACCATTGCTCTATTCAGCTAGCTTCGTGAGCAATACAAGTGGCGTATTTAAAAGCTTTCACCAAGGGTGGGGCGGACGTACACAAACGGCTTTAGAGCGTATTGAATCATTACTTTGGTTAACACCGAGCCGTTTCTGTGAGATTGGTGATCGTAAACGTCCAGCCGCTGAAATGTGGTGTGTAGATTCACAACATTTAGCAAATCAGATGAGTGGTTTTGAAGTAGATGTTGCTTATCTTGACCCACCATATAACCAGCATGCTTATAGTAGTAATTACCATGTTTTAAATGCATTAACTTTATGGGATCAGGTTGATTTACCTTCACCAGATACCAAAGGTTATAAGAGCGGTATTGATCGTGCATGGCGTAAAGAGCGTCCAAGTCCATATAACTCTTCTAAACATGCAAAAGATGCGTATGAAAAATTACTTTCAACTATCAATGCACGTTATATTCTGACCAGTTATTCGACCGATGGTAACATTGAGCCAAAGGATTTACTTATGGCCAATCTGGAGCGCGGAAAAGTCACTTTACTGACTCAAGATGTTCCACGTTATCGTGTAAGTAAACAACGTCAGTCAGAACGTGCACGCGTGCTCGAGTTTATTGTGATTACAGATACACATGCCAAACCAGGACCACCGTTACGCCAATTGTTAGGCCAGCTTTACCACTTTGCCGAGCTAGGTGGTGTAGATACTTCAGGTAATAGTACGCAACTTGCACTTTGGTAAGCGCTGCAACTTAAGCAGTGTGAAAGATTTGGAGATTGAGCCATGTTTACAGGCATTATTGAAAGTTTAGGTAAAGTAGAAAGCCTGCAAAGTGTAGGTGGCGATGTGCGTTTACGTATTCAAACCGATTTGGATATGTCGGATGTACATTTGGGTGACTCAATTGCAACCAATGGAATCTGTCTCACCGTCATTGAGTGGGGTGATAACTGGTATGCGGCTGATGTGTCTCGCGAAAGTTTAAACCGTACCACTTTGGGTAACTGGAAAGTTGGTCAACGTGTCAATGTTGAAAAAGCGATGCTACCAACAACTCGTTTTGGTGGTCATATTGTAAGTGGTCACGTTGATGGTGTAGGTGAAATTACCGTAGTGCGTGAAGATGCTCGTTCCGTCTATTATGAAGTGACAGCACCTGTAGAACTTGCTAAATATTTAGCAGAGAAAGGCTCTGTAACTGTAGATGGTATTAGTTTAACCATTAACCATTTGCGCGGTAATATTTTAAGTTTGAATTTGATTCCGCATACCGCAGAACGTACCAATATTGGAACGTGGCAAGTAGGTAGCAAAGTTAACCTTGAGGTAGATGTCTTAGCGCGTTATATCGAGCGTTTATTGCTAGGTGATAAAGCTGCTGAACAGAAAACTGAGTCAAATATTAGTATGGCTTTTTTAGCTGAAAATGGTTTTTTAAAATAAATTTTAAATCGCCAAAATAAAAAAACCGGACATATGTTCCGGTTTTTTTATTTTAAAAAATTAATGCTTGGTGAGAGTAACCGAATGTGTGCCAACCCATGGTTTATTATGCTGGGTGCGTGTAATTGAAAATTGCCCTTTTTCTGACGCTCGTGTCAGCAAAATAGAAAGTGAATTAAAGTCGTTATGACTCATATAAAGTTCTTGTGCTGAAAATGTCCATTGCTCACCCTGATTAAGCTGCTCAAGTTGCGTTGAAATCTGATGCGGAATGTCCATTTTTTACTCTCTTTAATTTTGATAAATAACCATGCGTTATTCTAATAATTATTTGAACTAAAAGAATATTATGCATGACTATTTTGTGACAATTAAATGTCATTTTGATGACAAAGAGCATTTTACAAACTTTACTTTTCTATTTTTTCATCAGAAAACTTAGAATTATTTAATATGTATTCAATTTCTTCTTGAGCTGCCGCCTCTAGTTTGGCACGGAAAGCCGTTACAGAATGTTCAATTAAGTTTTCAGCTTCAAGTTCTAAACGAATTCGTAAACTTTCAAGCTCCGATAAGATTTGATCATCGGTAATGCTAAGTTTTACACCAGAAGAATAGTCTACAGCAGGTGTTTCAGGGTTTTTTTGATAACGCGCAGTTTGTTCAGCAACTTCCTGTTCTAAATGACTGCAGAAAGCTTGTAGAGCTTGGGTTTGTTCATCAAACTTACGAGTTTCATCGGCTTGCAATTCAGCAGCATAGGCTGCTTCAACTGCACGCTTATCTGCAAGAGATTTTTCTAAAGCAAGCTGACGGCGAATGCGTGCTTGTTCGATTAACTCTGCTTTGAGGTCTGCATAAGCCTGTTCAATGTTTTTTTGCGATTCTAGTTGGGCTTTCTCGTCATTGAGTACCCAAAGTTGAATAGGCGTCTGAGGCTCTAATAAATCGCAAATACGTGCCAAATCCTGTTGATAGGCATGACGGACAGCTTCAGGCGCATTTAACCATCTTTTTTTAAAATCTTGCCCGACATTTAATGCCACCACAGTTCTCCTTTACTCAACAGTCTCAACATTTTAGCGCGTTATAATTTAAAGGTTCGAGGTTCTATACCCAAACGACGATACATTTTAAATTTTTCTCGGCCAATTTGCTTGGCTGCTTCATTATTTTCAACAATTTCTATAATGTGGCTAAAATGATTCACTTGTTCAAGTGCATGATTGTTAAAATTAAATGCCAACCAACCCTGTTCAGTAGGTTGTTTAGCCGAAATACATACTGCTGCGTCTGCCTGATCAATACCATGAGCAATGAAGCTGGCCGGATCAAAGCTCCAAAGTTTTTCATCAAGTGTTTGTTGTAACTGCACATCTGTGCAGTACCACCAGATGTGTGAGTGCTTCAGTAGAATCTTTCGGCACAAACGGCAAGCACTATCGACTTGCCGTTCTTCACTCGTTTCAAACAAATAAAAGCTAACTTTAGCCATTCGTATTTACACGGTTGGCTAAGAATTGCATAAGTAACGGTACTGGACGACCAGTTGCACCTTTTGCTGCACCTGATAACCAAGCTGTACCGGCTACATCTAAGTGAGCCCAGCGATAATCACGTGTGAAACGTTCAAGGAAGCAGGCCGCTGTAATCGCACCGCCATGTGGACCACCAATGTTGGCTATATCTGCAAAAGGTGAGTCTAGTAGTTCTTGATAGTCATCAATCACTGGCATACGCCATACTCGGTCAAATGATTGTTCACCCGCTTGTTGAAGCTCAGTTGCCAAAGCATCGTCAGGAGAGAATAAGCCGCTTAACACTTTACCTAGTGCAACTACACAAGCACCGGTTAAAGTTGCGATATCAATGACCACTGACGGATTGAAGCGTTTGATATACGTTAACGTATCGCAAAGAACCAAACGGCCTTCTGCATCAGTATTTAAAATTTCAACAGTTTGACCACTCATAGTCGTTACGATATCGCCCGGTCGAGTTGCTTTTCCTGAAGGCATATTTTCTGCTGCAGCAATCGCACCCACCACATGGATTGGAAGGCGTGCTTCACATAATGCGCGGATTGTACCAAGCACAGAAGCTGCACCACACATATCGAATTTCATTTCATCCATGCCAAGGCCTGGTTTTAAAGAAATACCACCTGTGTCAAAAGTAACGCCTTTACCTACAAGTACCACAGGAGCTTGTTCAAGGTTTGCTTGGTATTCAAGAGTGACAATACGACCCGGACGCTCAGATCCTTTACTTACAGCTAGGAATGCATACATGCCTAAATCAGCCATTTGCTGCTCATTTAAGACAGTCACTTTAAGTAAGTCTGGGAATTCTGCAGCTAAAGCTAATGCCTGTTCAGCTAAATATTCAGGGAAACAGATATTACCTGGACGGTTTCCTAAGTCACGAGCATAAGACTGACCAGATTGTACGGCATGCACCAAGGCAAGTTGGCTTTCATCAAGATTGGTTTGTGAACTAATTAAATCAACTTGTTGTAACACAAATTCATTTTTTTTCGATTTAAACTCATCATAACCATAAGCTGCTTGAGTTAAGCTTAATGCAAATAAATAATGATATTCGACAGGTAACGCAGCAATATCAATTGCGATATGCTTAAATTTATTTTGTGTCGATTTGATAATGGTTTGTGCCAATTTTGCTAACTTAACTGCTTGAAGTTCAGCTGCTTTTCCTAAACCAAGTAATTGGGTATGAGCTTGATGAGTAAGCTGACCAAACAATGGCAATGTTTCGTTGAAGTTAGCTTTAAATTGAGTCGCTGTAAGAATGTTTTCTATGTTATTGATTTGATATGTGTTGAGGTTGGTTTGTAGCTGTTCTGAATCAACTAAAACCCACAAAGATTCATTAGATGTTTGTTCAGGGAAAGTTGTATAAGTTGTAAATTTCATGGCTGCCGTGATTGCCTATAGAAAGTTATGTTGGATTAAAACATTGAAACACTTTCAAGCATAGCGTTGCAATGTGCGGTTTTATATTTTTAACATTCGGGTAAACTAGCGTTCGTCCCGTTTAGCCTTTTGGAAGTATTAATTTGATTATTCGGCGTTATCTCGTCAAGCAAGTTGTCTCTACCTCATTGGTGGTCATTGCATTATTGACCTTAATCATGATGGGTGGTCGTCTGATCAAATACTTTGGTGTGGCGGCGCAGGGACGTTTAGATGCTAGTATTTTATTTAGCATCGTAGGATATCGTTTACCCGAATTCCTTACCCTTATTTTACCACTAGGTTTTTTTATTGGCTTAATGCTGGTGTTTGGTCGCTTATATGTTGACCATGAAATGGCCGTACTCAATGGTAGTGGAGTAAGTCGTCATCAGTTAGCACGCTTACTCATTCCAATGACACTGGTTTACATGGTTTGTCAGTCTGTGCTCATGTTATGGATGACGCCGTGGGGACTACGTGAATTTGAAAAACTAACGACAACCCAAGCTGTACGGACTGGTTTTGATTTGGTTCGGCCAAGAGAGTTTATTTCTTCAGGGCCTTATACGATTTATGCAGGCTCACTGTCGGAAGACCGTAAAAACCTCAAGGATATTTTCTTTTATCAACGCGCTACTAAAGAAGATAAGCCAGATGTCATGATTTTGGCAAAAGAGGCAACACGTGTTGAGATGGCTAATGATACAGCCAATGTTGTCGATCTGGTTCAAGGTCGCCGTTATGAAATATATCCGGGACAACCGAAATATACGCAAGCAGAGTTCCAGTCTTATCGTCTGCGCTTAGAAAATGATAAGGATGTTAAGTTTGAGAGTAGTGATGTAGGAGCACTTCCAACCTCTAAACTATTGGATAAAAGTAATGATCCTGTCATTAGAAGTGAGTTGGGTTGGCGTTTATTTGGTCCGTTTACAATCATTGTTGCCCTCATGATGTCAGTTGCATTGTCTGAGGTAAATCCACGACAGGGCCGTTATTATCGTCTTATTCCATCTATTTTTATTTTCGCGAGTCTGATTGTACTTATGATTGCGATTAAGACTCGTATCAGTAGAGGAGAGCTGGACATTTGGGCTTATCCAGCAGCTTTATTGGTTTATGCAATTGCAGCTGCCTTATTTTCACGTAAACAGAAATTAGGGCCGAAAATCAAGAAACAGATCAAGCGGGTGAAATTATAATGTTAGCACGTCGAATAGTCGCCAAATATGTGACGAAAACCACTGCGCTTGCAATGTTTGGTACCACCATTGTTTTATCTGTTTTACAGGTCTTGTTTACTTATTTGGGTGAATTGGGTGAGTTAAAACCTGACTATAATGCATGGCAAGCTTTCATCTATGTGTTATGGGGTGCCCCTCGCTATCTATATGAGATTTTACCTATTTCGGCCTTAATTGGGGCTGTGATTGGATTAGGGGCTTTAGCATCCAACAGCGAGCTGATTGTAATGCGGTCAGTTGGTATTAGCTTATGGCGTATTGTAGGTTGGGTAATGCGCTCAGCTTTGCTGCTTATTGTTTTATCTTTTGCGCTCAGTGAGTGGGTTGTTCCTTATACAAATGAGCAAGCACAAAGTGTCAAAAGTCACCGTTCAGCAGCTGCTTTAGGTGAAGTGAAAGGCTATTGGTCACGAGAAGGACAGCGTTTTATCTATATTGACTATGCAAACTCGCAAGGAAATTTAAGAGACATTCAAGTTGTAGACTTTGACAAAGATTACCGTTTGCAATCTCTAATTAATGCAGAGCAAGGTAAGTTTATCAAAGATGGTCAATGGTCTTTACAGAAAGCTAGCCAGACCGACATTCTTACAGATGGTAATTCAATACAAAACAATCATGAACAGCAGTCTTTAGGATTGGCTTTACAACCTAAATACGTACACATGGTGACTTTAGATCCTGAAGACTTATCTCCAAGTCAGTTGGTTAGCTTCATGCGTTATATGGATGAATATAGCCAAGTCCCTAAAACCTACCAATTAGCTTTTTGGCAAAAAGTTGCCTCTCCATTTTCTCTCATTACCTTGGTGTTAGTCGCTTGTTCTTTTATTTTTGGGCCACTACGTCAACAGTCAATGGGTTTCAGATTGGTGATCGCACTCTTTATTGGTTTGGGTTTTTATTACTTACAAGATTTCTTGGGTTACGCAAGTTTGGTATACGCACCTTCACCTGCTTGGTTTGTACTTGCACCTATTGCTTTGTTATTCGGTGCAGGTAGTTATTTACTTTACCGCGCCCGTTAATTCAAAAGAATATGAATGGCTTTCTCAATGATAGGCATTGGTGAAAGCTATAGGAAAAATTAGAGTCTTCACCGAAAATTCGGTAAGATATTGCGATGAAATTGTAGACAAAAGAGAAATTGATTATGACGGATGCAACTGCTGGCAAAATCCCTCACGTTCTGGTCATTATGGATGGTGTTGGACACCGTGAAGCGATTGAAGATAATGCTTTTCTTGCAGCAAAAACCCCGAATTTAACTGCAATGAAAGCAAAGCATCCAAATAGTCTCATTTCTGGTTCTGGTGAAGATGTAGGTTTGCCTGATGGACAAATGGGTAACTCTGAAGTTGGCCATATGAACCTTGGTGCAGGCCGTGTGTTGTATCAAGATTTTACCCGTATTACTAAAGACATTCGTACTGGCGATTTTTTCAAACATGAAGTATTGATTGACGCTGTTGAAAAAGCCAAAGCTGCTGGTGGTGCAGTTCATATTATGGGCTTACTTTCTGAAGGTGGTGTTCATTCACACGAAGATCATATTGTGGCGATGTGTGAGCTTGCATTAAAACGTGGTGCAAAAGTTTATCTTCATGCATTCCTTGATGGTCGTGATACTCCTCCACGTAGTGCGCAACCTTCATTAGAAAAATTAGATGCTCTATTTGCTCAATATCCGGGTCAAGGTCGTATAGCAACTATGATTGGCCGTTACTTTGCAATGGATCGTGATAACCGTTGGGACCGTGTAGAACAGGCTTACCGTTTATTGACTGAAGGTGAAGCACTTCGTACTGCACAAACGGCAGTAGAAGGTTTAGAGCTTGCGTATGCTGCAAATGAAAATGACGAGTTTGTAAAAGCAACTCGTATTGGTGATGTGGCTAAAGTTCAAGATGGCGATAGCGTTGTTTTCATGAACTTCCGTGCTGACCGTGCTCGTGAAATTACTCGTGCGTTTGTTGAAAAAGACTTCGCTGGTTTTGAGCGTAAAGTTGTGCCGAACCTTTCTAAATTTGTCATGTTGACGCGTTATCAAGCAAGTATTGATGCACCTGTGGCATATATGCCTGAAGAGTTGAAAAACTCACTTGGTGAATATTTATCTTCTCTTGGCAAAACGCAATTACGTATTGCTGAAACAGAAAAATATGCCCATGTGACATTCTTCTTTAGTGGTGGTCGTGAAGATGAATACCCAGGTGAGAAGCGTATTCTCATTCCATCACCAAACGTTGCAACATATGACCTAAAGCCGGAAATGAGTGCTTATGAAGTAACTGATGAGCTCGTTAAGGCAATTAACTCAGGTGAGTATGATTTATTGGTTGTGAACTTTGCCAATGGTGATATGGTAGGTCATACAGGCGTATTTGATGCTGCGGTTAAGGCTGTTGAAGCAGTTGATAGATGTTTAGGTCGTGTATACGAAGCTGTGATGGCGAAAAAAGGCCACATGCTGATTACTGCTGACCATGGTAATGTCGAGCAAATGCAGGACTATGAAAGTGGTCAGGTTCATACTCAACATACAACAGAGCTTGTACCATTTATTTATGTTGGTCCAACTCAAGCGACAATTGCAGAAGGTGGTGTACTTGCAGATGTTGCACCGACCATCCTTAATCTAATGCAGATTCCAGTTCCTGCTGAAATGCAAGGTCGTAATCTGATTACATTATCTGCATAAGCAATAGGTGACTAAATGCTGCAACACAATATATATAAAGCTTTTTTGGGTAGTGTATTAATGTGTTGCAGCTACCTCGCTCTTGCTGCTCCTGTTGTAAAAGAAAAATTATCGCCGCAGCATGCTGATCCAGCAGAATCAGAAGAAAGTTATGCAGAAGTCCCTATTGATTCGATTCAGCAGTTTGTACAAATTTATGGGATTGTTCGGGATAACTATGTCGATGAAAAGTCGGACGATGCTTTATTTTTACAAGCAATTAAAGGATTAGTCAGCGGTTTAGATCGTTATTCACGCTATTTGTCTCCTGAAGAATACCGTCAACTCATTCAATATACCGAAGGTGATCTAGCCTCGGTTGATTTTGCATTAAGTCCAGAAGCACATATTCATAAATGGATGATTCGCGACCTTAAGACAGGTTCAGATTCATATAAACTAGGCTTAAGAAATGGCCAGACAATTCTAAAAATTGATAATCAAGAACTTAAGAATCTGACGCAAGATCAAATATCTGGTTTGCTGTATGGTTCAATAGGATCAACACTTCAAGTACAGACCGAGGAGTCAAATACTCCAATCAGTTTAGTTCGTAATAAAAAGATTGAAACTGACATCGAACCTGTCATGTTACACAATCAGGTATTGGTACTAAAAATTAGAGTGTTCCAGCAAGATACTGCTAATGAAATTAAGCGTTTGATTGAAGAAAATAGTTCTTCGCGTTTAAAAGCGGTATTAATTGATTTACGAAATAACCCAGGTGGGTTGCTATCTGCTGCTGTTGAGTCAGCCGATTTATTTTTAAATCATGGCATTATTGTTTCTACAAAAAGTCGTTCAGAAGGTAATCAGCAATTTCAGGCTTTACCGGGCAATGATTTTCAAAATATAAAGGTCGGTATTTTAATTAATCACCGATCTGCGTCAGCAGCAGAAGTTTTTACTGCAGCAATGAAAGAGCATCAGCGTGCTTGGGTCATTGGCGAAAAAAGTTATGGAAAAGGCGTTGTACAAAAGCTTTTCCCTCTGCCTAGTGGGGCAGCCTTGCAAATGACGGTCTCACATTACTACACACCAAATGGTAATATGATTGAAGGGCAAGGTATTCAACCTAATCAGACCTATCCCTTACCGCCAGAAATGAAAGAAGATATTTATTTGGAGCGTGTTGCCGATTTACTTCTAAAAAGGAAGTAAGGTTTATACTTCCTGTTCAGTCTCGGTGTCTAAGCCAAATTTTTTCAAACGATAACGTAAAGAACGAAACGTCATTCCTAGTTTTTTTGCTGCTAAAGTTCTGTTCCAATGGGTCATATTGAGTGCATTGAGCAGAATATCTTTTTCAATGTTCTCTAAATAACGCTCCAATCCTTCAGTTGGCAATTTTTTTACAACTTGAGGCGTTGTAACGTTATTTTGTATAGTCTGAGATACCAATGGTACTGAGCTAGAGATATTTGCTCTTAATGGCGCTGGATGTAAGTGTGGTACATCAATTTGAGCATCGTCACTTAGGGTGATTGCTCGCTCAATCATGTTTCTTAATTCGCGAACATTGCCAGGAAAGTGTTGCTGTAAGAGATAAGTCTCGGCTGCGTCGCTTAATTGTTTGGGTGGTGTTTCCCACTCCATACAAATTTTTTGAATAAAGTGATTTGCAAGTAAAAGGACATCTTCGCCACGTTCTCGTAGCGGTGGTAACATCAAATCCATAACATGGATACGGAAAAACAGATCTTGACGGAATTTGCCTTGTCTAACCAATAAATCCAAGTCTTGATGGCTCGCACTAATTACACGGAAATCAACATCAATTTCCTGATCGGAACCGAGAGGACGGATCTTTTTTTCCTGTACCGCACGCAGTAGTTTGACTTGCATGCTGAGTGGTAATTCGGCAATTTCATCTAAAAATAAACTACCGCCGTGAGCCGATAAAATCAGACCCTGTTTATCTTGAGTTGCTCCAGTAAAACTGCCTTTTTTATGTCCAAACAGCTCACTTTCCATGAGTTCAGTTGGAATGGCACCGCAGTTAATTGCAATAAAAGGACCTTCACTACGGTTACTCAACCGATGAACTAGGTTGGCAACTACTTCTTTACCTGTTCCTGACTCACCTGTAACAAATACAGGTGCTTGAGAGCGAGCAATTTTTTTAATTGCAATGCGTAATTGTTGAATGGGTAGAGAACGGCCGATTAATAATTTATTTTCTAGCGCTGTTTCTGCAAAGTCTTGATCTGTTTGTTGCCGATTGAGCGCCTTTTGCAATAACTGATCTAAATGGACTTGGTTAATAGGTTTATTCACAAAATCAAAAGCACCTGCTTTTAATGCAGCAATTGCAATATCCATATTGCCGTATGCAGTTAAAACTGCAATTGGGGTGTTGGGGTAGTTTTGATAGACATGTTTGACTAAGTCTAACCCGCTACCATCAGGTAGATTCAAATCGGTTAAGCATGCGTCATAATGAAACTGAGTGAAGAGTTGTTTGGCCTGTTCAACCCGATAAGCAAGATGTGTTTTAATCCCCATTCGTGCAAGTGTCATTTGCATTAAAAGGCACAAATCTTCTTCATCGTCTACAAGCAAAACTAGTGGTTGCTGTTCTGCCATTTCCCCAAAAACCTAATAAAAAAAATCAATATATTATTGGGCACTCTATTCTGAAGCATGCCCCTTGTTTTTGCTCTACATAAGTGAGCTTTGCATGGTTTGCCTCACAGAAACTATGAGACAAGTATAATCCTAAACCAGTTCCATTAATTTCGGTACTAAAAAATGGTTTAAATAGTTGAGATATATCACGTTTTGAGACACCTTCACCGTAATCGATCACATCAATATAAATTTTATTTGCTTGTGAATGAATATTGATCGTGACATCAGGTGAATCAGGTGCATTATGCCGTAAAGCATTTCGCACCAAATTGATCATAACTTGTCGTAATTGTTTTTCGTCAAATAAAAATTTTAGATAATTATCAGATATTTCGAGTCTGATAGAGTGCTTAACGTCTGATAAATCTTCTTCGAATAAACTTGTTATAAAATGACTTAAGTCAATCTGAATAGGATGAGTTCTTTCACTACGTGCAAGCCCCAAAGTATCTTGAACAATACTGTCAATACGTTTGGCTTGTTTACCAATCATATGTCGCAAAGTATTTTGTTGTTCTGGATCGCTATCTTTAAGTAGCTCATTTGCTTGTACAATTGCAGCCAAAGGGTTGCGGATTTCATGTGCAATACTTGCTGAAAGTTGTCCTAAAGCAGCAAGTTTGAGCTGTTGTGCTTGCTGATTAATTTGCTGAGCATCTTGTAAAATGAGCAGTGTCAGTGCTTGTTGTGGGACCAAAAGGTGCTGCACTTTAATATTAATGGAATAAGTCGATAGGCGAGACTCAAAAATAAATCGGTCACCTTCTTGTAAGTCACCAAACTTAAGAATCTCATATAAGTCGGTATGCCACTTGGCTAAAGGATATTTTTCGTTGGCAAATTGAGGTGGAATACCGAGCAGTGAGCAAGCAGCTGGATTGCTGAGCACAATGTCGTAGTCTTCATCTAAGACTAAATAGCCTTCTTCAATTTGTTCTAAAATATAACGGTTAATATTTTGAAGTTGATAAAGTTCAACTGACTGGTGAAAGGTCAAAGCTTCAAGTAATTTAAAGCGTTGAACCGCAATTTGACCAATACCATGAACGACAAAAAATAAGAAAGCGAGTAGGGCACTATTCCCGATCGTGTTTAGATTGTTGTAGTCGAACAAACTACCCACGAAGCGTTGGTAAATTACTGCAATGATCGCAAGCAAGGTAATGATTAAAGACATTCTTGCGCTGAGTAAAATTGCCGAGGTAAAGATTGCAATTACATAAAGTAGACTAAGCTGTAAATTTGGTTCACCAACAGAAAAAGTCAGTAAACTCAAACAAATAACATCGACAATAAAAAATAAAGCAAGCTGGCGTGTTGCCTGAGTTGCGATAAATTTAAAGCCTAACAATTGAACAAGACTGACAATTGAGTAGCCTAGCAGCGTATAAAAATATAAAGATGGTTGCTGCAAACTATTGTCGGCTTGAGCATTGGTTGAAACCAAAATAATAGTCAGGCTAACCGCAATAATAAGACGGTATAAACCATACCAAGTGCCCAAACGAAAAATCGTATGGGACAGGGATGAATTTAAAGGAGAGTGCATGTAAGCCTGATTATGGTTTAATCAGACCGTAGCGAATCGCAAGATGTGTAAGTTTTACATCGCTATCAATTGCTAACTTTTCAAAAATACGATAACGGTAAGTATTTACAGTTTTCACGCTCACAAAAAGTTTATCGGCAATTTCTTGTGCGCTAATACAGTTGACAACCATCATGGCAACTTGCATTTCACGTTCCGATAACGAATCAAAAGGGGATTGTTGGGTGTCGGATAAATATGAGCTTGCTAGTTGTTCGGCAATATCAGCACTAAAATATTTACCACCTTGCATCACTTTATTAATTGCACGAACCATCTCGGCAATTGGTGCACCCTTGGTGATATAACCTTTTGCACCGGCTTTTAGCAATAAAGACGGGTAGGGTTCTTCGGCAAGGCCGCTCACAGCAATGACTTTAGTCTCTGGAGCTGTTTGTAATAAACGACGAGTTGTTTCTACGCCACCGATGCCCGGCATGTTGACATCAAGTAGTACGACTTGCGGATGTTGTTGGCGAACGATAGCAATTGCTTCTTCCCCAGATTCGGCTTGTCCAATTACCTCAACATCTGCATGATCTTCTAACATACGGCAAATACCCGTACGTACCAGTTCATGGTCATCGACAACTAAAACTGTAATCAAGAAGACCTCCTTTCTTTCAAAAAACAAGTTTTTTGTTACATAAAGCAAAATAAGCTTGCAATGGAATGACAAAATTAGCAATCCTATTCTTCTATAGTGAGCGAATAGTTGTGCACAATTGTGTCGGTAAACCTTTATACCTTATATCTCAAATGTAAGGCATAATGATATTAAGCGCAAATGTGTGTCACCCTGAGTCGAGTATTGTGCCGTGAAAAATTCTAAAAAGTCTTTAATGCATGTGCTAAGCATGTCTATTTTGCTTAGTTTGAGTTCAACAAGCTTTGCAGAACTCGTCAATAACCCGTCCTCAGGGAGTACTGGTACTGCAAGTTTAAATTGGTCGGCAGCGGATGCTAGTCAACTTTTAAATGATGAAGATGATGAACCAACTCCGCAAGGTTCAACATCTGTAACTACAACTTTGCGTGGCAGTAATGCACCGAAAGTTATTAGTTCTACACCTAGAGTTGCTCCAATTCGCGATACTGGGGGTTTTAATGCCCAGCCGAGTGTAAGTGCACGTGCTGCACTTGTCATGGATGCGCAAACAGGTGAGGTTCTTTATAGTAAAAATACCAATGCATCGGTACCGATTGCGTCTATTACCAAATTAATGACAGCAGTTGTAACGGCAGATGCGCGTTTAAACATGTCAGAAGAAATTACACTTGAGCAAATTGATTTTGCTGGTGCAAATGGTAAAAACTCAAGCTCAACCTTACGTGTTGGCGACAAGATGAACCGTGCAGAAGTTCTTCTGTTTGCTTTAATGAAATCTGAAAACCCAGCGGCAGCAGCTTTAGCGCGTACTTATCCGGGTGGTCGTCCTGCATTCGTAGCAGCGATGAATGCTAAAGCACGTTCTTTGGGTATGAGTGCAACTCATTATTATGAATCGACTGGTTTAGACCCACGCAATGTCTCTTCTGCACGTGATTTAGGAATTTTGGCGAGTACAGCATCTCAGTATGGCTTGATCCGTCAATTCTCAACTACACCGACTTATGATTTTAACTTGGGTTATCGCGTGTTGAAATCTAACAATACTAATGCGCTAGTGCGTAATGGTGGTTGGAATATCAACTTGTCAAAAACTGGTTATATCAATGAAGCCGGTCGCTGTGTCGTGATGCATACGACTGTAAACTCACGTCCAGCAGTGATTGTATTGCTTGGTGAGCCAAGTACACAGGCACGTAATAACGATGCAACTAACTTATTGGGTTGGTTGAGTAATTTGCCAAAACGTATTTAAGTTCAATATTTAAAAAACGCTTCTATCAAGAAGCGTTTTTTTATGGATATAAAAAAGACATAAAAAACGGCCGTATTAAACAGCCGTTTCTTATAAAAACTCAGATCTTACATATTAGATAAAATCGAATCTTTTACTTGGTCCATTGTTGCATCAATTGACAACATCACTGCATCAGCACATTGTTTGATTGCAGTGTCAGGATCTTTCAAGCCATTACCAGTTACTGTACATACGATGACAGAACCTTCAGCAATTTTACCCGCTTTAATGTCACGGATTGCACCGCCGATAGAAGCAGCAGATGCTGGTTCAACAAATACACCTTCATACATAGAAAGTAAGCGTTGAGCTTCTAAAATCTCACTGTCTTGAAGTTCATCAAACCAGCCTTTAGAGTCACGTACCACAGCTTTTGCATGGTTCCAGCTTTGTGGATTACCAATACGAATTGCAGTTGCAACAGTTTCAGGGCTTTCAACAGGAGCACCACGTAAGAATGGAGCTGCGCCAGAAGCTTGGTAACCTACCATTGTTGGTAAGCCTTCTGGTTTAGGGCCAGTGAATTGATCAGTCGCAGCATCGTAAACAACTTGTTCGAACTGATCAGCAGGTTGGTTTGCTACAGCTTCTGTATAACCCATCCAGTGAGCGGTGATGTTACCTGCGTTACCTACTGGCAAGCAATGATAATCAGGCGCACGGCCTAATGCTTCAACGATTTCATAAGCAATGGTTTTTTGACCTTGCAAACGGTAAGGGTTGATTGAGTTTACAATCGTTACAGGAGCTTGATCAGCCACTTCTTTTACTAGACGCATACCATCATCGAAGTTACCACGAATTTGCATAGTGATCGCACCATACATCATCGCTTGCGCCATTTTACCCATCGCAATTTTGCCTTCCGGAATCAAAACAAATGCTTTGATACCAGCGCGAGCAGCGTATGCAGCAGCAGCAGCAGAAGTGTTACCAGTAGATGCACAGATAATCGCTTTAGAGCCTTCTTCAACCGCTTTGGTTACAGCCATGGTCATACCACGGTCTTTAAATGAACCAGTTGGGTTTAAACCCTCATATTTCACATAAATTTCAACATCTTTGCCAATAATACGTGGAATATTCTCAAGTTTAATGAGTGGGGTGTTGCCCTCACCCAAAGAGATAGCACGAGTAGTTGCCGAAACTGGCAAACGGTCACGATAACGATCTACAAGACCAGTATAACGATTGGCATTAGACATGATGGTGTTCCAATTAGAGGTGAAGCGGGAGAGGGAATCTTTCCCTCAACCTGATTAACTATCGAGCGATTCTAAACGAATTCTTACGATTTCGCCACGAATAGCAGGTAATGCTTGAATTTGCGCAAGAGCGTCATCCATTTTTGATTCAACGATTGGATCGGTCAAAATCACGATTGGAATAAGGTCTTTTAAGCGGGATTGTTGCATGATGGCATCAATACTGATTCCAGCACGGCTTAAGATGGTCGTTACATCAGCAAGTACACCAGTCTGATCTTCAGCATTTAAGCGGATGTAATAACCTGTAGTCATTTCTTCGCGGCTTAAAATTGGCACATTTGTTAATGCTTCAAAAGCCAGCTGAGGAATTGTTCCTGCGCCATCTTCGGTATAAGAGATGTCACGAACAATATCAATCACGTCGGCAACAACAGCGGAAGCTGTTGGGCCAGCACCAGCACCAGCGCCGTAATAAAGCGTTGGACCTACTGCATTTGCTTGAACTAATACAGCATTTTTAACACCGTTCACATTGGCAATAAGCTGCTCATCTGGAATAAGTGTTGGGTGAACACGTAGCTCAATCCCTTTTTCAGCACGGCGTGCAATACCTAAATGCTTGATGCGGAAACCAAGCTCTTCAGCATATTTCACATCTTGTGCAGTGATTTTGCTGATACCTTCGGTATAGACTTTATCGAACTGAAGAGGGATACCAAACGCACAAGACGCTAAAATTGTAAGCTTGTGCGCAGCATCAATACCTTCAACGTCAAAAGTTGGGTCTGCTTCTGCATAACCGAGTTCTTGAGCTTCTTTTAATACATTATCAAATGCACGACCTTTCTCACGCATTTCAGTCAGAATAAAGTTACCTGTACCATTAATAATGCCTGCTAACCATTCAATATGGTTTGCAGCAAGGCCTTCACGAATCACTTTAATAATTGGAATACCGCCAGCTACTGCTGCTTCATAAGCAATTTGCACGGCATTGTCTTCAGCTGCTTTAAATAATTCATTTCCATGTTCAGCGAGTAAGGCTTTATTTGCAGTCACGACTTGTTTGCCGTGTTTAATCGCTTCCATGATGACTTCGTAAGCAGGGTGGATCCCACCCATCACTTCTACAACCACATCAACGTCTGGTTGACGAACGATGTCAAGTAAGTCCGCGCTTTGTTTAATCCCTTCCAATTCAAGATCTGGACGAGGGCGGCGTGTTCCAACGTGGGTAATTTGAATTTCTCGACCGGTGCGACGTTTAATTTCAGCGGCATTTTCTTGTAGTAGTTTAAGGGCTCCTCCACCTACGGTTCCTAAACCGAGTATTGCCAGGCGAACTGGTTTCACGTCACACTCCATATCATCATTTAATCATTTAGTTGAAGCTAGATCATAGCTAAAAAAAACGCCAGACTCTAGCGCTTTTCGTGCCTGTTCAATCAATTAGAGTGCGATGTTCGGAAAAGCAGAGTAGATCAGTCTTTAAACACTGGCATGTAAAGAACTATTTATTGAAAAAACAAAGCGCTGCAATAAGAGCAGCGCTTTGTGTACAAGATAACTGGTGAACTATTCATCAAAATTGAGAATATTATTTATCCAGACGTTTAACTAACTCATCTGGTGTTAAGTAGCCACCGAGATATTGTCCGTCAACGTTGTAGATGGCTGGAGTACCATTCACACCCATGTTTAAACCAAGTTGATATTGTTCGCGAACAGGGTTTTTGCATTGAGCAGGTGGAATACTAATGCCTTGTACAGCTTGATTAAATGCAGCTTTACGGTCTGCACTACACCAAACGGCTTCCATCGTTGGCATAAATTGTTCGCCGCGCGGCCACGCAATGTAACGAACCTCAATGCCTTTCTCATTAATCTCGGCTAAATGCTCATGTAGTTTGTGGCAATAAGGACAACTTGCATCGGTAAACACATAAATTACATGTTTAGCTTTACCACCCTTAGCTGGGTAAACAATCAAATCTTCATTTTTTAAAGCAGCAAGATGCTTTTTATTTTCTGAAGCTTGCAGGTTATCACCAATATTATGCAGCTCTTTGCCACCTAAACGAATGACATCACCCTGAATCAGGTATTTACCATCACTGGTTGTATAAATTGATGTCATTCCTTCGAGATTTACCCAATATAAATTAGGAACTTCTGTCGGCTTGATATCTAAAATTTTGGCGTTGATATTTGCATTCTTAAATTGTTTTTGCAAAGTTTCAATTAAACGCTGTTTAGCATTACGTTCAATGATGGTTGACGCTTCCCCAGTAGCAGGTGCAGTCGCTGTGAGCGCATCTTCTTTTTGTGGTTTGTTTTCTTTAGAACAAGCACTGAACAGCAAGCTAGAAGCCAAAGCACAGGCAAGAAAAAGTTGAGATCGGGTAAAAGACATAGATAACCCTTATTTCATCAGTATTTATAGTCAGAAGCTGCTAAGCATAACAAAAAATCTAGTGTGTATTGTTAAAACTTTCTTAACCTTTGTGAACGAAATCAAACGATTGTTTGATGAATTTCAAATCATTCGCTTAAAAACTTTTATCCTCTAGGATGATGTTTTTCATGTAATTGTTGCATTCTCACTTGTGCCACATGGGTATAGATTTGGGTGGTAGATAAGTCGCTATGACCCAATAACATTTGTACTACGCGTAAGTCAGCACCGTGATTGAGCAAATGTGTTGCAAAGGCGTGGCGTAAGGTATGAGGCGATAGTTCAGCTTGAATATTGGCTTGCAAGGCGTAACGTTTAATCGCATACCAAAAATTCTGACGGCTCATGATTCCGCCATGTTGAGTTAAAAATAAATAGTCAGTCGAGCTTTTATAAAGTTGAGGGCGTGCATCACTTAAGTAGCGCTCTACCCAATCACAAGCATATTGGCCTAACGGTACCAAACGTTCTTTATTGCCTTTACCCGTAATACGTAAATAGCCTTGTTTTAAATTGATTAGCTCCAAGCGTAGGTTGATTAGCTCAGAAACGCGTAAACCACATGCATAAAGCACTTCAAACATCGCTCGGTCACGTAACCCCAAAGCTGTTGTAATGTCAGGCGCTTGAATAAGTGCTTCTACATCTTCTTCTGATAAATCTTTGGGTAAAGCTCGGCCAATTTTGGGTGAGTGATGTGTCGCTACTGGGTTATCACTTCGTAATTTTTGTTCACGTAAAAATTTGTAAAACTGGCGTAGGGCAGATAAGCAGCGTGCGATTGAGCGTGGACTTTTTCCTATTTTGGTAAGTTCAATTAAGACATCAGAAATGTCATCACTCGACCATTTCGGCAAGCTATTTTTTTTATGAAGTTCAGCACATTGAATCAGGTCAGATAAATAAGCATTACGAGTATGTGGACTCACTGTTTGAGCAACCAAATAGTCACGAAAACCTTGTAAAAAGCTCAAATGTTCAGGAATTTGAACAGGGCTTGGAATACGCGGTTTTTTACTTATCATAAACAATATCCTCTAAACCACTGTACTTTAAAAGAAACTTTAAGATTTGTCGATTAAAGTAGGTGAGAATTGAAATTTAACCTTATTTGGTAATTATTCTCATTTATATGTATACTAGAAAAAAAGGTTTTAGGATCGGATGCGGTGCGTTTATCAGCGTTGAAAGTGAAGCAAGCGGCTACCATCACCAAAGTAGATCGGATGACACAAACGTCCGAGCAAGAAGATTTGGTCGCAATTCGTTTGGAAAGTCTGGGCTTTGTGCCAGGTACTCGAATAGAAGTGATTACCAAGGGTATTTTTGGTGGTGATCCGATCTTAATCCAAATTGGCTTTACTCGTTTCGCTTTACGTAAGGCGGAAGCGGAAAAAATCGAGATCCAGTTAGAAGGAGTACCCGCATGAGTGATGCGCTACGTATTGCCCTTGTTGGGAATCCAAACTGTGGTAAAACTTCGCTGTTTAACCACCTAACTGGAACACGACAAAAAGTTGCTAACTATGCGGGTGTAACCGTAGAGCGTAAAGTCGGTAACTTTCAGTTACCTTCTGGCCGTGCCGTTCGTGTACTAGATTTGCCGGGTACCTATAGTCTGCAGGCAACTAGTCCCGATGAAGAAATTACTCGTGATGTCTGCCAAGGTAAAATTGCCGAAGAAGGGCAGCAAGATGCTTTTTTATGTATTGTTGATGCGACAAACTTAAAACTGCACTTGGGTTTGGTGCTTGAAATTATTGAATTAGGGCGCCCAATTCTGGTTGTATTGAATATGATGGATGAAGCGCGTCGTCGCGGTATTCAAATCAATACACAGAAGTTGTCTGAGCGTTTAGGTGTTCCAGTTGTTGAAACGGTTGCCGTACGTAACTCAGGCATTGAAAACTTATTGCATGCGCTTGACCAAGAAAAATATACCGTACCGCATACAGAGCTAAGTGGTTTAAGTGGTGGACATCATCAAAAAATCGAAATGATTTTTAAAGATGTGGTTCATTTTGTTGATCATGATGATAAACGTACTGATTTTCTAGATCGAATTTTCTTACATCCTGTGTTGGGTTTACTCAGCTTGGCAGTGATGATGTTTATTGTCTTTCAGGCAGTATTTGCTTGGGCTGAACCGTTTAAAGCTTTAATCGAAGATGGTGTCATTCCATGGTTAGGTGAATGGTTAAATGGAGCTATTCATCAACCTGTGCTACGCAGTTTGGTCGTAGATGGTGTTCTGGCGGGAGCGGGCACAGTATTGGCATTCTTGCCACAAATTTTGATTCTCTTCTTCTTTATTTTGGTACTCGAAGAATCAGGTTATTTACCGCGTGCAGCGTTCTTGCTCGATAAATTAATGTTTAAGGCGGGCTTAAGTGGCCGTTCTTTCATTCCATTATTATCGAGTTTTGCATGTGCCATTCCCGGCATTATGGCAACTCGAAGTATCAGTGATTCGCGTGATCGTTTTACCACGATCATGGTTGCACCTCTCATGACATGTTCGGCACGTTTGCCTGTCTATGCCTTGTTAATTGGTGCATTTATTCCAAGTCAAACTGTTTTAGGGATCTTTAACTTACAAGGTCTGGTGCTGTTTGGTTTATACATGGCGGGTATTTTAAGTGCGCTTTGTGTTGCCTTTGTGATGAAGTTCTTGCGTAAAGACAAATCACAACATGCTCTGTTAATGGAGTTACCAAGTTATCGTTTTCCTGACCCAAAAAGTATTGCTATTGGGCTGATGGAACGCGCAAAGATTTTCTTACGTCGTGTTGGTGGGATTATTGTTGCATTAACCATTATTCTTTGGTTCTTGTGTACTTTCCCTCAAGCGCCAGAAGGCGCAACGCTACCAGCAATTGATTATAGTTTTGCGGGTATGGCAGGGCACTTTATTCAGCCTTTATTTGCACCGCTTGGCTTTAACTGGCAAATCGTGGTGGCATTAATTCCTGCGATGGCTGCTCGAGAAGTTGTGGTTGCAGCATTAGGTACGGTATATGCGTTATCTGGTGCTGATGATAATGCGGTTGCACAAGGGCTTGCTCATTTGATTAGTGCAAACGGCACAGGTTGGTCATTGGCTACAGGCTTGTCTTTATTGGTGTGGTTTGTTTATGCACCACATTGTTTAGCAACCTTGGCAACGGTACGCCGTGAGACAGGTTCATGGAAACATGTGGCAGTCATGACGGCTTATCTCTTTGGTTTGGCTTATCTCATGTCATTTTTAACCTACCAAATTGCATCACGCATTTGGGGTTAATAGGAGGCGCTTATGTTTGATTACCTTATTGTTGCTGTATTGGTGTTGTGGAGTGCCATTGTTGTCTTTAAAAAGGTATTTCCTCAAACGTCCGCTTCAGTATTTCGTGTGCTATCAACCCAGTGTCAAAAGTTGGGCTGGCAGCGTTTGGCGGCATGGCTGAAGCCTAAACAGGCTGCTGGTTGTGGCGGCAATTGTGGCTGTTCTACGGATGATGCCCCTGCACAAAAGTCCGCTCCTGTGCAAACGGTGAAGTGGCGCTAATTTTTCTGTATAAAAAGCCATCGAATGATGGCTTTTTTACGCACTGACACAAAAAAAGTAGAATAAAAGTCAAACTGAAAAAGTATTCAAAACAGCAAAGTGCTAACATTTTTGCCATTCTGTCGATTGATAAATTGTGGGGCAAAAATGTTAATACAACGTGGTGGGTTAAAAGTTGTAGCAGGCTTGGGTATATCAGGTGTTTCTGCTGTAAATTTCCTGCATGAACAAGGCTACCAAGTTGCAGTAACAGACTCTCGTCCCACACCTCCCGGCCATGATCAAATTCCTGCAGAAGTAAAGACCAGTTTTGGTCAGCTTGATCAAGAATTATTATTACAAGCAGAAGAAATTATTTTAAGCCCGGGCCTTGCACCACAATTACCAGAGATTCAGGCAGCCATTGCTCAAGGTATTTCTGTAGTAGGTGATATTCAGCTACTTCGCCGTGCAACAGATGTGCCGATTGTCGCGATTACAGGCTCTAATGCGAAGAGTACTGTTACTACTCTAATGGGCTTAATGGCCAAAGATGCAGGTAAGAAAGTTGCTGTTGGTGGCAATCTTGGTCGTCCAGCTCTAGATTTATTAAAAGATCAACCAGAGTTATTGGTACTTGAGTTATCAAGCTTCCAGTTAGAAACCACATCTCACTTAAATGCTGAGGTCGCTGTAGTCCTTAACATGAGTGAAGATCACTTGGATCGTCACGGAAACATGTTGGGTTATCACAAGGCAAAACACCGTATTTTCCAAGGTACCAAGAAAGTTGTATTTAACCGTGATGATGCTTTAAGCCGTCCTCTTGTACCTGATACAACCCCTATGCAAAGCTTTGGACTAAATGCACCTGACTTAAACCAGTATGGCGTTTTAAGAGATGCTGACGGGACACTTTGGCTTGCTCGTGGCTTGCAGCGTTTAATTAAAAGCTCAGACTTATATATTCAAGGTATGCATAACGTAGCCAATGCTTTAGCGTGTTTAGCATTAGGTGAAGCAATTGGCCTACCTATGGAGTCTATGCTTGAAACTTTAAAACATTTTAAAGGCTTAGAGCATCGCTGTGAGTATGTAAAAACCGTGCATGATGTACGTTATTACAATGACTCTAAAGGAACCAATGTTGGCGCTACACTTGCAGCAATTGATGGTTTAGGTGCTGCGATTGAAGTGAAGAAAGGTAAGGTAGCCCTAATTTTGGGTGGGCAAGGTAAAGGCCAAGACTTTGCTCCGTTACGTTCTTCTATCGAAAAGTATGCCAAAGTTGTGGTATTGATTGGTGAAGATGCTCCAGTCATTGAGCAGTCTATTCAAGGTGCAACTAAAATTTTACATGCAGCAACGCTTAAAGAAGCTGTAGAGCTGTGTCAACGTGAAACGCATGCTGAAGACGTGGTGTTGCTATCACCAGCGTGTGCAAGTTTTGATATGTTTAAAAGTTATAATGACCGTGGTCAGCAGTTTGTTGCCTGCGTCAATTCGTTGGTTTAAAGAAGTATTATGATTAGGAATGTAGTATGGCAGGCTTAGCTCAGACCACAATCCAGAAAATCAATCAGTGGTATGAACGGATATTGCCTAAATGGCCAGCGGAAGTGACACCACGTAATGTTCTGATTTTCTGTGTCGTTGCATTGTTATGTATCGGATCGGTGATGGTTGCGTCTGCTTCCATGCCTTATGCTGAATATATGCATGAGAACCCGTTTCACTATGTCATCCGCCATGCAATTTCTATTGCGGTTGCTGGGGTAGTGGCGTATTTGACTTACCGAATCTCACTGAATACATGGTTTAAAAACACTTTCCCGCTGTGGTTATTAACCATGGTGCTGTTACTTGCTGCTCTGGCGGTAGGTTCGGAAGTCAATGGTTCTACTCGTTGGATTAAAATCGGTGGTTTTACCTTGCAGCCTACAGAGGTTGCTAAAGTCATGATGGCAATCTTTACAGCAGACTATGTGGTACGCCGTGCTAAAGAGGTTCGTACGCACTGGAAAGGCTTGCTACGTCTAAGTGGTGTGATGGCAATTACGGTTGGTTTGATTATTGCTGAGCCTGACTTGGGGGCAACGATCGTTATTGTCATGATGATGGTTGGGGTATTCTTTTTAGCTGGTGCACCACCAACACAGTTCTTAATCATGCTAGGTGCGATTGTCACCGGTATTGTGTTCTTAATCTTATTTGAGCCTTACCGTTTTCAACGTTTGATTTCATTTACTGACCCATGGGCAGACCCATTAGGTGTGGGTTATCAGTTATCAAACGCACTCATGGCATTTGGTCGTGGTGAATGGTTTGGAACAGGTTTGGGACATAGTGTTCAAAAACTATCTTATTTACCTGAAGCACATACTGACTTTATGTTGGCCGTGTTAGGTGAAGAGTTTGGCTTCTTTGGTATTTCGATTGTCATTGGCTTGTCTTTCTTGATGTTGGCTTGTTGTATCAAAATTGGTCACCGTGCTTTGAAACATCATTATCTTCGCGCGGGCTATTTAGCTTATGGCATTAGTATTATTTTCTTACTCCAGATTTTGGTAAATGCGGGTATGAATATGGGCTTAATGCCAACCAAAGGTTTGACTCTGCCATTTATTAGTTATGGTGGTACGTCTTTAATGATGTGTGCAGCCATGATTAGTTTGATCTTAAAGATTGATGCATCAACTCAAGAAGTGAATCCTGAAAGAGAAGAATCAAATTTCTAAATCATTTCAATCGTTATAAAAAAGCCCGATATCAAATCGGGCTTTTTTATTTATAAATATGTTCCGCTGAGCTCTTGTTTATGAGGAATTAAATCTACATTCCACTGCGCTAAAGCTTGCTTGAGCATCACTTCAGGGCGATCTAAATCAACCTTTGGTTGGCCTAGTGCTTGTATAGCTTGTTGTAGTAATTGAGGTGCCTTGGTTAAATCAAGCGCATGAGCAAGGTTTTGTTTAGAAAGTTTTTGCCCTTGGTCATTCATAGCTAAAGGAAGATGCATATAGCTGAGGTTAGGATAACCGAGCAGTTGACCTAGCCAGATTTGACGTTCGGTATTATCTAAGAGGTCTGCACCACGAACAACGTGAGTAATGCCTTGTAGATAATCATCTACAACTACAGCAAGTTGATAGTTAATAATGCCATCGCGCCGTTTAAGAACAAAGTCTCCAAGGTCATATTGCAGATTAGAGCAATGGTATCCTTGTAGGCGGTCATCGAAACAAATTTGCTGATCTTGAACTTTTACCCGAATTGCTTGATCTTGAAAGTCGAGATGTAAATCACGGCAAGTGCCTGCATAGATTGCATTTGAACCGAGCATTTTACGGGTACACTGACAAGCATAAACCAGACCTTCTTTTTTAAGCTGGTCTAATACGCTTTCATAAATGTCTAGGCGGTCTTTTTGAAAGATAATCTCGGCATCGGGATCGAACTGAAAAGCTTCAATTGATGCAAGTATATGGTCTTCACTACCGGGATAGATACGTGGAATGTCGGTGTCTTCAACACGAACGAACCATCGCCCTTGATGAGCTCTGGCATCACAATAACTGGCAACAGCAGTAATTAGTGATCCGAAATGTAAAGGGCCGGTTGGCGAGGGCGCAAACCGACCTGAGTACGAAAAGCTGGGCTTTTCTTGAGTAGCTACAGCGGTCATATTAACCGTTATTTTGCTTCTCTTTAATTTCTGCCAAAGTTTTGCAGTCAATACATAACGTTGCAGTTGGACGTGCTTCTAAGCGACGTAAACCGATTTCGATACCACAAGTTTCACAGAAACCGTAGTCTTCGTTTTTAATCGCTTCCATAGATTGTTCAATTTTACGAATTAATTTACGTTCACGGTCGCGTGTACGTAATTCAATTGCAAATTCTTCTTCTTGGGTAGCACGGTCGTTTACATCTGGCAGTGCAGTTGATTCGTCTTGCATCGTATTTAAAGTACGATCAACTTCAGACATTAATTCAGCTTTCCATGCTTGCAGAATTTGTCGGAAATGCTCGAGCTGTCCTTCAGACATGTACTCTTCATTTTTCTTAGGTTGATAAGGTGCAATACCAAATAAACTTGCAGTTGTGCCTATGTCAGAAGTTTTAGGTTTCACTTTACGTGCACGTTTTGCAGAAGCTTTATCACCTTCTACTACAACTTCTGTATGTTCATCCAAAACTTGGTTGTGGTTGTCATTCGCCATAATAGGGCATTCCTCATCATACACGTATTATCTATACGCAAAAAATATGGTGATATGCAAGTGTTTTTATAGAAAACCATCGATGGGATTTTCCCATCGGGTCGTCATCATATAGATTTTTCCTGCAAGATGATAGTCATTCTGACCCGTAAATATTTTCAAAACGTGTTTACCCCAGTCATAATTCTATATAAGCATATAAAAAATAGGTTTAATAGCCTGAAATATCAGTATTTATAAGGGTTTTAAAATTTTCAAGTCGAAATACTTTTGTTTCAAAAGTGCCGTCATTATTCAGACGAATGTAACGATAACCCGGTGCATTTTGGTCGAGCGCAAAATCTTTACTAAACGGTTTAAATTGCACACTAGTTGAAGGTGTGGAGAAAAACTCGATACCTTGCCAAATATTAAGAGAGTCTTGATGGACATGTCCGCAGACCAATGCCTTTACATTTTTAAACGGGCTTAACGTATCTAGAAGGGCATTTGAGTTTTGAAGCTTATGATGATCAATCCATTTTGATTTCATGGCAAATGGATGATGATGACAAGCCAGCAAAACTGGGTGATCTGCGAATTGTTCAAGCAAGTTCGCTAGATTTTTTAATTGTTCTGAAGACAAATGACCATCTATTTTTCCTTTTACGGCACTGTTGAGCATAATGATGCGCCAGTTGCCTAAACCTACAACCACAGGTTCCTGATGATTTTCGTTATGCAATGGAAAGTGGTCCACATTGTCATGGTTACCTAGCGTATGAAAAAAAGGTAAACCCAAGGTTTGCATAAAGTTTATATAACGCTTGTAGGTAAGCGGTGTCGGTGCTTGTGCGAGGTCTCCAGTATGAATAATCGCGTCTGCTTCAGGATGTTGCTTTAATATCTGTTTGATAATGGCATGGAAACTTTCTTCAGGATTCATCCCGACAAATTCTAGCTGTGGATACTCCAATAAATGTGTATCGGTAATTTGTATGATGACATGATTTTTTTGTGAAAGTGTTGAGACTTGAAAAGTCACCGTCCTACCTCTTCGGATTTATTATCGTTTTGCTGTGTTGAGCCAGCCATTGCAATGCCATAATAACAGGGGCATTTCTTAAACGTCCGCTGTCGAGTAGTGTTTGAATTTCACTATAACTAAACAAATGTAGCTGAATATTTTCACCCTCATCATCTACCCCAAAAATACCGCCTTCATCGGGTAAATTGGTTTCGGCAACATACAGGTGAAATAGCTCGGAACATGCGCCTGCTGATGGGTAAAAACTAAATAGATGTTCTAAATCCTGAACTTCACAACCTGATTCTTCAAGGCTTTCACGTCGAATACAGTTTTCTGGTGATTCATTGCCATCTAATACCCCAGCAATAACTTCAAGCTGCCATGGTGATTGTGAATCACCTAAAGCACCCACACGAAACTGTTCAATCAGTGCAAACTGTTGTTTTTGGTCATTGTAGAGAAGAACACCAGCCGCTTCAGGCCGATGTACAAGTTCGCGCTGCAATACAGGAGTATATTCAGACTGATTAAATAGACGATGTCGAAGGCTAACTTTTTCAACTTGAATAAAACCACGGAACAGAGATTCACGTGATGTTACTTCGACATCTTTAGATGTATAACTTGGACGCTCGACAATACTCATGATTCGATCAGGACGAAATCTATTTATTTCATCCTAACCGAGAATCATGTCTAGGCAAGTGTTTTTTTTGAATATTTACACTTTGTGATACAGTTTTTGACCTTGCTCTTGATAAACCTCTTTCATCGCTTTGAGGCCTTCTTCAACCTCTGAATCGTTATTGGTGAGATTGTTGGCATAGTCACGTACATTCTGGGTGATTTTCATTGAACAGAATTTCGGACCACACATTGAACAAAAGTGAGCAGATTTATGAGCCTCTTTTGGTAAGGTTTCATCATGCATGCTACGTGCTGTGTCAGGGTCTAAACTTAAGTTGAACTGATCATCCCAACGGAATTCAAAACGAGCTTTTGACAAGGCATTATCGCGAACTTGAGCACCCGGATGTCCTTTAGCAAGGTCAGCAGCATGTGCCGCAAGCTTGTAGGTAATAATTCCGTCTTTAACATCTTTTTTGTTTGGTAAGCCCAAATGCTCTTTTGGCGTCACATAACAAAGCATTGCTGTACCGTACCAACCAATCATAGCTGCGCCAATTGCAGAAGTAATGTGGTCATAACCCGGTGCGATGTCAGTTGTTAATGGCCCAAGCGTATAGAATGGCGCTTCTTTACATACTTCTAACTGCAAGTCCATGTTCTCTTTAATCATGTGCATCGGTACATGGCCTGGTCCTTCAATCATGACTTGAACATCATGTTCCCACGCACGGTGAGTCAGTTCACCTAATGTTTTAAGTTCGCTGAACTGTGCTTCGTCATTGGCATCTTGAATACAACCCGGACGTAAGCCATCACCTAAGCTAAATGAAACATCATAAGCTTTCATAATTTCACAGATTTCATCGAAATGTGTGTATAAGAAGTTTTCTTCATGGTGTGCTAGACACCACTGAGCCATGATTGAACCACCACGAGACACAATACCCGTTAAACGGTTTGCTGTAAGCGGCACATAGCGAAGCAATACACCTGCGTGAATCGTGAAATAGTCAACACCTTGTTCTGCTTGTTCAATCAGTGTGTCTTTAAAGATTTCCCAAGTTAGGTCTTCTGCAACACCATCCACTTTTTCAAGGGCTTGATAGATTGGCACGGTACCGATTGGAACAGGTGAGTTACGAATAATCCATTCACGTGTTTCATGGATGTTCTTACCTGTCGACAAATCCATAATCGTATCAGCACCCCAACGAGTTGCCCAAGTCATTTTTGCAACTTCTTCATCAATTGAAGAGCCAAGAGCTGAGTTACCAATGTTGGCATTAATTTTAACCAAGAAGTTACGACCAATAATCATTGGTTCAAGTTCTGGATGGTTAATGTTGGCAGGAATAATTGCGCGACCTTCAGCAACTTCTTGGCGAACAAACTCAGGTGTAATTTCTTTTAAGTTTTTTGCACCAAAATTCTGTCCAGCATGCTGGCGCATATCAACACCTTCACGCTGGCGTTGATTTTCACGAATTGCAATATATTCCATTTCAGGTGTGATAATACCTTGCTTGGCATAGTGCATTTGAGTGACATTTTTACCTGCTTTAGCGCGGCGTGGGTTTTGAATATGAGCAAAACGAATGTCAGCGGTACGAATGTCTTTTAAACGTTCCTGACCAAACTTTGAAGTTAAGCCATCAAGTACATCGGTATCATTACGTTCTTCAATCCAGTTTTGGCGAATTGAAGGTAAACCTTTGTTTAAATCAATTTGAACATTCGGATCTGTATAAACACCTGACGTGTCATAGACCATAACAGGTGGATTATGTTCACCACCAAGTCCAGTAGGGGTATCTGTTAAAGAAATTTCCCGCATTGGAACCTGAATATCAGGGCGAGAGCCTTCAATATAAACTTTTTTTGAAGCGGGCAAGATGCGGGTTAAATCTTTTGCATCTTGTTCATGTTGTGCTGAAATTTCAGCAGAAGAAAGATTCGTTAACTGGTTCATCACATGATCCTTATGAATAACATCAACGAATCAAGCACGACCAAAAACGATGGCGGATTTATCTTTAGTAGATAAATTTAAGGCTGTAAGTTTTTAGATGGCTTGATTCCTACGCAGGTCTTAACCTGATCAGGTTCAACGGTACTTGTGATCAAACTTGTGTTGCGATAACACGGAATTTACACAATCTCAGCGAGCTATTACTCGCGCTCCGTCAAGCAATTTAAAGACTAACATGTTTTAGGTTGGCTGGCATTGTCAATTTGTATCTATACAAACTGCATCCATGTGGCAGTCACGGTAGCTTTGAGTATTCCATGGTGACTCTAGTTTTAATAACTGCTCAAGCTGTTCATGGACAAGCTGATAGTTTGATTTTTCCTGTCCATTTTCATCCATTAAATCTAGGTTAAATTGCTTATTTCGCTCTTCAACTGGAGTGGCAATAAATTTAAGAAACTCTTGCGCAGGTTTCGCTAAACTCGACTGTTTTTGTGTAGATAAAAATTGAATTTGTTGTAAAGCATCTTTATCAATCCATGTGTTTGGAGCAAACTCATCGGACACAGGCGTATTATCTAAGCCAAAGAAAATAAAGTATCGGTACTCATTAAATAATAATTTTACATCGCTAATAAAATAACTCTTTGGATATTTTTGAATAAATTTCTCCCAAAATAATGCACGCTCAGTAAGCTCTTTCCATGAGATAGCCAAAGCGCCGTCGTCATAGAAAATCTCTTTATTGTCTTTTGCCATACGCGTTAAGAACTCTTTTTGGTCCGCGGGTAGGGCTTTAGCAAAAACATCAACTAAATAGTTTGGCTGACGTCGATACGTAAACATGCCTTCACCTTGATAGAGAAGTTCGATATAGGCTTGGCCCTCATGTTGAATCAGATATTGATCACGAGCACTAAGCTGATCGAATAACTTTTTCTTGGTTTTCATTGTTTTTTTAGCATCTAATGGTTCTTTTTCTAAAATGGCATAGCCAAATGCCTCAAAAGCTTTCGCTGTTTTTTCATTATCGTCTTGTTTAAGGAAACGTTGATACATGGCGGTTGAAGCATTCATTAGCTTAATTTGTTCCTCATTTTTTAATGATGAAACACAGGTTTTGAGTTTTTCATTAATTTGGTTTAAGTCTTCTATTTTGCTGTTTTGATTAATTTTTTGCATTGCAGTCATGATTTGTGTGCAGCTACTTTCTTTTTTTTTGGTAGCTTCTTGTTCAGTAGGTTTTTGTTTTTTAGATACAACTTGATCTTGCTGTGAGGTTTTATTGCAACCAGCTAAAAGTAGTGCACTGCACATACTCATCATTAAAACTTTTTTCATGATTGTATTTTTATCAAAGTAAATATTGCTCAAATTATAACTCGGAAAAAGATTGCATCATTGTTAGAAATCTTTATTATTAGGTAGGTCGGTCTACTTAAATTAAAGCTATGAATGATAAAACAGCAAGACAGAAAATTCTCGATGCCGCTTCAACTTTGTTTTATAACGATGGCATTACTGCAACTGGTATTAACTCAGTTACGACTAAAGCAGATGTAGCCAAGATGTCGCTTTATAATAATTTTTCTTCAAAAGGTGAGTTGGTCGATGCCTATATTGCTGCACGGCATCAAGAGTGGCTTGATCTTTATCAAAACCGTTTAGCAACAACAAAAACAGCTAAAGAAGCTATTTTGGCCGTATTTGATGCCTATCAAGACCATGCAGAATTTGCCTATGAAAAAGGCTTTCGAGGATGTGGGCTTTTAAATGCTGCCGCAGAGTTCCCTGCGAATAGTTCAGGTCGAAGTTCGGTAAGACAACATAAAGAAGAAGTTGAGGCTATTGTTGTCGAGCATTTAAAAAAATTAATACCAGACTCACAGCGTGTTAACTATGTGGCTACACAGCTTTCATTTCTTTTAGAAGGCTCTATGGCACGAGCAGGGTTGGAAGGCAACAGTCGTCAACTTCTATTAGCAAAGCAAATGGCAGAAGACATTTTAAATAGAGAATGTTCAAATGATTAGCCTCATTAAAAATAGTAGCTATGGAGGCACAATTGCGATTTTAGTTGCCTCTGTTTTGTGGGGAACAACAGGTACTGCGGCGGCATTTGCACCGACACTTGGCCCACTTGCTATTGGTGCCGCAGCGATGGGTGGAGGAGGTCTTTTACAAGCTTTAGTTGCATCCCGAGCGATACGTGAAAACCGACAATTTATAAGGGAAAATCTTTTAATACTGCTTTTGGGTGTAGCGGCGGTTGGTATTTACCCTTTGGCTTTTTATTCCTCAATGCATTATGCCGGCATTACGATTGGTACTGTGGTTTCAATTGGTTCTGCTCCACTGATCGCAGCAATTTTAGAGCGATTCTTTGATCGCAAAGCTTTGTCTGCCATCTGGTTTCTAAGTTTTATTTGCGGTGTACTTGGCGTAACGATGTTGTCGATGGGTGAAAGTCATGCAGTTCAAGATAGTATAAATCAATGGAATAAATACTTCGGTATTTTTCTTGGTCTTGTCGCAGCTACAACTTATTCGCTTTATTCATGGGCTGCAAAAAGATTAATAGATCGCGGTGTTGCCTCTAAAGCTGCAATGGGCATGATTATGGGCGGTGGGGCAGTTATTTTGCTTCCTACCTTGTTGGTTACAGGTGGAGGGTTATTAGAAAGCTCAACCAATTTACTCGTAGCTGGCTATATGATGCTGATTCCTATGTTTTTGGGTTATTTACTTTTTGGCTTCGGATTAAAAACGGTCAATGCAAGCAAAGCGACCACCTTAACTTTATTTGAACCTTTAGTTGCTGCGATTTTTGCAATTGTATTGGTAGGTGAGCATGTTTCATGGTTGGGTTGGATCGGCATGTTTTTGATTTTTATTTGTATTTTAATATTATCAAAAACTCGGAACACTTAAAAAAACTAAAACTTTTAATGGCTTGAGTTTGATTCGAATTTTTCTTAGTCTTAAAGCCAAGTTTTATCGTTGATTTAAACAATGAAAATAAAATTAATGCTTGTGGCGGGTTTATGGAGTTTTACCTCGTCGAGTTTTGCTCTGGATTTAGTTGAAACTTATGAGCGCGCGAAACAAAATGATCCGACATGGCAAGCAAATCAACAACAATTTGAAGCAGATCAGCTCAATTTAGGTTTAGCAACGGGTGCTTTACTACCGACAGTTACCTTGTCTGGAAAAATTAATCGTAATAGCCAAACCGTAAAACGTTCAAATTTTCCAGGTGTTGATCAAGAAGGGTTGTCAGATGCTTTGGTGAGTAATACATCGACCACCAAACAAGCAACTTTATCTGCTCGTCAGCCTCTTTTTCGTATGGATGCATGGGAAGGTTATAAGCAAGTTAAAACCTCAGTTGCTCTTAGTGAAATCACTTTAAGACTGCAAAAACAAGATCATGTTTTAAATGTCGCAGAAGCTTATTTTAATGTACTTCGTCAGCAAGCACTTACAGCTGCATATTTACAAGAAGAAAAAGCATTACTTGAACAGCTCAACATGATGAATGCCAAGCTTAAAGAAGGTTTGGTAGCGCGTAGTGATGTGAGTGAGGCAAATGCTCAGTATCAAAGTGCCAGAGCCAATCGTATTGCGACCAATGTACAGATTCTATTGGCTCAAGAGCAACTGTCGGAATATATTGGCCCTTATCAAGATAAGCTTGCAGTACTGCGAAGTGATTTTACTTTTCAAAAACCTTATCCAGCCCAGCTTGATGATTGGTTAAGTTTAGCCCAGCAACAAAATTTAAAAATTCAGCAAGCGCGTTTACAACGACAATATGCTGAAGATCAACGCCGTGTGGAAAAAGCTGCACTTTATCCACAGATAGACGCAGTTGCCAGCTATGGCTATACCAAACAAACACCAGAAACACTCATTTCAACTGATGGGAAGTTTGACCAAATTGGTGTGGAGATGAACTGGAATTTATTTAATGGAGGACAGACCCGAACTTCTATTAAAAAAGCCACTATAGAGTTAAATAAAGCGCAATCCCAACTCGATGCGGCCATTCGCCGTGCCAATGTTGATGTAAAAAGCGCTTTTATGCAGGTAGATACCGACCGTGCAAAACTTGAAGCAAGAAAAGCAGCAATGGATTCTTCGGCACTTGTGTCGCAAGCTTCAAAAGCCAGTTATAACGAGGGCTTAAAAAGTATGGTTGATGTTTTATTGGCGCAGCGTAATGCTTTTTCTGCAAAACAGGATTATCTTAATGCTCAATATGACTATTTATTAAATGTACTGCGTTTAAAAGCTGCTGTAGGCCAATTAGGTGAAAAAGATCTGGTCGAATTAAACAGTTGGTTAACGTATCAGTAATAAAAAACGCTTTTATCTGAATTTTAATTTTGTCATAAAAATTTAATGATTGATGTGTTTTAATGCTCAATCATTTTATCCCTGCACCATCATGTTGGAGGCTTCCTTGAGTCCAAGTAATCCGGTGTTAAGCCATCATATTTCTTCTCAATTTAATGAAGATTTGCAAGATGTGAACACAAAGTTTATGACCATGGGTGGCTTGGTCGAACAACAGGTTGCCAATGCAATTCATTCTTTACTTGATACAGATGCGAATTTAGCAATTGATGTTCAATTTAAAGATAATGCAGTCAATCAATATGAGCGTGATATTGATGAGGGTTTGACACTCATCTTGGCGCGTCGTCATCCAGCCGCAATTGACTTGCGTATGGTGATTGCGATGAGCAAAGCTAATACTGACCTTGAGCGTATTGGTGACGAAGCTGCAAAAATTGCTCGTATTGCGCAGAACCTCTGTGAAGAGGGTGGATCACCTCGTGGTTACATGGAAACCCGTCATATTGGTAACCAAGTACGTGTCATGATTCACGATGCCCTTGATGCTTTTGCACGTTTAGATGCCGATCAGGCATTACGTGTACTTTTAGCAGACGCTGACATTGACCGTGAATATCAATCAGCAACGCGTACTTTAATGACTTATATGATTGAAGACCCGCGTCATATTGCTCGCGTAATTAACGTGATGTGGGTTTTGCGTTCTTTAGAGCGTATTGGTGACCATGCGCGTAACATTGCTGAACAAGTGATTTATATGGCGAAAGGCTTTGATGCTCGTCATACAAAAATTGAAGAAATTGAAGCAAAAGTCCACGAAAAATAATGCTTTAATTGAGAAAATAAAAGCCTTGTTTCAAACAAGGCTTTTTTATAACTAAAAATAATACATAAAAAAATGTCCCGAACTTTGGGGGGAAGTTCAGGACAGAAAATCAAGTGCATTAAGAGAAAACACGACAGGGATCGTGTCTCACTTGCTATGGATTCATAATAAGGTTTCATTGAATTTATGTCATGTAGAGTCCTGTGCGCTCTATGTAAGGCTTTATATGTTTGTGTAAGTTTCACGTAAAAAAAGGCAGATCTATGTATATAGATCCGCCTTCTTAATGACGATAAGGTTAGAGCAAGCTAATTATTCAGGTTTCCAACCTTCTGCTTTTTCAACACTTTCATCATTATTGAAGAACTTCTCACGTTGTTCTTCAAGGAATTTTTTTGCATCTGGTTCAAACACATTTAAACGCTTTTCATTAATCAGCGTAGTTTGGTGCTGTAACCATTCTTGCCATGCTTGCTTAGAAACATTTTCAAAGAAATCTTGGCCTTTAGCACCAGGAAAAGGAGCGAAGTCTAGACCTTCCATTTCCTTTTGATATTTACGACAAAATACTTGGCGACTCATGATTTATCCTTAAGCGTATAACTGTTCTAAACGTGTATGGGCACGAGTAATTGCAGCTTCAACCTGTTTTGGTGAAGTTCCGCCAATATGATCACGTGCATTTACAGAAGCTTCTAGTGTTAAAGCTTTATCAAATACGTCTGCTGTGATTAAGTCAGAGAATTGTTGTAATTGCTCAAGTGTTAACTCAGATAAATCTTTTTCTTCAGCTACACCTAGTGCAACAGCTTTACCTACAATTTCATGCGCATCACGGAACGCAACGCCTTTTTTCACTAAGTAGTCAGCAAGGTCAGTTGCAGTCGAGAATCCTCGAAGCGCAGCTTCACGCATGATTTCAATATTTGGAACCAATGCAGGAATCATGTCTGCAAATGCCATGAGTGAACCACGAACCGTATCGATAGCATCGAACAAAGGTTCTTTATCTTCTTGGTTGTCTTTGTTGTACGCTAAAGGTTGACCTTTCATGAGCGTAAGTAAGCTAATTAAGTCACCAAATACACGGCCAGATTTACCACGAATCAGTTCTGGAACGTCCGGATTTTTCTTCTGCGGCATGATTGATGAGCCAGTACAGAAGCGGTCAGGAATATTCACAAATTTGAACTGTGCAGAAGTCCAAAGAATCAGTTCTTCTGACATACGTGATAAATGCATCATGATAAGCGCAGCTGCTGCATTAAATTCAATGGCAAAGTCACGGTCAGAAACAGCATCAAGAGAGTTTTCAGATACAGCTTCAAAACCTAAAAGTTCTGCTGTATAAGCACGATCGATCGGGTAAGTAGTACCTGCAAGAGCCGCGGAACCAAGAGGCATACGGTTAACACGCTTACGGCAGTCTTGGAGACGTTCTGTATCGCGAACTAACATTTCAAACCATGCCAATAAGTGATGGCCGAAAGTTACTGGTTGAGCTGTTTGTAAATGAGTGAAGCCAGGCATAATGGTATTTACATTTTTAGCAGCCAAGCCTAACAAGCCTTTTTGTAAACGCTCTAATAAACCTAAAATGTCATCAATTTCGTCACGTAGATAAAGACGAATATCAGTTGCAACTTGGTCATTACGGCTACGACCAGTGTGGAGTTTTTTACCTGTAATGCCAATACGCTGAGTCAAACGTGATTCAATGTTCATGTGAACATCTTCAAGATCGATACGCCATTCAAAGTTTCCAGCTTCAATTTCTGCACGAATGGTGCTTAAACCTTCAATAATGTCGTCTCGTTCTGCTTCTGTGAGTACGCCAACTTTTGCAAGCATGGTAGCATGCGCAATTGAACCTGCGATGTCTTGCTTATAAAAACGTTGGTCAAACTGAACAGAGGCAGTAAATTCTGCTACAAAAGCGTCTGTCGCTTCAGAAAAACGACCACCCCACATACCTGAGGTTTGGTCTGGGGCTGCTGAATTAGGGGGATTTGAAGATGTGGTCATGGTGGCTCAGTAAAATAAAAAAGAGTATATCACTTGCCGAAGCTCAACAAACAAAGTTGTTTTCTACAGCATATCGAAATCAAAATTCCTCCTATTTTTTTACGAAAATTGATCGTTGGCAACATTTATTCGAATTAATTATCGCAAGTAATGTTTTGGCGCTGGTTTTAGCTTTGGCTGAAGCGCAATCGTGGCATGCCTTAAGCGGGTCGCGCCTTTTACAATATATGATTTTTATTAACTGGGTGATTTTGTCTTTTTTTGCCTTAGTTGAATATTTTCAAAATTTTTTTAGTCAACTGCAGCAAAAATATGCTTTGGCAATTGGCTTTGTTATGCTGCAAGCGATTGTGGTAGTGACCACCCTAATAAGTAATTTTTTTCAATTCGGAATCTTGAAAAGAACGAGTGATATAGCGCATGACTGGAGCATTTATTTTACCAATGTCCCTTTATATTTAAGCTATGGAATACTACTCGGCGCATTTTGTTTGCGCTATTTATATGTCAGAGAACAGTGGTTACATCAACAATATGCAGAATTAAATGCGCGTATTCAGGCCATGCAAGCGCGTATTCATCCTCACTTTTTATTTAATAGTTTAAATAATGTGGTGAGTTTAATTACGATAGACCCAGATAAAGCCGAAAGTATGCTGATTAGTCTGTCGCGTTTATTTAGAGCGAGTTTCCAAGAATTAAAATTGGTAAGCTTGTATGAAGAAATTGAACTCAGTAAACAATACTTAATGATTGAACAAATACGTTTAGGTGAGCGTTTACAAGTCGACTGGAAAGTGGAGCTTGAACCTTTGCAATTAAAGCAGGTCACGATTCCTTTATTGACATTACAACCTTTGTTAGAGAATAGTATTTTTCATGGGGTGGAACCAATGATGGGTAAGGCAACCATAGGGGTATTGGTTGAAATATTGCAAAATCAGGTCAGTATAGTCATTACCAACCCTTATACAGACGATACAATAAAATCACGGAAAGGGCATGGAATCGCTCTTGAAAACGTTAAACAACGCTTGAAAGCGTATTATGGGAACTCAGTTAGGTTCCAGGTATATAAGGGTGAAACTTTATATACCACTATTATGAGCTATCAATACCAATCAAAATAATAAGCCAGTCAGAGTTAACCATAAAAAAATGGACCAAGTTAACGGTGACAAGGAGGATGAATGAAGGTGCTAATTTGTGATGACGAGCCACTTGCAGTGGAACGATTGTCACGTTTAGTTTCAAAGATGGGACATGAGGTTGTCGCAACAGCTCATCATGGCCAAGATGCCTTGGAACAGGCACGGCTTCATCAACCAGATGTGATTTTACTTGATATCCAAATGCCGGGTATGAATGGTCTCGTCTGTGCGGAACAATTAAGCCAGCTTAACCCTCGACCTGCTATTGTCTTTTGTACAGCTTATGATCAGCATGCTTTGGAGGCGTTTAAATCACAAGCACAAGCTTATCTTCTTAAACCGATTGATCCAGCAGAACTTGAACAAGCTTTAAAGCAGTTAACGCAACTTACCCAAGCACAGCTCAATGCCTTGCCAAACCCTGAACTTTTACAGGGTTTAAAAACACAAAGACATCAAATTGCTGCCAAAACCTACCGTGGGGTTGAACTGATTCCTGTTGAAAATATCTATTATTTTTTGGCAGATCAAAAATATGTCACGATACGTCATAAAAATGGCAGTGTATTAATTGATGAAACACTGAAAGAGCTTGAAACTGAATTTGCAGATCAATTTATTCGTATTCATCGAAATGCCTTGGTCTCAATTGCTTATTTAGATGGTTTAGAGCTTGTGAGCTCAGGCCAGTATCAGGTTCGTTTACGAGGTCTTGATGAAAGACTTTCCGTCAGCCGTCGTCATTTGTCTACGCTCAGAGAGCGGATACATCAGCTTTAACTTGCGCCTGTCTTATTTTTGCTGGTGAGATTTTACTTGCAATTTTAAGGGATCAAGTTAAGTTTAGGGTGTATTGTTTGACCAGCCCATGCTTGAATTTATGAAAACCTTGAAAATTGCTACACGACAAAGCCCACTTGCTCTTTGGCAGGCAGAACATATTCGTGCCCGTTTGCAGGAGCTTCACCCAGATTTAACGGTAGAGTTGGTCAAGTTTGTCACGCAGGGCGATAAAATTTTAGATACGCCTTTAGCAAAAATTGGTGGCAAAGGTTTGTTTGTTAAAGAATTAGAAGCTGCTCTTTTAGATGGTCGCGCGGACCTTGCTGTACATTCAATGAAAGATGTGCCAATGGCATTACCAGAAGGTTTAACCTTGGCAGTCATTTGCGAACGTGAAGATCCATTAGATGCTTTTGTTTCAAATACTTTTGAAAAATTTGCTGACTTACCGCAAGGAGCGAGAGTTGGCACATCAAGCTTACGTCGTAAATCACAAATTTTAAAACAACGCCCAGACCTAAAAATTATTGATTTACGCGGAAATGTTGGTACTCGTCTAGGTAAATTAGATGATGGTCAATACGATGCGATTATTTTGGCAAGCGCTGGTTTAAAACGTTTAGGATTAGAAAATCGCATTCGTCATACTATCGAGCCAAATGTAAGTCTGCCTGCTGTTGGACAGGGTGCTCTTGGTTTGGAATGTCGTGCAGATGATCAAGACGTATTGGCTTTAATACAACCTCTTTTACACATAGAGACTGACGTATGTGTACGTGCTGAGCGTGCGTTTAATGCCTATCTTGAAGGTGGTTGTCAGGTACCTATTGCGGGCTATGCAACCTTGCAAGATGGCAAAATTCATATTGAAGGCCGTGTAGGTAGTGTCGATGGGCAAACATTACTGCGTGCTGAACTGAACGATGAAATTCATAATGCTCAGCAATTAGGTGAGAACCTCGCTCGAAACTTACTTGAACAAGGTGCTGGCGATTTATTAAAGGCTCTTTACTAAAACTATGCTGTTCATTAATACTCGACCTGACTCACGTGCAGCTGAATTAACAGAAGCTTTGCAAAATAAGGGGTATCAGGTCGAGTCTTTACCGCTTTTAGAGCTGGTTGCTCAGCCTTTTTCAGATTCACTCTTTCAACTCTATCAGCAGTTAGTCGAGGCGCAAGCTATAGTGGCTGTAAGTCCCACTGCGGTTGATGTGGGGATGCAGTACTTAACGCAAAGTGGTTTAAAGCTAGATAACTTAAAACATATTCAGTGGATTGCGGTTGGGCAGGCCACGGCGAATCGTCTCCATGAATATGGAATTGAAGCACATGTTCCAGATGTTGAAACTTCTGAAGGTATGCTCAGACTACCTATTCTCTATAATATGCAACAGAAGGGTAGTGTGGCTTTTTGGAGAGGGGAAGGCGGCCGCCAATTTATGATGGACACTTTGCAGCAGCAAGGTATCCAGATTTTAAATTTTGTTTTATATCATCGGCAGTGTCCACAAGACTCATATTCAACATTTAAGCATCTGACACAGAATTCAAATTATAATTTAGAAAAATGGCTTGTCTTAATTACCAGTGAGGCAAGCTGGAAATATTGGTTGGAGCTTTGTTTAAATAATAATGTACAACCTGATTGTGTATATTTGGTTTTAGGACCACGTCTTTTTCAACTTGTAAAAAAATATCGCGATCAGCAACAGGCTCATTTTCACATTATTCAACTTGAAAATTTATCGCCTTCGGGGATGATTCATCACATTCAGGCATTATAAGGATTCGTATGAGAAAACTTGTTTCTATTATCATTTTGCTGGGCATCGCTTGGTTGGCTAAGCTTAGCTACGATATGTGGCAAATTTCTCGTACGGTTCCTGAGCTTCAGCAAAGCTTAATGCAATCGGAACAGCAATATGCCAATCTGAATGATCAGTTGGTTGCACTAAAGAGACAAGTTCAAACCCAGCCGGGTAGTGATGTTCAGTCGGCACCATCGACAAATAGCGAAATCATTCATGCAGGCATTGAGCCAACGGTATTAATTAAACAAAAATTAGACTTAATTCAGTTTGCGATTGATCAACAACAGTTTATTTATGCAGTAGATCATTTAACTCAGTTACAACAAGCATTGCCTCAATATGAAATTGCTCCAGCATTAAAACACAGCCTAAATCAGGCGCTTGAACAAGATAAACAAGCAATACAACAATACGTAATTGCTCAAAATCAGCGTCATCAAATGATTGACGATCTACTGCAAACTATCGATAAAAATATTCAGCAAGCATTGGCTCGACCTAAACTTGAGATGGATCAATCTGAGTCAGTGTCTTGGTGGAAGAAATGGTTCCGTATTGAAAAAGTAGAAACACCATCTATTAATTTAATGAATCGAAGTGTGGTGCTGAAAGAAGTGCAACTAAGGTTATTAATTGCCGAGCAGGCATTAAACCAAGGAAAAATGGCTGAATATCAAAATGAGCTGCAATCAGTAATGCAGAAATTAAATGAAATGCCAGATGCGACCAGTCAGCAATTGAAAAATCGTATTGCTAAAGTATCTCATTTATCTATCGTACCTGTACCTAAATTATCGACTCTTGGCCTACTAGGCTCATAAGGAGGGCATATGAAACATCTCCTATGGGTTTATCTTCTTATTAGTTTAGTACTTTTTGCAGCTTTGGCTTTACTTAGCTATGGCTACGGCATGGGATATGTTTATATCTACTGGCGACAGCTGCAATTGCAAACAAACGTGTGGGGATTAGTCCTTACTTTTGTCCTAATGAGTTTTATTGCTCAGTTAATATGGCTTTGGATTAAACGTTATTCTTCTCGTGAACAACGTAAAAGAGAGAATATTTTTCAGTTTAAAAACCTTCATCCCTATGAGCAATTGGGTATTGTCTGGCTATTAGAAGCCGCCGAAGATCAACGTGTCTTTATCGAACGGGTTTTTACCCAGTCAGGGCTTTTAAAAAATATTATTGATGCCAAGTTCTTAGTATTAAATGAAGATTACCCTAAAGCTCTAGATGCTTTAGATCAATCGCCACCGATGGCTTTTGAATTGGCAGAGTTACAGCGGATTGAAATATTTTTAGCTCAAAATGAAGCTGAACGTGCATTAACACATCTTGAGTTCCTATATCAGCATCAATTATCGCCATGGCTTGAAGAAATCGAGACAGCCTATCAACAGCGATTAACTGCGTTATGGGGGCAGCTTGCTTTACAGCAACCATGGTTATATTTACGTTCAATGAAATATGGATTATTGGACGCTGAGCATCGTGATTTATGGTTGCAGCAGCTTCTCCAACAATTTGATCAAGCTTCAATTGATGACTTACATGCATTGCAACAGCGCTATCTAGATTTAGAGTCTGAGATTCAAACCAGACCCTATAGTAGTAAATTGCTGTGGCTAAAACTTTTGGCACGTATGCCAGAAATGAGTATTCAGCATGAAACATTAACTTTGCATCTGCTCAAAGAGCAATTTGATCCAGAAGTATTTTATTTGTGGTTTCAGCAGCAACTGCTTAAGCAGGTTCCTGACTATGCCGACGTTGAAGAAAAGATAAATCAACTTGAAACTCAATATATGAATTTGCCAGTTTTAACATTTGCAAAATGGCATGTTTACATGGCAACGAATCGTCAAGCTGAAGCTGAAATATTATTAAGTTTATACCCTGATAATATTTTAATGAACTATTTACGTATTAAATCCACCTTAAAAGAAGATGATGAGTTAATCAAACAGTTAAACCTAATCTTTGAAAATGATGCAAATTTTTTAAAATTTAAAATCTGAGGTAAAAATGAAAGAACTGTCTGTCTACCCTGTAATATACGACCAGAAAGTTGCATGGGGAGATATGGATGCTTTTGGTCATGTCAATAATGTACAATATTATAGATATATTGAAAGCTCACGTATTTTATATATGGAGAATGTAAATATATTGATCCCCAATATATATACTGTTGTTGCTTCAAGTCAGTGCAGATATTTAAAACCCGTTTTTTATCCTGATGTATTGAAAGTAGGGGTTCGTGTAGAAGAAATACGCAATAGCGCATTCCGTATGGCTTATATATTATGGAGTGAAGCACAGCAGCAAATCGTTGCTACGGGTGAAGCCATAATGGTCTGTCTAGATAAAACGACAGGGTTAAAATGTGAAATACCAAATGAAGTAAAAAGTAAAATAATTGAATTAGAAAAATCAGTAGGACATGACTTAATACATTTAGCTTAAATAAATATTAAGAAAATATATTGCAATTATAATTATTAATGTAATTAAAAAGTAAATTTATAGCATTATTCTGATGAACTTGTCTTTTGAACTATTGCTTATTTAATAGATTATAAATACTATTGGTTATGATTTAATGTTTTAAATTTTGTCTGTATTATTTGAATTGTCAGTAAGACTGGAGTATTTATTAATGAAACCGGATATTAGTGAATTATCTGTTGAAGAGTTAAAACGCTTACAAGAAGAAGCAGAAGCTTTAATTGCAAGCAAAAAAGATCAAGCAATCGAAGATGCTTATAATCAAATTATCGAGATTGCTGAAAATGTAGGTTTCAGTGTTGAACAACTTCTTGAGTTTGGTGCTCAAAAACGTAAGAAAACTACACGTAAATCTGTAGAACCACGTTACCGTAACAAAAACAATTCTGAAGAGACTTGGACTGGTCGCGGTAAACAACCACGTTGGTTAGTTGCTGAAATTGAAAAAGGTGCAAAACTTGAAGATTTCTTAATCTAATTGTTTTTGCTTCTTAAAAAGCCAAGCGATTTTGCTTGGCTTTTTTATTTTAAAAAATAAAAATTCTTATTTTAAATATCAAGTCATCAATAAAGTGTTTAAATTCCTAATTAAATGTATTGTTGAGACTAAATTTACATTTAGAAAGATCATCTTAAATTTTCATGATTCTGTCATACGTTCAACTTATAGTCTTTAAGAAGATGCCAAGCTTGATTGCTTGGTTTTTTTATATGAAGTCAATTGGCGATGTTGAAAAAGTATGCATAATGTCAGACTAGAGAGGAACTCTCATATAAGGACGATAATTTGCATGTTGGTAAGGCTGAATGAAGAAAAAGTCTAAGCAATGGAAGTGGTGGTTTTTTGCCCTCATTGCATTTTTAATTTTTATTATTTTACAGATTCCAGCGACTTGGCTTATCTCTAAATTTTCAAAGAATAATCAAACTGTCCATAATGTGAGTGGGAATATCTGGCAGGGGCAAGCGGACTGGCATCGTGGTGCTTTGCGTGGAACTATTCACTGGAAAACAAGACCTCTAGATTTACTTTTATTACGCTTCGCCGCAGATGTTGATATTCATAGTGGTAATACGCAGTTAACGGGGATTATGGCGTATGGTTTTGGCAAAAAAGTCATTGTAAGGAATATGACTGGGCAAGTTGCGCCAGAAACACTGAAGCAGATTGTGAATTGGCAATGGCCTGTAAATAGTATTCAACTTAAAGATATCCAATTTAATTATAAAAAAGAGCAAGGTTTTGCTGCGGTTGATGGTCAATTGCATTGGGGTGGTGGAGCACTCGTTTACACGATTGGTGATCGTCAAGATCGTATGAATATGCCTTCTTTAAGTGGACAGTTGACCGACCATAATGGGCAGCTACAAATTGATATTCGAGATCAACGCAATCAAAAAATGGCGAATCTTTTACTGGATGCCAATATGATGCTTGATGTTCAACTTACACAGCGTTTATTGCTTAATGTTCCATCTTATGACGGAAAAGCTGGTTTAGATACTTTTGTCATTAGTTCTCGTCAACCATTATTACAAGGTGGTAACTGATGAAAACATGGATTGATAAATTACAGCAGTTACAGTGGCAAAAGTTAGATCGACTCAGTGTAGTTGTCCTTATTATTTTAATTTTGTGGTTATGTTGGAAGCTGGCTTCATTTTTTTGGTTGGTGGTAGCACCCCCTCAAATGATGCAGTTTGATCGTGTAGAGCTCGGTTCTCAACAACCTCAAATACCAAACATTAGTACTTTTTCAATTTTTAATGAACCTTCTGCCAATGCGGCTCAAGAAAATGTGAATCTAGAATTACAAGGCGTAATGGTTGGGTATCCAAACCAGTTTTCTTCTGCTGTTATTAAGGTTGATAATACTGCTGAACGTTATCGAGTTGGTGAAACCATAGGTTCTACCTCTTATCAACTGTCAGAGGTTTATTGGGATCATGTGGTATTGCGTCAAGGAAATGGTAGTACTCGCGAACTTCAGTTCAAAGGTCTGCCAAATGGTTTATATCAGCCTATGACTCCAAATGCATCACCGCAAGCTGTCACGCCATCTCAGCCTACGGCACCTGTGAATACGACCCAAGAAGCTTTGGGGCAAGCGATTCAGCAGATGCAAGGCAATCGAGATCAGTACCTCAAAGATATGGGGGTTAGTGGAGGCTCTGGTGAGGGATATGAAGTTACAGAACGTACACCAACCGCGCTTAGAAATAAGCTAGGTTTAAGGCCTGGCGATCGAATTGTCTCTTTAAATGGTCAAACGGTTGGGCAAGGGCAAACGGATGTGCAATTACTTGAACAGGCTCGGCGAGCAGGACAAGTAAAAATAGAAATAAAACGTGGTGATCAAGTGATGACCATACAACAAAGTTTTTAGTGATAACACGTCACCATAAGAGTTAGGAAATATCGCGAGTTATGGCTTTATTGAATCATCAACGTCCACTTTGGGCATTACTTGCAGCAGCCCCATTGATTGCGACAGTAAGTAGCAGTGCCTATGCCCAAACATGGAAGATCAATTTACGTGATGCTGACTTAACTGCCTTTATTAATGAAGTTGCAGACATTACTGGTAAGAACTTTGCTGTTGATCCGAGAGTGCGTGGGAATGTCACTGTTATTTCGAATAAACCTTTAAATAAAGATGAGGTTTATGATTTATTTCTTGGGGTCTTAAATGTAAATGGGGTAGTTGCGATCCCATCTGGTAATACAATTAAACTTGTGCCAGATAGCAACGTTAAAAACTCGGGAATTCCTTATGATTCTCGAAATAAGGTTCGTGGTGATCAAATTGTTACACGAGTGATTTGGCTTGAAAACACCAATCCAAATGACTTAATTCCAGCACTTCGCCCTTTAATGCCACAGTTTGCGCATATGGCTGCGATTGCAGGGACCAATGCGCTTATTGTCTCTGATCGAGCTGCGAACATTTATCAGCTTGAAAATATTATCCGTAATTTAGATGGAACTGGGCAAAACGACATTGAAGCGATTAACCTTCAGTCGAGCCAAGCTGAAGAAATTATTACTCAACTTGAAGCGATGAGTGCAACTGGAGCATCAAAAGATTTTAATGGTGCCCGTATTCGTATTATTGCCGATAATCGAACGAATCGTATTTTGGTAAAAGGTGATCCGGGAACGCGCAAGCGCATTCGCCACATGATTGAAATGCTGGATGTACCTTCTGCTGACCGTTTAGGTGGTTTAAAAGTTTTCCGTTTGAAATACGCAAGTGCTAAAAGCCTGTCAGAAATTTTACAAGGTTTGGTCACTGGTCAGGCAGTATCGTCGTCTGGTAACAATAACAATAACAATAACAATTCATCAAACTCATCAAATTCGATGAATAATTTGATTGGGAATAACCAGAACTCGAGTTCAAATACATCAGGTTCAAATGGAAGTTCGATTTCGACTCCATCAATCAATCTAAATGGCAATTCAAACAATAGTAATCGGAACAATATTTCCAGCTTTAGCCAAAATGGCGTAAGCATTATTGCAGATAATGCTCAAAACTCTTTGGTCGTTAAGGCTGATCCGCAATTAATGCGTGAAATTGAGTCTGCGATTCAACAGCTGGATGTTCGCCGTCAACAAGTACTGATTGAGGCTGCAATTATTGAAGTTTCGGGTGATGATGCAGATCAACTTGGAATTCAATGGGCACTCGGTGATTTATCTAGTGGAATTGGCTTACTCAGCTTTAGTAATGTAGGTGCTAGCTTATCTTCTATTGCTGCTGGTTATTTGTCGGGTGGTTCGGCTGGAGCTGCATCCGCTATTGCTAGTGGTGCTAATAAAGGTAATGGTGCAACTTTAGCTTTGGGTAATTTTGAGAATTCCCGTAAGGCATATGGTGCATTAATTCAGGCCCTTAAAACCAATACCAAATCAAACTTGCTTTCAACACCATCCATTGTAACGATGGATAATGAAGAGGCTTATATTGTTGTAGGTCAGAACGTTCCATTTGTAACAGGCTCAGTGACTACAAACAGTACTGGTATCAACCCATATACAACTGTAGAACGAAAGGATGTCGGTGTGACTTTAAAAGTCATTCCGCATATTGGTGAGAGTGGTACGGTTCGTCTAGAAGTAGAACAAGAAGTCTCTGCTGTTCAAGATAATCGTGGCCAAGCGGCTGATTTGGTGACAAGTAAACGTGCCATTAAAACTGCTGTTTTGGCTGAACACGGACAGACGGTCGTGCTTGGTGGCTTGGTGTCGGATGACACTTCACTTTCAAGACAAGGCATACCCGGCTTAAGTAGTATTCCTTATGTTGGACGATTGTTCCGTTCGGACAATAGAAGTAATGTAAAACGTAACCTTCTTGTCTTTATTCATCCAACAATTGTGGGTGATGCAAATGATGTTCGTCGTTTATCTCAGCAGCGCTATAACCAGCTTTATAGCTTGCAATTAGCTATGGATAAAAATGGTAATTTTGCAAAGCTGCCTGAACAGGTTGATGACGTCTATAATCAAAAGATGACTGCCCCAAGTATTGCTCCGCAGTCAAAAAATTATCAGCAAGTTCCTTCGGGTGGTAAAAGTTCGACCATAATCACACCTGTAGCAGTCGAACCAACGGTTCAAAAGCAAACTTTGCAGTTGCCTGAACCGGAAGTGAATCGTACTAAAAATACAGTAACAACTACCACACTGCGACCAAACACAGCGCAGTAGTAGCATGTTATGATTGATAAAAAATGAATAGGACATATGCATGACTTGGAAACTACAAGCAATTACTGGTGAAATTACTGGACAAGAAATTACAGTTGATCGTGATATGTTGGTAGGGCGTCATCAGGACGCTGATTTGTTGTTACAAGCTGCTGAAATTTCACGTCGCCATGCTGCATTGCTTTTAAAAGATCAATTGCTATGGGTTCAAGACCTTAATTCATCGAATGGTACATTTGTAAACGATATTCGTATTGAACAAGAAAAGCAGCTACATGATGGTGATATTGTTCAATTTGCGAGTTTCAAATTCTCAGTTTTAGCACCTGCTCAAAAAATTACTGATTTACCTGAAGTTGAGGCAGAACCAGTGCAAGCTGCATCAATACAGGATTTAAGTGATCAAGGCATGCCAAGCCTTGCAGAGCGTGCTGCAGAGGTAGAAGTTCGCCACGATGGTATGCCGCAGAATATTTCTATTCCAAAACCTGCGCCTATTCCCGAAGGTGTAGATGTCAATGTAAAACAACCATCACCTGTGACTTTTGATGAGCCTGTTTCTCGTGTTGCCGAAGAAAAAGAGCAACAGAAGAATGCTTCAGTTGGTTTAATCACTATTATTATTTTAGTAATTTTAGCTGTATTAGCATGGTTATTCTTTAAATAATCCGTTGCTGCTTTTACAATCAAGGCATGCCAAACGCATGCCTTTTTAATTTTGAGTAGAAGAAAATGTCTGTTGCACAACTAAGTAAGCGCGATTTAATTTTATTTGATCTGGATGGAACACTTGTTGACTCCGCTGCCGATTTATATCGGTCTATGAATTTAAGTCTGCAATCACTCGGTTGGCCATTGGTGACAGAACTACAAATACGAGAATGGGTGGGTAAAGGTGCCTCAAAACTCTGTGAAAGTGTTTTGCTTCATCTATTTGGTAAATTAGACGCTGAACAACATAAGGTTTTATTACACACATTTGTAGAGACATATGGTGCAGAACTTTGTGTAAATACTCAAATTTACTCTGGTGTACCTGAGTTTTTAAAACATTGCCAAACTCTAAATATAAAAATGGCTTGTGTTACTAATAAGCCTGTCAAACTTGCTCAAGGACTATTAGATGCATTAGAGCTTTCCTCTTATTTCCAAGTTGTACTTGGGGGAGATAGCTTGCCTGAAAGAAAACCACATCCATTACCATTGCTGCATTGCATGCAAAGTCTAAATACGTCTGCTTCACAATCGTTAATGATTGGTGATTCAAGCAATGATGTAGAAGCTGCGCGCCGTGCTGGAATTGATTGTATTGTGGTTAGCTATGGCTATAATCATGGAGAAAGCATCTATGATTGCCAACCTCAGCAAGTTGTTGATAGTCTTGCTGAGTTAATTGTTTAATGAAGAAAATGGAGATAAGAATGAATAAGCGTATGGTTTTTCGATGGCGTGTCTAAAACGAATCTAGAAAAACACACTTTTAAATCGAAACCATATTAGAGAAGATTCATGACAACATTAGCGCAATTCGAGCAACTTAAGGCTGCTGGTTATAACACTATTCCTGTTTATCGTCAGCGGTTAGCAGATACAGAAACCCCATTATCGGTTTTTGCTCGTTTTAAAGACCAAACACAAGCTTATTTATTTGAGTCGGTTGAGGGTGGGGAAAACTGGGCGCGCTACTCTATGATTGGATTAGGCGAATCAACCGTTTTTTCATGCAATGCTGGGGTTTTGTCTATACAGCATGCTGATGGCTCAATCACACAACAAGATTGCCAAGATCCTTTTGAATATATTCGTAACTTCCAAAAACAATTTAAAGTGCCATCAGCAGAGCTCTTGCCAGACTTACCAAGCTTTACAGGCGGATTGGTGGGATATTTGGGTTATGATGCTGTCCGTTATATTGAACCACGCTTAAAGAATGTACCTACAGCTGACCCAATCACGTTACCTGATTTGTGGTTAATGTTGTCAAAAACAGTTATTGTCTTTGATAACCTTAAAGATACACTATTTTTAATTGTTCACGCTGATGCAACACAGGCAAATGCTTATCAAGATGCCCAGCAAAAATTAGATCAATTAGAACAGTTACTCGCTATTCCTGTTAGCTTGCAAGCCAAACCACATACTCCTCCTCATTTTGAATCAATTACGGGTAAAGCAAAGTTCTTAGAAACAGTAGAAAAAGTTAAAGAATATATCCGTGCTGGTGATGTAATGCAGGTTGTTCCAGGGCAGCGCATGGTTTCTGATTTTGATGGTGAAGCCTTACAGGTTTACCGTGCATTACGTCATTTAAATCCTTCGCCTTATTTATTTTTGGTACAAGGGCAAACGATTGCTGATAAAAAACCATTTCATATTGTTGGTTCTTCACCAGAAATTCTTTCTCGTTTAGAAAATGGTATTGCGACAGTTCGTCCACTTGCAGGTACGAGGCCGCGCGGAAAAACTAAAGAGGAAGATGTTGCTTTAGAAAAAGACTTACTTTCAGATGAAAAAGAAATTGCTGAGCACTTAATGCTGATTGATCTTGGTCGAAACGATGTTGGGCGAGTTTCTAAAATAGGTAAGGTTCAAGTAACCGATCAAATGGTGATTGAGCGCTATTCACATGTCATGCACATTGTTTCAAACGTACAAGGCGAAGTTCGTGATGATATAGATGCTTTAGATGTGTTTAAAGCGACTTTCCCTGCTGGTACCTTATCTGGTGCCCCAAAAATTCGTGCAATGGAAATCATTGATGAAGTAGAACCAGTGAAACGAGGTGTCTTTGGTGGAGCAGTGGGGTATTTGGGATGGCATGGTGAAATGGATATGTCGATTGCAATCCGTACATGCGTTATTCGTGACAAAAAAGTCTATGTACAGGCTGGAGCAGGCTTGGTAGCTGACTCAAATCCTGAATCTGAATGGAATGAAACCCAAATAAAAGCTCGCGCAGTGATCAAAGCGGTTGAATTATCATCAAACGGATTGATTTTATGAGTTTTTAGCGATTTTTTTTAAAAAACCGCTTGCATCGTTTGGAAGTTTTGCTAAACTGCACACCGTTCCGATACGAAACGTACGAAACACTAAGAAGAGCCGGCATAGCTCAGTTGGTAGAGCAACTGACTTGTAATCAGTAGGTCCACAGTTCGAATCCGTGTGCCGGCACCATCTTAAAGGTGTGCAGTTGTGAAGTAAAGGACAACACTGAAATAAGTGTGATATGGTGAGATTCCCGAGCGGTCAAAGGGGGCGGACTGTAACTCCGCTACGAAAGTTTCGAAGGTTCGAATCCTTCTCTCACCACCATTAACTTCGATTGAAGTGGTATATATACCAACACAGTGCGGGAGTAGCTCAGTTGGTAGAGCGGCAGCCTTCCAAGCTGCATGTCGCGAGTTCGATCCTCGTCTCCCGCTCCATCGAAGGACAATCGCTCTTATAGCTCAGTGGTAGAGCACTCCCTTGGTAAGGGAGAGGTCTCGAGTTCAAATCTCGATAAGAGCTCCAGATATACAGTTTGGTAGATTTTCTACAAAGATTTAAAAAGCAGGCTTATTAGTCTGCTTTTCAAGTATTGGGTGTTTGATTTTTTAGGCGACATGTCGATGCTGGGTGTTTGCTCAGAATTGTGTTCGACGTAAACGAGGATTATAAACATGGCTAAGGCTAAGTTTGAACGTAATAAGCCACACGTAAACGTGGGCACAATCGGTCACGTTGACCATGGTAAAACAACTTTAACTGCTGCGATTGCAACTATTTGTGCAAAAACTTACGGCGGTGAAGCGAAAGATTACTCACAAATCGACTCAGCACCTGAAGAAAAAGCACGTGGTATTACAATTAATACTTCACACGTAGAATACGATTCTCCAATTCGTCACTACGCACACGTTGACTGCCCGGGCCACGCCGATTACGTTAAAAACATGATCACTGGTGCTGCTCAGATGGACGGCGCGATCCTTGTATGTGCTGCGACTGACGGTCCAATGCCACAAACTCGTGAACACATCCTTCTTTCTCGTCAGGTTGGTGTACCTTACATCATCGTATTCTTAAACAAATGCGACCTTGTTGATGACGAAGAATTACTTGAATTAGTAGAAATGGAAGTTCGTGAACTTCTTTCTACTTATGACTTCCCAGGTGATGACACTCCAGTAATCCGTGGTTCAGCTCTTGCTGCTCTTAACGGTGAAGCAGGTCCTTACGGTGAAGAATCAGTTCTTGCTCTTGTAGCAGCTCTTGACTCTTACATCCCAGAACCAGAACGTGCTATCGACAAAGCATTCTTAATGCCAATCGAAGACGTATTCTCAATTTCTGGTCGTGGTACTGTAGTAACAGGCCGTGTAGAATCAGGTATTGTTAAAGTTGGTGAAGAAGTAGAGATCGTTGGTATTAAAGATACAGTTAAAACAACTGTAACTGGCGTAGAAATGTTCCGTAAACTTCTTGACGAAGGCCGTGCAGGCGAGAACTGTGGTGTATTACTTCGTGGTACTAAGCGTGAAGACGTACAACGTGGTCAAGTACTTGCTAAACCAGGTACAATCAAGCCGCACACTAAATTCGACGCAGAAGTATACGTACTTTCTAAAGAAGAAGGTGGTCGTCACACTCCATTCTTAAATGGTTACCGTCCACAGTTCTACTTCCGTACAACTGACGTAACTGGTGCAATCCAGTTGAAAGAAGGCGTTGAAATGGTTATGCCAGGTGACAACGTTGAAATGTCAGTAGAATTAATCCACCCAATCGCAATGGACCCAGGTCTACGTTTTGCGATCCGTGAAGGTGGTCGTACTGTAGGTGCTGGTGTTGTTGCGAAAGTAACTGCATAAGCATAATATAGTGACGGATTACGTCTCAAGTTGAGGGCTTTGGCTCTCAACTTGCATTATAGGTCAGTAGTTCAATTGGTAGAGCGTCGGTCTCCAAAACCGAATGTTGGGGGTTCGAGTCCCTCCTGACCTGCCATATTTTGAAATAAAAAGCTTGATGCTGGCTTAGTTGTTCATATAATAAGTCGCGAGTTCTACGACGAGTACAAAAATGTCGAATGATAAATCGCGTGACGCATTGAGCGACGCGCCAATTCCTCAAAGAAATAATTCTGCTGAAGTTGTTCGTTCTGGTTCGCCTCTAGATATTGTTCTATGGGTGATTGCAATTGCATTGTTGCTTTCGGCTACTATGGTGAATCAGCACTTGCCAGCGTATTGGGCACCTGCAAATAATGTTTGGGTCCGCGTTGGTGCAATTTTAGCTTGTATCGTTGTGGCTTTAGGTTTATTATACGCCACCCATCAAGGTAAAGGCTTCGTTCGTTTGCTAAAAGATGCACGAGTCGAATTGCGTCGAGTAACTTGGCCAACAAAACAAGAAACAGTCACTACATCGTGGCAGGTTCTATTGGTTGTAGTTGTTGCATCATTGGTTTTATGGTGCTTTGACTATGGTTTGGGTTGGTTAATTAAGTTGATTATCGGGTAAAAGAGCTATGAAACGTTGGTACATTATTCATGCCTACTCTGGCTATGAAAAACAAGTGTTGCGTTCGCTTACAGAACGAATCCAGCGTAGCGCTGTTGCTGATAGCTTTGGTGATGTCCTTGTTCCTACCGAAGAAGTGGTAGAAATGAAGGATGGCAAGAAACGTAAGTCTGAGCGTAAATTCTTTCCTGGCTATGTGTTAGTTGAAATGGAAATGAATGACGATACTTGGCATATTGTTAAAGAATGTCCGAAAGTATTAGGTTTTATCGGTGGTACACCTGAAAAACCTGCGCCAATCACTCAGCGTGAAGCAGATGCGATTCTTGCGCGTGTACGTAATACTGGTGAAGCTCCACGTCCTAAGACGATGTTTGAACCAGGTGAAGAATTACTCGTTATTGATGGCCCATTCACTGACTTTAAGGGTGTGGTGGAAGAGGTTCAATACGAAAAGTCACGTTTAACGTTGACGATTAATGTATTTAATCGACCAACTCAGGTTGAACTCGAATTTCGTCAAGTCGAAAAAACGATTTAATCTCAATTGGTTGAAAAGCGCCCGATTTTATCGGGCATTGTTGTTGTAACAGTAGTGTTGCGTAAAGATTGGGGAGCCTAGCGGCGTTTGTACCCAGAGGTATTTTAAAATGGCTAAGAAGATTGACGGCTATATCAAGCTGCAAGTTCCAGCTGGTAAAGCAAATCCATCTCCACCAATTGGTCCTGCATTAGGTCAACGTGGTGTAAACATCATGGCATTCTGTAAAGAATTCAATGCTGCTACACAAAAAGTTGAACCAGGTCTTCCAATTCCTGTAGTGATTACTGTGTACAACGACAAGTCGTTCACATTCATCATGAAAACTCCTCCAGCTTCTATTCTTCTTAAGAAAGCTGCTGGTATCCAAAAGGGTTCATCTGTACCAAACAAAACTAAAGTTGGTAAGTTGACTCGTGCTCAGTTAGAAGAAATTGCGACTACTAAAGAGCCAGATTTAACTGGTGCTGATTTAGACGCACGTGTTCGTACCATCGCTGGTTCTGCACGTTCTATGGGCTTGGAAGTGGAGCTATAAGACATGGCAAAGTTAACTAAACGTCAAAAAGCCATTGCTGCTGCTGTTGAAGCAAACAAAGTTTACACTTTGGAAGAAGCGGTAGAAGTTCTTAACAGCCTACCTGCTGCAAAATTCAAAGAATCTTTGGATGTTGCTGTAAATCTTGGTGTAGACCCACGTAAATCTGATCAGGTTGTTCGTGGTGCTACTACATTACCTGCAGGTACTGGTAAAACTGTACGTGTAGCTGTATTTGCTCAAGGCGCTCAAGCAGAAGCTGCTAAAGAAGCTGGTGCTGATGTTGTAGGTTTTGATGACCTTGCTGAAAGCATCCAAGGTGGAAACCTTGACTTTGATGTTGTGATCGCTGCTCCAGACGCTATGCGTGTTGTTGGTAAGCTCGGTACAATTCTTGGTCCACGTGGTTTAATGCCAAACCCTAAAGTAGGTACTGTAACTCCTGATGTTGCGAATGCTGTTAAAAACGCAAAATCTGGTCAGGCTCGTTACCGTGTAGACAAAGCGGGTATTATCCACGCTGCGATTGGTCAAGTTGGCTTTGATGCTGCTGCAATCCGCCAAAACGTTGAAACTTTAGTTGCTGACTTGAAAAAGTTAAAACCTGCAACCTCTAAAGGTGTATACATCAAAAAGATCACTTTGAGCTCAACTATGGGTCCTGGTCTTACTGTTGATGTAAACAACGTTTCTAACTAAGTTTTAACTTAGTTCTGTACAGAATTTTAAAGTCCTGATTGAGTAGGTAGCAAAAATAGAAATAAATTTCTATTTTTGCGCAGTTAAAGCAACGTTTTGACTCTTGCTTATCAGGCGGACTTTGAATTGATGAATGAGAATTTATCAGCGTCAAAGACCTCAGGCGAGAAGGCGTTATTTTCGGATAGCGGCTTTTCTTAATAATCCAGCCTGCGTAGACGCGGTGGTGTGATTTGTTCCTCCTCCGCGTGTAAGTCGAAAGGCTTACGAATTGGGAGTGTGCCCATTGGGTGCATAAATCACCTTAGGAGGTTTTACAATGGCTCTTCTTATCGAAGACAAAAAACAGATCGTTTCAGAAGTAAGTGAAGTTGCTTCTAAAGCGTTTGCAGCCGTTGTTGCTGACTATCAAGGTTTAAGCGTAGAGCAATTAACAACACTTCGTGTTGAAGCTCGTAAGTTAGGTGTAACTACACGTATCGTACGTAACACTTTGGCTAAGCGCGCATTCCAAGGTACTCAATTTGATATCTTGAACGACAACCTTGTTGGTCCAACAATTCTAGGTTTTTCAACTTCTGAAGATGACATGGGTGCAGCTGCACGCTTGTTTGAAGAATTTGCAAAAACTAACAAAGCATTTGAATTAAAAGCTGCTGCATTTGACGGCAAAGTTTATCAAGGTGCTGATGTTAGCGTAATTGCTAATCTTCCAAACCAAGAGAAAGCGCTTACTATGCTTGCCTCTGTTCTTCAAGCTCCTATTTCGAAATTGGGTCGCCTCATTACAGCGCTCAAAGAGAAAAACGAGTCAGAAGCTGCTTAATCAATTTTACACACCATTCAATATCCATTTGGAGTTATTCTCATGGCTTTAACTAACGAAGAAATCTTAAACGCAGTTGCTGAAAAAACTGTTCTTGAACTTGTTGAATTAATTTCTGCTTTCGAAGAGAAATTCAACGTTTCTGCTGCTGCTGTTGCTGTTGCTGCTCCAGCTGGTGGCGCTGCTGCAGCTGCTGAAGAACAATCTGAATTCAACGTTGAGTTGACTTCTTTCGGTGCTAACAAAGTAGCTGTTATTAAAGCAGTTCGTGAAGCAACTGGCCTTGGTCTTAAAGAAGCTAAAGACCTAGTTGAAGGTGCTCCTCAAGTTCTTAAAGAAGGCGTTTCTAAAGAAGAAGGCGAAGAACTTAAGAAGAAACTTGAAGAAGCTGGTGCTACAGTTACACTTAAGTAATTGTAAAAGGAGTCGGTTTTTAAATCGGCTCCATAAAATGGCTGATGGCTCTTGGGTCATCAGCCTTTTTGCGTTACAATAATCGGCTCGATTTTTGTTAGTTTTGTTTATTTTTTAGAAAAAACTAAATAAATCAATTAATTTCAAATGCTTACCAATATTTTTCTTTTTAAAAAATATTGTTAAGTGTTTTAGTACCACTAAAAGTTGCAGCATTTGTAAGCAGTGGTGGCCATATCGGCCTGTGTAATTCCTTCTGAGCCCGTTCTGCAGGCGGGCTTGGTTTACTTTCCGAGGACTCCAGATGGCATACTCATATACCGAAAAGAAACGGATCCGTAAGAATTTTGGTAAGTTGCCCCAAGTAATGGAAGCACCGTACTTACTCTCGATTCAGGTCGATTCGTATAGAACGTTCTTGCAAGGTGGCAAATCTCCAAAAAACCGTGAAGATATCGGTCTCCAGGCCGCATTTCGTTCAGTTTTTCCTATAGAAAGTTATTCTGGCAATGCTGCTTTAGAATTTGTTGAGTATAGCCTTGGTAAGCCTGAGTTTGATGTGCGTGAATGTATTTTACGTGGTTCGACTTATGCGGCACCAATGCGCGTAAAAATTCGTTTGATTATTAAAGATCGCGAAACTAAATCAATTAAAGACGTACGTGAACAAGAAGTCTACATGGGTGAAATGCCACTCATGACTGAAAATGGTACCTTTGTAATCAATGGTACTGAGCGTGTAATCGTATCTCAATTACACCGTTCACCAGGTGTGTTCTTCGACCATGATAAAGGTAAGACTCACTCAAGTGGTAAAGTGTTGTATTCAGCACGTATCATTCCTTACCGTGGTTCATGGTTAGACTTCGAGTTCGATGCAAAAGATCTAGTTTACGTACGTATTGACCGTCGTCGTAAATTACTTGCTACTGTTGTGTTACGTGCACTAGGTTATAACAATGAACAAATCTTGAATTTGTTCTACGAAAAAGTACCTGTGTACCTAGACATGGGCAGTTATCAAATTGACCTTGTTCCTGAGCGTTTACGTGGTGAAATGGCTCAATTTGATATTACTGACAATGAAGGTAAAGTCATTGTTGAGCAAGGTAAACGTATTAACGCGCGCCATGTACGTCAAATGGAAGCTTCAGGTTTAACTAAGCTTTCAGTTCCTGATGAATACTTATATGAGCGTATTACTGCTGAAGATATTACTTTACGTGATGGTGAAGTAATTGCTGCGAATACGTTATTAAGCCATGAAGTGATGGTGAAGTTAGCGGAAGGTGGTGTTAAGCAATTTAACATCCTGTTCACAAACGACATCGATCGTGGTTCTTTTGTTGCTGATACATTGCGTGCAGACACAACAGCAGGACGTGAAGAAGCTTTAGTTGAAATTTATAAAGTAATGCGTCCAGGCGAGCCGCCAACAAAAGAAGCTGCTGAAAACTTATTCAATAACTTATTCTTCTCTTCTGAGCGTTATGACTTATCTCCAGTAGGTCGTATGAAGTTCAACCGTCGTTTAGGTCGTCCTTACGAAGTTGGTACTGATCAGAAGTCTCGTGAAGTTGAAGGTATTTTGTCGCACGAAGATATCATCGATGTATTACGTACATTAGTTGAAATCCGTAACGGTAAAGGCGAAGTAGACGATATCGACCATTTAGGTAACCGTCGTGTACGTTCTGTTGGTGAAATGACAGAGAACCAATTCCGTGTTGGTTTAGTTCGTGTTGAGCGTGCTGTTAAAGAACGTTTAAGCCAAGCAGAAACAGATAACTTGTCTCCACAAGACTTGATTAACGCTAAGCCAGTTGCTGCTGCAATCAAAGAATTCTTTGGTTCAAGCCAGTTATCTCAGTTCATGGACCAAAACAACCCATTATCTGAGATTACACATAAGCGTCGTGTATCTGCGCTTGGTCCTGGTGGTTTAACACGTGAGCGTGCTGGCTTCGAAGTACGTGACGTACATCAAACTCACTATGGTCGTGTTTGTCCAATTGAAACTCCTGAAGGTCCAAACATTGGTTTGATCAACTCGCTTTCTGTATATGCAAAAGCGAATGATTTCGGTTTCTTGGAAACACCTTACCGCCGAGTTGTAGATGGTCGTGTAACTGATGCGGTTGAATATTTATCTGCTATTGAGGAAGTAGGCACTGTGATCGCACAGGCCGATTCTGCTGTAGATAAAGATGGCAACTTAACAGAAGACTTCGTTTCTGTTCGTCACCAAGGTGAATTCGTACGTATGCCACCTGAAAAAGTGACGCATATGGACGTTTCTGCACAGCAGGTTGTATCTGTTGCTGCATCACTTATTCCATTCCTTGAACACGATGACGCGAACCGTGCATTGATGGGTTCGAACATGCAACGTCAGGCTGTTCCTACTTTACGTGCTGACAAGCCACTTGTTGGTACTGGTATGGAAGCGAACGTAGCACGTGACTCTGGTGTATGTGTAATCGCAAACCGTGGTGGTGCAATTGAATTTGTAGATGCTTCTCGTATCGTTATTCGTGTAAACGAAGATGAAATGGTTGCTGGTGAGGCGGGTGTAGATATCTATAACCTCATCAAATATACACGTTCGAACCAAAATACTTGTATTAACCAAAATGTTATCGTGAATTTGGGCGACAAAGTTGCTCGTGGTGACATCTTGGCAGACGGTCCGTCTACAGACATGGGTGAACTTGCGCTTGGTCAAAACATGCGTGTAGCGTTCATGACATGGAATGGTTACAACTATGAAGACTCGATCTTGTTATCTGAGCGTGTTCTTCAAGAAGACCGTTTAACTTCTATTCATATTCAAGAATTGTCATGTGTAGCACGTGATACTAAGTTAGGTGCAGAAGAAATTACTGCCGATATTCCTAACGTAGGTGAAGCTGCGCTTTCTAAACTTGATGAATCAGGTATCGTTTATATCGGTGCTGAAGTTACTGCTGGTGACATCTTAGTTGGTAAAGTAACGCCTAAAGGCGAAACTCAGTTAACTCCTGAAGAAAAATTGCTTCGCGCAATCTTTGGTGAAAAAGCTGCTGATGTTAAAGATTCATCTTTACGTGTTCCATCTGGTACTAAAGGTACAGTTATCGATGTTCAAGTCTTCACTCGTGATGGCTTAGAGAAAGATGACCGTGCTTTAGCGATTGAAAAAGCACAACTTGATTCTTACCGTAAAGACTTGAAAGAAGAGTATAAAATCTTCGAAGAAGCGGCTCGTGAACGTGTAATTCGTTTACTTAAAGGCCAAGAGTCTAATGGCGGTGGTTCAACTAAACGCGGTGATAAACTTTCTGAAGATTTATTATCTGGTTTAGAGCTTGTTGATTTACTTGAAATCCAGCCAACAGATGAAGCAATCGCTGAGCGTTTAACTCAAATTCAAGTATTCTTGAAAGAGAAGAGCGCAGAAATCGATGAGAAATTTGCTGAGAAGAAACGTAAGCTTGCAACAGGTGACGAGTTAACAACTGGTGTATTGAAAGTTGTTAAGGTTTACCTAGCTGTTAAACGTCGTATTCAGCCTGGTGATAAGATGGCTGGTCGTCACGGTAACAAGGGTGTTGTTTCTAACATCTTACCTGTTGAAGACATGCCACACGATGCTAACGGTGTACCAGTAGATATCGTATTGAACCCACTGGGTGTACCATCTCGTATGAACGTGGGTCAGATTCTTGAGACTCACTTGGGTATGGCGGCTAGAGGGCTTGGTGACAAAATCGAAAAAATGTTGAAAGAACAACGTACAGTTTTAGAGCTACGTGAATTCTTAGACAAGATTTATAACAAAGTCGGTGGCGAGCAAGAAGATCTTGATAGCTTAACGGATGACGAAATCCTTGCACTTTCAGGCAACTTGCGCGCTGGTGTGCCTTTGGCTACTCCGGTATTTGATGGTGCTGAAGAAAGTCAAATTAAAGATTTACTTGAATTAGCTGACATTTCACGTACAGGTCAAACAGTATTGTTTGACGGACGTACAGGTGAACAGTTCGATCGTCCAGTAACTGTTGGTTACATGTACATGCTTAAGTTGAACCACTTGGTTGATGACAAGATGCATGCGCGTTCAACTGGTTCTTACTCACTTGTTACACAACAGCCGCTTGGTGGTAAAGCACAATTCGGTGGTCAGCGTTTCGGTGAGATGGAAGTATGGGCACTTGAAGCATACGGTGCAGCATATACCCTTCAAGAAATGCTTACAGTGAAGTCGGATGACGTTGAAGGACGTACTCGCATCTATAAGAATATTGTAGATGGTAACCATTATATGGATCCGGGTATGCCTGAATCGTTCAACGTATTGACCAAAGAGATCCGTTCTTTAGGTATCAACATTGAACTGAAAAATGGTGACTAAGTCGTAAGACTCACGATTTTTTAGGAAAAAACAATATTTGTGACCCAGTCGGGTAAGCGAGGCTTCCCGACACACGGAGAAAAAAATTGAAAGACTTGCTCGATATCATGCGTAAGAAAACGGATTCAGATGGTCATGCACCAATTGAGTTCGACCGTATCCGTATTGGTCTTGCGTCACCAGAAATGATTAAGTCATGGTCTCATGGTGAAGTTAAAAAACCTGAGACAATCAACTACCGTACGTTCAAACCAGAACGTGATGGTTTATTCTGTGCCAAAATCTTTGGTCCAGTAAAAGATTACGAATGCTTGTGTGGTAAATACAAGCGTATGAAATATAAAGGCGTCATTTGTGAAAAATGTGGCGTTGAAGTAACTACAGCGAAAGTTCGTCGTGAACGTATGGGTCACATCGAACTTGCTTCACCAGTTGCGCATATCTGGTTCTTAAAATCGTTACCAAGCCGTATCGGTTTATTACTTGATATGACTCTTCGTGATATCGAACGCGTGTTGTATTTTGAATCATACGTTGTTACTGATCCTGGCATGACGCCATTTGAAAAGTATCAACTTCTTAATGATGAAGAATACTTTACAGCTCTAGAAGAGCACGGTGACGAATTTGTTGCAAAAATGGGTGCGGAAGCTGTTCAGGACTTGTTGAAAGACATCGATCTTGAAGCTGAAATTTCACGTTTACGTGAAGAAATTCCTCAAACAACTTCTGAAACGAAGTTGAAAAAAGCGTCTAAACGCTTGAAATTGATGGAAGCATTCAAAGATTCAAACAACAAGCCTGAATGGATGGTAATGAATGTACTTCCGGTGCTTCCACCAGATTTACGTCCATTAGTTCCACTTGAAGGTGGTCGTTTCGCGACTTCTGACTTGAACGATTTATATCGTCGTGTGATTAACCGTAACAACCGTTTGAAGCGTCTTCTTGACCTTGCAGCACCAGACATTATCGTACGTAACGAAAAACGTATGTTACAAGAGTCTGTAGATGCATTGCTTGATAACGGTCGTCGTGGTCGTGCAATCACTGGTTCTAACAAACGTCCATTAAAATCTTTGGCAGATATGATCAAAGGTAAGCAAGGTCGTTTCCGTCAGAACTTGTTAGGTAAGCGTGTTGACTATTCTGGTCGTTCGGTAATTACTGTAGGTCCTACTTTACGTCTTCACCAATGTGGTCTTCCGAAGAAAATGGCACTTGAATTATTCAAACCATTTATTTTCGCGAAACTACAAGCTTCAGGTCAGGCAACAACCATTAAAGCTGCGAAGAAAATGGTTGAGCGTGAAACTCCAGAAGTTTGGGACGTACTTGCATCTGTAATTCGTCAACATCCAGTGATGTTGAACCGTGCGCCAACACTTCACCGTTTAGGTCTTCAAGCATTTGAACCTATTCTTATTGAAGGTAAGGCAATCCGTCTTCACCCACTCGTTTGTGCTGCGTTTAACGCCGACTTCGACGGTGACCAAATGGCGGTACACGTTCCATTGACACTTGAAGCACAGTTAGAAGCTCGTGCATTGATGATGTCTACAAACAACATCTTGTCACCAGCAAACGGTGAGCCAATCATCGTTCCTTCTCAGGACGTTGTCTTGGGTCTTTACTACATCACTCGTGATGCAGTAAATGCCAAAGGTGAAGGCATGGTGTTTGCCGATACTCACGAAGTAAACCGTGCACTTGCAACTGGTCAAGTTGCGATTCATGCGCGTGTTAAAGTGCGTGTGCATCAAACTGTTATCAATGAAAATGGTGAGCGTGAACACCAAACGATTATCGTTGATACAACACCAGGTCGTTGTTTGCTTTGGGAAGTTGTTCCACAAGGTTTAAGTTTTGACATGATCAACCTTGAGATGACTAAAAAGAACATCTCTAAGTTAATCAACTCTTGCTACCGTAAACTTGGTTTGAAAGATACAGTTATCTTTGCTGACCAGTTAATGTACTTGGGCTTCCGTCAAGCGACTCGTTCAGGTGTATCTGTAGGTATGGAAGACATGTTAATTCCACCTACTAAGCACACCATTATTGATAAAGCGGAAACAGAAGTTCGTGAAATCGAACAACAGTTCGAACAAGGTTTCGTAACTGCTGGTGAACGTTATAACAAAGTTGTCGATATCTGGGCGCGTACAAACGACCAAGTTGCGAAAGCGATGATGGATAACTTGTCTTACACTGTTGTTAAAAACAAACAAGGTGAAGACGAGAAGCAAAAATCATTCAACAGCATTTACATGATGTCTGACTCTGGTGCCCGTGGTAGTGCGGCACAGATTCGTCAGCTTGCTGGTATGCGTGGTTTGATGGCAAAACCGGATGGCTCGATTATTGAGACACCGATTAAAGCGAACTTCCGTGAAGGTTTGACAGTACTTCAGTACTTTATTTCTACACACGGTGCGCGTAAAGGTTTGGCCGATACAGCATTAAAAACTGCGAACTCTGGTTACTTGACTCGTCGTCTTGTAGACGTAGCGCAAGATTTAGTAATTACCGAACCTGACTGTGGTACAGCGGGTGGTTTGGTGATGACTCCATTCATTCAAGGTGGTGATGTTATCGAGCCATTACGTGACCGCGTATTAGGTCGTGTAACTGCTGAAGATGTACGTCGTGCATCTGATGATGAAGTTGTATTACCTCGTGGTACGTTAATTGACGAGAAAATCGCAGCTCAGCTTGAAGAAGCTGGTGTCGATGAAGTTAAAGTACGTTCAGTAATCGCATGTGAATCTACATTCGGTGTATGTGCTCGTTGTTATGGTCGTGACCTTGCACGTGGTCACTTGGTGAACCCGGGTGAATCAGTAGGTGTAATGGCTGCACAGTCAATTGGTGAACCAGGTACACAGTTAACGATGCGTACGTTCCACGTTGGTGGTGCTGCGAGTCGAACTTCTGCTGCAAACAGTGTTCAAGTACGTAACAAAGGTACTGTACGTTTCCACAACGTGAAAACTGTACAACATGCGAAAGGTCATTTAGTTTCAGTTTCACGTTCAGGTGAAATTGGTATTGCTGATGAGCTAGGTCGTGAGCGCGAACGTTATAAACTTCCTTACGGTGCAAGCATCTTGTTGAAAGATGGTGAAATGGTTGAGGCTGGTGGTATCGTTGCAACTTGGGATCCGCATACACATCCATTAGTGACAGAAGTTGCTGGTAAAGCACGTTTCAGCCAAATTGCTGATGGTGTAACTGCAACATCGAAAACTGATGATGCAACCGGTATGACAACTGTTGAAATCTTACCTGTAACAGCACGTCCTGCTTCTGGTAAAGATTTACGTCCAGCAATCGTATTAGATATGACTGATGGCACTGAACAGTTCTACTTCTTACCACAAAATACAATTGTAACTGTCCGTGATGGCGAAACGATTGGTGTGGGTGACGTTATCGGTCGTGTACCACAAGAAACATCGCGTACTCGTGATATTACCGGTGGTCTTCCGCGTGTTGCAGACTTGTTCGAAGCGCGTAAACCTAAAGAGCATGCAATCTTGGCGGAAGTGTCTGGTATCGTAAGCTTTGGTAAAGAGACTAAAGGTAAGAACCGTTTAGTGATTACACCAGATGACGGCTCTGAAATTTATGAAGAGTTGATTCCAAAATGGCGTCAAATCAACGTGTTTGAAGGCGAGCATGTGAACCGTGGTGAAACTATTTCTGATGGTCCACAAAACCCGCATGACATCTTACGTTTGAAAGGTGAAGTTGCTTTAACAAACTACATCGTGAACGAAGTTCAAGACGTTTACCGTCTCCAAGGTGTAAAAATCAACGATAAGCATATTGAAGTTATCGTACGTCAAATGTTGCGTAAAGTTGATATTACTGATGGTGGCGATACAAGCTTTATCAAAGGCGAGCAAGTGGATTACATCCGCGTTGTTCAAGAGAACCAAGCTGTATTGGCTCAGAATAAGTTCCCAGCTAAGTTTGAACGTCAATTGATGGGTATTACGAAAGCATCGCTTTCTACTGATTCGTTCATCTCTGCTGCATCGTTCCAGGAAACAACTCGTGTGTTAACTGAAGCTGCTGTAACAGGTAAAGAAGATGATTTACGTGGCTTGAAAGAAAACGTTGTTGTTGGTCGCTTGATTCCAGCTGGTACTGGTCTTGCTTACCACTTAGAGCGTCGTCGTCAAGAAGCAGAAGCTGCAGAACATGAGCTTCATAATGACTTCAGTGAAGTAGACCAAGCATTTAGCCAAGCATTAAACTCAGAACAATTCTAAGTTTAGATTGGCATTAAAAAAGGCACCTCAGGGTGCCTTTTTTATTTAAAGTTATTTAACAATTTTAAGTTGTAATTACATAAGAATATTAAAGAGCAAATATTTTATTACTTAAGCGAGATAAAGACTCCACATAAGCAAATTAGGCTACCTACTTATGAAAACTGGAGTAAATCGAATGAAAAAAATGATGATGATTGCAGGTGTGGGTTTAATGTCGAGCACTTTGTTTGTAGGTTGTCAAAACGCAAGTCCAGAAAGTAAGCGTATTGGTTCTGCTGCGATTGGTGGTGGTGCTGGTGGTGCAGTGGGTAAAAGCTTGGGTGGTAACCTTGGCGCAGGCTTAGGAGCTGCATTAGGTGCAGGTGTAGCTGCAAATGCAAAAGGTTCGAATAGTAAAACTACGCGTAATAGTGCAATTGGCGCAGGTGTAGGGGCACTTTTAGGGGGAGCAGTCATTGGTGGTGAGGCGGGTGCCGCCGCTGGTGGCGCACTTGGCGGTAGTGCTGGAGCTGCTTATGAGGAAAAAAAAGGGAAGTACTAAGTTACGTTGATCGTATCTAAATTAGAAGCTCTTAAGTTTTTAAGGGCTTCTTTTCTTGCTTAATTTATGCGCGTTAAGATGAATTAATTATCGATTCTATAAGGCTTTTACAAAATATCAATCGTCCACAACAGTGTGTTAACACAAACTCATAAAATTCCCCATAAAAGAAGATTATGCTTGGAATAGAGCACAATGGAGTGAGTATGGTCATGAAGAAAACAATTGGTTTAGTGTCTACTTTAGTATTATCTGCGGTTATGTTTACTGGATGTCAAAATATGAGCCCATCTGATCAGCGTATTGGTGCTGCTGCATTAGGCGGTGCTGTGGGTGGTGGCGTAGGTAACCATGTAGGTGGTGGTCTAGGTGCTGGTGTAGGTGCAGCAGCTGGTGCGGGTGTAGGTGCGAATGCTAAAGGTAGTGATAGAAGTTCGACAACAAGCAGCGCAATTGGTGCTGGTATTGGCTCTGTCGTAGGTAAAGCAATTTTTGGTGGTGATACGGGCGCTGCAATTGGTGGTGCACTCGGCGGTGGTGCTGGCGCAGCCTATGAAGAGAAAAGATAGAATTTATTGACATAAAATAAGCGCTTTTGAGCGCTTATTTTATTGGTGGAAAGCTTTAGCTTTTTTGCGGCGGATGTAAAGAGTCTTTTGTACTTCAGCAATTCTTACTCCAGATTCATCAAAAATATTGAGATGATATGTTCTAAGAACTGGCGCATAGTTCTCGGCGAGTTCTCGAATCTGCTCAATCTCTGCTAAGTCGACTCGAATATCAGCGTAAACGGTACTTCGTCCAGGTGATAAAAAGTTAATTTCAGCTGCTTTATCCCAAACAATATATTTTGGTCCTAGATGGTGCATAAGAATAAGCATATAGAATGGGTCTACCATTGAATAAAGACTACCGCCAAAATGTGTTCCCACTAAATTTTGATTTTTCCAGCTAAGGGGCATTTTTACCCGAACGTGGCAAAGTTCTAAATTCATGATTTCAATATGAATCCCTGCACCACGGTAGGGAGGATAATAATTAAATAAGAATTTAGAGATAGAAGGAATGTTCTGAAGTTTTTTTAAAATAGCCATAATAGTCAATTTTTTTTATTGCAACACTGGTCATACTAGATAAGTATCATCTTTTTTATATTGATGGCAATGCTTTATCCGATTAACGACATGATCAATTGAAAAACAAAATAGGAAATGATTATGCAGCCAAAGATTTATACAGTAACAACAACTGATCAACAAACCCTATGTGCCAAGGCTTGGGGCGATGAGAAAAAGACTCCATTAGTTTTAGTGCATGGTTATCCTGATAATCAGGAAGTATGGGAATCTGTCATTGAATATTTAATTAATGATTTTTATATCGTTACTTATGATGTCCGTGGAGCGGGTTTGTCATCTATTCCTAAACGGATACGCGATTATCGTTTAGAGCGCTTATCTTTAGATTTAAAAGAAGTCGTCGATGAAGTGCTGCCAAATCGACAGTTCCATATGGCTGCACATGATTGGGGTTCGATTCAGTCGTGGGAGTCTGCAACTGAACCTAAATTTAAAGGCCGCTTGTTATCTTATACAACCATTTCTGGTCCTTGTTTAGATCACGCTGCGTTGTTCTTAAGAGATAAACTTAAAACGTCTCCTGCAAAGATCTTAAAAATTTTAACAAAATCATGGTATATCGGTGCCTTCCATTTACCATTTGTCGCGCCAACAGTATGGTCTCTTTTTAGCCCAGAAAAGTGGGGTAAAATATTAAAAGACTTAGAGCGAAAAGATAATTTACCGTTAAATAATAATATTTCTGCTGATGGTAAATACGGGATTAATTTATATCGTGCTAATTTTATTCCTCGCTTAACAGCACCTCGTCAGCGTTATGCACAGTGTCCAGTTAAAGCAATTATTTTAAAATATGATACTTTTGTGAGCCCTGAATATATTACGGAAGCGATGCCAAAATGGGTTGAAAACTTTGAGTATGTTGAGCTTGAAGCAAACCATTGGGCTATTTTAAGTCAAGCTGAGAAAGTAGCAGCTCATATTCGTCAGTTTATTCAATCACAAAGCAAATAACTGATTGTTTAATATACAAAACTGCTAATTTGGCGATATTTTCGGCTTCGTAGATGCGAATCTGATAGAATATCGCCTTTTATTTTGTTCTGAATTTGTTGATGAATGCTGTTGTTGTGGCGATTGCTGTGATGTTTTTACTCTCACTAGCACGTGTTTCTGTCGTATTGACATTAGTGGTTTCTGCCATTGTTGGTGGTCTTGTCTCGGGTTTAAGTCTTTCTCAAACTGTTGATGCTTTTAATGCAGGCCTTGGTGATGGTGCTGAAGTTGCGCTCGCTTATGCCGTATTAGGTGCATTTGCACTTGCTCTTTCTAAATCGGGTTTACCTGACCTACTTGCCCATAAGCTGATTGGTTTATTAGGAATGGAAGCGGGGAAAAGCCGTGAAACCAAAGTAAAATATTTACTCTTAGGCATTCTACTTATTTCTGCAATTTTCTCTCAAAACCTGATTCCGGTTCATATCGCATTTATTCCTGTACTCGTACCGCCATTATTACGAGTCATGAATCACTTGAAACTAGACCGTCGCGCAGCAGCTTGTATTCTGACTTTGGGCTTGGTAGGTACCTATATTTTTCTACCTGTTGGTTTTGGTGCGATTTTCCTTGAACAAATTTTGATGGGGAATATCAACAAAATCGGTGCTGCTTATGGTTTACATGTAGAACGAGGCATGATGCCAATTGGCATGGCAATTCCAGTTTTAGGTATGGTGTTAGGCACTTTAGTTGCGGTGTTTATTAGTTACCGTAAACCAAGAATTTATGCTGATCGAGCTATTACTCCTGTAACCACGATTGATTTAGATAAACCTTTACGTGCAACAGTACAAGATGAAACAGCAGATCTAAAAGCAGATGCAGAAGAACTTAAACATGAAGCAGAACAAGCTCCTGTCATTGCGAAAAAAACAATTTTCATGGCTTTACTGGCGATAGGTCTCACTTTAGTTGCACAGCTTTATTCTGGCTCAATGATTTTAGGTGGTCTAGTGGGCTTCGCAATTTTGTCTACAGCAGGCATTTTTAAATGGCAAGATGCAGATGATGTGTTCGTACAAGGTATGCGAATGATGGCTCTAGTCGGCTTTATTATGATCTCTGCTGCGGGTTTTGCATCAGTCATGACGCATACGGGTGATATTAATCAACTAGTAAAAGGTGTGGTTGAAATTATTGGTGATAATCGTGCCCTTGCGGCTTTCTTAATGCTTTGTATTGGTTTGTTTGTCACGATTGGTATTGGTTCATCTTTCTCTAGTGTTCCTGTCTTGGCAGTGATTTACGTTCCTTTATGCGTACAGTTTGGTTTTTCACCATTAGCAACGATTGCACTGATAGGTACAGCTGCGGCTTTAGGTGATGCAGGCTCTCCAGCTTCTGATTCAACGCTAGGGCCTACAGCTGGTTTAGGTGTTGATGGGCAACATGACCATATTTGGGATACTGTTATTCCAACATTTATTCATTTTAATATCCCTCTACTCGTTTTTGGCTGGATTGCAGCTATGATTTTATAATTTTTCATAATATATTAAATTTAAAGCCTTCTTAATAATTATCCAAAGGTAATCATTAAGAAGGCTTTTTTATGGAGTAAATAAAACATGTATTCAAAATAAATTATATTAAAATGCTCGGATTTAAAAGTATATTAAAAAGGTTGGTTATATAAAATAATTCTGATTAATAAGGTTGGAATAAAAACCAATTAAAATAGTTGGTTAATATATAATTTTATTTAAAACAGTTATTTAAAAATAAATATAAAAATAATTTTATAATAGGTGTTGCATCAATTTAAAATAAATGTTTATTATAAATATAAATAAGGTTGGAGATATTAAAGTGTTCAAAAAAGCGTTGGTTATTGCATTAATGGGGATGTCTTCATTTACTTTTGCTGGTAATTGGCAAGTAAAATTTGGTGGTAGTGTTATTGCTCCATCTGACGATACAACAACTGCTTTAGGTGTAGTAAAAGCTGATCATGAATATGCATTTACACCATCAGTTGAATACTTTTTTGGCGAATCTCCTTTTTCGGCTGAATTATTATTAGCAGCGCCAGTCAATCATGATGTTTTATTAGATGGTAAGAATGTCGCGCGTATTAAACAATTACCACCAACAATTACTGCAAAATATCATTTTAAAAACTCAACTCGTTTCACACCGTATATTGGTATCGGGGCGACAGCATTTATTCCTTGGGATGAGCAAGGCGTTGCTGATAAAGTAAAAGAAGATTTTGGTGTAGCAGGGCAAGTTGGTTTTAACTTTCAGCCTGCTGATGCGAAAAACTGGGGAGTATTTGTAGATGTTCGTTATGCCGATATTAGTCCAGAAGTTACTTTAACAAATGGTGCTAAGTTCGATTTAAATATTAATCCGTTTGTTTACACTTTAGGTTATAGCTATAGATTTTAAGCATAATAATAAATAGAAAGAATATAATAACAAACCTAGACTCAGGCACCTCACATAGATTTTATGTGAGGTTTTTTATTTTTAATATCACTAAAAAAAGCATAAAACAGACAGTTTTCTACATATTCTTTCACCTTTTATTTTTAAACTATTTTTATATATCTTTAAAGGAATAATCTCATGAATAGAAAATTTGCCATAGCTCTAGCACTTTTTAGTGGTATGGCTTTTGCCCATAATGTACAGGCTGCTAGTTTTTCGTGTAATGCTGCAAAAACTAAGACAGAACTGAGTATTTGTAAAAACCGTTCTTTAAATGATGCAGATGTGAAAATGGCAACGACCTATCAAATTGTTTTACATGCGTTACCGATGGGAGGCAGAGATAATCAAAAAGATACTCAACAACAATGGTTGAAAAAAAGAAATGCCTGCGCTGCCAACGTTAGTTGTATTTCCAAAGCTTATCAGCAGAGACAACAACAGTTGGATTCTATTCTGCAAGATAGAGTGTTAAGCCATGGCCCATTTTAATTAAAGTAAAATTTTTTAATATTCAGGATTGAAAAATTCTAGAAATACTCCATTCATAAAGCATTCGAGAACAAACAGACTTCAAAATTTAAGGAGTGATTTATGAGTGAACAAGCATCACAAAATTATAGTTTCCAAGCAGAAGTAGCACAGCTTTTACATTTAGTGACGCATTCTCTCTATTCTAACCCTGAAATTTTCTTGCGTGAGCTGATCTCTAATGCATCTGATGCATGTGATAAGTTACGTTTTGAAGGAATCAATCATCCTGAATATTATGAAAATGATCCAGATTTACATGTACGAATCAGCTTAAATAAAGAAGAGAAAACCTTAACGATCTCTGATAACGGTATTGGTTTAAGCCAACAAGAAGCAATTGATAACTTGGGTACCATTGCAAAATCTGGTACTAAAGACTTCATGTCAAAATTGACGGGTGACCAGAAAGCAGATGCTCAGTTGATTGGTCAGTTTGGTGTTGGTTTCTACTCAGGTTTTATTGTTGCCGATAAAATTACGGTTGAATCACGTCGTGCAGGCTCAGATGCATCTGAAGGTGTGCGTTGGATTAGTGGTGGTACTGGCGAGTTTGAAGTTCAGCAAATTGATAAAGCTTCACGTGGTACTGACATTATTCTTCACTTGCGTGATGACGCGCTTGATTATTTAGAATCTTATAAAGTTAAGCAGATTGTTAACAAATACTCTGACCACATTAGTTTGCCAATTGAAATGCAAAAAGAAGTTTGGCAAGAAGAGGAAGTCGCTGAGGGTGAAGAGCCTAAAGGTGGTCAAATGGTCAAAACTGACGAGTGGGAAGCGATTAACTCTGCAAGTGCTTTATGGACTCGTAACAAAAGTGAAGTGACAGATGAACAATATGTTGAGTTTTATAAAAACTTAACGCATGACTTTGATGCACCACTCGCTTGGGCGCATAACCGAGTTGAGGGTAGCACTGAATATACCCAATTACTTTATATTCCAAGCAAAGCTCCTCATGACATTTTTACACGTGAAGCAAAAGCGGGAATTAAGCTATATGTAAAACGTGTCTTCATTATGGATGATGCAGATAACTTAATTCCAAACTATTTACGCTTTGTACAAGGTGTGGTGGATAGTGCAGATTTACCGCTTAATGTGAGCCGTGAGTTGTTGCAAGAAAGCCGCGATGTCAAAACAATTCGTGAAGGTAATGCACGCCGTGTATTGACTGTACTTGATGGTTTGGCTAAATCAGAAGATGAAAAAGACCAAGAAAAGTTCAAAGCGTTCTACACTGAGTTTGGCTCAGTACTTAAAGAAGGTTTGGGTGAAGACTTTGGTAATCGCGAACGTATTTTAAAATTATTACGTTATGCAACTTCAACAAATGATGAAGTCGTAACTTCTTTTGCAGACTATAAAGCTCGCATGAAAGAAGGCCAAAAAGCTATTTATTATGTGACTGCTGACAGCTTAGCTGCTGCTAAAAACTCACCACAGCTTGAGTTGTTTAAGAAAAAAGGCATTGAAGTATTGTTAATGGCAGAGCGTGTTGACGAATGGGCAATGAACTTTGTTCAAGAGTTTGACGGTACACCATTGAAGAATGTCTCTAAAGGTGCAGTTGATTTAGGTGACTTGCAAGATGCAGAAGAGAAAAAGGCACTTGAGCAAGCGGCTGAACAATTTAAGCCTGTTGTTGAAAAGCTAACTGACTCATTGAAAGCCAAGACTAAAGAAGTACGTGTAACAACCCGTTTGGTCGACTCTCCAGCGTGTTTAGTAACAAGTGAAGGTGAATTGTCTCCTCAACTTATTCGTATGCTGAAACAAGCAGGTCAAGCTGTTCCTGAAATCAAGCCAATTTTAGAAATTAATCCTGAGCATCCTTTGGTGAAAAAACTTGAAGGTTCAGAACAATTTGATGACTTGGCAAACGTGATTTTTGATCAGGCTGTGATTGCAGAAGGTGGTTTACCAGAAGACCCTGCAGCTTATGTGAAGCGTATTAATAGCTTATTGTTGAAATAATTTTTTGATATAAAAAAAGCCTCTGAACTGTCAGGGGCTTTTTTGTGGATAAAGAAAGAGTTATCCACAACTTGATGATTTTTGGTTAAAAATTAGCTTCCAGATTCATTTGTACACTAAGTTGATGCTTAGGATCATCATCAATATGATTAAAAAAATTAAGATCATTTTGCATAAAAATCCAATCTCGCCATATAGGCTGACGCCATGAAAGATAGGGTCCCCAGCTATTTACTCGAATGTCATTTTTAGCATATACGCCCCCACTATAAACGCCGTAAGTGAGACGATTATCTTTTACAAACTCGTATTGCTGAAAAGTCCAATTGCCCCAGTTGTATTCTTCATTTTCGCTCTTATTCACATTAAATTTGTTAGCGAACAGGGTGTTGTCTTGCATCTTTTGCGTTAAGTTTAGCGTTGTTTCAGTATAGTTTCGGCTGGTTGAACCGTAGCGAAAGACCTGTTCGGTATCTATACTTATGTTATGTCTTAAATTCCATTTTTTCTTCGCAAGAAATTGGACGTAAACATCACTGTCTGAGTTTGAGCCTAAATCAAGATTATTTTCAAAAGGTATCCATGTTGAAATCGTATCCCAGCTTGCGGTAAGTGGATTACTAACCGAAATACGAGGGGTTGAAGCTTTCTTCTTTTTCTTACCCAAGGTTTTATAAGGATCTTTATGCTGGCTTACACGATTCCATAACGTATCATTTCCAAATACGGCCATTAAGTCCTGAATCAGTGCGGCATCTGAATCATTATTTGTTTCTGCTTCACAGGGTAAGTGGTCAGAAAATGCTGAGAATCTTGGAGTTTTGATAAATAGCGCAGAAGAATGTAGAGATCGTCTTGTAGAGCGTGGATGCTTGAAAGAATTAGAGAAAAGTTGCGTATGGGGAATTAAAACCAGCATACCTAAACTATAAATACAAAGTAAGGCTTTAGATTTATATTCAAATGAAAAAGGAGAGAATTGATTCATTTTTCTGAAAATCAGGAATCAAAAGTTAGCTCAGTATTGTAAGGGAAAAAGCTTAAATTTTTATTTAAAAGTATTTTATTTTTCACCACCTTGGAGACAACCTCCAAGGTGGTCCGTAGCAATTAGAACAGCGCTTCTAAACGCAAGAAAGTACTCACGAAATGATTACGATCTTCACGATGGTCATTAAAGTAATTGACGTCGCCTTGTACAAAGAACCATTCACGTAAAAGAGGTTGGCGCCATGAGACAAATGGTCCCCAACTATTTAAACGTAAATCGTTACTGTTGTAATAACCGCCGGTATAAATACCGTAGTTAAAACGGTTGTTTGCAAAGAAACTATGTTCACGGAAAAGTCGGTTCTCCCATGTTAAATCATCGTCTTGATCATCGGCATACGTTAAGCTGAACTGATTTGATAATATTGGTTGATTTGGACGAGCATGGGTGACTTCTAGGTTGGTACGTAAATAATTTTCGCTATGAATACCATATCGATAAATTTCTTCTGCATAAAATTTAAAGTCATTACGGAGTTGCCAATCTCTTGATGCTTTTAAACGGACATACACGTCGTCTCCAGAACGTATACCCAAGTCGGCATCTGTTTCAAACGGCAATTTTTTAGAGAAATTTGACCATCGTAACGCGATTGAACTATTGTCATCTCGTGTGCGTTTAGCATCAATTTTCTTGTTTGAATCTTGATTTGGATTCTGGTTGATATTGGCCGGACTGTTATTAAATTCATTATCTAATGAGTCATCACCAAATACCACGCTCAAACGTTTCTCTAGTGTAGGAAGCTTGATCTTACCGCGAATTCTGGGCTTTATTTCAAAGTTATCGTACTCATTCCAATAGTTATCAACCATCACACGGATCGTTGCTGTTGCTGGTTTTTGAGGGTCGACTTCACCAAACCAGTTGTCAATTTTTTCAGATGTATGATCGGCCCAATTGCGGATTTTCTTTTGCTTGCGATCAAACCAAGTCTGGTCTTCAGTTTGTTCCATGGGTGGAACAATAGGGTGATTGGACTGCTCAGGAAAAATCGTTGGAGTTGCATCAATCCACCTTGGGATCTGATCTAAAAGATTTTCATCTTTATTTTCTTGAGTTTGAGCTCCAGATGGCAAATTCTCTACTTGCTGAGTTGACGAAGAATTTATTTCTGCATGAGCCATGCATATTGAACCAAATCCTAATGTTACAAGTGCAAAAAGCTGCCGATACGTAATAACGTGAAATGTTTTCATATCTATCTTTATGTTTTGTTGTTATTGTCACTTTTGTTGATTTTTCTAATAAAATCAAGAGGACGACACAAAAGTTAAGTAAATTTAACTTTTTTTACATATTTGAATTAAATGAAAAAGTTTAAGCTAGTAGCGAGAATTTTTAAGCAAAAAAAATCCCCCAAACTAGGGGGATTTTAGATCAGGGAAACTTCAAATTCCGATCATTAAACACATAAAAAACAGAACATTACAGCGCGAATATTCTAAGTGGCAATCATAAACGCATTTTAAACAATTGAATAGTTCTTTTTTTAGAACGCTCTATTGCTAAAACGGTGATAAAACATACGATTTGTTCACATTTTACAGTTAAGACTGTTTATTTTGTGGAATATCACATGTTTCATCATTACAAACAGCCGCATCATCTTGCTCGATTTCTTGAGTATTTGCCTTGAGCTGTGCTTGTTCTAACACTTGTAAAAACACTTCACGAGGCTGTGCACCTGCAAGCGCAACTCTTTGATCAAATACAAAGAATGGTACGCCAGTTACGTTGAGTTGCTCGTGCGCAATTTTTTCGTCATGACGAACGAAATCAGCCAATTCATCTGTATCGAGTACATATTCAACTTCAGCATTATCAAGGCCAATACGAGAAGCAATTTCTTCTACCACTTCACGTTCACCAATCGCTAAACCTTCAGTCATATAAGCCTGGAAAAAGGCTTCTTTTGCTTGGTTACCTAAGCCTTTACTTTGGGCTAAGTGAATAATGCGGTGAGCGTTAAAGCTATTGCCCGAGTTGGCTTTTTGCCATTGGAAGTCGATTCCTTCAGAGGCAGCCATGGCCGCAATGTTGCGCTCCATTTCTTCCATCTCTTCATAGGTACGGCCATATTTTTTCGCTAAACGCTCAGTATTTGAAGTGTCGTGTGTTGCTGGCGCATTTGGATCTAGTTCGAAACTATGCCAATGAATATCAAGTTCAATACCAGCTTCAGCCGCGACATGTTCAAGGCGTTTTTTGCCGATGTAACAGAAAGGACAAACTACATCAGACCAGACATCAACACGCATGGGAGAATCTCATAAATTTTAATTACCCATCATAATAGGGGTGATGTATCAGGATTTAAAGCATTGAATAGCGAATAGAGTGTTGCGTATTGTGAAATAAATGACATATAAAGAACGAAGAGCTCTATTTTATAACTATAAAGAGCAAAACTATAAGAATGGAAATAGGAGGTGCGTATGCGCCGAATTTTGATTGCGATTGCAGGTCTGGTCGTCATTGCAGCTATTGTCTTTTTTTCCTATCAACACATTAAACAGCAACAAGCTAAAGACAGTAGCGAAATGTTCGATGTGGTGATGAGTGAAAAAATGAGTGAACTTTATGAACAGGCTCAAGATTGGTCCAAACCTGTACAACTCGATATTCATGATAAACGGCTTGCAGGACACTACAAGCAAGTCTCCGAGTTTCTTTTAAATTATTGGGTTCAAAACGTAAATGCGCGCAATGAATATTTAAGAGAACTAAAAGCTGCGAAATGGGACACTTTTTTAAATGTTGACCGTTTGGATATTGATAAAAAGCAAAAATATGCTGAAACAGAAAAGATGTTGGCGGATGTTCGAAAAGCTTCAGATAAATATCAATCTGAATATGAATCAATTCATAAGACTTTTCTCGCTAAAATTCAGGAATTATCTGTTGATGCAGATACGAGACAACTTCTTGAAATGAAATTGGGAACTCAGCAAAAGGCTGATCAGGATCATGCAATTTTTGTGATTGAGCTACAAATTTTAGATGACGCAGAAGAAATGTTTAAACTTCTAAAAAATTATTCGTGGCAAAAGAAAGATCATATGATTCTTTTTCATGAAAATGCCCAAGTTAAAAAATTTAACGAGCTTTACCAGCATGTTTTAAAGCTTAATGCAAAAATTGAAAGTATTAAGAAAAAGAACGTGGCTGCTTTAGAAAATGAGCTAGAAGAATAATGACAGAATGAGCATCAACTACTATGTATTGATGCTCTCAGCTTTGCCTTTTACCAAGAAAGATTGTAATAAACTTTGAGAAGTTTGTAGTTTGTTTAACTGCTCAGATACATGCATCAGTTCTGTTTGTAGCTTTTCTTGAACAATAGGGCAGAGCGTAAATACCCTTTCATCTAAATCAAAACACGGTAATAACACTTGGATATCTTTTAACGTCATACCAGCATCATTTAATATTTTAATTTTCTTAATATTTTCAATGTCTTTTTGCGTATAACTGCGATAGTTATTACTTGCGCGATGCGGTTGTATTAGCCCTAAACTTTCATAATAACGCAGCATACGCGGACTAACTTTTGTAAGTTCGGCGACTTTAGCTAGGTTCATAAAATAGGCTTGACCTTAACAGTGGTGTCATAGTTTAGCATGCTTTTATCTTTCAAAATGGTACTTGTTCAATGATCAGAAAACTCATTTTATTGGTGTTATTCGGATTGATGTCATTTGTTGCAAATGCCAAAACACTGGAACTTCAGGAGAAGAACATGCGTCAAATATTTGTACTTCATGGTTATTCAGCTTCTATAAATGATCACTGGTTCTTGGACCTAAAACATCAAATAGAAGATGAACATACGGCTGTGACCCTAATACCATTTCCAGATTCTGAGCATCCCGATGTAGATGCTTGGCAGAAGGTACTAGATGAACAGATTCCTAACGTTAATGAAAATACCTATTTTGTGGCACATAGTTTGGGTGTGATTACTTTGCTGCACTTTTTGCAAAGACATGGTTATCAACATATTGGAGGAATGATTTTAGTATCAGGGTTCTCTGGGCCACTGTCAGACATTTCTCCACTCGATACTTATATAGCAAAAAGCAAAGTCGACACCAATTACTTTAAGGACATAAAGAAAAAGCTGGTGTATTTATCTGATAATGATGATTTGGTTCCACCAAAACTGACAGTTCAATTAGCTAAGGATATTGATGCGCCGTACATTACTGTTCCTAATGGCGGGCATTTTTTAGGTCGGGAAGGTTATACGACATTTCCGCAATTAGTCGATTCTTTAAAAGAAATGTTAGAGAGCGAATAGAATCTATAAAATAAAAACCACCCTATAAATAGTTATAACTCATTTATAGGGTGGTTTTTCTATTCAGCTTTTTATTAAAAAAATCCCTTACTATTACATTAAAAATTTTAATTATATTTACCGTTTATCCGAGCTTTACTGAATCAAAAAGTAGTTTGTTGTAGCCTATTTATAGAGACCTTTATTTGAATCTTCATCTTTTGATTGAAATAGGATGACTGATTTTTTGGAGCAAGTTATGAGCTTTTTAAAACAATCAGCTTTAATCGCTGCATTTGCTTTTATGGGTTTGCCAACTGTTCAGGCAGAAGAGGTAACGACTTTACCCACTATTCGCGTTATGGCTGAATCTGAGCTACGTGATGAGGTGGGCTTTGTACCTTTTCAAGAAGATAAAAGTGTACGCCAAGCACTACAACACCATGAATATAAAATACATAACGATATACAGAATGCTTTAGTCCCTGAAGGTATGACGACCGTAGATTATCAGCCCGTTATTGCGCAGCCTGATCTCTCACAACTTTCTCCATTTTTACGAGAATATATTTTAGCTGTAGCGGGTGGGATTCAGTCTTCTGACCCAACCAATGGTCTTTTTGAAATGTTAAAGCCGTTGAACATTAATCGAGGTAATGTCGATGCTTATCGTGAAGGTACGATGAAAGTAAATTTAGATGATATTTTGAAATTACAGCAACAAATCCAAGACGATTTAAAAGGCCGATAAAATAAAAATCCCCGCATTGAGCGGGGATTTTTTATCTTGGTGTTAATTAAACACGTTCGATAATCGTTGCAATACCTTGACCAAGGCCGATACACATAGTCGCAAGACCAATTTGAGTATCTTGTTGCTCCATTACGTTCAACAACGTAGTGGTGATACGTGCACCAGAACAGCCTAGTGGGTGACCCAAAGCAATCGCACCACCATTTAAGTTAATGATGTCTTGCTTGTCATAAACGCCTAAGCCTTTCATTACTGACAAGCCTTGAGCAGCAAATGCTTCGTTTAATTCGATAGTTTGAATATCAGCCATCGTTAAACCAGCACGTTTAAGCGCTTTTTGAGTTGCTGGAACTGGACCGTAACCCATGATTGCTGCATCACAGCCTGCAACTGCCATAGAGCGAATGACAGCACGTGGTTTTAAACCTAATGCTTGAGCACGTTCAGCAGACATAAGCAACATTGCAGAAGCACCGTCAGAAAGAGCAGAAGATGTTGCTGCAGTTACTGAACCACCTTTAGGATCAAATACAGGTTTTAATGCTTTGAACGCTTCAAGGTTTGCATCTGGACGAATAACTTCGTCGATGTCGCAAAGGATTTTAAAGCCATTTGCATCGTGTCCTTCAACACCAACGATTTCGTTTTTGAAACGACCTTCTTGAGTTGCAGCCCAAGCACGGCGGTGAGATTCAACACCAAACGCATCTTGTTCTTCACGAGTAATGCCGTTCATACGACCTAACATTTCAGCAGTTAAGCCCATCATGTTAGATGCTTTCGCATAGTGTTTAGATGCTTCTGGGTTAAGGTCGATGCCGTGCATCATACCTACGTGGCCCATATGCTCTACACCACCAATAATGAAAATATCACCTTGGTTAGTCGCAATTTGTGCTGCCGCTGTATGGATTGCCTGCATAGACGAACCACAAAGACGGTTCACTGTTTGACCAGCAACAGTTTTAGGCAAGTCAGCCAATAAACCGATGTTACGGCCAATGTTCATACCTTGTTCTAGAGTCTGGTTTACACAGCCCCAGATCAGATCTTCAACTTCATTTACATCAAACTGGTTACGGGCAACGAGCGCACGTACAAGTTCAGCAGATAAACTGTCGGCACGTACATTACGGAACATACCGTTTTTAGATTTGCCCATGGCAGAACGAACGCCATCAACAATCACAACGTCACGTGGATTTAAAGTAGCCATTCACGTCGCTCCTTAACCGTAGAATTTTTTGTTGTTAGCAGCCATGTCGCGCAACATTTGCGGCGCTTCATAAGCCTTACCTAAGTGTGCATATTTGTCGCAAAGCGCAACGTATTCAGCAACACCTGTTTGGTCGATGTAACGGCATGGACCACCACGGAATGGAGGGAAACCTACACCCATAATCATTGCCATGTCTGCTTCAGCGGCAGTTACAACGATGTTGTCTTCTAAGCAACGAACTGTTTCGTTACAGAAAGCAAGCATCATACGGTCAATGATTTCTTGGTTATCAAACTCACGTTTCTCGCCAGTCACGAAAGGAGCAATGATTTCATATGCTGTTGAATCAACAGTTTTTGCTTTCTTGCCTTTCTTGTCGAGTACGTACTTGTAGAAACCAACGTCATTCTTTTGACCAAGACGTTTAGCTTCGTACATTGCTTGAATTGAACCTTTGTAGTCTGGCTTCATACGGTCTGGGAAACCTTCTGCCATGACTTCTGCACCATGTACACCTGTGTCGATACCAACAACGTCGATGAGGTAAGCAGGACCCATTGGCCAGCCAAACTTAGACATTACATTGTCAACTTGTTGGAAGTCTGCGCCGTCTTTTACAAGAAGGTCAAACGCACCAAAGTAAGGGAACAATACACGGTTAACCAAGAACCCTGGGCAGTCGTTTACAACGATTGGTGTTTTACCCATTTTTTGAGCAAGCACTACAGTCGTTGCAATCGCTTCTTCAGAAGTTTTTTCACCACGAATAACTTCTACAAGCGGCATCATGTGAACTGGGTTGAAGAAGTGCATACCAACGAAGTTTTCAGGACGTTGTAATGCTTTCGCTAAACGCGTGATTGAAATCGTAGACGTATTAGAAGCAATGATCGTATTTTCACGAACATTCTTTTCAGTATCCGCAAGTACCATTTCTTTAACTTTTGGATTTTCAGTTACTGCTTCGATTACGATATCAACCTCTTTAAACTCGTCGTAGCTTAAAGTAGGGCGGATACGTGCAAGAGTTTCACCCATTTGCGCAGGTTTCATTTTCTTACGTTCAACTTGTTTAGTTAACAAGCTGTTCGCTTCTGACATACCTAATGCAAGTTGTGGGTTACCAATATCTTTCATGATAATTGGTGTGCCTTTGCTTGCCGCTTGGTAAGCAATACCACCACCCATAATACCAGCGCCAAGTACTGCTGCTTGGTTTACAGGGTGTGCACCTTTTTCATGTTTTTTAGCAGTTTTCTTAACAACTTGGTCATTGAGGAATAAACCAATCAATGCACCAGCTTGTGGAGTAATCGCTGCTTTCGCAAAGCCTTCAGCTTCAACTTTTAACGCTTCATCACGTGCAAGGCTTGCACCTGCTTGTAATGAATCAAGTAATAATTTTGGAGCAGGGTATTGAGCAGGGTTTGCTTTAGCAAGTACTGCACCTTTTGCTGTGTTGAACGCCATCATTTGTTCAAGCGGGTTCAATTTTACAGCATCAAGTTTTTCTTGGCGTTTTGCTTTCCAGTTTAAACGACCAGAAATTGCTTGTTTAACCAGGTCAGTTGCAGCATCAAGTAATTTATCAGCAGCCACTACAGCATCAACAGCACCATCTTTAAGTGCAGCAGCCGGTTTTTTAGGAACAGCCATTGCCATCCATTCAACTGCGTTATCGATACCGATAACACGGCTTAAACGAACGCTACCACCGAAACCAGGATAAATACCGAGTTTGATTTCAGGTAAGCCCACTTGTGCAGCTTCTGACATCACACGATAGTCACACACTAAGCACATTTCAAAACCGCCACCTAAAGCCATGCCATTAATAGCAGCAACTTTTGGAAGGTCTAAATCTTCAAAGCTATTGAAGATCTCGTGAACAGGCATAAGCCAGTCAACAATTGCTTTTTCGCCTTGGGCGAAGTTTTCGCCAAATTCAGTAATATCTGCACCAACAATAAATGTAGATTTACCCGAAGTTACAACTAAGCCTTTAATATCGTTATTGGCTTTTACAGCAGCAATCGCTGCTTGGAAATCTTCAATTGTTGCACGGTTAAATTTATTGACCGACTCACCTTGTAAGTCAAAGCGGAATTCTGCAATTCCGTCCGAAAGCATTTGGACGGTAATGGCATTGCCAGCGTGGATCATGCCTGATCTCCTTAGTTTTGGAGGACTTCTAAGTTGATGTTATGAAGCGTGTGCACAGCTTAGGTACACATTTATGCTTCGCTAATCTTACGATAACTATATCTAAAAAAAACCTGACAAGTTGTATCAAGCCGTGACGCAAGGGTCATCTTATTTATTATTCAATTCATCTTTATTAAATGCATAAAAGAAATCATAAAGATAGGTTCTAATCAAAGATATTTGTTTTAATTTAAATTTTTGTTTATAAAGCATTAGGATTATGAAATTTTTATATAAAAATGAGTAATTTTTAAAAGTTAATTTTCTGTCAAAAATGTCAATTGTTCGTAGAATCGTCTATAAATAACAGTAACAATTGTGATGAATTTTAACCTTCTGGATGTTATGGAAAAATACAGTATATTTTAAATTTTTATTACATTAGTGCTGTCTACTATTTAACTTAATTTTTTGACATTCGCTTTTTATAAGTCAATTTTGTTAAAATTTGCGCCAATTAATAATCTTCCGGCTGCGATTACCTTTAAAAATTAAGGTAAGGTTGCCCTAAACTTTTGAAAGAGTAGCAATATGATTAAGTGGATCGTATTAGCGATTTTTGTAATATCTGCATTGTATATCCAACATCGCGGCAAAGTGCGTCACTCGTTTTATCGTCAATTTTTTGACCATTCAACCTTGCTCGCACCGATTAACTTTTTAATGTACATCTTTTCAAAGGTACCGAATCAGCCTTATATCGATACTCAACACTTCAAAGATTTAAAAGTGTTAGATGAAAATTGGGAAATGATTCGAGACGAAGCGAAAGCTTTATATGACCAAGGTGGGATTAAAGCATCAAGTACCTACAATGACTTGGGTTTCAACTCGTTCTTTAAAACAGGATGGAAACGTTTTTACCTGAAATGGTATGAGTCAAGCCATCCTTCGGCTGCTGAACTTTGTCCGAAAACAACGGCTTTACTCAAAACATTACCGACTATTAAAGCAGCAATGTTTACCGAACTTGCTCCTGATAGCCGTTTGGTTAGACACCGTGACCCATACGCAGGTTCACTTCGTTATCACTTGGGTTTAATTACACCAAATGATGATCGCTGTTTTATTGATGTCGATGGTGAAAGATACTCTTGGCGTGACGGTCAAAGCGTTGTGTTTGATGAAACGTATATTCACTATGCTGAAAATAAGACCGATCAAAACCGTATCATTTTCTTCGCGGACGTTGAGCGTCCAATGAAAGTGAAATGGATGGAACGTTTCAACTATTGGTTTGGCCGTAACGTGATGACTGCAGCAAGCTCACCGAATGAAACAGGTGACCAAACGGGTGGTTTAAATAAAGCTTTTGGTTATGTGTACCAAATTCGTATTAAAGCTAAAGCGTTAAAAGCGAAAAACCGTAAATTATATTACTTTTTAAAATGGTTCCTCATGCTTGGGATTTTTTTCCTGATTTTTGTGCGACCATATGTATTTTAATTAAAACGCCCGAAAGGGCGTTTTTTTATTTTAATTAAATTTATATTAAATTAAGTTTTTATTGCGTGTTAACTAATAAAAGGTCACATTGTTCCATTCAGCAGGTTTCTTACTGTTTAGAAAGTTAATAAGTCGAGATGGTTTTATTTCAAGTGTTGCTTTACCGTAGTCAGAGCTAAAAAGAGTATTAATGTAATTAGTAGGTGCCTGATCAATGTCAATCACATTAGGTAAAACCCATTTTCCTGTTGGATTTTCTGGAGTCTCATTAACAACTTGAATATTATTTGATGTTTTTGATGCAGCTAAACGCAGAGCATGTGTCAATACACCATCTTTATGATAAACCACTGCATAGGCATTATTACCATATTCTTTTGCTAATGGAGATAGATTGGCTGCTGTATTTGTTAATTCTCCATGTGCGCTTACCCCTATATGCGTTACCTTACCGTCTTTCATCCAGACTACGGCGTGTTCTAGGTCATGTCGATGTCCTATAAAGTCTAAGTTACCATTTACGGCTTTATCTTTAACTGTATAAAGTGCAAAAATACGACCGCAGTAAATAGAATTCTGATAAGTCGTACATTTCTCCTTGTAAATAATATTTGCTTTGCTTAACTGATCCCTATAACTACATTGACCTTCTAAAGTACCTGAGGTGCTCAAACCATTATTCGGGTAATAGTTTTCACCTTGTTTTTGTACTGGTGCTGAAGCTAAACATCCATCTGTGTCAAAATCAAAGACAATTTTTCCGTTTTCCAAGTTTATGGGTTGCAACGTAGAAAGACCTGTAACACATGCTGGTTGGTCTGCACTGCATAGAGGAACTTGGCTCCAGTCTTTTGAAAAACCTTGAGTTGAGTAGATCAGGCTACCGATTAGAGTAAAGATTAAGATATGTATTTTCATATATTATGGATATTTTAAGAGTTGAATCCAAATATTAAAAAAGTTAAATGACATTATTTTTTCAGTTTTATTAAAATATTATTTTATGTGTATTTTAATAATATTTTGTTTTTAATAAATTTTTTATAAAAAATAACTTTATGTAAATTTTCATTAAGTAGATAATTTAAAAAATAATTAATTATTGATCTAAATGATTAATTTTGTGATCCATTTCACAGTGCTAGGAATTTGTTACAACTATTAAAAGCCAACGCATAATTTTGATTCTACAATTGCTCCGTTTTTTCGAAGACTGGTTAGCGGAAGTAGGTTTCAAAATGGCTCATGCTCATCACGTAGCTCATGCACATGTTCACCACATTAAATTGAGAAAAGAAGAAAGTTCTCAGGGTGACTTAAAAACGAAAGCGATGTTAAACAAAGCTTCTGCTGAGACTAAAAAGCATAGCCGATCGGCTTCTAAAAGACATAAGGTAGAAGACCAAAATATCGATCTGCATAAGTTCTCAAGCAAACTTGAAAGCATGTCAGCAAAACACAGTAAAGAAAAATGTGCCAAGAATATCCGTATTGCTTTACAAGCGGCTGGTGCAGACGTTTCAAAGCATCCAGTGGCTGCATCTGACTGGGGGCATACTCTAGAAAAGAATGGCTATAAGAAAATCAAACCGGCATTCAACCGTCCTCAAGAAGGCGATATTTATATTATTGAACGTACCAGTGGCCATACCTACGGGCATATTGCTGGCTATACGGGCAATGGCTGGTTCTCAGATTTTCGTCAAAAAACCTATGCGGTGTATAAAGAAAAAGACGTGAAATATAGTTACTATCGTCTCGATTCTTAAGACCTACGACACACTTTGTCGGTCTACTTCGTCATCGCTTGTCAAATTTAGGTTCTGGCACAGTAAAGCACTTGAAAAGTAAGGATGAAAACATCACATTAGGTATTCAGTATTAAGCCATGCATGCCAATAGTGAATCAAAACGCTCGTCCTCATATTGAAAAAATTTTAGCCCATATGACCCAGCTTCCAGGCGTTTATAAAATGCTAGGGAAAGATGGTGAGTTGTTATATGTGGGCAAAGCAAAAAACCTAAAAAATCGGGTATCGAGTTATTTTGTCAAAACCATTGAGCATCCAAAAACTCAGGCTTTAGTTGCCAGAATTTATGATATTGAAACGCTTGTCACGCGTTCAGAAACAGAAGCGCTGCTTTTAGAACAAAACCTAATTAAACAACATCGTCCGCCTTATAACATCATGCTGCGAGACGACAAATCATATGTCTATATTTTTGTTTCCGCAGATAAGCCGTATCCGCGAATTGCCAGTGGTCGTGGCAAGGGTAAACATCAAATTGGTAAGTTCTTTGGGCCTTATCCAAGCGCTTATAGTGCCCGAGATACCTTGCTAGTTTTACAAAAACTTTTTAATGTGCGCCAGTGTGAAAACAGTTACTTCTCACAGCGCAAACGTCCATGTTTGCAATATCAAATCAAACGCTGTTCGGCCCCATGTGTAGGCTTGGTTTCACCAGAAGATTACAAAGAAGATGTGAATAACAGTATTCGTTTCTTACAAGGTGACACCAAAGAATTAAACCAAGAGCTGATTGCGAAAATGGAGCAGGCTGCGGCAGATCTTGAATTTGAAAAAGCCGTTTTTTATCGAGACCGATTGTCTTTACTTCGTGAAGTACAAGCACAGCAAGCTGTTTTCAAAGTGAAAGGTGAAGCTGATATTTTGGCCATTGCCTATCAGGCTGGTGTGACATGTGTACAGATTATGCATGTACGTAACGGACGTATGCTAGGTGGTAAAAGTTATTTCCCTGATATGTTGGGTGATGACCTCGGACAAATGCTAAGTGACTTTATGGCAAACTTTTACTTTCAGGTTGCTGATGAAGTACCAAGTGAACTGATTGTAAATACTGCTTTGTCTGACCATAAAGAGCTGGAAGAAGCCTTAGCACAGCAGTTTGGAAAGAAAGTCCAGATTAAGAGCAATGTGCGAGAAACACGTGCTGAATGGTTAGAGCTTGGTGAAATGAACGTTCAGCATGCAATTAAAGGTCAGTTGAGTAACCACTTAGAACTCAATGAGCGTTTCCACCAGCTTGAGCAGGTGGTTGGCCGTCCAATTGATCGTATCGAATGTTTCGATATTAGTCATACCATGGGCGAAGCACCGATCGCATCATGCGTGGTATTTGACCAAGGTGGTGCGCGTAAACGTGACTACCGACAATTTGCCATTCAAGATATTACTGCGGGCGATGATTATGCTGCAATGCGACAAGCTTTAACGCGTCGCTATAAAAAGGCGATGCTGCCTGATTTGCTTTTAATTGATGGTGGTAAAGGCCAGCTTCATATGGCAATGGAAGTTATGCAAGAACTTGGACTTGAAGCTTTCATGATTGGTGTCTCAAAGGGTGAAGGGCGTAAACCGGGACTTGAAACGCTTCATTTTACTGACGGCACAAAGATTCAGTTACCTGAAGATCATAAAGCCCTACATTTGATTCAACAGGTACGTGATGAAGCTCACCGTTTTGCGATTACCAAACACCGAGCTAAACGTGATAAACGTCGTAGCACCTCAGTTTTAGAAGCAATTCCGGGCTTAGGACCTAAACGCCGTCGAGATTTATTAACACATTTTGGTGGGATTCAAGGCGTGTTAAAAGCATCGGAAAAAGAACTGACAGTCGTGCCGGGCTTAGGGGAAGTGATGGCAAGAACAATTTATAAAATTTTGCATGAGTAGCCACGTATTTAAAATTTGAGTGACAAAAGCACTCATAAATTAATAGCATCATGACCATTCACATGATGGTCAAAATAATGAAAGATACTTTCTAATCACGCACATGACTTAGGGATATGCATGTCATTATTACAGCTATTTGAAGATGTAAAACAAAATGAATGGATTGATATACCCGCAGGGTGGTTACAGGGCCGTACGGTTTTTGGTGGCCTTGTTGCTGGGCTATTAATGCAAAAAGCATGCTCCCATATTCAAGATCCAAATAAAAGATTATTAAGTTGTAGTGTTACTTTTGTGGGTCCTGTACAGCAAGGTTCTGCCCGATTGACTATTGAAGTTTTAAGAGAGGGGAAGTCAGTCAGTACGCTTGAGGCACGTTTATGGCAAGATGACGCAGTGCAAACCATTTTGGTTGCAAGTTTTGGGGCATCTCGTGCATCGAGTATTGAGGTTAAACAAGAACCCGTTGCTCCTGCATATGTACAACCTGAAAATTTATCTGTCATTCCTTTTGGTCAGCATATGCCTGAATGCTTTCAGCACTTTGAAGTGTGTTGGGCTGAGGGTAATTATCCGGTGACAGCAAGTGAGCATCCAGACTTTGGTGGTTGGTCAAGGTTCTCGCCAGAGCAACATGAAAATCGTCAACTAACATTGCCTGATTTGATTGTTCTCATGGACATTTGGCCGCCAGGTGTTTTGCCCATGTTTAAGCAAGTTGCGCCTGCAAGTTCTTTAACGTGGCACATTACGTATGTGAACCCAGTCCAGCATCAATTGTGTGACTGGTTTAAATATAAAGTCGCCACAGAATATGCAAGTGAAGGTTACTCGACAGAATATGCATATCTCTGGGATCAAAGTGATCATTTAATTGCAATTTTGAGGCAAACTGTTACGGTATTTACCTAAGCAATCTACTTTCTCGATTCACATATTTCGTATAAAGTGGCTGTTACAGATAGATACAATATTGAAGTATGTGTCTTTGTCTGTTAAAAGATGCGTGAAGACTAAATTGGCGGTGTTTATGACCACAGGGCGAATCCTGAATATCCCAAATATCCTAACTTTGGCGCGTATCGCGCTTATTCCAGTATTTTTGGTGATTGCATATTGGCCGCCTGCAATAGGTATTGGTGAGCACGTAGGAAGTATGACTCGTCATATTATCTTGACTGCAATCTTTGTGCTGGCTGCTATAACCGACTGGTTTGATGGCTATTTGGCACGATCTTTAAACCAGACTTCAGCATTTGGCCGATTTCTAGACCCAGTTGCAGACAAACTCATGGTAGCAGCTGCACTTATTGTTTTAGTACAGTGGAAACCTACCATTGCGATGGCTTTTGCAGCAATTGTTATTATTTCACGGGAAATTACTGTTTCTGCTCTACGTGAGTGGATGGCAGAACTGGGTGCGCGAACCAGTGTAGCAGTGTCAACTGTAGGTAAATATAAAACTGCATTTCAAATGATTGCCATTAGTGTGTTCTTACTCAACTGGCAGCCTTTAGAAATGTTGGCTTATGCTTTGTTATATACCGCAGTCATTCTTACTTTGTGGTCAATGTTTATTTATTTAAAAGCCGCGTGGCCATATCTAAAGCAGCCATAAAACCAAATAAGATTCTAAAAAGCCTTTCCTTGAGAAAGGCTTTTTTATTGCAAAGCGCAAAAATAGCGTAACTCACGTAATTGGTATGATAAGCAAATACCATTGGCAAAACGGCTCTTAACTGGCATTGTTAGCTTGAGAGATAGCTAAGCAGCAAGGGGAGATTGCATGACTCTAGATTTATTTTCTCCGGAACCTTGTGAAAATTTATTACCTTATGATGGTGAAGTTCAGGACTATGGATGTATTTTAGGTGCTGAAGAGGCCGAGCAATATTTTCAGTATTTGTATCAACATCTGGCATGGCGACATGATGAAGCGAAGTTATACGGCAAGCACTTCATTACTCCCCGCAAAGTTGCTTGGTATGGTGACGAGCATTATAGATATAAGTATTCTGGTGTTTTTCGGGATTCTTTGCCGTGGGACAAAGCGCTTGCTAAGTTGAAACAGCAGGTAGAACAAATTCTTTCAGAAAAATTTAATTCTTGCTTAGCCAATCTTTATGAAGATGGAACGCAAGGTATGGCTTGGCATAGCGACTCAGATGTTTCTTTAGCTAGAACAACCACCATTGCTTCTTTAAGTTTTGGAGCGACCAGAAAGTTCTCTTTTAGGCATATTCACACTAAAGAAAAAGTTGAAATGTGGTTACAGCCGGGCCAACTTATTGTGATGCGCAGTGAAACTCAACAATATTGGCAACACCATTTAAATCGTTTGACAAAAATTTTACAGCCACGTATTAATCTGACATTTCGTCAGTTCAAATTTTCATAAGTTTTTGCTAAAAATTAGGCAAGAAAAAAGCCCATGATGGCTGCATGAGCTTATTCCTCTGAGGGAGAGCCTTCTATTGATGAGCTGCTGATGAAAAGAATCATCAATAGGTGCTAAAATCATAATATGAGAATATTTTGATATTTTCAATGCTTAAAAATGTAAAAAAACTTTAAATTATCAAAAATACTATTTTATATCTCGCCTTTTTCTGAGAGTTCCATAAAGCGCTGCTCAATCAATCCAGCATTTTCTTGCAAAATTTCAATCAGTTTTTGAATATTTAAAAAGTCAAAACGATTCTTTGATGCGACTAATGTTAAAGCCAAAGGAACTTCTTTACTCGAAAAACGAACGGGAACGGCAAGGCCTGAAACATTAGGGTCAATCTCACCTTGTGAGAAATAGAAGCCTTGTTTTTTTATTTTACGCATGCGTTGAATAAAGCTTGTTTCGTCTAGAGCAAAACCTGACTGCGATAGCTCATTCTGAAAACGTTCATAGTAGTCATGCATGCGCTGCTTACTTAAATGTGACACCATTGTTTTTGGTGAAGCTCCAACATAGATCGGACGCGGGCAGCCTCGACCATATGAAAGTAATTCAGTATCTTTGAAAATCTCATGATGAATATCAATACAATAGTCATCATTTAAATAGGTGAGTAAACAGCAAAGTTCAGTGCGCTCAACAATATTACGCATAAACGGCGTACTGATTTGGACGAGTGGATCTGTTGTTCTTGATACATAGTCAAGAACTGCTATTTTTGAGCCTAAAGTGTAATCGCCAGAAGTACCATTAATACGTTTTAATAAGTCGGCTGATACGAGTTCTTTCAGATAACGATAGCTGGTCGGTTTAGACAAGCCAAGTTCTTCGCAAATAATATCGACATTAATCACTGGTCGTGAAACTGAAAATAAATCCAGTACGGTTAAAATTTTGCCAAAACTTGAAATTGCCATGATGTCTTATTCGTATCCTTAATAAAGTGTCACACTTGAGTTCTTATAACAGAAAAATTGAAGCTTTGTCTCAATTGCAAGATAACTACCTGATTTAAATATTTTACGCTCAGAATCAGAAAAGTTCTCTTGATTCGTACATCATATATGATTAACTAAAAACATATCAAATTATCAAATAAAGATATTTTAGTTGACTAAATCACTTTAATTTGAAAAAATTGTGCAACAAAATATCTAATTGAGAAATTGGTTTACTCTGCCAGCTTTCTCGATGTCTCTCCTTTCCTAAGCTTGGTCGCCTAAATAGCGGTCAAACTGAAATCATCTGGGCATATCATGCAAAGATGTAGGAAAAATCATTGTATTGAAGGATGCTCTCATTAACTCATTTGTCTATACGGCAAATGACAAAGTCGTGTTGTCTTTTTAAAAAGGCAAGGGCACGCTGAGGAGCATGCTCATCAGTTCAAATCTGTATTTGAGATGAGTTCATGTTATTAAAGCAAATACTGGCTTTTCGCCCGAGTAAGCTTGATCTAATTTTTGCAATAAAGACATTTATTGCCGGCATGTTGGCATTATTTGTCTCGTTTGAATTAGACCTGATTAATCCAATGTGGTCGATCGGTACTGTCTTGATTATCGCCAACCCTTATTCGGGTATGGTGTCGTCTAAGTGTGTCTATCGTGTTTTAGGGACGGTGGGTGGCGCTATTGTTGCATTAACAATCACGCCTCATCTGATTAATACGCCGTGGATCTTTACGGTGGTGTTATCACTATGGGTGGGCTTTGCGCTTTATGTATCCTTACTCGACCGGACGCCTCGTAGTTATGCATTTATGCTGGCGGGTTATTCAACTGCAATGATTGCGTACAACGCGATTACTTATATTGATCAGTACAATATTTTTGATATTGCTTTGGCGCGTGTACTTGAGATTTCAATTGGTGTGATTTCAAGTGCAGTGGTTTCCGCAACTATTTTGCCTATGCATATTGGTTCAGCCATTAAGCAGCGTGTAACTAAAACACTTAAAGATACCGAGAGCCTGTTTGCAAACTTATTAAATGCAGATCAACAGCAAAACAATACACAGCTTTTAGCCGCAATTACTCGTGATACAACTGATATTCATGCTTTGGCAGTTCACTTGAGCTATGAAAAAGGTGAATTGCATGGCATGACCAAGCCTTTGCAAGAAATGCTCCATCAAATGTCGATGGTAGTTGCAAACTTAGTTGCTTTGTCCGAGCGAATTAAACAGTTACAAGAACTTAATTTTATTGAAAGTCATGCGGACAAATTAAAACAGCTTTCAGGTCATGTGATTCATTTTCTCGAACAAAAAGACCAGATGACTGATGAAAATGTTTTGCAGTTACCTGACGAGTTTGAAAATGACTTTTTGAACTTAAATGACTCGGCTTCTGAACATCAGCAAGTTTTATTGGCTGCCATGAAAATGGATGTCCGCCACTTTATTAGTAATGTATTGGCTGTAAAAGTTTTATGGCAACGCATCAAACAGGGTAATAAAGAGATACCAGATAACATTACTCCAATGACGACTAAATATCCAAGTTTGCACCGAGATCATGGCGTAGCCGTCAGAGGCGGTATTAGTGCGGTACTCATTACATTTATTGTGACAGGTGTGTGGATTCTGTCTGGCTGGAAGGCTGGATTTATGATGGCACAGATTGGGGCCGTAACTGCCTGTATTTTAACAGCCTTAGATAACCCTGTCCCTGTCTTACGTATTTTTATATGGGGCAGTGTGGCATCGGCCGTTTTAGTGTTTATTTATGCTTTTGGTGTTTTCCCTCATGTCACTACATTTTGGGAGCTTGGACTCGTTTTACTACCGATGTTCTTATTTGCGGTTTCTATGATGGCAAATCAGGCACTCATGCCTGTGGGCATGGTGCTGGGTATTAATACCATGATGGGCCTGAACTTGCACAATGCTTATAGCATGGATGCAGTGTCTTACTTAGACAGTTCATTCGGTATGGTGATGGGCGTGTTGGTATCTCTCATTGTGATAGATGTGGTACGTGCCATGTCACCCGATACCAGTGCAAATCGTATTCTGGCTTTACATTATCGTGCGATGCGCCAAGCGATTTATATTCCTTATGGTATTGAATTCAAAGTTCATTTGCGTGCGATGTTAGACCGTGTAGGTGTTTTAAATACCAAAATGGTTCAGTCAGAAGAGATTAAAAAATCAATTCATCAGGCACTTGTTGAATCAAGTGCAATTGTTGATTTAACCCGTTTGCAAGAGTTAGCAAATCAGGTTCAGTCATCTTCAGAACTGGCTCATCATATTGGGCGTTTGCAACAAGATTTAGATGAGCTATTTAGAGCTAAAGAGAATGAAAAAGATGAAGCAGATGTATTAATACAACATATTCATCAGACTTTGTTTGAACTAAAACAGCTTGCTTCAAATATAGAAGATATGGCTATTCGCCAAAGATTATTTATTTCACTAAATAATATTGCTTATAGCATGTGTCATGTTTCATCAAACCAAATGAATGCAGATCGTACGCTTACAGGAGCCACAGCGCATGGGTGAGTTTAATGTCTACGGTATTTACGTGCCCGCTTTGCTCGTCCAAGCCTTATTTGCATATATATGTTTCCGCTTGTTAAGTCCTTTAACTAACAAATGGATTGCACAAGGCTGGATTGCATTGCCCAGCATTTTCAATTTGTGTTTTTACCTTTTATTACTTTTGGTGATACACCAAGTTTTTGTTGGGTTAGGTGCTTAAAGATGATTGCCAGATTAAAGATTGAGTTAGGTGAGTGAAATGAATCAATTGGAGTTGAAAAAAGTCATCCGTCCAGTGATTTTGATTGTCGCATTAATGATTGCGGTCTATACCATTGTGCATTTATGGAATTACTATAATGCAGCGCCGTGGACACGTGATGGTCGCGTTCGTGGGGACGTCATTCAAGTTTCTTCAGATGTAGCAGGACTTGTAACTGAAGTATTGGTTCAAGATAACCAGACTGTCAAAAAAGGTCAGGTACTTTTTAAAATTGATGTCTCTCGCCGAGCTTTAGATGTAGAGCAAGCAAAGTCTGATTTGGCAAAAGCAAAAGCGGCATATGCTCAGGCGCAAGCAGGTTTAGCACAAGCCAAAGCAAACTTAATTAAATCGAGTACGAACATTAAGTTAGCCGAGAAAAACGCAAACCGTTATTCAAACTTAATGGATGGCGCTATTTCTAAACAAGAACAAGATCAAGTCTTTGCAACTCGCGATCAATCCCTTGCAGAGCATGAACAACTTCAAGCTGCGATTGAACAAGCAGAAGCAACTATTAAGCAGCAACAGGCACTCGTTGAAGCTGCGACAAGTAACTTGCATTTAGCTGAACTTAATATGCATCGTGCTGCTGTGGTGGCACCCGCAGATGGAACACTCTCTAACTTTGATATGCGCCCTGGTAATTATGTTCAAGTTGGACAAGCAGTTGCAGCATTACTAGACCGTAAACAACTCTATGTTGTAGGGTATTTTGAAGAGACAAAATTAGACCGTATTCATATTGGCGATGAAGCGAGTGTACAGTTAATGGGTGATAGTCAAAAAATTAAAGGTCATGTACAAGGTATTGCATCGGGTATTGAAGACCGTGAGCGTTCAAGCAGTTCTAAATTGCTTGCAAACGTAAACCCAACCTTTAGCTGGGTTCGTTTAGCGCAGCGCGTACCTGTGAAAATTGTGTTAGACGAAGCGCCAAAAAATCAGCTTGCTTTTGTTTCTGGCCGTACTGCGACAGTACATATTATTGAAAAATAAAAAGCTTAAGTTTTTAAACTCAATAAAAAAGCATGTGTAAAACATGCTTTTTTTACTTTTATGGCGTTAAGCCGACTGGATTTCGATACCAACTCTGGATCAGCAAGGCTGCTGCAAAACTATCTGCTGATAATTTCTTTGCGCGTCCTTGTTCTTGGTAGAAGCCGAGCTCTTCTCTTGCTTCACGCGTCGTTAAGCGCTCATCCACCATCCAAGTTTCAATGTTGGTTTGATGGCGTAAACGTCTTGCAAATTTGCGGGCACGTGTAGAAAGTTCCGACTCACTATCATCCATATTTAATGGAAGACCAACAATAAACAAATCAGGTTGCCACTCTTTCACAATTTTTAAAAGCTGGTCCCAGTTAGGAATTCCATCTTTCATCACAAATAACGGTAGTGGGTTAGCACTTTCAATTGCAGATTGACCTATAGCCATCCCCATTTTTTGAGTGCCAAAATCGAAAGCCATAATTGATTTGGATTGTGTCACAGTCATTAAGCATGTCCGATTTCAGAAGCCAGCCATGTGCGATCTACACCAATCTTTTTATAGGCTGCATCCCAACGGTCATCGTACGGTAAGTTAAAAATCAGATCCATATCGGCATCACAGATAAGCCAGTCACCGCGAGCGATTTCATCTTCTAACTGGTTTTTACCCCAACTCGCATAACCCAGTGCGATTTGATAGCGACCCACACCTTCGTTATGTGCAATTGCATCAAGAATATCTTTACTGGTGGTAATACAGACATTTTCACCCACAGCGATAGAAGAGTGCCAAGTTGGTTGGCCAGTATGAAGGACAAAGCCTGCTTCTGGGCGTAAAGGCCCACCTTGTAAAACCTCATGTGGATTTACATTGTCTGCATCAATATCTAAATCATTCAGGAGTTCTTTAATTTGAATGCCAGCAGGACGATTAATGATAATGCCTTGAGCACCTTCTTCATCGTGACGGGCAAGATAAATTACTGTATTTGCAAAAAAGTCATCTGCCAGTTCTGGCGGGGCAATCAGACAACGGTGAGTCATGTATTGTTTGGTCACCTAAGCGGTTCTCCCTCAAAAAATGTCGCTAGAGGGTCTCACGACCCTATTATCTATATAGGTTCTTTTTATCAACATACAAGAGTTAATCGGATTTCGCCAATCTTTTTCTCTCATTTTCTTTATTAATTTGAAGAAGCCTGAAATTTAAGTTGTCGTAATTGTTTAGCATGCTGTAAGGTCGTTTCATTAATTTCAACACCGCCAGACATACGTGCTAATTCAGAAATAATCTGATTTTCATCAAGTTGTACAATGGTACTGCTGGCTGGGTCAGTTTGCTGCTTTTTAACTAACAAATGTTGATCAGATTGCGCAGCGACCTGTGCTTGGTGAGTAATACATAAAAGTTGGACATGTTGAGCTAAGTCGGCAAGTAAACGCCCAACCACTTCAGCCGTACCACCGCTAATCCCCACATCAATTTCATCAAACACTAAAACTTCGGCTTCCGTTTTTTCCGCGTTCATGACTTGCATGACGAGTGCAATACGTGAAAGCTCACCACCCGAAGCGACGCGTGCTAATGGTTGTGGTGGAATACCTTTATTAGCCGTAAATAAAAGTTGAATAAAGCTTAAGCCTTCTGCACCTGGTTGTTCTAGGGGTTCAAACTTAAACTCAAAGTGGGCTTCTGGTAGTGCTAAAGGTTTCACTTGTTCGGTTAACTGTTTGGCAAGTGGGGCAGCAGCTTCACGACGAATATTGTCTAAATGCTGAGCTTTCTCTAAAAATTCCTCATGTGACTTTTCTACTTGCTCTGCCAGAGTCTCCGGGTCTTCAAGTTGATGTAACTGTTCAAGCTCATTTTGCCAAGTTTCGTATTCTTCTTTGAGCGTCTCTGGCTGAGTACGGTACTTACGTGCCAGACGATGAAAAACTTCAAGCTTGGAATTTAGTTCTTCCATTCGTTCAGGATCAAAACTTTGACGATCAATGAACTGACGTAAATTTGATGTGGCATCATCAATTTCACTTTGCGCATTTAATAATGAGTTATAAATTTCAGAAAGCTGTTCACTACGTCCTGCATGAGATTCTAAACGACGAATAATCGACGACATTTCTTGAGTAATGTTTTGCTCAGCTTCATCAAGCGCATTCAGGCTATAGCTACAATCTTGCATGATATGTTCATGATGACTGAGGCGATCGAACTCTTGCTCGATTTCTTTGTAATCAGTTTGAATAACCTCTTCAAGCTCTTCAATTTGCAGCTCTAAAGTCGCAATACGTTGTAGACGGGTTGCTTGAGCATCTAAAGCTGCTTGGTGTAAACGAATTGTGCGTTGCCATGTGCTATAGGCCTCACGAACATCATGCACTTCTACATAAAAATTGTTATAACGGTCTAACCAATGCTTTGGATAAGGTGGCTCAAGTAGCTGTTGTTGGCTGTGCTGGCTATATAACTGAACCAGTAAACGTCCTAATTCTTTAAGCTCAGAGAGGCTGCTCGGACGTCCATTGACCCATGCTTTACTGCGACCAGTTGCGAAAATAACACGTCGTAAATGAATTTCCCCAGAATCATCATCTAGTTCATGGTCTTGTAGCCATTTCGCTTCAGGACTATTGTCCTGATAAGTAAAAACAGCGGTTACATCCGCTTTGTCCGAACCATAGCGGACATAATTTGTATCTGTACGTTCACCTAAGCAGGCAGAAAGTGCATCCAGTAATAATGATTTTCCGGCACCTGTCTCACCTGTTAGAACATTAAATCCTTGTTCTATATCAATAGCTAAATGATCAGCTAATGCAAAATTAATTAAAGTTAAATGTGTGAGCATAAACGCATCCAACGCGCCAAATTATGGGTTAAAGATAGAGAAGTTTTGAATTTGCTACAAGTGATCTATTATTCTAACTGAAATTATAGAACTCCAAGATTCTTGTTCGTTTATTATTTGGCAATAATCGTCGATATCAAAAATTATCAGAATTATTCATGGATACATTTATTTAATTGTGTAGAAAGATATTTTTTACTTGCCAGTTTATTTTGAAGAGTAAAAAAATATATCAGTATTTTCATAATATTGAAGTACATATTGGTGATTATGTTGCCACTGGAAAGTATGTGGAAAATAGAGTTATAGACCAACATTATCTGCGTTATTGTATTTGACCGATTTTAAAATAAAGTGTGCTTGTACATGCTAGTCGGCATTTTGATGGAAATAACGTCGATTTCCCAGCTTGTGAGGCCGCTTCAATGCGAAATAACCCAGACAACTTTAATGTTGGCATAGAAGTTGATTCATCATTAATTACAGCTCCTAGTTGATTATTCAAAAGCGCAGAAAGTTTACTGAGTTTTTCTGGATGAAATTTACGATGAAGTTTGCAGATAAGGTGAAATTATGTTGACCAATCGAAATATTGAAGTAAATTTACCCCACGCTTTTACTAAAAAAATTCAGCTACAGCAGTAGAAATTACAAGTCTATGCGTATGAAAACTGATTGATTAGTTATTTAGGCACAATTAAACTACATTCAACATAAGTTATATAAATGCGGCATTATCTGGAGAATGTGCATGAGTTCAACCCAATTTGATCATGTAACGGTCATCAAAAAGTCAAATGTTTATTTTGGTGGAGCATGTATCAGCCATACCGTGCAATTTGAAGATGGAACGAAAAAAACATTAGGTGTTATTTTGCCGACTGAGCAGCCTTTAACATTTGAAACACATGTTCCTGAGCGTATGGAAATTATTTCAGGTGAATGTCGCGTGAAAATTGCAGACAGTAATGAAAGTGAATTGTTCCGTGCTGGTCAATCATTTTATGTTCCTGGAAATAGTGTTTTTAAAATTGAGACTGATGAAGTGCTCGATTATGTGTGCCATTTAGAAGGCTAAGAAATTCCTGTTTAAATCGGGTACACTATGCCCAAAGAAATCCTGTGAAGTTGGCTTTGCAGGATTTTTATTTTTTTGCTCAAACGTTGTTAGAGGTCAAGCATGGCAAAACCGGAATATTATTATGGCGTTCACTCAGTGGAGTCATTGTTAGAACTTGAGCCGGAACGTGTGCTAACCCTGTTTACTTTAAAAGGGCGGGATGACCAACGTTTGCAAAAGATTTTGCACTTGGCAGAGCCTTTTGGAATTAGTGTACAAAAGGCAAGCCGTGATAGTCTTGAAAAACTTGCAGGTTTGCCATTTCATCAGGGTGTAGTAGCAGCAGTACGTCCTCATCCGATTTTAAATGAAAAAGATCTAGATCAGATCTTGGCTGAAACTCCAGATGCTTTATTGCTCGCATTAGATCAGGTAACAGATCCACATAACTTAGGTGCTTGTATCCGTACCGCTGCTGCAATGGGCGTGCAAGCTGTGATTGTGCCGCGTGATCGCTCGGCAAGCTTAACCCCAACAGCTCGTAAAGTTGCGGCGGGTGGAGCTGAAAAAGTTAAATTTATTCAAGTCACAAATTTAGCTCGTACATTGGCTCATCTGAAAGAAACCACTCATGTACGTGTAATTGGTACTATGCTTGATGAAAGTGCACTGCCAATCCAAAAGTGTGATTTCTCTGGCCCAGTCGTGATTGTGATGGGAGCTGAAGATACAGGTTTGCGCCCAATTACTCAGGCACAGTGTGATCACAAAGTTTATATTCCGATGTCTGGGAATTTACAGAGTTTGAACGTAAGTGTGGCAACAGGTATGGCACTTTATGAGGCTTGTCGTCAGCGTTCTGAGGTATAATTGAGCTGCCTTTCTAGTTTTTAAGCAGTCTTCATATGTCTCCCCGTAAACAAGGTTATTTCTTTGTATTGGTGACCATGTGCATTTGGGGCGGGTTTACACTTTTTGCTCGTTTAAATGCACAATGGCACATCAGTGCTTGGGACATTGCCGCACTGCGCTTCGCTATCGCCTTTCTAATTTTAATGCCTATCTTAATTTATAAAAAAGATCTCGCTTTTTTATGGAGTAAGCATGCGGTTATTTTGGCGCTCATTGGCGGTGTTATCTATTGTCTGACTGTTTATACAGCTTTTCTTTATGCTCCAGCCGCACATGCTGCAATATTTTTAAATGGATGCATACCAATCTGCACAGCTCTAGCTGCCTATATTTTATTTAGACAGCCGTTTGATAAACACACATGGGCGAGTCTCGCAATCATGATCGCTGCCTTAGCACTCATGAGTATTTTGATGCTACGTACAAGTACCTCTGCGTTTGGAATTGGAGACTTACTCCTTTTTATTAGTGCGATTTGGTGGGGAATTTTTACTGTATTACTTAAACAGTGGAAACTTTCTGCATGGCACTCTATGGCAAGTGTCGCGATTTGGTCTGCAATTATTTACTTGCCCATCTATGCTCTATTTTTACCAAAGCATTTCATGGAAGTTAGTCCTGTTCATTTAGCGATACAGGGCATTTTCCATGGTGTATTTGTCGTTATTATCGCAACTTTGACTTATGTTGCTGCCATTCAACGTCTTGGTGCTTTTAAAACTGGAAGTATTGTAACTTTGGCGCCGTTCATTGCCGCTATTTTAGCTGTACCTTTACTTGGTGAGTCATTAAGCCCATCAATTATTGTGGGCTTGGTAGGTATGGGAATAGGAGCTTTACAGCCTTGGCGTTGGTTTAGGCAAGATAGCCTGACACAAAAGATTAAGCAGCAAAATATGTAAGATTAGTTGGTGCGCTTCAAATAGCTTTGATGTAAAGGCTCTAGTTGCTGATATAAATGTTCGAGTAATCCGTCATTAAACACAATGTCATTAGCAAGTTCGCGTTTACGCTCGCGTGGCATTTGTGCGGCAATAATTTTCTGAATTTGTTCTTGATTTTGCCCGTCACGTTGACTTGCACGCTGAATTTGAGTTTGTTCACTCGCATCCACTAATAAAGTGTGATTAACCAATTCATGTTGGTTGGTTTCAAAGAGTAATGGTGAAACTAAAATCACATAAGGACTTTTTGGATTTTGTAGTTGTTGAATAATCGATTGGCGAATCGCAGGATGGGTAATGCTCTCGAGTATGTGTCTTGCTTCAGGGGTCTGAAAAATATGTTCGCGTAGGGCACGCCGATCTAAATTACCATCGGGCTGAAGTACCCAGTCTCCAAAAGTTTGCTGAATTTTTTGGAGAGTAGGTTGGCCTTTTTCAACGACTTCACGCGCAACGATGTCGGCATCGACGACTTGAATTCCTTGGGACTCGAACCATTGTGTTGCAGCAGATTTTCCACTGCCAATACCACCTGTGATTCCCAGAATAAAAGCCATCTTAACCTCCTAAATAAATCTTCATAATCTGATCACCCCATAAAAAGGCAACCCAGCCCGCAATGGCAATATATGGTCCAAAAGCAAAAGGCTGATTGTCATTTCTTAACTTTAATAAAATGATGCCAATGATTGCACCTAATAAAGATGACAATAACACAATTAATGGCAGCATCAATGGTCCCATCCATGCGCCTAATGCGGCAAGCAATTTAAAGTCACCGTAGCCCATACCTTCTTTGCCAGTAATCACTTTAAATAAGTAATACACAATCCATAGGCATAAAAAGCCGATTAAATAACCCCAAATAGCTGAGTTAGGCGCGGTATAAATATTAAAGGTGTTAATGCCTAAGCCGAGTGCTGCTAAAGGCAGGGTAAAGCGATCAGGCAAAAGTTGTGTATCAAAGTCTATAAAGGTGAGGGTAATTAAAACCCAAGTCAGGACGAGTCCCCAAAGCATTTGTATGGTCGGGCCAAACACCATAACCACCACCAATGAACATAACATGGTGAGTAGTTCAATTGCTGGATAACGAATGCTAATCGGATGTTGGCAATGACCACATTTTCCTCTTAACATCAACCAGCTTATGACTGGGATATTTTGATACCAACGAATCGGTTGATGGCACTTTGGACATGATGAAGCAGGTTTGCTTAATGTTAGCTTTTCATGATCAATGATTGGTTGTTCAGGATTGAGTAACATTTGACATTCTTGCTGCCAATCTTGTTCCATCATTTTGGGGGTGCGATAAATCACCACATTCAAAAAGCTACCAATACACAGGCTCAATAGTGCAACTGCAATATAAAGTGCAGTTAAGTTTTGAATAAAATAAGCAATGATGTCTTGCATTATACCACTGAACCCATTTTGAAAATTGGAAGATACATGGCAACAACTAGACCACCTACCAGAATCCCTAAAATTGCCATGATTAAAGGTTCCATCATTGCAGTTAAGCCATCAACAGCATTATCCACTTCATTTTCATAGTAGGTTGCAACTTTGTCGAGCATACTGTCTAGTGCGCCCGATTCTTCACCAATTGCAACCATTTGTATAGCCATAGAAGGGAAACGGTTAGAGACACGCATAGAAAACTGAAGCTGTTGACCTGTTGCAACATCTTCACGAATTTTCATAACAGCTTGTTCATAGATGACATTGTTGGTTGCACCAGCAGTTGACTCAAGTGCATCAATCAAGGGAACCCCTGCTGCAAATGTAGTGGCAAGTGTACGACTATAGCGGGCAATAATTGCTTTATAAACCAAATCCCCAAAAATAGGTAATTTAAGTGCCAGTTTATCTAAGCCATCACGAAACTTTTTACTACGTTTTTTAGCCTCAATAAAGGCGACAATAATTGCACCAATCACCATAATCATAATGAACCAGTATGATTGCATCCATTTCGACATATTCACGACCATTTGTGTGAATGCCGGTAATTCTGCTCCGAAAGAAGAAAACAGATCTTGGAAAACAGGGACCACCCAAATCATCAAAACAATAGTTACCACAATGGCTACTACAATAACCATTGCAGGATATTTCATTGCTTTCTTAATTTTTTGCTTGAGCAACTCACTTTTCTCTTTGTAAATTGCCACACGGTCTAGCATAGTTTCGAGTGCACCTGATTGTTCACCAGACTCAACAAGTGAACAAAACAAATTATCAAAATATTGAGGATACTTTCTTAAAGCTGAGGCAAAAGTGCTGCCACCTTCAACTTCACCTTTAATACCAAGTACCACCTCCCGCATTGCTGGATTTTCTAAGCCTTCAGCTACAATTTCAAAGCCTTGTACCAGAGGTACACCAGCTTTCATCATGGTCGCCAGTTGTCGGGTAAAAATCGTAATATCAAGCGTTGATACTTTTTTCTTGAATAAACCTTCAAGAATATTTTTACGTTTCTCACGTATGGTTCGAACAGTAACTCCTTGTTTGCGTAAGGTCACTTTAGCTAAAGCCATATTTTTGGCTGGAAGTTCCCCCTTAATTTTTACGCCCTTACGGTCAACCCCTTCATAAGCAAAAGTCGGCATCATTTGTGCCTTTTTGACAGCCATTAGATTATCCTTATTTTAAATAGTGTCTTATTCACTGGTCACACGGTTGACTTCTTGTAGAGAGGTCACCCCTTGCATTACCTTTTTTAAACCTGAACGACGTAGATTATTAAACCCCAATTTTTCAGAAGCAGCCGCGATTTCTAGAGCATTACCATCTTCCATAATAATCTTGGAAATTTCAGGTGTAACTTTCATTACTTCATAAATACCGACACGGCCTTTATAGCCTTCACGACATTCAGGACAACCCACAGGTTGAAAAACGCGAAAGTCTGGATGTGCTAGATCCTGTTCGGTAAAGCCCATTTCCAATAGGCTTTGTTTTGGAACATCTGTAGGTATTTTACATTGAGAGCAAAGGCGGCGTGCTAACCGCTGAGCAATAACCAAGTTGACTGATGTTGCAATATTGAAAGAAGGAACCCCCATATTGCGTAAGCGAGTCAGTGTTTCTGGTGCACTGTTGGTATGCAGTGTTGACATCACCATGTGACCCGTTTGTGCAGCTTTAATCGCGATTTCTGCTGTTTCCAAATCACGAATCTCACCAACCATAATAATGTCAGGGTCTTGTCGTAAAAATGATTTAAGTGCAGCAGCAAACGTAAGACCTACTTTCGGGTTCACGTTAACCTGATTAATCCCTTCAAGGTTAATTTCTACAGGGTCTTCGGCAGTAGAAATATTAGAGCTCTCAGTATTTAAAATGTTTAAGCCTGTATATAAAGATACAGTTTTACCGGAACCTGTTGGTCCAGTAATTAAAAGCATACCTTGTGGTTTATCTAAAGCTTCCATAAACAAAGCTTTTTGTTCTTCTTCGTATCCTAGGGCGTCAATCCCTAGCATTGCGCTTGATGGATCAAGAATACGTAGAACTAGCTTTTCACCAAACAACGTCGGAAGTGAGTTCACACGAAAATCAATTGCTTTAGTTTTTGAGAGCTTAAGTTTGATACGACCATCTTGTGGGACACGTTTTTCGGAAATATCCATTTGAGACATTACTTTTAAACGTGAAGCCAAACGGTTTGCCAATTGTAAAGGCGGATTAGCAATTTGACGTAACACGCCGTCGACACGATATCGAACCCGATATGACTTTTCATACGGTTCAAAATGTAAATCTGAAGCGCCCATACGAATGGCATCAATGAGCAACTTATTAATATATTTAACAATGGGTGCTTCATCACCTTGAGGTGTTTCGTCTTCATCCTCTTGAGTGGCAGGGCTATCAAGGCTGACGTCAAGATCAAACTCTTCATCATTAAAATCAAAACTGCTTTCTTCTGCGAAATGCTGGTTTAAAACTTTTTCGAGTTTATGGTGCTCAACAATGACAGGCTCAACCATCAGTTTGCTATTAAAACGAATCGCATCAATCGCTTCAATATTGCTTGGATTGCTGGTCGCAACATATAAAATTTGGCCTCTTTGAATAAGTGGCAAAATTCGATGTTTTAAAATCAGTTTTTGATCGACCAGATCTTTAGGAATCTGAGATGTGTCATAAACATCAAGATCAAAATATGGTTCAGCAAACTCAGCGGAAATTGTTTCAGCCAGTAAAGAAGGAGAGAGATGCGCCTCTTCAATTAAATAGGCAACTGTATCCCGCTTAGCTCTTTTTGCTGCATCTAATGCAGTTTGCATGGTCGTTGCTGACACATGTTCTTCTTCGACTAAACGCCGAAAAAACCCCGTAAATTTTGGAGATGTATGTAATGCTGACATCTGCCTGCCTATGCTCATATGTTTATAATTGGTATATGAAAAATTATACTTTTGTTATGTAAAATTACTACCTTAGAAAGTGTTGCTCTTGTCCTACTCAGGCTGTTAAAGCTTGAACTAGTCGAAGTTTTTATAGATTAATTTTTAGAATATTTAAGTTTGAACCCTTAGAAAGTTTTTTTAATTTCAAAGAGTAGAAAAGATATAAGTAATCCCATTAAAGAAAAGTATCTGAAATTTGTATAAATGCGTGTAGAATGTGCTGCATTTTTGATGAAAGGTGAGCAGTATGTCGGGTTCGACGATTACGCCTTGGGTAGTTGGCAACTGGAAAATGAATCCAATGCGTGCTAACGCCAACCAACTTATAGAAGAATTTAAACAATTATTGCAACAAAACCAAATTGCAGATGAAAGCTGCCATGTGGGCGTTGCCCCTGTTTCTATTGCACTTACAACAGTACAGGCGCAATTGCAGGATGCTGCAAGAACAGTATATACAGTTGCGCAGGATGTATCGCGTATTGCAGGTACAGGTGCTTATACTGGTGAAGTTAGTGCAGAATTATTAAAAGATAGCCAAATTAATTTCGTATTGGTCGGGCATTCTGAACGCCGTGATATTTTTGGCGACAACGTTGAAATTTTGAAGGCGAAACTCCAAAATGCATTAAGTGCGGGCTTAACTGTCATTTATTGTGTCGGTGAAAGTCTTGAACAGCGTGAGCAAGGCCATGCAGAGCAAGTTGTTTTACAGCAAATTTGCGATATTGCACCTGTGGTTACTGCTGAACAATGGCAAAACCAAGTCGTGATTGCTTATGAACCTATCTGGGCAATTGGTACAGGTAAAACAGCTTCTCCACAAGATGCACAAGCGATTCACGCTAAAATTCGTGAAGGCTTATGTCAGCTTACTTCAGCGGGTTCAGATATTGCTATTTTATATGGTGGTAGTGTAAAAGCTGAAAATGCTGTTGAATTAGCTGCATGTCCAGACATTAATGGTGCGTTGGTCGGCGGTGCTTCATTAAATGCAGCATCTTTTTATCAAATTGTACAAGCCTTCGCGCAAAGCAAATAACGAGGATAGGGTATGCACTCTTTTGTACTTGTTGTACATATTATTTTAGCTGTACTGATGATTGCATTGATTTTAGTGCAACACGGTAAAGGCGCAGATGCTGGTGCTTCTTTTGGCGGCGGCGGTGCAGCAACTGTATTTGGTGCATCGGGTTCGGGTAATTTCCTGACTCGTCTAACTGCTGTTTTAACTGCATTGTTCTTTGTAACGAGTTTAACTCTTGCTGTTTTTGCGAAAAAACAGACGACGGAAGCATATAGCTTGAAAACTGTACAAACAACAGCACCAGCTCAAACCACATCGCCTGAAACTTCACCAAATGCACCAAAAACGGGTCAATAATTCGAAATAGGGCTTTCCTTTTGCAGTTGGAAGGACTAGAATGCGTCCCACAAGCTGCGGTGGTGGTGGAATTGGTAGACACGCTACCTTGAGGTGGTAGTGCCTTCGGGCGTGGGGGTTCAAGTCCCCCCTTCCGCACCAACTTTGAACCAGAAAGTTGAGTGCAAGCAGTTTATTGATGCGGGATGGAGCAGTCTGGTAGCTCGTCGGGCTCATAACCCGAAGGTCGTTGGTTCAAATCCAGCTCCCGCTACCAATTTGATTAAGGTGCAACTTAATCAAGCGAATATTAGATAAGTTTACATTGACTTTTTTTGATATTTGTATATAATTTTTGCACGTTGATGCGGGATGGAGCAGTCTGGTAGCTCGTCGGGCTCATAACCCGAAGGTCGTTGGTTCAAATCCAGCTCCCGCTACCAAGTTTCTTAAAAGAGGCTCACAGACAAGTGGGCCTTTTTGCACAGTGGACTATTGTTTTCTGTGCTACATAGGGGCGATTAACGCCCTTTTTTATTGGTTATCGTATCGCTATCGTGTAGTGTCGACATCAATTGGTCAAATAGTCATGCTTCACTATAGTAGGTCTGTGTCGGTTAAAACAACCGATTGAATCGCACGAGAATGACGAGAGTAAATGAAATTATCAAATAAATCCCAAGCATTGTATGACATGATTGCCCCAGCAGTGCAAGCATGTGGTGTTGACCTGTGGGGAATCGAATTCCTTCCACAAGGTAAACGTTCATTATTGCGTATTTATATCGATAGACCAGTTGATGAAAATGCTGAACCAGTGATTAATGAAGATGGTGAAGTAGAACAAGGTCGTGGTATTGGTGTGCAAGATTGTGTACGAGTTACACAACAAGTCGGCGCAATGTTAGATGTTCATGACCCGATTTCAGGTGAGTATTCATTAGAAGTTTCTTCACCAGGTTGGGATCGCCCATTTTTTCAACTCGAACAATTGCAAAGCTACATTGGACAACAGGTTGCTTTGCGTTTAATTGCAGCAGTAGAAAATCGCCGTAAATTTCAAGCAAAACTCCTTGCTGTAGACCTTGAAAATGAAGAGATTAAGGTTGAAGTTGAAGGAAAGCATGTGCTTGATATCGACAGCAACAATATCGATAAAGCAAACTTGATCTATCAAGATTAAATTTATTTAAATTATATAAGAAATCGGTAGGTGACTTATGGGCCGCGAAATTCTTACCGTTGTAGAAACGGTTAGTAATGAAAAAGGTGTTAGTCGTGAAGCGATCTTCGAGGCTTTAGAACAAGCTCTAGTTGCTGCAACGAAGAAAAGATTTTACGAAGGTACACATGCTGAAGAAGCTCAACTTCGTGTAGAAATTGATCGTAAAACAGGTGATTACCGTACATTCCGTCAATGGATTGTTGTGGCAGATGAAGATCATGAAATGCCAGCTTGCCAAGACGCGATTTCTGATCTTGACCCATCTAAATGGTCAATTGGTGATGTACGTGAGCTCGAAGTGGAATCTATCGAGTTTGGTCGTATTGCTGCACAAATTGCAAAACAAGTTATCGTACAAAAAATTCGTGAAGCTGAGCGTGCTTTAGTTGCGGATGCATACGAGTCTAAAGTTGGTGAGTTGATTTACGGTGAAGTGAAAAAACAAACCAAAGATGGCTTTATTATCGACTTAGGCGACAACGCAGAAGCTTATCTTGCACGTGAAGAAATGATTCCTAAAGAAATTCTTCGTCCAAAGCAACGTGTAAACGCTATTTTATATAATGTTAACCGTGAAGGTCGTGGCGCTCAGTTGTTGTTATCACGCGCTAAGCCTGAAATGTTAATTGCTTTAATGAAAAAAGAAATTCCTGAAATTTCTGAAGAAATCATTGAAATTAAAGCAGCAGCACGTCAACCCGGCGTTCGTGCTAAAATTGCAGTGAAAACAAATGATCACCGTATTGACCCTGTAGGTGCGTGTATTGGTATGCGTGGTACGCGTATCCAAGCTGTGCAACAAGAGTTAAATGGTGAACGTATTGATGTAGTGGTTTGGTCTGATGATCCAGCTCAATACATTGCAAGTGCATTAGAACCAGCTGATGTTTCAGGCATCGTGCTTGATGAAGATGCAAGAAGTGCTGACATTATTTTTGCAACCAGCGATCAATTGGCTCGTGCGATTGGCTCACAAGGTCAAAACGTTCGTTTGGCTTCTGATTTAACTGGCTATAAACTCGACATGATGCTTGAAGAAGAGTATCGTGCTCGTCAGCAAAATGAAGCTCAGCAGTATCTTGACATGTTTGTATCACGTTTAGATATTGAAGAAGATTTAGCAATGGCATTGGTAGAAATGGGCTTCACTTCTTTAGAAGAGATTGCTTATGTGCCTGCTGAAACTTTTGACGAAATTGAGCTTGACGCTGAATTGGTTGAGTTATTGCAAAGTCGTGCAAAAGAAGCAGCTCTTACTGATGCTTTGAAACAGCAAGAAAATATTCAAGAACCGAGCGCAGACCTCCTCACTATGGAAGGCATGACTTCTGAGATCGCTTACTCGCTTGCCGCTCGCGGTATTATTACCGTTGATGATTTGGCAGATCAGGCTACTGACGATATCTCTGATATTGAAGGTCTTGATCATGAAAAAGCTGGTCAATTGATCATGAAAGCTCGCGAATCATGGTTTAACTAGGAGATGAAATATGACGGACAAGTCGATTAAAGAGTTAGCTCTCACTGTAGGACGTCCTGTTGAGAAGCTCCTAGAACAGGCTCGTGAAGCAGGTTTGCCTCAACGTACAGCAGACGACATTATTACCACTGAACAACAGGATACTTTGGTCAATCATTTGAAAAAAGTACATGGTCAGGAAAGTGGTAACACAGGAAAAATTGCGTTGAAACGTAAAACAACCAGTACCGCTAAAGTTGCAAGTACTTCAGGTAAAGCAAAAACAATTAACGTAGAAGTACGTAAAAAACAGGTTTTTGCTAAGCCAAACCCAGAACAAATTGCAGCAGAAGCTAAAGCGCGTGCAGAAGCAGAAGCTAAAACACGTGCAGATCAACAAGCGCGTGATACTGCAGAGCAAAAAGCGCGCCTTCAAACAGAGCAAAAAGCAAAAGCAACTTTAGATGCGATGCGTGCTGCTCACCAACAAGATAGCGCTGCACAGTCAGCACCTAAAGCTGCTGTTGTAGTGAAAAAACGTGGTGGTGGTACAGTAAAACCTGCACCAAAACCAGCAGAAACTTTAGAGCAAAAGAAAGCGCGCGAAGCACAAACAGCTCAGTTAAAAGCAACTGAAGAAGCTGCACGTCGTAAAGCGGCTGAAGAAGCTCAACAACGTACACTTGAACAAATGCGCAAAATGGCGTCTAAGTATTCAAATGATGATACAACGACAACAATTCGCGTAATTGATGATTCTCCACTTGCTTCAGGTCTTGTTGGCCAAGCTTATGAAGATTCATTCAAGCAAGAAGACCGTGAAATTAAACGCGGTGGTGCAACTACTAACCCACGTGCTGGTAAGAAAGGCGGTCGTCGTGGTCAAGAAGAGCAAAGCTTCGTTAACCATAACAAACGTGGTTTAAAATCAAGCCAAGCAAACAAACATGGTTTTGAAAAGCCAGTTAAAAAGCAAGTTTATGATGTAGAAATCGGTTCAAGTATTGTTGTTGCCGATCTTGCTCAGAAAATGGCGATTAAAGTACGTGAAGTTATCAAAACACTTATGAAAATGGGTGAGTTGGTTAATCAAGATCAAGCGATTGATCAAGATACAGCAGCACTTGTTGTAGAAGAAATGGGCCATAACCCTGTTCTAGTTTCTGATACACAAGCGGAAGATAACTTGCTTGAAGCGGCTGAAGAAGCGCGTGGTGAGCAAACAACTCGTCCACCAGTTGTTACGATTATGGGGCACGTTGACCATGGTAAGACATCATTGCTTGACCGTATCCGTCGTTCGAAAGTGGCGGCTGGTGAAGCAGGTGGTATTACCCAGCATATTGGTGCGTATCACGTTGAAACGGACAAAGGAATCATTACATTCCTTGATACACCGGGACATGCTGCGTTTACTTCAATGCGTGCACGTGGTGCTAAAGCGACAGATATCGTGGTATTGGTTGTTGCGGCAGATGATGGTGTAATGCCACAAACTGCAGAAGCAATTGACCATGCACGTGCAGCAGGTACTCCAATTATTGTTGCAATCAACAAAATGGATAAAGAATCTGCTGATCCAGACCGTGTGTTAAACGAATTAACAACGAAACAAATCGTTCCAGAAGAATGGGGCGGTGATGTTCCGATTGCTAAGGTTTCTGCACATACTGGACAAGGTATTGATGAACTCCTTGATTTAATTCTTATTCAATCAGAATTGATGGAATTAAAAGCATCTGCTGAAGGTGCTGCGCAAGGTGTTGTTATTGAAGCACGTGTTGATAAAGGCCGTGGTGCAGTAACTTCTATTCTTGTTCAAAACGGTACATTAAATATTGGTGACCTTGTTCTTGCAGGTTCATCTTATGGTCGTGTCCGTGCAATGTCTGATGAAAACGGTAAGCCAATTAAATCAGCAGGACCATCTATTCCAGTAGAAATTCTGGGTCTTCCAGATGCTCCAATGGCAGGTGATGAAGTTCTTGTTGTAAATGACGAGAAGAAAGCACGTGAAGTTGCCGATGCTCGTGCTGACCGTGAACGTCAAAAACGTATTGACCGTCAAAGCGCAATGCGTCTTGAAAATATTATGTCGTCAATGGGCAAAAAAGACGTTCCTACAGTGAACGTTGTTTTAAGAACTGACGTACGTGGTACTTTAGAAGCATTAAATGCAGCTTTATATGAACTATCTACTGATGAAGTAAAAGTTCGTGTAATTAGTTCAGGTGTTGGTGCGATTACTGAGTCTGATGTGATTCTTGCTGAATCTTCAGAAGCTGTATTGTTAGGCTTTAACGTTCGTGCTGATACAGCTGCTCGTCAACGCAGTGACCAAGATGGTATCGATATTCGTTACTACAGCATCATTTATGAATTAATTGATGATGTGAAAGATGCCATGAGCGGTAAACTTGCTCCTGAACACCGTGAAACAATCTTGGGTGTTGCTGAAGTACGTGAAGTATTCCACTCAAGTAAGTTTGGTGCAGCAGCAGGCTGTATGGTACTTGAAGGTACATTGCATCGTAATAAACCGATTCGCGTATTACGCGATGATGTGGTTGTGTTCCAAGGTGAACTTGAATCATTACGTCGTTATAAAGATGTGGTTGAGGAAGTTCGTGCCGGTATGGAATGTGGTCTTGCGGTGAAAGGTTATAAAGACATCAAAGTACAAGACAAGATTGAAGTATACGATGTTCAATTGATTAAACGGAGTCTTTAATGGCGGGTAGCCAACGCTTAAAGCGCATGGCGGATTCAGTACAACGCGAGTTGTCTGAGCTAATCCGTCAAGAGCTTAAAGATCCTCGCTTAGGTGGTCTAGTGACCATCTCTGCGGTGAAAGTCAGTGCGGATATGGGATATGCTGAAGTTTACGTTACTGTTATGGGGCGTGAGCTAGGTGATGAACAAAGTGAAGCAGCAAATAAAGAAACTTTAGATGTATTAAATAAAGCTTCTGGTTTCTTGCGTCATGAGTTAAGCCGTCGTATTAAAACTCGTATTACGCCTCGTTTACGTTTCCATTACGATAAGACGAACGCATATGGTAACTATATGTTTGGTCTTATTGAAAAAGCGGTACAAGATTTACCGGAACGTAAGTCAGATGACCAAGAGTAATTAAAACTCAAAATAAAAAAGCCACCTTGGGGTGGCTTTTTTATTATTTAACATTTTACTTAATGTTTAGGTGGATCCATCGGAGGTTTGTTCTGTGAAAAGCGTTGTCCGATTTTATAACGATCCCATGGTAATGGACGTTCTATTGCTTCAGGAACCTCACCACTGAGTGAGCGTAAGCGTAGATGTAGTGCCGCTTGTGCTATTAAATTGGCTGAAACAGGAGCTGTAATAAAAGCCAAAAGCGTGATCAATAGTTCGGCAAAACCAAAGCGGCCTTGGAAAGCAAAAAAGATCATTGAAGCAATTAAAAAGCTACCTAAACCCAACGTGCTCGATTTGGTAGGTGCATGTAAGCGCATAAATAGATCGGGTAGGCGTACCATTCCGATCGACCCGACTAACATAAAGAATGCACCGAAAACCAGAAAGATCGAAACAATAATTTCCATTGTAAATTGCATTTTGACCTCCCTTTAATCGATCACATGACCAGTTGTGAAATAACGTGCCAAAGCAGCTGTCGAAACAAACCCTAGCATGGCAACCAATAATGCCGCTTCAAATAAAGAGGTGGTTGTCCAATAGATACCTAATACAACAATCAGACAAGTTGCATTTAGAAAAAGCGTATCGAGTGCCAAAAGACGATCTACAATTGATGGCCCCATCACCATTCGAAACAAGCAAAGCAACATAGAGATTGTGATAGCAATCATGCTAATACCAAGAGCATAAGGTAGGATGGTCATATGTTGTCCTCCGATTTGCTTTTTACATCAAAAATCTCCATGAGCGGAGCTTCATAACGTTGTTTGATGTCTTGCACATCACTTTCGGTATTTTCTGTACTGAGTGAGTGCACCAGAATATCACCACGTTCTTGATCAATACCAGCTGAGACAGTTCCCGGTGTTGTGGTAATAATCATTGCCAGTAACGAATTTACCTGTTCATGTTCCGTTTCTAAAGGCACACGATACCACTTAGGATGTAATTTTTTAGGAGGCCCTAATACCAGTTTTGCAACACGAAAATTGGAAATAACAATATCCCAAAGTACAACAAAAAATAGTTTTATTGCTGGTTGCCAATGGATGTGCGGTGTTCTGGTAATAAAAGGTCGAACTAAACGCGGAATCACAAGACCCAAAATTACAGCCATAAGTAGGTCGCTGGCATCAAGACTATGCGAGAGCATTAACCAGAAAATAATAATCAAAAAAGAAACAAATGGATGTGGGAACCAACGTTCAAGCAATTTAGATAGCTGCATTGTTAAGGCTCCATAGGTTTCAGTTGACTTTCATCAGCAATCGTTGGTGTTAGCAATTTTTCCTGCTGCTGAATTTGGCGGCGCTTATATTCGGAAATATGCTCACCGTTAAAAGTGTCTTTAGAAATAATGTCAGGAACGAGATATGCATTATGATCTTCAACTTCTCCACCATATTTTGTTTCTGGTAAATAAGATGAGTCATAAGGCTGAACACTAATAGTTTCACCATTTTGGTCAGTCTTAAGAATAGACTGCTGATAGAGTGCATGGTTTTGAATTTGTTGAGCCGTACCAGTGGTGTAGTGCAATACGGGTGAAGCAAACACTACATAAGTGATCAAGCCTGCAAGCAGAATATAAATGACCGAATCATTACGTGGTGGTGCTTGTACAGGTAGAGCTTGATAACTTACATAAGCAGGATTTTTTGGGTCTTCTTCTGGTACTGAAGCTCTCCAAAATAAAATAAACCCGACACGTGTTAACGCAATAATGCTTAATAGACTTACAACAAGCACGACTCCAATGATCCAGCCTTGATATGCAGTTTCAACAGTCGCTTGTAGAATAAATACTTTCCCAAAGAAGCCACTAAAAGGCGGTAACCCGGCAAGCATCATTGCAATTAAAAAATAAGTCAGCATCGCTGCTTTTTCTTGCTTGATTCTTGGAGCAATCTTTAAGTGATCTTTAAAGTCACCACGTTGTGAAGTCATCCAGCCACAGAACAGGTAAAACGCAGCACCAATCAGTGTACTATGTACGAGATAGAACAAAGCTCCTGACCATGCTTGCGTGTTTGACATTGCTATTGCGGTCAATAGAGTACCAATCGAAGACAGCACCATAAAACCAACAAAACGTCTGAGACGATCTGCCCCAATTGCTGCAATCACACCATATAAAGAAGTGACTAAACCAATTGGAAGGAGCCAACCTTTAAAGATTTCCTGACTGATTACATCGTTAAATACTGTTCCATTGACACGTAGAATGGCATAAATCCCCACTTTGGTCATAATGGTAAAAATTGCTGCAACGGGCGTACTTGCAACGGCATAAGTTTTTGGTAGCCAAAAACCAACTGGTAACATGGCAGCTTTAATACCAAATACAACAAATAAGAGTAGGGCGCCAGCAACTGCTAATTTATGCTGGTCTGCATCTAAAGTTGGTAAAAGGCGTGAAACATCAGTCATATTTAGACTGCCTACACTGCCATAAATCATACCAAGGCCAATTAAGAATAGGGCAGAGGCTAAAAGATTGATAATGACATAGTGTACGCCAAGTTGAAATCGTGGCTTCCCTTGTCCATGTAGTAGCAGGACATAAGACGCCATAAGCAAAATTTCAAAGAAAACGAACAGGTTGAATAAGTCACCTGTGAGAAATGCTCCGCATAACCCCATTAAAAGAAAATGGAATATGGCGTGGAAATAGCGTCCACGTGTATCCCAATTTGCGCTGGCATACCATAGAATTGGAACTGCTAATGCATAGGTTAAAACCAGCATAAATGCAGAGAGTCGGTCGAGTACCAAGACAATACCAAAAGGAGCTGACCACTCACTCAACTGATAAACCGTAATTTGTCCGGTATTTGCAACAATAAGATAATTAACAGCAGTGGCTAAGCCTGCAACTGCTGAGACTAAACTAATGCCACGACGCCAAGGTTGTCGCCAATCTTCTTTCAATGCGCCAGCGCCAGGATTACCTAAAAGTAATAAGATAAAACCAGTAAAAGCAGGAATGAGGATGCTGAAAATAGGTGTATTTGCTTGCCAAAAAGATAAAAAATCAAACATCACGGCTCATCCTCACGTGGGTCGTATGTTGGGGAAATATCTTCTTTAGCATCAACATGATCACTACCTGATTCATAACGGCTTCGTAATGCTAGTTGCACAATAAAAGCTGTAGTCGCAAAGCCGATAACAATCGCAGTTAAAACAAGTGCTTGAGGAAGTGGGTCTGTAATATTCATCGTTTCAGTTAAAATTGCAGGTGAACTCACTTGTAAGCGGCCCATCGCAAACAAAAATAGGTTAACTGCATAACCGAGTACGGCTAATCCCAATACAACAGGGAATGTACGTGCACGTAAAATGAGATAAATGCCTGTCGCAACAAGTAGCCCAATGGCAGAGGCCAGTAAGAATTCTAAACTGATCATGATGATTTCTCCCCATGAGGTACAGGACCAGACATACTCGAGTGGCGAGAGTCCCCTAATACAGAAATGAGTAGCATCGTGGCACCTACCACTGTGATATACACACCCAAATCGAAGCTTGCTGCTGAAGCCAGATGTAGTTTTCCTAAAACTGGTAACTCAACATAGACATGAGCACTAGTTAAGAATGGGCGTGCCCAGAACCATGCGGCAATACCAGTTAAGCCTGCAATTGTTAAACCCGAACCAATCCAGACTTCGTATAGACGACCAGATTGTGCTTTTAGCATTTGTTCCGCTTGATCTTGACCTAAAGCAATGTACTGAATAATGAGTGCCATTGAGGTAATTAGACCTGCAATAAAGCCACCGCCAGGATAATTATGTCCGCGCATAAAGATGTAGACACTTACGACAAGTGCTAAAGGCAGTACCCATGATGCCGTAATACGGAACATAAGCGGAGATGGGTTAAAGCGATATGTGAGGCCTTGTGTCATGGTGGTACCATGTACCCGCATACCATCCATTAAGCAAAGTGCTCCAATCGCAGCAATGCCGAGTACAGTAATTTCACCGAAGGTATCGAAGCCACGGAAGTCGACTAAAATGACATTTACAATGTTTGAACCACCACCTAGTGGTAAAGACTGCTGCGCAAAGAACCATGAAATTGAATTGTGATCACGAGTTAAAATGAGCCACGTAATCCAGCCAATGCCTAAACCACCAATAATTGCTAAAGCTGCATCTCTTAAACGTCGAGAACGAAGAGATTCATACGGTGTGAGTTGGGGAAGTAGAGATAAACTCATTAACAGCAATACAGTAGTAACTACATCGACTGTAATTTGAGTCAGCGCTAAGTCTGGTGCCGACATGGTGACAAATACCATGGTAACCACAAGACCAATTGCACCGCTAATCAGTACTGCTTTGATACGCTCATGATGAAACCATAACATCATCCAGCAACCAGAGAATAATGTTAGCCAAAGAACAATAGCAATCCATGGTGCATGTGTCAGTTCACGGGTACCTGTTGTAAGCCCTTGATTGATTAAAGGCAGGGTAACCATGATGATGCTAAAAGCAATGATGAGGAACAGGTAACTTTGTAGAGAACCATTCTCAGTTTTTTGTTTGATTTTGCGGCTAGTTAATAATAAATGTTTTAAAAATAAATCAAACAAAATACGACCTTGTAAGCGACCAAGTCTTGGATCGAGGTCGATTTTACGAATCATGCCGTCTTTTGCTAAAGCAAAATAGAAAAGTGTACCGCCCACTAAGGCAATAATACTCATGATTAAAGGTGCATTGAATCCATGCCAGATCGCAAGATGAGTTCCTGCAAAATCAGGCTGCATGAGACTTGCGCGTGTCACACTGTTAACTAAAGGCTCGACCAGTAAGGATGGGAAAATACCCACTAAAATACAGAGTGCTGCAAGTAGTATGGCTGGTGCTCGCATGCCAATTGGTGGTTCATGCGCATTTTTATTTGGCACTTGTTTACCAATTGGACCGTCAAAGAACACGCCGTGTACTAATCGGATTGAATAACTCACTGCAAAAATACCTGCAAGAGTCGCAATAATACTGGCAAAGATAACCGTTGAACCTGAAAGGTTTGCTAACAGTTCGGTAAAGAACATTTCTTTCGAAATAAAGCCATTGGTGAGCGGAACACCTGCCATTGATGCTGCAGTAATCATGGTAAGTGTTGCGGTAAACGGCAGTAATTGCCATACCCCACTTAACTTTCTAAGATCACGTGTACCAGTTTCATGGTCAATAATCCCTGCAATCATAAACAGCGCAGCTTTAAATGTTGCATGGTTAATAATATGAAAAACCGCAGCTGCAACAGCTAAAGGTGAGCCAATACCAAGCAAGCAAACGATAAGACCTAAATGACTAATGGTTGAATAGGCTAACAGTCCTTTTAAATCTTCTTTAAAGATTGCAAAGCATGCGGCCATACAGAGCGTAAATAGGCCTACAAAAGTAACAATGTTGTGATAAAGCGCGGCACCAATAAAGATAGGTGCAAGACGAGCTAATAAGAAAATACCAGCCTTAACCATGGTTGCTGAGTGCAAATAAGCCGACACTGGAGTGGGTGCAGCCATTGCATTGGGTAACCAAAAATGGAAAGGGAACTGCGCACTTTTTGTAAAAGCACCGAGTAAAATAAGCAAAAGCGCTGGAACGAAAAGATGATGACTTTGAATCAGATCTTTCATTCCGACAATGTCATTAATTTCGTAGGTACCTGTGATTTGTCCTAATAAGACAAATCCACCTAGCATAGCGAGTCCACCCATTCCTGTGATGGTAAGTGCCATACGTGAGCCACGCTGAGCTGCTTCGTAATGACTCCAGTAACCTACTAATAAGAAGGATGAAATACTGGTAAGTTCCCAAAAGACTAATAAAATAATTAAATTATTGGAAAGAGAAATACCCAACATAGCTGCCATAAACAGCATGAGTAATAAATATAGTTTACTTAGTGAATTTTTAGGGCCTAAATAGTAATAGGCATAAATATAAATGAGTGTACCGATACCGGTAATAAGAAGAGAAAATAATAAACCAAGGGCATCAAGTCTAAAGCTCAGATTAATCCCAAGTTGTGGTAACCAATCCCAACTTTGTTGAATGCTTGCACCACTAAGCACTGTTTTAGCTTGAGTCAGTAATAAACCAAAACTGGTTAAACTGACTCCGATTGCCCCTAAAGCCGTTACTCCACGTGAAAACCGTTGAAGCAATGAAACAAGGGTGGTGCCTAATATTAACGGTAATAAGATAATTATCGGTAGCACACTCGTATCCATATATAATTTAGACCGAAGCCTAAAGGTGAAATTTTCATTTCAGAATAGATAGGAATTCAAAGAGATTTCCAAAGCTTATATTCTGAAAACCCGACCAAATTAGAAAAATAAAGCGAGAAACAAGTTGTATTGCGCAACTTGAATAATAAAAACGCAAAATGAAATTTATTGTACACTAAAAAATCATTAAAAATCTGATGTTATTACATGCGGTAACAACATCTAGTGATTTTTCAGCTTAAAAACCAGATTTCATCGTATATTTAGCGAATGAGGTTTTTATTATGAAAATTGCACTAAATGAATAATAACGTTTTAAAGAGAAGAAGTTTCTTCTGAAGTATCTCCTGTATGAATCATACGTAATAATTCAATTTTTTGCTGTTCATTTAAGCCTTGGATTTGTTGGTACAAACTGTCGATTTGAGTTATTGAAGGTTGAGTATCAAGCGGTAGTGTATCGACATGAGGAACTGTTTCGTCTCTTTGCAAGAGCGTATAAAGGTGCTCAAGCTGCTGTTGAGTGGTATTTAAATCAAGTTGAGTAACCTTGCCATGTTCTAATTTAAGACATTGGTAGGTAACTGCATGTTCAAGTAATTCTTCACGGCTTCCAGTCACTATAATTTGTAAACGCGGAAAGGCTTGATGCATACGATTTAAAATTTCAGAACAATGCAGAGCATCTAATTGCGAATCAATCTGGTCAATTAACAAAACTCCTTCGCCTTCAAGGCAAGGGTTTAGACTTAATGGATTGAGTAAACAAAGTCTACGAACAATATCACCTACCAAAGCAATCCATGTTTTTGTGGTATTTGAAAGTTGTTGAAATGTTAAAACCTCACCTTGGTAATGGGCCATGAGTTGAAGCTTTGGGTGATATTGTAAATAGAGCTCAGAAAGCTCAGGAAAAACAATTTTTAACGCTGATTTGAGTGCATATAAATTTGGAGAGGGAAGTTGCTTTGGTTGTCCTGCCAATTCGATTTGAAGTCGGCGTAAAAGTTCGTCCTGATCTTCTGGATTTGATTGTTGTGAAATAATTTTTTGTACAACATGGGCTGCTTGCGCATTTTCAATATCACTAATTTCACGTAGCCATTCAAAAAAGCGAGTAAACGTTGTAAATGGAATTAAACTAATATCGTAAGCAGAAATAGATTGGGTAATGCCCGGTAGGTTTTTGTTGAGCAAACTTATATCGTTAACAAAGCGCTCAGATGGATAATAGGCAAGTAAGGGCAGACCTTGAAGTGGGTCTTTCCTCGTCACTTGATGATAAAGTGCAATGGCTTGATCGAGTTGTTGGGTTTCGACTTGACTCATGCCTATTCCACTCGAATTTAAGGTCTTAAACAGTTTCCAGCTACAAAGTGATGTGTCAGTCTGCTGTGCTGAAGTTGTTTCAGGGAGTTGACCAAACTCTGAAGGAATATGAATACTGACTTCTATTTTAGACTGCAAACGAGAAAGGGTAATGTCTTGATCAGGCATAACGACGCCTGGAGTACGGACATCTTTCAAGCGAGCAGGAAACCATGTTAAGGCATTATAAATATGCTTAAGCAGCATACTTTTTCCGGTTGCCTGTTCACCTAAAATTAAAGTAATTGGTTGTTTATCATATTCAAACTGGATCTTTAGATCATGAAACAGAGCAATATGTTTAAATTGGATAGATTCAAGTCTCATAGGCTCACCTAATTATGAGCGCTTCAACCAACCGACTTTCGAAGACTTAAAGGCGCCCTTACTTTTAATTGTTGTATCAGATCATAAAGATGATGGATGTTTAGACTTACTTTAGCACGAGTACAGGCCACGTAAAGTAATCTTAATTCTTCATCTGTAATCTTGTGCTCTAAGCCATTAATTTTAAATTGATAGTCATCTTCAATATGAACACGATTCCACTCTAGTCCTTTTGCTTTATGGGCAGTAGAGATGACATAGTCAGCCTGCTCAAGTGGAGTGATCTTTGCAAGCGCTTTTTTCAGTGGATCAGTACCGTGATCATCTACCAGTTTAACCAATGGTTTAATGTCACTTCCTTCATTGGTTTCACAATATTCATGAACATCATGCCATGAGTTAAACCATGCCAACTCGGGAACGTCAGTAACTCGTTTTCCTTGTTTCAAAAGGCTTGCGGCATCTACAAAACGGTTTAGTTTTTGATGGTCTGCCTGCAAACTTACTTTATCACCGTGAACTAAACCAGCTAATAAAAGCTCCATTGCCCGAGCATTGGTACGACACAAAATCGCATCACGCATTTTGGTATGAGGCTTATTGACGACACTTGATTTTTGGTTCGGATTGCCAAGCAGAGGAACTGTTTCATTTAACCCCCCTAGCAAAGCGTTGGCGACATCGGCAATTGCCTCTCCAAAACGGAAAGAAGTGGTGAGACGAGACTCTGGCAAAGGTAGTTGTTGCATGGCATTTACTGCACCGCGCCACGCGTAGATTTGCTGATGTGCATCGCCTACATAAATAACTTGCGTACTTTTTTGACGAAGTAAAATCCCCAGCATTAAAGGATCGGCATCTTGGGCTTCATCAAATAAGACATAATCGGCTGGAATGTTAGGTTCAGACAAGGCCCAAAGCTTGAGATAAATATCGTGACCAATTCCGGCCTGATGGTTCGGGTCGATAGACTCTAACCAGCGCCGTTCAACAGCAGGGTAAAGGTGGGTTTGTAGCTCGGTAATGTCGTCTGGATGTAACCAGTTGGGTGCCTGAATATGTCGAGGAGCGGGGTATTGTGAGCTAGTCGAACAGAAATAACTCACCGCATTGGCGACAAGACTTGCGAGGCGACTTGGCATTAAGACGTATTTTTCATAACGCCCACCCATCATGCGTCGTAAGGTAATCGGTTCTAGTCGATATTCTTTTGCAATGAAGCTTGGACTTAAGCGCGGCAAGCGTAATTTATCAGTTACGCCGCGTGGCACACTGCGAAAAGCGAGTGAGTGAAAAGTACGGCAGTCTACATTGCGATGAAATTTGTTCTGAGCTTCGCCTGCAATGGCCTTGTTGAATGCTAGGTACATACCACGCCGTTCAGGCATGGCATCGCTAATCATTTGTAATGTGGTGGTTTTACCTGTACCCGCATAGGCAATCACTTTAAATGATTGCCCAAGACGTCCGTTATCTATGGCAATTGCTTGCTCATAGGTGGCTTTAGGTTTTTCGATATTCGACACTGAGTGATTTTAAACCTTGTTGCGGTTAGCTTTTTCAACTAAACCAGATAAACCCTGACGACGAGCTAATTCGTCAATAATAAGTTGTGGATTAAGATCGAAATAACCCAACATGACAATGCTATGGAACCACAAATCGGCAGTTTCATAAATCAAGTCATTTAAATTGCTTTCTGTATTTTGAGCAGCGTAGTCTTTTGCAGCAATAATAGTTTCTACGCTTTCTTCGCCAACTTTTTCTAAGATTTTATTAATGCCTTTTTTGTAGAGGCTTGCAACATATGAAGTGTCTGCTTCTGCTTGCTTACGCTCTTGCATCAATTGCCCTAAGTGAGCAAGCACATCAACTTGTTCAGTGGTGTGAGCGTGATCGTGGTTTTCAGTTTTAGCTTTGTCACCATAAATTGCAGTAGGGTCTTTTAATTGTGCATCGACAATTTCCCAACCCTGTGGGGTAAGTTTACGGTAGAAACAAGACTCACGACCCGTATGGCATGCAATACCACCGTGTTGTTCAATTTGTAGAATAATTACGTCGCCGTCACAGTCCAGACGAATTTCATAAACTGTTTGAAAATGGCCTGATTCTTCCCCCTTGTGCCAGAGTTTTTGGCGAGAGCGAGAGAAGTATACAGCCTGATTTTTTTCTGCTGTGAGCGCAAGTGATTCACGGTTCATCCACGCTACCATCAAAATACGTCCGGTTTGATGATGTTGAGCAATGGCAGGGATAAGACCATTGGAATCAAATTTAACTTCATCTAACCAGTTTGACATGAGCGGAAATCCATTGAGTGGAAATGAGCTAGTGTAGCGCTTGTGCTTGGGGTTGGCTATGCTTGTTGTATAAAAAATCGGTTATATGATTTATATGTAAGATAGATATGAGTAACTTATAACTTGTGAGTTGTTTAAATTAATTTTAATTTATGAAGTCATCGCTATTATAAAATTATCTCAGCATATTATATAACTTAGGAAAATAAATTTTGGAAAAAATAGAAAATTTTGCTTGTCGAGTATGTGGGCTGATACAAGATGAAGAGCCGTGGGGTGAAAATGGGGAAAATCCAAACTTTGCTATTTGTGGTTGTTGTGGCACTGAGTTTGGATATGAAGATTGTACTAAAGAATCTGTAAAAGCAAACCGCAAGAGATGGTTGGAGGCAGGTGCTAATTGGTGGGTATTAAAAGAGAAACCTAAAGATTGGGATATTGAAAAACAATTACAAAATATCCCTGCAAACTATAAATGACTTATAACTTTATGTTGTTTGAAATCTCAATCAAATTTTGATCTGGGTCGCGAATATAAACTGAAAGAATAGAGTGCATTGCACCAGTACGTTCAACAGGACCTTCTTCAATTTGAATATTTAACTGATTAAGGTGTGCAACCACTTCTGAAATAGGGGTATCTGAAATAAAACACAGGTCGGCAGATCCGGGAGTTGGCTGTAATGCCTTAGGTTCAAATTCTTTGCCCTGCTGGTGTAAATTTATTTTTTGATTTCCAAACTGTAGAGCCTTTCTATCACCTTTAAAAGTGATGACCTCAAACCCTAATACGGTTTGATAGAAATTACATGTATTCTCAATACTGGCAACTGTTAAAACAAGATGATCAAGATGGCTGATTTTCATATGCTACTCACTATCATTTGGATGGGTTAATAGTCAGACAGAGATTCATTTTTTAAATGAAACGCACTGCTTTCTTTAGGCAATTGAGCGACTCGATCATAATCAATTTGTTGAAACGGACTAGTCTTTAAACCTGAAATTGTGATGGCCATTTCCTTTCGAAAATAGGGAATTTGATACATCCACGGAAAAACAAGGTCTCTTAAACCTCCAGTCCACCAATGATCAGATTGATAAAGTGGTGTTAATAAGCGACTAAGAAATTGATAAAACTGGGTTGATGAGTGGCGAAGCTGGTGATAGTGCTGCCAGAGTAGGGACCAATCAATATTCTGGTTCTTCTTGGCATGTTGTAATGATTGAGAAAAAGCCCAAGCATCTAATAACGCCATATTTGCACCTTGCCCTAACTGTGGACTCATTGCATGAGCTGCATCTCCAATTACCCCGATTCTTCCTTGACCAAATTGAGTCATGACGACATCGCGATAGTTTGCAGATAACCATTTAGACTCAGTTTGACTATTATACAAAATTTCTTTTAGCCATTCTGCCACTTTGGGCCATCGTTCTGAGACTTGCTTTAACCAAGTTTGTTTAGCTTGTTCATCTTGTAAAAAGCTTTGTAATTGCGGGGTAGGTAAGCTCCAAAATATACTCGAAAGGCGCTGTTGAGGTTCTGTTGGAATGGCTCCTGTAGGAAGAATTCCCATCATAATTTTCGAGCGATCATAAAATTGATGCAGAATCTCAGAGTCGAGGACTTGGCACTCAGGCACGATATTCCACGCCGCTCCCCATGGATAAGCTTTGTCAACCTTTACCCATGCTTTGGGGCGTAACTGGCTACGAGCACCATTGGCTATGAGTAGGCCATCAAAGCAAGCATCAAACTTTTGGTTTTGATGAGTTCCGAATAGTCGAACTTCATCGTTACGTTCTTCAAAACTTTCAATAGAATGGTTCATACACCAAGTAATCTGGCTTGAATACTCGCTAAGCTTTTGAGTGAGCACATGACATAAAGTGGCACGGTGTATGCCTAAACCATAAAGATTTGCTGATGCTTCGTGATAATGACTGTTAACTAAAAGGCGCTTATCCGGAAGTTGTCCTTCTAGGCCCGTGACTCTCGCACCTAAGGTTAAGGCTTTGTCGAGTACACCTAAATGTTCAAATACAGCTAAGCCCGCGGGTTGTAGTAATAATCCAGCACCTACCGGAGATAACTCATCAACTTGTTCAAAAATAGTAACGTTATTGCCTTCTCGGGCAAGTAAAATGGCAGTGGCTAAACCTGCTGTACCTGCCCCGATAATAGCAAAATGAGGTGTTTTCATTGTTTGTTCTTTTCAAGCATTTATGAATGCTAATTTAGCAATGAACGAATAAGCGATCTATATTTTTTAAAAATTAAAGTTGGCCATAAAAAACCCTTGCACTTGCAAGGGTTTTAGAACTTATTTCAATATACGCCAAAGCGCTAATAAACTGCTTAGCACAATTAAAATAATAGAAACAAACCAAGGGCTAATAATCGCGATGGTGAGCAAAATCAGCATGGTACTGCCAAATATCCAACTGCGGCGTTGTTGATGTTCCATTTGCAAACGAAGTTGCTGCATTTCGCGTAACTGACGGTCTTGCCAAGCAGACTGATTTTTTAAACCATTTAAACTGTCAACAATTAAGCTTGGGAAATCTTGGGCACCTAAAAGCAGGTCAGGTAGTTGCTGTCCTAACTCTTTTATATTTTTGACTGGGTTCATGTTGGCTTTGACCCATTCAGTCAAAATAGGTTTTGCCAATTTCCAGATATCGAGCTGCGGGTAAAGATCGGTGCCTAGACCTTCGACATGCACTAAAGTCTTGAGCAACAACATGAGTTGAGGTGGAATCTCTAAATGGAAGCGACGGGCAATATCCATTACTTGAATCAAGATGCCCGCAAAATCAAGTTGATCCATTGGTTTAGATACCATTGGACCAACTGTGCGACGCATTTCACGCGATAGCGCATCTTGATCAGTTCCCGGTGGAATCCAGCCAGCTTGATGCACAATTTGAATGAGCTGCATAAAGTTGCTATTCATGACAGCAAGCAACATGCGGGCAATGGTCATTTGGTCATGCTTAGATAACTCACCCATAATTGCACAGTCGAGTGCAATAAAGCGTGGATTGCTTGGGTTAATTGTTTCTACAAAGACATTGCCGGGATGCATGTCAGCATGGAAAAAGTTATCGCGGAATACTTGCGTAAAGAAAATTGTTAATCCTTTCTCTGCAAGTTGTGCGCGATCCATGCCTAGACGGTCAAAGGTTGCCGTATCTGAAATAGGCACACCAGTAATACGTTCAGCCACCATGACATCTTTGGTATCCATGTAGACTTCAGGCACGTACATCATGGTTGAGCCAGTAAAGTAATGGCGCATACGACGAGTGTTGTCTGCTTCGATACTCAAGTCCAGCTCATTTAAAATAATCTGGCGGTAGTCTTGAATAATTTCAGATAGATGTAAGGCACGAGCAGCTTCAAGGCGACTTTCTAGTGTGTTGCCTAACCATGCCAAAATCTCAAAGTCTTGCAAAATTTGATTACGAATGTCGGGGCGAGTCACTTTAACAACGACTTCTCGACCATCGTGCAAAGCAGCAGTATGAACTTGTGCAATTGAAGCAGCCGCTAATGGCTGGTCATCAAATCGTGCAAACAAGGTATTTACGTCAGCTTTTAATGACTCTTGAATACGTTGTTTGGCAACATTGCTATCAAAAGGTTTGACTTGATCTTGTAGTAAGACCAATTGAGCGAGTATTTCAGGTGGAATTAAATCACGTCGAGTCGACAGTAATTGTCCAAGTTTGATTGCAAGTGGACCCATCTCTTCTAAAGCTTCTTTAAGCTTTAAAGGATTTTTACGTTCGCGACTCGACCATGCAGCAGGATGCATTTTAATAACACTTAATGCACGCTGAGCTTTAACAGGTAATTCATCCGCAGGGAATAACGTATCGAGTCTATAGTGCGCTGCAATACGCCAAAGTTCGAGTAAACGTGAAACGTGCGGAATCATATACAGTCTTACCTAGTCTTGAGTGGGTTGTAGTTGTGCATTGAGCTGCTGCAATTTAGCTTCTAGACGGTCAATATCTTGATTAAGCTTACGTGTAGCTTGATTTAAATTGTCCATTTCCCAACGTGGGGCAAATAAACCACTGTCTTCTTTTAAAGCATCTTCAGCAAAAAATAGATGGCTTTGAAGAGAACGTTTTAAATGCTTTGGTGCAAGTTGAATCTTGCCAATTTCATGAGCGAGTTGCGGACCAATCCATTTTGATAAATGCGCAGCTAAATCAGGTTCAGCTTGCTGCATAATTTTTTGAATATCTTGTAATAGGTGATAGTCACCTTCTAGTGGGATATTACCAATCTGGTCTGCATCACTCACCAATAGTTTGATGAGTTCAACCACATCTTTAACGTGCAAAGTTGCTGTTGCTTCAGAAATTTTGAATTGCGGATCAAAAGGGCGTTGTTCAAAAATAGAAGGTTTTTCGCTATGCCCAGTTGCAGTAGGTTCAAGACGTACTTTTTCTTGGTCAAAGAATACATCGACAGAAAGTTGCGGGCTATCGATCACAACACGCAACATTTTGCCCTGTAACTGATTGAGCTGAATGCGGGTTAATGCATCCAGATCGATCAGATGATGAATGATACGTTCGACTGCACCGAGTGCCAGAATCGACCACATATCGCTATACCTTACAGTTTGAAACCACGGTGAACGGCAACGATACCAGCAGTTAAGTTGTGATAGTCACAGTTCTGGAAACCAGCATTTTCCATCATACCTTTTAAAGTACGTTGGTCTGGATGCATACGAATTGATTCAGCTAAGTACTTATAGCTTTCTGAGTCATTGGCAACCAATTTACCCATAATCGGTAAAGCAGTGAATGAATAAAGATCATAAAGTTTTGAGAATGGCTCAAATACAGGTTTAGAGAATTCAAGAATCAGTAAACGGCCACCTGGTTTCAATACACGGAACATAGAGGCAAGTGCTGCATCTTTATCAGTTACGTTACGTAAACCAAAGCTAATAGTTACAAGGTCAAAGCTGTTGTCTGCAAATGGCTCTAATGTTTCTGCATTGGCAAGAACGAAATCGACATTGGTACAGCCTGCATCAATTAGACGGTCACGACCAACATTCAGCATAGACTCGTTAATGTCTGAAAGTACCACATGACCTTGCGGACCTACTTCACGACTAAATACTTTTGCTAAGTCACCTGTACCGCCAGCAATGTCTAATACGTGTTGACCACGGCGAACACCAGACATATTAATTGCAAAGCGCTTCCATAGACGGTGAATACCAAATGACATCAAGTCATTCATCAAGTCATATTTGCTTGCAACCGAGTGAAAAACTTCAGCAACTTTTTGAGCTTTATCTTCAGTTCTAACTGTTGAGTAACCAAAGTGTGTTGTTTCACCAACGTTGCCAGTGTTACCTGCGCCACGTGGTAAATTATATTTAGGTACAGAACCACTAACAGGTGTATCTGTTAGCGTTTGCTGTAAAGATTGTTGTTGCCCTTGAGGTGTACCTTGCGGTAAAGGTGAGCTTAGGAATGGGCTAACTTTGTCTGAACTTTGTGCCTGCTCAGTTGGAGATGTTGGCTTTTGGTTTTCGTTAGACATATTGTCTCTCCTAGACTCAAACTCAAGTGAAACGGAATAAGTTCTGCATGATGACAGATTTTGTCTATTTTTACAGGCATCATCATGCAAATATAATGAATAAAATCTCAACTTCGTGAGGTTGAGTTTTTCTATGTGCCGACCTTATCACACTCTAAACGGATTCGGATGCCCTGAATGTACATTTTCAACAATTTGGCGTTCTTTTTCCGTAAAAGTCTTGATAAAGCTCTCGGCAGATTTTAACGGTTTCATCGCACTAAAACCATCTTGAATAAAATCATACATCAATTCGAAATGATATTTTTGAGCAATTCCTTTACACATTTTAAATGCAGTGAACATCATAAATGAACGCATGTATTTATCTAAAGCGATCCCTAGATCGTCAAGAAGAGCAAGCTGTTGATAACGGGCTTCTGCTTGATCAAGCTTGATTAAGGTTAAGCGCATGATCTCGTCGGTGAGTACGGTATCTGCTGGGTAGTCTGCGAGAAGTTGCATGGCCACTTGCTCATCAAGTTGAGTCGCAAGCACAGCCAAACTTACCGATTTAGTTCCGGTTTTAATCGCATTTTCAGGCAATACTTTTTCGGCTTTATGGGCATATTTCAATAGACGTTCAATTTGTGCAGCAAGCGCATCGAACTCTGGGCCACCATATAAACGGTTTAAAAAATACTCTGACATGAGCTTATGCTCTGGCAAATTAAAAAAGTCATGATGGGTATCTTTCATCCGCTCTTTTAGCCATGTTTGTACATCTTGCAAACGTTGGGCAAGCACAGGATTATCATGATAATTAAATGTTTTATATTGTTGTAAAAGATCATCAAAAGCAGCGAGTTTAGACATGTAAGGCTCTAATATTGGGCTATTTACAAAAAATCATAAGAGGCATTGTAACCTTCTACTATGGCGAGTAGATGTAAAAAAAATGATTTATGCGTCAATTTTTAAGTAAAATCTTGCCGCAATGACATAATTTGTATAGCAATTCATCATTTAAGCGCATAAGTTAAAGATCATCGAAATTAAACAATAAAAGATTAGAGCTCCAGAGTATGAGTAAACAACAACCGAAATTCGAAATTCGAGATAAAGAACAGCTTTCAGTCGATTTGATTGAAGCACAATATGCTTTAAAAGATAGTCGAGGTAAGCCTAATGCTAAAAGTACATTGATATTAATGAGTGGTATTGAGCTTGCTGGAAAGGGGGAGGCAGTTAAGCAGCTTCGCGAATGGTTAGACCCGAGATATTTGCGGGTAAAAGCAGATGCGCCACGTATGCTTACCGATACAGAAGCATTTTGGCAGTTTTATTCAGAATTTATTCCAACTGAAGGCCAAATTGTGGTGATGTTTGGCAATTGGTATAGCGACTTGCTTGTCACGGCAACTCATGTTGCAGAGCCTTTGGATGAGGCACGTTTTGATGCGTATGCTGAAAATATGCGTTCATTTGAGCAAGACTTAAAAAATAATTATGTCGATGTTATTAAAGTCTGGTTTGATCTTTCTTGGAAATCATTGCAAAAACGGTTAGATAAAATAGACCCTTCTGAACAGCACTGGCATAAACTCCACGGCTTAGACTGGCGTAATAAAAAACAATATGACACTTTGCAAAATTTACGCCGCCGTTTTACCGATGATTGGTACATTATTGATGGGGAAGATGAAACACAGCGTGATCAGTTTTTTGCCCAATATCTTTTGCAAAATATGCGTGATTTACCTGAGCATGAAAGTGAAGTCAAAGGAAAATGGCAGCAAGCAAAGATTCCTGAAAGTTTGTTAAAACCTGCTCAGGAACAGCTCGATAAAGCCGAATATAAAAAAGAGCTCGATAAGCTGAGCAAAAGAATTGCAGATAGCATGCGCTTTGATAAACGAAATGTGGTGATTGCGTTTGAAGGAATGGATGCCGCAGGTAAAGGTGGTGCCATTAAACGAATTGTTAAAAATTTAGATCCGCGTGAATATGAAATTCACTGTATTGGAGCCCCTGAACGTTTTGAAGCGAGACATCCTTATTTATGGCGTTTCTGGAACCGTATTAATGAAGCTGAAAAAATTACGATTTTTGACCGGACATGGTATGGTCGCGTACTCGTTGAGCGAGTTGAAGAGTTTGCGTCACCTTTAGAGTGGCAAAGAGCATATGATGAGATTAACCGCTTTGAAAAAGATTTGTTTGATAGTCAAACCATTGTAGTGAAAATTTGGCTAGCGATTAGTAAAGATGAGCAAGAGCAGCGTTTTAAAGCCAGAGAAGAGACACCGCATAAACGCTTTAAAATTACCGCAGAAGACTGGCGTAATCGTGATAAATGGGATGATTATTTAAAAGCGGCGGCAGATATGTTTGAACGGACGAGCACTGAGTATGCGCCTTGGCATATTGTTGCGACTGATGACAAATATACAGCTCGGTTAGAGGTGTTAAGAGCGATTTTAAAACAGTTAAAGGCAGACTAAGGTCTGCCTTTAACTGTTTAAATATTACTGCTTATTTGATTATGCAAGTTGATCATTCATTGATGGAGATTCTATAGCAAGAGTTTTCCGATTGCGAAATACAATAAGCGTTGCAATTAAACTAATGATTGCGGCAAACATTAACCAGAAAGCAGGCATACTTTTGCTGCCAGATTCTTGTACAAGATATGTGGCAATCATAGGCGTTAACCCACCAAATATAGATGTGGCAAGACTATACGCTACAGAGAACCCAGCAATTCTTACAGAGCTTGGCATCATTTCAGTGAGGGAAACGACCAATGCGCCGTTATAGAAACTATAGAGCAGAGATAGCCAAAGTAGTGAAACTAACATGTGTGCCAAACTAATGTTTTGAGTCAGCCAGCTTAATAGTGGATAAGCACTTACAAAAATTAAAACTGTTGTGGTGATCAATAATGGTTTTCGACCAATTTTATCTGATAAATAACCACCTATAGGTAATAGAATAAAGTTACTTGCCCCGACCATTACCGTTGCAAATAAGCTTTCTGCAGTTGTTAAATGTAGAACTTCTTTTCCATAAGTTGGGGTGTAAACTGTAATGAAATAGAACATGGTTGTAGTTGTTGCAACCATACACATCCCAACGACTACAATTTTCCAATTCGCTGCAAGCGTTGACATAATTTGTTTAGTAGTTGGATGCTCTTTTCGAGAGGCAAAAGCTTCGGTTTCGGCTAAAGATTTACGTAACCAGAATATAAACGGAATAATTGCACAACCGACAAAAAATGGAATACGCCAAGCCCAGGCATCAACTTGTGCTTTTGTAAACGCTAAGCTGACTAAATAGCCTAATGTGGCAGCAAAAATTACAGCAACTTGTTGGCTAGCAGATTGCCAACTGGTAATAAACCCACGGTTATGTGGTTCAGCAATTTCAGATAAATAAACGGAGACACCACCTAATTCAACCCCAGCTGAGAAACCTTGGGCTAGACGACCAACAAATATTAAGACAGTGGCTGCAAAGCCGATGGTGGCATATCCGGGTGTTAATGCAATTAACAAGGAACCAAGTGCCATAATACTTAAGGTGACCATTAATCCTTTTCGGCGGCCAATTCGATCGACATATGGGCCTAAGACGAGTGCGCCAATTGGTCGCATCAAAAAGCTAACGGCAAATACCAAAAAAGTTTTCATTAGTGCGGCATAGCTGCTATCAGAATGAAAAAAAGTTTCACCTATCGCTTTTGCATATAGACCGAAGAGGAAAAAGTCATATTGTTCTAGGAAGTTGCCACTGGTTACATTAAAAATGGCACGTAAACGGGATGTTGATTGTCCATATTCCACAATGACTCTCCGTATTTCATTTGGCATTGTAGACTGAATAATAGACTTTTAAACTTTAGTAAAACTTAAAAAAATAAGTGAAGATTACAGTTTTTAACATATCTTTTGTTTTATTGTGTAAATTTTAAAAGCAAAAAATAAGGCACAGTCACGTGCCTTAAAAAATTACGATAGGATTGTATTAACTCTCAAGTACTGTTGAGTTGATTCCCTTTTGTTGAATGCGTTTAGCAAGGTTGTAGCTATCATTTAGATGAGTTTGGGCTATTTTTTTCATCATAAAATAACCTAAACTTGCTGCAACAATTTGTCCGCCTAATGGTATAAATTTTGTCACTTGTTTGGTTACGATTTTGCCAAAGAAACCATTAAAGGTTTTTTTAACGGTTGTACGCGCGACCATAAAACCTGAAAATTGAAAGCCACGTTTACGCAATTCATCCCAATGAATGGTTTTTGTTTTTGGATCATAGACGCTGACATGTTCAGGTGCTAAGCCAAAGCGAGCATTAATATCGGGAATAAGCTGTGTCAAAATTCCCAAATCTACGACCACGTCAAAAAAAGGAATCGGTACAATTGCTGCGCCAGCAGAGACGTAAGCTCTTTTCTGAATGAGATCGTTGCACTCATCGCGAATTTGTTCCAGATTTAGGCTAGGATCAATATAGTCAGGAATGTTATCAATTTTCATAATGTTTACCTGTAATGGGTTCCTTAATGGTGCCTTCCAAACACAAGGCAAGTGACACCTAAAGTTAGATTATGCTGTGTTTAAACCAACGTGACATAGTCAGATTCAGTTGTATAGTAATGAATGTTTATGATTTTGTGCATAAATTATGCGAGTAGGGTATGAAATAAATGGGCATCCATGTTATTCAAAGTCAACGTATTGATGTGTTGTTGCAGGGCGTACTGGCATCTACGTCCCAACCTTCTACGCATCCTTTACAGGTTTTGAAAGCCCAGCATTTTATTGTACCTAGCCCTGCAGTTGAGCAGTGGCTGATACAAAAACTTGCAGAACAACAAGGAATGACGGCCAATTACCAGTTCCATCAACGAGTTCGCGGTTTTCAGTGGTATGCCTATCAACAGGTTCTTACTGCGCATAAAGAACAGGTTCGTAAAGCGAATATTCCACGCCTGATTTTTAAATGGCGTGTACATCAGGCATTACAAGAATTTATTCAGCCTGATGAAATGAGTATAGATGACTCTCATCCATTACATTCTATTGTTCAGCGTATTTACGACAGCGCAGATCGACTTGAACAAGGGATTGAGAAACAGCTAAAAAAACAAAAAATGTTGTATTGGGTGGCTGAACAAGTTGCCGATTTATTTAGTAACTATATGGTCTATCGGGGACAGTGCCAACGTGGTTGTGAAAACACCTGTATTTGTCCAAATAACTGGTTAGCAGCGTGGGGACAAGGCCGAACGCTGGATATCGAAAAGTATATTGTGCAGAAAGATAAAGAAATTTCTGCATTTACTTTGCAGCAAACACAAGAGCTAGAGCGTTGGCAGCGCTGGTTATGGCAGCAGCATTTTCATGATGATTTTATGCAAATGCAGCAAATTGACGAGCTGTTTTGGCAGGAATTAGGCCATCCTGAGCGCCAGAAGAAAGCACTGTCTCGTTTACCAGACCAAATAGTCACTTTTACTTTGCTAGATTTACCACCCAGCCAGCTTCAGTTTTTGCGCCGTTTAGGGCAATACATTGATGTTTTGATTTTGCACTATAACCCTTCACAAGAATATTGGGCCGATAGTGTCGATCCGCTGTGGAAACAGCGTTATGACTTAGGTGTGAAAGAGCGTTTTATTGCGAAAAATCCTCAAGCGACCGATGCTGAAATTGCCGATTTCTTTGATAAATTTACGCTTAACTTTAATGCTGAGGCGCGTGAGTCGAGGCATCCACTTTTAACAAGACTGGGCAAACAAGCCCGCGATCACTTCTCATTACTTTCGAACCTGTCTACTGGTGAGGAAGGTAAATGGGTCGACGCCTTTGTAGATGATTTTCCTGAAAGTTTACTTGGTAAAGTTCAGTCAGATATTTTGCATTTGGTGGAACCACAGCCTAAGCAATATGAACTCGCATCGAATGATGACTCTATCCAGATTCATGTTTGCCACTCAACATTGCGACAACTTGAAGTCTTGAAAGAGCAGTTGATTGGCTGGTTGGCTAAACCGCATGAACAGCCGCGTCGTCCAAATGATATTCTGGTTTTAGTGCCTAATTTGGCAGAAGTTGAGCCTTTAATACGAAGTGTTTTTCCTGCTACTGCAACCGAGCAAGGCGTGCATTTGCCTGTCAAAATAGCAGGTATTGCCTCACTTGATGCACTCAATGCATGGCGTGCCGTGATTGGGCGTATTCACCTTATGCAAGGACGATTTAGCTTTGATGATTTCGCTGACTGGCTTGGTTTACATGCGACGCAGCAGCGCTATGCTCTTGAATATCCTCAAGTAGAGCGAGTTTTGGCATTACTGGCCGATGCAGGGTTTAAACGTGGTCTTGATGCAGAGCATCTGAAACGTAGCTTATGTGACGGCGATGATGATTATCGCTATAGTTTTAAATTTGCTTTAGAGCGGTTAGCACTCGGCATTGCAATTCCTGAACATGCTACGTTTAATCAGGTACTTAGTTACGCCAAGGTTCAACCAGGCGATTTTGAGCTGATTGGTACGCTCATTCAGATTTATCAAGATTTAAATGAGCGCCGTGACTGGCTCATTATGCATGAGCAAAGAAAAGTACATACAGTAGAATACTGGCTGCAAGTGTTGTCGCAAGATATAGTCGAGTTTGAACAAGCTGGTGTGGCTGCTTTAAAAGCTGCTCGGGAAATTCTAAAAAAACAAGAGCGTATGTTAACGCTTGCAAGTTACTATGCCGAGGCAGAAACAGGCACCTTACGTAAAATTACCTTGCCTTTGCCTTATATCCTCGATGAGATTCAGCGAACTTTAGAAAACCAGACGGCACAAGCTGAACCGACTGGGCAGATTACCTTTGCCCAGATTGGACAAATTCGTCCCTTACCTTATCGCTTAATTGTGATGTTGAACCTTGATGCAGGGCAGTTCCCAAACCGTGATACCCACGTGCCATTTGATTTGATGGATGCTTTACGTCAACAACTAGGTGACCGTTCCCGCCTTGAGGATGACCAAGGCGCTTTCTTGGATGCCTTACTTTTAGCTCAAGAAAATCTATGGCTGTTTTATAACGGATTTGACGTCAATGACGGTGAAGTGAGAGATCCTTCAAGTATTCTTCAAGAGTTCCGTGAACATCTTGCGCTTATTGTAAAACCGGAGCCAAATACACCTGAACGTGAAGTGATTGAAGGCATTGAAATTCCATCTCAATTAAAACAACTCTACCATTTACATTATTTACAGCCGTTTGACCCGAAGGGTTTTGTGGCCGAGAACAACTATATTCGCTACCAAGATCACTGGTTTAATGTAGCTATGCAAATTCAGCAAGCATCTGGTGTTCTTAAGCCTTGGGCGAATACATCTTATCCTTTAGAAATACCTGACATGCTGGTTTTAGATAGCCATCAGTGGATACAGGATGTGACTTTCCCTGCACGCCTTTATTTAAAAACTTTAGGTGTCGAAAATTTGGGAAGTGTGGGGGAGCTAGATCAGAACGAACCTTTGCTTTTAGATGGTTTAGGCCGTTATACCATTCGACATTTTTTACAGCAAAATGAACAACAGGCGCAGCCTGAGGCTCTACTTGATCAATTACCTGTAGGCAAAGTTCAATACAGCGCATGGCAACAGGGTATTTTTGAACAGGAATGTCTGCTTGAGCGTCTTCACCACTATACGCCAGCCGTGACACAAACCACGCAGCGAGTCTGGCGAATTGCCAAACAGCTTCATATGAATATTACGGTGCCAAAATCTGAAACTCAGGATTGGGTCAGCATGGAAGCATCGAGTGCTCGGGCCAAAAGACGTGCAAAAGTCTGGCTAGAGTATCTGCTTTGGTTGGCCTATTTAAATGAGGAAAGTGCAGGAGCTGAAAGACGCCGTATAGTGGTTTTTAGTGATCAAACCGTAATCTGTAAAGGTATTAGTTCGGAGCAAGCTCGGCACTATTTACAACCGTGGTTTAAGATCTGGCGTTATGCTCAACAGCAACCACTGGTGCTACCAGCAGCTTTAATGCTAAAGCCTCTGGAAAAAGCCAAGGCATATCAGTGGGAAACAACAAATCCGACAGAAAAAATAAAACTGGATGAGAAGAGCTATACCGAGCTGTTAAAATACTGGAATGAAACTGGGTCATTTACCGCTATTGATATGACTCAAAATGAAGCGTGTAAGTTGCATAAGGACTGGCGTTTTATTTTGCAAGAACAAGATGCACAAGCTTTGCTTCAACATGCTTGTGATGAGTTTGCCTATGACCTGTATCATCCAGTTTTTCAATTTCAATATTCGGAGTAAGGCATGAACTCAAGAGTACAGGTGTCTTATCAACCTATTACTGATATTGAATTTAGCGGATTGCATTTAATTGAAGCTTCGGCGGGCACAGGAAAAACCTACACACTGTCGAGTTTGATGGTACGTATTTTTCTTGAGAAATATTTGCCTAGACAAGTCATTGCAACCACATTTACCCGTGCTGCTGCGGCCGAGTTGAAAAGCCGAATTCGTGCGCGTTTAGTCGAAACCTACCGTTATTTAGATGCTAAGCGGAGCTTGACTGAGAAAGAGGTTCTTTTACAGGCCGAGCAAGAATCTGACTTATTACTCCAACATGTTCTCAAGCATTTTGCGACACGTATTGCCTATGCCTGTGAGCGTTTAAAGCTTGTCATCGATCAGCTAGATGAGTTGTTTGTCGGAACACTCGATAGCTTTAGCCAAAAGCTATTACGTGAGTTTGCTTTTGAGAGCGGCAAAATTGAACATGCTCAAATTACCGATGATGCTAAAACCTATAGCCGCCAACTGATTCATGATGTACTACGTGAATGGATACAGTCTCAGCCTCAAACTGTGATTGATGCGTTGTATCTGGCAGGTGAGTTAAAAAGTGTCGACAGTTTTGTCAAACTGGTCGAAGACTCACTGAACTTTAGTTCGGCTCACTTTAAACTTCCTGAAAAACCTACCATTGAATTTGAACAGCTTGCTCAGCTCAAACAGTTGGCAACAGAAATTGATATCAGCCTTTTAGAACCGTATTACTCGCTTGATGGCGAACACTATAAACATGTAAGCGGCACAATATTTCGTAATGGGGCGTTTAACAAATTATTTAGCGAGTGTTTACCGCAGCTTTTGCAAGTTCTCACCCAAAGCGACAGTATTTTAGTTTTTGATGGATCTTTAGCAGCACAACGGGAACTCGTTTTTAAGTTTTTAGGCCAACTTACCGATCAGAAAGTTTTTAAAAAATGTCCTGCCGAAATTTCAGATGGATTCTATCAACATCCTTGTATTCAGCAGATTCAGCAGTTATTTGGTGTGCTGAAAGACTACGCTGAACAGTTCGATCAGCTTCATATTTATTTAAAAGCCTATTTGTGTGTAGAGGTTAAAAAACGTTTACCACAAGTTTTACAAAACAAGGGCGAGACGACTTTTTCTCAGCAAATTCGCACTTTGTCAGAAGCTTTAAAGGGCGAGCAGGGGCAACGTTTCGCCGTATTTGTGCAGGCTCGATATCCCTTAATTTTAGTCGATGAATTTCAAGACACTAACCAAGACCAAGACGATATGCTCGCCAGCGTTTGGCGTCATCCAGAGCGTTACCAAAAAGGTTGCATGATTATGGTGGGTGACCGTAAGCAGGCAATTTACGGTTTCCGTGGTGGGGACATGCTTACCTTTTTAAATGCTTATAAAGATATTCAGGCAAAGCATGGTCGAGAATATAAATTAATTCATAACCATCGTTCAGTCGCTAACTTGGTTGAAGTGGTTGATGCCTTGTTTCAAAGGCAAATCGACTTCGGTGAGCAAGTTCAATATGACCCGATTCGGGCAGGGACTCGACCTCACCCAGCTTTAGTCGATCAAAATCAGCCTAACCCGCACCCTTTACGTTGGCTTCTGCTAAAAGACAAGGAAACGGAAGCACAGCAAGTAGCATGGAAGATTCGGGATTTACTTAACCAGTCACATACTGGGCAGTTATATCTTCAAAAAGATACTCAGACCCAAGCTTTAAATGAAGATGATATTGCGGTCTTGTCACGCAATCATGATGGCCTTGATAAAGTTCAGTTTGAATTAGAACGTTTAGGAATACGCGTTAACCGGCCGTCAAAACGAAGTGTTTTTGATTGCACAATTGCTCAAGATGTTGGGGCCTTACTCACCGCGATTCTTCATCCTTACGATGAGGCAAAAGTGAAACGAGCTTTGATTAGCCGATTGTTTGCTATGGATCTAAAACAACTGTTGCAACTTGAGCAAACAGCTGAAGGTTTAAGCCAGTTTATGACAGGCTTTGATGCTATTCGGGAATTGTGGTCGGCTCAGGGCTTTTTAGTAGCATGGCAGCAATGTTTAAACCAATTTTGCATTTGGAAAAATCTGGTTGCTGCTCAGAGTAAAGATAATGAGCGGGTCGTGGTGAACTTGCGTCATTTGACCGAAATTTTAAGTCAACATAGCGAGAAATATCAGGGTGCGCAAAATCTCTATCATTGGTATCTCAAGCAATTACAATCGCCGCTTGACCGAGAGTGGGAGCTAGAGCGTAGATTGTCGAGTGAAGCTGGCGTACAGCTCATGACTATTCACCAGTCGAAAGGCCTTGAGTTTAAAATTGTCTTTTTGCTTGGGGCTGATAAGCCATTTCGGGAAAATAACAAAACACTCAATTTCTCAACTCAAGATGTCACTACGCCTGAATCTGCTCAAACCGTAACACAACGAGTTGTTGCGATTGCCGATAAAACGTATTTAAACGAAACCGAACTGAAGCAGCATGAAGAACGGGCTTTGGCGGAACAAAACCGCCTTTGGTATGTGGCTTTAACCCGTGCTAGTCATCGTGTTTATGCGCTCATGCAAGATACAGATGGTAAGTCTGTTTCAGGTTTAGCTTTTTGGAAAAATAGAGCTGAACCTTTCCAGCACCGTTGTTGTTGCGATGAAATGATTTTGGAGCAGCCACCTGCTGCCATGCATTTAAATCAACACATTAATATTATTGATATACAGGCACAACACTTTCCTGACCAGCGCTTTTATTCGAGAGGCAAAACCAGTTTTAGTTATCTGGCACAGCATTTAAGACATAAAGTAGGTACAGATTTACTCGCGAGTCAAAATCATGAAGCTGTTTTAGCCGAAGATGAACTCGATCAAGTTATTTCTGTTGAAGTGACCGCAGCACAGCCAATTAGCTGGATTAAAAGCAACTTTCCTAGAGGAACACTTGCAGGTAATTTCTTACATGAAATTTTTGAGCATATTGATTTTCAATGTGCAGATGAGTGGGTAAGTGAAATACGTCGTCGTTTTAAAAATGACTATAGTAGTTTGTGGCAAGATTTATTAATCAAATACCAAGAAAGCTTTCCCGAAGAACAAGAAGCAGAATATTCGCTTTATCACGCTGTGGCTACATGGCTGCAAGAGATTCTAAACACGTCGTTATATCAAGGTTTTCGCCTAAATCAGTTACAACCAGAGCACTATTTATCAGAGTGTCCTTTTTATTTGGCGCTCTCAGATCGTGTGTTAGCCATGAAACGTATTCAGCAGCTGTTTGCTGAATATGGAATGGAAATGCCTGAGTTATTAGAGGCTCGTTCTGCACGTTATTTAAATGGTTCGATAGACTTGGTTTATTTTGATGGGCAGCGTTATCACATTGCTGACTATAAGAGTAACTACTTGGGTGAAAACCTTGCCGATTACAGTGTAGAAAGTATTGCTCAAAGTATGTCTTTAGCCAGTTATTGGTTGCAAGCGGGCTTGTATTTGGTTGCGCTACATCGTTATTTAAAAGTCAAAATGCAAAATTATGATATTGAGCAACACCTAGGTGGGGCGACTTATCTTTACTTGCGTGGTATGAATGGCGAAGCTGAGCAGGGTTATTATTATTGGCAGCCAAGTACAGAATTTATTCTACGACTTGATGCTATTTTAGGTTACTTTGCTGAGGATAAAATTGCATAAAAAATGCTGATAAATGATCTAATTTTAGAATTAACAAATACTTGGGGTGTGGATAATCCTGTCTATAACCATGTGGACAAGCGTGTGGAAAACTAGGTGGATAAGTGTGTGGACAATCTAAATAGCCCTGAACAAAGCGATTTAAGCTGGTTGACGACTTGGAGTACCTTTCTAAATCAAGCTCCGTTTACTGCACAGACAAAAGCTCCAGAGGCAGCTTGTTTTTTGCAGCAGCTTATTGAAGCGAGCTTGCAAGGTGACAGTTGTATTGCGATTAGCCCAGAAGAAACAGAAACACTTGGTCAACTGGCGATATCCGCAGAACAAGCGATGTCTCAAGTTGCCCCTTGTGTCCACGACGGGCAGGGGTTGGCATTATACCGATATTGGAACCTAGAGCAACGTCTAGCTGAGCAAATTCGTCGATTAAAGCAACAACCAATTCAACCAGTTTCGTGTGAAGAGCATTTAAACTTACTCACTGACCCACATCAGCAAGCTGCTTTGCAAATGGTGACTCAGCAGAGCTTAAGTATCATTACAGGTGGGCCGGGTACAGGTAAGACCTATACGCTCGCTCGTATTATTGCTGTGCTGAGTCAAGCAATTCCTCATATTCGTGTAGCAATGGCAGCTCCGACGGGTAAAGCTGCACAGCGTATGCAAGAAGCCTTACAAAACTCGTTTAATGACCCAAAACTGCTTGAGTCGGGGTTGGTTAGTGATGAGCTAAGAAACCAAAGTACCCAAACTATTCATCGCTTATTGGGTATGGGGCATAGTCAAACTCCACGTTTTAATCAAAAGCAGACTTTGCCTTATGACGTTATTGTGGTGGATGAGGCCTCTATGCTGGATTTAAATCTGGCAACTTTATTATTTGAAGCGGTGCCTGAGTCTTGTCGAATTATTTTGCTAGGCGATGCCAACCAGCTTGCTTCAGTAGATGTTGGAGCGGTACTTGCAGATTTACAGCAAATCGACGCTTTGTCTGAAAACCGTGTTCACCTTCAAACCAGTCGTCGTTTTGCAGAAGATGCTTTAATTGGTCAGGTGGCACGATTTATTCAAATGCAAACCAGTCAGATCAATCATGAGCAGGTTCTACAGCAATTTGAAATTGATATTGTTCAGGTTTCAGAGCTACGTTCAATTCCTTTAGAAGCTAATATGCCCGATGTGGTTCAGCTTGAATACTTACCTGAGGGGGCATCTATAGAGCTAGAAGCTTACTATCAAAAATTGATGGTGGGTTTTCAAGGCTATGTGCAAAGCCTAAAAGCTTATTTACAAGATGATCGCTCAATTGAGCATATTGAAAATATCGTTAAGTCATTCGATGACTACCGTATTTTAACTGCTGTACGTCATGGACCATTTGGCTTGCAGCAACTTAATCAATATGCTGAACGTTGGTTACAACAACAGCTAGGTATCGTGACCTTAGGAGGGTGGTATGTTGGCCGTCCAGTTATGATGACTTATAACGATTACCAACTTGGCATTTCAAATGGTGACATTGGTTTATGTTTTGAACACCGTACTCAGCCTCAACAGTTTGAAGTGTATTTTCCTAGTTTAAATAAATGGGTTGCTGCAAACAGACTACCTAAAAGTATTCAAAGTGCATTTGCCTTAACCATTCACAAATCGCAAGGCTCTGAATTTACACATACTGCTGTAGTTCTCGATCAGGCTGCCAAGAATTTGCTAAGCCAAGAACTTATTTACACTGCGATTACACGAGCGAAAAAGGTAGTGAGTCTTTTGGTTCACCCTGAGGCTTTATTACAATCTTTTACAGTTCGTACGACAAGAAGAAGCGGTTTAGTTGAAAAGGTTAATCGGGTAGTTCGTTAAGTCAAACTTAATATTTTGACCTTTGTAAGAAAAAGCTTACATAGATTCGAGATATTTGCTGCTAGAGAACACCCCCTGTTTTTGAGATTATAAACGCACAACGAGCTTGGCAAGGAATGTCGGGCAAAATCGCACAATAATAATAACTTAAGTCGAGAGACTGCGAACTTACAATGAAGTAGGTGAATAAAGAGGAAACTTACAGCCGCTAAGCCTTGTAGTTTTGGGAGAGACTACAGGGCTTTTTTATATTTTGAGTTTTTATCATGTCAAATAAATTAAATAAATCTTTATGTATTTCACACGATTTCTTGTCCTTATTATCAACAATTTAAACCAATCGTATTAATATATTTATTTGTAATATGATTCTTAAATAGTCATTTTTCCCGTGAATTGTTAAGTTAAATGTTATACAGAACCGTACGTTATTTAGCTGTTACAGACAAACGCTAAATATTAGACAGACCTGTACGTTTTTGCTTACATGATGATAAGAAAAATACTACTTTTCTTCATAATTGGATATGAGAGAATACATCCCATAAGGAAATAGAAATAAAAACAACGGAAGTGAGTAAAACTAGAAGAAGGATGTATAAAGCATCTCACATATAACAATAAGAACAGCGATAAACACGATAAATAAGAACTACAGCGCCAAAAACCCAAGCAGAAATGCTTGGGTTTTTTATTTTATAGCTAGATTATTGCTATTTAAACTAGATCTGTTTCATGTGAGTCACTACCGAACAATGAACGACGTTGATCTCTAGGAATTCGAGGACATTGGCTAGAAATTTGATAGAGCAGATTTGTCAAAGCAGGCAGATGAGTACCTACTACGGATTTTCCAGTAGTCAACAGAGAAACGCTAATATCACGCTCTGGATCGGCCCAACATAAAATATTGGAAAAACCAAGATGACCAAAAGCTTGACCAGTCATTGGACCAAATAAACCTACCGGATTGCTACCGAGCATTGGACCTAATGCATAACGCATCGGGATTAATAAGGTTCGGTCAATATTAACTCCTGTGGTCGGTAGAGTTGCTCTAAAAATTGTTTTCTCACTTAAAACTTGTTTGCCTTGATAACTTCCACCACTCAAGAGCATTTCGAAAAAACGTCCAGCCTGTTCGGCACTCGTATAAATGTTACCGGCAGGACAAATCGTATCCATAAAGCGGCTGTCATTAGTGACATCTACAGCGAGTTGTAAACCGCCGCCTAATACATGATTGAGATAATGGTCTGTCCCTAAGCGAGGATGTAAGCCTGTTGCACAATTGAGTGCGACTTTTGTACGATATTCTGGCTTCAAACCATAGTTAAAATAGGGCATACCCATTGGTTTTTCGATGGTCTCATGTACAAACTGACGAAGATCTTGTCCTGTGACCCGTTCAATAATTTCTCCCAAAATATAACCTGCAGTTACAGCATGATAGGCGAGGTGATTACCTGCAGGAGAAACGGGTCTTGCTGCATATAGCCGCTTTAAAATTTCATCTTTATCAAAAAGCAATTCAGGAGTGACTTCGCCGTCTATATAAGGGATGCCGCCACGATGTGCTAATAAATGAAAGATCGTCGCACGGCGCTTCCCATTTACACCATATTCTGGAATGTAATAACTGACAGGATCGAGTAAGTTGATTTCACCTTTTTCATCTAAAAGATGAATCAACATAGCAGTAATCATTTTGGATGCTGAAAATAAACAAACAGGAGTGTCAGGCGTTGCAATGAGAGCATTATTTTGCAGACCTGCTGGAGAGTTCCCCTGAGCATAGCCGATGCTTCGATTTAATAAAATTTTCCCCTGCCTGCGTAAACAAAAAGTAATGAGCGGATAGTTCCCAGTTTTATAGAGTGACTCAATACTTTTCCAGATCTTTTGAACCTGTCGTTCATTCATTCCACCTTGTTCAGCAGGTACTTCATCTTTGTGATGAATGACCGATCCAATATCGTCTGGTACTGGACAGGTGTTGGTCGAAAATATTTTCACACGTCCCTCGCGTTTCTTTCTTTTTATTGACGGTCAAGTGTGCAGGGTTCGGATGCGTATGTCAGTGTCTAAAATGACAGGTAACTGAAAACAATTTTGCAATCCATATATAGATACCTTAAAATAGGCAACTTGCTGTAGTGATGCACGGCAGTCAGTTGCGCTCAACTGATTCATATCATTTTATTTTTTAAGCATCTCGGAGAAATCGAATGGCTTTAACTAATGCAGACCGCGCAGAGATCATTGCTAAATTTGCTCGCGCTGAAAACGACACTGGTTCACCAGAAGTACAAGTAGCTTTATTGACTGCTCAAATCAATGATTTACAAGGTCACTTTAAAGCTCACAAACACGACCACCATAGCCGTCGCGGTTTGATCCGTATGGTTAACCAACGTCGTAAATTACTTGACTACTTAAATGGTAAAGACCACGAGCGTTACACTGCTTTGATCGGTGCTTTAGGTCTACGTCGTTAATTCGATTTTGCTTTGTTTTCGGTTTATCGCATGTTGCTATGCTTTGTTTCTGGAAAGAAAGTTTCGCCTAATCAATCGTTAGGCGATTTATAGAAGGGGCGCTTGTGCGCTCCTTCTTTGCGTTTAATATTATTTAAAATTTTTGGTCTAGTGTGATGGCTTCTAAGCTTTGTCATTTATCTACCAATAGTTGTAGTCTGAATGCCAAACCTTAGGGGTCTCACTAGAATAAAATTAGGAAAATACAATACATGTCAATGTTTAACATCGTTCGTAAAGAATTCCAGTTCGGTCAACATCAAGTCGTTTTAGAAACGGGTCGCGTTGCACGTCAAGCAAATACAGTTTTAATTACAATGGGCGGCGTAACTGTTTTAGTTGCGGTTGTTGCTCAATCTAAAGCAAAAGCGGGTCAAGACTTTTTCCCGTTAACAGTTAACTATCAAGAAAAACAATATGCAGCTGGTCGTATCCCTGGTGGTTACGGTAAGCGTGAAGGTCGTGCTTCTGAAGCTGAAACTTTAATTTCACGTCTTATTGACCGCCCAATTCGTCCATTGTTCCCAGAAGGTTACTTCAACGAAATTCAAGTAACAGCAACAGTTGTTTCTTCTGACAAAACTATGGAAGCTGATATTGCTGCAATGTTAGGTACTTCTGCTGCATTAGCAATTGCAGGTACACCATTCCGTGGCCCAATCGGTGCAGCTCGTGTTGGTTTAATTAACGGCGAATATGTTTTAAACCCGAATTTTGAACAAATGGCTCAGTCTGACCTTGACCTTGTGGTTGCTGGTACAGAAGCGGCTGTATTAATGGTTGAATCTGAAGCAAAAGAACTTTCAGAAGACCAAATGCTTGGTGCAGTGCTTTTCGGTCATGACGAAATGCAAATCGCGATTCAAGCAATTAAAGAATTTGCTGCTGCTGCCGGTGCAGTGGAATCAACTTGGGTTGCTCCAGCTAAAAATGAAACACTTCGTGAGCAATTAAAAGCAGCTTTCGAAGCTAAAATTTCTGAAGCGTATACGATTGCGGTTAAACAAGATCGTTATGCAGCATTAGATGCACTTTATGCAGAAGCTGTAGCTCAGTTCGTTCCTGAAAATGACGAAACAGGTCTTGCTGACGAAGTAAACGAATTATTTGAAGACCTTAAATACCGTACAGTACGTGACAACATCTTGTCTGGTAAGCCACGTATTGATGGTCGTGATACTAAAACTGTTCGTGCGATCGACGTTCAAGTTGGCGTATTAGACCGTGCACACGGTTCTGCATTATTTACACGTGGTGAAACTCAGGCGTTAGTAACAACAACATTGGGTAATACTCGTGATGCGTTAATGGTTGATACGCTTTCTGGCACTAAAACTGACAACTTCATGTTGCACTACAACTTCCCTGCATACTCTGTAGGTGAAACAGGTCGTGAGTCTGGTCCTAAACGTCGTGAAATTGGTCATGGTCGTTTAGCACGTCGTGGTGTTCAAGCTGTTCTTCCTGCTGCTGACCGCTTCCCATACGTTATTCGTATTGTATCTGACATTACTGAATCTAACGGTTCATCTTCAATGGCTTCTGTATGTGGTGCGTCATTATCTCTTATGGATGCAGGTGTTCCACTTAAAGCGCCAGTTGCGGGTATCGCAATGGGCTTAGTGAAAGAAGGCGATCGTTTTGCGGTACTTTCAGACATCTTAGGTGACGAAGACCACCTTGGTGACATGGACTTTAAAGTAGCAGGTTCTGCAAACGGTATTACTGCACTTCAAATGGACATCAAGATCGAAGGTATTACTGAAGAAATTATGGAGGTTGCGTTAAACCAAGCATTTGCTGGTCGTATGCACATCCTTAATGAAATGAACAAAGTAATTTCACGCGCTCGTCCTGAAATTTCAATGCATGCTCCAACATTTGAAGTAATTACTATTAATCCGGACAAAATCCGTGACGTAATTGGTAAAGGTGGTGCAACTATCCGTCAAATTACTGAAGAAACTAAAGCTGCTATTGATATTGAAGATAACGGTACAGTTCGCGTATTTGGTGAAACTAAAGCTGCTGCTAAAGCTGCAATTGCAAAAATCCAAGCGATTACTGCTGAAGTTGAGCCAGGTAAAATCTATGACGGTAAAGTTATCCGTATCGTAGAATTTGGTGCGTTCGTAAACATTATGCCTGGTACTGATGGTCTTCTTCACATTTCGCAAATCTCGAATGAGCGTATTGCGAACGTAACTGACGTTCTTAAAGAAGGTCAGGAAGTTAAAGTACAAGTTGCTGATGTTGACAACCGTGGTCGTATCAAATTGACTATGAAAGATATTGAGCAAGCATAATTGCTTAACTCACTAATAAAAAAGTCCGCTTGATGCGGGCTTTTTTTATGGCATGATGCAAGTAACACACAAATAGATCGACGTGGTATGCAGATTTATTATTTTTATCGTCATCAAAAGGATGGCTATGTTTTTTTGAGCCGAGAAAAGCACACTGAACATGTTCTAGAGTTTTTCTGGATTGATAGTGTGAGATCTGATGTTGTTAACCATAATGAAGAATGGCAACAAAAAATTCAGCAGCTTTCAGATGTCGCAATTAATGAATTTCATATGCGAGATATTGCCAATATTGAGCATCCTTGTGCCTTTGATACGCTTGAAGAATATGATCTGCTCATTTTCAAAAAGCTTGTGACACCTGATGATGAAATTAAAAATGGGGAAACTCACGAGAGTGTATTTGGCTTAGCTACCACGCCAATTAGTTTTATTTTTACGCCTAAAGTTCTGATTAGCGTACGTGAGCAGGGCAACAAGTCGATTGAAAATTATATTCAGCGTCTTGAAAATATTTTATGTAAAACCTTAGAAGAGCAAAACAAAACCCGTAAGTTGCCTAATTCACCTGTAGATTTGTGTTTACGTCTGCTCAATAGCATGGTGGATGGTTATCTTGATATTCGTTCACCTTTAACTAGAAGGGTCGAGCATTGGCAACAACAGCTATTACAGGGCAATCGCCGTTTTAAACAATGGCATCAACTGTTTCATGAAAACATGGCCTTTCAACAGGTCGAAAATTTATGCGAAGAGCAAATCGAAACCTTACAAGAGTTTCGAGATGAAATTGTAGAAAATTATCATCATGTGATTGGTGAGCGGACACATAGTTCTCAAGATCTTCTGTTAGTTCGTTTGAATGATTTAATGAGTCATGTCGAACGTATTCAAAAGCATACTTTACGTTTACGTAGCGCTATTCAGTCGGCAATTGATTTGCATTTCTCAGCGATTGCAAACCAGACCAATGAAAATATGCGTATTCTTGCCATTATTACGGCCGTATTTGCACCGCTTACACTCTTAACAGGTATTTATGGAATGAACTTTGAGTTTATTCCAGGGCTTAAGTCGCCAGTGGGGTTCTGGATTATGCTTGGTGTCATGTTGCTCAGTACGGTTTTCTTGCTTTACTACTTCTATCGACAGCATTTGGTAGGGCGTGGCGAGAAAAGTGTTATTGATTTATTGGCTCAGCAGCACCGCCAAGAGCGTATGAATTTGTTCTGGTTTTTGGAATATGAACCGATTAAGCAGACTTTGAAGGAAGTGGAGAAGATTACTCGGTTGAAGTAATAGGAATTTTCAAAATCAGTAAAGTTGATTTGTTAGTACTGCCTCAAATTTAGGGATTAATTTGATACTTATTGCATAGGCATATCCTTACTTTTGACTGGGCAAAAGTAACAAAACCCCTTTCTTGGACTGACGGTACATCCATGTTACCGCAGCCCAAAAGGCGGCATCCATGCCGCCCATCACGTTAGCTCATACCTGTGTGAAAGATTATTTAGAAGAAAAAATCTTAATGAAAATGCTTCAACTGTTTTCTAAGTTGTTGCACTTCATCAATCAAATCTAACATCACCGCAACTGCTGCCAAACTTGCGTCAAAGTCACGTTGTAAACGATACGCTTTACGAGCACGAACGACATCTTCACCCATGAACTGATGTTTCTCAGGGGTACTTTCAATCACTAAAATGTCGTACTCAATAAGCTCTAAAATCCAGTCTGGGCTTTGACCACAGGCTTGAGCAAATTGTTGTAAGTCAAATGTAGATTGTTCATCAACGACTTCAGCACTAAAGGTGTGGCCGTCACATACAATTTCTCGATAATGGATGGTTGTCATGATCTTGCTCCCTAATGAGATGAACGAGGTTCGAATGAAGCAAAGGCTTCTGCCAATTGCTGATACGCTTCTTTTTCTTTTTCAGAATGTGCAGGCGGGAATACAATATTTAAAATTAAATAAAGATGGCCTGGCGTTTTATTTGGTATCCCTTTGTCTTTTAAACGTAGCTGTTGTCCTTGTTTTGCATTTTTAGGTAAATTGACATGTAATGACCCAGCAGGTGTTTTTACTTCAATACCTTGACCTAATGCAGCTTCCCAAGGTGCTACATCTACAGTTAAATATACATCACTGCCTTCGACATGAACACGATCTGTGTCTTTATATTGAATCTCGATATAAAGATCGCCGTTGGCACCACCATTGATACCACTTTGTCCTTGTCCGCTTAGGCGAATTTGTTGGCCTTCCTTCATGCCTTTCGGTATTTTCACCTGTAGGGTTTTACGTTGTACCTCAGGCTCACCATAGACATTCACAGTCGGAATTTGTAAGGTAATCTGTTGTGTTGATCCATGGTAGGCAATATCAAGATCAACCTCTATGCTGGCATGCTGATCTTCACCTCGGTAACTGCGTTGTTGTCTTTGGTATTGTTGTTGCCCACCACCAAAACCAGCACCAAAACGGCCGAACAAATCCTCGAAACCGCTAAAATCAGCTTGTTCACCACCGCCGCCCGTAAAGCCCTGACGATAAAAACGCGCGCCATCAAATCCACCTTGAGCTGCACCTTGACCAAAGTCATTAAAGCCCTGTGGGTGATCTAACATTTGGTCATATTCAGCTTTTTTTTCTGCATTGCTTAACGTGTCATAGGCAACGTTAATCGCCTGCATTTTTTCTTCTGCATCTTTTTCTTTGCTGATATCGGGGTGATATTTACGAGCTAATTTCCGATATGCTTTTTTAATTTCATCAGCAGAGGCTTCTCGTGTAACCCCTAATTCTTCATAATAATTTTTGGCCATAATGTTTTATCACGATGGTGTTGTTTATTTCATTATGAAACAATTTTTAAGGCTTTCAATGAGCTAGATTGTATAAGAGTTGTTCTCTTACAGAAATGGAGAGGCAAGGTGGAAGAGACATAAGTCGATTAGGGTTATGCCTCTGATTGCTTAAATGAACGTCTGATATAAACCGTATAGGGCAATTAGTAAAAGCAATAGGCCGCATAAGCCAAGTATTTTAGGGTATAAGTGGCTGTTAGAAAGGCGACGGAAAAACACATACACTAAAGACAGGGTTAAAAAATCTAAAACAATCCATGTCAGGGTAAGAACAGTTAGACTGAAATTTAAGTTAGGTGAAATAGAGACAAATTGAGGAAAGAAAGCTGAAAAGAAAATAATATCTTTAGGATTTGAAATACCGACCAAAAAGCCTTTTTTAAAACCACCATTTTGGGCAGAAACGGTTTGTATTGCTTCTGGATGTGGAGCTTGAATCACTTCTTTAAGAATACTAAATCCTAAATAGCCAATATAGAGACAGCCTAAAAAACGAATAATATTTAAATAGCTTTCATTAATACCGAGTACTCCTTTGAGTACGAGTACTGAAATAAAAATTAAAACCAGTGATGCGAGATTTGTACCAAAAATGGTTTCCAGTGCTTTTTTATAGCCACCTTTAAGCCCAGCGCTTGCCACTAAAATCATGACTGGGCCAGGTGTAGCAATCATAATAATGACACTAAAAATAAAGAGAAAATAATCAAAATAATTCATGAAATATAAGCATCTTGTTTATTAGGCTATAAAGTAAGCTCATATTAACTGATTTAAAATAAGATGCTGAAAATTATCATCAAAAAACTATAGATAAATAAAAAGGCGGTTTGACCGCCTTTTTATAAAGTAAGGGATTAACTCAAATGTTCACCAAACAGACCTAATGCTTCTTCGGCAGTGAATTCATAACGAGTATTACAGAACTGGCAATCCATTTGAATTGGGTTCTGAGCTTCCAGTGTTTCATGAACAGCATCAACACCAATTTGAATGAGTGCTTTAGCACAGCGCTCTTTAGAGCAAGTACAGCCAAATTTTAAGTGTTCAACTTCTGGCAAGCGTACTTCTTCTTCATTATAGAGACGATACAAAATTTCATTCGCTGAAAGCTCAGTCAGTTCTTCAGGCTTGAGCGTTTCAGTCAGCATGGTTAAACGTGGCCATAAATCTTCATCAACCAGTTTTTGCTCTTCTTCATCATGACGAGGTAATAACTGAATGAGTAAACCACCAGAGCGTTTAGCTGTACTTGCCAACACAATACGAGTTGGAATTTGAGCAGATAAATCATAATACTGCATCAAACAGCCCGCTAAGTTTGTTTGGTCAAGAGGTACGATCCCTTGATAACGCTCACCATGCTCAGGCTCGATGTTAATAAATAAAATTGGATTAACTAAAGCGCCAAGGACTGTACTGCTGTCAGTTGCTTCAACAAAACGAGGATCTGTTTCGTAGTCTGCTAAAGCACGAACTTCACCTAAGTGATTACATTCAGCCATGGCCCATTTGAAAGAGCCGCTAGCCTGGATTTGCAAGCTGATACGGCCTTTGATTTTTAAAGTACTTGCAAGTAATGCAGTCGCGCTCAACATCTCGCCTAATAGAATCTTAACCGCAGGCATGTAGTCGCGTTGAGCTAAAATAGTTTGTAATGCTTCTTCCAGATGAACTACTTCACCGCGAACAGGAAAGTCCTCTATATAAAAGCGTTGGCGTAAATCAGACATAATATTCTCCAGGGCCCTAAGCAGATTATAACAACTTCGGTTTAATCAAGCTTAGGGAATGCAGCGTGGCTGCAAGCAGGACATCGGTAACTCTTGTACCGATTGTCGCAATCATTTAGGCAATGTGAATAAGTCCTTAATATAGCCATTTTACGAAATCTCAAGTTATTCTTCGTGATCTCGTGTAATGTCGATACGATTTGGTTGTAAATGACGCTTTAAATTCACGTCATGTCTTGATGTGGCTTGCTGTGCATCGCTTTCAAAGAGATGTTCAAGTTCAGCCAGCGCATTACGATGAGTTTCAAAAACCTTTTGTTCATCGGTATAAATGCTTTGCTGCTGAATGAGTAATTTCTCATCATAATCTCGAAAGATTTCGATATTGTTATAGGCTTGTTCATCGGAAATACCAAGTTCGCGTAAAGCGCGATAAGCCATACCTAATGATGATAAATAGGTTTCACGCCAAATATGTTCAACACCTAAGTCTCTTAATAGATGTACATGATGTCGGTCACGTGCACGTGCTAGTAACTTTATGTGGGGATAGTTCAATCTTAAATGCCGTGCAACGTTCATAGAGTCTTCGACATCGTCTATTGCGAGAATAAATACTTGGGCTTTTTCAATGCCTGCCGAGCGAAGTAAGTCAGGTTGGGTGACATCTCCATAGTAGAGTTTACCGCCATATCGACGCACAAAGTCCACTTGATGAAGGTTGTTGTCGATGGCAGTAAAGCCTAAGTGCTGCAAACGGGCAATACGCGCAATAATTTGTCCAAAGCGACCAAACCCAGCAATGATAATTGGATTATCTTGTTGCGGAATTTCATCATATTCAGGTGGGCGTTCTTTATTAAACAAAGGAATGATTTTAGTTGCCATAATCCAGTAAATGACTGGGGTAAGGACCATCGACAACGTCACAATCAGGGTAACAGGTTCTAATAAAGCATCAGTCAAAACTTTTTCACTTTTGGCAAGGCTTAAAATGACAAATGCAAATTCACCACCTTGCGCTAAACATGTTCCAAGCAGCAGGCTATTGTTCCAACTATATTTTTTATAGCGGGCAATAGCGGTCAACACGAGGGTTTTTATAACGAGTAAGCCAATCGCTCCGCCAATAATGAGCCAAGGCATTTCAATAAATAAAGACAGTTGTGTGGTCATGCCCACAGTCATAAAGAACAAACCAAGTAATAGTCCTTTAAACGGAGCAATACTTGCTTCAAGTTCATGACGGAATTCTGAGTCGGCTAAAAGTACCCCAGTGAGGAAAGCGCCTAGAGTTGTGCTAATCCCTAAAGTATCCATGAGTAGCACAACAGCAAGGATAATAAATAACCCCACCGCGGTAATCAGTTCAGTTGCACCACTTTTTGCAACGAAACGGAAAAATGGACGCATCACATAACGACTAAATAGGAACAGACCACTGAATGTTGCAATGATGGCCGCAAAATAAGCAATACCATGATGGGTAGATTCAGTTCCTGCCAACAGTGGAATCACTGCCAGTAAAGGAATCGCTGCAATATCTTGGAAAAGCAAAATTGAAAATGATTGCTGACCATAGGTGGTGTTGAGCTGTTGTTTTTCAGTCAGTAACTGTAATACAAAGGCTGTAGAAGACAGCGCAAGCGCAAAACCAATGACAAAGCTGGCAGCAAGTTGTTGCTGAAATAGTAGCAATACGGTGAGCATGAGAATTACGCCCGTAATCACCACTTGCAAACTTCCCATCACGAAAATGGAGTCACGCATTTCCCATAAACGTTGAGGACGTAACTCTAAGCCAATGAGGAACATAAGTAAGATGACCCCAAACTCAGCCAGTTCCATAATGGCTTCAGGGTCATGAGCAATATTTAAAACACTTGGGCCAAGAAGGATGCCCGTAAATAAATAACCTAAAACTGTTGCAATCCCTAAGCGTTTACCCAAAGGGACTAAAATCAGAGAAGCTCCAAGAAAAATTGTTGCTTGCAGTAGGAATGACATTCATTACCCCGAATGTATTGATCTTTTTAAGTGTAAAGCCAAAAGGGCTTCTTCACACCATGATATTCAAATCATCTAACTAAATTCTTGCGGGTCAACATCAATAGAGAGTCTAAGTTGATGCTGTCTTGGTGCATGAACCAACTGAGCCCACCATTGTCTTAAGTAAAAATGCAGACGAGCACGGTCGGCAGACAAAATCACCATATGGGCGCGGTAACGTCCCGCTTTACGTTCCATTGGTGCTGGAATCGGCCCCCAAATATCAACAATATCACCTGCAATTTGGCGAAGCTGTTCGGCAGCTTCATTTAAAAAATGTAAGGTATAGTCACGATCTTTCGACTCAGCACGAATTAAGATTGCATAACGATAAGGCGGCAGTAATGCAACTTTTCGTTCAGCTAATGTTTGTTTCGCGACCGCCCGATAATCTTTTTCGATGAGTGTGGTGAGTAAAGGATGATCTGGCCTTAAAGTCTGTAAATAAACATGACCTTTGTGTTCTCCACGACCTGCACGACCAGCCACTTGTACAATCAACTGTGCAGTACGTTCTGGCGCACGAATATCGACACTCAGTAAACCCGCATCAATATCTAAAATAGCAACCAAGGTCACATGTGGAAAATGGTGACCCTTTGCCAACATTTGAGTACCAAGCAAAATTGTTGGTTTGTTTTGATGAATACGATCATAGATTTTTTGCCAACTACCGACACGACTGGTGCTGTCACGATCGACCCGAATCACATCATAGTCTGGAAATAATTCTTGTAAGTGCTCTTCAACTTTGGCTGTTCCTGCACCTAACGTTTTTAAACTCTTCTGCTGACACTCAGGGCAGTGGTCTGGCAAGCGATGAACTGTGCCACAGTGGTGACAATGCAAATAAGAATAAGGCTGAGTGTGCAACGTAAAATGTGCATCGCAATGTGGACAATTTGCTTGCCATCCACAGCTTTCACAAACCAATACAGGCGCATAGCCACGACGATTTAAAAAAATTAAAACCTGTTCTTTTCTTGCTAGGGTATTTTTAATCTGCTCGATTAAAGGCTGACTAATACCATGCTGCTTTTTGACAATTTTAAGGTCAATCAAATGCATTTTAGGTAAAAGCGCGTGGCCTGCACGTTGGTTAAGTTGCAGTGAAGTTAACTTACCAGTTTCTACCAAGTGATAACTGTCGATGCTTGGAGTCGCCGAACCTAAAATAACAGGGCAGTTTTGTAAGTGGCCTCGGTACAGTGCGACATCACGCGCATGATAACGGAAGCCTTCTTGCTGCTTATAAGACAGGTCGTGTTCTTCATCTAAAATGATGAGGCCCAGACGTGGCAGCGGCGTATAAATGGCGGAACGAGTCCCTAAAATAATAGATGCTTTACCAGTTTGTGCCTGTTGCCATGCTTGTAAGCGTTTAGAGTCATTTAAGCCTGAATGCAATAAAGCAATATCGCAGTTAAAACGAGACTTAAAGCGCGAAATAGTTTGAGGGGTTAAGCCAATTTCAGGAACCAATACTAGGACTTGCTTACCTTGTTTTAACACCTCATGCATGATGTGCAAATAAACTTCAGTTTTACCACTTCCAGTTAAGCCATCTAGTAAAAATGCTTGGTATTGATGCTGTGCATTAATGACGTGCTGAGTTGCTTTCTTTTGGTCATCATTTAGCGTGAGTGGCATTTGAGCCAATTGTATGGGTGTTGGGCTAAAGTCATGCGGCTCAAGCGTACAATCTACCAGTCCTTTCTTTTGAAGTGCTTTAAGTGTCGCAGTTTCTACACCACTCAAATTAAGAATATTTTCTGTAGTTCCGGCAGGGTGTAATTTTAAAATTTGATAAGCGTCTTGTTGTTTGATTGAGCGTTTTAGCAGAGCTTCAACATTGTCACATGGAATGATTTTCCATAAATGAAATAACACATCCATGGGTTTACCCTGACGTAATAACGCAGGTAAAGCAGTCTGCATCACCTCACCAATCGGAAATTGGTAATATTGTGCTGACCATGTCAATAAATTTAAAACTTGTTCATCTAAAATAGGCTCATCATCTAAAAGTTCAGAAATGGCTTTAAGCTGAAAGTTACCTGTAAATGATTCTTGTGGGTCAACTTTTTCAGTAATGATACCAATCAGGTTTTGCCGTCCAAATGAAATTGCGACGCGTGAACCTACTTGAGCCCGTTCATATTGTGCTTTGGTGAGTGTATAGTCAAAAGTGTCGTACAGATGCACAGGTACGGCAACACGCACACGATAAACAACTGAATCAGGCTTTGGCGTTATGGTCATAGAGGCTCATTTCGTCAATTTTAAAAAACGGCATAGCGTCGTGAAGAGGACTTGGGTATTCTACACAGGCTATAGAATGAATATGAATGATTGCGTAGCATAGATGCAACAGCAGCGACTATTATTTTTGGAAAATTAGAACATTACCATGCCTGCATATCAATTTACTGCTATTGATGCTTCAGGGAAGCAGCAAAAGGGGGTGCTTGAAGGAGACTCAGCACGTCAGATTCGCCAACAATTACGCGATAAAGCATGGACTCCGATTAGCGTTGACCCTGTTGAACAAAAAGATAAGCATCAAAGCCACGGGTTATTCCAGAAAAAGTTTAGTGCTTATGATTTAGCACTGATGACCAGACAACTCTCCGTTTTGGTCGCTGCTGCAATTCCTCTAGAAGAAGCTTTACGCGCCGTGAGCAGACAAAGTGAAAAAGCACATGTGCAAAATCTTTTACTCTCGGTTCGTTCAAGAGTATTAGAAGGGCACTCACTTGCGCAAGGCATGCAACAGTCAGGTCGTTTTCCTGACCTTTATATTGCAACGGTTGCAGCAGGTGAGCGTTCAGGTCATTTAGATCTCATTTTAGATCAGTTGTCTGACTACACCGAAAACCGTTTTGCCATGCAAAAGAAAGTTCAAGGTGCCATGATTTACCCGATCATTTTAATGCTGATGTCTTTTGGTATTGTGATGGGATTAATGACCTATGTGGTTCCAGAGATTGTAAAAACCTTCGATCAAAGCAAAGATGCCTTACCATGGATTACAGTCGCTTTAATGAAAGCGAGTGATTTTATTCGCCATGCGTGGGTCTTTATCATCCTTTTTGCTGTGATAGGCGTTGTTGCCTTTGTGCGGTTTTTAAAAACAACGGCTGGTCATTATGCTTTTGATCGCTTAACACTCAAATTGCCATTATTCGGTAAACTGTCTCGTGGTATTAATGCTGCACGCTTTGCCAGTACTTTATCTATTTTGACTCGTTCGGGTGTGCCGTTGGTGGATGCTCTAAAAATTGGTGCTGCTGTGACCAATAACTGGGTCATCCGTGACTCTATTGCCCATGCTGCTGAGCGTGTTACCGAAGGTGGTAACTTGGGTACGCAATTGGAGCGCAGTGGTTATTTCCCACCAATGATGGTACAAATGATTCGAAGTGGTGAGGCATCAGGTGAGCTTGACCGTATGCTGGAACGTGCATCAACTATGCAAGACCGTGAGGTGACGACATTTATTTCAACCTTATTGGCATTACTTGAACCGCTTATGCTGGTATTAATGGCAAGCATTGTGTTGGTTATTGTAATTGCGGTTATGCTGCCAATCGTAAATATGAACAATATGATTTAATAACTTTGATATTAGAGATAATGATGAAGATGGTCATGAAACAAAAAGAGCACGTTAAGGATGCTCAAAAAACCTCAAGCGTAGCTTTCAGACTTTCGGCACGTTCGAGCGGTGCTCGAATGAAACGTGCCTCAGGCTTTACCCTTATTGAAGTCATGGTCGTGATTGTTATTTTAGGTGTGTTGGCGGCTTTAATTGTGCCGAACGTCATGGGTCGTAGTGAAAAAGCTAAAATCGATACCACTCAAATTACCTTGAAGGGGGTAGCGGGTGCTTTAGATCAGTACAAGCTCGATAACGGACATTTTCCAACTATGCAAGAAGGTGGACTAGATGCACTTATTAATCAACCTGCTACAGCAAAAAACTGGATGCCAGGTGGTTATGTGAAAGGTGGTTATCCTAAAGACAGTTGGAAAAATGATATTCAATACGTCATTCCTGGAAAAGACGGCCATCCTTTTGACCTATATTCATTTGGTGCAGATGGTAAAGAAGGTGGTGAAGGTAACGATGCAGATATTTATTACCAGCCTTAATTAAAATATAAGAGAGATTATCGATTCGGAGAGTAAGAGAAATTGATAATTCGAATTGATAATCTTTCTTAATCACAAAAATATAATAAGCTGTTGAAAATAAAATAATAAAGTTAATAATTAGATTTGAGATTTAAAATAAGAATTATTCCCATATTTAATAGTTACAAGAAAGTTAAAATATGAGAGGAAATAAGCTATATATTTAAATAAAAGCTTTGCATAATAAATAAAAATCACTTTATAAAACTATGGGAGAGATTAAATGAAAGCATTTCTCGTACTTGATGAACTAAATCAGTTTCATTGGGCGATGCTTAAGTCTGTCCTATTGATTTTAGCATTATTACCCATTGCTGAAGTTTCATTAAAACTATGGCTAAGTACAGAAGGTAGCAGTCAAATCATGATTGGCTTCTTTGCATTAAGTATTGTCAGTGCATGGTTAATGGTGAGTTTTTTCACTGCATTAAAAGCGAGTGTATGGCAAGCTAAACAAATATCTTCTAAATATGAACAATTACTTTTTAAAGCTTATCGCTATGTACCCATGGTTTTTTTATCAAGTTTAGTTGCTTATTTATCTTTGCAATTATCAATCGCTTTTTAATGATATTTAAAACCAAATTTTTAGATAAAACGTAGACTCAATATCTACGTTTTCATTTTTTAAACAGGTTCTACTAATAGTGCCGTGATTTTACGAACGACAGGTAATACCAAAAGTAGTGTTGGAAAAGCAATTAACCAAGAAATGATCCATGCTGACATCCAGACATTTATAGAAAACTCTTCTAATCCTAAACTTCGTAAAGTACTGACCATAGACACTACAAAAGTCATAATGATGGATAGAAAAAAAGGTAAAACAATAGCAGTATAGCGACTTGGAAGTTTCTTAAAACTATAGAAAGTTTTTTGGTTTTCCATTTTGACTCCGTAAACCAACAAACGCCCGTGCCATTCAAAATATAAAAATATTTTGAACAAATAGCTCCAAGCCTTGTTGGAGGTATGTTGGAACGTTGATTGACGTAAACGTTTACGGCTTTTGAATCAGCGGCCTTAATTTAACATGGAATTTTCAAATTAAACATAAATAATTTATTTTTTTATATTGTGTATTTTTGATTTGAAGATTTAAGAATATGAGAAATATAAAGTGGAACAGATCGAGTGGAATGATTTTTTAAAAGTAGAGCTTCGTGTGGGTAAAATTATTCAAGCTGAGGTTTTTGAAAAAGCGCGTAAACCTGCTTATATTTTGCATGTAGATTTTGGTGAAGAATTGGGTGTACGTAAATCGAGTGCTCAGATTACTAAACTTTATCAACCTCATGACTTGATTGGTAAATTAGTAGTTGCTGTCGTAAATTTCCCTAAAAAACAAATCGGGCCTATTCAATCAGAATGCTTGGTGACAGGGTTTCATAACGCAGATGGGGATGTAGCACTTTGTATCCCAGAGTTTGAAGTTCCTCTGGGTACAAAGCTATTATAATTTAGCGACGTGATTTATAAGACACATCAACTTGACGTGGACGATAGATCCAACCTAAAACCAACAGTAATACTGTAAATCCTAAAATTGGGTAATCACCTAGACGGTTATAGAGAGTTTGGCCTTGCATAGCTGGTAAATCACCTCTCAAGACAAACTCTTTATCAATCGGTGCTTGTTCAGTGATATGACCATTTTGATCAATAAATGCTGTTACACCTGTGTTGGTTGCACGAATAAACCAGCGACCATTTTCTTTCGCGCGCATTTGTACCATTTGTAAATGTTGCCATGGGCCAGCAGTACCCGTAAACCAAGCATCATTAGATACAGTCACCAAGAAGTCGCTATCTTCTGCATTACGTCGTGTCAGGTTCGGATATGCCACTTCATAACAAATTGCAGCAGCAAGCGCATGCCCTTTAATTAAGAGTGGTTTCTGGTTGCTCTCACCACGTGTAAAACCGCTCATGCTAATATCATTTTGCATGGCTGGTAACACCCAAGAGAGTAAACCTGAAAGCGGAATATATTCACCAAACGGCACAAGACGCTGCTTTTTATAAAGGCCGCTTGAATCGCTGCCAGACGCCATAATACTGTTGTAATACAGAGGACTGCCGACTTGATGTGATTTTGCAACATCCCAATAAGGAATACCGGTTACCCAAGCGGTATGGTTCTTTTTCGCTTGTGCATCCATGGCATCCAAAAACGGTTCAATGTCGGTTTGGAAGAGCGGAATTGAAGACTCAGGCCATACAATCAGGTCACGGCCCCATTCAGACTGAGTCAAACCAGCATAAATTTCTAATGTTCTAACTTGGTATTCGGTTAGCCATTTTAAATCTTGTGGAATGTTACCTTGAATAAGCGAAACGCTCAGTGGTTTAGTTGCTTTAGGTTGTACAAACTGAATATATGATGCTCCCCATGCGGCCAAAACCAATAGGGCAGCAGGGATAACCCAGAAAATACGCTTACGTAGAACTTCGACTAAAGCACACGCTAGAACAATTGCCACGAAGGAAATTGCATAAATACCAAATAGCGGTGCATAACCATCGAGTAGGCGTTCAGTAAAAGCGTAACCTACAAATAGCCACGGGAAACCCGTAAATACCCAAGTTTTAGCCCACTCAAAAATAATCCAGAGAGGTGCGAAAGTCAGCGGTGTTTCAGGGAAGAAGCGTCGATAAACCCAAGTTTGAAATGCTGTAAATAAGCCCATCACAAGAGCCATAACAGCAATCATACATACGCTTAAAAAGGCATTGGTATCGCCATATACATGGATAGATGTATAGAGCCAGAAAGCCCCTACAAACCATAAACCAAAACCATAACTCCAGCCAATCGCAAATGCTTGTTTGGCTGAGCGTTTATGCAATGTCGCATAGAGTAGGGCAGGAGACAAAATTGCCAGCCACCACCAATAATAAGGTGCCAGTGCAAAGCTGAACACGGCACCTGAAAATAAAGCAATGAGCAATGGAAAAATTAAAGGAAGCTGTTTTTGTTGTTGCGAAGAATCTAACAGCTTTTCAAAGTATGCTCTCATTGACGTACAGCTCGAATCAGATGAATAGTGCGGGCATCTGCTTCAACAATCGTAAATAACCATTTTCCAAGTTCAACTGTCTGACCTTGTAAATCACTGACTAGACCAATTTCTTGAAGCAATAAACCGCCGACAGTTTCTACTTCATCGTCAGAAAAATCAGCATCTAAAACAGTGTTGAAGTGTTCAATTGGTGTAAGTGCCTGCACCATCCATGCATTCGCTACAGTATGGTCGTTATCTGGAACAATGTACTGTGCATCTTCATCAGCAGTATCATGTTCGTCTTCAATTTCACCCACGATCTCTTCAAGAATATCTTCAAGCGTAACAAGCCCAGCCGTTGAACCATATTCATCAATGACAATCGCGATATGGGTTTGGGTATGTTTGAGCATACGAAGAACTTGATCTGAACGTGCGCTTTCAGGCACAAATAATGGCTGGCGCATAAGCGAGCTAATATCTAATTTGGTATTTGGTTCAGTCAAAAATGGCAATAAATCTTTTGCCAATAAAATACCGACAACATTATCGGGTTGGTCAGCTGAGAAAACTGGAAAACGTGAGTGAGCAGACTCAACCAATACGTGAAGAATATCAAGTAACTGATCATCTTCTTGCATACTGATCATTGCTGTTCGTGGCGTCATGACTTCACGAATTTTTGTAGCAGGAAGGTCAAGAACACCTTCAAGCATGGCAACAGTATCAGGTTCTAAAAAACGACGTGAATTTTGGACTAGTTTTAATAATTCATCTCGGGTTTCGGGCGCTGTACCTAACCACTTTCGTAAGCCTCGCATTCCCCACGACGGACTCGGTTCCTCTTGCATGATCTTTCCTAAAGACTCAATGTATCAAATGAATACAATGATCATACCGAAGAAAAGGCCCTTATGCATCTATAAAACAAAGTAAAAGACAAAACACATATTGTTATGTAAACACCAGTTACAGTTCATAAGTCCGTGATGGGTTTATGCTAAAATGTGAAAATTCTATTTGTTCGAGTTAGTTATGTCAGAACAACCTATTTCACCTACTGTACAACTCAATACACGTGGCTTACGTTGTCCAGAACCTGTCATGATGTTGCATCAAGCCATTCGTAAATCTAAGTCTGGAGATGTGGTTGAGGTCTTTGCAACAGACAATTCGACATCGTGGGATATTCCTAAATTTTGTATGCATTTAGGTCATGAGTTGCTTTTGCAAGAAGAACGCTTAGATGAAAATGGTCATAAAGAATTTCATTACTTGGTGAAAAAGGGCTAATAGAATAAATAAGGCTTCTGATGAATCGTGTTGGGAGCCATTAAATATTTAATTTATTTTAAAATGATAATTTTTTACAAATAAGAATCATTATATAATCTATAAAATTAAGTATATAAATGACATATAAAAATGAAAGATTATTTTCTAAAACGAAGCTTATTTATTTTCCTTTGGTTCGCATGTCTTGCTGGTTTGTTACGTATAGAAGTTTCTTGGTTAACTGAGACTATGGCTACCATAATTCTATTCACTTTTATAATTCTCGGTTCAATTATATTAGGTTATAGAAATACATCTTTTGCTCCAGAATCAAAAATTAGCAATAGCCTCATCTTACATACAGGATTCATGGGATTTATGCTAATGATTGATTTATTATTTGGAAAATCAGCTTGGTATATTGATGTAGCGCGGAATTTTAGTTTTCTTAGCTTATTTTTATTAGGCACATTTATTTTCTATAAAAAGAATTTTAATCTAAAAGTATCAAAAATACCGCCTTTTCAATAAGTGGATACTAATAAAAAAGCCCCGATTATTCGGGGCTTTTTTATTACATATTAGGGTAATTCGGACCACCGCCGCCTTCAGGCGTTACCCATGTAATGTTTTGAGATGGGTCTTTAATATCACAAGTCTTACAGTGAACACAGTTTGCTGCGTTAATCTGGAAGCGTTTAGAACCATCATCATTTTCCATGATTTCATAAACACCAGCAGGGCAGTAGCGCTGAGCAGGCTCATCCCATTTTGGTAAGTTCACATTCACTGGAATTGAAGGATCAGTAAGCTTCAAGTGAGCTGGCTGATTTTCTTCATGTACAGTGTTTGAGATAAACACCGAAGACAAACGATCAAATGTAAGCTTGCCATCTGGTTTTGGATAGTTTGGCTTAAAGCTCGTTGCATCAACAGTTTTCAATGCAGCGAAGTCTTGTTTCAAATCATGCAAAGTGAATGGAACTTTAAAGACGTTCTGGTCGATAAAGTTAAATGCACCACCAATCCATTGACCAAATTTATGCATTGCTGGGCCAAAGTTACGAGAGTTATAAAGCTCTTCTTTTAACCAGCTGTTGTTAAATTTGTCAGTGTATGAAGTTAATTCTTTAACGAATAAATCTTCACCTTCAGTAACACGAGCAATCGCAAGGTCACCGCCTTTTTCTACACCAGCAGCAATCGCTTCAAATACAGCTTCACCACATAACATGCCTGATTTCATGGCAGTGTGTGAGCCTTTGATTTTTGCAAAGTTTAAGAAGCCTGCATCATCACCAATTAAGCAACCACCTGGGAAAGTCAATTTAGGCAATGAGTTGAAACCGCCTTTCACTACAGCACGTGCGCCGTAAGAAATACGCTTACCACCTTCTAAATACTGTTTAATAAGTGGGTGAGTTTTCCAGCGCTGCATTTCCATAAATGGATACATGTGTGGATTTTCATAAGACAAGTCCACAATCATACCCAAAGTCACTTGGTTGTTTTCAGCATGATATAACCACCAACCACCAGACGAACCAGTTTCAGATAATGGCCAACCTGCACCGTGCATCACTAAGCCCGGCTTATGTTTTGCTGGGTCAATTTCCCAAAGTTCTTTAATCCCGATACCGTAGTGCTGAGGGTCAGCATCTTTATCAAGATTATATTTTGCAATTAGGCGTTTACCTAAGTGACCACGGCAACCTTCAGCAAAGAGGGTGTATTTAGCGTGAAGCTCATAACCCGGAGTAAAGTTATGCGTTGGTTCGCCATCTTTACCAATACCCATGTCGCCAGTTTGAATACCTTTTACTGTACCGTCTTCATGGTAAAGCACTTCAGATGCAGCAAAACCAGGGAAGATAGAAACTTCTAATTCTTCAGCTTTTTGACCTAACCAGCGAACAACGTTACCTAGCGAGATAACATAGTTACCGTCATTGTGCATGGTTTTAGGAACCATCCAGTGAGGTGCTTCTTTAGACGTAGTTTCTGAAAGCAAGAAGAATGTTTTGTCTTCAGTTACAGGTACGTTAAGAGGCGCGCCTTCTTCTTTACAGTTCGGGAAAAGTTCATTAATAGCACGTGGTTCAAGTACAGCACCAGATAAGATATGCGCACCTACTTCAGAGCCTTTTTCAACTACACAAACTGAAAGATCGGGTAAGTTATTCTCAATCGCTAATTGACGGATCTTAATCGCAGCAGATAGACCTGCAGGTCCTGCACCTACGATGACAACGTCAAACTCCATCGATTCGCGTTCGATGTGTTCCATGTAGGACTCCTCAATACTTAAAGGTGGCAACCGTAATGTCAGATCATCCGGTGCTGCCGTGAGTTTTAATCCATAGGCGCAAATATGCTATTGTGCCTTTTATCGTTTTGGCTAGTATAGTTTTAAACCATGATCTAGCCAATTGGCTGAGTCGTCATATTTTCTCGTCAGCAAGGCATAAACTATGGTAAATCAAAATAATTCCCCATCGGATATGGGAAAAATACCGTTATCTGATGATAAAAACTTAATGAACATTGCACAATACTTAAAAGATGTACAGCAAAGTCACAAAAGGTCAATCCCACCTTTAGAGCAATGGCATCCAAAGCATTGCGGTAAAATGGATTTAACGGTTAAAGCCAATGGAGAATGGTGGCACGAAGGTCAATTAATCAAGCGCCAAGCCCTATTGGATTTGTTTACCAAAGTCCTATGGAAAGAAGAGGGTAAATTCTACCTGAAAACCCCTGTAGAACAAATTGAAATCGAAGTTGAAGATGAACCTTTATTGGTCAATCAGGTCGATCAGGTCGAAATTTCAGGTGATCAGTTTTTACAACTGACGACGACCAATCAAGATGTGATTTTGGTTGATGCAGAACACCCGATTTTTATGCGGGAATATGCAGGCGAATTACGCCCTTATGTGCATGTCCGATTTGGTATTAATGCGCTTATTCAACGCCAAGCTTTCTATCACCTCGTGAACTACGGAACACTGGTCGAAAATGATAAAGGTGAAACCATTTTGCAGTTAAAAAGTGGTAATTTGCACTTGCAATTAGGCACTTGAGGTTTAAGCTTTATAGAGTGAAATTTTCCGACACTCTCTAGTACTGCCATGACAGCCATACAGCCTTTATTTACTGAATTAGAATCTATGCCTAAAGCATCAGCAGATGCCCCAATTGGTATTTTTGATTCGGGAATTGGGGGAATGTCGGTTGCAGCGGAAATTGCCAGATATTTGCCAAACGAACGTATTGTCTATTATGCCGATACAGCCTATGTTCCTTATGGCCCGCGTTCTGATGAAGAAATTAGAGAGCTTACCGCTCGCGCGGTCGATTGGTTATACCGCCAAGGCTGTAAAATTGCAGTCGTAGCATGCAATACTGCCTCTGCATTTAGTCTTGACCATTTACGTGAACATTATGGCGAGCACTTCCCAATTGTTGGTTTAGTACCGGCATTAAAACCTGCCGTATTACAAACCCGTTCTAAGGTAGTTGCAGTATTGGCAACGCCTGCTACTTTTCGTGGGCAACTTATTAAAGATGTTGTTGAAAAGTTTGCTGTTCCAGCGGGTGTTAAAGTCATGACTTTAACCAATCTGGAACTTGTTCCTTGTGTCGAAGCAGGCCAGCAAATGAGCCCTGTATGTTTGAATGCATTAAAAGAGGTTTTACAGCCTGCCGCTGAGCAAGGGGCTGACTATTTAGTGCTCGGTTGTACGCATTATCCGTTCTTAAATGAAGCAATTCAGCATCTTTTTGATAACCAATTCACACTGGTTGATTCGGGATTAGCAGTTGCCCGACAAACAGCCCGTATTTTAATAAAAAATGAGTTATTATGTGACCAAATACGTCAGAATGTTGCACGTATTGAATGTTATGTAAGTGGTAATAATGCCGATGCATTGCAACCTGTTTTACAGAATATGATTCCACAAGAATTGTCATGGACGCTGCACAATCTGAGTTGAGCTCTGTTGTAGGCATTCAGAAGAAAGCGTTTTTTATATTTATTTTTTCTTATTTGGGGCGGTTCATAGTCTTGGCTTATTTAGGCCATATTAAGATTATGGGGCGATAAGGGTATTGTTATGCTCGATACACGCTATCAGATTTTTATTTCAACGTCAGGTCGCGAGATGCAACCTGAACGTGTAGTTCTCTCTCAAACTTTAGTCAGTATGGGTTTCTTTGCTTGGGGTTTGGAGTATAGAAGTCCTTTAACTACAACACTTTCCCGTCGACAAATTGATGAATCGGATTACGTTGTCTTACTATTAGGCAGCCAGTACGGTGAACAATCTATTTCTGGCGCTAGCTATTTTGCCCAAGAGTATGAATATGCTTTAAGCCGAGCTAAACCTATTGTGGTATTCATGCATGAGCAACCTGAAAGCCGCGATATGCATTTGCAAGAGACTCATCCACAGCTTAAAGAAAAATTTCTAGCATTTAGAAAGAAACTATTACACGAAGCTCACCACGTATTTTACTTTAAAAGCCCGCGTGATTTAGAGCTAGCTGTCCGTTTAAATATACCTTTAATGGTTGAACAACATGTGGGGCAGGGCTGGGTTCCTGCACACCAAGCACATCAGTTGGAAGATGAGGTTAATCGATTAAAAAGTAAAATTTTACAATTAGAGAAACAATTAGCAGATGTACCTACACAACTTAATGAGGTAGCACCACAAGACATTTTTGCGTTTGAGTATCAGATTCAAGCGTTTCAAGATGGTAACTTTAAAGAGCTGAAACGCCAGAGGCAAATGACGTGGTCTGAGCTATTAAGTATTTTGGCTAAACACTTTGAGACAGCTATGCCAGAAGAAAACTTCGGCACTTGCCTTAATGAATATCTTAATCAAGCAGGGCTAGAAGATGCCCGCGAGGTGTTACCTCGTGCCCATGCAGTAGCTTGTGCACAAATCAATCATAAAGCGCTATTTCGAATTAAAAGGCAAATGCAGTCACAAGGTTGGATTATTCCAACAAAATCTGAGCAGTACCCAAGTTTGTGGAAATTGACTACAAAAGCGCAAAAGCTTTTACTGAGTTATAAATGGAATCATCGAGGTGCTCGATTAAAAGCTTAGAGCGATTCAATTTATATATAACAATGAAAACTGTTACATTAGTGTCATAAGTTGAACTGAAAGGCATTTGCGCATGTCGTTTGAACAAAAACCGAAAGTTACTGTCATTTTAGCGAATTTAGGTACACCGGATGAGGCAACTGTCCCAGCGGTGCGCCGTTTTTTAAAGCAGTTTTTATCTGATTCACGTGTGATTGAAATACCGAAATTGATCTGGTGGATTATTTTAAATTTGTTCGTTTTACCTTTTCGTCCAAAAAGAGTAGCGCATGCCTATGCTTCGGTATGGTCTACCGATTCACCAATGCGTGAAATTGTGTTTGGACAAACTCAACGTGTGCAGGCTTATTTAGAGCGTGAAAATAAACAGTTTGATTTAACTGTATTGCCAGCTATGACTTATGGTAATCCGGGTATTGATGCAGTTTTAGAAAAACTGGCGGCTCATCCACAAGAGCATGTCATTTTATTGCCTTTATTTCCTCAGTATTCTGCGACATCTACAGCGCCTCTATACGATGCATTTGCCAAATGGATTCCTAGTCAGCGCAATTTGCCGGGTCTGACCATTATTAAAGACTACTTCCAGCACCCAATGTTTATTCAGGCACTGGCAGAAAGTGTTTTAGCCTACCAAGAGCAGCATGGTAAGCCTGAAAAACTATTGATGTCATTTCATGGTATTCCACAGCCTTATGCAGACAAAGGCGACCCTTATGCAGACCGTTGTCGCATTACCGCAAAGTTAGTCGCTGAAGCTTTACATTTAAACGATGATGAATGGGCAATTAGTTTCCAGTCCCGTTTTGGAAAACAAGAATGGGTGAAACCTTATACTGACCAGCTTTTACAAGATTGGGCGAAGAAGGGTGTTAAGTCAGTTCAGGTTTTAAGTCCCGCTTTTTCTGCCGATTGTTTAGAAACGCTTGAAGAGTTAGCCATCCAAAACGCTGAGTTGTTTCAAGAGGCGGGTGGCGGAAGCTATGCTTACATTCCTGCTTTAAATAGTGATCAGGCTCATATTGATTTGCTTGCAGGTTTAGTTCAGGCTAATCTTGATGCCCTTACCCATACCTTAGCCCACCGTTAATTGCGTTTTAGCCAGAGGTTCTTATGCTGCAAGTCAAAATTGTTCCAGTTACTACTTTTGCTCAAAATTGTTCTTTAGTTTGGGACAGTGAAACAAAAGAAGCAGTTTTGATTGATGCTGGCGGTGATGCTGCTGTTTTGAAGAAAGAAGTAGAAGCCTTAGGTTTAAAAGTAAAGGCACTATGGCTCACTCATGGGCATTTAGATCACGCAGGGGCAGTGGGTGAACTCGCACAAGAATGGAGTGTTCCTGTTGTTGGTCCGCATAAAGAAGATCAGTTCTGGTTAGATATGATTCAGGAAGTTTCAGCACGTTATGGCTTTCCAATTCCACAGCCAGTAAAAGTTGATCAATGGCTTGAAGGCGGCGAAGTGCTAAAACTAGGTGAAGATGAGTTTGAGGTGCGTTTTGCACCAGGACATACACCAGGGCATGTCATGTTCTATAACAAGAATCATGGCTTACTCTGGACTGGCGATGTCCTGTTTAAAGGCTCAATAGGAAGAACAGACTTTCCACGTGGTAACCATGAGCAACTCATTGAATCGATTCAACGTGAATGCTTTAGCTTGCCAGATCAAACCCAATTTATTTCAGGTCATGGTCCAATGAGTACCATTGGCTATGAAAAAAAATTTAACCCATTTGTCGCAGGTAAAGCGGGTTAATCCTCATAATCATCTTCATGCTGACTACCCTTGTTTTGCTGAGGAGCATCTTGGGTAGGTAGTCTATATTCATCGTTTGCCCAAGCGCCTAAATCAATGAGTTTACAACGTTCAGAACAAAACGGACGAAATTCATTGCCTTCCCAAACACTTGGTTCACCACAACGTGGGCAGGGGAATGTACGTGGCATAAAGCGATATCCTCAAAGTGAAGAGAAATAGATTAGGCAAAAGTCAGGTGACTTGTTAGACTTGTGCCGATTTTTATTTAGTTTGATGTGATTATGCAGATTCGTCAATTTCAAGCACAACGTATGCAAGCGCCTCGCGATTTTACCCCAATTGAAAATACTCCAATTTGTGTAGAAATTGGGGCGGGCAAAGGTAAACATGCTTTGCTATTTAGTGGGCAAAATCCACAGCACACGTTATATGCGATTGAACGAACCCGAGAAAAATTCTTGGCAATGCAAAAGCAGCATGGTTTAGAACCACGAGAAAATCTGGTACCTGTACATGCGGATGCTTTGCCGTGGGTGGTACATGCTTTACACCCTGCACAAGTTGAACATTTTTTTATTCTCTATCCGAACCCTGAACCTCATAATCCGGCACAGCGCTGGTTAAACATGCCATTTTTTGAGTTTTTGTTATCACGTCTGAAAACAGGCGGAACCATTACTTTGGCAAGTAATATTCCTGAATATATTGAAGAAGCTGAACAACAGTTATTAAATGTGTGGAAGCTGCCTTACCAAAAAGAAAAAATTGAACAAACTTCTGCACGTACTCATTTTGAAATTAAATATTTAGAGCGTGGTGAGCTTTGCCAACAGCTCATAATCAGCAAGCCTGAAGGTTATCAAACTCGATTTGATGAATTTACGCCACTGCAAGGGCAAACACATGGCGAGTAAGCGCATTGCCATTATCGGTGCTGGTCCGGCTGGTTTAATGGCAGCTGAGGTACTGAGCCAGTATGATTATGAAATTGATGTGTTTGAGCAAAAACCTTCGGCTGCGCGTAAGTTTTTGATGGCTGGTAAAACAGGTTTGAATATCTCGCATGCTGAACCATTAGCCCAGTTCATTGAACGTTATGACCATGCAGAATGGCTTAAACCGTGGGTTGAGAAATGGGATGCAGTCTGGATTCAGAACTGGATGAAGAGTCTGGGAATTGAATCTTATGTGGGCACTTCAGGTCGCATTTTTCCTGTTGAAATGAAAGCTGCGCCTTTATTGCGTGCTTGGCTAAAACGCTTGGCAGAGCAACAAGTTAAATTCTTTTATCGACATCGTTGTATTAATTTGCAAGGTACAACAGTGACTTTAGAAAACCAAAATAATCAAAGCAGCAAGACTTTTACCCAACAATACGATGCAGTCGTATTGGCTTGTGGGGCTGTATCTTGGTCTCAATTGGGTAGTGATGGTGCATGGCAGCAATGGATGGATCAATCCAGTATTGAACCTTTTCAAGCGAGTAATGCAGGGGTATTGCACACTTGGTCAGCTTTTATGGAAAGCTGTTTTGGGGAACCTTTAAAGCGTATCAATGCGTGGGTTGAGCCTAGCCAAGTTACTCATGGCGATATTGTGATTACTCACTATGGTTTAGAAAGTGGTGTCATTTATAAACTTGGACGAGCTTTACGAGAACAACAAAAACAAGCGAAAAGCTTAAATCTATTTTTAGATTTATTGCCTGATGTAGAGCTTACACAGTTAGTTAAAAAATTACAGGTTAGTAAAAAACAATCGCTCACTAATATTTGGCGTAAAGCAGGCTTAGACACGGCCAAAATTAACTTAATCAGAGAAGTGGTTGATAAAGCGCTATGGAGCCAACCAGAGGCTATAGCACAGCAAATTAAAGCACTTCAAATTATGCTAGATGGCTTTAGATCTATTGAGGAAGCAATTAGCTGTGCTGGTGGTGTTAAGCAGAATGCATTAACTGAAAGCTTAGAGCTTAGACACACCTCAGGTGTTTTTTGCTGTGGTGAAATGCTGGACTGGGATGCTCCTACAGGCGGCTATTTGCTTACAGCATGTTTTGCTACAGGACGAGCGGCTGGTGATGGTGTGCATTCATTCTTAGAGAAATAACGGCAAATTCGGTACTATGTTTGATATGTGAAAAGTGTTATTTTTGAGCAATCAATAATAATAGGATTTACGAGAACATGTCTCAAGCATCACCAGTTTATCAAGGAAGTTGTTTATGTCAGGGTATTCGCTATGAAATTAAGGGTGATATCGGAGATATTATTCAGTGTCACTGCCAACGATGCCGAAAATCCAATGGAACAGCATTTGCCACCAATGCTCCTGTTAAAAGTACAGATTTTAAAATTACTCAAGGTGAAGATCTCGTCAAAAAATTTGCTGTGAATGGTGTGTATCGCTGGTTTTGTAGCGAATGTGGTTCACCGCTTATTAGCTCGCGTGATGCCCAGCCTGAACTATATCGTGTAAGAATTGGGTCACTCGATACACCATTAGACCAAAAGCCGACAATGCATATTTTTGCTGCTTCAAAAGCAGAGTGGGAAAGCATTTGTGACGATTTACCACAATACGATGAACGTCCATGATTTAAAAAGTATGTTTTAATCAACTTTTAGATGATTTAATATACTTAAAACGGGGAGATGGCATTCCTCCCTTGAAAAACCGCCGTATTGGCTAATGATGCCTACGTTACCCTCATATATTTATATCGCTGGGTACGTAGCTTATTGCGTACTCTGCTTATTTTTGGAGTACGCCATGTCATATTTTCCTTCATTATTTTTTGCTCTTTTAGCATCTCACTAAAGGGGTGGTTCTATGTATTATCCTTTACTTTCAATTGCTTTAGGCTCAGTTCTAGGGGCGTGGTTGCGTTGGTTTTTAGGTTTAAAACTCAACCCAATTTATCCGCAAATTCCATTGGGTACTGTCACTGTTAATTTAGTCGGTGGTTTTATTATTGGTTTTGCGATGGCTTATTTTGCTCATAGTGATTTAAGTCCGAATTATAAGCTTTTCGTAATCACAGGCTTTTGTGGTGCTTTAACTACATTTTCAACGTTCTCGATTGAGATTGTGACTTTATTGCAAAGTGGTAAGTTGGGAATGGCGATGTTGGCAATTTCTATTCATTTAATTGGGTCGTTAATTTTTACGTGTTTGGGTTTGGCGACTTATTATTGGATAGCAGGCAACTGATTATTCAAATGTTTAAGGAGCGATACATACTGCACTGCCTCCGTTTTAAGATATTCTCCAAGACCATTTGTATAGGCATACCTTACTTTTGAGAGATCAAAAGTAAGCAAAAATCTTTTGTTTCGCTGATGCTACATCCATGTAGCACAGCAAAACAGCGGCATCCATGCCGCTTGTCACGATAGTAAATGACGAATTAAAAACATCTGATTTATTTTGGGATTTGATACGCGTTAAAGTCATCAACAGTCTGACTGAAATCAGCTATATATTGTTTTTGCAAAATATTGGATAAGTGCAAACGGGAAACAGGTTCTGTTGATGACAAATGCCTTTGGTTACTTTGGGCAAAACCAAAGTAACAGAATTAGCTACTTTCATTTGAGAATAAACGGTAAGACTCCGTCGTGTATTCACAAATACTTAATTACTTTTCAGTTAAAGCCTGACCTTCAAACTTCACACCATTCCAACCATTTTGCATAAACTGACGAATATTTTGGTGATCAGTTCCCTCTGGGGTAGCCAATACAGATGCATAGTGCTCTGCAAATAAACTTAAAGTTTGTGCTTGGTCTAAACCTTGTAACTTGGCAAAAGAGAAAACTTTCGCACTGCCTTGATTTTCAGTCGCATCGTTATGCTGTGCACCATTTTGAAAAGCTGTTGGAGTATGTTGGTAACGTGCTTCAATATGAGCTAAAACGTCTGAAAATTTTGCTGTGCCTGCTTGTAATTGGGCAAGTAACTCTTGTGCCATAATCTTAAACTTCCTATCAAATGGGGCTTAAGCATAGCATCGAATACACGCTTTGAAAGCTTGGGAGCTATAAAAATGATGGGTTGTTGAAAATAATCAGAAGCGTTTTTAGACAAATTGTGGATAAGTTTTAGTTTATACACAACTGAAAGAAGTTTGAAAAAATGCACATAAAAAAAGAAGCCTAAGTGGAGGAGATAGTCTTAGGCTTCCAATGATTTTAGTGTATTGGTCAAATCTTAACGCAAGATTAACTCTTACGACTGAAGCGACCGAAGCGTTTGTTAAAGCTTGCAACGCGCCCTTCATTACTTGCTTGACGTACTTCACCTGTATAGAAAGGATGCGAAGCACTTGAAATATCAAGGGTCACATAAGGATAGACTTGTCCTTGATATTCCTTGGTTTGTTTAGACTGAAGAGTACTACCGATTAAGAAGTAGACGTCTGCATTGGTGTCATGAAATAAGACTTGTTGATAAGCAGGATGAATATCTTTACGCATGAGAGATTGTCCTAAATTATTTTTGATTAAAGAAATGTTATAACATAACAATTGAAAAGTCAATGTAACCCCGAAAAGGTTACATTAGATCAGTTCATTGAATTAGTTAGACGGCGGAACAAGTTCTTCAAATAAATCATTCAGGTTGTCATGTACTTTTAAATGAATGAGGTTCCAGTAGTGTCCTGAAATGGTTCTATTGACCATTAAGGTATCTGGTGATGGCTTAAACACATCCCAATATTTTAAAGACTTCTTCACAAGTAACATGCCATCATGATGTGATGAGTTCTCTGCAAAGTCATAGCTTGTAGTAAGTGGACGCAATAACACTTCAATCCAGAGTTTATAAAGATCGCTCGGGAATTTACCTTTCTCGGTCAAAGAGTGCAGGGCAAGTAACTCAGTTTCAATAAGATCAATATCTTCATGACGAGCTGCATTCACCAATCGTTTGAAACTATAGACAATTTCATTGGAAAGCGTTTTAACACTGCCATAGTCATAAATAATGACACTGCCATCTTGGCGGAAGGCAAAGTTACCTGGGTGAGGGTCACAGTGAAAACGTTTTAAAAAGAACATTTCCTGACCCAAAGCACGGATTAAACGACGGCCAATTGTATTGCGAATTTCGATAGGCCAAGAACTCGCAGTTTCAATACTGTCACCTTGTTCAAGACTTAAAGTCAAAATTCGTCTTGAAGAGTAATCTTTATAAACAGTCGGGATAATAATTTTATCATCTAACTTGCTATGAAAAGTTTTAAAGACCTCAAGATTTTGAGCCTCAATTTCATAGTTAAGCTCTGCTGACAGACTATCTTGAATCTCTGCAAAAAGTTGATCTTGCAGTTTTTTATCAATTTTAAGTACACCCATTAAACGAAGGGCTAAACGCACTTGTTTTAAGTCACTTTCACAGGCTTCATCAACACCGGGATATTGAACCTTAACCACAACTTGTTGGCCATTTGGCAAAACTGCTTTGTGGACTTGTCCAATTGATGCAGCCGCAAAAGGCTGTTCATCAAAAGATTTAAAGGCGGCATTGAGTGGCTTCCCAAGCTCACGTTCAACTTGTTGCTGAATCGCTGCAAAAGGCATGGCTGGAGCTTGGCGTTGTAGTTTTGATATCGCTTTAGCAACTTCTGGCGGGAAGATATCTTTATATTGCGATGCAATTTGCCCAACTTTCATGACAGCACCTTTCATTTCGCCTAAGGTGTCTGCAATCTGTAGACCGATATCTTGAAACAATTTAGTTTTTGCAGCTAGTTTCTGTTCTTCATCCGCAGTCAGGTTTCGAATCGAATTAGAAACGGTTTTTGTTGCAATGCTCGCGGTCATTCCTGCAAGTTTCATAAATCGTTTGCCAGGTGAACTTGCACTCTTTGCCATATCTTCGATACCTCGTTGACTACAACATAATATTGTCTAGTTTTGATCATAGGTGACAAAACTTAAAAAGCCTATATGAAATTGTTTAGCGCGTGTAAGAATATTTTCGAAAAACAATATGTTATTTTTAAAGTAAAAAATGTGAAAAGCTTTTTAAAATTCATTTCATAAACAAAGCTTTAATATCTATAAAGTCGCTGTTTTTTTAGTGCTAAGGTGAATGGCATGTTAAATAAGAAATAGAGACAATAAAAGTTATGACCAGTCTAAATTCGTCCTATGGGCGCTCTCAAGCGGTTCCTTTATCTGTGTTTGAGCAGCCAAAAGATGCACATATTATTCGTTCTGATGAAGAAGCAATTGAGGTTGCCAAGCAACTTGCTCAAGAGTTTGCACAAGAGGCATCCGAGCGAGACAGAGAACGCCGTCTACCCTTAAATGAAATTCAACAGTTCTCACAAAGTGGCCTGTGGGCCATTACTGTGCCGAAGCAGTTTGGTGGTGCGCAAGTCAAATATCGAACTTTAGCGGAAGTGATCAAAACAATTGCGAGTGTTGATCCATCTCTTGCTCAGTTGCCACAAAACCATTTGGCTTTTATTGAGCATTTAAGACTAGATGCGAAACCTGAACAGCAACAATTCTTTTTTAACTTGGTGTTAAGAGGAATTCGTTTTGGCAACGCATTTTCCGAAAAACATAGTAAGACAGTCGCGGAGCTCACAACTAAACTTGAAAAGACCGAACAGGGTTATGAAATTAACGGCAAAAAATTCTTTGCAACGGGTGCTTTGTTCGCACATTGGATTCCAATTGTTGCTGTAAATGAACAGGGGCAACCTTATGCCGCGCTTGTTCCACGGGAAACATCTGGGGTCAATATTATTAATGACTGGTCTGGTTTTGGACAACGTACTACGGCTAGTGGCACGGTAGAATTAAATCAGGTTCCAGTACGTGAAGAATATCTTGTTCCGATTTACCAAGCATTTGAACGTCCAACACCAGCAGGCGCTATTTCTCAGTTTATTCAGGCTGCGGTTGATGCTGGTATTGCGCGTGGTGCAATTGAAGAAACGATTCAATACGTCAAAAATCACAGCCGTGCATGGGTTGATTCAGGTCTGGAAAAAGCCAGTGATGATCCTTACACGATTGCAAACATTGGTGATTTAAAAATTAAATTGCGTGCAGCAGAAGCGGTACTGGACTTGGCTGGAGATGCAATTGATCAGGCCATTGCTGACACCACCGAAGAGCATGTAAACCAAGCCACACTATTGGTTGCCGAGGCAAAAGTACTCACTACAGAAATTGCTATTTTGGCAGCCAATAAACTTTTTGAGTTGTCGGGTACGCGTTCTACTTTATCTGAACTCAACCTTGACCGACACTGGCGCAATGCCCGTACCCATACCTTACATGACCCTGTGCGTTGGAAATATCACATTGTCGGTAATTATTACCTCAATGGCATCCATCCACCGCGTCATGCATGGAGCTAAAGTGAAGAAAAAATAAGATTAGGAGAATAACGATGACAACAGCTCAAATTGAATTAGAAGAACTGTCTGTAGGCGCCGATTATGAGAAGGTAGCAAATAGGTTTCGTCCGGTTTTTGAGAAAATTGCCCAAGGGGCAATTCAACGGGAAAAAGAACGAATCTTACCTTTTGAACCGATTCAGTGGCTAAAAGAAGCTAAGTTGGGTGCTGTACGAGTACCCCGTAAATATGGTGGGGATGGGGTTTCATTACCTCAACTTTTCCAGCTTTTAGCAGAGCTAGCAGAAGCTGACTCCAATATTGTGCAAGCTTTACGTGGTCATTTTGCATTTGTTGAAGACCGTTTGGTTGCTCATAAAGAGCATTCACAGGAGGTTTGGTTTCAGCGCTTTGTACAAGGCGATTTAGTCGGAAATGCATGGACAGAAGTTGGAAATGTACAGATTGGTGATGTCGTTACACGAGTCACTAAAGACGCTTCGGGTAACTTGGTGGTAAATGGTGAAAAGTACTATTCAACTGGCAGTATTTTTGCAGACTGGATTGATTTATTTGCCTACGATGAAGTGAACGACCGTCATGTGATTGCTGCTATTTACCGTCATGAAACAGGTGTAAGCGTGCTGGATGATTGGGATGGTTTTGGTCAAAAGACAACAGGCAGTGGTACTTTAAAAGTACATCAGGTCCATTTGCCAGCTTCAAACCTCATTCCATTTGATCAACGTTTTAAGTATCAAACCGCTTTTTATCAGGTGGTGCATCTTGCAACATTAACAGGTATTGCGCGTGCCGCAGTCGAGACGTTTAGTCAGGAAATTCGTGAACGTAAACGTATTTTTAGTCATGGAAATGGTGACTTGGTTCGTCACGACCCACAAGTTTTACAAGTAGTGGGTAAGGCATCGGCTCAAGCTTATGCAAGTGAAGCAATCACCTTGAAAACGGCCGAAGCATTACAAAAGGCTTATGAAAGTCATTTTGCCGAGTCTGAAGTGAAAGAGCATCAGTTTAATGTAGATACCGAGCTTGAGTCGGCACAAGGGCAGGTGGTAATTTCCAACCTAGTGCTCGATCTAACAAGTCAGTTATTTAATGCTTTAGGGGCATCGGCAAGTAGCCAAGCGAAACAACTTGACCGTTTCTGGCGTAATGCGCGGACTGTATCTTCACATAATCCGCTTATTTATAAAGAAAAAGTGATTGGAGATTGGGAAGTAAACCGTACGGATTTACCATTTGTTTGGCAAATTGGAGCAAGCCCGCGGGCAAAGTCTGCATAAAATAAGAAAAGCCGATGTTTCATCGGCTTTTTTATTAGGTTTGACTTAATCGTTTGGTGTTTAAATAAAGCCGCGAGAGCAGTAAAACACAGGCAATGCTTAATCCAATAATTAAACCTAGCCATACGCCAGCTACGCCCCAATGGGTATAACGTGCCAAGTAAAGTCCGATTGGAAAAGCAATTACCCAATACGCCATAAGCGTAATCCACATCGGTGCTTGAGTGTCTTGCATACCTCTTAAACAGCCAGCAGCACTGACCTGTAGAGCATCCATTAACTGATAACCCATTGCAAACCAGAGTAAATACATCGCAACAGGCACAACATTTATATCTTGAGTATAAACCGAGACAATTTGTTCACGGCCTAGAGCAATAAATGACATGGTCAATAGAGCAAAAAATACTGCTGTGCTCAAACCAATTTTTTGCACTTGGTACATGGAAGCCCAGTTCTTTTCGCCATAATACGTTCCCACGCGAATGGTTAAGGCAATCGCAAGTGAAAGCGGAATCATAAACAGCACAGAAGTAACAGAAATTGCCACTTGATGCGCGGCAATAAATACTTCACCTAGTGGACTAAGGACCAATGCGCCTGTACTAAAAATACTCACTTCAAAAAATACAGCTAAACCAATTGGCAGACCAAGCTGTAAGATTCTTTTAACCCAAGTCAGGCTAATTTTATCGAATCTGCTAAAAATAGACGTGTTTCGATAAGCCGAAGCTTTATAAATATAGCCTGCTAATGTAATCAGCATGAGCCATTGTAAAATGGATGTTGCAAAGCCACAGCCTGCGCTACCTAAAGCAGGTATTGGTCCTAAGCCATGCATGAAAATCATGTTTAGAGGGATTAAAACCACTAAGGCCAATAAGCTAATCGCGGTTACAGGGCGAGGGTGACCTAAAGCCTCTGAATAGCCTCGTAGCGCTGCGTACATGGTTACGGCTGGCATACCTAACCCAATGGCATGTAAGAATAAGCTTGCTTTAGGTCGTAAGCTTTCTGGGACACCAAACACGTGTAAGAAAAAAGGCATAAGCTGCAAAATGAGCATAGCCATTACACCTAAAATAATGGCAACCCATAATGACTGACGGACAATGACAGGAATTTGTTCTGTATTTCTAGCGCCTTTTGCCTCTGCAACTAGCGGTGTAGTGGCAATCATGATCCCGCTAAAAAGGAGCATAACAGGAATCCATAGACCTACACCTACTGCAATAGCAGCTAAGTCTGCTGCAGATAAATGCCCTGCCATAATGGTGTCAATTAATCCGAACCCTGCTTGAGCAAACTGCGTAATTAAAATAGGTAGCATTAAATGGAAGAGTTGTTTTAATTCAGTCCGAAACGACGTGACATTCGACACAAAAGATACTCTTTATAAATATAAAAATGAAACTAGCGCTGTAGGGTGAGTAACACACCAACAAAGATCACCACTCCACCTAGGAACCGTTGCCATGTAACAGGAGTTTTGTCTGTACCTAACCATCCAAAATGGTCAAGCAACATAGAAATAACCAATTGCCCAAAAACGACTAGCCCTGTAAAGGTTAAAAAACCAAGCTTAGGTGCAGTATAAATGCTCATGCTAATTGCATAAACCCCAAGGAATCCTCCTGTCCAAAGAAGCCACGGAATATTAGATATTTCACTTAAAGTGGGTTTCTCTGCACTTTGAAAGAACACCATAATGGCTAGAACAATAGTACCTATGAAAAATGATAATAATGCTGCTTGCAAAGGTGAGTGTAATTGCTCACGAAGCTGAGCATTAATTGCGGTTTGAAAAGCCATGGCAACACCGATTCCCATAGCTAAGGGTAAGATCAGGAAAAGTTGACTAGAGAATTTCATCATTTTTATCAATATTTAAGTATGTTTAAAAATAGTCTAAAGCAATTAAGGTATGTTTTCATAAGCCCATTGATGCAGTCATGTTAAAATAGAAATATTGTGTAAATTGGACCTTGTTCCTTGGCTGTATTAAATCCTGCTTCTGTTCCGTTATCTTTATATATCCACATGCCTTGGTGCGTGCGTAAATGTCCTTATTGCGACTTTAACTCGCATGCCGTGCCTGATGGTGCGCTTTCGGCAGAACTCGAGCAAACCTATTTAAAAGCCTTAGTGGCCGACTTTGAAACTCAAGTCGAGATGGCACAGGGACGTTCAATTCACAGTGTATTTATTGGGGGTGGAACGCCTTCACTCATTTCTGCCAAAGGCTATGCATGGCTATTTGAACAGCTTAAATCGCTGATTAACTTTGAAGATGACTGTGAAATTACCTTAGAGGCAAATCCGGGAACATTAGAACATGACCCGTTTGCAGGCTATTTAGAGGCGGGTATTAATCGGTTGTCGATTGGTGTACAGACTTTTAATACCGATCACTTGCAAAAGCTTGGACGTATTCATTCAGCAAACAATGCTATGGATGCAATTGAGCAGGCACGACAAGCAGGCTTTAAGCGAGTTAATGTCGATTTGATGCATGGTCTGCCTGAGCAAACATTAGAGCAAGCACTTTATGATTTAAAGATGGCTGTAGAGCATGGCGCGACACATATCAGTTGGTATCAACTTACCATTGAGCCAAATACCGTATTTTTCCGAACTCAACCTGTTTTACCTCAAGATGAGGTATTAGAAGATATTCAAGAGCAAGGTGAGGCCTATTTAAAAGCAAATGGCTTTGTAAACTATGAAGTGTCGGCTTGGCGTAAAGAACAACCTTCAGCCCATAATTTAAATTACTGGGAGTTTGGTGATTATCTTGCGATTGGTGCAGGTGCGCATGGCAAAGTAACACAGCCAGATGGCGTGTACCGTTTCCAAAAGACCCGTTTACCGAAAGATTACTTAGCTAAGGTTCCAGCTGAACATTTGCAAATGAAAAAGATTGAGGCAGATGAGCTACCTTTTGAGTTTATGATGAATGCCTTACGCTTAAATGATGGGGTAAACGCTGACTTATACGAGCAGCGTACAGGTTTCAGTTTAGATGATTTAAATGATGTGCTTACTTCATTACGGGGAAGGAAACTTCTGGTTGTGGATAGTGCTCGTTTGGCTTGTACAGAGCAGGGACATATTTTCTTAAATTCGGTATTAGAAGAGTTTTTATAATCCAATAGTCTTAAAGAAAAAGCCGCATGATGAGATGCGGCTTTTTTAATTTTAGCGGGTAGTATAACCGCCATTTGCGAAAATCGTTTGGCCTGTAATCCACCAGCCGTCGGTGACTAAGAAGCGAACTAGAGGTTCGATATCTTCAATTTTAGTAAGTCCACCTAGAGCTGATGCTGATTTATGGTAAGCCACTGCTTCGGCAGACTCCTGCCCATAGAAAAACGGTGTATCCATAGGGCCAGGGGCAACAGCAGTCACAGAAATTTGGCGTTCACCAAACTCTTTGGATGCAGCACGGGTGTAATGCTCAACAGGCGCCTTTAAACCTTCATAGGTTGAATAGAGCCCAGTGTAAGCTGCAAGAAGAGAAGTCACGATTGAACAGATTTTTCCGCCGTCATTTAAATGACGACCTGCCGATTGAATAAAGAAATAGGCAATTTTTGAGTTGATATCGCTCATGCTATCAAACTCTTGTTCTGTGGTATCTAAAAACGATTTCTTTAAAACTTTTCCAACCGTATTAATGGCGATATCAATTCCACCAAAATGCTGTTTGGTATCTACAAAAAGTTTTTCGATGTTATCGATATGAGTTAGGTCTGCCTGAATTAAAACGGCATCTACACCGAATGCTCTTACATCTGCGAGCGTCTGTTCAGCATCTGCTTGAGTTTCAGCGCTATTGTAGTGAATTGCGATTTTTGCGCCTTGTTCTGCAAATTTACGGCTAATGAGTCCACCTAAGTTTTTTGCGCCGCCAGTAATCAGTACAACTTTATCTTTAAGCATATGAGTTGCCATGATGGTTATTCCTATGATGACTTGTTTTAATGTGTTTTTAGTCTAGATTGGCGATAATTTTTGATCAATTATGCTAGTTTGGTTTAACTATTCAGAAAATACGAACAATTAAAGTGGATCGGTTGCAGCAATTTTTTATTTTTACAGAAGTCGCTAAACGGCAAAGCTTTAGTGAGGTTGCGCATCGACTCGATCTACCTCGCTCAACGGTAACCAGCGCCATTCAACAACTTGGAACTCACTATGGCGTACGCTTATTTCACCGCACCACCCGTAAAGTAAGCTTGACGCAAGATGGACAGCGAATATTGCCAGAGTGTCAAAACTTGTTGTTTGACTATGAACAATTAGAACAACTCATTCAGACGCAAAAACAGCATTATCGCGGCACATTAAAAATTTCAATGCCCAGTCGTATCGTGCATCAAGTGATTATTCCTGAGTTGTCAGATTTTTATCATCGTTATCCAGATATTCATTTGCAGCTCAATAGTTCTGATGACATGACCGACTTAATTGAAAAGGGGATTGACTGTGTTGTTCGGGTAGGTGAGTTAGATAGCAGCAGTTTAATTGCAAGATTGATTGGTCATTTGGTCATGGTGAACTGTGCAAGCCCCCATTACTTAGAAAAGCACGGTACGCCTGAACAATTAGAAGATCTATCACAGCACAAACTGATTAACTACGCGGGAGCTGTAGGCGAAAAGCAGGGCGTATTTGTATATTCGGGTGGAACCGTCATGATGGATAGTGCTTTAAGTGTAAATAATACCGAAGCTTATAGTGCTGCGGCTTGTGCAGGTTTGGGGATTATTCAACTTCCATACTATGATGTTCAAGATAAGATTGAGCAGGGAATGTTGGTTGAGGTGCTTAGTGCTTATAGTGCACCATCACTTCCACTCAATATTTTATATCCGAACCGAAGTTATATTCCAAAGCGATTAGAAGTCTTTATGAGTTGGGTTGGAGAGGTTTTAAATCGCAAATGCATCGTCATCTTTTAGTCATAAAAAGAAAATAAGATAACAATAAAAAAAGCCTCTCAAATTGTGAGAGGCTTTTTAGAATTTGGTGGGTCGTCCGCGACTCGAACGCGGGACCAACGGATTAAAAGTCCGCTGCTCTACCAACTGAGCTAACGACCCAAATAGGTTCAAAACAGATAAGTGGTGGGTCGTCCGCGACTCGAACGCGGGACCAACGGATTAAAAGTCCGCTGCTCTACCAACTGAGCTAACGACCCGTATCGTTTTGATGTCGCGTATTTTAGCAAGTTATTCAACTAACACAAGAGGAAATTTAAAAACATTTGCATGATTGCCTATAAAAAGCACGATTTCCTCTTGTTTAGCTAAAAAATGAACTAAAAACGGTATTTATATGCCTGAATGTTGTCAAAAATTTCAGTTGTGATGTCACAATAACTGTTTGCACCAGGCAATAAAGCGAGTAAACGTTCAGAAGTTTTGCTCGGATTAAACGCATCTTCTTTCAGTTTATTCTTCTGATATTTAAAAGTACCTGTTGTTTCGACCTTTTTTTGTACACGTAAAAACACCGGTACGGCATAAGCAGGCAAACACTTCTTAAAGACAGACACCATTTCGGTTAAATCTGCGTCATTTAACTCTTCACCATCTGCCAGCGTGATGGCTGCCATACCAGCACGACCATTGGTATTTGGAATTTCTACACCATAAACGACAGCTTCAGCAATTTTTTCGTATTCGCATACCATGTTTTCCACTTCAGTGGTGGATACGTTTTCACCTTTCCAGCGGAAAGTGTCGCCTAGACGGTCCACAAACTGAGCATGACGGAAACCAATATCTCGAACTAAATCACCTGTGTTGAAATAAGAGTCGCCTTTTTTGAAAACATCTTTCCAAATTACAGATTTGTTCTTTTCAGGGTCTGTATAACCGTCAAATGGAGAGCGGCTAGTAATTTTTCCAACTAGCAGGCCAACCTCACCTGCTTTAACTTTTTGACACCAGCCGTTTTTGTCGCGGATAGGCTCATTTTTCTCTTTATCGAACTGAACAATGGCATATGGTGTAGGAGAGAAGCCAACTGTGTTGTCGAAGTTGAAAATATTGCTAAATCCAACGTTACCTTCGCTCGATGCATAAAGTTCAAGAACTTCTTTAACGCCGAAACGTTGTTTGAACTTGTCCCATATGTTTGGACGCATGCCGTTACCGATCATTTTGGTGACGCGGTGGTTACGGTCAAGTTCGGTAACTGGAGCATCCATTAGGTAACGGCAAAGTTCGCCAACATAACCAATTGCAGACGCATTAAATTTTTGAACGTCTTTCCAGAATGCGCTAGTCGAATATTTACGTCGAATAGCAAGAGTAGAGCTGCCTGCGATTACACCACACCAGCAAACCACAACACCTGTTGCATGATAAAGCGGTAAGGTAACGTACATAACGTCATCTGGGCCTAAGTTTAAGATATGGCCATAAGTGCCATACGCTAATGTCCAGCGACTATGCTTGAAAATAACTGCCTTTGGTAAACCTGTTGTACCAGAGGTGTAGATATAGAATAGGCCATCATTACCCGTCACAGAACGAGTAGTCGATGGGTTAAATTTTGGAAATTGATCAATTTGTTCAGCTAGATTCGCATAACCTTGAGGTGCTTTACCTGCATTTTGACGTGTTGCCTGATCTGCAAACCAATGAAAACGGTCTTTAGGAACATTTAAATCTTGGCGAATTTCATCAATAGCTGCTCGAACTTCTTCACCCGCAATAACAGCAATTGGCTTTACGAGATTGATGCTATGAGCGAGAACTTTACCGACTTGAGAGGTATTCACAAGTGCAATGGTCACCCCAATTTTAGCCAAACCAACAATTGTTGCGATTAGCTCGGAGCGGTTTTCAATCATTACAGCAATGACGTCCCCTTTACGCGCTCCAATAGAAAGATAGTAATGAGAAATCTGATTTGCCCATTCATTTAAAGCTTCATAAGAATAACTTTGATCTTCAAATAATAATGCCGTGCCTTTCGGATTCCGTTTAACAGCTTTTTCAAAAGCAATACCCAAACCTGTTGGAGTATGTGATGTTCTTAAATAAGCCTGTTTAAGACCATTTAGGATATGGGGTACTTTGGGAATGAAGCTAGGAAGTCTTGTGGCAACATCACCAAGAGTAATGATATCGGTCTGTGTTGTCTGGCTCATATCAATCCTATTTATTTTTCGATCAATCCAAAAAAGGTTGTGTGGGCAAAAAGTCCAATAGTTTTCATGGTTCACCATGCTTTTAAAACTTTTCTTCTAGTGCAATCAACCTAATTGGTTAAAAATAACAAAAAAAACCTAGTCATCGAAATGACTAGGTTTGTTTAAATTAGCTGCAATTGAGCAAATGGCTTACTCAGCTACAGGATTAGCTTTTTTGGGTGGACGGCCACGAGGGCGACGAGGACGACTTGGTTTGTCCTTATCAGCTTTAGAATCTTCTGATTCACTCTCTGTCGGAGCTTCAGTTGACTCAGCAGCTTGTTCTTGAGCTGCTTTAGCTTTTGCCGCTGCTTTTGGCTGTTTCGCGATTGGAGCTTCTACTACAGCTTCAACTGGCGCTTCTTCTACGCTAGTTGCCACCTCAGTTACCTGATCAAGCTCAAGCGGTTGTTGCTTTGATTCAACAGGCGCTTGTGTTTCAGCAACAGGAGCAACAACAGTTTCTACTACTACAGGAGCAGGGGTAGCTACTTCCTCTTGAGTAGAGTGTTGTTGTTTCACTTGCTCAAATGCTTGCTCAGCAGCCAATTTTGCTAAACGGCGACGTTCACGTGGATCATTTGCAACACGTGGAGTCGGCGCTTGCGATGGAGTAAGCGGAAGCACTGGTGCTGGTTCTGCTTCTTCAGCTGGTTTATGGCTTGGAAGTTCTGCATCACGAGTTACCGGTTTTTTCTCTTCTGTTTCTGAAGTTACTTCAACCACCAAAGTACTTGCGTACTGTTCCGTAAACTTCTGCAAAGCACGATTAAACGTTGGTACTAAACCAAATTGTTCAATTAACACAGTGCAGTCTTCGCCATATACGTGACGAATTAAGCTACCAATTGTGTATTGTGCCAAAGTTGGAATTTGCGATGGCGTAACAGTTGGAGTAGCTGCTTTAGCTTGTTTAGCTTCACGTTGCTGACGACGACGCATACGAGGATCGTTGCTAGCACGTTGGATTTGAGGCTGAGTAGCTTCTTTAGTTGGTTGTGCTTCTTTTGTTTCTGCAACAACAGCTTTCTCTTCTACAACTGGTGCAGGAGTTGGCTCTTGAGCAACTTCAACAGGAGCCGCTTCAACATGTTCAACCTTTTGTTCAGGCGTTAGCGCAACAATTTCGCTTTGACCTTGGTCAACGTTGATGATTAAAGCTGTGTTCATGACATCATGTTTAGGTGCGTCAATTACATCCACTTTAACTTGTTTTTCATCAACAACTACTGGTGCCGCTGGCGTATTTTGATTTTCATTTAATACGCTTGGATCGCGATGGCGATTTGGACGGTTTGGACGTTGTTGATTATTACGATCACGGCGTGGAACAACATTCTCAGTTTGTTGTTGTACATCATTATTTTGATGTTGCTGATCTTGGTGTTGTTGACGCTTTTGCTGACGTTTTAATTCACGTTGCTCTTGGCGTGACAACTGAACCACTTCTTCATGAACTTGATGTTGTTGTTCATGAGCTTGGTGATGCTGTTCACGTTGCTCTTTATGTTTGCGCTTTTTGTTGTTCTGACGTTGTTGTTGAGATCTATCATCTTTTTCAACATGTTCACGAACTTCTTGTTTCACAGGTGACTGTGAAATATAAGCATTATTTGACTGAACTGGCGCAACTTCGGCAACAGGAGGTATAGCCACTTGACCAAACTGACCACGGCTAACAGCACCAGTATTTACCATTTGCTCAATCGCAGCTGCGGCATTCTGTGCTGAACGAGATTGATCAACAGTTTGCGCTTGTTTTTGAACAAATAAGTTTTCTAACCATGCACAAGGACTTGCCGCTTTTTGAGCTACAGCTTGCTGTGCTACAGGTTGACTTGCTTGGTTTGCTTTTTTCTGAGCTGGAGCATTATTTGAAGTTTGAGCTGTTGCATGTGCATGCCCGTGATCTGCTTCTTCTAAATGCCATTCAGAAGACTCATAACCCAGCTCTTTCTCGCTTGAGCGAGTTGCTTCAGTACGTTCATAACTAGATGGAGCAAAACCGTCTGGGTTATAAGCAATTTCGTAATGCGGAGTTTCTAAGTGCGGGTGAGGTAATACAGTCACACGTACACCAGAAGTTTGCTCTAAATACACCAGACTATGGCGTTTTTCGTTAAGCAAGAAGGCTGCAATTTCAACTGGAACTTCAACCTGAACTTCACCATGACGTTCACGAAGAGCAATCTCTTCAACTTTACGCATGATTGAAAGAGAAAGCGAACGTAGGTCACGAACCATGCCTGTACCATGACAGCGAGGACATACATAACCTGTTGCTTCTTCAAGCGATGGACGTAAGCGTTGACGGCTCATTTCCATTAAGCCAAAACGAGACAACTGACCGAACTGGATACGGGCACGATCGCTTTGGGTTGCTTCACGAAGTTTTGCTTCAACCATACGTTGGTTGCGCTCTTTAGTCATATCGATGAAGTCGATGACAACTAAACCGCCAATGTCACGAAGACGAAGTTGACGAGCAATTTCTTCTGCTGCTTCAAGGTTGGTATTAAGCGCAGTTTCTTCAACATCATGCCCGCGAGTTGATTTCGCAGAGTTAATATCGATTGAAACTAAAGCTTCAGTCTGGTCAATCACGATTGAACCGCCAGATGGAAGTTTTACTTCACGCTCGTAAGCAGTTTGAATTTGGCTTTCAATACCAAAATGAGCAAACAATGGCTCATTTAAAGTATAAGTTTTTAATTTGTCTAATTGACGAGGCATGACTGCTTTAACAAAGTTATAAGCTTCGTTATAAGCTTGTTCGCTATCAATTAAGATTTCAGCAACGTCATCACGTAAGTAATCACGAATTGCGCGTGTTACAACACCAGCTTCTTGGTGAACAAGCATTGGAGAAGGGCCAGAACTTGCTGTACTTTGAATTTGTGCCCAAAGGTCAAGTAAGTGCTGTAAATCAAGCTGTAATTCTTCTTGAGTACGGCCAATACCAGCAGTACGTACAATCACGCTCATGCCGCGAGGTACATTTAAAGAGGCTAAAATTTCTTTTAACTCTTCGCGTACTGAACCCGAAATTTGACGGCTGATACCGCCACCTTTAGGGTTATTTGGCATAAGAACTAAATAGCGACCTGCTAGAGAAATAAAAGTAGAAAGCGCTGCACCTTTATTGCCACGTTCTTCTTTTTCAACCTGAACTAAAAGCTCTGTGCCTTCAGTAATAAGTTCACGAATGTTTGAAGTCTGACGAGGATCTGCCTGGAAATAGCTATTCGCAATTTCACGCATAGACAAGAAGCCTTGACGGCCTGCGCCGTATTCAACAAAAACAGCTTCTAAAGAAGGTTCTACGCGGGTGACATGGCCTTTATAGATATTGGATTTTTTCTGTTCTCGGGTACGATTCTCTAAATCAAAATCGTAAAGACGATTACCAGTGATAAGTGCAACGCGAACTTCTTCGGCGTGAGTTGCATTAATCAACATACGTTTCATGGGTGTGACACCTAATAGTGACTCACACAAACAAACCAAACAAACTTAAAGGTTCTGAACGAACATCGAACATGACGGATCATTTCCCAGATCTCAAAATACTTGTGGTCTGAGTCATCTGTTACCGACTACATTTAGCCTTAGCTTCGATTCTCGTCTGTGATGTAGGCAATACTGCTTCAACCTTTAAATCGGAATTCCTTTTTGCTTCACTGGCGGGTGAGCGGTGCATTGGTTAATGACTTTCACTGTCATTGGCCGCGAAGTGACTTCTTTATTGGAAGTTTGATACGGAATGCTCATCGTATCGGTGCTTTCGGCAGTTCCAATGCATCAACGCTTTAGCCTGAAGGCAACATTAAGGATCGATTTGTCTGATGTGTATCAGTTTACGTTCCATAACCAACTAGAGTTGGTAACATATTTTTTTGAACAAACTGAATTAAACGCAACAGTTTGTCATTTTGCCGATATAATAAGCCTTCGGCGTCGGCATAATTCTTTAGGACCAATCCGAGCTGGTGATGAAAGCATCATTTTGATTGAGGTTTCAATCAGGGAAAATTCCCATTAGATGTTCACTTACGGTGGTATCCGTGCGCTGACTATATCAAACCTTGCAGCATCTGCCTATGGGCTAAGCTTAGATTTCTTGTGAAAAAACTAAGCTAATCGGTCATTTATTAATCAAATTTCGTAAAATTTCAGGTTTAAATATTAGTATGAATTCTACACAGCAATGGCAAAGTGTCACTTGGTTTGAGGTGGATGAGCATCAAGCAGGACAACGAATCGATAATTTCCTGTTTTCACGTTTAAAGGGTGTACCAAAGAGTCGAATTTATCGTTTGATTCGTGAAGGTCAGGTTCGCGTGAATAAAAAACGTATTAAAGCCGAGACCAAACTCGCAATTGGAGATCAAATTCGTGTTGCGCCTATTCGCTATGAACAAAAAGATGAAACAGCTGTTCCTGTAAGTGATGGTGTGGCACAAAGTTTGTTAAGCCGTGTGGTTTACGAAGATGAAGGTCTATTAGTTGTAAATAAACCATCTGGTATTGCTGTACATGGCGGTAGTGGTGTGGCTTATGGTTTGATTGAGGCACTACGTGCGGCGACAGGCAAAAAATATTTAGAACTTATTCACCGTATTGACCGTGATACTTCTGGTCTAGTCATGATCAGTAAAAAACGTAGCACTTTAAAGTTGCTACAAGATATGTTACGTGAACACAAAATTCGTAAGACCTATGCAGCTATTGTAAAAGGTCAGGTAAGTCTTGATAAGCAACTCATTGATGCTCCTTTATTCCGCTATGAGTTAGCCAATGGCGAGCGTCGTGTACGTGTATCTAAAGAAGGTAAACCAAGTAAAACTGAATGGGTGGTTGCAGAGCGCTTTAAAAATGCCACGTTGGTTCATGCTTCACCTTTATCAGGTCGCACACATCAAATTCGTGTACATGGTTTAAGTATTGGTCATCCTTTGATTGGTGATGATAAATACGGGCATAACACAGCTTATGCAGGCCCTGAAGCACGCCGTTTGTGTTTACATGCCATGCGTTTAGATATTCCGGGTTATCCGACTATCGAAGCGCCTTTACCAGAAGACATGACCCAGTTATTAGATGCTTTGAGAGTAGCAAAATGAGTCTGAAAACCGAATTAGTGATTTTTGACTGGGATGGTACTTTATATAATTCTGTTGGTCAGATTGTTGCAAGTTTACAGCATGCGGCAGAGCAGCATGAGTTAACTCTGACTGATGAAGCTGCAAAAAGTATTATCGGTTTAGGTTTACCGGAAGTGATGCAAACTTTGTTTCCGGAAGCGCCCGAGCTACATGAATCGATTTTAAAAGCATATGGCGATCACTATATTGCAAACTCGACAAGTGATGCATGGTTTGATGGTATTTCTGAGCTACTCCATGATTTAAAAGCCCAAGGTTTAAAACTTGCTGTAGCAACAGGTAAAAACCGCCGTGGCTTAGACCGTGTGATTGCAAAAACACAGAGTACTCATCTGTTTGATGTGACTCGCGCAGCCAATGAAACTCGATCAAAACCAGATCCACTCATGTTGCAAGAAATCTTAACAGTCACTGGAGTGAGTGTTGAGCGTGCAGTAATGATCGGTGATAGTAGCTACGACCTTGAGATGGCTCAGCGGTTAAACATGCCACGAATTGGTGTGGGCTATGGTGTGCATTCGATCGAAGTTCTACAACAGTTCCAGCCTTTAACGATTGCTAAAGATGTACCTGAGCTACATAACTTTTTAAGAGAGTACGCAAAGTTATCTAATGCAGATGTAGCGTAATTTAGAATGATATAAGAAGGGGGAATTTATTCCCTCTTATTGTATGTCCAATAACAATAAGACGAGAAAAATGAGCCGTTCTATTCGTTTGTTAAATCTTTTACAACAACTTCGTGAATTCCGTTATCCAGTTACTGCCCAAGTCTTGGCTGAACGTATGGGAATTAGTGTTCGTAGTATTTACCGTGATATTGATAGTCTACGTGCACAAGGTGTGAGAATCGATGCATCGGCAGGTTTGGGGTTTCAGCTTAAAGAAGACATTGTATTACCACCAATGACACTCAATGAAGATGAAGTTGAAGCTATTTTTTTGGCACTGTATTGGTTAAAGAGTGTGCCTGACCAGTCTTTACAATCATCATCTACATCCATCTTAGCTAAATTAAATTCTGTTTTGCCTGAGCATCGCCAATATTTATTACAACAAACGACCCTAAGAGCGTTTAACACATGGCTGCCTGTAGATGAAAATCGAGTCGAACAAGTGCGGTTAGCTATTCGGCAGCAAGTCAAAATTTCGATGCATTATCATGATGAACAACAGCGAAGTAGTGTTCGAACGTTGTGGCCTTTTGCTTTGGGATATTTTAATGACAAAATTGTGTTGGCCGCATGGTGTGAACTACGACAGGACTTTCGACATTTTAGAATGGATCGTATTCAACACTTAAGTTTAACCCAAGAATTATATCCATCATTTAAACAACAACTGTTCCAGCAATGGTGGGCGCAAGAATCGCAAAAGACTACTGACAAAAACTGACAAAAGACACTTGTAGACTAGCATCACGATAAACAAGGAGCCATAAAAAATGAGCCTTAAACTTTATACTAACAAAGAATCGCGTGGTGTGGTTGTCGACTGGCTTTTAGTCGAGCTTGGTGTTGAATGTGAGCGTATTGAAGTCGAATACAAGACTGAGATGAAATCACCAGAATATTTAAAACTTAATCCTTTTGGAAAAGTACCTGTATTGGTAGATGGCGATGTGGTTATTTATGAGTTGGGGGCAATTTGTGCATATCTAGCCGACAAGTTTAGTGACAAAGGTTTAGCACCAGCCTTGAATGATCCAAAGCGTGGTTTGTACTACCGTTGGTTGTTTATGATGGCAGGTCCTTGGGAAGCTGCTGGCGTTGATAAAGCTCTAGGAATAGAAGTAACACCTGAGCAAAAAATGTTTGTTGGTTATGGTGATTACAACGATGCCTACCAAGCTTTAGTTGAAGGATTAAATGAAGCCAATCCATATTTATGTGGTGAACAATTTACCGCAGCAGATGTAAGTGTGGGCGCGATGCTGTTATGGCAATTGAAAATGAACGCGATTGAATCACACCCTACCATTACACGTTATGTTGAAACGATTAAGCAACGTGAAGGCTTAAAACGAAGCAGCATGGGCGAGTTACTGTAAATTTATACTACTTCGAGCCACCCTAAAGGGTGGCTTTCTTTTTTTTAAACCAAGCGTTTTAGTTACTGATAAAACCAGCAGCTACGTTAATACAAATTGCTAAAATTGTTGTGTTAAAGCCAAATGCCAATACGAAATGAAATAAGTTGAGCAAACGCATATGCCTAGTCGTGACCGATACATCTGCTGTTTGTGCTGAAGTGCCAATAATATAACTAAAATATAAGAAGTCGGGATAGGTTGGATTTTTGGTGCCTGGGAACTCTAATCCGCCACTTTCTTCATTTCTCGATAAAGCCATATAAAAGTCATGTGCATAATGCAAGGCGAAAACAGTGTGCATAAAAAGCCATGCTGAAACAATGGTAAGTAAAGCTAAAGCAACGTGTCCTAATTTTGCATAATGGTCAGAAGGAAGCTGGGACAACTGTACTAAAATAGCAACTAAACACATAGAAATTGCCAGTAAAACAATCAGCATAATCACCCATTTGCTTTCATCTTGTTTTTTAGCTTGTTGCTGCATTTGAGAGTGATCTGCATTTTTCATTAGTTTGAAAACATGCAATAAATATAAGCCAATCGAACCATTCCAGCTGACTAATAAAATAGTGGACCATTTCCATGAGGTGAACCAAGTCAATAGAGTTCCGGCAATAACCCCCACAAATAAAGCAATAAAGAAGTGAGGTCGATTTCGCACGCTACGACCCAAATGCTTTAATAGTGCTACCATTTACTCGACACTCCATATGCTCTAGTAAATATTTTTTACTGTTTGGTTAATTTAACATTAAGTTTTATATATGCTTTATGCTTATTAATAATATTTTATAAATTAAAGATAATATATTTATCGAAAATTAAATTACTTCATTAAAGTATAAAATAAATATTAAATGCATTTATTTTATACTTTAATTTAGATTTTCTAACTAATTTATTATTTAAGAGTAAAAGTAGATTTAACTTTGGTGTTTAATCTTGATTCTTATCAAGATGAAATACTTTATTGAGCTGATCAATAAATCTTTTAACACCAACAGATTGTGTATTTTTACGATAACTCACAAATAAATCTAAAGAAGGTAATTCAACATCGAGAGGACGAACCACCGTGTTAGCAACGCCTAGCGGAGCAATATAGGCTGGTAAAATCGTGCATCCTAGTCCTGAGCCAGCAGAATTAATGTTAAGTAAAATACTATCTGCCTTTTGTACAATATTGAGGTCAATATTATAAGTTTTAGTAAACTCTAAAATAGTATTGTGCAGGGTGCTAGATTGTTCAGCAGCAGGAATAATGAAATCAATACCATTTAAAGCTTTTACGGGGATACGTTCGTATTTGGCGAGGGGATGATTTCTTGGTAATAGAAAAATTAGAGGTTCTGTTAAAACAAATTGGCTTTGAATTTCATCAGTTTCAGTATTGTCACGAGTAAAGGTGATATCGAGTTCACCTCTTTTTAAGGCTTTGAGTTGCTCCGTATTGTTTAAGCTTGATAGTTCAATCGTAAGGTCTGGGTGTTGTAAGCGTAGATTTGGCAGTACATAGGGGAAAATTTTCATTTCTGCAATGGGGACGAAACCAATGCGTAATAGCTGTTGTTTAGCCTTCGAGACTTGGCGTGCCAAAGCGACTGCCTTATCAGCTTGGGCCAGTGTTAAACGAGCATGTTCTAAAAATACTTCACCTTCTTCTGTTAATTCGACTTTACGTTTTGTGCGATTTAAAAGTCGTACTCCGACATCTTCTTCTAAATCTTTAATTTGTTGGCTAAGGGAGGGTTGTGCGGTGTAGAGTTTGAGAGCGGCCTTACTAAAATTTAATTCTTCAGCAACAGTGATGAAATATCGAAGATGGCGTAATTCCATAAGACTAATCCAAAAAATGTCTTACTATGATTTAAGTAAAGTATAAAGCATAAAAGTATATAGCGTGAAGATGCTTTAGATATTTATAAAATAAATGAAAATTTATAAATCATTATTAATTTAATATGAAAAATTTTTTAATTATTAATTTATAAAATATATTAATCCAGCTTCACAATCAAATTTATTTTAAATTCTAGTCATAAATTTTAATTACTCTTGAAAAATAATATGTAATTTTCTCATATTATGAAAAAGACTATTATTTGTAGAAGCTTTGATAGAAGGAAATCTTTGTATAGTTGTGTATCAATAGTATTTTGTTAATAAATGTATCGCTTGTATGTTGCTGTATTTTCCGATTTTATGCATATCAAAAAAGTCAGCAATTTTATAAAAATTGATTAACTGAGATAAAAACAATTCCTCCTTTCGTTATAGGCGGCTTATTATATAGGATTGTTATGTTATACAGTAGCTTTTAATAAGCACTATAATTAATGAATCACAAAATCAACATATCTAGACATTCTTTTGTGGCAGTTTAGATTGATGTGTGTGTGTGGCGATGAAAATAAAAGGGATATTTATATGATAAATAAATGTAAGTTTCATAGCTTAATTTATTTAAATCGCTAAGATAGAAGACAGTATGATCCATCCTCTCGATGCTACAACCATAGAATAAGCCCATGAAAGACAAGCCGACATTAACGTATCAATTGCCGACTCAGTCCTGTTGGACGCATACTTGGATAAAGCCGCCTTTTTGCCATCCTGAATTGGGCCACGAAAAAGATACTCGTTTTTATAATCAGCAGCCTAGGTCACCAGCACGGGGATCGAAAGAGCTATTACGCTGGTTAGTTACCCGTGAATCTTATACATGGAATGTAGATATTCAACACGAATACGAAGCGCGTATTAATACACCAATTGCGTTGCCACAAAATCGCCCTCATGCGGACTTAGATGATTGGCAAGTTTGGTTTGTCGGTCACGCGACTGTACTTATTCAAATTGGACCATATAACTTTATTACTGACCCAGTATGGTGTGATTATGCGAGTCCACTGCATGGTCGTGGTCCACGCCGTGTATGTCCAGCAGGTTTTGCCTTGGAACAGTTGCCAACTATTCATGGAGTTTTACTGAGCCATAATCATTATGATCATATGGACTTGGCAACGCTTGAATGGCTACATAAAAAATTCGCAATGCCGATTTATACAGGGCTAGGTAACGGGTTTTACTTGCCTAAAGAGTTCCATGTCATTGAAATGGACTGGTGGCAGGAAATTCCTTATCACGAGTTAAGAATTGTTTATACACCTGCTCAGCATGGTTCGGGGCGTGGTTTACGTGACCAAAATAAAGCACTTTGGGGCGGGTTTTCGGTTTTAGCAAAAACAGGACATTGTTTTTTTGCTGGTGACACTGGCTATGCAGGGCACTTCAAACAGATACATGCACGTTATGGGGCACCGCGTGTTGCTTTACTTCCAATTGGAGCTTATGAACCTCGTAAACTAATGAGCTATGTTCATATGAATCCTCAAGACGCAGTCCATGCACATTTAGATTTACAAGCCCATCGTTCCGTTGCGATTCACTATCGAACCTTTCAGTTAACAGATGAAAATCGTGAAGATCCAGAGCATGCTTTAGCTCACGCTATTAAAGCTTCCTCAAAACTTGCTAATCCTTTTTATTGTATTCGAGAAGGGCATAAATTGACTGTCTAAAACATTAATGTTGTATATAAAAAAGCCAGTTCAATGTGAACTGGCTTTTTTGATTTTGACTTAAATTAAGCTAAGTCAAAACGGTCAAGATTCATGACTTTTGTCCATGCTGCAACAAAGTCTTGAACAAATTTTTCTTTACCATCAGCTTGAGCATAAACTTCTGACAAGGCACGTAAAATTGAGTTTGAACCAAAAACTAAGTCATTACGTGTCGCAGTAAATTTGACTGTACCTGTCTTACGGTCTTTGCCTTCAAATACTTCACTTGTTGAATCAACAGGTGCCCATACATTCGACATGTCGAGTAAGTTTGTAAAGAAATCTGTGCTGAGTACACCCACTTGCTGAGTGAATACACCATGTTGTGAACCATCCCAATTGGTGCCCAGTACACGTAAACCACCAATTAATGCAGTTAACTCTGGTGCAGTCAAAGTCAGTTGCTGAGCTTTATCAATCAATAAGATTTCAGCTGGTGTGTTGATACCTTCTTTCTTCCAGTTTCTAAAGCCATCAGCAGCGCCGAGTAGCAATTGGAAAGTTTCGATATCAGTTTGACTTTGTAATGCATCAACACGTCCAGGAGCAAATGGAACGCTAATGTTAAAGCCTGCCGCTTGAGCAGCTTGCTCTACACCCACGTTACCTGCAAGCACAATTAAGTCAGCCAATGACAATTGGGTCGATGCTTTGAGCTCTTCAATTTTAGTTAAAGTCTCAACAGCTTTTTTATTGACTTCCCAACCACGTTGAGGCGCTAAAGCAATGCGTGCACCGTTTGCACCACCGCGTTTGTCTCCACCACGGAATGTTGATGCTGATGCCCAACCAAGAGAAACTAACTCACCAGCAGATAATCCTAACGCAGCAATTTTTGCTTTTGCATCAGCAATGCTTGCAGCAGATGGTATAGCGCTAGCAGCAGGTAATGGGTCTTGCCAAATTAAATCTTCAGCAGGTACTTCAGGGCCTAAATAACGTGCTTTTGGCCCCATATCACGGTGAGTTAACTTGAACCATGCACGAGCAAATGCATTTGCGAATGCTTGAGGGTCGTCATGGAAGCGACGAGAGATCTTTTCAAACTCAGGGTCAAAACGTAAAGTCAAATCTGTAGTTAGCATAGTTGGCTTACGTTTAACTGACGGATCGAATGGATCAGGAATAATCGCTTCAGCATCTGCTGCTACCCATTGAATTGCACCAGCAGGTGAGCGTTCTTGTACCCATTCATATTTGAATAGGTTTTCAAAGAAGTAATTGCTCCATTGTGTTGGAGTCTGTGACCAAATCACTTCTAAACCTGAAGTGATCGCATCTTTACCAACACCTGTACCAAAGCTATTTGACCAGCCAAAGCCCATTTGTTCAATTGGAGCACCTTCAGGATCAGCCTGAACATGGTCAGCAGGGGCTGCACCATGCGTTTTACCTAAGGTGTGCCCGCCTGCAATCAAAGCAACAATTTCTTCATCATCCATTGCCATGTTGCCGAAAGTCGCACGAATAAATGGAGCAGCCGACCTTGGGTCACCACTAGCTTCTGGACCTTCAGGGTTCACATAAATTAGACCCATTTCGGTTGCAGCAAGATTACTACCTGCCAAAGCTTCAGAGTTACGGTGAGCTAACCATTCTTTTTCATCGCCCCAGTTTACATCGTTATCTGGTTCCCAAACATCTTCACGACCTGCACCAAAACCAAAGGTGCGGAAGCCAGAAGATTCAAGTGCAATGTTCCCGGCAAGAATAAATAAATCTGCCCAAGATATTTTTTGACCATATTTCTGTTTAACTGGCCATAATAAACGACGTGCTTTATCTAAGCTCGCATTGTCAGGCCAACTATTTAATGGTGCAAAACGTTGTTGACCACGACCTGCACCACCACGGCCATCACCCATGCGATAGGTACCCGCAGCATGCCATGCTAAACGAATAAATAAGCCTGTGTAATTTCCCCAATCGGCTGGCCACCAGTCTTGGGAGTCGGTTAATACATTTTTGATATCAGCTTTAAGGGCGTAGTATTCAATTTTTTTAAATTCTTCGCGGTAATTAAAATCTTTACCAAGTGGATTAGAGCGTTCTGAATGTTGGTTAAGCAAGTCAACACGTAACTGATTTGGCCACCAGTGTAAATTAGTCGTGCCACCACCGAGGGTTACTTGTGGTTTTGAGTTATGACCTGAAAAGGGACATTTTGATTCGTTTGACATGATTATATTCTCTCTGGGTAATATTTATTTGAGCTTTAAATGGAACCGAATGCTCATTTTCCTGGACTTCTGGGTTAAAAAACGATGTGTATCAAATAAAGAAATGAGAGAACAAGTGGTGAAGTAAACCGTTTAAATTTTTTCACTGTTATGTCAGCTCATCATTTTTATTCAATACTACATAAGTTTCCTTTGTTTATTATTCCTTCAATTTACTGCATGAAGACTAAAAAACAAGAGGGAAAATGGTTCGACTTTTGCAAATAATGATGCATAGCATGAGCTCCTTAATCATTGAAACATCGCAATATCTGTAAACTTCGTTCTTTAAATATACTAAAATTTGAATATTTATTTTTCAAATGGATTAAATTATCTATATTGATAGGTAAAACCGATTTTAAGAGTTAAGCAAAATTGTTGAGTACGGTAAATGAGAATTTGAAATAACGAGAAAATCTAAAAAATAGTTCAATTAAAAAGGAGAGTTAAAACTCTCCTTTTTTCAGTATTTATACAGTGACAAGACGGTTAGATTTAACCATATCGGCTAAACCATGCGTTTTAAAGTAGTACTCAAGCCAGCTTTTTACAATAAGTGGGTTATTCATTTTCATCACATCATCAAGTAACTTTTGGGCATCTGTCATGGGTACATGACAAATTGCTTTACGGACACGCAAGATGTTACTTGAACTCATAGAAAGGGTATTAAAGCCCATTGCCATCAGTAAGATTGCTGATAAAGGATCACCCGCCATCTCACCGCAAATACTTACCGGTTTTTGGTATTTGTGACATTCCTTCACTAGTCGGGTCAAGGCACGCAAAATGGATGGATGGAAGTGTGAATATACGCTGGCCACATGCGGGTTATTACGGTCTACCGCAAGTAAGTATTGAGTTAAATCATTTGAACCAACCGAGAAGAAATCAACAAGCTCTGCAAACTCATCAATTTGTAGCAGTACGCTTGGTACCTCTACCATAATCCCGATTTTTGGTTTAGTAATTTTAACTTGCTCTTCTTCTTGCACAGCGATCCAATCACGTTCAAGTAAATAAAGCACTTCTTCGACTTCACTTACTGTGGTCACCATTGGCAATAGAATATGCAAGTTATTTAAACCAATACTGGCTTTGAGCATTGCACGAATTTGCGCCGAGAAAATCTCTGGATGATCGAGCGTAAAACGAATACCACGCCATCCTAACGCCGAGTTTTCTTCTTCAATACTGAAGTATGGCAAGTCTTTATCGGCACCAATATCGAGAGTTCGCATGACCACTGGTTTATTGGCAAAGTGGCTCAACTGTTGACGATAGATAGCACGCTGTTCTTCTTCACCAGGGAAACGTTCTCGTAACATGAATGGAATTTCACTTCGGTATAGACCTACACCTTGCGCGCCACGTTGTACGCCGCGAACGACATCAATCATGAGACCTGTATTTACATAAAGTTGAACAGATACACCATCTGGAGTAATCGCTTCTTTGGTCTCGTATTGCTTGAGATCTTTTGCGATTTGCTCATCTTCTTTTTGAATTTCTTTATAACGTTGACGCAAACGACGTGGCGGGTTTACAAAAACTCGGCCCTGATAAGCATCCACAATCATTTCTGCATCATCAAGCGTGTTAACAGGTAGTTCAGTGACCCCAACCACTGTTGGAATACCTAATGCGCGTGCCACAATTACCATATGCGAGTTAGCAGCACCTTCTGAGGTTACAATAGCAGCGATATTATCGACCGGTAACTCGACGAGTGCAGCAGTACTAATTTCTTCACCAATTAAAATACTGTCTGGGCTGAGTTCACGGTGGCTAGAATCTTCTTCTTGTAAACACGCTAAAATACGTCGGCCTAAATCTTTAAGGTCGGAAACGCGTTCGCGAAGATAGTCATCTTCCATTTGTGCAAATAGGGCGGTGTGTTTTTCAATGACACGACGTACAGCACCTTGCGCCCAATGACCATCACGAATCAGATCTTTAATTTCTGCGGGTAATGCATTTTCATCTAGCATTCTTAAGAAAACGCTAAATAAAGCGCGTTCTTCTGCCATGAGTGAATCATGCATTTTTTCATCTAAAGAACGAATCTCTGAACGAACTGATGAAATCGCTTGATCTAAAAGGCGAAGTTCATGGCTAATATCTTCTGCTTCACGGTCAGGGACAGCGCCCAAATCGGCAGGTGGATACAAAATAATAGCGCGACCTAAGGCAACACCACCTGCACCTGACGCACCTTGGAAGGTTTTATAGGCAGGCCCATTACTTGGCTTACGAAATACATCGATGTTGCCAACCGCGTGAGCATGCGCAATTACCCCAGAAAGCTGAGCACAGAGCGTAACTAAAAAGGATTCGGCTGCTTCGCTAAAGTCTTGAGGAAGTCTATTTTGGACAACTAAAACACCCATAACCTTACGACGGTACATGACAGGTACGCCGAGGAATGAGTTATAAATTTCTTCGCCCGTTTCAGGTAAATACAAGAAGCGCTCATGTTTTGGGGCATTGTCAAGGTTAACAATTTCTTCACGTTGCCCAACCAGACCGACCAAGCCTTCACCTATCTGCAATGAGACATGACCAACAGATTCTGGATTTAAGCCTTTTGAGGCCATCAAGACATATCGTTGGTTGCGTTCATCGAGTAAATAAATAGAGCAAACATCCACTTTCATGGCCTCAGCAACCTGATTGACCATAATGTCTAACGATTCATGCAAACTCACGGACGCATTAATCTCTTGGACAATGCGTCTTAGAGTGTCGAGTTGCATGTTTGACATGGATGTATACTCCAGTATTTTTTAGACTATGAATGTATTTATAACAGCACTTTTAATAAAAATCATTTGCTAGATAAATGATTTTTAGGGTAATTGTTGCAACGGCAACTGTGTACACAACTCCACCATGGCTTTGCGGTAAACATCACGCTTGAAGTTGACCACTTGACCAAGAGGATACCAATAGCTAACCCACTGCCATTCGTCAAATTCGGGCGGGTCAGAGAGGTTTAACTGAATGTTTTTTGCAGGTGCAGTTAACTTCAGTAAAAACCATTTTTGTTTCTGTCCGATACATACTGGGTCAGAGTCTGACCGAATGTACCGATGTGGCAAACGATAACGCAGCCATCCTTTGGTTTGCGCAATAATCTGGACATGTTCGGGCAATAAGCCGATTTCTTCTCTCAGTTCTCGAAAAAGTGCCTGTTCAGGGGTTTCTCCAAACTGGATGCCTCCTTGTGGAAATTGCCAAGCATTGTGACCAATGCGCTTTGCCCATAAAACCTGTCCATCATCGTTTGCCAAAATGATCCCGACATTGGGTCGGAAACCTTCTGAGTCGATCATTTGGCTACCTAAATATTTATCTATATCGTTGACTTTAATCGCGGGGACAAACACTTTTTTATGTCCAGCTCGAAAAGATCAAAGTAAAATGTTTAAATTGCTACGATCTTAACGAATTTCTATCGACTAGCGGAGATAGATTTACATTTTTTTTCTTAAATTTCAGTTTAAACGAGAATTTTCATGAAACTGGCGTTGTTTGATTTAGACCATACCTTGTTAAATACCGATTCAGACCACTCGTGGGGTGAATTTTTAGTCAATGAAGGTTTGGTTGATCCGGTTCATCATCGTCAGATGAATGATAAATTTTATGAAGATTACAAAGCAGGGCAACTTGACCCATATGCTTATAATGAATTCGTTTTTGGTTTCTTAACAAAACATGACAATAGCTACTTAACAGAGCTTCACCAATTGTTCATGCAAAAAGTGATTCGTCCACAAATGCGCCCTAAAGGCTTCGATGCGATTAAGAAACATCAAGACTTAGGTCATACCATTGTGGGTATTACGGCAACGAGTGATTTTATTACTGCGCCAATTTTCCGTGAATTTGGTATTACCGAAATTTTAGCGACCAATGCTGAAGTTGTTGACGGTAAATATACTGGTAAAGTTGCGGGCTTGGCATGTTATCAAAAAGGTAAACTAGCACGTCTTGACGATTGGTTGGCTGGACGCAGTGTGTCTGAGTCTTGGGCTTATTCAGATTCAATCAATGACCGTTTTTTACTTGAATATGCAACACATGCGATTGCGGTAAATCCGGATGATCGTCTAGAAAAGTTAGCTCAAGAGCATAACTGGGAAATTCAGGACTGGTCGATTTAAGATGATCGAGTCGGAAGAGCTATGGGCTAGATAAGCTCTTCCAACTTTTAATTCATTAGGTTTAAATCATTTTTTTATATTTCTTGAAAATCCTAATCCAAAAATAAATATTGATAAGTTCAATAAAAATAAATTTTAAAAATGAGGTAATAATGTCAAAAACACCACAGATTAAATTACCAAGCCAACTTTGGAATGATCAAAGTATTGACTTAACACGCCATCGCTATCAGGGAAAATTACTGAGTAAAAGTGAAGGCTTTAAATTAGGTAAGGCTCAACGTAAAAAAGTACCGCGTGAACAGTTGTCAAAGCTTTCTGAACGACCACAAGGTACAACTGCCTTAACGATCTATGATTGGAGTAATCAAGGACGGTTAGAAAAACTTAAACCGATTCGTGCAAAAAGGATGAGTGTTTCACCATTTACATTTTATCGTGGCATGCCTTCTTTGATGCTATTTGACCAAGCATGGGAGCAGGTAAATACAGATTTATTTCAACAGATTTGTGGTGATTGTCATTTAAGTAATTTTGGTGGTTTTGCAAGTCCAGAACGTAACTTGTTATTTGGACTCAATGACTTTGATGAAACTTTAGTTGCCCCATTTGAATGGGATGTAAAGCGTTTAGCAACGAGTTTTGTGATTGCAGCACGTGATATTAAGCTTGCAGATAAAGTAGGTTTAAGAGCAATTAAAATAATGCTGAATAGTTACCGTCAGCACTTATTAGAAAATGCGAAACTTTCACCACTACAAGTTTGGTATGAAAAAATTGATGCCATTACCTTATTAGAAAATACTGAATGCCGAAAACTTAGAAAGAAAAGCGAAAAGGATATTGATTCGGCACAGAAAAAAACGGTGTATTCTGTTTTGCCAAAGCTTACACAACAAGACCAAGAGACAGGATTGCGTCATTTTGTAGATGATCTGCCGTTATTGTGGCACCCCAGTGCAGATGAACCATTTAGTAAAGATGTTGATGTATTCTTTCAACAATACCGTGATTCTTTGAAATATGATCGCCAGGTACTTTTTGATCGTTATCAATGTACAGATGTGGCCTTTAAAGTGGTTGGTATTGGAAGTGTTGGTACCAGATCTGCGATTGCATTATTTCAAGATGCAGATCGGGAACCGTTAATTTTACAAATGAAAGAAGCGAATCCATCAATTCTTAGTCCGTTATTTGTAGAAAAAGTAAGTCACGAAGGTGAACGTGTGGTACATGGTCAGCAACTCATGCAGGCCGCAAGTGATATATTTCTTGGATTTTCTTCAATATCGAATCAACATTTTCATGTACGTCAGTTACGCGATATGAAAATCTCATTTAATCTTAATGATATGGATGAGGAGTATTTCTATAAGTATGCTGAAGATTGTGGCTTAGCTTTAGCTCATGCCCATGCAAAATCTGGAAATGCAGATGTACTTATGGGATATCTTGGAGAGGGCGATACGATTATAGACGTATTGCAAACCTATGCAGAGGAATATGCAGAGCGTAATTTAAACGACTATCAGCAATTTATGAATGAAATTGCTGATAGTCGGATTCAGCTCGCTGGAGATAATGTACTTTAATAAATTACTTAACTTTGCCAGTGGTATACCAAATATTTGGATTAGGATTTTGTTGATGCCAAAGCTTGAATTGAGCCCGCCATTGCTGAAAGGGCTCCGATAACGTAGGGCGTGGATCATCACTTAAACTATAAGCCATGCCTTCTACCAGCCATTTAGGTTTAGTCAGCATTGCAATATTTCCCCATTCTTCGGCTTGTCGGTGATGAATAAGTTCATGGGTGATGTAGAAATCTTTCCAGCCTCGCGGTGCAACTAATAATCCCAAATTACCAACTGCTTTCGCGGCTGCTTTTCCCATACCAAAGGTATTTGCGCACTCTAGAGTTGAGCAAAAAACCATAGTGGGCTGTTGATGAAAAGCACCTACTTTATCTTGGGTTTCTTGTAATGCACGATTATAAAGTGTCTTTGCAAGAGGCTCTGTCTTTGGATCATCTACACATATATGATCTTCACAATGTAATAGTGAAAGATGATGTGCGAAAACAACACGTATCGGTTTAAACCAGATCAATGTTGCAAGCATTAAGACCGCTAAAGTTACGAATCCGTATAAACCAATTTTAATTATCTTTGAATATTGATTATTCACGATCATGAATCTTAAGTGAAAAGTGTAATGATAGTAGAGTAAAGGGTATATATTTACAGTATCATTTCCGATCAATATATGACTTTATTAATTAAAATAGCATGGCTAAAAACAGACGTACTAAAAATGAAAGCAGCAATAATTTCTTTGAAGAATTTATAGATCAGCTTATTACCGCTATTTTTGGTGAATTATTTATTTATATCATTGCCTTACTGTTTATGAGTGCAATTGGTGGAATTATTTTTGCTGCTATATTTTTCAGTTGGGGAGTTCTGTTTTTACTACTGCCTTTCGCAGTTTTGATTTATATCCTTTTTAAAAAATATAGTCATTAATACAGTTATTCCTGCATCATTTTAATCAACTCTTGCATAGCTCTAGATTGTGTACGTGCAGGGTGCCATACCATACCTAGCTGTCGATTCATCTCGACATCTAAGTCAAGCTGTTGCATATCTTGATTCAGCAATGTTTTTGGTAGTACTGACCAACCTAAACCAATCGACACCAACATACGAATAGACTCAAGCGGGTTATTACTCATGGTGATTTTTGGTTTAAGTCCTTGTTTTTCAAACTCGGCCAAAGTGATTTGAGCTGTATAAGTTTGTGCGGCAGGCAGCAAACTTGGGTATTCGATTAAGTCTTGTAAGGTGAGATTTTTTTGCTGGGCCAACGGATGAAATGGGGCAGCTACAAAAACTAAAGGATCATTCCAGATGGTAATGTAGTTAAGACGCTCATCGCCTGAAGGTGGAAGTGTTAAAAATGCAAGTTCTAGATCACCAGCAAGAACCTGTTCGTGTGCTTGTTCAGAATCAACAAAATGCACGTCTAGAGTGACTTGTGGAAACTGTTGAACAAAGTGTTTAAGTGGGGCAGGTAAATGATGTAAACCGATGTGATGACTCGTTCCGATTTTTAAACGGCCTTGTATTTGCGTTTGTTCATGACTCAGTGTGTGGTGAATATCTTTAAGTTCATTTAACCAGTTTTTGACTTTTGGTAATAATGAATGTGCCGCATGAGTGGCTTGAACCCCACGTCCTGCCGACTCAAATAGCTTTACGCCGAAGTATTCTTCGAGGCTATGAATACGTTTGGTGACAGCAGGCTGGGTAATAAAGAGTTGATCTGCAGCCACAGAGATAGACCCTGTTTCCATAACTTTTACAAAAGCTTCAAAGGCTGCAAGATTCATAATACAACTCTACTTGGAATAGAAAAATCGAGAGAGGCTAAAGTCGCCAAGCCAAAATCGTATCATGCTTGCAGCTAAACGTTCTATAAACTTGTGATTTCGCGTATTAATCTTAACCTAAGCAGTTGTCTCTTTTTCGTCTAAAGCTGATATACGGCGGTCTTTGGCTGCCCATACTTTTTCATGAAAGAAAAATGCAAATGCTTGTACGGTTGGTTCTAACATACTTAAGGTTAAAGCCATCCAAATGTTACCTGTTACAAAGTACGCGACTAGCATTGCTACCGTAATATGCATAATGTAGTAACTTAAGGTTTTCTTTAATGTACGTTGGTTTTTTACAACGAATTTTTGAATATTAGCCATCATCATTCTCTCTACCTATATTTGATATTTTTAGTATAGAGATGAGAGTATAAGATTAAAAATGGATTATGCAAATGATAATCATTAACAAAACCGATTTAAATATTTTTGAGCAATATTAATAAACACAGGAATGATTCCTAAAAGTTTTCTAATTTATAAAAATGATAAATTAGATTTATGTGAAACTCTGGCTATAATCGAAGAAAGATTAGAATTACCCAGTCCAATGGAGCAAGACGACATGGCAGGCAAAACTTTATATGACAAATTGTGGGATGACCACGTAGTTACAGAGCGTGATGATGGTTCGTGCTTACTTTATATCGACCGTCATTTATTGCATGAAGTAACAAGTCCACAAGCATTTGAAGGTTTGCAACTTGCGGGTCGTCAACCGTGGCGTTTAAGCGCAAACGTAGCTACACCAGACCACAACGTTCCAACGTCTAAAAAAGAGCGTGATCAGGGCATTGCAGGTATTGAAGATGATACGTCTCGTATTCAGGTTCAAACCTTAGATGATAACTGTAAGGCTTTTAATATCGTTGAATTTGGTATTAATGATATTCGCCAAGGTATTGTGCATGTTGTTGGACCTGAACAGGGCTTAACTTTGCCGGGTATGACGGTGGTATGCGGTGACTCGCATACAGCAACTCACGGTGCCTTTGGTTGTTTGGCACATGGTATTGGGACATCTGAAGTTGAACACGTTTTAGCGACACAATGTTTGATTCAGAAAAAATCAAAAAATATGTTGGTTCGTGTTGATGGCATTTTAGGTAAGGGTGTAACACCCAAAGATGTCGTTTTGGCGATTATCGGTAAAATCGGTACTGCAGGCGGCACGGGTTACGCAATTGAGTTCGGTGGTCAAGTTTTCCGTGATATGTCGATTGAAGGACGTATGACGGTATGTAACATGGCGATTGAAGCTGGTGCACGTGTTGGTATGGTTGCAGTTGATGATAAGACTATTGAATACGTAAAAGGCCGTAGCTACGCACCAAAAGGTGAGCAGTGGGAACAAGCGGTTGCTTACTGGAACACTTTGCATTCAGACGATGATGCTGTTTTTGATGCAGTTGTTGAATTAAATGGTGCAGAGATTGAACCACAAGTGTCTTGGGGTACTTCACCTGAGATGGTGATTCCAGTGTCGAAAGCTGTACCAACCTTAGAACAAGCCAAAGATGACGTACAACGTAGTGACTGGACGCGTGCGTATCAATATATGGGTTTAAGTGCAGGTCAAGCATTGGGTGATATTCAACTTGATCGTGTGTTTATTGGTTCTTGCACTAACTCACGTATTGAAGATATTCGTGCTGCTGCTGAAGTGGTTAAAGGCCGTAAAGTGGCTTCTAGCATTAAGCAAGCGATGATTGTTCCGGGTTCTGGTTTAGTTAAACAACAGGCAGAAAAAGAAGGTTTGGATAAAATTTTCTTGGAAGCTGGTTTCGAGTGGCGTGAACCGGGTTGTTCAATGTGTTTAGCAATGAACGCAGACAAGTTACAACCGGGTGAACACTGTGCGTCGACATCAAATCGTAACTTTGAAGGTCGTCAAGGTAATGGTGGTCGTACTCATTTGGTGAGTCCGGCAATGGCAGCGGCTGCTGCAATCGCGGGTCATTTTGTTGACGTTCGTTCATTTTAATTCGGTCTGGAGCAAACCATGAAAGCTTATACAGTTGAACAAGGTATCGTTGCACCATTAGATCGTGCCAATGTTGATACAGATTTAATTATTCCAAAACAGTTTTTAAAATCGATTAAACGTACTGGTTTTGGCGACAACTTATTCGATGAACTTCGCTATTTAGATGAAGGCTACCCAGGTCAAGATAACTCAGTACGCCCAAAGAACCCTGACTTTGTTTTGAATCAGCCACGTTATCAAGGAGCAACTGTTTTAATTGCTCGTACTAACTTTGGTTGTGGTTCAAGTCGTGAACATGCACCTTGGGCATTAAACGAATATGGTTTCCGTACTGTTATTGCTCCAAGTTTTGCGGATATTTTCTTTAATAACTGTTTTAAAAACGGCATGTTGCCAGTCATTTTGCCTGAGAACATTGTTGATCAGTTATTTAAAGAATGTGCTGCGAATGAAGGTTATCAATTAACTATTGATTTAGCTGCGCAAGAAGTTCGTACACCAAATGGCGAAGCATTTAAATTCGAGGTAGATCCATTTCGTAAGCATTGCTTGTTAAATGGCTTGGATGATATTGGCTTAACTCTTCAAAATGCGGATGCAATTCGCGCTTATGAAGAAAAAACTAAACAGGTTCGTCCTTGGGTATTCCAAGAGATAAATTAACCTTTTGGTACATTTTAAACATAGTCATGGCGTCGTGTTCAAACTCTTGCTAACATGCTAAAGCATAAAAACACCTTAAAATTATGCACTAGATGAGGATTGGGCTTGAACAATGAAGAGGAACGTTACTCATAGCTTTTTGTTGGGCCTGTGCGCAATAACACTTAGTGCTTGTCAGAGCACTTACAATGTGGTCGATACTGTTCGTATTAAGCAGGCCAAACACGAAAATTTGGGGCAGAATGCAGCAATATATTGTTCGGGTGCAAAAAGTTGCGAATTCGAACGACTAAATGATATTACTGTCGTTGATGCACAGACACGCAGAATTAGTAATCAGGCAATTCATCAAGGAATTGTGAGATTAAATGGTTCGCTGTTGAGTCAAAGCAATAGTTTGTATCTGTCTGTACCTGCTAAGCAATATGAAGTGGTCATTCGTTTTTATCCGATTTCTCCAGATCGGGCAGAAACGATCCATGTTATTCACCAATTTAAAGCTAATCATCGCTATATGTTTAAAATGTACCGAGACAAATCTAACCGTTCGGGCAGTTTGCTCAATGTTTCTGTACCAGATCCATTATGTGTTGACTTAGAGCAGGATGGGCGTGTCATTCGCCGTTTTTGTCGACCATTTGATGTAACCACAGGACTCGGTGAATTTCTCGAACAGAAAAAACTAACACCACGACAGTCATAACGCTGTCTTGTCTTTGAAAATGGAAAACTTCATGTCTAAACAGATTTTAATTTTGGCTGGCGATGGTATTGGTCCTGAAATTGTTGGGGCAGCAGAAAAAGTATTAAATAAAGTAAATGAAAAATTTAATTTGTCGTTGACTTGGGAACATGGCCTATTGGGTGGTGCAGCGATTGATGCTCATGGTGAACCGTACCCAGCTGTAACAAGCGAGCAAGCAAAGAAAGCTGATGCCATTTTATTAGGTGCCGTTGGCGGACCAAAATGGGACACCATTGAACGCTCTATTCGCCCTGAACGTGGTCTTTTAAAAATTCGTAGTGAACTTAACTTGTTTGCTAACTTGCGCCCAGCGATTTTATACCCACAATTAGCCGATGCTTCTAGCTTAAAGCCTGAGATTGTTGCTGGTTTAGATATTTTAATTGTTCGTGAACTTACTGGTGGTATCTACTTTGGTCAGCCACGTGGTATTCGTGAACTAGAAAATGGTGAAAAACAAGGCTATAACACTGACGTTTATTCTGAAAGTGAAATTAAACGCATTGCCAAAGTGGCTTTTGAACTTGCAGGATTACGTGGTGGTAAAGTTTGTTCTGTAGATAAAGCAAACGTTTTAGAAGTGACGGAGCTTTGGAAGCAAACGGTTACTGACTTACAGCAAGCAAACTATCCAAATATTCAGCTTTCACATATGTATGTGGACAATGCTGCAATGCAACTTGTACGTGCGCCTAAACAGTTTGACGTCATCGTTACAGGCAACTTGTTTGGCGATATCTTGTCTGATGAAGCAGCAATGCTTACAGGCTCAATTGGTATGTTGCCATCAGCATCTTTAGATGAAAGTGGTAAAGGTATGTATGAACCTTGTCATGGTTCAGCACCTGATATCGCGGGTCAAAATGTAGCAAACCCATTAGCAACCATTCTTTCAGTTGCAATGATGCTTCGTTATACATTCCGTGAAGAAGCTGCTGCTAAAGCAATTGAGGATGCAGTAGGGCAAGTACTTGATCAAGGTTTCCGTACAGCCGATATTATGTCTGAAGGCATGACGAAAGTAGGTACAGCCGACATGGGCGAAGCAGTTGTTGCTGCTCTTGCTTAATTGCTATTTTGCTAAAAAAAACGCGGCTTTAAGCCGCGTTTTTTTATTGTTGAAAGGTTTTAACATGCTTTGCCCTGATATTGGATTGATTCAGCGATATCATTTTTAAGCTGAAAAATAACTTTGCAACTAAAATTAATATCGTAAGAATTGCTCCCTAAAGCCCCCGATTGAATAGGGACGGGATTACCACCCATTTCAAGATTACTCACCATAGGAATTGGAATACTTAATGGTCGTAAAATTGTGTAGATGAGTTGATTTGATGTTTTTTCGGGAACATGAGCAATTTGAAAACCAAGGCTACGTAAGTTTAATTCTTGCTGAATAGTGGTAGATGACTTACCCAGAAAGCTTTTTAAATATTCCTGTAAGTTCACAGATTGGCGTGGGGCAGTTGCACAACCGTTCAAATAAATAAGCATCATTGAGAATAGGCTTATTCGACATAGGGTGTGTATATTCATTTTTCTCTATCAAATTATATTTATTATTAGATAACGGTAGGTTGGATTGCTGAGCTTGTAAAGAAAAAAAGGAAGTTTATGATAAATGGAGGATGAGTTTATCTAGCAATCCATACTCATATCCAAAAGCCTTTATAATTATTTCGTAAAAAACTTAAGGAAAACATGATGAAAAAAATACTTTTAGCACTTTTATGCAGCTTCGGAATAACAGCGGTATATGCCGATAATTGTGACACTACTCGTAATACCTATGATGATATTTACTGTACAAATAAAATCTATGCGAGTGCTGATGCTGATCTAAATAAAAACTATCAGGCATTAAGAGCAAAATTGAATACAGCGCAACGAAGTACGCTTAAGAAGTCTCAGCTTGCTTGGATACGTCAACGTGATGCTGAATGTACAGATTCAAATAGAAATAGTGTAGACGTGCAGTGTCGTTTACAGACAACGCAGGAAAGAAACCATTGGCTACAAGAAAGATTACGTGAATGCCAAACAGTTGGTTGTAAAACCAGTCGATTAAGTGAATAAATAACGCAATAAAAAAGCCACTTCATGATGTGGCTTTTTTGCATTCACTAATTAGCGAGCACGGTACGTAATACGACCTTTAGTTAAGTCATATGGAGTCATTTCGACTTTCACACTGTCGCCAGTAAGAATGCGGATATAGTGTTTACGCATTTTACCAGAAATGTGTGCAATAACTTCGTGACCGTTTTCAAGACGTACACGGAACATCGTATTAGGAAGCGTTTCGGTGACAACGCCTTCGAACTCAATGAGTTCCTCTTTATTGGCCATAGCCTACCTGATGATCAAATTGGAAAGGCGCAAATTATAGTCAATTTATTTAAAAAAAACAAGATAGACATCTTCTTGTTAAAGCATCTGGTTAAACTATGACTAGTAAAAAAAGATGCAATTTTTTTCACAAAACAACTCTAATTCTGTTGTCAGTTTGGTCAATCAACGCTAATCTAAAATCATAGTTATTAGGGACTGTTCATGAAAAAAGAGTCAACAGCTCCTAAGTATCAATGAAGTATCTACATGGAAGGGCACTGCGTGGGTCAGCTAACAGATGCATCAGTTGTATTACGTTTTGGCTATCAAGCAATTCGTCGTGCAGGATTGCCAACGGAAGAAATATTAACTAAAGCGGGAGTCGCTTTAAATCAGGTCGATACTAATGCACGTACTCCGTTAAGTGCGCAGTATGCCTTTTGGACTGCAGCTCAGGAAGTCAGTAAAGATCCAGACATCGGTTTGCATTTAGGTGAGCATTTGCCTTTATACCGTGGTCAGGTCATTGAACACTTATTTATTAGTAGTGAAACCTTTGGTGAAGGGCTTAAACGAGCTTTGGCTTACCAACGTCTCATTAGTGATGCATTTGATGCAAAGCTGGTCGTCGAAGATGGACGTTGTTATTTGACCAATGGCGAACAAATTGGTGCTGATAATCTGGTTAATCGTCATTTTTCAGAATGTGCGATTTCAGGTGTGCTTCGATTCTTCAAATTTATTACCGAAGGGCAATTTCATCCGATCTTCATCGATTTTAATTTTAGTGAAGGTGCTTCTGAAGATGAATATTTCCGCGTTTATGGCTGCCCAGTAAGTTTAGGTCAGAAAGAAACAAGGCTATATTTTGATCCTGCCATTTTAGATTTCCAGCTTTGGCAGGCAGAACCTGAACTATTGCAATTGCATGAGCAGCTCGCAATTGAAAAGTTACAAGAACTGGCTCGTTATGATTTAGTGGGTGAAGTTCGCCGTGCGATTGGTTCGACACTGGAAAGTGGAGAAACCACGCTAGAAACTGTAGCAGCACAATTAAATATTACACCGCGCCGTTTGCGGACACAGTTAAGCGAAGCGAATACCAGTTTCCAGCAAATACTTTCTGACTATCGCTGTCGTTTGGCTAAAAAACTTTTGGCAAATACCAGTGAGAGCGTAGAGCGTATTGTGTATTTAACGGGTTTCTCTGAACCAAGTACATTCTATCGTGCGTTTAAACGCTGGACCAATGAAACACCCGTTGAATACCGTAAGCGTAAACAGCATCGTTAAATACTAAAATTGGTTAAGCCTACTCAGGTAGGTTTAACCAATGTGGGCCAAGTGGTGGCTGTGGCAAGTCAAATTGCTCAGGATAATAACATTGAATAAAGTAGAGGCCGTCAGGCGGAGCAGTGACTCCTGCCGCTTTACGATCTTGTGCCGCAAACATCGCATCGATATGGTCTATTTCATACATACCTTGACCAATTTCGAGTAAGCATCCGACAATATTGCGTACCATATGGTGTAAAAAACCATCTGCTTGAATATCTAAGACCAAGTAGCGACCATGTTCAAATAGACGGCAATGCGTTACATGTCGTACAGGTTTATTGGACTGGCATGCTGCTGCGCGAAAGGTTTCAAAGTTATGCGTACCTTCAAATTTACTGGCAGCTTTAATCATCTTTTGCATATCTAGCTGTTGATAAATGTGCGTGACCTGTTTATGTAAGAGGGCTGGTCGACACTGAGCGTTATAAATAACATAGCGGTAACGTCGAGCAGTCGCCTTAAAGCGTGCATGAAAGTTTTCATCCATCACTTTAATCCATTGAATGGAAATATCCTTAGGTAACTGGCTATTTGCTCCTCTTAACCATCCCGTCTCTGGACGAATGGCATTCGTATCGAAATGAGCCACCATATTGGTTGCATGTACTCCCGCATCTGTTCGGCCTGCACCGTGAAGTGCAATAGGTTCATCTGCGATTTTGCTGAGTACACGCTCAATCGTTTCCTGAACGCTGGCAACGCCTGGCTGTTGTGTTTGCCAACCTCGATATTGAACTCCGCTAAACTCAATACCGACCGCATAACGTTGCATAGCTTTACCTCTATTTAATGCAAATTTTCATTCCAATGGCTGAACCATTGTTCTGGGGTTGGGTATTTTAAATAGATTTGAAGTGCTTTTGCATAAAGATCTGCATGACTATGTGCATCATTAATGACAATTTTTGCAGTTTTGGCCCAAGCACTAATTGCATAACGTTGATCAATGCCACCAAAGGTTACTTGTGTCGCCAAGATTGGAACACAACCATGAGCATACAGTTCATCTAAGGTTGCCAATAGTTCAGGGTTTACTGCAATATTGCCTGTACCAAAGCCTTGTAACACCAAAAAGTGTGGTGGGGCAGGAAGTAAGTGGCGCAACTGTTGTACCAAGTGCTGTGTTGCAATAGGTTGCATCATCCAGTTTAAAATCTGGAATGAAGTAGCTTTTTCAATTTGAGCATCTTGAACGATCAATTCATTTTGTTGAGGTGTAAACTCAACTTCACTACTTAAACCTGAAAATGCATCGAGTTCAGTTGTATGAGTTTTTAATGCAGTTTGTGCATGGAATATTTGATGATGAAATGCAAGATAAGCACCTACAGGTAGTGCAATCACTTGTTCTAATGCAAGATATAAGTTCTCAATAGCATCAGTAAATTCACGTGTATTATCACCTTGAATATTGAGTAACGGGTATTGGCTACCAGTAATCACAATATGACAGCTTTGGCCTAAAAAGCGGGCTAGGGTTGCAGCCGCATAACTGAGTGTATCTGTACCGTGAATAACAACGAAATGTTGATAGCCTTCAAGTTGTAGTTGTTGTATGCGTTGAATGAGGCGTAACCAATCAGGTGCCGTACATGCACTGCTATCGACAATATTGGGTGCAGCGAAGCAGTCAACCGTTAAGTGTGGTGGAATCACTTTTTCAAGTTGAGGCAAGAATTGGTCGTAAGGCATAGGCGCTAAAGGTTCACCAATGCAACCAAAAGTACCACCCATATAAAATAAGGCTATTTTTTTCATATTTTTGCAGGCATAAAAAAGCAGTCATCTCTGACTGCTTATGGTAAATCGAACAGTTCTAAGAAGCTATGCGATTAAGTAGGTTTTTCGCATGTTGTTGTTGTTCTGTGTTGAATTTTTGCTCATCAGCTTGTAGTAAATTGCGCGCTGCTTGGTTCGCTCCAAATTTGATGTATTGCTCAGCCAACTTTAAGTCGAGTTCATTTTCATTTACTTGTTTTAATTCTGGAAAAGCTTCTAGAAGTGGATCTTCTATTTGAGCTTGCGTAACTACTTCATTGACTACATCTATAGAATTTTGATTTTCAAGCTCTGGTGCTGTAACTAAGGCAGGCTCATCTAACGAAAACTCAAGCGGTGTGATAGAAGTCGCTTCTAATGGCACTTGTTCTACGAGTTTAATTTCATCTAATGATGGAGCTTGTTCAACAGATTTCGTCTCTGAACTTGAAGGATTTAAGTCAAGATTAAAATCTAATGCATTGATGCTAATCTCTTGATCTGCTTTTACCTCTACTGCTTGAGTCTTATTCTCAGTTTCATGCAGAGGTGCCAAGTCAAAAGAAAACTCTAAATCAGCTAACTCATTTGTTTCTTGAGATGAAGATACTTCTGGTTCTTGCGGAGAAGTTGATACTTCTGTTTCATGTACAGGTTGGCTGGTATTTTCTGTAGCCGCAGTTTTTTCAAATGAAAAGTTAAACTCTAAAGGTTCAACTTCAACAGCAGGTTCTTGTTTTACAGGAGCGTAGTCTTTCTGCAAGTCATCAAAAGAAGTCTCAGAAGAGCTTGTTGTTAATTGGTCAAACTGAGCAGTTGTGTCCGATATAGCTTGTGGTTCTTCATGTGCTTTAGCTTGAGGAAACTCAATAGCATCAGGTTGTCTTGATGACTCATATTCTTTTTGTCTTGCTTCTGCTTTAATCGCTATTTCATTTAATGCCAAGCTGCGAATGTGGCTAATAAGTTGTTGAATCGCAAATTCATCTTTTTGAGCAATATGAACTTCAAGAAGTAATAAATACAATTCATGCTGGGTGTTGTCTTTTTTTAGTGCCTGATTGACTTGAGCTTCAGCTGCTGAAAACTGTTTTTCTTGAATGAGCTGTAGAATATTTTGACGAACAGCCTCAGGTACAGGACTACTTTGTGGAAGAGCAGGAGCGACTTCTTCAACTACATTGGCTTTACTTTTTTCGCGCGAGCTTTTACTCGATTTACCACTCGCTTTTTTGCCCGATTTTTTACTTATACTTTTTGGGGAGGTGGTCTCTTGTTTTTGGCCATTCTCACGCTTTTTTAAAACAACGGCGACCACGAGTAATATGATAAACGGAATCACATATAACATTACTTTCCCCTTAAAAAATAAAATTTTGCAATATAAAGCGAGCTAACTCTGGTTTTAACTTAATGTTTTTGCTTGTGAGTTTGTTGCTGTGCTTTTAACTGCTGTTGTAACTCTGCCAAACGCGCATTCAGAAGTTGAATACGTTGGTCTTTTAAACTTAAAGTTTGATTTAGTTTGGTTACATTCCTTTGTAATGTAACGGTTTTTTTGCGAGTTGTCATAACTTTTACTGCTAACTCAGTATTGTTTTGACCTTGTTGTGTGCTCTTTTTTGCACTTCCATGAGTAGAATTTGGGCTGTTCTCTGCCACAATGCTCATTTCTGCTTGTTGTAAGCGATATTTAGCTCTACCAGAAGATGCTTTTGCTAAGTTAGTTTCACTCGATTTAGATTTTGTATGTGAAGCCTTAGCTGTATTTGCTGTTGTTAAGTTTAGTGAAATTCCCTGACGCAAACGGTTTACATCACCTTGAATAAAAGCATGTCGGTTTTGAGCTTGGATATCTCGCATGACTTTAGCCACAGGTTGTTTGGTCTGTGCTGCAATACGATTGGCAATAGTCCATAAAGATTCATTACGCTGCACGACATATTTACCTGTAGGGGCTGGACCTTTATAGGTACTGATTTTCTGCTTTTTCGGTGTATTTTTACTTAATGCATTTTTTTGTTGATCAAGCTTAGGTTGAGCCGCTTTTTTGACTGTAGTTGTTTGATTGTCACTGCTCGGTTTAAGAGAAGCGGCAGGCTGTTTTTCTAAAGCAGATGGTTCATTACTCATTGCTGCGATAGTTTGCTGTGGCGCTTGAGTCGCAGGTTTTTCGGTAAAAGGAGTTGCTGGAGCCGAGTTATTCAAAGCAGGAGCAGTTCCAGTGCTAATGTTTAGATTACGCTCATTAGCTGGAGTTTCGGCTACAGGTGTTGCTGTTTCAGCAGGTGTATACTGAGTACTTTCAGGTAGGTTTAACGCAATGTCTTTTTCATTTACGATAAATTGTGGTGAAAGTGGAGTTTCGTTAGCAGTCACCTTTTTGATAGGCGATGGCTTTAAAACGGTTTTAATATGTTGAAGGCGAGTTGCATTACCCTCACTGACTTTTACGACAATATTCAGTTCGGGATCAATAATAGGACGAGATGAGGTAATTACAATAACGCCAGAACCTTGGCCATTTTGACGTGTATAAAAATTTAGATTACCAGGAGGTTGGTGAGTGACTCCCAAACCATTGAGATCTTCTTGAGTGGCTAAACTGACTTGCAAGGGAGTGTTAGGATCCGCTTGCTGAAAATTCATTTCTGCATAAAGTAATTCCCCAGGTGCAGATTGAATTTGAATAGGATCTAATGTAATCGCATAAACACAAGGCGAAGACATAATGGTGAAAATGGCAATTTTTAATTTGTTATATGCAGTCATCTCAATCCATGACCTGATCAGTCGTAAAGTCGTTCAAAATTATACAATAATGAAATGTAAATAAATTGTTAATTTTTCACAAACCAGTTACGAAAAAGCCGATCAAATGTGATCGGCTTTTTATTTTGACTGAATAATTCAGGTCAAATTATGAGCTTTTGTATTCAACTAAAATACGTAACATACGACGTAAAGGTTCAGCAGCACCCCAAAGTAGCTGATCGCCTACTGTGAATGCACCGAGATATTCTTTACCCATATTGAGTTTACGTAAACGGCCTACAGGTACAGTTAAGGTACCAGTCACAGCTACAGGTGTAAGATCGGTCATCGATGCTTCACGTGTATTTGGTACAACTTTAGCCCACTGGTTTGAGTTACGAATCATATCTTCGATCTCATCAAGCGGAACATCTTTTTTCAGTTTGATCGTTAATGCTTGAGAGTGGCAACGCATTGCACCGATACGAACACAGTGACCATCAATAGGAACGATTTGAGAGTTACCTAAAATCTTGTTGGTTTCAACTTGACCTTTCCACTCTTCTTTAGATTGACCGCTTTCAAGCTGTTTATCAATGTAAGGAATTAATGAGCCCGCAAGTGGCACACCAAAGTTTGCAGAAGGGAAGCCTTCACCACGTTGTAACTCAGCAACTTGACGGTCAATATCAAGAATTGCAGATTTAGGATCATCTAACAAAGTCTTGGTATTGTTGTATAAGTAACCCATACCTGTTAACAACTCACGCATGTTTTGTGCGCCAGCACCTGATGCTGCTTGATAAGTCATAGCAGTCATCCACTCAACCAAATTGTTTTGGAAAAGTGCGCCTACACCCATCAACATAAGTGATACGGTACAGTTACCACCAACGAAAGTTTTAGTACCTTTCGCTAAACCGTCTTTAATCACGTTAAGGTTAACCGGATCAAGAACGATGATTGCATCATCAGACATACGTAAAGTAGATGCTGCATCAATCCAGTAGCCATCCCAACCAGTTGCTTTTAACTGTGGGAAAACTTCAGATGTGTAGTCGCCACCTTGGCAGGTAATAATGACATCCATTTGCTTCAGACTGGTAATGTCTGTAGCTTCCATAAGTGCTGGAGCAGTCTTACCACCAAATGAAGGAGCTTCACCACCTGCATTACTGGTAGAGAAATAGAATGGCTCAATATGAGCAAAATCATTCTCTTCAACCATACGTTGCATAAGGACGGAACCGACCATCCCGCGCCAACCGACCAGACCTACTTTCATGTCATTTTGCCTCGGTGCGTTAAAATTGTTAGGGGGAGTTGAGTGTATCAAAAGTGCTCACAACTGCAAGCGTTACAGAATCAAAACAGCAATTTTATTGAGTAGAATATCTTGTTTATGTTACATACAAAATTGATAAAGATGACAAAAACATTAAAAAACAAATCATCTTAAAAGAGAAATTTCAATGATTTATATCGAAGTTGTGTCTGTAGTGGTGATTTGGTTGACTTTCTGGTCACTGATCCCTCGTGATGAGTGGTGGTTTCGAGGCGCTGATTTTCCACGGTTACAAATTTTGTTTGTTGGACTAATTGCTTTAATGGGCATGTTGTTTTGGCCAACTGAATGGAATCTATGGCGTGAGATTTTACTTGCGGTACTTATCGCAGCAATTGCTTATCAACTTAAAATGGTTTTACCTTATACATTGTTTTGGAAAAAGCAGGTTAAAAAAGTTAAACCAAAGCAATTAGATCCTCAAAAGCAAATTTCACTGATTGTTTCTAATGTACTCACACCTAATGATAAATATCATTTATTACTTGAGCATGTGCGGACATTAAAACCTGATTTATTATTGACGTTAGAAACTGACAAGACTTGGGAAAATGCTCTAAAAGAAATTGAAGAAGATTATTCATACCGTGTGCCAGTCCCTCTAGATAACTTATATGGCATGCATTTATATAGTCGACTCCCTCTTAAAAATACAGAGGTCAAGTTCATTCTAAGTAATGAAATTCCTTCTATTCATACCACTGTAATCTTGCCCTCTGGAATGCATGTTCAGCTCTACTGTTTGCATCCTAAACCACCAAGTCCAACTGAAGCAAAAGATTCAACACTACGAGATGCGGAGCTTTTAATTGTTGGAGATCAGATTAAAGATCTAGATGAAAGTTGTATCGTGATGGGAGATCTAAACGATGTCGCATGGTCCCGCACAACTCGTTTATTTCAACGTATTAGTGGGTTGCTCGATCCGCGTGTTGGACGACATTTTATAAATACTTTTCATGCAGACTATCCTTTATTGCGCTGGTCACTTGATCATATCTTTCATAGCACAGATTTTGGTTTGATAAAGATGCAACGTTTATCTCATATTGGATCGGACCATTTTCCTGTTTATGTGGTTTTACAAACAGGACGAATATTTGAGCAGATTCAAGAAGAAGTTGAAGAAACTGAAGAAGATGCAAAAGAAGCTAAAGCTGCAATACAAGAGGGTATTGCTAAGGCTGAAAAAGAAGAAAAAGTCGTGACTGATGAAATTACAGAACCTTATAAAGGGAAAAGTATATAAAAGCGAGTTGTAAGCAATATCGTACAAAGATTTGAGTCTAGGTCCAATAGGCAGGGAGAGCTAAAACCCGTATTCTACATTCATCGGCACACGGAAGCGGGAATGGATTATCCCAAGTAAGGATGCACTAAGCTGATATGGAATGACATCACGGATAAGATGTTAGAACGGAAGCGATAAAAAGAATTATATACCCTGAAAGCACAACCTCATTTACCCGAGTTTTGCAGGACGCAGAACTCGGGTTGATATTTTATATAAGTACCATTTAATTAATTATAAATTAAAGAAATATTTTAAGGTTCTCTTAATTTAAAAATCTATTTAATTATAGGTAGTAGTCCATAAATTTTTTTATATATCCGAGCCCTTTTTCAATGAAAATAGATACAAAAATTTTTTTAAATAAGTTTTTGTTTTTATAGATTATTGAAGAATAAATATAGGCTTTGATCTATTTAGGTACAAATTGGACTTGTTTAATTGGCAAATCTCAATAGAATGTGCCGATCGTTGACATGTTGGATCGTCAACAGGCATTGTTGTTTACTTCGCCGGATCGGCGGGTTGTGATTTGCTTGTGCATTTAAATTTCTGTTTGGAAATTAGTGTACATATTGAGGTTTCACTATAAAAATAGTGTTCTTCTCCCTCTCATATTTGATACTTTGCGGTGCATAAGGATTGTCTTATGAAGAATTTTAAATTTAGCCTTGCGTGGCAAATTTTAATTGCTTTAATCCTAGGGATAGTTGTCGGGGCTGTTTTACATAATCAGCCTGAAATCAAAGATAGCATTGTAAATAACGTTCTTACTCCATTAGGTAAGATCTTTATTAGCCTGATTAAAATGATTGTTATTCCAATCGTTTTCTCTACATTGATTTTAGGTATTGCTGGTGTAGGCAGTACAAAAAGTCTAGGGCGTCTTGGTTTTAAAACCATTCTCTATTTCGAAATTATTACTACTATTGCTATTTTGGTTGGCTTAGTTGCAGCGAATATCTTCCATCCAGGTTCAGGCATTGATATGTCTCAGCTGGTTCAAACAGATATTTCTCAATATAAGCATACAACTGAAGAAGTTCAGTCACAGTCTCATGGCATCATGCAGACAATATTATCGCTTATCCCAACGAACATTATTAGTTCGATGGCGCATGGCGAAATGTTACCAGTGATTTTCTTTGCTGTACTTTTTGGTATTGGTCTATCTTCATTACCAGCTACAACTAAAGACCCATTATTAAATGTATTTCATGCTGTATCGGAAACAATGTTCCGTGTAACGCATATCATCATGAAATATGCACCAGTGGGTGTGTTTGGTTTGATCGCTGTAACTGTTGCAAACTTCGGTTTCGCTTCACTTATTCCATTAGGTAAGTTGGTTGTATTGGTTTACGGTGCAATCTTGTTCTTTGCTTTAGTGGTACTTGGTTTAACTGCAAAAATGTTCAGTATCAATATCTTTACTTTGCTTAAGATCTTGAAAGATGAATTAATTTTGGCGTATTCGACTGCAAGTTCGGAAACAGTTTTACCGCGTATTATGCAAAAAATGGAAGCTTATGGCGCGCCAAAAGCGATTTCTAGTTTTGTAATCCCAACAGGTTATTCATTTAACCTTGACGGTTCTACGCTTTACCAAAGTATTGCAGCAATCTTTATTGCACAGCTTTACGGTATCGAAATGTCAATCAGCCAACAAGTTATTTTGGTTGTAACATTAATGATTACTTCTAAAGGTATTGCAGGTGTTCCTGGTGTATCATTCGTAGTGTTATTAGCGACATTAGGTAGTGTTGGTATTCCTGTAGAAGGCCTAGCATTTATTGCTGGTGTTGACCGTATTATGGATATGGCTCGTACTGCGTTGAACGTTGTAGGTAACGCGCTTGCGGTACTTGTAATCAGTAAATGGGAAAAACAATACGACTATGAAAAAGCTGCTGCTTATGAAGCAACATTTAAATAAGACTGCTTTCTTTTAGTTGTAAAAAACCCGCGATCATCGCGGGTTTTTTATTACGTTATTTCAGTACACTTTGATATAGCTCAAGGGTCTGATCGCACATATCTTTTAAACTGAACATTGTTACAGGAGCAACTGTTTGAGGTTGTTCAATATGATGTTTTACTTTTTCTACTAAGGCTTTTTCATTTTCAGCTTCAACAAGACCTTGTGGATATACATTCGATAAAATCTCCGCAACACCTCCACGGTTCCAGCCAATCACCGGCGTACCGACTGACAGCGCTTCTAATGCTGTTCTACCGAATGTTTCTGCTTGATTGGATAGAGAGAGCACGATGTTGCTAAAAGCGAGCCATTCGCGTATATCTGAGCGATGTCCTACAAAGGTGATCTTATCTGCGAGTCCTTTGTTTTGAATGGTGCTTTGCAGCTCACTTAAATAAGCCTGTTTTTTAGCATCGGCACCACCCACAACCACAGCATGTAATTGAGGATATTGCGACTGAAGTTGTTGCATTAACTCAATTAAGCTTTCATGTCCCTTTAAGCGGGTAATACGACCAGGCAAGCATAGTAAAAATTTATTTTCGAGTTCAGGAAAGTCATTAAAAACCTGATTAAACCACTGTGCTGAAGGTTGATAGTTATGCGGAAAAGCAGCAGGATCAATTCCTCGATAAATCCGGACAATATCTTGTGGTGGACAGTTTTTATAATGGTCAGTGATATATTTAACTACGCTGTCAGAAACGGCAATCACTTTCTCGGCCTGAGTCATAATTGCACTATAACGATTAACTGAATAGAAACCATGTACTGTGCTAATGAGGTGAGGGCGCTTATGTGCTGGTATTCCTTTTAAGGCAAAATGGGTAAGCCAAGCTGGCACACGTGAGCGTACATGAACAATATCGGGCTGATGCTCTTCAATAAGTCGACGTAAAGGGCGGATCTGCCATAAGCTCGATAAAGATTTTTTATGAATCGGTAGTGTTAAGTGTTTAGAACCTTCAGCTTCGAGCTGTGAGACCAAGCGACCACCGTTTGAAACAACCAATGATTGGTGGCCTTGTGCAACGAGCGCGCGTGCAATTTCTATTGTGCCGCGTTCTACGCCACCGCTATTGAGTTCTGGGAGAAGTTGCATCACTTTCATTGTTTTTTGCCTTATACATTTATAAAAGATGGACCATTTACAGATACATCATTTCAAGCTAAATCATTATCCAGAATTTACTATCGTGTTAGCGACATGGATGTCGCTGTTTCGCTGTGTTACATGGAAGTAACATCAGCGGAACAAAGGATTTTTGCTTACTTTTTATCCCTAACAAGTAAGGTCTGCGTATTCGAAAGTATTTGAGTTTCACTTTAAATTGAGGCTGTGTTTACTACCACTTTAAAACCATTACAGTTTTATCTTAATAGATCTCTTCATATCCCTCAGGACGTGTCTTAAATCGACGATGAAACCACATATATTGAGTTGGTGCGATGCGAAGCTGATTCTCAATAATCTTATTTACACGGGTTGCATCATCGACTTCATCTTCGCTTGGCATATTGTCGACCGCAGGTTCAATCAAGATATGATATTTAGGATTCTGTACATCGCCATGACGATAAAAATATAAAGGGACTGCAACTGCTTTTGAAATTTTTAATAAACGACGGTGGGCCGTGACTGTAGCAGCTGGCACTCCAAAAAACGGTGCCATAACGCCTTGCTTGAGTCCGAAATCTTGGTCGGGACTATACCAAATGGCATCACCATCTTTAAGGTGGCGAATTAAGCCCCGCATATCATCATGATCGATTTGAGCTTTGTAAATCGTTGCTCGACAGCGATAAATCAGCATGTCGAGAAGAGGATTATTTTGAGGACGATACACAACATCTGGCTCAAAATATTGAGCACATACATAACCACCAGCATCAAGCAAAGTACTGTGAGTTCCCAGTAATAAAACGCCTTTGCCTTGTACTTGAGCATTGGTAATGTGCTCTAAGCCTTCAATCGTGACACGGTTTTTAAACCAGTAAGGTTTATACCAAGCGTTTAAGGTCTCAAAAATACCAAGCATCATATCTACAAAAACTTGTTTTGCTTGTTGCTGTACTTTTTCAGATGACCACTCGGGAAAGCAAACTTCTAAATTACGAATAGTGGTTTTGCGACGAGATTTTAAATATTTCCAAGCGATATTTGCTAACCCGTGAGCCAAACGCCATTGAATCGCCCACGGTAAAATAGCCAAAAGCATGAGGAAAGTAATCGCAATCCATACACCCCAATATTTAGGTAATAAAAAGGACCACTGAAACTCACCGGGCGTATAGGGCTGCTTTTGGCTCATAACGATATAAAAAATCTAAAAGTTAAAACTGCCAAAAGTGTATCACGAACTGAATTTATCGTCGTAATACACAGGGGGAAATTGAAAGGTTCTAGCAAAGAAAGACAAATAAAGTAAGTTATCGGCGGTGTTCTAAAAGAATACGAACAGCGAGTCCGGCTAACACAGTCCCCATAATCCAGCGTTGAATGCTGGCCCAAAATGGTTTTTGCTGTAGAAAGAGCGCAATGCTACCTGCAGAAAACACAATCAGTGCATTGACTGAAACACTTACAAAAATTTGTATGGTCCCGAGTTGAATGGACTGCGCTAAAATACTGCCTTGTTGTGGGTGAATAAACTGTGGCAATAAAGACAAATACATAATTGCAATTTTTGGATTCAGTAAATTTGTCAAAAAGCCCATTAAAAATAATTTTAATGGTGAATCGATAGATAAGTCTTTTACACTGAAAATAGGCGCTGCATTTGGACGTAAGGCTTTCCATGCAAGCCATAGTAAATATAAGGCACCTACAATACGAATCGTGTCATAGGCATAGGGAACTGCGACCACAAGTGCCGTAATCCCGAAAGAAGCGCAGAGCATATAAAATACAAAACCAACCGCAACGCCACCTAGGGAAATAAAACCTGCGAGTTTGCCCTGACTAATGGAACGAGAGATAAGATAAATCATGTTTGGACCCGGGGTGAGTACCATCGCCAAGCAAATGAGTCCGAATGCCAAAATTTGAGAGAGATCTAGCACGGAAATATCCTTAAATATTATTATACTGGTAGGTATATCATAATTATTTTGTATACAGCGAAACTTTATTGATTGTCTTTTTGAATCAAAAAATAAGAATAATTCAGTATGATATGAATATCCTGAATTCATAGAAATTTATGAGAAATCTCCATATCGATGCCACAAAAGGTGTCTTAATTTTTCTGGTTGTATTGGGTCATTACCTTGAAAGGTTAATTGGCTGGAACGAACCTCTAAATCAAGCGATTTTAGGGAGCATTTACTTTGTTCATATGCCAGCTTTTATTTTTATATCAGGCATGTTTTTTAAAGAAAAGAAAATCCTAGAAAAATTAATTTACTTTTTATCATTGTATTTACCGTTTCAACTTTTATTTCAATTGCTTGATGCCTTCTATAACGGAAGTTTATGGAATTGGTCGTTTCATTTGGTATGGTTTGCTAAGCCTTATTGGGTGCTATGGTATTTGTTTGGCATGGTGGCTTGGACGGTTCTCGCTTTCTTCCTAAAAAAGACGGCATATCCAGTTTTATTTTCTCTTATTTTAGCTTTACTGGTTGGATGCTCACCCATCAATAATTACAGCTACTCGATTGGTCGTATTTTTGTTTTTCTGCCTTTTTTTATGGCTGGGGCGGTTTATGGCAAAACCATTTTTCAGTATCTTCCGCAGTTGCCTTATGCAAAGTTATTAGCTGTTATCGCATTATTCATCATTACTGCTGTAGCGGCTATAAGTCATTATAGTTATTACTGGTTATTTGGCAGTTTGTCATATTTTCAATTACATGTAGATCTATGGCAGGGAATGCTGATTCGCAGTGTAATTATGTTGCTATCGGCTATGGGTGTTTTGAGTATATTTTTACTCACTCAAAATTTTAAACGACCTTGGATCGGTTTAGGCCAAAAAACGCTGCCAGGTTATATATTGCATGGTTTTGTAATTATTGTTTTGACTCATCAATTAAGTTTTAAATATTCGGTAGAGATCAATATTTTCATTAGTCTTGTTTTGGCTATCCTCACTTGTATGATTTTGCAGTTACAGATATTTGAACGTTTAATTCGCTTCATCTCTTTATTTGTTTATAAACCTTTTATGGCATTACTAGAAATTCTAAATCCAAAAAAGGGCTTTAATTAAAGCCCTTTTTTATTAATTAACTGCCTTTACTCATTTGCTCAAGTTCATCCCAACGCTCTAATTTTTCAAGCAGTAATTCTTCAATTTCTGCGAGGCGTTGGCTTGCTTGGGTCGCAGTATCTGCATCAGATACAAACCATGAACCATCTGCAAGTTTTTCAGAAAGCTCGGCTTGTTCAACTTCCAGTTTCTCGATTTCAGCAGGAAGTTGCTCAAGTTCACGTTGGTCCTTATAGCTCAATTTCACTTTTTTAACGTTACTTTGAGCAGCGGCTTTTTCAGCTTCAGCTTTTGCCTGAGCTTTTTTAACGTCAGACTTTTGGTCTACGACTTTGTCATCTGGACGTTGTAGTAAGTAGTCTTGGTAGCCACCGATGTATTCTGCAATATTACCTTTGCCATCAAATACCCACGTAGATGTTACGACGTTGTCCATAAATGCGCGGTCATGCGAAATAAGTAATAGCGTGCCTTTGTAATCAGACAGCATCTCTTCAAGTAGCTCAAGAGTCACCATATCCAAGTCATTGGTTGGTTCGTCCATCACAATCAGATTCGATGGTTTAAGCAATAATTTAGCAAGCAAAATACGGTTACGCTCACCGCCAGAAAGGGCTTTTACTGGTGTGCGTGCACGTTCAGGTGAGAACAAGAAATCTTGTAAATAGCTGTAGATATGACGACGGTTGCCATTCACATCAACAAAGTCAGAACCCTCTGAAACGTTTGCCATGACTGTTTTTTCAAGGTCTAGGGCATTACGTAATTGGTCAAAATAGGCAACTTCTAACTGCGTACCTGTCTTAACAGAGCCACCGTGCTCGATTTCACCTAAAATGGCTTTAATTAACGTTGTTTTACCAACGCCGTTATCGCCTACTAGGCCAATACGGTCACCACGCATCACAAGGGTAGAGAAGTCTTTGATGAGTGGTTTATCATCATAAGATACGCTTAAGTGCTCAATATCAAATACTAATTTACCTGAGCGATTTGCTTCTTGAGTCGCCATGCTCACTTTGCCTTGTTGTGAACGGCGTGCTTTTGATTCTTCACGTAAAGCTTTTAATGCACGAACACGACCTTCGTTACGTGTACGACGTGCTTTAATGCCTTGACGAATCCAAGCCTCTTCTTCAGCTAATTTTTTATCAAATAAAGCATTTTGCTTCTCTTCTGCTTCCATTTGCTGAGCTTTAAGCTCCAAATAGCGTGAATAGTTACCTTCGTAGCCACGTAGGATGCCGCGGTCAAGTTCAACAATTCGAGTCGCAATGCTATCTACAAAAGAACGATCATGCGAAATAAATAGAAGTGTTAAATTATTTTGATCGAGTAGGAATTTTTCTAACCATTCAATACTTTCAACATCTAAATGGTTGGTTGGTTCGTCTAGAAGTAATACGTCTGGCTGAGTTAAAAGAGCACGAGCGAGTAAAACACGACGTTTACGTCCACCAGATAAGTCTGCCAAATCTGCGTTTGGGTCGAGACCCATTTTACTTAGTAGAGCATTCACCTTGTTTTCAAGCGCCCAGCCGTCTAGTTGGTCTAGCTTGTGCTGAAGGTTACCCATACGGTCGCAAGCTTCCATATCTCCCAGCATACAAGCATCGGTTGCTTCATGGTAAGCTCTAAGTACTTCGGCAGCTTCTCCTGCGCCATCTGCCACAATGTCAGCAACTTTGCCAGAATCCATTGGAACGTCTTGGGCTAACATAGAAACCGTTAGACCATTTTGAATAGAAACTTCACCAGAATCTGGTAATAAGCTTCCCTCGATGAGTTTAAGTAAAGTAGACTTACCTTCACCATTACGCCCAATTAAACAGACTCGTTCGCCACGTTCTAGATTAAAGTTCGCGCCATCGAGCAGGGCAGGTCCGCCAAAAGCAAGTTGGACATCCCTTAGGGTAATATAGGCCATAATGTTTTCCAGAATCTCAAATGAGGATTTAAATGACTAAACCACCATATCATGATGATCAAGCGTCATTTTCCGCACCCATTGAAGATTTGCAAGTGCGAATTACATTTTTGGATGATTTAGTTGAACAATTAAATCAACAACTCGCTATTCAAACTCAGGAAATAGCTGATTTGAAAAAACAAATGCAATTACTTTACCTACGAGTGGAATCTTCAGATTTATCAGAAGGTATTGCGCCTTTTGACCCATTAACAAATAAACCTCCTCACTATTAATAAAAAGGCAAGTTCAATACTTGCCTTTTTAACTAGAGGATATTTTAATTTTAGTTAAAAACCGTGTAAAACAATTTTCCCTTTTGTCTTGCCACTCTCAATTTGTTGATGAATCTGTTTTAAATTTTCAGCATTAATAGGGCTTAAAACTTCAGTCACAGTTGTTTTGATTTTCCCTTCCTCAACTAGCTTGCTGACTTCATTTAATAGTTCACTTTGTTTTTGCATATCTGCAGTTTGAAACATTGAACGTGTGAACATAAATTCCCAATGCACAGACACAGACTTCGATTTAAACGGTTTAATATCTAACTGCTCAGGGTCATCAATGAGTCCAAAGTGCCCTTGTGGTGCAATCAACTCTACAATATCTGATAAATGTTGATCTGTTTGAGTGGTTGAGAATACATATAAAGGTTCATTTAAGCCTAATTGTTTGATTTGTGGTGCTAAAGGCTCACGATGATCTAATACATAGTCGGCACCAAGTTGTTTTACCCATTCTTTCGTTTCAGGGCGTGAAGCTGTCGCAATAATCGTAAGGTTAGTTAACTGTTTAAGAAGTTGAATGGTAATAGAACCTACACCACCAGCCCCACCAATCACTAATATTGTTGTGTTTTCTTGTGCATTCTTTTGAACTTGTAAACGATCAAATAGCATTTCCCAAGCTGTGATTGCAGTTAAAGGAAGAGCAGCCGCTTCAGTTACTTCTAAATTTTTCGGTTTATGACCAACAATACGTTCATCAACCAATTGCAACTCACTATTACTGCCTTGGCGATTTAAAGCACCTGCATACCAGACTACATCACCTACTTTAAATTGAGTGACTTTATCTCCAGTTGCTTCAACCACACCTACAGCGTCCCAGCCAAGCACTTTCCAACCAGATTCGGCACTTACATTTTTACGTATTTTGGTATCAACTGGATTGACTGAAATTGCCTGTACGCGAACAAGCAGATCATGGCCTTCTGCAACGGGAGTGTCGAGTTCAATATCTACGAGTACCTCTGGCGATATAATAGGCCCTGCTTTTTGATATGCGACAGCTTTCATAATAATAATTCCTCTTGTTGAGAGTTTGATCATAACGTAAGATTAAAAATAGTGACTACAGACAAATAACGCTCATAGTGTCAAAAAGGATACTGTAAAATGGCAAAAGCTCGACATTCAAGTTTTGACTGTTCACCGGGTTGTTCAGTTGAAGCTGCAATCAGTTTGATTGATGGTAAATGGAAATGTGTCATTCTTTGGCATTTACTAAATGAAGGAACCTTGCGATTCAATGAAATTCGTAAACGAGTTCCAAGCATTACGCAAAGAATGCTCACCAATCAGCTTCGTGAGTTAGAACAAGATGGCATTATTCATCGCGAGGTTTATCCTCAAGTTCCTCCTAAAGTGGAATATAGCCTGACAGATTTAGGACAAGGTCTTGAGCAGATTTTACTTGCTTTAAAAACATGGGGAGATGCCCATCTAGATCGGTTCGGTAAGTTATCCACTCTTGAAACTGAAAAGTCTGCCTAAATATTGTGTCTAGATTGCTAAGAATATCTACGAGAAAATGTTGTAGTTTTTAACCTCACAGGTTAATGGGACATTATTTTTATGATGTAACTTGCGTTTTCTGGTCAGCTTATGCAACTCTAATAAAAGAGATTAATAGGTTTTGCTATGGACAATATGGGAATTTGGGTTACCGTTATCATTGTTCTTTTCGTGCTAGGCTCAATTTTTGGTTTAAGAGTGAGTCCGCGTGAAAAGGCACTCGGTATTATGCGAGACAAAGCCCGTAAAATGGGACTACATCCACGCATAATTGCCGCACCTGAATGGACACATGTCCCGATGGCAACTGAAAAGCGTGCCAGCATGGTTGCTTATTATAGTGTATTAATCCCCGATGCTCGTTTAACGCTCATGCGTGCTCGTGTTATAGACGGAAAATTAAAAGTAGTGCAGGGCGATGAGAAATTTAATGATTCTCCCATTGCATTAAAAGGGATTTATGCTATTGATATGCAGGCAAACTGTGTAGGCCTTTATTGGGATGAGGAATCGGACCTAAAAGCCACGCAATTAGATGAGATGAAGGCTTATCTGTTGGCCTTGGCTGAAGCCTGATTTTTAAATTTATTGGTATAGGAATAACATTTTATATGGCGAATACCTCGCGCTCTGCATCTCAAAGCACAGCATCTACTGCCTCTGCTGCACATAAACGTGCCTTAGTGATTGTGGAGTCGCCTGCCAAAGCGAAAACCATCAACAAATATTTAGGTTCGCAGTACATTGTTAAGTCTTCTGTGGGTCACGTACGTGACTTGCCAACAGGCGGCAGCAAATCAACAGAGAAAAAGCCGGCTGCCCGGACAAAACTCACTGAAGCTGAAAAAGAACAAAAAGCCCAATCTGCGCTGATTAATCGTATGGGTGTCGATCCGGAACATGACTGGAAGGCACACTATGAGGTTCTACCTGGCAAAGAAAATGTTGTTGCTGAACTCAAGAAACTTGCAAAAGATGCAGATGCAATCTACCTCGCAACGGACTTGGATAGAGAAGGGGAAGCAATCGCTTGGCACTTACGCGAAGTGATTGGTGGTGACGATAGTCGTTATCACCGTGTGGTATTTAACGAAATTACTAAAAATGCCATTCAAGAAGCATTTAAACAACCAACGCGCCTAGATTTAAACCGTGTAAATGCACAGCAAGCACGTCGTTTCTTAGACCGCGTAGTGGGTTTCATGGTTTCGCCATTACTTTGGGAAAAGATTGCCCGTGGTTTATCGGCAGGTCGCGTACAGTCAGTTGCTGTAAAGCTTGTTGTGGAACGTGAACGTGAAATTCGTGCTTTTATTCCAGAAGAATACTGGCAAGTTTTTGCAGACACCCAAGCCAAAAAAGATGACATCCGTCTTGAAGCAGTTAGACAAGCAGGTAAAACGCTTAAACTGAAAAATAAAGCTGAAACTGATGCTTTATTAGAAGTTTTAAAAGGCGCTGAATATAAAGTTGCACAGCGTGAAGATAAGCCGACTAAGGTCAATCCAAGTGCACCATACATCACTTCGACTTTACAACAAGCTGCAAGTACACGCTTAGGTTTCTCTGTGAAGAAAACCATGATGCTTGCGCAGCGTTTGTATGAAGCTGGTTTTATTACCTATATGCGTACGGACTCAACGTTTTTGAGTGATGACGCTGTAAATATGGTACGTGCTCATATTGAAAGCCAGTTTGGTGAAAAATACTTACCAGCAAAGCCAAACCGCTATGGTAACAAAGCGGGTGCTCAAGAAGCCCACGAAGCAATTCGCCCTTCAAATGTTTCACTTACAGGTGATCAACTTGCGGGTGTAGAGCGTGATGCTCAGCGCTTATATGACTTGATTTGGCGTCAGTTTGTTGCTTGTCAAATGACACCAGCAGAATATTTGTCTTCAACTTTAACAGTTGAGGCAGGCAATGTTGAGTTAAAAGCAAAAGGTCGTACGCTTGTATTTGATGGTTTTACGCGAGTTCGTGGTGCCAACAAGTCTGATGACGATATTATTTTGCCAGCTATTAAAGTCGGCGAAATCTTAAAATTAGAGAAGTTAGACCCAAGTCAGCACTTTACTAAGCCGCCTGCACGTTTTACTGAGGCATCTTTAGTAAAAGAACTTGAAAAACGTAGTATTGGTCGTCCATCGACTTATGCAGCGATTATTTCTACCATTCAAGAACGTGGTTATGTCAAATTAGAAAATCGTCGTCTTTTTGCAGAGAAGATGGGCGAGATCGTGACAGATCGTCTTGATGAAAGTTTTAATAACCTGATGAACTATGCGTTTACAGCAGACCTTGAAGGACAGCTCGATAAAGTTGCTACAGGTGAGCGTAACTGGAAAGAGTTACTCGATACTTTCTATGGTGATTTTAAAAAGCGTTTGACCAATGCTCAAGGCGAGCAAGGCATGCGCCGTAACCAGCCAGTTGAAGTACCAGCAGTACATTGTCCTGAATGTTCACGACCAATGCAGATTCGTACAGGTACAACTGGCGTATTTTTAGGCTGTTCTGGTTACAACTTGCCGCCTAAAGAACGCTGTAAAGGCACTTTGAACTTAACACCAGTTGAATCTTTAGCTGCGTTATCTGATGATGATGGGGCTGAAACGGCTGACTTGATGTCAAAGCATCGCTGTCCAAAATGCGGTACAGCAATGGATAGCTATGTGATTGATGGTGGTCGCAAGCTTCATGTCTGTGGTAACAATCCAGATTGTGATGGTTATGAGCTTGAAGAAGGCGAGTTCAAGATTAAGGGTTATGATGGCCCAACTATTCCATGTGATAAATGTGACGGCGAAATGCAGCTTAAAACTGGTCGCTTTGGTCCATATTTCGCTTGTACCAGTTGTGACAATACTCGTAAAGTCTTGAAGAGTGGTCAACCTGCACCTCCGCGTGTAGAACCGATCAAGATGGAACATTTGCGCTCAACGAAGCATGATGACTATTTCGTGTTACGTGATGGTGCTGCTGGTCTATTCTTGGCTGCAAGTAAGTTCCCGAAAATTCGTGAAACACGTGCACCAAAAGTTGCTGAGCTTCGTAGTGTTGCTGACCAACTTGATCCAAAATACCAGTTTATTTTACAAGCTCCAGATGTAGATCCTGAAGGTAATCCGACTATTGTGAAGTTTAGTCGTAAGAACCAATCACAATATGTGGGATCTGAAACACCAGAAGGTAAACAAACCAAATGGAGCCTAATTTACCAAGACGGTAAATGGATTGAAGGCTAAATAAGACAGTTAAAAAATGCTAGCTCAGCTAGCATTTTTTATATCAACAACAATAAAAGAAAATTTAATTTTTATGGGGAAAAAGAATGTGGAAAAACATTCGGATTTTATGCCTATTGATTATTTTATTAATCGTTGCAGTTCAGGCATGGCGAGATCAGAATCAAGACTGGAATCAGCCTATTGTTGTGGTATTGCACCCAGTAAATGCAGATGGTTTACAAACCACGCAAGCTTATATTCATCAGTTACAAAACGCTGATTTCCAAACGCTCAAAAGCTATTTAAGTGAATGGTCACAGCATTATCGTGGACATTCCAGCAACTTTGAGATTCGTTTAGGGCAACAACTACAGCATCGGCCACCTGTGGTTCCGCAAAATGCCAATATTTTGAATGTAATCTGGTGGAGCTTGAAGTTTCGTTTTTATGCATGGCGACAACAACAGCCTGAAGATAGCGGAGCGTCACTTAAACTTTATTTAAATTATTATGATCCAACTTATCAAAAGGTTTTAGTGCATTCGACTGCTTTAGAAAAAGGTCGTATTGGTAGCGTCAATTTGTTTGCTGCACGTGAGCAGGCATCAGAAAATCAGGTTGTTCTTGTTCATGAGTTATTGCATGGCTTTGGTGCAAAAGATAAATATGATTTAAAAACAGGTCAGCCGATCTATCCATTGGGTTATGCACAACCCGAAAAAGTACCTCTTTACCCACAAAAGCAAGCAGAAATCATGGGGGGTAAAACTCCATTGTCTGAGCAGACCAATAAAATGCCAAGAGATTTACAAGAAACTGTAATAGGTTTACCGACAGCTCAAGAAATTGGTTGGTTGAAATAAGATTGTGGATAAATACTGTTTTATCCACATCAATTGTTAATAAACGATGCAGATCTTATACAGATAATAAATGTGAAGTAAATCACTATAATGACAATATATAAACTTCCTAATACCTGATAATAAGAGTAGCCATGATGAAAACTGTAGGTAATGATTTAGTTCGTAATCAGCTACATGCTGATCGTAAATGGTATCTAATATTAGGCTTTGTGCTCATTATTTTCGGTTTAGTCTTATTTAGTTCACTACCATTTGCAACATTTTCGGTTGTTTTCCTATTTGGTATTTTGATGATGATAGGCGGTGTTCTGCATTTGATTGCTGCCTTAAGTGTATTTAAGGGTGGTAGCCGATGGCTTTGGGCACTTTTTGGGGTGCTGTATTTAATGGCTGGCTATTACGCATTTTCTACCCCTGTGACTACAGCCGTAGTTTTAACTAGCCTATTATCGATTGCACTGATTATTGCTGGGGTCATTCGCACCATAAACGCATTTTTATTAAGACCAATTGCAGGGTGGGGCTGGACCTTATTTTCAGGGTTATTAACCCTCGCTACAGGTATTTTAATTTTAGTTTCTAAGGAGTCACCGTTTTGGGTATTGGGAATGTTTTTGGCAGTGGATATTTTATTTCAGGGCATTAACTTTTTAGGACTTGCTTCTGCAATTAAGCATTTGCCTGCTAGCTCAAAAACAGTTTCTTAAATTAAATAACGAATAAAAGGGCACTTAAGGTGTCCTTTTTTGTTTTTAGTGAGCTAAGGTCCATCTCGTGGCATGGGTCTGTTAAACTAGGCCTTGGTGTTTTAGCGATGTGTGTTATGAGTCTTGCAAAGTTAATTAATGAATTAAATGCTCAGCAAAAAAAGGCAGCAACGACTACAGCTCAAAACTGTCTGGTTTTGGCTGGAGCAGGCTGTGGCAAGACTAAAACTATTGTTGCTCGCGCAGCTTATTTAATTGATCAGGGATTACCTGCAAATCAAATCCAGATTTTAACGTTCACGCGCCGTGCCGCGAGTGAAATTGTTGCAAGGGTTGAACAGCATGTTGGGGCACAAGCCAAGGGTCTTCGTGCATCAACCTTTCATACCTTTTGCATGTACTTGTTGCGTCGTAATTCACAAGCTTTTGGTTTGACCCAATTTAGCATTATTGATCGTGATGATCAGTTACTTATGTTTCGCTTATTGAGAGGTAAAGACAAAGATAACGTTTTACCTAAAGCAGCAGAGCTGTGTGATTTGTATTCTTATGCCCGTAATACGCAATCTAAGCTTTCAGAGGCATTACTCAAGCAATTACCTGAAGCATATGAGTACAAGGCACAAATTGCGGAGCTAATGAAAACCTATGAGCAACGTAAAAGAGAGCGCAATTTTTTAGACTATGACGATATTTTGTCGATAGTCGCTGTTCATTTGCAAAACTCGGAAGCACTCACAGATTGGGTTGCAGGTTTTTGTCAGGCTTTGCTGGTCGATGAAATGCAAGATACCAACCCTTTACAGTGGGCTCTTTTACAGCCGCTGATTGGTAAGGTGAAATTGTTTTGTGTGGGTGACGATGCTCAGTCCATTTATGGTTTCCGCGGTGCCGACTTTGAAAACATTCATTCTTTTAAAGAACGGATTCCTGATGCCGTTATTCATACCTTAGATTTAAATTACCGTTCAACTCAAGAAATACTAGACTTATCAAATTGGTTATTAGCTCATAGCCCAATCGATTATGAAAAACAATTACAGGCACATCGTGGCAAAGGGCAAAAGCCACAGCTCCACTTGTTTGGTAATGAATTTGAAGAAGCCAATTGGATTGCACAAGACTTAATAGAGCGACATCAGCAGGGCGCAAATTGGTATGAACACATGGTGTTGGTTCGTTCTGGCTACAGTGCTCGCTATTTGGAAGGTGCATTTATTGCTGCTGAGATACCTTATCGTTTTATTGGTGGCGTAAAGTTACTTGAATCTGCACATGTAAAGGATGTACTCAGTCTATTGCGTATTGTAAGTAACCCGCAGGATGACTTGGCTTGGATGCGCTTTTTAACCTTATGGGATGGTATTGGTGATGTTGGTGCCAGTAAGTTAGCACAAGAGTTAATCGGCATTAGTGAGGTTGAAGAACGTTGTCAGCGTTTGGAGCGTCATGGAAAAGTCCCTTTACAGGCTATTTTGATTTTGAAACAGCTTGATGTGTTACAGCAGCATGTTGAAGCAAGTATTGGTCTCGCACTTGATGCCCTAAGTGAACAGTTAGGGCAAAACTATAAAACGAAAGACTGGTCACGTCGCGCTAAAGATTTTGATTTGGTTAAACAACTTGCGCGTAAGCATGCATCGCTGGGTGAATTTCTTGAAGAATATGTGCTTGAGCCGATTTCAGTTTCTGAAATTGAAAAAGCGGGCGATGATGATTTAGTGACCTTAATTACAATTCATTCGGCTAAAGGTGCAGAGCAAAAGGTATGTTATGTACCGCATGTCTCACCAAATCAGTTTCCATATGCGCGCGCGCAGGGGGATTTTGATGATGTCGAAGAAGAACGCCGTGTGTTATACGTTGCATTAACACGTGCGGAAAATGAATTGATTCTGACGAAGCAAAACCTCAATACATGGTCACAAGACACGTATGATGAACAAGGTCGTAAAATCGAAAGTTATTTCTTAAATGATCTACCCGCACATTTAGTTCAGGCAAAAATTCATCGTCAAGTTCCACAGCCATTTGCCAAAAAACAATGGAACACTTCACGAACAGTAAACTTAGGTTTTGGTATCGATCTCGACTAAACTACTGTATAAGACACTTTGAATACTCAAATGTATATTGGCCCTTATTTTGAAGGCCAGTGAAGGTTGGAAAATGAAAATATTAGTTCGTAATTTAGATCGCTTAGTGACTGAAGCCGAAGTTTTAGAGCTGTTTAAGGCTTATGGTAAAGTTGATTCTTGTGTTGTTGTAACCGATAAAGAAACAGGTAAATCAAAAGGTTTTGGCTTTGTCGAAATGCCGAATCCACGTGAAGCGATCAAAGCCATTAAAGGCTTAAATACACTTAAAGTAAAAGGTTACGGAATTCGCGTTAAAGCCGCTGAAGAGTAATGTTTTTATGCAACAATTTTTAGCTCTTTCTGTGGTTGCTCCAAATGGAACCCGTATAGCCCAAGGTGTAAAGACTCTAGAAGTTCGTTCATGGGTGCCTACAGAGTTGCCTCTTAAAGATCTATTAATTGTTGAGAACCCGAATTTTTTAATCAATGATGGTGATGAGTAATAACGAAAAATTTATCAAGTCGCTTTGGATTTTCCATAAATAACGTTGATTTTATCAATGGAGTCGTTAAGCTAAGAATAGCCATATTGATGGCAATCTTTAGAACAGGAAAGTTTAGTTATGTCACGTGTTGCTCGTTATCATGCCGATCGTACCAATCAAAAACTCTATTTTGCGCGCTTAGCGTGTCAACAAGCAGAGCAAACTGATCATGTACAGCAGGTACAAGCTTATCGTGAAACAGCTGTCTTTCACTTGCATGGTGCAATGCTGGCTTTTCTGCAAGAACTGGTACGTTACTACCGTTTAAATGACTCACAGCCGACATTAAAATCGATTGAAGAACTCATGGCTGCAAAAGGTCAGGTTTCTCCTGAGGTTTCTGTTTTGCAGCAATTAGCCAAAGATGGCTTTGTTGCAGAGTTAAAGCGCGCTTACCGTATGTGTCAGTACGCACCAGAACCAACTGAACCAACGCCAGAAGAAGAAACATCTTCTAATTTGATCATTAAAGTGACTCAGGGACCTCAGTCATGGTTGCCCGATGTGAAAATCTTGCGTGAATGGCATAGAGAATTAAGTCATTTAATTGATGGTTTTCGTAACGAAATGGTCGAGTTCTAAAATTAAACTGTTTAAGCGCTTGAAATTTAATCCTAGTGCGCCTATATAAATAAGACGAGAGATGCAAAGTGCAAGGGTGCTTTGCCACCATGTTGAAACATGGAGGAAGTATATGTCTATACAGCAATTGAAAGAGTTATTTGGCAATCAAGAAGCAGTGTTGGAGTTAGTCCAACTCGAAGGTGGTGAGCTTGCCTTGCGTAATGCTGGTTCTGAAAAAGAGCCCTTGGTTAAAATTCAATTTAGTGATGAACTAAAAGAGATTTTAGGCGAGCAAACGCCTGTAGTTGCACAGCATATGATTCAGGCTGCTTTATTTGGACTGCTCGAAAAGCAGGTCAATGAATGGCAGGCTGAGGTTGTAGATGAGCAGCCTAAATTTCTAAGTTAAAAAAAGCGTACTCTAGAGTACGCTTTTTTTTATACGTTAATGATGTGTTGACTGATGCGCCAGTTCGATTTGATTTAAAATATGGTGGCTCATATTCTTTGCCATTTCTTCTTTTGCATAGAATACTTCACCAATATTTTCATCTCGAATGACTGCTGCTTCTTCTTTACTTTCTGCACAAATTAAAACCTGAATTTGAGGGTTTAATTGTTTAGCAATATCCACAATTCGGTGAATATCTAAAATATCCATAGGGGAAATCACCAATAGTCGTGCATGCATGATATGAGCCTGAATTAAAACACCAGGTTCAGTTGCGACACCACTCACGGCAGCAATATTTGCTTGACGTAGCTTTTCTACAATTTCACGATTTTCTTCTGCAATCACGACTTTAATATTCTGATTAATCAAATTTTCAGTAATACGTCGTCCAACACCACCATACCCTACAATCACCACTTGATCGCGTAGATAAGCTTGGTCAACTTCATCTGGCAACATCGCAAGTGGATCACCACTGCGCTCGAGAAGACGTGCTAAATGAGAGCGTTCACGAATCCAGCGTTGTACAGGTTCAACTGCCGAGAAAACAAAAGAGTTAAGCGTAATTGAGAACAAAGCGCCTGCTAAAATCAGGTTTTGAGCTTCTAGCGTTAATAGACCTAAAGAAACGCCAAGTGTTGCCAAAATAAATGAGAACTCACCAATTTGTGCAAGGCTGGCCCCGACGGTCAAAGCAGTATTGATTGGATAGCGGAAGAATAAAACTAAAGCCATTGCAGCAAGCGTTTTACCCACCATAATAATCGCGATAACTGCTAAAATATGCAGTGGACGCTCGATAAGGATATGTGGGTCAAACAACATTCCTACAGAAACGAAGAATAAAATCGAGAAAATTTCACGTAGAGGAAGGGTTTCTTCTTCTGCACGGTGGCTAAAGTCTGATTCTTTTACGACCATACCTGCAAAGAAGGCTCCTAAGGCCATTGAAACCCCAAAGATGGCATAAGAGCCATAAGCGATCGAAACAGCAGCTGCTACGACAGTCAGCGTAAATAGCTCTCTTGAACCTAAGCGCGCAACAAACTGCATAATGATAGGAACAACACGCTTACCCACAATAAGCATAAACGCAATAAAGCCAATCACTTTTAATAGAGTGATTCCCAGTGTTAGCCAGATGTTTCCTTCTGCGCCTGCTGGTGCTTTTCCACCAAGTAAAACCGCTGTAGCTGGAAGAAGTACTAAAACAAGTACCATTACCAAATCTTCAACTAACAGCCAACCTACCGCAATTTTGCCGTTTACAGAGTCTAAAAGACCACGGTCTCCTAAAGCTTTTAATAATACAACGGTACTCGCACACGATAAGCTTAAGCCAAAAACCAGTGCAGAGCCAAAGCTCCAGCCCCATAGCATTGAAACGCCAACACCAAGTAAGGTAGCAACGGCTATCTGTAAAATTGCACCTGGTAAGGCAATACGTCGAACTTGTAAAAGATCATTTAATGAAAAATGCATCCCAACGCCAAACATCAGAAACATTACACCAAGCTCAGCAAGTTGGTTTGCTAGATGAATGTCTGCTTCTATACCGGGAGTGTTGGGACTAATAATAATTCCGGCAATTAAATAGCCGATAAGAGGGGGAAGTCGTAGTCGGGCGGCAATATAGCCAAAAAAGAGGGCAACGCCGAAACCAACAGCAAGTAAAATAATTAAATCTACGTCATGCGGCACTAAAAACTCCTTTTACGTGAGTTAGGCTAAAGACAAGCATAAAAAATGCCAAGGCGGAATATGTAGAAAGTTTAACAAAAAGGTGGGTATAAAAAAAATGCAAAAAAAAACGACTTCTTAAAGAAGTCGTTTTTTTCGACGCTAAAATTATTTGATTTTAGCTTCTTTGAAAATCACGTGTTGACGGATTTTTGGATCAAATTTTTTGATTTCCATTTTTTCCGGCATAGTACGTTTGTTTTTAGTCGTGGTATAGAAATAACCTGTACCAGCTGAAGAAACGAGACGAATCTTATCACGCATTGCTCAGACTCCTTAGATCTTTTGACCTTGAGCACGAAGGTCTGCAACAACCTTTTCGATACCCAATTTGTCAATAATACGCATACCTTTAGTGGTTAAACGAAGACGTACAAAACGTTTTTCGCTTTCTAACCAGAAACGGTGGTGGTGCAGGTTCGGCTCGAACCGGCGCTTGGTTTTGTTGTTGGCGTGTGAGACGTTGTTACCAACGACTGGACGCTTGCCGGTAACTTGGCAAACCTTAGACATGGTGTAACTCCATTGATTTAGCCAACAGCAAATCTGTGGCCAGTCATACTAAATGTAAACGGATGAATTCATTCAAGGGGCGTTTTATACCAAAAATACGATTAAAAGACAAGCGAAATTGGTAAAAACGAGGCATGAACTAGTGTAACAGATCATGCCTTGATCAGTTAACGCAACAAGGTTTTCGAAATGAAGCGATGAATTGGTTTATTGAACGGTGGAAGAATGTATTTCAGGCTATAAAGTTTTGGATTCGACATTACCGAACGTTCATGTGAAAGCCCGAAAAAGCCTTCTGGACCATGATATTTGCCCATACCTGATGCCCCAATTCCGCCAAATGGCAAGTCATCTTGAGCAACATGGGTAATGACCATGTTAATTCCGAAATGTCCTGAATGAGTATGTTGAGAGATATAATCGGCGCGTGCCTGATCATAGTCAAAATAATACATTGCTAAAGGACGCGGACGACTATTAATAAACTCAATGACTTCTTCTATTTGGTCATATTCTAAAATTGGTAGAACAGGACCAAAAATTTCATTTTGCATAATATCCATTGCAGTCGTTACACCAGTGACTAGAGTCGGTGGAATTTTGCGGACGTCATCTAAAATTTCATTTTGCGGATTAATTTCAACAATACGAGCACCCTGATCACGAGCATTTTCGAGATATCCTTGAATACGGTTGTACTGTTTATCATTAATAATAGAAGTATAGTCTTGATTGTTGCGGAAATGAGGGTACATTCCTGCGACAATCAATTTAAAGTTTTCAATGAACTCAGCAGTTTTGCCTCGTGGTAAGAAAATATGGTCTGGTGCAACACAAGTCTGACCAGCGTTCCACAATTTACCTACAGCGATACGTTGTGCGACATCTTTCATCTCTACGGAAGCATGGACAAGAGCAGGGGATTTACCGCCTAACTCAAGAATAACCGGCACAAGGTTTTGAGCTGCGGCTGCCATGACGGTTTTACCAACCGAAGTCGAGCCTGTGAAAATCATTTTATCGAAAGCTAAATGGCTAAACGCATCGGAAATTACACCGCCACCATTTACAACAGCGACCAACTCTTGTGGGAATGCTTCCGCTAATGCACTTTCAAGAACTTGTCCAAAGTTTGGAGAAGCACTCGAAATTTTGATCATGGCATGGTTACCAGCCGCGAGAGCACAAATAAGTGGTCCAACTGATAAGAGTAATGGGTAGTTCCAAGGTGTAATAATGCCAATAATACCTATTGGTTGATATTGTACCCAACCTTTTGCTGGCTGATGTAATACACTGATATGGCGTTTTGATGGTTTCATCCAACCGGTTAAGTGCTTACTGTAATACTTGATTTGTTCAAGACAAGTAAGCAATTCACCAATTTTGGTTTCCATAATGGCACGATTACCATAATCAAGGTTAATTGCTTCGGCAATCTGATCTTGATATTTTACCAAAACTCTTTTAAGACGAGCTAAACGATCAATACGTTCTTTAGCAGTGGGTACCGGATGACGTAAGTAGGCAATCTTTTGCTGCTCAAGCAAATCATGTAAATGCTTAACATCATAAGGAACCTGAGTCTCTGGATTTGTTTTTGTTTGACTGTTCATCGGTACTTACCAAATATACTGATATACTTAGTTTTTAGAGTAAATACTCTAAAGAGTCAAGTTGGTTTCTGTATTCACGTCTTAACCATATGAATTAACGAAGGTTATTGAAATGTCTCTACCTAAAGCTCTGAAGACAAAAGACCGGATTTTACAAATCAGTTTGCAGCTTTTTAATGAGCGTGGCGAACGGTCTGTCACAACCAATCATATTGCTGCAGAGTTGGGGATTAGTCCTGGAAACTTGTATTACCATTTTCGAAATAAGCATGAAATCATTAAGGAATTAATGTATCAGTATCAGGTAGAGACTTTAGAAATGCTCTCTTTACCTGAAGACAGACCTTTAACCACTACTGATAAAATTAACTACTTTCAAGTGTTAAGTGGTCAACTCTGGAATTATCGTTTTATTCATCGTGATGTTTATCACTTAGTTGAAAGTAATGAAGACTTTAAAAAGATCTATCCGAGATTTGCAGGCCAAGTGATGCAACAAGGGCAAAAAATTTATCAAGCCTTTGTCGACGCAGGTCTTATGAAAATGACGGCTTCTGAAATTGAAGCACTCATTATTAACCTTTGGATTGTTTTAACGAACTGGACTAATTTTTTATATATGTCTGGACATATTAGTGACAACAATCATCTTGAAGAGAAATGGGTTTGGCAGGCATTGCGTCAGATGGTTTTCTTAGAGGGCCCTTATTTAATGGGTGAAAGCCGTGCCACTTATGAACAACTGCTCGAATCACTTGGGCCTTCTGATCTTTTCGCAAGCTTGTCATCCTTAAAAGATGAATAGTTGTGCTTGTTTATTTAGAGCGCTAGAATACTCGGCTTATCAAAAATTTGTCTCAATTAAGTGATATTAACAAAATGAATATGACCACTGCCAATACAGCCCGTTTACTGATTACTTGTGAAGACAAGCCTGGGATCGTACAGGCTGTATCGAGCTTTTTGTACCATCAAGGTGCAAACATTACCGCGCTTGATCAGTATGCGACGGAAGCTCAAGGTGGGCGTTATTTCATGCGTGTTGAATTTGAACTTGATCATTTACAGTCGCGTAAAGATGCATTAATTCAAACATTTGCTGTCAACGTTGCTGAGCGTTATGGCATGCAATGGCGTCTTGCATTCGTAAACGAAATTAAAAAAGTTGGTATTTTAGTTTCTAAAGTCGACCATGCTTTACTTGAGTTATTATGGCGTCATGCACGTGGGTCGTTACCTTGTGAAATTACGCATGTAATTTCTAACCATGAAGACTTGCGTGAATCTGTTGAAAACTTCGGTATTCCATTTACTGTAATTAAAGTAACTAAAGACAATAAAGCTGAAGCTTATGCTCAAATTGATGAAATGATGCAAGGTAACGACTTATTAGTTCTTGCACGTTACATGCAGATTTTAAGCGAAGATTTTGTTGCAAAATGGGAAATGAAAATCATCAATATCCACCATTCATTCTTACCTGCTTTTGTTGGTGCAAACCCATATAAGCAAGCCTATGAAAAAGGTGTGAAGTTGATTGGTGCGACAGCTCACTATGTGACTGCTGACCTAGACCAAGGTCCGATTATTGAGCAAGACGTTGAACGTGTAAGCCACGATTATAATGTTGAGCAGTTGCGTGAGCTTGGTGAGGATGTAGAGCGTAATGTATTAGCTCGTGCTGTTAAATGGCACTTAGAAGACCGTATCATTGTAGATGGTAATAAGACGGTTGTTTTCTAATTACCTCATATTTTTAAAAGCATGCTCTTAGGCATGCTTTTTTTATGGCTAAAATAAATTTAAAATGTTATAACGTAACATAAATTTGATGTTCGATTGCTTAGCCTTAATATTTAATTGTTTAATCAACGCTTATGTTGAGCACAGTTTGATAAATAAGAAATGAACTCAAAGTTTTTAGCGTGCTGTTTATACAACAGAAAAGTAAGGTGATATCACTTTATGAGGTTAGATAGCACAATACTGGGTAGTGTTTTTCGCGAAAAAAAGTAGTTGCAAATGAAAACACTTCTCATTTATTATTGTGGCACTTTATTGTTCTATCCGATGTTTGAAATCGTTTCTCTTAATTAAAGGTCGAGATCATCATCCATTAGGTAATTAGATTCTTATGAGTCAATCTTCCGCAGCCTTAAACTCTCCTAATCCGATGAAAAAGAAAGTCATCACGGCCCTAATTGCGGTTGCAATTGGTCATATCGGGGTCTTATGGGCAGTTAGCCACATTAAGCCTGCTGAACTAAAGCCAATTGATAAGAAACCTTTACAAGTCCGCTTTGTAAAAATTCAAGAGCAACCGAAACCACTACCTCCTAAACCAAAGGAGCCGCCTAAAAAGCCGGAACCTAAGAAAGAGGTAAAAGAAGTTAAAGTTGTTGAGAAACCTGTGACTCCACCTAAACCAGTGGAAAAAATCCAGCAGGTGAAAAAGGCTGAAACTCCTAAACAAACAGTAAAGACAGAACCAAAAGTTGAACCCAAAATAGCTGCTCCAGCGACAACTGTTACTGAAAAAGTCGTTGAGAAGCCAAAACCAGTGGTACAAGAAGCGCCTAAAGCTCAACCTGCACCAGATCCGTCACCAAAACGCGTTTCAATTGGTGGTTCAGGTGTACAGTGGAGCCGCTCCCCACGTTTGACTGTTTCACCAAAAGATTTACAAGGTGAAGCACGCTCAGTTGTTGTACAAATTGAAGCTGACGAAAAAGGCAAAATCATCAACGTGCGTGTGACCCGAAGCAGCGGTATTTCAAGTCTAGATGACAAAGTAGTTCGCGCTGTTCGCGGTGCGAAATTTAAACCTTATATGGAAAATGGTGTTGCTTATCCAATTAAAGCAGAGCAACCCTTTGATTTAACCCCTTAAACGAATTTGAGTCCCAACGGCTAACCTTAATCAGGAGTTCGAATATGAACTTTTCAATCTATTGGCAACATGCAGATGCAGTGAGTAAAACCCTGTATTTCATTTTATTGGCAATGTCGATTGCTACTTGGACAGTTTTCATCTTACGTTTGATGGGGACTCGCCAACTAAAACAACAAGCTTATGCCCAACTTTCTAAGGCTATTACTTCGCTAAAAGCAAAGTTACAACCTTTAAGTTTTGAACAGCGTAAAGCAGTTGCAGAGCAAGCATTATTGCGCCAAATTTCTGCTGAAAAAGTCAATGCTGAAAAAGGTATTTCTGTTTTAGGAACAATTGCTTCAATTGCACCATTCGTTGGTTTGTTTGGTACGGTATGGGGTATTTTCCACGCGTTGGTTGCTGTAGGTAAGAGCGGACAAGCAGGATTGGCTCAAGTAGCTACACCAGTAGGTGAAGCGCTTATTATGACTGGTCTTGGTCTTGCAGTTGCGATTCCTGCAGTATTGGCTTATAACATTTGTGTACGTGCTAATCGTGGTCTTGCTCATGATTTACAAGATCAAGCACATAGTTTGTTAATCGATACCATGTTGCAGCAAGACTCAACTGTAAAATCTGATGTTAAAACTGCAGAACAAAGTTATGTTGGAGGTCAAGCTTAATGGCTTTTCAATTGGGTGAAGACCACGATAGTGGCATAAATGAGATGAACCTCATTCCGCTAATCGACATTATGTTGGTGTTAATGATCATCTTTTTGGTCACAGCAACAGTTGCCAACCCATCGATTCCATTAACACTGCCTAAAACAACTGCTGAAATTATTGATCCACCACCAAAAGCGATTACGATTAGTATTAATGCAAATGGTGAAGTGGCTTGGGATACTCAAGTAATTAGCCTTGATGAGCTTCAAAAACGTTTCCAAGAAGCAGGTCAAGGCGAGGTTAAACCTACGGTTCAACTTCGTGCTGATAAAGAGTCGAAGTACGATACTGTGGCTCAGGTAATGTCTCGCGCCAGTGAAGCCGGACTGAGCGATATTGCCTTTGTAAGTGAAAACTAAAATTTAGTTGACTCAATAAAAAAGCAACCAATTTGGTTGCTTTTTTATTATTCTGATTTATTGATCTTTCATCAGATGCTGGAATTTACTATATAGCTTTAATAGCTTAGGTGGAATCGCAAAGTTGCAATAACCTTGTGAAGGGTTCTTTGCATAGTAATTCTGATGATATTCTTCAGCCGGATAGAATGTTGGCACAGGAGACAATTCAGTCACAATATCAAGATCGTCTTCTTTTAGCGTTTGAATCGTATGTTCTGCTGCCTGCTTTTGCTCTTCGTTATAATAGTAAATAACAGAGCGGTACTGAGTACCAATATCATTACCTTGACGGTTTAAAGTCGTTGGATCATGTGTTGCAAAGAATACATCGAGTAACTGTGAATATGTTACTTGCTTTTCATCAAAATCAACCAAGATAACCTCAGCATGCTGAGTATCGCCTTGACATACTTGCTCGTAGGTAGGGTTGATCGTATGTCCACCTGCGTAACCACTAGTTACTTTTTCTACACCACGGATCTGTAAAAATACGGCTTCGACACACCAAAAGCAGCCGCCGCCAAATAATGCCTGTTGCATTGTGTTTCCCTCTATTTCCTGCCTATTACAATAGGGTCTATCTATTTAGATTACAAAGTAAAGCATGTATAAAAAAGTAAAGAAAAGTGCATTACTTATTTCATTTTGCTTTAGGTAAACCTTGTCGAACGATTTGAGAGAAGTGTTCACTACTCTGATCTGAAAGTTGTTCAAAATATTCAGTGCGTGGATTGATGTGTGCGATTTGATACCACTGCTTTAAACTAATATTTTGATTAAGGGCTTTAAGATCATATAAATAATTAGGTAAATAACCCGAGGCTATTAAACGATAATCTTTAGGAAGTTGATATGGATTAATCGCTTGAACCATATCGAAAATCAAGGTTGTACAATTACTTGTGAGCGTATTATACCATTTTGGTTGAGCACGTAGCTCATCTGACTTTTTAAGATATTCTAAAAATAGCGCTTTCTGTTCAGAACGGGGCATATTAATTGGGAAATTATAAACTTGCTCTTTACGAATGTTACTGCGTGTGTAGACAATATCTTTTTCATCGGACGCAATTAAGCTCAGTTCGTATTTTCTAAAAAAACCACCTACTGCCGAGAACTCTTCGTTCTTTTCTTTTCGAATTTCGATTGAAAAAACTAAGGGTTGTTGATTTTTAAACTCAAAACTGACCAAAGTATGAGCAATTTGTGGCCCCATCCAGTAAGAGGTAATAATATTTATGCCATTTAACTGGTTCAGGTCAAAAGTACGGGTTTCCCAGCGGACATCATAAGTGCCATCAGGGTGCCAGTTGAAGTTACGGACATTGTGCAAGGTAATTACATCGCCGTGTTTTTCGTAACTTAGCATATTGGCAACTTCAGGATTCCAGTCACGATCTTGACGTGCTGTAATCGAGAAATACCAAGCCAAAGAACAAGCAAAAGCTAACAGATAGATCAAAATGTCTGTACGACGGCTAATGATATGGCCATTGAAATATAAGCCAGCCATACTTAAAGCAAAGGCAATCCATATGCCAATAATAATGCGGCTGCCTAACCAGCCAAAAGGTTGTTGCACCCAAAGTGCTAAACACACCCAAATGCTGGAAAGCACAATAAACAACGTGAATAGACCATGTAAAGCACCGAAGAGGAGGGCGATAATAAATTCACGTGTTCCGATATTGTGCATAGGCGGCCATAAAATTATTTTTTATAAGTTGCAAATTCGAATGAAGTTCCTGTTTTTTCATCTACTTGCTGCTCACTCGCAACTTTATGAAATTCACTCGGTATAGTTGGATAATGTGCATCACCTTGGACATCTAAGTCAACATGAGTGAGTTCAAGACGGTCTGCAATTGACAAAGTTTGCTTAAATATTTCACCACCACCAATGATGAAAAGAGCTTGCTTTTCAGTATTTTTGGCATCTTCTAAAGCTGCGTTTAAAGCATCTTCAATTGAATACGCAATTTTTACACCATCAAAGTGCCAGTTAATGTCACGGGTAATTACCCAGTTCACACGGTTCGGTAGAGCACGGCCCATAGACTCAAGGGTTTTACGGCCCATGATGACCACACCACCTTGAGTGATTTCTTTAAAGTGTTTTAAATCGGCAGAGATATGCCATGGCAACGCGTTGCCTTTACCAATACAGTGATTTTTGTCCATTGCCACAACGTGGACAACTTCTACATTTTGCCATGCCATAATCTTATTCTCTAAACCGTAATCAAATGAAATTTAAGCCTTTGTTATACTGCAACCGGTGCTTTAATTGCTGGATGTGACTCGTAACCTACAATCTCAATATCTTCAAATTTGAAATCGAAAAGGTCTTTAACTTCCGGATTAAGTTTTAATTGGCAAAGTGGTAATGGTTCGCGGGTTAATTGTAGTCGTGCTTGTTCAAAATGGTTGGCATACAGATGTGTATCGCCACCAGTCCAAACAAAATCACCTACACCTAAGCCGCACACTTGAGCAATCATATGAGTGAGTAGAGCATAACTAGCAATATTAAATGGCACGCCCAAGAATACGTCAGCACTTCGTTGATAAAGCTGGCATGACAATTTGTTGTCTTGTACGAAAAATTGGAAGAGTGTGTGGCAAGGTGGCAATGCAACTTGTCCAGCTTCATTTGGGTTCCAACCAGAAACGATTAAACGGCGTGAATTTGGGTTAGTTTTGATTTCGTTAATTAACCATTTAATTTGGTCAAAACCATCTTGGTTATAAGTACCATCAGCATTTTTAGTTGCGCCGAAATTACGCCATTGATGACCATAAACTGGGCCTAGTTCATGTTCTGGACGGCCAAAACGTGCTGTTTGTTCTGCTGTTGCCCATTCGTCCCAAATTGAAACTTTATTGTCTTTTAAATATTGGACGTTGGTGTCGCCTTTTAAAAACCAAAGTAACTCAATCACAATAGAACGGAAGTGAACTTTTTTTGTGGTGAGTAAAGGAAAACCTTTAGAGAGATCAAAACGCATTTGATGACCAAATACAGAACGGGTTCCTGTGCCTGTACGGTCGCCTTTGTCACCGCCATTATCAAGGATATGTTGTAGTAGGTCTAAATATGCACGCATAACACTCTCGAGTTCGGATTAATTCCATAAAATAAAGGGGGGAGATAGCTCAACGATAAATAATTACGTAATAGAGCTGCTTCATCATGAACCATTGAAGATGATACCTGTTGTAGCTCAAGATGAAAATCTAAAAATAGTTCTATGGCATTTCAAGAGGCGTAATTATTCAAAACGCTTGGCACGATTTTGATAAATTGAAACAAGAAAAAATCCAACCAGTACAAAGCCTAAAGCTTGTATCGTTGCGATCCAATTGTGTTGAGGGGGCAATAACCACATCACAATAACAACAATGAGGAGAGGGTAAATTCTAAGCAGAAACTGGAATTTAGATTTATATGAGCTGTGCTCTGGAATTTTTGTTTGTAAATATTGCCCGAAATGAAGCCCGAACCCTAACACGAGGCTAAGAACAGTGTAAGTCGATGATAAAGGCTGAACTTGATTGGCTGCATAAATTGCAGCACAAACGACAATAATGAAGATGAGTTTAATGTGACGCGGTGCGTTGTACCAATAAGCCAACATAAAAAGGGAGCCTATTTGTTAAACAACGATTGTGGTGAAAAAATAAAAGCAGCAAGCGCCATAAATGCAATGCCTTGAACGCCCCAAATAAGTAAGTTAGGCATGGCTTTCACAAAAATAAGTGCAAACAAGAGAGCAATAGGGACCCATGTAAATAGACGGTAAAGTAAACCGGTTGGGTTACTTTGAGCAAAATGCAATTTAAAGTAACGGCAGATTAAAAAAATAACCCCAGTTCCCGTAAACATTAAAATAGTATCTAACGGTAATGGTTGATATTGATATAACCCAATACAGATTAAGAGGGTAATAATTAAGATCATTAATTTTTTAAAAGACGGGACTTGCTCGTTAAACCAGAATTCCAGCATGGTGTATCTTCTTTCTTGGGAGATAAAAACTGTAGCATAAAAAAGAGGAGTCGAAACTCCTCTGATTTAGATGTTAACTGTTCTTTTGTGGGCCCCAGTCATAAATTTTCTTTTGATAGGCATACCACATCATCCAAAGGCCAATGAGTAGCATTGGAACGGTAAGGATCTGACCTTTAGTCATCCAGCCAAATAAAATGAAACCTTGGTCGGCATCTGGTTGACGGAAGAATTCCATTACAAAACGTGCAACGCCGTAACCCATCAAGAATAGTGATGAAACGGCCATACGTGGGCGAGGTTTTGAACTAAACCACCATAAGATAATGAATAGAATTAGACCTTCACAAAGCGCTTGATAAATTTGAGAAGGGTGGCGAACCAAGTGTAATGGATCGGTTGGGAAAATCATTCCAAATGGATAGTTCGGATCTGTAACCGCACGACCATATAACTCTCCACCAATAAAGTTACCGAAGCGTCCGAACATTAAGCCTGTCGGTACACAAGGGGCAATAAAGTCGAGTGTTTGGAACCATGTTTTTTGATATTTTTTACACCAGAATAGCATTGCAATCATGACGCCTAAGAAGCCGCCGTGGAAGCTCATACCACCAGTCCAGACTTGGAATAGCCAAATTGGGTTTTCAAGGAATTTATCAAACTCATAGAAAAGCACATAGCCGATACGTCCGCCGAGTACAACACCTAGAGCGCCGTAAAACACCAGATCGGAAACCATGTCCGATGTCCAGCCATCACGCTGTTTGGCACGGTAGGAAGCAAGTCCCCAAGCACATAAAAATGCCAATAAATACATGAGTCCATACCAATGGACTTGAAGAGGTCCTAGATGTATTGCGACCGGATCGATATTAGGATAGGTCAGCATTGCTGCTCCTTGATCTTACGTTTTGACAGATTGTAGCGGAATGATGTGAAAAATGTTGTACATTCAATGTGTAAACATAGGGAACAAGAATCAATGTGTATTGTGGCTTTAGCATGGCATGTTCTGGATGATATGCCCTTGTGTCTTATTTCAAACCGTGATGAGTTTTATCATCGACCAACTGTATTGTTGCATCAATGGGAACATACACCCATCATTGCAGGGCAAGACTTACAGTCAGGTGGTACTTGGATGGGGGTTACGCCGCAGGGCCGATGGGCTGTGTTAACTAATTTCCGTGATGGACGTGATAAACAGCAATACGAAACTTCTCGTGGTCATTTAGTTCAGGCTTTTTTAGAGTCTGAGTTATTACCGATTCGTTTTGCTCAGCAATTAGAACAACAGCAACAGAACTTTGCTGGTTTTAACCTGTTTATGGGAACGGCTGATCAAGCGGTTTATATGAGTAACCGCGGAGAAGCACCTCAAGTATTAGCTAATGGTGTGTATGTGGTTTCGAATGGTTTGATGTCCGATCACTGGGAGAAAACCAGACATTTAAGAACTCGTTTTACGCAAGAGTACCTACCTATGCATCAGCACAAAACAGAAGAGCTAAGCTTGCAACATGCAGCGTGGGATATTTTAGAAGATGAGCGTAAAGTCACCACAGCACTGTTGCCAAATACGGGTATTCAACCAGAAATGGAAGAGTTGCTATCATCGACTTTTATTCAAAGTCCAGTATATGGAACCCGGTGTTCGAATTTTTTAAGAATGACCAATAATGAATGGATTTGGTTGGAAAAGACCCAGCAAGGCGAACATAGCGGCCAAATTGTACAGCAGCAGGTACCTCTTTTTAGAAATAAATGAACTTTAAATACAATAAAAGAAACCTGCATAAAGCAGGTTTCTTTTGAGTTGTGGTAAGAATTATTTCTTCACAACAGATGGTGCTAGAGGATCAGCCGTAATATAACCTACCGCAGCAGCAAAACGGTCTTTGTAGTTTGCACGAACAAGAGGGTCAAGCGTTGCTTGTACTTTATCGTGTAATGGAGATTCCCAGTCACCAGGGTGCTGGAAGTTACTCATAATGTACGTCCAACCATTCACTGCATCTACCGCGTGAAGACCTGTCGATTCAGCACCAGCAGGTGTTGATAGAATACGGCTTAATTGTTTGGTATCTACGTTATATGCCCATAAGAAGTTATTTACGTGCATACCACTGTCTTCACCAATGAAGAGTGTACGTAAGTTTTCAGAGAACTTAATGTTATCTGGGTTGGCAACTTTATCTGCGTTTGCAGTGTTACCCAAAGCGTCAGCAGTAGTGAGGTCTTCACCCACTAAAGCTGCTGGTGGTTCCATATGAGTTGATACCCATTCACTGTTAATGAGCTGGCCTTTGTTATCGACTTGGCTGCCTTTTAAAGTGTGTGCATAAATAGCACCAGATTTTGGACCTTGCACTTGAATATCAGTGGTTTTATCAATCATAGAAGACTGTACATAAGACATTGCAGAGTATGCAATTTTGTCTTTAATATTGACAGTTGTACCTTCCATCTTGGTGAAACCCATACTTGCACCAACTAAAGCTGCGTAACGATGCGTTTCTAGGAAAGCTGCTTCACGTTCTTTACCTGGTACAAGTTTGATCCAGTTATCTTTGCCGCTAAAACGGATTTTGGTATAGCTTGCATCTTTTGGATCAGATGTTTTTACATCCATCAGGTCGGTAATCTTATATTGATCAGCCCAGCTCTTTACTTCCGCACTTGTCGCGTGACCAAGGTTAATCCAAGAAATATCACCGGCACCAGCGCCTACACCTGAGGTTTGCTTCCATTTAGCCACATAGAGTGTACCCGCAGATAAGTCTTTTTCTTTATCGGCAACAAACATGAATAAGCCGCCATTGGTTGCATCATCACCCATCAATGCAGTGCGGTTATCTGGCATAACTTGAATAAGCTCATGTGAAATACGGCCTAAACAGTAATGTTTTTTGATTGAACCCGTACCATCTGTATTTACAGTTACTTCTGGTAAATGACCGTAGTGGTAAGGGTTGCCTTTAGTGCTATCACCAAATAAGTTTTTGCTAAATACTGGTAAGTAGCTTCCAGCAACGTTGTTTGCGTCTGGTTCGTATTCTTCACTAGAAAGGTGAGTTCCCCATGGAGATAAGCTTGCACCACAAGTGATCCATAGACCGTTTACTTTAGAAGTATCGACATTGTGGTATTTAATAAGCGTTAAATGACCAGTTTTAGGGTCTTGGTCTAAAGTTAAAATCGCAATTGGAGATGGTAGTAAACCATACATAGACTTTAAGCTTTGATCGCGAGTCGTATATTCAAATTGAACAACGTGAAATACCGGGTTACCTGTAACACCTAAAGCTTGTTTGTCTGCATCGGTAAAATCACGACCTGTTGCTTGTTTAAAGCTAATTAAAGAGCTTCCATCTGGACAATCAGAGAAGAACTGACGTTCTTGACCAGGTTTTGATTTATCGATAATCGGCTGGTTATTAATATCAACATAACCACCCGCTAGAATTTTTCCACCTTTACCATCTGCAACAAGATCGCCAGTTGTGAAGAAAGGCTTATACGCTAATGTATAGTCAGTTTTTGAGCCATCTTCCCAACTGATTGAAAGGGTTGAACCGACAGTTGTGGTTGCCATTGCTGCTGGGTTAGCTAAAGAAGGTGCAGCCATTGAGGTAAAGGTTGCATTTTTAAAATTTACTGTTGGCGGTGGAGTAACAACATTTGAATCATTATTGCTGTCATTACAGCCTGCTAACGTTGCTGCCGTAGCCATCGCACCTAATGGAAGAAAAGGAATCCCCGTAAACCATTTTAAAATATCGCGACGTGTTGGGTGGTTAGAAGCAGTTGTCATAATAAATCCGTAACTTTTGTGTGTATATTTGTTGAGTTGATTCTATGGATTGGAAATGACACTTTTCTTACATTTTTAAGTCACTTTGAAGACAGTTTACAGTTTGATGATTTAAACAAATGTTCAAAAATAAAAAGCCCAAATTTTAATATCTGGGCTTTTAAAGAAAAGTTGTAAATCATTCAGCGGTCTGGCTTTTTCTCTTTTCAAGAATTCTTCCAAAGAGTAAGCCTATTTCGAAAAGTAACCACATTGGAATCGCTAACATCACCATTGAAATCGCATCTGGTGGGGTAATAAACATGGCAACAAAAAAGCATCCCACAATAATAAAACGTCTCTTTTCAGCAAGACTTTGAGTATTTACTACGCCAATTAAAATCAGTAATAAGGTTGCGATAGGAATTTCAAAAGTGACACCAAACACTAAAAATAGCTTTAAACAGAAACTTAAATAACTATTAATGTCGGTCATTGGTGCTACTGTTTCAGGTGAAACGCTAATAAAGAAATGTAGTATTGCAGGCAGGGTAATGTAATAAGCAAAAGCTACCCCTGCATAAAATAGGACAATACTGCCAACCAGTAATGGAAGTGCTAAATGGCGTTCTTTTTGATAGAGTGCTGGGCGAACAAAAGACCATATTTCATAAAGAATAAATGGCATGGCTAACACAAGTGCGACAAATAAATTTAATTTAAAAGGTGCCATAAAGGTTGCTGTCACATCTGTTGCAATCATTGACGATGATGCAGGAAGTTGTAACCTTAAAGGCTCAGATAGTAATTGGTAAGTATTATTTCGAAAGGGTAGTAAACAAAAAAATAAGAATAATGTTACCCCTACAATCCTGAATAAATGGCGTCTTAAAACGACCAAATGATTCATGAGTGGCATTTGGTCTAGGTTTTCTTGACTATTTACAGTGGTTGAAGGCAGTTGGTTCATACGGCAATCTTCAATTCAACAGGAGATGTTTCGGCTATATCAGTTTGAGGAACGAAAGGCGTAATTTTTGCAACATACGGTACCTTGTATTGGTCTGATATAGGAATACATTTCCGAATAGGCTTTTGTATTGTTTTCGGTTTTTCAGTAACTTCTAAATGCTCAGAAGTCTGCTGTTTTTGTATTTCTTCAAGCTGTTGTTGTACTTTCCGTTCCAATGCTTCGATGCGATTAAGTTCTTCTTGCATTTCTTTGCGGAACTCAGAAAGACGCAACTCCTGATCAATCTCATTTTGCAAATTGGTAATATATCGTTTTAGTCGAACATACCAGCGACCAGCAAAACGTGCAGCCTCTGGAAGCTTATCTGGACCTAAAACTAAAATTGCAATAATTGCAAAACAGAGTAGCTCTGTCATTCCTACATCAAGCATGGGGGAAACCTTTAGCTTTTCACTGAAGTACTTTCAGATGTTTTAACTTGTGCATCGATCGTACGAGGAGTATTTAAAGATGTAGCATCATCCTCTTCACGAACTGATTTTTTGAAGTCTTTTACTGCACCGCCTACATCTTTACCGATATTTTTTAATTTAGATGTACCGAACAATAAAATAACGACAATTGCGAAAATAACCACATGCCAAATAGATAAACCGGCCATAATTTTATACCTCTTTTTAGTTCACTTTATCTCAACAGGTTGCTATGACAAGAATGTGACACTTATATTTCATTTTTAAGACAATATCTAAAGTAAATTAGACAAGATAAGATTTTTAAAAGTATTTCTTACAAAGTTATTTGCTGTTCAGTTCGTTTAATTTTAAGGAAAATTTAGGTGAAATCGGTCATACATTTCAAAATTAAAAGGTGTAGCATAACAAACTGTTTTTGATGTGTAGGTGGGGGAAAGCGTGGCATTACTATTGCCAATATTGGCATTTATCACTGGACTATTACTTGCCCAAACTTCTATCTCCGATACTATAAAACCTATTCTTTCAGCTTGGCTTGCGCGCCTCCTTATTCCGATTGTGATTATTTACAACATCGTATTTTATCAATCTGGAAGCTTGAGTTTAATGCTTTTTAGTTTTGGCTCAGCGTTTATTATTTTCTTTGCCTATTTGGCTTTATTTAAAGACCGTTTATTGGCGCTTTGTGTAAGTTATACCAATATTGGATGGCTAGGTTTCCCTTTTGCGATGGCTTTATTTGGCCCTAAAGCAACTGCACCCATAGTCGCCTTATATATTGGAATGTCACTTTTTGGCAATGCTTGGGGTGTGACTGCCGTAACAACGGAACCACAGAGTAAGCTCAACATATTAAAAAAGGTTTTAACCTCTCCACCTTGTATTTCAATATTCTGCGCTGTTGTACTCAGACTTTTAGGTGCTCAACATATTGAACACTCTGCTATACACTGGATTTATGATATTGCTAAATTTGCGATGACTTTTGCAGGTATGTGTGTGCTCGGAATGTGGCTACGTCGTACTAGAGTTTATGCAAAAGATTTAATTTACAGTACCAAAGCTCAAATTTTTAAAATTACTTGTGGAGCCATTTTGTGTGGGGTAGCGTATAGATTTTTACCTATTCCCAATGTAAATCAGTATATTGGTGTGATGTTTTTAATGTTCTGCCTGCCGCCAGCAGCCAATATTGTAGCGCTAGAAACACATTATCAAGGGACGGGGAGATCTGCGGCTTATATCGCTTCGGGGACGATTGTGAGTTGTGTGTGTATTGCGATTTATGCAGTGTTTTTACACTTGTTCGTCTAATTAATTATTTAATTCTAAGTTCCTCTACTCTCGCTGGTGCGAAGGCGGCATGGATGCCGCCATGTCACTGCGGTAGCAAGGATGTACCGTCAGTGACATAAATGGTTTTGTTACTTTTGCCAAAACAAAAGTAAAGTATTGCCTATACAAAGCCGAATACTCTCTAACGTGATATTCAAAGGCTATATGGAAAAAATTACACTAAACTTTCTCTAAATAACTGCATCGCTTGTCCACGATGACTAATCTTATTCTTATCTTCTTTAGACAACTCAGCGCTAGAAACTTGTAGTTCAGGTAACCAGAACAATGGGTCATAACCAAAACCATTTTCACCACGCGGCGCTTCTAAAATTTCGCCGTGCCAGATGCCTTGGAAAATTTGTGGTAATGGATCTTCCGCATGTGTGACTAAAGCAAGTACGCACACAAACATACCTTCAATCACTTCACCATTTTTACGAAATGGTAAAAGATCATTTAATAATTTGGCATTGTTCGCTGCATCGTCACCATGTTCTCCAGCATAGCGTGCTGAATAAATACCAGGTGCACCACCTAAAACTGGAACACAAATACCAGAGTCGTCAGCCATAGCAGGTTTGCCTGAAATTTTAGAGGCATGACGTGCTTTAATAATCGCATTTTCAATAAAGCTTAAGCCGTCTTCAATGGCATCAGGAATATTAAGGCGACCTTGAGGAATAATTTCTACAGGTAACTTAAGTTGTTCAAAAAGTTTTTCAAACTCTGCGACCTTACCTTTGTTATTGCTGGCAAGAACTAAACTGCCCTGATCAAACCAATGTGGGGTAGACATAATAAAACCAAACTTTATAGCTAATATCGAACATGAGTTATGTTACGTGTTTTTTAAGAGGGGATATAGAGGAAAATAAATAGAATATAAAAAGGGATATAAAAACTAAAACCACCTTGTACAGCATACAAGGTGGTTTTAGTCGAGTAAGGTTTTTTTACGGATGAACCGTTATTATTGTGCTTGGATCCATTTGTCAGCGCGGTCACGTGCTGTACGAATTTGTTCTTGTGTTAAGTTCGCTGCAAGCGCAGTTTTCTTGCCTTCAGATAAACTAATTACTTTATTGTCTAGCATGCCATCACGAGTTGAAAGCTCATACCACTGGTAAGCACCAACGTAGTTTTTCTTTTGCTCTTCCATCATCGCAAGATTATAGCTTGCACGGTTATCACCGTTGCTTGCTGCTTTTTCGAAGTATTTACGAGCCATAGATTCATCTTTCTTAACGCCAATACCATCGGCGTACATACGACCTACATTTAACTGTGCTGGTGATAAACCTTGGTCAGCAGCAGCTTTAAACCATGCGAAAGCTTGCTTCTCATCTTTTTCTACATCTTTACCATATTGGTAGTGTGTACCTAGGTAAAACTGTGCGCCTGCTTGACCAGATTTTGCAGCTTTCTGAAGGTCACTTACGCCCATTGTTGAAAAGCGTGCAGCCTGACTCGCAACCGATTGTGGCTGGGCGATATAATCTGCATGAGCCTGCATACTTAGCAGTCCTGCAAATAGTGTGCTAAATAATGTCTTTTTCATAGTGCACTCACTCGATAAATAGCGACTTCACCAAACAAATTCGGAATATGTTTGCTTAACAGGCTTCCCTGCTGGTTTCCATTGACGGCGAGTCGATTAATAATTTGTATCTGATTTTCAGCACAGAGTGCTTCAAAATCTTTAAATGTACATAAATGAATGTTCGGGGTGTTATACCACATATATGGTAAAGCATCCGACACAGGCATCATTCCTTTTAATGCAAGAAAAGAGCGAGTCTTCCAATGCGCGAAGTTCGGAAAAGTAATAATTGCCTGTTTACCCACACGCACCATGTCTCTTAATAAAACATCGGGCGCATCTACGGCTTGCAAAGCTTGTGCCATTACCACATAGTCAAAAGACTGATCAGCAAAGCGGCTTAAACCGAGATTCAAATCTTGTTGAATAATATTTAACCCGCGACTGACGGCAATTGCAATCTTTTCTTGATCAATTTCTAAACCATAAGCACGAATTTGATGTTTTTGGCTCATATGAGCGAGTAATTCACCATCACCACACCCTAAATCGAGCACGCTTGAGCCGGGTTTAATCCACTTTTCTGCCAGTTGTTGATCAATACGCATTAGCTTGCCTCCAGTGATGTCGATTTTAAATGTTCTTCACCGCCTAGGAAAGCGCGCATGGTTTTGACATACAGGGGAATCGGAAATAAAAACGAGTCATGACCTTGTTCAGCATCAATATCGAGGTAACTGACCGGCTTATGATTGGTAATAAGCGCGTCTACTATTTCTTGAGAGCGGCTTGGTGCAAAACGCCAGTCAGTTGTGAATGAAACGATGAGGAACTGACATTTGGTTTTACCCATTGCTTCTGTAAGTGAATGACCGTATTCGCGTGAAGGATCGAAATAATCCAAAGCTTTGGTCATAATGAGGTAAGTATTGGCATCAAAGTTACGGCTGAACTGTTCACCTTGATAACGCAGATAGCTTTCAACCTGAAACTCGACATCAAAACCGTACATAAATTTGCCTGATTTTAAATCACGACCAAATTTTTGTTTCATCGCCTCTTCAGAAAGATAGGTGATATGGCCGACCATACGAGCCAAAATCAGGCCACGTTTCGGATAGCTATCATTTTCTAAGTAACGACCATGATGGAAGTCTGGATCAGACAAGATCGACTGACGTGCCACTTCGTTAAATGCAATATTTTGTGCTGAAAGTTTTGGTGCGCTGGCAATAATCACACATTTTTGCAGGCGGTCAGGGTAGTCTACAGACCATTGTAGTGCTTGCATGCCCCCTAATGATCCACCAACAACCGAATACCAGACATCTACACCCAAACGGTCGGAAAGCATGGCTTGAGTCTTAACCCAGTCGCGTACCGTTACTAATGGAAAATCTGGTCCATAAGGGCGATTGTCATTTTCAGGGTTTGGCGAAGTTGGACCTGTCGACCCACTACAGCCACCAATATTATTGAGCGAAACTACAAAGAACTTATTCGTATCAATTGCTTTACCCGGGCCAATACAGCTATCCCACCATCCAGCTTTTTTATCATCTTCGTGGTGATAACCCGCTGCATGATGATGTCCGGAAAGGGCATGACAGATTAAAATGGCATTTGATTTATCTGCATTTAAAGTGCCGTAAGTTTCAACCATTAATTCAAAACGTGGCAAAACACGGCCACATTCAAGATGTAATGGTTCTTCAAATTGGAACTTTTGCGGAGTGACTAACCCCACTGAATCAGCTGGAAAAGACACGGGAACATTTCGCCTTTTAAATCTTTCAGGAATAAAAAGAAAGGATACCAAGCTAGGTATCCTTTCAAAAGAGTTTTTTTAAATTAAACAGCGGCGGCAACAACCTGATCTGTACTTAGAACACCTTGATCAATCAAACGGTTGGTACATGCAATAATAGCTTCAATTGATGAGGTAACTGTGTTGTCGTGAACGCCAGCACCAAATGAGCCTCTACCTGTACCTTTCACTTGAAGTTCAATTAAGGTTAATGCTTTGGCATTTGCACCTGAACTAATACTACGTTCTTCATAGTTTAATACGTCAATTGGTAATTGAAGTGCGTTTAAGAATGCAGAAATAGGACCATTACCTTCGCCACGAAGTTGTTGTGTTTCACCCTCGACATCAACATCAAGTTCGATAATTTGAGTACCGTTAATGTCTGATAATTTGTAGTGTTTGACTGTGTAATGTTGGTTTTTCACATCAACATATGTGTCTTTAAATAATGTCCAGATTTCTTTGGCATTAATTTCTGTACCATTCTCATCAGCGTATTGTTGAACAACTTGGCTGAATTCGATTTGTAAACGACGAGGCAACACAACGTTGTAGTTTGATTCCAATAAGTAAGCGATACCGCCTTTGCCAGACTGACTATTTACACGGATAACTGCGTCATAGTCGCGGCCCAAATCTTTCGGGTCGATTGGCAAGTAAGGCATATCCCAGATTTCTTCGTTTTTCTGGTACTCGAAGCCTTTTTTGATCGCATCCTGATGTGAACCAGAGAATGCAGTAAATACCAAGTCACCTGCATATGGATGACGAGGGTGTACAGGTAAGCCAGTACATTCTTCAACCGTTGCAATGACTTCATTAATGTTAGAGAAATCTAACTCTGGCGCTACACCTTGGGTATACATGTTCAATGCAATGGCTGCAACGTCAACGTTACCAGTACGTTCGCCGTTACCAAACACACAACCTTCAACACGGTCAGCACCCGCCATAATGGCAAGTTCTGATGCTGCAATACCACAGCCGCGGTCGTTGTGACAGTGAACAGAAATGATCACGCCATCACGACGTGCCAAATTGCGATGCATCCATTCAATTTGGTCTGCATAAACATTTGGTGTAGAAACTTCGACAGTCGCAGGTAAGTTTAAAATTACTTTATGGTCTGGACGAGCATCCCAGATTTCTGTCACAGCATCACAAACATCTTTAGCAACTTCTAATTCAGTTGCAGAGAAACATTCTGGGCTGTATTGGAAAATCCAGTCAGTTTGAGGATATTGCGCTGCATACTCTTTCACTTTTTGAGCTGCATTAATTGCTAACTGTTTTGCACCATTTACATCTACATTCAATACTTTCTGACGGAAAGTTGGAGAGTTCGAGTTATAAATATGTACGATTGCGCGTTTAGCACCTACTAAAGATTCAAAAGTGCGTTCAATTAAATGATCACGTGCTTGAACCAAAACTTCAATATATACGTCATCAGGAATATGATTTTCTTCGATCAACATACGAGTAAAATCGAAGTCAATTTGAGACGCAGAAGGGAAGCCAATTTCAATATGCTTAAAACCGATTTTTACAAGCATTTTGAACATTTTGAATTTTTGTTCCATGTTCATTGGTTCAAAAATTGCTTGGTTACCGTCACGTAAGTCCGTGCTCATCCAAATCGGTGCTTTTGTAATTTCATTATTTGGCCATTGGCGGTCTGGTAAATCGACTCGCTGGTACATACGGCGGTATTTTTTGCTTGGGTCAGCCAACATCATGAGAAAACTCCTTATCTCGTAGCACGGTTGCTCTAGGTATCGTGTGAAAGGCAACGTTCTACAGTTATATATGGTATCTAATACAGAAAAATTAAAGCGAATTTGAAAAGGTCTGCTCTAAAATGCAGACAAAAATTTATACGCGCGCGAGGCGCAGCATCAGGAGTTCGAGATGATGTCTTGCTTGAGTAGGCTGGGCAAACAAGTGATTCGTTTTCATCTATAGACCATGTAATAGTAAGTTTGGTGGTTTGCTAATATGCTCTTTGTTTAGATATACCACATCTGAACAATGATTACACGTTGTGCAAAAGTCTTATACTCATTTTAATTTCAGTGTTCAGAAAATAATTTTCTAATTTTGCATTGTTCTATATTTTATCGAAAATAATTTTCATTATTTTGCCTTATTGAGATAAAAATAATTGATTGGACTAAATAAGGCAAAAATAAATAGAGTTAAAGTTCTGACCACATACGGATAAGGTTGTGATAGATGTTGGTGAGTTTCATGACTTCAGTATAACTATCACCATGTGATTTCCGTAGTTCACGTATGCTTTCATCTAAATTAAAGAGAAGATGTCGTTTACTATCGTCGCGTACTAAGCTTTGTACCCAGAAAAAAGAAGCAAATCGAGTACCTGATGTAATACTACTGACTTCATGCAAGCTAGTAGAAGGGTAGAGAACTACGTCACCAGCAGGTAATTTAACTTCGTGATAACCATAAGTATCTTCAATCACTAGGTCACCCCCCTCATATTCATCTGGTTCGCTTAAAAATAAGGTACAAGATAAATCGGTACGAATTTGTTCCGCTGTACCACGGATAAGACGAATTGAATTATCTACATGGAAACCAAAGCTTTCATGTTCATCATAACGATTAAAAAGCGGTGGAATAATTTTGTGGGGAAGGGCTGCTGCTTGAAACACAGGATTTTGCCAAATTGCTTTGATGACAATATCACTTAAATGATGAGTAAGTGGGTCTTGCTCCGAGAGTTGCTGATTTCTTTTAACAGAGGCAGACAAAGTGCCGGCAGTTACTTTACCACCTACCCAATTTGCCTCTTTCATGAGCTTGCGAAACTCTGCAATTTGCTCTTTGCTTAAAACATTGGGGATATGATGAATCACAGCAAACACCTTTTAAGTAGATACTTTATTTATAAAGATAGCCTCGTTACGAGGCTATCTTTATATCTGCTTTAATTAATACCATAAATAAATTATGGAATTAAGCTTTAGTATTTAAAGTTAATGGCTAAAACGGCGTTACGACCATTGCCTTCAAATGCATAGTGAGCTGGGTGAGCACTTGTAAAATAGCGTTTATCAGAAATGTTATTGATATTAAGCTGTAAGTTTACGTTCTTGTTGACATCGTATTTAGCCATAGCATTGTAAATGGTATATGTTGGCAAATATTTGTCTTCAAGCATTGTTGTGCCAGTATTTGTATTGGTAAATACTTTATCACGGTATTCGGCACCAGCACCTAGAGTTAACTTAGGTAGTACTCGATAAGTAGACCACAATGTCGCACTATTTTTAGCGACGAATGGGAGAGGTTTACCTTCTTGTGCAACCGCGTTATAAGCCGCTTTTGTCAGTTCACTATCTAAATAGCTATAACCCGCAGAAACTTCCCATTTGTCAGTTACTTTACCGTTGAACCCGACTTCGAAGCCATCAACTTTACTTTCACCAGCATTGGTTGTGGTATTGGCATCAATAGCGATACGAGTATTTTGTTTCTCGGTACGGAAAATAGCAGCCGTTAAGTTTGCACGATTATTGAAGAGATCCCATTTAGTACCAACTTCGAAAGTACGTGCTTTTTCTGGAGATAAATCATTTGCTTGTTGAGAAGAAGTGGATAAGGCATCTGCACCATCACCTTGGTCTACCCCAACTGGGTTTGCAGAAGTTGCGAAACTTGCATAGATACTACCATTTTCAGTTGGTTTGTAGACTAAGCCAGCTTGATAAGAGAAATAGTCACTATCATTTTCGAATTTCTGACCAGCTGCAATACTGATGTCATTTGAGTAATTACCGTTAGTTCCTCCCACAGTTTTATAAATATTTTTATTATATTTACGCTCAGTTTCGAATTTATCCCAACGTACGCCCAAATTTAAAAGCCATTGCGGATTAAACTCGATACTATCCAATGCATAAAGAGAAACAGTACGGCTGCGAGTTGTATACTGATTTTTAATAGTACCTAAAGTATCAGTAAATGCTCCATTCATTGGATTGTCTACTGAAGTACACCAGCCATTTGAAAGCGCACTGCTTACAGGACAACTGGTGTTATGTACTGTTGATGTGGTGCCAGAGGCATCAGTAAACGTATAAACACCTTGATTTGATTGTTGGTAGCTCCACTCGGCACCTGTATTAAAAGAGTGTTTAAGCGCACCTGTATTGAATTTACCTTTTAATGCAAGCTGATCGCTATAACCATCTGTGTCTACAATACGACTTAAAGCACGACGCGAAATAGTACCATTTTTCGTTACATTGCCTTTTGAATCATCGGCATTGGTATAGATGTAATCTGATTTAGATTTTGTATAAGACATCGTATTTGATAATGTTAAATCATCAGCAAGATCTTGTTCTAATTTAAACGTGCCGATATGGTTTTCACGTTTATCAAAATCACGAGCTTTCCAACCGTAGTATGTGCCTTGTTTTACATCAATTGGTTTCCCGCCAACAGGAAGGAAGGGAATACCTGCATCTGGTTCATCATTACTACGTAAATAGTAGTAGCTTAGTGTTCCACGAGTTGCTGTATCTAGGCCAAATGCAAGACTTGAAGCAATACCAGCGCGAGCATATTCCGCACCGTTATTTGAACCAGCTTTTTCGTTTTCATGGCCCATAACAACAACACGACCAGCAACGCCATTACCAAAGTCTTTGTTTGCATCAAGTTGGATATGGCGATAGTTGTCGGTGCCACCTTGAACACTACCTTGGTAAACATCACCTTCATGGGCAACTTTAGGGATTAGGTTAATACTACCCCCAACACTACCACCGCCGCCAAGCGCAGAAGAAGAACCTTTAATGACTTCAACTTGCTCAATAGCGAACATGTCACGATTTTGAGAAGTTGAATTACGAACACCATCGACATAGACAGAGGATTGAGCGCTATAGCCACGAATATATGGCATATCGGTAAATGGGGTACCGCCTTCACCTGCGCCTAAAGTAATACCTGGTTCATAGCGTAAAGCTTCGAGTAGGGTGTTAGAGTTTGAATCTTTAATTAATTTTTGAGAAAGAATAGAAACGGATTTTGGAGTATCTAAAAGGGGAGCAACTAATTTTGAATTTGCCGACTCATCTACTTTTAAAGATTCTTCGTGAGTTGCTTGAGTATGAATGGTTGGTAATTGGGAAATAGTTTCTTGCGCCATTGCAGTTGTTGCAATCATAGAAAGGGATGATGCGATTGCAGATGAAACAATTTTTTTACGTGTTCTAATCAATGACATGACTTTCAGGACTTAAATACAAAACGTTATGCGAATAATAATAATTCTTATTTATATGTACAGTTTGTGTTAATTGGTTTTGTCGATAGGATTGTGAAGAAAATATGAAAGATTTAATCGGGTTTTGTCGCTAAAAATTACTAATTAATTAATTATTATTAATTTTTATGAAAAACGATAATTATTGGTAAATTAATTGTAATTTTAGATTTATGAAGAATAACTAAAAAATTACTTTGGCTTAAGATTGAGTTAAAAAAAATTAAAAAATCATAAAATTATTGTGAAATTTACTGAAAAAACGGCCTTCAATTTACTGATCTGATCGGTTAATTTTGTATATCTTGAAAGTTGTCATATAATACAGCACTTTTTTAAAAACTGTTCCTACTAACTAATTTTTATCGAGGAAGCCATGCAAGTAACGACTGAAGCGGTTTCGGGCGTTGCCCGTCGTTTAAATGTTTCTGTACCGACGAGCCGTGTTAACGAGCAATTTGAAGCTCGTTTGAAGCGCACTGCCAAAACTGTGAAGATCAACGGCTTCCGTCCAGGCAAAGTACCTGCAAACGTTGTTCGTCGCGAATACGGTGCAAGTATTTATCAAGAAGTTGTGAATGACATCATTCGTGACAGCGTATTTGAAGCGATTCAACAAGAAAAAATCAATGCGGTAGGTATGCCGAACATTGAGAAAGTTGAACATAAAGAAGATGCTTTAGTTTTTGAAGCAACTGTAGAAGTTTATCCTGAAGTTGAAGTAAAAGCATTTGACGGTTTAGAAGTTGAACGTAAAACAGCTGAAATTAAAGACGCTGACGTTGACACTATGATCGAAAACTTGCAAAAACAACGTCAAACTTGGGCTGTGACCAAGGGTATGGCGAAAAAAGACATGCAAGTGACTTTTGACTTCGAAGGTTCTATCGACGGTGAAAAGTTCGAAGGCGGTTCTGCTGAAGACTTTAAACTTGTGTTAGGTTCAGGTCGTATGATTCCTGGCTTCGAAGACGGCATCGTTGGCATGAAAGCTGGTGAAGAGAAAGTAATTGATGTAACTTTCCCTGAAGATTACCAAGCTGAGAACTTAGCTGGTAAAGCAGCTCAATTCAAAATCACTGTGAAGCAAGTTGAAAAACCTAAACTTCCAGAGATTGATGCTGAATTCTTGAAAATCTTCGGTGTTACTGAAGAAGAAGGCGTTGAAAAATTAAAAGCTGACGTTCGTAAAAACATGGAACGTGAAGTTCGCAATGGTTTACGTAACCAAGTTAAACAAGCTGCATTTGATGCTCTTGTTGCTGCTAACGAAGTTGAAGTCCCAACTGCAATGGTTGCTCAAGAAATTGACCGTCAACGTCAACAAATGGTTCAACAGTTCACTCAACAATTTGGCGGTGCTGGCGCTCAATCTTTCGACAAGAGCATGCTTCCTGACGAATTGTTCAAAGAGCAAGCAGAGCGTTCAGTTAAGCTTGGTATCTTAGTAAGCAAAGTATTAGCTGATGCTAAACTTGAAGTTGACCAATCACGTGTTGATGCTTACATCGACGACATGGCTTCTTCTTATGAAGATCCAACTGAAGTGATCGAATACTTCAAAAATGATGCTCAACAACGTCAACAAATTGAAGCTGTTGTGTTAGAAGATCAAGTTGTTGATCACATCTTAGCTGCAGCTAAAGTGTCTGACAAAGCAGTATCTTACGAAGATTTATTGAAAGAACAACAAGCTCGCCGTATGGGCTAATCTTTTGAGAAATCTGGAAAAGGCGCTTTAGGCGCCTTTTTCATTTTTGGGTATGTGGTTAATTTGAGTACGCCATGCAGTACTTAGGTATAAATAATATAATATTTCAGTGCGAACCTTTTGCAATTTGAGAAATTATCCCGCATATTGTTGCCATAGGTTAAGTCACAAAAAATTTAGGAATAAATAACGTATGTATGTTCCAACAATTGAAAATGCTTTAGTTCCTGTTGTGGTTGAACAATCTTCTCGCGGCGAACGCTCTTTTGATATTTATTCACGACTTTTACGTGAGCGCGTCATTTTTCTAACTGGTGAAGTTGAAGACAATATGGCAAATTTGATTGTTGCTCAAATGTTGTTCTTAGAAGCTGAAAACCCAGATAAAGATATCCATCTTTATATTAACTCGCCAGGTGGTTCGGTAACTGCTGGTATGGCGATTTATGACACGATGCAATTTATCAAACCTGATGTAGTAACATACTGTATGGGGCAGGCTGCATCTATGGGCGCATTCTTATTAAATGCTGGTGCTAAAGGTAAACGCTATTGCCTTGAAAATGCACGTGTAATGATTCACCAACCATTGGGTGGGTTCCGTGGTCAGGCATCAGACATTGAAATTCACGCTCGTGAAATTCTATTTATTAAAGAACGCTTGAATCGTTTGATGGCAGAACACAGTGGTCAAGACTATGACACGATTGCCCGTGATACTGATCGTGATAACTTTATGACTGCACAAGCAGCAAAAGAATATGGCTTAGTCGATCAGGTATTAAGTAAGCGTCCATAAGGGGAGTTTTTAAGTGGCTTGAGTTATTGGAAAACGCCTCCATATAGTCATTTAGCTCTATCGCTTGCCCTCATATTTAAGATTCTATTTGTGGAGAGAATATGTCCGAACATCCTCAAGGACAAAAACATTGTTCATTTTGCGGTAAAACGCAGTCTGAAGTCGGGAAACTGATTGCGGGCGAGGACGCATATATTTGTAATGAGTGTGTAGATGTCTGCTTAGACCTTGTACAAACCAGCCAACAGGTTGAAGCAGGTGACTGGGCGAGCAAGGCATTGCCAAAACCGCATGAAATACGTGCTGCGCTTGATCAATATGTGATTGGTCAGGATCTTGCCAAAAAGACATTATCTGTTGCCGTTTATAACCATTATAAACGTTTAAAAGTCGGGCAATCTGGTCATGTGTCTAAAGATGTGGAAATTGCTAAAAGTAACATTCTACTGATTGGTCCTACCGGTTCAGGAAAAACATTACTTGCTCAAACATTGGCTCGTTTGCTAGATGTTCCATTTGCGATGGCAGATGCGACCACTTTAACCGAAGCGGGTTATGTCGGCGAAGACGTTGAAAATATTGTACAAAAGCTTTTGCAAAAAGCGGATTACGATGTAGAGAAAGCTCAAAAGGGTATTATCTATATCGATGAAATCGACAAGATTACACGTAAATCTGAAAATCCGTCGATTACTCGTGACGTTTCTGGTGAAGGTGTACAACAAGCATTGCTTAAGATGATTGAAGGTACTGTAGCTTCAATTCCACCACAAGGTGGACGTAAACATCCGCAGCAAGAGTTCATTCAAATTGATACCTCAAATATCTTATTTATTTGTGGTGGTGCATTTGCTGGACTGGAAAAAATTGTACAACAGCGCCAAGAAAAAGGCGGAATTGGCTTTACAGCTGACGTGAAGAAAAAAGATGAAAGCAAGAAAATTGCTGAATTGTTCCGTCAAGTTGAGCCAACTGACTTAGTGAAATTTGGTTTAATTCCAGAGTTTATTGGCCGTTTACCAGTTATTGCGACGCTTGAAGAGCTTGATGAAGAAGCATTAATGCAAATTTTGACAGAACCAAAAAATGCATTAACTCGCCAGTATCAATACTTGTTCAACATGGAAAATGTTGACCTTGTATTTGAAGACTCTGCTTTACGTGCAGTTGCTAAGCGAGCGCTTGAGCGTAATACCGGAGCTCGTGGTCTACGTTCGATTTTGGAAAATGTTTTACTTGAAACAATGTATGACTTACCAAGCCGTACAGATGTAGGAACAGTTTTCATTAATGAAGCAGTGATTAATGGTGAAGCTGAACCTGTTTACAAGCCAGAACGTCAGCCTAAAGAAACAGCAACTCATGAAAGTGTTGCTAAGGCAGATTTAAAAGTAATTGATTCGAAGTCTGCTTAGATTTCATTCATCTAAAAAGCATGAATCGCGCGAGTGATTCATGCTTTTTTTGTTTTCAATTCATGTAGGTGGTGTTAATCTAAAAAAACAAAATACGCATAGTTTTGCGATATAGAAAAATCAAAAGAAAACGCTTTGAGGGATGTCATGCGTTATTTAATTATTGCATTAAGTTGTACCGCATTACTTGCGGGTTGCCAGAGTTCATCACACTTGGCAAAGAATCCAGCTGAGCTGACTGCGACTTTACCTAAAGTTGATGTAGATAAAGCACCTGGTGTATTTGATCAATACCATGTGGGTGGTTTTAGCATGGGGGGATGGGTCAACCAAAAACTAGGTCAGACATTTGTACCGATTAAACCGCAAAATGAACATGCAGCAGTAGTCTATCTCTATCGGCCAGATACCAAATGGAACCGTCAGGAAATTGCAGCAATTAATTTATTTGTAAATGGCAAACGAATTCCAAGCTTATTGCATAACCATTATTACTGGATTGAACTGCCAGCAGGAAGTTATCGTATTTCTGCAAGTCGGCCTTTATTAGGTATTCATTTCCAAGAGCCAAAATATATTGATATTACGGTCGATGCAGGAACATCTTATTATTTAAAATACGATGAAGAAAACAAAATGGACCGCGGTGAACACACTGGCCCATTTATGTTAATGCAAGACAATATCGGACGTAGAGAGATTGCTTTTACGGAGCTTAAATCTTCTAGCTACAATTTTGTTGCTGAAGATGCTTCAGGAAAAATTCGACATAAACCACAAGAGCTAAAACCAGCCAAATATGATGAAAAATCAGATGTCCATCTGATTAAACCATTTAAATTGTGGAATCCTTTAACGTGGTAATGGCCTACAAAGGATAAAGAAAAGTTAAGACTTTTCTTTATCTTTCATGAGTGGCGCAATAATTTTAAGCATCTCTTCTTGCATATGATCGCGTGCTTTAGGGTCATTAAAGGTTTGTTGTCCCAACTCCATCATGTATTCTGAAATTTGCCCCATAATCTGTACGTTTTTACGCGTAATTGATTGACCTTCTGGGGTTTTTAAAAATTTTAAATTTGCCTGAACTTCTTCTTCAGTATATGTCTTTAAATAAATATCTTGTAAGGCTTGCGTAGTTTTTGGGCTACTAATGAGCTGGTTACTCGAATCTTTTAAAAGTAAGCCTAACTTTTTTGCGGCCTCTTTTTCTTTCGGACCTAAAGTTTTGATGCCCGTAATATTAGTAATGATCTGTTCAGCTTGTTGATCATAATAAGGTGTTAATTCATTAATTGATTCTTTCAATAAATAATCAATTTGGCTCATTTGCATGAGTTCTTTGACTGAACTTAATTTGGCAGGAGAGGCAAACAAGCTTGTCGTAATACAGCTTAGGCAGAGGCTGATTGAGAGATTTTTAAGAATAGGGCGGATAGTCATGAAATGACCTATATGCAGTTTATGGCGGGTGGGTGTATTTATTAATAACATAGATTGGCGAACTAATTGTTACAATTCTTTTCAACTTCCAAAAAAAATTATAAGGCATAAAAAAAGCACCGAATTCGGTGCTTTTCTTGATTAGCCTGCTGCGGCATCGATTACTGGAATTTTTCCAATTTTCGCTTGCCAGATTTTTGGAGCCACTGCGTGAATTGAAGTACCGTTTACATCAACTGCTACAGATACAGGCATATCTTCAACTACGAATTTGTAGATTGCTTCCATACCTAAGTCAGCGAAGGCAACAACTTCAGCTTCACGAACAGCTTTAGATACGAGGTAAGCCGCACCACCAACTGCCATAAGGTAAGTTGCTTTGTTGTCTTTGATTGCTTCAATTGCTGTTGGACCACGGTCAGCTTTACCAATCATACCGAATAGACCAGTATGCTCGAGTACTTTACGTGTGAATTTGTCCATACGTGTTGCAGTTGTAGGACCAGCAGGGCCAACGACTTCATCACCCACAGGATCAACTGGGCCAACGTAGTAAATGAATTTACCTTTAAGATCAACTGGTAATTCTTCACCATTGTCGATCATTTCAACCATACGTTTGTGTGCCGCATCACGACCTGTGTACATTGTACCGCTAAGAAGTAATGTGTCACCTGGTTTCCAAGAATCCATTTCTTCTTGAGTAATGGTATCAAGGTTTACACGTTTAGACTGTGAAGAGTCCCAAGTTACTGAAGGGTAGTCTTCAAGTTTTGGTGCTTGAATATGAGCTACACCTGTACCATCAAGCTGGAAGTGAGCATGACGAGTCGCAGCACAGTTAGGAATCATACCTACTGGTTTACCAGCAGCGTGACATGGGTAATCTTTGATTTTAATATCAAGAACAGTGGTTAAACCGCCAAGACCTTGAGCACCAATACCGAGAGCGTTTACTTTCTCAAAGATTTCGATACGAAGTTCTTCAATTTTGTTCTCTGGTCCACGGCGAAGTAATTCGTCCATGTTGATTTCTTCCATGAGTGCTTCTTTAGCAAGCATCATGGCTTTTTCAGCAGTACCACCAATACCGATACCGAGCATACCAGGAGGACACCAACCTGCACCCATAGTTGGAACAGTTTTAAGAACCCAGTCAACAATCGAGTCAGATGGGTTAAGCATCGCAAGTTTAGATTTGTTTTCTGAACCGCCACCTTTAGCAGCAACAGTAATATCTACTTTATTACCCGGTACGAGTTTGTAGTGAATAACAGCAGGGGTGTTGTCTTTTGTATTTTTACGACCAAATGCAGGGTCAGCAAGTACAGATGCACGAAGAACGTTGCTGTTTTCAAGGTAACCTTGGCGAACACCTTCATTTACTGCATCGTCTAAGCTCATTGTTAAATCGAATTTAACATCTAAGCCCACTTCAAGGAAAACGTTAACAATACCAGTGTCTTGGCAAATTGGACGATGACCCTCCGCACACATGCGGGAGTTAATTAAAATCTGTGCAATTGCATCCTTTGCAGCTTTGTTTTCTTCGCGATCATAAGCACGGCTCATCGCTTGGATAAAGTCTTGCGGGTGATAGTACGAAATAAACTGTAGGGCGTCCTTGATTGATGTAATCAAGTCATCTTGTTTGATAATCGTTGTCATACCAGAAAATCTCTTGAGCGGGCTGTTAGCTAGCGGGCTAAATTATATGACAAAAACACAAACTTGTGGGGGATTGGTTGATCTTTTGACCAAAAGTCGAATAAGGGTAATGCTAAGTGATTTAAAACTAAGAACAACCAACTGCGAAGGCAGTTATTTGAGAATAAAAAAAGCCATTTGAGCGGACATCAAATGGCGAGAGGTAGAAAAGATTAAATGATATTAATTATTTGGCAGCAGCTTGTTGTTCAGCCTGAATTGCTGTTAAGGCAATAGTAAAGACAATGTCATCTACTAAAGCACCACGAGACAAGTCATTGACTGGCTTGTTTAGGCCTTGCAGCATTGGTCCAACGCTGACTACATTTGCTGCACGTTGTACTGCTTTATAGGTCGTATTACCTGTATTTAAGTCTGGGAAAATAAATACATTGGCACGACCAGCTACGCGTGAGTCTGGTGCCTTTTGGCGTCCTACACTTTCAACAGAAGCTGCATCGTATTGGAGTGGGCCATCAATCAGTAAATCAGGGCGGCGTTGCTGTGCAATTTGAGTTGCTTGCTGTACTTTCTCAACATCAGCACCAGTGCCAGACGTACCAGTTGAATAGCTAATCATGGCAATACGTGGGTCAATTCCAAACGCTTTTGCAGAGTCAGCAGACTGAATCGCAATTTCAGCAAGCTGGTCGGCTGTAGGGTCTGGGTTAATTGCACAGTCACCGTAAACATAAACTTCATCTGGTAAAAGCATAAAGAATATGGACGAAACTAAAGAGTAAGAAGGTGCGGTTTTAATCAGCTGGAAAGCAGGGCGCACGGTGTTCGCGGTTGTGTGAACTGCACCAGAAACCAAACCATCTACATGATCTAGAGCCAGCATCATGGTGCCAAGAACAACAGTGTCTTGTAATTGATCTTTGGCTTGTAACTCATTGAGTTTGCCTTTGCGGAGTTCAACCATAGATGCAACATATTGATTGCGAATGCTGTCCGGATCAATAATTTCTAAGTCTGCTGGTAATTCAATACCGCGTGCTTTTGCAACGTCTTGTACTGCATCTGGTTTTGCTAACAAAATACAATGCGCAATACCACGAGCCTGACATATAGCAGCAGCTTCAATAGTGCGTGGCTCGTCGCCTTCTGGAAGGACAATCCGTTTTTTGGCTGCAATCGATTTTTGTACCAGTTCGTGACGGAATGCAGAAGGAGAAAGACGTGGTGTTGCTCCATTATTACTGTGTTGTTTAAGCCATTCGACATCGATATGACTTGAAACAAAACGAGTCACTTGCTCGGCACGTTCAGTATCATCGGTTGGAATTTCATTACCAAAATCAGATAAGCGTTGTGCCGTTTCCAGTGTGTTTAAACGGGTATGTAAAATTGGTAAGCCTTGTTTGATAGCGCTTTGGCAAAACTCTAAAAGCTCAGGGGCAGGTGCTTCACGTTCGGTCAGTACCAAGCCTGCCAATGGAATACCATTACTGGTTGCCAAGCTACCTGCAAGTAACACATCGGTGCGTTCAGATGCGCTAATAATCAGCTCGCCAGCAATGAATTTATTCAATTCATATTCAATGCTTGAGGCAATTAAACTTGAGTGCAAAATACGACGTGTTTTCGCTTCGCCTTGATGTACCCATTGGCCATCAATCACGTTCGCGATGTCTAAGGTTCTAGGTACACTTAAGGTATTGCTAAATGGAACTAAGCCAATAATTGGTAAATCGTTTGATCCAAAGTAGCGATTGTATTTTTGCAGTTCTGTTGTAAATTTTGCGATGTCTTCAGTTGGACGTAGCGATGGGTCAAATGCGACAGGAATCTGAGCGGTTTCCTCAGATAACCCGCGTGTACGCATAAAGAGTACACCTGCTGTTCGGTTAGAAGTTGCACCACCAAATTGACGTAAGTGAGCTTCAACTTTCTCGGCTGTTTTACGTGGGTTTTGAATGTCAGCCGTGCTCACTAAAACCACTTCTGCATCAAGAGCTTGGGCAAGGCTGGCATTAAGCTCACTGGCAAAATGGTCTTGCCCATTTGGCAATAAGCCTTCAACAATAATCACATTATTGTCGGCTGCAATACTGCGATGAAGACTTACTGCTTCTTCAAGTAGCTCATCAACTTCACCTGATGCAATGCGTTGGGTTAACGTTTCATGAGAAATGGATTGAACAGTTTTACCTTGAAATAAATGACCAAATAAAGATGTAGTTCGGTCTAAAGTTTCTTGATCTACCTGAGAAAACGGTTTTAAAAAGCCTGCTTTAATCCCATTACAATCAAGTGCATAAATCATACCTAAGCAGGCAGAGGTTAAACCGACCCCTTCACCTGTAGGAATTAATAAAATTGTATTCATATAAACCTATAAATAATGTTCTTTGACTTCTGTAATTAAGCAAGGCTAACTTCAGAAGATGTATTTTGTGCAACGTCTACAACCTGACGCGTTTCTTTAGCAATACGGCCTTCTTCATCGGTTGGAATCACCCAAATTTGTGGTCCTGTACCGCTATCAATACGGCCTTCTGTGCCACGTTTTAAATTGTTGTTCTGGTCTTTATCGAGCTGTAAACCAAAGTGAGGTAAATAAGCTAAAGTTTTTTCACGAATATAAGCTGAGTTCTCACCAATACCACCTGTGAAGATCAGGCCATCAATACTTGGTAAACCACAGCTTAATGCAGCAAGTGATTTTGCAAGACGGTAGCTAAATACTTCAATTGCAAGACGCGCATCTTCGTTGCCATTTTCAGAGGCTTCAATCACAGTACGCATATCGTTAGAAAGTTGTGATAAGCCAAGTAAGCCACTTTCGTTATTTAAAACTTTATCGATTTTCGCCAAGTCCCAGCCAAGATTTTTTGCAAGAAAACTGTGTAAGCTTGGGTCGACATCCCCACTACGGGTTCCCATTACAACGCCTTCAAGCGGGGTAAGGCCCATAGAAGTATCAACACTTTGTCCATTCCACACTGCACAAGTCGAACTACCATTGCCCAAGTGTGCTGTTAACCAGCCACCTTTTTGGAAATTACCAGCCAGTTCACTACCGCGGTCAGACACATAAGCATGACTTGTGCCGTGGAAGCCATAGCGGCGAACGTTATGGTCTGTATATAAAAATTTAGGGATTGCATAACGGTATGCATGTGCAGGCATGGTTTGGTGGAATGCGGTGTCGAATACGGCAACTTGAGGTAATTCAGGAAATAGGCGCATCGTTGCTTCAATCCCGATTAAGTGGGCTGGGTTATGAAGTGGTGCAAGAGGGGTAGCTGCACGAATACGTTCTATAATTTCAGGAGTAAGTAATTCAGCTTTAGTGAGGCTTCCACCATGTACGACACGGTGACCGATTGCTTGAGGTTTATAGTTTGCAAGACGTGCAAGTAAAGTTTCTAAAGCTTTGGCGTGGTCAGCATAAGGAATTGAGAGCTCTAGTGGTTCTCCACCGACTGTAATTCCTTTAATACGAGCATCAGCCGCCCCTAAGTTTTCTGCTAAACCATAAATACGATCTTCACGACGGTCTGAAACCAGCGCGTATTTAATAGATGAAGAACCGCAATTAATAACTAATACTGATGTAGCCACGTTGAAATACCCAAGTCCTGATTTAAAAATAGTTTTCCTAACTTCCTGATCAAAAGGCATTAATTGCAACATGCATTAAGAGCAGGTTGTGATGTTTTAACATGTGTTGTTTTTCTGTCCAAGATAGACTTTAGCCCATTAGACTTAAGCACTATCGACCATCAAATTTTTTATAACTAATATTCGTTGAGTATAAAGCTTAACCACTGTATTTATTGTTTTTTTGTAGAAGAATTAAACAGTTTTTTGTATATATTTATGAAAAGTAAATTTTGAATCAATGTAATTTTCAACTATTTGGTATAAATTTTTTAAGAAAAAATAAGTGTTGTTATTTTAATCAAACTAGAGGGGAGTATTACAAATAATATACGTAATTGAAATTAAGTTTTAATAGTTTATACATAGGATAAAAAGAATAAATTATAAACATTTTTAATATCAAACTAAGTATAAAAAAGTCAGTGCTCACCCATTTATAATAGATATTTTATTGCTTTGATATTATGAGAAATTTCTCATAGTTATTAATGTTTAATTTACCCGTAAATATAGTCAAAAATAAAATCATTTCCTCGTTTAAAACTTAAACATTATTTGTCTTTAATACTAAGACCTAGAGTATTGCTCGGAGTTATAAGGGCTTGCATGTCGCTTTTTGCCTTAATAATATTATTCATCCCTCTGCCAAATGATCGTTAAATATATCGTTTGGTCTATTTTGTTTTCCGGCTTATCCGGTTGTACAGGAGCGTCCAGCATGGACTTGCCGAACCCAATATTGGCAAAAGTTACCGAGCGTGTAATCGCGCGTAGCCAAAAAACTCGTTTTGCATATTTACAACGCATTGAACATGCCCAAGGTAAATTTCCTGCTCGTGGAGCACTCTCATGTGCCAATCTCGCGCATGGTTTTGCCAGCATGGAAGATAATGAAAAATTAATTATTAAAGTGGGGCGTGAACCTAATATTGGCATTGTGTCTTCATATAATGAAATGCTCTCAGCACATGCCCCTTATAAAACCTTCCCAGACATTATAAAAATAGCTGCCCGTGAAAATGGTGGTGTTGCTCAGTTTGCTGGTGGTGTACCTGCAATGTGTGATGGCATTACTCAAGGTAATGCAGGTATGGAATTGTCATTGTTCTCTCGTGAAACAATTGCGATGAGTACAGCGATCGCACTTTCTCATAACATGTTCGATGCCGCATTGTGTCTCGGCGTATGCGATAAGATTGTGCCGGGCTTACTGATTGGTGCGTTACAGTTTGGTTATCTACCAACTATTTTTGTGCCTGCGGGTCCAATGAGTAGCGGTTTATCAAATGATGATAAAGCCAAAATCCGTCAACAATTCGCGACTGGTCAAGTGGGCCGAGATGCCTTACTTGAAGCTGAATCGGCTGCCTATCATGGTCAAGGCACATGTACCTTCTACGGTACTGCAAACAGTAACCAAATGCTGATGGAAGTCATGGGTTTACATTTGCCAAGCGCTGCATTTGTTCACCCTCATACGCCATTACGTGATGCGCTCACTGCTGAAGCTGCTAAGCGTGTACTTGACTTAACTGCTGAGCGAGGCAACTACACACCAATTGGTCATGTGATTGATGAAAAAGCTATTATCAATGGCATTGTGGCTTTACTCGCGACGGGTGGTTCAACCAATCACACATTGCATCTGATTGCGATTGCACGTGCGGCTGGCATCTTAATTGACTGGGATGACTTTGATGAGTTGTCTGCTGTTGTTCCATTGCTCGCAAAAATCTATCCAAATGGTAAGGCCGATGTAAACCATTTCCAAGCTGCGGGTGGGGTGGCATTCCTTATTCGTAACTTACTTGAGGCTGGTTTACTCCATAACGATGTAACGACAGTCGCTGGTAAGGGTTTACAGCACTACACCAAAGAACCGAAATTGATTGACGGTAAGCTCACTTGGGTTGACGGTGTAGTTCAAAGCCTTGATGACAAAGTACTCCGTAGCATTGATGCGCCGTTTCAGCCAGATGGTGGCTTACGTTTAATGCAAGGTCGTCTTGGTCGTGGTGTGATCAAGATCTCTGCTGTTGCGCCAGAGCACCGTAAAGTTAGAGCTCCGGCAATTGTGTTTGACTCTCAAGAAGCAGTACAAGCAGCGTTTGATCGTGGCGAATTACACCGAGACTTTATTGCGGTTGTTCGTTTCCAAGGTGCTCGTGCGAATGGTATGCCTGAGTTACATCGTTTGACGCCTGTGTTGGGTGTTTTACAAGATCAAGGTTTCCATGTTGCTTTAGTTACTGATGGACGTATGTCTGGTGCTTCAGGCAAAGTTCCTGCGGTGATTCACTTATCTCCAGAAGCCTTACTAAATGGGCCGATTGCTAAAGTCCAAACCGGAGATATGTTGGTTATTGATGCTGAGGCTGGTTTACTCGATATTGAATTAGATGAACAAACTTGGCAATCACGCCCTGTTGCACAGCCAGAACATCAGGCAGAAAACGAAGTTGGTTTCGGCCGTGAATTATTTGGTGTATTCCGTGCAGCAGCAGCACCTGCTGAACATGGTGCATCTGTGTTTGGTTCACTTGTTGGTGAAGAGCCGCAAGCGCATATTTGAGACAAAGGAATTACAAAGTAATGAGCAAGATTGAAGATGTGGTCAAATTAGGCCCAGTAATTCCCGTGTTGGCTTTTGACTCTGCCGAACAAGGTGAGCATGTATCACGTGCGTTGCATGCTGGTGGTGTAAAAGTCCTTGAAATTACGTTGCGTACCGCTGCGGGTCTTGCTGCTATTGAGCGTGCAAGCCAGTTGGCAGATGACATTGTGGTGGGTGTGGGCACAATTACTAAGCCTGAGCACTGTGCTCAAGCTAAAAAAGCAGGCGCTAAGTTTGGTGTATCTCCTGGTTTAACCAAAGACTTACATTTGGCTGCACAAGATGCTGGCTTACCTCTATTACCAGGGGTCATGACACCAAGTGATCTGATTCAGGCGATTGAGTTGGGTTATGACATTGTGAAGTTTTTCCCAGCTCAGCAAGCAGGTGGGGTCGAGATGCTCAAAGCATTTTATGGTCCATTTCCAAACTTGCGTTTTTGCCCGACCGGTGGAATTACAGCAGAGTCAGCACCAGATTTCTTGAAGCAACCTAACGTAGTTTGTGTAGGTGGTTCATGGTTAACTCCTAAAGCTGCTGTTGCTGCACAAGACTGGGCTGAAATTACGCGTTTAGCTCAAATTGCGAGTCAGTTGAGAGCATTGTAAATGTAGTCAATATTTATAAAAAATGAAGTGCATTCTATGTGCTTTAAAGGCTGTATTGATGTGACCAGTTTGTGCTGGTCACACCTAAATATAAAAAATTAATGTCTTAACAGTAGGAATTACTGTGGTTGAAGACCTTTGTTTAGGCAGTGTGCCTAAATAATAATTCCAAGGAGAAGTGTCCCATGGAGACGGTTCAGGGTGGCATGTTGCTGATTTACACTGTAATCGCGATTATTGCATTGGTTGTTATGATCGCGAAGTTCAGAATTTATCCCTTTTTAGTTCTTATCATTGTTTCACTGGGTTTAGCTTTAGCTGTTGGCATGCCAATGGGCGATATTGTTAAGTCATATGAAGTTGGTACTGGTAAAACCTTGGGCCACCTTGCGATTGTAATTGCACTCGGAACGATGCTTGGCAAAATGATGGCCGAGTCGGGTGGTGCTGAACGAATAGCAATTACTTTAATTAAATGGTTTGGTGAGAAAAATATTCACTGGGCCATGATGTTTATTGCTCTTATTGTTGGTCTTCCCGTATTTTTCGAAGTCGGTTTTGTTCTACTCATTCCAATTGCATTTAACATTGCTAAACGGACAGGTAAATCTTTACTGGTTGTTGGCTTACCGATGGTTGCCGGTTTGTCGGTTGTGCATGGTTTAATTCCGCCACATCCAGCAGCTTTGCTGGCAGTGCAGGCCTATCATGCGGATATTGGTAAAACGATTGCTTACAGTTTAATCGTGGGTGTTCCAACAGCTATTGTAGCTGGGCCTTTGTATGCACTCTGGATTAATAAATACGTCAAATTGCCTGAAAATAACCCGTTAGCAAAGCAGTTCGTTGAAGCAGATACGAATAGGACACGTGAGCTACCAAGCTTTGGGATTACCTTATTTACGATTATGCTGCCTGTTGTACTCATGTTAATCGGAAGTTGGGCTGATCTGTTCTTTGCACCAAAGACTTTCGCAAATGATCTATTACGTTTCATAGGTACTTCTGATATCGCGTTGCTTATTGCCGTATTGGTCAGCTTTATTACCTTTGGTACGATGCAGGGCTTTAACCGTGAACAAATTGAAAAATTCTGTGGTGGGTGTTTAGCTTCTATTGCCGGGATTATGTTGATTGTAGGTGCTGGTGGCGGTTTTGGTGGCATTTTGCGTGACACTGGTATTTCTGATGAGATTGTATCTACAGCCTTAAAGGCAAATTTGTCGCCATTATTATTGGGTTGGTTTGTCGCAGCATTGATTCGTTTGGCTACAGGTTCTGCAACGGTTGCGATGGCTACCGCTTGTAGCATTGTTGCTCCAATTGCAGCTACGGCTGGCGTTGCTGTTAGGCCGGAACTCTTAGTCCTTGCGACGGGTTCAGGTTCATTGGTGTTCTCACATGTGAATGACGCAGGATTTTGGCTAATCAAAGAATATTTTGGTATGACAGTAGGGCAGACACTCAAAACTTGGTCGGTATTAGAAACGATCATTTCGGTGTTGGGTTTATCTTTCACGCTACTGCTTAGCACTATTTTATAATTAAAGGTGAGTAATCCATGATTGTGATTGCAATGGGTGTCTGTGGAACAGGTAAAACCCTAATCGGTGAGTTGTTATCAGAGCGTTTGGCTTGTGAGTTCCTCGATGGCGATACGCTTCATTCGGCTGCAAATAAAAGCAAAATGAGCCAAGGTATTCCTTTAACTGACGAAGACCGTTTGCCGTGGTTACAAGCCATTCGTCAGGCAATTGAAGAAAAACAACAAGCAGGTGAAACGGCTGTATTTACTTGTTCTTCACTAAAACGAGTCTATCGCGATATTTTACGTGGTCATGACCAGAATATTAAGTTTGTATACTTAAAAGGGTCTTATGAGTTGTTGCAGCAACGACTTGCTGAGCGATCGGGTCATTTCTTTGATCCATCATTGTTACAAACTCAGCTAGATACATTAGAAGAACCTGATGTGAATGAAGCAATTGCTATTGATATTGAGCTCACACCTGAACAAATCGTTGTGCAAGTCATGCAGAAACTAGGGGTAACTGACAGCGTGTGTCGCGGTTAACCTCGGTTAGAAACCCACATTTTAATGGCTCTATAGCCTAAGGCTCAAGCAAGGTAAATACCGGTAACAGTACTGGTATTTACACAAACTAGACCTGTTCATAACGGGTTAGGTTTACATTTATAAATAATTGGAGATAAGAATAATGAGCCATTCAAATAATTTACAACATAAATTTCCCCCAGTAGATAGTATTCCTGACAGCGTACGTCTGCCATCTCAGATTCATCAGCGTATCTCGTTAGTGGATGGTGAGTTGAAGTTATGGGCTGGTTCAACCAAGAAGACATTCTCTCCAATCTGGATTCAGCAGCCTGACGGTAGCTTGCAACAAGTTGAGCTTGGTAGTTATCCAGTCATGGGTGAGAAAGAAAGTGACGAAGCTTTAGAAGCGGCAGTACGCGCCTACAATAATGGTCGTGGTGAATGGCCAATGATGAAAGTGGGTGAGCGCATCGCTTGTATGCAAAATTTCATTCAGCGTATGGTGGAACAGAGAGACCTCATTGTTAAACTAATCATGTGGGAAATTGGTAAGAGCTTGGCAGACTCCGAGAAAGAGTTCGATCGTACTGTTACCTATATGCGTCAAACGATTGATGCCCTGAAAGATCTGGATAATGCCAACTCCCGCTTTGTGATTGCTGAAGGTACGATTGGTCAAATCCGTCGAACTCCACTAGGTGTCGTGTTGTGTATGGGACCATACAACTACCCGCTGAACGAAACCTTTGCTACCTTGATTCCGGCCATGCTGATGGGCAATACCATCATTTTTAAACCGCCTCAATTTGGTACTTTGCTGTTTGAACCATTGTTGGAAGCATTCCGTGATTCATTTCCAAAAGGTGTGATCAATACGATTTATGCACCAGGCTCTCTAGTGGTGCCACATCTGTTGGCATCTGGAAAAATTAATGTATTGGCATTGATTGGTTCTAGTAAAGTGGCTGACCACTTGAAAAAACAACATCCAAAATCTCACCGTCTGCGTGCGATTCTAGGATTAGATGCAAAGAACGCAGCCATTATTCTGCCAGATGCTGATTTGGATTTGACCGTGAAAGAGTGCCTGTTGGGAGCATTGTCGTTTAATGGTCAGCGTTGTACTGCGCTTAAAATGTTGATGGTACATCGGTCAATAGCTGACGAATTTGTTAAGCGCTTAACGGCTGAACTGGCTAAACTAAAAGTGGGTATGCCATGGGAAAAAGGTGTATTTATTACTCCATTGCCAGGTATGCACCGTACGACCTATATGACTGAAGTCATTGATGATGCCGTAGCTAAAGGAGCTAAAGTCGTTAATCCAGAAGGTGGTGAGTTCTGCAAAACCATGTTCTATCCAGCCGTAGTTTATCCGGTGACAGAGGGTATGAGACTGTATCGCGAAGAACAGTTTGGTCCAGTGGTGCCCGTCTCTGTTTATGATGATATTGAAACTGTGCTGGAATATGTTACGACTTCGGATCATGGTCAGCAAGTGAGTATTTTTGGTAGCGATCCTGAGCAAATTGGTCATTTAGTCGATACACTTGTACATCAAGTTTGTCGTGTAAATATCAACTGTCAGTGTCAACGTGGTCCAGATGTATTTCCATTCGGTGGCCGTAAAGATTCTGCGGAAGGTACGCTGTCTGTGCATGATGCGCTGCGTGCATTCTCTATCCGCGCTATGATTGCTGCTAAACAGACCGATGATAGCAAAGGCATGCTGGCCTCTATGGTTTCTGAGCACTATTCTAAATTTGTGAATACCGACTTTATTTTCTAATGAACATATGATTAAAAAAACCAGCCTTTGGGCTGGTTTTTTATTGGAGCTAACAAAATAAAACGCCTGATATTGATCAGGCGTTTTATTTAAATAAGAGAGGACTTATTGACGAATTTGACCGTCACCTAACACAATCCATTTTTGAGAAGTTAAGCCTTCTAAACCAACTGGACCACGTGCATGAATTTTATCTGTTGAGATACCAATTTCAGCACCTAAACCATATTCAAAGCCATCAGCAAAACGAGTTGAAGCATTAATCACGACTGAACTTGAATCTACACGAGCCAAGAACTGACGAGCCAAAGTATAGTTTTCAGTCACAATTGCATCGGTATGATGTGAACCATATTTGTTGATATGGTCAATTGCTTCATCAATACCACTAACCACTTTAACAGCAAGAATTGGTCCTAAATATTCGGTATACCAATCTTCTTCTGTCGCAGGTTTTACAGAGGCACCCAAAATACGACGTGTTTCTGGACAGCCGCGCAACTCAACTTGTTTTTCAGCATACAGTTCAGCAATACGTGGTAAGAAAACGTCTGCAATTTTTTCATCAACAAGCAGTGTTTCCATCGCATTACAAACGCCGTAACGATGTGTTTTGGCATTCAATGTAATTGGTAATGCTTTTTGCAAGTCTGCTTGAGCTTCTACAAATACATGGCAGTTACCATCAAGATGCTTAATGACAGGAATACGAGCTTCATTGGTTACACGTTCAATTAGGCTTTTGCCACCACGTGGAACAATAACGTCTACATATTCAGCCATGGTAATGAGGTGACCAACCGCTGCACGATCAGAAGTTTCAATCACTTGTACCGAATGCTCAGGTAACCCAGCAACTTTTAAACCATGTTTAATCGCTTCAGCGATGGCTTTGTTTGACTCAAGTGCTTCTGAACCACCACGTAAAATAATGGCATTGCCCGATTTAATCGCTAAAGATGCAGCTTCAAGTGTTACGTTTGGACGTGATTCGTAAATCATACCCACTACGCCTAGAGGCACACGCATTTTTCCAATTTGAATACCTGTGGGGCGATATGCAAGATCCGTAATTTCCCCAATTGGATCGACAAGCGCGATCACATCTTTTAAACCTTGCAACATCCCTTTAAAGCGTGCGGGCGTAAGCTCAAGACGATCAAGTAAGGCGCTATCAAGCTTGTTATTACGGCCTTTTTCCATGTCGAGTTGATTCGCCGCTAAAATTGCTGCCTGATTATTTTCTAAAGCAGTATAAATAGCAGAGAGTGCATGATTTTTAAGCGAAGTTGAAGCACTTGTTAATACGCGTGAAGCTTCACGTGCTTGTTGCCCAACTTTTTGCATGTATTGTTCAATTGAATCTTGCATAGCAGTTTTTAATCATTTACCAATGACTAAGATAGTAGCAGTCAAATGCGGAACAATGAATGGCTTTTTTTCAAAAATGTGATCGCTATAAAGAAACATTTAAATATTTTGAAAACTATTAGCGGCTTAAACAAGATGAGCGGTCATTTCAGCGATTGCGTATATTTCAGACAATTGTTTAGAATGGACTTGTGCAATACAAACTAATACAAATTTTAAAGATTTGTGCATAAAAGATTACATGTTCAAGAAGGAACTCTTGCAGCATAAAAAAATTACAGCAAGGAGGAAGCAAGGATATGAATTCCATTATTCAAATGGATTCGGAGATAAACCAAGCTTATGCCGGTTTTGGGTTTTTCGATATCTACAATAGAGATAGTTTTAAACAGCCAGCTCGTACTACATGGATTGACGGTTGGAAAATTGAGTATATGGCGATTGCAGATCCAAAAACCATTCACAAAACACCCATCGTGATTGTTGGCGGCGCTTTTCAAAATTTTAACTCTTATAAATATTGTGTTGAGCAACTCTTTGAAAGTGGTCCTGTCATTCTAATTGACTTGCCATCAATGGGCGCAAATCAACAAATTACCAATCGGGATACTGGAATTTCTGCTGGAACATTAGAACTACCTGATTTATCAGAAATGTTAGGTCGCTGGTTAGATATTGTTGGAATTCAAAAAGTTTCTGTAATGGGTATGTCGTTGGGTTCAGTCGTTGCTTCTTGTTTTGCTTATCACCGTCCAGACTTAATGGATCGCATGATTTTGATGGGGGTCATGCAAAAAACGCGTAAAAGCTGGCGAATGATTTTGGAAGAATCACTCAAACTCATGCAAGAAAACCGCATGGAAGAGTTTGGGCAAGCGGTCATTTTATATTTGGTCAATCATGCCAAGTTAGATAAAACACGTATGTCTCCGACAGCTAAAAAACTTTTTTTTAGGCAAATGGCTGAGTTCACGGGTACCGAGCGCGAACGTTATGACATTAACTGTAATCGTCTTCTGCGGTTAACAAATGTACCAATTCCAGAGTGTAAAACACTGGTTGCAGCGGGGCAGTATGACAGTTTTACTCTGCCTCATGAAAATGCGAACTTTGCTTTGCAATGTCCTGATATGGAGTTTGCACTCATTGCGAATGCCGATCATGTACCACAGCTCCAGCGTCGTAAAGAAACCATGAGTTTGTTTACTTCATTCTTAAAAGGTGAATCTATCCAAAATCTGGATGGCATTATTCCAATGACGCGCGAACAAATGCAAAGCATGGAGCGTCGAGGTGAAGAGCGGATTTCAGTCCTCCAACCTAAAACCAAATTGAGCCACCGTGAATGTAAAACGGAAGTGCCAGTAACGATTGCAGATGTCACTTTCTTTGGAATGTACTTAAAGTTAGATGATGTGATACAGCTCGACTTTGTAAATGAACACCCACGGGATCTGGCTCTGCATCTAGAAGATGAAGAAGGCCCTTTCTCGATTGAATGTTTAATCTTTGAAGCTACTGAACAAGGAATACGTGCTTTATTTAAACATGGCAGTTTTGAGCTTGCTGATCGTTTAAGTCGTTTTATTGCTCGCCAAAAGCTAGCCGCATAAATTTTAATTTTTCATAAAATGGAAGTCTCAAAAATTATGAGACTTCCATTTTTTTTATTTTAATTGAGCATGAATAGTCCAGACTAAATCACCTAAATGCTCTTTATTGCTCTCTTTAGAAATTTCCCCAAAGAATATTTGTGGTTGTTCAATGTTAACTTGACTAAAGCCTGCATTTTTAAAAAAGTCTTTAACCTCACGTGGCGTTTTAAAATGAAAACTAAAAGAGCTTCGAGACATGAGTTTCAATAATTTACTGCTGTTCCAGATAATGCTGGCGAGTTTATTTTTAACGGGTTCAGGGTAGAGGTCAGTTAAATAATGAAGCTTTTTAAAAGAAGCACCATAGTGAACAATGGATTGGATCAGTTGTTTTAATAAGTCTTTATCAAAATAGTTAATTAAACCTTCACTAATCACAACTAGTGGACGGTTAGGATTAAACACTTCAAACGCTTGTGCAAAGGCTTCGGTAAATAAATCGACTGATAAAACCTCAGGGGCATTTTTTTCAATTTGTTGTAGGGCATTTTGTTTAGTTTGTGCCATATCGGGTAAATCAAGCTCCCGATAGGTAATAGAAGGGTAATGCTGTCTAAACCACCAACCACGTGGTGATAAACCACAGGCAATTTCAAGCACCTGTAAATCAGGATTTTCTTGAATCAACTTCTCTAAATTATGATCGAGCATGGTATGGCGTTGTTTGAGCGTAGTGCGCATGCTGCCACCGACATATTTTTCTGCCCATGATTCTAATGGGTGAACTAAATATGCCAACGATTTGCCTTTGCTGGTAGCAAGTGCTTCGTGTGAGATCCCCATTTGATACCAGATATAACCCGTATAGTGGGCTGTAAAAGAGATGTGGCGGTGTTTTGAAAGGTGTTGTGTCATTCGTCCTGAACTCGGTTTATTGTTTTTGTGTGATCTTCATTATTAATAACAATGAAGAGGTTCTAATGCATTGATGGTGAATGAACCTGCATGACGGAGTCCTGTCAATTAGGTTGGCATTCTGGGATGAGCTTTCAGTTGGAGTTACTTTTCTTTCGGGAAAAGTAACCAAAACCTGAGGTACGAATAGCAAAGATTAATTATCTTTGCCGTACCGTAAAACGAAAGCTATGCTTGAGTAAATGCTACGCACTTCGTTTGTCTTGCGCAATGCGAAAGCGCTAACGCTTTTGCATTGCTCAGGTTGCAGATGACACTTTCACGTATCCATATTATGGATTAGTGCTTAGTTAATTCCTCATTAAATTTAGAATGAATTTTTAAACTCTTCAATGGCTGTTTTGACAGCTTGCCAGTGTTCGCCAAGCGACAAGGTTTCACCAATCTGAATTTGTGGAATTTGACCGCGCATGCGTTCAAGGCGTTCTTGGTTTGGTAGCTCTAAGTGAGCAATACCTTCAAGAGCTGTAAATGCGGCACTACGGTCATTACATACCAGCCCCATATCACAGCCAGCTGCGAGAGCTGCTTGAATACGCGCATCTGCACCACCAGCGACGCAAGCAGCTTGCATGCTTAAGTCATCAGAGAAAAGTACGCCATCAAATTTCAAACGGTTGCGTAGAACTTCTTGAATCCAGAAAGGTGAGAAACCTGCCGGATTTGGGTCAACTTGATCATAAATCACATGTGCAGGCATGAGTGCGTCTAGCTCAGGCATAAGCTTAATGAAGCTTTGCATGTCATGGTTATAAATTTCATCATAGCTACGGCTGTCGATAGCAGCTGCGACATGTGAGTCGGCTTTGACCGAACCGTGACCTGGAAAGTGTTTGCCGGTATTTGCCATTCCAGCTTTTTTCATACCGCGCATAAATGCGCCAGCAAGCGGAGCGATATCTTCAATATTTTTAGAGAATCCACGGTCACCAATCACATCGCTAATAGCATTAAGGTCTAAAACTGGTGCAAAACTAAAATCGATCCCCACAGCTAAGACTTCAGTTGCCATTAACCAGCCACATTGTTCAGCCAGTTCAAGAGCCTTTTGTGGTTGAGTGATATAGAGTTCGCCAAAGCGACCCATTGCTGGCAGTAGAGTAAAGCCAGATTTTAAACGTTGAACTCGACCACCTTCTTGGTCGACAGCAATCAAAATATCTGGGCGAACTTGGCGCATATGGTCGGTTAAAGCACGGACTTGTTGTGGTGATTCAATATTTCGTGCAAATAAAATCATGCCACCGACTTGCGGAGCTTGTAATAGTTCAATATCTTCTTTAGTAAGTTCTGTGCCGGCAATGTCCAGCATCAACGCGCCAATCATATTGGTTCCATTTGAATTTTGATTGAAAAACAATAAGCGAATTTTGCAATGATTTGCTACATTTTGTCAGTACAGAATATGATAAAACTACACGGTATAAACAATTTAGTTGGTTAAGATGTTGAATCTGCTTAGTTCATATCGAAAACAGAGCGTGTAAGATACGAACACCCAAGGAAGTATTAAGAATTTATGAAACTTCAAACTATAGCTTGTGCAGTAGCAATCGCGACTGGCGGTTTATTCTTCTCTCATACGATGAACGAAGCAAGAGCAGCAACTAATACTGCTGCTGTTTCTCAATCGATCCAGCCAACGCAAGAGCAGGCCTTGGTGGCTCGTCAACTGGCAACTTTAGTTGATCGCCAACATTATTTAAATATGCGACTAGATGCGAATACATCTAATCGTATTCTCGATATGTACTTAGACAGTCTTGATCCAGATCACTCATTATTTTTAGACGCTGAAGTTCAAAATTATAAAAAACTTTATGGTTCAAATTTTGGTGCTTCATTAAAAGCGGGGAACTTAACTGGACCGTTTGCAATTCACCAGCAATATCGTGAACGCTTAAAACAATTTTACGAGTTCATGCTGGCTGAGTTAAAACAACCACAAAATTTAAAACAGCCAAATAGCTATATTGAAGTAGATCGCGAAAAAGCGCCGTATTTTAAAACAACGGCTGAGCAGCAAAATCACTGGCGTAAAATGCTGGTATCACAGTTAATCAATTTGACGATTAGCCGTGAAGAGGAACAAGCAAAACAAAAGGCGCTTAAAGAAAACCCGTCACTTGCTGATGGTCAAGACTTAACAGGCCCAGAAGATTTAACACCAGCGCAGACTTTGACTAAGCGTTATACACGTCAACTTGAAAGAATTAGCCGTGTGAAAAGCGATGATGTTTTAGATAAAACATTAAACGCAATGCTAGCGACCTATGATCCACACAGTAACTATTATCCACCAATTGATGCGATAGAACTGAACCGCCAAACGACCTTACAACTTGAAGGTATTGGGGTATCGATTCGTCCAGAGCGTGGCAATGAAGATTACACCAAGATTGAAACCATTGTAGAAGGTGGTCCTGCAAGTAAGTCTGGTCAAGTGAAATCAGGAGACCGAATCGTTGGAGTCGCTCAAGAGGGCGGTAAAATGATCGATGTGGTGGGTTGGTCAAGTTCGGAAATTGTTGGGCTTATTCGTGGTAAACGTGGCACTAAAGTAACGCTTAAGCTTCTTGGTGCGGGTGCGTCAATGAGTCAGGCGCGTAATGTGACTTTAGTCCGTGATGTTATTCAAGAAGAAGATGCTGGTGTTCGCTCACGTACAGTTGAAGTAACACGCGACGGTAAAAAGCACCTATTAGGTGTGATTGAAATCCCATCGTTCTATTTTGACTATCGTTCACGTCGCGCTGGTCAGCAATATCGTTCAGTTTCTGAAGACACTGCAAATGCGTTTGAGGCATTAAAAGCTAAGAAAGTAGAAGGTATTATTATTGACTTGCGTAATGACCCGGGTGGTTCATTAGAAGAAGTTGCACGTATGCTTGGACAGGTAATTAAATCAGGTCCGGTTGTGCAAATTCGTGATGGCAACGGCAATGTAAGTGTATTTGAAGACAACGATGGCGGTCAGCAAATCTATACAGGTCCACTTGCTGTATTGGTGAACTTAGCATCAGCGTCTGCAAGTGAGATTTACTCTGCGGCAATTCAAGACTATGAGCGTGGCATTATCATTGGTAGTACAACCACAGGTAAAGGTACAGCTCAAGTTCAACTTGATACTTTGGCATACGGTCAAGCGACCTTAACTCAGCGTAAATTCTACCGTGTTACTGGTGGTAGTACGCAAAACAAAGGTGTAGTGCCAGATATTAAGCTTGTCGATATCTATAACGAAGAGTTTGGTGAGCGTAAATCGAAGAATGCGTTGAAGTGGGATACCATTCCTACTGCGCCATTTAAACGTGAAGGTTCTGTTCAACCGTATGTTGCGAAGTTGTCTCAACTTTCAGAACAGCGTGTAGCAGTTGACCCACAGTTTAAATATTTAAATAAACGTACGGCTATCGCGAAGGTTACGAGTGACCAAAAGCAAGTTGTACTTGATATTGATAAGCGCCGTGCTGAGCTTCTTGGTTTAGAAAAGCAAACTTTAGATGCTGAAAATGAGCGTCGTGCAGCAACAGGTCAAAAGCCTTTTGCAAACTGGGAAAGCTATCAAGCTTCATTAGATGCGTTAGCTGAATCTCGTGCCAAAATGAAAGCTAACCAACGTCCTGCGTTGCCAGAAGAAGAAACATTTGTGAATGAAGCGGCAAATGTACTTATGGACTATGCAAAATTGCAAAACCGTTAAGTTCTTTTGTCTGTTTTACGAAAAAGCGCGCTGTTCTCAGCGTGCTTTTTTAATTTTTGATGTCAGTAAACTGTCATGCATTTATCATCAAAGTGTCAAGAAAGCTGCTTAATCTTTAAGCATGAAAATAAATACATTGATGGATGGCGCTATGCAAGGCTCATTCGCGACAGCACTATTAAAACAACAGCAACTTCCTGAAAGCTTCCAATTCCATTTCAAACAAAAACAGCAGTGGTCTAATACTCAGGGATTGCATCAACTCCATGATTTAGTCCGTCCACGTTTAAAAATTGCGATTGTGACAGAGACATGGCCACCAGAGATTAATGGTGTAGCGCTCTCGCTATTACAGTTATGTCAAGGTTTGCAAAAACAAGGTCATAAAATTTTACTGGTTCGACCAGAACAAAAAGCCAAGTGTCATGATTTTCTACCAGAGCAAGAATGTCTGGTTATGTCACAAGCCATACCAAAATATCCAACTTTGCAATTTGGCTGGCCTCAATATTTAAAAGTTTCAAAAGCTTTTGAAAAGTTTGTCCCTGATGTTGTACACATTGTGACGGAAGGGCCTTTGGGCTTAGCTGCCATGCAAGCTGCCAAGGCAAAAGATATTCCAGTTTCTAGTGGCTTCCATTCACCATTTCAAGATTTTAGTCGATTCTTTGATTTGGCTTTCTTGGTTAAGCCAATCCAAAAATACCTTTGCTGGTTTCATAACAATACTCAAGTGACCTGTGTGCCGAGTAAAGATACAGAGGAAGCCTTACGTGGTTTTGGTATTAGCTGCCCACTTATTGTGGTTGGACGAGGGGTTGATACCACGCGCTTTTCACCAAAGCATCGCTCAGAAAGCCTACGCCAGCAATGGGGTGTCGATGCCGATACTCGTGTCATGCTGTATGTGGGACGTTTGTCGCCGGAAAAAGAAGTACAATTGATTGTTGAAAGTTATGCAGCCATGCAAAACATGTCGCAACATAAAACTAAACTGGTGGTAGTAGGAGATGGCCCAGATCTTGCTCGATTAAAAGCACTGTCAAAAGCGAGAAATGTTGTTTTTACCGGTAGTTTGCGTGGACAAGAGTTGGCGACTGCCTATGCAAGCGCAGATGTATTTGTATTTGCCAGTCAAGTTGAAACGTTTGGTAACGTAGTTTTAGAGGCAATGGCAAGCGGTTTGCCAGTGATCGCGTATGATTATGCTTGTGCACATCAATATTTAGTCCATAACGTAAGTGGCTGGTTAAGTCCACTTGGACAGAAAGACCATTTTATACAACAAATTTATCAACTCCCTTCAGTACAACAACTTAGAGAAATGGGCATACAAGCCTGTCGTAAAGTACAGCAAAGCGGTTGGCAACTTCCGGTACAGCAATTAGAACAGGCATTTTATCAGGTAGTGAAGGAATCCTCGGTGGACTTCACCTAAGTATCCTAAAATAGGAGAACGACCATGAAATTAAAGAATGCAAAAATAAAAATACTCGATCTCGATTTGAGAGGCTGTTTATATCTCAATCATTTTTCTCACTCACAACGTGTGGCTTTATTCTTCAAAATTATTAGCCGTGCGGGCGATGGGCCATTTTGGTACCTCATGCTAGCAATTGTATGGGGAATGCATGGCATTACCTACAGTTTGCAAATTATCTATTTGTTAATTGGCGGCTCAATAGGAACGGCAATTTATAAATTTCTAAAACATAAAACGACGCGTCCACGTCCTTATCAAGTACATCAGGTGATTGTGCTTGGTGAAAGACCACTTGATCACTTTAGTTTTCCATCAGGTCATACGTTGCATGCAGTGATGGTGACAATTGTGTTGGGGTATATCCAACCTGTGTTGCTAGCCGCTATGTTACCGTTCATGGTACTTGTTGCTTTGTCTCGTATGGTGCTTGGACTTCATTATCCAAGTGATGTGATTGTGGGAGCTCTTATTGGCGCATCAGTGGCAAGCATCATTATATTTGTAGCGCCATTATTAAACATTGCTTTATAACGAACAGTAATTTTTATCAGCTTAAGCTATCGATTAGGTTTGCGGATTTGCTAAAGTACGCAGTTCGTGATTTAGCAGATTAAACAGATAGGAGCCGCTATGGGCTTACGTTGGACAGATACGATTGATATTGCCATTGAATTGTCAGAAGCACATCCAGAAGTTGATCCGCAATGGATCCGTTTTACCGATTTACATGCATGGGTATGTGCATTACCAGACTTCAGTGATGACCCAAATAAATCAACCGAAGGATTGTTAGAAGGTATCCAAATGGCTTGGATAGACGAAGTTCGCTAAAAACAGTAGAAAAAATCGCAACTTTTACACATTCAAAGCTGATTATTACCTATGACATCGGTATAATGCTGCAAATTTTTTAAAGTTTAAATCTTAAAATAAAGGAGCCACTCATGGCTATTGAACGTACTTTGTCTATCGTAAAGCCTGATGCTGTGTCTAAAAACCACATCGGTGAAATTTTTGCTCGTTTCGAAAAAGCGGGTTTAAAAATTGTTGCGACTAAAATGAAACACCTTTCTCAAGCTGATGCTGAAGGTTTCTATGCAGAGCACAAAGAACGCGGTTTCTTTGGTGACTTAGTTGCATTCATGACTTCTGGTCCAGTTGTAGTATCTGTTCTTGAAGGCGAAAACGCAGTTCTTGCTCACCGTGAAATTTTAGGCGCTACAAACCCTAAAGAAGCGGCTCCTGGTACTATCCGTGCTGATTTCGCTGTAAGCATCGACGAAAACGCTGCTCACGGTTCTGACTCAGTTGCTTCTGCAGAGCGTGAAATTGCTTACTTCTTTGCTGACAACGAGATCTGCCCACGCACTCGTTAATCGAAAGCATTCAAACCAGATAAGTGGTATACTACTTATCTGGTTTTTTTATTCTCTCAAGAGCATATTGTCTGATTCTTGAACAATATCTTCTGTTTTTGACATGGTTTAGGTAAATACACATGAGTTCTGCAGTGGTCGTTTCATCTGAAAATCTTGATGGACAGCAGCAATCTTCGTCCACGCCAGCATCGCCTGCTGCCGAAAAAGTGAATTTACTCGGCATGTCACGCGCGCAATTAGAAAAATTCTTTGAAGATATTGGTGAGAAAAAGTTTCGTGCCGGACAGGTCATGAAATGGATTCATCAGTACTTTGTTACTGATTTTGCTGAAATGACGAATATTTCAGGAAAGTTACGTGCAAAACTTGAACAAATTTGTGAGATTAAAGCTCCTGAGGTTGTGCATCGTCACTATTCAAAAGATGGCACACGTAAATGGGTGTTTCGCGTAGGTGAGGGGGCAGGTTCTTTAGTTGAAACTGTATTAATTCCTGCCGAAGATAAAACAGGCTTACGCAAAACTTTGTGTATTTCATCACAAGTAGGCTGTGCATTGGACTGCTCATTTTGTTCAACAGGTAAGCAAGGTTTCCAACGTGATTTAACGCCAGATGAAATTATTGGGCAACTCTGGATGGCAAACTATTCTTATATGGAAGAAGTGCCTGTTGCTGATCGTGAGCGTTCAGTGACCAATGTCGTGATGATGGGTATGGGTGAGCCTTTGCTCAACTATGATGCCGTATTAAGCTCAATGCAGATTATGCTTGATGACTTTGCTTATGGTATGTCAAAACGTCGTGTGACCTTATCAACTTCAGGCGTTGTACCGAAAATTGACCAACTTGCGCAAGATATTGATGTTGCATTAGCAATTTCTTTACATGCACCAAACGATGAGTTGCGTAATGAACTTGTGCCTATTAATAAAAAATATCCATTGGCTCAGTTGATTGCAGCATGTCAGCGCTATATTGCCAAAGATGGTAATGAAAGTACGCGTAAACATGTGACCATTGAATATGTGATGTTAGAGGGCGTGAATGATCAGCCTGAACATGCACAGCAAATGATTAAATTATTAAAAAATTTACCAAGTAAAATTAACTTGATTCCATTTAACCCATTCCCGCACGCGCCATATGGTCGCTCAAGTCGAAATCGTATTATCTCGTTCCAAAAAACTTTGTCTGATGCCGGATTTGTGTGTACGATTCGTCAAACACGTGGTGATGATATTGACGCTGCATGTGGACAGTTAGTGGGTCAAGTAGCTGATAGAACCCGCCGTGCTGAACAGTGGCAGAAAAAAGTGACACAGCGTCAAGAGATTTTACGTACACAAGGATAAAGTTGAGGGAAGACTTTGAGTACTCCGAAGTTAAAGATCATGTTATGTATGGGGGTTGCAGTTGCATTTCTGGCAAGTGGTTGTCAGACGTCGCCAACACTAAAAAAGGACCCGGAAAAAGCAGTTAAGGTGCGTACGCAGCTTGCTGCAGAATACATTCGTTCTGGTGACTTGGACTCAGCAAAACGTTCCCTCGACCAAGCTCTAAGTATCGAGAGTCGTGACGCAACGGCAAATATGATGATGGGTATTTTATTGCAACAAGAAGGCAGTAAACCCAATTTAGAAAAAGCAGAACATTATTTTAAACGTGCAATTTCTTCTGAGCCAGATAATGCTCAGGCGCGTAATAATTATGGTACGTATTTGTATCAAATGGAACGTTATAATGATGCTGTCGAGCAGTTCCGTATCGCTGGTGCAACATTAGGTTATGACCAACGTTACCAAGCCTTAGAAAATCTGGGGCGGATTTATTTAAAATTAGGTGATATTGCGAGTGCTGAAAAAACATTCAAACAAGCGCTCCTTGCTAACCGTGACTCTTACATTTCAATGTTAGAGTTAGCAGAAATTTTTTATTTGCAGCAGCAGATTCCGGCTGCTACACAAATGTATGAGCAATATGTTCGTACAGTGGGGCAGAAAAATCAGGGTGCTCGTGCACTTTGGATTGGTTTAAGAGTGGCTCGAGCCAATGCGGATAAAATGGGAATGCAAGTTTTAGTAAATCAATTACGTGCTTTATTCCCGGAAAGTCCAGAATATCAACGTTATTTGCAATTACAGTATAGTACTGAGGCCGTATGGAAATAAATCCTAATTCACAGCAGCCAACTGGCTCAAGCTTACCGACTTCTGCTTTAGGAAATATTCAACGTCCTGGTGAGTATTTACGTCAAATTCGTGTTTCTCAGAAAAAAGAATTAGAGCAAGTATCTTCAGACTTAAATATGCCGTTGAAAACGCTAAGTGCGTTAGAGCAAGACGATTATAAATCTTTGCCAGAAGCAACTTTTATCAAAGGTTATTATCGTTCTTATGCAAAATATTTAAATGCTGATGCAACTGCAATTATTCAGCGTTTTGATGAGATTTATGCAAATGATACAGGTCTTTTGCCAAATCATGCTTTAAACAACTCACCAATTAAAATCATGGGTAAATTACCGGGTTCTAATAGTGATCGTAATAAAAAATGGTTAAAGCGTGCATTGCTTGCGATTTTGATTATTGCTGTAGTGTCATTGATCGTGATGGGCATTCAAAAATGGACTTCAAACAAAGGTGAGACTGAGGTGCCAAAAGCAAATCAGTCTAATGTTGAAGTTTTACCTATGAAAGGAAATGGCTCTGCAACAGCGGGCGATCAATTGGTGCTAAACTTTAACCGTCCAACTTCTGTTCATATTGTAGATGCAACAGGTAAGGTTTTAGCGACAGGTCGTCAGGCATCGACTTTAACCTTAAATGGGGAGTCTCCATTCCAGATTCGTCTTGATGATGCAACAGCTGTGTCATTAAGTCTAAACCAAGAACAGATTTCATTGTCTCCATATACGGTAAACGGTAAAGCTGAATTCCGTTTATCCCGCTAATACCATGAGTTGAGCGATACAATGATAGAGAACCCAATTAAACGTCGACCAACACGTAAAATTCGTGTTGGTTCGGTCTATGTCGGTGGCGATGCACCTATTAGTGTGCAAAGTATGACAAATACCGAAACTTGCGATGTCGATGCAACTGTGGCTCAGATTGAGCGTTGTGTTGACGCAGGTGCAGATATTATGCGTGTTTCAGTTCCTTCTATGGAAGCAGCTGAGGCTTTTGGTGCAATCCGTAAACGTGTTTCAGTTCCACTAGTGGCTGATATTCACTTTGACCATAGAATTGCTTTGGCAGTTGCAGACTATGGTGCTGACTGTTTGCGTATTAACCCAGGTAATATCGGTTCAGACCAGAAAGTTCGTGAAGTTGTTGCTGCTGCACGTCATCATGGCATTTCTATGCGTATTGGTGTGAATGCGGGTTCTCTAGAAAAAGATTTACAGAAAAAATATGGCGAACCTACAGGGCAGGCACTGCTTGAGTCAGCTTTACGTCATATTGATATTTTAGACCGTCTAGATTTCCATGAGTTTAAAGTCAGTGTAAAAGCATCAAATGTGTTTTTGACCATGGATGCCTATCGTTTGCTTTCTCAACAAATTGATAATCCATTGCACTTGGGTGTAACCGAGGCTGGTATTTACCGTACAGGTACTGTGAAATCAGCGATTGCTCTTGGCGGGTTATTGATGGAAGGCATTGGCGATACCATGCGTATTTCGCTTGCTGCTGAACCTGAAGACGAAATTAAGATTGGTTTTGATATCTTAAAATCGCTTGGTCTACGTTCTAATGGGATTAACTTTATTGCTTGTCCAAGTTGTTCTCGTCAAGAATTTAACGTGATTCAGGTGATGCAAGCCTTAGAAGAGCGTTTAGAAGATATCCGTACGCCAATGGATGTGTCAGTGATTGGTTGTAAGGTAAATGGCCCGGGTGAAGCAAAAGAAGCAGACATCGGGGTTGTTGGGGCTGCGCCTCGCTCACTGGTTTATCGTAATGGTGAGAAAAGCCATTTAATCGATACCGATCAATTGGTTGATGAAATCGAAACAATGGTTCGTCAACGTGTTCAAGAGCTTGAAGAAGCTAAATCTAAAGAAATTATTCGTAGTTCATCATGAGTTCAATAGTCGCAATCAAAGGTTTTAATGACGTCTTACCAACGCAAACATCAGCGTGGAGACGTCTCGAGCAACATTTAGCATCGTTAATGGATGCTTATGGTTACCAACAAATTCGTTTGCCGATCGTTGAACAAACGGGACTGTTTAAACGTGCTATTGGTGATGCAACCGATATCGTTGAAAAAGAAATGTACACATTCTTCGATAAAGGAAACCCACCTGAATCATTAACTTTGCGTCCAGAAGGGACAGCGGGTTGTGTACGTGCGTTGGTTGAACATAACTTATTGCGTGGTGCTACGCCGCGTGTGTGGTATATGGGACCTATGTTCCGTTATGAAAAACCACAAAAAGGCCGTTACCGTCAGTTCCACCAGTTCGGTGTTGAAACTTTTGGTGTGGCAACTCCTGATATTGATGCTGAATTGATTCTGTTGACAGCTCGTTTGTGGAAACGCATGGGCGTTAATCACATGGTTCAGCTTGAGTTGAATACGTTAGGTGAAACAGATGAGCGTACAGAATATCGTAATGCTTTGGTTGCGTTCTTAAATGAGCATAAAGATGCTTTGGATGAAGATTCACAGCGTCGTTTAACGACTAACCCATTACGTATTTTAGATTCTAAAATTGAATCGACTCAGAAAATTCTGGAAAATGCGCCGAAATTACATGATTTCTTAAAAGAAGATAGCTTAAGCCACTTTCAACAATTACAAGATTATTTGACTGCTGCTGGTGTTAAATTTGTAATTAACCAAAAATTGGTACGTGGTTTAGATTACTACAATAAAACTGTTTTTGAATGGACAACAACATCGTTAGGTTCGCAAGGCACAGTATGTGCAGGTGGACGCTATGATGGTTTAGTTGGTCAGCTGAAAGGTAAGGCAGATCAATCTGTACCAGCAGTTGGTTTTGCAATGGGGATGGAGCGTTTATTGCTTCTACTTGAGCAAGTTGAACAAGCTGAAACTGTACGTGATTGTGAAGCGTTCTTGGTTGCAGAGCCTGCTTACCAAGCTAAAGCATTGGTTTTAGCAGAGCAATTACGCGATCAGCTAGAAGCAGCGAATAGCAATGTTCGCATTAAAACGGGTTCACAAGGCAGCATGAAGAGTCAGATGAAAAAAGCTGATCAGGCTGGGGCTGTTTACGCCATGATTTTAGGTGAGCGTGAATGGGAAGCACAGCAGCTTGCGATCAAAGAGTTAGCAACAGCTGAGCAGACACAAGTTGCACTAGCTGAACTCGTACCATTCTTAATTGAAAAATTTACAAAATAAACTGAAACATCTGGAAAAGGACAATCACATGAGCTTAAGTGATGAAGAACAATTCGACAGCTTAAAGTCGTTCGCCAAAAAATATGGTTCTGCCATGATTAGCGGGATTCTCATTGCATTGATTGCCTTTTTTGGGTGGGAATATTGGCAAAAAAGAAATCTTGCAACGAGTCAGACTGAAACTGCAAAAGTACAGCAGTTAATGGATGAGGCAAATGCAACAGCCGATAATCCAAATGCTTTAGCTTCAATAACAGCTTCGGCAGATAAACTTGTAAAAGACGATATTGATTCAGTTCAGGCAATACAAACTCAATTTGTATTGGCAAAGCTTGCATATGAAAAACAAGATTATGCGGCTGCTGAAAAAGCTTTGAAAAAAGTTGAAAACTCAAAAGTAAAAGATGAAGGACTGATTCAGGTTGTAAAATTGCGTTTAGCAGATGCACAATTGGCGCAAAACAAATATGATGAAGCTCTAAAAACTTTGTCTGGTAATGTCGATCCGGCATTTAAAGCAACAGTAGAAGAGTTACGTGGTGATATCTTTGTTGCGAAGAAAGATATTGATTCTGCTAAAAAAGCGTATCAAGCTGCATGGGATTCGTTACTGGAACGTAAACAAGAGCGACAAATTTTACAAATTAAACTCGAAAGTGTTGGCGTTTTAGTTGAAGATCCACAGATTGAGCGCCCAATTTTGGAAACACAGGTGGAAGAGTCTTAATGAATCAGAAATTCAAACTGCCTTTGGCAATTGCAATCGCATCAGCTGTATTGGTGGGATGTTCTAGCAACAAAGTAAAAGAAGCAAAACCAAATCCACTACCGAAATTGACTGAGTCGACAAAGGCTCTAGTACCGGTGTTTTCACGCAGTGTTTCTTCTACTAATAAGGCAGATCCATTACGTTTACAACTTGACGCTAATGAAGGCGTTGTCTTTACACTTGATCCTAAAGGCGAAGTTGCAGCATATCGCGGCAAACAACGTCTTTGGGAGAAAAAAGTAAGTAAATTGGGCTTAAGCTCTGGTGTTGAAGCGGCTGAAGGTATTGTTGTTGTGGGTAACAGCAAAGGTCAGCTATTTGCTTTAGATCAAGCAACAGGTGAACAAAAATGGACTGCACAATTATCTGGTGCATTATTAAGTCCTTCTTTAGTTCAGTCTGGACGTGTGATTACAATTGCAAATGACGGTACTGTTTTTGCACATGATGCATCATCAGGACAACAAGTCTGGGCATACAAATTGCCAAACGTTCAGTTTAGTCTGCGCGGTCAGCCATCGCCAGTGAGCCTTGATTCACGCACTGTTTTAATTGCTTCAGCAAATGCTTATGTTTATGCAATTGATATCATTAGCGGTATTCCACGTTTCCAACGTCGTGTTGCGGTAAGTGAAGGTCGTTCAGATATTCAACGCCTGATCGATATTGATGGTGATCCAGTTGTTGCAGGCCAGCTTATGGTGACAACAAGCTTCCAAGGGCAAGTCACAGTGACTGATTTGGCTTCTCAACGTGTAGTCTGGAGTGAAGATTCAAGCAGTACCAAACGTCCAGAAGTTTATGACAATAAAGTATTTGTTTCGTCAACTGATGGCAAGCTGACTGCTTATGATTTAACGACAGGCGAGCAGCTTTGGCAAAATGACAGCTTATTGAATCGTCATTTAAGTAATCCTGTTGTGTTAGGCCAAAATTTAATAGTCGGTGATTTGGATGGTGTTTTACACTTGATCGACCCGGCAACAGGTAAATTGGTAGGACGTTCTAAAACAAGTGGTGAGGTCAATACATTACGTGTTATTGAGAATCAACTCTACGTTTCGACCCAAAAAGGCGATTTAAGTATTTGGCAGAATCGTTAATTTTGTTCGCTTGTGCTAAAATAGCCGCTTAACAAATTACGCTGTTAAAAATATCGGGGTGTTTGAATTAAATCAGTTCAAAGCCCCGTCTTTTATTATGGTCATATCTGACCTTAAAATATATCTCCTGTATTGTTTCTAATGCTCATGCCATGAGATATGGCTGGTCTTGATTAAGGTTATTGTATGAAACCCGTTATTGCGCTCATTGGTCGTCCGAATGTCGGAAAATCAACGTTATTTAACCAGATTACCAAGAGTCGTGATGCACTTGTAGCCGACTTCGCGGGTCTGACTCGTGACCGTAAATATGGTGATGCGACTTATCAAAATAAGTCTTTCATTGTTGTTGATACTGGCGGTATCGGTGAAAGTGAAGGCGGTATCGATAACTACATGGCCGAGCAGTCAAAAACAGCCATCAACGAAGCAGATATTATTATTTTTGTAGTTGATGCGCGTGCTGGTTTGTTAGCTTCTGATGAGCAAATTGCTCGTGAACTTCGTACTTTAGGTAAGAAAATTTATCTTGTTGCGAACAAGGTAGATGGTGTTCATGCTGAAGCTGCTTTAGTTGAGTTCTATAAACTTGGTATGGGTGAACCATTACAAGTTGCAGCGAGCCATGGTCGTGGCGTTCAGCAAATGCTTGAAGATGTACTTGCAGAAGTTCCGGAAGATGAAAACCCAGATGAACATGACAAAGATACTGGCTTACGTTTAGCGATTATTGGTCGTCCAAACGTGGGTAAATCAACGTTGGTAAACCGCTTACTTGGTGAAGACCGTGTAGTTGCATTTGACCAACCGGGTACAACTCGTGATTCTATTTATATTCCGTTTGAGCGTGAAGGCCGTAAATACACCTTAATTGATACAGCGGGTGTACGTCGTAAAGGTAAAGTTGATGAAATGATTGAGAAGTTCTCAATTGTTAAAACTTTACAGGCAATGAAAGATGCACACGTAGTCGTAGTTGTGGTCGATGCACGTGAAGGTATTGTTGAGCAAGACTTACATTTAATTGGCTATGCGCTTGAAGCTGGTCGTGCCATGGTGATCGCCATTAACAAATGGGACAACATGAGTGAGTATGACCGTAAGCAATGTAAGCTTGATGTTGAGCGTCGTTTTGACTTTATTCCTTGGGCAAAAATTCATTTAATTTCTGCACTGCATGGAACAGGGGTAGGTGATTTATATCCTTCTATTCATCGTGCCTATGAGTCTGCGAACTTAAAAGTATCACCAGCGAAATTAACTCAAATTTTGAGTGATGCAACAGAAGCTCACCAACCACCAATGATTAGCGGAAAACGTATTAAAATGCGTTATGCACACATGGGTGGACAAAACCCACCAACAATTGTGATTCATGGTAACAAGGTTGATAAAACACCTGCGGACTACCGCCGTTACTTAGAGAACGTGTTCCGTAAAGTATATAAACTTGAAGGTACGCCAGTTCGTATTGACTTTAAAACTTCTGAAAACCCGTTTGAAGGTCGTAAGAGTCAGGTTGATGAGCGTACAGCTGCGCGTCGTCGTCGTTATATTCAGAAATTCAAGAAAGCGGAAAAGAAATTTAACCGTTAATTTGTATGAATGTAAAAAAGCCCAAAGTATTCTTTGGGCTTTTTATTATATGGTTTAATAAGTTATTGTTACTTTTATATTAGTTTTACTCCCAGATAGAATGGATTTAAAAATGATTGAGAGAAATATTGAAGTCTATACAGGGAAGCTAGATACATTTTTAAAACAACAACAAAAAGACTTTCCCGACTTTCGTACATTTAATGATTATAAAAAGCAGCAAATAAAGCACATTAAAAATAAGTTATTAGCTCAAAAGTTAAGTGTAAACCCAACAGATTTGCAATTTGCAAAACATGAATATGGCAAACCTTATTTATTGGACCATACTTTGCATTTTAACCATTCGCATAGTCAGCAATATTATGCTTTGGCGTTAAGTGAACATGTTAAAGATATTGGTATAGATGTTGAAGAACTTGACCGTAAAGTCCGTTTAGATAGTCTGGCACAACATGCCTTTCACGCTGATGAATATGCAACATGGCGAAATCTAGAACAAGATAGAGAGTATTGGTTTAAGGTCTGGACGACTAAAGAAGCTGTTCTAAAAGCTTCAGGTCTTGGTATACGTTTGGATTTAAATACTTTAAACAGTCAAGCCCACCCCACCAATCATGGTGGATTATGTTCGCATGAACTTATTGGAACGTTTGCTTATCAAAACTTTATCTTAGGTAACATGATTTTAACGGTCGCATGGCGTTCCGAGCAGTCTTGCCGTGGGTTTCAGTTTCCTTCTATTCAGCTTCATTCGCTTGATGGCTAATAAACGAAACAGTAGATATAAAAAAACCGCGAATTACGCGGTTTTTTTGTTTAGAGCAAGCTATAAATTAAGCTTGACCTTCAACAGCAGCAGCTTGAGCACGTTCCATGTTTGCTTCGAATTCTGCATCAAAATTGATAGGAGTAAGAAGTAATTGAGGGAAGCTACCCTTGGTGACTAAGTCATTTACAGCTTCACGTAAGAACGGGAACAAAATGTTCGGGCAGTATGCACCCAAAATGTAAGGTAAGCGATCTTCTTCGATGTTATCGATTAAGAAAATACCAGATTGAGTTACATCTACGATGAACGCTGTTTCATTGTCATTATTGGCTTCAACCACAACTTTTAAAGATACTTCAAAGTGAGTTGGGTCAATCTTTTCTGCAGCAGAAGAAAGATTGATGTTAAGTTCAGGTTGCCATTGTTTAGTAAAAACTTGTGCCCCTGGAACCTCAAAAGAAATATCTTTTGTATAAATACGCTCTAAAGCTAATTGTGGTTGAACTTGTTGTTCTTCGCTCATTGTTTTTTCCTTAATATGGATGCGAGGTTAAGCCAATAATTCGTCGAGTTTACCTTCACGCTCTAAAGCATAAAGTTGGTCAAAACCACCGATAAACTGATCATTAATAAAAATTTGTGGAACAGTACGGTGGTTGGTACGTTGCATTAATTCAACACGTACTTCTGGTGCTTCAACAGAAAGATTTACTTCTTTGTAAGCAATACCTTTACGCTCAAGTAATTGTTTCGCGCGAACGCAATATGGGCATACAGAAGTTGAGTAAACAATGACATTTGCTGCCATGACAATTCTCCTTAAGCTTTTGGTTTGCTTTTAACGAGAGGTAAGCCTTGAGCTTTCCAGTTACTGATACCACCATCAAGGCGATAGCTGTCATGGTGAGCGACTTTTTGTAAAGCGCTACCAGCAACTTGCCCTAGGTTGCAAATAAATACCAATGGACGGTCACTTGCTTTTAATTCATCAGCATGACTTGCAATTTGGCTATAAGGAATATTGCGGCTACCACTAATGTGACCTTCGCGGAAGTCTTTGCTATCGCGTAAGTCAATTAAAATAGCATTCTTCGCTTTCACTAAAATACCAAGCGACTGTGGAGAAATTTTACGACCGTTACGTTGACCTTCAAAAATGAAGAACAATACGATCAAGACTCCGAGTGTACCAAACAAAATGGGGTGATTCCCCATAAACTCTAACCAGCGTTCCACAAGTCACCTAAAAAAATTAAAAACAAAATTGACCTAGAGTATAGCGTATATAGATGGTGATCAAAATCACCACTTCAAGGGCAAAAGGGGTAGAAAATTAGTTTTTTTGCTGCGCTTCTTGAATCTCATCGATTAAACGTAAGAAGCTGTCTAAGCGTCGTGGCAAAATTTCACCTGCTTCAACAGCCTGTTTTAAGCCACAGTTCTTTTCATGAGTATGCGTGCAATTACGGAACTGACATGAGCCTAAATGCGCTTCAATTTCAGGAAAACCCATACGAATTTTTTCTAAATCGAGATGCCAAAGCCCAAACTCACGAATTCCTGGCGAATCAATTAATGCACCATTTTTACCAAAGTTGATTAAGCGCGTAGAAGTCGTGGTGTGTTGGCCAAGTGCAGAGTTTTCAGAAATGATATTGGTTTTCTGCTCGGCATCTGGAATAAGCACATTAATAAGCGAGCTTTTACCAACACCTGATTGACCAACAAAAGCAACGGTTTCACCATCAAGTCGTTGAGATAATGTTGAAATATCACCTTTAGAATGACAAATCATGCTTTCATAACCTAAATCTTCATACTCTTTGAGCATGTCGAGAATCGGATCGTTTTCAGTGAGTAGATCTGATTTATTCAGCACTAAAAGAGCAGGAATATTTGCATCTGCACATGCCACTAAGTAGCGGTCAATCAAAGTAGGTGCTGGTTCTGGAAGCGGAGCAAAAACAATAACGATTAAACTGATATTGGCTGCTACAGGTTTTACTTTGTGATAACGATCTGGACGAGTAAGCAGTGAAGTACGTGGGTGAATTGCAGTAATAATCCCTAAGCCTGTGTTAGGGTCTGCTTGCCACTTCACTCGGTCACCCGTGACCAGTAATTCAAGATTTGTACGCGTGTGACAGCGCCAAATACTTTTTAACTCAATCGGTTTCCAGAATGGTTCTGGTTCGCCTTCGGCAACTTGAGGTTTTTCTGGGTGATGCTCGGGTACAGAAAGTGCCTGTACTTCAAGTTGACGACCATAGTGCTGTACAACCAGCCCATCTAGATCTTGTGAAGTATCGACTTCTTCTTGGCGAGTTTTATGCTGTTTTTCAATACGGCGTTGCTGTTGCTCAGTTAAACGACGCTTACGAATTAGAGCCATTCATATCCCAAAAAACCATTGTTTGAAGATCGCAAAAATAGCACGAAGCTGGTATGGAATTACAGCGCAGAAGCAAGAAATTTGCTACTATTAATGTTTTTACGGCATTTTAGAACGTACATACATGAGCAGTACTTTAAATACACGATTAATTTGGATTGATCTGGAAATGACCGGTTTAGATACCGACAACGACCAGATTATTGAAATCGCAACAATTATTACAGATGATCATTTAAATGTACTTGCCGAAGGTCCGGTTTTGGCTATTCATCAACCTGATCGTATTTTAAATGCAATGGATGAGTGGAATACGCGCCAGCATGGTCAGTCAGGTTTAATTGAGCGAGTTCGCCGTAGTAAATTAACAGCTCGTGACGCTGAGTTACAGACTTTAGAATTCCTAAAAAAATGGGTTAATCCAAAAGTTTCACCAATGTGTGGTAACTCGATTTGTCAGGATCGCCGTTTCTTACATCGTCTTATGCCTGAGCTTGAGCAGTACTTCCACTATCGTAATCTTGATGTATCTACGGTAAAAGAGCTCTCAAAACGCTGGCGCCCTGAAATTATGAGTGGTCTGAAAAAGAATGCATCGCATTTGGCGATGGATGACATTCGTGACTCAATTTCTGAACTTAAGTATTACCGCGAATACTTTTTCATTATGAATACTGATGGTAAAGATTAATGACGTTGTTCAAGTGAAAATGAAAAGGGGGCAGTAGCCTCTTTTTTATTGTTTAAAGGACATTGTTACAATAATGCCAAGGGCTAATTTGGCTTTCATATTCATTTTGCTTAAAATGATGTTTTAAGTTTATTTATTATAAAAAGAGAGCATTTATGCAAAGTAATAACCCGATACTGACCCGTGTTGAAACGGTCAGTGACTACAGTCAACCGATGACCGTGCAAGGTGCGATTCAAAAATCTGTGATGTTGACCATCATTGCTGCCGCAGTGGGTGTCGCTTTATTTTTCTATGCAGCCTTTACTGCAAATGTTGGTATTGCTTACGCAGCTTCAATTGTGGGTGCAATTGGTGGCTTGGTTTTAGCTTTAATCACAACGTTTAAACCAACGACTGCGCCAACTTTGGCAATTCCTTATGCTCTATTTGAAGGAGCATTTATTGGTGGTATTTCGTTTACTTTCCAGTTGAAATATCCGGGAGTTCCTCTTCAAGCGTTATTGGCAACCTTCGTCACTACTTTGGTGATGTTTGGTCTATATAAATTCCAAATTATACGCGCAACTGAAAAGTTTAAATCAGTTGTGATCTCTGCATCTTTGGCAATTTTTATTGTATTTATCGTGCAGATGGTTATGCGTTTAGCATTCGGTTCAAGCATTCCTTATATTTTTGAAAGTAACTGGTTAGGAATTGGTTTTGCTGCATTTGTTGCAGTCATTGCTTCACTTAACCTGATTTTAGATTTTGACTTGATCGAAACCAATGCAGCATACCGTGCTCCAAAATTCATGGAATGGTTGTGTGGTATTGCGTTGCTTGCAACTTTAGTCTGGATGTATATCTCGTTCTTACGTCTACTTGGCTTATTGTCTGACGACTAAAATTTAGATTATAAAAAGTCGCTCCTGCATAGGGGCGATTTTTTTTCGTGCGATTTTTGAAAAAAGATGCATTATGCAATTTCGAAAAACGTTGAATATTGGCATTATGCTGAAAATTGTTTTGAGTGAGATCGGCATGACACAAGGACTTTTAGCAGGTAAACGCTTTTTGATTGCAGGCGTTGCTAGTAAATTATCAATTGCTTATGGTATTGCACAAGCATTACACCGTGAAGGTGCTGAGCTTGCATTTACTTATCCAAACGAAAAATTAAAAAAACGTGTAGATGAGTTTGCTGAGCAATTCGGTTCTAAGCTTGTGTTTCCATGTGATGTTGCCGTTGATGCTGAAATTGATAATGCATTTGCGGAACTTGCAAAACATTGGGACGGTGTAGACGGTGTTGTGCACTCAATCGGCTTTGCACCTGCACACACGCTTGACGGTGACTTCACTGACGTGACTGACCGTGACGGTTTTAAAATTGCTCATGACATTAGCGCATACAGCTTTGTTGCAATGGCACGTGCTGCAAAACCTTTATTACAAGCTCGCCAAGGTTGTTTATTAACTTTGACTTACCAAGGTTCTGAGCGCGTTATGCCTAACTACAACGTAATGGGTATGGCGAAAGCTTCTTTAGAAGCTGGCGTTCGTTACTTGGCATCAAGCTTAGGTGTTGATGGTATCCGTGTAAACGCGATTTCTGCAGGCCCAATTCGTACTTTAGCTGCTTCTGGTATTAAATCTTTCCGTAAAATGTTAGATGCTAACGAAAAAGTTGCACCATTAAAACGTAACGTAACCATTGAAGAAGTGGGTAACGCAGCGTTATTCCTATGCTCACCTTGGGCTTCAGGTATTACTGGTGAAATTCTATATGTAGATGCTGGTTTCAATACTGTAGGTATGAGCCAATCTATGATGGATGATGAATAAGTCTTAAGATTTATTCAGACATAAAAAAAGCCGTAGTTGAAGGACTACGGCTTGTTTACTGGGCGCAAGTTATTGCGGCAGTTCTTTTACAGGTGAACCACCTAATGCCTGCATAAGGGTGACATAAGCGTTGTATTGGCTTTGTTTGGTTTCAACAAGGCTCAATCTTGCAGTACGTGTAGTTTGCTGGGCATCAAGAAGTGTTTTTAATGCAACAGCACCATAACGGTAGCGCACTTCGGTTAAACGTTCGGTTTTTTCTGCAAGTTCAACATTACGTTGTTGCAGCTCTACTTGTTTGTCGAGCTCAGTGCGGCTTGATAACGCGTTTTCTACATCAGCAAAAGCCTGATAAAGCGTTTGGCGATATTGAATAATCGCTTTTTCATAATCAAGGTTGCTAATTGCGATATCTTTTTTCATATCGTTATATTGCAAAAACGGTAAACTCAAACTCGCCCCAAGCGTGAGGGCAGGGTTACGTAATAACTCCGTTAAAGATGTACTGCTTGAACCTAAACTACTGGTTAAGCTAATTGACGGATAGTAGCTTGCTTTAGTCGCATCTTTGGTTGCTAGTGCTTTTCTCAAGCGAAGCTCAGCTGCTTGCAAGTCTGGGCGACGTGACAAAATATCTGCTGGTAAACCCGCACCAATAGCAGGTAGTGCTGTACGTGGTAAACGCTGTGGCTCTTGAATATTGAGTTGCTGTACTGGCTCATGCAATAACACTGCAATGGCTGTACGTGTTTCAACAAGCTGTTGTTCAATTTGGCTTAAACTTGCTTTTTGGCTTTGAACAGATTGCTCGGCTTGCGTAAGGTCTAAGCCTGAAACTGCACCTGCTTTATACTGAGTTTGAACTAACTGATAAAGCTTTTGTGAAGTGGCTAAGCTTTGTTGTGCAGTTGCATAACGTTCATTTAAATAGCCCAGTTGCCAGTAGAGTTTCGCTGTAGTGGCAATCAGACTTTGCCCTGTAGACTGTAAGTCTTGTTCGGTCGCTAAAGCTTCCCATTTACTTGCTTCGGTTTGACGAGCAAGCTTGCCAAACAAATCAAGTTCATAACTTACGCCTGCACTTAGCGAAAGTCCTGCTGAGCTGTCATCACCTGAATTTAAATCGAAACTATGACCTGTAGAAACTTTTGAATTGGTACGCAAGCCTTGTTGATTTGCAGTTAAATCAGCTTTCAAGCGAGCTTGCTTTAAGGTGATTCCTGCAACAGCCAAATCGCTATTGCGCTCTAATACGTTGCTTACAAGCTGGTTGAGCTGTGCATCGTTAAAAAGCGTCCACCAACGGTCAGAGTATTGCGCAACTGATACAGTTTTCGTTTTAGTTGGGTTGTCGTACTGAAAGTTACCCGGAACCTGTACAGACGGTGCTTGGTAAGGTGTTTTAACCATCGCTGCACATCCCACAAGAGAACTGGTGAGGAGAAGTGCTGCGCTAAGTTTAGTCATTGAAAAAGACATGCAATTTTCCTTATTCTCGTGATAGTGCTGCAACAGGGTCGAGTTTTGCGGCATTTTTGGCAGGCAAGAAACCGAATACGACACCAATTAATGTTGAGCAAACAAATGCAGCCACAATAGAAGTCGTCGAATATGCCACTGCAAAATTACCTGCGGCTACTTTGTTAATGAGCTGCCCTAGACCCAGCGAAAGCAATACGCCGAGTACACCACCAATTAAACACACTAAAATTGCTTCGATTAGGAACTGCTGCAAAATATCACTTTGTCGAGCGCCGACAGCCATACGTACCCCAATTTCTTGTGTACGTTCAGTCACCGAAACCAACATAATATTCATTACACCGATACCACCAACTACAAGGGAAATGACAGCAATTGCTGAAACTAGAAGCGTCATAGTACTGGTTGTTTTCTCAATGGTTTGACGGATACTGTCACTGTTCATGGTGAAAATATCTTGAGCGCCATGTCTTTGTGTTAGTAAGTTAACAATCGCATTTTCGGCTGCACTAGTTGAGTATTGATCATTAATACGAACCACAATATTACGGACATTGGCTTGTCCCAACATGCGGCTCATGACTGTGGTATAGGGCATATATACATTGAGTGTGTCATCTGAACCCATACCGCTAGTTTGAGGTTCTACAATACCGATAATACGAGCCGGTACACTACCGAGTAATACCACTTGCCCAATTGGGTTAGTACCATCACTAAAGAACTGCTTTTGTGTATTGGTATCAATTACAACATCTTGTGAACGGTCACGTACACTACGCTGATCAAAGGTTTGTCCATCTTTAAAAACCAAACCCTTTACGTCAAAATAATCGTTGCTCACACCGTTAATAGTCGCGTTTGCTTCATTTTGCTGATAACGCATTGTTTTTGATGTACTGACCATTGGACTGACCGCACTTACATAAGGCTGGGTCATTAATGCATCAGCATCGGCAGGAACCAAAGTTTTAAAACTGGCTGTTTTGGAGTTGTCACCAAAACCTTTACCCTGAAACACTGTAATGGTATTGGTACCGAGACCGCTAATATTTTCTAAAATCTGCTTTTGCGAGCCATTACCCAGTGCGACAACCGTTACCACGGAAGCAATCCCGATAATAATACCTAACATGGTGAGGAAGGTACGCATACGGTGGGCATTCATGGACAGTAAAGCCATTTGGAAAGCTTCAGATAAGCGGTCTAAAGTTGAGCGCCAAGCCGAAATACTTTTACCTTTTTTCTGCTTGTTTTGTAGAGCAGGGGCTGCATCTGGGTCAGATTTAACTTCTTCTGTAGATTGGTCTGGAGCATTAGGACGGTCACTAATAATTTCCCCGTCACTAATTTCAATAATACGCGTTGCATTTTTTGCAACTTGCATATCGTGTGTAACCAAAATAATGGTATGACCAGCGGCATTAAGTTCACGCAAAATTCGCATGACCTCAACACCGCTATGTGAATCGAGCGCACCCGTTGGCTCATCGGCCAAGATTACATCACCACCATTCATGAGGGCCCGTGCAATTGAAACACGTTGCTGTTGACCACCTGAAAGCTGGCTTGGTCGGTTTTGTGTTTTAGTCCCTAAGCCTAATTCAGTGAGTAGGGCTGTTGCACGCTGTTTACGATCAGACGGTGTAACACCTGCATAAACAGCTGGGACTTCAACGTTACCTTCGGCAGATAAGTCACCGAGTAAATGATAGCGCTGGAAAATAAACCCAAAATATTCACGACGTAACTGTGCTAACTGGTCGGGTTCTAGCTTACCTGTTTCTTGGCCATTAACCTTATAGCTACCACTCGTTGGACGGTCCAGACAGCCTAAAATATTCATGAGTGTTGATTTACCAGAACCGGACTGACCGACAATGGCAACAAGTTCACCTTCATAAATAGTAAGGTCAATGTCTTTTAAAATTTGTATCGTGCTTTCGCCAGCAGGGAATTCCCGGACCAGATTGCTGACTTCAAGCAAAGCTTGTTTTGTCATGCTTACATTCCCATTGGGCCACGGCGGCGATTATTACCACTATTTGCAGAAGCAGCAGAAGTATCTGAACTGTCTGCAATCACAACTTGGTCACCTTGTTTTAATCCGGCAAGTACTTGAGCATTTACACGGTTGTTAATACCTACCAATATTTGAGTCGGTTTAGTTGTTCCATCTGCTTGTAAAATACGCACTACACTAAGCGTTGCTTTACCTTGTTCAACCAGTTGTTTTTGTTCAGCAGTTAAATTCAAGCGTTCTAAACGAGCACCATTACCTGTCTGTTTTCTTTCCGCACTTGGAGTTGAAGCAGCTTTGTCTGTAGCCTGACCAGATTTTTTCTGACCAGAAAATTGTTTATTACTTAAAGCAGAAGATGGAACCAGTAAAGCATTCTTTGCTGAATCCAGTACGATATAAACTTGAGCAGTCATATCAATACGTAATTTGCCATCTGTATTTGGAACGTCAAATAAAGCGTTGTAATAAACAGCTGAACTTGTAGTTGAACTTGTCGTACTTGTTGTTTCACTAGAAATTGAATCTGGAGCTGGTTCAATCTGACGCAATGTCGCATAGCGTTTAGTTTCATCGCCTAGAGTAGTGAAGTAGACTTGTTGGCCTTTTTCTACTCGCATAATATCGGCTTCACTCACCTGTGCTTTAATCGTCATATTTTGTAGTTTCGCAATTTTAACGATCGTTGGAGCACTTTGGTTTGCGTTTACGGTTTGACCTTCTTCAGTCACAATCGCAACAACCGTACCATCAGTTGGCGCAACAATACGTGTATAGCCAATATTTGTTTGTGCTGTTGAACGAGTAACTTTCGCAGACTCAATTTGTGCATCTAATGCTTTAACTTGTGCCTGAGCTGTTTTATAAGCAGCTTCAGCTGACTCTAAGTCGGCACGAGGAGTCGCATCTTGAGCATACATTTGTTGTTGACGACGATACTCAAGTTGTTTTTCATTTAAAGATGCCACTTGTTGAAGACGCTGTGCTTCTAAGTTTTTAATGTTGGCATCAGATGTTTTTAAACTGTTTTCTTGGGTAGTTGAGTCAATTTGTGCAATCAGTTGGCCCTGTTTTACATGATCGCCAAGTTGCACATACATTTTTTTAACCTGACCAGACACCTGAGCACCGACACTAATCAGTTTGGTTGCATCAAGTGTACCTGTGGCAAGTACATTATTTTCAATGTCTCCGCGAGTTACCTCTGCTGTAATATATTGAGGCTGCTGCTGTTTAGGCTTTAAAAATTTCCAAGCTAGCGCAGCAATAACTGCTATACAGACGACAATAATAACGAGTTTAATTGGCTTTATTTTTGGCATGGCAAGAGGTCGAAAAGTCTAAAATTTCACTTAGTATAAAAGTCAAATGAGGATAAAACGTGAATTTTTATGATATTTCAACAAAAGCAGCCGCCCAATTTCTAAGCGCTATTGTATAAATAATGTTTTCCCACACAACTCGGCAATGGCCTGTTGCATTAAATGTTCGGCATTTTCATTCGACATGCCTTTGATCGCAGCATCGATTTGCAAGAGTAGAGTAGACCAGCCTAAAAACTGTTGTGGATTGAGTCTTCTCAAAGCTTGTTGATATAAGCTAACTTTTGTTTTCCAGATTCCTAGTTGCAATGCATTATGCGGTTGTTCAAACAACTGCATGAGTAAACGCATTTCTTTACTTAATGTCCATAAGATCAGGCTTTCAGGTTCACCAGAACCAATTAAATACTGGAAAATCTTAATCGACTGGGCAAGATTACCTTCTAATAAAGCATCACTTAAATCGTAAGTGGTGTAACGAGATTGATCTTGTAGACATGCATATAACTGTTCAATTTGAATCAGCTTTTGGTCTGGGAAAGTATCTCGTACGCGCATTAAGCTATTTTTAGCAGCGAGTAAGTTGTGCTCATGATGCTGCATGAGCCACTGCCAAGCGTCATTGTCGAGTTGAATTTCGAGCTTGTCTGCTTCGGCAGTTAAAATTCTTTGACGGTCTTGCGGGTAGTTGGCAGTTAGTGCAACCACAACGCCGTTTGCTTCAACAACTTGGAAAAAAGCAGACTTTAAACTGCTACTGTCTTGTTTAGGTAAAACAATTAACAGCAGGTTAGTTTCATTGTGCTGAATATAGCTTTTAAGCTGTTTTAGACCATTTGCATCGGGCTTGATATTGCCATGAACTTCAATCGCAAGTTGCTGCGAAAATAAAGACAAGCTGTTCAGTGCATTAAAAACATTTTTCCAGTCACTCACACTACTAATGTCATAGCGCTGTCTTTCAATGTCTTGCTGCTGCCAGCTTTTGCGGAAAGTATCTAATAAGTTTTGTTCAAGTAATGGTTCCTGTCCATGCAGAATCCACGCACCCCGGGCTTCCGGAATGCGTTTAAGAGCTTGTAAATAGTCAAGTTTCATTACTTAAGAACAATTAAATCTTATGGTTGAGCTTTTGGTAAGCGGTTTGCTGAAATTTGACGAGTAATTTGCTGTGCAATGTCATCAATCACAATACGTTGTAAGTAGCCTTCTTGCTGGTTCTCAGTGTTAACCGTTGCCAAATCATACTGATAACTACGAGATGCAGTTAAAGTACGTGGCTCGGTAATTTTATTACCTTGACGGTCTTCAATTTGGAAAGTCACAGTTAAGCGTAATAACACTTCTGTAAGCTTACCATTTAGAAGTTGACGACGCGGCGTGTACTCTAAAACATGAAGAACATACGCATCATTGTCATTGCTGAACTGAACGCCATTTGCAGCTAAATACACTTTTAATTGTGTTTCTAGGTCATCGGTTTTTGCCGGTAACTCAAGGCTTAACTTTTTATAAACAAGTGGAGTCGCAGTCGGGTTAGTTCCTTTTAAATGGAAACCACACCCAACTAAGCCTGCACTAAGGCCTAAGGTTAAAACAACAGCGGCTAAACGTTTGGCTAAGTGCATGCTTGATCCTCTCATTAATACCTGTAATTAAACCACGAGGTTAACCAATTTGTTTGGAACCACAATTTCTTTTTTGGTTGGTCCTGTTAAGAACTGTTGAACTTCTGGTAATGCTTTAGCCTGAGCTAATAAGTCATCTTTAGAAATATCGACAGAAACTTCAAGTTTACCGCGAAGTTTACCATTTACTTGTACAACAATCGTTTGGGTATTACGTGTTAATGCAGAAGCATCAACCTCAGGGAAGATTGCTGCTGTTAAGTCCGTACCAAACTGAGTCAATAAAGTTTGACTTAAATGCGGTGCAAATGGAGCAAGTAACGTTAACAATGTTGTGATTGCTTCACGTTCTACAGCAACATCATTGTCATCTTTTGCTTCAAACTTGTTGCTTGCGTTTAACAATTCCATCAAAGCAGCAATTGCAGTATTGAATGCATGACGACGTTCAATATCATCACTTACTTTTTGAATCGTTTCGTGAGTCTTACGACGCAAATCTTGAGCATCTTTAGACAAGTTTGCTGTATCGATTACAGTTGCAGCGTTTCCTTTTTCAAGGAAGCTTGCTACAAGACGCCATACACGTTTCAAGAAACGGTTAGCACCTTCAACACCTGCATCAGACCATTCTAAAGATTGATCTGGTGGAGCAGCAAACATCATAAATACACGTGCGGTATCTGCGCCGTATTGATCAATAATTGCTTGTGGGTCAATACCGTTATTTTTCGACTTAGACATTTTTTCTTGTCCGCCGATAATCACTTCTTGACCGTCACCTGAATATTTTGCAGAAAGAATACGACCTTTCTCATCACGTTCTAATTCGATGTCAGCAGGGTTGAACCAAGTTTTCTTGCCATTTTCTGCTTCACGATAGAATGTATCTGCAAGCACCATGCCTTGAGTTAACAAGTTAGTAAATGGTTCATTACCTTGTACAACGCCTTCATCACGCATTAATTTGTGGAAGAAACGTGCATAAAGTAAGTGAAGAATCGCGTGTTCAACACCACCAATATATTGGTTTACAGGAAGCCAGTTTTGAGCAGCTTCAGGTTTCACCATACCGCCAGTGAAGTCTGGAGACGCATAGCGTGCGTAGTACCAAGATGACTCTACGAATGTATCCAAAGTATCTGTTTCACGACGTGCATCGCCACCACAGCAAGGACATTTCGTTTCATAGAACTCAGGCATTTTATTAAGCGGGTTACCTGAACCATCTGGAACAACGTCAGTTGGTAATACAACCGGAAGTTGGTCTTCTGGAACTGTGACTTGACCACAAGTATCACAGTTAATCATTGGAATTGGACAACCCCAGTAACGTTGACGAGAAACACCCCAGTCACGTAAACGGAATTGAACTTTAGAGTTTGCTAAACCTTGTGGTTCTAATTTCGCAAGGAATGCGTCAAACGCAGCTTGGAATTCTAAACCATCAAACTCGCCAGAGTTAACAAGTTTACCTTCTTTAGAACCGTACCATTCTTGCCACTCAGTTGCAGAGTAGTCTGCATCGTCAGCGCCTTTGGCATCAATCACTTGCTTAATTGGCAAGTTGAACTTATTAGCAAATTCAAAGTCACGTTCGTCATGTGCTGGTACAGCCATCACTGCGCCAGAACCATAAGACATTAATACGTAGTTTGCGATCCAGACAGGAAGCTGTTCACCAGTTACAGGGTGTTTTACAAACAAGCCTGTTGCCATGCCTTTTTTCTCGGCTGTTGCCAAGTCAGCTTCTGCAACTGAACCCATGCGGCATTCTTCAATAAATGCAGCCAATTCAGGGTTGTTTTCAGCAGCTTTAAGCGCAAGAGGGTGTTCTGCTGCAACAGCAACATATGTCACGCCCATCAGCGTGTCAGCACGTGTTGTATAAACAGTTAAGCCGTCAGCATAAATTTCGGTATTGGCAGATGGGAAAGTAATTTCCATACCAGTAGAGCGACCAATCCAGTTACGTTGCATGGTCAACACTTGTTGAGGCCAGCCGTCTTGTAAGGTGTCTAGGTCGTCTAATAATTCTTGTGCATAGTCCGTAATACGGAAGTAGTACATTGGAATATCGCGTTTTTCAACCAATGCACCAGAACGCCATCCGCGACCATTTTCAACTTGTTCGTTAGCTAAAACTGTTTGGTCAACCGGGTCCCAGTTTACTGTTGAAAGTTTACGGTAGATTAAGCCTTTTTTATAAAGTTGAACGAACAACCATTGTTCCCAGTGGTAGTACTCTGGTGTACAAGTTGCAAATTCACGGTCCCAATCTACAGATAGACCTAATTTTTTTAATTGGTCACGCATGTAAGCGATGTTTTCAAATGTCCATTTTGCCGGAGCAACTTTATGGGCAATTGCAGCGTTTTCCGCAGGTAAACCAAATGCGTCCCAACCCATTGGTTGTAGCACGGTTTCGCCTTTTAGACGGTAAAAACGGCTAATTACGTCGCCAATTGTATAGTTACGCACATGACCCATGTGCAGTTTGCCACTTGGGTAAGGGAACATTGACAGGATGTAACGATGTTTACCTTCGACAGTGTCGGCAACTTTAAAGACTTTACGATTTTCCCAATCTTGTTGGACTGATGGTTCAATCGTGTTTGCTTGATATTCTGGGTCAATGTGAGAAATAGTCATAGACGTAAGCTATACAACGAAAATTGAAATGAAAGATTGCTGCACAGCATAGCGCAAAATACAGGAAAATGTCAGTTTTTAGATCACGATTTTATCTTTTAATATGAGCTATAAAAATTTCCCAACTCATTCTTCTTTATTTTAAATCATGGAAGAGTGGTGAAAGCATTCACCACTCTTCTTTTACTTAGCGTGGTGCTGTAGCAGATGGAGCCGGTGCCGCAGATGGAGCTGCTGCTACGGCTGTATTTTTTTCCTGTACTGCGTTAGCTGCTGGTACTGCTTTATCTGTTTTATCTTGAGTTTGTTGTTCTGGGGCAGGTGTCGAATTCTTTACAGGTGGCTGGGTGCCATAAGTCGAAACTGTGTTCAAATGTTTCGCGCCTTTAGGCGGCGGTGTCGTGGTGTAGTGGGTCGAGCCACTTTTATCTATCCATTTGTAATATTGCTCTGCCTGACTCTGACTTGAGCAAACTAAAATTGCTGTTGCGACTGCTGTATATAAGCTTGTTTTTAAATAAGATAAGTTCATATTAGATGTTCCCCAAAAAATACTGACTATATTTAAATAAAGTTCATAAATAAGCAATTTAGAATGAGTGGTTTTATATCAAAAAGAGTGTTTTTTTATATAAATAATGGGGCAGGGTGATCAAATTTACGATTCGATACTAGATTAAAAAAACGTCAGCTAGTTTTTTTTATGGAAAAACCTTTCCTTTAATCTTGACTTTAGTGAATTAAACAACAAAAATGCTTTCTTTAGTTTTATATGCGATTATTTGATCACCCTTCGAATAACCGTCATGTTTTGTAATAGACATTCTCTCTAGCCGAGAGATTGATTTTACTAAAGTATGTATATCCAGACATGCTTTATTAATGTTAAAAAAGCTTATACGGCTGAAAAACAGAAATTTTTCTATTGCAACGAAAACTAGACAATATGTGTGCTATAACAGTGCAGACAATTCAATGAATGAAACACTATTTGTGCCTTCCATAAATAGTGATAAAGAATTTAGGGTGAATCACGTTGGAACTTTTATCTGGTGGTGAAATGCTCGTTCGTGCTCTTGCGGACGAAGGCGTTGAACATGTTTTTGGTTATCCAGGCGGCGCTGTATTACATATTTATGATGCGCTATTTCAACAAGACAAAATTAATCATTACCTCGTACGTCATGAACAAGCTGCTGGTCATATGGCAGATGCTTACTCACGTGCCACAGGTAAGACTGGCGTAGTACTGGTCACTTCAGGACCTGGCGCAACCAATACAGTAACTCCAATTGCAACAGCTTATATGGACTCAATCCCAATGGTGATTTTGTCTGGCCAAGTTGCATCACATCTTATTGGTGAAGACGCTTTCCAAGAAACTGATATGGTGGGTATTTCACGTCCTATCGTGAAACACAGTTTCCAAGTTCGTCACGCAAGTGAAATTCCTGCAATTATCAAAAAAGCATTTTATATCGCATCAAGTGGTCGCCCTGGTCCAGTTGTAGTCGATATTCCTAAAGATGCGACTAATCCAGCAGAAAAATTTGCATACGAATATCCTGAAAAAGTGAAGATGCGTTCTTATCAACCACCTTCACGTGGTCACTCTGGTCAAATTCGTAAAGCGATTGATGAACTTTTAAGTGCAAAGCGCCCTATCATTTATACGGGTGGTGGTGTTGTTCAAGGTAATGCATCAGCATTATTAACTGAACTCGCTCATTTATTAGGTTATCCAGTAACTAACACGCTTATGGGCCTTGGTGGCTTCCCGGGCGACGATCCACAGTTCGTGGGTATGTTAGGTATGCATGGTACTTATGAAGCAAATATGACAATGCATAATGCTGATGTCATTCTTGCGGTAGGTGCTCGTTTTGATGACCGAGTAACTAATAATCCTGCAAAATTCTGTTTAAATGCCAAAGTTATTCATATTGATATTGACCCGGCAAGCATTTCAAAAACAATTATGGCGCACATTCCAATTGTAGGGGCAGTTGAGCCTGTACTTCAGGAAATGTTGACCCAGTTGAAACAATTGAATGTGTCTAAGCCAAACCCTGAAGCGATTGCTGCATGGTGGGATCAAATTAATGAATGGCGTAAAGTTCATGGCTTGAAGTTTGAAACACCGACTGATGGCACAATGAAGCCTCAGCAAGTTGTTGAAGCTTTATATAAAGTAACGAATGGTGATGCCATCATTACTTCAGACGTTGGTCAGCATCAAATGTTTGGTGCGTTGTACTACAAGTACAAACGTCCACGTCAATGGATCAACTCTGGTGGTCTTGGCACCATGGGTGTTGGTTTACCTTATGCTATGGCTGCGAAGCTTGCTTTCCCAGATCAACAAGTTGTTTGTATTACGGGTGAAGCTTCAATTCAAATGTGTATTCAAGAGCTTTCAACTTGTAAGCAATACGGCATGAATGTGAAGATCTTATGCTTGAATAACCGTGCTTTAGGTATGGTTAAACAGTGGCAGGATATGAACTACGAAGGCCGTCATTCAAGCTCATATGTTGAATCATTGCCTGATTTTGGCAAGTTGATGGAAGCTTATGGCCATGTTGGTATTCAAATTGATCATGCTGATGAATTAGAGTCAAAGCTTGCTGAAGCAATGGCGATTAATGATAAATGTGTATTCATCAACGTTATGGTTGATCGTACAGAACATGTATATCCAATGTTGATCGCAGGTCAGTCCATGAAGGATATGTGGTTAGGTAAAGGGGAGCGTACATAATGAGACATATTATTTCTGTACTCGTTGAAAACGAAGCTGGTGCGCTTTCTCGTTTGGTGGGTTTATTCAGTCAACGTAACTACAATATTGAGACGTTGAATGTTGCCCCAACCGAAGATCCTACGTTATCACGTTTAACGTTAACCACTTATGGTGATGACCATAAAATTGAACAGATTACGAAGCAACTCAACAAACTTGTTGAAGTTGTAAAAGTAGTAGATTTATCAGAAGGTTCACACATTGAGCGTGAACTGATGTTGATTAAAGTAAAAGCGTTAGGTGCTTCACGTGCTGAAATTAAGCGTACAGCTGATATTTTCCGTGCGCAAATTGTAGACGTGACATCAACAACCTATACCATTCAAATAGCAGGGACAACTGAAAAATTAGATGGTTTTATTGATGCGCTTTCAGAAAACACCATTCTAGAAGTCGTTCGTTCAGGGGTATCTGGTATCGCCCGTGGCGAAAAAGTTTTAGCCATTTAATTTTTTAAAAAGTATTTTAGCGGAGAACACAAATGCAAATTTTTTACGATAAAGACTGTGACTTATCAATCATCCAAGGCAAGAAAGTAGCGATTATTGGTTACGGTTCTCAAGGTCATGCACATGCACTTAACCTTAAAGACTCAGGCGTAGACGTAACTGTAGGTTTACGTGCTGGTTCAGCTTCTTGGAAGAAAGCTGAAAATGCGGGTCTTAAAGTTGCTGAAGTTCCAGCAGCAGTTAAGCAAGCTGACCTCGTAATGATTTTGACTCCAGATGAATTCCAATCACAACTTTACCGTGACGTGATTGAGCCAAACATCAAAGAAGGCGCGACTTTAGCATTTGCTCATGGTTTCTCTGTTCTATATAACCAAGTTGTTCCACGTAAAGACTTAGACGTAATCATGGTTGCGCCTAAAGCTCCTGGTCACACAGTACGTTCAGAATTCCAACGTGGTTCAGGTGTTCCTGACTTAATCGCAATTCACCAAGACGCTTCTGGTAATGCGCGTAACGTCGCACTTTCTTATGCTTCTGGCGTAGGTGGTGGTCGTACAGGTATTATCGAAACTTCATTCCGTGAAGAAACTGAAACTGACTTATTCGGTGAGCAAGCAGTTCTTTGTGGTGGTGCAGTTGAACTTGTTAAAATGGGCTTCGAAACTTTAGTTGAAGCTGGTTATGCTCCTGAAATGGCTTACTTCGAGTGCTTACACGAACTTAAGTTAATTGTTGACTTGATGTTCGAAGGCGGTATCGCTGACATGAACTACTCAGTGTCTAACAACGCTGAATATGGTGAATACGTAACTGGCGTTGAAGTAATTAACGAACAATCTCGTGAAGCAATGCGTAATGCATTAAAACGTATTCAATCTGGTGAATACGCGAAGATGTTCATTCAAGAAGGTGCATTGAACTACCCATCTATGACAGCTCGTCGTCGTCAAAATGCTGCACATGGTATTGAAGTAACTGGTAATAAGTTACGTGCGATGATGCCTTGGATTCAAGCAAACAAAATCGTAGACAAAGAGAAAAACTAAGACTCTTTTCTAGTGTTTCTAAAAAACCCTGCTTAATGCAGGGTTTTTTATTTTAATTCAGCTAAAAACCAAGCTTAAAAAATCATCATTAAGGTCAGCTGACCTAGACTCAAGAAATCCTATATTTTTCATATAATTGGATGCTTAATTTTTGTTTAGTTTATTGATTTCTAAAGTAAAAAATACTTGACCAAATGTTAGATAATGTTATTGTTTATAACTGACTAAAAAAGTCAAATTTACTAATATTTCTTTAACGTGTTTAATTGTATTTTGTGCAATGAATTGAACAAAATAAAAAAAAGTATTGAATAATCATGGAAGTCCAGTATGGGTCATGTTGATTACGATAGCACATTGATCGTCGGCTCTTTTATTGCGGCTGGCGTTATTTGCTATATTGTGATTTCCATGGAGCAGTTAATATTTAAGCAAGCTTATAGAAAAGTTGAGCCTCTTATTTTAATACTGAATGGTTTATTGCTCGGAGCAGCCATTAGTATTGTCCATATTGTTGGTATGAATGCTTACCACATATTTGAAACTTCAGCGTCGAATGTTCCATTAATTACACTTTCTTACGGTATTAGTGCCTTACTTTCGTGTATCTCAATTTGGCTGACTTCTCGTTATACCTTACCTTTAGTGAGACTGATTTTAAGTTCAGTCATTATGGGAATTGGTATTTCCGCTTCGTACTATGTGAGTATGTTGGGTTGGAATATCGATCTTTATAAGAAAGATTACACCTCATTCTTAATTCTATTTTCTGTATTAATTGCCATGAGTGGCTCAGGCTTGGCTTTCTTACTAGCTTATAAGTTAAAAGAAAGTGACCGTAATCGCGTAAGTTTAAAACTAGCTTTCGCAGTCATGATGACTTTAAGCATTATGGGGATGCACTACACGGCACTTATTGCGACAAATATTACCGATAAATTTGTAAGCCAATATCAGGCTGAACATGATTTGCTGCTGTTTACCATTATTTTAGTCACCTGTTTGGTGCTGGTCGCGAGTTTTATCGTTGCTGTACTGGAACAACGACTCAATCAGCGCAATTTAGAACTCCGAAAAGCCAATAAAGAACTCGCAAATCTCTCCATTCAAGATAATCTAACTAAGCTACCAAACAGACTATATTTGGTTGACTACGCCGAAGTTCTCCTTTCAGACCATCGTTATAAAGACCAAAAAATTGCTTTTCTTTATATAGATTTAGATCGTTTTAAATCGGTAAATGATGCATTTGGACATCATATTGGAGATCAACTCCTTATTCAGATGGCGAACCGTTTACATTGGCAGCTTAGTGAAAAATGCAAGTTGCTAAGAATTGGTGGTGATGAGTTTTTATTAATAGCTGAAAATACCGATACTGATGGAGCTGTATATTTAGCTGAAAAAGTATTGCAGCTCATTCAAGAAAGTTATCAAATTTCCGGTAAAGAAATTAACATTTCAGCGAGTCTTGGTATCGCACTGTTTCCTGAACATGGGCAAAATGTTCAAGACTTACTTATGAATGCCGATGCAGCAATGCTGATGTCTAAAGAGCAAGGCCGCAACACTTATACCGTCTTTAGTTATTCTACTCATCAACAAGAAACAAGAAGTCAGTCAAAACTAATCAACGATTTATATAAAGCAGTCGACGAAAAGCAATTTGTTCTTTATTACCAGCCGAAGTTTAATACCAATCTTGAAATTTGTGGGGTAGAGGCGCTTATTCGCTGGAACCACCCAACGTTGGGTATGCTTACGCCACATATGTTTATTGGCGGTGCAGAAAAGACAGGTTTAATTATTCCAATGGGATATTGGGCGCTTGAACAAGCTTGCCAGCAAATTCAGGAATGGGAACGCAATAATACTCATTTTTATCCAGTTGCAGTCAATTTATCTGCCTTACAGTTTGAAAATAAAAAGCTCTTTAGTACCCTCGAAAGTCTGTTAAAAAAATACCAAATTAAGCCTCATCACCTTACTGTTGAAATTACCGAATCAACAGCAATGCGACATATCGACTTAAGCATTCGTGCTTGTGAGCGACTACGTGATATGGGTATTCGAGTGGCAATTGATGACTTTGGAACAGGGCATTCAAGCTTCTTATATTTAAAAGATTTACCAGTCGATGAGCTTAAAATTGACCGTGGTTTTATTGTCGATTTAAAACCGGGTTCAAAAGAAGAAGTCATTTTAGAAAGTATTATTCACTTGGCGAAAAAGTTAGGTTTAACCGTAACAGCCGAAGGAGTGGAAACTCAGCAGCAAGTCGAAATTTTAACGCGTTTAGGCTGTCAGCAGTTCCAAGGTTATTTGTTGGGTATGCCTGTAAATGTAGGGCAACTGATCCAGTCACAAGGCGCTCATTTTGTTTAATCTAGACATTAGCTTAAAATTAAAAATACTTGTATATATAATATCTAAAATAATAATTTAGTTAATCTAATGAAAAACAATAAGAAATTTAAAATCTTGGCATAAATTCCACATTGACACTTCTAAACTCTCAGATTATCCTTTGCCTGCTGGCCTACATTGCCAGCCGGTCGTCGCAGACCGATTAGTAAAGGCATCAGATTATTCCCTCTGAGGAGTAGTCTTGTGTGTACAATCGTCCCTCGCTCGTTGCGGTAGGACGAGTGAGGGACACCTTCGGGTGTGCTGATTCTTTACTATCAGTCTGCGAACCCTTGCTCGTTCTGCCACCATAATTCTAAATTCATGCTTTGGCAGGACTCCAAATATAAGGAGTTGGCTATGCATACTTTTTTTATACCACCAGATTAGTCTTTAACAAGGTTTGATTACTTTTGGGTTTTCAGACTTTAGTTCGTCACGACTAAAAAATTATATGAACAATAAAACTTGAGATGCGTTAGGGCCATCTTTGGGGCCTTTGCATGCTTTTTTTGCCTAAAGCAAAAGTTGCAGCCGTTTTCTCTCATTTAGACACAACAACAAATTAATTTATAACGGTACATATATGCCATATTCAGATCTCTCATTTCGCGCGTTGAGTGCGCTGCATAAGTCTCGCTATCTTTTTAGTCAACATGGTTTTCACAATGTTGGTGTCGATCGTCTTGCGAGAGAGGCAGAGGTCCCGAAAGCCTCATTTTATAACTATTTCCACTCTAAACAGCGGCTGGTTGAAATGTGCCTAAACTTTCAAAAAGATGCCTTAAAAGAGCAAGTACACTCAATCATTTACATACAAAAAGATTTAGCCTTACCTGAAAAGCTCAAGAAGATTTTCTTTTTACATACCAATTTAAATGGCAACTATTACTTATTATTTAGAGCTATTTTTGAAATTGAAAAAATCTACCCGACAGCTTATCAAGTGGTGGTGCAGTATAGATATTGGCTCATTAATGAAATCTGTAATTTGCTTTTAACCCTAAAGAAAGAAGCCACCCAACAAGATGCTTATATGTTTTTGTTTGTAATGGATGGGGCGATTATGCAATTACTCGATACAAACAGGGGAGATACACGAGACATGTTACTGGTGTATATTTTAAAGAGTATTTTTATGAGTGATTAATTAATTTAAATAAATAAGCTTACCTAACACTATATTTTTATTAAGGAATATTTAAAGGATTAAAATTATATAAAGTTAAGGCCGTTATGTGGCGAGTACATATCGGCCTAATTTATATTGATTAAGAGAAGAAGCAAGTCTGCTTATATAAATAAACTAAATTATTAAGTTTATTTAAGCAGCTGCACATCTCAGAGTTGTTTCGAGTTCAATTAGTTTGTTTATATAAGACCATGTTTCTTCAGGGTTAATTTCTGGTTTATTAATGGTGGCATCAATAATAAGTCCATCTATAATATTAAGAAAAAGGCTGCTTAGAACTTTTGGATCTTCAATTTCTAAATCTGAAAATATTTCAAAAACTACATTGTAAATCCAGTTTCGGTATTTATTAACTTGAACTTTAACAGATGGATACATTTGTAGTACTTCAATGGTCGCTTTTTTAAATAAGCATCCATTAAAATCTTCAGTATTAATCCAGTCGATATACCAATTAAAAACACTTTTAAGTTTATTTAATGGGTTGTTTACACTGTTAACTTTGTCTAATAAAGACGCCTGAACTTCTAAAATCCGTCGTTGAAGGCATTCTTCAATTAAAATCTCTTTAGAAGAGAAGTACTTATAGAACGTCATTTTTGCAACATTGGATTCAGCAATAATTTTGTCAATACCAATAGAGGTATAACTTTTTTGATTAAAAAGGGTCATTGCTGTTGTTATAATCGTTTCTCTTTTTGACATTGGTTGCCCCGTCATAGATATTTTTTGATTAACTTTGCTATTGTAAAGTATGAAAGCTTAAATAAAACTTATTTTATGATATTTAAAAAATCATATTTATTCAATAGTTTGGTTTATTTTAAAAATTATGAATTTTTATATTTTATTGGCAATAGTTTACTTTTTTAAATAATATTAATTAATCCATTGATTTGTTGAGATAATGAACATAATATCGGATCGTTAAGTATGGGTATACGGAATTTATCCTTTTAGCAAATGAGTGCAAAATGGAAATAGAGGGATGACCCACAGCTTAACTATAAGAAAAACTTTTTATTGAGAATGATTATGTCAAAAAAATTTGAAGACTTTGATAATCCAAGACAAAAAGCATTACAAGGTATGAAAAACAGTATTTCTGCCCAACAGTGGGAAGAAAACTTACAATTTCTCAAACAGTTAAGGAATAGAATTGCACATTTACCAGTAAGTCATCATCCAGCCATTGAAATATTAAATAACGGTTATCTTGATAAACAAACCCTGACACGTATTCATTTAGAATATCGTCATGCCATCGTACAAATTTTTACTGATGCTTTATTACAGGCACAGTTTCTCACGAAGCAGTTGGAACCAAAGCTTCACTCTGGCGCTAAAATGTTTCCTAGGGTGTTATTAAGCTTAAATATATTGGATGAATTCGGTTTTAGACCGGGTTTAGGTAAAGATAATTATTATTTAGGGAACCCTGAATATGCACATTATCCTTTATATGAAGATTTATTAAATGATTATGGTTTGACTGAGGCAGACCGCCGTAATTATAAACCTTCTAAAATTTCAGATCAGGTAAGAACATTCTTAGAAGATTCTTATGATAGCTATATGAAAGTTGTGGCTTTATTGGCCGTAGCAGAAGAAGAAGTCATTCTTTTTAGCCCACCATTAAGACAAGCAACCAAGTTTGTAAATATTGATGTTGAGGGTGGGGGATATTATCACGTACATGGTGTTTCAACAGATGAAACGGCTGAAGCTGCTGATGATGACCATCAAGACGACTTGTGGTTTGCATTAGCACAAGCGATTACTCCAAGTGACTATGAAAGTTTAACCAAACTATGTCTTGATTATTGTGCATTGTGGACTGAATTTTGGGATGCCCAAATTGCCGATGTTCAATTTATTGAAGAAAAGAAATTGGCATAAGTTTCTAAGTTTATTCATAAAAAGCCTGTTTATATTGAACAGGCTTTTTTAATGGTGAATGCTATGAGTTCTTTAGGACTTCACGAAAAATATTCCCGACATGAAAACACGGGTAGACAACTCAACAATCTCTAAACAGTACCTATAAATCTGCTACAATTACGCCAATTTTTATTTTGATCGACTTTAGATCTTTGGCACTGCAATCTCCGCAGTAGGTGTATTTCATGAGTTTTAAAGATGAGTTAGCGGCACAGGTCGCTCAACGACGCACATTTGCTATTATTTCCCACCCCGATGCCGGTAAAACCACCATGACAGAAAAACTGTTGTTATGGGGTAAAGCGATTCAGGTTGCAGGGATGGTAAAAAGCCGTAAATCTGACCGTGCAGCTACATCTGACTGGATGGAAATGGAAAAAGAACGTGGTATTTCGATCACCACGTCTGTTATGCAGTTCCCATATAAAGGTCACACGATTAACTTACTCGATACACCGGGGCACGAAGACTTCTCGGAAGATACTTATCGTACGCTTACCGCGGTTGACTCTGCACTCATGGTAATTGACGGTGCAAAAGGTGTCGAAGAGCGTACCATCAAATTGATGGAAGTGTGTCGTATGCGTGACACACCAATTATTTCTTTCGTCAACAAAATGGACCGCGAAATTCGTGAGCCACTTGAGTTGTTAGACGAAATCGAAAACGTTTTAAACATTCGTTGTGTACCAATTACATGGCCACTTGGTATGGGTCGTGACTTTGCTGGTGTATACAATATTCTTGAAAATAAATTGTATGTGTACAAAGCAGGTTTTGGTTCAACGATTACAGATATTGAAGTGCGTGATGGTTATGACCATGCCGATATTCGTGAAAAAGTAGGTGAGTTAGCTTGGGCTTCATTTGAAGAGTCGCTTGAGCTTGTACAAATGGCAAATGAACCATTAGACCGCGAGCTTTTCTTACAAGGTAAACAAACACCTGTTCTATTTGGTACAGCATTAGGTAACTTTGGTGTTGACCACGTTCTAGATGCATTTATGCACTGGGCACCTGAACCTAAAGCTCACCCAACGCAAGAGCGTGTGGTTGAAGCGAAAGAAGAAGGTTTCTCTGGTTTTGTATTTAAAATCCAAGCCAACATGGACCCTAAACACCGTGACCGTATTGCGTTCATGCGTATTTGTTCAGGTAAATACGAGAAAGGCCTGAAAATGAACCACGTGCGTATTGGTAAAGAAGTCCGCATTAGTGATGCGTTGACTTTCTTGGCTGGTGAGCGTGAGCATTTAGAAGAAGCATGGCCGGGGGATATTATTGGTTTACATAACCACGGTACAATCCAGATTGGTGATACTTTCACTAGTGGCGAAAACTTGCACTTCACTGGTATTCCACACTTCGCGCCAGAAATGTTCCGCCGTGTACGTTTGAAAGACCCATTAAAGTCAAAACAGTTGCAAAAAGGTTTGAAAGAGTTGTCTGAAGAAGGTGCAACTCAGGTGTTTATGCCGCAAATTAGCAATGATTTGATTGTGGGTGCAGTTGGTGTGCTTCAGTTCGACGTTGTTGCTTACCGCTTGAAAGAAGAATATAAAGTTGACTGTGTTTACGAGCCAGTAAGTGTAAATACTGTGCGTTGGATTCATTGTGATGATGACAAGATTCTTAATGAGTTCAAGAAAAAAGCACACGACCAGCTTTCAATTGATGGTGGCGGTCACTTAACGTATCTTGCTCCAAGCCGAGTGAACTTGCAGATTATGCAAGAGCGTTGGCCTGACATTCAGTTCCGTAACACTCGTGAACACTAATCATGTAAACATAACAAACAGCTTCGAATAGAAGCTGTTTTGTTTTGAAAAATAAGAAAGGATGATGAAATGAATTTGAGTAAAAAAGCAATTATTGCGCTTGTAGTTGCAGCCATAGCATTAATTTCTGCTATTTCTGCATTTGTCTGGAAGGGTACTCAGTCCTCATCATCCTCTCAAAAAAATGTAGCTTCTGCTAAAGATCACTCTGCTGAGAAAGCAGAGGTACTACCTTATTTAAATTTGACCGAAACTAAAGCGAATTATGCAGTGCCTTTTTGTGAAAAGAAAAACTGTATTGATGTCGATATTCAAACGATAAAAACTCAAGATACTTGGTTAAATAGCTGGATTGAAAAAAATCAGGCGAAAGTCATTCAGACTCAAATTGATTTGAAAAAAGATTTGAGCTTGCAACAAGCAGTAGATGCTTACGTCAAAAAGTCTGATGAATGGCAAGATAAATATTCTAAAAACCGTGCCTATGAGTTACACATTCATACGCGCATTGCTTCGCAGCGTAATCAGTATGTTTTATTGCAATTAGCTTTGGATAGTAAACAGGAAGAAGTCACGATAAAAGATCGTTATTATTTTTTTGTGGCTGACCGTAAATTGCATAAAAGTTTAACTTTGCTTGATGTACTTCAAAAAGACCAACAAACCACTGTGCATCAAATTGTGCAAACTGCTTATCAAGACTGGCTCAAAAAGCAAAGCGCTGACGTCAAAAAAGACGCCCCAAAAACCTTATATTGGGGACAAGCAGACTGGTTCTTTGATGGTGAAGGTGTAGGTTTGCATTATCAGGCAAATCAGATTACCAAAGATGCTCCTCAGCTCGATATTTATTTAACGACAGAGCAAACTAAAAAAATATTACAACCTGAGGTTTATGAACAAATGTTCTAAGTTGGTAGCAGAATTTGCAACCTACTTATAGATGCGCTAACTTCATATCAGTTATGCATAATCTTCTCAGAATAAAGGCAAAATATGATGTTAACTTCTAAGGCCTCGTTCCGTTTAACGCTACTTGCTTCTGCGTTATTTTTAGTGGCATGTCAGCCTAAAAGTGATCCTAAAGAATCGGAAGATCAGCAAAAACCCGCAGTGGTTGAGCAAAAGCCAGTAGAGCTGACTTTAAAAGGGGAAACAGTTCCTAGTAAGGTGGTTTTGCCAGACTGTAGTGGTAAAACTTGCCCAGACTTTAGAGTAGAGCGCCTGCAAAGTAACTATCCTTTCATTGATAAGATTATTGACCAACAAGTTTTAAAAGCACTTGGTCAGATTCTTGAAATTGCGAAGCCAGATCAAAAAGCAGGAAAAACTGATAAAAATACAGAGGCCTCTGCAGTTGCTGCTGCTAACCAACAAGATAGTTTTGATGTTGAAGTTCAGCGCTATGCAAATTCATTTGTTGGCTTAGACAACGAATTAAAAGCGCTAAGTAATAATCATCAAATTAACCTTTTAGTGAAACCTAAAATTATACAGTCACAAGGTAAAGTGGTAACCGTTGTCGTTAATAGCAGTAGCTATTTAGGTGGTGCACATGGTTCGGCAGCACAGCAATATTATAATTTTGATTTAAAAGAACAAAAGCACATCAAACTTGAAGACTTATTACGCCCGCAGAAAAAAGCGGCTTTAGAAAAGTTAGCACATGAAGTATTTAAAGCTTGGGTGACCGACTCAAAGCTTGCCAATAGTGTGAGTGAATATGAACAAGCATGGCCATTTAAACTTACAGAGAACTTCTTGTTAGGTGATCAGGGCTTGATTCTTCAATATGGTGAGTACGAAATTGGGCCTTACGTAGTTGGGTTGCCTCGTTTAGTCATTCCATATGACCAATTGCAAGATGTGTTGAAAGAAGAATATTTGCCACAGCCTAAAGCCAAACCAGCTTCGGCTCCCGTTGCAAAAAGTGCTAGCTAATGCATTTGTTTGATACCCATACCCATTTTGATGTTGCCGATTTTGATGAAGATCGGCAACAGTTAGCCCTTGAGGCTAAGAAAGTGGGTGTAGATGCTTTGGTATTAATTGGCTTTTTACAGTCACGTTTTGATGAGTTGATACATACCCATCATCAGCTCAAGCAGTGGGACAACGTGCCTACTTCTTATTTAGCGCCGGGATTGCATCCGTTTTATATTGAACAGCACAGGCCAGAGCATCTTTCTCATCTTGAACAAATTTTACAGCAAGAAGACTGCGTGGCAGTGGGGGAAATTGGCTTAGATACTTTCTTGAAAGAACATAAGCAGCCCGATATATATGCTAAGCAAAAGCAGTATTTTGCTGACCAGTTAGAACTGGCAACGCAATACCAAAAACCAGTGCTGCTTCATATTCGAAAGGCGCATGGCGATGTGCTTGCATTATTAAAAGCCCATAAGTTTAAACTCGGTGGAATTGCACATGCCTTTAGTGGTGGTGTAGAAGAGGCAAAAGGGCTAATTAAACTCGGTTTTAAAATTGGTGTAACAGGGCAAGTGACTAACCCAAATGCGAAAAAGCTTCATACCGTTGTGCAAACTATAGGTGCCGAGCATTTGGTAATAGAAACGGACTGCCCAGATATGACACCACTTTGCTGTCAAACCTCTGCTGAGCAGCGTACTCGCAATACTCCTGTAAACTTACCGTTTGTACTCAAAAGTTTGGCCGAAAATTTAAATATGGCTGAGTCAGATTTAGCCGAAAAACTGTGGAAAAACTCTCTATCTGCTTTGAAATTATCGTAATAAAAATCAAAGATTAGAAATATTAACTAAAACAAAACACAGCGATTAGAAAAGAAGCTTAAAGTAAGAAAACAACATGTAAAAACGTGAAAAATAACATTGCCAGACATGGGAGGATAACCCAATGGCTAAGTATAGCAATATCAATAGTTTTAATGCTCTACAGACGCTAACAGTAGGTTCCAGCAATTATCAGATTTTTAGCTTAAGCCAAGCCGAGAAAAAGCTAGGTGACATTGCCAAACTGCCGAAATCATTAAAAGTACTGTTGGAAAACTTATTACGGTTTGAAGATCAGCATAGCGTTAAAACAGAACACATTCATGCTTTAGCAGAGTGGTTAAAAACCCGTAGTTCAGATCAAGAAATTCAGTACCGACCTGCACGGGTTTTAATGCAGGATTTTACGGGTGTTCCGGCTGTGGTTGACTTGGCTGCCATGCGTGCAGCTATGGCACAAGCGGGTGGAGACCCTGAAAAAATTAATCCGTTATCACCTGTAGACTTAGTCATTGACCACTCTGTGATGGTTGACCATTTTGCCGATGATCAGGCTTTTGAAGAAAACGTTCAAATTGAAATGCAACGTAATGGTGAGCGATATCAATTTTTGCGTTGGGGACAATCTGCGTTTAATAACTTTAGTGTCGTGCCTCCGGGTACAGGTATTTGTCATCAGGTCAATTTAGAATATTTAGCTCAAGCAGTATGGCTCGGTGAAGATAACGGCCAAACTTTTGCTTTCCCTGACACCTTGGTCGGTACAGACTCGCATACCACGATGATTAATGGTTTAGGTGTATTGGGTTGGGGCGTTGGTGGTATTGAAGCAGAAGCTGCCATGCTAGGCCAACCTATTTCTATGCTTATTCCTGAGGTGATTGGATTTAAACTCACAGGTAAATTACAAGAAGGGATTACAGCGACCGACTTGGTGCTCACTATTACTCAAATGCTTCGCCAAAAAGGTGTGGTGGGTAAATTTGTAGAATTTTATGGAGACGGTTTAGCCGACTTACCACTTGCTGACCGCGCAACTATTGCCAATATGGCACCTGAATATGGTGCGACTTGTGGTTTCTTCCCAATCGATGAAGTGACTTTGGGGTATTTGAAGCTTACTGGTCGTCAAAGTGACCGTATTGAATTGGTTGAAGCGTACAGCAAAGCTCAAGGCTTATGGCGTAATGCTGGCGATGAACCAGTTTTCACCGATACGTTAAGTTTAGATATGAGTACGGTTCAGGCAAGTCTAGCTGGTCCAAAACGCCCACAAGACCGTGTATTGTTGTCAGAAGTGCCTAAAACATTTAATGCCTTAATGGAGTTAAATCTAAAGCCTGTAAAAGAAGCTAAAGAGCGTTTGGAAAATGAAGGCGGTGGTGGTACGGCTGTAGAAGCGACCAAAGCCAATATTCAGCATGAAAGCCCGTCTTGTGTAATTGATGGAGAAAAGTATCCTTTAAATCATGGCGATGTCGTCATTTCAGCAATTACTTCATGTACCAATACTTCTAATCCTAGTGTCATGCTGGCAGCAGGTTTACTTGCTAAAAAAGCCATTGAAAAAGGCTTGCAGCGTAAACCATGGGTAAAAAGTTCACTTGCACCTGGCTCTAAAGTTGTGACGGACTATTTGTTGGCTGCTGGGCTTACGCCATATTTAGATGAGTTGGGCTATAACTTGGTGGGTTATGGTTGTACAACATGTATTGGTAACTCAGGTCCTCTACCAGAACCTATTGAAGATGCAATTCAGTGCCATGATTTAAACGTAGCGTCTGTACTTTCGGGTAACCGTAACTTTGAAGGGCGTGTACACCCATTAGTTAAAACAAACTGGCTTGCTTCGCCACCTTTGGTAGTCGCTTACGGTTTAGTTGGTAATATTCGTACCGACTTAACGACGCAACCCATCGGGGAAGGTAAAGATGGACAACCTGTTTACTTAAAAGATATCTGGCCAAGCCAAGCAGAAATTGATGAAGTGCTGCAAAAAGTAAATACCGACATGTTCCACAAAGAATATGCTGCAGTATTTGATGGCGATGAAAGCTGGCAATCGATTCAGATTCCAAAAAGTAAAACTTACGAATGGGCTGATGACTCGACTTATATTCGTCACCCGCCATTCTTTGAAGGGATTGGTGAACCGCCAAAACCGATTAAAAATATTGAACAGGCACGTATTTTGGCAGTGCTAGGTGACTCGGTAACGACTGACCATATTTCGCCAGCAGGTAATATCAAAAAAGACAGTCCGGCAGGCCGATATTTACAAGAGCAAGGTGTTGAGCCAAAAGACTTCAACTCTTATGGTTCACGACGTGGTAATCATGAAGTCATGATGCGAGGTACCTTTGCCAACATTCGTATTAAAAACGAAATGCTCGGCGGTGAAGAAGGCGGTAATACTATTCATGTACCAAGTGGTGAGAAGCTTGCCATTTATGATGCAGCAATGCGTTATCAACAAGAGCATACACCGCTTGTGATTATTGCTGGTAAAGAATACGGAACAGGTTCTTCTCGTGACTGGGCTGCCAAAGGAACGAACTTGTTAGGTGTAAAAGCCGTGATTGCCGAAAGTTTTGAGCGTATTCACCGTTCAAACTTGGTGGGTATGGGGGTGTTGCCACTCCAGTTTGTTGATGGACAAACCAGACAGTCCCTCAATTTAACTGGTCATGAGGTTATTTCAATTCGTGGTTTATCGGATGGTATTCAGCCCCATGAAATTCTAGAAGTTGATGTAAAAGGGCCAAATGGAGTAGCCAGCCACTTTAATGTGTTATGCCGAATTGATACGTTAAATGAGGTTGAGTACTTTAAAGCAGGAGGTATTTTGCATTATGTACTGCGGAATTTGATTGCTGGTTAATGTTGTCTTGAGATTAATACCAATCAATATTTTTATTGGTTGGTATTGGAAGAATTATCACGACGGGGTCCTCCCGTAAAAATTCTAATAGCAGTAGCTCATAACCCTACTTTTGTTTCGGCAAAAGTAGGCAAAACCATTGCCATTCACAGAACCTGTTCAATATTAATTAGCATCTTACGTTTTGCAAAAACAGTATCTTGTCGATGCTCGACAGGCTGTGAATGGCTTTGGCACCAATCAGATAGCTGGCTAGTGCCAAGTAGCAATTTGGTTTTGAAAAGCAGTAAAATACTCCCCGTGTTTTATATCCCCTCAAAGAGCAGCAATGACCGATCTCCAACAAGATGAATATGACCGCCGTTTTGCAGGTGTAGCCAAAATTTATGGTGATTCATCGTTCCAGCACTATGAAAAAAGTCATGTGATGGTGATTGGTATTGGTGGGGTCGGCAGTTGGGCGGTAGAAGCTTTAGCACGTACAGGTATTGGCGAGATCACGCTGGTAGATATGGACGTGGTTGCAGCATCAAATGTAAACCGTCAGCTACCTGCAATGACATCAACTCTGGGTTGTGAAAAAGTTGAAATTATGGCGGAGCGTTGTCGTCAAATTAACCCACGTATTAAAGTTAATATTATTGATGACTTCTTAACACCTGAAAATGTCACAGAGCTTTTAAACCCTGTACCAGACATTGTTTTGGACTGCATCGATGACGTTAAAGCAAAACTGGCTTTAATGCTTCATTGCCGTTTTAACAAAATACCTTTGATTGTGTCGGGCGGAGCGGGTGGTAAGCTTGATCCACTTAAAATTCGTGTGGCTGATTTATCAAAAACAGAACAAGACCCAATGTTAGCGAAGCTACGTAGTCAACTTCGTGCTCGCGGCATCTGTAAAAAGCCAAAAGAGAAATTTGGTATTACCTGTGTTTATTCAACTGATAATCCATTTTCTAGTGCAGACGTCTGCCCATCAGCTGGCCTCCGCTGTGGTGGTTATGGTTCCGCAGTAGTGGTGACTTCAAGTTTTGCCATGATTGCTGTGGCTGAAGTTTTTAAAAAGCTCGATTTAAAGAAAGCCTAATTTAAATATTGAAAAGGCATGCGCTTATATGAGTGCATGCCTTTTATTTTTGAGAAAAACTATTTAATCATATAACTCTATAGTGTCGTGTTTGGGCTGTGCTGGAAGCTGCTGATCGTAAAATTTAAAACACCATAAAAGTAGAACAACGACAGTAAAGATGGTGAAACCTTTAAAATACTTCATGAATAATTCAATCAAGTGAGTGGTCTTGATAAAATTCTAGCGAAGGCAATCTATCTAATCTAATATAGAAAATAGACCTAATAATCTAATTTTGAGATGGTAATGTTCACATTAAAACAATTCCAATATTTTATAAAAATTGTAGAAGAAGGGAGTTTTACTGCTGCATCAGAAAAGCTCTTTATTGCTCAGTCTGCTTTAAGTCGACAAATGAAGCTATTAGAAGAAGAAATTGATTTTCAGTTATTTGATCGCACTGATAAGAAAGTAAAGCTTACAACGGCAGGAGAGGTTTTCTATAAAAAAATAAAAAATAATATGCACTATTTAAATGAAATCATTGGAGTTTCTAAGAACATTGCTGAAGGAAAAAATCGCCAGATTAAAATTGCTCACTCGAGCAGTATTATTATGGATGAGAGAAAGATTCATATATTAAAAGAAATTAGCTTAGCCAAACATATAAATTTTGAGATAAATACTTTGTCGTCTGAGCATCAAATTCTAGCTTTAATGAATGGTGAAATTGATATTGGTTTTATTCGGCCGCCCGTCCGGCACACCTTAGAAGACATGAATGTTCTTAAATTATATGAAGAGCCTTTAATGGTAGCTGTCCATATTGATCATTCTAAGTTTACTAAAGAAGAAAAGGTTTATTTAAAAGACTTAAAAAATGAGCATTTTGTAGCTACACCTTATGCGGAAAGAGGGGGCTTAAGTTATTTGGTGGCAAATCTGTGTCTAGCTGCAGGATTTACTCCACAAAAAGCCCCAATTCAGTCTCGTAAGATTTCGCAGCTACAATTGGTTTCTGCAAATTTGGGAATTAGTATTGTTCCCCAAGAGTTTGAGAAAATATTGCCCCATCAGGTCAAGCTATTACCTTTGGCAGATTATTTGTCACTTTCAGAAGTTCAGTTGGTCTATAGAAAAGATCATGATGAAATGATTCAACGCTGTGCCGAGCAAATTCATCAAATGTTTTATCTTAAAAATGAATTAGCCTAATCTGTAGTAAGTATAAGTAACGCTATCATCTTTATAGACGTCATAACTGCTTTGTTTAAAGTCAGAAACCCATTCACTACCTGTGTAACCAGCAATATGCCCATAAACGTGATTACGGGTTCTATGAATGATGTAAATGTCGCCTTCTTGTGGCTCATCAAAAGCTGGATCAATTTCTTTATAGCCGATCTTTTTCAGGGTATCACCCCAATCAGATGCTGCAATTGGATGGTTTTCAACATCGGCACCAGCAGATTCAAGTGCAAGACGAATGCTACGTGCACAACGAGCTTTACTGCGTCTAGAGGTAACACTTTCTAATTTTGCTACGAATTTTTCTACATCTATGGCTGGTGGGGTGTTGCTTTCAGTGCGGTGATTATTGGGTTTCATGGTGAAGGGATAAGGAAGGCTTGGTGTGCTGTGTGATACAACAATCGCTGCCTGATTTGAATCCTGATACATATAGTTATCAGCTACTTGTCCGTCATAAATAATCATCGTGAAATCTCTACCCGTACTACCTATATCCGTATTTAGAAAATCACCACCTACCTGTGGCGTTCAGAGATACTAATTGCCCAAACTTAAATGTTTTGTTTATGTTATGTAATAACGTATCTTTTTTCCAGTTTTTATTTCTAACTGAGAAAAAAAGCCTACTTAAAAGGGTGGCTGAAATCAGTGAAATTTAATTACTTGATATTATTAATTTTAAATAATAAATCAGAGCTTAAATTTGAATATTTTGAGCCGACATTTGCGAATATACTCAAAATCTAAGTCTCTGATTTAAAATGCCACATTTTCTTACAATTTAAAGGCGCTGAGCGCGCTTAAACCTGATGCTCTTTTACATATTCTTCAGTACGAATGATGGCAGCTTGCATGTTTCGAATTGCATTCTCGACATCAGCTAAAGTTTTCGCATTTCCACCGCTCAATGCCTGACGCCATTTACGTGCACCTGGTAAGTTTTGAAATAAACCTAAAATATGACGGGTAATGATAGAGAGTGGTGCACCCTCAGCCATACGTTGCTCAATATAAGGCAGCATTTGTTCCATAATATCGAAACGGTCTGGTGCTTCTAAGTTCCAGAGTTGGCCGAGCTCAGCAAGTAGGTAAGGGTTGTGATATGCTTCACGGCCAATCATCACGCCGTCAACATGCTGTAAATGAACTTGAGTTTCAGCAAAAGTTTTAATACCACCATTAATTTCAATAGTTAGATGTGGACGTTCTTGCTTTAAACGGTAAACATCTTCATAGCGTAGTGGTGGTACTTCGCGGTTTTCTTTCGGAGACAAACCTTTCAATATTGCAATACGGGCATGCACAACAAAATGAGTACAGCCCGTTGCCGCAACAGTATCTACAAAGTGCAGCATTTCTTCATAAGACTGCATGTCATCAATACCGATACGGTGCTTTACCGTTACTGGAATATTCACCGCTTTTTGCATGCTATGAATACATTCAGCGACCAAGTCTGGTTCTGCCATTAAACATGCACCGATTTTATTATTCTGTACACGGTCACTTGGGCAACCTACATTCAGGTTGACTTCGTCATAGCCCCAGTCTTCAGCCATTTTTGTACAAGTGGCAAGTTCTTGTGGGTTTGAACCACCGAGTTGCAGTACGATTGGGTGTTCTTGAGCGTTATAGTCCAAGTGGCGTTTTGCATCGCCAAATAAAATCGCGCCTGTCGTTACCATTTCGGTATACAGCACAACGTTTGGGTTAAACAACCTTGCAAAGAATCGGTAATCCTTTGTAGTCCAGTCCATCATTGGGGCAACTGAAATACGAGGTTGTAACGATTGAAGTGATTGCATAATCAATAGACCCAAAAGTCGCTAAATTAAAGAAAGGGCAGCATTATACGGGGTTTAGCCCTGAATCGACAGGGGCTTTTAGCCGTATAATTTATAACCGCCCTTGAGTTGGGGATAGAAAGATGATTTTTAACAAGTTAGGTTATGGCTGAGCTAGCTGCTTTTTTTGTAAGAAAGCATCAATCACACTAAATAAAATGCAAAACACAACGAGTCCCACACCAGCAAGGCATGTCATGCTCCACCCACCATGATTCCATGCAAAAATTCCTAATGCTGAACCAGCTGCACCACCAATAAAGTAAGTGGTCATATAAATAGCATTAATACGAGATTTAGCATCTGGACGTAAACGGAAAATAATACTTTGGTTACTGGTGTGGACAAGTGCGAGTGCTAATTGAATTAAAGCAAATCCAATAACATAAGCGAAGAGTAGAGTTTGTCCGAAGTAGAAGCAGATCCAGCTGACTAAAAATAGCCCGCAGCCCATCCATGTAAGTAATTTTGTATAGCCTTGATCGGCATATTTACCAATATAGCGGGTTGATAATGCACCAAAAATACCAACTAGAGGAACGAGTCCGATAAATAGATCTGGCAAATGGTGTGCCGAGGTGAGTAGTAGTGCGATAGTGGAATACAAAATACTGACTGCTGCAAATGCGAAGGCACCAGTAAGCGCTCTTAATAATAATCGCTTCTCTTGCTTTAAAAGCTGAGCCATAGAAACAAAGATTTGCCCATAGTTCATTTTCATACGCAATACATAAGGCAGGCGACTTTTTAAAGTAAATGCCAATAGCAGCATTAATATACCGCTTACTACATAAACGACTTTCCAATGAAAAAGATTGGAAAATAAACCAGCCAGACTGGTCGAGAGTAAAATTCCGACCAATAACCCGCTCATTAAAAAGCCAATAATCTCACCCGTTTTTTCAGGTTTGACTGTCATAGTTGCAAGTGGAATAAGAACTTGGGCAGCAACAGAAAACAAGCCTGCCAAAATTGTACCGATCCAGAGCATAGGTAAGTTAACAGCAAACGCAGAAGTAAATAAACCAACTGCGCAAAGCACCATTAAAAATGGAATAGCCTTAGCTTTATTGACGATGTCACCCATCGGAACAATAAAGAGCAAACCGAGGGCATAAGACACCTGAGCAAATGTTACTGTTAAAGCGGCTTGCGCTTGAGTTACTGCAAACTCTTGCTGAATAGAGTGAATTAGTGGTTGACAGTAATAATTCACACCTGCACATAAGCCACATGCTGCTGCCATCAACCAAAGCAAAGGTTTATTTTGACTGATATCTTCAGGGGTAGACATGATGTTCTCTCAGTTTTATTAGGTATATGCCGTTGCTTCAACTTCAATAAGCATGCGTTCTAATGCAAGGCGTGGTACAGGAATGAGCGTGCAGGCTGGAAAAGGATGATTTTTCCATAGATTTTGCATGATTTTAATTAAAATTTGGTGTTTTTCATCCGAGTGGTCAACAATTAAAACTCTTAAAACCGCAATATCAGAAATTTTTGCATCTGCCGCAGTTAAAGCATGTTGAATGTTATTAAAAACTTGAGTGGCTTGTTCTTGAAAATTTGAGCTGAGCTCACCTTTTGAATCTTCACCACCTTGACCCGCAACATGAATAATGTTGTTAAAATTTTGGACTACGGCAACATGACTGTAAGCATTCGGTGTTGGATTATATAAAGTAGAGGGATTTATGATTTTAAAAGTTTCTTTATTCATTGGAACTCAACCGTTCAGTAAAATTTAGATGAGTATCCAACCTCAACTTAAGTTGAGGTCAAGAAGATTTAATGTTTTAGTCTTTTCTTTCTAAGGGTAATCATCATCACACCTACAATATTGAGTAGGCAGCCCACCCATTGCCACATATTGAGATGTTCATTTAAGAAAAGAACGGCAAGTAAAATTGTTAAAACTGGTCCTATTGAAGCAATCATTGCAGATTGTGATGCGCCCAGACGTTCAATGCTTTGTATGAGCATAACGGTGGGTAACACGGTGACTAAAAAGCCTAAGCCGACCCCATACCAAATGACGCTTGAGGGAAGTTGTAATATAAGCTGAATAGGGTGAGTCGTACTCAAAGCGTAATGCGTTAATGCACCAATACAGGCGATAGTGAGCGCTAAGCCTGTGAAATTCCAAGAACCAAATTTTTTAATTAATGGTGGAGTTAGCAGTAAATAACCAGCAAAGGCTACAGCACTTGCAAATACAAAACTTGTTCCTAACCAAAACTTGCCCTGAATTGGTGCATTGTTATGCTCTTGAAGCATCACCAATACGGTTCCACCATAACTAAGAAAAATGGCGAATAAACTTTTTACATCTAATTTTTGTTTATAGAGCAGGCTTGATGCGATCACGGTAAGTGTTGGATATAAAAATAAGATAATCCGCTCTAAAGAGGCGCTAATAAACATGAGACCCATGAAATCGAGCCAACTAGCGAAGTAGTAGCCTAATAGACCAGCAAAAATTAAAATTAGCCAATCCTTCTTTTTTCTGTCCTGATTATGATGCCTATTGAACCAGCAAATGAGTAGAAAGAACGGTAAAGCGCTTAACATGCGTAAAGCCATCAGGACTGTACCGTCTACTAATGGAGAAAGGGCATAAGTCTGTTTAATAAAGATTGCTTTTGTGCTGAATAGAAAAGCAGAACAAAGCGCAAAAAAAGACCCAATTTGAAACGAAGATAAAGAAATTTTCATATACAGGACTGTATAAGAGAGACTATTGTCTGCAAAAAAATAAAAATCTTCCTATATTACACTCCAAGTCAAATATCGTGAATCATCAGTTCAAAATATGGGTATTTATTAAATAAATAGTGGGTGGTATTTTCAAAAAGTTCAATTAGAATCCAAATTCTGTACAAAGAATACACATGGGGGAAACATTGCAGTTTGCAATGTTTTTGACAATGAGAAATTAGCTTGAGGAACGCTCATGCAGATCGGAATCCCAACCGAAACTGTCGTCGGTGAAAATCGTGTAGCTGCTACGCCAGAGACAGTAAAGAAGTTGATTAGCGCTGGTCATAGCGTTGTGATTGAACGTGGTGCTGGTGTAAAGGCTGCGTATATTGACAGTGCTTATGAACAGGTCGGTGCAACCATTACGGATGATGCCTATACGGGTAGTCAAATTATTTTGAAAGTTCGTGCGCCACAAGGCGGGGAAATTCAAAAACTTGCAGCAAATACAGCTGTTGTAGCAATGTTTGATCCTTATCGTAATACCGAGCTAGATCAATTTGCCAATCAGCAAGTATCTGCTTTTGCTCTGGAATTGCTTCCTCGTACGCTTTCTCGTGCACAAAACATGGATGTGTTGTCTTCTCAGGCAAACTTGGCTGGTTATAAGTCAGTTTTACTTGCTGCTGCCGAATATCAACGCATGTTCCCAATGCTTATGACTGCTGCTGGTACTGTGAAACCTGCACGTGTTGTGATTATGGGAGTTGGGGTTGCAGGTCTTCAGGCGATTGCTACTGCAAAACGTTTGGGTGCAGTTGTTGAAGCAACAGACTTACGTCCTACAGCCAAAGATCAAGTTGAGTCTTTAGGCGGTAAATGGTTAGACGTACCAATGTCTGAAGAAGAGCAACAACGTGCGGCAGATGCAGCAAAAAATGGTTATGGCTGGATGCCGGGTGAGCAATACATTAAAGACCAAGCTGCGATTGTAGATAAAGCTGTTTCTAATGCCGATATCGTGATTACAACCGCATTGTTGCCAGGTCGTGATGCGCCGCGTCTGATTAAAGCTGAAACTGTTGCCAAGATGAAACCAGGTTCTGTCATTTTAGATATGGCAGTTGAAACTGGCGGTAATGTTGAAGGTTCTAAAGTTGGCGAGACTGTTTTTACAGAAAATGGTGTGAAAATTTTGGGTGTTCCAAATATTCCAGCAACTGTGGCAACAGAAGCTTCTGCTTTATATGCACGTAACGTTTTTAATTTCGTAGAAACTTTATTCGACAAAGAGAAAAACTTTGCGATTAATCAAGAAGACGAAATCCAAAAAGCCCTATTGGTCACTCATGGCGGTCAAGTGCTGCTTAAGCGTGGTTAAGGAGATTTCTCATGGTTGAAACTATTACAATTTTCGTCCTTGCCATCTTCGTAGGTTATTACGTTGTTTGGGGTGTTACACCAGCTTTGCATACGCCACTTATGGCAGTAACTAATGCATTGTCATCAATTATTGTTGTTGGTGCGATGTTGCAAACTGTAGGTCTACCTGTTTTAGGTGTAGATGCGAATGTTGCATTTCAAAGTGTGAATGTGGTGAGTGTACTCGGTGCAATTGCAGTATTTTTAGCAAGCATTAATATTTTCGGTGGCTTCGCAGTAACTGCGCGCATGCTGGAAATGTTCAAGCCTAAGCAAAAGAAATAAGAGGGCTTTGACATGGAATTTATTCAAGCAAATGCAAACTGGTTGTACCTTGTGGGCGCAATCCTCTTTATCTTGACGCTTCGTGGCTTGTCTGGCCCTAAAACAGCAATTCAAGGTAACCGTTACGGTATGATCGCAATGGCGATTGCTGTTATAACGACCTTCTTTGTTGCCAACAACCCAGTCATCTGGATGATCGTTGGGGCAATGGTGTTAGGCGCAATCGTGGGTATTGCACGTGCACGTACAGTGCCAATGACACAAATGCCTGAAACTGTTGCGCTTATGCACTCATTGGTGGGTTTAGCTGCTGTCCTTATTGCAATAGCTGCAATTTTACATAACAACCAATTAACTGCACTGTTTGCTCAAAATGAGGCGGCTTTGACTGCAGCTGGCGTACAACATGCACACATGAGCAAGGTTCATCTATTTGAATTGTTTGTGGGGTGTTTCGTTGGTGCGATTACCTTTACTGCATCTGTATTCGCATATGGTAAATTGGCTGCGAAAAAATGGGCTAAAACAATTTCTGGTGCATGGGTTAAACCTGTTCAAGCACTTATCTTTGTTGCGATGTTGGCTTGTGGTTTCTACTTCTTCACAACTGGCAACATGACTGCTTTCTGGGCAATGACAGCACTTGCACTTGCATTTGGCTGGGTATGGATTGCACCGGTAGGTGGTGGTGACATGCCTGTGGTGGTGTCGCTTCTTAACTCATTCTCTGGTTGGGCAGCAGCAGGTATTGGTTTTACCCTTGAAAACAACATGTTGATCGTTGCGGGTTCTCTCGTAGGTTCATCTGGTGCGATTCTGTCGTACATCATGTGTAAAGCAATGAATCGTTCAATCATCAACGTATTGTTTGGTGGTGCGATGGGCGGTGCGGCAGTTTCTACAGCTGCTAAGGGTGAGCAAGTTCAGCGTAACTACCGTTCAGGTTCTGCTGATGATGCTGGCTTCTTGATGTCAAATGCAGACAGCGTTGTGATTGTACCGGGTTATGGTATGGCGCAAGGTCGTGCACAAAATGCTGTAAAAGAATTGTGTGAAATTCTAAAAGAGCAAGGTGTTCGCGTTCGTTTTGCGATACATCCAGTTGCTGGTCGTATGCCTGGACACATGAACGTATTGCTTGCAGAAGCAGACGTGGCGTACGAAGACATCTTGGAAATGGATGAGATTAACTCAGACTTCCCTGCAACAGACGTAGTACTTGTCATTGGTGCAAACGACGTTGTAAACCCAGCAGCGAAAGATGATCCTAGCTCACCGATTTATGGTATGCCGATTCTTGAAGCGCATAAAGCACGTACAATCATGGTGATTAAGCGCTCTATGGCAACAGGTTATGCAGGTCTAGACAACGATTTGTTCTATAACGAAAAAACAATGATGATCTTTGGTGATGCTAAGAAAGTTGTTGAAGATATGACTAAATCAATTAATGGTACAGGTCACTAAGTTATTTTGAAATAAAAAACCACCTTCGGGTGGTTTTTTATTTCAATATAATATATTGAAAAGTTTTTATTAATAAAAGAATTTATTTAGTAAACGTAATAAATGTGTTATTTTTTAAGGCGAAATAAAAGTGGAAAATTATTATGAAAATATTGACTAATAATATTTTAATTACTTGTTTATTATTTAGTATTTCAGGGTGTGGTAATGGAACAAAAGATTCTGTATCAAATCCTACAAATCCTACAAATCCTACAAATCCTACAAATCCTACATTATCTTTACCAGATCGCCTTTTGGGGACTTGGCAGAAAGGAGTTTGTGATAATGGAAATTTGGATACTTATGTAAGCTATAAAAATGGAAATAGTGATGAAATACGTTTAACTATAGAAAAGCGTATTTATCAAAATGCTGATTGTACAGGTAATGTTATTGATGAATATGATATAGCTTCATCTTTTCAATATATTACTAATATAGGGCATACGCAGAAATTTGAGAATACACCCTATAGTTATAATGTTGTATGGTTAAAAAACCCAAGAATAATTGGTTTTTGGGGCAATGAAGATGAGGGGGGGAGTACGAGAATTATTGCTTTTAAGAATGATGATACATATTGTGTACTTGGGACAGATATTTTGTCTGAGACACAAAAAAAATATCTAGACGATCCTTCTCAAATAAAAAAATATCTTGATGAGGTTGATGTTGCAAAAGATATAAATTGTAGAGTTCGTGCTGCAGCTCCTGCTTATAGTTTAAGAAAACCTAGTGATTATGTTGATGAAGCTCAATATAGAGTAGTTCCTGCAACTACATATGATGATTTAATAGTAAAAGCTAATCAATTTGGAACAGAGGGTTACATTTTGTATAAAGATTTTATTTTAAATAGGATGGTTGCAGGTGGGGATAAGTCACATATCTTTATTAAGTTTAAAAAATCAGAAGATAAATATTCATATGATTTAGTAGATATTAGTAATAATATTGACACTGGTAATTATTTGCTTATTGCTGATGAGAGAGAAAGAAAAGCTAAGCAAGGGTATTTGTTAAAATCCATTTATAATATTGATAAAAATCATATTAAGTTGTTGTTTGTTAAAAATTTAAAAAATAGTAATATTTATAGTTATGATCAAAAATATAATTTAGATGATAATAATTTAGATGAGGAAAATATTTTAAATCAGTTGAATGCTTTTGGATCTCAGTCTTGTCGATATCAATATACTCATGTATCTCTGTTAAATAATGGAGTGGTAAATGGGTTGTTTGATATTCCAGTATGTTTGAGAACAATTGGAGATAGAAGTGAATATAGTTATCGATGGGTTAATAACTTAAACAAAGAAGGAAATTTTGATACATCACCAGCTTTATTTGAAAAACTCCTAAAAGATCAAGCGAAAGATGGGTATCAACTTATTGATGATAATAATACTTTGCATCTTAAGAATAAGACTGGATACTTATTTGAAAAAGATAGTTTAAATAATAATATGAACATCTCATATAAAGTATATTCGGCTCCAATTCTTAGAAACACTGATTCTCCGAACGTTTTATATAATAGATTGCAAGATCAAGGTAATCTTGGTTGGTTTTTGCTTGCAAATAGAGTTTATATAAATAAGTTGAATTATAGTGATTTGATTAAGCCGAATAATTGAATTTCGAGATAAGAGCAATCTCAAAAATAAAAAAACCACCTTCGGGTGGTTTTTTTGCTTTTTAGGATTTAAAGAAACTTTTCGACCAGATCCATTGATTGTTGGTAGAGATCACGTGCCAGTTGCTGATTTTTTGCATGTGACGATTTCCAGTCAGGCATATGTGCACTGACATATTCGCCATTGCGGCTTTGCCATGAGTCTCCAATTGCCATTTCCTTAATAAGTTTTGCAGGAACTGATGTTGGCACTAAGCCTATTTTCATGGCTGCATAAACTGGTTTTGGTAAATCACGATAAATATCAGAAGCAACACCGCCAGGGTGTAATGCATTATTTGTAATTGTACTACCAGCAAATTGTTTAGCTAGTGAATTGCTGAAGAGTAAGTTTGCAAGCTTAGATTGTCCATAATAGAACAGGGGGTTGTAAAAACCTTCTGCACGAAATTTATTAGGTTTAATTGAACCAGCCCAATGAGCAATAGATGCAAGATGAACAATACGTGCTTGAGGAGATTGTTGTAAAACTGGGAGTAACTTTTGAGTAAGTAAGAAGTGACCTAAATAATTAACGCCAAATTGTTGCTCAAAACCATCTGCTGTGAGCTGTTTTGTTCTTGCAAATAACCCAGCATTATTAATAAGTACATCAAGATTGCCATATTTATCTGCAATTTCATCTGCAGCTTTTTTAGTTAACTCAAGACTGTTCAAATCAAGAGAAACGATATCGATTTGCCCTTGGTCAAGTGAGCGCAGTTTGTTTTGTGCTTCTTGAGCTTTTTGAGGATTTCGACACGCCAAAATGACATGTTGCCCTTGTTTTACAAGTTGTTCTGCTGTGGCAAAACCAATCCCTGTGTTGGCGCCTGTAATGAGTATCTTCACTTTTTAGTGCTCCAGTTATGCTATTTATTGATGAGACTTTAAGAATAGTTATAGTGCTGTAATTTTGACAATTTGTCATGTCAAATTTAAAAATTGGTGATGACTGACATCTTTGAGACTTTCACTTAATCTCTATAATCAAAAAATGGAGGTATTTATTTTTATTTAATGTGATGTAGAGGTTATATTGGCTATTTTTTACTTTAACTGGATGCTAAGAATGATAATATTTGATTGATATATAGTAATTATTTAAGGAATTTAAGTGGTTAAAAAAATAATATTCTTTTTAATTTCATTTATCAGTTTTTTCTTTTCATCGGTAACTTTGGCAGAGCCTCTTGAGGAAGTAAGTGAAAAATATGCAAATTGTTTGATGGGACAAGTTGGGTCTCAAATAAAAATGAACAAAGATGAAAATGATATTGTTGAAGATGCTTTCTATAAATGTAGACAAGAGGAAAAGGAATGGATGGGGGTAACTGATATAAAAAAATTGGCGGGTGATGATTATAAAAATATAAGTGAGGAGCAACTCAAGCTAATTTCTGAGCTACAAAGTGATATTGTAAAGAAAATGAAGATAAATATGACTGAGGAAATGCTTAAAGTTATTCGAGAAGAAAGAAAAGTTAGTACACAATAAACTGTAGGTGGTAATGAAAAATAGCACCTTTAACAACTAAAAAAGCGGCTCAAAAGAGCCGCTTTTTTTAAAAGCAAAAATTTTATGCGACTGACTCTGGGGCAGTACGCCATAAGCTTTCTAAATCATAGAATTTGCGGGCTGTCGGTAGCATCACGTGTACTACAACAAAGCCAAGATCAATTAAGATCCATTCGGCATCTCGTTCGCCTTCAACGCCAATCGGGCGGAAACCAGCTTTTCGAGCTTCTTCTGCAACATTATCAGCAAGTGCTTTGACGTGACGAGTAGAAGTACCACTCGCAATAACAATAGCATCAGCAACGTTGCTAATAGAGCTAACATCTAACTGTAGAATATCTTTTGCTTTTACATCAACTAAAGCGTCATGGACGACTTTGAGACAAGCTTGTACGTCTTTATTTGAGGTGTTCATTGCGAAATCGTGAGAATTAGACACGCTGGGCGATGGTTCTAAATTCATATAGGGTATATTTTCCTGACAATTACTCACTATCTAATATAGTGGTTTTCACTCAGAATTTCAAACGAAACTAGTAACAGTTTATATATTTACATCATCGGAAAAATATTTGTTTTTCCATGTAAATGACTGATTTGAGCCGTTTTTAGGTTTGTATTCTGCCGCAATGTAGCCCATATAAGCACTTTGTTTGATCCAAGAAAATATTTGTTCGTAAGGAATCTGGGCTGTATCGGGTTCATGGCGTCCCGGACAATCTGCGAACTGAATGTGACCAATTTGGTGAATATTTTCTTGTAACCCTTCAAGTACATCTTCACCCATCATCGCCATGTGGTAACAGTCATATTGCATTTTTAAAGCAGGGTGATTGACTGCTTCTAGCATTTCTTGAGCTTGAGCAATGTTCTGTACTAAAAAACGTGGCATATCTGTGCCATTAATCATCTCAAATATAGGTTCAATATCATGTTCTGTGAGTAAGTCACAGGCCAGCTTTAAGTTGCTTGCAAGAGTTTTAAGGCAAGGAAGTAAATCTGAATCTTGAGGTTGCTTACCTGCCAAAATATTGACACGTGGTACTTTTAAAGCGGTGGCATAACGAATAGCTAATTCTAATGCTTCACGAAATGCTTTTTCTTGGCCTGGTACACCTGCCAAACCATTTCCACCTTGCATAAGGTCGCCAGCAGGAACATTAATTAAGCATAAACTGAGGTTATAGCGTTCAAGTTGGTCTTGAATATCGGAAATGGTAAGTTCATATGGGAATTGGATTTCTACATGTTCAAAGCCCTCTGCATGGGCTAATGCAAAGCGTTCAATTAAAGAAACTTCGGTAAAAATCATGGATAAGTTAACGGCAAGACGACCCATATACAAACTCCGTTTATTATTGCTCTACTACTTGAATCATAGTAGCTAAATCTTTCTCAGCAAAGCCATTTTTTTGGTGAGTTTGTAGCTGTAATAGAGCTTTTTGTGCAACAGGGATGTCTAAATTAAAATTCTTAGCTAATGTTACCGCGTTATTAAGATCTTTAGATAATGTTTGAACTTTCCACTGAATAGGCTCGAATGTATGTGTTGCCATACGTGGCGCAAGTATTTGAAAAGGTTTTGAGTCGGCAAATCCACCAGCTAGAGCGGGGGCGAGTAATGTCGTGTCTACACCTGCGCGGTCTGCTAGTGCTACAGCTTCCGCTATAAGAGCGCTATTTGCTGCCACAATGAGTTGATTGCAAATTTTAGTGGCTTGGCCGGTACCAGTATCCCCCATTCGTGTTACACGTTGGGAAAGTACATTATAAACAGGGCTTAAAGCTTCAATAGTTTGAGCATCTCCACCTGCAAAAATGACAAGTGTACCTTGTTCAGCACCAGCTGTACCGCCCGAAACAGGAGAGTCAATCCATGTCACGTGTTGTGAAGCAGTAGCTTGAGCGAGTGCTTTTGTTGCAGCAACAGACAGACTTGAGAAGTCCACAATAGTTTGACCAGCTTTTAAGTGAGGTTGAATTTGTTCAAATACAGCTTGCACAGCTTTATCGTCAGCTAAACAAGTTAAAACTACAGGGTATTGTCCGATGTTTGAAAGATCGAGAGCGTGTGCGCCGATATCGATAAGTTCTTCACAAGCAGATGCTGTTCTGTTCCAGACAGCAACTTGAAAACCTGCTTGAATAAGACGGCTAGCCATACGGCTTCCCATAAGCCCTATGCCTAAAAAGGCAATCGGTGTATTACGATCAAAATTCATCTTCAAAGCTCTTATCTATATTGGCGTGGTAAAAATTTAACTTCCGGATGTTTATCTTTTTTACGAGCGAGTTTGCTATTTTTACCAAGTAATAGTTTAAGTTGCCAGATTTTTTCTAGACGCAATGATTTTTCTGGTTGATGTTCCATTGCATCTAATACTCGTTTTGCAGCAGTCAATGCATCTGGTGAGCGTTGTAGCATTTCTGAGGCAATCGCATTCGCTTTTTGTAATGGATTTTCGTTTAAATGCGTTACAAGGCCAATATCTTTTGCATAATTTCCGTCAAACACACGCGCAGTTAAGGTTAGTTCTTTTGCAAGGTCTACACCAATCAAACCTTTAAGTGAGCGGGTAAGCCCCATGTCGGGTACTAATCCCCAGCGGCTTTCCATAATCGACATTTTGGTTTCTGGATGGGCAATACGGATATCGGCAGCCAACGCAAGTTGCATTCCCGCGCCAAAGCAATAACCTTCAATCGCTGCAATCACAGGGACAGGCAAGTTTTGCCAAATCAAAAAAGCTTTTTGGAAAAGGCTTTGTCCTGGTTTTACAAGCTCCCAAATCGCAAATGCAGAATTTTTAGGATTGTTGAGGTCAGATAAATCAATTCCGGCACTAAATACTTGTGCTTCGCCAGTCAAAATTACACAGCGGATCTCTCGGTCTTTTTGTATGGCTTTAGCCGTTGAAACAAGTTCTTTGAGGAGAGCGAAACTCATGGCATTACGTTTATCCGGACGGTTTAGATAAACTGTCGCAATGCCATTATTCTTTTCAATACGTAAAAGTGCCATGAAATTCCCGCTTATTTTTTTATCGATAAGCGGAGCATAACATGGCTGTAAATTGGAAACATGACAGGTCAGTCATGCCTTTTTTACAGGTTCTTTTTAGTCTGGTATAACTAAAATTTGGTGAGCTGCACTCTCTACTTCTTTAATCACAAGTCCTAATTCATTGAAGCGCTGTGTAACTTCTTCAATAAATCCATCGTCAGCTCTACGGCGCTCTTTGCGTAACTTAGAAACAAACTGTTCAAAGTCACCAGTAACTTGTTGAAGTTTTGGTGTGCCAACATAGCGAGTTGCACCATAGAGGCGGTGTAATACATGCTCAAGTTGAGGGAAGTCTTCAAGTTCAATGAGCTGCTGCATTTCATCTAGCTCGGTTGGGAAACTGTCCACCAACATTTTAAGTAAGTCTTGGGCAAGGTCTTCTTTGTTTGCTGCCAATTGCAGACTTTGCTGCCAGTTTAATATATCTGGGTCTAGTGCCTCAGCAACAACATGATGATCTTTATCTAAGGCTTGTGCAGCGAAATTGTTTTTGGTCCATTGCGTTAAAATCTGAATGATCTGCTCCATTTGAATTGGCTTGGTGACATAGTCATTCATACCAACTTTCAGAAGCTTTTGTTTTTCATCAGCAAGCGCGTGAGCTGTTAATGCAATAATTGGAAGCTGCATTTCTCCATCTAGCGTTGATTCTAAAGAGCGGATCGCGCGAGTAGTATCAATGCCTGACATAACCGGCATTTGAATGTCCATAAACACCAAATCAAACGGTTTGAGCTTTTGATCAATGCGTTCTTGAATGATATTCAGCGCTTCTTGTCCACTTAAGGCTTTAGTGGTTTTAACATTTAACTCACCTAACAATGCTTCTAAAACAATTAAGTTCGGTAAATGGTCATCGACCGCTAAAATATGTAATCCCTGACCATTAAAGTCTTGTTGTTCTTCTTCAAAAATAGGTTGGTCACTTAATAATTGAATGAGTCCACTACGGCTTAACGGTTGATAAAGAGGGCGAGCACGATATTCGGTGAGCATGTTTGGCTCAAGTGTCATTTGGTAGCCATAAACTGCTAGGTTACCTTGATAACGGCTACGAATTTCTTTAAGTAGAGCTTCTGTGTCACCGCTATGATCAACAACAAGCCATGTATTGTCTTTCTGGTCGAGGTGTTTTAAGCGGCTAAATAAGTCCAAAATCGATTGAGTTTCGATATGTGGAACTTGATAATTTTCAAGATAGTAACGTAAAACACTTGCCGTTGCTGGATGTGCTAAATAAGACACGACTTGTAAATGTTCAAAGTGAGGATGTTCTATCTCATGTTCTTCATCTACAGCAAACTGTGCAGTAAACCAAAATGTTGAACCTTTTTCTGTTGGCGCACGCTCTTGGTTATCTTCAAAACCAATTTGACCATGCATGAGGTGAACCAGTTGTTTGGAGATCGCGAGACCTAAGCCTGTACCACCAAATTGACGTGTAACAGAGGCATCGCCTTGCGAAAACGACTCAAATAATTTTTTACGGTCTGTGCCGCTTAAACCAATACCACTATCTTGAACGCTAAAATGAAGTAAGCATTGACCAATGTCGTCATGTTCCATACGGACACGAACAATAATTTCGCCATCTGGGGTGAACTTGATTGCATTTGAAATTAGGTTGGTCAAAATTTGTTTAAAGCGTAAAGCATCCCCAATGACTTCTTGAGGAATGTTGTCTGCATAATAAAATGCCATGGCAATATGCTTTTGGGCAGCCAAAGGTGACAACATGTCCATGACATCGAAAATAGCTTCTTCTAAATCAAACGGTGCTGTTTCAAGTTCTAGTTTACCTGCATCAATTTTTGAGAAATCTAATACATCATTAATTAATGCTAATAAGTGGGCAGAAGATTTTCGAATAGTTTGTAGATAGAGATTTTGTTCGTTACTCAGGTTTTGTTGGCGAAGTAATAAATGAATAAAGCCATCAATACTGTTAAGCGGTGTACGAAGCTCATGACTAATATTGGCAAGGAAAACGGATTTTGCCTGATTTGATGAAATGGCTTGGTCACGTGCCTGACGGTAAGTAATGTTTTGAACTTCTAAAGTGTCTAATGTTCTGCGTAAGTCTTCTTCGGTTTGTTCTGTATGTTCTTTAAGCTCTAAAAAACTAAAATGTAGGCGTTTTACTACGTTTGCAATATCACGTTGGAGTAATCGTAATTCGCCTGTACTGTTAATGATCATGTGCTGATCTAAAGTGTCTGCATTAAGTCGTTGTAATTGCATTCGAATTTCGTACATCGGTGCAACCCAGCGGCGAGAGAAGAAATTTAGGCAGAGCAAAAGCAACAGTAGCGTCATTAGGCTGGTAATAACTAAAGCGATCAGAATACGATAGCGTGCTAGCTCTAATGGCTGATTGTCCATTTCAATCACGAGCCAAACAGGAGTTTTTCCTGTGGTATTAGTGACTCGAATACCATAGATATTGTTATGGTTGTAAGAAATAGGGCCGAAGAAACTACTGCTTTGGGTAAAGTTGGGCCAGTAACGATTATCTCGATAACCCACACTTAAGTATGTTTGACCATTACTATCAATTAAAGCAGCACGCTTTAAATCTTTTTCACTGAACATGCTTTGCATAATATTTTGTGCATGATCATATTCATCAGGTTTTAGCTCTACCAATGTGTAGAGGTTTTTGGCGATTTCATTATAACGAGCCAAAATAGCCGAAGCGTGATGCAGTTGCTGTTGTTTTGCAGAGTGAGAGGTTTCAGTTAAAACCAGAAAAGCACCAACACCGGTTAAAATCATCATGGGCACAAAAATAAGAGCAATCAATTGCCCATATGCATGATTCAGACGTAAGCGTTTCGATAAGGTTTTATTGAAATTAGACATGGCTACATCGGATTGATCTCTCTGTAGGGCATATTATCACGCTTTATTTTAAAACAGACGGCATTTTATAACTGACTGGGCTTTAATCACTTTCATTAAAAAGCATAGTGAAATGGGTGCAGTACCGATCATTTTTTCATACAATAGTGCCACCCCGATTTAGGTGTTGATCATGAGTAATACACAACCTGATTTTTTAGCCGACGAATTTTTGTTAGATCACTATGTAGGTAAAACACCTCTAGTCCGTTTGCAGCGCTTGGCTTGTCATACGCAAGCAACGGTTTTAGCAAAATTGGAAGGTAATAATCCAGCAGGTTCTGTAAAAGATCGTCCCGCCTACAACATGATTATGCAGGCAGAAAAGCGTGGTCAAATTAAACCGGGCGATACGTTAATTGAGGCAACTAGCGGTAATACAGGTATTGCGCTGGCTATGGTTGCGGCAATGCGTGGCTATAAAATGAAACTTATTATGCCAAATAACATGAGCCAAGAACGCAAAGATGCGATGTTGGCTTATGGTGCAGAACTAATTGAAGTGACTCCCCAACAAGGTATGGAAGGCGCACGTGATTTAGCTTTGCAAATGGAAAAAGACGGCAAAGGTCATGTTCTAAATCAGTTTGGTAATCCTGATAATGTCGAGGCTCATTACCTTACGACAGGCCCTGAAATCTGGAAACAAACTGGTGGTAAAATTACTCACTTTGTAAGCTCAATGGGTACAACAGGTACCATTATGGGTGTTTCTAAGTATTTAAAAGAACAAAATCCAGACATTCAGATTGTGGGTTTGCAACCATCAGACGGATCAAGCATTGCGGGTATTCGTCGTTGGCCAAAAGAATATTTACCCACGATTTTTGATAGCAGTCGTGTAGACCGAATTATTGATATTCCTCAAATTGAAGCTGAAAAAACCATGCGTAAATTGGCACGTATGGAAGGTATTAGTGCTGGTACATCTTCAGGTGGTGCGGTTTGGGCATCAATTAAGATTGCAGAAGAAAATCCGGATGCTGTTATTGTTTGCATTATCTGTGACCGTGGCGACCGCTACTTATCTACAGGTTTGTTTTCAGTACAGGACGATAACTCATAATTGAGAGAAAGAATGCGTTTCCCAACTTTAGTTTTTGACATTGAAACTTTAACTGATTTAAAAGCGGGAGCGCATTTATATCATCTTGATTTGCCAGAGGCAGATGTCGAACAGGCACTCACCAAAATCCGCCGTCAAGAATCAGGCATGGATTTTCAGCGTTTACCATTGCACGAAATTGTTTGTATTTCTGGACTATGGATTGATGAATCGGGCTTTCGATTATTTTCATTTAGTCGAGAGCACTATTCAGAAGCTGAAATTTTACAGAAGTTTTTATCTATTTTTGATAAGCGCCACCCGACTTTAGTAAGTTGGAATGGTTCACAATTTGATTTGCCAGTTATTTTATTCCGTGCCATGTATCATGGTCTTTCTGCGCCGGGCTTGTTTGATCAAGGTGAGCTTGATAGTCAAAAACGTTTTAATAATTACCAAAACCGTTATCACCATCGTCATATTGATTTAATGGATGTTATGGCAATGTTTAATGGTCGTAATTTCCAAAAGCTTGACGATATCGCCTGTATTTTAGGTTTGCCAGGTAAGCGTGGTGAATCGGGTTATCATGTTCCTGAATATGTTCGTAATCAACAGTGGTTAAAATTAACCAGTTATTGTGAAGGTGATGTACTCAATACATGGTTCATTTATTTGCGTTGGTTAGTACTAAAAGGCCAATTAAATGCAGATGAACATAATCACTGGATTAGTTCGAGTATTGAATATTTACAAACTATGCCTCAGCAGGCCGATTTTCTTGAAGTGTGGCAACGTACTTCGAAATACACCGAATTTACGTCCCACTATTTTAATCCTTTAGATTTTTAGGTTCATTCTTTGAAACAGCAAGCCAAATCTCGCAAAGCTCAACTACCAGAATATATTTTTCAGGTTGAAACTCTTTCTCATGAGGGGCGAGGAATTGCGCACTATGGTTCTCATCCAGATCATCCGGCAGATAAGCATGGTAAAAAAGTGTTTATTCGTTATGCGTTGCCTGGAGAAATGGTAAAGGCTCAAATCACGCATGAAGCTAAACGTCTTGAAGAAGCTGAAATGATTGAGCTTTTAGCTGAACCTTCACCAAATCGTGTAGAGGCAGTTTGTCCTCATTATGGTATTTGTGGTGGTTGTAGCATGCAGCACATTCATCCAGATGAGCAAATTCGCTTAAAGCAAAATGTTCTTCAATCACATTTACAGCATTTTGCAGGTATTCAACCTGAACAGTGGTTGGAACCAATTCGTTCTTTGCAAAGTGATTATCGCCGTCGTGCTCGTATTGGTGTGCGATATTTGCCAAAACCAGACCGTTTGATTCTAGGGTTTCGTGAGCATCATAGTAATCGCTTAACTTCTATCCATACTTGTAGTGTTTTGGATAAAAAGTTATCAGATAGTCTGCCAGAGTTGCGTAATTTACTCCAAAGTCTAAAGGGCAAAGCACATATTGGTCATGTAGAATTAGCAAAAGGTGATGATGAAACGTCTTTATTGGTTCGTCATGTAGAAAAATTAAATAATTCTGATGTCAACCAATTAAGACAATTTGCGTTACACAAAGGCTGGCAATTGTATTTACAACCCAAAGGCCCTGAAAGTCTTCGTCGTATTGATGAAGAGCAAGGTGCTATGCGCTTACATTATGCTTTAAATGCATTTGAGGTAAATTTTGCTTTTTCGCCATTGGATTTTACGCAGGTCAATGCGACAGTAAATGAACAAATGGTACAATTGGCATGTGAATTGCTTCAATTACAAGACGGTGAAAGGGTACTCGATCTGTTTTGTGGATTAGGTAATTTTTCGCTTCCACTTGCACGATGTGTTGGTGCAAATGGTCAGGTTGTTGGTGTGGAAGCTAGTGAAGAAATGGTGCAGCGGGCAGCAGACAATGCAAAATGCAATAATTTGGTGCAAGCAACCTTCTTTTCACAAGATTTAACAAAAGATTTTTCGCATCATTCTTGGGCAAATCAAGGATTTGATGCATTATTGATTGATCCTCCTCGTGCCGGTGCATATGAAATTATGCAGTATGTACCAAACTTTGGAGCAAAAAGAATCGTTTATGTATCATGTAATCCAGCAACACTAGCAAGGGATGCCGGTGTTTTGGTTCAACATGGGTACCAGTTAAAAAAAGCAGCGGTTATGGACATGTTTACGCATACAGAACATGTTGAATCAATTGCTTTATTTGAAAAAATTCAAGAGATAAACGATTAAAAACATGAGTTACATATCTAGGAGAATGGTATGGTCACAGTACGTGAACAGTTACCTGAACAACTAACTGAGTTGTCAGAGGAAACGACTGTAGAGCATGCCGCCGAAACACAAGTCGGTTTAGCCTCATGGTTGGATCGGGTTCGTGAAATATTAGATGGGGCAGAGCTTAAACAACTCGAAGAGGTTGCGCATTTAACCCTGCAAAAAGAGTTAGATTCAACGGTTAATCATCGTTCCAATACATTTGCTACTGGTGTTGGAATGGCTGATATTCTGGCGCATTTACATGTAGATGAAGATACTTTATCTGCTGCGATGCTTTATCGTAGTGTTCGTGAGGACATTACTGATATAGAAGAAGTGAGGCGCAAATTTGGTGAGCAAGTCTATAACCTTGTCAAAGGCACTTTGGCAATGGGTAAGCTTTCAGAGCTCATTGAAAAAAATAAACGATTAGAAGACCATTTTAATAATAACCAGCGGGAACATTTAAGCGGCATTTATAAAATGCTGATTTCTGTGACCGAAGATGTACGTGTTGTTTTAATTAAGTTAGCCGAGCGTACTTATTCTTTACGAGAGCTTGCAAACTCATCACGTGAGCGTCAAGAGCGTGTCGCACGTGAAATTCTAACTATTTATTCTCCATTAGCGCACCGTTTAGGTATTGCACAGCTTAAGTGGGAACTCGAAGATTTAGCTTTCCGCTATTTGGCACCAGACCGTTATAAAGAGATTGCTTCTTTACTCAATGAAAAACGTTTAGAACGTGAACATTATATTCAGTTCGTGATTGATCGCTTAAAGAATGAGTTGGCGTCTTACGGTATTGAAGCTGAAATTACAGGTCGAGCAAAGCACATTTATTCGATTTATCGAAAAATGAAAAGTAAAAACCTGAGTTTCGATCAGCTTTATGATATTCGTGCCTTACGTGTGCTGGTGAATAGCGTACCTGAGTGTTATCACTCATTAGGTATTGTTCATCAAATTTGGCGTCATATTCCACACCAGTTTGATGACTATATTACCAACCCGAAAGCAAATGGTTATCGCTCATTACATACTGCTGTAATTGCTGAAAATAAATCTTTAGAAGTACAAATCCGTACTCATGAGATGCATGATGAAGCAGAATTAGGTGTATGTTCGCACTTTAACTATAAAGAAGGTTCAAAGAATACCGACCATTCTTTTAACCATCGTTTACATTCGCTTCGTGCTGTTTTGGAACATTACCAAGAACGTAATGAAACCACAGTACATCAAAACGAAGACGAGACAGAAGGCTTTGATCAACTTCAAGACTTTGAAGGTTTTGAAAAGATTTATGTCTTTAGTCGTGATGGTGATATTAAAGAATTACCACGTGGTTCAACTGTTTTAGACTTTGCTTATCATGTACATACAGAAGTAGGGAATAAATGTTATGCAGCGCGTGTTAACCAGCGCTACGTGCCATTAACCTATACGCTAAAAACAGGTGAGCAGGTTGAGATTTTAACCAAGAAAGACCGTGAACCAAACCGTGACTGGTTGGTGAACTCTCTAGGTTATATCAAGACATCTCGTGCACGTGACAAGCTACGTCACTGGTTCAGGCAGCAAGATCGTAGCAAGAACCTTGAAGTTGGTCGTGAGTTACTGAACAAAGAATTGTCTCGATTGGCGATTCACCCGAAGAGTATCGATCTCAACGACTACTCATCACATTTTAATGTGAAAACAGGCGATGATATTTTGGTTAATCTTGTTAGCGGCGATATAAGCCTACATGCCTTGATTAACCAGATTAATCGTCAAATGCATCTTGATCAGGATGAGCCTGAACTGGTACTTAAGCCAACATTAAACCCACGTGCCAGCCATACTTTGTCTGCACATGGTATTTTAATTGATGGTTTAGACAACGTAGAGCTACATATTGCACAGTGTTGCCAACCAGTCCATGGTGAATCAATTGCTGGCTATATCACATTGAACCGTGGTGTAAGTATTCACAAAGTCTTGTGTTCTGATTATCAACGTATGATCAAGCAAGAGCCAGAGCGTGCTGTTGAAGCGGATTGGGAAATGCAGCCAACTCGTGGTCAAAGTGTTCAAATTGTAGTTGAAGCTTATGATCGTCGTGGTTTGCTCAAAGACTTAACTCAAGTGATTTTCTCTGACCAAATTAATATCCGTCAGGTAAATACAATTTCTGAGGCTGATGGTATTGCCAATATGAAGTTGCTCATTGAGGTGAAAGGTTTGGCTCAGCTTTCACGTTTGTTGGCTCGTTTAGAGCAGCAACCGGGGATTATCAGCGCACGACGCATGATTCAAGGTGTTTAAATAAACGAAGTAAAAAGGCCGTCAATTGACGGCCTTTTTTATCAGCTACTTTCTTGATAAGTAAATATTAGTTAACCGATTTAAAAACTGTGGGCTTATGGTTGAGAGTTGATAAAGCAATTTGGTTTTTATACCAACTGGCGTGTGCGTAGGTGTCCAGAAATGAGCTTTTTTCTCGACAAGTGAAAGCACCTGTTGAGCGATATCATTAGGCGTTAAATCGACCCCCATGTTCTGAATACTGCCAGCATCCATATTATTGACCATCGCAGTTTGTACAAATAACGGCATCACATCTAAAACACGAATACCATATTTTTTCCATTCCACATCTAAACCTTCGGTAATTCCTCTAACTGCAAATTTACTGGCCGAATAAGAAATAAGGTCAGCTTGTCCGTAAATTGCAGAAGCTGATGAGAGGTTGATGACTCGTGCAAAAGAAGCTTGCTTTAAATAGGGCAGTGCAGCATGGCAACCGTTAATTACACCGTTTACATTAATATTGATTGTTCTTTGGTGTGAATTGATATCGATGTGTTCAAAGGCCCCAGAATATAAAATTCCTGCGTTATTCACCAAAATATTAAGCTCGCCAGCCCAGTCGGTAAATTCTTTTAATATAAGTTGCCACTGGCTGTAATTACTAACATCTAAATAGCCAGCGCATGCATTGGGACCTAACTCTGTTGCTAAGCTTTGAGCAAGTGATTCGTTAATATCATAAATACCTACTTTATACCCTTGTTTGTAAAATACTCGTGCAATTTCTGCTCCAATACCTTGAGCTGCGCCACTAATCAGAATGCTATGTTTCATCTTTTTTTCTCTTTATCGTTACAATATGACGAATGATTTGCCGCTTTAATTTTGATCCTAGCAAATTAGAATTGTAAATTTACTGACCGACTTTTTAAACTTGAGGGTTACCATGGATAAATTGCTTAAAATTATGCAAGAGCTACGTGAAAAATGTCCGTGGGATCAAAAACAAACCCCAATGTCACTAACTAAATATGCGATTGAAGAAGCATATGAAGTCGAAGCTGCCATTCGTCAGGGCGATATTGATGAGATTCGAAATGAGTTGGGTGATTTGCTACTACAAGTTGTATTTCAATCACAAATGTTTAGTGAGCAAGGGGCGTTCAATTTTCAAGATGTAGTTAAGGCAATTAGTGAAAAATTAATAAGACGTCATCCACATGTGTTTCAAGCTGATCAATTTAATAACTTAACACCCGAACAAGTCAGTGAGCTATGGAAACAAATTAAACAACAAGAAAAGCAAGGCAAGCCGCAATCAAGATTAGATGAAATTAAACATGGTCCTGCACTGTCTCAAGCACAGGAAATTCAAAAAAATGTTGCAAAAGTCGGTTTCGATTTCGAAACAGTAGAAGATGCTTATGCAAAACTAGAAGAAGAACTCGGTGAGTTCAAAGAGGCGCTCAAAAGTCAAAATATTGATGAAATTCAAGACGAATTTGGAGATTGTCTGTTTTCATTAGTCAATGTAGGACGTAAACTTAACATTTCAAGTGAAACTTCACTTTTATCAACCATACATAAATTTAGAAGTCGTTTTGCTTTTATTGAAGAGCAAGCCATAAAACAGCAAAGAACATTAGAAGACATGACTTTGTCCGAGATGGATGAATTGTGGAACCAAGCAAAACGACAATTACAAACAGGGGAAAAACGACATGCGATACAGCATGAGAATTTGGAAAAATAATTGTTTTATTTTAATGATGTTGTGCTTAGGTATGATTTCACCTTCGGTTTTTGCTCAATCTTTTGATCAAAACTTTCAGGAATGGAAGGCTAAACAGCAGATGTATGACCAAAAGTTAAACGTCTCTAAGCCTTCTCATTCATATGGTTCTAAAAATTCTCATACTAAGAGTTCTAATGACTCTACAGGGCAAATTCACTTGAATCAGGCCACTGTAAATGAGTTTCAGTAGTTAAAAGGCGTAGGTGAGAAAAAGGCGCAAGCGATTGTAGAATATAGACAGAAGAACGGAAGTTTTAAAAATATTGACGAAATTAAAAATGTCAAAGGAATCGGGCCTGCTATTTTTGAAAAAAATAAATCGCGTTTAGCCTTATAAAAGTTCTGTTCGTCAATTATCATTTCCTGCGCAATCTAAAGAGAATCAAATTGCCCTTTGTGTGTGTTAGAGCTATGATTAGCGACAACTTGTTATTTACGTCCTGACGTAGGAGACAGCGTCTTTTGCAAACCTTGCGAGCGTCAAAATGTGGTTTGTCCACAGCCCAACTTCCTTCTTCGATTTTAGATGTGATCGATAGTCTGAACAAAGCAGGCTATGAGGCTTATATTGTTGGGGGTGGTGTCCGTGATTTAATGCTAGGACTCAATCCTAAAGATTTCGATGCAGTCACCAATGCAACACCTTCTCAAATTAAAGAAGTTTTTGGTCGTCGATGCCGAATTATTGGCCGTCGATTTGAATTGGCACATGTCTATTCAGGGCGTGAGCTAATTGAAGTTGCGACTTTCCGTGCCCCTCCTAAAAAAGCAGTCACCAACGCTTCTGGCATGATTTTGCGTGACAATAACTGGGGAACAATAGAGCAGGACTTTGCTCGACGCGATTTTTCTATCAATACGCTTTACTACCAACCACGTAAGGGTATTGTGCTCGATTTTTGTAAAGCAATTGATGATGTCAAAAATAAGACTTTACGTTTATTGGGTGATCCTGCACAACGTTTTGAAGAAGATCCGGTGCGTATGCTACGGACATTACGTTTTGCAGCGAAGCTAAATTTCAAGATTGATTCAAATATTCTCGATATTTTTGATGTTGAGATGACACAATTGCTGCGTGATGTTTCTCCGCACCGTTTATACGATGAGTCTCAGAAGCTTTTCACAATGGGTCATTTGGCACGTGTATTACCAATGCTAATTGAATTTGGCGTGTGGAAGCAGCTTTTTGCTGATATTCGTCCAGATCTGACGCCATTTATTCAACGCGCTGCAAAAAATACAGATCAACGTATTCAAATTGGTAAAACCATTAACCCAGCATTTTTCTATGCGGTTTTATTGTGGCAGCCATTTTTAGAACGCTGTGATTTTTATTTAACAAAAGGTGTGGTTCCAGCAGAAGCTCGTGCGCAGGCCGGTTTAGATGTTTTAAAACGTCAAGCCACACGTACAGTCATTCCTCGTTTTGCTGAAACTTTTATTCGTGAAGTTTGGGAAATGCAAACCCGATTGCTTAATCCAAAGCCACAGCAAATTGAAGCATTGGCAAGCCATGCGCGTTTCCGTGCAGGTTTTGACTTCTTATTACTCCGTGAAAAGTCAGGTGATGACACAACGCAAGGAATGGGGAGTTGGTGGGATGCTTACCAAGAAATGTCAAATGACGAAAAAGAAGCTGCGATTAGCCAATATAATCGTCAAAAAGCGAAAAGTCGTCGTAAGGTTGCTGCTGAACCGATTGAAAGCAATAGAGTTGATGTAGAAATTGAGCCTTTGGTAGACGTTCCAGAACCTCGAAGCCGTCGTGGTAAGAAAGAACGCTCACGACAAGAGCAGTCTGTTGATCGCTTTATGGAAAAATCTTCTGCATCACAAGCTAACATGACGAGTGATCACCCCATTTTAAAGCGCAAGCGGGTACAACGTGATTTGAGCCAAGTTATTTTTGGGCCTACACAATGACAGTAACCACATATATTGGCTTAGGAAGTAACCTCGGTGACTCACGCCAGATTTTGTCTGAAGCAATAGCTAAGCTTAAATCTATTGGTGAAGTGAAGGTCTCCAAACTGTATCAAAGCCCACCCATGGGTCCTCAAGATCAACCGAACTATCTAAATGCAGTTGTTCAGCTAAAAACCGAGATACTTCCGCTTGACTTACTTGACCAGCTCCAGCGCTTTGAACAGGAAGCTGGGCGTGTGAGACTACGCCATTGGGGTGAACGAACTTTAGATCTTGATCTACTGATTTATGGCAATGAAAAAATACAAAATGAGCGCTTAACTGTGCCGCACGTAGGAATACTGCAAAGAGATTTTGTTGTGATTCCTTTATTAGATTTAGATGCTGATTTACATATTAATGATCAGCCACTTAAAAATTTAGAACTCTTACAGCAGCCGACGCTGACTGTACTTGCTGATGAGTCTTGGGCTTAAGCCTGACTTATACGTTCTGCAAACTCCTGTAGAGGATACCATCATGATTAGTCTTAGTGACTTAAGAAAATTTAAAGCCGAAGGACGTAAGTTCTCTTGTCTAACTTGTTACGATGCAAGTATGGCAAAAGCAATGGAACTTGCTGAAATTGATACTATCTTAATTGGTGATTCTCTTGGAATGGCAATTCAAGGTCGTGATTCAACGTTACCTGTAACTGTTGAAGACATGGCTTATCATACGGCGGCGGTGCGCCGTGGTAACCAGCATGCATTGATTATGACTGATTTACCATTTATGAGTTATGCCACTTTAAACGATGCTTTGCAGAATGCGAAAACAGTTATGCAAGCTGGTGCCCAGATGATCAAAATCGAAGGCGGTGCATGGCTAAGTGAAACGGTACAAGTGTTAACGCGTAATGGTGTACCTGTATGCGTTCATTTAGGTTTAACACCTCAATCTGTGCATGTGTTTGGTGGTTATAAGTTACAAGCTAGAACACGTGAAGCTGCGGATCAACTGATTGCTGACTGTACGGCTGTGGTTGAAGCTGGAGCGGCGGTACTATTGCTTGAATGCGTTCCTGCGCAACTAGGCCAAGAAATTGCTGAGCTGTTCCCAAATACTCCAGTGATTGGTATTGGGGCAGGTAATGCGACTGACGGTCAGGTATTGGTTGTACAAGACATGTTAGGTTTGACGTTTGGCAAGGTTGCACGTTTTGTGCGTAACTTCATGAAAGAACAGTCTGGTGAAACAGCTATTTTAGATGCTTTTAAATCTTTTCATGCTGCTGTACAAGATCAGTCGTTCCCTGCCAAAGAACATACTTTCAATGTTGAGCTGTAATTCATGAAAACAGAAACCACTATACAAGGCTTAGCTGCTTCTTTAAATCCTGCTAGAGCTGCACGTAAAATCATTGGTTTTGTCCCAACTATGGGAAATCTACATGAAGGCCATCTCACACTTGTTCGTGAAGCAAAGAAGTTATGTGATGTTGTGGTTGTAAGTATCTTTGTGAATCCGACCCAATTTGGTCCGGGTGAAGATTTTGACAACTATCCACGTACTTTGGAGCAAGATAGCCGTCTACTTGCAGATGTTGGCTGTGACATCGTTTTCGCACCTTCAGTCGAGCAAATGTATGGTACACAGCCTCGTTTAACTAACATTAGTGTTAGTCAAATTACGGATGACTTGTGTGGTAGTTCACGTCCAGGACATTTTGACGGTGTAGCGCTGGTTGTCACAAAACTCTTTAATATTGTGCAGCCAAACTATGCTTTCTTTGGTCAAAAAGATTATCAACAGTTAGCTGTAATTCGCCAGTTTGTTCAAGACTTAAACATTCCGTTAGAAGTTATTGGTGTGCCTATTGTTCGTGCGGCAGATGGTCTGGCATTGAGTTCGCGTAATGGTTATTTGACGCCTGAACAGCGTCAAACGGCACCAGTCATCTATCAAGGTCTAAAGCAAGCTGAAGAACAATTACATCAAGGTAAGGATTTGCAACAAGTCTTGGCAGATTTAAAAACGTTGTTGACAGACAATGGTTTTGTTGTGGATTATGTGGAAGCTCGTCAGTCAAATCTGTTACCTGTTACTCAATTTGATCGTAATATTGTGTTGTTTGTTGCGGCTAAGTTGGGTGGGACACGTTTAATTGATAATTTACAAGTTGCCTTTACATCTCAATAATACATAAAAGGACAGCCATGCCATGAAGCGTATACTTATCGTGACAGGACAGTCTGGTTCAGGAAAATCTTCAGCTCTTCAAGTGTTGGAAGATTTGGGCTATTACTGTATTGATAATTTACCTTTGGCATTGCTGCCTGAAATTGTGGCAAAGCTAGATCATGAAAATAATCTTGAACAACTCGCTTTAGGTGTAGATGTCCGAAGTACACGGGCAGATATGCAGGAGTTCGATCATGTTTTTGAGCAACTACAAAAGCATGGTACGGTTGATGTGATTTACCTGACGACACAAGATCAAGATTTAATTGCTCGATTTAGTGCTTCACGTCGCCCGCATCCGCTGGCGAACCGTTTCAAAAGCCTTTTACAGTGTATTCATGAAGAAAAGCAGTTGCTGATTCCAATTCAGTTCCGTGCCACTGTTCATATTGATACCACAGATAAAAGTGTTCATGATTTAAAACATATCTTGCTGTCAAAATTAGGGCAGTCGGATAACCTGATTGTTATATTGCAGTCATTTGGTTATAAACATGGCATTCCTTTAGATGCTGACTATGTTTTTGACGTACGGCATTTACCAAATCCACATTGGGATTTAGAATTACGCCGTTTTTCTGGTTTAGATGAGCCAGTAAGACAATTTTTAGAAGCAAGTCCGCAAGCAAATGAAATGTTTGAGGACATACACCACTTCTTAAAAAAATGGTTGCCTGCATTTGCTGAAGGGCATCGTCACTATATGACGATTTCAATAGGTTGCACAGGCGGCCAGCATCGTTCAGTTTATATGGTAGATAGACTAAAACAAGCACTTGAGGCAGAATGGACTGTTCAGGTCTTACACAGAGAAATGAAGCACTGGTCATGATAGACACAACTGTTGATGTAATTAATAAACTCGGTTTACATGCACGTGCATCAGGAAAACTGATAGAGGTCACTACGAAGTTTCGTTCGTCAATTCAGATTGGTAAGGGCGATCATTTGGTAGATGCAAAGAATATTATGTCGTTACTGATGTTAGGTGCAGGTAAAGGGACCACTTTACGTTTGGTCATTGATGGCGCTGACGAAGAACAGGCATTAAACGAAGTACAGGCGTTATTCGCCGCAAAATTTTATGAGGCAGATTAATCGTGGCACGTCGTCCCCAGCGTTATACTGAAGAAGATTTTGATTCTTTAGAAGGACGTGCAAGTAAAACCGAACAGAAAAAAGCAGTTCAACGTATGGCTGCTTTAGGTGAGCAGTTAGCACAACTTTCTATCAAACAAATTCAAAAACTTCCGGTTGATGAGCGTTTAATTGATGCTCTTTTAGAAGTCCAGAATATTAGTTCGTTTGAAGCGCGCCGTCGCCAGTTTCAGCGTGTTGGTAAACTCTTGCGTAATGAAGATGAGACAGTCATTTTGTCTTATTTGACACCTCAACAAGGTGCGAAAAAGCAAGCTCAACTTATGCGTTGGGTAGATCGTATGATTGAACAGGGTGATCCTGCAATCAATGAGTTTAGCAAAATTTATAATGCATCAGAGCGTCATACTTTGCGTCAGCATGTGTTAAGAATTAACCGTGATAAAACTCAGCAAGTTGCAGAAGCAGATCTTGAAGCATCTAAAAAGAAGTTTATTAACTACGTGCAACAAATTGCTTTATTGTCAGATCAAGGCTAATACCTTTCAAATAAAAAAGCGACGTTCAATACGTCGCTTTTTTATTTGAAAATATTTAAACGCGCTCCTTTGCCCATTCACGCAAGATAAATTTTTGTAATTTGCCTGTTGATGTCTTTGGAATTTCGGTAATGACCACATCCTTAGGAACTTTAAAGCGAGCAAGCTCTTTTTGGCAGTGTGCAATAATTTCTTCCGGAGTTGCTGTAGCACCCGTTTTTAATTCAATAAATGCACATGGTACTTCTTGCCAACGTTCATCGGGTTTTGCCACAACAGCAGCTGTTAAAACTGCAGGATGCTTATATAAAACCTCTTCTACCTCTAAAGATGAAATATTCTCTCCACCGGAAATAATAATATCTTTGGAACGATCTGTAATTTTTGCATAACCATCTGGATGACAAACTGCTAAATCTCCAGTGTGGAACCAACCACCTGCAAATGCCTCTTCAGTTGCTTTTGGATTTTTTAAATATCCCTTCATCACAATATTGCCACGGAACATAATTTCTCCCATGGTTTCACCGTCATTTGGTACAGGTTGCATCGTTTCAGGGTCTAGCACTCGCATACTGTCCTGAAGCGGGTAAGGCACACCCTGACGTGAATGTAGTTGTGCTTGTTCTGTAATAGAAAGATCGCTCCATCCTGCTTGAGAGGCACAAAGCGCGGATGGTCCATAAGTTTCTGTTAAACCATAAACGTGGTTTACATTAATTCCAATATTTCGCATACCTTCAATCACGGCGACAGGAGGTGCTGCTCCCGCAACCATAACTTCTACATGATGTTCTAAGTTCGGCTGTTTTTCTTTAGGTAGGTTAATAATCATGGACAGCACAATTGGAGCACCGCAGAAATAATCAACTTTATATTTTGCAATGAGCTGCATAGCCAGTTCAGGGTCAACTTTGCGTAAGCAAATATTGGTTCCACCACTGGCTGCAATACTCCATGCAAAGCACCAGCCGTTACAATGGAACAGAGGAAGCGTCCATAAATAAACGGCTCGAGGTTTCATGCCACAGGCTAGAATATTGCTCGCTGCATTTAAGTAAGCCCCACGGTGGTGATAAACCACTCCCTTAGGGTTGCCTGTTGTCCCAGAGGTGTAATTTAAGCTAATCGCATCCCACTCATCTTGCGGCAAATGCCATTCAAAATTAGCATCACCTTGAGCAATCCATTCTTCATATTCAAACGAACCAAGAAATTGATTTTCACCCTCATATTCTTCATCAGCCACATCAATCACAATAATACGTTGGTTAGGAATCAGTGAGAGAGCTTCTCTGGCTAAATTAACAAACTCTGGGTCAACTAAAAGTACTTTAGTTTCAGCATGCTCTAGCATAAAGGCGATGGTTTTAGCATCTAAACGAGTATTTAATGTATTAAGAACAGCACCAGCCATAGGTACAGCAAAATGCGCTTCGATCATTGCGGGTATATTGGGCAATAATACAGAAACAGTATCATTTTTAGTAATACCTAATTGTTGAAGCTGAGAGGCAAATTGCCGACAACGCTGATAAGTTTCTTTCCACGAAATATAGCGATTGCCATGAATAATCGAAGCCTGATCCGGATATATATAAGCTGCCCGTTCTAAATACCGCAAAGGGGATAACGCAACAAAGTTTGCTTGTGTACGTGGTAATTCATCGTATGCACTAACCATGTGAAACAACTCCATGTTCTATTTTTTAATTCATTCTTTGAAAATATGACTTAATATTAATCAAAGCATTAATGCTTTAGTCTTAAACAGAAATACCCCTCAGTCAGAAAATGAGCACAAATGCTATTTCCATCATCTTAAATCAGTTCTGATGAATAATTATCCTATTTATGTATTTCCTAAAATTTATGAGAAACACTTACGAAAGTCACTTATTGCTGTTTACCGTATAACCAACATCTATTTATGATTTTATGAGCACAAAGGTTTTCACTTGGCGTGAACAAGTGTAAAATCTTTCTGGTTTTTAATTTTGATTTACACCGTTTTTATATTTTGAGGTTCGCCTCGATCATAATCTCGCGGTGAAATGCTCCTTCGTATAGGGCATCACTCCTTAAGGATTTTTTTATGCCAATTATCACATTGCCAAATGGCGATCAAAAAAGTTTTGATCACCCTGTATCTGTTATGGAAATCGCTCAAAGTATTGGGCCTGGTTTAGCAAAAAACACCGTTGCTGGACGAGTAAATGATCGCCTAGTTGATGCATGTGACTTAATTACCGAAGACTCGACCTTACAAATTATCACTCCAAAAGATGAAGAAGGTCTTGAGATCATTCGCCATTCTTGTGCACACCTTGTAGGGCATGCTGTAAAGCAGCTTTTCCCTGAAGCTAAAATGGTGATTGGTCCAGTCATCGAAGAAGGTTTTTATTACGATATCTGGATGCCACGTCCTTTCACATTAGATGACATGGCAGCGATCGAAGAGCGTATGAAAAAGCTCATCGACCAAGATTACGATGTTGTTAAAAAAATGACACCACGTGATGAAGTCATTGCTGAATTTACTGCACGCGGTGAAGAATATAAATTACGCTTGATTGCAGACATGCCTGAAGAAACACAAATGGGCTTGTACTACCATCAAGATTATTTAGATATGTGTCGTGGTCCACACGTACCAAATACTAAATTTTTAAAATCATTCAAGCTTACAAAAATCTCTGGCGCCTACTGGCGTGGTGATGCAAAGAATGAACAGCTTCAACGTATTTATGGTACTGCTTGGGCTGATAAAAAACAGTTAGCAGCTTATATCAAGCGTATTGAAGAAGCTGAAAAGCGTGACCATCGTAAAATTGGTAAAGCGTTAGACTTGTTCCATATGCAAGAAGAAGCACCGGGTATGGTGTTCTGGCATGCAAATGGTTGGACTATTTATCAAGTACTAGAGCAGTACATGCGTAAAGTTCAGCAAGACAATGGTTACCAAGAAATTAAAACTCCACAAATCGTAGACTTTACGCTTTGGGAGAAATCTGGCCATGCAGCAAACTATGCAGAAAACATGTTTACGACTCATTCAGAAAGTCGTAACTATGCTGTAAAACCAATGAACTGTCCTTGTCACGTTCAAGTGTTCAACCAAGGATTAAAATCTTACCGTGATTTACCAATTCGTTTAGCTGAGTTTGGTTCTTGTCACCGTAATGAACCATCTGGTTCTTTACACGGTATTATGCGTGTTCGTGGCTTTACCCAAGATGATGCACATATCTTCTGTACTAAAGAACAGATCGGAAAAGAGGTTGCAGACTTTATTAAACTCACTTTAGATGTTTATAAAGACTTTGGCTTTGAAGAAGTTCAAATGAAGTTGTCTACTCGTCCGGAAAAGCGTGTAGGTGATGATGCACTTTGGGATTTAGCTGAAAAATCTTTAGCAGATGCTTTAGATGAAGCTGGTCTTAAATGGGAGTTGCAGCCGGGTGAAGGCGCATTCTATGGTCCAAAGATTGAGTTCTCTTTAAAAGACTGTCTTGGTCGTGTATGGCAATGTGGTACCATTCAGTGTGACTTCAACTTGCCAGTTCGTTTAGACGCTTCTTATGTAACTGAAGAAAACGAACGTGATCAGCCTGTAATGTTGCACCGTGCAATTCTTGGTAGTTTTGAGCGTTTTATTGGTATACTAATTGAACACTACGCTGGTTTTATGCCGCCTTGGTTATCACCTGTACAAGCATGTGTCATGAACATTACCGATGCTCAAGCTGAAGCAAGTGAGCAAGTTGTGGCAAAACTCAAGGAAAATGGCCTTCGCGCTATTTCTGACTTGAGAAATGAAAAAATCGGATTTAAGATTCGTGAGCGTACTCTAGAGCGCATTCCTTACCTGTTAGTTCTTGGTGATCGAGAAGTTGAAGAAGGTACAGTGAATGTACGTACTCGCTCAGGAAAAAATTTAGGTACTATGTCAGTGGATGCTTTCATTGACTTAGTGAAATCTGCCGTCGCCGAACGTGGCCGGTATATTGTGGAGTAAGAAAGATTAAACAGCCTGACCGTAACCAACAACAAGGTGCAAAGAGTAACCGTCCAGCAATTAACGATGAGATCCGTGCAAAAGAAGTACGCCTCGTCGCTGCTGATGGTGAGCAAAAAGGAATTGTTTCATTAAATGAAGCACTGCGTGCTGCTGAGGATGCAGATCTTGACCTTGTTGAGATTGTCGCAAACGCTGAGCCGCCTGTTTGTAAAATCATGGATTACAACAAGCACTTGTTTGACCTGAAACAGAAGCAAAAAGATGCCAAGAAAAAACAGCATCAAGTGCAAGTGAAGGAAATCAAACTACGCCCAGCAACTGATGTAGGTGATTATCAAGTTAAGCTTCGTGCTATTTTGAAGTTCCTTGAAGAAGGCAACAAAGTCAAAATCACCTTACGTTTCCGTGGTCGTGAAATGGCTCACCAACAACTTGGTTTAGCTCAATTACAAAAAATTGAAGCAGATGTAGCTGAGTTTGGGGTTGTAGAGCAAGCTCCGAAAATGGAAGGTCGACAAATGGGTATGTTACTTGGACCTAAAAAGAAAAAGTAATACTCAAAAAAAGCACTGCAAAAGCAGTGCTTTTTTTTGCTTGTCATTTTGTGGTTTAGTTCCTTTAAAGTGCGATTTAATAACTTTTTGAACCAAAGTTATTCTCAAATTTTATGTGTTTTTTGGTGTTGGAAATATTATTGTATTACCCAAAACATGATATAACGCAAGACGCAGTCATGATAACGATGAATAGGAAAATAGAATGATTGATCTATATTATTGGGGCACACCCAATGGACATAAAATCACAATTGCCTTAGAAGAAATGGGACTGGATTACACTCTTTATCCAATTAATATTTTAGAAAATGATCAATTTCAACCCGACTTCCTAAGAATCTCTCCAAATAATAAAATTCCTGCAATTGTTGATCAGGATGGTCCACGTGGTGAGCCAATTTCAGTATTTGAATCAGGCGCAATCTTACAATATTTAGGTCGAAAAACTGGCTTGTTCTATCCAACTGACGAGCAAGAGCGAGTTGAAGTAGAACAATGGCTCATGTGGCAAATGGGTGGTTTAGGCCCGATGTTAGGACAAAATCATCATTTTAACCGTTTTGCACCAGAGAAAATTCCTTACGCCATAGAACGTTATTTGAATGAAACTAAACGCCTATATAGTGTATTAAACAAACAGCTTATAGGGCAAAAGTTTGTTGCAGGCGAATACTCAATTGCGGATATGGCAATTTTACCTTGGATTTTGCGCTATGAATGGCAGGGTATTCAATTAGAGGACTACCCATATGTACAAGAATACATTGTTCGCTTGACAGCACGTCCTGCGGTACAAAAAGCATTATCAATTAAAGTCATCTAATTTTAGTTGATAGGTAATAAATAAAGTGAAAGGTAGTTTGGTTTAATTAGAATGCTAAGTTACTTTTTACTTTTTTTGAGTGCTTTTGGGGCTGCTACATTATTACCGCTACAATCAGAAGCTGTACTCGCTGCTTTATTATTAAAAAATCAACAGTCCGCTTTTCTTCTAATTTCGATTGCTACTTTCGGAAATGTACTTGGTTCATGTGTGAACTGGTGGTTAGGTTTAAAAATAGAACAGTTTAAACATAAAAAATGGTTCCCAGTTTCTGAAAAACGTTTAGAACAAGCTCAACGTTTTTATCATAAGTATGGCTTTTATTCGCTGCTTTTAAGTTGGACACCTGTGATTGGTGACCCTATTACTTTGGTTGCTGGCTTATTCAAAGAAAATTTTTGGCGCTTTTTATTTATGGTTCTTATTGCTAAGGCTGGGCGTTATATTTTCATTTATTGGGTAATTACAGACTTTATTTAAAGTAAAAGCATCCGAAGATGCTTTTATTAAAAGGATTGAATTAGTCTTCTGAGCTTTTGGTAATGTCGACTTTAAATAGGTCGTTTGTTTTTAACCAACAGAACGTGACCACTGCAAGTGTCATACAACCACCAAAAATAGTCGCGGCAATCGTTCCCAAATATTTAGCTGCTAGGCCTGATTCAAATGCACCCAATTCATTACTAGATGAAACGAACATTCCATTTACCGCCGCAACACGACCACGCATATTTTCTGGCGGGAAAATTTGCAAAATGGTCTGTCTAACAACAACTGAAATACTGTCACAAGCACCTGTCATCGCCAGTGCAAATAGGGATAACCACATATTGTTTGAGAAAGCGAAAAGAATCGTAAATATACCAAACCCAGCAACTGCGAGTAGCATGTTACGCCATGCGTGTTGAGTTGGAGGAAAACGAGTCAAAGCAATCATGGTAATGAGGGCACCAATAGATGGGGCTGCACGTAAATAACCTAAGCCTTCTGGTCCCACTTTTAAAATATCTTCTGCAAAGATAGGCAATAGGGCAATCACACCTCCAAATAAAACAGAGGCAAGGTCTAGAGAAATAGCCCAGAGAACTATTTTGGTTTTCCATATAAAGCGGAAACCATCACCTAAGCTTTCTAATACATTGGACGTTTCAATTTTAGGAAAGCTTCGTTTTTGTAATAAATTAATGAGAATAAAACAGATGCTGAGTAGGGCTGCAACACTAAAAAGACTGGTTTCTCTACCTAAGTAAGCAAGCATAAACCCACCTAGCATAGGCCCAATAATCACGCCACTTTGCCAACCAATCGTTGTCCATGTTGCGCCATTGGCATAAAGCTCGCGTGGAATTAAGAATGGTTTCAATGATGTGGCAGAGGGATTGTAAAACCCACGTATGGTACCTAAGCCAAAAATCACTGCATAAATACCCCAAGAAAGGAAATTTACACTGATATGACCTAAACCATGCAAATGAAACAGCAACCACAAAACTAAAGGTAGAGGCACTGAGAAAAATAAACAGATTTTCATAATGACCTGTTTATTAAATTTATCAGCAAAATAGCCACCCCAAAGCGATAGGGCAATAAATGGAATGGCTTCTGCTAATCCAATTAAGCCTAAAGTTAGAGGGTCTTTGGTAATTTGATAAAGTGAATAAGCAACAATAATTTCTTGAATCAAAATTGCTAACGTTAAGCAAAATTGATTAATGGTAACAATAGAGAAATCTCTATAGCGCAGTGCAGCGAATGCATCATGTTTCTGCATTTGAAATATCGTATGTTGATAATTTGAACATATTATAGAGTGAAATAAGCCACGATGCTGAATTTATTAGCAATGACTACCTTCTAAAAAATGATATGAATTTTTTAGTTTGTTAAGTTGGTAATCCAAAAAAATGCTAAGAGTAGTTTTAATTTTAGTCAGCATGCTATAAAATACGCGCTTCCTTACCTGCAGGTCGATTTTGCAATGGTGCGATCGCGCCGAACAGGTGCCTAAAAGAGGTTACTATGGCTAAGTTAAAAACTCGCCGTGGTGCAGCTAAACGCTTCAAAGCGACTGCAAACGGTTTTAAGCGTAAACAAGCGTTCAAGCGCCACATCTTGACCAAAAAATCTGCTAAACGTATCCGTCAATTACGCGGCTGTGTAATGGTTCATGTTTCTGACATGAATTCAGTTCGTCGTATGTGCCCATACATCTAAGGAGATTATAAATGGCTCGTGTAAAACGTGGTGTAGTGGCTCATCGTCGTCACAAAAAAATTCTTGCTCGCGCTAAAGGTTACTATGGTGCTCGTTCACGCGTTTACCGCGTAGCGTTCCAAGCGGTAATCAAAGCTGGTCAATACGCTTACCGTGACCGCCGTCAAAAGAAACGTCAATTCCGTGCTCTATGGATTGCGCGTATCAATGCTGGTGCTCGTCAAAACGGTTTGTCTTACAGCCGTATGATCGATGGCTTGAAAAAAGCTCAAGTGATCATCGACCGTCGCGTATTAGCTGACATCGCTATGCATGATGCAGTAGCATTTGCTGCTTTAGCTGAAAAAGCTAAAGGCGCATTAGCTGCATAAGCTTAGAGATTCAAAGAAAGACCGCTTTTTAGCGGTCTTTTTTATTTTTAGCAGTTCTATTTTAAAAAGAGAAAATAATCAGAGATAAATGATGAAAGACGAAAAATTTCTAAATGATTTAATTCAAAAAGTGCAGCAAGGTCATCAGTATAAATACTTATATTTCTGGGGACATACTCCTAAACAAGCTGATCTTGTTGATAAAAGCTGTTTTAGCCAGTGGTTCCCAGCGCAATTTAAGGTAGAAGGTGTTGAGTACTTTACTGCTGAGCACTATATGATGGCGCAAAAAGCAAAATTATTTAATGATGAAGAAATTTTTGCACGAATTTTGCAGGTTAAACATCCGAATGAAGCGAAGCAACTCGGCCGTAAAGTGCGTAATTATGACGAACAGATATGGCAAGAAAATCGTTTTGACATCGTGGTGCAGGCGAATTTTGCTAAATTTTCACAGCATCCTGAATTGAAAAAATTCTTATTGGCAACGAAAGACCGTATTTTGGTTGAAGCATCTCCTGTCGATAAAATTTGGGGTATTGGTATGGCCCAAGACCATTCACATATCCAAGATCCATCCCTATGGCAAGGTCTAAATTTGTTGGGATTTGCTTTAATGCATGTTCGAGAGCAGTTTTTAACTGAGTAGGTACGTGTGAGACTAATCAATACTTCATTCTAAAAAGTAGTGACGTGAGGGGAGTGAATTGAAACCATTAAATGACACAGATATTCGTATAGCATCATTTAAGGATGCATTATCTATTGCAGAAGTACATGTGCAAGGTTGGAAGGAAACCTATGCCGGTATGGTTAAACAAGAAATATTAGATGAGCTTAACGTACTAGATAAAGAACAGTTGTGGAAAGAGATAAGCAGAAGTCCTGATCATAAGTTATTTATCTATACAGAAAATGGAGTAGTAAAAGGCTTTCTCGATGGTTATTTAAATCCAGAAAATAATGTTGCTGAAATTCTTGCTTTTTATCTTTTAATAGAAGTTCAAAAGCAAGGCATAGGCCGTGAGTTATTTCAAAAGTTCTATCAATGCGCTTTAAATCAAGGTTGTGCTTTTATTCGTTTAGAGGTTTTTAATAAAAATCCGAGTCGCTTCTTCTATGAAAAAATGGGAGCAAAGTTAATTGATGAGGCCGAACTACCAGAGTTCGGCCTCGGAATAACAGAATTACTTTATCAATGGGAACTTTAATCTTGATTAAAGACCAAAATAATAAGCTAAGGCACAAATAATGATGGTTAGAACAATAAGCTTGATTACACCTGTTCCACCAGCTTTATGATGAGGTGCTTTTAAATGAGTTGCGGACTCATTCGTTGCATCAAAAGGAGAGGGTTTCTCAACAGGCTTTAATTGAGCTGTTTGATAGTGATTTGCTGCTTTCACAATCAGCTTTGCAAATAGGTCGTCAGTTTTGTGGGTAAAATTTCTTAAGTTAATAATTTGTTCTTGGTCTAAGTCTTCCCCTAAAGGATCATTTGCGGTGCGTTTCTTCTGCTCTAAATAATCTGATAAAGCCTGAGTGCGGTAGAGGAGTTGATGTGCACAATCAGCTGGGTAGTTTTCAGGAATAAGAGCAAGAGTCGGTTGATGATCTACCGAAATTTGATGTGTTGACCCATCAAAATATTTTTTCTCAAATTTAGGTTCTTCAAAACCTGCTGCATACTTACTTCGAAATAACTCAGTTTCCATAAAGTCAGCAATTTCATCCCATTGAGGTGCTTTTAAGTCAGCATCAACTTTCTTAGATAATTTTTCGTTCAGTTCAAAACGCCAAAAAGTTTCTAAGCGTAAATCACTACGCTGATTTAAAGGTGGTTCAAACTCGTTATCGCTGCTATACCATTCGGCAAGCTCATGGCCAAAAATCCATGCGATTTTTTTATTGTTTTGATGGCTCACAATAAAATGGTTATAAGGTAAAAGTTCTACATTATTATTTGGATTCTGCTCTTCATTTAAGATGGTTGATAAGTGAAGAGAGATTTGGGTTGTTCCCTGTTTTTTGAGTGCTTCTAGCCAAACTTGGAAATGTTGAGCAAGTAAATGCTGTGAAATTAAGTCACGAAACTGAAAACTATGTTGGTCAAAAATATGATGTTGTCGCCATTGGTTGAAGCTTGAATTCTGGCGAAGGTATTCATTACCGTAGGTCACAAGTGTAAGTTGTTGTTTCCAAATCTGATTGAGCGCCATAATAATTGATCTCATTGACGATAGTATTATTTTATACGTTTTATCTTTTTGTTGCCTAATACATTTTTCATGATGGATAAACTTCATCAATACGGTGAAAAACTGTTAGAATGCAGTGTTTTATTATATTTTTAAATTTGTTGCTTTGAGAGTTAATATGTCACTGGAAGCCCTGACCACAGAAGCGCTTGCTGCCATTGCAGCAGCTCAAGACCTTGTTGCACTTGATCAGGTGCGTGTGCAATTTACAGGGAAAAAAAGCCAGCTTGCAGAACAATCGAAAGCATTAGGGAAAATGGACCCTGAAGAACGTAAAGTACAAGGTGCTGCGATTCATGCTGTTCGAGAAACAATTAATAGCGCTTTAACTGAGCGTCAAACGGCATTACAACAAGCTGCGCTAGCGCAAAAACTAGCAAATGAGACCATTGATATTACTTTACCAGGTCGTGGACAGCGCATTGGTACAGTTCATCCTGTTACTCAAGTACAAGAACGTATTTGCCAGTTCTTTACTAAAGCTGGTTTTACAGTTGCAACAGGACCGGAAGTTGAAGATGACTATCATAACTTTGAAGCATTAAATATTCCTGGGCATCACCCTGCACGTGCCATGCACGATACTTTCTATTTCGATGCAAACCATTTGTTGCGTACGCATACTTCTGGTGTGCAAATTCGTACTATGGAAACAAGCCAGCCGCCAATTCGTATTGTATGTCCGGGCCGTGTATATCGCTGTGACTCAGACCAAACGCATTCGCCAATGTTCCATCAAATCGAAGGCTTGTACGTTGCTGAGAACACCAGCTTTGCTGAATTGAAAGGTTTATTAATTAACCTACTGAATGAATTTTTTGAGAAAGATTTAAAAGTACGTTTCCGCCCATCATATTTCCCATTTACAGAGCCTAGTGCAGAAGTGGATATCATGGATGAGCGTGGACGTTGGTTAGAAGTATTAGGCTGTGGCATGGTACATCCAAATGTATTGCGTGCTGCGGGTATTGATCCTGATAAATACAAAGGCTTTGCTTTTGGTTTAGGGGTAGAGCGTTTTGCAATGTTGCGTTATGGCATCAATGACTTACGTATGTTCTATCAAAATGATGTGCGTTTCTTACGCCAATTTGCCTAACATTTTTTCAGGATTAAATAAGGTTTATAAAGATGAAGATTAGCGAAAATTGGTTACGCACATGGGTTAACCCAGCCATTGATAGTGATACATTATCTGATCAGTTGACTATGCTTGGTCTTGAGGTAGATGAACTAGCGCCTGTTGCTAAGCCATTTACTGGGGTTGTGGTTGGTGAAGTTCTAACAGTTGAACAACATCCAGATGCAGACCGTCTACGAGTCACAACAGTGAATATTGGTTCAGGTGAACCGCTGCAAATTGTATGTGGTGCTCCTAACGTTCGTGTTGGAATGAAAGCACCTGTAGCAACTATTGGTGCAGTATTACCAGGTGATTTTAAAATCAAAAAAGGTAAGCTTCGTGGCGTTGAGTCACAAGGTATGCTGTGCGGTGCTTCTGAAATTGACCTTGAAGATAAAATCGATGGTTTACTTGAGCTACCTGCCGATGCTCCAGTAGGGGTAAACATTCGTGAATATTTGAAACTTGATGATAACGTCATTGATATCAGTATTACACCAAACCGTGGTGACTGTTTTAGTATCCGTGGCATCGCACGTGAGATTGCGGTAATTAACCAACTGCAAATGAATGAACCTGAAATCAAGTCAGTTGATGCGACAATCACTGATGAGAAAAAAGTAGTGATCAGCACGGATGGTGCTCCACGCTACTTAGGACGTGTAGTTAAAAACGTAAATATAAAAGCTGCGACCCCAGAGTGGATGGAACAAGCTTTAGCACGTTCAGGAATTCGTACTCACAGCATTCTGGTTGATGTAACGAACTATGTTCTCATGGAATTGGGTCAGCCAATGCATGCTTTTGATTTAGCTAAAATTGAAGGAACTGTGCACGTTCGCCAAGCTAAGCCACAAGAAACGTTACAACTTTTGAATGATCAAGAAGTTGAATTACAAGAAGATATAATGGTGATTGCGGATGACCAGAAAGCTTTAGCAATCGCTGGTATTATGGGCGGTCTAGCATCAAGTGTAACTGATGATACAGCTGATATCTTCTTGGAGAGCGCATTCTTCGCTCCACTTGCGATTGCTGGGCGTGCTCGCCGTTTTGGTTTACATACAGATTCTTCGCAACGTTATGAACGCGGTGTAGATTTTGAATTGCCATTACTTGCGATGAATCGTGCTTCTCAGCTCATTAAAGAATTAGCGGGTGGTGAGTTTGGTCCTATCACTGTAGCTGAAAAAACGGATTTACTTCCAAAACGTGAAGCTATTGAACTTAAGCAAGCTCAAGTAGACCAATTATTGGGATATCAAGTTGCTGCTGATTTTATTACAGATGCTTTAACTCGACTAAGGTGTAGCGTAACTGTTAAAGCTGAAGGTGAGTGGAGCGTTGTTCCTCCATCACATCGTTACGATATAGCAATTTATCAAGATTTGATTGAGGAAGTTGCACGTATTGATGGGTATGACAATATCCAAATTAGTCTACCAAGCATGGATGTTCAGCTTGCTAAGTACCAAGATCGTTTTGAAATTGCACAGTTACGCCAAACAGTAGTTACTTTGGGCTACCAAGAAGCAATTAGTTTTAGCTTTGCTGATGCAAAACTTGAAAAGCAATTGAACCCACAAGTAAATCCATTAATGCTTGCAAATCCAATCTCAAGTGATTTGGCAGCAATGCGTAGCACTTTGCTTTCTAGCTTAATTCCTTGTGTACAATATAATTTAAATCGTCAGCAAAGCCGTGTGCGTTTCTTTGAGCTTGGTTTGCGTTTTGATTATCAAGATGCTACGTCTATTCAAGACTTAAAGCAAATCCCGACATTAGCTTTAATTGCTGTAGGTTCTCGTGAACCAGAATCATGGCATGCTAAGCCACAGCCAATGGATTTCTTCGACTTCAAAGGTGAAGTAGAAGAAGTTTTAGCTGCTGGGCGTGTCAAAGTTGAATATGTACGCTCAGAGCGTGCTTGGTTACATCCGGGACAATCAGCTGAAATTTTAGTTGATGGTAAATCAATTGGTTACCTAGGTCGTTTGCACCCATCTTTAGAAAATGAGCTCGATTTGAGCACAACTTGGGTTGCTGAGCTTGATCAGGCAGCAGTTTTGCAATCTTATGTATCTAATTTTACAGAATTATCACGTTTTCCTTCGGTTAGACGTGATATTGCGCTTTTAATCTCTGATAATATAAATGTTAGAGATATTCAGCAGTTAATCGAAAAAACTGGTGGGGAGCTTTTAGACTCTACTTGGTTATTCGATGTGTATACGGGGCAGGGTGTCGAAGAAGGTAAACGCTCATTAGCGTTTGCACTACTATGGCAACATCCTTCACGTACGCTTGAAGATGCTGAAATTAAATCTGGTATGGACAATATAATCCAAGTGTTGGAAAACACTTATCAAGCGACATTGAGGGCCTCATGACAGCACTAACTAAAGCAGACATGGCTGATCATTTAAGTGAGTTAACCAGCTTAAATCGCCGTGAAGCAAAACAAATGGTCGAGTTGTTCTTTGACGAAATTAGCCAAGCGCTGATTGCGGGTGAGCAGGTTAAGCTTTCTGGTTTTGGTAATTTCGAACTTAGAGATAAACGCGAGCGTCCAGGACGCAATCCTAAAACAGGCGAAGAAATTCCAATTTCTGCTCGCCGAGTAGTGACCTTTAGAGCAGGTCAGAAATTTAGACAACGTGTTGGAAATGAGCAGATCGATTGATCTGCTTTTTTTATTTATAATTTTTAATGGTTTGGAATAAAGTATATTTTATAGGTGATAAATATTATTTAAATAATATATAACGTAGCTATTGTTTAAATTATAAAATTTAAGCATAAAAAAAGAGGACATAAAGTCCTCTTTTTTATCTAATCTAGAGTATAGATTAGTGTGCAGCAGAAGCAGCAGCGTCAGTAGCAGCAGCAGCAGCGTCAGAAGCAGAAGCAGCAGCGTCAGAAGCAGCAGCAGTTTCAGAAGCAGCAGCGTCAACAGCAACAGCAGCTTCAGAAGCAGCAGCAGTAGCTTCAGAAGCAGCAGCTACAGCTTCAGATGCAGCAGCAGCAGCTGGAGCTTCTTCTTTCTTAGAACAACCAACGAAAGCTAAAGTAGCGGCAACAGCAGCAGCAACAGCGAATTTTTTGAATAACATGGCATCACTCTCACAAAAAAAATTTGAGATTAAAAAAACCTAAGTTAGGCTGTTTTGCTTTTATTATTCCTAAACGTAGCTAGGTAACAACGCATGGAGCAGTCTAACTGGTCTGCCGCTATGCTATCACTGCGAATGTTGAAATACTACTGTCACCTGTCAAAAAAGCGTAGAAAAAACGAAAAAACAGGCTGTTTTTTAACAGAAAAAAACAATCAATTAGATTAAACATATTGGAAAAGGTATAAGTAAGCTACTAAAAAACCTAATTTTTTTACACTAAAAACATTTGTTTTCAAAAACTTAAATATATTCTTACATAGAAAACAACAAAATGTATTTTTGTGTAAAGCTTGTCAACCAAATAAAAAAGCTACTCAATAGAGTAGCTTTTCTCAATGATAGTAAAATTGATTAAGTTGAAGCTTTACGTTTCATTTGATCAAAGAAATCATCATTTGTTTTGGTTTCTTTCATACGATCAAGTAAGAATTCCATAGCAGCCAACTCATCCATAGGGTGAAGAAGTTTGCGGAGAATCCAGACTTTACGTAATTTATCTTCATCCATTAAACGTTCTTCGCGACGTGTGCCAGACTTTTTGATATTCATGGCAGGGAAGACACGCTTTTCAGCAATACGGCGATCAAGTGTAATTTCTTGGTTACCAGTACCTTTGAATTCTTCGTAAATTACATCGTCCATTTTACTGCCAGTTTCAATAAGCGCAGTAGAAATGATCGTTAAAGAACCACCTTCTTCGATGTTACGGGCAGCACCAAAGAAACGTTTAGGACGTTCTAATGCGTGAGCATCTACACCACCTGTTAGTACCTTGCCAGATGAAGGAATTACAGTGTTGTATGCACGAGCTAAACGTGTAATAGAGTCAAGCAAAATCACAACATCTTTTTTATGTTCAACAAGACGTTTTGCTTTTTCAATCACCATTTCTGCAACTTGTACGTGACGAGCAGGTGCTTCATCAAATGTTGAGGCAACAACTTCACCGCGTACAGTACGCTCCATTTCAGTTACTTCTTCTGGACGCTCATCAATAAGTAGAACAATAAGGAATACTTCCGGATTGTTTCTAACAATAGATTGCGCAATGTTTTGAAGTAACATTGTTTTACCCGCTTTTGGCGGTGCAACAATAATTGAACGTTGACCTTTACCAATTGGGGCAACTAAGTCGACAACACGAGCAGTTAAGTCTTCTGTCGTACCATTACCTAGTTCCATAACCAATTGTTCGGTTGGGAAAAGAGGAGTTAAGTTTTCAAATAAAATTTTATTTCGAGAATTTTCTGGCGTGTCATAGTTAATTTGATTAACTTTGAGCAATGCAAAATAACGCTCACCTTCTTTTGGAGGGCGAATAGTACCTGTGATGGTATCACCTGTACGCAAGTTAAAGCGTCGGATTTGTGAAGGACTCACATAAATATCATCCGGACCTGCTAAATACGAACCTGCGGCAGAGCGCAAAAAACCAAAACCATCAGAGAGAATTTCAAGAACGCCGTCACCAAAAATTTCTTCGCCATTCATTGCATGGCGTTTCAAGATGGCAAAGATAATATCTTGCTTTCGGTTACGAGCCATACCTTCAAGGCCCATAAATTCAGCAATTTTAATTAGTTCGCCGATTGGTTTTTTCTTGAGTTCAGTTAAATTCATAAGGGTCAGAATTAGGAAAGAGTAGAGTGTGGTTTAAAAGAAGAAAAATCGCTCGCATACAAAAAAGAGTATCGCAATTGTATTTACACAATAACAATTCAGAAGTCTGATTAACTGTTTCGAAGAGAAATGTGAAAAAACAATTTCTGTTGCCGAGTGGCGATCTTTATGTTTGTGTCTTGTAAGAAGCCGGACAGAAGACGATTCCCTTCAGTGCCTCTTGAGCATGCAATATAAGTGAGATCAGCTAATTTGTCAATTTATAGCCGAAAAAAATACGCTATATAGGTATAGCGTATTTTTATCTATAACGTTTCGTTTTAAACGTTTTCGTCAATAAAGCTAACGAGTTTAGAACGAGGTACAGCACCGATTTGTTGAGCTACTACTTCACCATTTTTGAAAAGTAATAGAGCAGGAATATTACGGATATTGTATTTTACTGCAGTATCTTCACAAGAAGTCACGTCAACTTTAACGATTTTTACTTTACCAGCATATTCACTTGATAAATCTTCAAGAACAGGTGCAATGGCTTTACAAGGCGCACACCAACCTGCCCAGAAGTCAACAAGTACAGGTGTTTCAGCATCAAGAACATCTGCTTGGAAGTTATCATCAGTTGTATTTACAATAGTCGCAGACATGGTACGGCTCCAATTTTTAGAAAAAAGTGCTATCACTGTGTGAGGATATAATCTCTATCAGTATTACATAGCTACTTAGTTCAATGTAAGGGTTTGATGCTATTATTCAAGGCTTAACTAAATTTGTCTAATGGATGCTCACGATATTCATCATCGGCTTGTACAATCGTTTAACAAATAGAAAAATATCGATGGCTAATAAATGTTGATGAAAATGGCTTTTCAATTGCATTCTTGTGAATTACTCTAGGCGTGAATTGTTATGGGTTTAGTTCAATAATGTCTGACTTTCTGATTGATGAAGAATTACTTGCTGCCATAGATATGGGGTCGAACAGTTTTCACCTTGCGATTGCACGGGTAGATCACGGTGAAGTTAAAAAAGTGGCTTCAATGTCAGAGAAAGTACAGCTTGCAGCTGGTCTGGATGAAAATAAAAACCTAACAGAAGCAGCGCAACAACGTGGATTAGCATGTTTAGCTCGTTTCGTTGGACGTTTAAGTTCGGTTCAACCCAATCGTTTAAGAATTGTGGCAACGAACGCTTTGCGTCAGGCTAAAAATGGTCATGAGTTTATTCAAAAAGCGGCCGAAATTTTACCTAAACCTATTGAAATTATTGCGGGTCGTGAAGAAGCTCGTTTGATTTATCTTGGTGTATCTCACACGATGGCTAATGGTGGACGTCGTTTAGTTGTAGATATTGGTGGGGGATCTACCGAGTTTATTATTGGCGAAGAGTTTGAGCCAATTTATACCGAATCATTACAAATGGGATGTGTGGCGTATACAAAAGCTTATTTCGCTGATGGCGAAATCACACAAAAAGCCTTTGATAAAGCTGTAGTTGCTGCCCGTAAAGAACTTTCGGCAATCGCAACGACTTATAAGATGGAAGGTTGGGATACTGTTGTTGGCTCAAGTGGAACGATTAAAGCTTGCCGTCAAATTATGGTGAATATGGGGTTAAGTGACGAGCAAGAAAATGTCACTCGAGAAGGCCTATATAAACTCAAAGATAAACTACTTAAGTTCAAAAATATTTCTGAAATTGATTTTGAAGGTTTACGAGAAGATCGACGAGCAGTTTTGCCAGCCGGATTGGCAATTTTGTACGCAGTTTTCGAAGTTTTAGAAATTGAACGTTTGGCATATTCTGATGGTGCATTACGTGAAGGGGTCATGTATGACCTGTTAGGTCGTTTTAAGCATGAAGATATTCGTGATCGTAGTGTACAGGCCTTAATGGGGCGCTATAATGCCGATCCTAAACAAGCAGAACGTGTCGTAAATACAGCCCAACATTTATTTGATGGTGTTGCAAAATCACTTAATTTAACTAGTGAAGACAGTGACTTACTACGTAGAGCAGCCTATTTGCATGAAATTGGTTTAGCAATTAGTCACGGTGGATATCATCGTCATGGTGCTTATTTATTACAGCATTCTGATATTCCTGGTTTCTCACAAATTGATCAAAATCATCTTTCACATTTAGTTGCTCACCATCGACGTAAATTACGTAATGATGTAAAAAATGAAGTTTTGAAGGCTGGCGGTAATAAATTACTTTACTTAAGTTTATTACTTCGCCTTGCAGTTTTACTCAATCATAGTCGCAGTGATCAGATGCTTCCTGCCATTGAATTAACCATCATAAATGATCAACAATGGCAGCTTAGTGTTTCTGGTGATGCCAAACAATGGCCATTGTTAGTTGCCGACTTGCATGATGAGCAAGAGCAGTTTAAGCATTGGGACATTGAATTGAATATTCAGTCGGAAAAATTTATCGATTAAAGGGATAATATTCGACCTATGAAAAAAGCTACTCAGTCCAAAGCGTGGACAACGGTTCAAATTGCACGTCATCCTGATCGTCCGCAATTTCTAGATTATGTCGGTGAAATCTTTACAGAGTTTGATGCCTTGCATGGTGATCGTTTGTTTGGTGACGATGGTGCGATGGTAGGTGGTCTTGCTCGTTTTGACGGTCAACCTGTGATGGTCATTGGACAACACCGTGGTCGTAGTACCCGTGAAAAATTAAAGCACAACTTTGGTATGGCGAACCCAGAAGGTTACCGTAAATCTCAGCGTTTATTAGATATGGCTGAGCGTTTTAATCTTCCAGTCTTTACATTTATTGATACTATGGGCGCTTACCCAGGTGTTGGTGCTGAAGAGCGTGGACAAGCTGAAGCAATTGCAACGAGTCTTGCTCAACTTTCAAGTTTGAAAGTTCCTGTAGTTGCAACAGTACTCGGTGAAGGCGGTTCTGGTGGTGCTTTAGGTATTGGTGTTGCTGACCGAGTAATTATGCTATCTCATAGTATTTATTCTGTTATTTCACCAGAAGGCTGTGCATCTATTTTGTGGAAGACTGCTGAAAAAGCTGCTCAAGCAAGTGAAGCTTTAGGTTTGACAGCAGATAAGCTGCAATCTTTAGGTATTGTTGAATATGTAGTAGATGAAGGCGAAGGGGCTCATTTAGACCCTGAGCGTGTTATGCAAAATCTAAAAGTAGTTTTGAAGCAAGCTTTAGATGAATTGCTACCAATGGATGCAAATGAACGATGCGAAGCACGTTATCAACGTTTAATGAAGTTTGGCAGCGAAAATTTAGGCATAGCGTCTTAAAGCAGTCTCAAGAGTTTTCAGAGAATAGCTCTTTTCTTATTGGATGTAGTGGCGGCATGGATTCAATGCTGCTGCTACATTTGATGTCTCAAATTTTCCCTCAAAATATCCGAGTAATTCACATTGATCATCAACTGCAAGAACAAAGTGCAGAATGGTCGAAACTAGTTGCCAATCAAGCAATAAGTTTAAATATCCCTTATATTATTCAAAAAGTCCAAGTTACTGATGGTAATTTGGAAGCTCAAGCACGTCAGGCACGTTATCAAGCTTATCTACAGCATTTACAACCTAATGAAATTTTAGTGCTTGCACACCATCAACAAGATCAAGCCGAAACAGTTATATTAAGATTGTTGTCGGGAGCTGGTGTTGATGGACTTGCTGCTATGCAGTCTATTGATTATCGTGTAGATATGGCGATTTGGCGTCCTTTTTTAGATTTAACTCGTGAACAAATTGCTGCTTGGACCGCTCAACTTGAAATTGAGTATGTAAATGATCCTACAAATTATGATATTCATTATGATCGGGCATGGTCACGTGAAGAGCTTTGGCCATTCTTAAAAAACCGATTTCCAAAAATGCAGCAGGCTTTAAGCCGAACCAGTTACCTGATGCAAGACGCTTCTGAAATTTTAGAAGAAGTTTTAAAAGTTGATTTAGAGCATTGTGGCACGGCTGAGTGTTTAGATTTAACTAAATTACTAGAGTTGACATCTGCACGTCAGCGTCAATTACTTTCTGTTTGGATGAAAGGTGATGGACAATATCGGCCTGCATTTGAAATGGTTGAGCGGTTAAAGAGTGAAGTAATTAATTCAAAGTCTGATGCGCAAGCCGCTTTGCACTGGAATCAGTTTTACTATGTCCGTTATCAAAATTACCTTTATAGATTAAGTAAGCAAGAGTTTCTTGCTGAAAAATTAAATCCAGTTGAAGTAGAGTCGAAGCATCATTTCCAAATGGGGGAAATAGTGCATTACGCTTCAGGGCATTTTCAGATTACACAAAAAAATATTGGTTTGGCACCATCTTTATTAAATAAAAAATTGTCAATAATTCGACGCCAAGGTGGAGAAAAAGTCCATTTATACGGTCGTGTTGGGCAATGGCCCTTAAAAAAAGCAATTCAAGAAGCACATATTTTGCCTTGGCTTCGTCATACAATTCAAATATTAGTCATAGATAATGTTATGCTTGGGGTTTTTACACCGAAAGGATTTTGGTTGGCTCAGTCTCCGTATTGTGAGCAAGGAGGATGGCAACCAGATTTAATTTCTCATTCTTGTGATCTGGTAAATGGCGAATATGGTTATGACAAGTGCAGTAAATAGTAATATCTGTTTTATTGGTGGTGGTAATATGGCCCAAGCGTTGATTGGTGGCCTGATTTCAAGAGGTTTACCGCCAACACGTATTACCGTTTCAGATCCAGTTGAACAAATCCGCCATTTATTACAAGAAAAAGAAGTTCATGTAACACAAGATAATGTGGCTGCAATTAAAAATGCGGATGTCGTTGTATTGGCAGTAAAACCACAAGTTTTGGCAACTGTTTTGCGTCCTCTAAAAGGACTTTTATCAGATAAATTGGTTATATCAATTATTGCTGGTGCTGAAATTCAAACGATATCAAACTTAATTGATAGCAACCGAATTGTTCGCGTTATGCCAAATACGCCAGCCCTCGTTCAAACTGGTGCGCATGGTATCTATGCAAATGATGTGGTGGGCTCTGCGGATCGTGAATTAACGAGTCAAATTTTAGCAGCCACAGGCTTAACAATTTGGGTAAACTCCGAAGCTCAAATTGATGCGGTAACAGCGGTTTCTGGTTCAGGTCCTGCATATTTTTTCTATCTCATGGAAAGTATGATCCGTGCTGGTAAAAATTTAGGACTTGATGAAAAAGTTGCCACTGCTTTAACTCTTCAAACGGCATTAGGTGCAGCTCAAATGGCAATTACGAGTTCAAATACTCCATCTGAACTTCGTAAGAATGTGACATCACCAAATGGTACGACACAAGCTGCACTTGAAGTTTTTGACCGTGCACAAATCTCCCAAAATATTCAATCTGCATTGGCTGCTGCACAGAAGCGTAGTCAAGAGTTGGCTCAAGAACTGAGTGACAGTGCAAAATAGCTTAAATAGGATAAGACAACTATGGGTGCAAATTCTGCGCTAATTTTTGGAATTTTAATTAATGTCGCGATTTTATTGGTCTTTTTCCGTTTTTTAATGCAATTGGCGGCAGTAAGTCCTTATAATCCTGTGGTTTTATCGACAGTAAAAGCGACGAAAATTGTTGATATTTTTGGCCGAATTTTTCCAACGGTCGCAAAAGGTCGATTCAATTTAGCCGCGTTAGTTCTTTTAATTATTTTATATTTACTGAAAATTTTCGGTGTAATGTATCTTTCTGGCTCAATGCCAAATAGTCCGATTCATTTAGTGATTTTGACATTTGTGACCATGATTCAAGATTTGATTCGTTTCTGCCGTTATTTGATTTTTGCGACAATAATTTTGAGTTGGGTGGTTATGTTCACTCAATCGCGTTCACCTTATATTGAGGTGATTCAAGATTTAGCTGAACCATTACTGGCACCATTCCGTCGTTTGTTGCCTAATATGGGAATGATTGATTTGTCTCCAATTTTGGCATTCTTGGCACTGTATATTGCCGAGATCTTAATGAATGAAGTCGCTAAAGTTCTTTTAACTGGACTTTAAGTTGAGATGATAAAAAAGGGCTGTATTTCACAGCCCTTTTTTTATTGGTTTATTGATGACTTAGTGTGCGTCATCCCAGTTTTGTCCTTGCCCAACTTCAACCACTAACGGTACGGAAATTTCTACAACAGATTCCATGACTTTTGCGATTTGTTTTGAAAGTTCCTCAGCAATATTTTGATTAGCTTCAAATACTAATTCATCGTGTACTTGAAGTAGTAATTTGGCTTGATCTTTTGGCAAGATTTTATCAACTTCAATCATTGCAAGTTTAATAATATCAGCCGCACTACCTTGCAAAGGGGCATTGATCGCGGCACGTTCGGCAGCCTTACGCACCATTACATTTCGTGCATCAATATCAGGTGTATAAAGACGACGACCTAAAATAGTTTCAACAAAGCCTTGCTCTGATGCTACTTGGCGGGTACGTTGCATATATTCATAGATGCCAGGATAGCGTTGGAAATATTGCTTAATATAATTTTGCGATTCTTGACGTGTGAAGCCTAATTGACGAATTAAGCCAAACTCAGACATACCATACAGTAGACCAAAGTTAACTGCTTTCGCTTGGCGGCGTTGGTCATTGGTCACATCTTCAATTGCAATACCCAATACTTCTGCTGCCGTACGACGGTGAACGTCTTGACCATGTTGGAACGCGTGTACCAATGCTTCATCTTGAGAAAAATGAGCCATTAAACGAAGTTCAATTTGCGAGTAATCGGCTGCTAGTAAAACTCGCCCTTCTGGTGCAATGAATGCTTTACGAATTTGACGGCTAATTTGTCTACGAATTGGAATATTCTGTAAGTTAGGATCAGAAGAGGAGAGACGGCCTGTCGCTGTGAGTGCTTGATGATAACTCGTATGTACGCGATGCGTGTCGTTATGAGATTGCTCTACTAGACGGTCCGTATAGGTACTTTTTAGCTTTGCCAAACCACGATGTTCTAGAATAATTTCCGCTAAAGGATGTTCAATTTTTTCTAAAACACTTTCACTAGTGCTGTATTGCCCAGTTGCAGTTTTTTTACCGCCTTTAATTCCTAATTTATCAAATAGGATTTCGCCGACTTGTTTAGGTGAAGCAATATTAAAAGTTTCATCCGCAATTTCCATAGCCTGATTTTCAAGCCCTTCCATCGTTTTTGCAAATTCAACACTTAACTTGTCTAAGAATGCATGATCTAGTCGAATACCATCTTCTTCCATGCCTGACAAAATTCGGGCAACTGGCATTTCGATGTTGTATAAAATATTTTCTAATTCAGGGTGTGCTTTAAGTTTATTTGAAAGGACTTCATATAAACGATAGGTCACATGTGCATCTTCGGCTGCATAATGAGCAGCAACTTCAATCTCAATTTGATTAAAAGTCTTCTGTTTAGCACCTTTACCAGCAATTTGTTCAAAAGTCGTGGTTAAGTGACTTAAGTAGACACGAGCTACATCATCCATGCCATGACGAGTTGCTGCTGCATTTAGTACATAAGATGCCAGCATGCTATCGAAATACCAGCCTTTAAGCTCTATACCGTGGTTTGCAAAAATATGGGCGTCGTATTTAAGGTGATGACCAATTTTTTTAACTGCTTCATTTTCTAGCACAGGCTTAATTTGAGCCAGAATTTGTTCACGATTCAGTTGTTGTGGTGCATTTTCATAGTTATGTGCTAAAGGCACATAGTAGGCATCTTGTGCATCAAAGGCGATTGAAAAACCGACCATTTCTGCAATACGGTAATCAAGACTTGTGGTCTCTGTATCAATAGCAAAATGATCGGCATTTTGCATGCGTTGCCAGAGTTGATCCCAAGCTTCTTGAGTTAAAACAGTATGATAATTTGCAGTTCCAAGCTGGTCATCTTGACTAGTTAAGCTGGCGTGATCTTCGGTTTCTATCGTTTCAGCAGGTTTAACTTCATTTTGAACCACTGTCTGTGAAGCTTGCTGTTTGTAGCTTGAACTATTGGGGTTGTTTGGATGATCAAGCGATTGTAATTGGTTTCTAAACTCAAGCTCAGTGTATAGATTACGCAAAGCCTCTACGTTTGGATCAGTAAGCTTTAACTCATGCCAGTCGAGTTCTAAAGGAAGATCGCAAACAATACTTGCCAATTGATGATCAAGCTTAATGTTATCTAAATTGTCTTTAATATTTTGGCTCAGTTTGCCTTTAAGCTGTTCTACATTAGCAATGATATTATCTAAAGTGCCATATTCGGTCAGTAACTTAGCTGCTGTTTTTGCTCCCACGCCAGGCACGCCCATAATACCGTCAGATGCATCGCCCATTAGAGTCAAGTAGTCGATAATCTGATTTGGCCAAACACCAAACTTCTCAAATACGCCGTCGGTGTCCATTACACGGTCTTTAAAGCTATCTTCTAATTTTACATGGTCATTGACGAGCTGAGCCATGTCTTTATCTCCAGTTGAGATAAGGACATGATGGCCCTCGAGTACGGCACGTTTAGCAAGTGTACCGATAATGTCATCAGCTTCAGCACCCGGAAGGCTATATAAAGGAATCCCTTGAGCTTTAATCAATGCATGCAAATATGGAATCTGTTGAGATAACTCTTCAGGCATGGTTGGGCGATCACCTTTATAAATAGGTGAAAGCTTATGACGGAAAGTTGGCTCAGGCGTATCAAAAATGACAGCCATATGTGTTGGCTGCATACGGCGCATTAATTTTTGAATGGCAGAAATTGCCCCACGTATTGCATTGGTATGTAACCCTGTAGAGGTCGTCAATGGTGGTAATGCATGATATGCACGAAATAAAAAATAGGACCCATCAACCAAGACAAATGGTGGCATTGAACAATTCCTTAATTTGAATTAGGGGTATTTTACGTGAAAATGGCTATGAATGCAGGATTATGATTTTTGCAGTATTTTGTATGAATAAATATACGCTTGTATTGGCTTGAAGTAATATGACATGTAATGAAGCTGTTATATTGCTAAGCCCATGTATAAAAAAGACAAACAGGGAATGATCGTCGTTTTGATCGCTTTGACTTTGTTTTTAGCCATTTCAATTGGTTTTAAATTTCAAAGCGCCGTTGTTGCTTTATCTATTGCGCTCACTGTTATATTGGTTCAATTTTTATCAAATCTGCATCAGCGTTTAATTCATTTAGAACAACAGTTTTCTCAGCAGAAAACGCCATTTTATTCTATACACATACAAAGAACAGTAATTTATGCAGCCGCCTTGGTTGCATTAGTTGCTTATATTAATCATTGGATGTGGATTGCTGGTGGGGCATTACTGGTTTTATTATTATGTTTGATTCAAATCATTAGTGCATTTCATACTCGTCTATTGTTCCTTGAGTCAGCAAAACAAACTGTTCGTGTAAACGATACTCTACAAACAGAAGCTATAACTCCAGCGATAGAGCAAGTTGATCTAAAAAATATCGTTGAGCCAGTCAAGCCAGTTCTACCTGAAACAATAGCTTCAAATCAAGAACAACAAATAGCTCATGTAGAAAGCGCATGGTGGCAACCAGCAGTCGATTGGATGGTTCATGGTAATCCAATCTTAAGAGTTGCTGTTGCTGTGCTGATGGTTGGAGTAGTGTTGTTATTACGTTTTGCAAGTGAGCACTGGCAGTTAAGCTTAGGTGTAAAACTTGGTTTTATTGCTCTTGCTGGAGGTGTGTTAACAGCATTTGGGTATACCTTGCAAAAGAAAAATCAACTTTTTGCTGTGGCATTGCAGGGTGTAGGACTTGCAGTTGTATTTTTGACGCTTGTGTTCTCACATCATTTTGGTGTTATTGCCAATATCACTACAGCGAGTATTTTATTTGCTATTTTATTAGCAATTACGGTATTCCTGAGCTTAAAACAACAAGCAATTTATTTAGCAATATTAGCACTCGGTATGGCTTATGCGGCTCCTTTAGTTATTCCGCAATATCGCCCAGATGTAATTTTTCTATTTAGTTATTACTTCGTCATTAATCTTGCAGTGGCTGCTGTTAATTTTATTCAGCCTTGGAAAATCCTAAATCAGATTGCTTTCTTTGCCACGATGTTTATTGGTGGTAGTGCAATCGCATTTTATGCAGAACCCGCAAAGTTTGACACATTAGACTGGATCTTATGGTGTCATATTGCTTTGTTTATTTGGTTAAGTGTTCGTTATAGCCAAAATATATCGCGGGTTTCAGAACATGATAAACAAGTGGGTATTCGTTTACCTCCACTGTTAGATGTTGGTCTTATTTTTAGTGTGCCTGTACTGGGTTTTACGCTTCATGCTTATTTAGTTCATGAGTCTACCCAAGCTTTGACGATTGGCGCTGCTGTATTAGCGGGTACTTATGCGGTATTAACTTATTGGATTAAAAAATCCCATCCACAACTTTCAGTTCTTGCCAAAAGCTTTTTCATTCTTTCCGTTGCTTTTTTTGCTTTAATTTTTCCACTCGCGAAAGGGGCACATTGGACTGCTATTGGTTGGGTTGCACAAGGTACGGCTTTAATCGTTTGGGGAGTAACTGAGCGCTACCGTTTAAGCCGATATATTGGTGTAGTTTTAGTTTTACTTAGCTCACTTGCACTGTTTTATCAGGTTTGGGCAAATGAAGAGTTCCCAACGCTAAGCACTAGCATTTATGCAATTGCTCAATTCATTTCAGCTTTTTATTTACTGCAATACAACAGTAAAGAACAACGTTATTTCAGTGCAAGCATGTTTAGTGGCATTTTCTTATGTCTAGGTATGTATGCGGGTGCTGTAGCAGGTGTAGAAATAATGGCATGGCATCATCATGCCTTAAGCCCATATTTGATGTTTGCCATAGCCCTAATCGCAATATTTAGTGCAGTTATTCATTATAAGCTTCGCGTCCAATGGGAAAGTTTACAGTTACTTTTAATTAGTCTGTTACTGTTACTAATTTTGGGTGAAGCCTTTACAAGTCAAGTTTTTACGTTGTTTAAATGGGTAGATTCATTACAGCAAATTACTTTCCTTGTTAGTACTATTCTTCTTAGTGGTTTATTTATTATCGCTCAACCGCAGTCGGGGGAGTCTAGCTACTTAAAAGTCTGGGCTGGTTTAAGCTGGTTAGTATTAGCGATAGTGGGTATGGCTATTTTTCCGCAAATGCCAATTGTGGCTTTGGCTTTTGTTCCAGGGGGGTATTCACTTTGGGCATATAAAGCTCATAAAACGACGTTGTTGCATCAAATTCCGGTGTGGTGTTTGAGCTTATTGTGGTTGCTTGCGATGAGTGTTGATATTCATTCTGCCGAGTACCTATATTTTGTTCCTTTATTTAACTTAACTGACTTACTTTCAATTGCGGGATTTGCAGGTCTACTCTTTATTATTTATCAACATGATTTTGATCAAGATAAGTCACTGGAGTGGACTTTTAAAATTACAACAATTTTAGTGGGACTGTTGGTGTTCAGTAGTGTAGTCGTTCGGGGCTTGCACCACTACTGGGCGACACCACTATGGAGCGTGGCAATTTGGACAAATGGGATAGTCCAATTAAGCCTGACACTACTTTGGGTTATTCTGGCATTTGTATTGACCACATACTCTAGTCGGAAAATGATTCGTCAACTCTGGTTTGTAGGTGCTGCACTTTTAGGGATTGTTGTATTAAAGCTGATTTTGCTTGATCTATCGCAAAGTGCAACATTAACTCGAGTTATTTCATTTATTGGAGCAGGTGGGGTAATGCTGATTATTGCTTATCTTGCACCATTACCACCATCATCCTCTGTGCAGAAGAATCAAGAGCCTAAGCTTTAGGCTCTCGTTTTAACTCTTTCTGGTTGCTGTATTGATCGATATCATCTTCAGCAAAAACAGTAGATGGACGATCAATTAATCCCATTTTAGGAACAGGAATTTCAATTTGATTATCTAAAAAGCCATTTCGGATACGTTCTTGCATCTCATCTCGAACTTTTAAAGAATTTTCTTGACGGCACCACATCGCAAATAAAAGCTCAATCGATGACTCTCTAAATGCAGTTACAGTTACCGCAGGTTTTGGGTCATCTAATACGAGTGGATAATTCGCTGCCACATTTAGTAACACTTCGCGAACTTTAATAATGTCTTCGTGAAAGTTAATGGCGAGTGTAATTGGAATACGCCGTATCGGATATTTAGATAAGTTGTGTACAGGCGCACGAATAAGTTGTTCATTCGGCAAACGAATATAAACATTGTCGAGTGTGAGTAGCTTAACCGAGAGTAAGTCAATTGAAATGACTTCCCCTTCAATGGTATTGCCACGAATGAGGGTAATTTGAATGGTATCACCGACTTCAAATGAACCTTCCCCAATCAAAAATAGACCACTAATTAAGTTACTGGCTGATGTTTGTGAAGCAAAACCAAGTGCTACTGTTAAAATCCCTGCCGCTCCAAGGAATACACTAAGTTTAAATCCTGCCTCTTTCAAACTCGTCATAATGAAGAGTAAGAAAATAAAATAAAAAATACCACGACGCCACACTAAACGTTGATGAGCATTAAAGCGTGAGCCAATAGTTCTAATAAATGTATTTGAAATAATGCGTGCAAGAACAAAACCAATAAAGCAAAGCACAACACCGACTAAAATTTCACTAATACGTTCGGTATTAATATTGGTAAATATACTTTTGAGACTATAAGCGATTTCTTTAGGAATACTTGTATCAGCCATATAACCCCCTTAAAAGAATGAATCAAACATATTAAATAGTGCACCACCAGGTGACCGTGGGGGATGAACATAAGTCACTTCACCAGCAAGAGGTGGCGTACGATTTTCAATACGAATGCGGGCAGGGCGGTCAGACCCTTCATAATAAACTTTAATCTGTGAGGTCCATAAGCGTCCCGTACTTTCACTATAAAATAGCGGTAGGGCAGTTACAGGTACATTCATGCGGTCAAAGCGTAATTGATGATTACTGGTATTGTGAAAATCAATTGGTGTAACCGCTCGGAAGGCGCGTGGTGTTAAAAGATTTAAGTCGGTACGTCCATCAACAGAGGTTGCATAGCAAATTTCACCTTGCTGCGCATTAGGCCCAAACCATGTATCTTTAGGCTGAATTACAGGAATTTCAAATAAAGGTTCATGCTGACTTTCAACTAAACCAGCAATCCAGAGAGGCGTACTAATATAAAGTGTTCCTCGCTGACCTGCTGGAATATAAATCGGATCAATAGGTTTAATAACCACAGAACGATCTGCCAGACGTGGCATAAGTAAAAATTCTGAATTGGTCTTTCGAAACATATACCGTTCGACTTGAACATTATGTGGAAAAGCAAAATGTGGGTCGGCAACTGGATGCCAATCTTGCTCATTATCATCTTGAAGAGAAGGACGATAATATTCGATACGCCATTCTTTTATCCCACGCGTTAAACGAAAGAGCATTGAACCAAATTGCCATGCTTTGGATTGGTTAATTTCAAAGTGCTGTTCACCCCACCATTTTAAAGAATTTTGGGGGCGAGGCTGATATTCATTATTTTCAAACAAGACGTAAAATTCCTCTACCGAGTTGTTAAACAGACTTCACGCTGTAATCTGCTTAGAGTACACTCAAAATCATCTTACTCATCATTATAAATTGTGATGCAAATATTGAAACAAATACAAGTTCCATATAGTTTTGCCAAGCGTCATGGTGTTTTATTTCGTTATGACGGTGATCAAGTTTTTATTGTTAGACGTCAAAATACAGAAAAAATTGCATTGCAGGAAGCAAGACGAATTTTGGGGAAGCCTGCACATTATCAGTTATGTACTGAACAAGAGTTTAATAGCCTATTAAGTACGAGTTACGCAGGCGACACTGGGGAGTCGCAACAAGTTGCGGCTGGTTTAGAAGATCATCCAGATTTATTGAGTCTTGCCGATCAAGTTCCTGAAACAGAAGACTTAATGGATCAAGAAGATGACGCGCCTATTGTCCGTCTGATCAATGCATTACTTTCAGAGGCAATTCGGGTAGGGGCTTCAGATATTCATATTGAAGCTTTCGAAAAAAAACTATCTGTTCGTTTGCGGGTAGATGGTCAATTGCGTGAGATTGTACAGCCACGCCGTGAATTAGCTCCGTTACTTGTTTCACGTATTAAAGTTATGGCGAAACTCGATATTGCCGAAAAGCGTGTACCGCAAGATGGACGTATTTCTTTACGTCTTGCTGGCCGTGAAGTTGATGTCCGTGTTTCAACTTTGCCATCGTCACATGGTGAAAGGGTCGTTATGCGTTTACTCGATAAACAAGCGGGTCGACTCAATATGACTCACTTGGGTTTAATGGCAAATGACTATGAACGTCTAACGCAATTGGTACATCGTCCACACGGCATTATTTTAGTCACAGGGCCTACGGGTTCGGGTAAAACAACAACTTTATATGCAGCTCTATCTGATCTAAATGACAATACGCGAAATATCTTAACTGCCGAAGATCCTATCGAATATCAACTCGAAGGTATTGGTCAAACCCAAGTGAATACCAAAGTGGATATGACATTTGCTCGTGCTTTAAAAGCAATGTTACGTCAAGATCCTGATGTGGTGATGGTGGGCGAGATTCGTGATTTAGAAACAGCAGAAATTGCAGTACAGGCATCACTAACAGGTCATTTGGTTTTATCAACACTACATACCAATACTGCTATTGGTGCGGTTACTCGGCTTAAAGATATGGGGATTGAACCCTTCTTATTATCAAGCTCTTTAATTGGGGTGGTTGCTCAACGTTTGGTTCGTACTTTATGTCCACATTGTATGACATGGCGTGAAGCCGATACTTTTGAAAAGCAGGTTTTTCAACATATCTCGCATGAGCCAACTTTAAAGTTACCTGAAGCCAAAGGGTGTGATCATTGCTCACATTTAGGGTTTAATGGTCGTACGGCTATTTATGAAATTGTACCTGTTGATGAACCTATGCGCCGTCTTATTCATGGCAATGCTGCTGAGTTTGAATTAGAAAACCATGCTCGTCAGTATTCAGGTTCAATTCGTGATGATGGCTTGCGTAAAGTGCTTTCAGGTAAAACTACACTTGAAGAAGTGCTTCGAGTAACCAATGAGGCAAGTGAAGCATAATTTGGAAGATATAAAAAAATGCCCGATTTGATTCGGGCATTTTTGAAATATCAAAACTTATTCAGTCACAATATTAAAAGTCACATCAATATTATTGCGAGTCGCATTTGAATATGGACAAACAATATGAGCTGCCGCCACTAATTTTTCAGCTTCTTCACGGTCCATACCGATTAAGTAAACATTTAACGTTACTTCAATACTAAAACCTGTAGGAATTGGACCAATACCGACTTCGCCTTCAACATAGGCATCTTTGCTAATATTAAATTTATCGCGGTTTGCAACAAACTTTAAAGCACCCAAAAAGCATGCTGAATAACCAGCTGCAAATAATTGTTCTGGGTTGGTTACGGCACCACCAGCACCACCCATTTCTTTAGGTACACCGAGTTGTACGTCTAATACGCCGTCTGATGACGTTGCACGACCATCACGGCCACCAGTTGCTTTAGCTTTTGCACGATACACAACTTTTTCTAAAGACATCTTATTATTCCTAAATTAAATTGAATGCAAATATATCGTACACGACTTAATTATTTTAACAAGCCAAATGTGTAAAAAAATTGATGATTATTTGGCTATATTTGTACGAAGTTGTGTTAGTTGATCTTTCAAACCAAGTAGGGTGGTCATGTCACAAGAACTTGCTTCCAAAATATGAGCTGGAATATTCACGGCTTGTTGCTTAAGTTCTTTACCTTTTTCACTTAGTGTAATAATTACTTGACGTTCATCTTCTTTTGAACGAGTGCGATTTACGAGTTGAATTGCTTCTAACTTTTTTAAAATGGGGGTTAAGGTCGATGATTCTAAAAATAGTTTGTTGCCAATCTCTGAAACGGTAATCTCATCTTTTTCCCATAGAACCAACATTACCAAATATTGAGGATAAGTAATGCCTAATGGAGTCAAAAGTTTTCTATAAAGCTGATTAAGAGCTAAATTTGTTGAATAAATGAGGAAACATAACTGATTCTCAAGCTTTAAATTTTGACAGTCTTGGTCCATATATTTCTCAGAAAACTAATAGATGCTTTTGTAGTATATCGCTTTATGTTTAATTTCTTAAATGCTCATAATTTTGAGTTATTGATAAAAATAAGATAACGCAAAAAAAGAGTAATCGAAAAATTACCCTATGACTTGAAAATATGAATTTGGAACAGTTACCAGAGATCGGCAATTTTTTTCATTAAACGAGCACGGTATTTAGCAGTTGGATTATTTTCATTACGTTGTTGCTCTTGTTCGTAGAAATCTTGCCAGGCTGTAATCATTTCTAAAGTTGTTCCTTGTTTTTTAATCATAGAAACATCAGCTGGTTGAATATTCTCTAAACGTTGTCTCGCACCTTCTGCACCGGTTCCCCAACCAATAATTCGTTGTCCAAAAGCAGGGAGAGGGATATTTTTAGGAGTAGGTGGAAGGACATCTTGTTTAAGCTGTAAGTTTGGGGAAACAAAATGATTTGTTGCACCAAATTCAGCTGCATAACAGTGAATATTTGCCCCTAAGCAAAAAATGCTAATTAAATATTTCCACATGAATAATTAAGCTTTTAATAGTGAATTAATTTACGATGCGTCATTAAAGGCATTGATGTACGAACAAGCTCTTGAGCAGCTAAATCAAAAGGTACAGTAATTAAACCACTACCTTCATGTTCAATCATACTTAAAACTTGTCCACGGCTATCAGTTGCTCCTGCATGTCCCCAAGTTTGACGTTTTTCTCCATGCCAACCTTGCTGTGCTGCTCCTAAAACATAACATTGACTATCCATCGCACGTGCTTGTAATAAAAGCTGCCAGTGCATTTGCCCTGTTGTATAGGTAAATGCTGCTGGTGCAGTCAATAGATGAGCACCTTGTTGTCTCAAGGTCAAAGCTAACTCAGGAAAACGCAAGTCATAACATACCATTAGCCCGATATTGCCAAAAGGGGTAGATGTGGCTACAACGTCTGTTCCAGGTTCAAAGAAGCGGGATTCTTGATATCCACCGACAGCATCGCCAACTTGAACATCAAATAAATGTATTTTGTCGTAACGTGCTTCTGTCCTTTCTGGACTAATACATAAGCTTACTGTGCGCACACGACCATCTTGTATGATAGAACCATCTGGACGAAATGGGCACGGTAAAGTGCCAGCAACAATCCAAATTTGATATTGATGCGCAAGTTTCTCAAGTCTTTGCTGAATTGATTCAAATTGCTCAGCTGTTTCACGCTGTTTACCAGCAGCGAAACATACAAAGTTTTCTGGAAAAACAATTAAGCTGGCATTTTGAGCTTTGCTTTGCTGAATCAATGACTCGATTATTTGAAAGTTGCTTTCAATGTCATCTTGAGAATTCATTTGAACAACTGAAACAAGAGTCATATACAAATCCAGATTAGCAATAAAATTTAGGCATTTTGCTTATCAGATACTTGTTCAAGCGTGTCTTGTTCTTTCTGCAATTGCTTAACAAGTGGCTCAAACATATTCTGATTGTTTGCATTAAGTTTCATCAATGTCTTGTGTGCATCCAGCACGGTTCTTAGCATTGCATTATGAGTAATGTGTTCATCCGTTAGCGTCAAAGTACAAACGGTAGGATCGCCACAATAATTCAAAATGACAAAAACCTGCCCTAGCCCCATGCTGTTGGCTAAGGTTGTGATATCTGGATTGGTAGATAGCATCACAGCTTGAATATGATGAGTCTGTTTCAGTTTTAAGCCTAGCTTAGCTAAGATGCCTAATACAGTACTATCAATAAATGTTGTTTGGGTTAAATCAACGATTGCACCAACAACATTCTCTTGCTGTTCAATTCTGTTTAAAAGTTTGTCTAGACTTATACAAGAATGGGCTCGCACTTCACCAATAAGTTTGAAAATATGCGTTCCATTTAAGCTTGCATATTCAACATGACCTGTTGACATATAAATGCCATTTTCAGAGAAGGATAGAAAAATTATCACATAGTGCCATCTCAGACTCAAGAGTCCTTAAGTCGTATATTTTTTAATTGCTTGATTTTTAAATTAATTCATTCGACAAAGACTGAAAATCGCGATGTCATCAGCAACATGATCAGGGGCTTGGAATGATTGATTTTGCAAATGTTGGACCAATTGTTGAAACTGATCATTCAATCCGCCATCAAATGGTTCTAGTGCTCCATCTGAGCAAACAATAAAACGTGCATGACGATTTAATGTGCAAACATGTTCTTCAACTTCCAATTCATCTGTTAAACCCAAAGGAAAACTACTAGTCGTTAAAATTTTTGGAGGTTGATTTGGTTCAAAAATAATTGGAGGAGGGTAGTGGCCTGCACTAGACCAGCGAAGACTATGCGTTTCCAGATTTAAAATACCGACCACAATCGTAATATGCTTTTCAATATTCTCTTGAACGAGCATTCCATTTAATTTTTTAATCAACTGTCGGGGAGTTTTTGAACGCCCATGAAATGCAGCCATCCATGAAGTTAATAAACTGCTTGTAACACCATGTCCCGATACATCAGCAAGATAAAATAAAACTTCTTTATCATTTAATTTCCAATAGTCATACCAGTCACCTGATAGATATGCGGAAGGTTGGAAAAAAGTTTCAACTTCATAATTTAATAAATCAATAGGATTCGGTAGTAAACGTTTTTGTAATTCTGCTGCCGAAGGTAAGTCGCGACTATCTTGATTGCGTTTATATTGAGCATCAATTCTTGTTAATGCTTTATTCAGATCTTGAGGTAACTGGTTCCATACCCATCCAGCAAGAGCACCTGCCTCCCATGCCTGAGCTAATGCACTACCTTCATGTTCAAAAGCAATCACAATGGTAGGTAAACGCCATTTATAAGTCAGGAAATCTTGTACATCAGCAATTGCAATAATTGTTGGATCGTATAAATCGAGATCATCTATGTGAATGACTTGTAAGTCTGGAAGTGAATCCAGAGCTTGCTCTAAGAAAGGGATAGAGCGTGTCGGTTTAATGAAATACATAGAAGATATGATTGTCCTTTTTCAAGATCATTTTATCCATCATAGAGGATGTATAATCAAAATCAAGGTATTGCCTTTCTATATGGTAGATACAATACCTTGCTTTCCTCTTTAATTATTTCTTGCTTTTAGGTTGGCTATCATCTGGAACATCTTCAGATTCGTCATCATCGATGAAAGATACGTCTGCTGAATTACCTTTTTTCTCGGCAATCTGGAATGCCTTTCGTTGAAGATACAAGTCGCGAATCATCGCATATTGATCGCCTTGTATCGTTTGATCCAAATCTAAATACTGGGCACGTGTATCAACAGCTTGTAAGACGTTGGTTGACCAATACAAACCATCTTGGTTATCCATAATATACTTTTGTGGACGAGCTTGAGAGTCTACAGCTAAGCCTAAACCATCACGTAAAGTACTTGGGCCAAAGAAAGGTAGCATTAGGAAGGGTCCTGAAGGAACACCATAGTAACCAAGAGTTACGCCAAAACTTTCGTCTTCAGGTGGAAGCCCTAAGCGACTAGCAGGGTCAGCTAAACCTAAAGTTGTTAAGGTATTCACAGTAAATCGACCTAGTGTTTTTACTGCGCGACCAGGGCGACCTTGAATGAGTTGGTTAACAGCATTCCATGGCTCACCCAGGTTTTTGCGGAATTGGCGATAAGAGCCGCGAACATCTTCTGGTGTTTTTTCATTATATTGAACTGCAACGGGACGTAAAAAATTGCGATCTAGCATGTCATTAAAAGAATAAATCGGGCGGTTTAATGACTGTAATGGATCTTTTACTGTGTCAGGTTGAGCAGCGTTTGCATTGATTTTTAAATCTTTAGCTTTTAGACCTTTCAAGTCTTTAATAATTTGTGAGCGGGGGCGGCTCTGCTGAGCCTCTGTCGAAGCGACATCTTCCGAACTCGCGGTAGATCCTTCAGTAAGATTTTCTTGAGCGTGTGCTGATGTATAAATACCAACAGTTAATAAGCTCGATAATAGTAAATTAGAATAATTCATATAATTCCTTAACCGCTAGCCAGGCTATCTATAATATGCAGTTGGATAGAGATATATTTTAATACAGAAGCGATAACCTATTATCAATGTAAAATTGGTCAAATAATATAGAAATATGGCGAAAAAGCCTAAAAATTGATCTGTTGAATAATAAAATATGAGAAAGGTATTGCAACTGGATCTTAATGCTCTATAATGCACATCCATCGGCGGTGATGCAGATAGAAACTTGTTGAAAAACAGTTACTTGTGATTAAGTTGGTTGCGTTAAGTGATGAATTTGATGATAAGGTGGTTTGGAAAATAAGTTTTAAAAAATATCGAAATTACCTGTTGACTTTTAAGAGATTAAGAGTAATATAGCCGACCTAGCTTGCTGGTGACGAACCAGGAAGAAGATCATTAAGAGAATTGAAGAACAACTTGTGTGGATTTTTACTGATTGATTAATCGAAATAATTTTCATTGATTGATTGGTTTAAATTACTCGAAGTTTATTTGAGCGAAATTTAAGTCAGTAATTGATGAGCCAGAATTGGCACCTTGTCTTTAAATAAGGTGCAAAATGATTTTAACTGAAGAGTTTGATCATGGCTCAGATTGAACGCTGGCGGCAGGCTTAACACATGCAAGTCGAGCGGAGAGAGGTAGCTTGCTACTGATCTTAGCGGCGGACGGGTGAGTAATGCTTAGGAATCTGCCTATTAGTGGGGGACAACATCTCGAAAGGGATGCTAATACCGCATACGTCCTACGGGAGAAAGCAGGGGATCTTCGGACCTTGCGCTAATAGATGAGCCTAAGTCGGATTAGCTAGTTGGTGGGGTAAAGGCCTACCAAGGCGACGATCTGTAGCGGGTCTGAGAGGATGATCCGCCACACTGGGACTGAGACACGGCCCAGACTCCTACGGGAGGCAGCAGTGGGGAATATTGGACAATGGGGGGAACCCTGATCCAGCCATGCCGCGTGTGTGAAGAAGGCCTTATGGTTGTAAAGCACTTTAAGCGAGGAGGAGGCTACTTTAGTTAATACCTAGAGATAGTGGACGTTACTCGCAGAATAAGCACCGGCTAACTCTGTGCCAGCAGCCGCGGTAATACAGAGGGTGCAAGCGTTAATCGGATTTACTGGGCGTAAAGCGCGCGTAGGCGGCTAATTAAGTCAAATGTGAAATCCCCGAGCTTAACTTGGGAATTGCATTCGATACTGGTTAGCTAGAGTGTGGGAGAGGATGGTAGAATTCCAGGTGTAGCGGTGAAATGCGTAGAGATCTGGAGGAATACCGATGGCGAAGGCAGCCATCTGGCCTAACACTGACGCTGAGGTGCGAAAGCATGGGGAGCAAACAGGATTAGATACCCTGGTAGTCCATGCCGTAAACGATGTCTACTAGCCGTTGGGGCCTTTGAGGCTTTAGTGGCGCAGCTAACGCGATAAGTAGACCGCCTGGGGAGTACGGTCGCAAGACTAAAACTCAAATGAATTGACGGGGGCCCGCACAAGCGGTGGAGCATGTGGTTTAATTCGATGCAACGCGAAGAACCTTACCTGGCCTTGACATAGTAAGAACTTTCCAGAGATGGATTGGTGCCTTCGGGAACTTACATACAGGTGCTGCATGGCTGTCGTCAGCTCGTGTCGTGAGATGTTGGGTTAAGTCCCGCAACGAGCGCAACCCTTTTCCTTATTTGCCAGCGAGTAATGTCGGGAACTTTAAGGATACTGCCAGTGACAAACTGGAGGAAGGCGGGGACGACGTCAAGTCATCATGGCCCTTACGGCCAGGGCTACACACGTGCTACAATGGTCGGTACAAAGGGTTGCTACACAGCGATGTGATGCTAATCTCAAAAAGCCGATCGTAGTCCGGATTGGAGTCTGCAACTCGACTCCATGAAGTCGGAATCGCTAGTAATCGCGGATCAGAATGCCGCGGTGAATACGTTCCCGGGCCTTGTACACACCGCCCGTCACACCATGGGAGTTTGTTGCACCAGAAGTAGCTAGCCTAACTGCAAAGAGGGCGGTTACCACGGTGTGGCCGATGACTGGGGTGAAGTCGTAACAAGGTAGCCGTAGGGGAACCTGCGGCTGGATCACCTCCTTAACGAAAGATTGACGATTGGTAAGAATCCACAACAAGTTGTTCTTCATAGATGTATCTGAGGGTCTGTAGCTCAGTTGGTTAGAGCACACGCTTGATAAGCGTGGGGTCACAAGTTCAAGTCTTGTCAGACCCACCATGACTTTGACTGGTTGAAGTTATAGATAAAAGATACATAACTGATGATGTAAGCTGGGGACTTAGCTTAGTTGGTAGAGCGCCTGCTTTGCACGCAGGAGGTCAGGAGTTCGACTCTCCTAGTCTCCACCAGAACTTAAGAGAAGTTCGGATTACAGAAATTAGTAAATAGAGATTTCGGTCTTAGTTTATTAACTTCTGTGATTTAAGTATCACGGTATTAAGCATGACCTGACGAAGGCGTGTTTATTCATTAACAGATTGGCAAAATTGAGTCTGAAATAAATTGTTCACTCAAGAGTTTAGATTAAGCAATTAATCTGAATGAATTGAGAACTAGCAAATTAACTGAATCAAGCGTTTTGGTATATGAATTTAGATTGAAGCTGTACAGTGTTTAAGTGCACAGTACTCTAAACTGAAATGTTGAAGTTACTAACTTGTAGGTAACATCGACTGTTTGGGGTTGTATAGTCAAGTAATTAAGTGCATGTGGTGGATGCCTTGGCAGTCAGAGGCGATGAAAGACGTGATAGCCTGCGAAAAGCTCCGGGGAGGCGGCAAATATCCTGTGATCCGGAGATTTCTGAATGGGGGAACCCACCTACTTTAAGGTAGGTATTGCAACATGAATACATAGTGTTGCAAAGCGAACGAGGGGAAGTGAAACATCTCAGTACCCTTAGGAAAAGAAATCAATTGAGATTCCCTCAGTAGCGGCGAGCGAACGGGGATCAGCCCATTAAGTTATGTGTGTTTTAGTGGAACGCTCTGGGAAGTGCGAACGTAGAGGGTGATATTCCCGTACACGAAAGGGCACACATAATGATGACGAGTAGGGCGAGGCACGTGAAACCTTGTCTGAATATGGGGGGACCATCCTCCAAGGCTAAATACTCCTGACTGACCGATAGTGAACCAGTACCGTGAGGGAAAGGCGAAAAGAACCCCTGTGAGGGGAGTGAAATAGATCCTGAAACCGCATGCATACAAGCAGTGGGAGCCGACTTGTTCGGTGACTGCGTACCTTTTGTATAATGGGTCAGCGACTTATATTCAGTAGCGAGGTTAACCGTATAGGGGAGCCGTAGAGAAATCGAGTCTTAATAGGGCGTTTAGTTGCTGGGTATAGACCCGAAACCAGGCGATCTATCCATGAGCAGGTTGAAGGTTGGGTAACACTAACTGGAGGACCGAACCCACTGTCGTTGAAAAGCCAGGGGATGACTTGTGGATAGGGGTGAAAGGCTAATCAAGCCTGGTGATAGCTGGTTCTCCCCGAAAGCTATTTAGGTAGCGCCTCGGACGAATACCATAGGGGGTAGAGCACTGTTTCGGCTAGGGGGTCATCCCGACTTACCAAACCGATGCAAACTCCGAATACCTATGAGTACTATCCGGGAGACAGACTGCGGGTGCTAACGTCCGTAGTCAAGAGGAAAACAATCCAGACCGCCAGCTAAGGCCCCAAAATCATAGTTAAGTGGGAAACGATGTGGGAAGGCATAGACAGCTAGGAGGTTGGCTTAGAAGCAGCCACCCTTTAAAGAAAGCGTAATAGCTCACTAGTCGAGTCGGCCTGCGCGGAAGATGTAACGGGGCTAAAACTATGTGCCGAAGCTGCGGATTTGACATTAGTCAAGTGGTAGGGGAGCGTTCTGTAAGCCGATGAAGGTGTATTGAGAAGTATGCTGGAGGTATCAGAAGTGCGAATGCTGACGTGAGTAACGACAAAACGGGTGAAAAACCCGTTCGCCGAAAGACCAAGGGTTCCAGTCCAACGTTAATCGGGGCTGGGTGAGTCGACCCCTAAGGCGAGGCCGAAAGGCGTAGTCGATGGGAAATTGGTTAATATTCCAATACTTCTGTGTAATGCGATGAGAGGACGGAGAAGGTTAAGTCAGCCTGGCGTTGGTTGTCCAGGTGGAAGGATGTAGGTATGTATCTTAGGCAAATCCGGGGTACTCTATACTGAGATCCGATAGCAAGCTGTACTTGTACAGTGAAGTGGCTGATACCATGCTTCCAGGAAAAGTCTCTAAGCTTCAGTTACACAGGAATCGTACCCGAAACCGACACAGGTGGTCAGGTCGAGTAGACCAAGGCGCTTGAGAGAACTCTGCTGAAGGAACTAGGCAAAATGGTACCGTAACTTCGGGAGAAGGTACGCTGTTGTTGGTGATGGAACTTGCTTCCTGAGCTGATGACAGCCGCAGAAACCAGGCCGCTGCAACTGTTTATTAAAAACATAGCACTCTGCAAACACGAAAGTGGACGTATAGGGTGTGATGCCTGCCCGGTGCTGGAAGGTTAATTGATGGGGTTAGCGTAAGCGAAGCTCTTGATCGAAGCCCCAGTAAACGGCGGCCGTAACTATAACGGTCCTAAGGTAGCGAAATTCCTTGTCGGGTAAGTTCCGACCTGCACGAATGGCATAATGATGGCGGCGCTGTCTCCAGCAGAGGCTCAGTGAAATCGAAATCGCTGTGAAGATGCAGTGTACCCGCGGCTAGACGGAAAGACCCCGTGAACCTTTACTGCAGCTTGACACTGAACTTTGACCTTACTTGTGTAGGATAGGTGGGAGGCTTTGAAGTTGGAACGCTAGTTCCAATGGAGCCGTCCTTGAAATACCACCCTGGTAATGTTGAGGTTCTAACTCTGTCCCGTTATCCGGGACGAGGACCGTGTCTGGTGGGTAGTTTGACTGGGGCGGTCTCCTCCTAAAGAGTAACGGAGGAGTACGAAGGTGCGCTCAGCGTGGTCGGAAATCACGCGTAGAGTATAAAGGCAAAAGCGCGCTTAACTGCGAGACCCACAAGTCGAGCAGGTACGAAAGTAGGTCTTAGTGATCCGGTGGTTCTGTATGGAAGGGCCATCGCTCAACGGATAAAAGGTACTCTGGGGATAACAGGCTGATACCGCCCAAGAGTTCATATCGACGGCGGTGTTTGGCACCTCGATGTCGGCTCATCTCATCCTGGGGCTGAAGCAGGTCCCAAGGGTATGGCTGTTCGCCATTTAAAGAGGTACGCGAGCTGGGTTTAGAACGTCGTGAGACAGTTCGGTCCCTATCTACCGTGGGCGCTGGAAATTTGAGAGGATCTGCTCCTAGTACGAGAGGACCAGAGTGGACGAACCTCTGGTGTACCGGTTGTGACGCCAGTCGCATCGCCGGGTAGCTATGTTCGGAAGGGATAACCGCTGAAAGCATCTAAGCGGGAAGCCTACCTCAAGATAAGATTTCCCTAGGAATTTATTCCTCTAAAGAGCCGTTCGAGACTAGGACGTTGATAGGTTGGATGTGGAAGCATAGTGATATGTGAAGCTGACCAATACTAATTGCTCGTGAGGCTTGACTATACAACACCCAAGCAGTTGTATATAAAGCATCAATCGATTCATAAATCGACAAACAAACTTGATTTAGTTATTCCTCTAGATAAAATGAACAACTAAAGTCAGATTCAATCAGCCCAATCTGTAAAGATTTGGAAAACGCTTCGGCAATCAATAAGACCAAAGCAAGTATCCATAAACAGTTGTGCTGGCGACCATAGCAAGAGTGAACCACCTGATCCCTTCCCGAACTCAGAAGTGAAACCTCTTAGCGCTGATGGTAGTGTGGGGTTACCCATGTGAGAGTAAGTCATCGCCAGCTCATTATTCTAAACACCCCGGTCTCGAAAGAAACCGGGGTGTTGCTTTATGGATAATAAAAAAATAAAGATAAAAAATACCTCTAAGAGAACATTTGTACAGGTGCTCTGTTTCAGAGATATGCAGATATCAAAATGCAAAGTTAATTTAATTAAACAACTCATCTTTTTCGGTTGTTAAAATAGATTTTTAGTAGAATAAATTAATAATTTTCTCATGAAATTCTCAGTCAATATATAGGATAAAACTTGACTATATGCTATAAATAATAAATAGGCATGATTTTTGCTTGTTTATTGGAAAGAGAAATATATGAAATTATCTGTTGGATTGAAAGTTGCGAATTCATTATCGTTAACGCCTCAATTGCAGCAGGCAATCCGATTACTGCAGCTCTCAAGTTTAGAATTAGAGCAAGAAATTCAAATTCAATTAGATAGTAATCCATTACTTGAAAAAGTGGAAGATGAATCACTAGCCGAAAGTTTATCCACTTTAGAAAACAAAGAAAGTAATGATCTTACAACGGAGTTAAATGCAGATCATTTACCTGATGACTTACCTGTGGATACTGAGTGGGATGATATCTATACACATCAGTCGACGGCTTTAGGTACTCCTGAGTTTGAAGAGCGTGAAGATAATCGCCAAGTTCAGATGACACTAAAAGAACATATGTTAGAGCAAGTGAACTTGCTGCATTTCTCAAAAATAGATCAGTTGATTGCTTATTGTATTATCGATGCTTTAGATGATAAGGGCTTTTTAGATGCTGAATTAGAAGAAATTATTCTCGCTGTACAACATCTATTAAATGACATGGATATTGAGGAAGAAATTGAAGAAGACGAAGTCTTAGTTGTTTTAAAACATATTCAACGTCTTGATCCAGTTGGAATAGGATCTCGCAATCTTGCTGAATGTTTAAAAATCCAATTGGATTTTCTACCAAAAGAAACTGAATATTTAAAAGAAGCAAAAAGTTTACTCCAGTATTATGAGTTATTAATTGCAAATGATTTAAATAAATTATTAAAACAAACAGGTCTATCGAAAGATGAATTAAAGCTTTCGGTTGACTTATTAAAAACATTAAAACCTTATCCTGGTATGGATTTTCAAAAGCAAGAGTCGGAATACCAAATCCCTGATGTTGTGGTTGCTAAAAAAGATCTACATTGGCAAGTCCAATTAAATCCGGATATCATGCCAAAATTAAGAATCAACTCTTTCTATTCGAGTATGATTCGTAGAGCTGATCAAAGCGATGATAATTTATATCTTCGTAATCAAATGCTTGAAGCTAAAAATTTCATTAAAAGTATCGATGAACGGCATAAAACTTTATTAAAAGTTGCTACTTGTATTGTTGAACACCAAAAAGCATTTTTAGAGATAGGTGCTGAGGCAATGAAACCCTTAGTGCTAAGGGATGTGGCTGAAGAAGTGGAGCTTCATGAGTCTACTGTTTCACGAGTCACTACAAATAAGTACATGCTGACTCCACGTGGGCTTTTTGAGTTGAAATACTTTTTTTCTAGTCATGTGGGAACAACTACGGGAGGTGAGGCTTCTTCTACTGCAATTAGAGCTATGATTAAAAAATTGGTTTCTAATGAAAATCCACGTAAGCCATTGTCTGATAATACTATTGCGGCTTTATTAAAGGATGAAGGTATAGAAGTGGCTAGAAGAACTGTAGCAAAATATCGTGAATCGTTACATATTCCATCGTCATCCGAAAGAAAAGTCTTGATCTAATTTTTGAAGTATGACTATTCTAGATGTTCATTATGACGAAATAATGAAATTTCAATTTCACCAAGAGGAGCTGCTAAAATGATTTAATTGTCCAAAGTCATCTTTTTTAGATCACATTAAATCGTTTTAGTTCTTCTTTATTAACCCAAAAAGGTGAGGGATAGAATTATGCAAATAACGATTCGTGGACATCATTTAGCAATTACACCAGCTATAGAAGAAAATATTAAAGCAAAATTTAATCAGTTAACGAAACATCTTGATCAGGTGAATAGTATGCAGATTAAATTAACTAAAGATCATCAGATTGATAAGCGCTCACATAAGGGCAGCTCGAATCATGTGGCAGAAGCAATAGTTCGCTTACCTGGGATTGAACTATTTGCTCAAGCAGCAGCAGATGACATGTATACATCAATTAAAAAGTTGACTGAAAAATTAAAAAAACAATTGTTAAAATATCGGAAAATGCAATGTACTTATTCACAAGTTGCTGTTTCTATTTGATAAGTTTTTAATAATTGAGAGAGGCTTGAAATATAGCCTCTTTTTTATTGATAAAATATAAACACGTACTGAATTCTTGGAAAAAGTTATAGTAAAATACTTCGTTTTACACCGTAGGTTGTGCCAGAGGTCTTTGCAATGAATAGTGAACAGCTCACTCAAATTTTAAAAGAAGCTTTTCCTGATGCGGAAGTAGCGGTGAGCGGACAGGCTGGAAAATTTGACCTCCGTATTGTGGATGATCAATTTGAAGGTAAGCGTACTGTTGCTCGTCAACAAGCAGTTTATGCACCATTAAATACTTATATTGCAAGTGGCGAAGTTCATGCCGTAACAATTCGTGCGATGACCAAAGACGAATGGCGCAAAGCAAGCCTTTTCGGAGCTTAAATATTAATGGATAAATTTTTAATTACGGGCGGTGTTAAGCTCGAAGGGGAAGTACGCATTTCTGGTGCTAAAAATGCGGCTTTACCATTACTTGCAGCAATGATTCTTGCTGATTCACCTATTACTTTAACCAATGTTCCAAATCTTAAAGATGTAAATACCTTGGTAAAATTAATTGGTGGATTAGGCGTTACAATTAGTTATGAAAATGACACAGTTAAAGCAGATACCTCTACTTTAGATAACCAGTTTGCTCCTTATGAACTGGTAAAAACCATGCGCGCATCTATTTTGGTGTTAGGACCATTATTGGCACGTTATGGAAATGCTAAAGTTTCGTTACCAGGTGGATGTGCGATTGGATCTCGACCAGTAGATCAACATTTAAAAGCACTAGAAGCATTAGGTGCACATATTGAAGTTGAAAATGGGTATGTCCATGCCACTGTAGATGGTCGTCTCAAAGGCGGCGAAGTGATTTTTGATATGGTCACTGTAGGGGGCACCGAAAATATTCTAATGGCGGCTGCTTTAGCGGATGGTGTAACTACAATTCGTAATGCAGCACGCGAACCTGAAATTACTGATCTTGCTCAAATGCTTATTAAAATGGGCGCAAAAATTGAAGGTATAGATACAGATACACTTATTGTTACTGGTGTTGAAAGTTTGCATGGCTGTGAATATGCAGTTGTTGCAGACCGTATTGAAACAGGTTCGTATTTAGCTGCTGCGGCAATTACAGGTGGTCGCATTAAAACTACTCATACAGATCCATCATTACTTGAATCTGTTTTAGATAAGTTTGAAGAAATGGGTGCGGAAGTCACTCGTGGTGATGACTGGATTGAATTGGATATGATGGGCAAGCGCCCTAAAGCGGTAAGTTTTAGAACATTACCTCATCCAGAGTTTCCAACCGACATGCAAGCGCAAATTATGGCCGTAAATGCAATTGGTCGCGGTTTTGCAACGATCTCCGAAACCATTTTTGAAAATCGGTTCATGCACGTTCCTGAATTGTCACGTATGGGTGCTAATATTCAGGTCGAAGGTCATGATGCTGTGGTGACTGGAGTTGAAAAATTGCAAGCTGCTCCTGTAATGGCAACAGACTTACGTGCTTCATTCTCTTTGGTTTTAGCGGCTTTAGTTGCTGAAGGTGATACGTTAATTGATCGTATCTACCATATTGACCGTGGTTATGAGCATGTCGAAGAGAAACTTCAAGGTTTAGGTGCCCAAATTAAGCGAGTAAGTTAATGAATGACGTAAGAAACGATGATCCTAATTTTGATGTAATGGGTAATTTTGATCATGGTTTGACCTTAGCACTCAGTAAAGGGCGTATTTTAAAAGAAACTTTACCTTTACTTGCAACAGCAGGTATTAACTTGCTTGAAGACCCAGAAAAATCTCGTAAGTTGATTTTTCCGACAACACACAAGCAAGTTCGTATTTTGATTTTACGTGCGTCTGATGTGCCAACCTATGTTGAGAATGGTGCAGCTGATTTAGGTGTAGCAGGTAAAGACGTACTCATGGAACATGGTGCTCAGCATGTTTATGAGTTATTGGACTTACAGATTGCAAAATGTAAGTTAATGACTGCTGGCAAAGTTGGAATGGAGCGTCCAAAAGGCCGTTTAAAAATTGCAACTAAGTACGTTAATTTAACACGCCAATATTATGCGAGCTTAGGTGAGCAGGTAGATGTTATTAAGCTGTATGGTTCTATGGAATTAGCACCACTTGTAGGTTTGGGCGATTATATTGTTGACGTCGTTGATACTGGAAATACTTTACGAGCAAATGGGCTTGAACCATTAGAAGAAATTTGTAAAGTATCCTCGCGTCTTATTGTTAATAAGGCAAGCTTTAAGCGTAAGCAAAGTTTGTTAAATCCTATCATTTCCCAACTCGAACAAGCTGTTCAATCACGTTAAAAGTAATTTCCTATCATGCTTTTGCGATAGTTGTAGATATGATGCCCACAAGGCCTTAGAAAAAGAGTAAACTTGGTTTTTCTTTTTCGCCTTGTGGGTAAATTGATGCGACGTTTATCGACTCAAGATCAGAACTTCAAACAGATTTTTGCAGAGCTTTTAGCTTTTGAAACTGTTAATGATCCTAATTTAGTTCAAACAGTAGATCAAATTATTGCTGATGTTCGTCAGCATGGTGATGATCATGTTTTAAAACTTACTCAACAGTTCGATCGACATCCAGCGCATCAATTTTCCGATCTAGAATTGTCTCAACAACAACTTAAAGCTGCGTTTGATGACTTAAATCAAGAGATTCGTGAAGCCTTGCAACTTGCGGCTAATCGTATTCGTACATTTCATGAAGCCCAGAAACAAGATAGCTGGACTTATATAGATGATTTGGGGAATACACTAGGACAAAAGGTGACACCACTTGACCGAGTGGGTATTTATGTACCTGGTGGACTAGCCTCTTATCCTTCATCTGTGCTTATGAATGCAGTACCAGCTCATGTGGCTGGTGTACCTGAAATTATTATGGTAGTACCTGCACCAAATGGTGAATTAAATCCACTTGTTCTGGCTGCTGCTTATCTAGCTGGTGTGAGTCGAGTATTTACTATTGGTGGGGCGCAAGCTGTTGCAGCTCTAGCTTATGGTACTCAAACTGTTCCGCCTGTAGATAAAATCACTGGTCCAGGAAACCGATTTGTAGCAGCTGCTAAACGTGCTGTATTTGGTCAGGTCGGTATCGACATGATTGCAGGACCTTCTGAAATTTTAGTATATGCAGAAGGGGCGAATAACGCTGAGTGGTTAGCGATGGATGTATTATCTCAAGCTGAACATGATACGGTTGCCCAAGCTATTTTTATAACTCCAGATGAAGCTTTGCTAGAAGCCGTAGAGGCAGCAATTGAAAAGCACTTAAATGACTTGCCTAAAGCTGATATTGCACGTACGTCTATTGAAAATCGTGGGGCTTTAGTTTTGGTAAAAGACCGTGCAGAAGCTGTTGATTTGATTAATCAAGTTGCACCAGAGCATTTAGAATTGTGTCTGGATGATGCCGAAGCAATGAGCGAAGACATTCGTCATGCAGGTGCAATTTTTATGGGACGTTATACACCTGAAGCAATTGGTGATTACTGTGCTGGTCCAAACCACGTATTGCCAACATCCGGTACAGCGCGCTTTTCATCACCACTGGGTGTATATGACTTTCAAAAGCGCTCTAGCTTGATCATGTGCTCAAAAGAGGGCGTAAAAACATTGGCTAAAACCGCTGATATACTTGCTGTTCAAGAAAATCTTGATGCTCATGCGCGCTCGGCTCGTTATCGTTATCAATAAGCTTTAAGCCTTTCAGTATTTTAAATGATTATTCAGGGCTGATTTTCAGCCCTTTTTTGAGATAAGACTATGACTGTATCTACAGCACAAATGCGTTTTTGGAGTCCTGAGGTTCGTGAATTAGAGCCTTATGTGCCAGGTGAGCAACCGAAAATCCAAAATTTATTAAAGTTAAATACTAATGAAAATCCGTATCCGCCATCACCAAAAGTAGTAGAAGCGGTTCAAGCTGTGCTACATGATCAAGCTGATGCACTGCGCTTATATCCAGATCCAGATGCAACTGCCTTAAAACAAGCTATTGCTACGCAACAGAATATGGATGTATCTCAAGTTTTTGTAGGTAATGGTTCCGATGAAGTGCTTGCTCATATTTTTAAAGCATTTTTCCTTCAAGATGAACCTATTTTATATCCGGATATTACTTATAGTTTTTATCCAGTTTATAGCCAATTTTTTGGAACAAAAACAAAAGAAATTCCACTTAATGAGAATTTCGAGATTGATGTCAAAGATTATGCACAACCTAATGGTGGCGTGATTATTACCAATCCTAATGCACCGACTAGTATTGCACTCAGCTTGGTAGAGATTGAACATGTACTACAAGCCAATCCAGATCGCGTAGTTGTGATTGATGAAGCTTATGTCGATTTCGGTGCTGAGTCTGCTGTAAGTTTGGTAAACCGTTATGAAAATCTTGTGGTATGTCAAACAACTTCAAAATCGCGTTCTTTGGCAGGTTTACGTGTCGGATTTGCGATTGCTCAGTCACACTTGATTGCAGCACTTGAAGCGGTAAAAAATAGTTTTAATTCATATCCAATCGATCGCTTTGCTATTGCTGCGGCTGTTGCTTCTTTTGAAGATCAGGCTTACTTTGAAGAACAGTGTCAAAAAGTTATTACGAGTCGAGAAAAGCTAGTTAGTGATTTAACTGAACTTGGCTTTAATGTTTTACCATCAAAAGCGAATTTTATTTTTGCTTCACACCCACAACATGAGGCTGGGCAACTAGCGCAGGAATTACGTGCGCAGGGTATTATTGTTCGCCACTTTAATAAGCCTCGCATTAATCAGTTTTTACGTATCACGGTTGGAACTGATGAGCAAAATGCACGTTTAGTTCAAACTTTGAAGCAAGATATTCTTTAAAAATTATTCTGCTGTGCTGTTCATTAAGTTCAGCATAGCAGAGATTTTATCTAAGCTTTCTTGATATTCGGCCTCAGCTTCTGAGGCAATCGTAATACCACCACCTGCCCAAATAGAGAGCTGATTTTGATATTGTTGAAAACTACGAATAAGAATATTCCAACGACCAGTACCATCAAAATTAAAATATCCTAAAGTCCCGCAATATGCTCCTCTTGGCGCACCTTCTAACTCTTCAATAATTTGCATTGCGCGAATTTTAGGGGCACCAGTAATTGAGCCGCCTGGTAAAGCGCTAAGCAACATTTGCATAGGATTAATATCATTTTTAAGTATAGCTGTGACTTCACTTACCATATGGTGAACTTGATTGAAGCTTTCAATTTCGAATAACTTTGTTGTTTTTACCGAACCTGTATTGGCATAAATACTCAAATCATTACGTAATAAATCAACAATCATGACATTTTCTGCCTGATCCTTTTGCGAGTTTTTTAATGTTTGTTTTGAAATTAAATCTTGTTCTTTATTTTCATATCGAGGCATCGTGCCTTTGATTGGTCTGGTTTTAATTTGTTTGTCTGTACTAAATTCAATAAATAATTCAGGAGAGCAGCTTAATAACTCAAAGTTATTTAATTTTAAATAACCTGAATAAGGTGCATTTGTTAAACTCCATAATTCTTCTGCTTTATTTAATAAAGCTCCTGTAAAAGTTGTATTAAATTCTTGCGTAAGGTTAATTTGATAGCAGTCTCCTGCTTTAATATAATCTTGTATTTTATGAAAAGCGGTCAAATATTCATTTTTAGACCAACGGGGATAAATATTTTTATCTAGTTTAAAAATATTTTTTCTTAAATGGTTAGAAGAGCCATATAGTAATTCTGTAATGTAATTAAAAATTTCTGAACTGTTTTTTTCACCACTAAAAAAATACCATTCATTATTTATTTTTTTTAGAAAAGAGTGGTAGGAACCTATAAACAAAGAGGGTTGTTGGTGTGATTGATTTTTAATAAATTGATGTGCAGAAAAATCGTAACTAATAAATCCAATATATCCACCATTAAAACTAATATTTTTATTTTTTGATTCTTCAGTATAGAGTTGAGTGAAGTCTAAAATACTTTCAATATTAGAGGAGTTTATATACTTATTAAGGGTATCTTGCTCGAATATAAAATTTTGATGAGCTTGAGTAATTAGATACTTTTTTGGCAGAAAGCCAATAATAGGGTTGTTATCATCATAAAGATATACAAGTCCAGTTAAATCTTCTAATTTTTTTAAAATATCGGCAGCTGATAGAGTACTTTCTAAAGAGATTTTTTTCTTTAACTGAGACATTTTAAACATGACAAGTTTGGAAGAGGTCGCCTAGTTTACTACAACTTATAGTTCATCAGTCATCTAGGCGGTAAGAGTTTAACTTTTCGTCGATAAAATCATCTATTTTTCGTTACAACTTAAGCATAATTGGTCTGCATATTTAAGAAAGTGTGACCCTTGTACCGTTTATCGGGTAATTGGCAAAAAATGCATTACAGTAGTTGAACAAAAATTAACGTACCTGTAATTTAGTAATTGCTAAGCAAAACTACTCAAGGATTGGAAGTTTCGGTTGCCATAAAAGAAAAATGCAACTTGGGACAGTAAGAGTGGTTAAGTCAAAAAATAAATGCTCTTGGGAGAGTGCTCAATGAAAATGTTCACTAAACTTGCTTTAGTTTCTTCTTTAGCTATCAGTGCAAATGCAATGGCAATGCAGTCAATGGACGATGCAGCGCTTAGTGCAGCTACAGGTCAAGATGGTATTAATATCGGTATTGCTTTAGGTTCTGGTGGTATTTCTATTGATAAACTGTATTTACACGATAATGATGGTTTAGCATCATCAACCGGGATCACTGGTGCTTCAGGGACAGCAGGTTCAATCGCAATTAGTGGTGTAACGGTAACTCAAAAAGGTACAGGTAATCTTTTAGATTTAAAAATTGATACAAATGGTGCTTCAGGTTCAAATGGTGCTTTCTTAAACGTTGCAGCAACAGTAGGTGCTGTTGATGTACATGTAGGTTCAATTGGCGTGGGTACTTCTGGTACATTAAATACGACTACTGCTGTACGTGGTATTACTGAAACAGCTCCGACTGAGATTATTTCAGGCTTAGATTTATCTTTAGGTCAAATTTCTGCGAATGTTCAGTTAGGTTCTACTCCGCAAGGCGCGATGATCAAAGTGAACTCTAGCTTGCAAGGTGGTTTAACACTATCTAACTTCGGTATTAATGATGCTGCTGGTGGTGGTAAAATTGTCCTAGACAAAGTAATGGTTCGTGGTTCAGGTAATACAACTGGTGACTTGGATGTGAATGCAAACATTTCTGTTGTGCCTACAGGTTTACGTATCCAAAATAATAGTACACAAGGTATGAACGTTTATGCACAAGGCGTACACTTGGGTGCAGCGGGTAATGCTTCAATTGGTGATTTAGAAATTCAAGGTTTAAATGTAGGAACGTCTACAATTACTATTTCTGGTCACTAATTTAAAGAGTGATAAAAAAGCGCGTTTATACGCGCTTTTTTATTTGCCATAATAAAACTTAACTTCATTTTTTTATATTTAAATCATATTAATTTATATAATAAAAAAGAATGTAAAAAACAAATGAGAATTAATTATCAGTTTATAAATGTAAAACTATGCATTCATCAAAAAGATTAAAAAAAAGCTGTTTTTTACAGAAAAAAAAGGTATCTTCAACACACAGGGATGTAGAGCTATTGCTCTAAGAATAAAATGAATAAGGCCGGTTAGGCCACCATTTAGACCAAGTGCTTATGTTAGAGATAGTTTTAGGCTCAGCATTGATGTATTACTTTGCGACAGAAGCCTTCGAAATAGAAAAAAAGCCGCCGGGAACTGTTTATTACACAGAGACTGCCGATTCACGTAATTTATCGTTTCATCGAAATCATATCGAACCAGTTCAGATCAAACCAGCTGTGGAAGATCAGTTTCGTGGCATTGTTCGACAAGCTTATGATTATAGTTGTGGGTCTGCTGCACTTACAACTCTATTAAATGGTTATGTAGGAACCAATTTAACTGAACAGCAAACAATGAGTGGTTTGCTACAGTATGGTGAATATCAACGTATTATTGAGCGTCGAAGTTTCTCATTACTTGATATGAAACGCTTTGTCACAGCGATTGGTTTAGACAGCGGGGGGTATCGTGGTGAGTTTTCCGATTTAGTTAAACTTGGACAACCCGCAATTGTGCCTATTTCATATGCAGGCTTTAAACATTTTGTCGTATATAAAGCTTATAAAGATGGACGAGTGTATGTAGCTGATCCTGCTTTAGGGAATATCAGCTTTGACGAAAACCGTTTTAAACAAATTTGGGATAATAATACTTTATTTGTTATTTCTGTTCCTGAATCACAGCGTAGAGACTTATTGGCATTAAAAGAGTCAGATATGCGTCATGTCGAAGATGCAACAGTCAATAAATATGCTTTTGTTGATGTGCAATATCCAGCGTTTAATTACGAACGTACGGCAAATAAAGCTTCAACCATGAGACTTGTGCTAGACAGTGATAGTCATTCTGCAACATATGGAAAGCCGATAGAAACCTATATGCGTCTTTATTACAAACGTAAATAGTCAAATTTAAAGTTAGTAAAATAAATAAATTGGGTGGGAAAAACATGAATAATCGATGGATGAAGATGAGTGTGTTGGCCTTAAGTATGAGCGCCATTACAGGGACAATCTATGCCGAAGATCAAGTACAACAACCGCAAGTAGAGGGACCACAAAGCTCTGTGGCTACTGATGCGGCAAGTTCTAGTTCTGCAACAACAGATGCTAGCACACAAACGTCGAGTGTAGCTGATGCTAATAGTGTAGCTCCTGCAGCTAATACTGATGCACATCAAGCAGCAAGTGCTTTACAGAAAAAAGAAGGTGATGCTAGCCAAGAGACAAACTTGCAAGAAGTATTTACCTCAAATGAACGTCAATATTCTTTAATTAAGAAAGGCGTAATTTCCTCTTATTATGACCTCGATTACACTTACTACCGCGATACTCGTATTGACTTAGCTTTATCTGATAGCTCTTCCCAATTAAACCGTTTACGTGTTGAAGAAGATGCTAACCATACATTGACAAACAGTTTTACTTTTCAATATGGGGTATTGGATAATTTAACTTTGTCAGCAACTCTTCCTTTTGTTGCAAAGTCTGAAATTATTAAAGATAAAACAACAGCTGGTTTAGGGGATATTTCTCTTGGTGCACGTTGGGAACCCTTTCCGTTAAAGCAGGGTCGTTTACCACTTGTTCTTTTCGGTAGTGTATCTACAAAAACAGGTGATAGTCCTTATGAAATTGGTATAGATGAACTTTCAACAGGTAAAGGTTATTACTCAGTTGGTGTAGGTGCAAGTACCCGTAAATATATCGATCCAGTTGTTCTCTTTGCTTCGGCATCGGCTAACTATGGCTTTAAAGAAAGCGGTCTTAACCAAGCACGCGGTTCACGTATTTTAGAATCTTTTGATCCAGGGATTAGCGGTGGTTTCTCGTTCGGTTTTGCATATTCCTTTAACTATGACGTGTCTTTAACGATGTCTTATCAGCAAAGTTTTAACATGAATGCCGAATTCCAATTTAATAATGGAGAATCCTATAAATCACCAGACCAAAGTAGCGGAATGTTATCTTTTGCTTTAGGTGTCCGTGTTTCACCAGATACGATTGTTAACGGTACTGTTGGTATTGGTTTAACTGAAGATGCACCAGATATTTCACTTGGTCTGTCGTTTCCGTTAGATATTTTAGGTTTTAATAAAAAACAAAAATAAGGAGATATGCAGGTGAAATATCCTAAATTATGTCCTCTAACGGCGGCAATTGTGATCTCCGGTTTTTCTAGCTTTGCCAATGCTCAATTAGGACAAAACTTAGCTGTTGATATTCGTTCACTGGCGATGGGGAATGCTGTAACTGCAGATCCTCCTGGTATTAGTGCGGTTCATTTTAACCCTGCAGCCTTAGCAAAAATTGATGGGCTACAAACCGATGTACAGGGGATTTTGGCTAACTTTGATATCCAGCGTGAATTTTCAGCTCCTCCTGGCTATAACATTTTTGGTTATTCAGATGACCCTCTTGTTTGTAATGATGGTCCGGAAGTTTCCGCCAATATTTGTACAGATTTCAAAGGGACTGTGCATGGTGATGTGGAATACGCAAGCCTATATGTGCCGATTCTCAAAAAAATGGTTGATCTCGGGCCAGGGTATCCTTTAGTTGCACCTACAGCCGGAATTGCCTATAAACCACCTGGTTCAAAAGTTACTTATGCAACAGCAGTATATGCACCATTGGTCGCTGGGTTTGGGGCAGAGAATGGTAACCCTGGCAACTATATGGGCCAGCAAGTTGCAGTAGAGCGAATCACTTATTTATCACCATCTTTTGGTTATCAAGTAAATGACCATTTATCACTTGGTGCTTCTGTGGGGATGTCTTACAACGCAATCGCACTGAAAACTGATCTACGTTTTCCCAATGAGATGATTGGTGTATTGCGTATGGTTGATGAAGTGGTATGTGCGCCTTTTAAAAATAATAGTGACATGATTACGGACTTACTATTATTTGGTATGTGTAATGCCCAAGAAGGCATGAATCCATTTAATAAAATGGGCGCATTACAAGTTTCTTTAGAACAATCATTAAGTCCAAGCTATAACTTAGGTTTACTCTGGGAACCAACTGATGACTTTGGCTTTGGTATGGTTTATCAAAGTTCTGCCAAAATGCGCTTAAAAGGCAAGTACATGATTGATAATGCCAGAGCACCGCAAGAACTTATCAAGGGGCTTAACTCATCTGCTACAGGACAAATTTTAGCTGCAATTCTTGGTTTACCTAGCAATATCCCGAATATTGAGTCTGGTTTAGTTGCCATGGATCTTGAATATCCGGCACATTTCCAAGCGGGGATTAAGTATAAAATATTACCTGATTTGCAAGTAAACTTTGACGTTGGATGGACGGATTATTCGGCTTGGGATAAATTTAAATTCGAATTTGATCGCCAAATTTCGTTATTAAAAGTAGCTAAGCTTTTATCTAATGACGTTACCGATAATTCATTGGCACTACCATTGAAATTTACTTCGCCGTGGAGCTGGGGAATTGGTCTTGAATATTCAGCAACCGATCGTTTGAAATTGCGAGCTGGTTATGAGCCTCGAGCTAGTTCGATACCTGATGATAAACGTAATACCATGGTTCCAATCAATAATGCGCAATTATTTGGTCTTGGCTTAGGTTATCGTTTCGATGCAGATACAGATCTAGATCTTTCAGTAGGTTTTTTACGTAGTCGTGACAATATTCCTGCCTGTTCGAGTACATTATCCAACAAGTGTGGTGTCGATAATATTTTATTAAATCCTTATTCGGGCCTAGATGTAAAAACGAATACTAAAGTTACAGTACTTGGTTTGAGCTATAGAACAAAATGGTAAAACAATATAAATCGATGTTTCGACCTAAATTTGCTATCTCGATTTTATGTATTGCGGTAGCCAGTATTTCTGTATCGTATGCAGATGGTTTCTATACAATCATTGGTCCTGATGGCCGTCCAATGATTGTACCCAGTAAAAAAGTCGAACAGAAGCAATCAAATATTAGAGTAGAAGCACCGAAACAAGTTGTACAGCCGCGAGTAGATGCTAAACCTGTTCAAGAAGCACCTAAAGAAAATATTCAAAATTCAAAAGTGCTTCAAAAGTTTGAACCACACGTTAATAAAAAATTAAATACTGCACCGACTGCACCGACTGCACCGACTGCACCGACTGCACCGACTGCACCGACTGCACCGACTGCACCGACTGCACCGACTGCACCGACTGCACCGACTGCACCGACTGCATCAGAGCGTCCTGTAACGGTTAGTGAAGCTCAGAAGAATGAAGTTAAAAAGCAAAGTAGTACTGTTAAAGAACAAAGTACTCCAGTTAAAACTCCTCCATCTGTAGCAAGTACTTCACAAGCTATTTCTACTCAAAACTCATCAAATGATCCATCTAAGTTTACGATTGTTGATGGCGTAGAGTATGTAAATAATGAGTATTTAGAAGATCAAGAATTTAATCTTGAAGGAAAAAAACGCTTTTATGTGATGCCCGATGGTTTAGGGCGAACAGAGTTTATTGAACGGAAAAAGGGGGTAAGTAAATCCACTTTAGAACAACTCTTCAATAAACAATCTCAAGATGATCAAGCAGCAATTATTTTAGCGCCAACTTATATACGACTATCTCAAAAAGACCTAGAAACGACTTTTGAACAAGATAAGTGTTTTGTTCAAGGCTACAAAAAGTCAATCAAAGTACTTGGTCGTAAAAAAGACGTAAATTTATGGCCTCGAAAGCCATTAAAAGAAAAGTTTGAATATGAGTTGGTAAAATTAGATCCATCTGTACAACATTTACAGCTGATGTCTTTTGCAGCGAGTAATTCGACACCTCTCTATTATTGGCCTTTAGCTATATTTTTAGATGAAAAAGGTTGCATTTTAGAGGGGGCAAGTGGTTTTAAGAGTAAGTCTTATCCTTCTACAATATTACAACATGCATCAATTCAGGGCACTTTAAAAGTACCACCTCATGCACGTTATATGATGTTAACTCCTTTATCTTCCTCTGTAGATGTAGAGGAACATGAATTATCTAATCAGGGACAGATTCAAATTTCGGTATTACGCTAAAAATTAAGTAAGAATAGGTAGAGTATCTAATGAATAAAAAAATATTATGGCCTTTTGCATTAACCACATTAGCAATCATGTTGAATGGGTGTGGTGGCGGTAGTTCAACAATTAATGAAGATCCTACAAGTGGGTCTGGTAGTTCAAATGCAAATGGAAGTTGTGATGCATCAAATAGTGACTGCTTACAGTTTTCACTCGATTATCCGGTTGCTGGCCTTAATTTTACTTGTAGTAGTGTTGCAAATCAGAGTTTTGTCACTAAAGCATCAGGCAATAGTGTTGTGGGTACATGTAAACTTGGTGATACAGCAAACTTCTTTTTACAAGGTACTCAAACAAAAACTAAAATTGACTTGGGTTCTGTCAGCTTAGATAACATTTCAAAAATTAAGGTAGTTGTTCCACCACGTTTGAAAATTATGGATATGGCAACAGCTTTAACGGGTGTTGCACCAGTTTCATTAAGTCAAGATGATCCAACCATCGGTGTAGCCATGGCTTTGGTTAAACTTTTTCAAAGCGTTGGTTTAGAACGTGGTGATAATGTAATTGGGGATATACAGCCAACTCAAGTTACAGAAGATAAGAAAAACACATTAAATGTTGTACTTCAAAATATTACTGCTACTGAATGGAAAAGTGGAGCATACGCCAGTATTTTGAAACCTTGGTTAGATGTTAGTCAGATTGATAATAATCAAGCTTTTGCTCTAGTAACGCAATTGGCTCATTTAAGTTTAGTTGGTTTATATCAGTCGGATTACTTGACCTTAGCTCAACCAAACTTAATTTCAGAAAATTTTTATGGATGTAATTTAGCTAATTTAGCCGATTGTCCAAAAAATGCTGCTAATACGCAGCATGTTATAGGTAATTTATTCTTACTTTCAGATCGTCAAGGCTATACATTTGGTTATGGCTTACAGTGGAAAGGTACGAGCACGACTACAAATAATTCAACAGTTACGGCTGTAATGGAAGTATTAACTAAATCTAAGCCAGCTCAACTTACAGCAAATGCTCAAACCACATGGCTTGATCCATTACAAGCTGAGATTAAGTCAACACAACCATTCCATTTAAAAGCTTCAGCTAATAGCAGTGAAGATTTACTGATTTATCAAGGTAAATTATTAAATGATTCATTTATTGCCGGTCGTGAAAGTTTGTATTTAGGCGCGACAAATAGTAAAACACCAAATCCTCAACAGTATGCGCTTTGGCGTCAAAGTATTGGGAATCAAAACTATAATGGTTCTCTAGATATCTATAAAGTGACTCCAGCAAGTTATCTTGCAAAAGATATCTTTAGAACTTCTAAAAATGTGAGCGCTGGGCAAACTTATATTTTCCCGTTATATGGTACTTTAAATATTAAATTTGATACCGCTGGAATTTCACCAATCGATTTAGGTATTGTGATTGATGAAAATGGTGATATTCGTACTGATATTAAACCTAATGCAACAGCAACGGATATGTCTGGTCAGTGCGGTGTGGTTTCAGATAATACTTTAATTGATAACAATGGCGTTCAACAGTACCGCATAGGAACAACAGGTGGTACTGAGTCTGCTTCAAATGATAAATCAATTACAGTAAAAATGATTTTTGCTGAACCTAAGCTAGGCAATCTAAATGGTATTTTGGCTGGGTTAAACTCGAACGTTGTTCAAGGTACTACTGCAACTGGTAGTCAAACCTTAATTGTAAGTGGGGCAAAAATTAACGTTGCTAACTTATTACAAGGGCAGGTAAATGGCATTAACCTTACAACTTATGATAACAAGACAGTCTCATGGTTAAACCCATATGCCTTCTATCAACGAGTCTATAATAATATTAAGGATGTGAGCCCTGCTCCTACAGAAGATGATAAAGCTTTAGCTCAGAGAATGAGTGGGACGATAACAATTCGGACGGCTGATTGTTATCAAATTAAGACAAAATAAGAGCCCGAAAAAAAGACCGCAAAAGTGGTCTTTTTTTATTATCTAATTTATTAACCTGTATGGTCTAAACGAGTTCCTAACGTTTCTAAATGGGTTGGAAAAACTTGTTTTTTACGATCTTCAAAATAATGTTTGAGTGTGTGTTCGACACTCGGGAAAGCTAGCTCTCCCCATGGAATTTCATGTTCTTCAAACAGGCGACTTTCTATACTTTCTTCACCTGCACCAAAAATTCCATCTTTTAACTGGGCTTTGAAAAGTACGTAAATTTGACCGATACGAGGAATGTTGTACATACAATAGAGTTGTTCTATTTCAATCTCAGCTTCTGCTTCCTCGCGGGTTTCACGTGCTGCGCCTTGCTCCATGGTTTCAAACAATTCCATATAACCAGCAGGAAGCGTCCATAAACCATAACGAGGTTCAATAGCTCGACGACAGAGGAGTACTTTGTCTTCCCATAACGCTAAGGCACCGCAGATTACTTTGGGGTTTTCATAGTGAATATTGCCACAATGAGTACAAACACGGCGTACTTTATGATCACCTAAAGGAATTTTTTGTTCGGTTTTATGCCCACACGCTACACAGAAACTCATAATTATCATCGAGTATAGAGATGACTCAGCATAACTGAATTTTTAGACTTACGCATCAACTCTATTCCCTAAGTTTTATTTTGAGATATGATGAAAAGAGAGACAGAATAATAGGTGAAAGGTATGGAAGAGCACTTGCTAACACAAAAGTTACAGCAAAGATTGCGCTTTTCCACCCGCATACAAGAAGCACAAGCAGCAGTACTGATTGCGATTACAAATGAAAATGATCCCAAGGTACTACTCACACGCCGTTCAATACATATGAACAACCATGCGGGGGAGGTTTCTTTTCCGGGTGGAAAACGTGATCCCAGTGATACCAGTAATATTGTTGTAGCGCTAAGAGAAGCTCAAGAAGAGACAGCTTTAAACCCTTTTGATGTACAGCTGTTAGGTGATTTGCCAATGCAGCGCGCAAGAAGTGGTTTGTCTGTAAAGCCAATTGTTGGGCTTATTCCACCACACGTTCACTTAATACCTCAGCCTACGGAAATTGATCGAATTTTCTTTGTGCCCTTACAACAACTTATAGAGACGCGTCCGACGCCCTATGAAGTTCGATATGCTCATCAGTCTTTGTATTTTCCAAGCTTGCAGATTGATAATGAAATTATCTGGGGTTTAACTGCGCGTATGTTGGTGGCTCTATTTAAATATGGATTAGGTTATCAAAAGGAATGGCCATTTTTACTCAACTCGCCAACGTTTGGAATGCCAAAATTTTCTCATAAAAAATAAAGATCAGGATTGATAAATTATGATGTATAGCTATCAAGGACAGCACCCAAAAGCATTACATGAACCATGGGATGGCTGGATTGCTCCAACGGCAACGCTCATTGGACAAGTAGAATTAGGCCGTCAGGTCAGTATTTGGTTTGGTGCGGTAGTACGTGCTGATAACTGTGTTGTTCGGATTGGTAATTTTTCTAATATTCAAGAAAACTCGGTATTACATACCGATGCAGGCCTTGAGTTGAACATTGGTGAATATGTCACGGTCGGACATAAAGTCATGCTGCATGGTTGTACGATTGGTGATAATAGCCTGATTGGCATGAACGCTGTCATTTTAAATCGAGCTGTAATTGGTAAAAACTGTATTATTGGTGCTAATGCTTTAATTCCTGAAGGGAAGGTGATTCCAGATAATTCAGTGGTGATGGGTTCGCCTGGTAAAATTGTCAAAACTCTAGATGAAGAAGGCGCTGCAAAAATACGCTTGAGTGCCCTACATTATGCTGAACACTTTAAAAGCTATACAGATTTAAAAGAATTTCACTTTTAAATTTTCAGTAAGATATTTTCAATGCCGAGCACTCGCTTGGCGTTTTTATTTAGACAGGAACAACTCGCCTATCAGGGCCGAGTGGGGTATCATTACTTCCGTTTTTAATCTGATTGAATACTAAGGTTGTGCATGAAACTGCTGGCGTTGGAAACTGCAAATGAGCAATGTTCCATTTCATTAATTGATGAAACCCAAGAACTATTTTTCCAACTCGATACGCGAGCGAAAGCACAAACCCAGACCATTTTGCCAATGATTGAGCAGGGCTTACAGCAAACTGGACTAGAAATTGCTGGTTTAGATGCAATTGCCTTTAGCCGTGGGCCAGGTTCTTTTAGCGGTGTTCGAATTAATGCTGCCGTTACTCAGGCTTTAGCTTGGTCACAAGATCTACCTGTGGTTCCAGTTTCTACCTTGCAAGCTCTCGCGCAAGCGGCTTACCGACTTGAAGGTTTAGAGCAGGTGACTGCGGTACTCGATGCCCGTATGAATGAAGTTTACATTGCAAGTTTTGTTCTAAACGAACAAGGTATCATGCAGTGCATTGATGAAGAAAAATTAATGAACTACGAGCAAGCCGCTGCTTATGCAAAGCATTGCTTAATTGGTTCAGGTGCTAAGCTTCTTCAAGCCGATGCAGAGCATCAAACTATCACAGCTACTGCACAAGACATTGCTTCGATTGCACGTGTCTATGCTACTCAAAAACAGTGGGTTGATGCAGAACATGCTTTACCGGTTTACTTGCGTGATGATGCGTGGAAAAAAATAGCAGATCAGGGTAAAGCAAAGTAAAGGCAGTACTCATGCATATATATTTTGAAGTGGATTTTCAGGAGCAAGCACAGCACTACCAAGCTGTGCTTTGTTCTAGGGGTGTGACTACTGACTTACAACCCATTGAAAAACTCAATGCTCGTTTCTTACGTTTAAACCCTGACTTAGCACTTTGTGTACATGAAAATGGGCTTTGGTTGTCTGCAAATGGTATGAAAATGCAGCCTGACTGGAAAGCGGAAATTCCGCGTTTAAAACGTGCCAGTCTTAAATCTGAGATGATTGCTCGAGCTTGTCAGCTGGGTGAAAAACCAATACTTGTAGACGCAACAGCGGGGTTAGGCCACGACAGCTTACTCATGGCGTATTTAGGTGCTCAAATTCAGCTTGTTGAACGTCATCCGATTTTATTTACTTTACTTGAAGATTCAAAAGCTCAAGCACAGTGTGATCCATTTTTAAATCAATTTATGGAACGTATTGAACTGGTGTTTTCTGACTCTGCAAGCTATTTACAGCAATTAGACCAAGAAGAAAAAACAGTTGATGTGGTTTATTTAGACCCGATGTTTCCACAGCGTGACCAGAACCAACAAGCGATTAAAAAACAAGCCCAAGTCAAAAAGCAGATGCAGCTTTTGCATTTACTTTTACCAGAAGATGGTGAAATGGATTTAGGTGATAATTTGCTTGAGTTAGCCAAGAAAGTTGCCAAGCGTGTGATTGTGAAACGACCACGACATGCGATTTTTTTAGCAAATCAAGAGCCAGCCCATCAGTGGCAGGGAGATGCTTGTCGTTTTGATGCTTACTTTCAGTAAGCTTATGTAAGGTTAAGTTTTATTGCTTGAATAATGCACAAATATATGTGATATAGTTCAAAAGCATGATTGCTAAAATTCTTAGCAGGCATACACTTATGGTGCCTGACAAAAACGAAATTTTTGAAACCTTTTTATGATTGATCTCAAACCTTCCATTAACTTTTGGCATGATTTTAAAAGTAACCAGCTTGCCGGAATGTGGTTATTTTTGGGGTCAAGACGTTCCTTACAGATCGTACATCCCTCTATTCTTCAGCTTATTGTTTGGGGAATATTAGGTGGATGTACCAACTCGCTTTATAGCTGGCTTGTTGCTGGTCAAACGGGTGATTTCAACTCGCAAGGTTTAATTGGGTACGCACTTTGGCCTTTTATCGCGCTTATTGTTGGTATTTTTCTATCACAGCGTATTAATCAGCCGCGTTTGATGTTGGTTCCAGCTTTGCTCTGGCTGGTTTTAGATACCAATATTTTATTAATTCAATGTTTAATTCAATATTTGGGTTCTAACGGTTATCTAAACTTTATTCCCGATGCCATTTATAACGGTATTCTACCAAGCCTATTTGTGGCACTTTTTGTGTGGCAAAGTTTAGCTGTCATTTGGGTTTTCTCACGTGAGTTGAAATGGCCTTGGTGGGAGCGGGCATTGGTTATGGTTGCAACTATTGCTACCATGGTCGTCTGGCAGCTTTCTGTAAAAGATCAGCCTATTTGGAAAGTAGAAGACTCTCCACCTACGTTTGCCGAAGATGCTTTTTATGCACAAAGTAAGTTACTTCATGATGCTTTAGAGCAAGTCCAATATGGTGAGATAGCCAAAAGTCATTGGTATTTCTTGGGTGTTGCGGGCGATAGTTACCAAGACGTTTTTAAATCGGAAGTGGTTCGTATTAAAGAACAATTCGATACGCGTTTTGGTACAGTTGGGCGTTCAATGATGCTGGTCAATAACCCAGATACCCGAACCGAAATCCCGATTGCATCTAAAACCAGTATAGAGTTGGCTCTACGCCGTATGGGCCAACAAATGAACCGCGATAGTGATGTACTATTTTTATATATGACATCGCATGGTGAGCAAAACCATTTTGAAATTGAAAATGCTCCTCTAGATTTGGGACAGGTCGATCCGAAATGGTTACGTGAAACGCTCGATAAAGCTGGTATTCGTTGGCGCGTGATTGTCATTTCTGCTTGTTATTCAGGAAGTTTCATTCCCGCTTTGCAGTCACCAGATACTTTAATTATTACGGCATCTGCGGCAGACAAAACTTCTTTTGGTTGTAATAACGAAGCTGATTACACCTATTTTGGACGAGCTTTCTTTGACTTGGCGATGCGAGAGCAGTCTTCTATGAAAGATTCGTTTAATGCTGCCAAGCAAACCGTGACCAAATGGGAAGTGGCTCAAGGAGTAGACCCTTCAGAACCGCAATGGGTGATTGGTAAGAATATGGAACTTATGCTACCTCAGTTGGAAAAATATCTTTTCCCACAGCAAAGTACAGGTAGTGTAAATATTGCTCAAACACAAACAGAGGCTAAAAACGATGCAACTCCTGCAAAAAAACCGTTGCTTTGAGGGTGAGCAGCGCATTTACCAGTTTGATTCTCAATTATTAAAAGGCTCTACTAAGTTTGGTGTTTATTTACCACCAGCAGCTTTGGAAGGGAAAGCCTGTTCAACTTTGTTTTATCTCGCTGGGTTAACGTGTACTGAGGAAACCTTTGCCATTAAAGCACATGCGCAGCATATGGCAGCCCATCTTGGTCTGATATTGATTACGCCTGATACTTCACCTCGTGGCGAACAAGTCGCAGTAGGTGACAATTGGGATATAGGACAAGGTGCGGGCTTTTATATTAATGCCACACAAGCACCTTGGTCTGAACATTATCAGATGGAAAGTTATTTAATTGATGAGTTATATCCACTCATTTTAAAAAGTTTTCCAATAAATGCTCAACAAGTTGGTATCTTTGGGCATTCTATGGGGGGCCACGGCGCACTAACTTTGGCTTTTAAATATCCTGAAAAGTTTAAGTCAGTTTCTGCTTTTGCACCGATCTGTGCACCAAGCGAATGTGCATGGGGCGAAAAAGCATTTAGCCATTATTTAGGCGCAGATCGTGAGAGCTGGTTGGACCATGATGCCACAGCTTTAGTCTCAAAAAATGGTGCAGTTTTTAGCGAAATTTTGGTTGATCAGGGATTAGATGATCAATTTTATGAACAACTTCACCCTGAAAAATTTAAGCAAGCATGTTTAAAAGTAGGACAGCCTTTAACTTTAAGACAACATGCGGGCTATGATCATGGTTATTACTTTATCCAGACCTTTATGGATGAGCACTTACAGTTCCATGCGATCCAATTAGAAAAGGTCGCTGGCTAATTAGTGTTGCCATTCCACCTCAAATTCTTGTTGAGCCATACGGTTTAGATGATCAAGGACAACTTTTTCTAAGTGGTCATGGTCATCTAACTGACTATCAATAGCAACATTTAACAGCTCTGTTTGAGGTGCAAGTGTAATGGTTGCTGTAGGCATTAAGATTTTAAAGTCTTGCTCAGTTTCTTGTACTTCAAACTTATGTTTCCAATGGTTAACGAGACGTTTTGCAATGCGTTTTCCATCATTTGTTAATAGATGAGTCGTACTTTTCATTATCAATCCTCACATTGGTTAAATGTACCTTAACAAATTCGTATGGCACTTGGCATTCTATAATAGCAACGTTACGTTGCAAGCTTGAAATGTTGTGATTTAGGCAAGGAAGAGCGGGTCAAGGAGGTTCTTTTTTGTTATAATTTTCAGCCTCTCCTTAAATTTCTAGCCAGGTCATCCACCTATGTCCAAGCCTTATTTGATTGCTCCTTCTATTTTATCTGCCGATTTTGCTCGTTTAGGCGAAGATGTAGACAAAGTGTTAGCTGCAGGTGCAGATGTAGTGCATTTTGACGTGATGGATAATCACTACGTTCCAAACTTAACTTTTGGTGCTGGTGTATGTAAGGCTCTAAAAAACTATGGTGTTAAAGCTCCAATTGATGTGCATTTAATGGTGTCTCCAGTTGACCGTATTATTGGTGATTTCCTAGAAGCTGGTGCAGATATCATTACGTTTCATCCAGAAGCATCTGACCACATTGATCGTTCATTACAACTGATTAAGTCTGGTGGTGCTAAAGCAGGTTTAGTCTTTAACCCAGCAACGCCGTTACACCATTTAGATTATGTGCTTGATAAAGTAGATCAAATTTTAATAATGAGTGTAAACCCTGGCTTTGGTGGACAAAAGTTCATTCCAATGACTTTAGAAAAATTACGTGCAGCGCGCAAAATTATCGATGCAAGTGGCCGAGATATCCGTTTAGAAGTAGATGGTGGTGTGGGCCCAGCAAATATTCGTGAAATTGCAGAAGCGGGTGCAGATATGTTTGTTGCTGGTTCAGCAATTTTTGGTCAACCAGATTATAAAGTCGTGATTGATCAAATGCGTGCAGAGCTTGCTAAAGTAGGTAGTGTAGACGCTTAAAGACAAGTGTTAGCTTATAGAGTTGGCTTGTGGATAACTTTGTTTATAACTGTATGGATAACTGTGTTGATAACCGTATGGATAAGATGTTGGTAAAATAAACAAAATTAGATCAACCGTTTATTCTCTAGACAAAAGCTATGAAAAAAGAACGTTTTGGCGTTCTTTTTTTACGCATATTGAATATTTTATTACCTGATTTTTTATTGAGCTTTACTAAAAAATAACCTGTGCAAAAAACGAGATAGAGCTGTGTAAAGCTTTTAAAACATAATAGATAGAAAACTGTAAAAGTGTCATGAAAAGTAAAGCTAAATTTGCTTTAATAAGTTTTTAGTAAGAGATCTTGATAATTAATGTCGGTAAAAATTTTAGCGGTAGATATGGATGGGACTTTTCTTAATTCTAAGAAGCAGTACAACAAAGCACGTTTTTTAAAACAGTATGAACAACTAAAACAAAATAATATTCATTTTGTAGTGGCCAGCGGTAACCAACTTGCAAAGCTTGTGACCTATTTTCCAGAAATTAATCATGAAATTGCTTTCATTGCAGAAAATGGGGCACATGTTGTAGATGCAGGGCAAGAAATTGCTTTTGCCCATTTAAGCAAAGAACAGTTTGGTAAGATTCTAAAAGCGATTGACTCTGTGTATATCTCGACTATGGTGATCTGTGGAAAACAGAGCGCTTATGTACATAGGAGTATGAATGCAGAGGACTACGCTAAAGTCGCTCGATATTTTGAGAAGCTGACAGTTATCGATGACTTTTATACGTTAGATGATCTGGTGTGTAAAATTACTTTTACTGCTCAGGAAAACGAAAGTTTTGCAATTTTTGAACATTTTCAGAAGCAAAGTTTTGTGGCAGATAAAATATTGGTTCCTGTTTCAAGTGGTTTTGGTTTTATCGATTTGATACTTCCGGACCAACATAAAGCACATGGTTTGAAGCTATTATTGCAAAAATGGCAGATTGAAGCTAATCAAGTGGTTGCGATTGGCGATAACAATAATGATATTCAGATGATTAAAGCAGTTGGTTATGGGTTTGCGGTTGAAAATGCTATTGAAGCTTTAAAAGCAGTAGCACCTTATACAACGGTAAGTAATGAACGAGAAGGTGTATTAGAAGTGATTGATTTAATTCTTCAGCATCAAGCTCCGTTTGCTTAATGACCATAAAAACAATCAATTAAAATGTAAAATTGTATCTGTTTTAAAAGTTGGTTATGCTTATATCCCATAGGTAAATGGATTGCTCAAGGCAATAAATGATGACGCTGCAACACTTACGCAAGTATGCTTGGTTTGTGTTCCTAATGACTTTGGTCATTGGGTGGAGTGGCGTGTCTGTTGCTCAGATGCCTATGCAGCATGATCTTCATACAATGCCATGCCATAGTCAACAAATGACACATCACACGATGCATGTTCAAGCTGATGATCAGGCGATATGTCATCAATCTATGGTTAAAGTTTCTCATCAACATGGTGAACACTGCCAAGACTGTAACCCAGTCCATTGCCAAATGGTGAATCTGGCTTTACAGCAAGCTGTACCAGATATTGAAACATCATTTATTCCTATTTCATCTCAATTTAGTAGTATTTATCAGGCTCAACATTTAGCCGGATACTGGCAAGAAATCTTACGTCCTCCAAAAGCTTAATCCTTTCTTACTTATTTTTTAGTTCAAAGGATTACAGCAATGTCTCATAAAACAATTAGCAGCCTCGTCGCTGTATTTGGTCTATTGGTTTCACCATGGACCCTCGCGGCAATTAAGGAATATCACCTTAATATTAATGAACAACAGGTCAATGTTACGGGTCAGCCGCTCAAGCGAATTACCGTAAATGGCAAGTTTACAGCACCACTCCTTGAGTTTGAGGAAGGAGATGAGGCTGTTATTCATGTTCATAACCAATTAAAGAATCAAGATACCTCTTTACACTGGCATGGCTTATTACTACCTGGGTTAATGGATGGTGTACCGGGTTTCAATGGTTTTAAAGGAATCGCGCCAAACAGAGATTTTGTTTACCGTTTTAAGGTGAAACAAAATGGCACATATTGGTATCACGCCCATAGTAAAGGCCAGGAGCAAGATGGTTTATATGGCCCGCTCGTGATTTATCCAAAAGGAAAAATACCCGTAGCTGCTCATGAAAAAACTGACCGTGATTATGTGGTGATGCTTTCAGATTTTCATAACTCTTCTAGCGATAGCATTATGAAGAATTTGAAGAAATCTGCTGAGTATTATCAAAACCGCCGTGAAACCGTATCTGATGTTTGGAAGCAAGTTAAAGCACAAGGCTTAAAAGCGACTTGGCAAGATCGTTCGATGTGGAATCAGATGCGGATGTTAAAAACCGATATGTCTGATGTGACGGGTTATATCTTCTTAGTTAACGGCAAGACACCAGTGCAAAACTGGACAGCTAATTTTAAAGCTGGCGATAAGGTTCGATTACGATTTATTAATGCATCGGCAATGTCATTTTTTGATGTCAGAATTCCAAATTTAAAAATGACAGTCGTGAGTGCAGATGGGCAGCCAGTTAAACCTGTTGCAATTGATGAGTTTCGTATTGGCACAGCCGAAACCTACGATGTCATTGTGGAACCTAAACAGCCAACTTATCAGATTGAAGCAGAGTCTATTGATCGTAGCGGTTTTGCTATCGGCACTTTGCATAATGAAAATACACAAGCTGTAGGACCAATTCAAATACCACAGCCGCGTCCGCGTGCTTTGTTAACCATGGACGATATGGGCATGAATCATGGTAGTGGAAGTGATGAACATGCTGGCCATCAAATGAACATGCAACATGACATGTCGGCTATGCCTGAGATAAAAAAAGAAATGAGTCAGGCTAATCATGATCACATAATGATGAAAATGAACCATGACATGAAAAATATGTCATCTGAAGAACATGATCACTCTATGATGCACATGAAGCATGATATGTCGGCCATGCCTGAAATGAAAAAAGAAGAGGGGCAGACTAATCATGATCACACAATGATGAAAATGAACCATGACATGAAAAATATGTCATCTGAAGAACATGATCACTCTATGATGCAAATGAAGCATGACATGTCAGCGATGCCTCAAATGAAACATGATATGCAGGCAATGTCGTCTAGCGAACATGACCACGCGATGATGAATATGAAGCATGAGATGCCTGAGCAATCTGAGAATAAGACTAAAAATAATGAGCCTGTTTATAGCTGGGCAAATGCTTCAACACCAGCAGGTATGAAAGCGCTGCAATATAGTGATTTGCAATCTTTAACACCTCAGCCAGACACACGTGCGCCAGAACGAGAGCTTGTTATTCGTTTAGGCGGCAACATGGAGCGTTATATCTGGACCATTAATGGCAAGAAATTTAACGAAGCTGAGCCGTTACAAGTTAAATATGGCGAGCGTATTCGCTTGAAGTTTGTAAATGACAGCATGATGGCTCATCCAATGCATTTACATGGCATGTTTATGCAACTGGAAAATGGTCAACAAGTTGAAAACTTACCAAATAAACATACCGTTATTGTTCCACCAGGAAAGACAGTTACTGCGTTATTGACAGCCGATGCTTTAGGAGAATGGGCGATTCATTGCCATCTGCTTTATCACATGAGTGCAGGGATGATGAATAAGTTGATTGTGGCTCAAGTGAATGATGGAGCAGTAGATGCATCTCAAGCACCTGTTCAATCTGAAAATGAAAAAGGAGCTAGTCATGCGCATCACTAAGTTATTTTCTCAAATGATCTGTTGCGGTGCTTTCTCTAGTGTACCGGTTCTTGTTTTGGCACAAGAACCCTTAACGCATGATCATTTACGTGAACATGGTGGACAGGTTTATCAAGCAACAAAAATTGATACTGGCTGGACTCAAAATGAAGAAGGGGAAGGACGTTTTTCGTCTGAATTAGAAAGCTGGGTAGGGACTGATGAAAACAAATTATTCATCAAAGCCCACGTTGAAAAAGCCGAGTCAGAAGATGCTAATTATGGTGGTTCAGTACTTTATAGCCGCAATGTTGCCGATTATTGGGATGTACAGGCTGGGGTAAACTACGAACGTTTACAAAGAGAAGCTGGAAATCAAGATCGCTGGGCAGGTGTAGTGGGTTTACATGGCATGGCGCCTTACTTTTTTGAAACCGATGCCTATCTTTATGCAGGTGAAGACCAGCTATGGAAGTTAAGCTTAGAGACTGAAAGAGACTTACTCTTTACTCAAAAGTTAATTGGTAAACCTTACTTAAAAGCAGATGTTGTATTACAGGATGAGTCTCGCTATGCCATTAAAACTGGTCTGTCGAGTTTACAAGCCGGTTTTCAAACCCGTTATGAAATCAATAAAAAGGTCATGCCATTTGTTGATGTCGGTTACAGTTATGAAAAAGGTTTTAAACAAACTGCTTGGCAAACAGGAACCGACTCTGAACATGGTTGGTATTATGGAGCTGGGTTAACACTTAAGTTTTAATTGCCGAACAAAAATTAAGCTTAATGACATGCCATTGGTTTATACTGATGGCATTGTTTTTTGTGTCAGTTATGGTGCAAAGATGGCTTTAGAAAAACAAGAGAATCAAATAAATGTAAATAAAAGCTGCTCAAGCTGTGGGTGCTCAAGCGTAGCAACTCAGGACTATTCTATGCCGAGTGAACCTATGGTGAATAAAATCCAATGGGTGAGTTATTACCATATTCCTCACATGGATTGCGCAGCAGAAGAGCAAATGGTGCGAATGGCTTTAGCACCTTATGCTGAACATATTCAAGAACTTGAATTTGATTTACCTACTCGTCATTTAGCGGTATATCACAGTAAAGAAGCTGAAAAAATTACCCAAAGCCTGCAACGCCTAGGTTTAGGGGCAGAGTTACAGCAAACCCAGCCTCACTATGAACCCGTTGAAAAGCCTAAAAAGGTACGTGCTAGCTCTTCAAACCATGCAGCACAAAAACAGGTTTTACAATGGTTATTACTCATTAATGCTGTGATGTTTTTCATCGAATTTATGGCGGGCATTATTGCGTCATCAACAGGATTAATTGCTGACTCACTCGATATGTTTGCCGATGCGGCAATTTATGGAATTGCTTTATTTGTGGTAGGTAAAAACCTCAATGCTCAATTAAAGGCCGCACATATTTCCGGATGGTTTCAGTTTGGCTTAGGCATGATTGTGTTAGTTGATGTACTACGTCGTTTTATATACGGCAGTGAACCTGTTTCAATTCTCATGATTTTAATTGGTGGTTTAGCGCTTGCAGCCAATGTTAGTTGTCTTTATTTAATGAGAGATCATAAGGAGAGTGGGGCACATATGAAGGCGAGTTATATATTCTCTGCCAATGATGTCATCGTAAACCTAGGTGTCATTATTGCGGGAATATTAGTTGCAATCACTGGCTCTCGTTATCCTGATTTAATTATTGGATTGATTATTGTTTTGTTTGTTTTAAATGGTGCTCGGAAAATTCTACAACTCAAAAATGAATAATATTTTCTGATAAAGGCAAGCTTGAGTTCGGGTTTGCCTTCATTTTTTATTTTAAAGTAAACTGAGTCTTCACATAAGGAGGAACGACCTCCCCCATAATGGGTAATCATGTCAGGACGACCTGACACTATAAAAATTAGTGAATGTTATGGCTTGGGCTATTTTAATTTTAGCAGGTGTATTTGAAATCATTTGGGCATATTCTATGAAAATGTCTGAAGGTTTTACACGTTTAACCCCTAGTGTTATTACCGTAGTTTTTATGATTTTGAGTGTGGTTCTGCTTTCAATATCAATGAAAACTTTACCCCTTGGTACTGCTTATACGGTTTGGACAGGCATAGGTGCAATTGGATCATTTTTAGTGGGTATATTTTTTCTCAATGAACCTATTGGTGCAATGAGAATGATTGCCGCTGTACTGATTGTATCGGGACTGGTTCTAATGAAAATTTCGTCTCCATCTTAAAAGGATAAAGTATGTTGCTGTCTTATAAGTATATCAATTCGCCTGTTGGGCAATTAAAACTAGTTGCGAATGAAAATGCTTTGGTGGCAGTACTTTGGGACAATGAAAATCCAAAACGTGTTCGACTGGCAGAGCTGGTCGAACAAGCTGAGCATCCGGTTTTATTAAAAACTGAGCAACAGTTAAAAGAATACTTTGAAGGCAAACGCCGTGAATTTACATTGCCATTAGATTTTGAAGGTACAGCATTCCAAAAACAGGTGTGGACCGCATTACTCAGCATTCCTTATGGCGAAACAAGAAGTTATAAAGAAATTGCTGTTCAAATTGGAAATGAAAAAGCAGTGCGAGCAGTAGGGGCTGCCAATGGTAAAAACCCAATTTCGATTATTGCACCTTGTCACCGAGTCATTGGCGCGGGTGGCGCTTTAGTGGGTTTTGCTGGTGGTCTTGATAAGAAAGATATTTTATTAAAATTAGAGCAAAAATAAGCTATTTTTAGCGCTCGATTTTTTCAGGCTTTTCTAATAAGCTGTCAATACTGATATTTCATATAAAGCGGGTTTTATGACCTCGCTATTTTCTGAAATATTGATCTTTTCATAACAAACTCTGGATGTTCTAAAAATGGCTGTCGGCGACGTAACAATGCCACAAATGCATGTGGTAAAAGGTGTAAAAATTGGCTCAACAGAAGCATATGTACGTTACCAAAACCGACGAGATTTAGTCATTTTTGAGTTTGCAGAAGGTTCAAATGTTGCGGGTGTATTTACTCAAAACGCCTTCTGTGCAGCACCTGTTCATGTCTCTAAAGCTCATCTTGCCGAAGGCAATCCTCGTTATTTAGTAATTAATACAGGTAATGCCAATGCAGGTACTGGACCTACAGGCTTAAAAAATGCTCAAGCTACTTGCGCGAAGTTAGCTGAGCTTGCTGGTGTGAACAGTTTTGAAGTACTTCCGTTTTCTACAGGGGTGATCGGTGAACAGCTTCCAATGGAACGTTTACTTGCTGGTCTTCAACCTGCATTAAATAGCGTACAAGATGCTGCTTGGAATGATGCAGCAACTGGCATTATGACGACAGATACAGTTCCTAAAGGTGCATCTGAACAATTTGAACTTGATGGCATTACTTATACCATGACTGGTATTAGTAAAGGTGCTGGAATGATTCGTCCAAACATGGCAACCATGTTGAGCTTTGTTGCTACAGATGCGCCTATTAGCCGCGATTTAGTCCAAAAGCTATTAAAGACAACGGTTGAGCATTCATTTAACCGTATTACCATTGATGGTGATACTTCAACAAATGACTCTTGTATTTTTGTGGCGACTGGTCAGGCTGGTGGCACTGAAATTACATCGGAAAGCGATGTGCGCTACGCAAAAGTATTAGAAGTGCTTGCTCGTGTCATGAACCGTTTAGCACAGTTAATTATACGTGATGGCGAAGGTGCGACCAAGTTCATTACTGTTGCTGTAGAGGGTGGTGGTAATACTCAAGAGTGTTGTGACATTGCGTACAGTATTGCGCATTCTCCACTTGTTAAAACCGCACTTTTCGCATCTGACCCGAACTGGGGACGTATTTTAGCGGCAATTGGCTATGCTGGAGTGAAAGACTTAGATGTGTCTAAAATTCAGGTATGGTTAGACGACGTACAAATCTGTAAAGATGGTGGTGCAGCAGAGGACTATACCGAAGAAGCTGGTGCGCGCGTTATGGCACAAACCGAAATTACCATTCGTGTTGACTTAGGTCGCGGACAAGCCAAAGACACAGTCTATACATGCGATTTATCTTACGACTATGTCAAGATTAATGCAGATTACCGTTCGTAAATATTCAGTTATAATCAAGCCTCGACAAAGAGGCTTTTTTATTAGCCCCAACTTTTGATATTAAATGATTCAATCTATTAAATCATTTAAGCAGTAACGTTATATGCGAGCAGGTATGCCAGCATAAAGGATAGAGAAGACGTTTTATGAGTGATGCGACTTTAATTGCCAACGATGCAAAAAACATTGTACAAGCGCATTTAGACCGTTTAGGTGAGCCAAAAGACAATCGCTTAAGTGAAGAAGCAAAACAACAAAAGTTTGCACAGATCGAAGCAGAGCTCAAAAAACGTGATGCTGTCCTTGTTGCTCATTACTATTGCGACCCTGAAGTACAAGAGCTTGCTGAAAAAACAGGTGGATGTGTTTCTGATTCTTTAGAAATGGCCCGTTTTGGACGCGATCATGCTGCCTCAACATTAGTCGTTGCTGGTGTTAAATTTATGGGGGAGACAGCTAAAATTCTGTCTCCTGAAAAAACAATTTTAATGCCGACACTTGAAGCAACTTGTTCACTCGACTTGGGCTGTCCAGTTGATGAGTTCACAGCATTTTGTGATCAACACCCTGACCATACTGTAGTTGTTTATGCAAACACATCGGCTGCTGTTAAAGCACGTGCAGATTGGGTCGTAACTTCAAGCTGTGCTGTCGAAATTGTTGAGCATCTAGACAGCTTAGGTGAAAAAATTATTTGGGCACCAGATCAGCATTTAGGTCGCTATATCCAAAAGAAAACCGGTGCAGATATGTTGCTTTGGGATGGTGCATGTATTGTGCATGAAGAATTCCGTGCACGTGGTATTGCCAGCATGAAAGCACTGTATCCAGACGCTGCTGTATTGGTACATCCAGAGTCGCCAGAATCAGTTGTAGAAATTGCAGATGCGGTAGGTAGTACTTCTCAACTCATTAAAGCTGCGCAGACTTTGCCAAACGAAAGACTCATTGTGGCAACAGACCGCGGTATTTTCTACAAAATGCAGCAAGCAGTACCCAATAAGATTTTAGTTGAGGCGCCAACAGCGGGTGAGGGGGCAACTTGTCGTTCATGTGCTCACTGTCCGTGGATGGCAATGAATGAACTCGATGGGATTTTAGAAGTTTTACAAAAAGGTGATCAGGAAATACACGTTGATCCAGCGCTGGCTGAACGTGCCAAAATGCCTTTAGATCGAATGTTAGCCTTTAGTGCATCGTTAAAACGTTAAAAAACCTCAAAATGCTTGTTAAATATACATTTGATAAGGATTTTTAACTTTTTTTTAGAATAGGTGTTGACGTCTGAGGGCGTCGCGCCTAGAATGCACACCGTACCGCACGATGTGCGATACAGCAAAAGCTGAGATAGATCGGAGCATAGCACAGCCTGGTAGTGCACCTGGTTTGGGACCAGGGGGTCGTAGGTTCGAATCCTACTGCTCCGACCACTTAAAATAATATTTTAAGATCGGCGAAGTATCGCATGATAAGCATCATCGGTTAAGCGCCTGTAGCTCAGTTGGATAGAGCATCCGCCTTCTAAGCGGATGGTCACAGGTTCGAATCCTGTCAGGCGCGCCACTCGGTAGCTTGGTACATAGAACTATTTGATGGTGGATGTAGCTCAGTTGGTAGAGCCCTGGATTGTGATTCCAGTTGTCGCGGGTTCGAATCCCGTCATTCACCCCAATTTCGGAGCATAGCACAGCCTGGTAGTGCACCTGGTTTGGGACCAGGGGGTCGTAGGTTCGAATCCTACTGCTCCGACCATATTTTAAAAGCGTTCAAGCTTTAAAAAAATATCCCAAATATTAAAAAGAATTTCTTCTTGTCTTAACGATAGAAGGAATTTTTTTGTTTTCTAGTTCGAAATTTTAATTCAATCGTACTCCAATATTTGAACGTGTTTATATAAGCTCTGTTCTCTGTTCTCTGTTCTCTGTTCTCTGTTCTCTGTTCTCTGTTCTCTGTTCTCTGTTCTCTGTTCTCTGTTCTCTGTTCTCTGTTCTCTGTTCTCTGTTCTCTGTTCTCTGTTCTCTGTTCTCTGTTCTCTGTTCTCTGTTCTCTGTTCTCTGTTCTCTGTTATTGATATTTCTGTCTTAACTCATCTTTTTCTTGATTTGATAGAAATGCGATTTTTAGGCCATTTTCTTGAGCTGTATAAATTTGTTCAGGCGTTAATCCTGCTAATGGGGCAGCAGTTAAATATTCATGTTGTATCTCAATACCTTCTACTGCTGGGTCATCCGTATTAATGGTGGCAAGTACACCATGTTCTAAAAAAGTCTTTAATGGGTGTTCTGCTAAAGACGGTACTGTGTTGGTTTGAATGTTTGAGGTGAGACAAGACTCAATACCAATCTCATGTTTTGTCAAATAATCTAAAAGTTTTAAATCTTGAACTGCTTTAACGCCATGTCCAATTCGTTCAGCACCTAATTCTTCAATAGCTTGCCAAATACTTTCTGGGCCGGCAGCTTCGCCTGCATGTACCGTAATATGCCAACCTGCATCACGCGCTTTTTTAAAGTGATCAATAAATAAATTGCCCGGAAAACCAAGCTCATCTCCAGCAAGATCCAACGCTTTAATATCATTTTTATGGGCAAGTAGGGCATTTAATTCTTTTTCGCAGGCTTCTTGGCCAAAAGTACGGCTCATAATGCCAATTAAATTCGCTTTTACCCCATAAGCTTGACTGCCTTCTTTGACTCCAGCAATAACTGCTTCAACAACGCCTTCAAGTGGAAGTTGATGTGTCATTCCCATATAACCTGGTGAAAAACGCAGCTCTACATAATCTAGGCCTTGTTGGGCAGCATCCTGCATGTTTTCAAATGCAATACGCTTACAGGCATCTAAACTCGCTAATACTTTTACGCCCCAATCTAGCTTAGATAAAAAACTTAATAAGTCAGGTTGGTTATCCATAACTTGTACGTGTGGTCGTAAAGATTCAATCTCGTAAGCAGGTAAATCTAAATTGTATTGTTGGCCCAATTCTAAAATGGTTTGAATGCGGATGTTGCCATCAAGGTGGCGGTGTATATCTGTAAGCGGAAGCGTTTTTGTAATCATAGACTTCTTCTTATCTGTTCGTATTAATTCATCATGCCTGTTTAAGACTGCTGATAAAAGTTTGGATTTGCTATGTTTTTGTGAAAAGCGTTGAGTTGAGTTTTTTGAACTTACTATATTTGTATAAGTTTTAATTTTGATGACATTGTTCTGGCCTAAGAAGACAACGCAGTCTGTGTAAGATACAAGCACCAAGATTTTTATTGTTTTAATTTCGCTGCGCCTGTTTTTGTTGACTCTTCAACAATAGATTGGCTGAAGAATGGTCATTGGTATTTTGCTTTTTAGTTGTAAAGATGAATAAAGGCTTGCTAAAGACCAAACTGATAAAGCGATTAATTTATCTGTAGAAATCTATTTCTGGCAAGTAAATGAAAAAGAAGAAATAGGAAGCGCTCAAATGAAGTCGGTACTTTGTCATCAAGCAAAATTACAAGTGGTAGATCAGCCGAAATTAACGCCTGCAAAAGGACAGGTGTTATTGGAAGTGGTGCGATGTGGGATCTGTGGCTCTGATTTACATATGCAGCACCACTGTGACCACATGCATGATTTGGCTGCACGTGTTGGGTTTAATGGTTTAGCGAAGTCCACAGATCCGTTTGTATTAGGACATGAATTTTGTGGCAAGGTTTTAGACTACGGTCCAAAAACACGTCATAAATTCAAAGCCGATACACTCGTTTGTGCAATGCCGCTTTTAAATGTAGATCAGCATGGGTATTTGTCTACAGGACTTTCTCCAAATGCTTCGGGCGGTTATGCCGAGCAAGTATTGGCTCAATCGAGCTTGATGTTTGAAGTACCTAATGGCTTAGATGTAGATAGTGCTGCCATGACTGAACCTATGGCGGTTGCATTGCATGCTGTTCGTCGTAGCCGTGTGAAAACTAGTGAACCTGCTATTGTAATTGGCTGTGGTCCCGTCGGGCTAGGTGTCATATTAATGCTTAAAGCAGCTGGGGTTAAAACTGTGGTTGCCAGCGACTTTTCACCAAACCGCCGTAAGCTTGCCGAGCAATGCGGTGCCGATATTGTGGTAGACCCTAAAGAGACATCGCCATTTGCCAACTGGAAAGAGTTTGGTTTGCTTGGCAATGTTTCTGATGCCATTAACATGGGTATGGGACTGTTTGATAAGTTGCAAGCAACTCGCTTACCATGGTGGCATGGATGGCGCATGATTGATAAGTTAGGGGCTCTGCCAAAGCGTCCTGTTATTTTTGAATGTGTGGGCGTACCGGGTGTTTTACAGCAAATTATTGAAGGTGCACCTTTATTTTCCCGAATTGTTGGGGTGGGCGTCTGCATGCAAAGTGACAAAATCGAACCCGCACTTGCGATTAATAAAGAGTTAGAAATTCAGTTTGTGTTGGGCTATACACCGCTTGAGTTTAGAGATGCGCTACACATGATTGCAGAAGGTAAAGTGAATTGCTCACCGCTCATTACCGGTGTTGTTGGTTTAGAAGGTGTTACCAATGCATTTGAAGCGTTACGTGACCCTGAACAGCACGCCAAAATCTTGATTGACCCTAAACGTAGAGGTTCAGATATTCAATTGATGAGTCATTAATTCAAAGTCATTTACGCTTAACTAAAAGGTTGTGATCTTATCAATCACAATCTTTTTTATGCGTATAGATCGCACAAAGTGGCTCAGCTAATTTGTATTAATCTTTAGTTGTTCTAGTTCTTGGTAAATCCATTCAACAAATTTCTGAATGGTTGGTGAGATATCTTGGCTTGAGTGAATGAGATAGTATTTTCGGCTGCCTTTTAATTTTTTATTGGAAACAATCACCAGTTCTTTTTTTTGTAGTTCAGACTCAATCAGCATTTGTGGAATTAAAGCCATTCCCATGTCATGACTGGCAGCAACCGCAAGCATTGAAAATAACTCATGGCGTTGTCCATCAAAAGGTTTCGGATGCTGCATGTGATGAGTTAGAAACCATTCTTGCCAAATGCTAGGCCGAGTGGTTTGTTGCAGTAGGGGAATTTTCAGCAGATCTTCTGGGCTTAAATCATAGGTATTTTCATTGATCATCACAGCATCTGGAAAATACTTCTCGATCAGTCTTGGTGAGCAAACAGGTACAATTTCTTCATCCATTAAATAATGTGCTTGTATACCGGGCCAGTGGTCAATTTGCTGCTGCGTACCTGCAAAAATCGCAGCGTCAAAAATATTGTCATTAAATAAAAAAGGCTTGGTACTGGTTTCTAAGTGAACTGTAATTTCAGGGTGTTTTTGATTTAAAAGATGGAGCTTGGGTAATAACCAGCGCGTCGCAAAGGTAGGAACTACACCTAATTTTAGTGTGCCACCTAAACCCTTATGGGAAATCACATCGGCCGTACATTTCTCTAAGCCTAATAAGTAGGGTTTAATGCTTTTAAAATACTGCTGACCTGCAATGGTGAGTTCAACACCATGCCGAGTACGTATAAAGAGTTCAACACCCAAGAAATCTTCTAACTGCTGAATTTGGCGAGAAACTGCACTTTGGGTAATACATAACTCTTGCGCAGCATAGGTATAGCTTAAATGTTTTGCTGCACTTTCAAAGCAAATTAGACCCTGAATGGAAGGGATGCTTCTTCGCATAAATAAAATCCTTTTATTTGTCGTCATATTTCAAAACAGCATATGACTTAAATGCAGATATCCGAGTTTAGTATAAAAGTAAGCCATTTTTAATGAAATACAACGGATTAAATATCTAAATTTAATGCGTCTTGTTTTAAATATGCGTAAGTCGCATATCTGCATGAACATTTATCGTTTGATTACTGCATTTTTCACGCATAACATCGAGTTAAATAAAGAAGATCCAATCAAGCAGAGGATGCGATGAATCACATGGTGACAACAAAAAAAGCAAAAGTTCAATTTAACTGGCAAGACCCATTTTTAATTGAGCAACAGCTTACCGAAGATGAGCGCATGATTCGTGATGCGGCTCATGCCTATTGCCAAGAACGTTTGCAACCACGTGTACTTGAACAATTCCGTCATGAAACAACAGATCCATCTATTTTCCGTGAAATGGGAGAGCTTGGCTTACTGGGTCCAACCATTCCTGAGCAATACGGCGGTGCGGGTTTGAACTATGTGAGTTATGGTTTGGTTGCGCGTGAAATTGAATATGTCGACTCGGGCTACCGCTCTATGGCGAGCGTGCAAAGCTCATTGGTGATGGTTCCGATTCATGAGTTTGGAACCGAAGAGCAAAAGCAGAAGTACTTACCTAAACTAGCTACGGGTGAATACATTGGCTGTTTTGGTTTGACTGAGCCTGATCATGGCTCAGACCCGGGCAGTATGATTACTCGTGCTAAGAAAGTTGAAGGTGGTTACCGTTTAACTGGCGCAAAAATGTGGATTACCAACAGCCCAATTGCAGATGTATTTGTCGTCTGGGCAAAAGAAGTTTCTGCGGAAGGCAATGTTGGTGATATTCGCGGCTTTATTTTAGAAAAGGGCTGGGAAGGTCTATCTGCACCTGCCATTCATGGTAAGGTTGGTTTACGTGCATCGATTACAGGTGAAATCGTGATGGATAACGTATTTGTACCTGAAGAGAATGCGTTCCCTGAAATTCGAGGTTTAAAAGGCCCATTTACCTGTCTAAATAGCGCCCGTTATGGTATTGCATGGGGCGCAATGGGTGCTGCCGAGTTCTGCTGGCATACTGCACATCAATACACCATGGACCGCAAACAATTTGGTCGTCCGTTGGCTGCAAATCAGTTGATTCAAAAGAAACTGGCAGATATGCAAACTGAAATTGCATTGGGTTTGCAAGTAGCGTTACGTTTTGGCCGCATGAAAGATGAAGGCATTGCATCAGTTGAAGGCACATCCCTAATTAAGCGTAACAACTGTGGGAAAGCACTTGATATTGCTCGTATGGCACGTGACATGATGGGTGGAAACGGTATTAGTGACGAGTTTGGCGTAGCACGTCATTTGGTTAACCTTGAAGTCGTAAATACCTATGAAGGCACACATGACGTCCATGCCTTGATTTTAGGTCGTGCGCAAACAGGCATCGCGGCATTTAGCAACTAATTCATTTTTTAAAAAATAGAGGTGTTCTTTCGAGAGCACCTTTAGGGATTTTTACGCAAAAATTTATGGATAATGACAAGATTCATCGTAAGGATACTCATGTAAAGATACGCCTCTGTGTACTTAAAACCAAATGTAAGATGATGAAAATATAGAAGATTAAGTTATACAGAAAACATAAGTAGGCTGCCGATGACTCATTTGGGAAAATGAGGAACTAAAGATGAACAATGACGTTCAAGTAATATCGAAAGAATTAAGAAATACATTTCCAAGTAACCTTGGAACATATGAAAAGATTGGCCCTCATACATGGAAATGGGCGTTGTTATTTGCCTATTTTGCGATGGTAGTCGATGGCATTGATATTATGCTGCTGTCTTATAGCTTGACCAGTTTAAAGGCAGAGTTTGGTTTAAGTACCTTTCAAGCAGGTGCATTAGGCAGTGCTTCTTTGGCAGGTATGGGTATTGGCGGTATTTTGGGTGGCTGGGCATGTGACAAGTTTGGTCGTGTAAGAACCATTGCCAACTCTGTGACTTTCTTTTCTGTAGCGACCTGTTTACTTGGCTTTACGCAGAGCTTCGAGCAATTTATGGCTTTACGTTTTATTGGTGCTTTGGGAATTGGAGCACTTTATATGGCTTGTAATACCTTAATGGCTGAATATGTGCCAACCACTTACCGCACAACGGTCTTGGGCACATTACAGACGGGTCAGACCGTAGGTTATATTGCTGCAACTTTATTAGCTGGCGCAATTATTCCAGATCATGGCTGGCGCGTTTTATTCTTCCTGACCGTAGTACCTGCTTTCGTTAATATTTTCCTACAACGATTTGTACCAGAACCAAAATCTTGGCAGCTCACTAAAATTGAAAGCTTGCAAGGCAACAGACAACCTAAAGAAAGAGTGGTGGCTGAAAAGCCAAAAAGTAGCAGTATCTACAAACAAATCTTTAATAACTTTAAGCACCGTAAAATGTTTTTGTTGTGGATGACCACAGCATTCTTCTTACAGTTTGGTTATTACGGCATTAACAACTGGATGCCAAGTTATTTAGAAACAGAAGTGCATATGAACTTTAAAAACTTAACCAGTTATATGGTGGGTTCATATACCGCAATGATTCTAGGCAAAATTTTAGCAGGTTATCTTGCAGACAAATTTAACCGCCGTGCTGTTTTTGTGTTTGGCACAATAGCCAGCGCCGTGTTTTTGCCAATCATTATTTTCTTTAACACCCCTGACAATATTTTGTATTTATTGATCACTTTTGGCTTCTTATATGGCATTCCATATGGTGTAAACGCGACCTATATGGCTGAAAGTTTTTCAACCGACGTGCGCGGTACAGCCATTGGCGGTGCTTATAACATTGGTCGTGTCGGGGCCGCGATTGCACCGGCCACGATTGGTTTCTTGGCATCGGGTGGAACTTTTGCGATGGCCTTTATTGTGATGGGCGCTGCGTATTTTGTTGCGGGTGTATTGCCGGGCTTATTTATTAAAGATCGTCAGTACGATCCGCAAAAACAATCATAAACAATGACAGGGAGGTGCATTAGCACCTTCTAAAAAGATAAGGGTATCGTTATGGGTGCATTACAAGGAATTCGAGTTTTAGATTTAAGTCGTGTACTTGCAGGGCCGTGGTGCGGACAAATCTTGGCAGACCTTGGCGCGGAAGTCATTAAAATTGAACGCCCTCGAGTCGGTGATGACACCCGCATGTGGGGGCCACCATGGATGCCCGATCAAGATGGAAACATGACTCGTGAATCTGGCTATTTTCAGTGTACCAACCGCAATAAATATTCGGTTGCGGTAGACATAACCACACCCGAAGGTCAGGCCTTAATTTATGAAATTGCCAAGACTGCCGACGTGGTCATTGAAAATTATAAAACAGGGTCTTTGGCTAAATATGGTTTGGACTACGCATCATTAAGTGAGCTCAACCCAAATATTGTTTATTGCTCGATTACTGGTTTTGGGCAAGATGGCCCACGTGCAGAAGAACCCGGCTATGATTTTATTATTCAGGGTATGTCTGGTTTGATGAGCATTACTGGCGAGCCTGATGATGTGGCAGGTGGTGGTGCACAAAAGGTTGGCGTGGCTGTTGTAGACATCCAAACTGGATTGTATTCAACCATAGCCATTCAGGCCGCATTGATTGCACGCTCACACACGGGACGCGGTCAGTATATTGATATGTCACTACTTGATGTACAGGTCGTGGCACTGGCAAATCAGGGAATGAACTATTTAGCCTCGGGTAAAGCGCCACAGCGAATGGGTAATCAACACCCAAGTATTGTGCCGTATCAAACTTTTAAGGCTAAAGATAAAGAATTTATTATTGCGTGTGGTAACGACAAACAGTTTAAAGATTTGTGTATTGCAATTGGTTATCCAGAGTTACTCGAAAATGAAAAGTTTGTGCGTAATCAAGACCGTGTAAAGTATCGAGATGAACTGATTCCTTTATTGTCGGAACACTTTTTGCAAAAGACTGCCAAAAAATGGGTCGACATGATTCATGCGCTTAAAGTTCCCGTAGGTGTTATCAACTCTATTGAAGATGCCTTGGCTGAACCACAAATCGTGCATCGTAATTTGGTGGTGAATATTCCTCATCGTTTGAATGAAAACTTCCAAATGATTGGTTCACCCATCAAGTTGTCTGATACTCCAGTTGAATATCATCATGCACCGCCAGAGCTAGGTGAACATACGGCTCAAATCTTATCGAGATTTAAAACAGCAGAAGAGCTAGCTGCATTAAAAGAGAAAGGCATTATTGATGGAAAAATTGCTTAAGCTATTGTCGTTTTTAATGTGATTCAATTTAAATAAAAACTGTGATTTGCAATAAATCACAGTTTTTTATTAGAAACTAAGCGTTTTTAATATTTAAAAATAAGCGGTAGCTCTGGTCTGAAATCATGAATCATTCCTTGAGGTTCATGATCAAAACTAATTTCCATTAAATGCTCCGATCCATTAGTCACTTCAAAATCATCAAGCGAATTGAACAGCAATGAAGTAGGGTGCTTTTCAAGGTGTGGTATAGAAACCTTAATCGCAGTGATTTCTGATAAATCTTTGCTATGCACAAGTGGTTGTTGTTTTTCTTTTGCAGCAAGGTCTGGTCGTGAAGCAAATGAAAGGAAGAACCACATCGGTTCAGATACCACAGAATCTTTGGCAACATTTACTTCTAAGCTGGCTGGTAAATAGCTTGGCTTGTAAACCCAATTAGGAAATTTTGCACCGTTATCATCTTTATTTTTAGGGCGAAAACAAATACCAAAAGGGGACGCGATATTATTTTGAGTACTTAGTCGCTCAAAAAGCAGAGTCGGTTTTGCGAGATCACTTGAGGCTTCTTCGGGGTTATTTAAAAAGATTAATTCGATAAAGCTATTTTTAAAGAAAAAGCGTCTGTTTTCGGTACCTTGACCCGGGTGCTTGTTGGATGAACCTTCTGTTAGACCGAATTTTTTTAAAGTTTCAGCTTCTGGAGCGCCTGATTGTACACAAATAAAAATATGGTCCACTTCCATTTTAAGTTCTCATACTAATGTTGATGAATATTAAATAATTGATTAATAGAATTTTTCATGTTTATCGCAAGTGTTTCATCGAAACCATCGACTAAAAAGCGGCTAATTAAGCCTTCAATCACCGTATAGATCAGCTCAGATAAAGCTTCACCATTGGGTATATTGCAGTTTTCCGCAATCAACACTTTAATCCATTGTTTATGGGCTTTAGAAATAGAAATAATGTCTTGATCATCTTGGTTAGATTCAGCGACTGCTCTTACAAATAAACAGCCTTTAAAAAAATCTTGTCTAAACCAATTGGTGTGCCAATCCAGAATTTTATTAATGGCTTCTAACCCTGTTGCATTTCCAACATAGCCCAAAAGGCTTTGCTTAAACCGTTCATCACGTGCAACAAGCACAGACTTAACCAGTTGATTTTTATTCTTATAGTACGTGTACATCGTGGTTTTTGAGCAGCCAGATTCATCGCGAATCAGGTCGACACCCACCCCGACAAAACTATTTTCGTTAAATAACTTCTCGGCTGTATCTAATATTTTTAAGGCAGATTTTGACATGTGTCTTTTCCAAAAAATAAAATAGTACAGATCTGTACTATTTGAAATTTTATCTATATGCTTTTTAAAAAGCAAATTTTTGTTTGAGGAAAAAATCATGTTCTCGATCTTTTATGGCAAAGAAAAACTGGCTCCATCGCCCACTAAAGTTGATGTTTTAAGAAGCCTTATTGGGGGGACGGTCAGTATTTTTATACTTTTGTGGTTGAGTAAGCTCACACACAATATCTTTATCATGGCGCCGTTTGGTGCGACCTGTGTATTGCTCTATACCGTGTCGCAGTCACCTTTGGCACAGCCGAGAAATATTATATTTGGGCATCTTATTTCGGCTTTTGTAGGTTTGTTTTTTCTAAAATTTGCCGGTGTTTCCATTTTTACAATTGCTTTATCAGTGGGCTGTGCAATTGCGCTCATGCAAGTGTTTAAGTGTGTTCATCCACCTGCTGGGGCCAATCCTTTGGTTATCTTACTTACCGCAAGCAGCATACATTACCAGTGGAGTTTTCTAATTTTCCCTGTTTTGGTCGGTGCAGTGTCTTTAGTTTTAGTGGCGATGCTGATTAATAATATTAAAGCGAGTACCAAGTGGCCGATGTATGGTTTGGGAATTTTAAATAGTAAAAAGTAGGCAAGCTATGAAGTATTTTGATCTTAAAATAATGAAGTATTCACTACGCCAAGATAGTGAATACTTTTGAATAAAATTATGACTTTTTAGAAATGCGTTCTTCGATGGCAAATTTGAGTAAAGACGCGCTGCGGTAAAAACCGTGTGCGAACTTTCCAAAAGGCATGGTAATAAAGAACGTCATGACCGTAGCTAAATGGAAAATCAGTAAAAGTGCCATGTATGGAGAATTACGAAATGCCATGAGGGCTAAGCCTGAAGCACTGACTAAAATTAAAAGGAAAATAAAGCCTCGATCTACAGGTTTTTGCTCGCGGTCACCATGTAATGGATGGCGTTTAAGGTTTAAATAGAGCAAGCCAGATGGCCCAACCACTAAGCCAAACCCACCCAACGTACCCAAAATAACAGGCAAGCTAAAGATAGGGTAAGGCGCATGTAGGTTAAGGAAATAGTGATATAAAGTCGCTACGCCTGTGGCTGCAAAGCAAAGCATAAAGCCATAAAACGTCAGGTGATGAAACACGCGGCGGATTTGGGTGTAACGGTCATCTTGTTCATTACAGCCTTTACCATGCCCACCATCTAAATATTTAAGCGTTAAAACATTTTGAGAGGCTTGAATAAGGTCGGGTTTCTCAACTTTGCCGTGAATAACTTTAGAGGTTTGTCGCCAGAATTTGCTAATTCCAATGCCGAGCAAAACAATCGCAACTGTAAAGGTCGCTCCAAACAGTATCGCTAAAAAGTTATGCGGGAAAATCGCATAGAAATTACCTTGATAGCCTGCAAACAGGTCGGTGCCCTTGTACCACACCACAGCTAACATACATAAAAAGAAAATAGCTGATAACGCCGAGACAAAAGGAATTCCCACAGACTTATAAAGTCGGCCTAAAGGCTGAGGGGTCGCAAACTCTTGGTAAGTTTCCAAACGTACTTGTGCCATCGCTTTTGGAATGTTTACACCAAACTCATGCGGCGGGGCATATTGGCAAGCGTGTAAACAAGCACCACAGTTATGGCACAGGTTTGCGAGGTAATGAATATCAGCTTGATTAAACTCAAGGCGTTTGGTCATGGCCGCAAATACAGCACAAAATGACTCACAGTAACGACAAGCATTACAAATCTGTAGGACTCTTTGAACTTCCTGCTCATGGTCAGAGAGCTGAACAACTGGAATCAGGGCTTTAGTACTAGCATTCATGTTCAACTCCTTGTGAAAGTGCATAGTGGGCTGCATTTTTTCCGGCAATGCGTCCAAAGGTCGTGCCAATCGACATACCAACGCCTGCGGTATAACCCTGACCGAGTACGTTACCTGCCATCATTTCACCTGCGACAAACAGGTTGTGGCTGGCTTTATTGTTAAAACGTACCGCAGCATCGTCTTCAACTTTTAAGCCTAAATAGGTAAAGGTAATGCCGGGTTTAAGTGCATAGGCATAGAAAGGTGGGCGATCGAGAGGAACTGCCCAGTGGGTCTTGTTGGGAACAATATTTTCGGTTGTGCAGTCGTCTAAAACCGTGTGGTTAAAGGTGCCTTGCACACAAGCTTGGTTAAATTCTTCTACGGTGTGGCATAAGGTTTTTGCATCAAGTCCGATTTTTTCGGCCAGTTCTTGAATGCTATTTGCTTTTACACCCGCAAACACAGGTGGCATAAAGCGCCCGATGGCTTTTGAGTCGATAATCGAATAGGCGATTTGCTGAGGTTGTTTGGCAACAAGACGGCCCCAAATTGCATAACGTTTTGGCCAGAAGTCTTCACCTTCATCGTAAAAACGTTCGGCTTTGTTATTGACCACAATACCTAATGAAACGCAGTCAATACGGGTACAGATGCCGCCATCATATAGCGGTGCGCGTGCATCTACAGCGACGCAATGTGATTGCGAAGGGTCACCAATAATATCGGCGCCTTGATCTATCATAAATTTGAGTAAGTTGCCTTGATTAAAGCGGGTTCCGCGAATAATGAAATTATCGGCAGGCCATTCGCCGTTTTCATTTTGTCCCCATGCTTCTCTTAACCATTCTAAATTTGACTCAAAACCACCTGCGGCCAATACACAGCTTTTTGCTTTAAATACACGACCATCTTCCGCAATTGCGGCTTCAAAATGTCCTTGGTTTAACTTTAGATCTTTAATTTTTGTGTTGTATAAAATTTCAATGCCAAGTTCTTGGGCACTACGGTAATACGCATTAATGAGGGCTTTACCACCACCCATAAAAAAGGCATTGGTACGTGCAACATGCAAAGCACCCGATAGCGGTGGCTGAAAATTCACACCATGTTTACGCATCCAGTCGCGACAGGTCGCCGTGCTACGAATAACCAGACGAGCTAAGTGCTCATTGGTTTTTCCGGCAGTGACTTTAAGTAGGTCTTGCCAATATTCTTCTTCGGGATAGGCATCGACTAATACATCTTGAGGGGCATCATGCATGCAGCGAAGGTTACGGGTGTGTTGTGAGTTACCACCACGCCATTCTTTAGGTGCTGCTTCTATGACAAGCACAGAAGCGCCGCTTTCTTTTGCCGTGAGCGCGGCGCACAGTGCGGCATTCCCACCACCAATTACAATCACATCATGCATGGATTTCTCCCTTTCTCAGCTAAGGCTAATGTAGCTTTAAAAGGGAAGAGGAAGTGAGAGGCTAAACTTGAATGGGTGTTTAGTAAAAATAAACACTAAAGGCTCAAGTGTTTATGAGTTCCGCACCGGGCCAGCGCTTTTCGTTAATTAAGTTAGTCACACAAGCACGAATCACTACTTTGGTGGCTAAAGTAGCAGGTGAGAGCTCTTCTTCAGACAAACTAATTAAATAGTTAATGCGTTCAATGGCAGGTTCTACAACGCGTAGCAAACATAAGTCTTGCCGTGAGTTTAACGATGCACCTGCGGGTTGAATGGTTGCCATTTCGAGTTGGCTAATGCTTTCCATTAACAAATGCAGCCCATCAATTTCATAAGCCACTTTAAGTTGATGAATTTTCTGTTCGAGCAACAAGCGCAGCCCATGTCGTTGGCTTGGTAAAATCAGCGGAAGTTCTTTAAGCTGTGAATGAGTAATGGTTTGAGTGTCTATACAGCTTTCAAGGTGGTACTGACTCAGCACTTCTTTAGGCGAGATTAAAAACATTTGCTCTTTGACTAAAGGCTGTATGGCCCACTGTGGGTCGACATCGTCACTAAAGATGATGGCAACATCGAGCTGTCTTGCATTAACTAAAGCTTTTAAGTCACCCGATAAGCCTTCAATGAGACGGACTTTAATGTCGGGGTAGCGGTTTCTCATTAGTTTTAAAAAATGAGTGCCTATAACCGACGCGACACTTGGCGAAAAACCGACGGTAACATGACCACTTAAACGTGAAGAATGTGCAGAGTCTACAGCATGGTCTAAGTGCCTAAGCGCCAGTTGTACCTGTTGAAAAAAAGCTAAACCCGCAGGGGTAGGAACTGTACCCAAAGCAGTACGTTGTAAAAGGCGAATAGAAAGCTCGCTTTCTAATTTTGAGATTTGCTGACTTAATGCAGAAGTTCCAATATCGAGATTTTTTGCAGCTTTACCTAAGCTTCCTGACTCGATCACTGCAATAAAATATTTTAATTGTTTGAGTTCCACGGCAAATACTACATTGTCCTTTGTTCATTATTCTACACTGGTTTGTTGCTATACATTTTGTTCTATTGTGCTGCGTAAACCGCTCAAAGAGTAAAGGCAACATTCTCTCAAAATGCTGCCTTTTAGAGCTTTTATTGTTTAACCTGCTCAAGACCCTGTTCTTCAATAATTTGTGTCGCTTGAGGCGATTTCACAAATTGAATAAGTTCTTTTGCGACTTTTGCATGTTCAGAGTTTTTAGCAATACCAGCAGCAAACACGGTGACTTTTTGATAAGGGGCAGGAATTGGGCCGACTAAATCAACTTGACCATATTGGCCAGTAAAAGGTTTGATTTCACTAATTTGCTGGAAACCAATATCAAACTGACCTTCAGCAATACGTTTTGCCACGCGGTCACCAACTACTTTTTCTGCTTTACCAGCAATCACTTTGTACTCGACAGGTGGAAAGCTTGGAAAAACATCTTTTTCAAGATGTGTACCGCTCGCACTTGCCGAATAGCCGATGTGCTTAGCATTTAATAAAACTTTTTCAAACTTTGCCGCAGAGCTAATGTCTGGCTTTGGCGCACCTTTAGGTACAGCCATACCAATGCTTGAATTGACTAAAGCGCTTTGTGAATTTGGGTCGACATAACCTTTTTCTGCAAGCTTACTGAGTTCAGGAGCAGCCAAGACCACCATGTCAAAATGTTCACCACGATCGAGACGGTTTGGAATTGCAGTTGGCGATGCACCCATAGATGAACCAGACGAAAGGTGAACCGTGTGACCAGTTTGCTTTTCAAATATTGGAATGAGTTTTTCCATAGATGAATAGAAACCGCCTGAGCTAATCACTTCGAGGGTATCTGCGTTAGCAAGCGTTGAGCCTAAGCCTGCACTAGCTAGGCAAATGGTCATGAAGATAGGGGACTTTTTCATAGTATCTCACTTTAATGACAGGAGAGCACAGTACGGAGACTTAAGATCTGCCGTACTGTTCATTAAAATTTCAGGTTAAGTAGTTAGTTGTTTTAAGCGCTAACCTTTGCAGGTTCAGCAATCGCGTCAGATTTGTTCTGCTTAGAACCGCGACATAGGTATAAACTTGAGATGAGACTACATACTGCAGCAAGCATCAGCCAGAAAGCTGGTGTGCTTGCATTGCCTGTGTTTTCCACAAGGTAAGTACATGCCATTGGCGTCATACCACCAAAAATAGCGGCTGCAAGACTGAATGCTAAAGAGAAGCCAACGGTACGAACACGTTTTGGCATTACTTCGGCAAGTGTTGCGACCATAGTCCCGTTGTACATACCAAAGAAGAACGAGAAGTAAGCAAGCGTGATCAGTAAGTTTGAAAAACTAATATCGCTCACCAACCAGCTTAAAACTGGATAACTGGTAAAGATCGCAAGTGTCGTAATACCCACTAACACTGGACGGCGACCAATTTTGTCTGAAAGTAAGCCACCCATTGGTAACCAGAAGAAATTCGATAAACCTACAAACACGGTTGCTAAAAGGCTATCTGTGACCGACATTTCTAAAGTACGTTTTGCATACACTGTGGTGTAAACCGTAATGAAATAGAACGTGGTTGTGGTCATGGCACTCATCATCATACCTGCAAGTACAATGCGCCAGTTACTCGCCAGTGTGCTGAAAATTTCTTTGGTTGAAGGGTGAGTTTTTTGCGCTTTAAATGCTTCAGTTTCCTCTAAAGTACGACGGAATAAGAAGATTAAAGGAATAATCAAACAACCAATTAAGAATGGAATACGCCAGCCCCATTCACTCACTTGTGCATGAGTTAAAACGGTGTTGAGCCAATAACCAAATAACGCAGCAAACACCACCGCAATTTGTTGACTACCAGACTGCCAGCTTGTGATAAAACCACGGTTTTTATCGGTTGCAATTTCTGCAAGGTAAATAGACACACCGCCAGATTCAACACCTGCCGAGAAGCCCTGTAACAGACGGCCAATGACCACCAAAATAGGGGCCATAATACCGATGGTGTCATAACCCGGTACAAAGGTAATTAAGATCGTACCAATAGCCATGAGGCTTAAAGTCACAATTAAACCCTTACGGCGACCGATTCTGTCGACATAAGCACCCAAGAAAATAGCGCCGAGAGGACGCATAAGAAAGCCCGCAGCAAATACGGTAAATGTCATCATTAAAGAGACATATTCATTTTCAGAGTGGAAAAATTTTGCTGCGATATAAGTGGCATAGAAACCAAAAAGAAAAAAATCGTACTGTTCTAAAAAATTGCCACTTGTTACATTTAGTATTTTTTTAAAAGTAGCCCTACGGTTATTAACGACATCCATTGGAGACCTCCTTGGCCTGACAAAATGGAAACATTCACGATCTTCAAAGTTTGGACGTAAATTGATTCAATCAATAAACCTAAATAGGAAATGGGTTAGAGATGAGATTTAAAGGTGTCCTTGGTAGAAAATGTGATGCCTTGTTTCCAGTTAAAACTACACATCTATATTTCGATAAACAGAAAACCACTTATCATTCGTATAAAAATGTAATCTTAAAAAGCAGGGAGGAGTGAGAGGCGAAAATTAATTAGGTATTTAGAAAAATTAATGACCCTTTAAACAATAATTTCAGAACATGGCCAAATTTGGTTTTGAATTAACTCTTTCACACAGGCCTTAATGGCTGACTTGGCAGCAAGTGCAGCAGGTGATAATTCTTCTTCGGCAAGGCTTACTAAGTAGTTAATTCGTTCAACTTCAGGGTCGACAACCTTAAGCAATTGCAGCTTGTGTTTATACTCTTGCAGGCAGGCACTTCCGGGGCGAACACTGGCGAGGTCGAGGTGAATCAGGCTGTCCATAAGCAAATGCAAGCCATCAATTTCATAGACGACATTAAGCTGTCCAATCTTGTGCTCAAGCAGTTTCCGTAAGCTATGACGCTGACGTGGTAGCACTAAAGGAATATCGCCAATTTGCTGCGATTGAACAATGCCGCTTTTAATACATTCGCTAAGGCCGTATTTTTCGAGTACTTCTTTGCGCGCCATTAAATACATTTGTTCGCGTACTAATGGCTGTATCGACCACTGCTTATCAATTTCATTGGTAAAAATAATGGCGATATCAAGCTGACGCGAGTTAATGTACTGAATGAGATTACCTGACAGGGTTTCCACAATCTCTAAGCGAATGTCTGGATAGCGTTCAGACATCAGTTTCATTAAAGGGATACCAATCAAAGCGGTAATAGTGGGCGGAAAACCAAGGCTGACATGTCCTGATAGCCGTGCTGAATGTGCAGCGTCTATGGCGAAGTTCACTTGACGCAAAATCAGTTGCGAGTGTTTTAAAAAGGCAAGACCTGCTGGGGTTGGGGTCACACCAAAAGCATTACGCTGTAATAAACGAATGCTTAACTCTTGTTCGAGCTTACTAATTTGCTGACTAATCGCCGAAGCACCGACATCGAGCTTTTGGGCAGCTTTACCAATACTGCCTGATTCAACGACCGTCAAAAAATACTTTATTTGCTTGATTTCCATAATAAATGTATTCGCTCATCATCCTTGATTTATAGAGATATGAAGGATTGGGAAATCTATCATGTATTTTTATATTAACAGCAATGTGTAAAAAAGTTTCTGAAAATTAAGCGGCTCTACTGAAACTTAGTAAAAAGCAAAATCACACCTAATACACATAAAATAGAGCCAATCACCTTATTAATTTGCACTTGCTTGGCTAACATTTTTTGTCTCAACAGCATGGATGAAAACAGTACAGCCACCAGTGAAAACCATACAAAATGGGCAAATGACATAAAAAAGCCATAAGCTATAAGAATGCTTTCAGGTGTGGTTAAACTGACAATTTGCGTATAGGTGCTAATTACAAATAGCGTGGTTTTAGGATTAAGAGCATTGGTAAAAAAGCCGTATTTTATGGCTTGCAAAGTGCCTATAGAAGTTAATGCAGCAGTGTCTAAAACAGGTTTTTGCGTAAAGGTTTTATAGCCAATATAGATCAGATAAAGCGCACCAATGTACTTCACAATATTCAAAATTTGCGGCGTATAAGCCATCACAAAGGCAACGGTTACAAGTGTATAGGTCACATGTACCAACACGCCAAGCGATATTCCAAGTGAAGTGAACACACCTATTTTTCTGCCGTATAAGTAACTATTTTTCGTCACAATCGCGAAGTCAGCGCCGGGGCTAATCACCGCCAAAATCGTAATTAAAATAACCGCAATAAACTCTGCCATTATCTTGTACCTTCACTAAAAACAAGGGAGCTAATCTGTAGTTTTTGGAATGTATTTAAGAGGGCGGAAGAACTACCTATAGTTGCTATTCTTTTCGTGAGATAAGTTGGGGCTTTAGGCTTACAAAGATAGATATTCAATATGTTTTTCATCATCTAAAATAGGGTTTAATCAAGATGATTTTTATTTTGAACAGAAACCTAAAAATAAAAATCGATAAAAACGACTACACATCTATGAGTTTTTGGAATGATTGAAAGAATATCGCTGAATTCATTAAAATTTTTCTACTTTGTGGCGAAGTATGGCAGCGTCACTTTAGCTGCAAAGAAATTATTTGTGACGCAAAGTGCGGTTAGTAAACAGATTTATAATTTAGAAGAAGCTTTAAATACGGCTTTATTCAAGCGAAAAAATAAAACACTTGTGATGACTGAGCAGGGCGAAATTTTATTGAGTTGTTGCCATCAAGTTTTTGGTCAACTTGATGAATGTTTAATACAACTCAGCCAGCCTAAAAATCACAACAAACAACTGGTTTTATCGTGTGAACCGACTCTTTCCATGAAATGGCTCATTCCGCGTTTATCAAAATTTAAAAAGCTCGGGCATGATTTTGAGGTTGTGCTACTCACAGCAGGCGGCGTGGTCGATTTTGAAAAAGATAATATTGATATCGCGATTCGTAGAAATGACTTCGCTTGGGGAGAGCATATTTATAGCGAAAAGATTGCCGATGAATATATCGCTCTAGTTCAAGCAACCAAACCATCGGAAACAAACGACGTACTCATCTCGACTTCTAGACCGAATTTTTTCAAAAGCATGAGTCGTATTGCTGAGTTAAAGCAGTGTTTAAAAGGCTACATCAAAGTTGAACTCGAGCATTTTTATCTATGTTTAGAAGGCTGTTTGGCGGGACTCGGCGCGACGGTCATCTCAATTTATATGATTGAAAAAGAGCTTGAGTGGAACGCAATACAGAAAATTTCACCAATCGTTCAAGATAATTCAGCCTATTTTTTACTTTCTAATAGTGCTTTTGAGGAAGATCCACGCAAAACCATATTTTTAGAATGGCTAAAAGCAGAGATGAGCGAGATTCAACATAAATTACTTTAGGTTGAGCAGTTTTATTTAAAGATAAATGGTTTAAATATTTGAAAATAATTATAAATTATAGAAAATGTAGGCATTAAAACGAGAGCGACGTATGTCTCGTTTGTGCTGTCTAAAACTCCCGAAGATGAAAATTATTTAACTTCCTACTTATTTATTAAACCCTAAACATGAATTTCACTCAGTTTTGAATGAGACTAAATCATTTTTATTCATGTTCTGATTGCGGTATAAATCTATCCATGCTCTGAAGCGCTCCAGTAATTCACTTTTGATAAGACCATAAGGCACAAAGCTGACAAGTCTGGAAAGTTTAAAAAGAGCAAAAAGTTTTTATTTAGGTTTTATCTCAGAAATTAGGGTACTGATCACAATGAGTAAAGAATTTACATTTACGATTAAGAGTATTTGTTTCGATGAGAACTATCGTCCAGCAGACAATACACGTATTACAACCAACTTTGCTAACTTGGCAAGAGGGATGAGCCGCGAAGAGAATTTGCGCAATACATTGCAGATGATCGACAATCGTTTCAATGCCTTAGCTCATTGGGACAACCCTAAAGGCGACCGCTATGGCGTTGAACTTGAAATCATTTCAGTTGAAATGAACATTGATGCCGAAAACCGTACTAGTGGGCTTCCTCTCATCGAAATATTGAAAACCAATATTGTTGATAAAAAGACCAATGAACGTATCGAAGGTATTGTAGGTAACAACTTCTCGTCTTATGTACGTGACTATGATTTTAGTGTGCTGTTGTTAGATCACAACAAAAACAAGTCGACTTTTAGCACGCCAGAAAAGTTTGGTGAATTGCACGGCAACTTGTTTAAGAGCTTTATTAACTCTGAAACTTATAAAGCCAACTTTAAAAAGGCACCTGTGATTTGCCTAAGCGTTTCGACGACTAAAGAGTACCACCGTACTGAAAATGAACATCCTGTTTTAGGTGTGGAATACAAGCAAGAAGACTATTCATTAACCGATGAATATTTCCAAAAAATGGGCTTAAAAGTGCGCTACTTCATGCCGCCAAATAGCGTTGCGCCGTTAGCGTTCTATTTTACTGGTGATTTGTTGAGTGATTACACCAACCTTGAGTTGATTAGTACCATTAGTACGATGGAAACCTTCCAAAAGATTTACCGTCCTGAAATTTACAACGCAAATTCAGTGGCTGGAAAATCTTATCAACCAAGCTTGAAACACGAAGATTATTCACTTACTCGAATTGTGTATGACCGTGAAGAACGTAGCCGTTTGGCTATAGAGCAGGGGAAGTTTGTTGAAGAGCAATTTATCAAACCATACCAAGCGATTCTTGAGCAGTGGTCTGCGAATTACGCTCCTAATTAATCAACATACGGGTCATTTAACATGAAAAAATTATTACCGACTTCAACTGCTGGCAGCTTACCTAAACCATCTTGGCTTGCAGAACCTGAGAAGCTTTGGTCGCCTTGGAAACTCGAAAACGAAGGTCTGCTTGAAGGTAAAAAAGATGCGCTACGTTTAGCGTTGCACGAACAGCGCCTTGCTGGCATTGATATTGTCAGCGATGGTGAACAAACCCGCCAACACTTTGTGACTACGTTTATTGAACATTTAAATGGCGTAGATTTTGAGAAGCGAGAAACTGTTCGAATTCGTGACCGTTACGATGCAAGCGTACCGTCTGTAGTAGGTGCGGTGTCTCGTCAAAAGCCTGTATTTGTTGAAGATGCGAAGTTTCTGCGTCAGCAAACAGATCAACCAATTAAGTGGGCATTACCTGGCCCAATGACCATGATTGATACGCTTTACGATGGTCACTACAAGAGCCGTGAAAAACTTGCTTGGGAATTTGCTAAAATCTTGAACCAAGAAGCGCGTGAGTTAGAAGCTGCTGGTGTAGACATCATTCAGTTTGACGAACCTGCATTTAACGTTTTCTTTGATGAAGTAAATGACTGGGGCGTTGCGACTTTAGAGCGTGCCATTGAAGGTCTTAAGTGTGAAACTGCGGTGCACATTTGCTATGGTTACGGCATTAAAGCCAACACTGACTGGAAAAAGACACTCGGTTCGGAATGGCGCCAGTACGAAGAAGCTTTCCCGAAACTGCAAAAATCTAACATCGATATTATCTCGTTAGAATGTCACAACTCACATGTACCTATTGATTTACTCGAACTCATTCGCGGTAAAAAAGTGATGGTTGGCGCGATTGATGTTGCATCTAACCAAATTGAAACACCAGAAGAAGTGGCAAACACACTTCGTAAAGCGCTTCAGTTTGTAGATGCGGACAAGCTTTACCCTTGCACAAACTGCGGTATGGCACCTCTTTCACGTGAAGTGGCACGTGGCAAGTTAAATGCGTTAACGGCAGGTGCAGAAATTGTTCGCCGAGAACTTACTGGTTTTGATCTTACTGCTTAATATTTACCAATAAGTGGTATAAAGGGTTACTTTTTTGATGGCAGTTGATAATCAAACAAGTAACCCTCATTTTACTTACTACATGTCGTTCTACTCAGAACGCATGTTGATAAAGTACCTTCCTGATGGAGTTGGGCGGTATAGCAAAACACTCAGGACAAGGTACGGTTCAATTTAGGAATAATGTCATGGTTCAAGCAACAGACTTTAGAAATGCAATGTCTTTACTCACAAGTGCGGTTAGTGTTGTGACTACGGCAGGCATGTCTGGCCGTTTTGGATTTACTGCCTCTGCTGTTTGTAGTGTGACTGACACACCGCCGACATTATTGGTTTGTATGAACCAATCTGCGAGTTCACATGCACATTTCCTAGATAACAAAATCTTAACTGTGAATGTTTTAGGCGCACACCACGAACATATTTCAAAAGCATTTTCATCTAAACTTACACCAGAAGAACGCTTTAAACATGGCGCATGGATTGAGTTAGAAACGGGTTCACCTGTGTTAGATGATGCGTTGGTCAGTTTCGATTGTGAGATCGAACAAATTCAACAAGTCGGTACACATACGATTTTTATATGTCCGATTGTGGCGATTAAACAAAGCCAGCATGATCAAAGTTTGGTTTACTTTAACCGCGCTTATCACCAAGTGGGGCAGACTGAGATTGTCTAAACAGCCTTTCCGCTGTGTACTGTCACATTAAAAAGTTAGAAGATTGAAATGAAGAAGCATGGATCGCTTCACTTAATTTATAAATACAATTAAATATAATATCTAAAATAATAATTAAGTTAATCTAATGAAAAACAACAATAAATTTAATCACTTGTCATAAAAGCGACATTGACACATCTAAACTCTCAGATTATGCTTTGTGTGCTGGCCATATTGCCAGCCGGTTTTAGCAGACCGCTTGTAATACCGCATCAGAATTATTCCTTCTGAGGAATAGTCTTGTGTGTAAGCTTCTCGTCTCCTCCCGTAGCGGTAGGACGGGAGTGGGACACCTTCGGGTGTGCTTGTGTATTACCAAGTCTGCTAACCCGCTTCCGTTCTGCCACCATAATTTTAATGTCTGGCAGAATTCCTAATAGAAGGAGTTGGCTATGCACATCCATTATTTTTTGGCACCCCGTGCCAAAAGTTATAACAACACAGCTTAAAAAATTACAGCAGCTTGAACGCCCTAAGGTTTTCAGGCTTTAAGTCATTTTTACTTAAAACTTAGCAACAACAAAACTTGAGATGTGCCAAGCACCGTCTTGCGGCTTTGCTGTGCCTTTTTTTCTCCCAAAAAGGGCACAAGCTTTTTTCATATCGAAACAACAAGAATTTAAAACGGTAAAACTATGCGAAATTTAGAAACCTCTTCTAAAAAATTACTGGCTGTTCAAACCACCATACAACTCATTACAACGCATGGGTTCCACAATGCAGGCATCGACCTGATTGCTAAAGAAACCAAAATCGCCAAAGGTACGCTTTATAACTATTTCCACTCGAAAGAACGCTTAATTGAAATGTGCATCGCCTTTCAAAAAAGTCTGCTGAAAGAAGCAGTGCTTTCCATCATTTACTCAAACCGTTACTACACTTCAAAAGATAAACTTAAAGCAATTATTGTCTTACATACCAATTTGAGCAGCCTGTATAACCTTTTGCTTAAAGCTATTTTTGAAATAAAACTGCTTTATCCGAAGGCTTACAACATGGCTGTTGAATACCGAAAGTGGCTGCGCCATGAAATTTTTGACCTGATTTTTAGCGGAGAAACCCGCGAGCCAAAAATCGATGCCAACATGGTGGTAAACCTGATCGATGGTTTGCTGCTACAGGTTTTAAGCTCAAATAGTTTGGATGAGCGGGATGTAGTGGTGGAGAGGTTTTGGGGGAGGGAAACTGAGGCTAAAAGTTTGAAGTTAAATTTTTATGATGGGGTGCTGATTAGCTAAAGTGAAGAGAGTAGCGCTTAATTAATCAGTTTAGTCTTGGGTAAAATGGCAGTATGCTATTGAAAGAGAAAATTAATTAGCCCGAAATATTGGGAAAAGTCTGGAATCGAAAAATGATAAGGAAAAACACCAAGATTGGTGATGTCTTTGCTGTTAAATTAGACAATGATAAGAAAAAATATTTTCAATTAATCGCTTTTGATTTAACTCAACTAAATAGTGATGTGATCAGAAGCTTTAAAAAAGTATACCCATTGGAAGCTGATATTGATTTATTGGAAATCGTAAACGGTGAAGTAGAGTTTTATGCTCACTGTGTGACTAAGTTTGGATTAAAAATGAATTTATGGGAAAAAGTTGGAAATATTAGTGAGGTTGGTGATATTTCTAATATTCTTTTTCGGGATACGAATGACTATGGAGCAAAAGTGGGGGCAGAGAAGATTAAAGTATCTATCAATTGGTATGTATGGCATATAAATGATGAAGACTTTACTCGTGTAGGGAGGTTAGAGGGAGAAAATCGTAAGGCAGAAATTGGTGTAGTTGTGAATCCTTACGATATTGTTGAGCGTATAAAAACAGGAAAATACGAGTTTGTATATCCTGATTTTGAGTAATTATTAAATAAAATAACTAGAGTTCTGGGAACTAAACCTCTAAGCAAATTCATTTATTGAACATGTAGAGTTAAAGATTATGTTGGATAATTTAATTTTAGTAAGTGTTTTAGGGGGAGTAGTAGGAATAGGAGTTGGTTTTTTCTACAAAAAGGTATTTGTCCTAACTTTAGATAAAATGAGTGAAATATTTTATAAAATATTTTTTGTTCATAATTTTTTTAAATTGATTTCATTGCTTTTTGCATGTGTTTTTACTTTTTTATTTTTTCTAATAGGGTTGATCTTTTCACCAATTGTTTCTGATAGTGCATGGAATTATTTTTATATATCTTTCTTTATAGGAATTATGATTGGAATAAAAATTGAAAACTTTTCAAATAAATAATTTAGATTTTATATAAAAACTTATATGAGAGTTATGAAATATTAAGTTTTATTAAAGAATACATAGAATCTTTAAAAAATAAAAATATGTATTATTCTATTTCGCGACATAGTTTGACGCTCTTATGTGTTTGTTGATTGATATTAATAATAAAATTTCTTAATAATATCTATATTACATCCATAAGAGAGAAACTATATGAATATTGATAATTTGAATTTAAAAAAAGAATTTTTAAAACTTTTTTTAAATGCGGTTCTTGCGAATTTTACATTAATTGTTGTCTTTGTATTAGTTGGTAAACATTTATTTAAATCCTACAGTAAACTTCCTGATTTTATACCATTGTTCATGAGTTATAGCTTCACTGTAGTTATTTCACTAATTGTAATTTTCTTTTTCTATTATATGATTTATGAACTTTATTTGAAAAGAATGATGAGTATTCTAAGTATTGGAAAATTCTCTACTAAATTTTATATTTTTTCATCTCTAAGTTTTTCTGGTTTTATTATTTTTACTTTTATCACTATTTTAGTATCAGTTTAGTTTATCTTATACATTATTTATTTTGGTGGAAATAATATGGCAGAACCTATAACTTATGTAACAAGTTTTCTAGTAAAAATAATAACTTTCATATTAGGGCCTTTCTTTAGAAAACCTATTGATATAGTTAGTAAATTTTTGTATTTAAATGCATATGAAATTTCAACATTTTACAGTTTGTATTTTGATGTGAAAAGAATGTTTCCTCATAGTTTAGGGGAAGTTATAGATTATAATATAAATTGGAGTGAAATATATCTTAAGAAAAAACAGGCTAATTGTACTCTTCGTATAAGAGCAAGGGATAATCTATCTTATAGTAAAATAACTTTTTGTGTTACTGCTTCTTTAGAGAGTTTAAAATATCAGTCTGTTGTAGAGGTTTATGATGTATCTACTACACCTTGTATTATAGCTTTACCAAGTATTCCACTTAGAAGTATAGAAATTAAAGGTAATAGAATATATGAGCCTTATAGTAGTGTCTCGGTTGAAATAAAAGAAATATTTGATAGTAATAATAATATTATAGATATTAGAGGGAAGTGGAAAGATATTCTACATCCAATAGATAATCTAGATAAGATTATTAAGGAAAAAGAAAGTGATGTATATAGATGGGGGCAATGGTGGAATTTAGATTTCTTAGAATCTGAAAAAGAAGAAATCTCAAGGTTTTTCCAAGCTTATAGTGTGAATGCAAAATTTTGGGGGTCAAAAACAAAGTATTTTTGGCAACCTGTCGCTTGGTTCATGAGTGTACCATTTATTCTAAATATTTATTTTTGGATTAGGAATATAATCTGGGCTAATCAATTAAATAAAGCTTTAGAGAAGCATTTAAATGATTATGAGAGTTAAAGGTATAATCTTAAAATTATTTTCTTAATATACTGTTAGTTGGCTAACTAGTTATTTTCCTCTTATAATTGTTAAGGAGTTAGATTAATGACTAGATTATTTACTAGTCATTAATTTAATGGATCGGCCACAATTTCTATAAAGAACCTTCATACTCCACATACCCATCTTCAATTGCTGGAATAATCTCTACAAACTCAAAGTAGGGTACTGTACAAAACTCAGAGTCTCGAATCGCATCAATCACAAAATAATAATCTTGCAAAGATGTCGTCTCAAACACAGCAATATCACTCGCTTTAGTGCTAAACGCTTCAACGTCATACCAGCGAACTTTTACTGTTGGGTACTTCTCAAAAATAGGTTCAAGCTTTTGTGCACTAAACTCAGCCCGCTTTTCACGAGCTAAAGCCAACCAAGCAGGCAAAGCTCTTAAATGAATAAAAAAAGTATAGGTTCTAGACATAACCACTCCATGACTGGGCTGAGTTGTAGTTCAACTGAAAAGACAGCATTTGCTTGTCATATCAATATGACTCAGTCAGTATATGAGTGATTACTCACATTAAATACTCGCATTTCGACCCATGTCAGAAACACTTCCAGACCCACGCAAACGCCCACGTCAAACACGCTCAGTGGCTACCTTTGAAGCCATTTTAGAGGCGGCTGCTCGCATTTTAGAGTCTTTAGGCTTTGCTGGGTTTAACACAAATGCCGTGGCTGAACTTGCCGGTGTAAGCATTGGTAGCCTATATCAATACTTTCCATCTAAAGATGCTTTAATCGTCGAGTTAATTCGGCGTGAGCGTTCCAAGCTTTCAAATCATATTGTTGAGGCCATACAGCAACATGAAGCCGCAGACTTAAAAGAAAAACTAAAACTCATCATACAGGCTGCTGTGCAACATCAATTGAACCGACCACAGTTGGCGCGAACTCTAGAGTTTGCTTCTGAAATTATTGGCAAAGACCTTGAAGAAAGTGAACTTCAACACGAGCTTGAAACCATAATTTCTGATCTGTTTATTCGCTCTGGCATTTCACATGCACAAACAGCTGCGCAAGATGTAATTGCTTTAAGTAAAGGAATGATTAACGCGGCAGGTATAGCAGGGGAAAGTGATTTAAATCATTTACAGCAGCGAGTTGAAAAAGCTGTATTTGGTTATTTGGATTTGAGCTAGCGAACATAAGCCAATGTTACAGCGGTACAACCCATGTCATTGTGAAGAAAGAGCATATAGATTTGATAAATTCTTTGGAAGATGCTTTTAGATACTCGAATTACTTAAGTGTATGTAGGATAGGGTATGAGTCATTGTAAGAATAATTTTAGATTAGAGTAGATATTATCTGCTTTAGAATTAATAGAGATTACATGAAATTGTGGAGAGTTGATCAATAATTAATCCCGAAAGGTGGCAAATCATTAAAAAAGCCCAAGTACTATAAGTTGGGCTTTTGTTAAAGAATAAGACTATGATTTATATCAGATAAAAATTACATTTCGCATAAGGCGTATTATATTAATTTTAGATTTTCTTCTTAATTCGAAAGAAAGGTTAAACCCTTTTATTTTTTAACACATATAGTTTTATTTGTATTTTAAAAATATAGATTATCGTTTCAATCGTAGGGGTAGTTTAATTTGCTTAAATTACTCTGTGTAAATTTTATTTACATATACAATGCTCCTTGAACTAGATGCTCTTCCTTTAAATCATCTGTACATGATGTCAATTTATTTGATTCAATCATGTATTTCTTTAAAAACTCAATTTGCTGAGTATCGAGTAAATACTTACAAATATAGCTATCATAAGAATACGAAAGCCAATCATTGACAAATATTAAATAATAATTTTCCTGATCAATATTGAATAACAATTCAGTATGCTGATACTGATCTTTCACTATGAACAAACAAAAATTATCCCACTTCAAGAATTCAGTTCGATAAGGATGGCATTCAAAATATTTAGAAATTTTTTGCCCCTGTATGACTTGAATTTCTGGTAAATACTCAAGCACTCTTCTGATTGAAATTATAGTTGCACTAAAACTTCGTTCTGCCCCAAAACTATGACCCTCGTTAATCCACTCACCTTGAGATAATTCAGCCTCAATAACATAAGATTTTAAAACTTCAGTTGGTCGATCATATAAAGTATTCAGTTCTGAATGTGGAGGGAGCCAAAGCAAATAATATCTCCCATTTTTAGTATGTTGAGCTTCAGAGTCTTGTAAAGAAATTTGGTATCTTTCACCAACTCTAGGCAAAAGCTCATCTAACTTTATGATGGACTCCCAACTTAAATCCCAGTTTGTTCGAGACCAATTGGCAGAAGCAAGTAGTTCAATTTTATTTATATTCATTTTGACCATTTATCAGCAATTGCTTATCCCAGAATTAACTTTAACTTAAATCCCTTACAAACCACTAGCTAGCCAACAAAGGTTCTGTGGCATTAAGGATAAACTGACGAAAACATATTATATCAATCATCTTATCCAAATAATTATTATTTAACATAATGGGCGTTATCTGAAATAATATTTAAAAAGATTTTTAAAATCAGATTGTTAATAATTTTTATCTACTACAAAAAAGCAAATTCCGATTTTGACATAAATCGGCTTTTTTCGAGCAGATTTGATAGTTCTCGCCAATCATTTTGACTAAAAATCACTCTTTATAACTTGAGTGAGATATAACTCGGTTTAACTTAAAATTTCTTTTTGAATTCAAAATTAAAATAAAAGCTAATTTTTATCACAACACATATTCTTGTATTTTTTTGCTATTTACCTTAGCAAAACTATTAAAAAATTATGTAAAACAAGAAAGAATATGGATTGTAAATTTTCTTGTATGTGTCGGTACTTTTAGTACAGGTATTTTATTAACCTCTGTTTTTTTACTATTGTTTTATAGTGGGGATAGTTGTGATTTATAAACTTAAAATGTGGATCTCTGCTGAAGTGGTTGATCCATTTTTTTCATTATATTCGTATATTTATAAAAATTTTGTTCTTGTCCTTTCCTTAAGTTTCTGTGTGATTGTACTGCTTTGTACTCTTAACCCAAGTATAGTTTTTACTCCTAGAAAAGAGAGTTTTGTTGTTTATGAGCCTGAATTTCATTTTAAAGATAGACGTATAAGGTCGTTAGTTGTAGAAAGAGATAATAAATATTTTGTTATTAATTGTGCATATTTTAAAAATGAAAATGGTTCATTTTGTGATTTATATAAACCTAGAAGATTGCTTAAATTAGAAGGAAGTTTTTTTCCTTACCCTTCAATATTTCTTGATGGTAATAAAATTGTAGCTAGTAGTGTTCGTTTTGAAGATGAAAAGGGGAGAGTAATTAATTTTTCAACAAGTGAAGAAGAAGTTGCTTCTTGGTGGATTTGGGTTATGTTTCCCACCTTATTGATGAGATATTTAATTTTAATCTGGCTAATGGTAGTTGCTTTAATATTACTTTTAAAACTAATTAAGTATAAGAAAGAAACCTAATTTTTATTTAAAAGTGGCTTTGCTTTCCTGTCGAGTTGAAAGGTAGATGTAAAAGAGGGCTGCTATTTAATTTTTAGATTTACTGCAAACTCATTTGTTAAGCTTGCAGTAAGTTTATCTTATAAATATTTCTGCAAAAAGCCTTCTTCAACGACTTATTTTGCTAAGAACTTGGAAGGATTCTTAAGGTTTCCAGTCGTGTAATTTACAAATTACCTTTTCTTCAGGTTTCATTTTCTTTATATCTTTTGGATCACCTGAGATAGGTTGGCATAACCGAGTGGATTGCTCATTATCTTGTCCAGTTGTACGAGCCCAAACTGTGACTAAACCAGAATTTTGAATTGTTTGATTACAGCCCTCAAGTGCATGGAATGCATGAATTGAATTACGTTCAAAGTAGGTGAGCCACTTCTGGTCTGGATCTTGATTGGAAAACCACTTTTTCCATTTACCTTTTGACCCATCGATCTGAACGTTCCAGCCTTTTTCACTGCGTTTTTGTTTGAATTGGTCGCTGTCCCAGTGCATCACCATAAACTTATTTTGATCAATACACTGAGGTTTGGTCAGTGTCATATAAATCTCTTGAGGGTGGTGATAATGGTATGGATAAGATGTATTGAATAATTGTACAGTCATGCCAATTTCTGCCCCCACTTTTTCACCATCAATTTCCTTAATTCGCAAGTTACCCCAAGGCCCCATGACTTCCGCATAAAGATAACCACCACGGAAACGGTCGCTTCCCGCATTTGAGTTTTCTGCGTATAGCGGGATCCAACCTACGGAAGACCAAAGCGTTGGTAGCCCCTTGATGCTGACATCCTTCTTCCAGTGTGACTTAGTGTCGGTACGTGAAGTAATTGCTAAGAAATTTTCGTTCAACTCTAAGCCTGCTGCACCAATTGTGCCCCCCATTTTTTTGTAGTAATCGGTTAGTAATGGACGGTTAATCCATTTTGAGGTTGCTGACAAATTTTGCACTTGTAGGCTAGGGGTGTAGAGTGTGAAATCTTTATAATTCTTTTGTGGGTCGAAACATGCCTTTGCTTTGTCTGGCTCGGCTAATATAGCTCTAAGGTGTTTCGCAACCAGTTCAACATCACGGTATTTCATAATACAACGTGTTTGCGCTTTTCCTGTTTCGGAAGAATAAGTTTGGGTCGTTGCTTGCGCTGAGTCTTTGCACTGACCAGTAGGCGTTTCAAGTGCTCTTAGATATTGGTCTAAATAGACTAGGGACTCGGTCCAGAACTGGTCAACAAGCTTCTGTTCATCGGCAGTCAAGTGTGCAGGTTTTACATCGTCTTGGCATTTGAACTCAGCCGCTTGTGCTTGAAAGCATGCAAGCGTAGTTCCAATAACTACCCCTAAAATTCGTTTATTCATGATTCTATCTCTGTTGTTATCGCTAAGTGGAAGAGCTTGATATTTCTACTTAAAGTCTCTAATTTTTTTGCACTTTAAAATGATGTAACGAATAAAAAGCTGTGTAAGTCCTTACATTCGTAACTAACTTTATAGAGTTAGAAAATACTTAAAAATTATCCTAAATATTGAAGTTAAAAATGAAAATCTAAACTTCTATTAAAGAGCACAAAGCTTAAGTTTAAAATGATTTTCACATTTTATCTTTTTGATTTAAAACAACTAATTAATTTTAAATAAGTCTACATTATACTTTTTTTACAAAGTTGAAGATCATAAAGTATCTAAAAATTTCGAAAGTCATTGTCAGAAAAAATTATATAAGTTGTTGAAATCAATTTTAATCTAACAAGATTGCTATTTCTAGATGGATGGTCTATTTTATAAATATGAATTATTCGAATTTACCCAAAAGACCACGTGGTCGGCCCACTAAACATGGCATCAACTATGCAGATACGAAAGACGTATTAATACGTCGTGGTATTGAATTGCTTACAGAACGTGGAATGAATGCCATGAGCTTAGATGATCTCATGAAGCCTATTCAAATCCCTAAAGGCTCGTTCTATCATTATTTTGAAAACAAAGAGGCGTTTATTTTAGAAGTCCTAGATGCTTATGAAACTTATTTTGTGAAACGATTAAATAAGTTTTTAAGTCAACCTGATCTTACACCTCAAGAAAAACTACAAAACTTTGTAAAAGACGCTGGAGAAAAACTACAGAAATATGATTTTAAGAGGGGTTGTATTCTGGGGAACTTAGGGCAAGAAGTTTCTTATTTGGCTCCTGAAATTATTGCTCGAATAGAAAGTATTTTTCAGGTCTGGCAGAAAATGATTTCTGATTGTTTGCGTGAATTTTATTCTCAATACAGTTTAGTAGATTGTAATGAAGTGGCTTACCAATTTTGGATTGGGTGGGAAGGCGCAGTTCTCAGAGCGCGTTTAATCAAATCTACGAGTCCTCTAGAAGCATTTTATCGCTTGTTTACATTAGGTGTAGAACAGCTCAATAGCGTAAAAAATTAATTAAAAAATAAATGCAGGTGTCTGCATTTATTTTTTAATTAATTCTAGATAGTTAGTCTAATTAAGTGGAGAGGAAGTTCTATGTATAAAGGTATTGTAATCACTAAAGATGATGCTGGTTATCTGGCAAAGGTTGTTGAGATTAGTCCAAAGCCTTTGCAGGAAGGAGAGGTAACAGTTGAAGTAAAATATTCAACATTAAATTATAAAGATGCTTTAGCCATTACTGGGCGTTCTCCCGTAGTGCGTAGTTTTCCACTAACACCAGGTATAGATTTTTCAGGTGTTGTAATTGAATCAAAACATCCAGCATGGAAAAAAGGAGATGAAGTTCTATTAAATGGCTGGGGTGTTGGTGAAAAATATTCAGGCGGTTTAGCTGAACAAGTGACTGTTTCAGGTGATTGGCTCATACAGAAACCTTCTGCTTTTTCTTTTAAAGATACGATGACTATTGGTACAGCAGGTTATACCGCTATGCTGTGTGTCATGGCTTTGCAAAAGCATGGCATTAAACCAAATGATGGAAAAATTTTAGTAACAGGTGCAAATGGTGGAGTGGGTAGTATTGCCATTATTATTTTGAGTCACCTTGGCTATGAGATTACAGCATCAACTGGTAGACCCCAAGAATCAGAATATTTAATGAGTTTAGGGGCAAGCGAAATTATTGATCGCGCTGAATTATCTTCACAAGGAAAGCCGCTGAATAAGGAAATTTGGGCAGGTGTGATTGATACTGTGGGCAGTCATACTTTAGCGAATGCATGTGCTAGTACAAAATATCGTGGTGCGGTGGCTGCTTGTGGTCTGGCGGGTGGAATGGATTTCCCTGCAACAGTTGCTCCATTTATCCTGAGAGGAATTACGTTGTATGGAATTGATAGTGTTATGGCACCAATCGAGCTAAGAAAAGAAGCTTGGGAGCGTTTAGCTACAGAATTAGATAAAACCAAATTGGAAGCAGTAACGACTGAGATTCAGTTAAGTGATGCCTTAAATTTTTCAAATGAAATTTTAGATGGAAAAATAAGAGGTAGAGTTGTTGTAAAGCTCTAAGCCTTTAAAAGAGCTTTAATGACTCCTTGGGTACCTTGTGGTGAAATGATTTAAGTTTATAAAAACAAAAGCCATCCACTGAGATGGCTTTTTTTTAGAATAATTTCAATTGTCGTTTTTCTTTGATAATACTTAAACTTACCAGCTTAATGCACCACCAGTTTGGGAGTTAGATACTGCATTTTAATTAATATTGAATTTAATTAGGATTTTATTAGTTTTACTAATTAATTGCATGTGTGTTACTCATTTAATTAAAATAAATAATGATTATTTAGCAGAAGTAATACAATTGTAGTATTTCGTATTGTCATACCCATTACTATGATTAAGAAATATAACTTTAATTAATATAGATAACATTTAAAAATGCTAGACAAAACTAAATGCGACGCCTTTTCGGCCGTCGTTGAAACAGGAAGTTTCGAAAAAGCTGGTAAAAAATTATGTGTATCTCAGTCAGCGATTTCTCAAAGAGTTCGATTATTAGAGGAACGATTAGGGAATGTATTATTAGTTAGAGAAAGACCATGTAAACCAACACCATTTGGAGCTGAGTTATTTGCTTATCTTCAACGAGTGTCTTTATTAGAGAATGTTTTTTTAAAATCGGTCATCGATAATAATAAATTTAAGCCGTTACCCATTGCTGCGAGTATCGGTACATTTGAGTCATTGCTTTTCCCTATATTAGCCAAGTACTGTCTGTCTGAGGCTATTACAATAGATGTAAAAATTGATACGCTTTGTAATACCATCGAACTCTTAAAAAGAGGAGAGGTTCAGGCCTGCATTACTTCCGAGTCTGAGATAATTAGAGGGTGTACAAGTGTATATTTAGGTAATATGGTTTATTGCCTAGTTGCCTCAGAGAATTTTATTAATAAATGGTTTAAAAATGGAATTAATAGAGAGAGTCTGCGTTTAGCTCCTTTAGTTTTATTTAATGAAAATGAAAGAATATATTTCGATTTTTTAGAATCTAACTTCGGACTCAAAAAATCAATGATTCCTTTTCATATTATTCCTTCAACTGACTCTTATATTTCTGGACTTGCTTGTGATATGGGCTATGGAATAATGCCTATATGCAAGATAAATCAGGATTTATCGAATCAGGGCATAAAGGAAATTTCAAAAGAATATAGGATTAAGATTCCATTATACTGGCATCAGCTTTCTTATCTTTCTCCAGCAGTTTCAATAATGAATGATATTATTATTAAGCACTCAACAACAATCTTGGCTACCGTAGGGAATGAAGATGCTTAAGCATGAGGGTCAAAGTCCACTCGAGATATACAACTCTATGATTGATAATGGCGTTGTTCTTGCAGATCCGTCTCAGCGACAAGCTATTGAAACATTAAATGAGATTTGGAATAAAATTGAAAACCAGTCTAGTCATTTCTTTAGTCCCCAGATTAAAGGTCTGTATATGTGGGGAAGTGTAGGAACAGGCAAGACATGGATTATGGATTTATTCTATAACTCTCTTAATTTTAAAAAGAAAATGAGAGTGCATTTTCATCATTTCCTAAAAGATGTTCACAAGCAGCTTATTGCCTATCGGGGAAATAAAGATCCTTTAAAGCTGATTGCTAATGACATAGCAAGCAACTATAAGCTCATTTGCTTTGATGAGTTTTTTGTATCAAATGTTGCCGATGCAATGATACTTTCAAATCTATTTAATCTGCTATTTTCAAAGAAAGTGATATTGGTTGCTACCTCGAATATTGACCCTGAAGATCTTTATAAAGATGGTTTAAATCGCGATAGATTTTTAGAGACCATAGATCATATCAATAAGAATTGCACAGTCTTGAAAATCGGTAATCAACTCGATTATAGAACCATTAAAGAAAGCAACGCCAAAGACCATTTCTATAGATTTCCATTAAATGAAGAATCAGAACAATGGCTTCATTCGGTTTACCAGCAACTTACAAATAACCAGAAAGAACTCAAGACGAGCATCATGATCAACCATAGATCAGTCGAGGTTAAATCTTGCTATAAGAATGTGATTTGGTTCGACTTTGAAAACCTTTGCCGAGAAGCCAGAAGCCCAGCTGATTATATAGAGATAGCAACGCAATATGACTATGTGCTCATCAGTGGAATTGGTGATTTAACAGATAGAATCTATGATACCGTGAGACGTTTTATTTATTTGATTGATGAACTTTATGATCAAAAAATCAAACTATACTTTGCTGCTTCACAACCATTAAATCAATTATATAAAGGCGAGAGGCTTAAATTTGAATTTCAAAGAACGTATTCACGATTACAGGAAATGCAAAGCATAAGTTATAACAAGGAACTTCAGGAGCCTGCTTGAATATATGACTATGCTTTGCATGACTAACACGCAGTTGGATTAAGCAAAAAAGTACGATTTCTTTGGAAATTTTGACTTATATCCATTCTGCAAAAATACTTCTAATGCTTGAATAATGTCTGCTTGTTCCTCGTTACTAATTTCCTTTTTTCTATTGTTTTTAAAGTCTTCAATAATATATTGAATGTCAGCGTTATAGTCCTTAATAAAAATATCTGAACTCAGTCGAGTTTTAGGTTCAATATTGGCAAGTAGTGGTTCTATTTCTTCAATATTTTTAAAAAATTCAATACTAAACTCTCCAATTTGAAGAATGATATAACGGCTTTCAACCTCAATATCTTTATTTGCAAATCTGTGTCTAACATTAGGGGGAATTTGAAAAAAGTTTCCCTGATTAACAATATATTTCTGCTGCAAATCTGGTAACTCAACCTGAATAGCACCTTTTGAGCAGTACACAAGATCGGGGATATGAGTATGCTTATGAAACGGAAACAGGCTATCTTTTAAATTGCACAGCACTATCCTAATATCGCGGTCATAACAAAACTGATGCATTTCCATTGATCATTTTCCTCGTCCGATTAACTAATTTTATAGAGTTGTTCTGGCGTAAATATAGGTTCACTCAGATGCTTTTGAAACAATTCAACCCAATCAGTCGAGACAGAATCAGCCGCATCAACAATCGCTTTGGAAAAGTTACGTTCATTCTGCCAGTATCGGGTAAGCACACCAAAAGAGTAAAAATACTCCGAGGGCTTTATAGTCCCTCTACGGTTTTCCATCAGTTTGTAGGTCTCTAAGCCATCCAGCATCAAACCTCCAGTGTTATATTCATCCTCCATATTCGGGACAATATTCTTTTGCTCTAACAATGATTTAACCAATGCTGAGGGATGTTTGTAGATATCAAAGTCTTGACTGATCGTATTCACCACAAGATCAAAATCAAATGAATGCCCTAGATCATCAATGAGCTGTACATGGCTATCCATTATTTTTAGAGGTTTGTTGTTATAGCCGAGTTTGAGTGATTGAAGTAGGTCAGCTTCAAATAGGCATTTCAGCTTTTGTGCATTTTCCAGTGGGATTGGTACGGCAAGGCGAATGAATAAGTGATCAAATTCTTGGTCATAGCGTTTTTTATCATGACTGCTTAAATAGCGGTAAAACTTCATTCTTCGTACTTTAAGAATGATCATATTAATTAAGTCATTAAGCTCTTGGTGCTCTAGATCATATTTCAACTTTTCATAAGCATTGGCAAATTTCAAGTTGCACAAGTCATTGAATGACACTTCACCATTAGTTGCATTTTTAAGCTCAAGGTCAAGCAGATGCAGAATATCATCTAGTGATAAAACCTGATTTAAGTGCTGCTGCAACTCAGGAAAAGATTCATGAGTGAAATACTTAAAGTCATAGTTAGGCTTATTGCCTCGTACCGCTGGAAAGTATCCCGAACGACTAACAACATAGGCTTTGAAGTTTTCATCTGTCACGGCCTTCTGATAGCTTGAGAAGGTTCCGTTTTCATTTACAAACGATCCTTCGCTAAATAGAGTGATGACGGTATCAACACCACTAGGGCCCATACCGCGAACAAGAACATTTGGCTTATGATCTTGTCTAATAATGTCATTAAGTCTCATTAAGACTTTTTGAAAAGGGTAGGGTTTTACGAATAAACTCTGTTCAGAGTCTAAACGAATTGCAGTCCAGTGTCCGATAGTCAGCAACAGCTTAGAAAACCCTTTTAATTCAATTGTTCGATTTAGGTTTTGATTCTTAATAACTAAATTATAACCGCCTTTAGCCTCGTAGCCATCGATAGCTTCATAGCCATTGTAAACTTCAACTTTTATACGATTTAATTTGGCTAATTCTAGGTATTTTTTGAATCTATCATTCAGATAGATACCGAACAAAGCTCTAGGATAAAAAGCGTTAGGATCGGGGAAGACCTGTGGTTCACCAGCCAAAGATTTCTTATAAACTAGGTGGGGATAATGAGTCATCAGATGGTTTTTATTTTCTACCATCCAATCCACAAAGTCGTTATCCCAAAGCGACATTGAATGGGCAGGGTTATTACACAAATGACCAGCCAATAATTCGTCTTTGTCGTATGGATTCCCATGTCCAAGAGATTCACGCATTTCAACAAGAGTAATAGAGCATGACTTATGATCAATCTCGTGATTTAGTAATTTTTTTACAAAGCTGATGAAGGTACACGTACCTGAGAATCCCATTCCAATGATACAGAACTTTTTCAAAGTAATATCGTCCATAAAAATGTAAATTCAGGAAGTTAAAAATTAACTTCCTGAATAATATGAGTTAGTTCAATTTCTGAAGGGCTTCTTTAATACGTGCTGCGGCTGCCTTTAGAGTCACTGGATCACGTCCACAATTCATGCGAATGTAATGTCGAAGGCTATCGATGTTTTCACCAAAATGCATGCCTCCAATAGAAGCAACTTTTGCTGTTTCCAAAAGATATTGATCGGCTGAATCAAATCCTAGCTTTTGGATTTTGTCGCCATACTTTGACAAGTCCAAGAATAAGAAAAATCCACCTTCAGGCTCAGTCACTTCTAAACCAGTGCAGCTTTTTAAGTCTTCAATGAATGTCTGCATGTTCTGTCTTGCCACTATCGCACGTTTCTTTGCAACGTCATCCATGTATTCTTGCATTGCTTCATGTGTCGCAATTTGAGCATAAGTCGAAGCAAATGAGTTTAAGTTTACCTGTACCTTTTCCATAACTTTAATCAGTTTGTCCGAAGCACAAATATATCCAGATCGGTCGCCGTGCATTCCATAGGTTTTACCGGGACCAGTGATATAAATGGTGTAGTCCCACATAGAGTGTGTTTGGTCTTTAAACTGCTGGGTAATATTTGAAATGTTTGCAGGCTTAGTATTCAAAATATGTGATTCATACGGACAATCAAAAAGCACATAGATTGGGCTTAGACCTTTTGACAAACGTTCGGCATTGGCAGTCAAAATTACTTTTGAAATCGACTCTAATTCATCACGAGTATAAATTTTGCCAGAAGGGTTTAGGCAGTCACCAAGAATGATAATTTTGGTCTTATCTGTAATGGTTTTTTCTAACTCAACTACATCAATCGCTTGGTTATAAAAGTCTTTGACATAGATTGGTTTAGCTTTACCTAAGTGCAATTCAATCATGTCTGCGTAATGAGGCCAGTTTGGTACTGGGTAAATCACTTCATCGTCTGGATTTATAAGTGTATGAAATACCACGGTGATAGCACCTTTAATACCGCCAGGAGTGACCATGATTTCAGTATCTGGATTGAAGCTGATATCACGTAAACGCTTCACACGCTCAGCAATAGACTTTCGTAAGAAAGGGAAGCCTTTGACTGGGGCAAACTCATGGATAATTGCAGCATTATTTGAAATATAATTCTTAACTGCATCATCAATACCGCTATTGGTTTTTTCATCCAAAGTACCAATACTTAAATCAATGACCTGATCATCTACGCTAGACTTTTTATTTAACTCTAAAATTTTCGCCTTAGTTCCGTGTGTAATTGATTCACGTAAATTCAAGGCTGCTTGTGAAATACCTAAGTTTTGCATTGTGAAATCTCAAAATCCATTTTAATTAAAGTGATACAGCTTGATCAAACATTGCATTCCACATCTTAAGCTGGGCTTTCAATGTTTCATTTGCACCAAACTTAATCTCATCAAGGTCTTCTTGGTTATTACAGTTGTTATGGACACACTGTTTAGCATCTTGAGCATGACGATCTTCGACGCCATTTTCGATATGGGCGTTAAAATAGACCTCAACTTTCTTAATGAATTCACTTGGATCAAGGTTTTTGTTATTGAATCGGAACGCTTCACGGAATACGGTAAGCATCTTATCAGCATGGTTTTCTAGGGCCATGACTGCCCCCAACATGCGAGGATAACTACCCGTAATCAAACCTTGGATAGTATCTCGATACTGCAATGTCTCTGCGATGATTCGATCACTATTCTTAGCCTGTTGAACCTTCATCTCTGGAAGATTGTATTCTGCGGCGCCAAATACATTCAGCGCATTCTCCATAAAGATTTCATGGCACTTGGCTTTTTCACCCATACCAGTTTCTTCACTTAAGATGTGAGTGAATAGGACTAGAGTGTCCATATCGTTTTCAAAAGCAGATCGCGAACATACATGAGCAATCCCTTTTACGGTTAGCTCGGTACGATAGAAGAAGTTGTCACGAAATAAGATATATGATTCTGGCGTCCATGAAGTAGAAGTCAAATGCTTGAAATAATTGTTTTGGAAAATTTCATGATCATCCATTTTAGTAATGAATTCATCTAACTCAGCACTAATCGTTCCTTTACAATCAACATTTCCATTGATGATTACTTTAGAGTTCATTCTTGAATTATCCTTTTATAATGAAATTTTTTTTTACAGCGAAATTTTTATAACAAAGAAATAATCAAAAAAAATGAGTATTAAATATTTTAATGTTTGATAAAATTATCTAATATTTATGTGATAATTTATATTTTAGTGTAGTTTGGCTTGGTTAAAAATCAAAAATGGAATTTTAAATGTATCTTTTAGAAGATTTTTCAGTACTGCAACTTTCAATAATGTTAATAACAATAGTATGCTCTTATATTATTTTTGGAATGGTGGGTTTTGGAACTGCATTAATTGCGAGTCCTGTATTACTTAACTTTTTGCCTCTCTCACAAATTATTCCACTATTAGCTTTACTAGATATGTTCGCTGCCATTTCAAATGTCATTAAAGATGGTAAGAAGGCAGACTTTTCTGAATTAAAATTTCTAATACCACTTATGTTTGTCGGTAGTTTTCTTGGCTTTATACTGCTGATGAGAGTTAATGCAAGTTACGCACTGCTAGCATTTGGGATATTTACTCTTTTATATGCGATTTACTCATTAAGTGGCTTTAAGCCACAGAAAAAACTAGAGAAAAAATTTGTTTTTCCTTTTGGCTTATCTGGTGGTTTCTTAGGGGCTATGTTTGGTAGCGGTGGGTTTTTATATGCGATTTACCTCAATGGGCGAATCGAAACTCCAGAAAAAATCCGTGTCACTCAAACAACATTAATTGGATGCAGTACGGTTTTTCGAGTCATTCTATTTACTACAGCAGGTGTGTATTTTTCTGATAACTTATTGTCACTTGCACTTCTGTTTATCCCATCGATGTTGATAGGTGCATTCATTGGCAAGCGAATTACACTCAAATTGTCTAAGCAGCAATTCTTGAAAATTATTAATTTTATTGTACTGCTATCTGGAATATCGATTATTGTTAAATACGCTTTAACAGTATAGATCTATTATTTTTCATTCCTAAACCAATTGATTTAGATATTAATAATTTTACTCTTGAATTTATTTTATTTTTTAATAATGAAGGATGAAATACATATACTGCTTTATAGAAAATATTAATCAATATATTGATACCTGTAGTGGAATAAAAACAATTAATTAATATCCATTTATAAATTTTAATAGAGTGATAGTGGATTCTGAAAAAAGTAACGATAGAATCAGTAAAGTTTTCATTAAACTCATTTAAAATTAATTTGAGTGAAAACGTGGTAAGGAATACATATAGAAGCTGGCAATTTAATAAGATTGCTGAAAATCTGCATATATATGATCAAGACTTAGCATCTTGAAAAAAGTTTAATAAATACAAGCCAAGAAAAAACCGCTAATAGATAGCGGTTTTTTCTTAATTAACTAAGTCGAAACTTACCAGCTTAACGCACCACCAGTTTGGTAGTCAGTTACGCGAGTTTCAAAGAAGTTCTTCTCTTTACGTAAGTCCATCATCTCTGACATCCACGCAAATGGATTCGTTACACCAGCAAATTGCTCTGGTAAACCTAACTGAGATAAACGACGGTTACAGATGAATTTCAAGTATTCTTCCATCATGCTTGCGTTCATACCCAATACACCACGTGGCATTGTGTCACGTGCATATTCGATTTCAAGCATAGTACCTTCAAGAATCATTTGAATCACTTCTTGTTGGAACTCGGCAGTCCAAAGGTGAGGGTTCTCAATCTTGATTTGGTTAATCATGTCGATACCAAAGTTCAAGTGCATAGACTCATCACGCAAGATGTATTGGAACTGTTCAGCAACACCGTTCATCTTGTTACGACGGCCCATACTCAAAATTTGAGTAAAGCCACAGTAGAAGAAGATACCTTCAAGTACACAGTAGAATGCGATCAAGTTACGAAGTAAACGTTGGTCGTTTTCAGGAGTACCAGTGTGGAAAGTAGGGTCACTTAAAGATTGAGTGTACTTAAGACCCCAAGATGCTTTACGTGCAACAGATGGAATCTCGCGGTACATGTTGAAGACTTCGCCTTCGTCCATACCTAAAGATTCGATACAGTATTGGTAAGCGTGAGTGTGAATTGCTTCTTCAAACGCTTGACGCAAGATGTACTGACGGCATTCAGGGTTAGTAATGTGACGGTAAATCGCCAATACTAGGTTGTTTGCAACCAAAGAGTCCGCAGTCGAGAAGAAACCTAAAGAACGCATAACAATAGTACGCTCATCTTCGGTTAAGCCATTTTCAGACTTCCAAAGCGCGATGTCATGGTTCATGTTAACTTCTTGTGGCATCCAGTGGTTTGCACACCCGTCAAGATACTTCTGCCAAGCCCATTCGTATTTAAATGGAACAAGCTGGTTCAAGTCAGCGCGACAGTTAATCATGGCTTTGTCGTCAACCTGAACGCGTTGCGCGCCCATTTCTAGCTCTTCAAGGCCAGGAGCAACGTCTAAATGTTCTAAGGCTGCAGAGGCTCTAGCCATTGTATCGGAGGCAACTGTTGGTCGCACGGAATGGGTTCCAGCGGATTGTGGAGCTGCCACGCTCGGCGATGATGGCTGCGCAGTAGATACATTCTGCGAATCTGGCGTTTTTTCCGGTTGGATGGCCGCAGACTTGTGTTCAGGTGCAGCCGGTTTTTGCGAATCATCTTCAAAATCGTCCCAACTAAGGATAGACATTTTTGTTCTCTCTTCGTTGTATATATCTATATTTGACATCTCTTAAACGAAGATGTCCCTACTATACGCTTTTAATGTGTAAACAAAATTAAGTTTTATTAAGGTATGACCAAATTTTGGGCCTTTGGTCTCTACTCACTACAACTTATTTTGCTTACGCTGTTGCTTACGTATCGTAATGAATGCGTAAACCATCGGCATATAAAAGAAAATAAAGGCAAAGATTAATACTCCAACACCAAGCATATAATTATGGCTGAGATGAGAAAGCATAATCTTTACCTCTTTTAAAATTGCTCTTTAGTGAAAAAGAGCAATTTTATTGAATGTTATTGGCAAGCTTCGCAATCAGGGTTGTCGATTGAGCAAGCCATTGGTACAGGAGCTGCTTGGGTAAAGCCTTCTTCTTCAACCGCTGCTTCTGGTTTCTTCGCTTCTACAACAGGGGCAGCAACTGGAGCTGCTTCAACAGTCGCAGGTTTAACCGCGTTTAAAGCACCTGTGTTAATTGTAGATTTTTCAGCAGAAGTCGCACCTAAAGCTCGGAGGTAATAAGTCGTCTTAAGACCACGTAACCATGCCATCTTGTATGTGATGTCAAGTTTCTTACCGTTTGCACCAGAGATGTAAAGGTTAAGTGACTGAGCTTGATCAATCCATTTTTGACGACGTGATGCAGCATCAACGATCCAACGTGTATCTACTTCAAACGCAGTAGCAAAGATTGCTTTTAATTCTTCAGGAATACGAGCAATTTTTTGTACTGAACCTTCAAAGTGTTTAAGGTCGTTAACCATTACTGTGTCCCAAAGACCACGGTCTTTCAAGGCACGAACAAGGTAAGGGTTAATAACAGTGAACTCACCAGACAGGTTAGATTTCACATATAAGTTTTGGAATGTTGGCTCAATAGACTGAGAAACACCACAAATGTTAGAGATGGTTGCCGTTGGAGCAATTGCCATCACGTTTGAGTTACGCATACCGTCTTTTTGAACTTTGGCACGTAAAGTGTCCCAGTCTAAACGTTGAGTACGGTCAACTTCGAACATGCGCTCTGGACGAGATTTCGCAACAATTTCTAAAGAGTCGATTGGAAGGATACCTTGATCCCACAATGAACCTTTGAATGTTGAGTAAGAACCACGTTCAACAGCCAAGTTGCTTGAAGTTTCAATCGCGTAGTAGCTAATCACTTCCATTGATTCATCTGCAAAATCAACAGCAGCGTCTGAACCGTAAGCAATACCCATCTCGTATAGCGCATCTTGGAAGCCCATGATACCCATACCTACAGGACGGTGTTTCAAGTTAGAGTTTTTCGCTTGAGGTACAGCATAGTAGTTAATGTCGATAACGTTATCGAGCATACGTACTGCTGTTTTGATTGTGCGAGCTAACTTCTCACGGTCTAACACACCACCTTGAACGTGTTGTACAAGGTTAATCGAACCCAAGTTACATACTGCAATTTCGTCTTGATTTGTATTCAAGGTAATTTCAGTACATAGGTTAGATGAGTGAACTACACCAACGTGTTGTTGAGGTGAACGTAAGTTACATACATCTTTGAACGTGATCCAAGGGTGACCAGTTTCAAACAACATAGAAAGCATTTTGCGCCATAAGTCTTTAGCACGTACTTTCTTGTGTAGCATGTTAGTTTCTTTCGCTACAGACTCATAGTAAGCATAACGCTCAGCAAATTCAGCACCAGTTAAGTCGTGCAAGTCTGGAGTTTCAGAAGGGGTAAAGAGTGTCCATTCACCATCTTCAAATACACGTTGCATAAACAAATCTGGAACCCAGTTCGCAGTGTTCATGTCGTGTGTACGGCGACGGTCATCACCAGTGTTTTTACGAAGCTCTAAGAACTCTTCGATGTCTAAGTGCCAAGTTTCTAGGTATGCACATACAGCACCTTTACGCTTACCACCTTGGTTTACGGCAACAGCAGTATCGTTCGCAACTTTCAAGAATGGAACAACACCCTGAGACTTACCATTTGTACCTTTAATATAAGAGTTCAAGGCACGTACAGGTGTCCAGTCATTACCTAAACCGCCAGCCCATTTAGAAAGCATCGCGTTATCACGCATTGCACCATAAATGTCATAAAGGTCATCGCCAATCGTTGTTAAGTAACAACTTGAAAGCTGTGGACGTAATGTACCTGAGTTAAACAGGGTAGGCGTAGAAGCCATATAGTCGAAGCTAGACAATAAGTTATAGAACTCGATTGCACGCTCTTCTTTATCTTGCTCATTGAGTGCAAGACCCATTGACACACGCATGAAGAATAATTGTGGTAATTCGAAGCGAACGCCGTTTGAGTGAATGAAGTAACGGTCAAATAGAGTTTGTAAACCTAAGTAGGTAAACTGATTAGAGCGTTCTGGTTGAATTGCTGCTGCTAATTTTTCTAAGTCGAAGTCAAGCAAGTCAGGTGAAAGCAAATCAAGCTCTACACCTTTTTTCAAGAATGCTTCGAGTGCATTGTTTTCAGCAGTATCAGTTGGTAGACCTAAGAAAGCTAAACCTGTACCCACTAATTCATTACAGAGCAAACGTGCAGTTACGTAAGTGTAGTTTGGTTCTTGTTCAATACGGGTACGTGTTGCCATCATCATGGTCGTAGCAATATCGCTTTCTTTTACGCCGTTATATAAGTTTTTAACGGTTTCATCCACGATCGCTTGAACGTCAATACCTTCCAAACCTTCAGCTGCTTTAGAAACTGTAGCTTGTAATGCACTTAAATCAAGTGGCTGAAGCTGACCGTTTGCGTCAGTAACTTGTAAAGTAGGGTGGTGGTTTGAGTTTGTTTGCTGACGAGCGTTAGCGCGTTGTTCACGGTAAATCACATAAGCGCGGGCAACTTTTTGTTCCCCAGTACGCATTAAAGCAAGTTCTACTTGATCTTGAATTTCTTCAATGTGGATCGTACCGCCCGATGGTAAACGGCGAGTAAATGTATTTAAAACCATTTCCGTCAACTGGGTAATACGGTCGTGAATACGGCTTGAATCCGAACTCTGTTGACCTTCCACAGCAAGAAAAGCTTTACCAATCGCAACGGAAATTTTATCTGCATCAAATGCAGCAACATCTCCAGTGCGTTTAATCACCTGAATTTGACCGGGAGTCGAAGTAATTACGCTCATGCCAGCATAGCTCCATTGTCACTTTTGTTATGTTCATAGACCGTTTGAACCGAGCAAAAAACATGCCACGATATTTGAGGGATAAACACAAGACTTAGTAGTTAAAGTTTATTTTCAACACAAGATACGGGATTTTTTAAGCTAGATCAATCTTGACTTTTTAGTAATTTTTTATCTGTATGATTTGTCGGAAGATAGCATAGCAAAGCTATTAAAAAACGCTTATAGATAACTTTGTGGATAACTCAAAAAACAAGCACTTGAATGAATTTAAACTCCGCCAAGAAATAATTTGTTTAATATTCATACATAGGAAATATGAATAGATTATGACTTTTAATAACAATAAACAGATATTAAAAATACTTGGAAATTCAAAGATTAATAAAATGCAACAAAACATGGTTGTCATGTATCAGTTTGGTGAACGCCTACTTGTTTACAATGTAAACGTGTGTATATTGCAAATGATAAACGAATGTATCTGCAAGATTTTTAAGATGCATGTAATGAGATTTATAGGGGCAATGATATGAGCCAAGAAGAAAAGTTACCAAAGATTCTGATCGTTGAAGATGACGAGCGTTTAGCACGATTAACTCAAGAATACTTAATCCGCAACGGCTTGGAAGTTGGTGTGGAAACTGATGGTAACCGTGCAATTCGTCGTATTATTAGTGAACAACCAGATCTTGTGGTCTTGGATGTCATGTTGCCGGGTGCCGATGGTTTAACCGTTTGTCGTGAAGTTCGTCCACATTACCATCAACCTATTTTAATGTTGACTGCACGTACTGAAGACATGGACCAAGTACTTGGTCTGGAAATGGGTGCTGACGATTATGTCGCTAAACCAGTTCAGCCACGTGTATTGTTAGCGCGCATTCGTGCACTATTACGTCGCACAGATAAAACTGTTGAAGATGAAGTTGCACAACGTATTGAGTTTGACGACCTTGTCATCGACAATGGCGGCCGCTCTGTAACGTTAAACGGTGAACTTGTTGACTTTACAAGTGCTGAATATGACCTGTTATGGTTGCTTGCATCAAACGCTGGTCGTATCTTATCGCGCGAAGATATCTTCGAACGTTTACGTGGTATCGAATACGATGGTCAAGACCGTTCAATCGATGTGCGTATTTCGCGTATTCGTCCAAAAATTGGCGATGATCCTGAAAATCCAAAACGTATTAAAACTGTACGTAGTAAAGGTTACTTGTTTGTTAAAGAAACCAATGGATTGTAAAATCTGATTAAACTTCCTATAAGGTTGGTCGAGTGTTTAAACACAGTATATTCCTGCGAATATATGCGGGGCTGGTAATTCTTGTTGTTTTGGTGGCTGTTTTTGGGTATTTACTGGTACAAATTATCAACTACCAACGCGCGCAAGAATACCGAGAATCTTTAACTGATGGTATTTCTTATGTCATTAGTGAAGGGGTCGCTCGACAACCTGGGAAGCAGCAAAAGATAGATTGGATTTCTGACGCATCTGATTTGCTCGAACTTCCAATTTACTATACCGATGCAAGTAAGGTTGAATTGTCTCGAACCGAGAAAAAGCGGATCGAGGCACAAAAATCTGTAGTTCGTTACGATGCAAGCAATAGCATTGCTTATGTAATTATTGGCTTGCGTGACGACCCGCAGCATTATTTATCTATAAAAGTCGACAAAATTAGTGAACGCCAAATGAAGGCTCTTCCTATTTTTGTACTTGACTATCTCATGTTTTATCCGGGTCAGGAACAAGAGTATCTTGCCAAGATTCAAAAACATTTCTCATATCCAATCAATATTCAAAACATTCAAGATATAAATCTGGATTCTGAACAGATTGGACGTTTACGCCAAGATCAAAGCGTGATGTTGTACAAAGATAGTGCAACAGTACGCGGTACAACTATTTCGATTGTCTCTCCAATTCCGAACCATCCTACGCAAGTTTTGGTGTTAGGTCCTGTTCCAATGTTTAACTGGATGCCTTTACAGCTTTCTGCGGGTATTACCTTATTTAGCTTGTTCTTATTAAGTTTAGGTGTTTATGGTTTGATTTTGCCGTTAGAGCGCAAAATTCGACAAGTGCGTTATGCATTAAACCGTATGAAATCGGGTGATTTGTCATTGCGTGTTCCTATTGAAGGAAGTGATGAAATGGCAAACTTGGCTTCAAGCTATAACAATATGTCTGATCATATTCAGCGTTTAATTGAAGCTCAACGTGAGTTAATGCGTGCCGTGTCTCATGAACTGAGAACGCCAGTAGCACGTATACGCTTTGGTACGGAAATGTTGGCCGAAGAAGATGACTACAATCATCGTATGCATCAGGTCGACATGATTGATAAAGATATTGAAGCACTCAATACCTTGATTGATGAAATCATGACTTATGCAAAATTAGAGCAGGGCACACCTTCGTTAGATTTTGCAGAAATTGTGCTGTTTGAAGTGTTGGATCAGGTTGCTGTTGAAACTGAAGCCTTAAAAACGCAGAAAGAGATTGAGCTCGTTCCACCACCTTTATATGTCAAGGTGGATGCAGAGCGTCGTTACCTTCACCGTGTTGTACAAAACTTGGTTGGCAATGCAGTTCGTTATTGTGATAATAAAGTGCGTATTACTGGTGGTATTCACAGTGATGGCATGGCTTTTGTTTGTGTTGAAGATGATGGGCCGGGTATCCCTGAACAAGATCGTAAGCGTGTATTTGAAGCCTTTGCTCGTTTAGATGACAGTCGTACGCGTGCCTCTGGTGGTTATGGTCTGGGACTTTCAATTGTAAGTCGTATTGCTTACTGGTTTGGTGGTGAAATTAAAGTTGATGAAAGCCCAAGTTTGGGTGGGGCACGTTTTATTATGACTTGGCCAGCACATCGATTTAAACAACCCCCATTAAAAGCCAATAAAAAAGCACCTGCATAAGGTGCTTTTTTTATTGGCTGATTTATAGTTGAGTCGCGTCAGGCTCTAAAATCGGTTTGCCGCTTCTTAGACTGTTGAGAGCATCTGTATTAAAGTCAATTAACAGCGAATTATTTTTAGCATCAATTTGATATTTTTGAATAAGAGGTTGGTCTCCATTCAAAGTTTCAACTTTATATGAATCCGCAATATGTAAAATGCCTTCTAGGTTTGTCGTGGTTGATGCGAAATCTTGTCTAAAAATTTCATAGACATCTCTCAAGTCAAAAATGGCATTATCTGCATCTGGATGTTTTTGAATATAGCTTTCTATATGTCGCACGAGTAATTGCGCGAACAAGTAATAGTCTGGTTTATGCGTATATTCTAGATTCATACATTTTTCTCCTTATTATCTGTTATTAGCATACATGGCAAAAACAGAAGTTATTGTATAAAATTCATTACACTAGATGATGACTTTAAAATATTACAAAGAAATAAAAACCCGATTACGTCCTTGGCGTTTAGCTTGATAGAGTGCGTCATCGGCTTCTTTAAATAGGCTTTCAATAGACCGATGGTGATTTGGTGAATATAGACTTATACCAATACTGACCTGTACAAAAATAGGTAATTTCCCATAAACATAAATTGGTTGCTGACTAATCTTGGTACGTATTCTTTCAGCGAGTTCAAAAGCGGCTTCTTTATTAGTATCAGGAATAAAAATTGCGAACTCTTCGCCACCAAAACGTCCTAGTAAATCATGAGGGTGCAAAATATTTTGTATAGTGGTTACACAGGTTTGTAAGGCTCTATCTCCAATTAAGTGGCCATAACTATCATTTACCTTCTTAAAATGATCGACATCTAGCATAAAAAAAGCAGATGTTTTATTTTCCTTTTGAACTTTTTCTTGAAGTATACGAACTGATTGTAAAAATTGGCGTCGAGTTAAACTAGATGTGAGCTCATCATGGGCAATAGCATGTTGAAGTTTTTGAATTAACTCAGAATGAAGTGCACTAATACTAGAAACAGTCAGTGGCGCAAGCGTCATCATAATTAATCCAATACGAATTGAAATGGTATTGCTCAGGTAATCTTCTGGATAAAGTAATAAATAATGACCAGAGACATGGTAAATAATATAAGCACTGGTAAATGAGGTAATTAGGGCGACTACAATAGGTTTGTAGCGTATAGCACACCAAACTAAAGCTGCGATTGGATAGAGTAAAGAACCTGGCCCAGAGTCGTAATAACTTACTGTAATTGAAATTAATACAGCTAAAAAAGGCAATAAGTCGATAATGCTTATATGCTCCCGATGACCATTAAAATAACGTTTTATTTGGGAGTAAGCAGGGATATTGAGCAGTATAGGAAGTAAGAGTAGGGCATTTTGTAGTTCTGATGTCATCCAGTAACCAAACTCAGCCCAAAAGCTGCCAAGCATAAACTTGGTATTAAACATGGGCACAAAAGTCGCGGCAAATAAAGCGCCAACTAAACTGCCTATGCCACATAACCCGAATAAAAAAAGGTAAGAATAACCACGATGAGCAGATCTAATGTGTTGACTTAAACATAGATACAGCACTAAAGAGGTAACAACATAAATATAGTTAGATGTTGTTAGGATAATAGTCAGTAAAAATGGTGTGCCTTGAATAAGGTCGGCAATAACATATCCAGTATATGCGCCAAGAAAAGTACCGAGTTTACGTGTTTGAGGATAGCGAACCAGTAATCCTAATAAAACTGAATTGGCCGGCCAGAAAAAAGCCAGAAAACTAAGGGGCCGAGATGCAATTCCAATAAAGCAGCATATCGAAATAATGATCGTAAATAGAATGAAAAATTTCAGGAAGGAAGAAAATGAAAGTTCACGAAGTGAGTATGGCATCAGCTGCCCTTAATGATAAATACCCTTATCCAAGAGTAATAAATATTATGCATGATTAAACATTCATCATAATTCAGAGCAGAAGATGAATACAATAAAAAACCGCTTAATATTATAAAAAAGTAAGTTGTTTAATTTGACCAAATGAACGATTGTTCAAATAATATTAAAAATCAAAAAATGAAAAAAATCATCACAAGCATAAAAACTATCAAATAAACCGATTATGAACGGTGAAACCCCCTCTACAAGACATAGATGAATACTTTTGATTAGAAAATCATCCAAAAGACTAAGACGCTTCAACTAGCATGCGAAATTAGAAATCAGGTACAATTGGCGGGATTAATTTTGTGTTTGGTGTATTCAAAGGCCAATACATACATTCTTTGTTAAATAATAGGCCTGCCAGGAGTTATCCCCGCATGAGTGCCATTACTCCATACGACTGGGCGATTATCGCCTTCGTGATCGGCGTTACATTTCTTTGCGTCTTTATGCTCACAGTTCCCTTACTCCTCGGGGGAAAATCGTGGGGACGTGCTAAGCAAGAGCAGTTTGAATCAGGTGTCGTGAGTGCTGGTGGCGCTCGCATTCGCCTGTCTGCAAAGTTCTATTTAGTTGCAATTTTCTTTGTTGTATTCGACTTAGAGGCACTTTACCTCTATGCATGGTCTACTTCTGTGCGTGAAGTAGGGTGGTTGGGATATACCACTGTTGTGATCTTTGTCGTTGATCTATTGATTGCGCTTGTTTATGCCTTCTCTGTAGGTGCCTTAAGTTGGTCACCAGCAGATCGTCGTAAATCAGCAGGTGAAAAGATCAAAGTTGGTTCACCAACAATGAATATTGCTGAAATTACACGCTTTAACTCTATTGAAGAGCTCGTAACTGACCCTACAGGCCAGATTCCAGCCCAATCATCAGGTCGTGTTAAGTCAAAAACTACACCTGCATTGTCATCTGAAAAGGAGTAAGTCGGGATGAAATATACTCTGACCCGCGCGAATCCGGATGCTGATCAATACCCATTGCAAGAACGTCAAATTGTGACTGATCCGCTTGAAGAGGAAGTGAATAAGAATGTATTCATGACTCGTTTAGAGGATGTCTTGCATACAGCAGTAAACTGGGGACGTAAAAACTCTTTGTGGCCATTTAACTTTGGTACCTCATGTTGTTACGTTGAATATGCAACGACTTTAACAGGCGTGCATGACTTGTCCCGTTTCGGTGCAGAGGTTATTCGTGCTTCACCTCGTCAGGCTGACTTGATGATTGTTGCAGGTACCTGTTTTGTCAAAATGGCTCCGGTTATTCAACGTTTGTACGAACAAATGTTAGAACCTAAGTGGGTTATTTCAATGGGTGCTTGTGCAAACTCTGGAGGTATGTACGACATCTATTCAGTAGTACAAGGTGTAGACAAAATTATTCCTGTTGACGTGTACGTCCCAGGTTGTCCACCTCGTCCTGAAGCATTAATTCAAGCATTAATGCTTTTGCAAGACCAGATTCAATTAGAGCGACGCCCGCTTTCTGCCGTGATTGGTGATGATCTTCAGCCAGTGTATAAGCCAAAGATGATGCCAGAACGTGATCGTAAGAATGCGCAGCGTATTGCCGTTAAAAACTTACGCTCTATGGATGAGATTAAATAATTTTTGACGGTGTTTTGACATGTCTAACCGATATGTTCATCGAGAAAATTGACAGAATTTGTATTAAATAGGAAGCCAAGCCAATGGCTGAAACTGACATTGCTATGCCAGAGTCAACACCAGTTGATTCACGCCCAGCATTTGCAATCGTAGAAGAGCTCAAAACCAAATTTGGTGAGAACTTCTATGTGCAGGCGACTTTTGAAGAGTTTCCAACAGTCTGGGTTGAGCGCGCACGCGTGCAAGAAGTCCTCATGTTCCTGCGTAAAGTGGAACGTCCTTATGTAATGCTGTTTGACTTATCAGCGATGGATGAGCGTTTACGTCAACATCGTGATGGTTTACCAGCATCTGACTTCACTGTGTTCTATCATTTATTATCGCTTGAGCGTAATAGTGACATTCGTATCAAGGTTGCCTTGAACGAAAATGATCTTAACCTCCCGACAGCGACAAATATCTGGCCAAATGCCAACTGGTATGAACGTGAAGCTTACGATATGTTCGGTATCAATTTCGAAGGGCATCCAATGCTCCGTCGTATTTTGTTGCCAACTTATTGGGAAGGTCACCCGCTTCGTAAAGAATATTCAGCACGTGCGACAGAATATACGCCGTACATGCAAGACAAAGCGAAGCAAGATTTCGAACAGGAACACTTACGCTTTGTACCTGAAGATTGGGGTCTTAAGCGTGGTAACGCTGACGAAGACTTCATGTTCTTGAACTTGGGTCCTAACCATCCATCTGCGCACGGTGCGTTCCGTGTTGTATTGCAGTTAGATGGCGAAGAAGTGAAGGACTGTGTACCTGATATCGGTTATCACCACCGTGGTGTGGAAAAGATGGCTGAACGTCAAACATGGCATTCTTTCATTCCTTATACTGACCGTGTTGACTACTTAGGTGGTTGTGCTCAAAACATGCCGTATGTCATGGCTGTAGAGCAAATGGCAGGTATTAAAGTTCCTGAACGTGCGCAAGTGATTCGTGTCATGTTGAACGAATTGTTCCGTATTAATAACCACTTATTATTCTGTGGTACGGCAATTCAGGATGCCGGTGGTATGACACCAGTATTCTATATGTTCGCAGACCGTCAAAAAGTTTACGACATTGTTGAGGCAATCACGGGTTACCGTATGCACCCAGCATGGTTCCGTATTGGTGGTACAGCACACGACCTTCCAAACAACTGGCAAAAACTTGTTAAAGAGTTGCTAGAGTGGATGCCTAAACGTTTGAACGAATACTACACAGCTGCACTTAAAAACTCTGTGTTTATTGGTCGTACACGTAATGTTGCTCAATACGATGCAAAATCTGCGCTTGCGTGGGGTGTAACTGGTACTGGTTTACGTGCAACAGGTATTGATTTCGACGTACGTAAATATCGTCCATACAGTGGCTATGAAAACTTTGATTTTGATGTGCCAGTTGAGTATGAAGGCGATGCATACGCTCGTGTACTTGTTCACTTCCGTGAAATTACTGAGTCACTCAAAATTATCAAACAGTGTTTGGATAACATGCCTTCTGGTCCATATAAAGCGGATCACCCATTGGCTGTGCCACCACCAAAAGATAAGACATTACAAGACATTGAAACCTTGATTACGCACTTCTTAAGCGTGTCATGGGGTCCTGTTATGCCTGCTGGTGAATCATCATTCATGACAGAAGTTGTGAAAGGTGCAAGTACTTATTACTTGACTTCAGATAAAGCGACCATGAGTTATCGTACTCGTATTCGTACACCGACGTTTACTCACTTACAGCAAATGCCTTCAGTGATTAACGGAAGTTTAGTATCTGACTTAATCATTTATCTGGCGACCATTGACGTGGTTATGGCTGACGTGGATCGCTAAGAGGTAACACATAATGATGATTTTGACTGATAAAAAACCACGTGTGAATGTTGAAGGAATTTTGACTGCGGAAGAAATTCACGACATCGAACATCACATTGGTCACTATCCGTACCCACGTGCAGCCTCTTTGGATGCTTTGAAGTGCGTACAGCGCCGTAATGGTTGGGTAGATGACGCTCAAATGAATGCCATCGCACAGTTGTTGTCGATGAGTGTTGCTGATTTGGAAGGTGTTGCAACATTTTACAACCGTATCTATCGCCATCCGGTAGGTCGTCACGTAATTTTGCTTTGTGACTCAATTGCTTGCTTCTTAATGGGTGCTGAAACACTTGCTGAAGCATTCCAGCGTGAATTAGGTATTCAGTATGGTCAGACGACACCAGATGGTCGTTTTACACTGCTACCAATTTGCTGTCTAGGCAACTGTGACAAAGGCCCAACGTTAATGATTGATGAAGATACTCACGGTTTAGTGGAAGTGACATCAATCAAACAGTTATTGGAGAAGTATGTATGAATACCGAACCAAAACCAATTTATGGCGACGGTAATCCGGAAACTCATCCACTGACTTGGCGTTTAAGCAAACAAGAAGCAGTACGTAGCGCTGACGATTACGAAGCACTTGAAGGTTATGCAGGCTTTAAAAAAGCATTAGGTATGAAACCTGCTGAAGTGTTAGATGTCATTAAAGCTGCAACTGTAAAGGGTCGTGGTGGTGCAGGCTTCCCAGCAGGGATCAAATGGTCTCTTATGGCACCAAATGATGGTGGCCCACGTTACTTAATCTGTAACGCCGATGAGATGGAACCAGGTACCTTTAAAGACCGTTTGTTGATGGAAAAACTTCCTCACCAATTGATCGAAGGTATGTTGATTGCAGGTTATACCTTAGAAGCAACTCAAGGTTATATCTTCATTCGTGGCGAATACATCGAGGCTGCACAATACCTAAATGAAGCGCTTGAGCAAATTCGCGCTAAAGGTTACTTAGGTGACAACATTTTAGGTTCTGGCTGGAACTTCGAGTTACACGTGCATACAGGCGCAGGTCGTTATATCTGCGGTGAGGAAACTGCATTGATTAACTCACTTGAAGGCCGCCGTGCTAACCCACGTACTAAACCACCATTCCCGCAAGTTGCTGGTGCATGGGGTCGTCCTACGATTGTGAACAACGTTGAAACTTATAACAACTTGCCAGCAATCATGCTTCGTGGTCCAGAGTGGTATATCGGTTTATCAGCTGGTAAATCAAAAGATCCAGGCACTAAGATTTATGGTGCGTCAGGTAAAGTTAAATTCCCTGGTCTTTGGGAACTTCCATTTGGTACGACTGCTCGTGAAGTAATTGAAGATCATGCTGGTGGTATGCGTGAAGGCTTAAAGCTTAAAGCATGGCTACCAGGTGGTGCGTCTACTGACTTTTTACCTGCAGATACCATTGATTTACCAATGGATGCAGACACTATTATGAAAGCAGGTTCTCGTTTGGGAACATGTTTGTTGATGGTGGTAGATGAAACTCAATGTATGGTATCGCTCACTCGTAACTTAGAAGAGTTCTTTGCGCGCGAATCATGCGGTTTCTGTACACCATGCCGTGATGGTTTGCCATGGGCTGTTAAAGCGCTTAAAGCACTTGAGACAGGTGAAGGTAAGAAAGAAGATATCGATCATTTACAAGAGTTAACTCGTAAATTGTGGATTGGTAAAACTTTCTGTGCCCACGCACCAGGTGCGATGGAGCCGCTTATGGGCGCACTCAAACATTTCCGTGGTGAGTTTGAAGCGAAAGTGACGAATCGTCCTGTCGTGCAAACCAGCAACGTAGAACAAGCTTAAGGAATTCGACTATGGCTACAATTCATGTCGATGGAAAATCGTATGAAGTCAACGGCTCGGAAAACTTGCTACAAGCATGTTTGAGTCTGGGCATCGACATCCCATATTTTTGTTGGCATCCATCCTTAGGTTCGGTTGGTTCTTGCCGTCAATGTGCCGTAACTCAGTATGCAAATCCTGAAGATACGCGCGGACGTCTTGTGATGTCATGCATGACGCCAGCATCTGACAATACCTATATCTCGATTGAAGACAAAGAAGCTACGGATTTCCGTGCGTCTATTGTTGAATTCTTAATGACGAATCACCCACACGATTGTCCAGTATGTGAAGAGGGTGGTCACTGTCATTTACAAGATATGACTGTAATGACAGGTCATGACCGTCGTCGTTATCGTTTTACAAAACGTACGCACTATAACCAAGAACTCGGCTCGTTCATCGCGCATGAAATGAACCGTTGTATTGCTTGTTATCGTTGTGTTCGTTACTACAAAGACTATGCTGGCGGTACGGACTTTGGTGTATATGCGAATGCGTCACGTGTTTACTTTGGTCGTCCAGAGTCAGGTACTTTAGAGTCTGAATTCTCTGGTAACTTGACTGAAGTATGTCCAACAGGTGTATTTACCGATAAGACTCATTCAGAGCGCTATAACCGTAAATGGGATATGCAATATGCACCAAGCGTGTGTCATGGCTGTTCTTCAGGTTGTAATATTTCCCCGGGTGAGCGTTATGGCGAAATCCGTCGTGTAGAAAACCGCTTCAATGGTTCGGTTAACCAATACTTCCTTTGTGACAAAGGTCGTTTTGGCACAGGTTATGTCAACCGTGCAGATCGTCCGCGTCAACCTCAATTCCGCAATGGTGAAACAGTAGCAACTGTTTCAGTTGACCAAGCTTTAGATCAGGCAATTGCGAAACTTGAAGGTAAGAAAGTTTTAGGTATTGGTTCACCACGTGCAAGTTTAGAATCAAACTACGCATTACGTGAACTTGTAGGTCAGGCAAACTATTCAACAGGTGTTGCACAAAAAGAGCAAAATCTTGTTGAGCTTGCAGCTTCAATCATGCAAACAGAGGGTATTTACAACCCGAACATGCGTGAAATTGAAGGCTATGATGCAGTATTAATTTTGGGTGAAGATTTAACTCAAACAGCACCTCGTATGGCATTGTCAGTTCGTCAAGCTGCGAAAAACAAAGCTCGCGAAATGGCTGCAAAAACACGTACACCAGATTGGTTAGCTGAGCCTGTACAACGTATTGGTCAGGAAGCGAAGTCTCCGATCTATATCTTGGCTGCAACTCAAACTCGTCTTGCTGATGTTGCGACTGGTGAAGTGGTTGCATCTCCAAACGACATCGCGCGTTTAGGCTTTGCAGTTGCTGCAGCAGTTAAAGGTGAAGTTGTAAGTGGTTTAGATGACGATGCAAAAGCATTTGCACAAACTATTGCCGACACTTTAAAAGCAGCAAACAAACCGTTAATTATTGCGGGTACGAGCTTGCAAGATGCTTCAATTATGGAAGCTGCGGCAGAGTTAACGCAAAACCTTGGTTCAAAAGCTGGTTTAAGCCTTGTTGTTCCTGAAGTGAATTCTATGGGCTTGGCATTGTTTGGCGGTTTAAGCCTTGAACAAGCATTTGCTCAAGACTACGACACACTTGTGATTGTTGAAAATGACTTGTTCCGTCGCTTACCGGCTGCTCAAGTTAAAGCAGCACTTGATAAAGCTGAAACAGTAATCGTGCTTGATCACAGCGAAACAGAAACTGTGAAACAGGCGGATATTGTACTTTCAGCATCAAGCTTTGCTGAAGGTGATGGTACTGTTGTAAGCCAAGAAGGCCGTGCACAGCGCTTCTACCAAGTTTACGATCCAAGCTACTACAAGCCTGAATACGCGATTAAAGAATCTTGGCGTTGGTTGCATGCCATTGAAACTGGTCTTAAAGGTAAGCCAGTTGATTGGACATTGCTTGATGACGTGATCGAAACTATCGTTAAAAATGTTCCTGTGCTTGAAGCAATTCAAGACGTTGCACCAGATGCAGGCTACCGTGTACATGGTTTGAAAATTGCGCGAGAACCACGTCGTTATTCTGGTCGTACAGCAATTCGTGCACCTTTATCGGTTCATGAACCTAAACAGCCAACAGATCCAGACTCAGCATTAACATTCTCTATGGAAGGTTATGTTGGTCCACAAAATGCATCTTCACTTGTACCATTTGCGTGGGCTCCGGGTTGGAACTCTCCACAATCTTGGAACAAATACCAAGATGAAGTGGGCGGTCACTTAAAAGGTGGTGATTCGGGCATTCGTTTATTCGATCGTTTAGCAAAACGTCCAGCACGTAGTTATGTTGCTCCAAGTGCTGTAGTTGCAAACCCTGAAAGCTTCCGTCTTGTACCAATGCACCACATCTTTGGTTCTGGTGAATTCACGATTAAAACACCTGCAATGGAAACTCGTATTCCAGAAGCTATGTTTGCAGTTGGTGAGCAAGATGCAACGCGTTTGAATTTGCAAGAAGGCCAACGTATTACAGTTAAAGCAGGCGAAACTACAGTGAGCTTGCCTGTACAAGTAATTGAATACTTACCTACAGGTTATATCGGTTACCCAGTTGGTTTAGCACCAACAGTATCGTTAGCTGAGCCTGTTTCAGTGGCTTTAGGAGTGTAATTCATGAATCAAGAAATTATACGTCAAACGCCACTTTGGGCTGAGAACTGGCCAATTGCTTATGCAGTTGTTCAAGCAGTTGTGATTTTGCTTGTTGTTGTTCTTGTTGCTGCGTTGATGTCTTTTATTGAGCGTCGTTTACTTGCTTGGTGGCAAGACCGTTATGGTCCAAACCGTGTTGGTCCTGGTGGTATGTTCCAGATCGTTGCCGACATGCTCAAGATCATGTTCAAAGAAGACTGGACACCAAAATTTGCTGATAAATTAACTTTCCGCTTAGCTCCGGCAGTTGCGATGGCAACTGCGGTGCTTTCGTTCATGGTTATCCCAGTGAGTCCTTCACTGGGTGTTGCCGACATGAGCATCGGTTTGTTGTTCTTTATGGCAATGGCTGGTATTGCAGTCTATGCAGTCTTATTTGGTGGCTGGGCTTCAAATAACAAATACTCATTGCTTGGTGGCTTACGTTCAGCTGCTCAAACCATTTCTTATGAAGTGTTCTTGGGTATCTCGTTAATGGGTGTGGTTGCAATTGCAGGTTCATTCAACCTTCGTGAAATTGTTGAAGCACAACGCGATGTTTGGTTCGTTATTCCACAATTCTTAGGTTTCTTGATTTTTGTGGTTGCTGGTGTTGCGGTAACTCACCGTCATCCATTTGACCAACCAGAAGCAGAACAAGAATTGGCTGAAGGTTACCATGTTGAATATGGCGGTATGAAATGGGGTATGTTCTTCGTTGCTGAATATGTCAACGTTGTACTTATCTCTGCATTGATCGTGACTTTATTCTTTGGTGGCTGGTTAGCGCCATTCAATTTAGAAATTCCATTTGTTCCACCAGTATTCTGGTTTGTGATTAAAACAGCATTCTTTGTAATGATGTTTGTATTGGCACGTGGTTCTTTAATGCGTCCACGTTATGACCAAGTCATGAACTTTGGTTGGAAAATTTGTTTGCCATTGGCGTTGGTCAACTTGTTAGTGACTGGTGCTGTGATTCTGATGAATCAGGCCTAGGACAGCAGGGAGTACAAAATGTATAAATTTCTAGCTGGATTCGGATCAATTGTACGTTCGTTGTTTATGGTATTTAGCCATGCAACGCGTAAACGTGACACGATTTTATATCCAGAAGTACCGGCTGAACAAATTGTGCCGCCACGCTTTCGTGGTCGTATCGTATTAACGCGTGACCCAGATGGGGAAGAACGTTGTGTGGCATGTAACCTTTGTGCGGTTGCATGTCCAGTTGGCTGTATTTCACTACAAAAAGCAGAAAAAGAAGATGGGCGTTGGTATCCGGAGTTTTTCCGTATCAACTTCTCTCGTTGTATTTTCTGCGGTATGTGTGAAGAAGCATGTCCAACGACAGCGATTCAAATGACTCCAGATTTCGAGTTGGGCGAATACGTACGTCAAGACCTTGTATATGAGAAAGAAAACTTACTCATTTCAGGTCCAGGTAAATACCCAGACTACAACTTCTACCGTGTAACTGGTATGGCTGTTAGCGGTAAAGAGAAAGGTCAAGCACAAAAAGAAAGTGCACCAATCGATGTACGGAGTCTATTACCATGATGTGGCCGTTTTATTTGATGGCGCTCGTGGCCATCGTTTCTACGGTTCGTGTAGTTACTAACACGAACCCTGTACATGCATTGCTTAGTCTGATTGTTTCATTACTTGCAGTTGCTGGTATTTTCATGATCGTAGGTGCGCCGTTTGCTGGCGCCCTCGAAATCATTGTTTATGCTGGTGCAATTATGGTCTTGTTCGTATTTGTGGTGATGATGCTTAACTTAGGGCAACACACTGTTGAACAAGAGCGTAAATGGCTTTCTTCAGATGCTTGGGCATATCCAGCACTCATGAGCTTTTTACTTGGCTTACTTTTAGTTTGGATGCTTGGTGGTGAATATACAACCATCTCTGCACCACTTGGAGCACAAGTAATTGGACCAAAAGTTGTTGGTCAAGCGCTCTTTACTCACTACTTATTATTGGTTGAAGTTGCCGCGATGTTATTGCTAGCAGCCCTTGTTGCAGCATACCACTTAGGTAAACGTGAACCAGGTGCAGAAGAGGAAAAAGAATAATGGGCCAGATCCCTTTAGAACATGGTTTGATTGTTGCAACCATTCTTTTTGCACTCGGTTTTTACGGTGTAATGGTGCGACGCAACCTACTATTTATGTTAATGAGCCTTGAAATCATGATGAATGCTGCTGCGTTAGCATTCGTTCTTGCGGGTAGTGTATGGGCACAACCAGATGGACAAGTGATGTTCATTCTGATTTTAACCCTTGCTGCGGCAGAGGCGTGTATCGGTCTTGCGATTGTCCTTCAGTTCTATCATCGCTTCCATCATTTGGATGTGGATGCTGCTAGTGAGATGCGCGGATGAGTTATTTATATCTAACAGTATTATTTCCGCTAATCGGTTTTATTTTATTGGCGGCAGGGCGTGATAAGCTTTCTGAAAATGTTGCAGCAATTATTGGTGTGGGTTCTGTAGGTTTATCTGCATTATTTGCATTGATTGCTGGTATGGCATTTACCAATAGCGGTCAGCAGGTTTTTGTTCAAAACCTTTGGACATGGTTCAATGTTGGTGGTTTCGCTCCTGGCATTAGCTTACATTTAGATGGCTTATCTTTACTTATGATGGGCATGATCACTGGTGTTGGTTTCCTAATCCACATCTTTGCATCATGGTACATGCGTGGTGAAGAAGGTTATGCGCGCTTCTTCTCTTATTTCAACCTATTCGTTGCAAGCATGCTTGTGCTTGTATTGGGTGACAACTTAGCGTTGTTATTCTTAGGTTGGGAAGGGGTAGGTCTTTGCTCTTACTTGCTCATCGGTTTCTATTATGCAAACCCTGCAAATGGTTGGGCAGCGATCAAAGCATTTACAGTTACCCGCGTAGGTGACGTATTCTTACTTATCGCTTTATTCTTGCTTTACCAACAATTTGGTACACTGAATACTCAGTACATCGTTGAACATGCAGCAGAAGTAATGACGAAGAGTTCGTCACTTACCATCTGGACTGCGTTAATGTTGTTCTTGGGTGCTGCTGGTAAATCTGCTCAAATTCCATTGCAAACATGGTTGGCAGATGCGATGGCAGGTCCAACACCTGTTTCTGCATTAATCCACGCAGCAACAATGGTAACGGCTGGTGTGTACTTATGCTGCCGTTTATTCAGCGTATTTGAGCTTGCACCTGAAGTGATGCAATTCATTTCGGTAACAGGTGCTGTAACTTTATTAGTTGCAGGCTTTGCTGCTCTTGTGCAAACAGACATCAAACGTATTTTGGCTTACTCAACAATGAGTCAGCTTGGTTATATGTTTATGGCTGTAGGTGCAGAAGCTTACCAAGCTGGCTTGTTCCACATGTTGGCTCACGCATTCTTCAAAGCATTATTATTCTTGTCTTCTGGTGCAGTTATTCTTGCTTACCATCACGAACAAAATATTTTCAAAATGGGCGGTTTGTTCTACAAAAACAAATTCCTATTTGCATGTTTCGCGATTGGTGGCGGTGCATTAGCAGCGATTCCATTCTTAACAATCGGCTTCTTCTCAAAAGATGCGATTCTTGGTGAAGTTTGGGTACAAGGTCAATCAGTTGCTCTATACCATACCTTATATTGGGCTGGTGTAGCAGGTGCGTTCCTGACTTCAATCTATACCTTCCGTTTAATCTGGGTTGTATTCTTCGGTAAAGAAAATACACATTACCATGAGATTAAAGGTGCAACTTACTGGGCGCCATTAGGTATCTTGGCAGTATTGTCTACTTTTGTGGGCGCTGCACTAAAAGGTCCTGTAGCTGGTATTTTAAATACAGCGAAAATTCCTGAATTCCACGTTGCTGAACAGTTTGTAGAAGGCATGCATGGAGCAGAGCATTTAGCTGTAGGTATTGCGCTTGCTGGTTTAGCGGTTGGTATTGGTTTGTTTGCATTTGCTTACGGTGCAGTGAAATCGTTTGCTCAAACAAGTCTTGGTGCTGGCTTAGCTCATATTTGTCGTACTGCATTTGGTTTCGATGCGTTGTATGACATCGTTTTTGTTAAACCTTATTTATTCTTCGCCAAACTATTTGGTCGTGATCCAATTGATAGCTTGTGGCTTGTGCTTCCTGCGCTTGTTAAAGGCGGAAACAGTTTTACAAGCTCACGTCAAACAGGTTCATTGCGTGAATACGCATCAAGCATGTCACTCGGTGTAGTGGTGTTATTGATGATCTTGATCGTTATTCAGGTAGTGGGGAAATAAAATGGAAAACAATTTAATTTTACCCGCGCTGATCCTTGTTCCGTTCATTGCAGGTTTTGCTTGTTGGTTAGTCGATAAACTCGACAAAACTTTGCCACGCTGGATTGCCTTAATTGGTATGCTCATTACTTTGGGCTTAGGTCTTGCACTTTGGCAAAGTGGTACTTATACATACGAGTTGGGCTCAAAAGTCCCAACTTGGTCAGCTGAGTTCTATTTACCGTGGATTAAATCTCTCGGTATTGGCATTCACTTAGCAGTGGATGGCTTGTCTTTACTCATGGTGTTGTTAACAGCTTTACTTGGTGTACTTGCTGTTGGTTGCTCATGGGGCGAGATTCAAAAGAACGTTGGTTTCTTCCACTTAAACTTATTATGGAGTTTAGGTGGCGTTATTGGCGTGTTCTTGGCAATCGATTTGTTCCTATTCTTCTTCTTCTGGGAGATGATGCTTGTACCAATCTACTTCTTGATTGCGTTATGGGGTCATAAAGGTTCAAACGGCCGTTCACGTGTTTACGCTGCAACTAAGTTCTTCTTATATACGCAAATCGCTGGTTTAGTGATGTTAATCGGTATCCTTGGCCTTGTGGTCTATGGCTACATGATGACTGGTATGATCGGTTTTGATTACAACTATTTATTAGCTGTAGCGAATCGTTTACCTGCTGGCTTCGCGTATGGTTTCATGATCTGCTTCTTTATTGGTTTTGCAGTGAAGTTACCAGTTTTCCCATTGCACGGCTGGTTACCAGATGCGCATGCTCAAGCTCCTACAGCGGGTTCTGTAGACTTGGCTGGTATCTTGATTAAGACAGCAGCGTACGGTTTGCTCCGTTTTGTAATTCCATTCTTCCCAGCAGCTTCTGCACAGTTTGCAGATATTGCGATTATTTTCGGTTTGATTGGTATTTTCTACGGCGCTTGGTGTGCTTACCAGCAAACTGACATGAAACGTTTACTTGCGTATACGTCGATTTCACACATGGGCTTCATTTTACTTGCAATCTATGCAGGTAATATTTTGACCTTCCAAGGTTTAATGATCATGATGTTGGCACATGGTTTGTCATCTGCTGCATTGTTCATTATGTCTGGTCAAATCTACGAGCGCTTGCATACACGTGATTTGCGTTTGATGGGTGGTCTTCGTGGTCAACTCCAATACTTACCATTCTTCTTAATGTTCTTCGTAGCTGCTCTTGTTGGTGTGCCAGGTTTAGGTAACTTTATTGGTGAATTCCTGATTTTGATGGGTTCATTTAATAAATATCCTGCCTTCACGATTCTTGCTTCTATCAGCCTTGTATTTGCAGGTTTATATGGCTTGATCTTGATTCACCGTGCTTTATTTGGTGAGCCAAACCCTGAACAAAAGCAACACTACACTAGTCCATTAAAAGACTTATCTGCTCGTGAAGTTGTTATTTTGATGATTTGTGCGATTGGTCTCGTTTGGCTTGGTATCTTCCCACAAACATTCTTGGATGTATCTCATTCAAGTATGCAGTGGTTGGTCAATAGTTATGTGCCAGTACAAGAAGTCGTTGAAACTGTTCAGCAAACAGCTACTCAACTTGACCATGTGGAGATCCAATAATCATGAACTTCACAGTATCATTCTCTACGATTATGCCATTAGCGCCTGTGATGATTGTTGCGTTGACAACAGTCGTCGTCATGTTGCTCATTGCAATTAAGCGTAACCATAATTTAATCGCAACAACTTCTGTTGTCGGTTTAAACCTTGCTGCACTTTATATCTTGCTAGAACTATTTGGCGGTAAATTTGTACCGGCAAATGTGATGGGCATGTTTATGGTTGATCCATTTACATTGTTCTATCAGTTCATGATTTTAGTTGCATCATTGGCGTGTTGTACTTTGTCTCATGCTTATATTGAGACTTATAAAGACAACCGTGAAGAACTCTATCTTTTGTTACTTGCTTCTGTAGCAGGTGCAATGTTGATGGTTGCAAGTTCTCACTATGCATCTTTCTTTATTAGCCTTGAGTTAATGTCGATTCCTGTATACGGCTTACTTGCTTATACATATCAACGTAGCCAATCGCTTGAAGCGGGTATTAAGTATCTTGTACTTTCTGCAACAGCTTCTGCGATGTTGTTGATGGGTATGGCGTATATCTACGCTTACACTGGTTCGCTTTCATTCTATGATTCTGTTCAAGCTTTATTTGGCGCAATCAAACAGCCAATGGTGTTATTAGGTTTAGCACTTATTATCTTTGCTGTTGCATTCAAATTATCGCTTGCACCGTTCCACAAATGGACACCAGATGTATATGCAGGTGCTCCAGCTCCAATGGCAACTTTCTTAGCGACTGCTGCTAAGGTTGCAACTATTGGTTTGTTCGTACGTTATTTGCTTGCTTCTGGCGCAATCATGGTGAACTCGCTAGTGACTGTTTTGACAATCATTGCTGTATTGTCAATTTTAGTCGGTAACTTGCTCGCTGTTCGTCAAGTGAACTTAAAACGTATTTTGGGTTATTCATCTATTGCTCACTTTGGTTATTTGTTAATTGCTTTAATTAGCATGACATATGCGAGCTTAGGTAGCGTAACTGTGTATGTGGTGACTTATGTATTAACAACTATTGGTGCCTTTGGTGCAGTAGCGTTAATGTCTAGCCCATATAACAACGTAGATGAAGCTCAAAGCCTTGCAGACTACCGTGGTTTGTTCTGGCGCCGTCCAGTACTTACAGCAACATTAACAGTCATGATGTTATCTTTGGCTGGTATTCCATTAACAGCAGGCTTCATTGGTAAGTTCTTGGTTGTTATGGCTGCTGTAACGACTCAACACTGGTTCTTAGCTGCAATGATTATTGTGGGTAGTGGTATTGGTTTGTATTACTACTTACGTGTGATGGTTGTGATGTATATGACTCCACCTGAAACTCCTCGTATTGATGCTGATGCACATTGGGGACAAAAAGTGGGTGGTTTGATGGTATTAGCTGCTGCTGCATTAGTGATTATTTTGGGTGTATATCCAGATCCAATGATTAATTTGGCATTAAAAGCAGAAATTTTATCTCCATTACATTTCATGCTTTCGCAACAACAATAATTCTTGTGTACAAAAAAGCCTCCAAATATGGAGGCTTTTTTTTATTGGTAGTTAAAAAAAGATTATAATAAATACGTTTTTATATTTTTAGGTAACATCTGTGGTCATTCAAGAAATTCGTCACCCACTTATTCGTCATAAATTAGGTTTATTACGTCGTGCTGACATCAGTACTAAGAATTTCCGTGAGCTTGCTCAAGAAGTGACTATGTTATTGACATATGAAGCAACGAAAGATTTACCAGTTGTGGATTGCGAAATTGATGGATGGGCTGGAACTGTTACTACTCAGCGTATTGCTGGTAAAAAAATAACGATTGTACCGATTTTACGTGCTGGTATTGGTATGCTTGATGGCGTGCTTAATCTGATTCCAAGTGCAAAAGTAAGTGTGTTAGGTCTTGAGCGTAACGAAGAGACTTTGGAAGTACGTACTTACTATAAAAAGCTAGTTCCAGATGTGGCTAACCGTATTGCAATGATTATCGATCCTATGCTGGCAACAGGTAACTCTTTGGTTGCTGCAATTGATGTGTTAAAGGCAAGTGGATGTAAAGATATTCGTGTTATGGTATTGGTTGCAGCTCCTGAAGGAATTGCAAAAGTTGAGGCAGCACATCCTGACATTCAGCTTTATACTGCATCTATTGATGACGGCTTAAATGAACAAGGTTATATCGTTCCTGGTTTAGGCGATGCTGGCGACAAGATTTTTGGTAGTGTTCAAAAAGATTAATTTTTGAAATAGTCATAAAAAAAGAGACTTCATCAAACCGTATTTTTTAACAGCGGAATTGAAAGTCTCTTTTTATTTACAGCAACGATTGGATGGGAAAAGTAGGGGAAAGATCATGAAACAAGAGTTTTATATTGGAAGAGTAAAACAATATAACGCCGATAAGGGGTTTGGTTTTATTTCGACCACTGAAGGAGATATTTTCTTTCATATTTCTGACTTTCCTGCATCAGAAGGTGAGCCGAAAAGAAATGAAAAAGTGAGATTTCTTGCGGCTGACAATCAAGGGAAATTTAAAGCGATCAAAATTGAGCGTGTTGACACGAATCCTGCGAAAACCAAAAAAAATAAAATTGCGGATCACAATAAAGCGATCACGAGTGAGTTATTGTCAAATTTTCGACGTTAATAATGAGCTAAATGTAATATATTAAAAACACTTAAATAATGAATGTACTAGACAAGTGTTTTGATGCGTTCAGAAAGATTAAGTGATTTAGAATTAAGGGAGATATTAATTTCCCTTAATTTTCTTAAAAATGAATAATAAGATAAAGAATGGGGAAATATGGTTCAACGGGGAAAAATTAAACGCAGCAAATTCAAGCTGAGTTCACGTGAGTACATCAGTATATTTATCGTTGGCATCTTGGTTGTTGTTGCGTGTGTGACTTTTATTGTATTGCACTATCGTCAACAGGCTCAGCAGCGTGCATCACATGAAAAAGTACAATTATTAATAGAGCAACAGAAGCAGATTATTAAGGAACAGCATGCAGCTTTGGGCAAATTGCCAGATATACAACTTTCTGAGAAAACGAAAAAGGCTTTAGCATTAACTCCTCAAACAGTTACTTCTCAAACAGCCCCAGCTCCGAAACGAGTAAATGATGAAACATCGGCTTTTCATTGTGATGGGCGTGAGCATTGTTCGCAAATGCATTCTTTAGAAGAGGCACGTTGGTTTGTAAGAAATTGCCCGAACACTAAAATGGATGGAGATCATGACGGTGAGCCATGTGAAAATGATTCACGATGGCATTAGAAGATCAGGCTTTAAGCCTGATCTTCATCGCAGAATTTTAAAAATGCTTTAAGACCTGGGCCTTGATATTTTTGGCGATGTACCAGCATATAAAGTGGACGGGTCAGTTGCCAAAATGGTGTATCTAAAATAACGAGTTGACCTTTCTCACTTAAAGGTTCAATCGCTAATCTAGAAATACAAGACATTCCTAAGCCACCTGCCACTATTTTCAAGATTGCTTCATTATGACCAAGCGTTAAGCGAATGTTGGCATCTGGTAGATCTTGCAAAATTGCATTATCAAAGACTTCACGCGTACCAGATCCCTCTTCACGTAAAATCCATTCTACGTCATGAAAATCTTGAGGTGTAAGCGGGCGATTTAAACGAGTTAAAGGATGATCTGGTGAACAGCATACTGCTAACTCATCATCACGCCAATGAATACACTGGAGTTGGGGTAAGTGACAAGAACCTTCAATTAAAGCTAAATCTAATTGGAACTGATTTACTGCTTCAATCATTTGGCGTGTATTACCCACTTGAAGTTGTAAATGTGCTTGCGGATGACGTTGTAAAAAGTTAGCCATTAAATCAGGCATTAAATAGTCGCTAATGGTTAAAGTCGCACCGATACGCAAATCGATACTTTGTAATTCACCCTTGGCAGCTTGTTCAAATGCTTCACAACGTCCTAATATTTCTAATGCTTGAGGAAGTAAAAAACGTCCAAGATCATTAAGCTGTAAGCGCTTACCTAAACGATCAAATAAAGGAGCACCTAAGCCGTCTTCTAAATCGGCTAAAGCCATACTAGCTGCACTTTGCGTCAGTCTGACCGCATCACTGGCTTTAGTAACGGTTCCTTCTTGGGCGACTGCTACAAAAACAGCCAACTGGCGTAATGTCATCCGCATGTTTAAAAAGCCTTAACGTTTAAAAGTATTCATTATTTCGGCTGTCATGCTAACATGAGCGCACTATTTCATGCCACGTTGAAATCATGTCAATTGAAAAATTTAGCGTAGAAAAAGTTTTATCAGTTCATCGTTGGACCCCAACACTTTTCAGCTTTACCATGACTCGCCCTTCGCATTTTAAATTTACCGCAGGTCAGTTTGCGCGTATAGGTTTAAAGGTGGGGGAGGAACTGGTTGTCCGTGCTTATTCGGTGGTGTCTTCTCCATTTGATGAAACGCTAGAGTTCTTCTCAATTGTTGTACCAGATGGTGCCTTCACTTCGAATTTACAGCATTTGCAAGTCGGTGATGAGCTTTATTTGGAAAAAATTCCATATGGCTATCTGACTTTGGCGCGTTATCAGCAACCTTTACCGCATGATTTATGGTTATTAGCAACAGGTACAGGTTTGGCTCCATTTTTGTCGATGCTACAAGACTTTGAAACTTGGTCTAATTATCAAAAGATTAATTTGGTTTATAGCGTCCGTACGGAAGATGAATTGGCATATGTCGATCGTATTCAAGAGATTGCTGAAACGTTTGGGGAAGGGCATAACGGCTTTAAATTTATTCCTATTATTACCCGAGACTCAACAGCGCCGTTGCATGAGCGCTTACCGGTTTTAATCGAAAATGGTGAGTTAGAAAAAGCAGCAGGTCTGGAACTTAATTCAGCAAATAGTCACGTTATGTTATGTGGAAACCCACAAATGGTAGATGATACCAAAGAGGCTTTAAAACGCCGTGGTTTGACAATGAATCGTCGTGGTGAAGGAAATATTGCGGTAGAAAATTATTGGTAAAAACCGAAAATAAAATATTTTAAGAAAACTTTTATGGATATGTTTATTAATGGACAAACATATCCATAAATTCACGAATTTCTGAAATCGCGCTGTCGACATCTGTTGAAAGCCAAGTTGGTTCAAACAGACCTGCATAATATTCAAGACGATCTTGAGGAACAACCAAGCGAACAGGGCAGTCTTCTTCAAGTAAACGCCACGGTAAAATCGGGACTTCATTGTCCAGAAATACATTGATATTACGAATATCAACAATCATCGCATTAACACATTCAGGGAATGGCATGACCGAGAACTCTTCGGTACGGCGACGGAAATACTCAAGATCACCCCATTTAAACTGGAAGCTTGGTTTATTAAATTCAATAATACCAATGAGATGCTCATCTCTTGTTTGATGCAAATAACATTGATGTGTGACGTCAGTGTCGAGATCAAGAGTTACGCTTTGCTGACGATACATCATAAAATTGAGTAGCTTTAAAACAAGGGGGCTTATTATAGCCTATTTTATAAAAAGTAAGCGCTAAAACATATTGTATTACAAATCGAGTTTTAAAGAAGGTGATGAATAAAATGAGATTATATTTTTAATAGTCAAAATTAATGTGGCTAAATTTTATACTAAATTTATTATTTTAAAAGTAGAGTTTTGCAAACCTAGTCACCTACGCATAATGCTTTTTCACACAATGCAACAAATCAAATTGTTATGATGATTATAAAGTTAATGATAATAGAAGAGGGGAAAGAAGATGCATGATTTTTCAAAACCACCTCATGTGACGAGTCCTGAAGAAACTGCGAAAAAAAGAAGATTGCCAGTTTATATTTTAATTATTGTTGGGCTTTTTCTTATTGCACTCATCGTCTACATGGTTGCTGATCATAGCAAAACGCCTAAAGAAGAAGGAGCTTTTCAACATGAGACCATACCACATGTCATGATTGGTAGTTCTGATTTGAAAACTTACAAAGGATAGTAAGCCCAACAGTATATCTTGATAGAAAGCCTTTAGGATGTGCCCTGAAGGCTTTTTTTGCAATCTTTTGCATCAATTTGTTGTATTTATGCAGAAGGTTGTTGATTGAAAAATATTCAAAACATAAGGTGACATAGACCGCATTTATCGTCATTTTTTACAACGAACTGGTGTTTTTCATTTATTGATAACACTGAAAAGAACATAACAATTGAGGACATAACAATATGAATGAATTTTTTAATGGGCCTCGCGGCGCTCAGTTTGATGCGATGTATTACTGGGATCAGTTTCATCCTATTTTGGCTGCAATTGTCATCTTACTGGTTGGCTGGATAATCGCTTTAGTGGTAGCAGCAGGGGTAAAAAAACTTCTGCAAAAATTAAATACCAATGCCAAATTATCTTCAGCTACAGGGCGTACTCCCAATATAGAAGGTCTCGTCTCCAAAGTCATATTTTGGTTTATTTTGATTCTTGCTGTTGTTGCTGCTTTAAATGTACTCAACATTAGTGGAGTAAGTGGTCCATTTAGCAATATGGTGAATCAGGTACTTGTTTACATTCCAAATATTATTGCTGCTGTGGTGGTTGGCTTTATTGGCTGGATAGTTGCTCGACTGGTGCGAGCAGGGATCACCAATGTGCTATCTAGAACGCAACTTGATGATAAGTTAAGTAGTGAAGTGGGTGTAGGAGGAATCAGTCAAAATATCGGTGAAATTCTTTACTGGCTTGTACTATTACTTTTCCTTCCTATTGTTCTCTCAATCTTGGGATTAACAGGTTTACTTATTCCTGTTCAAAACATGGTGAATGAGGCAATTGCCTTCTTACCAAATATCTTTATTGCTGGCGTTATCGTTTTTGTTGGTTATATCTTGGCAAAAATTGTACGCGGTATTGTTGAAGGTTTAATCAATAGCTTAGGTGTTCAGGCTCAAGCTGAAAAAATTGGTCTTTTCAAAAATTCAAATGTAGGCAAATTCTTAGGTTCATTTGTTTTTGCCATTATTATCATTACGACATTGATTGTGGCATTTGAAGCTTTGGGTATTCAGACCATTTCTCAACCTGCGACAGCAATGCTGAATGAAATCTTGCAAGCGATTCCAAACATTATTGCTGCTGGTTTAATTCTACTTGTTGCTTATATTGTTTCTCGTTTTGTTGGACGCTTGGTTGCCGAACTGATTGCAGGAACAGGTGTTGATGAAATTCCAGCAAAATTAGATGTACAACGTTTTTTAGGTCAAACTAAAGTCTCTGGTGCTGTTGGCTGGTTAATTGTGTTCTTTACCATGTTGTTTGCAGTTTCTGAAGCTGCTGACCGTCTTGGTTTTGAACAGATTAGTGGTCTAATCGCAATGTTTATCCATTTCGGTGCAAACATTCTATTGGGCGCTGTAATTTTGGTGATTGGTTTCTGGCTTGCAAATGTTGTGGCGAACGTAGTTCAACGTGGTGAATATAATAGTTCGCGTTGGTTAGGTAGTTTGGTTCGTGTCTTAATTATTGGCCTAGTTCTTGCGCTTGGTTTAAAAGCGATGGGTATTGCTGATTCGATTGTAAACCTTGCATTTGGTTTAACTCTAGGCGCAGTTGCAGTTGCTTTCGCACTTGCATTTGGTTTGGGTGGTCGTCAACCAGCAGAAAGATTGCTATCTGATTTGCTTGATAAAGCGAAAAAAGAAGCAAATCATCCAAATCCTTTATATCAACCACCTACTACAACAACAGCGAGTACGTCTTCAACTCCAACTTCATCAACTACGACAACTCCACCGTCAGTGGTTCCATCTGATGCAAAACCAGCAGATTCTGCACAGGTAAACCCAGCACAACCACCTGTAAATAAACCATTTGGCTCTACTGGTGAAAATGATGAAATTTAGTGAGTGAACTAATTTTCAGATAAACCGTACAAAAAATCTTTGATTTTTGTGATAAGTTCGACCACTCTATATGAGTGGTCGTTCTGTCTTTGACAGCTATAAAAACAAATAAGTGAGGAAAATACGATGAAAAAACCTGGTCGTTTTTTAGCACCTGTTGTAATTGCTGGGATTACCGTTGGTTTTTTAGCAAGTGCTTATAAATTTGTATTTAGCAAATCTGACTCATCAAAACAGGCAACAACGCATACACGTGATGCTGAAAAATCATCAAGTGAAGCGAAAGCAGCAAATTAGCTTATTCCGCATTTAAACATATTGTGCTGCTGCATAAGCAGAAGACCAAGCCCATTGGAAGTTATAACCTCCTAAATGGCCGGTTACATCAAGTACTTCTCCAATAAAGAACAGTCCTTTCTGCTTTTTGCTTTCGAGTGTTTTAGATGAAACTTCGGTTGTATCAATTCCACCTAAGGTCACTTCGGCAGTACGGTATCCTTCAGTGCCTGATGGTTTAACCGAAAAACCATGTAACTGCTCGGTAATATGCTCTAGCTGTGCATCACTAATATTACCAATCGCCGTTTCGCTATGCTCTGGCCATATGAGTTGTTGTAGCTCTTGTACAATACTTTTCGCGGTAAATTCATTCAGAAGGGTACGCAATAAAACTTTCGGCTGTGCTTTCTTTTTGTCTTTTAAATAACTTGTTAAGTCTTGGCTTGGGAAAAAGTCAATTTTAAAACTTTCTCCAGTATTCCAATAGTTAGAAAGCTGTAAGGAACTTGGTCCACTTAAGCCACGATGGGTAAATAATAACGCTTCAGTAAAGCTATTTTTTGAGTTGCTTAACGTCACATCTAAAGCATTACCACTTAAGCGTGTGGTGACTTCTTTAATATGATCTGAAAAAGTAAATGGAACTAAACCAGCACGGGTTGGGAAAACTTTATGTCCAAATTTTTGTGCCAGTTCATAGCCGAAACCAGAGCCACCCAAAGTCGGAATGGATAAACCACCCGTAGCAATAACTAATGACTCACAGCTAAAACGCCCTTGGTTGGTGTGTACAGAAAAACCGCCTTGTTGTAATGGGTCGATCTGTCCAACTTCACAATAGGTTTGAATTTCAACATTGTTGGTTTTATTACACTCACTTACCAACATCTCTAAAATTTCTTTAGCGCCGTTTAGCGTAAATAATTGACCGTGTTTACGTTCTTCATAGGCAATTTTGTAGTCACATACCAAACCGATAAAGTCCCAGTTGCTATAGCGTGACAGGGCAGAAATGACAAAGTGTGGATTATGAGAAATATAGTTGTCAGGCTCTACATACAGGTTGGTAAAGTTACATTTACCTCCACCTGACATTAAAATCTTTTTACCAATTTTGTTGGCTTTTTCTAAAATTAAAACCGAGCGCCCTCGTTTAGCAGCATGTGCAGCCAACATGAGTCCAGAAGCGCCTGCACCTAAGACAATGACATCGACATGACTGTTAGACATAAGAGATTCTCGATTAATCGTGAAAATTAAAAAGGGGCATATACTACCATGTCAGCACTTACTCGTGCTAAAGACATTTATTGCCGTAGAGAAAACCTTAACTAAAATGAGTAAATTATTGGTGCGATTTATTTCTTATATCTGCCTGTAAACCACCAGAATGAATAGCCAGAATACGAGTTCCTTCAGGAAAGTAATGATTCTTTATAAGGTCAAACACACCGAACATCATTTTTCCCGTATAGATCGGTTCAAGAGGCACGGCATATTTCGCTTCAAAACTCTCAATAAATGCAAATAGTTCAGGTGACGTTTTGGCATAACCTCCGCAGCAATAAGCATCTGTCAGAGACCAATTCTGTTTTTTAGTCCACTGTTGAATTTCTTGTTGTAAAAAGTCACCTTTTAAAGCCGAAAACCCCATAACTTTTTGATGTGCTGAACTCCTTTCAATAAGACCTGAAATCGTTCCGGCGGTTCCCACTGCACAGCAAATCACATCGTATTGCTCTAAATCATACTCACTAAGAATTTCCTGACAACCTTGAACTGCTAGCTGATTGGTGCCGCCTTCTGGAATAATAAAAGTTTCAGGAAACTGATGACCTAGCTTTTGAAGATAATTTGCGTCATCTCGCAAGTGATACTCATTGCGTGAGACAAAATGTAGCTGCATTCCCAGACTTTGGGCTTTTGCCAAAGTGGGGTTAAGAGGCTTACTCGCTAACTCTTCACCACGAATAATTCCAATACTATGTAAGCCAAAAAGATGAGCTGCATAAGCAGTTGCAGCAATATGGTTGGAATAAGCGCCACCAAAAGTCAAAATATTTGATAGTCCTTGTTGTTTTGCGGCAAGCAGATTGTATTTTAGTTTGAAAAATTTATTGCCTGAAATTTGAGGATGAATTAGATCTATCCTTTTAATGTCGAGATGAACAGATGAGGGGAGTTCAATGTGCTGGTAGGAAATCGGTTGGACAATGTGATCAAACATTAGAAATTGAGAAAAATAATGAATGATCACATTGTAGCTTTTTAAAGAGAACTTTAAAAAGCTGATTAAGAACTTGTATCGACAGAAGTAATCACTGACATACCAGGGCGTAAGTGTTCCATTCCTTCCTGATTCGGGTCTATGGTGATGCGTACAGCTATGCGTTGCACAACTTTAGTAAAGTTGCCTGTCGCATTGTCTGGCTTTAACACACTGAACTCTGAACCTGCAGCAGGTGAGATTTGCTCAACATGGCCTGTAAATTTTTTGTGGTTCATGGCATCGACAGTAAACCATGCTTTTTGACCAATTCGCATATTGGCAATTTGGGTTTCTTTAAAGTTAGCAATCACCCAAGTTTGCTGTGGAATTAAGTAGAGTAACTGTGAGCCTGCCGCGACATATTGTCCAACACGAGGGTTTACTTCACCCAGTTGACCATCCATTGGAGCAACAATAACGCTATAGTCTTTAGTGGTTTGTGCTTGGTCTAACTGTGCTTTAGCACTTGAAACTTGTGCTTCTAAGCCAGCTTCTGCGACCTGTGCGGTTTTCAAAGCCTCTTTAGCAACTAAAACATTCGCTTCTGCCTGTTTCAGTGCTGCAAGGTTATTTTCAGCATCGGCCGCGGCTTTATCTTGCTCAGATTTAGAGGCTGCACCACTATTTCCTAGCTGTTGGTAACGTCTAAGCTGAGCTAAAGAGAGTTCGTATTGAGCTTTTGCTTGATCGACTTTAGCCTGCGCCGCCACAATATCAGCTTGCTTCTGAGCAATGGATTGGGTTTGGTTGGCTAAAGTATTTTTAGCTTGTTCAACCCCAGAAGCTGCCTGAGTTACTTTTTGGTCATAAGTGGTTGCATCAATGTGCATTAACACTTGACCCATTTTAACGTGATCAAAGTCTTTGACTAATACATCTTTAACGTAGCCATTAATTTGTGAAGATAAAATCGTAGTTTTACCTTTGACATAACTATTGTCAGTTTGCTGAACACTCGTTGCAAACGGACCAATTCTCCATGCCCATAAAATTACTAAAATACCGATAATAAGGACTCCCAACATCCAGAACAGAGTTGAGCTTTTTGTCGGAATCAATTTACTTGCAGGTGCAGGTGTTGGCTCGTTGACAGGTGCCTGAGCTGGTGTTGGTTCCGGTTTGTTTTGATCATCTGACATATATCAATCTCAATTTCTATTTCATCAATAACAAAAGCCTTTAAGGGCGGCTAATTCCTCTACGTTGTAGATATTTACTACGCGCAATGTTAAATCCACCCCATAAGAGCAGTGCGATAGCAAAAATACCGTTTAACGCAATAACATCATTGTAGGCACGCACTTGTGCTTCACGGGTGACTACTTGATTGAGTGTGCGCATGGCCTGAGTCGTTTGTAATGCTGGGTCATTTGTTGTGATGGCTGCACTACGCTGATAGGTGGAGAGCCTTTGAGAAACTAACGGGTCGGATTGTTCTAAATCTTTAATAATCTCGACTTGATAGTTCTGCGTGCGGTGTTGTTGATAGGTCGAGAAGAAAGAAGACCCGACAAGGCCACCAAAGGTTTGAGTTGCTGAGAACAGCACAATAAAAGTCACTACATACGAAGGACCTTTAGCTAAAGTTTGGGCGAAACCAATGAGCAGTAACGGCCCAATAAATAAACCACCTGCGAAACCTACTAGGAACTGACTTGCAAAGAAGTTCACTGGTCGAACATCACTGGTTAAGTGATAATCTAGTCCACAGGCAACCAGAATCAAGAACTCTGCAAAAAGTAAGTGGAAGATAATTCGTTCACGTGAAAAAGTCAGTGCACTAAACAGTGTTCCGCTTAAAATCCCGATGAATATCACAACATAAAGTGGTACAAACTGATCAGGCCCCATTCCCATGGCTTTTAAGAAGTTAACAGCAGCATAGCTTTGCTCTGACATTAGAAGCCGAATCGCAAAAGCACCAAAAATAAAACGTAGTGTCGAAGCAGTACCTAACCAACGTGTCATAATTAATGGATTGGCACGATAGTGTTCATAGAGCAAACCAAGAACAACCAAACTAAAGCCAGCAATTAAAACGTAAGCAAGCCATTCACTGTTAAACCACCATAAAATTGGGCCTTGTGTAAGCACAATACATAAGCATGCAAAACCAGGAGCCAGTAAAGCAAAGGTAAAGAAATCCTGCTTCTCAAATACATAAATACGTAAGCTTCGTGGTAGTTTCAATGAAACAACCATGGCTAAACAACAAAGTGCTAAACCTAGCTCAAAGGTGTAAAGAACAGACCAGCTGTCTGTACTGACAAGAAATGGAGAAATAATCCAAGCGACGGGAACCCCTAATTGTTGAAAACCGAAAGCGATATAGATGCCTTTTGCCATATCTGCTTTTTTAAAAGCTTGCATGGTGTAATACATACCTAAAGAGCTGAGAGGTGCTCCCGCTAAACCCGCTACAACTCTTGCAAATAGGGCCATTTCGTAGGTATGCACAAAAATATGTAAAACTAGCACGGCAATAAAAATAACCAGTCCTATTTCCGAAAATACTCTTAAGCCATACTGTTGCCGGGCTTTAAACAAAATCAGGTTTGAGCTGACATTTGCCATGACATAAGCAGCAGGGAGCCAAGCAGCTTCAGAAGGTGTCAGTCCATATTCACCTTGAATTAAAGGTAAATTTGCCGTAATAAAACCATTACTTAAACTTGCCGAAAGGGCGATAAATAAACCAATAAAAAAGTAAATAAACCGCTTAGGTACAGAGTGTGCAATCGCTGCTGGTGAACCAGGCAAAGTCGGTTGCTCGTCTGGTGTCCAGTCAGGTGGTGTTTCTAAATAACGAGGCGTTTTACTCATTCTATCCCTCGAATTTTTGTACTTGAATACCATTAAATAGTAATTCAATTGCTCGTTTTGCTAAGCGAGTTTGTTCTTCTGGCTCATGTCCTTGAAATGAAGAACCTAACATTGCAGTGACCATTGCATAGTCATTGGCAGTGAGATCAGCTCGACACAGTTTTTGTTCTATGGCATTTTCAATCAGTGGATTAAGTGCATTATTTCGCCGTTCATAAATTTTTAACATAATTGGATCTTGTCGATCAATCACTCTCCAAAAATCTTGCAAAATTGCAAGTTTAGGAAGTTGTGCAATATGTCCTTCAATTAAACGAAATAAACCATCTTCGAATTGTTGAAAATGAGCAGCTTTTTGCTCTAGCTGTGTAATTGCACGCTCTAAAAGAGCGCTAATTAAAGCCTTACGATCACAAAAGTTGCGGTAAAAAGTTGCTCTACCTACACCTGCATGGTCAATCACAACCTGTAAGGGGACATTAATACCATGAATACGAAAACATTCTTCGGCAGCATTGAGTAATTCATCCCGATTATGGGCAGCAATTTTTTGGCGGGTACTCATGTTCTTGGTTTGGGAGTTTTAAAGACAGATATATTTAACGGACATTTTTGTCCGTTGTGAAGATATAAATTGTAAAAACATGAAAATTCAATTTTCATCATTTATATGTTTTCCATTTTTATATGTGACATAAAAAGCTGTTAGAATACCGCGCAATTGCGTAATGCTAGGTCAATACAATGTTTGAGTCCCTTATTCCTCTTTTTTCAATTGCGATGGCATTGATGCTTGGAGCAATAAGTCCTGGGCCAAGCTTTATTTACGTAGCACAAAATTCAATTTCTAAATCACGTAAACATGGTTTGTTTACAGCTTTAGGTACAGGTACAGGCGCAGCTCTTTTTGGTTTTCTAGCTGTTATGGGGTTGCAGGCAGTTTTATTAGCAGTGCCTTCTGCTTATTTAATCTTAAAAATTGGTGGTGGGCTGTATTTGCTTTGGCTGGCTTTTAAAATTATTAAACACGCTAAAGAACCAATTGCCATGGAAAATGATGGCAAATCAAAAATGACCTATAAACAGGCATATCGTTATGGCCTGATTACCCAGTTAAGCAACCCGAAAATTGCAGTCGTTCTAGCGAGTGTATTTACTGCTTTATTGCCAAAAGAAATTCCAAATTACTACTACGTTGCATTGCCAGTGATTTGTTTTATGATTGATGCAGGGTGGTATTCATGTGTTGCAATGCTGCTCTCTTCAGAGAAGCCTAGAACAATGTACTTAAAAGCAAAAACTGGCGTTGACCGAGTGGCTGGAAGCATTGTGAGTTTATTAGGTTTAAAATTAATTTTCTTCAAATGATAAGCCTTTAATTAAAATATCTAAAAAATACAAAGCCAGCTATTTAAAGTCTGGCTTTATTTTTGAGTAAAATATATACAAATTGAAATATCTTTTTTTATACTTAAATATTTAAAAAGTGGTAACTTAATAAATAAAACAAAAAGAAATGAGGATCACGTTATGAAAAAACTAATGGTGAGCATTTCTGTAGTTTTTCTCATCTTAACTACAGGGTGTGAGATGAAAACAATGAGTAAGCCACAACCAGCAAATGAGCGGACCATGAGCATTGTTGGTACACCTGTTCATGAAAAAGATTACAAGATTTCCGATTTACAAGCCAATAATCATGAGCAATCCAACTATTAAGTTACTCATAGCTTGCATCACTTACTGCATGTTAAATGTGGTAAGTGCATGTGAGCCTGCATCCTTGGATTGGAAGCTTTTTCAGGAAAAATATGATTTAAATCATGATGGAATGTACAGCTTAAAAGAATTTGAACGTGTCCAGGATTTCTACCCGTATAACTGGTCTACGGATAAGCGTTTTCAGGGAGACAATAAACAAGCAGAGCTATTTCATTATTTAGATGAAAATAAGAATGGCTATTTAACAAATGAAGAGTTGGGTAATATACACGTTTTATTTAGTAACCCTTGCGAAGGGCGGCCTTGGTTATAATTTAAGCCTTCTTATAGATGTTTTTTGAAAATTTATAGTTAAAAAAGCTCCCTAAATTGAGAGCTTTTTTATTAAGACAAATTAAGAAACTTTATCGCCAGGTTTTGCACCGCTATCTGGTGAAATAATGAAAATACCTTCACCATTTCCAGCAGCAAGTACCATACCGTTTGAAATACCAAAACGCATTTTACGTGGCGCAAGATTTGCAACCATAACAACCAATTTACCTTTTAGGTCTTCTGGCGCATATTGATTGCGAATACCACTAAATACGTTACGTGGTTCAGCTTCACCAACATCTAACGTCAGTTGAAGTAACTTATCTGAACCTTCAACTGTACCTGCTTCAAGTACTTGAGCAACACGTAAGTCAACTTTTAAGAAATCTTCAATACCGATAATTTCAGCTTCACCCACTGCTGGTGTAAGAGTTGCTTTTTTCTCAGCTGCTTTGTCTTTTTTCGCTGCCGCTTTTGTTGCTTCTGGAGCAGGAGCACCTAAAGACTCTTTAGAAGCATCAACCATAGCTGCAACAGCTTTTGGATCAACACGCTGCATGAGAGGTTGGAACTGTGCAATCTCATGACTTACAAGAATTTGTTTACGTGACTCGAAATCGAAGCTTTCAAGTTTTAAGAAATCTTGAACTTGCTTTGCCAAAGTTGGAAGAACTGGAGCCAAGTACACCGCGAGTTGACGGAATAAGTTGATACCCACAGAACATACATCAAGAACTTGTTGCTCTTGACCTTCTTGTTTCGCAAGTGCCCAAGGTTTTTTCTCATCAATATATTGGTTTGCACGGTCAGCAAGCGCCATAATTTCACGGATCGCCGTAGAGAATTCCCGTGCTTCATATGCTTTAGCAATTGAATCGCCTGCATCAATAAAGCTTTGTACTAACTCAGATTCTGTACATTCAGCAGATAAAGTATTGTTAAAGCTACTATTGACGAATTTTGCACAGCGGCTAGCAATATTAACGACTTTACCGACTAAATCTGAGTTTACTTTTTGAACAAAGTCATCAAGGTTCAAGTCAGAATCTTCAACTTTATCTGAAAGTTTAGAGGCAAAGTAGTAACGTAAATATTCTGGGTTTAAATGCTGTAAATATGTCTCGGCCTTAATGAAAGTTCCACGTGACTTAGACATTTTTTGTCCATTTACAGTCAAGAAACCATTTACAAACAAGCCAGTTGGAGTGCGATAGTTCGCACCTTCAAGCATTGCAGGCCAGAATAAAGCATGGAAATAAACAATGTCTTTACCAATAAAATGATAAACATCGTTTTGGCTGTCTTTTTTCCAGAAATCTTCAAAGTTTAAATCTGGGCGTTTAGTTTTGATGTAGTTTTCAAAACTAGACATATAACCAATAGGGGCATCTACCCACACGTAGAAATATTTATTTGGTGCATCTGGAATTTCAAAGCCAAAATATGGTGCATCACGAGAAATATCCCAGTCTGCTAAACCAGCTTCAAACCATTCATCTAATTTGTTCGCAATTGAAAGTGGTAAGCGACCTTCATCACGCGTCCATTTTTGTAAATATTCAGAGAAGTTTGGAAGTTTGAAGAAATAATGGTCTGATGATTTTTCAACTGGTGTTGCACCACTTAAAGTTGAACGCGGGTTAAGTAACTCTGTTGCATTATAAGTTGTACCACATACTTCACATGAGTCGCCGTATTGATCTTCTGATTTACATTTCGGGCAGGTACCTTTAATGAAACGGTCAGATAAGAACATCCCTTTTTCTGGGTCAAATAATTGAGTTACAGGGCGAACTGCAATATTTCCAGCTTCACGGTTTTTAATGTAGATATCTGTTGAGCGTGCTTTGTTTGCATCGCTATGTGTTGAATCGTAATGATCGAAATGAACGCCAAAACCGTCAAAATCACGAATGTGTTCTTTTTGAACATTCGCAATTTGCTCTTCTGGGCTAATACCATTCGCTTCGGCACGTAGCATAATCGCTGTACCATGAGCATCGTCCGCACACACATAAGTCACATCATGACCCATTGCCCGCATGGCACGAACCCAGATATCTGCCTGGATGTAACCGAGTAAATGACCCATATGAATTGGACCATTCGCATAAGGGAGGGCATTAGTGACTAAAATTTTACGCACGGATCTCATTCTCTCATTCGTATTTATAAGGTGGAAGATTTTAACTGATGAGTGAAGAAAAACAAAGCATGAGAAGGATTGCTTCATAAGGGGGACGAGTGCAAGACAAGAGCTAAGCTTGAGTAGTTGGATAAGCAAAGATTAATAATCTTTGGCTAGAAGCAAGGGGAAGCAAAACATATTTTAAGTTAAAAGTTATTTCTCTTTAGAAAAGATAAACAAATCAAAAAATATTTGAATCTTCCTGTATTGTCTTTGTTTCAAATTGCAGTTACGGTCAGAAAATAAGTCATAACGATGTATAACTATTAACTTACTTCAGGTAATTTTTTTAATTAACGATGAGGATAACAACGATGACTACTGAAAATAAATTAGATGAATTAAAGGCAAAAGCGGCAGATGCAAAAGTAAAGGGTGAGAAAGCTTTGGACGACCTAAAGGAAAATGTTAAAGAGAAACAGGCCGCTGCAAAAGATGCTGTTGAAGATAAAGTAGATGAATTAAAGTCAAAGGCAGCAGATGCAAAAGCACAAGGTGAAAAAGCCTTGGATAATTTGAAGGACAATGTAAAAGAAAAACAGGCTTCTGCAAAAGATGCTGTTGAAGATAAAGCCACTGATTTGAAAGGCAAACTTGATGATGCTCAGCATAGTCTGCAAGATAAGTTTGATCACTTACGTACTGAAGCGGCCCATAAGCTTGATGATGCTAAAGCCAAAGCCGCAGAATTGAAGGAAGAAGCTGCATCAAAACTTGATGAATTGAAAACGCAGGCAACTGCAAAGTTTGATGAATTGAAGAAAACAGCAACCGATAAACTGAATAAGTTAAAAAATCACGATTCTGCTGAATAAGGTGATTTAAACTAAAATCCGTGCTGCTCACTCAAATGTTGAGGATTTAAAATTAGCAATTATTCATTTCGAGTTGAGCGAGTACGGACCAATACTGTTACACTAGCTCCAATAAGCTGTAATGATCTGTTTTTGGAGTAAACAATATGTCTTGGCTTTCTTCATTAAAGTCTGTTTTTTCACCGGCACAAGAAGTGAAAGAAGATGAAATCCAAACCGTACTCCAAAATTATTTGCTACCCCATTCCAAAGATGCCTTAAAAGAGCGCATTAGTCAGCTTCAGGTGCAAGGTCGAGTTCTACAACTCACCATTAATACATTTCCTGATGAGAAAGAGCATCTGCAGCAAATTCATGATGAATTAGCCGATGCCTTAGAAAAGTGTGGTATTGAAGAACTTAATTTGCACGTAGTTCAGCAAAAGCGCCCAGAACAAGAAAGCGCAGGTCAAGGTTCTTCATCTAAAGCACCGAAAGAAAATTCGAACTTACCACCAGTAGTTGATGCTTCAACTAAATCTGAACCTGATCCAAACAATCCACCGATTCAAAAAGCTGCTCCTCAACAAAGAGATGTTCCAGCTCATCCTCGAATTAAGAACGTTATTTTGGTTTCATCTGGTAAAGGTGGGGTTGGTAAATCGACCACTACGGTCAATTTAGCGCTTGCCTTACAAAAAATTGGACTCAAGGTTGGGGTATTAGATGCCGATATCTATGGCCCAAGTATTCCAACCATGTTAGGTAATGCTGGCAAAACACCTCTTATTGAAAGTGAAAATTTTGTACCTTTAGATGCATATGGTATGGCTGTACTTTCTATTGGACATCTCACTGGTGATAACAATACACCTGTCGCATGGCGTGGACCGAAGGCAACAGGTGCTCTAATGCAATTGTTTAATCAAACACTTTGGCCAGATTTAGATGTATTGATGATTGATATGCCGCCGGGTACAGGTGATATCCAACTCACACTTGCACAGCGTATTCCTGTGACTGGCTCAATTATTGTGACGACTCCGCAAAATGTTGCTTTATTGGATGCCACCAAAGGAATTGAGTTGTTTAATAAAGTTGGTATACCAGTATTAGGCGTCGTCGAGAACATGTCGACTCATATTTGCTCGAATTGTGGCCATGAAGAACAAATTTTTGGTATTGGTGGTGGTGATAAGCTTTCCGAACAATACCATATTCCATTATTAGGTCGTTTACCTTTAAATGCTCAAATACGTGAGCATGCTGATGAAGGTAAACCGAGTGTCGTAGCAATGGATGATGCAGCTGATAGTTATATTGAGATTGCTAAAGCAGTCTGGCAACAGATTGAGAAAATCCCTCAACGCACACGTGATGATAAGCGAATCTTTTGATTCATTTGACCCGACTTTAAGTCGGGTTTTTTATTGGTTAGTTAAAAGTAAAATTTAAATTACTGAATCTAAATAACAAAGCTAATCTTGAAATTGGCATGTAGATTGCTAGTTTACGCTTTTAAAAAGAAATAGGTGAAAAATGCAATTTAAATATACTTTGGGTGTGATCAGTTTATGTAGTGCGGTATTTTTAATGGGATGTAATGATGATAACTCAACTGTTTCACAAACATCGACAGTTGGAGAACAGAAACAGAAACTGCAGCCGATTATTATTCAAGGTGCTCTACCTGTAGAATCGCAACAGATGGCAGCTAAATTACAGAATGTGACTGTTGAAAATGTTGGTGGATGGACCTTTTGGAAAGGAACACACAATGGTTATCCAATGATTATATCCAAAACACGTATGGGTATGAGTAACTCTGCTGCTGCAACAGCTTTAGCCATTGAGCGTTATAAGCCGATTGCAATTATTAATCAGGGGACATCAGGTGGACATGACCCAGATCTACATGTTTACGATATTGTTTTAGGAAAGTACGCAACTAATATTGGTGCATTTAGAACCCCTAAACAAGCATTAGGAGCTGGATCAAATTCACTCACTTGGATTGAAGCATTTGATGTTTTACCAACCGATGAGTCTGATCCCGAACCAATTGCAATTCGCAAATTTGAAGGCGATAAAGAGTTATTAATGGCGGCCCATAAAGTTCGTTATGACAAAGGTCAAGTAGTTGAAGGAACGATTGGATCAGCAGATGTTTGGAATAATGAATTGGATCGTATTCAATTTTTCCATCAACGTTATGGTACCTCTGTTGAGGAAATGGAAGCAGCATCAGTTGCACAAATTGCAAGCCAGTTTAATGTTCCTTTCTTAGGAATTCGAATTTTATCTAATAATATTACCAATAATGGCGCATATGAACCAGGTACTGGAGAGGCTTGCCAAGACTATGTGCTTAATGTGGCAGAAGAATATATGAAATCTAAACTAGCAAAATAACAATTTAACTATATGCAAGAAGATGAGTTCTTAAAGGGCATCTTCTTGTTTCTTATAACCAGCTCGACTTTTCCAATTTCGAATGACCATCCAACGCCAAAAAACTTCAGTCACTATATAAAGTATGATTGCAAATACAAATGCTTCAACTACAAGCCCTGACATTAAAATTTTGGCGAGACTGAAATCTATATGCCCATGACCAAAGTGAGTAATCCACCTAGAAATTTGATGCAGTACACCTAAAAGCATCTTTTTATTGATCATATGTACATGATAAATGTGCGAACCAAACCAGAATCCAGTATATAAAATGGGAACTAAGGTGAGAGGATTACTGAGCCAAGCAAGCATTAGACTAATAGGCAAATTCACTTCAAATAGCAATACTGCCATCACAATAAAGACGCTATGAAATGGAATAGGCAGTAAACCGAAAAATGTTCCTACAAAAACGGCTCTTGTAATTGATTTACGGTTGACATACCAAAGCACAGGATTAAGGGTTTTTTTCCCAAAAATCCTTAAAAATTTCATATTTGAAACTTTCTCTGGAGAAGGAAGCCAAGACTGAAAAAATTGCTTTGCCATAATCATAGGATAGTAGAGTCTAGTGACTCATATAAACACAAAAAAACAATATATTAATTGAAACTTATTGAAAGCTTAAAAATTAAACTTACTGCAGTAATAATTCATTATAGATCTTTTCTAGGTAAAAATAGATTTTAAATAAAAATACTTATATTACTTAATACAATTTGGTACGCAAAGTTCAACAACTGACTGCTAAGTTTTTTAGATTAAAATTTTTAAAAATTACCTATCTTATTGTTTAATATTAATTTTAAAATATTGAATGTTAACTTTTTAAAAAATTGTCTTACAATTAGATTTTGCCTTGGCAAAAAATATCTATTAATCTGAAATGACTACATTGTGAGGTCATTCAATGATTTCATGGCTATTTATTGGCTTAGTTGCCACAATTTTACTTACCCCAGGCCCAACCAATACTTTACTGGCATCGTCAGGAGTACAAGTAGGTCTTAAGAAGTCTGCGAAATTAATTCCGGCAGAAGTTCTTGGATATGTAATTTCTATTTCAGCTTGGGGAATGTTAATTGGGAAGGTATCCGCAACGCTTCCTTTCTTACCTCCTATGCTTAAATTGCTAAGTGCTTGTTACATCATTTTCTTAGCTATTAAATTATGGCATACAGCCAATCAGCAATTTGAGTTAGATCAGCCAACTATTCGCCCGCGTGAATTGTTCTGTGCAACTTTACTCAACCCTAAAGCATTACTTTTTGCTTCAGCGATTTTCCCTGTTACCGCATGGACTGATTTTCATATTTATCTCATTCATATGCTGGCTTATTTAGCGTTAATTACACCGATTGCATTGTTCTGGATTTTCTTGGGTTCAATTTTGGCAGGCAATAAGGTACGGTGGTTAAATCAAACGAATTTACAAAAAACAGCCTCGCTGATCTTAGTGAGTTTCTCAATTCCGATTAGCTATTCTGCTTTATTAAACCTTTAAAAGTCTTACTGAGCTATTCTTATCGAGAAGAGTAGCTCAAGCATTGTTTTCATAATTGCTTTTTTACGTTAAAGTACGTCGCAATCAATGAAATTACCTTTTGGATAGAAAATACATGGCTATTAAGTCTGATCGTTGGATTCGCGAAATGAGCGAAAAACACGGCATGATTGAACCTTATGCAGAGAATCAAGTCCGTTTTGATAAGAATGGCGAAAAATTGATTTCTTACGGGGTCTCTAGCTATGGTTATGACGTACGCTGTGCCCGCGAATTTAAAGTTTTCACTAACGTACATTCTGCAATTGTTGATCCGAAAAATTTTGATGATAAAAGTTTTATCGACATTGAATCTGATGTTTGTATTATTCCGCCAAACTCATTTGCTTTAGCACGTACAATTGAATATTTCCGTATTCCGCGTAATGTTTTGACTGTATGTCTTGGTAAATCGACTTATGCACGCTGCGGTATTATTGTCAATGTGACACCTTTAGAACCAGAATGGGAAGGTCACGTGACTTTAGAATTTTCAAATACTACGAATTTACCTGCACGTATTTATGCTGGTGAAGGTGTAGCGCAAATGTTGTTCTTTGAAAGTGATGAAGTTTGTGAAACGTCTTATAAAGACCGTGGTGGTAAGTACCAAGGTCAAACTGGCGTGACACTTCCTAAAACCTAAGTTGTTTTTAATTTAGATTAAATTCTAAAAAAATGGGTCACTTTCAGTGGCCTATTTTTGTTGAAAAGTAGAGAAAGTGGCGTTCATCGGAATATTAATAAATGAACGTTTTCTTTTGTAAAAAATGATATAAAATGATCAATAATTGATTTGTTTCTTTGAGTTGTATCACACAAATTAAAAGAAACTAGATCGTAAATATCGGCGTTTTCTTTATGTATTTAATTTAAGGTTAAAGCAAGAGAAGCCAAATAAAAAGAAATCAAATTAGATTATGCCCCCAAGGATACGGAGGTCGGTCATGCGACAGTTTAAGTCCCTTCATGTAGCTATTCTAGCACTTGGAAGTTTATGCTTTTCTTCTGCTTATGCTGGTTCTACCTTAGTTCCAATGTCAGATGCTGAGTTGTCAGCTACTCGTGGCCAAGCCTTGATGAGTATGTCTTATATTGCGCCTACCGATGCTGCAAGTAATTCAAGTACTAACGGAAACATGGGATTCTATCGACTTGCTCTAGATGGCCAATTAGAACTGAATGCCAATATTAAAAAATTACAATTAGGTTGTGGCGGTGTCAATGGAGCAGGGGCATGTGATATTGATATCGATTATTTGAGCTTAAGTGGTGGTACTGTCGATAGTACTAGTGCGGAGCGAGCTGCGTCATCTGCTGTTATTACCAACCCATTTTTAGAGTTCGCGGTTAAAAACCCAAATTCAGCTTCTACACGTGAAGTACAAGGTTTTCGTTTAAGTGCCAAATCACTTTCAGGTTTACTTACTTTTGGTTTACAAAATGGTGATGCTGCAAGTGGTATTAACTCATTGAGTGGGTATTTAGTGACTAAACCAACAGGAGGAACCGTAACTACAAATCCTTACTACGGCATTACTCAAAATGAGACTGGAACCGCAATTACAGGACAAGCACAATTTATTGGTAATGTAGCAACTCTTCCATTTACATCTACTGCCTATAATCTGAACTTAGGGGCGGGTAGTGGAACCCTATCTATGGGACAACAAATCATTACGGGTAAACGTATAAATACAGCCAATTTAAATGCGACTGCAAGGGTTGGAGGAATTGCAGTTACTGGAACTTTAGATGCAACTGCTTATTTACTCGGTATTCCCGTTCCGATTTCGGGTAATGTCACTGGAACAGTAAATAATTTAGATGTAAACGTGGCAATTAAACAAAGTCTAGGATATTTCCATGCTGCACAGTTAAATGGATCTGCTGGTTATTTATCTGTGCAAGGTGTGAATATATTGTGGCCAGAGGCTGCATCGACTGCCCAAACAGGATGGTGGCTAGAGCTTACAAACCCAATTGATATTGGTCAAATTACACCTTCTGGAAACGTCGATATTGCATTAGCTACTATTAATGATGCTTTAGGGCAAGTTAGCTCATACCTTAATAGTAATCCTGTGGCATGTGGACCACTCGCATTAAGTTGCTTGGCTGGTAATCTTCCTATTGGAAATGTTGATTTAGCAGGAAAAACCCCAGCTTCAATGAGCTTAACCAATGTAGTGTTACAAAAACAGAGTTTTTCTTCTAACTGTTATGGTTCTTTAAAATTCTGTTAATTACACTAAATTAAACTGATAGTTTTCATTCATCGGAAAAATGTATTTTTGCTCATTTCATTTTGCATTTGAATAAATATTCAGCATAATGGAATTGTGGAAAGGTTGGCAATTTTTTAGAGTTTGCCCCCCTGTGAGATGGAAAAGGAAATCATTTTATCTCACATCAAGGACTGTTAAAGAAAAAGAAATATGGTGCGCGGCATCGTATAAAACAGGAAGGTCACGATGACTACACTTAATTATACGGTCAGTTTTCAAAAAACCGTTTTAGCAAGTTTAATTGGACTTTGTTTAAGTCAATCAAGTTTTGCTCTTGAAGAGCTTTCTGATGCTGGTTTGAGTGAAACTACGGGTGAGGGTATTGCAATATTACCCCAAAATGCATTTATGGTATTCCGTGGAGCTGGTCCCAATGAATCTGTAAATCAAATTATTACCGACCGTAGTAAAGATACCGGCTACATTAACTATGTGCCTGTGGGTCCTTTGAGTGTAGCAGCCGCTGATACCAGTGGTAATGGTACTGTTGGTCCCGAAGATAAAGCTGTCGGAAAAGCGGATATCTTTCTTTATGGCTTAGCGCTTTCTAAGTCAGATGGTGATGCAAACTCGCGTATTGCCAATACTGCAACAGCAGCAGCGATTTCAAGTTGGGGAACAGGTGCGAACCCGTGGGTATTTAAAGTAAAAACTGCAAATAATATTCCTAACTTTAGCACGACAGATAGTGGTGGTTATCCTGTTACCTATTTATCTTTAGAGGCTCCTCTATATCAACCTACGATTGATGGTGCAGCGGGAGCAGATGCATATAATTTAAAATTAGGATTGTGGACAGATGTATTTGTAAGAAACCCTAATATCGTGGCAACTACAAATGGTTCTTTAGCACAATTTCAATATGGCGATAGTAGTGGATTAATTGGTACGAGTATTGATACAAGTCGTGCTAACCGGTTGCGTTTGCAAGGTATTCTAAATGGCTTTAGTTTAAATGGTAGCCAGATTAGTATGTTCCAAACACTAGGTGGAGCAACTACTACTGGAGGAATGAGTCCTTTTTATAACAATACATTAGGTATGTCTGGCTTAGTGCGCTTAAATACGGGCGATAGTAAAAATACAAGCATTGTGACTGAAAATATTACGAGTCAAACCCAAACTTATGCAACGAGTGCGAATAATGGTTGGCAAACAGTACATGCTGGTGCAAATTCGACTTTAAGTACAAGCAGTAGTGGGGACTGTGGTAATAGCAGTACAGGTAGTTTCAGCACATCACGTGGCTGTCGCTATTATGTAGAAAATCGCACAAGAACAGATACAAAAACATCAAGTAAAACTCGAAGTGCTTTTAACGATACAAGTAAAGTCTTACGATTGAGTACCCGTGAAACCTCAGATTCACCAAATGCATCAAATAATTTATATACACCAGCATTAGATGCTACAGGTGCTGTAGCACCAAAGTTTGCAGACACTGAGGGTTTATATTTATACAATCCAAATATTAATTTAGTGCTAGGTAATTTATATCAACCTCTTATTTTGGGTTCTGATGGTAAAAACTTTAGTATAGAAATCGCGCGAATTGCGAATAAGCCGGAAATATATAAACAGATCTACACCGATTACACTGGTGCTGATGCCACATATAAAGGCTCTACTTGTAACGTTTATTCTTGTGCAAACCCTACGCACAGTAGTATTGCAATTGGGACAGTTTATAGTCCTGATAATGGTAAAACATTATTAGCAGATACAAGTGAAGGAGCAATAGGGGTTTCATTTGGTCGCTTAATTTCAACAGGTACACAAGTTTCTGGAACTTCTGCTGGTAGTCTAGTGTCATTGACTAACTCTGTATCTGGAACGACTTCTGCAACTATGATCGAAGTTCGATATAAGCAAAGACAACAAAATACTCAAATATGGAATCAAACCTATAGTTGTGGTTTGTTTAATACAAATTGTGGTTATAAAACATTAGGATATTTATATCAATGGGAATATAGCCAAGGAACAGGTTCTTGGGTCATTACAAACCCAACAGCAAAACCAGCTGATGCTGCAACTTGTTCTGGTGCATTAGGATGTACGAGTACATCAGGTTCAACTCCAATGTACGGAACGGTTTCAAACCGCGATTGGAGTAATGCATCTATTCCTTGGCTGACATCACGAAATGCTGTAGTCAACGATTTAATTGGAAGTAGTAATGGTACGACTGGCTATGTAATTCCAACTGCGAATCAGGCGCCTGCATTAAATAACATTACTCCTCTGAACAATTTAGGTTCTGCTGTGGTAGATGGTTTACTCATTCAGCATTTAAAACTCACCACAAAAGGTCTATAAGAGGAGGATAATGCGATGAAAAAAATAACTGCTTTACTCCTTACTCTGTGTGCAACTGCGACTCATGCAGAGTTAAAAACCTTGGATAATGATGCTTTACAGGCGATTAATGGCCAAGCTGGTGCTGATTTGTCTTTAATGCTCAATTTAAACCAAACCAGTAACGGTATATTTGATAATGGTAGCGGTGGTATTTGTGAAAACCTTGAGTTCTGCCACATTGGATTAGCAATTAATAAGCGTTTTGTGCAAGCAGATGCGACTAAACCAAGTGGTTGGGCCGAGAATAGTGATAGTGGTAATAAACTTTGGTTAGTGTTTAAAGGCGTACAAGGAACTTTAAATATTCAAAAAATGGGTTTGGATGGTGCTGATTTAAAGTATCTTGATAAAACCAATACCGAAATTATAAAACCTGCGATTCAACTTAGTTTTAGTGCAGCACAGCCGATTTTAATCCGTAACTTTGGTTTTAACGCGTTATCTATTGAGCAAGATAACTTTACAAGCTCAACCACGACCCAAGGCTCAAGTACCAATATGTATGATTATGCATATTTCAAAAAGCCAACGTATGCGGCAACTGCAAATAGTGCAAATCAGCAAGTTGCAACGGCTACACCTTCAGCCTATGACTATGGACGTGAAACAGGCTTTATGGGCTTAATGATGAACGGAAATTTGGCAATTCAAGGAAAAGTCATGGTGTTTAGCTGTGATGGTAGCCATCCCCGTTGTTAACGCTTAATGTAGATTTCAAAGGAACTGAAGTGATGAACAAAAATAAAGAAAGTCACAGCTCAAAGTTTATTTTAAATACATTAGCAACCAGCATGTTGTTAGTGAGTGGGCAAGTGTTTGCTTTAGAAGCTTTAACAGATGCTGATTTGAGTGCGGTAAACGGTCAAGATGGAATCTCGATTCAAACGACTTTTAATGAAATTAATATTGATAATGCTTATTGGGATGACCATGCGGGCACACCAACAAGTGCTGATCAGGTTTTAAGAGCGCAAGCAAGTGGCGTAAAAATACAAAAAAGTAATGCGTCCACTCAAACCTTAGGAACAAACTACCGTTTAGATGTGGGAAGTAATACAGCTACAGGTAAAGCTGGAATTGATTTTTCTATGCAAAGTAGCCCATCCCTCATTACAGTAAATAGCGTTAAAGTTTGTAATAGCTCTGCTACATGCTCACCTACGCTAGGGCAGTTGGCTATACAAACAACTTCTCCTTTAAATTTAGCACTGACTACTCAAGATGGTCTATTTAGTCCAAATAGCCAGTCAAATATGACATTAGGAATAAACAACGCAAATATTTATTTAGGCCAGTTAGATGCACGCAGTCAGCTCAATCAACTGATATTAAAGAATTTTAACTTTAATTTTGTTGGTAAAGGTGTCATGTTCATCGATCCCGTTAGGGGCATTGTTTTACAAACTAATACTGGATCAAATGTAGCTGCTGTTGGGCAAACACCAAGTACGACTTATGGTTATGTAGACTTTAATCGGGTAGCAGACTCAGCTTCGGGCTTAACAGCTGGTACTTATGTAGATAGCAATGGTAAAGCGACTAATTCGGGTCTTAACATTGAAGTAATGCTTAGCTCTAATGTTGATAAAACTAATCCTTATGGACTAGATGCGACCAATACACCGCAAAATTCAAAAGGTTTAATTCGGCTAGGTGCCAGTGGACGTATGGTAAATAGTTATTTACAAGTCCGTGGTATGGATGGTTCATCAGACACTACAACTTTAGGTACTGCAAATACTGCTTCGGGTACGAGTTCAAGTAATAGTATTTTGGGTAATACTGGAATTGCCTTCCGTATGAAAGGTGAATTCACTAAAGATAATGATTCAATGCTGGGTTCAGATGGTAAAGCCACGACTTTAGAAATTGGTGGGGCAGGTTTAAATGCTTACGGTTTCGAGTTCGGCAATTTAACAGGTCTTAACTCAGCTACGCGCGGTTATTTTGATAGCGGAAATATTTATTTAAATCTTGCTGATACAAAAACATTATTAATGCCAAATAATGCGACCTTAAACAGTATTCGTTTAGGGGCGGGTACTTTAACAACCGCCGCCGATTATCAACATAATATTCACCGCGATACGGTGACTAATCCATTTAGTTTGATTCTTGCAATGCGTGGAGCAGAGTTTCAAGCATTTTCAAGACGAGGACGTTTTACCACAAGTGCAAATGTTGCTGCTGCCAATCAATTTGCAGATAACGGTTTAACTAACCAATGGGGCTTGGCTTTACCTTTTTATAATTTAAATGCTAATGCTGCAGTTTACGGTTTAGATGCGCCTGCAAATAGCGCTTTTTACTATACAAAAGATGCTAACGGTAAACCCATTCAAAATGTTGTAGGTACTTCCGGAACAACTTCGCGTTTAGGATTTGGTGTTGGTGTTGGAACAACAGGTCGAGATACAGGCGGTACAAAAACAACTTCAATTTTATTAATTGATGGTTCTCCAAATGCTAATAATGCAGGCAACCCTACCGACTATTACATGGGCTTACGTAATATCGATATGTTCTTAAAAGGTAATGGCAGTATTGGTTTAGAAAATGGCAGTCTCAATATTAGTTTAAGAGAGATGCTCATTGCTTTATCAACTGAAATTGCAGCGGGTTATTTACCAGGAGCTAAATATAAAACTTGTCCGGCAACAGGGTCTTGTACCTCACCCATTGATAACTTTGCCAGAAATAATGACGTTTTATTTGGCTTAAAACTACGCTTAGGTGGTGATTTAAATTTATCGATTGTGCCGAATAGTTCAATCGCTGATGGTAGTGCTTTAACTGTACTCGGTGATTTCACAATGCCAGCCACAGCAACTGGAAATACAGTTCAAATTAGTGACCCAATTGATGGTTCGGCAATTGGTTTTGATAATATTACCGGTAAGCTAGCGTTTAATACCGCTTTAGTGGTGGGCAAAGATACAGCAACTGGTTTAGGTAAAGTGGGGGTAAATACCGCAGTGTACTTTAACCCTGATAAGAGTATTGACGGTGCTTTACGTGTTAAAGATATTAATTTCTATCCACCTTCAACAGGTGCAGGCGCACGTTTAGGTGAGCTTGCTATTACGGGTGGGCGTTTAAATAGTAACTTTAGCATCGTACCGAGAAATGGTGCTTTTAACTAATAAAGCAAAGTGGCGATATCGCCACTTTTTATAAAAATTTATTTTGAATGTGATTGGATTTGCATTCGTCGGGTTATATCGATAATTGTTTTGTACCCATCTATTATTCTGATAATCTGAACAAATAATAAGCGTTTGTCTCTTAAGGATTAGAGCGACATGAAAAATAAAAATATAGTGTGCTGGTTATTACTTACCAGTAGTTCAAGTGTTTTTGCGATGCAGCCTTTGGATGACCAAAGTCTTTCAGCGGCGACAGGTCAAAATGGTTTAACGCTAGGCATTCAGGCCGATAAAGTTAAATTTAATCAGGTTGCCTTGATTGATACCAATGGCATCGCCTCTACGTCTTACAATAGTAAAGCTGGTCTTGTCATTGCAGGGAACTCTACGAATCCTGTTCCAAGCATAGAGTTTATTAAAGCAGCTGTATCGACCAATCCTTCTTTCAATATTGCTATTGATACCGATGCAGGTGCGGGTAAGCCTTTTGTAAATTTAGCTGTCACGATGGGTAGTGATGTAAATGGGATTCGACTTACACCGTTTTCAGTTTATTTGGCACCTAACACTTCAGTATCAAGCCCTGCTGATTATGCGGTTAGTAGTTATGTGCCAAAATCCATTTTTAGTTCGGGAACCACGGTAAATACAGGAGTAAAGGAGCTTGTTCGCTCTACAGGTAATCTTGATATTAACTTTGTACAAGCCAATAAACCTCGTTTAAACATTCAGTTGGGGCATGCTGCTCAGTCTGTTATGGTTAAATTTGGTGGAGCACTTCAATCGATTTGTTCTGCCGCTGCGGGTTGTCCAATTACGTTAGTGTCCGATACTACAGGTGCTTCATTTGGATTTAAATTTGCAGGAACAAATGCAGCTACAGGTTTTCTTCTTGATGGGTTTTATGCTGGGGTCGATCCAACAGGATTAACTTTTGGTAATACAGGTGCATCTAGTAAATTTGATGCATCGCTTAACAATGTCACTTTAGGAAATTTAGCAACACAAAGTACAACAACTTTTAATAATTTACCTAACGGGTCTATGGGGAGTTTTGGAGTTACAGGCGCTTCAGTGACGGACTTTAAAATGAAAGTAAGCGGTTTCTAAAAAATAATTACTTAACCTGAAATACCAAAATAGGGTGGCTATATCAACAGCCACCCTATTTTATAAATTTTAAGTATTTAACGATGAGATGAACTGGTTTGTTCTAATTGATGAACAATTTCATCTAAAGCTTTAATTCGTTTAACTTGCTCCCACAGTTCTTTGGCTTGAGGGTAGGCTTTGGTCATCATACCTAACCATTGTTTATAACGACCAACCATCCCAATTTCTGTTTTTGCCTGACCATTTAAAAAACGGATTTGTAAGTCAACCAGTTGCTCCCAACTAAATAAAGCCTCATCCATATTTTTACGAATGCATTGTGTTAAATCAGGAGTCGTTACAGCACCGCGACCAATCATTAAATCTTCACAACCAGATTGCTGTTGGCAGGCCTTTGCATCTGCATTGTTCCAGATTTCGCCGTTAGCAATGACATTAATTTTTAAAGCTTCTTTGATTGGTAAAATTTTTTCCCAATAAGCTGGTGGTGTATAACCATCTGCTTTCGTCCGCGCATGTACTGTTAACCAGCTTGCGCCGGCATCTTCAACCGCGTGCGCATTTTCCATGGTGTGATTTTCATCGAGATAACCTAAACGCATTTTTGCTGAAACAGGAATATGCTCTGGTACTGCATCACGGACAGCTTTAATCAGCATATGTACCACGTCTGGTTCATCAAGAAGTACAGAACCACCGCGATGTCGATTTACGGTTTTGGCAGGACAACCAAAATTAAGGTCGATCGCTGGAGCACCTAATTCAACAACTTTTGCTGCATTTGCTGCCAGCATATCTGGATTGTTTCCTAAGAATTGCACATGAACAGGTGTACCTGCTGCTGTTTTACCGTCGTTTTTTAACTCAGGGCAAAAACTATAATAGATATGGTCTGGTAAAATACTATCTGTAACTCGAATAAACTCGGTTACACACCAGTCGAAATCACCAACAGATGTGAGGGTATCCCGCATGATCGGGTCAGTTAAACCTTCCATTGGAGCGAGTATGAGTTTCACAGTCTGTGCCACCTGATTAAAACAAAAACAGCGTTATACGGGATATGTATAACGCTGTCTAGTAGTGCTGAAATTTTAGTTGTTTTATCGGCCTAATATCATTTCAAGTACAAATTTACTGCCAATAAAACCAATTGCTAAAAGTGCAAAGCCAATTAGCGTAAAGCGAATTGCTTTTTGTCCTCGCCATCCAAGTTTGTAGTGCCCAATCAGTAATGAGCCATAAATAATCCATGAAATAATACTAAATACGGTTTTATGAGCGAGGTGCTGAGCAAAGAAACTGTCAACAGTTAAAAAGCCAAATGCGAGAGCGATTGTGAGTAAAATAAAACCAGTAATAATTAAGTCAAATAACAAAGATTCCATGGCCTGAATAGGCGGGAGTAAATTGACCCAAAAGCGTTTTTTTTGTTTCTTTTTGAGTTCACGATTTTGGAACCATATTAAGATCGCGTGTATAGTTGCCATCAGTAAAACTGCATAGGCGGAAAGTGAAAGAATAATATGAGTATCTAGGCCTAACGAATGCTGTTCAATAAATTGATCAGGTTTACTAAAGCCAAAACCTAAAATAAGTCCAATCGCTGCTACAGGAATACCGAGTAAGTTTAAAGGTACAATTGGACGGAAAGTACTAAAAATTAAACTTAACAACAACATAAGCCATGAGGTAAAGGATACTAAATTAAAAACATCATAGTTAATTCCTAATGGTGTCAGCATGGCATTACATAAAACTGTACCGTGTAATAGCAGTGCCAAGGTTGTAACAAAAGCAAATAACCATGGGTTTGGTTCACGTTTTGACATTAAACGTATGAACAGATACCAGAAAGAAGTGGTATATGCGATGAGTGCCAAAATTGTGTAAACCAAGGGGAGGCTAATCATGTCAAACCTTTTTCAGGATTAATTCATCTAGATAAGATATAAATTCGCTGCGAACTAAAGTATCCTATAGCATTCTATGCATAAATTTTCTATTTCGAGAAAGATTTTTTTTGCAACTAGCCATTTTAAGCGGATTTTGCAATGTTTGATACCTTAACAGAACGACTCACACAGAGTTTAAGAAATGTTACTGGCTCAGGGCAGCTGACCGAAGACAATATTAAAGATACCTTACGTGAAGTACGTATGGCTCTTCTTGAAGCCGATGTCGCGTTACCTGTAACTCGTGAATTTATCGCGAAAGTTAAGGAAGAGGCATTGGGCCAAGAAGTGATGACTCAGTTATCTCCAGGCCAGGCATTTGTAAAAATTGTTTATGACGAACTCACCAAGATGATGGGTGAGGCGAATGAAACACTAGATTTAAGTGCTAAGCCTCCAGTTGTTGTATTACTTGCCGGTTTACAAGGTGCAGGTAAAACGACAACTGCTGCCAAATTGGCACGATTCTTAAAAGAACGTCAAAAGAAAAAAGTAATGACGGTTTCTGCCGACGTTTACCGTCCAGCAGCAATCAAACAGTTAGAAACTGTCTCGGCAGAAGTTGGTGCAGGCTTTATTCCATCAGATCCTTCTGAAAAGCCAATTGACATTGTTAACCGTGCAATTGAACAGGCAAAAATCCAGTTTGCTGATGTGTTGATTGTCGATACAGCGGGTCGTTTACATGTCGATGAAGACATGATGGACGAAATTAAAGAATTACATGCAGCAGTTAAGCCGACTGAAACTCTGTTCGTGGTTGATGCCATGACAGGTCAGGATGCTGCAAATACTGCTAAAGCATTTAACGATGCTTTGGCACTTACGGGTGTGATTCTTACCAAAACTGATGGTGATGCGCGTGGTGGTGCGGCACTTTCTGTACGTGCTATTACTGGTAAGCCAATCAAGTTCTTGGGTATGGGGGAAAAGCTTGATGCCTTAGAGCCATTCCATCCGGACCGTGTTGCTCAACGTATTTTAGGTATGGGTGACGTACTTTCTTTAGTCGAAGAAGTTGAACGTAAAATCGACAAAGAAAAAGCCGAAAAGATGGCGAAAAAATTGCAAAAAGGCGGAAGCTTCAACTTTGAAGATATGCTAATGCAATTTGAGCAAATGAAAAAAATGGGCGGCATGATGGGCTTCTTAGACAAGTTGCCTGGCATGAGCGGTGCAGGAATTCAGCAAGCAATTGAGCAAGCGAACCCTGAAAAACAAGTCAAAAAGATGGAAGCTATTATCCAATCAATGACTGTTAAAGAGCGCCGTAACCCTGACCTGATGAACCCAAGTCGTAAAAAGCGTATTGCGGCAGGTTGTGGTATGGATGTTGCGGAAGTGAATAAACTCATTAAGCAACAAGCGCAAATGGCTAAAATGATGAAGAAATTTGCGAATCCATCTGGTATGAGCAAAATGATGCGTTCTTTAGGCAATATGCAAAAGCAATTTGGCGGCGGCGGTGGTGGAATGGGCCCACTGTTTGGTAACAACGACCAAAAGAAATAAATTCATAAAATAAAAGGCGCCTAGAGCGCCTTTTATTTTGTTCTGTGTTTTAGTCTTTAGGGTAATGAGCAATATATTGTTGCAACCCTTTAAGTAAAAGATCTGTTTCAACAGTAGGTTGGTACTTCTGTAGAAATTTAGCAAAAAGAGAGGCATCGCCACCAGTCAGCAGCAGCTTTTTAGGAGATTGCTGCATAATATTTTCGATGGTACTAATGAGGCCTAATAATATACCGTGGTGTACTGCATCTACGGTGTTATTGCCTGGGTTTAAATTATCAAAAGCTGAGTCTGGAATTTTAATGCCTTTGGTATTTTGAATGAGTGCATCGCGCTGCAAATATAAATTAGGGAGGATATAACCCCCTAAATGTTGTTTGCCTTGCGTTAAATCAATGGTAAGCGCTGTTCCGCAACCAATAATACAATAATTTTCTTGTTCCTCAGCAACAGCAAGTACTTGTAACCAGCGGTCAATCCCGAGCTGACTCGGTACTTCATAGCCACATTGTAGGCCTGCATATTCCGAATGGACTTTGGCAAAAACAACAGGGATTTCAAGCCATTTTAAAATCTGCTGAATACGTTGGTTGTTTTCACTGTCAAGTACCGAAGAAATGCCAATGCGATGCAGACCTTGATGCTTAAAGTGTTGGATTAATCCAAGTAATAAATCGGCAGGAGACTGCAAATGTAGCTCAGCTGCATGTTCAGTAATTTGCTGATTTTCAGTAATCCAGTATTTTAAACGTGTATTTCCGATATCAAGCCATAAACTTTTCATGGGGAAAATACCTGATTACTGAGTTGATTGTGGTCTTAAACGACCTTGATAAAACTGCTGTGGTTCTGGAGTTTCAAGAATGACTGCACCTTCATTAGAAATTCCGACGAAACGGCCATGTATCAGTCCTTGACTATGTTCAAACTGAACTAACTGATTTAGCCAAGCTGCATGATGGTTAAAACGTCCTGCCAAGTTGTAGCAACCATGATCAAACCAGCGAGCTGCATTTTGAATTGCAATATAAAGCTCTGAAATTAGCTCAAGCCGACTCATTTGCTCTAGACCTAAATCTTCTAAAGAGGTGATTGGCTGGTCACTATCAGTCACTGGTGGTGTTTTTAAATTAATCCCTACGCCAACAATAGCCTGATGTTGGGAAAGTGGTTCGACCAAAATTCCACCCCATTTCCCATGCGCACTATACAAATCATTTGGCCATTTCACTTGTAAGCTTAAAGCTTGTAACTGCGGGATTTGCAAAATATTTAGAGCAACTTCAAGTGCTAAGCGACCATCTAAGGGTGTTCGAGTTTGCACCAATGTGCTTAAATAAATGTTTCCTTCAGGTGAAATCCACTGCCGTTGATGTTGACCTCGCCCTTGAGTTTGTTGAGCACTGCAAACCAAGCCTGTTGTAATGCCTTTTTGGGCAATTTCACGAATATCATCATTGGTCGAAGTTGTGGTTGCTTTTAATAAAACCACTTCTGGAAGCTGGTTTTTTGCGCTTAAAAGTTGTTGTAGTTGGCGAGTCTCTAAATCCATGTTGAATATGAGCAGAGTGGTAAAACATTTATGGAGTTAATCATATATTTACTCATTGGCGCAATTGCTGGTTTTACTGCCGGATTGTTTGGGGTTGGTGGTGGACTAATTATTGTACCAATCCTCTATGTCGTTTTTACCCAGTTGCACTATGACCCAGCGGTAATCATGCATATTGCAGTCGGAACATCGCTTGCAACCATTATTGTGACGTCATTTAGTTCAGTTTCTGCCCATCATAAAAAAGGTGCAGTACTCTGGCCTGTTTTTCGTAATTTGGCACCTGGGCTAGTGATTGGTTCATTCTTGGGGGCGGGTATTGCCGATCTCATGTCTGGTCAGCATTTACAGCTTCTTATTGGTGTTTTTGCTGTTGTAATGGCCTATCGTATGTTTAAAGGCGCAAATGTGGTTGTTGACCCATCACGCCAACTTCCTTCAACACCTATGCAATTTATGGCAGGTGGTGGCATTGGTATTGCCTCTGCAATTTTTGGTATTGGTGGCGGTAGCTTAACTGTTCCGTATTTAAACCGTCATGGCGTAGTCATGCAAAAAGCAGTCGCGACTTCTGCCGCTTGTGGTTTACCTATTGCTGTAGCGGGTGCAATTGGCTTTATGTGGTTTGGTGCTAAAGAGCACATTTCTGTACCTAACACGATTGGTTATGTGCACATCTATGCATTTATTGGTATTAGTGTCATGAGTTTTGTGACGGCCAAACTTGGTGCCAAGGTTGCGCATGCTCTATCACCACAAATGCTAAAAAAATGCTTTGCTTGTTTACTCGTGGTGGTTGGAAGTTACTTTATTTATAAAGGCATTATGAATTAAAAATCGCTTTTATTTAGAAAAATATAGAAAAGGAAGCTTAGACTCACAAAGTTTAAGCTTTTTTATTTGAAGCTTTTAAAAGCCTAAAGATAGGTTTTTTATCCGATTTAAGTATGGATTTTGGGTGGGTTGGCTTAAAATGCAATAAAATTGTCAGACAATGACATAGTTTTTAATAGATGGGATCAGTTAAAAACAAGAATGCGAAAGAAAAGCATGGATTAATGCATATAAAAAGTAGCGGGTGATTTATGAATCTCGAAGAGACAGAAAGTCTTTCTGAGCAAATTGTCAAATATATTAGCGAACAGATTATTAGCGGCGAATTGGTCGAAGGTGAACGCATACAAGAGCTTCGTATTGCGAAAGAGCTCGATGTAAGCAGGGGGTCAGTTCGTGAAGCATTATTATTACTCGAACGTACGCATTTAATTGAAATTTTTCCGCGTCGGGGTGCAATCGTCTCGGAAATGTCTGCACAACAAGTGAAAGCACTGTTTGATACAAATGTAATGCTACTAGGACACATTGTGCAACGCATCAGTGAAACATGGCGTGCACACGAAGCTGATCAATTACAGCTGTTACAAGAACAATTACTTGAGCATGTAAAAGCAGGCGATATCGAAAAATTCTACGATGCCATTTTCCAATATCTGGCTGAACAGCAAGATATGGTGGGTAATCCTTACCTAATGAAATTCTATAAAGAATTACTACCTTCACTACGTCGCAGTTATTTTTTGACCTTAAATACCTCTAAAAGGGAACTGCAAGAAGCGTTTGCATTATTTAAACTCGTGACTGATGCAATTTTGATCCGAAAATCACAACAAGCCGCTTTATTTATGGAAGATTTTTGTCGACACTTACGTAACCTTGTGTTGGAATCGCTGACACGAATGAAACAGATTGAATTGGCTTGGGCAAGACGCTCACGCCGCTAGTTAGGGCATTATGCGTTTAAGCAGTTTAAAACTTTCCGGCTTTAAATCTTTTGCAGATAGTACAACTTTAAATTTTAAGGCGAACCGCACAGCAGTGGTTGGTCCAAATGGTTGTGGCAAATCCAATGTTATTGATGCAATCCGCTGGGTGATGGGTGAGTCAAACGCTCGTCAACTTCGTGGTGGTAGCATGCAAGATGTTATTTTTACCGGAACATCCAAGCGTAAGCCAGTGGGTGTAGCCAGTGTGGAACTGCGTTTTGACAATACCTACGGCAAATTAGGTGGAGCCTATAACGCTTATAATGAGCTTGCTGTTCGTCGTCAGGTCACCCGTGAAGGTAAGTCGGAATATTTTTTAAATGGTACACGTTGTCGTCGTCGTGATATTACCGACATTTTCTTGGGAACGGGTTTAGGACCACGTTCTTATGCTGTGATTGAACAGGGCATGATTAACCGTTTGGTTGATGCCAAACCTGAAGAAATGCGTATTTTCATTGAAGAAGCAGCGGGTGTCTCTCGTTATCAGGCGCGTCGCCGTGAAACTCTGCAGCATCTTGAACATACTGAGCAAAACCTTTCACGTTTAGAAGATATTGCGCTTGAGTTAAAATCACAGCTTAAAACGCTAAAACGCCAGTCAGAAGCTGCGGTTCAATATAAAACCTTAGAAAGTCAGATTCGTACCCTAAAAATTGAAATTTTGTCTTTTCAGGCAGATAAAAGTGTACGCCTACAAGAAGAATATACAGTCCAAATGAACGAACTGGGCGAAACTTTTAAGTTAGTTCGCTCTGAGTTAAGTACAATTGAACATGATTTAGAATCGACCAGTGCTTTATTTCAGCGACTTATTCAGCAATCTTCCCCACTACAACAAGAGTGGCAGCAAGCTGAAAAGAAACTGTCTGAACTTAAAATGACTCTAGAACAAAAACAGAGTTTATTTCAGCAAAATAGTACGACACTGGTTCAATTAGAACAGCAAAAAGCTCAGACGAAAGAGCGTTTACAACTTTCCGAGCTACAGCTTGAAACACTGAATAATCAGTTAGAAGAACAAACTGAAGCTTTAACAACGATTGAACATACCGCAGCCGAAGCAGAACAAAACTTTGCTGGTTTACAAGCACAGCAAAAACAAGCACAGCAACAGTTTGAACAAGTAAAAGCTCAAGTTGAAAAACAACAGCAGCAAAAAATGCAAATGTCTGCTCACATTGAGCAACTAGGCAAAAATGTTCAGCGTATTGAACAGCAAAAAGAAACGCTGCAACATCAGGCAAACCAGATTCAATCGCAAGTACACGAAGATGAACAAGGCGAGCTTGAGCAACTACAGCAGCAGCTTGGTCGTGAAATCTCAACGTTAGAGGCTGAAATTGAGCAGTATGTGCAACAGATTGAACAGTCTCAACAAGCGCATCAGGCAACTAAAAATCAGCAACAAACACTGAAAACAGAAATACAGGTTTTATTATCTGAGCAGAAAAACTTAAGCCAGCTTGTTGCTAAACAAAGTCCAAAGCGAAACCAAGATACGCTACGTTTAATGCAGGCTCTAGAGTTAACGGAGCAGGGCAAGCCACATGCACAAATTATTGAAAAGTTTTTAGCAAAATGGTTGCAGGCGCAAATTGTTGAAACCGAACAAGTCTTTCAGGAAGGAATTGCTCGCCAGTTAAAACCGTCAGAACAAACAACCAAATTTAAAGGAAATTTGGCCTGTTTAAATGACTGGATTGCGTCACCGCAGCTTTCAATATTTTCCAATGTAGCGATTGCGCAAAATTTATCTGATGCTTTAAATGAGCAAAAGCAACTGCAACACGGCCAGTCTGTTTTGACTTTAGATGGCTATCATGTCGGGCAAGATTGGGTCATTGCTCTTATGTATGATGACGAAAGTCAAAGTGCACAAGGTATGCTCAGTCATCGTATTCGTCTAGATGAAATTGAACAAGTTCTTCAAAAGCAGCAACCCGAACTACAAGCATTAGATCAAGTTACTGTTCAGGAAAAAGAAAAACTCGTACAGCTACAAGCAGACTTACAGCAGAAACAACAAGTTATTAAACAAAAACAAAAAGACTTGCAGCAGCTAGATGTGCAAATTGCTAAACAGCAAACTGCAGCACAAGCATTTTTACTGCAAAAACAGCAATTGAAAGATCAGTTAGCTCAGTTAGACATGCAGCTTGAAGAAGATGCAATGCAAAAAGATGATCTTGAAATTGATTTGCATGCGCTTGCGATAAAGCTAGAAACCATTTTACCTGACTATAAAACTTTGCAATTTCAGGTAGAAGAATTAACAGAGCAGCTTGAAGAACAGCAACAAGTCTTACAACAGCAACAACAAGAGCGCGAAATTTTACGTCGTAACAGCACGCAGACGACTCAACAAATCGAGTTGCTTGAAAAAGATATTTCGTTCTTGCAGAGTCAATATCAACAAATTGCAGCTCAAATCGAACAGGCGAAAAAGTTTGTTGACCCTATTCAATTAGAGTTACCAAACCTTGAGTCGGAATTTCAACAACAGTTTGCTCAGACTGAAAAGTTGCAAAAAAACTGGAATGAATGGCAGCTTGAACTCAATAGTGTGCAAGAGAAGCAACAAACACTCACAGACCAACGCCATCAGTACCAACAGCAAGATGAAAAACTCAGAGAGCAGCTTGAAGCCAAACGTTTAGCATGGCAAGCAGCTAAATCAGACCGCGAGCATTATCAAGAACAGTTAAAAGAGTTAAATGCCGAACTTCAAACGGGCTTGAAAATAGATTTAACCGAGCACCAGCAAAAACTGGAAAAGGTACAAAAGCAGTTTGAAAAAATCGGTGCAGTTAATTTGGCAGCTTCACAAGAGTTTGAAGAAGTTTCTCAGCGTTTTGATGAGTTGAGTCACCAAATTCAAGACTTGGAAAATACGGTAACTCAGTTAAAAGATGCGATGAAAAGCATTGACCAAGAAACCCGTAAACTCTTTATGACGACTTTTGATCAGATTAATCATGAGTTGCAAAACCTGTTTCCGAAGGTTTTTAATGGTGGTGAGGCAAGTCTGAGTCTGGAAGATGACTGGCAATCTGGGGTTAAGCTCATGGCAAGACCACCAGGAAAGAAAAATAGTTCTCTGGCCTTACTTTCTGGTGGAGAAAAAGCTTTAACGGCGTTAGCATTAGTATTTGCTATTTTCAGGTTAAACCCGGCACCATTTTGTGTACTGGATGAAGTGGATGCACCACTTGATGATGCGAATGTACAGCGATATTGTAATTTGGTAAAAGAGCTTTCTGAACATGTACAATTCATTTACATTACACATAATAAGCTGGCGATGACCATGGCAACTGACTTGTTGGGTGTTACTATGCCTGAACCGGGCACATCAAAATTAGTCACTGTCAATTTAGAACAGGCAAAAGAATACGGGTTAGTTTCGGAGTCATAGAATGGAAATCAATACGATTATTGGCATCGTTGTTGCCATTATTATCATGCTAGTTGGCTTAAGAATGATTTTAAAAAAGCCGAACCACGCTGAACCCTCGCTAGACAGTGATTTGCATATTAATCCTGAAAGTAATCAACCGGTTATCCCTCGTCATGTACGAGATCAACTTGAACAGCCTGAAGCGGTCGCAGCATCAGCAAATGTGGCTGAACGAGTGGAACCAACTTTAAGCGAGCGAGTACAACCAGAAGAAAAGGAAACAAAAGAAGTAGAACAAGTTCAAATAGACCAGACACCGGCACCCGTTGTGAATACGCCAGTAGAAGAAGTCAAAGCTGAAGAAACTACTGTAAGTCCAACTGCAAGTGAAAATAGTTCAGTTGAGTTAACTGATACTGTTTCTGCTGAACCAGAAGCTACAAGCTCATCTGAACAAAAAGTTGCAGAAGATCAGCCAAAAACTGAACCAGAATTAAGTTTAAATCCAAATATTGAAACTGCTGAAATTGCTGAATTTGAAGGTGAAAGTAATATTTTGGATGTTCATTTACATGAGCAACAACGTTATGACGATGAAAGTGCATTAGCAGTAGCAGAGCAAATTATTGCATTAAATGTTTATCCGAATCCGCGCCGTGCGTTATCGGGTGATAAAGCGTTGAAAGTACTTTTAAAATATGGCCTACGTTACGGTGAAATGTCTTGTTTCCATCGTTATGAAAATACCGATGAACCAAGTGCACTCATGTTCTCTGTACTTCGGATGACAGATAACGGTCCTGCTGGTTTCGATTTGGAAACTTTATCTGCTGAACAAGTTCAAGGCTTGGCATTTTTCCTTGCACTTCCAAACAGTAAAGCAGTTACTGGTTTTGACATGATGACCAGTATTGCAGGCCTAATTGCTCGTGAAATTGATGGTAAGGTTTATGATGAAAATAACCTCGAGTTTACGCCGCAGTTAAAAGAACACTGGCGTCATCATGTGATTGATTATCGTCCTGCACAGGCAACAGCCTAGTTTAAATTTTTTGTATAGGTTGCGATAATTGCAACATATCTAGTCGCAGCTCAGGGTGGAGAAATTTCCACCCTTTTTTATGGTGAATAATATAATGGCAATAACTTCCGTGATCGAACAGATGCGTCAGCTTATTCAACTGATTGCAAAGCATAACCATGCCTACTATGTCATGGATCAGCCGACAATCTCGGACAGTGAATACGATCATTTATTTCATCAGCTAAAAGCTTTAGAAGAGCAAAATCCTGAACTTATCCAAGCTGATTCACCAACAACGAAAGTAGGTGGACAAGCACTTTCAAAATTTGAGAGTGTGACGCATGTGGTGCCAATGCTTTCACTGGGCAACGTATTTAACCAAGAGGATTTATTTGCATTTGCACGCCGTGTAGAAGAGCGACTACCCAACCAAAAAGTACAATACGAAGTTGAGTTAAAACTTGATGGTCTTGCGATTTCTCTATGGTATGAAAATGGAGTCCTAGTTCGTGGTGTAACCCGTGGCGATGGTGAAACGGGCGAAGACATTACGCAAAATGTAAAAACCATTCGTAACTTGCCTAAAGTTCTGCACTCTGTAAAGTACGACATTCCGCGCTTGCTCGAAGTTCGTGGCGAAGTACTTATGCCAAAGTCTGGTTTTGAAAAACTCAATGCCGACCAAGAGGCAAAAGGTGAAAAAACTTTTGCTAACCCTCGAAATGCAGCAGCAGGAAGTTTAAGACAGCTAGATCCAAATATTGCTGCTAGTCGACCTTTAGCATTTTACGCATATGGTATTGCGCAGTGTGAGCCAAATCATAACTTAACGACCATGCATGATAGTTTGCAATGGCTAACAGAGCTTGGATTCCAAATTGCTGAGCGTCAATACTTGTGTAACTCAATTCAAGAAGTACAGCAGCGCTATGAACAAATTCAGCAAGAGCGTCCAAACCTCCAAGTTGAAATTGATGGCATGGTAGTTAAAGTCGATGACCTTAAACAGCAACAGCAACTTGGTTTCTTAAGCCGTGAACCACGCTGGGCAACCGCCTATAAATTCCCTGCACAAGCGGCACTGACTACTGTTGAGCAGATTGACTGGCAAGTAGGCCGTACTGGGACTTTAACACCTGTAGCACGCTTAAACCCTGTTTTTGTGGGTGGTGTGACTGTTTCTAATGTGACTTTGCATAATATTGGTGAAATTCATCGTCTAGATGTACGCGTTGGAGATACGGTAAGTGTTTACCGTACTGGTGACGTTATTCCTAAAGTAGAAAAAGTTTGGCCAGAGTTCCGTCCTGCTGAAGCAGAGATTGTTCATTTACCTGAAAACTGTCCAGTATGTGCATCTCCAGTGGTTATGCCTGAAGGTGAGGCTCTGGCACGCTGTTCTGGTGGTTTATATTGTGCTGCACAGCGTATTGAGGCTATTCGTCACTTTGTATCGCGTAAAGCTCTGGATATTGAAGGTTTGGGTGATCGTTGGGTTGAGTCTTTATTACACCTCGATTTACTCAAAGATGTTGCTGATATTTACCATTTGCATGAACACAGAGAAACGCTGTTGGGCATTGAAAAAATGGGTGAAAAGTCGGTACAGAACCTCATTGATGCCATTGAAGCCAGTAAGAAAACAACGCTTGCGCGTTTTATTTATGCCTTAGGTATTCGTGGGGTCGGTGAAACAACAGCTAGAATGTTAGCCAATACCTTCCAAACGCTAGAGGCTCTTAAAGCTGCTGATGTTGAAGCTTTGAAGAAAACTCCTGATGTAGGCGATATTACTGCTGAATGGATCGCTGATTTCTTCTTGGCACCGCATAACATTGAAGTACTTGATCGTTTAATTGCTGCGGGTATTCATTGGGATGCGCCAACAGCGCCAACACGTCAACCATTGAATGGTGAAAGCTGGGTCCTTACAGGTACATTAGAGCAAATGACACGTGATCAGGCGACTCAAATGCTACAAGCATTAGGTGCGCGTGTAAGTGGTAGTGTATCGAGTAAAACTAAATGCGTGGTTGCTGGTGAAAAGGCTGGTTCAAAACTAGAAAAAGCAGCGAAATTAGGTATTCCTGTCATGAATGAAACAGATTTCTTATCACTCATGGCGGGTTATGGGCAGACTTTGAGCTAAAAGACTTAGCGAAATAAGAACCATTGATTTTAGTTACAAATTTATAAATTGATGGTTTATCCCATATTTGAACGCTTGTTTGAGCTTATAATTCGGACAAGCGTTTCTTTTTGCAGAGGAAATTTAAATAACTTAAACTGCAAATGCGTATGTTTCTCATTTTAATTTGATAAAAATCATAAACTTAACTATTTTTTATTTTGCAATCATTTTTAAGATTGCCCATAATAGACTCATACGATAGGAGATTTATTATGCGTGGCAATCCAGAAGTCATAGACTATTTAAATATGCTCATTGGCGGAGAGTTGGCTGCCCGTGATCAATATCTGATCCATTCTCGTATGTATGAGGATTGGGGTCTAAACAAGATTTATGAGCGTATCGATCATGAGATGCAAGAAGAAGCTTCTCATGCTGATGCAATTATTCGTCGTGTATTGTTTTTAGGTGCCAAACCAAACATGCACCGTGAAGATATCAATGTCGGTACAGACGTTGTATCTTGCTTAAAAGCTGATTTAGCACTTGAATATCACGTGCGTGAAAAATTAGCGACAGGTATTAAACTGTGTGAAGAAAAAGGCGACTACATTAGTCGTGACATGTTACGTCAACAATTATCAGATACCGAAGAAGACCATACTTACTGGCTTGAAAAACAGTTGCGTTTAATTGAACTGATTGGCCTACAAAATTATATTCAGTCTCAAATTTAATGATTTGAAGAACCCAGCTTAAGCTGGGTTTTTTATTCACTCGTTTTAATAAAACAAAGTCACTGCTAGACGTTAATATTGTCAAATTGAATATATTCAAAGCCTTACTATATAAGGCTTTGGTAGTTACAAAAAAGTCAGAAAAATTGTGTCAGACCCCATGTTTTTTTTATGGAATTGGATATAATTTCGCCAATAAAAACCCTTGCCTGAAACTTAATATGGCAAGGGTTTTTCTATGGGGAATCGGTTGGTATGGATCGCCAATGGTTTTATGGTGAGCTTCGCGTATATGTTATTTTCCAAGTCTGCTGTTTTAGATACAGCTTCTCTCTTAAGCACACAACGATTAGCAACTCGTCTCAGCTTTTTTAGCTTGGGCTTTGCGATATCTGCTTGGGCACCACTCATTCCTTATGCACAGCAACGTTTAAACCTGAATCATGCAAATTTTGGTTTATTGCTGCTTTGCATGGGAATCGGTTCAATGATTGCTATGCCTGCGACAGGGGCTTTAGTTAAGCGTTGGGGATGCCGTCCATTAATTGCAGTGGCGACCATACTCTTAATGGTGTTATTACCAAGTTTAACGATCTGGCATAGCCTTGTATCGATGGCTGTGGCGTTATTTATCTTTGGTACAGCGGCAGGCAGCCTTGGCGTTGCTATCAATTTGCAGGCAGTTGTGGTGGAAAAACACAGCTTACGTGCACTCATGTCTAGTTTCCACGGTATGTGCAGCCTTGGTGGTTTAATAGGTGCCATGCTTGTCACCACGCTACTAGCAATTGGCCTTTCACCACTCATGAGTACGCTGTCTGTAGTCATGATTTTACTGGTCGTTAGCTTTGTTGCTATTCCATCTGCTTTAACAACATTTGAGCAAGATGAACAAGGTGCAGCTGAAATAACTGACGCACCTAAAAAAACTTCGCGCCCGAATGGTACTATTCTCTTAATTGGGATGATGTGTTTTATTGCCTTCTTGTCAGAAGGTGCAGCAATGGACTGGGGTGGTATTTATTTGACTAGTAAATATCAGCTGAATCCTGCCTTTGCGGGGCTGGCTTACACATTCTTTGCACTTAGTATGACAAGTGGTCGTTTTGCAGGACATCTCTTGTTAAAACAATGGGGTGAAAAAACCATTGTGACCTATAGTGCAATTGTTGCTGCTCTTGCTATGGTCACTATTGTGATGGCACCTGTTTGGCAAGTTGTAGTATTGGGTTATGCACTTTTAGGTTTAGGATGCTCTAACATTGTGCCAGTTATGTTTTCTCGTGTCGGCCGCCAGAATGATATGCCTAAAGCAGCAGCGCTTTCTATGGTTTCAACTATTGCATACACAGGGTCATTAAGTGGTCCAGCTTTAATCGGTTTAATTGGTCAGTGGACCAGTCTAACCACAGTCCTATCTGGGGTAGCTGTTTTATTAATCATGATTGCTGTACTCAATCGCTTTACACTTGTGAAGGCAAAATAACTTAAGCTAACTCACCAGCCGAAAAGAACATCGAGAAAAACTTCTCGATGTTCTATAAGTGTGAATTATTATAAGACATGATAAGTGGGTAGATACTTATCTTGTAATGAGAATTTAGATTTCGTGAAAGTCGGAGCATTTTCTAAATCTTTCAAGAAATTATTACGCCAATCACTCAAGTCGGTGGTTGCTAAACCCTCTATTAACTGTTCATAACGATTAATACGTTCTGCTTTAGACATCTCTAGAGCGGTTTTTAGAGTATCCATCATTGCCGCTCGATCTATTGGGTCAACAATTAAGGCCTGAGTCATTTGTTCAGCTGCACCAGCATATTTAGATAAAATTAGTACACCTGGGTTCTCTGGATCTTGAGCCGCAATATATTCTTTTGCGACCAAATTCATACCATCACGTAGTGAGCTAATCCAACAAATATCAGAATTGCGATAAATATGCATTAGGCTGTCATGTTTAACGGTGTCATAGCAGCAATCAATTGGACGCCAGTCTTCCTGTGCAAACTCTTGATTAATCAGTTCTAGCTTAGTTTTAAAACGTTGGTATAAGCGTTGATAAGCAGGAATATCTGTACGTGAAGGTGTTGCAACTTGTAGATGACGTACTAGCCTATGATATTCAGGATTGGTTTCCAAGAAGGTTGCAAATGCATTGAAACGCTCAAGTAGACCCTTTGAATAATCAATACGGTCAACACCGATAATAGTTTTTTGTCGCGGAATATCTTCAAAGTTAAATACATTTGCTGTTTGAAATGCCTGTTGGGCTTGGCGCTGAATAAGTTCAGGTTGCACACCAATAGGGTAGGACTTAATCAACACCTGACGCTTTTTATAACTGATTCGATCACTTAATATTTTTTGAGCTTCAAGTAAGCCCATACAGGTTTGCATACATGTGTTTTGGTCAGCTTGGGTTTGTAGACCAACTACATCATATTGGCAAAGGTCTTGTACTAGTTGTAACGCAACTGGAATTTTGCGCCAAATGTTTAAGCTTGCAAAAGGAATATGTAAAAAGAAACCGAATTTATTCTGCATTCCTAATTCGCGGCAATGACGAGCTACACTAAAAAAGTGATAGTCATGTACCCAAATAACATCATCCGGCTGAGCAATTTGTTTTAATTTTTCGGCAAATAAACGATTGACCCGTTGGTAAGTATTATATTCTTCAGCATCATATTCGATCAGATCGTCTCTATGATGCATAGCAGGCCATAAGACCTTGTTAGCAAAACCGCAGTAATACTGTGCATATTGCTGATGTGTAAGAGGGCAGGTAATGTAGTCAATCCCATGAGAATATGCCTGATCGAACTCAGGCGCTTCAGTATCGGTAATTTGTTGACCATTCCAGCCCAACCAAATACCGTTACTGTCATTTAATGCGTCTTGTACAGCTACTGCAAGGCCACCTGCTGAAGCCTTACCTGATGGCATACTTATTCGATTCGATAACACGATTAATTTAGACATATTTGTTCTCCATTCTGATCTTGACTATTTTTGACATATAACTTTTTTATTTTTTCGAGAAAGAAAAAAAGAAAATTAGAAACGCTGTTAATATCTTTTAATCTATATTGAGCTTCTGTTTCACCAGAACCTACTTTAATTGAAGTGCCAAACTGTTGATTAATAAATATGAAACCCGATTCATCTGTTAAGTCATCTCCTATAAATATCGGATGAATTAACGGTAAATTAAGATGATTTAATATAGTTTGAATTGCTTTGCCTTTATCTGCCTGTTTAGGTACTAATTCAACTACAAATTTTCCTCTATTTAATTTTAGTTGAGGATGAAAATATTTAACCTGTTGCATAATGTAAATTGCATTATTTTCTAATTCTGGTTTTTTTCGATAATGTAAGGCAATAGAATATCCTTTATCCTCAATTAATAAATCGGGATATTTTTCACAAGATTTTATAATATCTTCTTTTAATTTATTAAAATTAATATCACTTAAGTCTGGGCGAATATAAGTGCTAGAGTCAAAACAAATATCTAAACCATGTAGTCCAGCTATAGGAACTTCAATAGACTGAAGCAGCTTACTAGCCGTTTCAACATCGCGACCTGTTACAGCAACCACTGGTATATTTAATTCAATAATTTTTTTTATAACTTCTAATGTAGTATTAGGAATAAAACTATGTTCAGGATGAATTTGAAATGGAGCTAATGTTCCATCAATATCTAGAAATAAACAATAATTTTTATCTGAAGGTAAGGTATTTATAATATCATTGGGTGTAACAAAATATGTATCTTTTTCTCTCCCACCAGATATTATACTTTGACTATTCATATTAACCTACCCAATATTTTGATCATTAATTAATCTTCTATCATTAAAATGAATTAATGAGTCATTTTTTTTAATAAAAAAACATAAGTATTAACATTAATTACATTGCACAATGGATTTATGGGTGAAGTGTGGATTATGTTGTTTTTTGATTTGCTTCAATGTTTAGATAATTAAAGTTTTGTATGTTTCATATGAATAATTTAGGCTTTACTTATCAATATATTTCAGAATATTAACTACCTCTAAATGACTGATTTTACTTTGTGAAATTTAATTTTTATGTTGATTTTAAAAGATATTTAAAATTGATATTAATATATAATCTTGCAAAAGTTGGCTGTGGACAGGTATATGAAGTTACAAAATAAAATTTTATTGATTACAGGTTGGGGAGTAGGCATAGAACCTTTGCAATCACTTAAATTGCACTTGGAAAAAGCTGGTTTTGAAACACAACTGATTAATATTTTTAATGTTTTAGATCGTAACTTTCAAGCACAGCTTGATTTAGTGGCTGAAGTTGATGTGGTAATAGGCTGGTCTCTAGGTGGGCAGTTAGCAACTCAACTGGTTGATATTTTTTACAAGCAAACAGGGCAAACAAAAACTTTAATTACGCTTGCGTCGAATCCTTGTTTCGTTGCTCATGATAATTGGCAAACCGCAATGCCTGCTGATGTATTTAGTCAATTTAAAGGGTCTCTTTTACAGAACCCGCAAGCCACTTTAAAGCGTTTTTATTATTTGATTACACTTGGCTCATCTCAAGCGAAACAAGATTGGATGAGTGTACAAAACATCGCAAATCCACCCGCACAGGAAATACTGGTAGACGGTTTAAAAATGCTAGAACAGTTAAACTTGGTAGATAACTTGAAAAACTATTCAGGTCTACAGCTTCATCTGTTTGCTGAGCAAGATAATGTCATTCCTTGCAAAATTATCGAGAATTTTAAGGATTTCGCTACAGAAAACATGACTTATAAGTTACTAAAAGACGCTACACACGCTTTTCCTTACTTACAGGTAGAAAGAACAATTGAAGAAATCTGCCAATTTTTAACAATTCATCAGCAAAGTTAATAAGCTTTGATTGATATCGCAATTTTCTTTCATTATTAACAGGTTTAACATGTGTTCAATGAGAGATTTGAACGCTGTAAAAGGGTATAGAGGATGACCGATAATTTTGATTTGGAACATATTTGGCATCCATATACTTCAATGACCCAACCGTTACCAACATTCAAAGTTAAGCGTGCTTATGGTGCGAAGATTGAACTCGATGATGGTAAAACTTTAATTGATGGTATGTCGTCTTGGTGGTGTGCAATTCACGGCTATAACAATCCTGAACTCAATCAGGCAGTGACAGATCAATTACAGAACATGTCACATATCATGTTTGGTGGGCTAACCCATGATCCTGCGATTGAACTTGGTAAAATTCTTTTAAAAATTACACCGCCAAGTCTCGATAAAATTTTCTATGCAGATTCAGGGTCGGTTGCCGTTGAAGTTGCTCTGAAAATGGCTGTGCAGTTCTGGGCAGCACAAGGCCAACCGCAAAAAACAAATTTTATTACTACGCGTTCTGGTTACCACGGTGATACATGGAATGCGATGTCTGTATGTGATCCTGTTACAGGCATGCACCAAATTTTTGGTAGCAGCTTACCGAACCGTCTTTTCGTGGCTGCACCACAAACCAAATTCCATGAAGAATGGAATCCTCAAGATATTGCCGAGCTAGAACAAGCCATTCAGCAAAATCATGAAAAGCTTGCCGCACTCATTATTGAACCAATTGTTCAAGGTGCAGGGGGCATGCGTTTTTATCATCCTGAATATTTACGTCAGGCTAAGGCGCTTTGTGAGAAATATCATCTGTTATTAATTTTTGATGAAATCGCTACTGGCTTTGGCCGTACGGGTAAGCTTTTTGCGTGGGAACATGCTCAAGTCGAACCAGATATTATGTGCCTAGGTAAAGGGTTAACAGGCGGCTATATGACGTTATCTGCGACCTTAACAACAAAGCATGTTGCAGAAACCATTAGTCGTGGTGAGGCTGGAGTATTTATGCACGGCCCAACCTTTATGGCCAATCCACTTGCTTGTGCTGTTGCCTTGAGAAGTACGCAATTATTAATTGAGCAAGATTGGGAAGCTAATATTAAGCGAATTGAGCAACAGCTTAGCCAACATTTAGTGCCTTTAAATCAGCTTGATTATGTTGCTGATGTACGAGTGCTGGGTGCAATTGGCGTAGTAGAGCTCACTTTTAATGTTGATATGAAAACTTTACAGCAACAATTTGTAGACCGTGGAATTTGGATTCGCCCTTTTGGCAAACTGGTATATGTGATGCCACCTTATGTCATTACTCAACAAGAGCTAAGCGATTTGCTTGAACAATTGGTTGAAGTTGTTAAAACATTGCAGGGAGCGCATTAAGATGTCATTGCTTGATCATTTTGCTACAGAGTTAGATGAGTTAAAACAACAAGGTAACTTTAGACAATTTACCCAAAATGTACAGCATGACCGTTTTATTACTATTCAAAATAAAACAATGCTTAACTTAGCTTCAAATGACTATCTTGGACTGGCGGCTGATATTAATCTTCGTCAAGAGTTTTTAGATAGCTTACCTTTGGAGCGCAGCTATTTTAGTTCTTCATCGGCTCGTTTACTGACAGGTAACTTTGAAGAATATGAACAGTTGGAAAATAGCCTAAGTCAGGCATTTGGTGGTCGGTCGGCACTGCTATTTAATAGTGGCTATCACATGAATATTGGTATTTTACCCGCTGTTGCTGATAGCAAAACTTTAATATTGGCGGATAAGTTAGTTCATGCGAGCATGATTGATGGTATACGGTTATCTGGTGCGCAGTATGTACGTTATCGACATAACGATTTACAGCATTTAGAACAACTTCTGCAAAAATATCATGATGATGACAAGATTGAACGAATCATTGTGGTCACAGAAAGTATTTTTAGTATGGATGGTGATGAAACGGATTTAGCTGCATTAGTCCAGCTTAAAAAACGTTTTGCTAAAACCATGCTATATGTCGATGAAGCACACTCAATTGGTGCTCGTGGTCAGCAAGGCTTAGGATGTGCTGAACAATATAATGTCATTCAAGAAATTGATTTTCTAGTTGGTACCTTCGGTAAAGCATTAGCAGCAGTTGGTGGTTACATTATTTGCGATCCAATTCTTAAAGACTATCTTATTAATAAAATGCGCCCGCTTATTTTTACTACCTCTCAACCTCCTATTATTGTAGCTTGGGTAAACTTTATATTCCAAAAAGTATTAGTTGCTCAACCTCAGCGTGAACACCTAAAAAATATTAGCCAATATCTTCAACAAGCTGTTGTACAAAAGGGTTATGTAAGCCCGTCGACTAGTCATATTGTTCCAATTATTGTGGGAGAGAGTCAGGCTGCGATCGATAAGGCAAAACACGTTCAAGAAAGCGGCTTTTATGCCATGCCTGTACGCCCACCAACAGTACCTAAAAATAGTGCACGTTTGCGTATTTCTTTAACGTCAATGGTGCAGCAACATGAGCTTGAAGAATTGGTGAGTTTTCTGTGAGTTTGAATAAAAACTTGGTTGCCCAGCGTTTTGCCAAAGCTGGCCAAAGCTATTCAGAGCATGCAATAGTTCAAAAACAAATTTGCCAAAATTTAGCGGGCTTACTAAAGCAGTTTTGCCCAAGTACGATGTCACGTGTTTTTGAAATCGGTTGTGGTTCTGGCAATTTGACTCGTCTTATTACTGCATCTTTTCAGATTGAAAAATTAATTTTGAATGATCTGTACTCAGAGGTGCAGACGCACTTCAATCATCAAGAAAATTTGAAATGGTTGATTGGGGATATTGAAACTTTAGATTTGCCGCAACAGCTCGATATGATTGTTTCAGGTTCGGCTTTGCAATGGATGCAAGATTTACCACGTTTGCTTAAGCGTTGTAATGATGCTTTAAATGACAGTGGTTGGTTATGCTTTTCAACATTTGGCCCTAAGAACCTATTTGAAATTAAAGAGCTAACTGGACAAGGTTTAAGTTATTGGAATCTTGAAAGTTGGAACAATGCCTTAACTCAGGCTGGTTTTGAAGTTTTGCATTTATCTGAGTCAGAAACTCAGCTCTATTTTGATTCGCCTAAAGCTGTATTACAACATTTGAAAGCAACAGGTGTAACGGCAACCGCTCAGCATCGTTGGACCAAGCAAACTTTACAGCAGTTTTATCAAGATTATGATCGGTTTAAGCAGGCCGAGGGATCTGCCTTAACATACCATCCGATTTATTGTGTTGCCCGGAGAGTGAAGTAAATGAGTGGCCAGATCTATTTTGTCAGTGGGATTGATACTGAAATTGGTAAAACTTACGCGACAGGTTTTTTAGCAAAATTATGGACTGAGCAAGGTAAAAAAGTAATTACCCAGAAACTCATTCAAACAGGTAATGCTGCTATTTCTGAAGACATCGAGAAGCATCGTGAAATTATGGGACAAGGTTGGTTTCAGGAAGATCACGATAAGCTGACTATGCCTGAAATCTTTAGCTATCCAGCTTCACCTCATTTAGCAACACGCTTGGATAATAGAGAAATTGATTTTCAAAAAATTGAAAATGCGACTCAAACATTGGCTGAGCGTTTTGAAATTGTATTGTTAGAAGGTGCAGGGGGCTTAATGGTGCCCTTAACCACCAGTCTACTCACCATTGACTATGTGGCTCAGCATCAATTCCCCGTTATTTTAGTAACTTCTGGTCGTCTAGGAAGTATTAACCATACTTTACTTAGTCTTGAGGCGCTTAAGTCTCGTGGGCTGAAATTAAAGGCTCTAGTTTATAATCTAAAAGATGAATCAAAAGATCCATTAATTTCTAAAGATACTTCAAATTACTTGAAAGATTATTTAGCTATTTACTTTCCAGAAGCAGAGTGGATTGAATTGGCAAAAATGAGTTAATTTGACAACAAACTATAAAAAAACCGCTCTAATTTGAGCGGTTTTTTGATTTAAAAGTTGATCTTAGAACTTTTTAAATCCACGGTTAAGACCAGTCGATTTACGCTGAGTACCAGTGTTTGCTGGTGCTTCTTTTTCATCATCACGACGTTGTTGACGTAAGTAGCCACCACGACGCGCTGCCATTGGCTTTTCAGTCATACGGTCAGTACGACGTTTCGCCATACCAAATAAACCTGTACCTTGACGCGGTTTTAACTCAACAGATTTTGCTAAGTTGTCGATATCAGTTTTGTCGAGTTCCATCCAACGGCCAGTACGTAATTCACGTGGTAAAATCACAGTACCGTAGCGAGTACGTAATAAACGACTTACTTTAAGGCCTTGTGATTCAAAAATACGGCGTACTTCACGGTTACGACCTTCTTTCACCACAACTTGATACCAGCGGTTAATACCTTCACCACCAATTTCAGAGAAAGATTCGAACTTGGCTGGGCCATCTTCAAGCTCTACACCATTCACCATGTTTTGACGTAGTTTTGGTGTTACTTCACCCATTACACGTACAGCGTATTCACGTTCAATTTCATTAGATGGGTGCATTAAGCGGTTAGCAAGTTCACCATCATTTGTAAATAATAATAAACCTGTACTGTTAATATCCAGACGACCTACCATTACCCAACGATCATTTGCAATTTGTGGTAAATGATCAAATACAGTTGGACGTTTTTCAGGATCATTACGTGAACAGATTTCACCCTCAGGTTTATAATAAATCAGTACACGACGACGAATTTCGTCTTCGATTTGAAACTGAACTTTACGACCATCAATGCGTAATTCATCGCCTGGTTCAATGCGTTCACCCACTTGGGCAACGCTGCCGTTTACACTCACGCGTCCTGCGGCAATAACCTCTTCCATATATCGACGGGAACCTAATCCGATTCGCGCTAATACTTTTTGCAATTTTTCACTCATGACAGCACAACCTTAGACATAATGATCAACAGTCCACCTCTTTATGATTTCGGTGCATTTGCATCGAGAGCCATAAATGCTTCCTTGGCGTTCTGTAGGGGAGGCAATTGGCCTAAAGAGGCTAGACCAAAAGCATTCAGAAATTGAGGCGTTGTAATTAGCAACGCAGGTCTTCCGGGTAAATCTCTAAAACCGGCTTCTTTAATCCAGTTCCAGTCAAATAGCGTTCTGAGAATCTGACTATTATTAGATACACCACGAATTTGTTCAATATCAGCACGCGTGACTGGTTGATGATACGCAATGACAGCCAACGTTTCTAGTAAAGATGGCGACAGTTTTGTTGGTCGCTCTGGCCAAATCTGCGCAATAATATTGCGATATTTGGATCTTACCTGAAAACGAAAGCCTTGCGCAGTTTCTATCAACTCAATAGAGCGGCCATGTTGTAAGAGGGCAAGCTGTTGTAAAAGCTGACGAAGCTGTTGTTTATTATATTGATTATTAAAAGCTTCTTTTAAACGAGCAATTGAAACAGGTGCTTCACTGGCAAAAATAATCGCTTCAAGTTGCAATAAAACTTCGTGATGAATGTCAGCTAATGACAAATCGGTATTATTTTGTTCAAAACTCATGCCGCAGACCCTTGAATAGCCAATGGAGCTTCAACACCTGTCGCAATAATTTTAATCTTTTGTTGTCGGGTTAACTCTAACACGGCCATAAAAGTTACAACCATACCCATACGGCCTTGTTGCGGATTCAGTAATTCTTTAAAACTTAACACGTCGCCTGACTCTAATTTCTCTTCAATATAAGCAATACGTTCTTCTAACAGTACGGGCTCTTGTGCAATTGTATGTGTTACAGGTTCTGGGCGGTTAAATACGCAAAACAAGGCATCATGTAGCGCCGAAACATCATAACCTTCATAAACAGGTGCGATATGCCCTAAACTTACATTTGCACTAAATGTATCACGGTCAAGAACCGGCATTTGCCCTAAACGCTCAGCAGCTTGCTTAATACGTAAATAAGTCTCAAGTCGATCAATAAGATCCTGTTTAGGATCTTTTTCAATACTAATAACAGTTGGCTTAGGTAAAAGTAAGCGAGATTTCAAATCGGCCAATAAAGCAGCCATGACCATGTAGTCGGCAGTCAGCTCAATATTTAGGGATTTCATGCTATCCATATAAGCTAAATATTGAGTTGCAATAGGGGCGATATCGAGCTGAACCAAATCGAAACCATTTTTCTGAATCAGATAAATTAAAAAGTCGAGCGGTCCTTCAAACTGTTCAAGTAAAATCTCGAAGGCAGCTGGAGGAATATAAAGATCTTCAGGAATCGTGTCGTGCCACTCATCTAAAACACGGATGTGTGGAACGTCTTCCATGGATTGATGAAGTGATTGGTTCATTACGATTATAAGCCACGCGAATTTTCAAAAGCATGAGACTTGTTTTCAAGTCAATAAGAGCTGTAGCAGAAGAACAGCAGATAGTGCAAAACATTCTAAAGGAATTGTGACTTTTAATAAATTGCTTAACGACTAAAGTGTAAAAAAAATCCAAACTAAATAAAGAGTATTTTTTTTCTTGATAATACTTTTTTTTTAACTGTTGGTAAAAAGGGGGTAAGTGCTTATTCGAAAGCACTTACGTCTCCTGCACCATGACGGATAACTTCTGGATGTTCACCCGATAAATCAACAATACTGGTGGTTGTCAAAGTTCCAAACCCACCATCAATAAATACATCAATCCGTTTAGCTAACTGATTTTCAATATCGTAAGGATCATCAAGAGGGTCTTCGTGTCCTGGTAAAATTAGTGTACTTGTCAGTAAAGGTTCACCAAGTTCTTTTAATAAAGCCTGACAAATTGGGTTACTTGGAATACGTAAACCAATCGTTTTCTTTTTAGGATGCATTAACCTGCGTGGAACTTCACTTGTTGCAGGTAAAATGAAAGTCGTAACAGCAGGTGTATTTGCCTTTAATAATCTATAAGTCGCATTATCAACTTTTGCATAAGTCGCGATATCTGATAAATCACAACACATAATTGCGTATTGATGCTTAGGGCCTAAATCACGAATCTGGGCAATACGTTCCATCGCATTTTTATTACCAATCTGGCATCCGATTGCATAGGCGGCATCGGTAGGGTATACCACAACATCTCCTGCACGAATACGCTCAACCGCTTGGTCAATGAGGCGTTGTTGTGGATTTTCAGGATGTACATGTAAATGCAGCATATTTTAGAGACTCCATCACGCCAGTATTAAAAATAGTATTAGACTTTTCAAACTTGGGAAGCAAGTAACTTACGTAGTTTTTTTGTCATTTAATCAAGGAGTTCACGTTTAAATTCACTTGATTGTAACGCTGCACCTGCTCGCGTACATTGGCAAATACATTCAATGAATCGCGCTGCATCAACAGGTAATTTAGCTTCTCCAGAAAAATAGCGTTGTACTTGTGTATAAACATTATCTTTAAACTTTTTGCCATCTCCGCCATCACCTGTCAGGTTGTCGAGCGAGACTCTAAATTTTCTGCCAAAAGAATGGGAAAATAACCATTCAATCGCTTGCGGCTTAATTTCCACCTGTTCAAATAAATCTTGCTGTTCTTTAGTTCGACCATCTGGGGTGTACCAATACCCTAAATCAGGCAACAGACGACGTTTTGCGCCTGCAATTGTCCAATGGCTAATTTCATGCAGGGCACTATTGAAAAAACCATGGGCAAATTGAATTTTGGCTGGCTCATGTTCGTTTGCTGGGAAATATTCTGGTTCAAATTCTCCACGAACTAATGTCACATTATGGTGGGAAAACCAGTGATTAAAGTGTAAAATAAGCCAATCAACTTGCTCAGACTCTAATTTTGAGCTTGGCCATGGTGAGAGTTGCACCACGTCAGGTAAAAGAGTGTTTTGGTGAGTTGAATGGGTGCAAACGAGTAATGAAGTGTTAACTTCAGGTTGCGGCTGCAACAGGTGCATTGCTTAATTTACCCCGAGTTCTGTCTAAAGAAGTACAAAATTGTATCTTAATCTTTGACAGAGTACCGATGAATTTGTAGAATTGCCGCCTTAATTATGTCAGCAAATACCTTTCCGGCACAGATTGAGCCGTTTAAATGGGCTGAGCAAGGCTTTACATGGTCAGGTCAACTGCCATTGTCTCGTCTTACTCGTATTGCTCGTGAAGCTGTTGGATCAATTGATAACCAATTGATCAACATAGACTGTAAGCTATCAATGGATGCCTATCATCGCATTGTGTGGTTAGATGGTCATATGGAAACAAAAGTTCCAATGGAGTGCCAACGTTGTTTGGAACCTGTTGAAATGCCAATTGTTTCTGACTTTCATATTGCACTTGTAGATGATGAGTCACTGATAGAGCGCTTGGATGAGGATGCTGATTTCATCGTTTTAGGTGAAAGTGAGTCTTCGACAAAAGGTGATTTTGATACACCTGCTTCGATTAACTTGCTCGCATTACTAGAAGATGAACTGTTATTGTTGATGCCTTTATCTCCCAAGCATGATGCTTGTGAACATAAACATCAACCTACCATTCAGAACGTTGTCGAAGAGAAACGGGATAACCCGTTTGATGTTTTGGCAGGTTTGAAGGGTAAACTTAACTCATAATTTGTGTTATGATTATGAGATAAGACAACTGAATTTGTTCTGATCCATTTTTTCGATCTTTGTAAGGAGCCATCATGGCCGTTCAGCAAAACCGTAAAAGTCGCTCTCGCCGTGACATGCGCCGTTCACATGACGCTTTAACCGAGAATGCATTAACAGTAGACCAAGCAACTGGTGAAACTCATCGTCGTCACCACGTGACTAAAGACGGTTTCTACCGTGGTCGCCAATTATTCGCTAAAGCAGCTGATGCTGAATAATTGCATGATATGCATTAAGCGTGATGCTTAAGTATAGAAAAAATGGGAGCGAAAGCTCCCTTTTTTTGTTGTTTTTCGCAATTATAAATATACAAATTAAATGTTAAATTTCCGCTCCAGAGAAATGAGTGAAAACCCAAAAAGGATTTCTTATGTCTGCTAAACGTCTTGAACAAGTAGCTTTAGCCACAAAAACTGCATTTGTGTTTCCGGGTCAAGGTTCACAAAAAGTTGGTATGCTCGCTGAACTCGCAGAACAGTTTAGTGGAGTTGGGCAAACTTTTGCTGAAGCTTCAGACGCGCTAGGATTTGATCTTTGGCACATTGCGCAAAGTGGTGAAGGTTTAGACCAAACACAAAACACCCAACCTGTATTATTAACTGCTAGCATCGCTTTATGGCGTCTTTGGTTAGATTTGGGTGGTTTAGCACCTAAATACCTTGCTGGTCACTCTTTAGGTGAATACAGCGCTTTAGTTGCAGCGGGTTCAATGAGTTTGGCAGATGCAGTTAAATTAGTTAATTTGCGTGGAAAACTCATGCAAAGTGCTGTCCCTCAAGGGGAAGGTGCGATGGCTGCAATTCTTGGTTTGGCCGATGATAAAGTAGTTGAACTATGCCAGAGTGTAACTGCATCAGGTCAAGGTTCAGTTGAAGCTGCAAATTATAATTCACAAGGTCAGGTTGTAATTGCGGGCAGTACTGCATCTGTACAGCAAGTGATGGCATTAGCAAAAGAACAATCTGCTAAAGCAATTGCTTTACCAGTTTCTGTACCTTCGCATTGTTCATTGATGAAGCCTGCTGCAGAAAAATTTGCAGAAGCTTTGGAACAAACTGCCATTGAGCTACCTACCATTCCTGTAATACAAAATGTCAACGCGGGAATTGCTACCGATGTTGCTCAATTACGTCAGGCATTAACAGCACAATTGTACGAGTCTGTGCAATGGACACGTACCATGCAGTCTCTTCAAGACCAAGGTATTCAGTACATTGTTGAATGTGGTCCTGGTACAGTATTGAGTAATCTCGCAAAGCGTTTACCAAATATCGAAAAAGCTTTTTCTATTGATAGTAAGAGCAAAATGGAAGATGCCCTAAATGCTGTTTTAGTGGCAGAAGGAAAAATTGCATGACACAAGAACGCAAAGTTGCATTAGTAACGGGCGCGAGTCGGGGCATTGGCGCTGCAATTGCCCAGCAACTTATTCAAGACGGTTATTTTGTCGTAGGTACTGCGACTTCTGAATCTGGTGCACAAAAGCTAACAGATAGCTTTGGTGAACAAGGTGCAGGTTTGGCGCTAGACGTGCGTAATCTCGATGAGATTGAAGCAGTAGTGTCTCATATTGAACAGAATTATGGTCCTGTACTTGTTCTCGTTAACAATGCAGGTATTACGAAAGACAATTTGTTGCTTCGTATGTCTGAAGATGATTGGGATGACATTCTCAATATCCACCTTAAAGCCGTTTATCGTTTATCTAAACGCGTACTTAAGGGCATGACGAAAGCACGTTTTGGTCGAATTATTAATATCAGTTCTGTTGTTGCTCATTTTGCAAACCCAGGCCAAGCAAACTACTCTGCTGCTAAAGCAGGTATTGAAGCATTCAGCCGTAGCCTTGCAAAAGAGATGGGTAGCCGCCAAATCACTGTAAACAGTGTGGCACCAGGTTTTATTGCAACAGAAATGACAGATGCACTTAGTGAAGACATTCGCAAAAAAATGAGTGATCAAGTGGCTTTAAATCGTTTAGGTGAGCCACAAGATATCGCAAATGCGGTGAGTTTCCTTGCAAGTGATAAAGCAGGTTACATTACCGGTACGGTATTACATGTAAATGGTGGTTTATACATGGCCTAACGCCGATGTATAAACTTTTAAAAATTTTTATATTCAATTAAACTAGTGGCAAATCAAACGCCACAAGCAATGAGGAGAATTCCTGTGAGCGATATCGAACAACGCGTTAAACAAGCAGTTGCAGAACAACTTGGTCTTAAAGCTGAAGAGATTAAAAACGAAGCATCTTTCATGGATGACTTGGGTGCTGACTCTTTAGATTTAGTTGAACTTGTTATGTCTTTCGAAAATGACTTCGACATCACTATCCCTGATGAAGATTCAAACGAAATCACTACAGTTCAATCTGCAATTGACTATGTAACTAAAAAACTTGGTTAATTCGCATATTGCTGATTAAAAAGAAGGCCACCGTAAGGTGGCTTTTTTTATTTAATCAAAATCATTGATAGGGATACATATTTTTACAAGATCAACCTTAATTGATAGCAGAGGTGTCTCTTTTTTCAAGTATAACAATAAAGGTCAGTTTAATGACTTTACTATAAACAATAATATGAGGACTAAAAGATGGGTCTTTTTGATTTTGTAAAAGGTATTGGTAAAAAAAATACCGCACCAGCAGAACCACAACCAGCTCCAGCAACACCAGCAGAACCTTCTGCACAAGAAGTGGCAAATAAATTATTAGGATTAATTAAAAGTTTAGGCTTAGGGGTGGAAGGCCTATCCGTAACATATAATGGTTCAACTGATACTGCGACGCTTCATGGTCAAGTACAAAGCCAAGCAGACAAAGAAAAAATTATTCTTATTGTTGGTAACGTAGACCACGTTGCGCAAGTAGATGATCAAATGACGGTTGCTACTCCTGAGCCAGAAAGTAAATTTTATACGATAAAATCTGGTGATAACCTTTCAAAAATTGCGAAAGAATTTTATGGTGATGCCAACCAATATCAAAAAATCTTTGAAGCAAACCAACCAATGCTAAAAGATCCAGATGAGATTTTCCCTGGACAAGTTTTACGTATTCCTCAGTAATTGGAATAAATAAAAAGGCGCTTAAAGCGCCTTTTTATTTTGTTGTTAAAATCGTTTTGGAATCTTTTGTCCATTGGGTACAGGCGTTTCAGCATTTTTCAAAACACCAAATAGCCATGTTTCTGCATGTTGTACTGCAATTTTTAAAGAATCACCCAAAGCTAAACGACCTGCAATAAAGCTTGCTAATGAACAACCTGAGCCGTGATATTCACCTTCAAGGCGAGGGCAACTACTACTCGCTGCAAGTTCACCATCAATATATAAACTATTTTTAATGAAGTCAGGGGTATCCTCATGACCGCCTTTTACTAATACAGCTTTAGCACCCATTTGAAACAGCTTTTCTGTTGCTTGTTCTACGTCGTCAATACCTGTTAGTGCACGTAATTCGACTGTATTTGGCGTAATAAGAGTCGCTAGGGGAATCAGTTCAACAAATGCTTTAACTAAAGTTGCTTGGTCTCCTAACGAACCACCACTGTTTGCAACTAAAACAGGGTCAAGTACATATTGATAGTCAGGATGAACACGTAAAAATTCAGCAAGTGCAGCAATATTATCTGTGGTACCAAGCATACCTGACTTAACACATTTAATGGGTAAGTCATCTACCACGGCATTTGCTTGAGCTAGTAATAGTTCTTTTGAGGTTGCTTCAAAGCCAAATACTTGTTGTGAGTTTTGAATGGTGAGGGCAGTACATGCAATTGCTGCATGGGCACCACTTTGTCCAATTGCTTCGATATCGGCTTGTAAACCTGCACCACCTGAAGGGTCTAAACCCGAGAAACAAAGTACGGTTGGACGCACGGTTATTTCCTTTTCAATTTAAATTTACGTTAGTATAAGAGAGTTTGATTAAACTCTCGACCAATTGAACTAAATACTTTACTGGGTTAATGATTGAATGGCTATAAAACATATTTTGATTGATTTAGATGGAACCTTAACAGACCCTAAAGTTGGTATCCATACTTCAATTCGCTATGCAATGGACAAGCTTGGCTATCCATTAGCTGCCGATTTAAATATTGATTGGACCATTGGCCCGCCTTTAAAACCATCACTTGCAAAATTATTGGCTACTCAAGATGATGATTTAGCTGAACAAGCTTTATTGGCTTATCGTGAGCGTTTCTCGGTCATTGGTCTGTTTGAAAATGAAGTATATCCATCTGTAGTACAAACACTGAGCGCTTTAAAAGACGAAGGATATCGTTTATTTGTTGCTACTGCTAAACCAACGATTTATGCGAAACGAATTTTAGATCATTTTGAATTAAGCCAATATTTTATAGATATTTATGGCAGTGAATTGACGGGTGAGCGGACCAATAAAGCTGAACTCATTCATTATATTCTTGAGCACGAACAATTAAGTCCAGAAGAGTGTTTAATGGTAGGTGACCGTCAATATGATGTTTTAGGTGCTCGTCACAATGGTATTGAGGCGGTGGCTGTGACTTATGGTTATGGAACAGCAGAAGAACTTGCTCAAGCACAGCCAAAAGCAATGATTAATCAGTTCTCTGAACTTTTGGACTATATTGAAGAACTGGCAGCACAAAAGAAAGTTTCTTAAATATAAATAAGTTTTAATTTATAGGTTTGGCTTTGATCTAAAGCCAAACCTTTTTTATTTAAATACCGTGTTGTTGACGGTATTGAACAAGTTCTTCAATCGTAATCACGGTTAAGTGATGAGTTTGAGCATATGCTAAAACTTGAATGCCTGATGCCATAGTGCCATCTGGATTAGTCAATTCACATAACACACCAGCAGGTTTGAGACCAGCTAATCTGGCTAAATCAATTGTTCCCTCAGTATGACCACGTCGAGTAAGCACGCCACCATTACGTGCACGTAATGGGAAAACGTGACCAGGACGATTTAAGTCACTTGCAACAGCACCATCTTTAATAGCAGTTTTAATGGTTGTTACACGGTCTTTAGCAGAAACACCAGTGGTAACGCCTTGAGCGGCTTCAATAGTCACTGTAAATGCAGTATGAAACTGACTTGAGTTTTGAGAAACCATTGGTGGAAGATCTAAATGATCTGCTAACTCTTCTGTCAGACATAAACATACAATACCTGAGCCGTCACGAATCATACGTGCCATGGTCTCAACAGTTAGAGTTTCTGCTGCAACAATTAAATCTGCTTCATTTTCACGGTCAAAGTCATCCATAACCAAGACAGGTTTGCCTTGACGGATATCTTCTAATGCTTGTTGAATGCGCTGTTCAGCAGGAGAGAGGGCTGAGAAAAAAAGTTCTGGTTGAATTAAGCTAGACATAATGAAACGCTCTCGTAAAAATACGGTTGAACATTTCAGGACTGATGTAAAAACAGGCTGGCGCTGAAATAAAACGGATTTATCCCAGTTCGTCGTCTTCTTTCATCCGGACTATACCGTCGGCTTTGGAGTTTCACCAAATCTGCTCAAATTACACAATTTAAGCTCGTGGGCTTGTTAATTTATATATGAAAATTAACTTTACCACCGGTGGGGAATTACACCCCGCCCTGAAGCGATGGGTTTTATTATAGCGCGCTTGGCAAAATTGGCTAGATGCTTTTGTAGAATGCTAAGTCTCATTATGAATAAGTATTTTTAGAAATCGAAATAGGTTTTTTAACAAGAGCTTACTTGTTGGTTTTAAAAGTGAATGCTATGTTTTTTATAGAAAATTATAAATAAAACAGGTTTTTCATGCAGATTAGAGACTATTATCCCTTTAGGAATACTTTATTTATTCAGCATCTCCATATTTTTAGTTATCTATTTATGGCGGTAAGTATTCTGTATTTGATTGCTGCTAACTGGTTGATGCTTCCTGATAGCATTCAACTCAGCATTCCACCTGTTATATTACTTGTCACCGCTTGGGTGAGTGTAACAGATATCTTAAGCGAGGGAGTTCGGCAGACCTTACATGGTATTTGTGGTTTGATGATCGGTTTGAGTTTGGCTGTAATAGGACAAGTTTATCAAACAGGTGCAGACAGTTATTTATTGTTCTTGATTTGGACTTTGCTTTTATTACCTTGGTTATATCGACCTAATATTGGTATTTTTACTTTAGTTTGCATTAGCAGCCAACTTACACTTTTTTTATTTTTTCGACAGACTTTTTGGGCAGAAAAATTTCCTTATTTATATCTATTCACTCTAAATTTATTAAGCCTTATCGAGTTTTGGATCTGTATAAAGAAGTATCGTGCATTACGTTTTGTTTTTATCGCTTGGTTTACTGTCATTTCAATCATTGGAATGATTCAATACATATCGAATGCAAACATTCCTTATCTGATCTCGGCTTTCCTTTCAGGAATAATCGCTTTTTATTATTTCTTTAAAAAAAATGATCAATTATGTGCCAGTTTAATGGCTGCTGTTCTTGGTGTGACTGCAACAATATGGCTTGTAGATGGGATTAATCATTTATTTAAAGATTCTAATGAGTTCATTTTTCTACTGATTGCGGGCATTATTTTTATTTGGTTTGCACTTATTAGTTATTTCTTAATAAGAATTTTTCGCCAAAGCCGTTTTTATGTCATTCCTTTAGCAATTGGTGCTTGGCTTGCTGGTTTAGCACTTGCAGCATTTACACTCGTATTTTGGGAGACTATTTCTTTAATTATTGGCATCATCTTTGTTGCTATAGCTATAACTTTACTAACAAAATCTCAAAATTATTTCATTCGGCAATTTGCATATTGTTTATTTATTAGTGGCCAAACTGCTTTTTTATTCCATCTTGAATCTGAAACAAATCAAATTTTATGGGTGTTAATTGCCCAGATTTTTATTCTATGTATTAGTTATTTTCTTAAGCCTCATTGGTTCTTTATTTTAATTCAAATGCTCGCAACTTATGGAATAGCATTTTTCTATTTATTGCAACTAGACCATTCAATATGGTCAGTAAACTCTGTTCAAACTTATTTTAATTTAACTTTACTTAACTATTTGATCTTTAGCTTAGTACTGCTGATAGGGAATAAAGCAATTGTATCGTATGAGCGGAGTATCTTTTTATGCGTACTTGCTGTGATTTTGGTGAACTCATTCTTTGATAATTTTATAGGATTAGCATTGCTTGATCCGGCTGATCAGTCATTATGGTTTCTCTATGTCTTACCAAGTCTATGGTTATTGTGCTTTAGTTTTTTTTATCTCTATAGACAACTTCACAGTATAACTTTTTTTGCTTTTTTAATTTTTGGCATAGTACTTATTGCACTCGGCTATTTTGATGTATTCATTCTATTTGTAATTTTGACATGGGCTTTAAAAAATAAAGATCGCATTGTTTACGGTATTACGCTTCTTGTGTTCGCTACTGTACTTTGGCAACTTTATTACAGTTTGCAATTAAGTTTTCTAGCTAAAAGTGCATCAATCTTGGTGTCAGGAATTATATTGTTGGTTTTATATAGGTTGCTCCTACAAGAAGCTAAGAGCAATTTTGTTGAGGGAGAAAATTAATGAAAAAGTATTTCTCTCTTATTCTTGCAATAGTCACTGTATTAGTTTTTACAGGTTTGGTTGCGAAAAATGAATGGCATCTACATCAGAGTAAAAGTATTTTTATTAAGCTTAAGCCAGTTGACCCTCGCTCTATTTTACAAGGCGACTACATGGCGCTGGCGTATGAATTAAATTTACAATCTCTTAAATCACCATCAGGAAGCAAAGGTGATGCTTTAGATCAAGTGATTTTTAATCATGCCAATATTCCAGCAAAAGTTATTTTAGATTCACAAAATCGAGTAATTCGTACAATTTTAGACACTAATAACTCATCTGCTGGGCAAAGCTTAATTTTAAAAAATCCTGAAAATCGTTTGCAGGCTTTGTACCCAGCTTCTAGAAGCTTCTTATTTGCCGAAGGTCTAGCTCATTGCTATGAAAAAGCAAAATACGCTGAATTTAAGGTAAATATAAAGGGTGAGGCGATTCTGTTTGATTTACGAGGAGAAAAGCTACAATCTTTAAATTGTAAGCAGCAGCAAAGTTGGTGGAAGGGTGCGGTTAAGAGTTTATAGGCACTGTAAAAAAGCCCGTATTACGGGCTTTCTTGTTTTTTTTAATCTTTAATTAGGCAACTTGTACAGGAATGCAGTTCGCTGTGTGGTTGACTGTATTATTTGGATTTGCATAGACCAAACGTGGTTTGTGAGCATTTGCTTCAGCTTCTGTGAAGTCACCAAACGTAGCAATAATAACTAAATCACCAACATCTGCTTGGTGAGCAGCACCACCGTTTACTGAAATAATGCCAGAGTTGTCTTCACCACGGATCGCGTAAGTTGTGAAGCGCTTGCCATTAGTTACGTTCCAAACGTGGATTTCTTCGTATTCACGAATACCAGCTAAATCCATCAATACGCCATCAATTGCACAAGAACCTTCATAGTGAAGTTCAGCATGGGTTACAACTGCACGGTGAATTTTGCATTTTAATAAACGAGATAGCATGGCTAGCGTCTCCTGAGTAGACCTAAGAAGATCTTATAGTGAAATCTTTTGCCTTTGCCGTTCTAGCAAGGTGGCTGATGCGCATTTTGCTCCTAAAAAAGCAAGATAGCAAGCTTGATTGTTCAACAATTTAAGCTGGTTTATACGCATTAATTTGGTTCATAGCTTGTGATACCTGTCCTTGAACAAGTAACTTCACTTTAGAGAGAGCATGATCAATTGCTCCGTCCATTAAGCTTTGTTCACTGCTTGGCGCTTTTCCAAGTACATGCCCAGAAACTCTTTCTTTTGAACCTGGATGTCCAATACCAATTCGTAAACGATGAAAGTTTGGACCAATATGTGGGACAATATCACGTAAACCGTTATGACCACCGTGCCCACCGCCTGTTTTAAGACGAATTACACCAGGATTCATATCAAGTTCATCATGAGCAATCAGAATTGCTTCAGGAGCAATTTGATAGAATTTTGAGAAAGGAACAACACTTTGACCGGAACGGTTCATATACGTCGTTGGTAGAAGTAAGCGAACATCATGCCCTTCTATATTACCACGACCACTGATTCCGTGAAATTTTGGATCATTTTTTAATGTAATGCCATATTTATCTGCAAGCTGTTCAACGAACCAAAAACCTGCATTATGGCGGGTTTGGGCATATTCTGAACCAGGATTGCCCAAACCAACAATTAGCGAAATATTTGACACTAATTTACGCCTTTAAACACTTATGCGCGTTTGAAGTCAGCGTGCATAGGAGTGTTTTTAGATGGGTGACGTTGTAACGCTTGGATTTTAACGTTTTCAACTTTGTCGCCCACTTTGATTTCTACAACTTCTTCAAAGAAAGCATTGCTTTCTAAAGCTTTTACAAGCTCACGAAGTTCTAAAGTTACACTTACAGGCTCAGCGTTACCGCCGTAGATGATAGCTGGAACTAAAGATTCGCGACGAAGGCGGCGGCTCGCACCTTTCCCTTGTTTGTCTTCAGCACGCGCTTGAGCGTTGAATACGAAGTTTGCCATGAGATAAATCCTCATTAAAGATTAAATAAACTAAACTTGCGACCAGTTTAGTGATAGAAAACCCCAGCCAAAGCCAGGGTTAAGAAAAGCTGCAATATTATAAACTATCGAACATCGCGCTGATAGATTCTTCGTTATTAATACGACGAATCGTTTCCGCAACCATGCTAGCAACAGAAACTTGGCGAATTTTACCTAAGTTCAATGCTTCTTCAGAAAGAGGAATTGTGTCAGTTACAACTAACTCATCAATGACTGAGTTACGTAAGTTCTCAATTGCTTTACCTGAAAGTACAGGGTGAGTTGCATAAGCAACAACACGACGTGCACCAAATTGTTTAAGCGCATCAGCTGCTTTACACAATGTACCAGCAGTATCAACCATGTCATCTACAATAACGCAATCACGATTTTTTACGTCACCAATCAAGTGCATAACTTGCGACTCATTGGCTTTTTGACGACGTTTGTCGATGATTGCTAAATCGATATCACCCATCTGTTTGGCAACAGCACGAGCACGTACTACACCACCAACGTCAGGAGAAACCACCATAAGGTTATCATGCTGTTGTTGACGTAAGTCAGCAAGCAAAGCAGGAGTACCATAGATGTTGTCGACTGGAATATCGAAGAAACCTTGGATTTGGTCAGCATGTAAATCAATCATTACGACACGATCAATACCAACAGTGGTAAGCATGTCTGCAACAACTTTAGCTGTAATCGGCACACGTGCAGAACGTGGGCGACGGTCTTGGCGAGCATAACCAAAATAAGGGATAACAGCGGTAATACGACCAGCACTTGCACGACGCAAAGCATCTGCCATAACCAAGATTTCCATAAGGTTATCATTGGTAGGGGCACAAGTAGGCTGAACGATAAATACGTCTTTACCACGAACATTTTCAGTAATTTCTACTGAAATTTCTCCATCAGAAAAGTGACCGACTGATGCAGCACCTAGAGGGATATGTAAGTGACTTACGACTTTTTGAGCGAACTGTGGATGAGCATTTCCACTAAAAACGACAAGATTGGGCATGAAGCACCCTTGGCGGTTGGTATGTAATGAAGTAGATGGCAGGGGCGGCTGGATTCGAACCAACGGATGCCGAGATCAAAACCCGGTGCCTTACCACTTGGCGACGCCCCTAATGCGGCAGAACTTTAATATTTTTGCAATGCAATGTCAAGGATAATCAACAAAAAGCAAGGCAATTAAGTCTGTCTTTAAAATAAGAAGAATGGCAGGGGCGGCTGGATTCGAACCAACGGATGCCGAGATCAAAACCCGGTGCCTTACCACTTGGCGACGCCCCTAAATTTGATGATATATAATGGCAGGGGCGGCTGGATTCGAACCAACGGATGCCGAGATCAAAACCCGGTGCCTTACCACTTGGCGACGCCCCTAATATAATCATCATTACAGGTGAAATTGGCAGGGGCGGCTGGATTCGAACCAACGGATGCCGAGATCAAAACCCGGTGCCTTACCACTTGGCGACGCCCCTAACTTGTAACCTTAAAATGATTAAGAGGAGATTCTTTTAAACTATTTACCACATAAGCTTTACATGGTGAATGCTTAAGAATGTCATCAATATTCATTTCATTCGTTACTTCAGTAAAAACACAAGCACCTGTACCTGTAAGCTTTGCTTGACCAAACTGATCAAGATATTGCATTGCTTCTTCAACTTCAGGGTATAACTTTCTAGCCAAAGGCTCAAAGTTATTTCCAAAATTAGAAGGTTCTAACTGATAGGCGCAAAATTTAGTGGTCTTAGAGTCTCTTGTCAATGTTTTTTGTGAAAAAAGCAATTGAGTGCTGATAAAACAATCAGGTTTTAAAATAATGAACTGTTTTTGATCTAAGTCTATGAATGATAAATGTTCACCTATGCCTTCAGCCCATGCATTTTTACCATAAATAAAAATAGGAACATCGGCACCGAGCTTTACGCCATAGCCAGCAAGTTCATCCTGACTTAGTCCACATTGCCATAATTGATTTAAAACAATGAGGGTCGTAGCTGCATTAGAGGAACCTCCGCCTAGACCTGCACCCATTGGAATATTTTTCTCAATTTTGATGTGCAGACCAGAGAGTTTTTTTGCATGCGGTTTAAGTATTTGAGCAGCTTTATAAATCAGATTTTGTTCAAGTTGAACCTCTCCTAAACCCTCAATCTGGATTTCATCTTTATCAATAAGAGAAAAATTCATCCAGTCATATAAATCAATGAGTTGAAAAATGGTTTGTAATTCATGGTAACCATTTTCACGACGTCCTGTGATATGTAAAAACAGGTTGAGCTTAGCTGGAGAGGGAACTCGAATCATAGATTTAAATAATTAGATTTAGCGGTTTTGGATGACCATTGTAATACGGTTTTCTTTATCTTCAGCAAGTGCCTGCTTCAAAACCAGTTTATTTGGCAAAGTTTGTTCACCATCATAACTAAAATTAACCGTCCATCCATCTTCGATAAGTTGGCTCACACGATTTGCATTATCTTTGCTGATTTGGGCATTTAAAGTTGCTGGCTTTGCCAAAATCCAACTGGTTAGATGAGTAATGGGTGCTTGCCAACCAGTAGCACGTTCTAAAAGTTCTTCAGGTGATGCGGCTGTAATAAGCCCTGTCTTAGCACTGTTTAAAGTAACTTCACCTGGTTTACCCTGAATTTGTGTCTTTCCAACACCTAAAATACCACTTAATTCGATATCAAAATTATCTTGTTGCTGAACCCATGTGAAGAATGCACTACCACTTTGCTGTGGGGTGCGCACACCAATTTTACCTTGTAAGTTGAAATGTTTTTCATCTTGCACTTGGTGGGAAATTGCGGGTTTGGGCTGAGTAAAATGCTGACAACCGGTTAAAAATAACACACTTGATCCACAGATCGCTGTGCACAGTTGGGCAAATTTGCTCATATATTTAACTCTTTTTTGCTGATGTAGGTAAAATTAACGCATCAAGCTGGTGTAATTGTGGATCATTCGCGTGCTTTTGTTTCAGTTGTTGTAACACAGCACTAAATTCAGTTAATGATCCTTGCATATACAGTGCCTTAGCGTAACGAATCCCAATATTTATGTTATGACTAAGCTCGTAAGCTTTGCCTAAAGCTTCCGCTGCGCCCTCATAATCATTTTGTAAAAATGCGATATAGCCCAGTGTATCCAAAATCGAGGCTTGTTCTGGTGCATATTCCAATGCTTGTTCAGCATATTGTCGTGCTTCTTTTAATCTACGGTTTTGTAAAGCCAGCGTATATGCATAGGCATTCAGATAGGTCGGACTATTTGGTTCTAACTGTAATAATTGCTTAAGTGTTTTATCAAGTTTATCGCGGTCGGTATAAGGGTCTAATAATAAAACTTCTGCATAGATGAGTTCCGGATCATCCGGTAAGTTTTTGATTGCTTCATCTAATAAATTTAATGCAGCTTTTTTATTGCCCATTTTCTTTAAAATTTCGGCTTGTGCCTGATAGAGAAAGCTTGCATGCTGTGGATAATTAACTCGTTCTTGAGTTAAAAACCGTAATGCATCATGTAAATTTTCTTGTTTATCATAGATCGCAATTAGATTTCGTCTTGAAACAATGTAGAGGCTACCATCAACTAAACGGTAATAAGCTTTAGCTGTCTCATAGTGCTGTTTTCGTTCAGCATTAATGGCTAAATAGTAATATGCTTCGTTTTGATATTTTGCAGAGTTGCGTAAATCAACTAAATATTGTTCAGCTTTATCATATTGCTTGAGGTCAATACTGGTTAGACCTGCAATAAATAATGCTTCTTCAGCCCGAGGATTACTCTCAATAATTTTTTCTAATTTTTCAAGAGCAAGTTGAGGTTGATTAATCTGAATGAGATAACGGACCTCAGCTAAGCGAATATCTAGATTTTTCTTATATTTACGGCTTGATTTTGCATACCATTTTAAAGCACCTTCTTGATCATTTAGAGCAATCAATAGGTTCGCTTTCATCAAGATAAAGCTGGTTACTTTAGGGCGACGGCGTAGTGCACGGTTAATGGTATTTAGAGCAGGTTCTAATTGACCATTTTGTGCTTCTAGATTAGCAATAAGCGCTAAAATAGAAGGATTTTCCTTTTCTGCACTTGAACGTAAAGCCGTTAATAAAACATCTCGGTCTTGTGCATTTTCGGGTGCAATACTCGCCAGAATTTGTTCAAGATCGGCAGTTGGATCAATTTTTAAAATCTTATCTAAAGTTTCGGCAGCAAGCTGGTATTCATGTGTTTTTAATGCAATATGCGATAAATAAAATAAAGCAGGAACATCTTTGGGTTCTTGAACCACCCAATGTGTTGCAACATTTAATGCGGCTTGTAGATCGTTATATTCAAGAGCGACATCTAGTGCACGCTGTTTAATTGTTGTTGAGTTGCTTCTAATCGCAAGCACAGTGTAGTTGTGTAGTGCTGTAGGAATATCGTCGTAAGCTAAAGCAAACTCTGCGACCATACTCTGTTGTAGAGCCTGATCAAATGAATGCACTGCATAGGTCTCTTGCAACGGACGTGCATAGACATATGAGGACATGCTACCTAACAATAAGAATGTGGTAGAATACTGTCTTATCGAAGCACCGTTAAAATTAATACGGCTATTCATTTGACGCAATTTTTATTGATCCAAAGTAATGCTTTTTATGACACCGATGTTGCACAATAGCATAAATTTAGCGAAATGATGATCTGATATGTCTTTCTTTGCATTGGGTGTCAACCATCAAACAGCTTCTGTAGAACTCCGCGAGCAAATTGCTTTCAATGCAGAGCGATTAAGTACTTTGCTTGCCGAGCAACGTTATCACGAGTCTTTAAAAGACTTAGTGGTTGTCTCGACCTGTAACCGTACAGAAGTCTACGCCATGGCGGAAGATGCCGAAAGCCTTCTGAAATGGTTAGCCGACGCCAATAATATTGATGTAAAGCATTTAATTCATCATGTTTATCGTTACGAAAATGCTCAAGCCATCACACATTTAATGCGTGTCGCAAGTGGTTTAGATTCACTCATGTTGGGTGAGCCACAAATTTTAGGGCAGGTAAAAAGTGCTTTAGCATTGTCTAAAGAAGCGCAGACGGTCTCTCCTGAATTAAATAGCGTGTTTGAATATGCTTTCTACGCGGCTAAACGTGTTCGGTCAGAAACGGCTGTAGGTAGTCATGCAGTTTCAATGGGTTATGCGGTTGCACAATTAGCTTTACAAGTCTTTAGTAAACCTGAAAAGCTCACAGTGATGGTGGTTGCGGCAGGCGAAATGAATAGTCTGGTGGCTAAGCACTTAGCAGAAATGGGTGTTGCCAAGATTATTATTTGTAATCGCAGTCGTGAACGTGCTGACCAGTTAGCACAAGAAATTGCACATCAAGTTGAAGTTGAGATTATTGATTTTTCAGCTTTATCAGAAAATCTATATCGTGCTGATGTTGTTTCAAGTTGTACAGGCAGTTTGCATCAAGTGATTGCTTATGCGGATGTCAAAAGTGCATTGAAAAAACGTCGTTATCAGCAAATGTTGATGGTGGATTTAGCAGTACCGCGTGATATTGACCCTAAAGTTGAGTCACTTGATGGAGTCTATTTATACGGGGTCGATGACTTACAAAGCGTAATTGATGAAAACTTGGCTCAACGTCGTCAGGCGGCTGTTGAAGCTGAAGTCATGGTGAATCAATTAGCAACTCAATTGATTACGCACCAAAAAGTCAAAGAAGCGGGAGGTACAATCCATGCTTATCGCCAACATAGTGAGGAAATTAGTCAGCAAGAGCTTACTCATGCCTTGAATACTTTGCACAATGGTGTCAATCCAGAGCAAGTTCTCAAAGAATTTGCTCACCGCTTGACACAAAAGTTAATGCATCCAACCTCTATGTTGTTACGTGAAGCTGCTAAAGCAGAAAGTCCTGATTACTTTGAGTGGTTACAACAGCATTTACAGGATGTATTTGACCATGAGCGAAAGCCTAAAAACTAAGAGAGCAGTCTTAAGCTAATTTGTTTGGTGAGCTCATTGAGTTGTTGTCTTAAGTTTCTTGACTCAACTAATGAAATTTTAGATTTCAGTTTTTGACGTAAATATCTTTCTTGTAAACCCAATGCATATTCTTTAGCAAGTTTATCTGCTACTTCAGGTGCCTGAGTTAATGCCTGAATATTGGTTCTTTGCATAATATCTGCAACTTCATGACAATAAGTGCTACATGCACCCAAAACATAATACGTCGCTAGCTCTTGGTCATCAGGCAATTCATCAAATATACGGTTTAAAATGGCTAATATTTTAGCTAATAATTCATCCTGCGGAATATAGGCACGTAATCCTTCAAAATGAATATAAAGGAAAGGGTGGTGCATCAAAATTGCAACAGCAAAGTCTTCATCTTTTGTTTGGATATTAAATGACAACGATGCATCATGACTAACTTGTGGGGTAAAGCGCTTGCCTAAACCTAATTTTTCACGGAAAGATTGAGTTAATAGATAGCGGAAGGAACCTTGTTTGGGTAATAACTCGGTGAGTTCTCTTAACTCACCCATGACAAGACTCTTCCCTTCAGGCGTACTGATATTATGCTGACCAGTAAGATGAGCGAAAACAAAATCCGATAGTAACGGAGCTTGGTCCAATAACTTTTGGAAGTTTTCGAGCCCTTCACGTCGGATTAAGGAGTCTGGATCGTGGTCATTTGGTAATACAAAGAATTTAAGCTCACGACCGTCGTTGAGTAATGGTAATGCAATTTCTAAAGTTCGACGTGCTGCTTTTTGACCAGCAGCATCACCATCAAAGGCAATCGTAATTCTATTATTTTGTTTAAATAAAATATTAAGATGTTCTGTATTACTCGCCGTTCCTAAAGTTGCGACAGCACCAGTAATGCCATATTGCTGTAAAGCAATGACATCCATATATCCTTCAACCATTAACCAGTCATTAGACTTTAATTTTCTGCCTTCATATAAACCATAAAGTAATTGGTTTTTATGGAAAACTTCTGAGTCTGGTGAGTTAATGTATTTGGGTTTAATTTCGTCATTGAGCGCACGACCACCAAACCCGACTACACGGCCTTTCGGGTCTCGAATTGGGAAAATCACACGATCGCGTAAAAGGTCAAAATCGCGACCACTGTCACTGGAACGAATGAGTCCAAGTTGCTTTAAGCCTTCAATGTCGTAAGGGAAAGCTTTTTCTAAATGTTGCCAGTCTTCGGGAGCATAACCTAAACGCCAGAATTGAATTGTTTGGTCGGTTAGGCCGCGTTGTTTAAAGTACTTTTTAGCTTTTTGACTTGTAGGTAGTTGGTGCTCGTAAAATTGAGCAATATTTTCCAAAAGGTCGTATAAATTACCTTCTTGTACAGGTTCATCAAAACTAAATGGCTGTTCGAACTGTGCAAAAGGATCATCAAAATATACTGGTTCAAGCGTATTGTACTGATCATCTATAGGTGCTTGAGTATTTGGTTCTACAACTGGTTTTGCTGGAACTGGTGGCTTGGTAACTTGGCGTGTATAAGACAGTTTTTTATTATCAGTATTGTCTTTGGGTAATTCGATACCCGCATTACTGGATAACTCCTTCATCACATCGATAAAGTTTCGGTTATCAATATCCATTAAGAAACGAATGGCATTACCGTTTGCTTGGCAGCCGAAGCAGTGATAGTACTGTTTATCGCGATAAACATGGAATGATGGAGTTTTCTCTTGATGAAAAGGGCAACAACCAGAATATGTTCGTCCGGTCTTTTTCAATTTCACACGTTGACCGATTAGATCGACAATATCTGTGCGATCTAGAATCTGATCAATCGTATGCTGTGGAATTGCCATAATTCAGATAACCGTGTTTAAACTAATGATGCGATAGGTCAGATTATTCTGACATGATGAAACGAGATATGCCCGATAAATATTTTACTATTTTATAAAAACAAACAGGCAAGTCATATCACTTGCCTGTTTGTTGGTTATTTTTAAGCTGTTATTGCTTATTGAGCAGCGTCGCCCGCTTCAGTCGAAGATGCTGCTGGTGCAGTTGTTGCACCTTCTGCTGCTTTTTCTGGTTTATCAAGTAAACCGAAGCTTAAACGGTTAGTCCAACTGCGTTCAGATTTTGGAGTCTCAACTGGTGCTTGGGTTGTTTCTTGAGTTTCTTCTTTACCTGAACTACCCATTAAGCCAAAGCTTACACGGTTAAGTAGACTTCGTTTTGGTTCAACTGGAGTAGCTGTTTCAGCTGCTACAGATTTAGATTCGCGACCAAGAATACCTAAGGTAGCACGGTTAATCCAGTTGCCTTCTTTACGCGCAGCGCGCATATTTACCGTGCCATTTTTATTAACAAGGCTAGGATAGTTAAGTTTCAGAACTTCGATGTATTGTTGTGAAGTTGCTTTATCACCCAGTTGGTCATAGCTATATGCCAAAGTTGCTAGGGCTTCTGGCACTTGAGGTGTTTGTGGGTAGTGTTCAATTACCCATTGCGAACGCTCAGCCGCTGCAACCCATGCTTTACGTTTAACGTTAAAGCGAGCAGTATTCATTTCACTTTCAGCAAGCTCTTGACCAATAAACTTCATACGCTGTGCTGCATCGACAGAATATTGGCTGCTTGGGAAGCGGCGAATCAGGTCAACGAAGTTTTGATAAGCAACTTTTAAATAACTGATGTCACGATGAGATTGTTGCAAAGATGTGTAACGCAACAAGCTATCATAGTTCAGTTCCATGTTAGATACGCCGCGAACGTAGTAAGCGTAATCTACATTTGGATGTTGAGGATTTAAACGAATAAAGCGTTCAGCTAAAGCAATCGCGCCTTCATAATCTTTTTGTTTAAATTTTGAATAGAGAAGTTCAAGTTGTGCTTGTTGTGCGTATTGTCCAGTTGGATAATAGGTATCAATCGCTTCTAAAGATTTAGCAGCGTCAAGATATTGCCCACGATCAAGAGATTTTTGAGCTTTGTCAAAATACGCTTGTTCACTAGATTGAGGCCCAGTATCGACCACTTCTTTTTTACTTGGATTGCTGCTACAGCCCACAAATGCAGACGCTAAACCTAAAGATAGGGCAAGCATCGTAATTTTATAACGTGGTAGCGACATAAAAACTCCTCTGTTATGTTGGGCAATGAGCTACAATTGCGCTATTAAACCACTTTTATCTCAATGATCAAATGACTTCAGCACAATCTTCAAACACAAACTTCTCTGAAACTGACTTCAATTTACTTGAAGATTCTGAGGATGCAGATAACCATACTTCTGATACAACTGCAACACGTTTATCGTTGCAAGTTCAGTTGGATGAAAGCTACTTAGGGCAACGTATCGACCAAGTTGCAGCTATGGTGTGGAGTGAGTTCTCCCGCGAAAAACTGAAACAATGGATGAAGGAAGGTCATCTGTTGGTAAATGGTAACATCGTAAAACCTAAATATCGTTGTGAGGGCATTGAAACCCTAACTTTAAATGTTGAGTTAGAAGCACAGACGACCAGTCAGCCTGAAAATATCCCACTTGATATTGTTTATGAAGATGAAGATATTTTAGTTATTAATAAACCAGTCGGTATGGTGGTCCATCCTGGAGCGGGTAATAGTTCAGGAACATTAGTGAATGCATTGCTTTACCATTTCCCAAAACTGGCAGAGCTTTCACGTGCTGGTTTAGTACATCGTATTGATAAAGATACGAGTGGTTTATTGGTTGTTGCAAAAACGCTAGAAGCCCAATTTTCTTTAAGTAAGCAGTTGGCAAATAAATCGGTTTACCGCTTATATGACTTAGTTGTTTATGGAAATATCATTGCTGGCGGTACGATTGATGAGCCGATTAAACGTCATCCGGTAGACCGTGTGAAAATGGCGATTTTACCGGGCGGACGCGATGCAGTGACTCACTACAATGTAAAAGAACGTTTTAAAGACTTCACTCGTGTACAAGCGCGTCTAGAAACAGGACGAACTCATCAGATTCGCGTGCACTTTAGCTATATTGGCTATGGCTTGATTGGTGATCAGGTTTATATGAACCGTGTACGTGTGCCTGCTGGTGCATCTGAATTACTCATTGAAACTTTACGTGGTTTTAAACGTCAAGCATTACATGCAGCTAAATTAGGCTTGAAACATCCGCGTACTGGTGAAGAAATGCAATTTGAAGCGCCGTGGCCTGAAGATTTTACTCAGTTGGTAAATGTGTTACGTTCAGAAAACGCAGCCTACTAAGGAACTGAATTATGGAATTTGTTCAAGGTTTACCACAAGGTGTTTTTGTAGGGCAGACGCGTATTCAACATCCTTTGGCATTGCCAACGGACCAAACTGAATTAACGGGTTTTAATCTTGCTTTGCATGTTAATGATGAAGCTGGACGCGTTCAGCAGCATCGAATGATGCTTTTAGATGAGTTTGCTCAGTTTGGCGTTAAGAAAATGACATGGATGACCCAAACACATAGCACGATTTGTCATACGGTAAATGAACAAATTCCCTTTACGGCATTAATAGGTGATGGCTTGGTTACTCAAACCAAAGGCCATGCATTAATGATGATGACAGCCGATTGTTTACCTGTGGTACTTGGCAATGCAGAGGGCACTGAGGTCGCTAACTTACATGCAGGATGGCGAGGTTTGGCAGGTGGTATTATTGAAAATACAATTGCTGCTATGCAAAATCCTCCAACTTGGGCATGGTTAGGAGCTGCGATTAGCCAACCCTGCTTTGAAATTGGAGCCGAAGTAAAAACTGCTTTTTGTAGTAAGTATCCTGAATTGGAAACAGCTTTTGTTGATGGAGCGGTACCAGATAAATTTCATGCAGATTTATATGCGATTGCTCGCTTTATTTTGCAAAGACTCGGCGTGAAACAAGTTTTAGGTGGAGACCAGTGCTCATATCAACAGCAAGATAAGTATTTCTCTTACCGCCGTAATGCTAAAACGGGACGTATGGCAACTTTTGTATTTATGTAGTTTATAAAAATCGCAATTCACTTTAAGAAGTGTGATTGTTGTGATATCAATCTCTTATGTTATTTAGATTTTTAAATAATATAGGAGATTTTTTTTATTTTTGGATTTTTAATATTGACTCAAATAATCCCTTAAAAAGCTAATTTTTGATATTCACAGATCGCGGTTTAGCAAGTTTTAATAAAATGCTAAAATACAAAAAATCGCTCAAATTATTAAACTTATGTCTTTGCCTGAAAAACATCTCTCAATTGTCTATCACAGCCCTTATGGCCACACTGCAAAGGTAGCTTCTGCTATTGCTGCTGGAGCGGAAGTGATGGGCGTTAAAGTACATGTGATGAATATTGAGCACATTGACTGGGATGTTTTAGACGCTTCACAGGGAATTATTTTTGGCTCGCCAACCTATATGGGCAGTGTAACTGCTGATTTTAAAAAGTTTATGGATAGCACATCCAAACGCTGGAAAAATCGGTTATGGCAAGGCAAGTTGGCTGCTGGTTTTGCAAATTCGGGTGGTTTGAGTGGTGATAAGCTTGCAGTTTTGCAGCAGCTTAATATTTTTGCGATGCAACACGGCATGCTGTGGTCTGGTTTGCCTTTAATGACAACTGGTCATACTGAAACTGATTTAAACCGTTTATCAAGTTGTTTGGGCTTAATGACACAGTCAGATAATGCACCTGTTGAGATTACCCCGCCACAAGGTGATTTAGATACTGCTAAATGGTTTGGTGAATATATCGCTGGTCTTTTATATAGATTAAGTTAAGTAAATCATGCGATATAAAAAAAGCCTCTAAAAGAGGCTTTTTTACTAAATTACTTATGAAATATACGGGCTTTATCACGCTGCCAGTCGCGGTCTTTTTCAGTCGCACGTTTGTCGTGAAGCTGTTTACCTTTCACAAGCGCAATTTCCAGCTTAACTAAATGACCTTTCCAGTAACACGCCAAAGGAACGCATGAGTAACCTTTTTGGTTAACTGCACCCATGAGGTGTTCAAGCTGACGTCGAGAGAGCAATAACTTACGAGTACGTGTTGCTTCAGGAACAACATGGGTTGAAGCCGATAATAAAGGCTGAATTTGTGAGCCAAGTAAAAATGCTTCGCCATTTTTGAAAATGACATAACTTTCTGTCAAAGTCATACGCCCAGCACGTAAGGATTTCACTTCCCAACCTTGAAGTGACATGCCTGCTTCAAATTTTTCTTCGATAAAATAATCATGACGGGCACGTTTGTTTTGTGCGATGGTTCCGCCATTATGTTTCTTAACTACTGTTGCTTTCGCCATAATTCAAACTTCCACAATTGCCTCTATTGTGCCGTAAACTGATGCCAAGGTGAAGTTTTTTCCCACATATCAATATTTCGCCTAATGTATAACTTTTGCTAAAATAGGCGCACAATACAATTAGAGTACTAGCGGATGTCTAAAACGCGTGTAATTTATCCTGGAACATTTGACCCTATCACAAATGGGCACGTTGATTTAGTTACTAGAGCATCAAGAATGTTTGATGAGGTCGTAGTAGCGATTGCAATTGGACATCATAAGAACCCTTTGTTCAGTCTAGAAGAGAGAGTTGCACTGGCACAATCATCATTAGGTCATCTATCAAATGTTGAGTTTGTAGGTTTTGATGGCTTACTGGTTAATTTTTTCAAAGAACAAAAGGCTACAGCGGTACTTCGCGGTTTAAGAGCAGTTTCTGATTTTGAATATGAGTTTCAATTGGCTAATATGAATCGCCAGTTGGACCCACATTTCGAAGCAGTGTTCTTAACACCTTCTGAACAGTATTCTTTTATTTCTTCGACGTTGATTCGAGAAATTGCACGCTTAAGAGGTGATGTAACCAAGTTTGTTCCGCAAGCTGTGGTAGAAGCTTTTGAACGTAAACATCAACAAGGTTGGTAAAGTGTCGTTATATATCACCGATGAGTGCATAAACTGTGATGTTTGTGAACCAGTTTGCCCAAATGAAGCTATTTTTATGGGTGAAGTGATTTATGAAATTCATCCAGATTTATGTACAGAGTGCGTTGGTCACCATGACCAGCCACAGTGTCAATTATTTTGTCCAGTAGACTGTATTCCTAAAGATCCGCAGCATGAGGAGACGGAAGAACAGCTATTAGACAAATATAAAAGATTAATTGCTCAAAAAAGCACAAGCAATTAGTGAATAAATTTGTTAATATGCGCCCCTGAAGTGAGCTGGATGGTCGCTGCTGTGGAGGTCTTCGTGACTGAAGCAGGAGAGGAAAGTCCGGGCTTCATAGGGCAGGGTGCCAGGTAACGCCTGGGCGGTGAAAGCCGACGGAAAGTGCAGCAGAGAGTAGACCGCCTCATTCGTGAGGTAAGGGTGAAAGGGTGCGGTAAGAGCGCACCGCGTGTCTGGTAACAGTTCACGGCATGGCAAACCCCACCAGAAGCAAGACCAAATAGGAATCCTAGGTGCGGCCCGTACTGGATTCGGGTAGGTCGCTTGAGCGTATGAGTGATTGTACGCCTAGAGGAATGACCATCCTCGACAGAACCCGGCTTATAGGCTCACTTCACCTCATTTTATTTAAAATTTTTCTTGACGCGCGGTAAAGAAGCTAAGATAATGCGCGCACAGTTTACGGCTATGTAGCTCAGTTGGTTAGAGCACCGCACTCATAATGCGGGGGTCACAAGTTCAAGTCTCGTCATAGCCACCATTTTACAGACCACGCTCCTGCGTGGTCTTTTTTTATGCTCATTTTTTGATTAAACACAGTTTGTAAAGACCGACTTTATAGTTCCGGCATTGTTTGTCTAACTCAATTTCTTCATGTTCTTATAACACTTAACAAGGATGTTGAAGACATGAAAAGGTCATTATTATTTTTAGGAATTTTGAGTTTATCTGCGGATGTACAAGTCTCTGCGGCTGATTTGAGTTGGGGTGATCCAACTTTAGATTCGGGTCAATTTAAAGTGTCTGGTGCGGTACGTTCCCGTTATTTGCATAAGGATTATGTGGTTGGGGCCAATGAAGGTTCTCAAAATGATGACTGGCGACTCACAGACATTAAATTAGTGTTGGGTTATGAAAATCCAGATTGGATTGCAGGTCTAGATGCCCGTTGTTACCAATATAATCGCCTATGTGACGCAATTTTCCTAAAAAAAGCATGGGCAGGCTATAAGCTATCTGACCAGCAAAGAATTACGGTAGGTTTGCAGCCTGTTGATTTTGGCTTTGGAGAATTTTGGGGCAGCAGTTATTACGAGACGCTTTTAAATACCGTTGGTTTAGAAGATATTGATAATTTAGGTATTAAATATAAATTTGCAGATAACAAATACAATTTGACCTTAGGTTTCTATCCAACAGATGGAGGAAATTATAAGGGAACGTCAAAGGATTCAAGCCGTTACAGTGGTAATTTTGTTGAGGCAGACGATTTGTCTAATGGAACCAGTATTGAAGAAAAAAATATGTGGATTGCTCGAGCATCTAGAAAATTTGAGCTTGATAAGACGCGAAATTTTTCGACGGAACTAGGTGGGGCAGCTTGGTATTCTGATTTAGAAAATAAAAGAACAAATATAGATGGACACCGTAAATCATGGAATATTTTTGCTCAAACCCAATATCAAGCATGGCAATGGATGTTCTTGGCAGGTAAGCAAGATGTGACCAATGGGGATGATTTATTTCCAAATAGTTCAACCATTGGTGCATTTGATTATCCATATCAAGTCGCCAATAAAGGTAAGTATTTAGTCAATGAAATTAATTACACCTTTGCTCAGCCATTTCATCAACTTACCAACATTAAGCCTTATATTTCTCATAGTCGCTTTTTCAAAGATGAGGAAGGCTATAAAGACTCTGAACGCTTAATTGCAGGTGTTTATTTTAATTACAAAGCCATTGGTATTCAGGGTGAATATATTATGAGTAAGAATGACCCAATGGTAGGTGGTGGGGCAAATGGCCTTGCACAAGGCAGCAGTAATGACTGGGATAAAATGTTTTATCTTTCAATTGGATATTATTTCTAAAATTTAAAAGCAAACTAGTGCCCTAAGTGAATAGCCTCACTTAGGGCTTTTTTATAGAAAGACTTTTTCAGGCGGCGGTTCTCGTTTGACGGCTGGTGAAATCAGTTGTCCACGATTTAGGTTTTGCACATGTTGCAAGCGATTAAGTAATTCATTTTGAATAAACAAAATGCAAGTTTGTAATTTAGATGAGCTTTTGAGTCGTGATGGATAAACTGCCCAGACGTCTGCATCTTGCCAGTACTCAGGCAAAATATGTTGGAGTTGGCCGGTAATCAACTCATCTGCAACATCCCAAATTGATCGGAAAATAATACCGTGACCTTCTATAGCAAGTTGATGAATAATTTCGCCGTTATTAGAAACAAAACGTGGTTTGATATGCACGGAGACATCTTCAGAAGCATGTCTAAATTTCCATAATACAGATGATTGATCACGCTCACTAATCGTCAAACAATCATGTGTTTGCAAATCTTCAATACTGTCTGGTACGCCGTGTTTAAGTAAATAGCTTGGTGCTGCACATAAAATTCGAAAGTTAGAGGCTAACTTCTTCGCAATCATGTTTGGCGCAATTTCATTACCAATCCTGATGTCTAAATCAATACTGTGTTGAATCAGATCTTTGGTATTGTCGATGGTGTCAAAATGTATTTGAAGCTTTGGATAAAGCATCATTAACTTAGACAAAATTGGTGCGATATGCTTTCTGCCAAAACCAAAGCTACTAATAATATCCATACGACCTGTGGGCGTACTAAGCGGGTTATTGACCAGTTCACAAACTTCATCAAATTCTTCAAGAATATTTGAAACTCTCTCAAGAATAAGTTTGCCATCTTCCGTCAAGCTAACGTGACGTGTACTGCGATGAAAAAGTTTGCAGCTTAATGTGTTTTCTAAAATATTAATTCGCTTGCTAATAAAAGCTGGCGATGTCCCAAGTTCCTCAGCAGATTCGACAAAACTTTTTAGTTTGGCGACTGTGCAAAAAACCTTTAAATCCGATAGGTTAGGTAGATTATTCACGATCCGTGTCCATTGGAGTGATAGTTCCGTTGTTGATCATTTTTGCTTAAAACAGCATGTTTAAGCCATACAAGGATATTAGTCGAAGGTGTGAAGGAAGCTTATGGCAAAAAGATATAAAGTTGCCACGATTGCAGGCGATGGCATTGGTTTAGAAGTTCTACCAGAAGGCATTAAGGTTGTAAAGGCAGCGGCAGAGAAGCATGGTATTGAGCTTCAACTCGATGCTTTTGATTGGGCAAGCTGCGATTACTATCTTGAGCACGGCAAAATGATGCCAGATGACTGGTTTGAAACCTTGCAAGGTTTCGATGCGATCTATTTTGGCGCTGTAGGCTGGCCGGATAAAGTACCCGACCATATTTCACTTTGGGGTTCGCTACTTCAGTTCCGTCGTCGCTTTGACCAATATGTAAATTTACGTCCAGTGCGCTTAATGCCGGGTGTAAAATGTCCATTAGTAGGTAAAAAACCGGGCGACATCGATTTTTACGTGGTTCGTGAAAACAGTGAAGGTGAGTACTCAGCCATTGGTGGTAAAGCTTTTGAAGGGACAGACCGAGAGTTTGTTTTACAAGAAGCAGTATTTACACGCCATGGTGTAGATCGAATTTTGCGCTATGCATTTGAGTTTGCAAATCAGCGTGATGCGAAAAAAATTACAGCAGCGACTAAGTCCAATGGTATTGCTGTCAGCATGCCGTACTGGGATGAACGCGTTGACGCGATGGCAAAACAATATCCACAAATTCAGGCTGATAAACAGCATGTTGATATTTTAGCGGCGCGTTTTGTGTTGCAACCTGAGCGTTTTGATGTGGTTGTAGCATCGAATTTATTTGGCGACATTCTTTCCGATTTAGGTCCTGCATGTACGGGAACCATTGGTTTGGCTGCTTCAGCAAATTTAAACCCAGAAAGAAAATTTCCATCATTGTTTGAACCTGTACATGGTTCGGCACCAGATATTTACGGTAAACAAATTGCTAACCCAATTGCTGCGATTTGGTCGGGTGCCATGATGTTCGAGTTCTTTGGTGAAGAAGACGAGCGCTGCATCCAAGCAGGTCAGGACATTATGCAGGCGATTGAGCATGTATTAATTAATGGGCCAAAGACAGCCGATATCGGCGGTCAGGCAAAAACTTATGAGGTAGGAGATGCAATTGCATCGTGTGTAGCCCAAATTAAAATGGACGTGTTCGCTATGGAATAACGCCATCCAAAAATGGATGTATGGATATGGATAATCAAAACACAAAAATTTATACGGATAAAGTTCTTGCCGTAACCAGCTTACTGTTTGTATTTATTTCAGTTGCTGGCCTGGCGATTTATTCGCAAGAGTCGATTAAGATTGCTGCAACATGGATGCAGTGGACGACATCGATGTTTACAACACCAGTATTACTGTTTGCTTTTTTAGCTATCATTTTTACTTTTGGTCTGGCCTTTAGTAAATACGGAAAAATCAAACTAGGTGAAGGAAAGCCTCAATACACCACGATGTCATGGATTTTTATGTTCATTTTGTCAGGTATTGGGTCTTCTACACTGTACTGGGGCTTCTTGGACTGGGCTTACTATTATCAAACGCCGGGTTTGAGCTTACCGCCTGAGTCAGCAGAAGCATTGAAATATAGCGTGGCGTACTCGTTTTTTCACTCTGGTTTAAGTGCTTGGGCAATTTATGCATTGGCATCAATTTCTTTGTGCTACAGCTACCATGTGCGAAAAAATAAAGGTTTAAGTTTGGCTTCTGTGATTGAGGCTGTAACAGGCTTTAAATCAACTGGCGTGGTTGGGCGTTTAGTCGACCTTATGTTCTTGCTTTGCATGTTTGGTGCATTGACGATTTCATTGGTACTCACTGCTGTGACATTTACCAATATTTTGTCTCAGCTCACAGGTATCCCAAACACCTTTATGACTAAGGTCATCATTATTTTAGGTGTTTCGGTTCTGTTCGCACTCAGTTCTTATGTGGGTATGGATAAAGGCATGCAACGTTTAAGTCACATGGTGTGCTTGGGCGTGGTGTTATTTGCGATTTATGTACTGTGCTTTGGTCCGACCCAATTCATTTTGAATAATTCATTAATGAGTTTCGGGTTAATGGCAACCAACTTTGTTGATATGAGCTTGTTTACTGATCCAATGGGTGACGGCAAGTTTACTCGTGAATGGACTGTTTTCTACTGGTTATGGTGGATTTCATATGCGCCGGGTGTAGCACTCTTTGTAACACGTGTTTCTAAAGGCCGTACCATTAAAGAAGTCATCTTTGCCATGGTGATTGGCGGCAGTGTTGGTCTTTGGTTCATCTTTGGTGTGTTTGAAAACTACAGTGTTTATAGCTTTATTCATGGGGCTGTCAATGTACCGCAAATCTTAAGCCAACAAGGTGGTGAGGTTGCAATTGGTCAGTTGCTCAGCTTGTTACCTGCTGGAAAACTCATGATGTGGATTTTCCTTGGCATTATGGTGGTGTTCTTGGCAGCGCATATGGATGCGGTTGGGTATGCGGTTTCAGCAACATGTACACGTGGTTTAAGTGAAGGGCAAGATCCATCACCAAATGCTCGTTTGTTCTGGTGTGTCATGCTGACTTTAGTTCCAATTGCCATGATCTTTAGTAAAGCGCCTTTGGACACAATGAAAACAGCAACCATTGTGACGGCTTTACCATTCATTGTGATTATTCTTATTCAAACCTATGGCTTAGTGAAATGGCTGATTCAGGATTATGCCAAAGTCCCATCGCATTTAATTGAGCAACAAGGTTATGATGATCAGGAAATTGGTTTAAACCAGTCCCAAGATGAACATGCAAAACGGATGCAGCTTGAGCTTGCAAGCTCAATCAAACTGGATAGAAAAACCAGCTAGAGGGAACGGTAATGACTACACGTGAACAGAACACTTATGCCTTAAGTGAAGAAATGCAAAGCCTAGTGTACTGGAGCAGCATTTATTCACCAGCAGATGCAGATATTGACTCAGTCCGTGCGGCCTATGACGCGATGTGTCGACACTACACTTTGCCACGTGATGGCAAGATTGCAGTAGAAGATCGCATTGTTGCAAGTGATGAGTATCAAGTTCCTGTTCGTGTGTATTTACCAAAAACCGATCGACCTGAGTCAGGTTGGCCGTGTGTATTGTATTTACATGGCGGCGGTTGGATGGTCGGTGGGCTCGATTCACATGAATTTATTACCAGCTATTTGTGCCAGGACTTAAATGCAGTTGTCATTGGTGTGGATTACCGCATGGCACCAGAGCACCGCTTTCCAGCAGCTTTTGAAGATTGTTTAGCAGTTTATCAATGGCTTAAAAAGCATGGTTCAGCTTGGCAGATCGATATCGAAAATATCGTTCTAGCAGGGGATAGTGCAGGCGGTAACTTAGCAGCAGCCCTTGCAGTTTATCTGCAGCAAAGTGGTATGCAAGCTCAAGGACTGGCTTTGGTTTATCCGTGTTTAACTACAGCGCTTGATACACCAGCCGCACAAAAGTATGCCCATGCGCCGTTATTAACAACGGAAGATATGCATTTTTATTTAAAGGAATATGCACCTAACTCTCAAGATTGGCAGGATTTACGTCTAGCGCCTTTATTGGCAATTGATTTTTCAGATATGCCTATGAGTTTTGTCGCAGTTGCAGAATATGACCCTTTAAGTGATGACGGTTATTTCTTTACCCAAAAATTGGAACAAGCAGGAATCTCGAGTGAGTTCCATTTAGGCAAAGGTTTACTACATGGCAGTTTACGACTTATGCGTGACTGCCCTGAAGTTCAACAGTTATATCAAAACATGCTGAGTGCGATACGCCGCATGTTAAGCAGTACCGAAAAGACATCAATTTAATATCGAGTCATTTGGACGAAAAGAATTTAATGGAGTAAAAACATGAGTGCAGTTGAAAAATTACCTGAAGATTTTTGCGCAAACCCAGATGTTGCATGGACTTTCCCTAAAGTTTTCTATACTTCATCACAAGTTTTTGAGCATGAGAAAGAAGCAATCTTTGCTAAAAGCTGGATTTGTGTTGCACATGGCAGTGAATTGGCACAACCGAATGACTATATTACCCGTAAAGTAATTGGTGAAAATATTGTCATCATTCGCGGTAAAGATAGCGTTTTACGTGCGTTTTATAATGTCTGTCCACACCGCGGTCACGAGCTTTTAAGTGGCAGTGGTAAAGCAAAAAATGTAATTACCTGCCCATACCATGCTTGGACTTTCAAGCTAGACGGTAGCTTGGCTTTGGCACGTAACTGTGACCATGTTGAATCTTTCGATAAAGAAAACTCAAGCATGGTGCCTTTAAAAGTTGAGGAATATGCAGGATTTGTTTTCATTAATATGGATGAAAATGCGACATGCGTAGAAGACCAACTTCCTGAATTTGCTGAGCGTTTAAATCAAGCATGTAGTGTAATTAAAGATTTAAAATTGGCAGCACGCTTTGTGACAGAAACTCCAGCAAACTGGAAAGTTATTGTCGATAACTATCTAGAGTGTTATCACTGTGGGCCTGCACATCCTGGTTTTGCCGATTCGGTTCAAGTTGATAAATATTGGCACACAACACATCAAAACTGGACTTTACAGTACGGTTTTGCCCGTTCATCAGAGAAGTCATTTAAGCTTGATCCATCAGTAACAGATCCTGAGTTTCATGGGTTCTGGACTTGGCCTTGTACCATGTTCAACGTACCGCCAGGCAGTAATTTCATGACGGTAATCTATGAGTTTCCAGTAGATGCAGAAACGACTTTGCAGCATTACGATATTTACTTCACGAACGAAGAACTCACTCAAGATCAGAAAGACTTAATTGAGTGGTATCGCAATGTATTCCGTCCTGAAGATTTGAACTTGGTCGAAAGCGTACAACGTGGTTTGAAATCACGTGGTTATCGTGGCCAAGGTCGTATTATGACTGACAAGCAACGCTCAGGAATTAGTGAGCATGGTATTGCTTACTTCCAGCATTTAGTGGCGCAGCACCATAAATAAAACAAATGGATTTATTCAGGTGTAAAGATGACTTACACCTGATTCTTCAGTTAGGAAGATGATATGTCGAGTTTACAAAGCACTGAATTATTTCAGCAACAAGCCTATATTAACGGGCAATGGCTAGCTGCACAGTCAAATGCAACAGTTCCAGTGACTAACCCAGCTACAGGCGAAGAAATTGGCACAATTCCAAATATGGGAGTGGCTGAGGCTACACAAGCGGTTGAGGCTGCTTATACGGCTTTGCAAAGTTGGAAAGCTTTAACTGCTCAAAATCGTGCAGATATTTTATTGGCTTGGTACAAACTGGTTCTTGATCATACCGATGAACTTGCTTTGATTATGACCATTGAACAAGGCAAGCCTTTAGCAGAAGCAAAAGGTGAGGTGCGTTATGCTGCATCATTTATTCAATGGTTTGCTGAAGAAGGCAAGCGTATTTATGGCGATGTGATTCCAACCGTAAATAACCAACAGCGTTTTATTATTAGTAAAGAACCTGTAGGGGTCGTGGCTGCGATTACGCCTTGGAACTTCCCAATTGCCATGATTACCCGTAAAGCAGCTCCAGCTTTAGCAGCGGGTTGTACGGTCGTGATTAAGCCAGCAAATGAAACACCTTACTGTGCATTAGCGATTGCAAAGCTTGCAGAAAAAGCAGGTATACCAGCTGGTGTGATTAATGTTGTTACTGGTAAATCTCAAGAAATTGGCTCGGTATTTACTTCACATGAAAAAGTGAAGAAGTTGACTTTCACTGGTTCAACGCCAGTGGGCCGTTTACTCATGCAGCAGTGTTCAAGCACCATTAAAAAATTGGCGCTTGAGTTGGGTGGTAACGCGCCTCTGATTGTGTTTGATGATGCCGATTTGGATAAAGCTGTACAAGGTGCGATTTTTGCCAAGTTTCGTAATGCAGGCCAGACTTGTGTTTGTGCTAACCGCATTTATGTACACGATAATATTTATCAAGCTTTTGCCGAGAAGTTTGTACAAGAGGTACAAAAATTTAAGGTCGGTAACGGTCTGGAAGATGGCGTGCAAATTGGGCCATTAATTAATGAAAAAGCAGTGTTAAAAGCACAGCAGTTGATTGATGACGCAGTCAGTAAAGGTGCTAAAGTCGCTTGTGGCGGTAAACAGCATGCTTTAGGACAAACGTTTTATGAGCCATCAGTTTTAACCAATGTTGATCGTACAATGGAAATTGTACAAGAAGAAATTTTTGGCCCAGTCGCACCACTTATTCGTTTTACAGATGAAGCAGATGTCGTTGCTCAGGCCAATGACACCATTTTCGGTTTGGCAGCTTACGTTTACAGTGAAAATATTTCACGTTTATGGCGAGTGTCAGAACAGCTTGAATATGGAATGGTCGGTATGAATGCCACAGCAATTTCAAATGAAGTTGTACCATTCGGCGGTGTGAAGCAATCAGGTGTTGGGCGTGAAGGCTCAAAGTATGGTCTTGAAGAGTTCATGACCATTAAATACATGTGTTTAGGGCTTTAAGGATAAGCCCTAACAACAAGAATATGCGGTAAAAGAAGGATTCTAATATGGCTAGTCATTATGAAATGTTCCCGGCAGTTGTTACTCATGTGGAACAGCTTACCCCTTTAATCAAACGGTTTACGTTCAAACGTCAAGATGGGCAGAACTTTCCTCGATTTAGTGGGGGAAGCCATATTATTGTCAAAATGAATGAGCAACTTTCAAATGCTTACTCATTGATGAGCTGTACACAAGACCTATCGACTTACCAAGTCTGCGTTCGTAAAGATGCGGAAGGTAAGGGGGGATCGGTTTTCATGCATGATCAATGTAATGAAGGCTGTGAAATTCAGATTTCAGAACCAAAAAATTTATTTCCATTAGCTGAAACAGGCAATAAACATATTTTAATTGCAGGTGGTATTGGCATTACGCCATTCTTGCCACAAATGGATGAGCTTGCAGCACGTGGTGCTGAATTTGAGCTACATTATGCTTATCGCTCACCTGAACATGCGGCTTTGTTAGATGAGTTAAAGCAGAAACATGCTGAGCATGTGTTTAGTCATGTTGATTCAGAAGGTTCCGCATTAAATTTAGATCAACTCATTTCATCGCAACCAAAAGGCACGCATGTCTATGTATGTGGTCCTAAATCCATGATTGATGCAGTGATTGATTGTTGTAATAAACACCGTTATCGCGATGAATATATCCACTGGGAACAATTTGCCTCAACAGTTCCTGAAGATGGTGAAGCTTTTACGGTAGTACTTGCTAAGTCTAATCAAGAAATTGAAGTACAAAGTAACCAGACTATTTTACAAGCTATCGAAACATTAAATATCGATGTGGAATGTTTATGCCGAGAAGGCGTTTGCGGTACGTGTGAAACTGCTATTTTAGAAGGTGAGGCAGAGCATTTCGATCAATACTTAAGTGATGCAGAAAAGGCTTCACAAAAGAGCATGATGATTTGTGTATCGCGAGCTAAAGGTAAAAAGCTCGTATTAGATCTCTAATATATTTCTCTGCCCGATCAATTGCTTAAAGTCTTAATTTACTAAAAAATGAATAAATAATGATGATCTGAATCTTATTTGTTCATTTGGTGGGCATAAAGAGTTTTGAGGTATTGACCTGCTATACAGAACTATAGATAATGCGCACACAGTTTACGGCTATGTAGCTCAGTTGGTTAGAGCACCGCACTCATAATGCGGGGGTCACAAGTTCAAGTCTCGTCATAGCCACCATTTTAAAAACCACGCTCCTGCGTGGTTTCTTTTTATCTATTTTTTACTCATTAAAATGTTTTTCAATCATATCGAGTGTTTTTGAGCTTTGATAAAAAGGAGCTAAGAGCGCTTGAAGCAACGGTTCCAAAATACCGTGCTCATTAAAGGCATCCATAACCTTCGGATAAAAACGTAAAGCTTCAGTTTGTAAGTCAGTTTCTGTTAAACCAATCTCACTTAACACTTCAAATAGACTTTGATCTTTATAAAAATCATAAAAAACTTCGACGCCATACAAAATAAGATCTTGCATAAATTGTGACTGACGTAATTCTTTCCAGTATTCATAAATTAAAACAAAGAACTCTTCCACATCGAGAGGAGTGAGCTGTTTCATAAACTCATACATTTTTTTATGTCTAATATCTTCCCAAACATGACGTATTAAGCTCTCTAAGTCTTCAGTCGATAAAAGGCTTAATTCAGTAAGCTGTTCATGAATAAAACTCGCAATCCACGTTTCAAGTTTATGCTCAAGACGTTGTTGCTGTAGAAAAGAGAATTTTTTAAGTTTGTGTTGCCATTCAAAATGGTAGTCATTTACTGTCGAGGCAGTTAAAAATTTTGGTAATTTTTGTTCTAAGGTTGAGGTCGCAATATATTGGCAAAGCTGTTGAACAGAAGGGCTAGTTCTTAAAAACTCATTCAAATATTGAGGAATATGCTCCATTTCCAAAAACTTGGAAAGCCACATTTCAAACTGGTGATCGGATACCAAGTCTTGTAGTTGAATTGGAGATTTCATAGCAGATAAATAAATACGCTGTGCAATTTCCCCAATAAACTCAAGTAAGCCAGCGCCAAGCTGCATCTCAAAAGCATAACGTTTCACAACGGCTTGTAATTGTTCTAAATCTACAACTTCATGAAGCTTGATTTCATCAGCATGTTGCATAAACAGTTGAATGAACTGCTGGAAATAAATAGGTGAGTTTTCTATCGATAATTGTTTTTTGAAAAATTCCACCTGCTCAAGCAAAAGTGCTTGAGCAAGTGCTGTGGTTTTTGATGAGTTTTTCTGCTCAGTCATTCGCTGTCCAACCGTTGACAATCGGATAACGTCGTTCGCGACTAAATGCACGAGAAGTAATTCTCGGGCCAATCGCACCTTGACGACGTTTGTATTCATTACGATCAACTAAACGGATGACTTTTTCAACAACTTCTTTATCAAAACCTTTGGCAATAATGTCTGCCTGACCTAAATCTTCTTCAATGTATGCATATAGGATAGCATCCAATACATCATAAGCTGGTAGAGAGTCTTGGTCTTTTTGATCTGGACGAAGTTCTGCAGAAGGTGGGCGGGTAATCACACGCTCAGGAATAACTGGGGTTTCACTTAAGCTATTACGGTATTTTGCTAGTTCAAACACAATAGTTTTGTAAACGTCTTTTAGAACAGCAAAGCCACCCACCATGTCGCCGTAGAGTGTGCAGTAGCCAACTGAAAGTTCAGATTTATTACCTGTAGACAGGACTAAATTACCAAATTTGTTAGATAAGCCCATAAGCAATGTGCCACGAGCGCGCGCTTGTAAATTTTCTTCAGTTGCATCGGCTGGTGAGTTACCAAAGAATGGATATAGCGTTTGCATGAAGCTATTTACGATTGAGTGGATTTCGGCAATACCGAAAGTCACACCCATACGGCGAGCTTGCTCGGCTGCATCTTCTACACTAATTTGAGACGTGTAAGTATATGGCATCATGACAGCTTGTACTTTTTCTGCACCAATTGCATCAACAGCAATTGCAAGTGTAAGGGCAGAGTCAATACCACCAGAAAGACCTAAGATCACACCAGGGAAACCTGAACGCTCTACATAGTCACGTGTTGCCATAACTAAGCTTTGATAGATTTCTGCAAAAGTTTCCAATGCCGGAGCAGACTCAGTGACTTTATATAATTTGGTATCACGGTCAAATTCAGCAATATAAAGATCTTCTTTAAAGCTTGGTGCTTGTAAAGCAATTTCACCATTTTGATTGCTGACAAAACTTGAACCATCAAAAATTAAATCATCTTGCCCACCAACTTGGTTGACATAAACAATATTTAAGTGAAGTTGTTTTGCAAGCTCGCTTAATGTTTGTTTGCGATGCTGTGGTTTACCTACTTCATATGGAGATGCATTAAGTACAAGTACAGTATCAACATTTAATTGGCTTAATTGTTTAACTGTATTGATTGACCAAATATCTTCGCAAATGAGGACACCAAACTTATGACCAAGGTATTCAAATACCAAATGTTGATGACCTTTTTCGAAATAGCGCTTTTCATCAAAAACGCTATAGTTTGGCAAGTTATGTTTATTGAAAACACCTAAAACCTGACCATCTTTCATGACAGCAGCTGAATTATAACGTTGGCCATCTTCAGTCTGGTTCACGAAGCCGAAAACCATCACAATATCTTTAACTTCGCTAAGTTGAGCAAAAGCCTTTTGCATACGTTTGTTTAAATTTGGACGTAACAATAAGTCTTCAGCTGGATAACCAATCACAGAAAGCTCAGGAAAAATAATCAGGTCAGCGTCTTGTTTTTTCGCCTGATTTGCTTGCTCAATCATCTTTTGGGTGTTTGAGTCAATATTGCCAATATGCGGAGAAAACTGAGCAAGGGCAACTTTAAAACTTTTCATTCAAACCTAATCCTAGATCATAACGAATATAAATACACATAGTGTTGATTTTTATGAATATAATTTTTCAACGATGTGTATGATACGATAATAAACAAGTAAAATAGTAAACAAAAATGTCAAGATCAATAATATATACCAATCACATATTTTCTGCGTAAAAATAACGAGATTTTCTGTATACAATAGAAACAAGCTTCATTATTTTTATTGTTTGTATACTGCCTTAACACTCCAAAATTTGGAATAAGTTTTTATACTTATTTTCAATAATTTGACAGTAATGAACTCAAATCTCAACTTTATTTTCATATTTTTTTGTTTATAAAATTTGCGTTGAGTAAGTTAGTAAAAATGTTACGTTGAAGTCAAACTCAATTATTTGCTTACAAATCCAGTTGAGGTAAACAAATAATATTGGGTAGCTTACCTGAGCAGATATCTCTCGCAATCTCTCCTTGTTGTTCAATATTGTAAGAGCTAAATGCTTTTTGCGGGTGATAGGTGTATTTGTAAGGATTGTAATATTTAAAGCTGAGGTAATAGGCAGATTGTAAAAATGCGCCTTTTAGTAATACATGAATACCTCGCTGATATTGCATAACATGGGTGAGTTCATGAATAAAAATACCTTGTATGAACTTAGACTCTAAAGCGTAATTGGTACTATAGTCAGAAAAATTTACATAGATATTTCCATTTGGAGCCATCAAAATTCCATGAGCTTGCCAAGGTAAGTAACGAGTAGCAATAATTTTAGGACGTTCACAATCCAGCAGATCTCCAAAAACCCTTTGCGCTAAAGCTTTTTCTTCAGGTGTAAGAAATCGAATTGGATAGCTTTTTAAGTGACGAAGAATAAAAAGAGTAAAAATAATAAATTGTCGATCTAAGGCGAATTTAAAAGCGCTGAGAGTGAACATAGTTTTGCTATTAAATAAGTTCATCTATTTGTTTAGCAGCATAACATACATCAACTATGTTGAAAGACAGACACAATGAACGATATTTATTTCTTACTTGATGATTTGAGTACCTTATTTGACAAAATGTCCACTTTGAATTTTATCAAAGGCTTGTAAAATCTCATTCTAATTATTGATTATAAAGGCGCCGTGACCATTAATAAGCTTAATTGAAAATAGGTTAACTGACTGAAATGAATTAAAAATTTAAATGAAAAGTCTTAGACAATAAAAAACCCCAGTTAAAACTGAGGTTTTACGACAACTAGAATCACAACCGCAAATAAAATTAAGGTTGGCATTTCATTGAAGAAACGCCAGAACTTATGGGATTTATAGTGAGCATTTCCGATAAGCTTTTTGCGATAGTAACCACACACTAAATGGTAAACTACTAATAAAGCCACTAGTCCAACTTTTAAGTAAAACCATGTGGCTTCATGGTAGTGTCGAGTTGCATCACCCCACTCAACGAGAAAGTGTGCAGTAATTAATGTGGCAATCATAGAAGGCCACATAATTCCTCGATACAACTTACGTTCCATTACTTCAAAGCGTTGATGACTTGCAGCATCTTCACTCATAGCATGATAAACATATAAACGTGGTAAGTAGAACAAAGCAGCGAACCAACAAACCACAGCAATAATATGTAATGCTTTTACCCACAAAAAAGCATCAGAAGGTGCATCCATCGTTAATCCTAGGTGGGATTATGCATCCCACTTCTTGAAAATTAGGCAAGCGTTTACACCGCCAAAGCCAAAACTGTTACTCATTACAGTATTCAATTTTGCATCACGTTTTTCAAGTACGATATCAAAAGGTTTTGCGCCTTCATCAAGTTCAGTTACGTTGATGTTTGGTGCAATAAAGTCATTTTGCATCATAAGAACAGAGTAGATTGCTTCTTGAACGCCAGCTGCTCCTAAGCTATGACCAGTCATAGATTTAGTTGAGCTTAACGGTGGTACTTTACCTTCACCAAAAGCACGTTCCATTGCTTTAAGTTCAGTAACATCACCTGCTGGGGTAGAAGTACCATGTGTATTTACATAGTCAATTGTTTCTACGCCATGCTGTTTAGCTTCTTCAAGTGCCATTAAAATACAGCGTGTAGCGCCTTCACCACTTGGAGCAACCATATCTGCACCATCACTGTTTGCTGCATAACCGACAACTTCAGCTAAAATGTTCGCACCACGTGCTTGTGCATGCTCAAGCGATTCAAGCACTACGAAACCACCACCGCCAGCAATTACGAAACCGTCACGGTCTGCTGAATAAGGGCGAGATGCTGTTTCAGGAGTATCGTTATATTTTGAGCAAAGTGCGCCCATTGCATCAAACAATAAACTTTGAGACCAATGATCTTCTTCACCACCACCAGCAAGCATAAGATCTTGTTTGCCAAGTTGAATAAGGTTATATGCATAACCAATTGCATCTGCAGAAGTTGCGCAAGCACTTGTAATAGTATGAGCAATACCTTGTAGTTTAAATGCAACACCTACGTTTGCCGTAATGGTATTTGACATATTACGTGGTACAAAGAAAGGACCTACTTTACGTGCACCTTTAGTTTCTAATAACTCAGTCATTTCAACAACAGATGCAGTTGAACCACCACCTGAACCACCTGCAATACCATAACGTGGGTTGCCGCCAATTTGTTCAGGTGTGAGTCCTGCATGTTCAACCGCAGCTACAGCAGCGTTGTAAGCATACATCGCACAAACGCCCATAAAGCGTTTTAATTTACGGTCGATATGATCAAAATCTTGTTCTGCAGCAGCGCTGACATGGCTTTTAAAATTAAGTTCAGCGTAAGTTGGGTTAAAACGTGTCCCCGAGATTCCATTTTGAAGTGAGTGAGTAACTGCTTCTAAAGAGTTACCGATACATGAGTTAATACCCATACCAGTGATTACGACACGTTTCATCTACAGGTCCCTTTATGGTGATATTTAAAGTCTATGAACATCAGCAGCTATTAAATGATAGGAGAAGATAGCTGGAAGAACATTAGACATATGTTTTCGTTGTTACCATGATAGCAGAAAGGTTTTTTATTTCTTATGGCAAATCTTTATGTCAATTTTGCATTTAAAAAAATAACCAAATACATAGTATGTTTCATTTAGGGTTAACTAAAATACACACATTCAAGTTGAGATAAATCTACATTCCACCTAGTATTTATCTCTAATTAGATAAATTAAAAAATCGAGGTACTGGATGACAAAATTTAATAATAATCAATCTGACAATTTGTTTTCTCAGGTCTTCGGAGTGGCTAAAAAGCTCAGTTCTACTGGGTTAAACATCTTGCAGCAAAGCCAAATAGGTGAGGTCAGTAAGTTGGTCGAGCCACTTGCGAGTGGCAAAACAGTAGAAGGTAATGCTAGAAACAAAAGCCCGTTTGAAGTGGAACAATATGAAAGTCCACAACAAATGTTACGTGAACATTTACCTAAAGTTACTCGCCAAGTTTTTGGTCGTCATTTCAGAAAGGTCAATGGTATTGCTACATTTATTTCACCTGACTGGAATGAGAAAATATCAAGCTATTTATTTGATGCGCTGAATGACTTTAGTTCGAAAAGTACACTTACTGAAAAAATCTTAGAAGAGGCAGGTGCAAAAGACCTATTTGAGTTAACTAAGGATACTTCACGCTCTCAACGTTTAAGTCAGGCGCTGATTGAACAAAATAAATTGATTGCAACAATACAAGGTGCGATTACTGGTGTATCTGGTATGGCGGGAGCGGCCGTAGATATTCCTGTATCTTTAGTTTTGGTTTTAAGAACAATTTATCAAACTGGAAGATCACATGGTTTTGATTTAAATGATGGAAGTGATCAAGATGTTGTTGAGTTTATTTTTAAAGAAGTCGATATCAGTTTGATTGCTGAAAAGCAGACGGTACTTTTGGCATTAAAAGCGTTACGTAATATGTTAGAGACACAAGATGTTCAACAGTTTCAGCAATTACTGGGGTCTTCAAATGATATTGAAACCTTGAAAAAATGGTTAGTTGATGAAAATGGCGAGTTTAAATGGAACTGGTTAAATAAAGTTCCGCAACTTGCTTCTGTTGGTAAATTTACTCCTGCAGTAGGGGCAGTGCTCAGTGCTGTTTACAGTTGGAAGTTACAAGAAGATGTAGGCCACAAGGCGCAAGCTATTTTTGGTGCTGCACGACACTATTTAAATGAACATCCGAATGAGCATTTATCACCACTTCAAGCTTATTATGCTGCTGTGACTCTTATTCAAAAGGCAAGTCCTCGTCTTTTGAACGTTGGAGAAAACGGCAGTATTCACGCGGCACAACATCATAAAATAGAAAATCATGATGTAATTTCAAAAGTGGCAGTTGTGGTTAAATCGAATACTTCTGAAAAAAGTGAAGAAAAAGTGCAAGAAAATGTTCATCAAGGTATTGAGCAGCTTGCAGAAAAACATGTGGTCGAGCACGAGCACAGTGAACAAAAACCAGCATTAGAAATTGAAAATGATGATGTTATAGAAGATCAAAAGTACTCTTAACAATACAATTACAAAGATAGGGTTTCAAAACGAAATTTCACCCCTATTTAATTTTGTAAGTCATCCTGTCAAACATTGATATGGTCAACATTTGGTAATTATTGCCGTGTTGACCATTTTTGCATCTTAGCTTACAATTATGTGCCCTTAAAAAGAGGTATTTTCTTTTTGAGGTTTTTTAATAACGGGAGAATTGCCATATGGCAACAACGAATCAGTTGATCCGTAAGGGTCGTACGACTTTGGTTGAAAAATCCAAAGTTCCTGCGTTGAAGGCTTGTCCACAACGTCGTGGTGTTTGTACACGTGTTTATACAACTACACCTAAAAAACCTAACTCAGCTATGCGTAAGGTTTGCCGTGTTCGCTTAACTTCAGGTTTTGAAGTATCTAGCTACATCGGTGGTGAAGGTCATAACTTACAAGAGCACAGTGTTGTTCTTATCCGTGGTGGTCGTGTTAAAGACTTACCAGGTGTACGTTACCATACCGTTCGTGGTTCTTTAGACTGTGCCGGCGTTAAAGATCGTAATCAATCACGTTCTAAATACGGTACTAAGCGTCCTAAGAAGTAATTCTAGGAAACTAGTCCAAAAGCCCTTTAGCGTTTCGCTTGTTTGAATTCTTCATAGATTTGTAATTCAAGCGACGTATAGTAAGGCCAGCGTCGTGTACATGACACTTGTACAAACTGCTGGATTATCCTGAAGTGTCATATTATTAGGTGTATTAAAATGCCAAGACGTCGCGTAGTCGCTGCTCGTGAGATCCTTCCAGATCCAAAATTTAGCAGCCAAACAATCGCTAAATTCATGAACCACGTAATGCAAGATGGTAAAAAATCTATTGCTGAAAGTATCGTTTACGGTGCTTTAGAACGCGTTCAAGAAAAAAACAAAGTAGACCCAGTTGAATTTTTCGAGACTACTCTTGAGAAAGTTCGTCCTATGGTCGAAGTAAAAGCACGCCGTGTTGGTGGTGCTACTTATCAAGTACCTATGGAAGTACGCCCATCCCGTCGTACTGCCTTAGCTATGCGTTGGTTAGTAGATGCTGCTGCTAAGCGTTCTGAAAAAACGATGGCTTTACGTCTTGCTGGTGAGTTGCTTGATGCAGCTGAAGGTAAAGGTGCAGCAATCAAAAAACGTGAAGATGTGCACCGTATGGCTGAAGCTAACAAAGCCTTCTCTCACTACCGTTTCTAAGCGGATAAAACAGGCCTTATTCAGGAGAATATTCATGCGTACAGCAGCTCGATTCAACATTGCTCTCTATCAAAGTGGGGGCTTTGCAGGTATTTAAGTTGCCTGTTTGGATATTCGCGCGCATCAATTTAATTGATGCGTCCTGTTTTAAATATAACATTTAGGAATGTAGACATCATGGCTCGCCAAACCCCAATTACTCGTTACCGTAACATCGGTATTTCTGCGCACATTGACGCAGGTAAAACAACTACAACTGAACGTATTTTGTTCTACACAGGTGTATCTCACAAAATTGGTGAAGTACACGACGGTGCAGCAACAATGGACTGGATGGAACAAGAACAAGAGCGTGGTATTACAATTACCTCTGCTGCTACGACTTGTTTCTGGTCTGGTATGGGTAACCAATTTGAACAACACCGTATCAACGTAATTGACACCCCGGGACACGTAGACTTCACAATCGAAGTTGAACGTTCTATGCGTGTTCTTGACGGTGCGTGCATGGTTTACTGTGCTGTAGGTGGTGTACAACCTCAGTCTGAAACTGTATGGCGTCAAGCGAACAAATATAAAGTGCCTCGTTTAGCATTCGTGAACAAGATGGACCGTACTGGTGCAAACTTCTTCCGTGCTGTTGAGCAAGTTAAAACTCGTTTAGGTGGTAATCCTGTTCCTATCGTTGTGCCAATTGGTGCTGAAGATACATTCCAGGGTGTTGTTGACCTTATCGAAATGAAAGCGATTATCTGGGATGAAGCATCTCAAGGTATGAAGTTTGAATATGCTGATATCCCAGCTGACCTAGTTGATACGTCTAACGAATGGCGTACAAAAATGGTTGAAGCTGCGGCTGAAGCTTCTGAAGAATTAATGGACAAGTACCTTGAAGAAGGTGATCTTTCTAAAGAAGAGATCATTGCAGGTTTACGTGCTCGTACATTAGCTTCTGAAATTCAAGTAATGCTTTGTGGTTCTGCGTTCAAGAACAAAGGTGTTCAACGTATGTTGGATGCTGTAATTGAATTCTTACCATCACCTACAGAAGTTAAAGCGATCGAAGGTATCCTTGACGACAAAGACGAAACTAAAGCGTCTCGTGAAGCATCTGACGAAGCTCCGTTCTCTGCGCTTGCGTTCAAAATCATGAACGACAAATTCGTAGGTAACTTAACATTCGTACGTGTTTACTCTGGTGTTCTTAAACAAGGTGATCCGGTTTATAACCCAGTTAAAGCTAAGCGTGAACGTATCGGTCGTATCGTGCAAATGCATGCGAACGAACGTCAAGATCTTGATGAAATCCGTGCAGGTGATATCGCAGCGTGTGTAGGTCTTAAAGACGTTACAACTGGTGATACATTGTGTGATGAGAAGAACATCATTACTCTTGAGCGTATGGAATTCCCAGAGCCAGTAATTTCATTGGCTGTTGAACCAAAAACTAAAGCAGACCAAGAAAAAATGTCTATCGCTTTAGGTCGTTTGGCTAAAGAAGATCCATCGTTCCGTGTTCGTACAGATGAAGAATCTGGTCAAACAATTATTGCTGGTATGGGTGAGCTTCACCTTGACATCATTGTTGACCGTATGAAGCGTGAATTCGGTGTTGAAGCTAACATTGGTAAACCAATGGTTGCTTACCGTGAAACGATCAAAAAGTCTGTTGAACAAGAAGGTAAATTCGTACGTCAAACTGGTGGTAAAGGTAAGTTTGGTCACGTATATGTACGTCTTGAACCGCTTGATGTTGATGAGTCTGGTAAAGAATACCAATTCGTTGAAGAAGTTGTTGGTGGTGTAGTACCTAAAGAATTCTTTGGCGCGGTTGACAAAGGTATTCAAGAACGTATGAAGAATGGTGTATTAGCTGGTTACCCTGTTGTTGGTATTAAAGCGACATTATTCGACGGTTCTTACCATGATGTCGACTCTGACGAATTATCGTTCAAAATGGCAGGTTCTTATGCCTTCCGTGATGGTTTCATGAAAGCGGATCCTATCCTTCTTGAACCTATCATGAAAGTTGAAGTAGAAACTCCAGAAGACTACATGGGCGATATCATGGGTGACTTAAACCGTCGTCGTGGTATGGTTCAAGGTATGGACGATCTTCCTGGTGGAACAAAAGCAATTAAAGCAGAAGTTCCTCTTGCTGAGATGTTTGGTTACGCGACTCAAATGCGTTCTATGTCTCAAGGTCGTGCGACTTACTCAATGGAATTTGCTAAGTATGCTGAAACTCCACGTAACGTGGCTGAAGGCATCATTGCTAAATTCCAAGCTGGCGGTAAAAAAGGTGACGACGAGTAATCTTTCGATTACTATAAGCCCTAACTAATTCTTAGTTGAAAACCAAGTGCTCATGGGGTGACCCTCCATGAGTAGTTAATAAAGGAAGATCATCATGGCTAAAGCCAAGTTTGAACGTAATAAGCCACACGTAAACGTGGGCACAATCGGTCACGTTGACCATGGTAAAACAACTTTAACTGCTGCGATTGCAACTATTTGTGCAAAAACTTACGGCGGTGAAGCGAAAGATTACTCACAAATCGACTCAGCACCTGAAGAAAAAGCACGTGGTATTACAATTAATACTTCACACGTAGAATACGATTCTCCAATTCGTCACTACGCACACGTTGACTGCCCGGGCCACGCCGATTACGTTAAAAACATGATCACTGGTGCTGCTCAGATGGACGGCGCGATCCTTGTATGTGCTGCGACTGACGGTCCAATGCCACAAACTCGTGAACACATCCTTCTTTCTCGTCAGGTTGGTGTACCTTACATCATCGTATTCTTAAACAAATGCGACCTTGTTGATGACGAAGAATTACTTGAATTAGTAGAAATGGAAGTTCGTGAACTTCTTTCTACTTATGACTTCCCAGGTGATGACACTCCAGTAATCCGTGGTTCAGCTCTTGCTGCTCTTAACGGTGAAGCAGGTCCTTACGGTGAAGAATCAGTTCTTGCTCTTGTAGCAGCTCTTGACTCTTACATCCCAGAACCAGAACGTGCTATCGACAAAGCATTCTTAATGCCAATCGAAGACGTATTCTCAATTTCTGGTCGTGGTACTGTAGTAACAGGCCGTGTAGAATCAGGTATTGTTAAAGTTGGTGAAGAAGTAGAGATCGTTGGTATTAAAGATACAGTTAAAACAACTGTAACTGGCGTAGAAATGTTCCGTAAACTTCTTGACGAAGGCCGTGCAGGCGAGAACTGTGGTGTATTACTTCGTGGTACTAAGCGTGAAGACGTACAACGTGGTCAAGTACTTGCTAAACCAGGTACAATCAAGCCGCACACTAAATTCGACGCAGAAGTATACGTACTTTCTAAAGAAGAAGGTGGTCGTCACACTCCATTCTTAAATGGTTACCGTCCACAGTTCTACTTCCGTACAACTGACGTAACTGGTGCAATCCAGTTGAAAGAAGGCGTTGAAATGGTTATGCCAGGTGACAACGTTGAAATGTCAGTAGAATTAATCCACCCAATCGCAATGGACCCAGGTCTACGTTTTGCGATCCGTGAAGGTGGTCGTACTGTAGGTGCTGGTGTTGTTGCGAAAGTAACTGCATAATCACTTTTCAGTGAAAAAAGCGCTCCTTTTGGAGCGCTTTTTTTATGCTTGTTGTTTGACAATTCAATTTAAAGCTGGCCTTAACTGATACTTCAATGTCCTTATTTGCACTTAAGCCTTTTTATTAAATTTGTATGATAAGAATCAAGAAAATGAACAATAAAGTTTATGTAACTTAGGTTACTGGTAAGGAGCTTTCGATATGAACGCTAAAGTGAATATTACGAATCGTGCAGGAGCGAGCTTTCCAGTACGTCGTATGAATTTTGACTTTAATGATGTACCAGAATATTGGATGAATGGTTCTGCTGGACTCACACATTTCATGACTGCATTATCAGCATTGTTTCCTGCTGGTGAGAAATTCTTCATCGATAGTGTACGTGCCGTACGTTATCATCCAGCTATTAAAGATGATGAACTGCTACAAAAAGAGATTAGTGCTTTCATTGGGCAAGAAGCAATGCATACTCAAGAGCATGTAAATTTTAATGCTTCTGCTCAAAAGTTTGGTCATGATGTAGAAACATTAGAGAAATTCACTGATACAGCGATTCAAACAGCCATTAAAACTTTTGTAAAAATTGTTAAACCTTTTGGCATGACAAAAGAAATGGTGGATTTGACTGCTACTACTGCACTTGAGCATTTTACAGCTACTATCGCTTCACAATTATTAGTTAATAAGAACATTCAAGAGCTGATGACTGATGAAACCATGTCAACTATGTGGTATTGGCATGCAGTTGAAGAAAATGAGCATAAAGCTGTAGCTTTTGATGTATACGAGGGTGTATTTGGTAAAGGTGTAAAGGCTTATGCTTTACGTACGAGCTCTTTAGTATTTGCTATGACTTTAATCTTTTTGATTCAGTCATCGTTTGTACTTCGTCTTTTAAAACAAGATAATAAATTAAACTTAGCTGAGCTGTCTGTAATTTATAAATATGGTTATAGCCCATCGAAAGGTATCATTACAGGTATGGCGAAAGAAATGCTTGCTTATTTTAAACCAGGTTTTCATCCTAACGATTTAGATACAGTTAGCTTGTTAAAAACATGGAAAGCTAAACTTGGACTTTAACCAAAAAATAAAGTGAAAAGGGCTTTGAATAGCCCTTTTTTGTTGCCTTAAAAGTGCGACTCATTTTTAAAATTATAGAGTTTTATTTTGATTCAGAAAGGGGCTTTTAATGACCTCATCTGATAATTCGCTGTCCTCATCTGCACTTAAATAGCATTTTTAAAAGCGTATTATTATAAATATTAAGAAAATAAATAAGGATATAAGTGAATTTTTGGTTCACTTAAAGGAGTCTAACATGAATGCTAAAGTAAATATTTCTAATCGTGCTGGAGCAAGCTTCCCTGTACGTCGTATGGACTTTGAATTTGATCAAGTTCCACGCTATTGGGCAAATTACGATGCAGGATTAACTCACTTTATGACAGCATTATCGGCTCTTTTTCCTGAAGGTGAACAATTCTTTGTAAATAGCACGCGTGCTGTTCGAAATGATCCAAAACTTGCTGACCCAGCTCTTCAAAAGGAAATTAGCGCTTTTATTGGTCAGGAAGCAATGCATTCGAAAGAGCACTTAGCATTTAATGCTTCAGCGCAGGCTTATGGTTATGATGTTCGTCATATGGAAAAGCAAACTGGAACAGTCATTAAGATGGGTACGGCTGTTGTAACCAAATTAATGAAACCTTTTGGCTACACCAAGGAAATGATTGATTTGACAGCAACCTGTGCTTTAGAACATTTTACTTCGACCATTGCAGCTGAGCTTCTACAAAATCCTGAAATTCAGGCTATGGTGCAAGACGAGACTATGTATCATTTGTGGATGTGGCATGCAGTTGAAGAAAATGAACATAAAGCAGTAGCTTTTGATGTTTATACAAGTATGTATGGGCAAGGTCCGAAAGCTTATTTTATGCGTTCAACTGCTTTAATTATTTCCATGGCTTTAATCTTCGCAACTCAATCATACTTTACTGCTAAGTTACTCAAGACTGATGAAAAGTTAACTTGGAAAGATACCAAATACATGCTTAAGTTTATGTATGGTCGTAAAGGTTTTATGACACGTCAAATTCCAGAATTGCTGGACTTTTTAAGACCAAAATTTCATCCAAATGATTCGGATACCACGGCTTTATTAGCAACTTGGCGTGAAAAGTTAGGCTTCTAATAAATCACATAGAAAAAGAGCAATTTAATTGCTCTTTTTTTTGCTCGTTTTTTCTATTTAAGTTTCTATAATACGTTTAACTAGAAATCTGTAAATGTGTTGAAATTCATGATTCGTACTATGCAAGCCTCCGATATTGATAGTGTTGCTCAAATTGAAAAGCTTGTTCAGACACACCCATGGTCAAGACAGCAATTTATTGAATCTTTGAATTCTTATCAATGCACAGTGATTGAGTTAAATAGCAAAGTAGTTGGATTTTGTATTTTACAACCCGTTTTAGATGAAGCAAATTTATTACTCATGGCAGTTGATCCTAAAATGCAAGGGCAGGGTTTAGGATATGAATTATTAAGTGCTTCAATTGATCAATTAAAAAATGAGCCAGTACAAATTTTTTTAGAAGTTCGTGAAAGTAATAAAGCAGCTATTGGTTTATATGAAAAAACAGGCTTTCACCAAATTGATCTGCGTCGCAATTATTATCCTACTCAAGAAGGTGGGCGTGAAAATGCGGTGATTATGGTAAAAACCTGTACTGATGATTTTGCATCATTATTTTAATCACTTATCTGTTTGCATTTGATAAGAATAGATTAAAACTATTTAATAATTAAGTTGTTCCATTCGGAAGGTAAGGTTGACATAAGAGACGTGCCTAACTGTTGGATCTCTTCTGGTGACAATGATCTATTTAAACGGCGCCATTGCCCATCTAGTAAAAGTTCTAAAGGTGTATATTGCGATTTGTAGTTCATTTTGGCAGAGTGAGGTACCCAATAGCCTAAATAAAGATATTCTAAGCCAAGTGATTTTACATATTCGATTTGATTCAAAATCGAATAAACACCTAAAGATCTACGGTGCTCATCTGGATCAAAGAATGTATAGACCGCTGATAAACCATCATCCATTAAATCACAAGTAGAAACACTGATCAGACGGTTATCTTTCCATAATTCCAAGAAGAAACTATCTGTGCAGCTATGAACTAGAAATTTTTCAAACTGATCTAAACTTGGCGGAAACATATCGCCATCGGCATGGCGCTCATTAATATAACGTTCATATAAATCATAATGAATTTGTGCAGCTTGCCGTGTTGGTAGAACAGTCATGGTAAGATCTTGATTCCGTTTCCATGCTTTTTTTTGCATGCTGTTCATTTGGAAATCGGCTACAGGAACTCGACAAGACAAACATTGTCTACATAAATGGCATTCAGGACGGTATACAAAGTCGCCACTACGACGAAAACCTAAACGAGAAAGTTCAGAAAGAGTCACCACATCAATTCGATGAATCGGGTCTAAAAAGACCATACGTGCTGATTTATTTTCTAAATAGCTGCAATCGTGAGGTGGAGTAATATAATACTGCAGATCATTTAAAAGGGACTTCGGGTGATATGATTTCATGATTGGTCCCTCCTGTTATCATTCCATTAATTTTGCATTTAATGCTATTGTTTTACTTGAAAATACACGTTCTTGATACTTTTTCCAATTGATAGAGGGGTGAATAATTACATCTTGTAACGATTTAAGATATTCCTGCCGAGAAAGTGTACAAGCCCCAAGACTAATTAAGTGACTATTTACTAGTTGGCAGTCGACCCAAGGAAGCTGATTTTCTTGACCGATTAACATTAAAGTATAAAAAGCCATTTTAGAAACATCGGTTTGGGTACTAAACATAGACTCGCCAAAACAACCTTTCCCGATCGTTACCCCATATAAACCACCTACCAACTGTTCATCTTGCCAGACTTCTATGCTATAGCCATAACCTGCATTAAACATTGCTAAATAGCCCTGAATAATATCTTCGCTAATCCAAGTTTCATTAGCATAACTTCGAGGTAGTGAACATGAGCGTATGACCTGTTCAAAAGCACGGTTTACCGTAATGGTGTAATCATACTTTTTCATATTCCGAATGAGCGATTTACTTGGTTTATAGTTTTGAGGATAAATCACACAGCGTGGTTCCGGACTCCACCAACAAATAGGCTCATCTTCATTAAACCATGGAAACAAACCATGGGTGTAAGCTTCATATAAAGTAGAAGGGGAGAGGTCTGCTCCGATACAAATTAAACCATGACCATCTGGATCAGCTTCCTCTGGATCTGGAAAAATATATTGAGATAGAGGTAGTTTGTTCATAAGTCTAAAATAATGTGCGTTTAAAGGTTATGCTATAAAAATTAATATGAGGCAGCCAGTAATTATTATAAATGATAAAAAAACAGCCGTTATAAAACGGCTGTTTGTAATATCTAAACTTAAAGATTGTCTAGATATTTCTCTGCATCTAGTGCTGCCATACAGCCTGAACCAGCTGATGTAATCGCTTGACGATAAATGCTATCAGCTACATCACCTGCAGCGAAAACACCTGCTACAGAAGTTGCTGTTGCATTACCTGAAGTACCACTTTGTACTTGGATGTAGCCATCACGTAAGTTTAATTGACCATCAAACATTCCTGTATTTGGTTTGTGGCCAATTGCTACGAATAGACCATGAACTTCTACATCTTGCTTAGAGTCATCTTTGGTTGATTTAAGGCGAACACTTGTTACGCCAGTATTATCACCCAAGACTTCTTCAACTTCATGATTCCAAACGATGCTGATTTTGCCTTCTTTTTCTTTAGCAAATAAATGATCTTGTAAAATCTTCTCAGAGCGTAAAGAATCACGACGGTGTACTAGAGTTACATGTGAAGCAATATTTGATAGATAAAGTGCTTCTTCAACAGCAGTGTTACCACCACCAACAACCATTACTTTTTGGTTTTTATAGAAGAAACCGTCACATGTTGCACAAGCACTCACGCCTTGGCCCATAAATTTTTGTTCAGACTCTAAACCAAGGTATTGAGCTGTTGCACCTGTCGCAATAATTAATGCATCACAAGTGTACTCTTCCATATCACCTTTAAGAACGAAAGGACGTACATTTAAGTCCACTTCATTAATATGGTCATAGACAAGTTCGGTACCGAAGCGTTCAGCATGCGCTTGCATACGTTCCATTAAAGCAGGACCAGTCAAACCTTCAGGATCGCCCGGCCAGTTATCAACTTCGGTTGTTGTTGTAAGTTGGCCACCAAGCTGTAAACCAGCAATAAGTGTTGGTTTGAGATTTGCACGAGCTGCATACACAGCCGCACTATAACCTGCAGGGCCTGAACCGAGAATAATTAACCGAGAATGACGAGCACTCATTGAGGGTATCCTTATTTATTTCGAGAATTTTGAAAATTATACGTGAAATTGCCGACCAATAGCGTGAAATCGATGTGGATAATATTGATCAGGTCAATCGAATTAAGTTATATAACAATATAGAAGAGCCTTATGTTAACAACAACTGTAAAGAATCATGCACCTTTTTTGTAAGAACAGGTGCATAATATAAAGTTCATTCGTTGAAGATCTGAAATGTTGGTCTTCACATCTCTAAACCAATAATTAAATGGGTTACAGGACAGTATATGACTGCGGTGTCAAGTGTTTATGCACAGCGCTTATTGATGACATTATTCTTGGTCTCTTTTGGTATTTATATGTTTCTGGCGACAGTAACGTATACGCCATTTGATCCGGGCTGGATGCATATTTCAAGTGATACTCAGCAAGTATCTAATGCAAGTGGTATTGCTGGTGCATGGATTGCAGATTTGCTGTTCGGCTTTTTAGGCTGGGCAAGTTTGCTTATTCCAATTTTCTTGTTTGTTGAAGCCATTCAAGTCTGGTGGCCGCATAGTTTTCTAAACCGCCCATTTCGTTATGCTGCTCAATTCTTCTTAATTCTTGTTGTGTCGAGTTTACTCTATTTACACTGGAATGTACCTGCAGATACTTTAGATAATGCCGCAGGTGGGATTATTGGTTATGAATTGGGGCAGAGCTTATCTCAAGTGCTAACAATTTATGGTGCCACATTCTTTTTATTGGTTTTTGGGGTGGTTTTGTTCACTTTGGCATTTGGGGTGCAGTGGAGCAAAACTTGGGTTACGCTCAAAGCGATGCCAAGTTATTTACAAGACTTATTCTATAAGAACGTATCGCCAAATGAATCTGCTTATGATTTAACTACACAGCCAGCAAATAAAACAGCAAAGGTAAAAGTTGCAGAGATGCCTAAGGCCGAAGTTGCTGATGAGGTAGAGTTAAATATTCAACCAGAAAAAACACAAACAAAAGTTAGCTCTACACGACACGATGAAGTGGCAGAGCGTTTATTTGCCGATGTTTTAGCAAAAGAGCAAAGTCAGCCTGAAGCTGTGGAAGAAAAGCAAACTCCTCAACCAGAAAACTTTGAACATACACTTGAACAAGCTCATCAGCTTAAAAAAGATAGTGAGCGTCTGGTTGCTACCGGTGAAGTTTGGCGCGCTTTGCAACGTGATGATGCAAGTCATAAGCAAGAAATTGACGCCTTATTAAGAGCAGCTGATGATTCAAATGAACATCCAAGTCATGAGCAGTTCCAAGAGGTAGCTTATCAGGCTAAACAAACTCAGCCTCAAGTCTCGAATACTCATCAAAGTTTAGATTGGAATGATGATGAGATTTTTGATGAATTGCTTGCCGCAGTTCCAAATAGTAAAACTGCTACTGATGTACATACGCCGTTCATTCAAGACCATCATGTTGAACCAGTTGTAACGCCGCAAACATCTCATGCATCAGTTGAAACATCTGTAGCTCCATCGAATTTAAATCAGTCACCTAAAAATTTATCAAATGAACAGGTGTTTGATGATTTTGATGACTTGTTAATCGATGAAGATATTGCTCCAGTAACTCAACCGGTCAAAGCAAGTAGTTATGCTCAATCTTCAGCATTTGTACAAGCACCAATTCAAACTGCGATTGGTACAGAGAAGCTTTCAAAAGAAGAGTTTATTGAAGCTTGGCAAGAAACTGCTGGAAAGCCTGAGGACGATTTTGAAGATGAGTTCGATTTTGATGCGCCATTAACTGATGCATCTGGTCGACCAATGTCTCGTGCAATGCAGGTAGCCAAGAAGCGTTTAGATTTACCAACATTACCGGGCTTTGAACTCCTTGATAAGGTTGACCCAAATAAGAAAGTTAACTTTACCGAAGAGCAGCTTTCACGTTTGTCTGAATTGTTAGAGATTAAATTACAAGAGTTTAATGTTAAGGCTCAGGTGGTTGAAGCTCAGCCAGGGCCAGTTGTTACGCGCTTTGAATTAGACTTAGCACCGGGTGTAAAAGCGTCTAAAGTGACTAATATTTCCCGCGATTTGGCACGTTCAATGTCTATGGCTTCTGTACGTGTTGTAGAGGTTATTCCGGGTAAACCGTATATTGGTATTGAAGTACCTAATAGTGCCCGTGAAATGGTACGTTTGATCGAGTTATTGGAAACGCCAACATATCGAGATCCAAGCGCACTGATTAGCATGGCAATGGGGAAAGATATTTCGGGTAATCCGGTATTAACCGATTTAGCAAAAGCACCGCATATGTTGGTTGCGGGTACCACAGGTTCTGGTAAATCTGTTGCAGTTAACTCGATGATTTTATCGATGTTACTTAAGTATACGCCAGACCAATTACGTTTAATTTTAATTGACCCGAAACAGCTTGAACTTGCAAACTATAATGATATTCCGCATTTATTAACGCCTGTAGTGACTGACATGAAAGATGCAGTCAGTGCATTAAACTGGTGTGTAAATGAAATGGAACGCCGTTATAAGCTTATGTCATTCCTTAAAATTCGTAAGTTAAGTGACTACAACCGAAAAGTTGAAGAAGCAATTGCAAATGGGGAAGACTTAATTGATCCAACATGGAAGCCAAGTGACTCAGCGACACAAGAGCGTGCACCTCGTTTAACGCCGTTACCATCAATTGTAATTGTGGCAGATGAGTTTGCCGACATGATCATGCAAGTAGGTAAGAAAGCTGAAGAAATGATTACGCGTTTGGCGCAAAAATCTCGTGCTGCCGGTATTCACCTTTTGCTTGCAACTCAGCGTCCATCGGTAGATGTTATTACGGGTTTGATTAAAGCCAATATCCCAACGCGTGTAGCTTTACGTGTAAATAGTAAAATTGACTCACGTACTATTTTGGATGCAGGTGGTGCAGAAGACTTGTTAGGTCATGGTGATATGCTGTTCTTAGGGCCAGGTAAGATTGAGCCAGAACGTGTACATGGCGCATTTATTAGTGATGATGAAGTGAACCGTATCTGTGATGCATGGCGTGAACGCGGTGAACCTGACTACGTAGATGAGATCTTGACGCCATTTGATGAAGAACCTACATCTCGTGGCTTTGAAGAGGGTGATGGTGCTTCAGACCGTGATGCACTTTATGATCAATGCGTATCGTTTGTCCTAGAAACTCGAAAGGCATCTACATCTTCATTACAGCGTAAGTTTAGCTTAGGTTATAACCGTGCTGCCCGTATTATCGACCAAATGGAAGAGAACGGTATTGTGAGTGCTATGGGTGCCAATGGTAAGCGAGATATTTTAGTTTAATATCTTTACTATAAAAAAAGCCTCTTCGGAGGCTTTTTTTATAGTCCAAAATAATAGCCCTGAACTGAAAGTTTGAGATTTTATCAAATAGTAAAAAATGCTAATGTGTGCTTCTAAATAAAAAACAATGAAACAAATCAGGAGGACAACATGCTAGTCGCGTTAATTACGTTAGCTTTTATTCATTTTTGTGCGCTTATTACTCCAGGGCCTGATTTCTTTCTAGTATCGCAGACCGCGGTAAGCCGATCTCGTAAAGAAGCAATGCTGGTTGTAGCAGGAATAACAGCAGGCGTTATGTTTTGGGCATCTTTAGCACTGATGGGCTTAAATATTATTTTCGAGAAAATGGCTTGGTTAAAGCAAGGTTTGCTTATAGCTGGTGGCTTATACCTATGTTGGTTAGGCTATCAAATGTTACGTTCGGCATTTTCAAAAAATCAGCAGGAAGAGGTTACGGAGGTTGAGTTACCTAAAGCACCTTACTTATTTTTTATGAAAGGATTGCTGACCAATTTATCGAATCCGAAAGCTGTGATTTATTTCGGTAGTGTGTTCTCTTTATTTTTAGCTAACCCTCAGCTTGATCAAGTTCATTGGTTGCTTTTTATTATTGTGTCGGTTGAAACGATTTTATGGTTCTGCTTTGTGACATTTATTTTCTCGTTACCAAGTTTCAGAGTGGCTTACCGTAATTTTTCAAAATGGATTGATGGGATTTCAGGTGGTATTTTCACTGTATTTGGTATTTTCCTCATTGGAAACCGGTAAATCCAGACAATAAAAAAGCCTCTTAAAGAGGCTTTTTTATGTTTAAGCTTAAGCAAATTTTGCTAAAACTTCTAAAAACGGCGCTGATTGACGCGGAAATTTAGCAATCACGTCATGGATGCGTTCACCTTCAGGATCTGTTGCATTGATATCTCGTCCATCTGCAACAAATTTAGTCAAAAGACGTTCATAGTCATTTGGACGCATATGTTTGAAAGCATGGTAGAGCACATGAAAATCTGCGTTCACACCATTTGGAGGAAGTTGGTTGAGGTAGGCAAAAACACGCTCATCGGACCATTCTTCATTGAAAGTTGCTGGCTGTGATAATGCCATGACAATCTCCTCATTTTAAAAAAGGCAAAATAACTTGCGTTATTTTGCCTTGATTCTGATGTGTTGAATAGTCAGAAATAGAATTATCGTTCTTCAGGTAAATTGATATTCATTTCTAACATTTCGATATTTGCTTCAGAACGAACTTGCATTTGGATATGCTGTTCGCCTACACCGCTGACATAACGACTCACCACCTGCATGATTTCTTTCTTCATTTGGTCAATCTTGTCTTGGCTTAAGCGACGGCCTAAACCTTGTTCTGATGCAACAATAACTTTTAAACGATCTTTAGCAGTTTGAGCACTTGATGGCTTTTCGTCACTGCTAAATAATTTACTCCAGAATCCTGCCATATCTACGCTCCAAATAGTCGTGCTAACCAGCCTTTAGGTTGAGCTGTGATGTGTCGATAAGGGCGTTCTTCGCCAAGAAAGCGAGCAACCAAGTCATCATACGCTTGGCCAGCTTTAGTTTCTGAATACAGAATAACTGGCTTACCTTCGTTTGATGCTTGTAATACGCTTGGACATTCAGGAATAACACCTAATGTCGGTACGCGTAAAATATCTTTAGAAATATCATCAATCGTCAGCATTTCCTGACGGTCAGCACGTTCAGGGTTAAAACGTGTAATACATAAATGCTTACGTATACGTCCTTCGTTGTGTTCAACTTTTTTAGTTTTACTGTCTAACATTCCGATGATGCGGTCAGAGTCACGTACTGAAGAAATTTCAGGGTTTGTCACAATGATTGCTTCATCTGCATGGTACATTGCTAAAATTGCACCACGCTCAATTCCAGCAGGTGAGTCACAAATAATGTAATCAAATTCTTGAGCAAGTTCGTCAATCACACGAGCAACACCTTCGTCGCTCAAAGCATCTTTATCACGGGTTTGTGAAGCCGGTAAAATGTAAAGGTTTTCGATATCTTTATCGCGAATAAGGGCTTGTTGCAGACGTGCTTCATTGTTAATTACATTGACAAAATCATAAACAACACGACGCTCACACCCCATAATTAAATCAAGGTTACGTAAGCCTACATCAAAGTCAATCACAACAGTTTTATGACCACGAAGGGCTAAACCTGTTGCAAAAGATGCACTCGTTGTAGTTTTACCTACACCACCTTTGCCTGATGTTACGACAACAATTTTGGCCACCGAATCCACTCCTATTATGGTCATACATACACCCTTAAAAGGGCTGTTTTTTGGTGATTTGCTTAATAAACTAAAGTTCTAGAGCTTCAAATTCAAGCTCTTGCTTTTCATTTAAATAAATATGTACTGGCTTTTTTACCACATGTTTAGGGATATCATCTGCGACACAATATGTTCCGGCAATGGAAACGAGTTCAGCCTCTAAAGATTGGCAAAAAATACGTGCAGCAGCGTGCCCACCCGCACCAGCAATGACTCTACCACGAACCGTGCCATAAATATGTATATTTCCTGAAGCAATCACTTCAGATCCACTATTCATGCCAGCTTTTAAAATAATATCGCCTTGGTCTTGTACAAGAGATTGGCCTGTACGCAAAATTTCATCATGATAAGAGGTAATATGGGCAACTGCATTATTATTTAGTGGTTTTTTTGTTTCTGCTGAAGCTTGTGCAGGTGCCGGTTTCTCTACAATTGCAACTTGCTCGGCAGTTGCTTTAATACGTTGTAATGGCTGATCTGCTGGTAATACAGGGAACTGAATAGCGCGTGCTTCATCACCCAAAATACCATCAATAACTGCCATTGGTTGCAAACCTAAGCTGACTAACAGCTGAATTAAAGCAATCAACTCTTGTTCAACAGTACTATCTATAATAACGAGAGTTCCCTGATAGGACCCTTCATTTAATATGTTTGATAATTGCTGGCGGATCACATCATGATCATTCGTATCGAAGGTTATCCTGCTAAAGTTAACCATTCTGCCGGTAATCCGGATATCAGCCATAAGTCTTCCTTCAAGGCGTTAAAACGAGCTGTAATATCGTTAAGTTTATTGTAAATAGAGCAAATGCTAGAACAAATCGTGCCAATTCTCTAGCGTGTTTCATAAAAAATTAAGTAAATGCTTATTCTTTGATTCGATCATGCTCCGCAAGGGTTTGTTGCCACTGTTTGACCTTAACTTGTTTGCGAATTGCTTCTAGGCTTTCAAACACCACAGACTCTACAAGTTGCTCAAGCTCACGGTTATTAATATTCACGTTACTTATTTTTTCTGAAATTAATTGATAAGTTGCATTTGGGTGCTCTTTTGATCCTTCAACTAATGGTTCAATTAAACCTGCACTGATATTTTCACCGAGCCGTTGTCCAATACTTTGGATTTGCTGTTCGATACGACCACCCACTAAAGGAATTAAGCGTAATAATTGAGTTAACTCAGGCGTATCCTCTATTGCCTGATCAACAATCTGCCCAACGCCTTTTGTAATTGCTGGCTTTTGTTCTTTTAAAGCAGTCGCTAATGATTCTTGCAATATAGATGTCAGGGTAATTGTAAATTGTTCACGATGATGATTAACCAAGTCGTGAATAATTTGTTTATGTGTTGAGCTGGTCTGTAGCTCATTTCGAATGCCATCAATAACCGTAATAACAACACGGTCAGACAGTTCTTCCATAACGACGCGATAATAAAATAGTCCGTTTTTTCTCCAGCCTTCAGGAATAATAGGATAGCCTAATTCATATAAACGATAGGCAATAATGCCAGCACGAAACAAACGTAAAAAACGCAATTGAGGAATGATGGCTAAAATTTCATACCAGTGAATAAATGGGAAGAAGAACCAACGTTTATGGTGTTTATAAACAATAGAGATGCCCCAACGGACAAGAAATTCAGTAATTAAAAAGCCAATAAACCAAGCTTCTGTCGTAATTACCCATGGGTGTAAATAGGTTTTATAAAAGCTGAGTACTTGGGGCAAGTGAATATGTTCAAAAAACCATGCCCCAATACTGCTCATTAAAAAGAAATTTGCTGCAAGACAGAACAAATTGAAAATAATAATAAACACCATAAAGATGTCATAAACCAAAAACAGCTTAAATGAAATGCTGTTTGGGTCCATATGGTAATATTTTGCTTGTTTTCTGGAACTGTTTTGCATAGCTATAAATGCTTTTAATGAGTTGAAGTAGTATATCGAGCTTTCATTTGTTCGATAAGTTGATCTTTTTCAGTCCAAAGCTCGTGTACCCATTGTTGAAAACGTTCACGATAAACTGGGTCATCTTCATAGTTACCACCGAGTACCCAAGCTGGTATTTCAATTTTACGAAGATTTACCGCAATTTTTGAAACATCACCTAACCAGAATTCGCCATAGCCCGGTACACCGTCAGGGTAGACAATCGTCATATCAACCAAAGCATCAATTTTGTCGCCCAAAATATTTAGAGCCAACGCCAAACCACCTGCTTTAGGTTTTAACAAATGTTTATATGGCGAATTTTGTTGATCATGTTTTTCCTGAGTAAAACGTGTACCTTCTAAATAGTTTAATAAAGTAAAAGGTTGGCTCAAGAGTTGCTCGCACGCTTTACGTGCTTCCATCATATCGCGGTCTTTGAGCTCAGGGTTTTTCGCAATTTGCTCTTTAGTATGACGCTTCATCATTGGGAAGCCTAAAATTTTAAAGGCTTGACCAACGAACGGAATAAAGATGAGTTCCCATTTGGTAAAAAAACGGGTAAGGGGCATACGTGTTAAACCAAAATACTGATTTACTGTCGTATCAACCCAACTTTGATGGTTACAGGTCATTACATAACGGCCTTGCATACTCAAATCAAGACCTTCATCGATCGTAATATCCCATTTTAAATTTGGTAAAACATGATCAATGAGCCAGTTATTTACACCAAGCCAGCTATTTGTAATTTGAATATTGGTTTCATCAACTTTAGAAGATTTTTTTAACAGCTTAGTCAAACCTAAAGCCAATACAGGTGGTCCATGAAAAAAAGTACTACCTGTGATGACTGTACCTACAGTGAGTCCACGTGTAATTTTTTTTAGCGCAGATTGCTTATTGGGTGCAGTTGACATATAAATGACCCCGAATATCTAAAATCCATGGAAAGTTGTTCAACTATAACTATCGTGAAATGAAATACAACGATATCTTAGATAACAATGAAGAAATTGTGATGAGTGCGCATCTTAAAGTGCATCAAAATATTACAAAAAAATAACTAAACTGTTTATTATTAACAAAATATCAATGTTTTATACTTCCTTTTTGTTTCATTATTCATCCAGACAACAAAACACACAAAGTGAGGAGGCATGCAATGCGTGCACTAGTTATTTCAACAGTCGTAGGGGCAGCAGTAGTATTATCTGGTTGTCAGACAACAGGTAACAACCTAGGTGGAATTGAATACGATAAAGCCGCATTAGGTACTTTAATTGGCGCAGCAGCAGGTTATGGTATTTCTAAATCAAGTGCAAACTCTAGCCGTCAAAACAACCGTGCTGCGGCAATCGGTGCAGTTCTTGGTGCAGCTGGTGGTTTATATCTTGATAACAAAGAGAAAAAATTACGTGAGCAAATGGCGGGTACTGGCGTAGAAGTAGGCCGTAACCCAGATGGTTCTGTTCAATTGATTATGCCAGGTAGCATTACTTTTGATACGAACAAATCAAACATCAAACCAAACTTCTATGCAACTTTGGATAAAGTAGCTCAAACATTAGCTGAAGATAACAAGAGTGCGATTTTAGTTACCGGTTATACAGATAACACTGGTAATGACTCTATCAACATTCCATTATCTCAAGCACGTGCTCAATCAGTTAAAATGTATTTAGCTGGTAAAGGTGTATCTTCTACTCGTATTGATGCACAAGGTTATGGTTCTTCTAACCCAATCGCAGACAACTCAACTGCTTCTGGTCGTGAACAAAACCGTCGCGTAGAAATCAGCATTTATGCTAAACAATAAGATTTAATTTATTGTTTCGAAAACCACCTTCGGGTGGTTTTTTTATGGGTGCAGTACAAGAAATAATCACGACATTCTACGGCGCATAAATTGCATTATTAGACATCATTTATACATATCCGCAGATTTATTATTGGGATTCTAAAAAAGAGATGACTATAATCATGCTCGAAAAATTAAGAGGTAATACACGATGTCAGCTGCCAGTCAATTGAACGACAAGCAAGAAGAAGCCATGAAATATACTCAAGGCCCTTTATTGGTGCTTGCTGGTGCTGGTTCAGGTAAAACATCGGTAATTACCCGTAAAATTGCCTATTTGGTGCAGCATTGTCGTATTCCTGCGCATCGTATTACAGCGATGACATTTACCAATAAAGCCGCACGTGAAATGAAAGAGCGTGTAACCAAGCTTTTATCACGTGAAGAAGCAAAAGGCTTATCTGTTTCGACTTTCCATACGTTTGGCTTAAATCTTTTACGTTTAGAACTTAAAAATTTACCTTTAAAAGCTAATTTTTCGATTTTGGATGCAGATGACTGTAAACGTATTTTGATGGATTTGATGCATCGCGATAATTTGTCTGGTGCAGAAAGCAAAGAATTAATTGCTAAAGCAATGAAGAAAATTTCAGATTGGAAAAATGATCTGATTTTACCTGAACAAGCACATTCGACGTGTGAAACTCCTGAAGATGTCCAGTTTGCGCATCTTTATCAACTTTATGAACGTAATTTACGTGCCTACAACGCCGTCGATTTTGATGACCTGATTGTTATGCCAACCCGCTTACTGCAAGAAAATGCAGAAGTACGTGACAAGTGGCAAAACCGCGTTCGTTATTTATTGGTCGATGAATATCAAGATACCAACACCGCGCAATATATTTTAGTGAAACTGTTGGTTGGTGTAATGGGGCAGTTCACCGCGGTAGGTGATGACGACCAATCGATTTACGCATGGCGTGGAGCGAAGCCTGAAAACATGGCTTTGCTTAAACAGGATTTCCCAAATTTACATATTATTAAGCTTGAGCAAAATTACCGCTCGACCAGCCGTATTTTGAAAGCTGCGAACTGCGTTATTCAGAATAACCCGCATATTTTTGATAAGAAATTGTGGAGTGATAAAGGCCATGGTGAGGTCATCAGAATTATTACCTGCCGTAATGATGACGATGAAGCTGAACGCGTAGTCAAAGACTTACTGACTCATAAGCTGATGAACGGTAAGAACTGGAAAGATTACGCTGTATTGTACCGTGGTAACTTTCAAGCACGTGTATTAGAAACCCAGCTTCGCCAAATGCAAATTCCTTATAAACTCTCTGGCGGTACATCATTCTTCGCTCGTGCAGAAATTAAAGATGTGATGAGCTACTTACGTCTTATTATTAACCCTGAAGATGACAGTGCTTTCTTACGCATTATTAATACGCCTAAACGTGCGATTGGGCCAGTTACTCTTGAGAAGCTAGGTTTATTTGCGCAAGAAAATAATTTATCTTTACTTGGCGCTTCTTCAGACCAACGTTTAAGTATGGTTCTTCCTAAAAAAGCAGAAACTCAATTGCATGAGTTTGCCGACTTTATTGCGACATTTACGCGTGAGTTGCTAGAAGATGATGAGCCTGTGCCTAAAGTTCGTCAAATGATGAATGAGGCGGGTTATATCGATTATATTCGTGAACAGTCAGCAACACCTGCTCAAGAGAAAAGTAAACTCGACAATATCGAGAATTTATTTACCAGTATTCAAAATCTGATTAATCGTGCAGAAGATGTTGATGAAAAGAACATTGAAAGCGTTATTCGAAAACTGGTCTTGCTCGATTTGTTAGAACAGCAGCAAGAAGAAGAGGACACTGACAAAGTAAACCTACTTACTTTGCATGCAGCAAAAGGTTTGGAGTTCCCATATGTGTACATTATGGGACTTGAAGAAGAGCTTTTACCGCATAAAAACTCGATTGCAGCTGAAACCATTGAAGAAGAACGCCGTCTTATGTACGTGGGTATTACCCGTGCACGTCAAGGGCTGACTTTGACTTTGGCAGAACAGCGTAAAAATGGTGGTCAAATGAAACAAATGACCCCAAGCCGTTTCCTTGATGAGCTTCCGCAAGACGAGCTCGAATGGTTAGGGCGTAAAAAGAAAATTGCAGCAAATGTTGACCCTAAAGAACAGGCTCAACAATATTTGGCAAATTTAAAAGCTTTATTAAAGCGTTAATTTTTTTAATTTTTAGGAAATCCAATGAAAGTTCAAGTTAAATTGCTCGATCCGCGTTTAGGTAAAGAATGGCCTTTACCTTCATATGCAACAGCAGGATCAGCAGGTCTAGATTTACGTGCCTGTTTAGATGAAGCAATTGAAATTGAACCAGGCCAAACTGTATTGGTTAAAACAGGTATGGCAATTTATATTCATGATGTGAATTTTGCTGGTTTAATTTTACCGCGTTCAGGTTTAGGCCATAAACACGGCATTGTTCTTGGTAACTTGGTTGGATTAATTGACTCGGATTATCAAGGTGAATTGATGGTTTCAGTTTGGAACCGTGGTCAAACGACTTTCCGTTTAGAACCGGGTGAGCGTTTAGCACAGTATGTTTTAGTTCCAGTGGTTCAGGCTGAGTTTGAGCAAGTAGAGGAATTTGAAGAAACTTTACGCGGTGCGGGCGGCTTTGGTCACACGGGTAAACAATAATTAGCTTATAAAAAATTATTGAAAGAAACGCCTGTTTTACAGGTGTTTCTTTTTATGTCTTGAATGTTACAATGAATTATATTACAAAACGCTTTACTCATACTCTTTTAACTTTTTTAGCAAATACCCTTTCAAATTTTGAATACTCTATGTTTTTGCGATAGATCAGATTGATCTTTAAATAGAAGATACGTTATGAATGTAAGACACTCATTTCCAAAAAATATTTTCCGTGCTTACGATATCAGAGGCAAACTTTCTTATTTAACTACAGACGTCGTCCGTTCAATTGCCTATGGATTGGCACAACAATATAAACAAGCAGCACAAACTCAATTAGTAATTGGCTATGATGCCCGTCTCACAAGTCCATCTTACGCTCATTTAATTGAAGAGATGTTAATAGAGCAGGGTTTAACAGTTACAAATATTGGTTGTTGCTCGACCCCGATGATGTATTACATTGCACGTGAGTTTGGCGGCAATGGCATTATGGTAACCGCTAGCCATAATCCTAAATCAGATAATGGTATTAAATGGATATTAAAAGGGGAACCTCCATCCCCAGAAATGATTCAGCAAGTCGGTGAGTTTGCGCAAACTTATGTTCCTGTTCATCCAATATCATTATTAGAATTATCAACTCCTCAATTTAAATCAGAATTTTGTAAAAAATACCAACAGGCTCTTTTTAAAGATATTCAACTCAGACGCCCATTAAAAGTCGTATTAGATGGTTTACATGGTTCGGCAGGGCATTGTGCGAAACTGGTACTTGAAAAAATGGGATGTGAAGTCATTGCTTTACGTACTACCCCAAATGGCGAGTTTCCTGACCATGCGCCAGATCCTTCACATGCTGCACATTTAAAAGAACTGCGTAAAACGATTATTGAGCAAGATGCAGATATTGGTATTGCGCTTGATGGTGATGGCGATCGTGTCGTATTACTCGATGAAAAAGCAAATATTCTGACAGCGGATCGTCTTTTATCGCTTTTTGCACAAATGTGCCTAGAACAGCAACCAGATAAAGAAATTGTATTTGATGTGAAATGTTCGCTTATGGTTCAAAGAACTGTAGAGCAACTACGCGGTAAACCGAAAATGATTCGTACTGGAAGTAGCTTCCTTCGTTCATATTTATCCAAGTCTAAAGGGCAAGCCATTTTTGGTGGTGAATACGCGGGTCATTATGTGTTTAATGATGGTCGTGGTTTTGGATATGACGATGGAATATATGCTGCACTGCGTGTAATGGAATATTTTACCCAATCTAAAGCAAAAACTATTTCTGAGTTATTTTCTATTTATCCTGAGAGATGCTGTACCGAGGATACTTACATCAGTAATCACCATTCAGACCCTAAACATGTACTACAAGACATTGAAATTTTGAGCCATCGTCTAGGCGCACATATTAGTAAAATTGATGGTGTACGTCTTGATTTTGAGGATGGTTTTGGCATTATTCGAGCATCAAATACAGGTGAGTATTTTACCGTAAGATTTGATGCTGATAATCCTTTACGTTTAAAGGAAATCCAGCAAAAATTTATTGATATGTTGCAAGAGCGTTACCCGCAAATTGCACAAGAACTTTCTGAAGCCTAAGTAAGGAGAGGCGCAATGCCACAACATCAGCATCTTGGCGTCGACAAAGCAAAAATCTTAATTGAAGCTTTGCCATATATTCAACGTTTTTCCGGTAAGACGCTGGTGGTGAAATACGGTGGTAATGCGATGACTGATCCAGAGTTGGAAAGTTCATTTGCCCGAGATATCGTTTTACTTAAAACAGTGGGTTTAAACCCGATTGTTGTGCATGGTGGTGGCCCACAAGTTGACTCTTTCCTAAAACAATTAGGTCGTGAGTCTGATCGTATTGACGGTATGCGTGTGACCGATGAAGCCACTATGGAAGTGGTTGAAATGGTATTAGGCGGTAGCGTAAACAAATCCATTGTTAATTTAATTAATAAGCATGGTGGACGTGCGATTGGCTTAACTGGTCAAGATGGCAATCTATTACGTGCCCGTAAATTGTTAATGGAAAAACAAGAAGAAGACGGTTCGATCAGACATATTGACCTAGGTATGGTCGGTGAAGTTACTGGAGTAAAAACAGATGTATTAGAGATGTTTACTCAAAGTGATTTTATTCCTGTTATCGCACCATTAGGTGTTGATGAAAAAGGCAATACCTACAACATTAATGCTGACCTAGTTGCTGGTAAAGTTGCGGAGGCATTAGGGGCGGAAAAATTAATTCTGTTGACTAATATTACTGGTGTGCTTGATGAAAACAAAAATCTGTTAACAGGTTTAAGCACCCAAGAAGTTGACCGTTTAATTGAAACAGGCGTGATTTATGGTGGAATGATTCCTAAAGTCGGTTGTGCGCTTGATGCAGTCAAAGGCGGTGTTGTCAGTGCTCATATTGTAGATGGTCGTGTACCACACGCGACATTACTTGAGATTTTTACAGATCACGGTGTGGGTACGCTTATTTCTAATCGTACAAATGCTTCTCACTAAAGTGAATATTTTTATGAAAAGATCACGCTAAGTGGTCTTTTTTTATGTCATTTAATTTTGGTCATTTTTTTGTCATGAGCTTTGACTAGTGTAAGGGGTGTCACTAGGAGCGTTCATTATGCTGGAAAAATTTAATCAATATCGCCAAACCTGGACTTTACCTCTAAATCGTCATAAGACTACTAATCAAACACAATTTCGCTTTGAATGGGTTGATAATTTAAAAGAATTACAAGATGTACAACGGTTCCGTGCACAACAGTTTAGTAAACAATTTGGCATTCATTTTGAAGATAATTTAGATCAAGATATTTACGATTTTAGTTGTGAGCATGCAGTATTACGTGAGAAATGGACGGGAGAGATTGTGGCTTATACACGACTTAAACTCTTCCAAGGCCATGAAATTGGACAAAGCTATAGTGCCCATGAGTTTGATATTGTTCCTCAGTTATCACACTTGCCAAACGTATTGGAAATAGGGCGTACCTGCGTGCATCCGCGCTTTCGTAATGGTAAGGCACTTTCTACGCTTTGGATGAACCTTGCACCTAAAGTGTTGTGGTCAATGCGTGCTAAATACTTGATGGGTTGTGTGAGTATTCACCTTCAGGATAATTTGGCTAGAGCGTATTATACGCATCGTCAGATTCAGCAATTACCAGACGCTAAAACCATTGATATTCGTTCTAAAAAGATTTATGAACCTGAATATCCAGAGTTCAGTTTTCCTCAAGATGAGCGCATGCCGAAACTGTTCCAAATGTATTTAAGCATGCAATCTAAACTGTCTAAAGAAGCTTTTTTCGATGATAAATTTAATTGTCTGGATTACTTTGTATTCTTAGAAGTGAATAAAATTGCCACTTCATTTGTAATGAACAAAATGGCTCAACGATAAAGATATCTTATATTTTGTAATAGCGAGCGCATATTGGGATTTACAAGCTATTTTACTCTCATGCACAATAGTGCGTATGGGGTAATGAAGCGAAAAGTTTAGAACAATATGTGCCAGCTATTAGGAATGAATTGTGCAACACCAACGGATATCACTTTTTCTTTCCGTGGTTTTTCACAGCGCGCAGGAATTACCTCTGACCATAGTGATGGCTTTGGTATCGCTTTTTTTGAAGACAAGGCATGTCGCTTATTTGTAGATAACCAGTCTGCGGTTGAATCGCCAATTGCCGACCTTATTCGTAATTATCCTATCAAATCACGCAATGTGATTGCGCATATTCGTAAGGCGACCCAAGGTAAAATTACACTGGAAAATTCGCATCCATTTATTCGGGAATTATGGGGACGTCATTGGATTTTTGCTCATAATGGCGATTTACATGATTTTGATCCACCTTTGAGCGGACGTTTTACACCTGTAGGTAATACAGATAGTGAAAGAGCATTTTGTTATTTATTAGACCAACTGGTAGAAGTATTTGGTTATGAAGAGCCAAGTCTTGAGCAAATATTTGAAGTATTAGAAAAGATTTCTCCGCAAATTGCAGAATATGGCACCTTTAATTTCTGTTTATCTAATGGTAAAGCTTTATTTAGTTATGCAATTACTAAATTGCATTGGTTAGTCCGAGAATATCCATTTAACAATGCACATTTAATTGATTTAGATGTTGAAGTTGATTTTAGTCAAGTGACTACTCCAGAAGACCGAGTGGCAGTAATTACCACTGAGCCTTTAACCCATAATGAAAACTGGACAGCTTATCAACCGGGTGAAATGATTTTATTCCAAAATGGAATGCCTATAAAAAAAGCAATAACACATGTTGAAAGATTAATACGTGAAGAGAAAAATCCGGAACTTAAACGTATTACTCGAGCAGATCAATATTAATTTTAACTAAAATAAATATAATTCTTTTAAAAACATATATTTTTATTTACTTAGCGATAAAGTATTTTGATTAAAAAATACTTTATCGTTTTAGTTGGTTAATATTAATTAATTTTATGTAAATCAATGCTTTGGGTTTTAATTTATTTTTATTATATAAAGCCGACAAAATAGGTTTGTTTTTATTTATCCCCTTTAACTATAAAATGCGATTTATGCAACAGTCATTGAACATCATTGGGGGTGGTGTATGAAAATGAAATGGGCTTTAGAATATAATACCGGTATTGAAGTTATTGATGAGCAACATAAACGGATACTTGATTATATTAATCAGATTGATGATGTAAAAGATGATGAAGATAGACGTCGTATTAAAGATGTTTTAGATAATATTATCGATTATACGCAGTCTCATTTTACTTTTGAAGAAAGTTTACAAGAAGAAGCCGATTATAAATATAGAGTACCTCATAAACGTGTACATGACTTATTTATTAAAAAAATTGAGCTATATCGTGAACGTTTTGAAATGGGTCATACCATTGAAGCCGAATTACAAGAAATTTTGGCTAAATGGCTCATTAATCATATTCAACATGATGATGCCGATTATGTAGGAGCAGTAAAAGAAAATATGATGGGAATCATTAGAGAAAAGGAAAAGAAGAAAGGAAAAAACTGGTTCGCTCGTTTTTTCTCATAACTTTAACTAGAAAAACTCTAAATTATCGTTAGCGCGGCAAACTATCGTTTCGGTGGTTTGCTTTTTTTATGGTGCAAACTTTGATTTTCATGCATGAGACGGGCAAAATATCTATAGACTTTTTCAAGGAATGCATAATGCAGGACATACCTATGTCACGTTGGTTATCGCCTCTTATGGCGTTTTGCTTATCTTTTGTCATCATGGCTACTTTGGCCCCAACTATGGGCATCCAGATTGATCGTCAGCTCGATTTCTGGTTATTGTGGTTTGGTACAATGTTGTTATTGGCATTACCAGTTTGTTATTTGGAAATTGCTTTAGCAAAACGATCTAAAACGACCGCTTTAAATGCGCTATCGAGTCTAACTCGTGAAGCAGATAGTTCATCTAAATGGCGTGTGGTTGGCTGGCTTGCTGTTGTTTTTATTCCTTTCTTAGCTGGTAATGTTTTGAGCACTGCAAGCAATATATTAGTTGCACAATTTGCTCCAAGTATTTCTGGGCAAATTATTTTTGCAGGCCTTGCTGTTGCTGCCTTAGTACTATCTTTTATTCCACGTCAAATTCTTATTTTATTAATGACTGTTGGAGTAATTGCTTCTATTGTGTTGGCAAACATGATGGGAACGACTTTACAACCTTGGCATTGGACCAATGTTGAGTTCAAAGAGTGGGGTAATGCAACTGTACTTGCTCTTGTAGCGAGCGGTTTGGGTTTAGGACTTTACTGGCAAAATACAGTGGGTACAGTTAAAGCAGAAGAAGGTGCAACTAAAACTGTGCTGCCAATTTGGTTGGCCCAGCTTATTGCTGTAATTGCTTTTGGCTTCTTTTCGCTCCAAGCTCAATTACCTGTTTTGACGTGGATATTTACAGGTGTGATGACATCTGCGCTATTTGTGCAATTGGCGCGAGAACAACTAGCTCAGCGTCAGCTCATGATTGTTTTACAGTGGGTAATTCTTGTTGTTGCCATTGCAATTTGGGCAGTGCCTGAACTTCATCACTTATTTACGCTAATTCTTATGCTTTGGGGCTTACTCATTAGTTTGATCTATGCCATTTTTGCTGGCTGGATTATGAAAATTAGCCACTTGCGTAAATCAATGAATTTCAGCAACGAGCTTTTCTATAATTTATGGCGTATTGCTGTACGAATTGTTTTGCCACTTTCAATTGTTCTGGCAATGGTTGCCGTAATTGGACAAAGTATTTAATGGAACGCACTCAGCAAGTTTGGGTGGCTTTTGCCGCACCAGAACAACAGTTTCTCATTTCTATTCCATTTGTAGAGGGCATGAGTGCTTTGCAGGCAGTACAAGCAAGTGGTTTGTTAAATCATGTTGAATTGCCAGAACCTCTTCAGCTCGGTGTTTTTGGAGTAAAAGTAGAAGCGGATACAGCATTACATGTGGGTGATCGAGTTGAGGTTTATAGACCTTTAACAATTAATCCAAAAGACATTCGCCGTAATCGTGCAGCGAAAAACCCTGTAGGCCGTTATATTAAAAGTAATCGCTTTAAGCAATCAGCTCAATAAGCAAAACCCCTCAAGTTTTTTCACTTGAGGGGTTTCTTTTTATTAGAAAAAACGATTATAGTGGCGGGGCAGTTAAAATCGCTTCTTTAGAAGCTGGTAAACCTGGTTGCGATTCTGGAATAGTCTCTAAACCTTCAATTTTAGTTACAGTTCCAGTACTATCAAAGTAAATTTTTAAATGCTGACCATGTGCTGCGGGGATTTTCGCTTTTTTAGCATATGTTCCCGGGATATAGTTGTAGATATAGTCCCAACGTTGTGGATTGAGAGGATCAGTCACTGTTGGGCTACCAAGCAAAAAGCGCACTTGCTGGAAATTCATGCCGACTTGTACTTGAGAGGCTTGAGCTTTAGTCAATGGAGTCCCTTGAGGAATATCAACCTTATATACACCAAAGATTGAACAACCAGCTAGGAGTGAAGTGACGAATAACGTCAGCACGAGTTTTTGCATTTTGCTACACTATCCCAATAAATTATGATGCATTTGATCAAAGGATAGATCATACTTCATCTAAATTCTATTGCCTATTCCAACTTGAGATTTGTTGAGAGACCTTTTTTCATGCCTATTTCCAATCAAGATTTGCGCAAAGCTGGACTTAAAGTTACCCTTCCACGAATTAAGATTTTGGAATTATTAGAAAATTCAAAACAACATCATCTTAGCGCTGAAGATATTTACAAGACTTTGTTAGAGCAAGGGGAAGATGTCGGCCTTGCGACAGTTTACCGTGTGTTAACACAATTTGAAGCTGCGGGCATTATTCAACGTCATCATTTTGAAAATAACCATTCTGTTTTCGAAATTATGCAAGAAGATCACCACGATCACTTAGTTTGCCAAAACTGTAACAAAGTTATTGAATTTACTAATGATGTTATCGAGAAAGAACAGCATGCTGTAGCAGACCAACATGGGTTTACCTTAACAGGTCACTCGTTAAATCTCTATGGTTACTGTAATGAACCTGAATGTCAGGATGCATTGCGCAAGAAATAATCGTTTTCACATAAAGAAAACAAATAAAAAAGGAAGGTTACGTTTAACCTTCCTTTTTTTATGAAGAAATTACTGGCGGTCAAAAGTCAAATGCTGTTTTTCTTCTGCAATTTGATCTGGACCTTCATTTGCAAGCTTAATCGTCAAACGTAAATCGTTTGGTGAGTCGGCATGTTTAAGCGCATCTTTATAGGTAATTTGACCTGTTTTATATAAGTCAAATAAAGCCTGGTCAAAGGTTTGCATACCGAGTTCACGTGAGCGTTTCATTAAGTCCTTAATTTCATGAATTTCACCTTTACGGATGTAGTCTGAAATTAATGGTGAGTTAATTAAAATCTCAATCGCTGCACGGCGTGAATTTCCATCTGGCGTTGGAATAAGTTGCTGAGCAATCATGGCCTTTAAGTTGAGAGATAAGTCCATATAGAGCTGACTGTGGCGGTCACTTTCAAAGAAGTGAATAATACGGTCGAGTGCTTGGTTAGCGTTGTTGGCGTGCATTGTGGCTAATACAAGGTGACCTGTTTCAGCAAAGCCAATCGCGTAGTCCATTACTTCACGAGAACGGATCTCACCAATTAAGATGACATCGGGTGCTTGTCGTAAAGTATTTTTCAAAGCAATTTCAAACGAGTCAGTATCAATACCGACCTCACGCTGAGTAATAATACAGCCCGCATGTTCGTGAATAAACTCAATCGGGTCTTCAATAGTAATGATATGACCTTTAGAGTTATGGTTACGATGGCTGATCATTGAAGCCAACGAAGTCGATTTACCAGTACCTGTTGCGCCTACAAAAATAATAATGCCGCGTTTGGTCATTGATAAATCTTTAAGCACAGAGGGTAACTGTAAGTCATCAATCGAAGGAATTTTAGTTTCAATTCGACGTAGAACCATGCCTGGCATATCGCGTTGCTGAAAAGCACTCACACGAAAACGTGCCGTTTTGTCACGATTCATAATGGCAAAGTTACATTCACGAGTGTCCGCAAATTCTTTACGCTGCTTCTCACTCATAATCGAATGTAAGAGCTGTCCAATTACTTCACCAGAAAGGCTATTCTTTGAAATGGGAACAATTTGACCATTAATTTTCATAGATGGTGCAACACCATCTGTAATAAAAAGATCCGATGATTTTTTTTCAACCATCAGGTTGAGCAAGTCATTAAAATCCATAATTGTATTCTCGCTATTTTGTTATTTTTATAGGAATGATTCAGGTTGTTTTGCCGCAGTACGTGCAGTTTGTGGGCTAATTACACCACGTGACACTAAAGCTTTTAAGCTTTGGTCAAGCGTTGTCATGCCATAGTTAGCACCAGTTTGAATAGCTGAATACATTTGTGCGACTTTGTTTTCACGGATTAAGTTACGAATGGCAGGAATACCAATCATGATTTCATGTGCTGCCACACGACCGCCGCCGTTCTTTTTAAGCAGAGTTTGCGAAATAACGGCTTGCAAAGATTCAGACAGCATGGCACGTACCATGTCTTTTTCTTCGGCAGGGAATACGTCAATCACACGGTCAATGGTTTTAGCGGCAGATGTGGTATGAAGCGTACCAAATACTAAGTGACCTGTTTCGGCAGCTGTAAGGGCCAAACGAATCGTTTCAAGGTCACGCATCTCACCGACCAAAATAATATCTGGGTCTTCACGCAATGCTGAGCGAAGTGCTTCATTAAAGCCATGTGTATCACGATGTACTTCACGCTGGTTAATGAGGCATTTTTTTGACTGGTGTACAAATTCGATTGGGTCTTCAACCGTTAAAATATGGTCATAACGATTTTCATTAATATAGTCCATCATCGCTGCAAGCGTGGTTGATTTACCCGAACCTGTTGGACCTGTAACTAGGACAATCCCGCGAGGATAGTCACAAATGTCTTTAAAGATTTGACCTAAGCCTAAATCTTCCATGGTGAGTACTTTAGATGGAATGGTACGAAATACTGCGCCAGCACCACGGTTCTGGTTAAATGCGTTCACACGGAAACGTGCAACATTAGGTACTTCAAAAGAAAAGTCAGTTTCGAGTTTTTCTTCATAATCACGGCGCTGTTTATCATTCATGATGTCGTACACAAGGCGGTGGACATCTTTATGTTCTAAGGCTGGTAAGTTAATACGACGAACTTCACCATCGACACGAATCATTGGTGGCATGCCAGCAGATAAATGTAAATCGGAAGCGCCATTTTTCACAGAGAAGGCGAGTAGCTCTGTAATATCCATAATTTCCCCAAGTAAATCAAAATATGTCATTATTTTGTAGAATAATATACGGCTTTCACCGAGGCTTACCAACACCTCGCTTTAGGTGAAAAGCAAAAAAGTTTTTTGAAAATGAGAACCTTGTCAATGAATTACCTGCAAGATGCGCGGCAGCACGTATTACAGCAAATTAAAACTGCTTGTGAGCATGCTCAGCGTGCGCCTGAAACTGTGCAACTTTTAGCCGTATCAAAAACACATCCAAGTGAAAGATTGCGTGAAATGTATGCAGCAGGGCAAAGGGCATTCGGCGAAAACTATTTACAAGAAGCTTTGGATAAAATTGAAGCTCTGCATGACTTAGACATTGAATGGCATTTTATTGGTCATGTTCAACGCAACAAAACTAAGCATTTGGCTGAAAAGTTTGATTGGGTGCATGGTGTAGATCGCTTGATTATTGCAGAGCGATTGTCTAACCAACGTGGTGATGAGCAAGCTGCACTTAATATTTGTTTGCAAGTGAATATTGATGGGCAAGACAGTAAAGATGGCTGTGCTCCGGAAGAAGTTGCTGAATTGGTTGCTCAAATTAGTCACCTGCCAAAAATTAAACTACGTGGCTTAATGGTCATTCCGGCACCAGACAATACCGCTGCTTTCGCAGATGCTAAAAAGCTATTTGATGAGGTGAAAGGGCAACATGCTCATGCGCAAGACTGGGATACATTAAGCATGGGAATGTCAGGCGATTTAGACGCTGCAATTGCAGCAGATTCAACCATGGTTCGTGTAGGAACGGCATTGTTTGGTAAGCGTGACCCGATTGAAAAAAAATAACTTTTACGGTTTAGCTAAATATTTTGTGGTGGAACTGTAATCAATTAATTTAAATTTAATTTTCCTCGCTTATAACCCAAATATTTTATATTTGAGTGTGTAATGTATGGATTTGTTGCATGTTTTCATTCTGGCAATTATTCAGGGCTTTGCTGAATTATTGCCAGTTTCTAGTTCCGCACACGTTATTTTAGCTGAAAAGCTCATGGGGTATGATCCATCTGCACCTGACATGACTTTCTTACTTGTAATGTTACATACAGGTACGATGTTTGCAGTGATCGTCTACTTTTGGAAATCTTGGAAAAAAACCTATTTTTCTTCTTGGGAAAGTTTTAAAAAACAAGCGTTCTATATTATTTTGGCAACGCTCATTACAGGCGTACTCGGTTTAGCGCTCCAATCTATGATTAAGCATGTGTTTTTCGGTGGCGCGAGCAGTTTCGAAATTGAGCATTTGTTTAGTAACTCAAAACTCATGGCAGCTGCGCTGATTTCGGCAGGTGTACTTATTATTTTATCTTCGCGTTTAGATCGCGGCCAGCAAGGTGAAATTAGTTTGCGTAGTGCTTCTATTATTGGGGCAGTGCAGGCGTTATGTTTACCTTTCCGTGGCTTTTCACGTTCTGGTGCAACCATCTCTACAGGTTTATTTTTAGGTGTATCTCGCCAAAAGGCTGAAGAGTTCAGTTTTGCGTTGGCTGTGGTATTAACACCAGCAGTGATTTTAAAAGAATTATATCGTTTAGTTCATGCCCAAGGCTTACAAACTGTAGCTCATGGACAAGTGTTCCATTCGATGGTTCCAAGCTTGTTGGGTATGTGCTTTAGCTTTGGTGCTGGTCTCTTGGCATTGAAATGGTTGTCTTCATGGTTAGAACATGGCCGTTGGCATTTATTTGGTTTGTACTGTATTGGTTTTGCAATTGTCGTACTCTGCGTGAATTAATTTTTTGATGTTTTAAAATAAAAAATTAGTAAAAGACCATACAAGAAAAAGGGGAGTAAATGAAACGCCCCTTTGTTCTATAAGATTCATTAAATTCCAGATAGGAAATCTTGGTAAGTTAACCCACGACTTCAATGGTGCTCGCACCAGCACCAAGTGGTTTCACTTGAATTTGTACAGGAATACGCTCATGCATTTCTTGAATGTGTGAAATAAGAATGACCTGACGACCCTGATTTTGCAATTGGTCTAAAGCATTCATAACCATGTGCAAAGATGATGCATCCAAAGTACCAAAACCTTCATCAATAAACAGCGATTCAATTTTCATTGAACCTGATGCCATGTTGGCGATTGCCAAAGACAAGGCCAGTGCAGTTAGGAACGACTCCCCACCAGATAAAGATGCAACTGAGCGGGTTTCTCCATCCATATCGTGGTCAATAATGGCAAGGCTTAAAGACTGATCTAGGCGTTTTAGCGTATAACGTTGTGACAGCATCGCCAATTGCTGGTTGGCATGTTCAACTAAAATATCTAGGTGATATTGCTGGGCATAGTCACGGAACTCTTTACCTTTAGCGTCGCCAATGAGACCTGAAATTTTGCTCCAGCGATGTTCTTCTTGCTGAATATTCTGAATTTGCTCGGCGTATTGTTGCTGTTTAGCAAGGTTTTGTTGGTGCACTTCAAATTTCAACTTTAGCCCGTCACGTGCTTCAAGCTGTGCTTTGAGCTTTGCAATATTGTCTTGAATGAGTATAACGAGTTTTTCATATTCAATATCTGGCTGAGTTTGTAAGTGCTCGCTTAATTGCTCTTGCATCGTTTTAAGGGCAGAAGAGGCTTCACTTAATAAACGTTCGGCATGATTAAGACGGTTACGAATGTCTTGCTCTTGTGCAGAATTAATCTGTATGAGCGCCGTAAGATCAGATGCCTGAAAATCAGTATGGGCTTTTAACCAGTTTTGAATTTGCTCATCAACCTGATATTGATGTTGTTCTGTGTGTTTATACTGATGTTTAAGTTGATCGAGCGATTGTTTTTGCTGTTCAAAGTGTTGTCTGGTTTGTTCGAAACGCTGTTTAGCCTCATGATACGCCGTTTGTTGTTGCTGACGTTTAGCGTCATGCTCAATTAACCATTCATGCGGCTTAATATCCGAACGGCCCGTCATTTGCTGAATGAGCGATACCGCTTTTTCGTTATTTTGTTGACCTTTAAGCGTAATCTCTTGGAGATTTTGATCGATCTCATCAATTTGCTTGGTCATTTGTTCAAGGCTAGCAGTCAACATTTTAAGTTCTTGCTGCTGTTGTTCAAAACGCTGTGAAAGCTGTTCTTGTTGTTCAAGTTGCTTAGCACGTACATCCAGAATAGCCCAAGTTTGCTTAGCTGTTTGGCTACTTGCTTGCTGCCATGCCTGCTGTTCGGTTTCCGATAAACACTCAACAATATGTTGAACTTGTTGTTGCCATTGCTGTGCTGTATTAAGCAAACTTTCATTACGCTGAATCGTTTGAACAAGCTGATTATGCTGTTTAATGGCTTGGGTTAAACGTACGTTTTCTGAGTCAAATGAACTTATGGTAGTTTGTGCTGCTTGTCTGAGTTCGTTAAGCGTTTGCAAGATTTTTTCAGGTGCTTGATTAAGCTCAATGTGTAATTGATTGAGGTTAAACCCTTGCTTAAGTTCTTGCTGTAAGTGCGTTTGTTTTACTTGCAGTTGAGCTAGGTATTTCTGAACTTGTTCAAGCTCGGCACGGCACTGAGTAAGTGCATGTTGCTGGGTTTGCCATGCATTAAACTTAGTTTGCTCGAGTGCAATAGCTTGTTGCTCTTGCTGTTGCTGCAAATCGAACAAGGCTTTGGAGACCGCACTGTCATCAACACGGTAGGGGTGATGGGTACTTCCACAGACTAAACACGCTTCACCTTCTTTAAGATTGGCCCGTAACTGCTCAATATTTTCGGTGTGTAGTAAACGCTGCTGTTGTAGGATGTGTTGTAGTTTTTCACGTTCAGTTTTTGCTGTTTGGTAGTCTTGTTCAGCTAACTGGCAAACGGTTTTAAGCTGCTGCTCTTGCGCGGAGGCTTGAGTATGTTTTTCAGTGAATTGCTGAAGCTCAGCATATATCTCATGATAAATTTTTATTTTCTGTTGAATCAGATCTAACTGCGTGACTTGAGCAAGTTTCTGATCTTTGTATTTACGCTGTTGTTCAAGCTTTAACTCAATCTGTTCAACGGTGCCTAGTGAAGCTGTGAGTTGTTCGAGTTCACTTTTAGCTTCCGATAGCTTTTGGCGAGCAAGGGTAGGGTTTCCAATCTGTTGTTCAATCGTTTTGTAATTTTGAATAAATTGCCCAAGCTGATGTAGATGCGCTGAGAGGCCTTTATCCAACACAGCATATTGCTGAGTCTGAATAAGCTGCTGTTGTAGATGAATTTTGTTCTGCTCAAGCTGTGTAACCTGCTGTTGTACAGCGTTTTGCTGTTGTTGCAGTGGGCTTAGTTTGTGCTCAAGTACCTGTTTTTTTTCTTTGCACTTTTTATATTCATCAGCAATAAAAGCACGTTCTTGAATGGACTGTCGAACTTGATTTAAAGCATGTTGATGCTGTTGCTCAAAATCGAGGGTTTGTTTGAGCTGTTGTTCTGCAAGTTGATATTGTTTTTGTTCCGTTTCAAAAACTTGTACCAACTCATTAAACTTGGTTTGTGCTTGCTGAATTTGCGGCTCAAGCTGTTGTAGGGTTTGTAAATTTTGAGCTTGCTGAAAAACTTGTGGGCGTATTTCAGAGAAAACTTCGAGCCGTTTTAATTGCTCACGTTCACCAGCCATTTGTTGATGATGATTTTGTTGAGTTTGAAACTGTTGCTGTTTAGCTTGAACTTCTTGCTCAAGTTTTGCTTTGCGTTCAAACCATTGTTGCTGTTTGTCTAAGACATGTTTTTGTTGTTCTAACTGTTGATAGTTTTGTTCAGCTTGCTGGTATTGTGCGGTAAATGCAGCAATTTCTTCATCAGACAAAATTTCAATGTGGCCTAAGAACTCTTCAAGCTGTTTACGCTGCTTTGCAATATCTGCTGTTTTACGAAAAGCCAGCTCACCAATTTTGGCGAAGATACTGGAGTTGGTTAGGTATTCAAGTAACTCACCGCGTTCGCTGTCTCGTGCTTTTAAAAATGCGGTCACTTCTGACTGCGCAAGTAATACGGCCCGCGTAAACTGTTCAAATGAAAGCTGGGTAATTTGTTTAACTTTTTCATCAACCGCTTTGGCTTTGTCGGCAAGCACCACACCATCGGTTAGGCATTTTAAGTGACGCTGTACACTTTGTAATTTACCATTTGGGTTTTCACGGGCACGTTTAATTTCCCAGCGCGCCAAATAGCGTTTTTGATCTTGTGCAATAAAGCAAAGTTCAGCAAAACCATGTCCTGTACCACGGCGTAAGACAGTTAAAGGAGAGTTAGTGAGTAACTCTGAACCATCAACATCTTTTAATTTGCCATCACTGTCTTTCAAGCGAGGTACCCGATTAAACAAGGCCAGACACATGGCATCTAAAATGGTCGACTTACCAGCCCCCGTTTTTCCCACAATCGCAATGAGACCTGCATGGGCGAGGGGTGCGCTTTCAAAATCAATAAAGTGTTCATCAGAAAGAGATGCCAGATTTTTTATTCGAATGGATAAAATTTTCATGACATATCCTTAAGGGTTTGCATCATTTACAAGATTTTTTTGTGCTTCTTGTACCAGACTCAGAAAATCTTTTAAGACCGCATCATCGGCGCTGTAACCTTGTTTTTCCCAAATACTCTGAAATAACTTTTCTGGTGTTGGTGGTTCAAGAACAATTTGCTGAGTGGCATTTGAATCAGTGGTGTCTTTGTTTATATATTGACGTGAAATACGTACTAAACGATAGCGATCAGGCGGTAGGGCCGCTTCAAACTGCTGACGTAAATTAGGCTGCGGCGGCGTTAAACTATAGTATTCAATATCGACATATTCACGGTGGTCAATATTTTCAATCACGCCGTGAGGTAAGGCTTTGAGTTGTTGCAGCACTTCGTTTAGTTCACCACGAATGCGGTGCAATTGTATGCAACGTGGAATTTCGACAGCTTCAAATTGCAAACGGCTGTCTGTGTCTTGAGTCGGGTCAATTTTGACTTCAACCACTTGGTGTTTATAGTTAATTTCACTAAAAGAAAGTGGAATGGGTGAGCCGCTATAACGAATGTGCGGCTGACCTACTTTTTGTGGTTTATGTAAGTGTCCTAAAGCGACATAATCGACAGCATCTTCAAATAATGTCGTTGAAAGCGCTTCTTCATTACCAATAATAATCGGGCGTTCAGAGTCGGATGTTTCCCCACCTTGCATATGGGCATGCGACATCAAAATCAGGGCTTGGTCTGGTGTCTTACGACGTTTGGCTTCGGCAATGAGTTGCTGATGCAAATAGGCAATCGCATTTTTGCTGTTGGTGGTATGTTCGTTAAAACCCGTAATTTCGGCCGAGCGTAAAAAAGGCAGGGCTAGGCACCATGCCACAATATCTTGATTTTGATTATAAATGGGTAAAAGTAGTCGATCGAGATCTAGGGTTTTATCTTCATTCCAGCGAACCACGCCCACGGTTTTTGCATTGTATTTTTCTAAAAGTGGTTCGACCTGTTCAATACGGTAGCCTGAGTCATGGTTACCCGCAATCATGAGCGTTTGCATGTGCGGTGCAATACGATGTGCATCTGCTAAAAATTGGTAGAGTTGTTTTTGTGCTTGTGAACCTGGGTTAATGACATCAAAAATATCACCAGCAATGAGCAGGGCATGCGGTTGTTTTTCTTGAATTTGAGTGAGTAACCAGCTTAAAAATTGTTGGTGTTCGTAGTGGCGTGAATGATTATAAAAAAACTGTCCCAAATGCCAGTCAGAAGTATGTAGAAAATGTACGGACATAGAAACAGACATCAAGCCAAAATAAACACAGATACGTTAGCATAAATTGGCAGGAGATTTTATCAAGACATTTTAAAGTGCTCGTTATTTAAGCCTGCCGTAAAACCCGAATTAAATTGTTCCTTTTAAACCCTGCTTTGTTACTATCAGGTCAAACCATGAACTTTGAGAACAAAATGACTATTCATGAATACGAAGTAAAAATACAGTGGGAAGGCAATACGGGCACAGGCACTTCATCTTATCGTTCATATAAACGAGACTTTAGTATTCAGCATCCGCAAAAGGTTACCATTCAAGGTTCATCAGACCCAGCCTATTTAGGTGATATGACCAGATGGAACCCAGAAGATTTGTTGGTTGCATCAGCTTCTGCTTGTCATAAGCTTTGGTATTTACACCTATGTGCAGTCAATCATATTCACGTTGTGAGTTATGTCGACAAAGCACTGGGGTTTATGGAGGATGCAGATCCAGTTAAACGTGGTCACTTTACCCAAATTATTTTAAGACCAGAGATTGTTTTGGAAAAAGGTGCTGACCAAGCGCTTGCAGCAAAATTGCATGAAGAAGCGCATCATGAATGCATGATTGCCAATTCGGTGAATTTCCCAATTACATGTGAAGCCAGTTTTAGCTTTGCTGAATAATCAATATGAAATAGCCACCGATAAAAAGGCGGTGGCTATAAATTAAAAATAAATAGAGTCGTTAAATAAGATCTTTAAGCTGCATTTTCATCGACTTGAAAAATACCAAAAACGTTGTGATCTAAATCGACAAAATAGCCATGCCAAGCGCGACCGGGAATAGCGAATTTATCCATCGCCACAATACCACCTTGCGCTAAAATTTTTGCAGCCACTTCATCGAAGTTTTCGACCTGAACCGAGCAGGTAAATGCATTGGTGCCATATTCCATTGGCGGCGTTTGTGCAGGGCGTTTTAATAGACCACCCATAATTGAAGGTGTCTCTATACGGTAATATTCAATCGGTAAGTTTTTATCGAGTTTAAATTGCCAGCCGAATACAGCTTGATAAAACTGCGCATCGCGGGCAGGGTTTGAGGACTGGATTTCAAAATAGGCAATATTGTTCATATTATTTAAAACATATTTTTATGGTGTAAAAAGTATACGCATGGCTTTCATGGCTATGAAATAACGATTGTGTACGTTGAGCGTAAAATGAACGTGCTAGAAAATAAAAACCGACGATTCGAGTGATGAGAGAATCGTCGGTCAAAGACTTCATCAAGGGTTTGGCTGCTAACAAAACCTAATCTGAAGGAAGAAAGAGTCGTAATGAAAGGTCACCGAAACAATTTTGCGGATGCCGTGCAAAGGAAGTATTCGGTTGCTGCGACCTTGTTACTCTATATAACGTCAAGAGATTCGGATTGGTTGACAGAAAAATGAAAAAAAAATGAAAAAAATTTATAATTATTTTTTGAACCCATAAATTAGGCAAAAATATGACCAAATTACGTTCTTACTTTCTCTGGTTTTTTGCTATATGCATCATACTTACCTTAATTGTAGGCGTTGTTGCAGCACTATTGCCAGCGAGTGTAGGTGGTATTTTAACAGCCGTTCCATATTTAGGTGCAATGATTTTTGTCTTATTCAGATTTTTAAAGAAAGAACGCCGTGCTCCGACTGTACCAGAAAAAAAGAAATTTACTTTAGGGTTTACCCTCATATTCTGGGGCTATAACTTATGCGGTGTTTTATTTGGTTTGTTTTTATTTTCAAGACAAGACCCTGAAATTTTGCAAAACTTTATGCTTTACCTCAAGCAGCCTCAGTTCTTAAGTATTATGGTCATTATGATTTTAATGCTGGCTATTCCGCTTTATTTAATTACCTACTGGTTTTATGGCAAACAGGCACAACGCATGGCTGACAAAATGTTGAATGTACAATAGATCACTACAAAAACAGCTACGATTAAATATAAATGAGTTTTATATAATGAAATAAAACAATTGTCCTCAGCTTAGGAGGAAATATGAATAAGAATGTATTAATCACGGGTGCTAGTGGTTTTATCGGAACGCACTTAATTAAGTTCCTATTACAAAAAAATTATAATGTGATTGCTGTTACACGGCAGGCTGGAAAGGAATCTGACCATCCTGCCTTGCAGTGGGTACAAAAGTTTGAAGATATTACGACCCGTCAAATTGACTATGTGGTGAATTTGGCTGGTGCAAATATTGGTGAGAAACGCTGGACCGAGTCACGTAAAAAACAACTCATCGAAAGCCGTGTAAATACGACCCGAAAATTGTATGCGTGGCTCAAACAATCTGAAATTTTTCCAGAAGTGATTGTTTCTGGCTCGGCCATTGGCTATTACGGGATTGATGTTCAAGAAAAGTGGGTAGAGGAGTGCACTGAACAAAGCTCGCCACAGCCTATTTTTATGTCTCGACTTTGCCAAGAGTGGGAACAAGCAGCGTTAGCAGACGCTCAGCAAAACACTAAAATTATTCGCTTAGGTGTAGTGTTTGGGCAGGGCGGTGGCATTTTGCCTAAAATGTTATTTCCTATTCGACTCAATTTAGTGGGTCAAATTGGTCATGGTCGTCAGCCTGTGGTGTGGATACACATTGAAGATGTGTTAAATGCGATCGAGTTTATATTTAAACATCCTCAATCTGCTCAAACTCATAATGTGGTGGCACCAGAAAACGTGACTCAAAAGGTATTTATTGAACAAGCAGCAGAGGTTTTAAATAAGAAACCAATATTATCAGCACCAAGCACGGTTTTTCGCTATTTGTTAGGAGAACAGTCGCAATTGATTTTGAATGGTCAATACGTTAAACCCACAGCCTTACAAGCAGAAGGATTTGAGTTTACTTATCCTCAATTGAAAATGGCTTTAGAAAATATACTCGCGTCAGGCTAAGATTTTATTTTGCAAACGCTCTGGCGAATATGCTTTGGCATCAACTAAAGTTGGTTGCCTTAGCATAAGCTGACGGAGCAATTGCGCAGAGCCTGCACCCATACAGAGACCGTTTCTAAAATGACCAAAGTTTGCCCAGAGGTTATCCATCTCAGGCATTTTGCCAATATAGGGAACGCCATTTGGTGAACTTGGTCTTAGGCCTGCCCAGCGCTGTACGATCGGGAAATTGGCCAGTTCAGGCACCATTTCTAAACACGCTTCTAAAATATTGTGCTGAGTCGTTTCGTCGGTAGAAGTGTCAAAGCCACGATGTGCCATGCTAGACCCACACACAATATGCCCGTCCATACGTGGAATCAAATACATGACTCGATTCATACACATGGTCGGTAGCCAGTGAGCAGGGGTTTTAAATAGCAGCATTTGACCTTGAACAGGTTCGACTGGAATGTCGAGTTGCAATTGAGAGTTCCAGTAATGGCTCCAAGCGCCCGAAGTTATTACAAAATGGTCTGCTGTATGTTTGCGACCATCTTCGGTTTGGAGCACCTGTATCACATCACCTTGTTGAATTAGTTTTTTAACAGCAGCGTGTTCAAAAAACTCAACATTTGGATGTTGTTTTAAATAACTAATGAGAGACTGTAATACGCGAGGGTTACGAATATTAGATAGTTCAGGGAAATAAATCGCTTCTTGAAACTGATCGGAAATATGCGGATTGACTTGTTCTAAGGCATCGCGCTGTAAATATTCACAGCGCTGCATCGGTTCTTGATGTTGCTCGGCGTAGGAAAGCCCGATGTCAAAATCTTCTTCATCAAAAATCAGCATGCCTGTGTCATGTATTTCAAAATCAATTCCTGTAACAGGGTAGAGCTTTTGGTTCCATGCTTGATAAGAGGCTTTGCCAAATTGAGCAAGTTGGTTCACTGCATGCACATAACGCCACGGGTACATCGGAGAAAGAATACCTCCGCCAGCCCAAGAGGCTGCTTGTCCCGCTTGTTGTTGATCAAAAATGCTGACTTTACAGCCTTGTTCAACCAACTCCAGCGCAGACATTAATCCACTTATGCCCGCGCCAATGATTGCAATATGCATGCAGTGTTATCCTTTCTCTGCGAACTTAGTTCATTTCCTTGAGTTTTTCAGCAGCGGTTTCTGCAAAGTAAGTCCAGATTCCGTCTGCACCAGCGCGGCGGCAGCACATGAGTGATTCTAAAATCACTGAATCTGATAACCAGCCATTTTGAATTGCACCAGCTAACATTGCGTATTCGCCACTCACTTGATAAATGAATGTCGGAACACCAAACGTATCTTTCACTTCACGTACCACATCCAGATATGGCATGCCCGGTTTTACAATCACCATGTCGGCGCCTTCTTGAATATCAAGCGCGATTTCATGTAATGCTTCGGCACGGTTGGCAAAGTCCATCTGGTAGTTATATTTATTACCACCTTTTAGGTTGGATGCAGAGCCAACAGCATCACGGAACGGACCATAGAAGCTAGATGCATATTTCGCAGAGTAGGCCATGATGTTGGTATAGATGTGACCATTGGCTTCTAAAGCTTGACGAATTGCGCCAATACGGCCATCCATCATGTCACTTGGTGCAACGACATCAGCACCTGCTTCTGCGTGACTCAATGCTTGTTTAATCAAGCATTCTACAGTCTCGTCATTGAGCACATAGCCAGTGTCATCAATAATGCCGTCTTGACCATGAGTCGTATATGGGTCGAGGGCACCATCAGTAATTAACACCATTTCTGGTAATTCTTTTTTAAGCAAACGGCAGGTGGTTTGTACTAGACCATCTTCACGCCATGCAGCTTCTGCGGTAAGGCTTTTATCTTCTTGCGGGGTAACTGGAAAAAGAGCCAGTTTTGATACGCCTAATTCCAGAAGTCTTTCAGCTTTTTTCAGTAATAAATCTGCCGACAAACGCTGAATGTTTGGCATACTTGGAATATCTTGGGTCTGATTTTGTCCCGGTAATACAAATACTGGATAAATCAAGTGATTGGTAGTGAGCTGTGTTTCGCTGACCATCGCACGCAACTGGTCATTTTTACGGATACGGCGCATGCGAGTGGCTGGAAATGCAGGACGATTGAACGTATAAGTCATAACAATCTCGATGTTCGGTATTACACTAGGATAGGTTGGCGGATATTCCATTACTGTCAACCGACTGCTGTATTGTAGCCCCATAATGCTGGATTTGTACAAAATTATGGGTGTTTATCATGCTTTTAAATTTAGGCAATGTATGAGTGATGAAAAGAAAAATTGGACTGGGAACATCCATTTAGGTGCAAAAACTGATCTGACTGTGGTGCTCAACCAATTATGTAAGGCGTTTAATAGCTCTCCTTTTTTTAAGCATAGTGGAATGATTATGCGTGTGGTAGATGGCCACATTGAAGGCTATATCGAGATGCAACCCAACCTGATTGGTAATCTGGCATTTCAGATTTTGCATGGCGGCGTTGCTGCAACTTTGCTTGATAGTATTGGTGGAATTGTGGCAATGGAACACCTCTATCGCCGTTCGACTCCTGAAACTTTAACCGAAACCATTAAGCAAGTATCACGCTTGGCAACTGTCGATATGCGGGTAGATTATTTGGCTCCGGGACGCGGTAAGTATTTTATTGCACGTGCGGAAGTGTTACGTTTAGGTCGTAAGGGCTGCACTATGCGCATGACGATGGTCAATGATGAAGATAAAGCCATCGCAGCAGGGATTGCTTCATATGCCTATTAGGCGATGAATTGAACCATTTTAAAGCGCCATGTGCGCTTTTTTTAGTGCTTAAAAAGCTGGAATTTTCATAAAAACTTTGAGATAAACATTAATTTAATTAGAACGAACGCATGAGTTATATTTTTTTATTCTCATATTGTGAGGTTTTAGCGTTAAAATTGACTGCTTTGACAATGCGATATGTCTTGTTTATAGAAAAATAAAAACTCTATAACAAGGTGTAGTGCGAGATTGATGGCAAAGCCAACTCATCTTTAGGAACATACCATGACTGATGCACAAAGCAATGTACAAGAAACAGTGCCAACAACATCTGCCTCGGATGACAACAACCAAAACAAGCGCAAAAAATTTCTTGGTTTTTTTGCGCTGATTTTATTGATCGCCGCTATTTTGTATGCAATTTGGGCATTATTTTTAAATCACTCTGTAAGTACAGATAATGCCTATGTCGGTGCAGAAACCGCGCAAATTACCTCAATGGTGAGCGGTCAGGTCGCTCAGGTTTTGGTAAATGATACTCAAACAGTACATCGGGGTGATGTGCTGGTTCGTATTGATGAACGTGATGCCAAAATTGCATTGGCTCAAGCTGAGGCAGAACTTGCTAAAGCAAAACGCCAATACAAACAGACTGCGGCAAACAGTAGCTCTTTAAACTCCCAAGTTGTGGTTCGTGCTGACGAAATTAACAGTGCCAAAGCACAAGTTGCACAGGCACAGGCCGACTACGATAAAGCCGCTTTAGAACTCAACCGTCGTACGCAGCTTGCTGCCTCTGGTGCGGTATCTAAAGAAGAACTCACCAAGGCACAAAGTGCAGTGGAAACAGCTAAAGCAGGGCTAGAGCTTGCTAAAGCTGGTTTAGCACAAGCGTCTTCAAGCCGTAAAGCTGCTGAAAGTACTTTAGCTGCTAACGAAGCCTTAATTCAGGGTGTAAGCGAAACATCGACTCCGGATGTACAAGTTGCGCAGGCCCATGTTGAACAAGCACAGCTTGATTTAGAGCGTACCGTGATTCGTGCGCCAGTTGATGGTGTTATTACGCGCCGCAATATTCAAGTTGGTCAACGCGTTGCACCGGGTACGAGCATGATGATGATTGTGCCGCTGAACGAGTTATATGTAGATGCGAACTTTAAAGAAAGTCAGTTGAAAAAAGTCCGTCCGGGTCAACCCGTGACACTGACTTCAGATTTATATGGTGATGACGTTGAATACCACGGCAAAGTGGTAGGCTTCTCTGGTGGTACAGGCTCTGCCTTTGCCTTAATTCCGGCTCAAAATGCAACAGGTAACTGGATTAAAGTGGTTCAACGCTTACCGGTTCGTATTGCACTTGACCCGAAAGAACTTGCTGAACACCCACTGCGTGTTGGCTTGTCGATGGAAGCAAAAGTCGACTTATCTGCGAAGTAAACGCTTATGAAAACGCAAACACCTTTTGCCGAGTTAAGCGGTGGCCGTTTACTACTGGCAGCGTTTGTTATTGCCTTGTCGAACTTTATGGTCGTACTTGATACAACCATTGCCAATGTCTCTGTACCGCATATTACCGGTAACCTTGCCGTCTCAAGTACACAAGGGACATGGGTTGTTACGTCCTATGCAGTTGCAGAAGCGATTTGTGTACCTTTAACAGGCTGGCTTGCGGGCCGCTTTGGAACGGTGCGGGTCTTTATCTTTGGTTTAATTGGCTTTACGGTCTTTTCTTTCCTATGCGGTTTGGCAACATCGTTAGAAATGTTGGTGTTTTTCCGTATTGGACAGGGGCTTTGTGGTGGTCCACTTATGCCACTCAGCCAAACTTTGCTTATGCGTATTTTCCCTCAGGAAAAACATGCACAGGCCATGGGGCTATGGGCAATGACTACCGTCGTGGGGCCAATTTTAGGACCAATTTTAGGCGGTCTGATTAGTGACAACTTGTCTTGGCACTGGATCTTCTTTATTAACTTACCTGTCGGTATTGTCTGTGTATTAGCAGCAATGCGCTTGTTAAGAGTGGCTGAAACAGAAACCATTTCTTTAAAAATTGATACGGTTGGTTTAGGACTGTTGGTACTTTGGATTGGTGCGCTACAACTCATGCTCGACTTAGGGCACGAACGCGACTGGTTTAATAGTACCAGCATTGTGGTGTTAGGCTTAACTGCCGCCATTGGCTTTGTGGTGTTCCTGATATGGGAACTCACCGACAAGCACCCCGTCGTGGATGTGAAAGTCTTTAGGCATAGGGGCTTTGCCATATCGGTACTGGCCTTGTCGCTTGGCTTTGGCGCGTTCTTCGGCAGTATTGTATTGATACCGCAGTGGCTGCAAATGAACCTTTCTTACACCGCCACGTGGGCCGGATATTTAACCGCCACCATGGGCTTTGGTAGTTTGACCATGTCACCGATTGTGGCAAAACTTTCGACCAAACATGACCCACGTGCACTGGCAAGTTTCGGTTTAATTTTGCTGGGTATAGTGACCTTAATGCGGGCATTCTGGACCACAGATGCTGACTTTATGGCTTTGGCTTGGCCACAAATCCTGCAAGGTTTTGCTGTACCGTTCTTCTTTATTCCACTGTCGAACATTGCACTGGGTTCAGTGTTGCAGCAAGAAATTGCATCTGCTGCGGGCCTCATGAACTTTTTAAGAACCATGGCAGGGGCGATTGGTGCTTCAATTGCAGTGACAGTCTGGGACGACCACGCTAAAGTTGCCCGTAGTGAAATGGTATCAAACCTGAACCCAACTGAAGTACAAAACAACCTTCTGCAAAATGGTTTTACGACTGATTCGACCTTAGGAATTATTTCTAACCTTGTCGATAAAGAAGCCATTACCATGTCGGCAAACCATGTATTTTTGCTGTTTGCGATCGTGTTTGTCTTTGCGGGATTAGTGATTTGGCTGTGTCCAAAACCCAAACAGGTCAGCGGTATGCCTTCTCACTAAACATAAAAAAGCATCTCTTCGGAGGTGCTTTTTTTAGGCTTACTAAAAAATGAGTGAATTTATAAATAGCAGATTTAGCCTGTATTTAAAGAAATAAAGCATGCCAGAATTTGGCAAATCAGTTATAAAAGAATGTGATATCAAGCAAGGAGGCACAACACAGGGCACAGCGTAAATAGCCTTAATCATTTAATATTATTAAAATCTTATTTTTATCAAAGATTAAAAAAACGTAATACCTTAAAACAAAGAAGCTTGCATGGCAATTGCATGGATAGGCAGGCGTATATATTGGAGTTATCACGTGAATAAAAGATATTCATTTTTGTTCAGTAGTTTATTAGCAGTCGGTTTATTACAAGGTTGTGGAGATGACTCCTCGTCAGATCAGCTCAAGGATGATTCAAATACAACCCCACCCAATTTAATTGTTGATAATGACCCGACCAGTTGTAGCAAACTGGCACAAGACGGTTCAAGCGTGGTGGTTGGTTCAAACCAAAATGGTGACCCAGCAGCGCCAGAGGGTGCATCGGGTTATAGACTCGGTAACACGATTAAATACGCAGATAAATATATGGTGGTGGCAAACACACCACTTGCGGTAAAAGCGGGCTGTGATGTTTTAAGAGCAGGCGGTAGCGCAGTCGATGCAGCCGTTGCAGTACAAGCGGTGCTAGGTTTAGTCGAGCCACAATCGAGCACGATTGCGGGTAGTGGTTTTATGATGTATTACGATGCCAAAACCAAAAAAGTCACTGCTTATGATGGCCGTGAAACCGCACCAGCCGCAGCCAATGAATATTATTTAATTCGCCAAGATATATATGACCCAAATTCACCAGCACCTGTGCCAAGTGCGCGCCGTAGCGGTCGCTCGATTGGTGTGCCGGGTGTGATGCGTTTGCTTGAACAAGCACAAAAAGAACATGGCAAACTCAAGTGGAACCAGCTTTTTGGTGAAGCGATTGGTTTGGCTGACAACGGATTCCGCATTCCGGAGCGTTTGGCAGATGCTATTGCAAGCAATGCGAGCAATTTAGCGCTTGATGCAAATGCAATGGCGACCTATTTCTACCCAGATGGTTCACCTCGTAAAGTGGGTGAGACCATGACCAATAAAGCCTATGCAAAAACGCTTGAAGTACTTGCCACGCAAGGCGCAAATGCACTGCACACTGGCCCGATTGCGCAAGCTATTGTGGCAAAAGCAGGGCAAACCGTAGGGGATGACCCAGCAAAAACTCCAATTACTCCAAGTTTGATGACCTTGCAGGATTTATCGAACTATCAGGTTAAAAAACGCGACCCGATTTGTACGACGTATCGTGACCGTTACTATGTTTGTACCATGCCGCCTCCATCTTCGGGAGGGATTGCGGTTGCGCAGACGCTGGGTATTTTAGAAAACTTTGATATGTCGCTTTATCCACCTAAAAACCCTGAAAATGAAGGTGGTGTGCCAGATGTGATGGGGGTGCATTTAGTGTCTGAGGCAGAACGTTTGGCCTATGCTGACCGTGATAAATATGTGGCAGACACTGACTTTGTCGCTTTACCAGCGCAGGGTATTGCAAGCTTTATTGATAAAAATTACTTAAAACAACGTGCTGCACTGATTAACCCGAACCAAAGTATGGGTGTTGCACCAGCGGGTAATTTCAATACAGCAGCAGGTGTCGACACCACTGTTGAACACGGTACAACTCAGTTCACGATTGTAGATGCCTATGGCAATGTGGTTTCAATGACATCGACTGTTGAATCGAGTATGGGTTCATTCCACATGGTGGATGGTTTCTTGCTATCGAATCAGTTAACTGACTTTAGCGCGAACCCTTATGACAGCACGGGAGCACTGGTTGCCAACCGTGTAGAAGGTGGCAAACGCCCACGCAGTACCATGGCGCCAACTTTAGTGTTTAAAGGCACCACGCCAGATGAATTTTATATGGCAACAGGTTCACCAGGTGGCGGCACGATCATTCAATATGTGGTTAAAACTTTGGTAGGTGCGCTGGACTGGAACTTAAACGCTCAGCAGGCGACTTCGCTTGTAAACTTTGGCGCAACCAATAGCAAAAACACCAATGTGGATAGTTCAAATGTACAGCTTTCTTTGCTTGATTTGATTGAAGGCTTAAAAGCAAAAGGGCATGGCATATCGAACTCTGCGCAAACCAGCGGTATTTCAACGATTATGAAAGTAAATATTAATAATCAAAGTAAATACGCAGGTGGGGTAGACCCACGCCGTGAAGGTATTGTGTTAGGCAATGGTGCTTTATAGACAAAATTTTAAAAAAGCTGTCATTTTTGCCAGCTTTTTTATGTGGCCCTTGAAAAAAACAAAAGGGACTCAATTATGTAAATATGTTCATCAGTAGCAGACTGTTGATAAATTGCACAGCATTTTATTTTAGTTATGCTATGATGTTCAGACATTCATGGGGATGTTATTGGCTTCGACGCTGGTGATGAAACTCATAGATGCATGCCGAGAGCGCATTTTCTCTCGTAAATCAAATTTGCATATTTTAGTCGCAAACGACGAAACTTACGCTCTAGCTGCCTAAGGGCAGTTTGTCCGCTTCCTAGAATACTTGTGGTTTAGGAACCCGACCGTAGCGCACGCACACAAGTCCGTATAGAGTCAAGCCTCGGGGCTTTATACCAAACTTAGAGGATCGCACCTTGTACCCTGTTCGTCGGGTCACTTGGTGTTAAAACAATAGACGATATCTAAGCATGTAGTATTCTCGAGCGTAGTGCTGGCGGACGCGGGTTCAACTCCCGCCATCTCCACCAAAATTCGTGAAAAGCCCTGAAACGTAAGTTTCGGGGTTTTTTATTGGAAATTAATAAGTAAAAATTAAAATCTAACTTTAAAATAAAATATATTCAGTTTATTTTAAAGTTAACTATATAAATCATTTAGATAAAATGAAATATTGCAATCATCAAATAAAATATTTTGCTTGGGAAATAACAAAGAAACGTTCAGCAGCTGATGTTGATCGTTTGTCACAGTCATTATTTGATGCTCAAGTAGATGTAAATCCTCATCAAATTGAGGCTGCACTTTTCGCTTTAAATAATCCTTTAAGTAAAGGTGTTATTCTTGCTGATGAAGTTGGTTTGGGAAAAACAATCGAAGCCGCTTTGGTACTTTGTCAATATTGGGCAGAAAGACGTCGAAATTTATTAATTATTTGTCCTGCATCTTTACGAAAACAATGGGCGCAAGAATTACAGGATAAGTTTAATTTACCTACCCAAGTTTTAGACTTAAAAACTTGGAACATGGCACGTAAAGATGGCATTTATGATCCATTTAAAAATGGAAAAATTTCAATTATTTCTTATCCTTTTGCAAATCGAATGGAACACGCTTTAGCACAAATTCCATGGGATCTAGTTGTGATTGATGAGGCGCATAAGTTACGTAATGCACATCGTTCAACTAATAAAATTGGAAATAGTTTAAAACGTTCTTTAAGGGGTAAGAAAAAACTATTACTTACAGCAACGCCATTACAAAATACGTTAATGGAATTGTACGGACTCAGCACAATTATTGATGAACATTTGTTCGGAGATGAGAAAGCATTCCGGAGTCGATATGTGGTTGATGGCGATATTCAATCACTGAAAAAAAGAATCCAGCAATTTATGCAAAGGACATTGCGAAAAGATGTTTTGGAATATGTACCTTATACCAATCGCCACGCTCTAACTGTTCCTTTTAAGCCTACTGATGATGAGCAAACCTTATATGATTCAATCAGTGAGTACTTACAAAGAGATGTAAGTTATGCATTCCCTCAGCAACAAAAGCATTTAATTTCAATTGTTTTAAGAAAGCTTTTAGCTTCATCAACTCCTGCTGTAATCGCAACATTAGAGGCAATTCAAGCACGTCTTCAAAAATTGTTGGAACAACAGACTTTAGATGACGATTGGTTAAGTAATTTTATTCTTGATGAGGATATGGATGAAGAGTTATTGGATGACATGGATGATGAAATAGGTCATGAACAAATAGATACCAAATTAATTAAATCTGAAATTGCAGAAATTGAACGTTATATACAGCAAGCTTATAAAATTAAAGATGACAGTAAAACTTTTGCTTTACTTTCAGCTATTGAGCAAGGTTTTGCTCGAATGTTTGAAATGGGGGCTAAACGAAAAGCTGTTATTTTTACTGAGTCTAAACGCACGCAAGAGTATTTAATCACATTTCTAGAAGCTCGTGGTTATAACGGGAAAGTTATAGGATTTAATGGCAGTAATACATCTGCAATAAACACAGGTATTTACCAAAAATGGCTAGGTAAATATATGGGAAGTCATCATGTTACAGGTTCTCCTGCAATTGATCGGCGCACGGCTTTAATCGATTTTTTTAAAAATGATGCAGAAATATTGATTGCAACTGAAGCAGCAGCTGAAGGTGTAAATTTACAGTTTTGTTCATTGGTTATTAACTATGATTTGCCTTGGAATCCACAACGTGTAGAGCAGCGAATTGGGCGGTGCCATCGTTATGGACAAGAGTTTGATGTTGTTGTTGTAAATTTTTTAAATGAAAGAAATGAAGCAGATCAACGAGTTCTAGAGTTGCTTAAGGATAAGTTTCAATTGTTTGATGGTGTATTTGGTGCATCAAATGATATCTTAGGAACGGTTGAAAGTGGTATTAATTTTGAAAAGCGGATTTCTGAGATTTATGATCAGTGTCGCAGTCCAGAAGAGATAGAACAAAGCTTTAAGCAATTAAGAGATGAACTTGAAGAACAAATCAATGAAAAAATGAAACGGACTCAAGCATTATTACTTGAGCATTTTGATGCAGATATTCATGATTTGTTAAAGATTCAAAAAGAACGAGCCGAACTTCAGCTAGATAAAATTAGTCGATTATTTTGGCAATCTACAAAGTATATTCTTGAAAGATTTGCTAAATTTCACGACCACAATTTAAGTTTTGATTTAACTAAATCTCCAGTTTTGAATGCACCTTCAGGGAAGTATCAACTTATACGTAAAGGTGAGCGGATTCCTGAAAATACCTTTATTTATCGTTTAACTCACCCTTTGGGTGAATTTGTACTTGATAATGCTAAAGGACTGTTAACACCTAAACAACTGATCCAATTTGATTATAGTCGGTATGGTCAAAAGGTAGCTTTACTGGAAGAGTTAAAAGGGCAAAAGGGCTGGTTATCTATTACGGTATTAAGCTTAGACTCCTTTCAGGAAGAAGAACATCTTGTGATTACTGCAATGACAGATGCTGGCAAAGTTTTAGACCACGATCTATGTGAGCGTTTACTTCAAGTTAATGCCACAGTTACTTGTGATATATCAGATAACGTCCCTGACATATTTCAAGCAAATATAGATAAACAATACCAAGTTGCTTTAAATCATGCTTTAGAACTCAATGATGATTTTTTCAAAAAAGAGCGAGATAAGTTGGAACAGTGGGCAGAAGATAGCTTACTTTCGGTAGAAAAAATGCTTGAAGATATAAAGTTAAAAATATCTAGTCTTAAACGCGAGTCTCGAAAAGCACCTGATATTGAAACTGAAAAACGACTACAGGAAGAAATACAAAAAGCTGAAAAAGAAAAACGACGGATGAGACAACAAGTTTTTGATGTTGAAGATGAAATAGCGGATAAGCGTGATGCAATGATTGATGCACTAGAACAAAGGTTACATCGTTCCAGCAAAGCTGAAAACTTATTTATAGTTCAATGGAAAGTTGTTTAAAATAAAAATGGATTATTAAAACTTTTGAGATTGAGAGTAAAAATGGGTATCTTAGATAAATTAAATAACTTCGCAACTAAGTGTGCTGAAGGTGCTTCTAAACTTGAAGAAAAAACAGCAAAGCTGGCTGAAAATGCTAAGAACTATGCTGAGGAAGAAAGAGTTAAGGATTTTTATAAAATTAAAGCTGAATTAATTGAGATAAATAAAAAGCAGAAAGATGCAGGTATTGAAGAAACAACAATTTTTGATTTCTTTAAAGACCGTTCTGAATATGCAGATTTATTAGAGTTGGAACGAAATAAACAGAATTAAAGTTTTAGTTCAACTAAGAATGAATAGAATTCAATGAATTTCTATTCGGTCTATGAGTTTTAAGAAAGTTGCTTCTCAAAGAAATTTTTATATACGTTGCTCGTATCTAAATTAATAATATATAAGTTATTTGCTGCTCTTGTCAGTCCAGCATAAACAATTTCTGGACTATCATTAGGTTGAATGATCAGAAAAGTGGTATCAGCTTCAAAACCTTTAAAGCTATGAGTCGTTGCAATCTTCATTAAACCTGAATTGGCGTTAAAATGTCTTTTTTTGAGTTTGCGAAACTCATCTAGTGCTTTTAATTTCTGTTTTGCTGCATTTTTCATATAGCTCGTTAATTTTTGGATTTCAGAGCGAATGTGATTAATATCAGATGGATGACAAGACTGTATTTTTTCTTCTAATTGAGCTTTCTTTTTTAGAAAAGTTTCAACTTTTCCATCAAAGTTTTTTTGAATCATTTCATATTCAGTAGGTGTTTCAAAAGTACTATCTGTTCTCTGAAACTTAAAATTATTTTGTAAATTTCTTAAAAATTCAATTTTTGAAGAAAGGATAGCAATATCGTTTGGACTAAGACTTAACATTTTTAATGTCTGAAAGATAAATTCATAGATTACTTGAATACTATTTGCCGGAGGGATTTGTAAATACTTTTTATCTGAAAATGAAAAAGCTAGGTTTTCGATAATGTCATGCTCTAATTGGTCTGGATATTCCTTTAGAAAAGTATCTTTATATGCATTACAGAGATCAGCAAAAGCTTTATCATCTTGCCTATGTGAGATTTTTAAATTTTTCCAATGACCAAATCCGCGTGTAACAGGATAGTCCTGCTTGTTAATTAATCTATTATAAATATTCTGATTTTGATCACCGAATAATACCATTTCGCCATCTTCTGCTAAGAAATTGGAAATTATGATTTCTAACCACTCTACTTCAAAATCTTGAACTTCATCAATAAAAATAGTTTGGTACTTTATTGGCTTTTCATTAGCTTCTTTACAAAGATAAGATTTAAATACTATTTCAAAAAAATTTTCTAAAACTAGTTTTTCATCTCGGACATTTTTTTCAATTTCATATAAGTCTTTACTTGATATGCCAATAATCTCAGTATTTGATTTTTCTTGAAAGTCTAAGTCAAGAATTTCATTATTTTCAAAGTTTTCTAGATCCTCATCTTGATCGCTTGATGTTGGAAAAGGAATGCCTAAATTATTGAGTTGGGATTTAAAAAAATAATGATAGTTGCTTATTTCAATTGATTTATTGTCAAACTCTAAATTATTAAAGCGAAATGCTTTTTTAATTTTATCACGTATTAGGTTTCGAAGAGCTAAGTTATATGTCAACACTAGCACAGTACTATTGTGTCGCTTAAATGCACGAGCAGTTTTTTCGGCTAGTAATGTTGTTTTTCCGCTACCAGCAACACCGCGAATTTTCATTTTTGTATTTGGAATACTATCAAGTAATTTATTTTGATATTTATCGAATGTGTAGTAATGGCCTTGTTCTTCAAAATACTTTGGTGGAATTAAAATCATCGTAAATATAATTTTGAAATATTGGATTTTTTTAAGGCTATTTATTTTTTTAATTAAACTAGAGATATTGTCTTGAGCAAATGTATTAAATCTGTCCCGTTCTAGTTGGTATTTTTTTGAACTGTATCTTTGCTCATTTGCTGAATTTATAAGTTGTTTTACTTCATTGATAGGACGGTTGTATAGTGCAGATAATCTATCTTTTGTTGTAGTATGTAAATATACAAGGCATTGAATTGTTTTATAAAAGTTAGAATTTAATATATTTGCAAAACCTAATTAGGGTATATGGAGTTCAAATAAATGTGACTTATATTTGAATGCTTGTTGCATTGGTGCGCTTGTTCTTATTTTTGGATTGTGAGTTGTGCGCCAATGATTATTTTTATCAATAAAATAATTTGACATATCCCAGTCTTTGACTTCAATAATAATTGCACCATGCCCTTTTTTTAAAATCAAGAATTCGGGACGATCTCCATCAAGATAAGGATTGAAATAAACATCAAATGTGTCATCTAATTCTTGTGCCAGTTTATTTAAAAGAAATGATTCACCTTCAGTTGGTTTGACTATGAGTTGATCAATAATTTCTAAACTTGGGAAAAAGTTAGCCATTCGAATATTTATTTGGTTTAAAATATTGATATATAAAATTTATTTATGTTTTTATCAATTGTTGAGCTAGTTTAAAAATGTGGTCGTGCATCTAAAAATACTATAAAATACTACCCAATTTGCTTTTGCAATTTTAATTCGTTTCACCAGAACCTATTTATCATAAGGTTTTGAAAAATAGGAAATATTCATGAGTACCCAGTTTTCTGCACTTGTTTCTAAACTCAAAGAAATTTTTCAGATCAATCGACCTGATTTGGATTTTGGTGTTTACCGTATATTAAATGCACGTAGTGATGAAATTGCTGAATTTCTGGATAAGCGTTTAAAAACTAAAGTAGAGCAATACCTTGGCGAAGCAAAGTCGAGTTTTGATGAAAATGCAATAAAAGAATTAGAAGCTGAGCTCAAAGCGGAATTTGGCAAACGTGCGTTTAACGATCAAGGACAACTCATTGATGCTGAAGCAATTGAAAGTGCCTTAGGACAAAAATATATTGCGTTAACCCAAGTTGATGCCGATGAAATGACAGATCAATCGCAAGTGTATAGCCATTTGCTGACTTTTTTTAGTCGTTATTATGATGATGGTGACTTTATTAGCCAACGTCGTTATAAGGGTGATACGTATGCTATTCCTTACTCAGGTGAGGAAGTTATGTTGCATTGGGCAAATAAAGACCAGTATTACACCAAGTCTGGTGAGATGTTTAGCAACTATCGTTTTAAGCTGAATGGTGAGCGTTCAGTTTTATTTCGTTTGGTGAGTGCAGACACAGCTCGTGAAAACCGTAAAGACAATGATAAAGTCCGTCGTTTTATTATTGTGACAGAACCAAAGACCTTTACTCGTGTAGACCAAGACGGTGAAGAGTTTGATGAAACTATTATTCCATTCTCTATTCAAAATAATGAACTGACCATCCTTTTTGAATATGCAACTTTGCCTAAAGGCTCAAAGCAAGAAGCGCTAAATACTGAATCATATAATAAAATTGTGAATGCGGAAGTTGTAACTGCTGATTGGCTAAATGATTTAGTACAACTTGCACCGACTGAAAAAGAACCAAAGCGTACAGTGTTGCAAAAGCATTTGAGTACTTATACGCAGAAGAACACAGCAGATTATTTTATTCATAAAGACTTGGGTAAATTCTTGTGTCATGAACTTGATTTTTATATTAAAAATGAAGTGATGCGCTTAGATGATGTGGTGAGTACTGATCAGTTTATTCAAATTGAACGTCAGCTCAGCATTATCAAGTGCTTACGTCAAATTGGTTTAGAAATCATTAGTTTCCTAGCATCACTTGAAGACTTTCAGAAAAAGTTGTGGCTAAAGAAAAAGTTTGTGGTGAGTGCTGAGTACTGTATTACTTTAGATCGAGTGGATGATTCTTTGTATGCAGACATTGCTATAAATACAGCGCAGTGGCAACAATGGGAAGATCTAGGCTTTAAAGGAACAGATGCAGGTTGGGGAACAGTTGATTATTTAAAACAACACCAAGCTTTGATGGTGGATACTTCATTATTTAGCTTAGAGTTTAAAGCAAAGCTTTTACAGAAAATTGATGATTTAGATACCCAGACAGATGGCTTGATTATTCATAGTGATAATTTCCAAGCATTAGATTTTTTAGATAAGAAATATAATCAATCTATAGACTGTATATATATTGATCCTCCTTACAATACAGGTTCAGATGATGATTTCTTTTATAAAGACTCATACCAACATTCATCTTGGTGTAGTTTGATTTATGATCGCTTAAATGCATCAAAGAATTTGCTTAAACAAACGGGGAGTCTATTCGCTCAAATCGATGATTATGAAGAGCAAAATATGCGTATTTTATTAGATATGATTTTTACTCCTAATAATCGCATTAATAAAATTAATTGGGTAAGAACTTTCAATTCAGGTTCATCAAAAGGATTATCTAACAAATTACCATCTAATTTGGATACTATTTTTTGGTATGTAAATAATACGAGTTCGTATGTTCATATTAAGCAAAAAAGACCATATTCTGAAGGGGCTTTAAAAAGATATGACAAAGTAGATGAGCAAGGTCGACGTTTTAAATGGAATCCGATGAAAACTTATTCACAGGAAAAACTAGAACGTTTAATGGCTATAGGAGAGGCTCAAATTACGGAAACATCTAAGTATCCTATATATAAAAAATACCTGGATGAGAATGCTGGATCACCTCTTGATAATAATTGGTATGACATATCTCCAATTGGAACATTGTCTTCCGAGCGAACTGGTTTTACGACACAAAAGCCAATTCAGCTAATTAATAGAATTTTGAAATTAACAGATAGTAAACTTTCTTTGGATTATTTTGCAGGTTCAGGGACAACAGCACATGCTACTATTGCATTAAATCGTGAAGATAGTGGAAAACGTAAATATATCCTTGTTGAACAAGGTGATTATTTTGATACTGTTATCAAACCGCGTATTCAAAAAGTAGTGTATTCAGCAGAATGGAAAGAGGGAAAACCAACCAATCCTGAGTCTGGTATCAGCCACTGTTTAAAGGTTGTTAAACTCGAAAGTTATGAAGATACTTTAAATAACCTAGAGTTAGTTCGTAAAGGTACACAGCAAAATCTGCTCGCAGAGCAACAAGCTTCAACCAAACCTGAAGATCTAAAGGCTTATAGTGATTATCTGATGCACTATATGCTTGAACTGGAAAGCAAGGATTCCTTACTCAATGTTAAAGACTTCCTAAAACCATTTAGCTATCAAATGAACATCACGATTGATAGCGCAGGAGCATTTGAGCTTAAAAATATTGATTTAGTTGAAACTTTTAACTATCTCATTGGACTGAATGTTCAAGAAGTAGATTACCAGTTAGACAAAGGCTATGTGCAAATTACAGGTAAATTGCGCACAGGGGAATATACAACTGTTCTCTGGCGTGACTGTGAAAAGATTGGCTATGCAGAACTTGATCAATTACTTGAAAAACTTAAAATTAATCCAAACGATGGCGAGTATCAATTGATTTATATCAATGGTGATCACAACGTAGCAAGCAAATACACCACTAAAGAAGGTGAAGAAAAACAGCTCAAAGTCCGTTCAATTGAACAAACCTTCTTAAAAAATATGTTTGAGGAGTAATGCACTGTGGCAAAAGCTCCTAAAGCAAAAACTAAAGCAGTTAAAGTCAATTTCCATGAGCAATTGATTTTAAGTAAATGGTTGTGGTCAAAGTTTAATCCAAATCGTTTGGAAGGCATGAAACAACAGCTGGATTATCCTCAGTTTGAGGGAATCGAGCATGAAGGTGATAATGCCGGTCAAACTAAATTCTTTGGTGTGATCTGCAATACCTTGTTTAACAAACAGGTTGTTGATATCAATGTTCTACGTCGTTATGACTTAAACATTGTGAAACATTGGCAAAAAATCACTGAAAAACGTAATGAAATAGAAGGGCATGTTTTAAATCTCAAATATTTCCAATACCTTTCATTGCTATTTACAGAACTGTATTTAGATCAATATTTTAATCATCAAGCAGACATGCTAAATGAGCTGAATATTGAACTTGAACAATATAATGATGATCAGAAAACTGATGCAGATAAATTTCAGCAGTATTTACCTGAAGATCTCAATAAAATCGGTTATTGGAATGCGACAGGTAGTGGTAAAACACTGCTTATGCATGTCAATATTTTGCAATATTTGGACTATTTCCAATATCAAAATGGTGATAGTACTTTTCCAGACCAAATCATTTTACTTACACCGAATGAAGGCTTGAGTGAACAGCATTTACAAGAGCTGACGGATTCTGGTTTTCAAGCAACTTTGTTTGATAAGCAAAAAAGTCGTAATAGCTTGTATCGAGATGAAATTCAAATCATCGATATGAATAAGCTGAGTGATAGTGATGGTGATAAAACTGTTGCGACGATGAGCTTGGAAGGTAAAAACCTTGTACTGATTGATGAAGGACACCGTGGTACAAGTAGTAGTGCTGGTGCTTGGATGGAACGACGTGATATTCTTACCAAAGATGGCTTTAGCTTTGAATATTCGGCTACCTTTGGTCAAGCTGTGAGTAAGGCAGACAACGTCTATAAACGCTTTGAAGATGCCAAAAAACAAAAAGCCAAAATGCTGTATGGATCGACAGCGATAGGTAAGCTAACTGAAGAACAGCAAAAAAATATTCAGTTGGATGATTTAGAGCAGCAGAAGTACCGTCGTGAAGCACTTAGAGAAGTGTACGCTAAAAGTATTTTGTTCGATTATTCGTACAAATATTTCTATGCGGATGGTTACGGTAAAGAAGTCAATATTCTGAACATGAAAGAATATCATGAAGATGATGAGCGTAATCTTTATCTTACGGCTTGCCTACTTTCTTTTTACCAACAACAGTATCTGTTTAAAAAGAATCAGGTAAAACTAGCGAAGTTTAATATTGAAAAACCACTGTGGGTCTTTGTTGGTAACAAAGTTAATGATGATGACTCTGACATTTTAGCCATTGTTAAATTCTTGGCAGACTTTTTGGATTCATCACGTAAACCTAAGGTAATCGGTTGGTTGAATGATTTGATTACCAATACTTCTCGTTTGGTTGATACAAATGGTATCAATATTTTTGCTAATCGATTTGTACCATTACATGGTCAAGATGCAACTGAGCTTTACCAAGCTATTTTAAAAAGCTTCTTTAACTCCACAACCAATCAACGATTGAATGTGGTACGTGTCACGGCAAACAAAGGTGAACTACGTTTACAGGTTGGTGAAAATACACCTTTTGCGGTGATTAATGTCGGTGATGAAAAGGGCTTATATGATAACTGTGAAGAATCAAGCCAGACACATTATCTAAATGCACGTACCGATGATTTTGCTGAGTCATTATTTCCTACATTAAATAATGATGATAGTGAAACACATCTTCTGATTGGTTCTCGTAAATTTACTGAAGGCTGGAGTAGTTGGCGCGTATCGACCATGGGCTTATTGAACATGGGTACAGGAGAAGGTGCGCAGATTATTCAGCTCTTTGGTCGTGGTGTACGTTTAAAAGGTGAGAATTTTTCTTTAAAAAGAACACCAAGAGAGATTTATAGTAAGGCTGAATATAAAGGTCTGCATTTAGATTTAATGCAAACGATTAATGTTTTTGGTTTACGTGCTGACTATATGGAGAAATTCCGTGATTATTTGAATGATGAAGGCATTATCCTGAATCAGGATTTGGTCACATTGGATTTTCCAACCAATAAAATTAAAACACCTCACTTAAAAACACTTACTTTAAAAGATGGTTATAAAGATAATCAGGCTAATGGGTTTAAGGCTCAGTCAAAACTTTCAATGTTTAAAATTCCAAAACACTATGAAGGTAAAATTAAAAAACCTTTTGTTGTGTTGGACTTGTACCCACGTTTGCAAGCCTTTCATACAGATAAATCTAAGCGTCAAACGGATGTAAAAGATAAGCGTCAAGAACATGAGATTTCGCCAAAAATCATGTGTATGTTTGATTTTGATGAAATTTACTTGCAACTTCAGCAATATAAGTTCCAGCGTGGATATAGCAATTTACAGTTGGATGTTGATGAGTTACAGGAGTTTTGCCTAAGAGATATCAAGTCCTCTATGGAAGATTGGTACAAGCTTTTGATTGATTCGTCAGAATTAACCAATGACGTGAGTGGAATCAAAAAACAGCAAGCGATACTAATTGAGCTGTTACAGTCCTATATGGATAAGTTCTATCATGCAATTAAAAATGCCTATGAAGGGCAGTTCTATGAAGTGACAGAATTTAGTCTCGATGATAAAGAGTTACCTATACAAATCTGTGAGCAATATACACTTACAGCAAAAGAAGGCAAAAATAACGAAGCACAAGAAGTATTTGACCGATTAGAAACTTTGAAAGAATTGGTTAGTAAAGGCGATGTTGAAAAGTTAGTGCCTTGGAAAGAAGATGGGAGCTTTAGGGCAATTACATTTGATCGTCATCTTTTCTACCCTTTACTGGATAAAAAGGATGAAAGTCTTCCATTTACATGGTCGCCAATGCTATTCGATTACACCAGTCATACGCAAAGTAGTGAAGTGAAGTTTGTTATAGATTTACAGGATTATATTAATACAGCTGCTGCTGCTGAATTGCTTAAGGATTATGAACTTTACTTATTACGAAATGCAGATAATAAATATCGTGGATTAGGTTTTGCTTTGGCAGGTAACTTTTATCCAGACTTTTTATTATGGTTAGTGAATAAGGAGACAGGACAACAATATTTAACTTTGGTGGATCCAAAAGGCATTCGAAACATGAATCATGACGATGCTAAAATTGAGTTCTACAAAGAGATTAAAAATATTGAGGCTAAGCTTGAGCATCCTGACTTAATATTAAACAGCTTTATTTTGTCTATTACACCAATGAAAGATATTTTGAATAACTCTCTTTCTGAAGAAGAGTTTGCTAAAAAGAATGTCTTATTTATGGTGGGTAATGGTACAGCTTATCTTGAAAAAATGATCAAGAAAATACTTCAATCATAGGTTGGAGTATTTTAACTTTTTAAAATTTCATAATATTAATTCTAAGGGAAAGTTATGTCTGGACAATATGAAAAACCATTAACGATAAAAGAAGCTATAAATGCTATTCAATCTAATGACTTCTTATTACCAGCGATTCAGAGAAAATTTGTTTGGACGAGTAATCAAATTTGTCAGCTATTTGACTCCATATTGAGAGGATATCCTATAAATTCATTCATGATGTGGGAGATTACTGACTCTGAAATTAAAAAGAATTATAAATTTTATGAATTTTTAACAAAATATTGTCAGAGATTTAATGAGGAGAATCCCCATATTGAAATTAATGCTAGTAGTAAAAATTTTAAGGCAATTATTGATGGTCAACAAAGATTAACATCGTTATATATCGGTTTATGTAGTACCTATGCTTATAAACAACCAAGAGTATGGTGGCCATCAGCTTATGATGAAAATATTCTACCACCGCGTAAATTGTATTTAGACTTATCTCAACCCTTAGATAATGATGAGTCAATGATGCATTATAACTTTAAATTTCTAACAGATTCTCAATTTAAGCAATTGAATAGCATGGATATTAAAAATTGGTTATGTCTACATGATGTACTAAATATGCCAAATGTAGATTTGGCGGATGCTATATTAAAAGTTGTTTTTCCAGAGTTGACACGCAGAAATTTATCTACAAATAGTTTTGCTTCAGAAACTCTTTTGAAATTATATATGGCTGTTCATAAAGAGCAATTGATTCATTATTTCAATGAAAAAAGTCAAGAGGTTGATCATGTCTTAGATGTATTTATTAGGACGAATAGTGGTGGTACAAAATTAGCTTTCTCAGATTTGCTTATGTCTATTGCAGTAGCAAATTGGAATGGTGACTTTAGAAAAGAGATTGAAAATTTAACAAATTGGATTTATCAGTCACAGGATTTGGGCTTTTATATTGAGAGAGATTGGGTTTTAAAAACAGCATTAATGCTAATAGATGAAGATGTCCGCTTTAAAGTAAAAAATTTTACTACTGAAAGAGTACAGCAAATTCAAAATCAATGGGATCAAATCAAAGAGTGTATAAAAGAAACTTTTAAATTGATTAGAAAGTTTGGTATTAATGCTCATTCCTTGACATCTAAAAATGCTGTAATACCAATCTGCTATTATTTGTATAAAAAATATGATGATTTTGGTAAACCATTGTATTTAACAATAAATGATTTATCTAAACAAAATAAGCAAAGAGATAAGATTAGCCAATGGTTCTATATGGTACTTTTAAAGGGGGTATTTGGTGGTCAGGCTGATTCAATTATTTCAAGTATGCGACGTGTTATAAAAGCTAACATATTAGAGCCGTTGTTTCCATTGGAAAAAATTATTAAAAATTATGAGGCTACAAATAAAGATTTACGTTTTGATGATGCATATATTGAAAATATGCTAAATATCCAATATGGTGAAGCTCGTTGTAGACCAGTTTTGCACCTACTATTTCCAGAATTAAAAGCAACAGAGACTTTTCATATAGATCATTTACATCCTCAAAAATTTTTTTCAAAGAAGAATATAATGAAGATAGAAAATTTCACTGATGAGCAAAAATTATTTTATATGAATGCTAATCATTGGAATTCTATTTCCAATTTACACTTATTAAATGATTCATTAAATCTTTCAAAAAGTGATCGATCTTTAGAGGATTGGGTTAAAAACAATAATTGTGGTTTTAAAAATAAAGATTTACTTATTGATGATTCTATTTCACTAAGTTTTACATATTTTGAAGACTTTTATAAAGCTAGAAGAAAGGCCCTAAAGCAAAGGTTTATTGAAAGAGTCTACTTCCAGGAAGATCAACTGGAAAATAAGTTAATTGATTTAAATTTGGATAGTTTTGATGATCAAGAAATAGATCAAGATGATTTATTAGTTAGTTAATTTTAGATTAAATTATTAATATATCTAGCTTTGCAGGAAAAAGTTTCTGGCTAATTTTATTTGATGGAGAATTAATTAAATCAAAAGCTTATATAGTACCCTAAGGCCCCCGTGCCACAACAGAACTTTAATTTTTTGCGCTGATTTAAAGTTATCCACCATTGCGACACAGAGATAAGGGGGCTAAGCCAAACGCTTAGCCCATGTCGTTTTTATCGCACCGCCGCATTACACTAAAAAAAGTAGGGGCAAAGTCCTGTGGGAGAGCAGGACTTTGCAAACTGACATGTTCTAGACGTTGCATAAGCTTAGGCGAATACACTTGTTCAAGCCGTTGATATATACAGTCGCAACTGGCTTGGGTGTGTCCACCCGACAGGCAAATTTTTTCAAACTCCTGCTGCGTGCGGAGGTCACAACCCGAAACGCTGTAATCGCCGATCATAAGGCCTAAAACCAAAATAGTTTTATAAAATTTCATATTATTCTCGTAATGATTGGGGATATATCAGTGAGAAAAAATAAATCGTTATATTTAAAGTTTTAAAATCATTTTTTTAGGATGTAATTAATCCGCCTATAAAATAAGGAAAATAAAATGATTTAAATTTTAAAATAAAAATAATTTATAAATTAAAAACTTTAGATAATAAAAATCCTAAGTTTTAAATAAATAAAAAGTTTATAAGGGAGAGGGGATAAGTTTATATAGTGGCATGGTCAACTCCTTAGAATGTATGGAGTCCTACCACCGAAAATCACCGTCAATTGATTAGGGTGGTAGAACGAAAGAGGGTTGACAGACCGGACATACAGAACCAGCACACCCGAAGGTGTCCCCCTTCCGCCCTACCGTAACATTAGAGGGACGGTGGTTTTCACACAGATTTCTCCCTCAGAAGGATAAATCTGATGTGCTGTATGTAAAAACGGTCTGTCAAAACCGACTGGCAATGTAGGCCAGCGAGACCATAATAATCATAAGTTTTTAATAGGTCAATTCAATTTAAATAAAATATTATAAAAATTTTAAATATAAATTTATATTTTAATTAAACTCAAAAGTTAGTCCTTTAAAATGGGTAAATTAATAGTGATAATAAAGTTAAACTAAACCATTATATAAAGTTTAAAATGCATGAAAGTAACTCATAAATATAAAGTTCAGGTCTTTTTCTTTATAAAGTTAATTATTTATTTTCTCTATAAAAATGAGTATCCTATTTCGAAATTAAAGAACTTGATGATATGAAAAAATTACTTTTATGTGGGGTTATTGCGGTTTGCAGTACATTACATGCTGAAAATTTAACTTCGGTTAATGATATCTATAAATTAAGTGATCCAAGTGATCCCGCTTATAGTCGTATTAACCAGAATTCTAATAGATCTGTTAGAGAACTTGGACAAAATACTGCAGCTCCAAATCAAGAAGCTTTGTTTCAACTGCAGCACAAGAAGCGCGAGATCGAAAGAAAAGATGCATTGTGTAAAGCTGCTTTCGAGATGGCTGCTAATATTATGAATGAGCGTCAAGCCGGAGTGAGTAAAGCAATCCAGCTACAATCAAATTTGCAGACTGCTTATAGATCTCCTGAGTACACAAAATATCAGGTGTATTTAATAAATAAAGCCTACAATGAGCCTGTTTATGCAAAAACAGTGGCAACATATTATGTGAGTCAGGAATTTGCCTATAAATCATTTTTTGAATGCAAAAAAAGTGTATATAGCTTAATTCCATAAGCTGAAGGCGGTTTTTAAAAGCTAAGCGTTGAGCTTAGCTTGAACTTAAAACGTATAACGATAATTAATTAATACACGGTGCTGGTCCCAATCTTTACGGGTCATGCCATTTATTTTTTCACCTAGGTTTGCATTTTCAAACTTTGACTCATAATGCAAAAATGAATAACGCACATCTAAGTTTTTCACCCACGGCAAGGCATAACTCACCGTAAAGTCAAAGTAACGCTCTTTACCTTCAATATCACTACTGATGTTACTTTGGTGCGCGCCAAAACCATAAATATACTTCGCTTCGGTTTTTAAACCTTTCACATAGTCTTTCCAGTTATATTTCAAGCGAAGGGCAACGGCGGTTTCATCGTTATTGGTAAAATCTGGGCCAATGGTCGCAGAGGTTGGAAACGGGTTGGTGCCGTGGTCTTGCGTTAAAACCGAGTTGCGGTCAGAGTGCACGGCAAAGTTATCTTCAATCCAAAAACCATCAAACTTTGAAACGGCAAGACCACCTTCTAGATTATTCTTGGCCACATTTACATCGACAAAATAACCATTCCCACGGTTGTTAATGTCTTGGCCTTTGACACAGTCCAGCTCGGTTTCGGCACCGCATTTAAACAGCTTGCCATCGTCACGCGAGAAAAAAGCCCCTGTGTTAAATGCCCACACCAAGCCATGAAAGGGCAGTTTATATTGAGCAATCGCCCCATACTTTTTCAAATAATCTTTGCTATTTAAATATTCGGCATTCACGCTCCAGTTTTTGTACTGATACTTGGCACCAAGCAAACCAACATAATCAATTCGCTCGTCATTCTCAGTGACAAACTTTTCAAAACTATCCGTGCTGCGCGGTTTCCAGCGGTCATAGTAAGCGATGTAAGTCTGTAGCTGATCATTCAGTTGAAACTGACCACTCGCACCCGAAAAAGTATCGGGTACTGCGCGGTTATTGGTGCTTTTAAGTAAAAGCGAGTCTTGCAATTGGCGGCCTAATTTAATTTCGCCTTTATCACCGAGTTTTGCTTTGATGTAGAGTTGCCCTAAAGTTGCAAAGTTCTGATCAAGCTTGCCGTTATTTTCGACTTCTAAAAGCTGAGCGCTCGGCTTGCCAGAATCAAATAACTTGGTGACTGCATAGAGTGAGCCATCTATCCCCAACCAGTCCCACAAGTAAGGTGACTGATAGTTTAACTCAAGCCCTAAAGCACTTTGTTCATATTCACTTGACGAAGGCGAAGGGTTGGCAAGTGTGGGGTGGGCAGTGCCTTCATCGTTCCAGTAACGGGTGTTAAGTTTTAATTCTAACTTGCCAAATTGTTGAGGAAGCTCTGCATACGCATTGCTCACACTGCCTAAACCAATACAGCCCCATAGCAAATATTTATTCATTTTAAATTCCTTTTTTAAGCATGAATAAGCCCTTTGCCTAACGCTGGGTTAGGCAAGCTTTTTATGAAATGGATGAATTAAGGAGAGAGTTTTTCGAGCACTTGGCCTTTGGTTTCAATGGCAAACAAGAAGGTCACTAAGCCACCAATGAGCGCCACAACGGCAAGCACACTAAACACATATTGAATGCCGTAACCACCAACCACTAGACCCACCATAACAGGCCCAATTGCAGAGCCAGCACGTAACCAAGCGGTACTAAAACCAATGCCCATCGCACGTAGGCGAGTAGGGTAAAGTTCGGCAGCGTAAAGGTATAAAGAGAATGAAATGGTCTGCAAAATCGCATAGCTAATCGTTGCTAAAATTACAACTTCCATCGCCGATTTTGCGCCTAAAACCGAGAGACTCATGAGTGGAATAATCGCCAAGAAAAACGCTGCACTGTACCAAGGACGGCGGCCGACTTTATCAATCATTAAGGCACAGATAATAGAGGCAATCACACCTACGCCCGAGGTAATCCAGCCATAACCTAAACTGGTTTGCAGCGACAAGCCAAAGTGTTGTTTGTAGAGAGATGGCAGCCAAGTCACCATGGCATTGTTCACCATATACACGCAAAACCACATGCCCCATAGGGTAAAGGTCCGTTTGCGGTAAATACCACGAAACAGCTCACGCCAGTCGGTTTTTGCCATGCCTTGCGGGTTAATTTCTTTAACTACAGGTTCAGCCAAAGTTTTACCGCTTTTGATGGCACCATCTTCAAAGCTTTTGACGACTTGATCGGCTTCTTTAAAACGGCCTTTTGAAGCTAACCAACGTGGTGACTCAGGCAAGAAAAACCGTAAAGGAATGACCAGTAAAGATGGAATTAGGCCCACAATAAACATGACTTTCCAGCCGTAAATTGGCATCAGGAAAAATGCTGCCATGCCTGCAAACATAAGACCGAGTGGGAATAAAACCTCATAGAGCAAGAAAAACTTACCACGCTTTTCTGCACCAATAAACTCATTAATATAGGCACTCGCAACAGGCACTTCGCCACCTGTTCCCACACCTTGTAAGAAACGCAAAATTAACAGCGACATTCCGCTCCACGCAAACAGACAGGAAATGTCCATTGCCACAAACAGTAAAATAGTAAAAGACAGCACTTTTAAACGACCGACTTTTTCGGCAAGAGAACCAAAAAAGATTGCACCGACCAGTTGCCCAACATAGCCCGCAGCAATGATCGCACCGACATATGCAGGCGTCAGGTGCCATTCGGTAATGAGTTGGGGTAAAGCAAAGGCAATTGCTAGAACAGTATAAGCGTCAAAAAAGGTCGCTATACCAATGGTAATACGCATAAATTGCAATCGACCAGTGACGGGTAGCCGTTCAAGTCGTGCAATAATTTCCGCATTTTTTTGATGATGACTAATTTGTTCTACATCCGCTAGATTTGTCATCTTCTATCTCCTTATTACTACATTCCTCGTAGTTTTGTTGTTCTATTTCGCACTACCTGTTCACCACAGTTTGCATGCTTTTTATTATTGTTTTTAAGAGACATGCCCGATGTTTGGCCTCAGGCAGCGTACAGGAAAAAAAGGCTAGCGTACATGCTAGCCCGAATAGAATTTAAGCAACGGCTTGGGTTAAATCGACCTTGCCAATTCCAGCTTGACGCATCGCATCATGAATTTCTTGCTCAGCACCATCTGCCAGTGGAAGCAGAGGCGAACGCACAGTGGCATGGTCCAAAATTCCGCGAGCAACCAATGCATGTTTAAGCGCGACTGTGCCTTCCATGTGTGAACCACGGTGATAAACATTGCGAGTCACTGGTAATAATTGGTCGTGAAGTGCACGAGCTTTAGCGTAATCTTTAGCTTTACCTGCCTTAATCATTTCAATTAACAGTTCAGGGGCAATGTTGCCATAGCCAACCAAAGCGCCGTCTACATCAAACATGGTGTGAAGCAAATATTCATCGTGGCAAGTCAACACCTGTAAGTCTGGGCGTTCACGGCGAATAATCGGAATTTCCACATCCCAGCGGCGCATATTACGGACACCATTTTTCATGGCAAACACGCCTGGCTGTGCAGAAATATCGAGTAGAGTTTCTAGGTCGTAAGTGGCCTTCGTTGCATCTGGATATTGGAATAGAATAGATGGCAAACCACTTTCTTCATAAATCGCTTTATAGCGGTCTTGTGGTGCACCTTTTTGATAGCCAAAACGCAGCCAGCCATGTGAAGGATAAATCAAACCTGCCGAAGCGCCTGCGCTGACTGCACGTTTTGCTTCTTCTGCTGCAACCGAAGTACCTTCGAGTGTAATCCCTGCGATTACCGGAATTTTGTCATCTACCGATTTAACAAAGCTTTCGATGACCTGCATTTGTTCTTTTTGCGACAAGAATGTTCCTTCACCTGCATGCCCAAGAACAACCAAGCCTTTCACACCATCAATACTGCCTAACCATGAACCTAAACGTTGAATTGCATTATGGTCTACTTGTCCGTCACGGGTAAAAGGAGTCACAGGTGCTGGGGTTAATCCACGTAAATCTAAACTCATAATCGTACTTCCTATACTGTGTAATTAAATATTCTCTGGTTCTTAATCTGACTTAAATCGTGTGGTAGAGAACATGATTGGAGTATAGAAATAGGTGAGCTATGTAGGAATTACCAATTCTTGAATTTCAGTTATACTGAAAATGTATGGCTCAAAATACTGCCTATGACGATTTAGGAAGAATCGATGAATTATGAATTATGGAAAATATTTTTAGATGCGGTGGAACTCGGTAGCTTAAGCAAAGTCGCCATGCTGCATAACACCAACCAACCGCAAATCAGTCGGCAAATGAACGAGCTTGAGGCCCAATGTGGTGGTCGTTTGTTTAACCGAACTGGACGTGGCGTCGAACTCACCGATTTAGGTCAGCATTTACTTCCTAAGATTCGTTCATGGCTAAACGTAACCGATCAACTGAATAATGAGATTTTGCATTCGACCGATACACCGATTGGTACGGTTCGTATAGCCAGTTTGCCGTCTACTGCACATCCGTTGTTGTCGACCCTCTATAAAGTGCTTCAAGAGAAATATCCCCTAATTAAACTGTCGGTGCGTGAAGGGCAAGGGGTGCATTTAGAAAAATGGCTGGAAGATGGCAGTGTTGATTTAGCCATACTTTATCGGTTCAACCCAACGCCTAAACAGGGCGATGTTTACCTTACCGAAGCAGATACTTACTTGGTGGGCTGTGAAGGAGACGCGCTCACTCAGGCAAATGAAGTCGACTTTAAAGAGGTAAGTCAGTTACCTCTGGTCACCTTTTGCAGGCCAAGTAACTGGCGCAATTTTTTAGACCACATGGCTTATGAAAATGGGGTAGAGCTAAATATTGTGTTTGAAGCTGACTCGATTAGTTTACAAACCCATTTGGTTTCCGAGTCTCGCATGTATACCATGCTGGGGCCGCAAGCGTTAAAGAAGGCCAGCCAATACACCTCAATTCAAGCCGCAAAAATTATTAACCCTGCGCTAAAGCGCTATATTTCTTTGTCTATTTCTAAGCACGGCTATTTAACGCCTGCGTGTAAGGCGGTGATGGAAGAAATTAGGAATTTAGCCGATTTGCTTTAATCAAACCGTAACTTTATGACTGATACTGTTGCATAGTGCGCATCATAATTGTTGCTATTTTGAAGACAGTGTTGCGACATTAAACAGTCTATGTTTTTACATGCTTTTTTGTTTTTATAAATGCTTTAGCTTTGATTTGTTTTTAAATATTTAAAACATCTTTGTAGTGAATTTAATGACTTTAAAAGAACAGGATGCTGTTTATGCCAGAGACCTCAATTCAACAAGAGACACAAAGTACATGGGCACTATGTCGCGATCCTGTTTTACTGACTATGGTTGGTGGAGCAATTGATACCATTGGTTTTATTGCGTTATTTGGTTTTTTTACCGCGCATGTGACGGGCAACTTGGTGCTTGCAGGAGCGGCTTTAGTGAAGGGTGGTACAGGTGTCTGGATTAAACTTGCGGCTATTCCATTGTTTATTTTGACGGTGGTGATTACCAAACTGTTAATTGACCGTAGTCAGGTTAAACACAAAACACTGTCTTATTTATTTTTATTTGAAGCTATTTTTCTCTTTGCTTTTATGGCTGCTGGGCTTTACTTTGAGCCATTTAAAAATGCCGATGCGATTACCGTTGCTATCACGGGTGGCCTAGGTTTAATTGCCTTAGCTATTCGTAATACTTCAAGTAAAACCCTCATTAAAAATATTAGCCCAAGTACCATGATGACAGGCAACACCACCCAGCTTGGTATTGATATTGCCAACTTGCTTAAAAACAATAACGCAGCCAATCGGGCAAGTCTGCTTAAAAGTGCCAGTATTGTCATTGGCTTTGTGATTGGTGCTTTTATGGGGGCTGTGCTTTATGTCTATTTTGACTTTTGGAGTGTAGCGCCGTTTATTTTACCTATCCTTTATTTTTCTTATTTGGCTTCACAGCAGAAGTTTAAACAAGCTTAAACAGAGCTGTTGAAAGAGCCTGAATTTAAAAAAAATCGGGCTTTTATTTTTTTAATAAAGCACCATTGAAGTTGAGCTGAAATTGTTCGTTCACAGCTTTACAGGCATAATGACGAATGGGGAAATACATTCGATAAAGGAATGCACAATGACAAAGTTTGGCCATTATTTAGTGCTTGCAATAATGGGACTGCTTAGCGGTTGTCAGGTCATTCATTTAAAAGAAAGTAACTTAAGCAGCGCTTTGAAAAGTAAAAATGAAAGCATTTTGACTGACAATACTTTAAGTCATCAAACCCAAAACTTACTGTATTTGGTCAAAGAAAATGAAAAGTCTTGTCTGCAAAATTTTGATGATTGTTTAAAGAAAATTCAGGGGCTGTCTGAAAATAGTAGCAGAGAAGAACGTTATGCTGCACTCAGTGAAATTTATTTGGCAAAAGCTTTAGATGTGGGACGTAGTAGTCAGTGTAATGTAGGTAGTAAAAATAATCGTTGTGTCGAGCAAGAGTTAGCACTGTTTGATAAAAGCTTGCGTTATAGCTATGTCTATTTGTTTGACTCTGAAGAGTCGCCGTTCGATCGAGTGTTTGACCATCGCCAAAATCAGGTGCGTATTTTTTATAACGTGGCTTTGTCAAAGCTTATGACCACGTATTTTAATCATTTAAATACGCTTCATTTCCCACCGTTACTAAAAGCAGATGGGCATGAGTACCACGTCAACTTTGATCATGCAGTAGATGTACAAAACATTGAAGTCGATACCTTTCGCTCTAGCTATAACATGAACTTTTCAGGGTTTAATACCGTAAACCGTAAGGATGGTTTAGGTGCCGAGTTTATCGTGGGGCGTAAGGAGCATGATGTAAATCATGGTTTCATTTTAGACCCCGATGCTTTTTACGCTCACCAGAGTAATCCGAACATACATTTACCACGCTTCTTTCCAGTGACTGCCATTGCCTACCCAAAAGAAAAGGCCACAGCCGATCAAGTCATTGCTGGGGCAGATTTGGAAATTTCCATGTTCGACCCATACCGACAGGACCGTGTAAAAGTTGAAGGTGTGGACTATCCACTCACGGCAAACTATTCGGCACCTTATGGGCTTTGGCTGTCAAAATATAATTTAGGTGCAGCAGGTTATTGGTCTTTAATTAATAAAGAAGCCAATTTGATTATGCCGCATTTATATATGCTGGAACCCTTTAACCCGAATAAGAAGATTATTGTGTTTGTGCATGGTTTGGCCAGTAGCCCAGAAGCATGGGTAAGTCTAACCAATGACATTATGGGCGATGCTGAATTAAGGAAAAACTACCAAGTTTGGCAGGTTTTTTATTCAACCAATATGCCGATTTTTGAAAGTCGATTTCAGATTTATTCATTGCTGAATCAGGCTTTTCAAAACGTCGCCAAAGACAGTTACGCTGCGCACGATGCAGTGTTGGTTGGGCATAGTATGGGCGGAGTGATTAGCCGCCTATTGGTAAGCGATGCTGATGTTTCAGAGCAAGCCATGCAAAAAATGAATGAAGCTCAGCTCAATCGTTTAAAAGAAAATCCTGTAATTCGAGAGCGCTTTCAGTTCAAAGATTTGCCCTATTTTAAGCGGGTTGTTTTTGTTTCGGCGCCGCATCATGGTACCGACTATGCTGATCGATGGTTTACTCAAATTGCTCGCCGTGTTATTCGTTTGCCTGCTGACTTTTTTATTGCGGTTGAAATGAGAGATGAGAAAAACACAAAACTCAAAAAAGGTTTAATTGAAAATGGAGCGAGTAATTTGAGTCGCTCTTCTAGCTTTATGCAACTTACGCAAGCCATTCAGCCATCGTCCAACGTGGTCTATCACTCGATTATGGGTAATATAAATGGCACCACAGATAAGTCAAAAATGAGTGATGGGATTGTACCGTATCAAAGTTCACATTTGGGTGGGGAGCAGTCGGAGCTGATTATTAAAGGTGGGCATTCAATACAAACCTCACCAGAGGCAATTTTAGAATTACGTCGTATTTTAAGGTTGCATTTAAAGCAGTCGCAGCTTTCAAAATAGAATTTTTGTTTTTAGAAAACCACTGCTGACAGGCTCAACAGTGGTTGAAGTGATTAATTAAGCTGGTTTTGTTTGAGCGATTTTTTATGCTCAAAGTAGCTGATTGAAAAAATAACCAAGCCAACCAAATACAACACGCCAGACAACAGCAGCAAGTCTAAGCCTGCCGCGTAGAGCAACCAAAGTGCATAGATTGAAGCAACACTTGCAATCGCAATATGCGGCGTGCGTTTATGGCGAATCGATTCTTTAAGATAAAAAGCCGACACCAGAAAATAAGGCAGCAAAATCATGACCGATGAAATCAGTAAAAGCTGAGTGTAGTTTTTATTGAAAAAATACACGGCAATCAGAGAGCCTTGTACCACAATAGTAGTGAGCCAAAGTGATGAAATCGGTACATTGTTCTGATTATTCTTTAAAAATAGTTTCGGGAATGCACCATTTTTTGCGGCTAGATATGGAATTTCGGTCGCAAATAACGTCCAGCTTAAATAAGAAGATGAAACTGAAATAATCAGCCCGATGGTAATAATGATGGTACCCGGTAAGCCGATCAATTGCTGTAAAATGGTCGCCATAGATGGGTTATGCATGCCTGCAAGGGCTTCACGACTTGCTACACCATAAGCCAGTACTGTCACCATGACGTAAAAACTTAACGCCAGTAACACACCTAAAATGGTCGCTTTACCAATGTCATGACGGTTCTTTGCACGCGATGATAAAACCACAGCACCTTCAATACCCGTAAATACCCAAAGGGTAATCAGCATCAGGTCTTTGACTTGCTGCCAAAGAGGAACTTTTAAAGAGAAGTCATTTAAGTTGAGTTTGAATAAATCAAACTTAAAGGCAATAAAAGTAAAGAAGATGAAAACCACCATTGGAATAATTTTGGCAATGGTCGCCAGCAAATTTACAACAGCGGCTTCTTTAATGCCTCGGCTCACTAACCAATGCACCAGCCATACAAAAATGCTTGAGCCAATCAGAGAGTAGAGCGTGTTACCTTCACCAAAAATAATATGGTCTTTGCTGTCGGTAAACATGCCAACGCCTGAAAAGGCAATGACCACATAGCCGACAATACCAATGGTGGTACATAACCAATAACCCCACGCCGAGCAAAACCCGATGAGATCTCCAAATCCTTCCCGTGCATAGTTATAAATACCGCCGTCTAGATCTGGTCGTTGACGGGTTAAATGCAACAATGACAGGGCTAAGAAAATAATGCCGACCCCAGTAATGAGCCATGCAACAAGAAGGGCAGAGCCGTTGGCAACTTGAGCCATATTTTGGGGAAGGCTAAATACACCAGACCCCACCATAGAGCTAAATACCAGCGCTGTAAGAGACAACAATCCGATTTTGGCAGCAGACATGGTATTTATTCTTTAAAAAATTGAGAAAGTTCAGCAATGTGTTCTGGTCCAATACCACAGCAACCACCAACCAGACTTGCACCTGCTTGCTGCCACTGTTTAGCAAAACCAAGATAAGCTGGAGCATCTAAGTCTTTACGAATTTCATCTAAGCCATCATTGGCTGTAGCGCTGTCATCTTGCGGTGGGAAAGCGTTGGCATAGGCGCCAATTTGTACAGACTCTGGAATAAGTCCTTTAATCTCATTAATCGCTTGCAAGATCACTTCAGGTTGGCAGCAGTTAAACAACACCGCTTTGGCATTAGATTGTTTGATGAAATCAGCCACTTGCTGCATGTTTTCACCTGAACGAAGTAACGCTTGCTCTTGTTTAATTTCATCTTGCAGCGTAAATGACACCCAATAGTCCTTACCATCTTGTGGCAATAATGCGTGTACTGTTTCAACTTCTTTTAAGCAAGACTGGGTTTCAGCGAGCCAGAAATCTACTTCTGGTGCCAATGTGTTGATGATAGGCTCAGCTAGGTTTTTAGCTTGTTCTGGTTGGAACAAATCTGCACGGTAAGAACCAAATAACGGTGGTAAGCAGCCTGCGATTTTGACATTTTTACCGCTTTCTTTAACTGCATTTTTCGCTTGTTCGATGGCAACTTTAATTAAATGTACGCCGTCAGTTTCAAAGCGTTCCTGACCAATGTGAAATGGTACAACAGCGTAGTTGTTAGTCGTAATGACTTCTGCACCAGCATTGATAAAGTCGAGGTGAACTTCTTTTACTGTTTCAGGTGCTTCAATAAGTGCTAAAGCAGACCATTCTGGTTGACGAAATGGAGCGCCACGACGGGCCAATTCACGGCCTAAACCGCCATCTAAAATTTTCATAAATTACAACATAAAGGGAGAAAAATAATTCAGGTAATCTAACGCGTAGGTGAATTCTATTCAATCACTAATATGCTCGATATATTTCAAAAAAAATGAGATGGTTATGAAAAATTTTTCTTAAAAGGAATTCTGTAAATGCTGTTCAGTTTTACTGATGAACTTCACGTGAAAATGAGCGTGTATTGGTTGGCAAACATAGAATGAAAACGATCTTACAAAGCGCCATATTGTTGCCAGCTTTCACCGGTATGCTGTGTTTTATAATAGGCTTGAAGTTGTTTAAGCTGTGTAAAATGTACACCCGACCAAATTAATAAACTAATGAATAATAAAACTTTAGATAAGCTACGAACTTTATTGAAGCGAGCAAAAGCTAACATAACAAAGAACAATGCAGGTAAAAATATAAAGAACTGGAGAGGTGAGAAAAATAAATGAGTACTACTGAAATATAACACGACTGCACTTAGCAGCACATTTAAAACTGAACAGATTTTCTGGTACTTGCCGAGCTTAAATGCATAGGCAGTTATAATAAATAATACGGCTGAGCTGACGTAAATAGCTGCACCACCAATCATCCACATATAAAACCCGCTTAACAAAAGATAAGCCAGTAGCAAAACAAGTACGAGCTTAAAACAAAATGACAAGAGGCGAGGTGATGCGTTTAAAGGCGTCATAGCGAATCTATATCTCAACTAAGGTCTTAAAAAAACAAAAGGACGAATCGAAATTCATCCTTTTGATATTTTACTTATACATCGTCAAACTTAGTTTGCTTTTGCAACAGGGGCAGCAGCAGATTCATCGTTTGCAGCTTTGAATGGAGATGTATAGTTCAAGCCAAGCGTAGAACTTGTGTACTGACGAACTTTGTCGAGTAACACAGGGTCTTTGCTCAAGTCTTGTTTATAAGAAACTACAATTTCATGAAGCTTCTGGTTCCACTTACCTTCAGTTTGCTGAGGGAAAGCTTTTTCAAGCAAGTTAAGCATGATGTATGGAGAAGTCGAAGCACCCGGAGACGCACCTAACAATGCAGTTACAGCGCCGTCTTTAGAAGCAAAGATTTCTGTACCGAATTGAAGTGTCGCAGGTTTACCCGGTTCTTTCTTGATGATCTGAACACGTTGACCACCTTGGCTTAAACGCCAGTCTTCAGCTTTCGCATCTGGGTAGTATTTACGAAGTTCATTTAGACGGTCTTGGTCTGACATCATCACTTGGCTCACCAAGTATTTAACAAGATCAAGGTTTTCTAAGCCAACAGTCGTCATTGGTAAAATGTTGTTTTTGTTGGTTGATGCAAGCAAATCAAGCTGTGAACCATTTTTCAGGAACTTGTTTGAATACGTTGCAAATGGTCCAAACAATACATATTTTTTACCGTCGATATAACGTGTATCAATATGCGGTACAGACATTGGAGGCGCACCAAGTTCAGCACGACCATATACTTTTGCAGTATGTTGAGCAGTAATTGCTGGGTTATCAGTAATTAAGAACTCACCACCTACAGGGAAGCCAGCATATTGTTTCGCTTCTGGTAAACCAGTAAGTTGCAATAATTTAACCGCTGCACCACCTGCACCGATAAACACAAAACGTGTTTTAACGTGATCTGTTTTACCAGTTTTCAAATCTTTGAAAGTTACAGTCCAAGTTTTGTCATCATTTTGGCTGATGCCAGAAACTTCAGTTGAAGTCTGTAATTTGAAATTTGGGTTTTGGCTTAAGTGTTTCACTAACTGATTCGTGATTGAACCGTAGTTAACGTCTGAACCAACTTCCATACGCGTCGCTGCAACTTTTTGAGTTGGGTCACGATCGTTCATCACTAAAGGTGCCCATTGCTTAATCACAGCTGGGTCTTCAGTAAATTTCATACCTTTGAACAACGGGCTTTGAATCATGGCAGCATAACGTTTTTCTAAGAACTGAACGTTATCACCCCAAACGAAAGCAATGTGCGGAACAGGGTTAATGAATGATTTTGGTTCAGCTAAAACGCCTTGTTTTACCTGATATGACCAGAACTGTTTTGCTACTTCAAACTGAGAAGCAACTTTTTCAGCTTTGGCAATTTCCATCTTACCGTTTTTCTCTTCGGTATAGTTCATTTCCATAAAGCCAGAGTGGCCTGTTCCGGCATTGTTAAAGCCGTTTGAACTTTCTTGAGCAACTTGGTCAAGACGCTCATACATACGAATTTGCCAATTCGGTTCAAGCTCAGTGAAGTAAGTACCGAGAGTGGCACTCATGATGCCGCCGCCAACAAGAACGGCATCAACAACTGGCTCATCTTTTGCAGTTTGCACTTGTTTTGACGCAATCGGTCTAAACAAGAAAACAATACCTGCAATTAAAATAATAATGATTAATACCAGAAGGTATTTCAAAAACTTTTTCATGCAAGGGGAACCTTAAAATAAGTTATTTGAGTCACTTAAGGTGTGAGGAAACCTAGACAGCGTATCCAGACAAAACGGATATAAATGCGAAAGTAAAATTCTCCAAAACAGAGAACTTTAAAAAAAGAAAAATTACTTGGGATTATCGCAAACACTCTATATTTTAGACTAATTTTGCATTGACAAGACAATTTTTATAATAAATGGGTTCTATCAAAATCATAAATATGATTTATATTTAATCAAATTAAGCTTTTATAAGATTATTTTTTGCTGATATTTTTGTATAAGAATTTGAAAATTATTAATTAAAATAATTATGGTTAAAACTAAACCACTTGATGGTAATTTGCCTATAAAAATAGATTAATTTTTATTTCATGCCATATTTGTGTAAATGTTTAGCTTATAGCCGCTTATTTTTTGTCATACATAGTTCTTATTAATGTTTATGCAGTACCTATTAAATTCAGGGCATATTTCTGTATAAGAAATATGCCCTTAACGGTTTTATGACGCGACATAGAACGGTGCAGTTGAACGTGGTAATGCTTCACGTCCACGAATTTGGTCTGCAATTTTCTCGGCAATCATAATAGTGGTTGCATTTAAGTTACCCGTAATAATGAGCGGCATAATTGAGGCATCAACTACACGTAAACCATTCATACCGTGTACACGGCCTTGACCATCTACAACAGCCATCTCATCTTCGCCCATCTTACAGCTACAAGAAGGATGGTAAGCTGTTTCCGCATGGTTACGAACAAAGTCATCAAGCTCTGCATCACTTTGCAAATGTTTACCCGGACTAATTTCTTCACCACGATATGGATCAAGCGCAGGTTGCTGCATGATTTCACGTGTAATACGAATTGCATCACGGAACTCACGCCAGTCTTGTTCAGTCGACATGTAGTTAAACAAGATACTTGGGTGCGCAAACGGATCTTTCGATTTAAGTTTGATACGACCGCGTGAAGGCGAGCGCATTGAACCGACGTGTGCTTGGAAGCCATGTTCTTTTACTGCATTACTACCGTTGTAGTTAATGGCAACTGGCAAGAAATGATACTGGATGTTTGGCCATTTGAACTCGTCCGAACTACGGATAAATCCGCCTGCTTCAAACTGGTTACTTGCGCCAATACCTGTACCATTGAATAACCACTCGGCACCAATCGCAGGTTGGTTATACCATTTTAAAGCAGGGTATAAAGAAACGGGTTGCTTACATTTATACTGTAAGTACATTTCCAAGTGGTCCTGCAAGTTTTCACCTACGCCCGGCAAATCATGAACCACATCAATGTCCATTGATTTTAAGAAGGTACTTTGACCTACGCCTGAGCGCTGTAAAATTTGCGGTGACGCAATTGCACCTGCACATAGTAATACTTCGCGTTTAACCAAGGCACGTTGTAAGTTGTTTTGGTCAGCGCCAATAATGTATTCAACACCAATTGCTTGCTTTTGGTTAAACAAGATTTTATTGGTTGTCGCGTGAGTCAAAATAGTCAGGTTTGGACGACCTTTTGCCATATCCAAATAACCACGAGCGGTACTTGAACGACGACCTTTAGGCGTAACTGTACGGTCCATTGGACCAAAACCTTCTTGCTGGTAACCATTTAAGTCATCAGTACGTGGGTAACCTGCTTGTACACCAGCTTCAACCATGGCATGGAACAATACATTGTTGCCATTTTTAGGCGTAGCAACGGATACAGGGCCGCTATCACCATGATAGTCATTGCCACCAATGTCACGAGTTTCGGCTTTTTTGTAGTAAGGCAAACAGTCGGCATAAGACCAGTTTTCAAGGCCTTTATGAGTTGCCCATTGTTCTAAATCCATCGCGTTACCGCGGATATAGCACATACCATTAATTAAAGATGAGCCACCTAAACCTTTACCACGACCACATTCCATACGGCGGTTGTTCATGTGTGGTTCAGGGTCAGTTAAATAAGCCCAGTTATAGCGACGGCCTTGAAGAGGGTAGGCCAAAGCTGCCGGCATTTGTGTACGGAAATCCAAGCGATAATCTGGTCCACCTGCTTCTAGCAGTAAAACGGTGGTATCTTTGTCTTCGGTAAGACGCGCAGCGAGTACATTTCCGGCAGATCCTGCGCCAATAATAATGTAATCATATTCTTTAATATTCATAACTATCCTTTTTTTACTAACAGTTTGCCTGAGCAATCTATAAAGACTGCTCGGCATATGTGATTTAGGTTGAAGGTTTTAGTGCGATTGAGGCATTAAAAAATGCTTTGATAATCGCCAAGTTCAACTTGAATAGATTTGATACGGGTATAGTGCCCAAGCGTGGTTAAGCCATTTTCGCGGCCCACACCAGATTGCTTGTAGCCACCGACTGGCATTTCGGCAGGTGATTCGCCCCAGGTGTTAATCCAGCAAATACCAGCTTCAATTTGGTGAATAATGCGATGAGCACGGCTAATATCTTGAGTAACCACACCAGCAGCTAAACCAAAGGTCGTGTCGTTGGCACGTTGAATCACTTCTTCTTCGCTTTCATAGCTTAAGATGCTCATAACCGGTCCAAAAATTTCTTCTTGAACAATCGCCATCTGGTTAGTGCAGTCGCTAAATACCGTTGGTAGTACATAAGCGCCTTTGGCAAGTTCGCCTTCTGTCGCACGACCACCACCGATTAATACTTTAGCGCCTTGTTGTTTGCCTGACTCAATGAAAGACAACACTTTTTCCATATGAGGGAAGCTAGTGAGCGGACCGAAGTTTGTGTCTTCAGCCATTGGGTCACCTATGCGAATACGTTTTACACGCTCTACAACGGCTTTTTCAAAATCGGCTAAACGTGATTTTGGAACAAATACACGGGTACCGTTGGTACATACTTGACCTGAGCTAAAGAAGTTCGCCATAACCGCAATATCTGCTGCACGGTTAAGGTCAGCATCTTCACAAATAATGAGTGGTGACTTACCACCAAGCTCCATAGTCACTTCTTTAAGGGTAGAGCCAGCAGCGCTTGCCATCACTTTTTTGCCAGTTTCTACGCCACCCGTGAATGAGATTTTTTCAATCACAGGATGTTCAGTGAGCCATTGACCAATTTCACGACCAGCACCTTGTACTACGTTAAATACGCCGTCTGGTAAGCCAGCTTCTGTATAGATTTCTGCAAGTTTTAATGCAGTAAGTGGCGTTGTTTCGCTTGGCTTGAAAATCATGGCATTGCCAGCAGCAAGGGCAGGGGCAGATTTCCATAAAGCGATTTGGATTGGATAGTTCCACGCACCAATACCTGCAACCACGCCTAAAGGTTCACGGCGTGTATAAAAGAAACTTGATTCGCGAAGTGGAACTTGTTCGCCCTGAATAGCTGTTGCAAGTCCTGCGTAGTATTCGAGTACATCTGCACCAGTCACAATATCGACGGTAGATGTTTCGCTATAGGCTTTACCGGTGTCGAGTGTTTCAAGACGGGCAAGCTCATCATTACGTTCACGGAGAATATCGACAGCACGACGTAAAATACGTGAACGCTCCATAGCGGTCATGGCTGCCCAGATTTTTTGTCCTTGTTGGGCACTTTTTACAGCAGCTTCAATGTCTTGTTCAGATGCCTGTTGAAGAGTCGCGATTGTCTCGCCGTTGGCAGGGTTAATACTATTAAATGTTTTACCACTGGTTGCTTCAACGTAGCGTCCATGGATATACAATTGATGAACTTGTACATCACTCATTTTGTCTCTCCTGCAAAGGCTTGTTCGCAAATTGCAATTGCGTTTTTACATAATCGTAAGCAATGGAACGGGCCAGTTCGCTGTCAAATTCGTTGTGACGGCTTAAACTGCCACGTAGCCATAATCCATCAATCAATGCTGCCAGACCTCTTGCGGCAACACTGGCCTGTTGTTCATCCATTAACTTGAGAAAATAAAACTTCAAGTTGGAATACAGGCGTTGATCATTAATCTTTTGCAAACGGCTCAGGTCCGGTACATGCATACTTGCAGACCAAAAGTCTAACCAGACCCGCATTGCTTTTTCATTTACCTGACTAATGTCAAAGTTAGAGTCAATAATTGCCTTAATTTGGCTTTCCGGATGCGAATCTGCTTCTGCTCTGTATTGTTCGGTTTTCCGACGCAAAACATTTAGCATTTCTTGCATACACGTATTTATTAACCCTTGTTTGTCGCCAAAATAGTGGCTAACAATGCCGGTCGACAGCTCGGCTTTTTTTGCAATTTGTGCAATGGTGGTATTGGATAACCCCACTTCATAAATTACGTCGAGTGCAGCGTTCATAATCTCTTCACGGCGCACATGCTCTGGTTTTACTCTGCGTTTTGTCATGATTTTCCACATCAGCACTTTTATGGGTGCTTTAAATTCAGCATGTTAACTTGCAGAGCATCATAGCACTTTTTTTATCATACTTGTTATTGATTGAACGTTCAATCAATAACAAGTATGATGTGTAAAAATCAATGAATTTTTGAATCTGACTTCGGGGAAGAAGAGATAGAATCGAAAGTTCTTAGGGATAGGATGATGCGCATAAGTCCAGTACTTATCACGTTATTTTAGAAAAATACACCGATTGCAAGGAGCAATAAGATGGTGTTGAAAAGTGATAAATATTCTTCAGACCATATTCGGTTAAATCGTTTCGTATTTTGGAGTTCGGCAGTCAGTATCGGTATTTTTGGCCTGTTATTTGTGCTGTTTCCGCAAAAAAGTCAGTTTTGGCTGACGTATGTACAAGAGCAAGTAAACCACTTTTTCGGGTGGTATTACATGTTGGTGATTGTGCTGTGTTTAGGCTTTGTGGCTTGGCTTGCCTTTTCAAAAGTAGGGCAGATTCCTTTAGGAAAAGACCACGACAAACCTGAGTTCGGCTATTTGGCTTGGACCTCAATGCTGTTTTCGGCAGGTATTGGTATCGCGCTACTTTATTATGGTGTTGCTGAACCTGTTGACCATTTTCTAAGACCACCGGAAGGTGAGGCAGGAACAATTCAAGCTGCTCGAAACGCCATGACCTATAGCTTTTTGCACTGGGGTATTCATGGTTGGGTGCTTTATGCTCTGCTCGGCGTGACCTTAGGTTACTTTGCTTTTAGACAAAATTTACCCCTAGCTTTGCGTTCAGCGCTTTACCCAATTTTTGGCGAGCGAGTCCATGGCTTGGTGGGTGATTTTGTCGATGGCTTTGGTATTTTAGCAACCGTCATTTCGCTCGTGACTAATTTAGGTATAGGCGCTTTAGTATTAGTTTCAGGCATTTGTTATTTAATTCCTGAAATACCGCATAGCTCTGCAACCTTAATTACAGCTGTTCTCGTCATGATGAGTGTTGCGACCATTACAACAGTGGTCGGCATTGAAAAAGGCTTGGCATGGTTATCGCGTATTAATTTGCGTTTGCTCTATGCTTTACTTTTATTTGTATTTTTAACAGGGCCAACTAACCATTTGTTAAATGGCCTTGTGCAAAATGTCGGTGATTATCTCAACAATTTTATGGGTAAAAGTTTTGATATGTATTTATACAATCAAAAAGCCAGTAGATGGTTGGGTTCATGGACTGTGTTTTATTGGGCATGGTGGATTGCTTGGGCACCTTTTGTAGGAATGTTTATTGCCCGAATCTCCAAAGGTCGAACCATTCGTGAAGTGGTGTTGGGTGTATGTCTCATTCCACTCAGCTTTACACTGGCTTGGATTTCAGTTTTTGGAAACACTGCAATTTACTTAATTCTCAATCAAAAACATAAAGTTTTAGGAGATATGGTTTTAAGTGATCCAGCGTTGTCATTATTTAAATTACTCGAATATCTCCCGTTTAATCCGTACATTGCGGGGATTGTTGTTGTAATTTGTTTCGTTTTATTTTTGACCCCTGTTGGCTCTGGTACACTAATGATCGCCAATTTGTCCTCGAAAGGGGGCACCAGTGATAGTGATTCACCGATCTGGTTACGCATCTTTTGGTCTGTGGTCATCACCATTGTCAGTATCGGTTTACTCTTAGCCGGTAGTTTCAACTCCATGCAAAGTGCAGTGGTGTTATGTGGTTTACCATTTTCTGTAATTATTTTGCTTTATATGTTTGGTTTAGCCAAAGCCTTAAAGCAAGATGAGTTTGACCCGAATGTTGCGAAAAAGCAGTTAGCTATTTCAAAAGACATTTCTATTCCATCGAATTGTGACCAGAACAAAGTAACCGAGGTTTCATAATCTTGGTTCATCACATTTATTTATATTTTTTTGCGTTCAAAGCAGTCTTTTCATTATGGTTAAATAGTGAAAAGACTAAATTGAATATTTTATTTTCTTCTATTCCTTGAGGATTGTATGGCAACAGATAATCCAAGAGCAGTTGATGATTTAACATTATCTAAATCTAAAAAAGACCCGCTTAATCGTGTGGTTTTTTATATTTCAGCTCTAATTATTTTAATCTTTTCTCTCGTTACTTTTTTGTTTAACGATTTTGCAAATCGAACAATTAACACCGTACTTGCGTGGGTAACGTCAACTTTCGGCTGGTATTACTTACTGGCTGCAACACTGTATATGGTGTTTGTTATTTTCATTGCCTGTTCCAGATATGGTGAAATTAAACTTGGGCCTAAACACTCAAAGCCTGAGTTTAGTCTACTGAGTTGGTCTGCCATGCTGTTTTCAGCAGGTATTGGTATCGATTTAATGTTCTTCTCGGTGGCCGAGCCATTATCTCATTATATGCAGCCGCCTGTTGGCGTAGGCCAGACCTATGAAGCTGCACGCCAAAGTATGGTGTGGACGCTATTTCACTATGGTTTGACCGGATGGTGTATGTATGCCTTGATTGGTATGGCACTTGGCTATTTCAGTTATCGCTATAACTTACCGCTGACCATTCGTTCTGCGCTTTACCCAATTTTCGGGAACAGAATTAATGGGGCAATTGGCCATAGTGTGGATACTGCCGCAGTCATCGGGACAATTTTTGGTATTGCGACCACCTGTGGGATTGGCGTGGTACAGCTGAACTATGGTTTACATGTTTTATTAGGACTGCCAGAGAATATCTGGATGCAGTTTGCGCTGATTGCCATTGCAGTCGGTATTAGTATTATTTCAGTGACATCTGGGGTGAATAAAGGCCTTCGGATTTTGTCTGAAATCAATATTTATGTATCAATTGGTCTTTTGCTATTTATTTTGTTCTTAGGTAATACCGAGTTTTTACTTAATGCTTTGGTACAAAATATTGGCGACTATTTAACTCGATTCCCGACCTTAGCACTTCAAAGTTTTGCTTTTGAGCAACCTAAAGATTGGATGAGCAGTTGGACCTTGTTCTTCTGGGCATGGTGGATTGCTTGGTCTCCATTTGTAGGACTCTTTTTGGCACGTATCTCAAGAGGACGTACTATCCGTGAGTTCGTGTGCGGGACTTTAATTATTCCTTTGTTATTTACCTTAACGTGGTTATCCATTTTTGGTAATAGCGCATTGCACAGCGTGATTTTTGAAGGTAACCAGACTTTAGCTGCAACGGTACTATCAAATCCTGCACATGGTTTCTATGATCTGTTAGCACAGTATCCGGGTTTTACCTTTATTGCTTCAATCGCAACGGTGACGGGGCTTTTATTCTATGTGACTTCTGCTGACTCGGGTGCATTGGTTTTAGGTAACTTCACGACCAAGCTCACCCATATTGATAATGATGCACCACGTTGGTTAAGCGTGTTCTGGGCAATTGCCATTGGCTTATTAACTCTTGCTATGTTGATGACCAACGGGATTACCGCTTTGCAGAATGCAACCATCATTATGGGACTGCCGTTTAGTTTCGTGATGTTCCTAGTCATGGCGGGGCTTTATAAGTCGCTCAGACTTGAAGACTATAGGCATGCCAGCCGAAGTATGAACGCGGCACCTGTGGTGGGTAACGTAGACATTTTGAATTGGAAGCAGCGTTTGACTCGGGTTATGCATCATCCGGGAACGACTGAAACCAGACGAATGCTCGATACCGTTTGCAAACCTGCCGTTCAAGCTGTTGCCGATGAACTCATTAAGCAAGGTATGAACGTAGACGTGCAACAAACACCACTTGAAGATGAAGAGGCGCTATATCACCTCGATATCACTATTCATTTGGAAGAAGAGCAAAACTTTGTTTATCAGATTTGGCCTGTCCGTTATAGCGCGCCAAACTTTAGTCAGCGCGTAAAACGAGGCAAACAGTTCTATTACCGTCTCGAAACTTATCTTTATGAAGGTTCTCAAGACAACGACCTTGTTGGTTACAGTAAAGAACAGGTCATTAATGACATTTTAGATAAATATGAAAGACATATGACCTTCTTACATATCAATCGTATTAGCCCTGGAAACCGACCATTGTTCCCAGATCCACAAGCTTAAGAGGAAAATGTATGGCTTCTCCTTATCTACATTCTTTTGCTTTATTTTTCTCATTGCTCAATCCATTTTTAATGAGCATTTATATGATTGGCCTAATCCGCCATTCAGAAGCTAAGGTGTTTAATAAAGCACTGATTCAGGGAAGTTTGATTGCTTTTATTGTATTCATGCTGTTTGCATGGGGCGGTGAAACAATTTTTAGTAAATATCTGAATGTACGTTTTGAAGCCTTTCAGATTTTTGGCGGCCTGATCTTTTTGGTGATTGGCTATCGTTATGTGTTTCAGGGTGCCGATACCATTGGTGAAATGCGCGGTGCTCCTGAGCATTTAGCTGGAACCATCGCTATGCCATTTATGATTGGGCCAGGTACTATTAGTGCCGCTGTAGTCACAGGCATAGAAATGTCAATTGGTGAAGCAGCCCTAGTGATTGCCTTTACGTTATTTTTAACCTGTAGTATTTTGATTTTGATGAAATTTTCACATGATCATTTACGCTATAAACATGCCAAACATATCGACCGCTATTTTGATATTGTCGGGCGTTTATCAGCGTTACTAATCGGTACGATCGCTATTGATATGATTATCAATGGTGTGACAGGTGTGATTAATAAAGTTTAGCAAGTATCGATCAACATCTTGCTATGTCATTTAATATCGAAAAATGGCATAGCACTTTTTTTATTATTTTTAATTTCTCAATCAATTTTTATTTAAGAAAAACTAAAAAATAATTAAAAATAATAGATTAAAAAAGCTTCGTTCAAAAAAAGAATAAACAATATTAAAAAATACGATGCTATGTTATGGATTTAAGCATGTTTTTTTTGTGAATTATCAACCATAATGTTTCTGAGCTTGTTTGAGACAGAGTTGAGTCATGCCTACATTAGATGAAATGACAACCGTAACTGATGATCAGTCAGAATTAACCATGTCAGTTTTAATGACCCCTGATATGGCAAATTTTTCAGGTAATGTTCATGGTGGAACAATTCTTAAGCTGTTAGACCAAGTCGCCTATGCTTGTGCAAGCCGTTATTCGGGCAGCTATGTGGTCACTTTGTCTGTAGATAAAGTGAATTTTAAAGAACCGATTTATGTAGGTGAGTTAGTTACCTTCTTGGCAAGTGTGAACCATGTAGGCCGTACTTCAATGGAAGTTGGTATTCGTGTTGAAGCACAAAATATTCAAAAGCGCACCGTTCGCCATACCAATAGCTGTTATTTCACAATGGTTTCTGTTGATGAGCATGGTAAACCACGCGAAGTTCCTCAATTGAAGCTAGATACAGAGTGGAAACGCTGTCGATTTGAAGCGGCAGAGCATCGTAAGGTGTTGCGCCTACAAGAAAATCATAATCCTTCTTGTAGCATGTATAAGAAAACGTCTTAATCAGATCGAATTAAAAAAAGATCGAACCGCAGCATGGTTCGATCTTTTTTTTTCATCACTGAAATTTAACGTCCTGTTTCATTTCAGCAAAATTATCTCTGAGCTTGGAGGAGAGTACAGAGATAATAATTATTGAGCAGCAGGAGCGGCTTCAGAAGCTGAACCTACAGCGTCAGATGCAGCATTTGCAGTGTTGGCTTGTTCTTGAGTTGAAACTACAACTTTGTCTTCTGGAGCATGAACCTTATCATGTTTAGAAGCAGCGAAAGTTGAAGCAGCAGTTAAAGCTAGAGTAGTAGCAAGTAAAGTTTTAGCTAATTTCATTTTATGGCATCCTTAAAATTCATTAAACAATAAATTAAACCTAATCGTTCTTACCAACATGAAACCTGTATGGCTGAATGATTAAGCTAGGACACATGCTAAGCTGAGCTTTGGATTGCATCAATTAACTTAACAATCTATTACGCCTATCTTAACAATATGAAATATACGGGCCGTTTATGTGCGTCTACTGTAAAATTACCACGCTGGTTGAACGTTTAAAATGTGAAAAAATATTTCATGTTGAATAAAAAAAAGTCAGGTTGGTTACGTAAACAAAACACTCTGGTATGAATTGTGAATGCCTTAAAATAGAATATTCCGTTTGACAATAAATTGTTTAAAGTAAATTTAGATAAGTAATGAGACTTTATTCTCATATTTAATATTTTTACCCACTTTTTAAAAATATGACGTCAAAAAGAAAAATCATTTTCATGCCACTTAAACAGTGATATATCTTTCCTAGTTTTTTTGAACCTTGTTGATTTGAGTTGCTTGTGAAACTGATTCCCCAAAAAACTGTTCCTACCCATATTATTTCAGGATTTTTAGGGGCAGGGAAAACCACATTATTACAGCATTTATTAAGTCAGAAACCCAAAGATGAAGTGTGGGCGGTCTTAATGAATGAGTTTGGTCAAATTGGGGTAGATCAACAACTTTTACCACAAGAACAAGGCTATGCCGTAAAAGAATTATTAGGTGGGTGTTTATGTTGTAGTAGCCAACTCCCCATGCATATTGCTTTGGCTCGTTTGCTAAGTGAACAAAAAACAGACCGACTCTTTATTGAACCTACAGGGCTTGGGCATCCTTCACAACTGTTTGATCAGTTAACTGAACCTCATTGGCAAAACAGCTTGGCTATGCGTGCATTAGTCACGGTTGTCGATGGTAGCCGTTTGCATGATACCAATTGGGTTAAGCAAAATCTTTATGAGGATCAGTTGAAAGCTGCCCAGATTGTTGTGGTTTCTCATGCTGATACGATGTCTTTTGAAGATGAACAAGCATTAGACCAATTGAAACAAGAGTATCAACCTTATCAACAACAATGGTTAACGACAGAGCATGGTCAACTCGAACTAGCACAAATTGATGTGGCTGCTCGTTTAACCGCACGCTCTATACAACCTTTACTTAAGCTTCAAAAGCAGATGAGTGAAGCTGAAGTAGCAAAAGAAATTCGTCAATTGCCTTATCACTATGTTGAGTCAGCGCAGGGATATACTGTTGCAGGCTGGAAATTACCTAAGCGTTGGAAATTCGAATTTTATGCTTTGCTCGATTTACTCTGCGCACAGCAAGACTGGCTGCGTATTAAGGGAATTTTTCATACAGATCAGGGGTGGAAGACCTTTAACTTTAATCCTGAACAGTTTAGTTATAAGTCTGGTGAAGAAGGTATTGATAACCGTATTGAAATCATTAGCCAACATGAACATGACTGGCTGGCATTTGAAACTGAGTTATTAACTTGTAGAATTGATGAATAGAGAACATTGAAAAGATAGCTCAATGTTCTCAAAAATCTTCATTTATTTTTTAATGTCGAGTACAGCTTTAGCTTGGGCATGATCAATATCTTTTTCCCAATGGGCAATGACTACGGTCGCAACACAGTTACCAATTAAGTTGGTACAGGCACGAATAATCCCAATAAACCAATCTACAGACAGTAAAAGTACTAGGCCAATTGCAGGTAAGCTTGGAATAACTGAAAGTGTAGCCGCAAGAATAACTAAAGCTGACCCTGGAATACCATGCGCACCTTTAGAGGTAATCAGTGAAACCAGTAAAATAGCTAACAAGTCATGCATGGAGAGATCGATATTGCAGGCCTGCGCAATAAAAATCACTCCTAATGTTAAATAAATGGAAAAACCATCTAAGTTAAAAGAATAACCGGTTGGAATGACTAGACCGACTGTTGAGTCTTTTATGCCTAGGTTCTTAAGCTTCTTCATGACTTGAGGAAGAACTGAGTCGGAAGAGGCAGTACCTAAAACAATGGCAAGTTCATCTTTAAAATAGCCTACAAATTTGAAAATGTTCAGGCCAGCAAGCTTTAGAATTAAACCTAGAACAATGACAACAAATAAAATGCAGGTTGCATAAAAGAGTAAAACTAAATAACCGAGTTGCAGGAGTGAGTCTGATCCAAATTTTGCAGTGGTATAGGCAACTGAACCGAATACCCCAATTGGAGCTAAGCAAATGATTAGCCCCATAATTTTAAAGAATACTTCAGAGAAAGCTTCAAGTGCCTGACGTACTAGCTCTGCTAAATGTTTAGGAATTAAAAGTAGCGATACGCCAAATAAAATCGCGATGAGTAAAACTTGTAAAATATCGCCGTTGGCAAAAGCGCTAGTAAATGTTTTTGGAATAATATTAAGAAGAAAATCTGAACCTGTATGCATGTCGTGAGCACGTTCGGTATAAGTACTTAAATCTTTAGCATCTAAATGGCTAATATCAATATTCATACCGACGCCCGGTTTAAAGACATAAGCAACAATAATTCCCAAAATTAAAGCAATACTTGTGACTACTTCAAAATAGAGAATCGTTTTTGCACCGACTTTGCCCATTTTTTTAATATCGTTTGCACCATAAATTCCCAGTACTACGACACAAAATACAATTGGTGCAATCAACATTTTAATCAGTGAAATAAAACCATCACCAAGGGGTTTTAAAGCTAGAGAGAAGTCATGAAAAGCAAGTCCTACTGCAATACCGAGGAAGAGAGCGCAGAGAACTTGTAGGAATAAACTACGTTTAAGTTTTTGCCACATAAGTCATCAAATCAAAAGAGAGGAATACAAACCCTTCAAAGCAAAAAGCCCGCCAACTTGGAAAGCGCTTGGATGTTTTGGAAGAAGATGCAAATTTAGAGTGAAAGAAGTTTTGTGTTACTGCGTTTTTTCTATAATTTTTTAATTGAAATCGAGTATTCTTAGCGCCAAATTTTTGGACATATTAACCATGGCGCTTAAAGCAACAATTTATAAGGCAGACTTGAATATTGCCAATATGGATGACCATATCTATGGCGATTATCAATTGACGCTTGCATTGCATCCTTCAGAAACTTTAGAACGGTTAATGGTTCGTGTTATGGCATTTGCACGTTTTGCAAGTGACAGTCTTGAATTTACTAAAGACCTTTTTGAAACTGATGAGCCTGCACTTTGGCAAAAAGACTTAACAGGTCAGTTAGAAAATTGGATTGAAGTCGGTTTACCTTCTGAAGATAAAGTGAAAAAAGCCAGTGCTCGTTGTAAAGCTGTAGCAATTGTTGCGTATGGTTCACAGGTCGAAGACTGGTGGAAGAGAAACAGTAAAATTAAAACATTAAGTAATGTCCAAGTTTGGCAAATTGCACCTGAAAGTACAGCAGAGTTAGAACAGCTTTGTGAACGTACGATGCAGTTACAGTTAAACGTTATGGACAATGAGTGGACTTTACTGGGTGAGAATGGCCAAGCAAATGTAGTGTGGACTCAATTACAGTAAAATTGGAAAGCGCAACAAAATTTACAAAACTAGTTGCTAGACTAAAGATTGAGTCTGGGCTGTGAATTTAAATGAAACGGAAATGTTATGATCACTGAATTAGAAATTATCGATTTAAAAGTAGGCGAAGGTAAGGAAGCGGTTAAAGGTGCCTTAATTACCACTCACTATACAGGTTGGTTAGAGGACGGTACCAAATTCGACTCTTCAATTGACCGCGGAAATTATTTCGAATGTGTCATTGGTACAGGCCGTGTGATTAAAGGTTGGGACCAAGGCATCATGGGAATGAAAGTTGGCGGAAAACGTAAACTTATTGTTCCTGCGCATTTAGCTTATGGGGAACGCAAAATGGGCAAAGTTATTCCGGCGAACTCAAATTTGATTTTTGAAATTGAGTTATTTGACGTAAAAACTCGCGATGAATGAAATCAAAATTTTACCGTTTGATTTTTTTATATAAGCTTTAAATATGAATATATTCGTTATTTATATTTTAGCTTTTTGAATATTTAAGATTATTTTCAGTTTATTTGATTATAAAGGTGAACTGAAAAACTGTTCATTTTGGGCAGTTTAAACTTAAGGGCTAAATAGACGTCGGTTTTAGTTCTTAAGTTTAAATTTCACATAAATAATCTATATTGCTATTGAGACGCTATTTCATGATTACCCGCTTTGCATCTCCTTTGTTGAATCTAACGCTTGGCTTGGCTTTAGCAGGCTTGTCAGGTATGGCATTAGCTGCTCCTCCTAAAATAGATGCTTCAGAACTTACTGTTATTGGCTATCATGAAATTACCGATACTAAGAATGCCTTAATTCCTCAATATGCGGTGACTACGAAACAATTTAGTGAGCATATCGATTGGCTGCAAAAAAACGGTTTCCATTTTATTACTGTAGATCAGTTAATTCGCGCTCATCAGGGTAAAGTTGCACTGCCAAGCAAACCAGTTTTATTAACTGTAGATGATGGTTATCAGACTTTTTATCAAAATGCTTATCCAGTGATTAAGGCTAAGAAAATACCAGTAGTACTTGCTGTTGTTGGTTCATGGTTAGAGCCAAAAGAAAATCAGAAAGTCGATTTTTCTGGTGAAGAAATTTCACGTGATAAAATCTTAAGCTGGCCTGAACTTAAAGAGATGCAAGATAGCGGTTTTGTTGAAATTGCAAGCCATAGCTATCACTTACACCGTGGTATTAATGGTAATCCACAAGGAAACTCTGAACCTGCGGCAACTACACGTTTTTATGATGATAAAACTAAAACATATGAAAACGACAGCCAGTATCAGGCTCGAATCTATAATGATTTGAAAAAGAATAATCAGTTGCTCAAACAACATGGTATACGTTCGCCACGTATTATGGTTTGGCCATACGGTCGCTACAATATGCAAACGGTCCAGATTGCTAAAAAGCTTGGTATGCCAATTACCATCACACTTGATGATGGAGCAGATCATGCTAAACAATCTCTACAGAATATGAGCCGTATTTTGGTAGAAGGCGGAATGAGTACCAATGATTTGGCTCAAGAGATTAAAAACCGTGAATTAAACTTAACGGATAACAATCGCCCGCAAAAAATTATGCATGTTGATCTGGACTATATTTATGATCCAGATCCGAAACAACAAGAGCGTAATTTAGGTAATCTACTCGACCGTATTAATGCGATGGGCGTAAACACGGTTTATTTACAAGCTTTCTCTGATGCAGACGCTAATGGTTCTGCCGATATGGTATACTTCCCAAATCGACATATTCCTATGCGTGCTGATTTATTCAACCGTGTTGCATGGCAAATTCAAACACGTACGCCTGTAAGCCGTATTTATGCGTGGATGCCTTTATTGGCATGGGAACTACCAAAAACTGATCCTGTATCAAAAGATTTGGTTGTAACCCAGCAGGATAAAACGAGTGAGCATCTCAATATGGGATACATTCGTTTAAGCCCTTTTTCACCTGAAGCGCGTCAAACTATCCGTGAAATATATGAAGATTTAGCGAAGTCATCGTCTTTCAATGGAATTTTATTCCATGACGATGTGACTCTGTCTGATTATGAAGATGCAAGCCCAGATGCCTTAAAAGCTTATGCGAAACAAGGTTTATCAACAGACTTGGCAAAAATTCGTGCAAATGACGAAGATTTGCAGAAGTGGACTGCATATAAAACAAGATATTTAGATGATTTTGCGATGGAGCTTGTTGGTGAGGTTCGTCAGTATGAGCCATTCCTGCTTACAGCACGTAATTTATATGCACAAGTGGCTTTAAAACCATATGCGGAAAATTGGTACTCTCAGTCACTTGAAGAGTCATTAAACCGTTATGATTTTACTGCTATTATGGCGATGCCTTATATGGAGCAAGTGAAGAACCAAGATCAATTCTATAAAGATATGGTTGATCGTGTGAAACAGTATCCAAATGGCATTAAGAAAACAGTTTTTGAGCTACAAGCAACGAACTGGCGTAATAACGAAAAGGTACCTTCAACTGAAATGGCTGCGACAATTCACTCTCTCTATGAACAAGGTGCAATGCATGTTGCATATTACCCAGATGACCCAATTAAAGATCATCCGGACGTGAACGTGATGCATAAAGCATTTGCTGAAAAGTCATCTCGTCTTGTGCCGTAGACGAGGCTGAAACATGACAATCTTTGCTGCAATATGGTCGCAGGCTCTAAAGTTCGTTTTTTATTATCCATTGTTTATGTCATATCTATGGATGATTGGTGCGATCATTTTCTATTGGAAAGAACGTAAGGCTCCACCTTACGATCAACCGGCTCCATTAGAAAGCTATCCGAAAGTTGCTGTACTTATTCCTTGCTTTAACGAAGGCGATAATGCAGAGGAAACCATTAGTCACGCTTTAAAATTGGATTACCCTAATTTTGAAGTCATTGCGATTAACGATGGTAGTTCGGATAATACGGGTGAAGTCCTAGATCGTTTAGCTGAACAATACGAAAAACTTCGTGTTGTTCACCTTGCACAAAACCAAGGTAAAGCAATGGGCCTACAGGCTGGTAGCCTCATGACCGATGCCGAGTTTTTAATTGGTATCGATGGGGATGCTTTGCTTGATCCGCATGCAGCAAAATGGATGATTCGTCATTTTCTTCAGAATCCAACAGTTGCAGCCGTAACTGGTAACCCACGTATTCGTACGCGTTCAACTTTGTTAGGACGTATTCAAGTCGGTGAGTTTTCTTCGATTGTGGGAATGATTAAACGTGCGCAGCGTACATTTGGTCGTTTGTTCACGGTGTCTGGTGTAATTACGGCTTTCCGTAAAAGTGCTGTTCACCAAGTCGATTATTGGTCACCAAATATGTTGACCGAAGACATCGATATTACTTGGAAATTGCAACGTGCAGGCTGGGACATTCGTTTTGAACCGAATGCCTTGGTCTGGATTTTAATGCCTGAAACATTAAACGGATTGTGGAAACAGCGTTTACGTTGGGCAATGGGTGGGGCACAGGTATTAATTAAAAATATTGATGTGTTCACCAAACCAAAATTGAATTTTTTATGGCCTTTAATGTTTGAGCTTTGCTTAACTTTAGTCTGGTCATATTTAATGCTGGCAATGGCTTTATTGTGGTTGGTACATTTTATTTTCCCAGTCCCTGCATTAGCCGTTGTGAGTTCCCCATTTTTACCGTATGGTACAGGTATTTTATTGGGGGCAACCTGTCTAATTCAGTTTGCTTTAAGCAAATGGATGGATAGTCGTTATGAACCGAATCTAGGAAAAAACTATTTCTGGATGATTTGGTATCCATTGGTCTTTTGGCTAATCACCATTTCGGCAACCATTGTGGCATTTCCAAAAGTCTTACGACGTGGAGATGAGAAACGAGCACGTTGGGTGAGCCCGGATCGGGGCATTCGTTAGATGAAATGCAAGAGTCATGAGATTTTAAAGATCGTGCTGTATTGATGTCTGGGGAAAACCGCAGCACTTCGTTAGGTAAAAGAGAAATGAAGACAAATTCGTTGATTATTGATTTACGTCGTCAATTACCGTGGCACAAGCGCTATGTTTCTACAACAAGCACAGCCATGATGTGGGGCGGTTGGTTGTTGTTGTGGCGTCCGTTCGTGTTTGTATGGCTATTGGTTGAACTACAAAAAACACATTTGGTACACCGTTTATTTAGTGCCTTTGGTGTGGGAATTGAGCATGGCTTTACAGCACTCATTGCTTGTGCAATTGGTTTGTTGCTATGGAGTCATATTTTGCCTGAACGCCGTGTGGGTGGTGATGAACTTGACATGAAGCAGACAGATGATTATGCACGCTACTTTGATTTACCTGAGCAAGAAATTGAGCAGGGACGTAGCCAAAAAATTACGATAGTTCACCACGATGAATTTGGTAAAATTGTTAGAGTTGAATAAGCCAAATTAATTCAAGAAAGCCCACATCATGTGGGCTTTCTTTTTACATATATGTTTTTAGAGAGTAATAAGTTTTAAATCTTGAAGGGTGTGTCTGAGTAGTCTTTATTTACCTTTGAAAACAGGTGGACGCTTTTGTAACATGGCAAAAACACCTTCTTGAACATCTTCTGTGGTCAGCAAAGGCTGTAAATGAGTTTGCAATTGATCAAAAGCAACCTCATAGCCTTCATTAATAGCTTCGCGTGCAGAGGCAAGAGTGGCTTTTACAGCAAGTGGCGCAGCTTGGGAAATATGTTCCGCAAGTTCTATAGCACGATTAAGCTCCGTCCCTTCATGGCATATTTCTGTAATCAGATTCATATCAAATGCTGCTTTTGCATCAAAAGGGTCACCTGTAAGCAAATAGCGCATCGCTTTGGCCCAGCCAGCAGCTTGAGTAAAGCGAGCAGTCGCGCCGCCAAAAGGTAAGATGCCACGTTGGACTTCCATTTGCGCAAATTGAGTATTTTCACTTGCAATTGTAAGATCTGCATTAAGAAATAGTTCGATACCCGCGGTATAACAGTAGCCCTGTACAGCTACAATTAATGGTTTACTCAGTTTTCGGCCAACTGTACCCCATGGGTTAATTTCTTCATCATTAAAATCGAACACGCCTGTAGCAAGCTTAGGTTGTAACTCAACCAAATCTAAACCCGCCGTAAAATGGTCACCATGAGCAAAAATAATCGCACAGCGCAGAGCATCATTATTTTCATATTCTGTAAGCGCTAGAGATAAATCTTTAATGAGGTGGCTATCAAAGGCATTGCGTTTTGCTGCCCGATCTAAACCAATTAAAAAAATATGTCCTCGAGTTTCACGGCTGACTTTTCCTTCTTGATTTGACATATTGTCGCGCTCTTTATTTGTGTTTCATTATCTTTTAAACAATCATTTAAAAACGATCAAATACAATTTGTTGATGACTTGGTAAGTGAAAACAAAAGCATGCTGTCAATACTCGTCAAAAGTCAACCTGACGCATAGATGTATCAGGTTGGGCAAGTTTATGCAGAGCGCCGTGAATACATTAATAGCCCTAGACATAACAGGGTTAAACCTAAAACAAGATGTGAGCTAAGTTGTTCATGGTTGAACCATGTTCCCCAAAAGGTGGCTAAAACAGGGGTGATAATTGTAATAAGTAGTACCGTCGTCGGTTGGAGTACCTTAATGAGTTGATAATAAAAAATCATGGCAAGTACAGAAGAAAAGACAGCACTATAGAAGACCGCGAGTGAAATTTTCAGACTTGGAAGTTCAGTTGGAAGATGTGACCAAAAGAAAGGCAATAAGCATACATAACCCACCCACGAGACAAGGCTAGAACCCGTCATTTGTATAATGGGATGAATATGCGCTCCGACAGATTTTACGGCAAAAGTCGACAATACATAAAACAGCATAGCGATTAGCTCTAGCATAATACCAATACTGTTGAGCTGAAAACCTGATGAAGATAGTCCTAATGTAAAACTCATCCCGACAAGCGCAATACCGAGACCAAGCCACTGCCATGATGAAAAACGCTCGTGCCCCAATACAAAGGAGCTAATGAGCCCAGATACTAAAGGAGAGGCGCCGTAAATAATTGAAATAATGGCCGAAGGAACTTTATCTGCACCCATATAGCAAAAAGCCATGGAACCAAATAAACCAATGGCTCCTGCACAGTAGCTTAAAATTGCTTTTTTACTAAAGATCAGTTTTAAACGGAAAAATTTTAGACACAGTAAAGCAATTGGAATAGCGATACTAAAGCGAAGGAATAATCCCCATGCCCAGTGAAGTTCTTGTACTGTCCAGACGGCGGCGAGTGGTGTAAGCGACCAAATAACAATGACCGCAATAAATTGGCCGGCTGTAGCGAGTCGAGTCGGAGATGAAGGTAATGCTACAGCCGGCTGAATCTGCGGGCTGGACGTACTCTGTTGTTCAAATAAAGGCTTCATATAAAGCTCCATAAATTGATGTTTTGTAGGATGAACGGACATAAAAAAAGCCGCTTTTTATGGCGGCTTTTTAAGAAAAATCAGAGAAAATATTATGTAAGTAACTTCTTGATTTTTTTATTCAAAGCGCCAAATTGTCCTAAACAAGGACGTCGCCAAATGACCACACAGAACTTAATCTCTGGGTCGTGGAATTGACGCGCTAGACAATAATGGGCTTTAGATAAAAACATGATAAATATATTAAAAATATAGATGATATTTTTATAACATATAAATAGAAAAGTACAAATGAGATTCAAGCGTGGAATATAGATTTTGTTGAATACGTTAAATTAGTTGTTTGCTTAGGCCCATATTTTTCTCATAATACCTCGTCAAATTGATCTCAATAAGTAGTTGTTCTTATGTCACCTTTAGAAATCTTTGCGGTCTTCATTAGTCTCATTGGAGTCGGATTAACTGTAATTCGCAATATGTGGTGCTGGCTGTTTAATTTCTTTGCCTTTGTTCTATACGCCTATTTGTTTTATGAATTTAAGCTTTATGGTGAAACGATTTTGCAGTTCTTTTTTATGGCTGTAAATTTTTATGGTTTTTACTATTGGCTCAAAGGAAAGCAGCAAGATCACGACATTCGAATTGAACCTATCGCAGTTCAAACCGCGATTATCCAAATGATCATTGCTGCGATAGGCGGCTTACTGTTTGGTTTGATACTTAAAAACTTTACTGATGCAGCAGTGCCTATGCTCGACTCGCAGCTTGCCGCATTTAGTTTGCTTGCAACTTATTGGACGAGTCGAAAACATATTGCGACTTGGATACTTTGGGTATTTGTCGACATTATTTATGTGGGTATGTTTATTTATAAAGATCTATTTTTAACTTCAGCCTTATATGCGGCTTTTGTATTAATGGCAGCTTATGGTTGGTATCAATGGGAAAAGGTTAAAAGAAAGCAGGTTGATCATATAGATCTTAAAAAAACTATTTAATCTATGAGAAAATATTAAAACAATAATCCTGTTTGGAAACTATTTGATGACTCATACTTTAAAAAAACTTTTATTTTGTTTATTTCTTTGTTCTGGTTATGCAAATGCTCAGATTAACGCTGTTCCTTTAAAGCAGCTTAGTAAATTACCGGATTCATGTCAGAAAGATGAAGCTACTGAAAATAATAAATTAGCTATACAGACGGCACAGATAAAAATACAAAGCTATTCTTGCTTTAACCCTGATATAGCTGATGCGCTAGGCTATAATGTATTTGCTATTCATTTAGATAAAAATAAAACCTATTATTTTAAATCGCAAACTCAGGATATATCCTCAATAGCTGGTCAGAACATACATAAAATTGATTCTGAAACCTTTGCAATAGACAACTATCAAGAGCGTGGCGGAAATTTCATTATTTTTTGGGTAGCGGATTGGTCAAATATTTATACACAAGATATTTCTTATTATATGGATGATGAAACTTCCATAGATAGCTTTATTAAAGACAGACAGATTTATTTACAGAAGAAAAAATATTTGAATAATACCAAAACTGCAAAAGTTGGATCTCCCTTAATCATTATGAAAGACAAACAAAAAGGTTTGATTATTAATAAGACTAAGGCACAAAACTTTTAAATCATTAATTTCTGGACTTTTATGAAAAATTTAACTCATATATTTTTATTTTGTATTGGCTTTTTAGTAGCAACGACCTCTTATGCACAAGTAAATATTAAACCTTTATGGCATGGTAAAGTATTAAACAGTTTTAATATTCCATTAAATAACCTGAAAAAGCCAAAGCAAGTTATTAAAGGTGGAGCTGATGAATGCAATGGTGGTTATTTCCCAGATCAATGGGTATATGAAGATGGAGTGGTACTCTCTACGGGTTCTTTAGATAAGGTATATGTAAGTCAGCAGAACGGTCTAAAGTATGGTTCTCGATTATTTAATCATTTAACTACCGAGAATGAGTTCAAAAAATTTTTTGGTGAACAGATCTATATGACTAAAAAACATGTTTATTCTTTACAACCTTGGGAAGGTAGTAATGATAGTCTAGACTTTCACTTCCGTAATGGAAAATTGCACTACTATACGCACTCTATTGATGACTGCTAATAATTAACTTTTAAGAATAACCATGATCCTGAATTTAGTCATATATAAGCAGCAACAGTTTGATGCAGTGACCCAAAAAATTATGGCTGAGCCTGCAAAATATATAGATTTTAATTCAGTGTCAGATTTCTATAAGGCTGCATGGCTCAAAGATTTTCCACAAGGCACTCAGGTCTCTGCGACAGGTTTAGATGATGGAGCCCAAGAGTTTTATGCAGTAGTACAGTTTAAACAGCAGTATTTAAAATTTGATATTAAAGAAAATCATTCAACACTGTGTTTTCAGGATATGAATGGTGAGATTTTTAAGCGTAATTTTTAATTGAAGAAATAAGAGTAAAAAAGCGACTTAACGTCGCTTTTTTTAATAAATAAATTTTGAAATTTTATCTGCCGTTGCGATGACTAAGCTTGCGATATCTTCTTTAAAGGTTTTTTCATCATAAGTGGTAATTGGACAGCTCACCGAAAGGACAGCCACCATTTTTCCATTAGATTGTTTGAAAATAGGAGCACCACAAGCAGCCATATCATGATTGTAATGACCCCAGCTCACCATCGATTTTTGGGTTTTTACATAATTTAGTTTTTGTAAGAGTGCTTTCAAGTTAGTTGGGGTAAGTTCTGAGAAACTATCCCACTCATTGAAGTTACGATAGCGTTGTCGTACTTCTGCCTCTGGTAAATCCGACAATAACATTTGACCAATAACGGTAGCATGGGCCGGCCAGCGAGTACCCAAACTAATATTGCTGGTAAAAGTACCCATTGATTGAACATTATTTACAAAAACAATATGTGTACCTTCCAAAACAGTCAGATGTACTGCCAGTTTGGTCTGATCACGTAGTTCTTTCATTAAAGGAGTGGATAAATCGAGTAATGAAAGCTTCGATAAACTGTTAAAACCAAGCTCCATAACTTTTGAGTCAAGCGCATAAGTTTTTTGGGATGCTTTCCTTAAATAGCCACAAGCTTCGAGTGTATAAATAAGACGAAATGCACTAGAACGGTTCACTTCCAAAATTTCGGCAATTTCTGTAATCGTCATTTCTTGTGCTTGTTGATTAAATGCTTGCAAGATGGCTAAACCACGCACAAGCCCTGGTACTAAATATCGATCATCATTTTTTGTCGTTTCTGATTCTTGCAAATCTTCTTCAATCTCTAGGCTCATTTGTGTTGTTTTCCTATAAATAAAAAAGGGTTCGAATTGGGGCATTATGCTTTATTTTAGAACTATTGTAATTATAAAGATCGCATAAAACATTTTTTATATTTAAAACAAAGTTTTCTTTTTGAAACGTAACAAATTATTTAAAATAAATTAATACAATGATTTTTATAATTATTTTTACTTTGACAAAAATTAACCAAGAGTATTATTCTTTGCTTGTGTTTTGAAAATGAAATTAAGTTTTGTATATAAAACAAAATGAGGACGCAAAGTATGAGTTGGATCTCAGTTTGTCAGCAGGGTGACGTTAGCGAAGATGAGCCGAAGGCTATCGAAGTTGAAGGAAAAAAAATTGGCGTATTTTTTGTCGATGAAAATTACTTCGCTATCGAAAATGTTTGCCCTCATGCGTATGCCTTATTAACCGAAGGATTTATCGAAGATCAAACTGTTGAATGTCCATTGCACGAAGCAATTTTTGACATTCAGACAGGTGAGCTAAAAAGTGGGCCCGGGTGTAGAAACCTATGTACGTACCCAGTTCGTGTTGAAGGACAGGATATTCAAATTCAACTCTAGTCCTCACATGTACAAGGAAGCAGAACAATGAAGACATTTAATGAAAAGTTAGCAAGCTGGATTCATGCAACGCCAGCAACCGAAGCAGGTATCAACAATATTCAAATTCCTGGTCAATCTGAATTGTTGGTTTGGCAGACACGTTATAAAGAACCGACTCTCTACGAGCAAGATTTTGTAAAGAACTTGATTCAAGCATTCTCTGCGGGTGCAACAGCGCTAGATGATGTTGTTTCTGCACTTAATCAACAGGGTTTCCGCTGTGAATCTGGTGATGAATGGACTTCTGCAAGCTTTACAGAAGAAATGCAACGTTTAGGTTATTGATTCAGGGAAGAATAAAATGAACGCAATCGTATCAACTTCACAAAGTGCTGAAGAATATTTAGAACTTGGTTTACGTGACCAATGGCATCCGGTTTTGGCAAGTTGGGAAGTCGCTGCTAATCCGGTCGGAATTACCCGTTTAGGCGAAAACATTGTGGTTTGGCGTGATGCTGAAGGGCAGGTTCATGCACTTGAAGATCGCTGTCCACATCGCGGCGCTCGTCTTTCCCTCGGTTGGAACTTGGGTGACCGAGTTGCTTGTTGGTATCACGGTGTTGAAGTTCGTGCTGATGGTGTGGTTGCCGATGTGCCAGCAGTTCATGAATGTCCAATGACTGGAACTAAATGCTTAAAGAACTATCCAGTAATTGAGCAGCATGGTGCAATCTTCATCTGGTTTGGTATTGATGCAAATGAACAACCAGCACCGCTTGAGTTCCCAGAGCAACTTGCAAGTGAAGAGTGGAGTGCCTTCCTTTGCCAAGCAGACTGGAAAGTAAACCATCAATACGCGATTGATAACGTGATGGACCCAATGCATGGTAGTTATTTACATGCGACATCGCACTCGATGGCAGATGGTGATCGTACCGCAGAGATGAAACATCGCACGACCGATAATGGTTTTATTTTTGAAAAAGAAGGTCAATTAGGTGTGAACTTCGATTGGGTTGAATATGGTTCAACAGGTGCGAGCTGGTTACGTCTGTCAATTCCATACCGCAAACAATTTGGCCCAGGTGGTGAGTTCTGGATCGTGGGCTATGCAACGCCAATTGATGCTAACAATACCCGCGTATTTTTCTGGCGCTGTCGTAAGGTGAGTGGCTGGCAACGTAATGTATGGCGCTTCTTGTATCGCAATCATTTAGAGCAGTTGCATTGGGATGTATTGGAACAAGACCGAATTATTTTAGAAAATCTTGCGCCAAATGCACGTGAACAAGAATTCCTCTATCAACACGATGTTGGCCTTGCTCGTTTACGTCGTTTAATGAAAAAAGAAGCTGAAAAGCAATTAAAGAAAATTGCTGCGCTAAATGCATCAAACCGTATTGAGATGCAGGAAGAAGCTCATGGCTAATGTAGCGTTGTTGCAAGGCAAAAAAGTTTTAGTGACTGGTGCTGCACGTGGTTTAGGCCGAGATTTTGCTCAAGCTATTGCCGAGGCTGGTGCTGAGGTTGTAATGGCAGATATTTTATCTGACTTGGTGCAACAAGAAGCACAAGCTTTGCAAAAACAAGGACTGAATGTTCATGCTGTTACCGTTGACCTTGCCAATGCAGACTCTATTGAAAATGCGGTTGCAAAAAGTGTTGACGTACTCCAAGGACTAGATGGCCTTGTGAACTGCGCGGCACTGGCAACCAATGTTGGTGGAAAAAATATGATTGATTACGATCCTGAACTTTGGGATCGGGTCATGAATATTAATGTGAAAGGCACATGGCTCATTAGTAAGGCATGTGTTCCCCATTTAAAGCAATCGGCTGCAGGCAAGATCATTAATGTTGCTTCTGATACAGCACTTTGGGGCGCACCGAACCTAATGGCTTATGTTGCGAGTAAAGGTGCAATTGTTGCCATGACGCGTTCAATGGCAAGAGAGTTGGGACAATCTAATATCTGTGTCAACACATTGTCACCGGGACTTACTCTGGTTGAAGCAACCGAGTATGTGCCTCAAGAACGTCACGATTTATATGTCAATGGAAGAGCGATTCAACGTCAGCAACTTCCACAAGATTTAAATGGAACAGCATTGTATCTACTGTCGGATTTGTCCTCTTTTGTGACAGGTCAAAATATTCCGGTCAATGGCGGTTTTGTCTTTAACTAAGGAGTAGTCAAATGATTACAGGGATCGAGATTTTAAAGTTTGGAGTTGAGGATAGAGCCGCTTCAAACAAGTTTCTAGCAGATTTTGGTTTAAGCCAAAGTACTTCGGATATTGAAGGTACAGATTTATACCAAACTCAAAATGGCAGCAAGATTTATCTATTTAATTGTGATGATGATCGTTTGCCACCTGCGATTGAACAAGGCTCAACTTTACGTGAAGTCACTTGGGGTGTTGATAATTCTCAAGACCTTGAAGACTTGGCAGCTCGTTTGGCTGATGTAGAAGGTTTTAAACGTTCTGAACATACAGTTCAGTGTCTTGACCCAAATGGCATGACGATTCGTTTTGAACAAAGTTTTGTTAAAGATGTCTCTGAACTCAAAACGGAAGGTATTAACCAATACGGCAACATTCAACGTGTTAATGCAGCAAGTCCTGTCTATGAAAAAGGTCAGCCTGTTGCGATTGGACACGTGGTGTTCTTTACACCAGATTTGGCAACAACCGAAAATTTCTATATTGAAAAAGTAGGCTTTCATTTATCGGATGCCTATAAAAATCGCGGTGCATTCTTACGTTGCCGCGGTGAAGGTTATCACCATGATTTATTCTTGCTGAGTGTTCCAAATAAACCTGCTGGCTTAAATCATGTTGCGTTTGTAGTACGTGATATCCATGAGGTGATTGGGGGCGGTTTAAATATGAATCGTTCAGAGTGGTCAACCTTTATTGGACCGGGACGTCACCCAATTTCTTCTGCTTATTTCTGGTACGTCAACTCACCATTGGGTGGTGCATTTGAATATTACACCAACGATGATTATTTGACAGAAGAATGGCAGCCACGTGTAGAAGAGCATCGTCTAGAGCTTTTCACCGAATGGGCGATTGAAGGTGGTCTTGATGACACAACCCGCCGTCAGGTGAAGCCTGTTTAACAGGTATGGCTGAACAAGGAAGATGGCTATGGAAAAGATCGTAATTGTAGGTGCCGGACAGGCAGCGGGTTGGGCAGTAAGTACCTTACGCCAAAATGGTTATGTGGGCGAAATTCACGTGGTTTCAAATGAAGACCAAGTGTTTTACGAGCGTCCACCACTGTCTAAGCAAGTACTTTCAAAAGAAGCTACTTATGAAAGTTTGAATCTGTTCTCACCTGAACAGGTTCAAGAGTTCAACGTTCAATGGCATAAACCAGAAATTGCGACAAAAGTCGATCGTGAGCAAAAACAGGTTCATTTAGAAAGTGGCCAAGTTTTACCGTATGACAAATTGCTGATTGCAACTGGAAGCCGTGCACGTGTACCCGTCAATACATGGCAGTTTATTCCAAATGTTGTGACCCTACGTAATGTGCATGACTGTGAACGTTTGGCTGAAATTTTAAAGAACGCAAAAAATGTCGCTGTGATTGGCGGCGGCTGGATTGGTTTAGAAATTGCTGCAACTGCACGTAAGCAAGGTAAAGAGGTACATGTTTTTGAATATGGCGACCGTTTATGTGCAAGAAGTGTGAGTCCGGAAGTTTCTGCATTTTTAAAAAATATGCATGAAACACAAGGCACAAAAATTCATTTAGACAGCAAAAGCCTTCATTTGGTTGAAGCACCGAATCAGAAAGTTGAAGTGGTAAATCATCCTCAACATAGCCAGTTATTTGACTGTGTTGTGGTAGGTGCTGGTGCTGAAATTGCCAAAGAGTTAGGTGTGCACGCTGGTCTCGATGTGAAAGATGGCATTGTGGTGAATTGTTTTGGGCAAACCTCAGATCAAAACATTTATGCCGCAGGTGATGTCGCAATTCATCCGAGCTTGGGATATTGCATTCAGTCTTGGGCAAATGCACAAAATCAGGCGATTGCAGCAGCAAAATCAATGCTCGGAATTGATACTGAATATACAGATATTCCATGGCTCTGGTCTGATCAGTACCACTTCAATATTCAGATTTTAGGTACGTATCAACCAGATAGAACCAAAGAAGTAGTGATTCGCCAAGGTGGTGAGGATCAGGTGAGTTATTTATATCTCGACCATGAAAATCGTTTGCTGAATATGATTGCCATTAATGATTCAAAGCTGATCAAACTGGCAAAACGTTGGATGCAAGCCAACACCGTTTTAGATCCAAAATTATTAGCAGATGCCGAATTTAATGTCATGAAGTTAAAACCGTAAGCATTAAATCTGGTTCTCATTACCAAATCGAAGGAATGACGCATGAGTAATGAAGAAAAAAGTGGATTGAAGCATTGGGTGCCTGCTTTTGTCCTTATGGTGTGTGTGGTACTGGCATTTTTCGACAAGATTAGTATTGCGGTTTTATTTTCAGATCCTCATTTTCAAACTGCAATGGGAATTGCTGAAGATAAGGCCAAGCTTGGATGGCTCATGACAAGTTTCTTGCTTGCTTATGGCTTTTCATCGGTTTTTCTAAGCTTCTTGGGTGACATTTTTAACCCAAAGAAAATGCTGTTCTGGAGCGTAACATCATGGGGTTTACTCATGTTCTGTATGGGCTTCACCACCAGTTATTCAGGCATGTTGATTTTACGTGTACTACTTGGTTTGGCAGAAGGACCACTGTTTGCTTTGGCATACACCATTGTTAAGCAGACTTATACAGACCGTCAGCAGGCACGTGCTTCTACTATGTTTTTGCTTGGAACCCCGATAGGTGCATTCCTTGGATTCCCAATCACGGCAAATGTTTTAGCTCACCACGACTGGCACACCACTTTTTTTGTGATGGCTGCGCTAACCCTAATTGCCATTTTCAGTATTGTTTTTGGTTTGCGTAACTTACATCTCAAGAAAACTGTCGAAATTGAGGGCGAGAGTAAACGTACCAATTTCAAAGGCCACATTGCCAATACTAAATTGCTGCTCAGCAACAGCGCGTTCTGGCTGGTTTGCCTTTTTAACATTGCATTAATGACTTATTTGTGGGGCTTAAACAGCTGGGTTCCTTCTTATCTTATGCAAGACAAAGGATTCAATCTCAAAGAGTTTGGGATGTATTCAAGCTTTCCATTTATTGCCATGTTAATTGGCGAAATCATCGGTGCGTTTTTATCTGACAAGTTAGGCCGCCGAGCAATTCAAGTCTTTAGCGGTTTATTACTCGCGGGCATCTTCATGTATGTGATGGTCATTATGACTCAACCATTATTGATTATTGCTGCCATGTCTTTAAGTGCGATGGCGTGGGGTTTTGGAGTAGCAGCTGTATTTGCTTTGCTTGCCCGAGTAACCACCTCAAATGTAGGGGCGACTGCGGGTGGAATATTTAACGGTTTAGGTAATTTTGCAAGTGCAATTGCGCCTGTTCTTATCGGTTACATCGTGATGCAAACACATAGTTTTAATTTAGGAATTAGCTTCTTGGCTGCTGTTGCTGTCATTGGGTCGTTGTTCTTGGTTCCTCTTTTAAAACGTTATTAATTCACTGTATAGGAGTTTAAAAAATGACTACACAACAATTCGAATCGTGGGCACAACCAGAGGGTGCTTCTTTAGAAGATTGGTTAAACACACGTATTGCTCGCTTTGAGACACGTAAATACGACTTTGATGCTTTGAAGTTCCAAGCAGATTACGACCCGAAGTATCGCCGTGCACAAATGCGTTACATGGGTACGGGTGCAACAGGTGTTGCAAATGACGGTAACACTGTTCCAGCAGAAAACTTCACATTTTCAACCATGGTTTTGCCTGCACAGTGTGAAGGTCCTTTGCACATTCACCACGATGTTGAAGAAGTGTTCTTTATGCTTCGCGGCGAAATTGATTTGTTCATTGAGCACAACGGCGAAAAATTTGAGACCCGTTTAAAAGAGCGTGACCTGATTTCAATTCCACCGGGTATTTACCGTGGTTTGTTTAACCCAGGACAAGAAGATGCCTTGATGTGTGTGATGTTAGGAACAGGTAAACCAACCATTCCGAACTATCCACCAGAGCATCCATTGTCTCAAATCAAACGTTAATTGTTTGATGAAGTGAATGAAAGGAAAGAGTTAAAAATGATGACACTCATTGAAAAGTTAGCAGAATTTCCGGTGAAAACCGTTGCTGTTCAAGGCCAGCAGCAAGCCTATCGGGAAGCCGGTCAAGGTGAGTACCTTGTGCTGTTGCATGGCATTAGTTCAGGTTCTGCTTCATGGGTAAACCAACTTGAAATGTTGTCTCATCATTTTCATGTCATTGCCTGGGATGCACCGGGCTATGGCAAATCAGATGAACTTTTAACTGATCAACCCAATGCAACCGACTACGCAAAGCGTTTGGCAGCGTTATTCGATGTTTTAAAAATTGAAAAAGCGATTGTGGTCGGACACTCATTAGGCGCCTTACAGGCGAGTGCATTTGCTGCACTTTACCCAGAGCGAGTGGAACACTTAGTTGTTGCTAACTTAGCTCAAGGCTACCAACGTCACGATGAACAAACACAAATTCAGGTTTTTGAAAAAAGACCAAAAATGTTGAAAGAACTAGGCGCTAAAGGAATGGCCGAAAACCGTGGACCTCATTTGATTTATAAACAAGAGCCACAAGCCTTAGCTTTAGTTTCAGAGGTGATGCAGCAATTGACCCTACAAGGTTTCACACATGCATCGTATTTACTGGCATATGACGAAATACGTAATTACCTAACCGATTTAAAAGTCCCATGCACAGTCATTGCAGGGCAGCAAGATCAAATCACTCCTGCGTTAGGTATACAAGAGCTTGCTCAGGAATTGCAGTTGGAACAGCGCTTCGTCATAGAAGATGCAGGACATTTAAGTTATGTCGACCAACCGCAAGCATTTAACCAAATTATGTTGACGATTCAGGAACAATCGTAAGAGAGATTAAGGATTATGAGCTTCCAAGTTGAAGGAAAAGTTGCAGTTGTTACCGGTGGCTCATCTGGGATTGGGTTGGCTGCTGTTGAAATACTGGTTGCAGAGGGTGCAAAAGTTGCTTGGTGTGGTCGCGATGAAGAGCGTTTAAATGCTTCTAAGCACTATATTCTAGAAAAATATCCGCATGCCAATATTTTTACCAAAGCATGTAATGTGTTGAAAAAAGAAGAAGTTCAGCAATTTGCTAAAGACGTCAAACTCAATTTGGGCAATGTAGACATGCTCATTAACAATGCTGGACAAGGCCGTGTTTCAAATTTTGAAAATACGCAAGATGAAGACTGGATGAAAGAAATTGAGCTGAAATATTTCAGTGTTTTACATCCGGTACGGGCTTTTCTCGACGACTTAAAACAGTCGGCAAATGCCTCAATTACCAATGTGAACTCGTTACTGGCATTGCAACCGGAACCGCACATGATTGCGACTTCATCTGCACGCGCTGCGCTGTTGAATTTAACCCATTCATTAGCGCATGAGTTTACTCAATATGGCGTTCGTGTGAACTCGATTTTACTTGGAATGGTCGAATCTGCGCAGTGGAAACGCCGTTATGAAACCCGTTCAGATTTAAATCTGTCATGGGAAGAGTGGACTGGCAATATCGCAAAAAATCGTGGCATTCCTATGCAGCGCTTAGGCCGTCCAGAAGAGCCTGCACGTGCTTTAGTTTTCTTGGCATCACCATTGGCATCTTACACTACAGGTTCAGCAATAGATGTCTCAGGTGGTTTTAACAAACATTTATAAATATCAGGTGCTGTCATGAAAAAGTTGATGATGATTGGTTTTGGCGCAATGGCAGCAGAAGTCTATGCCCATTTGCCTCAAGATCTGCAACTCAAATGGATTGTCGTGCCATCTCGCAGTATTGAAAAAGTGCAGTCACAAGTCTCTTCCGAGATTCAGGTGATTTCCGATATTGAGCAATGTGATGGTGAGCCTGACTATGTCATTGAGGTGGCAGGTCAAGCAGCAGTGAAAGAGCATGCTCAAAAAGTTTTAGCGAAAGGCTGGACCATTGGCCTGATTTCGGTGGGTACTTTAGCTGATAGCGAATTTCTAATTCAGCTTAAACAAACTGCTGAAAAAAATGATGCCCATCTGCATTTACTGGCAGGGGCTATCGCAGGTATTGACGGTATTTCTGCGGCCAAAGAAGGTGGTTTGCAAAAGGTCACTTACAAAGGCTGTAAAAGTCCAAAAAGCTGGAAGGGCAGTTATGCAGAGCAATTGGTCGATTTAGACCATGTTGCTGAACCTACGGTCTTCTTCACAGGAACTGCGCGTGAAGCTGCCATGAAATTTCCAGCTAATGCCAACGTTGCAGCAACCATTGCACTTGCAGGACTTGGTATGGATGAAACCATGGTTGAGTTAACTGTTGATCCAACCATCAACAAAAACAAACACACCATTGTGGCAGAAGGTGGCTTTGGGCAAATGACCATTGAACTGGTGGGCGTGCCGTTACCAAGTAACCCGAAAACATCAACGTTGGCTGCGCTTAGCGTGATTCGTGCTTGTCGCAATAGTGTAGAAGCAATACAGATTTAAGAAGGATTTGATCATGGCAAAGGAAATTTATATTGCAGGTGAATGGCGATTAGGCCGTGGTGCAGTCATTCAGAGCCTGTTTCCGGCAGATCAGTCGGTTAACGCTGAGCTTTCAACAGCAACGCTTGAAGATGTAAATGAAGCAATTGAAAAAGCAGATCAGGCGTGGCGTGAACCGAGCTGGAGAAACAGTTTGCCGCATGAGCGCGCACGTATTCTCTATAAAGTTGCAGACATTATTGAGGCACGTGTAGATGAGTTAGCAAAATTACAAACACGCGATAATGGTAAACCTTTAACCGAAACTCGTGGTTTGGTGATGAGCGCTGCGGCGACTGCACGCTATGTTGCGGCGGCTTGTGAAACGCTGAACGATGAGCTCACCACTCAACGTGCTCCAGACTTTATGACCATGAGCGTGCATGAACCTGTGGGCGTTGTGGCAGCTATTACCCCTTGGAACTCTCCAATTGCGAGTGAAGTTCAAAAGCTTGCTCCAGCTTTGGCAGCAGGAAATGCCGTGGTGTTAAAACCAGCAGAAGCAACTTCACTCATTGCTTTAGAGCTTGCCAAAATTTTTGAAGAAGCAGGTTTACCAAAAGGCTTACTTAGTGTGCTAGTTGGTCGTGGTTCTATCATTGGTGATGCGATTGCTCAGCATCCGTTGGTTCGTAAAATTTCTTTTACGGGTGGAACAACCACGGGTCGTCATTTGGCACATATTGCCGCAGATAAACTGATTACTACTTCGCTTGAGTTAGGTGGTAAGTCACCAACCATCGTTTTGCCGGATGCAGACGTTGAATTGGCTGCTAAAGGTGTTGCGTACGGTATTTTTAGCTCGGCAGGCCAAGCGTGTATCGCAGGTTCTCGCTTGTTTATTCATAGCAGTCTTTACGATCAGTTTTTAACGCGGTTGGTTGAAATTACCAAAGGCTTACGTGTGGGTCATCCGGAACAAGCTGGTGTACATTTAGGGCCACTAGTGAATGACAAACATTTGCAGTCAGTTGATCGCTATGTGCAACTTGCTAAAAGCGAAGGTGGTCAAGTTCTGATTGGTGGTGAAGCACTTACAACTGGTGACTATGCCAAAGGAAGCTATTACTTACCTACCATTATCACGGGCTTAAATAACAGTGCTCAAACCTGTCAGGAAGAAATTTTTGGCCCTGTTTTAGTGGTTATGAAATATGACAACGAGCAAGATTTAATTGCTCAAGCAAATGACAGTTGTTTTGGCCTTGCCGCAGGCATCTGGACTGAAAGCTATCGCAAAGCTTGGCGGATTGCACGTGCATTAGAAGTGGGAACGGTATGGATTAATACCTACAAAAAGTTCTCGATTAGTGCGCCGTTTGGTGGCTTTAAAGATAGTGGAATCGGGCGCGAAAAAGGCCGTTTGGGTATTTTATCGTACATGCAACAAAAGAGTATTTATATAGGACTGAATGAACAGCCTAATCCTTGGTGCGATTAATAAATTCAAGGACTGAAAACAAATTTTGAGGAACAGACATGACTGAACGTGTAAATGTAGGCGAAGCAATCGCAAGAGTTTTAGAAGCGCACCAAGTTGATAGTATTTATGGTGTTATTTCCATCCACAATTTACCTATTGCAGATGCAGTAGGGCGCCGTGAAAAAATGCGCTTTGTCGCAGCCCGTGGCGAAGCGGGTGCGGTCACCATGGCAGATGCACACTCACGCTTTAAAGGCCTAGGTGTAGCGTTAACCAGTACGGGTGCTGGTGCAGGTAATGCGGTAGGTTCACTGATTGAAGCAATGAATGCAGGTAGCCCTGTATTGCATTTAACAGGTCAAGTTGAGCGTGAATATCTCGACCGTGATGCAAGTTTCATTCATGAAACCAAAGACCAACTTACATTCTTGCGTGCATCAAGCAAAGCAGCTTTCCGTATTACCAGTCCAGACAATGCAGTTGGCGTGATTCGCGAAGCCATCCGTGTAGCGACCACAGTTCCAATGGGACCGGTAAGTGTTGAGCTGCCGATTGATGTGCAGGCAGCAGAAATTGATTTACCACTTAACTTAGGGCCAGTCAAAGCACTTGAGTTACCACAGGCAGAGCAAGCAGAAATTGATCTTCTTGTCAGTGAAATCAAAAAAGCAAAACGTCCAATTTTCTGGATTGGCGGTGGAACTTTAAATAGCATTGCAGAAGTGAAAGCAATTGCAGATTTAGGTATTCCGGTTGTTTCATCGACTCATGCTCGTGGGGTGTTGGCAGATGATCATCCACGTAGCTTAGGTGCTTTCCATAACTCGGCAGGTGTTGAGCAGTTATTAAAAGATGCTGACTTAATGGTAGTCGTAGGTTCTCGTTTACGTAGTAATGAAACTAAAACCTATTCGGTTGAATTCCCTGAAAATATTATTCAGGTAGATGCCAACCCAGTGGCTCAGCAACGTAATTACAAAATTCGCAACTTCATTTGTGGCGATGCCAAAGATGTCTTAACACGTGTGTTAGAACAGCTTCAAGGCATTTCAAAAGTTGATGCTGACTACGATGCTGCTGTAGTAGCTGCTAAACAAGCTGCAATTGATGCACTGCGTAAGCAAATCGATCAGTACGCTTTAATTTGTGATCACTTACGTGCAGCTTTACCTCAAGACGGTATTTTTGTACGTGACATCACCATGTCGGGTAGTACATGGGGTAGTCGTTTATTCCCTGTACAAGCACCAAACCAAAACATCCACTCACTTGCGGGTGCAATTGGGTTAGGCCTTGCAACAGCAATCGGCGCTTCAATTGCTAACCCTGACAAAAAAGTGATTGGTTTAGTCGGCGATGGCGGCTTAATGCTTGGTATTGGTGAGATTGCAACCATGGTGCAAGAAAACACCAATATGGTCCTAATGATTATGAATGATGGTGGTTATGGCGTAATGCGTGGCATTCAAAATAATTACTTCGGTGGTCGCCAGTATTTCAATGAACTGCATACGCCTGACTACAAACTTCTTGGCGAATCAATGGGTGTGAAAAGCTGGAAAGTAGGTAGTGCAGATGAGTTTAAAACGGTTATTCAAGAGGCTGTCGCTTTTGAAGGGCCAACCGTGATTGAGCTTGATATGAACTCGATTGGACCATTAAACTTCGCGGGTCCACCGCAAAAGAAACTGTATTAACCAGTTTGGATGGTTTAGTACATATGCGATGGGAGCTGCTAAGCCATCCTTTTTTTAGATAAATTTTTTTGTCTAAAAAACAATAAAAACTAAGTTTTACAGGTAAAACAAATAAAGTTCCAGCAGGACGCTGGAACTCAATAAAGGATGTAGAGATGAAAAAGACTTCATTGATCATGGCATTCATTGCACCGGTTACGCTGGGGGTAAGCGTCAATGCTTTTGCAAAAGATTCATTACTTGAGTGGAAAAGTGATGATGGAACTGAGTCATTAAAGTTGGGTGGGGTGGTTCGGTTAAATCAACGTTATGAAGATTGGGAAGGACCAAACCGTGGTTTTGGTAAGCTCTATTTCGACGTGTTCAGGGTTGATCTGAAAGGTAAGTTTGATGATGCTTACATCAATGCCAGCTATCTGTTTCAAGATCAACAGAAAACTGCCATTGAAAAAGCCTATGTGGGTTATAACTTAAATGCCAATAACAGCATTGAAGCAGGTTTGGTTTATAAACCTTTCACGATTTATCCCTATCCGCAAAATGGTTGGACTTACCATATTCCATTCTTTTTAGGTTATGGCAATAATATTGCACCAGGACTTAACTGGAATTATCACGACAAAGACTGGGATGTAAAACTCGGTTATTACCCACAAATGTTAGAGACCAACTTACGTTATTCACCTGATAGTGCAACTTATGATGACTTGGCAGGAAATGCATTTCCATCTCAAAAAGCCTATCAAAATGAAAAACGCAATCAGGTGAATACCCGTATTGTACGTAAGTTAGAGACCGATTTTGGTAAGCAAGAGTTTGGTGTTTCTGGTGCAATTGCACAACTACATAACAAAGTGACTGATAAAGACGGCAAATATTATGCAGTCGGTTTGCATACTGAAAATAATTACAATCGCTTTAATTTACAAAGTTCGGTTATTCACTATCAATACGATGCGAAAAATCCGGATGGTGTAAATAGTGACATGACCTTAATGGGCAATAATGGCTTTACACCTGCTTATTTCATTGCTTCGGAAGGGACGATTGCCAGTTTAAACCTTGCCTATACCTTGCCTGTGACCAATATGGGCAAGCTAAAAGCCATCAAGTTTTATAATGACTATAGTTACCTTGATAAAAAACGTGATGATTGGTCAGATTCGCAAATGAATACCACAGGTATGATGTTTATTGCTTCACCCTTTATGGTTTGGGCAGATTATACGTGGGGTAAAAACTCCAATATTATTGGTGGTTCGACTAACTCAACAGGTTATACCTCTGCAACCTCGCCAAATAGCGATAAATGGCTATACCGTATTAACTTTAATATCGGCTTTACTTTCTAAAGTAAGCAGCATTAAAAAACCACGCAATCGGCGTGGTTTTTTTATTTAATAAGTTAAAGCGTTTAATACCTGTTTTTTTCAAACTTATTCCAAAATACAAAAGCAGTCACAAAGGCCAAAATAGTCAGCGCGAAAATATAATACATCGCACCAATATCACTATATTGACTGAGCCAATGAACGAGAGGCAGTGTCATACCGCCAACAATCGCATATGACAAATTATAAGAAAATGAAATGCCCGAGAAACGCACAGGCGCGGGGAACATTTTGACCATACTGCTCGATACCATGCCGACAGTACCTGAGCATAGACCCAACAACATATATAAACCAAAAATGGTTGAATGTGCGGCATGTCCTAAACTGTTATAAAAAACTGCTGCTGTGAGTGCTACGGCAAGTGTACCGACCATCATGACTTTGCCACAGCCAAAACGGTCAGCAAAATAGCCCGCCAAAATACAACCGGCCATTTGCATGACAATAGCCGCGCTTTGCATTTCAAAAGTCTGTGCGCGCTCAAAACCAAATGAGCCAATCAACAAATTTGGCATGGCTAAAATCACCACCACCACACAGCCAGTTAAAAACCATGTAAATAACATGCCAATCGCAACGGCTGTTTTATGCGTTTTTAACACTTGCTTGACTGGCATTTCTTTTGAAATTTCTTTACGGGCCTGCATGGCTTTAAACACAGGTGTTTCTTTTAAATACGTTCTTAGATAAAGTGCAACTAGACCAAAAATACCACCTGCAATAAAGGGTATACGCCAAGCCCAGTCATGGATTTGTCCTTCACTAAAATTCAGTGAAATCCATAAAGACATGAGCGCACCTAGTAAAATTCCTAAAGACAGTCCAGCGGTGAGTAAACCATTTGCCATACCAATTTTTCTTTCAGGTACATGTTCAGACACAAATGTCCATGCGGCTGGAATTTCACCTCCAATTGCAATCCCTTGTACCACTCGCATAAGCAATAAAAGTAGCGGTGCCAAATATCCAATATTTTCAAAGGTGGGCAATATCCCGATAAACAGGGTAGGCAGCGCCATCAGCAAAATAGAAAGCGAAAATAGTTTTTTGCGCCCAACCAAATCACCAAAATGGGCCATAACCACCCCGCCTAAGGGCCTAAAAAAGTAACCTGCTGCAAAAATGCCGTAAGTGTTAAGCATGGCCCAAAATGGGCTGAGTGTGCTGGGGAAAAACAAGTCAGAAATGATTTTGGCGTAAAACACATAAATCACGAAATCGTAAAACTCTAAAGCACCACCCAATGAAGAAAGGGCAAGGGTTCGTTTATCTTCTTTATTAAGATAGTTCGCATCCTGCAAAGTTAAGTCCTGATCCATTTTTTACTTAATTGTTGTAGTTGAAGTTTGGATATTAATGGAAAAGTGAAGTAAAAGTAAATGGAGGAAATTTGTTCTATTATTCAAGTACGGGCTAGGCTAAGTAATATAAAAGCTTTAAAACAAAAAATGCATTAGATGAAACAAAAACAGATGTAGGAATAACTTTTCTTTTGAGTCGTTCAGCGACACAATAAAACTTGTCATAGCCAGTTTAATGAGAGATTCAAAGGATGAGTGTAGTTTTACCAGTCGCAAAGCGTGGTGAAGATATTTTGAAACTGATTGCTGCTCCAGTCTCGGCAAATGAGTTAAACAGTGATTGGCTTTATCAGTTGGCAGCCGCTATGCAAGCAACGATGCTTGAGCGTAATGGAGTAGGGATTGCCGCACCGCAAGTTTATATCTCTAAACGCGTCATTATTGTGGCATCTCGACCAAACCCACGCTATCCCGATGCACCTGAAATGGATGCTGTGGTGATGGTAAATCCTGAAATTTTAGAATTTTCGAGTGAAACACTTTTGGGTGAAGAAGGTTGTTTAAGTGTGCCGGATGAGCGTGGACAAGTTGAACGTGCAGAAATGGTAAAGGTTAAATATCTGACACTTAAAGGGGAGATGGTTGAAACAATTTTTCATGGTTTTCCAGCTCGCATTGTTCAACATGAAGTCGATCATTTAAATGGAATCTTGTTTGTAGAAAGAATAAGCTAATCTTCAGTTTAAAGTTTTGAAAAAGCTATAATGAGCTTGAAATGAATAAGACATAGCAATTACAATACTTATAGCGTGATATTTAAATCATTACAAAAGATATAATTTTAATATTATCAGCAGGTTGTGCTGAAATTTTGCGCGATGTTGTGAATCTCCTCATTTAAGGTTACTGACCATGAAAACCCCTCTCCCAGAATATTTGGCAAATGTTATAGAAGCCTGTGACATCGATAACAGCGGTCATCTTGCCGATTATATTCCTGAGTTGGCAAATGCAAACCCAGATCGATTAGCTTTAGCAATGTCTACGGTAGATGGCGAAATTTATTCGGTTGGTGATGATGATGTCGAATTCACCATACAGTCGATTTCTAAACCTTTTGTATATGCCTATGTTTTACAACAACTTGGCATTGATGCAGTACTTGCGAAAGTAGGGGTAGAGCCTTCGGGGGAAGCCTTCAATGAAATTTCATTGGGTAAAGACGGACGTCCGAAAAACCCGATGATTAACTCTGGCGCAATTACTGTACATTCCTTGATTCAGGTCAAGCATGGTTTACATAGCGCAGAAATTCTACGCCGCTTTATGAGCGAGCTTGCAGGCCGCGAATTAAGTTTTGATGAGTCTGTTTATGATTCGGAAGTCAAAACAGCCTACCGTAATCTTTCGATCGGTTATATGTTGCGAACTGTCGGAATTTTGGAAACTGACCCTGTCGATATTGTGAATGGTTACATTCGCCAATGTGCGATCATGGTTACAGTTAAAGACTTGGTACGTATGGGCAGTGTACTTGCCAATGGTGGGGTCGACCCTAAAACTGGAAAGCGTTTGTTAAACCGATCTGTGGTTAGACAAGTACTCAGTGTCATGATGAGCTGTGGTATGTATGATGCCGCAGGTGACTGGCTGTCGACTGTAGGTATTCCTGCTAAGAGTGGTGTAGCAGGCGGTATTTTAGGTGTGCTGCCAGGTCAGGTCAGTATTGCTGCTTTTTCTCCTCGTTTAGATGAGCATGGTCATAGTATTCGAGGTATCGATATTTTAGAGCGATTATCTCGTGACATGGGATTACATCTCATGGAAGGTACACCTTCTGCACAAACCATTGTACAAAGTCATTATCGTACAGGAAAAGATGCTTCATTAAGTGTGTATGTGCTTCGTGGTGTATTGAAATTTACTGAAGCTGAAATGTTGTTGCGTATTTTGCAAGATGAGACCATTGACCAAAGCACAATTGTTATTGATTTAACTCAGATTTCACTTATCCACGATGTGGGTAAACGTATGTTCTTAGAAGGTGTTGATCGTCTGATTGATGATGGACATACGCTTGTTCTAGTCGACCCTGAACAAAGATTAGATCATGCCAGAACAGCGAAAGATCGTGAGCTTCATGTCTACCACGATTTTGATGATTTGCTCGAAAAGCATGAGATCCGCACTAAAAAAAAGACTTATAGCGACATCGCGGCACTTCTAAACTGCTGAGGTGTTTTTCCTAGGTGTCGCCTAAACATCGCACTGAACGCGCTGGGGTTTGTATACCCCAGTGATTCTGAAATTTGAGCAATAGATTCACCATTCGCAATTTTACTTAACGCAAGTGCAATATGCATTTGTTGCAACCATGCCCGATACGACAGCCCTGTTTCTTTTTGGAACATGCGCATTAGAGTTCTAGAACTCGTACCAATTTCATCAGCCCAATCTGTCAAATCTTTTGAATGGTCAGGAGTATGTAATAACTCTTGGCAAATTTTTAATAACCGTTTGTCTTTCGGCCACGGAATCTGAATAGGCAACAAATTGGCACGATGAATTTCTTCAAAAATCAAAATTTGTAAAGAACGGGAAAGTTCTTGAGATGTCGCTGTATTTGGCGTGTCTTCTCGCTCAATTTCATTTAAACGAATCAAAAGCTCATGCAACAAGTTGCTTACTCGAATAATAAAGCAATGCTGACCCATTAGAGCGGCTGCATTTACTTCAACCAACGCCGTATTTAACTTTACGTGACTCAGTGAAATCACGCTGTGCTCTACATGGGCAGGAATCCATAATGCACACATGGGCGGCACAATCCAGACATGATTAGGCGTAAACACCTGAATGTTGCCTGTGGATGCATACAGAAACTGCGCACGTGTATGTGTATGGGTAGGCGTGATTTCTCGGTAAGCATGCTCAGAAGATAGCCCAATCACAAGTTCAGACAAATCAGACTGAATAAGAGAATCGGACATAAACTATCCTAAAAAATTGTCACTTATACGATGATTATTGGAAGATAACTTTATAAGCGACAATTTACAATAAACATCTTACTTAAAATATTGGAGTTTTTCAGGTATGACGTCTTCAATACAATTGAAAGATGGTATTGCCAATACCGTTGCAAATGATCAGCCTCAAGGAATGATTATTAAAATTGTAGGCGCTGTGGCAGTCGCACATTTACTGAATGATTTAATTCAAGCAGTGCTACCCGCTATTTATCCAATGCTAAAAGCAAACTTTTCGCTGAGTTTTGCGGAGGTTGGCCTGATTTCATTTGTATATCAAATCACAGGTTCGCTGCTACAGCCTTGGATTGGACTTTATACCGATAAACATCCAAAACCGTATCTTCTCCCTCTCGGCATGATGGTCACATTCTGCGGCATTATCTTGTTGGCATTTTCACCAAGTTTTGCTGTGTTGTTATGTGCATCTGCACTGATTGGGGTAGGGTCTGCCACCTTTCACCCAGAAGCTTCGCGTGTGGCGCGTATGGCATCGGGTGGGCGCTTTGGTACGGCACAGTCGACTTTCCAAGTGGGCGGAAACACAGGTACTGCCATTGGCCCATTATTAGCAGCATTATTGATTGTTCCATTTGGGCAGCATGCAGTTGCGGGCTTGGTTATCATTGCACTTTTAGCAATTTGGGTTTTATTTGGTGTAAGCCGTTGGACTATAAGTCATGCCAAAAGTCAGGTGGTTGCACGTGCAACTCAAGCACATACTAAATTGCATGGCCGTAAGCTTATTATTGCTTTGAGCACAATTAGTTTATTAATGTTTGCCAAATTTACTTACATTGCCAGCATTAGTAACTACTTTACTTTTTATCTTATTCAAAAGTTCCATATCAGCATCCAGACTGCTCAGTTGCATTTATTTGCCTTTTTGGCAGCTGTTGCTTTAGGTACATTTGCAGGTGGCCCAATTGGTGACAAAATTGGTCGTAAAGCGGTTATCTGGGTTTCATTTATTGGTATGGCGCCGTTTGCATTAATGATGCCGTATGCAAACTTATTCTGGACAACAGTTTTCTCAATTATTGCAGGTTTAGTGTTGTCATCAGCTTTTGCCGCAATGGTGGTTTACGCACAAGAAGCTGTTCCGGGCCGTGTGGGTATGATCGCAGGTTTAATGTTTGGACTTATGTTTGGGGTAAGTGGTATTGCCGCAGCAGGGTTGGGACATTTAGCTGATATTAACGGCATTGAATGGGTATTTGGTTTATGTTCATTCTTGCCATTACTTGGATTTGCCACCGCATTTTTACCAAACACAAAAGTTAAATAAATGAAAAGACTCTCAGTCATATTCGGCTGAGAGTCTTTTTAGATAAATATAGTTCCAATTAAAAAGACTATTTCTGAATACCAAATTTAAATACGGTGACACTGTTATAAGTTTGATTTGGGTTCAAACGTGTAGAAGGGAAAGATGGTTGATTCGGGCTATCTGGAAAATGCTGTGTTTCTAATGCTAGCGCATCTGCTTGTCGATAGAGTACGCCATTTGCACCAGCAACATTTCCTAGTAAATGATTAGCTGTATACATTTGAACACTTGGTTCAGTAGTTAAGACTTGCAGTGTCCGTTTAGATTTTGGATCAAAAACATGAGCTGCAAGATTTAACTTTCCTTGAGACTTTTGGTTAAGTACCCAAGTTTGGTCATAGCCATATCCATAGGCCAATTGCTGATGATTCGCTCGAATATCTTTCACAATTGCTTTAGGAGTTCGAAAATCAAAAGGTGTACCTGCAACCGACGCTATTTCACCTGTGGGTAAAGAGTTTTGATCGGTTACCAATACACGGTCTGCATTTAGCTGGACAACATGATCGAGTACACCATAAGGGTTATTGCCAGCTCCTGATAAGTTGAAATAACTGTGGTTAGTGAGATTAACGACTGTAGGTTGATCAGTTTTGGCTTTATATTCAATCTGGAATTCATTTTGATCTGAAAGGCTATAGATCACTTCTACATCTAACTTTCCGGGAAAACCTTGATCACCATTTGGACTGGTTAACTTAAGCGAAGCTTTAACGGTTTCACCTTTGGAAACGAGGGGTTTAACTTGCCAAACACGTTTATCAAAACCCGGATTACCACTATGTAATGAATTCGGACCATTATTTTTTTCAAGATTATACGTTTTTCCATCTAAGCTAAATTGAGCATTGCCAATACGGTTTGCATAACGACCAATCAATCCACCAAAATGAATGCCTTCCTTGGTATCAGTGACTTCATAACCTTTTAGGTCATCAAAGCCTAAAACGATATTATTTTGTTTACCTTGTGCATCGGGAGTCAAAATCTGTGTAATTACACCACCATAACTAATAAAAGATACAGAGACTCCTTTGTTATTGCTCATAGTGTATAAATCAACTTTTTGACCGTCTTGAGTTGTACCATATGGTTTTACATTTAATGTGGCTGCATTGGTAAGTTGGGCAAAGCTATAAATCGTAATACCTAAAATTACTAATTTTTTCATGTTTATACTCTATTTTTTAATTATGGAATTGCATGAATATAAGATTGAATTCTCGTCTTTTTAAAGAGTTTTTTATTATATATAGTGTTAATGATGATTAGCGCTGTTAACGCTAAGTATTGAATAAGCTGGCACTAATCCTATTAGTAAAATTCAACGGTAAGCTATTTTTATGACTCATCTCGACTCGGTTTTAAAATTTTCGCTTGGTCTTAATGGCATGTCATTTGCCTTAGACAACCAGCACATTCAAATTGAGCAGGGCTTGGGTTTTGTTAATGCAAAAAGCATTCGCTATGGTGTGATTGATGAGCTTGCTATCGAAAAGATGATTTATTTTATTGAAGAAATCATCGAGTCAAAACCTCTCAGAAATTTAAAGATAAGTGGTGTAGCTGTTACGTCTGATGCAGCTATGATACAACTCAGTGAGTTATTTTTTAGTGCAAAAAAGAAAATCAGTCGTATTGAGCTTGAGCATGGATTCAATGATTTTATTGAGCGTTTGAGCTACTACACAAGCCAAGTGGCTCCAGATCAGCTTTATATTTTTACCTACTTTGTATTTATTCGAGAAATGATGCATCACTTAAGAGTTGAGGAAGTTCAAATCGTTTAAGAAATGACACTAAAAACGTAAAAAATAGGGAATAACAGATAGTAGAGTACCAATGCTACTAAGCAAGATATTACTCTCAATAAAATAAGGGAAAATCATTAAAACTAAACCCACAGTAAAAGGCACAGTCATTTCTTGCTTTTTTCCATAAAGAAAATAGCCTAGCCCAATGGAGCTAAAGATTACGCCGAGAAAAAGTTGAGTTGTGTTCATAAAGAATTTCTAAATGTTTGAATAAAAAAGAGCTACACATGTAGCTCTTCTCAAAAATTACATAAGCTTAAACAATCGAATCATCTAAATTCGGCGCTAACCAACGCTTCGCTTCATCTAGTGTCCAACCTTTACGTTTTGCATAATCTTCAAGTTGGTCTTGAGAGATTTTGCCCACGTTAAAGTATTCGCTTTGTGGATGTGAATAATAGAAACCACTTACCGAAGATGGCGGCATCATTGCAAAGTGTTCAGTCAGTTTAGTACCGATTTTTTCGGTAGAACCTAACCAATCAAATAACACTGCCTTTTCAGAGTGCTCAGGGCAAGCAGGGTAGCCCGGTGCAGGGCGAATACCGACGTATTTCTCTTTAATCAGTTCTTCATTACTAAGCTGTTCATCAGCTTTATAACCCCAGAACTCTTTACGAATACGTTCATGTAAGTGTTCAGCAAAAGCTTCAGCAAAACGGTCGGCTAATGACTGCACTAAAATTGCAGAGTAGTCATCACCTTTTGCTTTGTATTCATTTGCCAATTCTTCTGCACCAAAAATCGATACAGTGAATCCGCCTAAGTAGTCCTGCTGCTCACGGTCAGTACGAATGTAATCTGCTAAAGACAAGTTTGGTTTACCTGTCACTTTGTCAGATTGCTGACGCAAGTGCTCAAAAGTATGTGTAACATTTTGACCAGCTTCATCAAATACGCTGACGGTGTCTGCGTCAGTGCGCTGTGCTGGGAACATACCAAATACAGCACGAGCATCAAAACGGTTGTTGTCGATAATATCTTTCAACATTGCTTGAGCTTGGTTGTAAAGGTCAGTTGCCGCTTCACCCACCACTTCATCTTCTAAAATTTTCGGGAATTTACCTGCCAAGCTCCAAGAAATGAAGAATGGTGTCCAGTCAAAATACTCTACAAGGGTTGCAAGAGGGTAGTTGGTGAGGACTTGTGTTCCTAAAAGATTTGGTTTTGGTGGTACATAGCTTTCGTCAATTTTAAAACCATTCTCAACCGACTCTTTATAAGTCAATTTTGCAGCTTTTGGCTGTTTGTTGGCTAAGCGCTCGCGAATCTTGGCATATTCAGCACGATGCTCTGCAATAAAGTTTCCACGCATTTCTTTTGAAAGGAGAGTGGTTGCAACACCTACAGCACGTGAAGCATCGGCAACATAAATCACTGCATCGTTTTGATACTGAGGGTCAATTTTTACTGCTGTGTGTGCTTTAGAAGTAGTCGCGCCACCAATCAATAAAGGAATGTTAAAACCCTTACGCTGCATTTCTTTCGCAACAAATACCATCTCATCCAAAGATGGAGTAATCAGACCAGACAAACCAATGATGTCACATTTTTCATCAATTGCAGTTTGCAAGATTTTCTCGCAAGGTACCATCACGCCAAGGTCAACAATGTCGTAACCATTACAGCCAAGTACTACGCCAACAATATTCTTACCAATATCGTGTACGTCGCCCTTAACAGTTGCCATGAGGACTTTACCTTTAGATTGGCTGCCTGTTTTTTCAGCTTCAATGTACGGGTTGAGCCAAGCCACAGCTTGCTTCATAACACGTGCAGATTTCACAACCTGAGGTAAGAACATTTTGCCTGAACCGAACAAGTCACCAACCACGTTCATACCATCCATCAAAGCGCCTTCGATTACATCTAAAGGACGTTTTGCTTTGAGGCGAGCTTCTTCTGTATCTTGGTCAATATAAGTGGTAATACCTTTAACCAATGCATATTCAAGACGTTTTTCAACCGACTCATTACGCCATTCAAGGTTCTCAGCTTCTTTAGCTGCGCCGCCTTGTCCACGGTATTTTTCTGCTACTTCAAGCAGTTTCTCAGTCGCAGCTTGACCTGATTCACCTTGGTTTTGGTTTAAGATAACATCTTCAACTGCTTCTTTTAGCTCGGCTGGAATATCATCATAAATTGCCATTTGACCAGCATTCACAATACCCATGGTCATGCCTTGCTTAATGGCATGGTACAAGAACACAGAGTGAATCGCTTCACGAACAGGCTCGTTACCGCGGAACGAGAATGAAACGTTCGACACGCCACCAGAAATCATGGCATGCGGTAAGTTCTGTTTAATCCAACCTGTGGCCTCAATGAAATCGACGCCATAGTTGTTGTGTTCTTCAATCCCTGTTGCTACAGCAAACACGTTCGGGTCAAAAATAATATCTTCAGCAGGGAAGCCGACATCATTAACCAAAACATCATAAGAACGTTTACAGATTTCACGTTTACGTTCAGCAGTGTCGGCCTGACCTGTTTCATCAAAGGCCATCACAATAATGGCAGCACCATATTGACGGCACAGGCGAGCTTTTTCGACAAACTCGTCATAACCTTCTTTTAATGAAATCGAGTTAACAACGGGTTTACCTTGTACGCATTTTAAGCCAGCTTCAATGATTTCCCATTTTGATGAGTCAATCATTATTGGCACACGTGAAATATCTGGTTCAGAAGCTACAAGGTTTAAGAAATGTACCATCGCATTTTGCGAATCGAGCATCCCTTCATCCATGTTAATGTCAATAATTTGTGCGCCAGCTTCAACTTGCTGCTGTGCAACTTCTAAAGCTTCGGCAAAGTTTTCTTCACGAATGAGACGTAAGAATTTTTTCGAACCTGTAACGTTAGTACGTTCACCCACGTTCACGAAAAGTGAGTCATCATAAATATTAAATGGCTCTAAACCACTTAAACGGCAAGCAGGGACTGTTTCAGGAACTTGGCGAGGTGCAATGTCTTTTACTGCATTAGCAATAGCGCGAATATGATCAGGTGTGGTACCACAGCAACCACCAGTAATATTAATTAAGCCGCTTTCTGCAAATTCTTTTAAGAATGCAGCAGTTTGTTCTGGTGTTTCATCATATTCACCAAAAGCGTTTGGTAAGCCTGCATTTGGGTGTGCTGAAACAAACGTATCTGCGACATCGGAAATAGTTTTTACATGAGGACGCATTGCATCTGCACCAAGCGCACAGTTAAAACCAATCGATAGTAAGTCACCATGACGTACAGAGTTCCAGAACGCTTCGGCAGTTTGACCTGTTAAGGTACGACCCGATGCATCGGTAATGGTCCCTGAAATCATGATTGGTAATTCATGACCAATTTGTTTAAAGACTTCTTTTACCGCAAAAATCGCAGCTTTACAGTTTAAGGTATCAAATACGGTTTCAATCAGAATGATATCTGCACCGCCTTCAATCAGCGCATGAGTCGCTTCAATATAGTTTTCTTTTAGTTCATCAAAGGTAATGTTACGAAAAGCAGGGTCATTTACATTTGGTGAAATTGAACAAGTACGCGAAGTTGGCCCAAGTACACCTGCTACAAAACGCGGCTTGTCTGGAGTTGAATACTTTTCACAAGCTGCTTTGGCTAAACGTGCTGCTTCACGGTTAATCTCTGGAACAAGATCTTCCATGTGGTAGTCAGACATTGAAACACGCGTACCGTTAAAGCTATTGGTTTCAATAATATCTGCACCAGCATCAAGATAAGCTTCATGAATGCCTTGAATGATTTGAGGTTGTGTCAAAACTAAAAGGTCGTTGTTGCCTTTTAAGTCATGTGCCCAATCGGCAAAACGCTCACCACGGTAGTCGGCTTCTTCTAACTTATGGCGCTGGATCATCGTTCCCATGGCACCATCAATAATCAGAATGCGTTTAGCAAGAAGCGCTTTTAGGGTGGCAAGCGTAGACATAGAAAACCCCGATCTTTTATATGAATTTAAAAATGCGGCGCTATTGTAACAGAATAGCAGCACAAATGATGACCTACGAAGGTCACGAGTCGATGAGTAAAAATTAGAAAAAAGAGCCGGTTTTATGACAAAAACAAAAGAATTTTCATGAAATATTCATCAAATGATCATGATATTGAAATATTTCATGCCCAATATGCCGAAATATTACAGTTGCTTTGTATGAAAAATAAACATATGGGTCATTTTATTTATTTTTTTGCTGTAAAAATAAGCACAAAAGGAGCTCGTAAATAATGATTTAAGTTATTGTATTTTAATAAAAAAATAAAAAATAGCGAGGAAAGGTGCATCAAATGAGGTCAAAATATAAAAAATTGACTTCATCAGGCGGCTCTTTGTCATATAATTGTCATAATTTAATTTAAGAATACAGAGGATTTTATTATCCTCTTACCGTCTGCATGAATTCTAATCTACCCCCTGTTTCGGATTCAAAACTTGCGGCAAACCTGCAAGCAAAATCGACGAATGTACACGTCCCAACACCGAAATTTTTTATGCCGGTGTTTCTGACGATTATTGTTGCAACACTTATTTATATTGGGTTTCAGGTTAGTGCTGATTTAGCGCATGTTCCACCTTTGAGCCTTTATTCGGTTATTCTTTTATCTACTGCGCTTTTTATTGCATTGGGCTTTGAATTTGTAAATGGTTTCCACGACACTGCCAATGCAGTTGCAACGGTCATTTATACAAATGCATTGCCGGCACCAGTTGCAGTCATGTGGGCTGGTTTTTGTAATTTCCTTGGGGTAATGGTCGCAAGTGGTGCTGTTGCTTATGGCATCATTGCATTGCTTCCTGTTGAACTTATCATGAATATGGGTAGCGGTGCTGGCTTTGCAATGGTATTTGCATTGTTAATCGCTGCAATTCTTTGGAACCTTGGTACTTGGTTCTTAGGAATCCCAGCTTCTAGCTCTCACACCTTGATTGGTTCAATCTTGGGCGTGGGTATTATGAACCATCTATTGAGTGCATCGACTGGCGTAACGACTAGTGGTGTAGATATGGATCAGGTGATTAAAGTAGGTAAGGCATTATTATTTTCACCTTTAATTGGTTTTGCTTTTGCAGCAATCTTATTCTTGTTGGTTAAAACTATTTTTAAACGCCAATTAGAATTATTTCAGCCACCTGAAGGTAATAAGCCACCACCAGCAATTATTCGTGCAATTTTAATCTTTACCTGTACAGGTGTAAGTTTTGCACACGGTTCAAATGACGGCCAAAAAGGTATGGGACTCATCATGCTCATTTTGGTTGGTTTAGTACCATTAGCTTATTCAATCAATAAAAACCTCGATACACAACAGGTTCAATCATTCCACCAGCTTTCTTCTCAAACTGCTGTTTTGTTAAACCATAATCAGCAAGAATTGAATGATGAAAAAGCGCGTGAAGTTTTAACTAAATATATTCAAACCAAGCAACAAACACCTGAAGTTGTACCTGCATTGGCAAGTATGACTGACCACTTAGGTGCTCGTGTTTCTAGCTATCGCGACTTAAAAGATATTCCAGAAGCTGCGATTAGTGAAATTCGTAATGACATGTATTTAAGCACAACCACGTTTAAACGTTTGGATAAAGCAGATGCTTTACCAAAAATGGATGATTCACAGAAAAAGCTTGTGAAAGATTATCGTGGTAGCTTGGATTCATTCTTACAGTACATTCCAAACTGGGTGAAAGTTGCAGTTGCATTAGCGCTTGGTCTTGGCACTATGGTCGGTTGGAAACGCATTGTGGTAACTGTAGGTGAGCGTATTGGTAAGAACCATATGACTTATGGTCAAGGTATGTCTGCTGAGCTTATTGCAATGAGTACAATTGCAGCAGCAGATGGTTTAGGTATGCCAGTTTCAACTACACATGTTTTAAACAGTGCTGTTGCAGGTACCATGGTTGCAAATAAATCTGGTCTAAACTTTAATACTGTTAAAACAATCTTATCAGCTTGGATATTTACTTTACCTGCGACCATCTGTTTGTCTGGTGGTTTATATTGGTTGTTCTTAAAGTTCATTTAAGTTGTCTGTTTAAATCTAAAAAGCCACTATGATTAGTGGCTTTTTTATTGGCATCTTTAAAAAAAAGATCGCTTTTTTCAGATAAATTCAGTAAAGAATGAATGATTATTGCAAATACTTATTGCTGTGTGACTAGCTCAAAAAATTGATGAAAGGATATAGGATGAAAACGGTTCAACTTGATCAGCTAAAACAACAATTCCCACTCATTCAAACATTACAAGATTACCAAGAAACATTTTGGTTTAACCCGAATCGTTATCCTTTAAAAGATGCACTCGCGAAAGTTGGTCTTAGCGAGCAAGATGTAAAAGACGCCGAGGCTAGGCTAGACCGTTTTGCTCCTTACTTGGCAAAAGTCTTTCCTGAAACTCAAACGCAACACGGAAAAATTGAATCCGAGTTAGTTGAAATTGCAAATATGCAACACGCCCTATCTGTAAAAGAGCAAAAGGAACTTACAGGCAGCCTTTGGCTTAAAAAAGATAGTCATTTACCGATTTCAGGTTCAATTAAAGCACGTGGTGGTATTTATGAAGTCTTGGCTCATGCTGAAAAACTAGCAATTGAGGCAGGGCTTCTTAAGTTAGAAGACGATTACAGTAAACTCGACCAAGATGCATTTCGGACATTTTTTTCCAAATATCAAATTGCAGTAGGCTCTACAGGTAATCTTGGTTTATCTATTGGTATTATGAGTGCGAAGCTCGGCTTTAGAGTGACAGTGCATATGTCTGCCGACGCAAGGCAATGGAAAAAGGATAAATTGCGTTCATTGGGCGTTAACGTGGTTGAATATGACAGTGATTATGGGGTTGCTGTAGAGCAGGGACGTAAAGCTGCAGAACAAGATCCAAATTGCTTTTTTATTGACGATGAAAATTCAACAACATTATTTTTAGGTTATGCCGTTGCGGGGTTACGTTTAAAACAGCAGTGTGAGCAAAAGCAGATTAAAATCGATGCTGAACATCCATTATTTGTTTATTTACCTTGTGGTGTAGGTGGTGGCCCCGGTGGCGTGAGTTTTGGGCTTAAACTTGCTTTTGGTGAGCATGTACATTGTATCTTTGCAGAACCCACGCATTCACCTTGTATGTTATTGGGTGTGCATACAGGACTGCATGATGAGATTTCAGTAAATGATATTGGTTTAGATAACATTACTGCTGCAGATGGGTTAGCTGTTGGTCGTGCTTCTGGATTCGTAGGGCGAGCTATGGAGCAGTTAATTGATGGTTACTACACGATTCATGATGAACGTTTATATGAGCTGATTGCACTTTTAAATCAAACTGAAAATATTCAAGTTGAACCCTCAGCAGCGGCTGGCATGATGGGGGCATATTATGTGCAAACTACTCCTGATTATTTAGCTTTGCATCAATTGTCTGCAGAGAAGTTAAAGCAGGCAACACATGTGGTCTGGGCGACTGGTGGTGGTATGGTGCCACCGGATGAAATGCAAAAGTATTTAACTTATAGTCAAAACAAATAATTAGATTAAAAAAAGCCCAATTCGAAAATTGGGCTTTTAATTTCATTATTTTTTCGAGAATTTCTTAAAAGGAAGTTTCTCTGCTGCAAAACCGTAAATAGCAGCAAAAGGGAGAGCTGTACGGGCTAAATAAGCCACACGCCATAGACCACCGTGATTGGCACCTTCCATCATTAATTCTAGAGGATGATCAAGTACAGTTTCTGGGTTTGCTACTGAGGACTCACTTCTTAAGTCATGAATCCATAGCGCTGCCATAATCGCATTGGTCGTTTCAGGGCTGAATGCTTCGACATCAAAAAGTTCAGCACCATTAAATGCTGCTTTAAGTAATGGGTTTTTGGTCACCGAGTGAGTTGTAGTAGATGGAGCAATATTAATACTTACACGTTGGCCTTGATGACGAGCAAGTGTTGCACGCCATTGTTGAATGCGTTTTGCCAAAGCATAGTTTGGTCCTTGTTCAACTACTAAGCAGTCTGCAATACCATAAGTTTTACCATTCTCACTGGTAATTAAATCTTGATAAGGCGCTTGGAAAAAACGTTTAAGTGAAAGAGCAGAAACTCCTTTCGCAGCCATTTTCTGTAGTTGTGAACGCGATTTAAATTTCTCTTGAGCTGCTTCTGCAACTTCTTGAGGTACTGCGTAAACATCGGTTGGAGTACACATGAACATTAAGCTGGTATCTGATTTATGTTCACTCACATATTGCATAATGCTATCCATTGCCATTGAAACACGGACATGTTTTTCACCGTCTAAATACGCAATAGCAGCTAAATCTAACTTTTGTGGAAATTGAACTAACCACTGTGCAATTTCTGGAAGTTGAGTCAGTAAATTGGCACCTAATTTATCTCTTAACTCTGAGGCTTTTGCTGATGAGTCAACTGATTCAATCGTAGGTGCAATAAGCGTTGCATTTCCATTTTTAATCGTATTTAAGATTTTGCCCCACACTCGTGAATTTGGTAAGTCTATTGCAATAATATTAGCTTTCCATTTTGCCAGCCAAGGTAAGGGACCCGCTTCCGATGCTGCACCAAACAACACCATAGTACGGTCTGATAAATCAAACCATTCAGGATGTGCGATAGCTTCACGTAATGCGTTTGCATGGCTTGGTTCAATAATTCCTGCATTTTCCCATTTTTGAATTTGGTCAAGAAGACTTTGTCCACTGAGTTTCTGACCTTTATATGGAACATACCATTCCGGTGCCGATTCACTTTCGCCTTTAAACTTTACTGTATTTAAAGGTGCAGACGAAGGAATGCGAAGAGCATCTTTTAAAAGGTAATGTTTGCCATCTCTAAAAAAATCAAAAAGATGATGTGCCTTATGTAACCCTTGTTTTGCAATGGTGATTGGATTGTTGTTATTAGAAAGTCCATGCTGAACAAGCGATTTAAAGTATGTTGGATAATTTTTTCGCCAGTTTTTTTCAGTCAAAATCTGTTGAGCAGTTTTATTATCTACAATAGATAAAGCTTCTGACAAAATCTCTTGGCCTGTGCGAGAAGTACTTTGCTTTTTTGTTGAAGCGTGTATTGGAAATTGTAGACCTTCTACTTGACTCTGACTGGACATAAAATATCTCACTTGTACGGTATCATTAATATACAGGTGTATACATTATCTATGCCAACGTAAAGAAACGAGTGGCAATAACTGACAAAATCAAAATTAAATTATTTATGTGATAGAGGTAGTTTGAGTGAATTTTTATGATAATTCGATCTCATTTTTACATCATTTTTTTTCACATTTTTAGAACATTTTTATGGACTTACGTTACATAAATGATTATTTTGTATAGAGCGAATTCATCAGGTCTAAACTGAAGATAAAATGTTCAAAATGTATCAATAAAAAAGATACGATGATGATTAAAAAACTAGACTTTTTTATTAAACGATAAGACTAGTGAAACGGAATAAGAAAGAATTGGGGTGAAACTAGATGGAAGACAACGTAAGATTGTCTTTTAAAAATCTTGGGGATATGGTGATTTTTTTGCACCATAATTTTCTAGTTTCGCCCCATCTAATTTTGGGTGAAACCCTTCACGTGAGCTGTAAGTCATCTTGCTAAAGGGCAAGGTCAATTCGTTACAGTCTATCTAAACCTTTAGCAACGGCCTTTTTTAGCTTGTCCTGGTGGACAAAAATCACCTGGATGATTGTGATAAGGCGAATCCGGATCGACCACCACACTGCCAGCTGGGGTATAAACTGCACAAGCAGATAGTGATAGTGTGAAAATTGCTGCTGCACAAACTAGTAATACTTTCATATTGTTCTCACTTTTTATCATTCTCCCTTTTACTATTTACTATAAAAATTATTAGATCGTTTTTCGATCTACTTTTGGTTAAGAAATATCAATACTACAAAATAGTTTTAACTTGTTAAGGTGTACGTAAAATTGTTCTAAAACCAACATGTGTAGCAGCTAAATCAAAATCTTGAGGGTAACGGCTACTGTTTCGATAACGTGAACAATAATTTTCAGCACACAAAAATGAGCCTCCTTTAATGACATATTGGGTACTGCTCATTTCTTTTTGTCTTAAATCAGAATAATTACCCATATGCTGATCATGTGCGCCTTGGTAGGGAGAGGATGTCCATTCCCAAACATTTCCAATCATATCGAATAGTTTAAAGCCATTAGGTTTAAAGCAGCCGACAGGAGCAACACTCGTAAAATTATCTTGATTCAAATTTTCAAAAGGAAATGCACCTTGCCAGTAATTTGCTTGGGGATGCTGATGTTCATCAGTAGGTGCTTGGTGTAAAGGCGTGTCGGTCTGTGAGTTTGCTTTAGCGGCGTACTCCCATTCAAGTTCTGTGGGTAAATCGCGTCCTAGCCAAACTGCATAATGCTCAGCATCATTTTTTGTCACGTAGCGTACAGGTTCATGAGGGTTGGGAAGTGCGCCATTTTGGCCATTTGGCATTTTCCAGGTATATCCAGATTTGAGTTGCCACCATTGCTGTGGGTGATGAGGGTCTGGTGAAAAAACAGCTGCCTGTTTTTGTTTTTCAGCATCGGTAATATAACCAGTTGCTTTTATGAAACTTGCAAATTGAGCGACCGTAACTTCAGTCTGATCAATCCAGAAACCTTTAACTTCGCGCTGTTTTTTCCCGAAATTAAGTTCATCAGGATAAGCTTTTTCAGAACCAAAATTAAAATGTCCATCTGGAATGAACACCATTCCAGCCGTTGTATTTTTAAGCCAACCTGCTGGAAGGCCTGTATAGCTTTTACATTGTTCAATAGAACCCAAAGCAGCCGATGGGGTGGCTTGCTTTGGTACAACTTTTTTCGTGTCATAGCTATGTTCAGACTTACTACAGCCTGCAATGAATAACAGGCTGATTGCAGTGCTTAAAAGCAGTTTCAATTTCATTTGACGTTATATTCCTGTACGCCATTTTGCTCAGTGTATTTTTGATAAACCGAGAGCAACTCTTGTACTTTTGCTGGGTAAAGCTGCGCAACATTGTGATTTTCACCACGATCAGTGGCAATGTTATAGAGCTCCCAAGTACTCGTGCCTAATTCAGGGCGACCTTGAAGCGCAATTTTCCATTCGCCTTGTTTGGCATATTTACTACCATGGAGTTCATCGGCAAAGCTGAAATTTGCTGGACGGATGGTTTGTGATTTATTTTCAAGTACAGATTTCCAAGAATAACCGCTCGGTGTATTAATGGTTCGACCTTTATATTGGCCCTGAGGGACTTGAATATGGGCATAATCTAATAAGGTTGGAAAAACGTCGAGTACAGATGCAAAGCTATGATTGGTTGCTTCTGCTTTTTTCTGATTTGGTAATTTCACAATAGCAGGTGCAGTCGTTGCACCTTCGCCAGCCGTATCTTTCCATAAGTGGAAAGGTGCCGCACTGACCTCGGCCCAACGTGGTCCAATATAGTGGTATGAAGTAGGCGTACCTACGTTTGTTACAGAGTTATCAAAACCAGATTCACTACCATATCCACCACGAATAAAACCTTCTGCGCCATTGTCAGAAACAAAGAAAATTAAAGTATTTTCATAAAGATTATTTTGTTTTAGATATTGGATAATTCGGCCCACGTTGGCATCAAGATTTTCTACCATACCTGCGTAGATTTCCATTTTACGTGCTTCAAGTGCTTTCTGTTCAGCCGTTAACTCATCCCATTTTCCATATTTCTGTGGTGCATTTTGTGTTGCAATTGGTTCTGCTGCTTCAAAGTTTGTCGGAATAATTCCAAGCTGTTTTTGGCGAGCTATACGTGCTTTACGAATAGCATCGTAGCCAACATCATAAACGCCACGATATTTGTCACGGTATTCTGCTGGAGCTTGTATAGGCCAGTGAGGTGCAGTATAGGCAGCATAAGCAAAGAACGGTTTGCCACTATTTTTGCCTGATTCTAAGTAGCTCAGCAATTTGTCGGTAAAGTAGTTGGTCGAGAAGAAGTCATCAGGTAATGCTGAAACAGGAATAATTTGACCATCTTCGGTATAAGTCGAGTTGCGTTTAAAGGCACTTGGAGCTTGTTTAAAGTGATGATCTAGACCTTGTAATAAGGTAAATGAATGATCAAAACCTTTGGCATGTGCATTGGTTTCAGGGGTTAACCCTAAATGCCACTTACCACTAATATACGTCCGATAACCATTGTCTTTGAGCACCTGAGCAATCGATAAAGAGCGTTCATTTAAATAGCCTTCATAGCCTGGCTGCCCTTTTAAATGGTCTGGTGTAAGCTCTGCCATAGCGCCTATACCTGCTAGATGATGGTCAGTACCAGAAATGAGTTGCGAGCGAGTAGGGGAGCAAGTTGGTGCAGTATGATAGTCCGTTAAAAGTCGTCCTTCTTGCGCCAGACTATCAATATTAGGCGTATGTATTTCACCACCAAAGGCTCCTAAATCTGAATAGCCTAAGTCATCGGCCATAATGAACAGAATATTGGGTTGCTTTGATGTAGTTGTTGCAGTTTCTTGTGAATTATTATCGTTACAGCCAGCTAAAGATAAGCTAAATAAAGCAATGGAAAGACTAGATAAAAGAGCTTTGTACTTCATTGTATCATCTGAATTATTAAAAGAATTGTGCACGAGTTTAATCAGATGGTTTTTGCAATCAAAACAAGGAATTGATCAAAGAAAATCAGAAAAATGTCTGAGCATTTATATTCATAAATAAATGAGAAAAAAAGAAAAGCCCTTAATGGGCTTTTCAAAAATATTCAGTTTAAAATGGCAAACGGGTAAGTTGATCTAGGAAATGCGGAATCACTCTTGGTTCAATCAAGATTGTTACAATCACGCCGTAAGCCGCACCCCATAAATGGGCACTATGGTTAATATGAGTATTGCCACGTTTGCCTGCCCAAATGCTATAAGCGACATATAAAACCGCAAAAATAATCGCTGGTACAGGAATAAAAAATACAAAAATCAGCTTCCATGGCTGAAACAGAATATAAGCAAATAGAACAGCAGACACCGCTCCTGAAGCCCCAAGACTTGCCCAGTTTGCATCATTTTTATGTTGTAGATAGCTTGGTAAAATCGCAAAAATTAAACCGCCTAAATAGAACAACACAAAGCCCATGTCATAAAAATATTGGCGATAAAAACTCTCGATAATACTGCCAAAGAAAAACAGGGTAATCATGTTGAACAGTAAATGTGTCCCATCTGCATGAATAAAGCCATGTGTGATGAAACGATCAAATTGTCCACGTTGCATTGCAGGAGGCCAGAAGATCAGACGATTCATAACATTTTGATTGCTAAAAGCAAGTAAAGACACGACGACCGTAATAATAATAAGGGTAATGGTATGGTTAAACGGCAAATTCAACATAAGAAATATTTAAAAAATGATCAATACTGGGGTCAATAATGCCATTAAAAATACAACTTGAAACCCTGTTGTGTATAAATCCGACAAATTTAGTTGATTTTTTTTAAATCCACCTCATCTTCGGTTAATATAAAGGCATCAGCTTGAGGAATATTGTTATGTCGACTGAGAACACCAACACTGCTGTTGCAGAAGAAATTCCGAACCTTTTGATTACACCATCTGCACAAGAGTATTTGCACGAATTATTGGCGAAGCAAAATACTCCGGGAATTGGCGTTCGAATTTTTGTTGAACATCCGGGTACACCACGTGCAGAGTGCTGTATGGCATATAGCGCACCAGAAGAAGTTGTACCAACGGACTATAAACAGGACTATCCTGATTTTCCTGCATACATTGATGCACCGTCTATTCCATATCTTTTAGACGCTGTAATTGATTACAACAAAGACCGTTTCGGTGGTCAGTTAACTTTCCGTGCACCAAATTCAAAAGTGCCACGTGTAGGACCAGATGCTTCAATTGAAGAACGTATTACTTATATTCTTCAAGCAGAAATTAACCCAGGTCTTGCAGGGCATGGCGGTAACTGTAGTTTGGTAGAAGTACAAGACGACCCAGAACATGGTTTAACTGCTGTATTAAAATTTGGTGGTGGTTGCCAAGGTTGTTCTGCAATTGATGTGACTTTAAAACAAGGTGTAGAAACAACTTTGAAAGAAAACATTCCTGAGCTTCAACGTGTGGTTGACCAAACAGACCATACACAAGCTGAAGGTGCTTACTTCAAATAAAATTATTTGAAAAATGAAATAAAAAAGCCTCTATATGAGGTTTTTTTATTATTCAATATAAATAATGATAATTATTATCAATATCATTTGTAATTTTATTTATCTTTGTTACAATGCGAAACTGAAAATGAGAGATGTTTAATAAATCAATATATTGGGAATACTTATGTCGAAGCGTATTATCCAGTCAGTGCTTTCTGTTTCAGTACTGGCAAGTATGATGTCTATGACTTATGCTGCACAAAGCGAGCAAGAACAAACATTAGAAAAGCCTGCTGAACCTGTGAAATTGGAAACAATTTTTGTAACAGCTGAAGAGCAGGTGAAGCAATCGCTCGGTGTGTCGGTGATTACCAAAGAAGATTTAGAAAAGCTACCTGTTCGTAATGATATTTCTGACTATGTACGTCGTATGCCGGGTGTCAATTTAACTGGTAATAGCGCAACAGGGCAGCGTGGTAATAATAGACAAATTGATATTCGTGGAATGGGACCAGAAAATACACTTATTTTAGTGGATGGAAAACCGATTAATTCTCGTAATTCAGTTCGTTATGGTTGGAAAGGAGAGCGTGATACACGCGGTGACTCAAACTGGGTACCAGCAGAAGCAATCGAGTCGATCGAAGTTTTACGTGGACCAGCAGCAGCTCGTTATGGCTCTGGTGCTGCGGGTGGTGTAGTCAATATTATTACTAAAAAAGTGACGAATGAAACCCATGGTTCGGTAGAGTTTTATACTTCACAACCTGAAGACTCTAAAGAAGGTGCATCAAATCGTGTTGGTTTTAACGTAAGTGGGCCATTGATTAAAGACGTTTTGTCTTATCGTTTATATGGTAATTACAATAAAACAGAAGCTGACGACGTCGATATTAATAAATCAATAGGTAGTACAGCAGCTGGCCGTGAAGGCGTTAAAAATAAAGATATTTCAGGCCGTTTAGCTTGGCAGGCAACAGACCAGCAAACTGTCTTACTCGATGTTTCTTCTAGCAAACAAGGCAATATTTATTCTGGTGATTCTCAGTTAAATGCAAATGCCCAAACGGATACGATTCTTTCGCAGCTCATCGGTAAAGAAACCAATACTATGTACCGTGATAGCTATGCATTAACGCATGAAGGGGATTGGTCTTGGGGTAAAAGTAAGCTCGTTGCTCAATATGATAAAACTCACAATAAGCGTCTTCCTGAAGGTTTGGGCGGTAGCACAGAAGGAAAAATTAATAATCTGGATGACAAAGCCACTTCACGCTTAGAAACGCTTCGATTAAATGGTGAAGCCAATATTCCTTTTGAATATTATGTACCGCATGTATTAACAGTAGGTACTGAATGGGTTGAAGACAGATTTAAAGATAATATTTCGACAAATCAGGGTACAGACAGTAGTGGTTCGGGTTATGGCGATCAATTAGCTAAAGGCAATCGCAGTAAAATGGAATCACGTATTGCTTCTGCATATATCGAAGATAACCTAAAATTTACAGACAGCACTGATGTGGTATTAGGTTTACGTTTCGATGATCACAGCAAATCAGGTTCTAATTGGAGTCCAAGCTTAAACGTTACTCAAAGACTCAATGATTATTTCACTTTAAAAGGTGGGGTAGCAAAAGCCTATAAAGCACCGAATATGTATCAAAATGCCGAAGGGTATTTGTTAAGTACAAATGGTAATGGTTGCCCGGCTAATATTGATTCACGTTGTTTATTACAGGGTAATGGTGATCTAAAACCCGAGACTTCGGTAAACAAAGAGCTTGGTATTCAGTTCCAAAAGGATATCGTGAATGCGAGCTTAACTTGGTTCCGCAATGACTATAAAGATAAAATTGTAGCTGGTACAAATGTTGTTGGAACAGTAGATGGTTCAAGCACCAATGTAAATACTGGCGCTGTGACCAATACCAAGTGGAATATCTTACGTTGGGAAAATACGCCTAAAGCATTAATTCAAGGTTTTGAGGGAAGCTTGGGATTAGACTTCGGTGATATCCGCTGGACTAACAACTTTACTTATATGATGGACTCGAAAGATAAACAGACAGGGAACCCATTATCTTTAGTGCCAAACTATACGATTAACTCAATTTTTGATTATGACATTACAGATCAGTTAGATGTGAATTTTGTGTTCACGCAATATGGCCGTCAAAAATCACGCCAGTTTGCCGAGAATAGACTCGAATCGGGGATTGGCTCAGGTGGAGCAAATTCTGCACTTAAGCCAAGTACTGTAAAAAGCTATAGTATTGCTGGAATTAACGTCGGTTATAAATTTTCAGATAATATAAGTACACGCGTTGGTGTAAGTAATCTATTTGATAAACAAATTTTAAGAGATAGTAACTCAATTAGCCAAACTTACAACGAGCCAGGTCGAGCTTATTATGCATCTTTAAAATATTCTTTCTAAACAAGACTTATGACAAAGGCGCTTCAAGCGCCTTTGTTATTTAAAATATCTAATGCTTTTTCAGAGTAATAAAACTTTTCTAAGTACACACGGGCACGGCGTCTTAAATGTCCTGTTGTAACGAGTTGTTGTAATACGGGTACAAGTAACTGAGTAAGTTCTTGTTGTACTAGGCTTTCTTCAATATTTAGGTCTCGCAGTAACAAGTCAAAATTACGTTCTTGGTTACGCGCGTACCACGTATAAATACCATCATGGACTTGTTGTTTTAGATAATCAGTTTGACGAATATGGTCCCAAATTTCATGCCCTAAACCAACCGTTTTGGTTAAATCTTCAGTTTCTATATAATTTTTTAAAACAGAAAGTGGCATCGTTTTAACTTTATGCCAAATATTAGCTTGAAAGTGATAAAGCTTATCATTGTCAAAATGTTGGTTTAAAACACGTTCACTCATTTGGCTGAGTTTTAAAATATTCTTTTGCAAATAATGGTTAATCGTGTCATCGAGATTAGAATCGGTCACGGTTTCTAATACCGATTTGCCCATTTTCATAAAACGACCTACACCTGGTACGCGTTTTGACATAGATTCATCTAAATAATCATGCATTGTTTGCTGAATCAGTTGCGTGAGCAGTGCAGAAAAGGCTGGATTATTTACAATTGTTTTAATGAGTTTTTTACGATGCTGTTCTTTACTTGCAACATACTGCGCAATGCTGTCAATGGTTAAAACAGGAATAACATCTTCAACCGTTGCTGTGTCATTTGCAGGATGAATGAGTGCAAAGCGAATATGCTCAACAATTTGTTCAATCAAAAAATCAGAAGCAGGTGTATCTAAAATCTGCTTTTGAATGAGCTGTTGAATTTGTTCAAAAGTCCACAATTGTTGTAACTGCTGGCTACCCAACCAATGATAAAACTGCTCAAACTCTTGTTGGATGACTTGAGTCTGAGCAAATTGCTCATCTAGAAAATCTAGATGAGCTTCAATAAGTTTTTCAATGATTGGTTGGGTAGACATAAGGTCTCACAAGTCCGAAGTTTTATTTAATGAGAAGTCGTTTTTGACGCTTGATTTGTTTCTACTTTAAGTAAAAACGGTACATATTGTTGAATAACCAACTGCTCAGCCTCCAAAATTGGCATATGGCCTACGTTTTCTAAAATGATAGGAGGTTGTGCATTTTTTAAGAGACTTTTGAGCTCACTCGCCACTTCTACATTAATAATTTTATCTTGTTTGCCCCATAAAATGAGTGTGGGTGCATCAATGGTTTTGGTAAGCACTGCAAATGAGTCTGGAGTGTAGACTTTATTAAGTGCGATCAGTTGATCAACTAGTTTTTGTGTTTGCGGTGCCTGATTAATCATCAGTTTTTCCTGAGCCTGTAAGAACTCTTTAGGAATAAACGGAGGATTAAACATGGTTTGTTTTAACAAATAGTTAAAGTCACCTTTTTTAGAGACTAAAAGTTGTTTTAGATAGGTAGGATCTTTGAGATAAATTGTGTTGGCAGAACGGAAAATACCGCCGCTATCAACTAAGAATAGACTCTTAGTTTCAAATGGATATTGTCCAGCATAGAGTAGGGCAATTGAGCCACCAAGCGAGTGCCCCGCAATATGAATAGGTCCCTTCAAATTTTCAGCTTCAACAAATCGACGTAATTTTTCAGCTAAGTTGGGAACAGAATAATCGAAATCTTGAGCAACAATTGTTTCGCCACTCCCTGGTAAATCAGGAATAATGACATGATAATTTGTAGTTAAGTAATGTGCTACTCGGTTCCAGTTATCTCGACTACCACCTAAACCATGAATAAGTAACAAGGTCGGTTTTGTGGTTGAACCACCTTCACTATATGACCAAGTAATATCACCTACTTTTAATTTTTTACTTTGCAGTCCGGCCCAGCTACGTTCTTGCTGTAATATTGTTTGAAAACTGACATCAATATTATCGGCTGCCTGCGTTTGAGAAATACTAGTTACTGACAACAAACTACAAGCTAGAGTCAATGCAGTAGCAGTTTTTTTCATAGAGGCTTTAATTGGAGCGGACAGCCTTATCATATATTTCATCCTTGAAGCTTAAACGAGTTTGAAAAATTATTGAAAAACTTTGCCAATGAGTCATTTGCCAAACGTTTGGAATGAAGAAAATTATAGTCAATCTATAAACTAAAGTATGTCTATTTTTTCACTAAACAGTAGGGAATTGTGCGGTTATCCTTCTTATAAAACTCATTAAAGCTTTAAAAATATTTTCTTAGAAAAGGATTCATTTTTTGTCAGTGACATTCAAATTTTGACACATTAAAATGATTTCTAACCTTGAAAAAACAATGGAAATATAAAATGCCTACTGCGCAAGAAGTTTTAGATCGTTTGAAAGCAGGTAATCAACGATTTGTAAATGGAAATACTTCCCTTGCAAAAACCTTATCGCATCATGAACGCGCTGAAATGGCAAAGGATCAAAATCCGTTTGCAATTGTATTAGGCTGTTCAGATTCTCGTGTACCAGCAGAAATGGTATTTGATCAAGGTCTTGGTGACTTATTCGTAATCCGTGTTGCTGGTAATGTTGTTGCGCCTTCACAAGTTGGTAGTGTTGAGTTTGCGGCAGAACGTTATGATTGTCCGGTTGTAGTTGTATTAGGACATAGTCATTGCGGTGCGATTCAAGCGACTATTGATACGTTGATGAACCCTGATCATCCGCCATCATCTAACTTAATGTCGATTGTGAACCGTGTTCGTCCATCAGTTGAAATTTTAATGCAAACTGATCTGAAAAATGATTTGAAAAAACTTTCATGTCATGCAGTACGTTCAAACGTTTTTGCTTCGGTCAATCAATTACGTCATGGTTCGGCTGTATTAGAGAACCTGATTGCAAAAGGCGAGTTGATTGTTGTTGGTGCTGAGTATTCATTAGAAACTGGTGAAGTTACTTTTTTTGACTTCTAATCAGTCTATAAAGATTTAAAACTAAAAGGTGCCTATAGGGCACCTTTTATGTATGGATAAGCTAAATTAAGTAATTTTGACTGCGCTTGGGCATTTGGATGAATCAAGTCATTTTGCATTAGTTGTTTTTGTCCAGCGACGCCATCAAGGAAAAACGGTAGCAGTTTCACCTGATATTTTTGGCTTACAGTTTTATAATTGGTTTCAAATGCTTTGCTATAAGCTGTGCCATAATTAGGCGGAATCTTCATACCAAAAAGAATAACCTGCGCCTTTTGTTGTTGGCTTAAATGGACGAGCTGCGACAGATTTTGTTGAATCATTTGTGGGGGTTGACCTCGTAAACCATCATTCCCACCTAATTCAATAACTACGACTTCGGGTTTATACGTTTGTAAAAGCTTAGGTAATCTGGCCAAAGCGCCACTTGTGGTTTCACCACTCATACTTGCATTGACCACTTTATGTTGTTTGGGATACTGTTGGTCTAGACGTTTTTGTAGTAATTGTACCCAACCTTGTTTAGGGTCTATTCCGTAACCGGCACTAATACTATCTCCTAAAATTAAAATAGTTTTGGCCGAGACCAACATAGGCAACATGCTCAATGCGATGAGCAAGAGACTTTTAGAACCAGACAAATAAGATTTATACATTTGTGTTTCGACCCGAATACTAAATATATAGGACTGTCCCCATCATGCCACAACCTATCATTGCTGCCCATCAAGTTACACAAACTATTCAGATTAACCAAAATCAATTTATGATTTTAAAAAATATCGATTTAGATATTTATGAAGGGGAGCAGGTAGCCATTACGGGACGTTCTGGTTCAGGAAAATCGACTTTACTTGGTATCTTAGCGACTTTAGACCAGCCGTCTGAAGGCGAAGTATGGTTATGTGGTCAGCCTGTTCATGAGTTGACGGAGGAACAGCGCGCCCAGATCAGAATGCAGCATGTTGGCTTTGTATTTCAGTCTTTCCAACTTTTACCGCAGTTAAGTGCGCTTGAAAATGTGATGTTGCCGCTTCGGTTACGTAAAGATTTTGATTATAAAATTGCTGAGCAGAAGGCCTTAGACTGGTTGCATCGGGTAGGTTTAAGTCGTCAAGCGGAACAAACGCCTAAAGTCTTATCTGGTGGTGAGCAGCAACGTGTGGCAATTGCACGGGCACTTATTGCAGAACCACAAATTATTTTTGCAGATGAACCTACTGGAAACCTAGATGGTCAAACAGCCCAAGAAATTGAACGGCTACTTTTTGATTTAAATAAAGAGCTCGGTACGACGCTTATTTTGGTCACACATGATCGCAATTTGGCTGGACTTTGCCAGCGTCATGTTGAATTAAATGATGGTTGTTTAAAGACAGTACAGGGTGGTTAGACTATGCGTAATCTACTTAAGCCACTTTTGCTACAAAGCTTTCGCACTGGAGGGTTATATTTACTCATTATTGCGCTTTCACTTGCGATTAGTGCGACCACGGCTCTTAAGTTTAGTAATGGCCAAGTTAAAAATGCGATTAGCCTACAAGCCTCGCAAATGTTAGCAGCTGATTTGGTTCTATCAAATAACGAACCTCTAGACACTAAATGGCAAAAAAAGGCGGAACAGATTGGATTAAAGCAGACTCATGTGACTATGTTTAGTTCAATGGCACATACTCAAGATCAGTTTGTCATGGTCAATGTGAAAGCTATAGAACCTGCGTTCCCATTAAGAGGAAAACTTGAGATTGAGCCTAGTGCACAGAGTATTCAACCTGGTCAAGTGTGGCTAAGTCAAAGAGCAGCTGATTTACTTAAAGTTAAACTTGGCGATACGGTATCTATTGCAGATGCCCAATTTCATTTTAGCGGCGTAATTATTCGGGATTCAAATCAAGAACTCGGTTTTTCAGGTTTTTCGCCCACAGTTATTATTCATCAAGCCGATATTGCTAAAACCCATGCAATTCAAACAGGCAGTAGAATCGATTATAGACTGTTAATGTCTGGTCAACCTAATCAAGTACAAAACTTTAGCAAGCAATTTAAACAACAACATAAAACTGTAAATGATCAGGAAGAAACCGCAGGTTTACGTTTACGCGATGCCAGTGAGTCAAATAGTAGATTATTACGCCCACTAGAAAACCTTGATACTTTCTTACAACTTGCCAATATTTTAACAATTTTATTGTGTGGTATTGCTATTGCTTTAACAAGCCAACGTTATGTTCAGCAAAACCAAGATCATATTGCTGTAATACGTTGCTTTGGTGCTAGCAAGTTTCAAATTTTATGGGCCTATATTGGGCTACTTTGCGTAGTCAGCGTAATTTCAATTGTGATTGGCAGTCTATTAGGAATAATGATGGGCTATGGTTTACTTGAGCTCATGTTACAACTAATTCCACAACTGGAATTAAGTTTTTCTGTGGTTGGATTTTTACTTGGTCCCTTACCAATTGCCATTTTTACCAGTGTAATTGTGCTACTTGGGTTTATTTTGCCAAGCATTTGGGAGTTGTTAAATACGCCACCTATTCGAGTTATTCGGGAACAGGCAAAATCCCGAAAATCATTATTCTTTATGTTTTTTGCAGGCATCACCAGTCTTGTTATTTTTAGCTTAGTTTTAAGTGAAAACTTAATGCTCAGCATTATAGTTTTGGCTGCCATTATCGTTCTTTGTATTTTGCTGTACACCGTTGTTTGGGGTTTGCTTCGTAGTTTAAAAAAGATGAAAACTCGTTTGACTTTTTATATTCGTTCACCATCGCAAAGTGCCTTACAAATTACAGCTTTGGCTTTGGGATTAAGCCTCATTACGGTATTAAGCGTACTAAGAACAGATTTATTAGAGCGTTGGCAACAGCAGTTACCAGAAGGCACACCAAACCAGTTTGTTTATGGTCTACCACCATTTGATTTAAAAGCTTTTGAGCAACAATTAAAACAAAATGGTTGGCAAAGTACGCCTCTGTATCCAAATATTCGTGGACGATTACTTGCAAAGAATGATGTTCCTTTTTCTGAAGATGCAATCAAGCAAAATAATTCTTTACGCCGTGAATTAAATTTAACTCAGTCAAACATTTTGCCAAATGATAATGTCATTACAAAAGGACAAGCCACTTTTAATGGCATAGGACAAGTTTCAGTCGAGGCAAAAACTGCCGAAAGTTTAGGTATTCAGATTGGGGATAAGCTGACTTTTAGCATGCCAGACGGTACTTTGCAGGCTAAAGTTGTGAATTTTAGAAGTGTTGAATGGGAAAGTTTTAGTCCAAATTTCTTCTTTATTTTTTCGCCCAAAACTTTAGATGAAAATGCGGGTAGCTACTTGGGTAGCTTTTATGTGCCTAAACAAGATCAGCCTAAAATGATTAATATTATTCAGCAATTTTCAAATACAGTCTTTATTGATGTTGACCGTATTTTGGATGAAGTAAAGCGTTTAATGAATGTATTAGTCAAAATCGTGACTGTACTTGCGGCTTTAGTTGGCTTTTCTGGAATACTCGTTTTAATTGCTTGTCTAAACCTGTTAATGGACGAGCGCCGTCGAGAGGTCGCTTTATTACGTTCATTTGGTTTGTCTAAAAATAAAATGAAGCAAATGCTGAGTTTAGAAATTGGATTTTTAGGGCTATTAGCAGGCATTGTTGCCTGCTGTTTTGCTGAGGTAATTAGTGCAATAGCAAGTTATAAAATGAATATGGTTATACAGTGGCATATTGAAATATGGTTGATTTTACCACTGGCTATGATGTTGCTTTGTGCTCTCATTGGTCGATATAGACTTGGTTATCTTTGTAATTTACCGCCACTACAAAGTTTGCGAGAGCTGAACCAGATTTAAGTTAAGGCAGTATTTCTGGGTTCTGAATTAAAATTTCATGCCAAAGTGGAAGTAATGGTGAGTTCAGTTGATTACAGTAAATATAGAAGCCGACTGTTAATAAGAGTCCTCCCATTAAACCCAAAAATTTTAAGGTCGTACTAAGTTTAGTACGGTAACTTAAATACCAAATCAGCGCGAGTAATGCACCCATAATCATACCGCCGACATGTGCAGCATTATTGATACCTGTGGCAACCAGACCGAATATAAGGTTAATCGCCATAATCATTAATAATGCTTTTTTATCGAGTATATAGGCTTGATGAGGTAGAGGAGGAAATAATGAAAGGACAGTTAAAGCCGCACCTAATCCCATCACAGCACCAGAGGCTCCGGCACTTACATGAGGGAGCAAGCTTTGGTCAAAATGTTGTAGCAATTCATGTCCATTTTGAATATTGATATAGCTACTTAAAAGGCTACCAAACAGGCCAGCAAGCAAATATAGGCCGATAAAATATAAACGACCAAATAAAGCTTCAGCGACATTACCGAAAATATATAGGGCCCACATGTTAAGCATAAGGTGAATGATACCAAAGTGAAAAAACATGCTGGTAAATAAACGTTCGGGCTGTCCAGAAAAAGTAAGTGGTGTAAAATCTGCACCCCAGTGAAGAGCATCTTTTATGGCTGGGTCGCTAATGTTGACTCCAGATATAATTTGCCAGATGAACAAACCTACATTGATTGAGATCAGTAGGGCCGTCAGCCACCATGCTTGTACATTGAGTTTACGATTAATGTGCGGAGGCTGAGATTGAGTCATGCTATGCTTTTGTTATATATGAACATGCTTTACAGCTTAACATGAAAAAAGTTGAATACAGGAGATTGGGACGAACATGAAAGCTTTTATTGTTCGCGTGTTGTTAATTTTTATTGGTGCAATTCTCCTAATTCAGCTTTGGATTTTCTCAAGTTTAGTTTGGTGGCGTACTCATGAAGTTGATACTACCATGTTTATGCGAATTGATTATTGGTCAGATACATCTCGGCCGATCATTCATGAATGGCTCGACTATGATGATATAAGCGATAATTTCAAACATGCAATTTTAGCCGGTGAAGATGCAAAGTTTATCCACCATCATGGCTTTGATTGGGATGGCATTCGTTTTGCGCTAGAGCGTAATAACGAAGAGGGCGAAGTGGTTGCTGGTGGTTCCACTGTGTCTCAACAACTTGCAAAGAACTTGTTCTTATACAATAAGCGATCATTTATTCGCAAAGGCCAAGAAACAGTGGCGACATGGATGATGGAGCGTATGTGGTCAAAACGTCGAATTCTTGAGGTCTATATGAACTCTGTTGAATTTGGCAAACATTTATATGGTGTTGAAGCTGCTGCCCAATATTATTATGGTAAAAGTGCTAAAAACCTAACACGCGAACAAGCTGCTTTTTTAGCCGCATTATTACCAGATCCAAAATATTATCAAGATCATCGTAATGACCATAAACTACAATATCGAAAACGCGTTATTTTACGTTATATGAATAGCACCCAGATTCCTGAATAACTTTGTCTTAAAGATGTGTTATTTTTTTAGTTTTTATCAAATTGACATAATTTTGCAGCATACTATTTTGCAGAGATTTTGGTTGGAAAGAGATTAAGTTAGACATGAATACAGCGATTACAGCAACGACCCCAACAGAATATAGTTATAACGACCGTTATATTAATCGTGAATTGTCTATTCTTGACTTTCATTTGCGCGTATTGGAACAGGCAGTTGACCCTTTACATCCATTACTTGAACGAATGAATTTCTTACTTATTTTTTCACGTAATTTAGATGAGTTTTTTGAAATTCGTGTAGCTGGTGTCATGGAGCAATATGCTTTAGGCAATGAAAGTCGAAGTCCAGATGGTTTAACACCTAGACAAGTCTTACAAAAAATCTCTGAGACTGCTCATGCTGCAATTGAACGTCAATATCGTATTTTAAATGAAGAAATCTTGCCTAAACTCCGTGAAGAAGACATTTGTTTCTTGCGTCGTGGGGAATTAACGCCAGCTCAATCAGCTTGGGTTAAAAAATATTTTCAGGAACAAGTTGCGCCTGTTCTAACACCAATTAGTCTAGATCCAGCTCATCCATTTCCGCGTTTAGTCAATAAAAGCCTGAACTTTATTGTGACCTTAGAAGGTAAAGATGCATTTGGTCGTCAAATTGATTTAGCCGTTGTACCAGCACCACGCTCATTACCTCGGGTTGTACGATTACCAGATGAGTTGACAGGCGGTAAAGAGCATCATGTCATGCTGTCTGCCATTATTCATGAACATGTATCAGACTTGTTCCCAGGCATGACAGCAACGGGTTGTTACCAATTCCGTGTAACCCGTAATGCCGATTTGGCGCTTAATGAAGACGTTGAAGATTTAGCTAAAGCTTTAAAAGGTGAGTTAAGTTCACGCCGTTTTGGTCGTGCAGTTCGCTTAGAAGTGACTCATAACTGTCCACAGCATATTTATGAATATTTATTAGAAGAATTCGATTTAACCGATGAGCAACTATACAAAGTTGATGGTCCTGTAAACTTGGCACGTCTGGTTTCAAACTTTAAACGTCCTCATTTGCGTTATGACTCGCATACACCGGTCGTACCAAAAGTATTTAAAAAGACTGAGAGTATTTTCTCGGCTATGCAAAAGCAGGATATTTTGCTTCATCACCCATTTGAATCTTTTGCTCCAGTTATTCAGTTACTCCGCGAAGCAGCACGTGATCCACAAGTACTTGCAATTAAACAAACGCTTTACCGTAGTGGTGTTGATTCGGAAATTGTACAAGTCTTGGCCGAAGCTGCACGTAATGGAAAAGAAGTAACGGCAGTTATTGAGTTACGTGCCCGTTTTGATGAAGAATCAAATATTGAAGTGGCGAATGTACTTCAAGAAGCAGGAGCGGTAGTCGTTTATGGCATTGTGGGTTATAAAACTCATGCCAAAATGATTATGGTAGTACGCCGTGAAAATAATAAATTGGTACGTTATGTTCATTTAGGAACAGGTAACTACCATGCGATGAATGCCCGTATTTATACTGATTATGGTCTTATGACGACCGATAAAGACTTATGTGAAGACGTACATCGTATCTTCCAAGAGTTAACAGGTATGGGAAAAATGGCAAAACTGAAAAAGTTGCTCCATGCACCTTTTACTTTGCATGCTCAGCTCATCAACTTTATTGATGAAGAAATTGCCAATGCTAAGGCTGGTCGTAAAGCCCAAATTATTGTGAAAGTAAATGCTTTAACTGAAGTTCAGTTAATCAATAAATTGTATGAAGGTTCTCAAGCAGGGGTGCAGGTAGATCTGATTATTCGTTCGATTTGTTGCTTACGTCCAGGATTACCGAATTTATCGGAAAACATTCGAGTACGTTCAATCGTAGGGCGCTTCCTTGAGCATACGCGTGTTTATTACTTTAGTAATAACGGCGATGCACGTATTTACTGTTCAAGTGCAGACTGGATGGATCGTAACCTATTTAATCGTGTTGAAGCATGTTTCCCAATTGAAGACCCAGCATTGAAGAAACGAATTTATCAACAAGGTCTTCTTAATTATTTGCAAGATAATCAGCAAGCTTGGTTATTACAAGGTGATGGTACTTGGGTTCGTGCCCAACCTGCTGAAGGTGAAAAATTGCATAATGCTCAAAGGGAATTATTAGAAACATTTAAATAAAACTTAATATTAGAAAACCGACTTTATGTCGGTTTTTTTAATTATATGAAATTCAAAGTATTTTAGTCTGAATACTTAAATGGTTGCAGGATATACAATAATAATTTGAATTAACGCAAGATGTTTAAAAAATATGTGATTCTTTGCATAAAACTTTGAATATTAAAAATATACAAATCACGAGAAATCTACTTTAATACGCCGCATTAAATATACTTAACTTTGGTAAGTGAATAATATGCAATGCTTTATTAAAAGTTTATTTATTAGAATATTTTTAGGGGTAATGCCAGTGACTGCTTATGCAGATCAAAAGTGCTATGGAGATATTATTGTATTTCATAAATATGATGATCAAATGATATATCCCTATTTTGTACAGCCGCCTAGGGAAAAAAATAAGAAGAATGAAACACAAAATAAATCTATAAACATTCAAAAAAGAAAAACGACTCAAGATGAGCAGTTAACACAAAAGAAGGCCGAAGAGACTCAATCAAAAAAAATAGAAGAAAAGAAAACTCTTGAGAATAAAAAACAGCTTGATGCAGCAGTGGCTAAAGAAATTTTAGAAAATGGTGAAAAAAAATGGATGGTACAAGTCGCATTAGCACCTAATCAAAATAAAGCAAATATGCTCCAGTCACAATTGCACGCTAAAGGATATAAGGTTGTGACTAGTCCAACCACAAAAGGAATACGTGTCATGATAGACCCAGCCAATGATTATGCGATTGCACAAATCATTCGAGAAAAAATCATTTCAGATGAGAATTTAGATTTGAAATCAGCTTGGGTTTTCAAATGGGCATCTTTAACAGCGCAGTAAAAGAAAAAGGAGTCCGAAGACTCCTTTTTTTATTCATGTAAATTTGTTGTGATTTTCTGCATGATTTGCAGGAGTACATCAAATTCGCTTTGTAGTGGTGTACTTTTACGTGTAACGAGTGCCAGAGTACGACTTGGTGCATCTTCAATTGGTTTTGCAGTAATCTGATCATTAAACTTGATCATACTATTTTCAATTGCGATTTCTGGTAAAAGCGTAAAACCTAAATTAGAAGACACCATCTCAACTAAGGTAGGTAATGAACTTGCTTTTAAACGGTTATCGTTTTTACGCTCACCAATTGGACACGCACTTAATACGTGGTCACGTAAGCAATGGCCTTCTTCAAGTAAAATCAGTCGTGACAAATCGAGGTCATCTAGAGAGTTTGCTTGAAGCGCATTTGTATCTTGTTTACTGCAAACGAGATACAAATTTTCTTTTGAAATTTCAGCTACTTTTAGACTTCTTGTGTCAAAAGGTAGTGCAAGAACGATCATGTCCAAATTACCATGCTCTAATCGCTCTACAATTTTCTCGCTTTGAGCTTCATGTAAATGCAACTGAATTTTTGGTAATTGGTGATGCACTTCATCAAGTAACCGTGTCAGGATAAAAGGTGCAATGGTTGGAATAACACCCAAATGAAGATCACCAGTTAATGGTTCACTCATTTCACGGCTTAAACGCATTAAATCCTGAGCATCTGCTAGCAATACACGGGCTCGAGCAACGACTTGCTCACCTAATGGCGTTAAACGCACATTCTGACGGTCACGTTCAACCAGAACGCCACCTAGTAGCCTTTCTAGCTCCATAATGCCGCCCGATAAAGTCGATTGGGTAACAAAAGAGCGACGTGCTGCTTCAGTAAAATGCAAAGTTTCCGACAACGTAACTAAATATGATAGCTGTCTTAGTGAGGGTAATGCAGCCATAGTGTCCTAGTATGATGATTTAAAATGATGCGCAAATAAACCGCTAAGCTGTGGAATAAAATGGGCAGGGATATCATGCCCCATTCCATCAATTAATTCAAACTTAGCACCGGAAATTGCTTTTGCTACAGCCTTACCGTGGCTCGGTGGAAGTAAGCGATCACGAGAGCCATGTAAGACTATTGTGGGTTGCTTAATTTCACGGTCCAGTTGCAGTAAGGAACCTGTACATAATATTGCTAAAAACTGTTGAAGTACACCAGCAGGATAATAGCTACGTTGATAAAGTTTTCGTGCGGTTTGAACGGCTTCAATATGGTTAATATAACCAGGAGAACCAATTAACTGGAATAATTTTAAGCTGTGATTAACAATCCCTTCTTCATCACGTGATTCTGGTTTGCCAATCAAACTTAAAAGCTGTTTAGGAAACGGTGGGGGTAAAAACGGTTGATTGTTACTTGTAAACATCAAACCTAACTTTTCTACTTTTTCTGGATATTTTGCAGCAAGAATTTGGGCAATCATACCGCCCATTGATGCACCGACTACATGAGTCTTACTTACGCCTAAACGGTCAAGAAGCATCGATACGTCGTCAGCCATATCATACAATGTATAAGGTGCGCCCTGATTACTTAACCCTAAAGCAAAACGTCCCATCAACTTCATGGTATTTAAACGTTTACCCTGATGACGTACTTTTGAAGAAAGGCCAATATCACGGTTATCAAAACGAATAACACGAAAACCTTGATCAATGAGCGATTTACAGAAAAAGTCCGGCCAAAATAGCATTTGAGCACCTAAGCCCATAATCAGCAAAATGGTCGGGTGTTCTGGTTTTCCACCTACTTCTACATGCAATTCAATACCGTTGCCTAAATTGACTTTGGTTTCCTGCATAAAAGGAGTGTAGGGTGAAATACTAAATTGTAAGGCGCTATTCATGTTATTCATACCTTAAAGGAATACTCTTTAACGAGTATTCCTAATTTAAACTTTATGCTTGGGCAGGAATAAGATCTGGAACAAGCTTAGTTAAATTTAAACGTTGCTTGCCTGCTGTCGCACCTAACAATACGAAACCACGTAATGTTCCGTCATTATCAAGTGCTTTGGCAAGCATACCATCGTCGAATTCTTCAGTTTCCCAATTTACATCGACATCAACTGGTGCCGGTAAAACTGTAAGTGGTGCAGCCGGGGTTTTTACCGCAACTGGCATTGCAGGGTAATGTACATTTGTCTGTTGACCGCTTAATGTTTTTGCTAAAGCACGCGCTTGCTGCATAATTGGCATTACATAAGGAAGTAGGGTACCGTTAACTTCTGCACAGTCACCAATTGCATAAATATCTGCTTGATTCGTTTCAAGCAAGCTATTGGTAATTACACCACGGCTGGTTTGAATATTTGCGCTTTGAGCAAGAGAAATATTTGGTTGTAGGCCAATTGCTGAAAGTACGATATCAGCAACTAAAGTTTGACCATTTGCTAATGTAACGGCGTAATCATCCCCGTTATTGATTTTACTTACTTTTTCAACGGTTGTGCCTAATGCAAATTTAACCCCAGCTTCTTCAAGATTTTCTTGGAAAGCTGAAGCAATGTGTGACGGTAATAAACGACCCAATGGTTGAGGCGCTAAATCAATTACCGTTACATCATATTCACTATGAAGTAAGTCATTGGCAAATTCACAACCGATTAAACCAGCACCCAAAATTACAACACGTTTATCTTTACGTTGAGCAAGGTTTTCGCGGAAGGTACGATAGTCAATTAGTGAGTTCACTACATGAATGTCATCACTGCCATCTCCTGCAATTGCAAGACGAATCGGGTTGGCACCAATAGCCAAAATTAATTTTGAATAGGGTTGTTGAGAAACAACACCATCTTTTTCTAGAACAAGCTCATGACGCTCAGCTAAAATTTCTTTCACCCATGTAAAAGGTTCAATACGCATATTGAGCTGTGCACTCATTTTTGCAGCATCACCTAACGGAATTTGTTCCGGAGCCTTTTTACCTGCAAAGGCATTAGATAACGTTGGTTTTGCATAGTTCACCGCATCATCCGCACAAATCATTACAAGTTCTTGCTCTGGGTTAAGCTTACGGAACTCACGTGCTAAGGTATAACCCGCCATGCCTGATCCGATAATGACGATTGGATGCATTTTTTTCTCCAGAATTAGAATTGTTCATTTAATACGGTGATTGATGATATATAAAAAAGACCATGTAAATCATGGCCTTTTCATTTAAGACATTAGATTTCGATCATTTCAAAGTCAGCTTTTGAAACGCCACAATCAGGGCAAGTCCAATCATCAGGGATATCTTCCCATTTTGTTCCAGCTGCAATGCCGTCTTGTGGCCAACCTTCTGCTTCATCGTAAATCCATCCACAAACGATACATTGATATTTTTTCATGAGACTCTCCGCACTGATAAGTTTGCTCAAAGCTGCCTTTCAGTAAAACTATTTCATCTATTAATAATGTAACTACGATCCGTTCAATAATAACTAATGTAGCTTTGATCGGGTATCAAATTTTTACGCAGTTCTACATTTAAAGTAAAGCACATAAGGGAGTTTAATCATTCGTAAGCAAAGATGAATGGCATATCGAGACAAATAACTGGTTATTTAGGCAAAACTTCAACATAAACACATAATAAATCATATTTTTTTATTCACTTATTGATCTAATAAGGTTTTAAGTGATATGAAGGGTTACAAAAAGAACAAAGCATTTATATAAATAAAGTTCTTAAAAACATAAGCTGATTAATAAATAGACAGATAAATTGATATTTATATAAAGCGATAAAGTTTGTTGAATACTTGAGTAACAGAGATAAGGAAGTTGAGTATGGAAATTCTAGTATATGAAGTAGAGATTAACGCGCCTATAGAAAAAGTATGGAACGTACTCTGGAATAGCGAGACATATAATGCGTGGACGAAATTCTTTGCGCCGGATTCTTCAATGCGCACTGACTGGAAAATTGGTGGTAAAACATATTTTCTAGACGGAGAAGGAAATGGAATGGTTTCGACCATTGAAGAAATGAACAAGCCTGAAGTGCTAATTTTTAAACATTTAGGAATGATTAAAGAGGGTAAGGAAGACTTAGAAAGTGAAGAGGTGAAGGGCTGGAGTGGTTCGCTAGAAAAATATTTTTTAAGCCAAAATGGGAATACTACAACTTTAAAAGTTGAATTGGCCACCTTACCTGAATATATCGGTATGTTAAAAAGTGGCTTTATTCAAGGTTTTGAAGTTGTAAAACATATTGCTGAAGGGAGCTAGTTCATCTTACTCAGTTCGTTGTTTAGGCAAAGTATTTTTTATGAATTTTAGAAATCAGATCATTGAGACGAGAAGGATAAGCAAGACGATGATGGCCTCCGTCATATGTTTCTACTGTCATATAAGGTGAAAGCTTTTCCTGTACTTGATACATATCAAGTTGCTCGTCTCCTAACTCTAAATAAGCCATTTTAGGATGAGAGTGATCAAGATCTTCATCACAAAGGTGAGGATAATCATTACGAAAACTAGGATTAAGGCTTGGGTTAGCAACAATCACCGCTAATTTATGTTGAGCGGCTGTTTTCAATGCCCAGTAGCCGCCAAGACTATGTCCAACCAATAAGTCAGGTTTAATTGTTTCGATCGCTTGGTGATAAAAATCTTTAACTGAAGAGTAGCTTAGGTTTCGATAATCAACATCAATACAAAATTTTTCAGGATGCAAGATGGCATGGAACTTTGTTGATTCACGAGAAGAATCCAAGCCATGTAAAAATAGAATTTTCATTATTTACTACACAATCTCATGGATAAAATAAAAGGCAAAAAAAGCCTTTTAATATCGAGGTCATTTGGATTTTTTTATATTTTACTTAAAGCAAAAAAAAATGATCTTAGCGATTGGTCTAAGTAATTTTCGTCATTGAATACTGATTTAGTGTGAATGGTTTGACTTTTTTCATTTTTGTTTTGTTGAAATCTTTCGAAAAACTCCTGCAATCTGTTAGGATATAGCACTTAATTTTTACTTAATCGAGGCAGAGATGACGCAACAAAACGCTCAATCGACTTCTGAACCAACTATTTCCGAAAACGATTTAATCGCACAGCGTCATGCCAAATTAAAGCAAATCCAAGATGTTGCAAAGGATACTGGAAAGAGTCCTTGGCCAAATACATTTAAACGTGAACACTACGCTGCCGATTTACAAGAACAATTTAAAGATCAGTCGAAAGAACAAATTGAAAGCGCTGAACATGTCTATGTAAAAGTTGCTGGCCGTGTCATGTTAAACCGTGGTTCTTTCATGGTGATTCAAGATATGACTGGGCGTATCCAGTTATATGTTGACCGTAAAGGTTTACCAAAAGATATTCTTGAGACCATTAAGGGTTTGGACCTAGGCGATATTATTGCTGCTGAAGGTTATATTGGTCGTTCTGGCAAAGGTGACTTATATGTACACCTTGAAAGCTTTGAACTTCTTACAAAATCGCTTCGTCCATTACCAGATAAATTTCATGGTTTGAACGATACAGAAGTTAAGTACCGTAAGCGTTACCTCGACTTAATCGTGAATGAAGAAACTCGTAAGACTTTTGAAATTCGTGCCAAAGTTGTTGCAGGTATTCGTGCATTTTTAACAAATGAGCGTTTCATGGAAGTCGAAACGCCAATGATGCATGTAATTCCGGGTGGTGCATCTGCACGTCCGTTTGAAACGCATCACAATGCTTTAGATATGCCGCTATTCTTGCGTATCGCACCTGAGCTTTACTTAAAGCGTTTGGTTGTTGGTGGTTTTGAGCGTGTGTTTGAAATTAACCGTAACTTCCGTAATGAAGGGGTGTCAACACGTCATAACCCTGAATTTACAATGATCGAGTTTTATCAGGCATATGCTGATTATAAAGACTTGATGGCTTTGACTGAAAACATGCTTGAAAAGCTAGCCCTTGATATTTTAGGTACGACTGATGTGCCTTACCAAGGTGAAGTGTTTAGCTTTAAAGGGCCATTCAAGAAAATCTCTATGTTTGATGCCATTTTAGAGAATAACCCTCAATTTACGCCAGAAAATGTAGGTGACCGCGAATTCCTTGCAAAATTTGTGCGTGAGGAATTAAAAGAGCAAGTTAAACCTGGTTTTGGTTTAGGTAAACTTCAAACAATCGTATTTGAAGAAACAGTGGAAACTAAACTGCGTCAACCTACCTTTATCACTGAATATCCAGCGGAAACGTCTCCACTTGCTCGTCGTAATGATGATAATCCGCACATTACCGATCGTTTTGAGTTTTTCATCGGCGGACGTGAATTGGCAAATGGCTTTAGCGAGTTAAATGACCCAATTGATCAGGCAGAGCGTTTCCAAGCTCAGGTTGCTGAAAAAGATGCGGGCGATGACGAAGCAATGCATTACGATGCAGAGTTTGTTGAAGCGCTTGAATACGGTTTACCTCCAACAGCTGGTGAAGGTATTGGTATTGACCGTTTGGTTATGCTTTTTGCTGATGCGCCAAGTATTCGTGATGTAATTTTATTCCCGCATATGCGTCGTAAAGAAGGTTAATTTAATCTTCAAAGAACAAAAAGGCAGTTTATACTGCCTTTTTTTATTCACTCTTTATATATAAAAAACACTAAAATTATAGAAAACTTAAGACCACGTTAAAAAATGTAATTGCACAGTTTAACAATTGCAAATTTGTGATAAAAAAATTAATGTGTTGCTCATAAATAACTTTGAGAATTGTGCTGACATGTTTTTAAGAAAAACACTTTCAATTGCATTATTAACAGCTGCCTCTTCAGCTGTTTTTGCCCAAGGTTTGGTGCTTAATAATGATGATTTGCGTACAGATTTAAATTGGTTGAATCAACAAGGTGTTATTAACATCAGCACTTCTACTTGGCCTTTAAGCGGTGATGAAATTCAGCGCGCACTCTCTCAGGCTAAAGTAACTCATCCAGCTCAACAAAAAGTTATTAATTCAGTTCTTAATGCATTAAAAGCAGATAACGATACAGTTAAAGTAGGTGCTTTTGTAGGAACAGATATCAAAGATATTCCTCAAGCATTTGGAAATAATCATAAATCACAGTATGAAGGGTCTGTAGAGTTTAATGCGGGCGGTGAAAACTGGGACGCAAAAATTCGTGTAAACGCTGAAAAAGATCCACAAATTGATAGTGGGCATGATGCGAATGTAGAAGGTTCGTATGTTGCTGGCAAGCTCTGGAATCAATGGGTTGTTGCAGGTCAAATTCCAACGTGGTGGGGACCTGGACATGATGGCAGCTTAATCCGTGGTGATGCGAGTCGTCCCGTTTATGGGGTAACCATGCAACGAGCTGTACAAGATGCATTTGAAAATAAATGGTTGTCTTGGATTGGGCCTTGGCAATACCAATTATTTGCAGGTCAGTTAGATGACTATAAGGCTGTTCCTAATGCTAAATTATTGGGGATGCGTGTAACTGCACGTCCAGTTCCAGCTTTGGAGTTAGGTGCTTCACGTACACTTCAGATTGGTGGTGATGGGCAACCAAACAGCTTCAAGGCATATTGGAATGCAATTATTGGTAAAGATAATGGCTGTACAAACACTGATTGTATTGGTGTAGATAATCCGTCTAACCAGTTAGCTGGTTTTGATGCTCGCTTACACCTACAACCTTTATTTAATATTCCAGTCAGTGTTTATGGACAATACATTGGTGAAGACGAAGCAGGTTACTTACCATCGAAAAAAATGTATTTAGCTGGTGCTGATTATTCTTCAATTGTTAAAAATATGCCTTACCAACTTTATGCTGAATGGGCAGATACGCGTACTAATGGCGATGTAAAAGGCATTTCATATAGTCATCATCAATATACTGACGGTTATTATCAGCATGGTTTCCCTCTAGGGCATGCAATTGGTGGTGATGGTCAAATGTACTCTGTCGGTGGTGATATTCGCTTTGACACGATGAATCGCTTAAGTGGCCGTGCAATGGTTGTGAAGGTAAATGAATCTAACTTGGCAATCAATAAAGCCTTCCCTAAAGAAGATAAAATCAAAGCACTTGATTTAACTTGGACGCATTACATCAAACCAGATCTTCCATTAAAAATTAATGGTTGGATTAGCGACTCTGACCTAGAAGGTAATGATTCAGGTGCATCTATTGGTATTGAAATTCCATTAGAACGTAAAATGTTTGGTTTCTAATTAATTAAATAGTGCTATAGCAAGAGAGAAGCTAAAATGGCTTCTCTTTTTTATTGTATTTAAAGAAATCTAAAGATGAGATCGTGATTTGCTTCAGCTAATAATGCGAGCTACGATAGACAGGTTAGCTATGCAAATCAGTATTTTACATTTATATGATGAATTTGAATATCAATATGAAAAAACAAGCAAAAGAAAACAGTTTTAAATCACTATAATGCATAACTAATGCTATAAGCCTCATAAAGGGCTTGTGGTTGGATTATTTATCACAAAAAATTGGAGTTGTTATGGCACTCGTTCCTCCACATGGTCTTCTAAGTGGTGGTTTAATACCACTTCTAGATTTTATGGGCAAAATGGATAGAGAAGGGCGTGTTCATGACTGAATCAAGACTTACACATCTCAAGCAACTTGAAGCTGAAAGTATTCATATTATCCGTGAAGTTGCAGCAGAATTTGAAAATCCAGTCATGCTTTACTCAATTGGTAAAGATTCGGCTGTGATGCTTCATCTTGCATTAAAAGCATTTTATCCTGCGAAACTTCCTTTTCCTTTATTACATGTTGATACGGGTTGGAAGTTTAAAGACATGATCGCGTTTCGCGATAACATGGCAAAAACCCATGGCTTTGATTTAATTGTTCATCAAAATAAAGAAGGCCGTGAAGCAGGGATTAATCCATTTGATCACGGTAGCTCAAAATATACAGATATTATGAAAACCCAAGCTTTAAAACAGGCTTTGGATAAATATCAATTTGATGCTGCTTTTGGTGGTGCGCGCCGTGACGAAGAAAAATCGCGTGCGAAAGAGCGTGTGTATTCATTCCGTGATAGTAAGCATCGTTGGGACCCTAAAAACCAACGTCCTGAACTTTGGAACCTTTACAACGGTAAAGTAAACAAAGGCGAAAGTATTCGTGTATTCCCTTTATCTAACTGGACAGAGTTAGATATCTGGCAATATATCTATTTAGAAAATATTCAAATTGTTCCTCTTTATTTCTCTGCTGTTCGTCCAGTAGTTGAGCGTAGTGGCACGCTCATTATGGTGGATGATGAACGCATGCGCTTAAAAGAGGGTGAAGTTCCACAAATGAAGTCTGTACGTTTCCGTACACTAGGCTGTTATCCATTAACAGGGGCAGTCGAGTCTGAAGCTGATACATTGCCAGAAATTATTCAGGAAATGTTATTGGCAACAAGTTCTGAGCGTCAAGGTCGTATGATTGACCATGATGAAGCAGGCTCAATGGAAAAGAAAAAGCAAGAAGGCTATTTCTAAGACAGTTTCTAAATTTGTGGAGTTTGAGCAATGTCTCATCAATCAGACTTAATCAGCCAAGACATTCTGGCTTATTTAAAACAGCATGAACAAAAAGACCTTTTGCGTTTTTTGACTTGCGGTAACGTAGATGATGGTAAAAGTACCTTAATTGGCCGTTTACTTTACGATTCAAAATTGATTTATGAAGATCAATTACAAGCTGTAACACGTGACAGTAAAAAAGTAGGTACGACGGGTGATGCACCAGATTTGGCGTTGCTTGTAGATGGTTTGCAGGCTGAGCGTGAGCAAGGTATTACTATTGATGTAGCTTATCGCTATTTCTCGACTGAAAAGCGTAAGTTTATTATTGCCGATACACCGGGACATGAACAATATACCCGCAACATGGCTACTGGTGCATCGACTGCTGATCTTGCAATTATTTTGATTGATGCGCGCTATGGTGTTCAAACTCAAACGCGTCGTCATACATTTATTGCTAGTTTGCTTGGTATTAAAAATATTGTTGTTGCCATTAATAAAATGGACTTGGTTGAATATTCACCTGAGCGTTTTAATGAGATTCAGATTGAATATGATGCGTTCGTGAGCCAGTTAGGTGAGCGTCGCCCAGCTAATATCTTATTTGTTCCGATTTCTGCTTTAAATGGCGATAACGTTGTAAATCCATCTGCTCATACTCCTTGGTACAAGGGTCAAACCTTGATGAGTATTCTTGAGTCTGTGGAAATTAGCCGCGAATCAAACAAACACGAATTCCGTTTCCCTGTTCAGTATGTGAACCGTCCAAACCTCGACTTCCGTGGTTTTGCGGGTACTGTAGCTTTAGGTGAAATTAAAGTCGGTGACGAAATTGTAGCGTTACCTTCTGGTAAGCGTTCTACGGTTAAAGAAATCGTTACTTTTGACGGTAACCTTGAGCAAGCAGTGGCTGGTCAAGCAGTTACATTAACGTTAAACGATGAAATTGATATTAGCCGTGGTAACGTGCTGGTACGTGCAGGTGAGGAACCATTAATTTCACGTAGCGTTCGTGCTTCTGTGGTATGGATGAATGAGCACCCGCTTGTAAAAGGTAAGTTGTACAACATTAAGATTGGTACACAAACCGTTCCAGCAAAAGTGACGAACATTCACTACCGTGTGAATGTAAATACACTTGAGCATACTCAAGTAGAAGAGCTTGAGTTAAATGCAATTGCCGATGTGGTAGTTGAGTTCGATGCTCCAGTGGTATGTGACCAATATCAAGACTCTCGTTACACAGGTTCATTTATTTTTATTGACCGTTTAAGTAACGTGACTGTTGGCGCGGGCATGGTAGAAGCTGCTGTAGAGTGGACTGCTCATAACAATGCTGTTACTGCCGAAGACCGTGCTGCTCGTTTAGGTCAAAAACCTGCTGCTATTGGTGTTTCTGCACAATTAATTGAAAAAGCTCAAGTCTTAGAAAGTTTGCTGATTCAGCAAGGTGTAGTTGCGATCGCGAAAGCAAGTTTAACAGCTGAGCAATTGGTTCTGTTACGTGAGACAGGTGTTGTAACTATTACAACTTCTGTGGATGGTACAGATACTGAGATAACTGCTGAAACAGTAGAAGAAGCAGTAGAAAAAATCGTGGAATTGGTTCGTCTTTAATAGATTGAAAATGAGTTCCAAAAAACCCGCGTAAGCGGGTTTTTTTATTGAGTTTATAAAATACTTTGAGTTTTTAAAGTTAAATATTCTCTTAAATCTTTAGGGTAGTTCTGAATCATCTTTAAGAATGTATCTCGATCACCTTGATATAAGGCGCGTGTTGCTTCCTCGTAATTTGGCATATTGCCTAACATAGCAGACATAAAACGGTCGATGGCTTGTTTGGCAAGCATAATATTGCCTTCAGAATTTGGATTATTTAACTCTTTATCAATTAACTTACGAATTACTGCTGATGCACTCGCACTTTGTTGATCTAACCAATCCCAATGTTTTTTCTGTAAAGTGATTTCACGCGAAATTACGCCAAGTTTAGGTCGACCAACTTTTTTAATTTCTTCAGGTTCAGCATAACGTTGTTGAAAATCTTGTTCTGAACCAGAAAGATCAAGATCAATTTGTTGACCTGTTTGATCATTAAAAATCAGAATATTTTCCGTTGTTTTAGGAAGATGTTTTAGTTTTTTTGCAAGTTCAACAAGGGAGTCGCTTGCAATAAGTGTGCTTCCAGTAAAAGCGGTATAGGTGATTGTTATATTCATTTTTGCCACATATTTTTATCAGGGTAAAATAATATTATCAGGGTAAAACTAATTTGGCAAACATTAAAATTTATAACCAAAGAATTATCTGATTTTATGAGTAGTATCTCTGAAATTAAGGCTATAAAAATAGTCAAGGTAAGAGGCTATTTAAAATTTTGTTCTGCTTTAATATCGCTTTTATGAGAGAATGTGCCTTTAGTTGTATGTATAAGGACTCCTATGTTTGAGCAATCTCCTGAATCTTTAAGCGATATCGAAATTTTAGACATTTTACAGTCGATGAAAAAAGATAAGCTGGATACGGAAGCAAATGAGATTATCCGTAGCGGGGGAAAAGCAGGACGTCAGGAAGCGCATAAACAGGCTTTGGTGGCACTAAATTCAAATTTTGAAGAGAAGTTTGTAGAGGCAGTGACTCTTGCACTAGGTTTAAATGCAGCTCAAGCTAAAAAAATTCGCTATAAAAAAGATCGAATTCGTATTTTAAAAGCGCGTGGTATTGATTATTTAGCTATTGATGGGGCAGAAACAGCGCAAGTTTTGGCACAAATTTCACAAGCAATTGTTCGTGAAGATGCAATAGTTACCCATGACTTACATGATATCTTCCCATTTTGGAAAGAAGGTTGGCCAATGGTGCAATTTGATAATGCCTATAAAATTTTAGAAGAAGATATTACCTTGCACTTTCATGCGTTCTTAGATGCGATGATTGAGTACGTAAATAAATAAAAAATAAAAGCCCCAATTGGGGCTTTTATTTTTTATAGCAGAGTAGAGTTAGATCGCACTAAAAAGTGGAAAAACACCAATCACCAAAGCTGTACCCATTAACACCATACAAGTAATAAATGCCCACTTAAAAGTGAACTTTTGATGATCTGCAAAATCGACTTTAGCAAGACCACATAGTAAGTATGTTGAAGGAACAAGTGGTGATAATAAGTGTACAGGTTGGCCTACAATTGATGCACGAGCAATCGCTTCTGGACTAATACCATAATGTGAAGCAGCTTCAGCAAGAATAGGTAATACACCATAGAAGAATGCATCATTTGACATAAAGAACGTCAAAGGCATGCTTACCAACGCTGTAATTGGTGCCAGATATGGACCCATACTTGCAGGAATCATTGCGACAAACTCTTTAGACATCGCTTCAACCATGCCTGTGCCAGATAAAATACCTGTAAAAATACCAGCCGCAAAAATTAAACCTACCACAGCCAAGATACTATCAGCATGCATAGCGATACGTTTCTTCTGCATATCAACATCTGGATAGTTGATAAGCATCGCAATACAGAACGCAAGCATGAATAACACTGACATTGGTAAAATACCTTTGATCAACGCAATCATAAGAATAATGGTGAGTACCATATTTACTTTACGTAAATGTGGACGAGTCGCTTCTGGATCTTTTGAAACAGTAATATTGTCACCATGATGGCTTTCAAGCTCAATCACGCCTAAACGTTTTTGCTCATAGCGACCATATAAATATGCCAAGAAGAATAACCAGCCAATACTAATAATCATTGGAAGAATCATTGGTACAAAAATATGGCTTGGGTCGACTTGAAGTGCACTCGCTGCGCGGGCAGTAGGTCCACCCCATGGTGTAAGGTTCATTACACCGCTACATAACAACATAAGTGCTGTCATGATCAGTGTATTCATACCAAGTCGCTGATAGAGAGGAAGCATCGCTGCGACACAAATCATATATGTCGTTGAACCATCACCATCAAGAGAAACTAATGTCGTTAAAAAAACGGTCCCTAATGTAATTTTTAGAGGATCGCCTTTAACCTTTTTTAAAATCCATTTAACTGGGGGATCGAAAAGACCTGCATCGATCATTAAGGCAAAATATAAAATTGCAAATAATAGCATTACACCAGTAGGTGCAAGTTTTTTGATGCCTTCTAGCATCATCTCGCTGAGACCTTTAAGCTCAATATGACTTAAGCTTTCAAAGTAGTGACCTAGGCCCCAAGCAATAAGAGAAAAAATAAATGGGATAAGAATTAAAGCAATAATAGGGCTTAAACGTTTGGACATGATTAAGTACATGAAGCACAAAATCATGCCAACACCAAGTAATGTCAGCATACAATCAATCCTTTGCCTTTAGTTTTACTGAACAAGTTTATTCCAAACTTTGACTTTTATTATTCTTATGAATTTTTATTAAAAAAACAAATAATATATTTAGTTTATTTGGTTAATATATATTCAATTAAAAAGGTATATTCTCAGGAAATACTGAACATATATATTAATGGCTTAGTTTATTTATTATATATAGTAGCTTTTATATTTATATAAAGGTTTTATCATATTTAAAATTATCATATATTTTGAAGAATTATACTTGCTTTGAGCGTTGAGATGAGAAGAAGATCCATTTACAAGGCTTGTAATGTCTACGTTACCTAAGGCTGATGGGGTTGTAAATGCTTTATTCGCAAATTTTCATTTCAATTGAACTTAATTTTTTTATTTTAATTAAGAGGTTAATCTTTATATTTATAAATATGATTAGCATAATTAATTAAACTTTTAATAATGAAGAATATTAAATGAAAGCGTGAATTTAATAATTACTTATTCATATTAAAAAAATATCCTGCATTTGGCAGGATATTTTGCACCAAAATAAATCAATTTTCGTCAGGCGGGGAATGTAATTCAGATTTTTCTAATACGCGAGTAACTAATAGTTGATCGATTTTAAAATGATCCACATCGACAACTTCAAATTTATAACCACCAAATTCGACAAAATCGGCTGGACGAGGAATTTTGCGTAAACGATACATCATAAAACCTGCTAGCGTTTCATAATTCTCTTCATCGGGCATTTCGTCAATTTCGAGAGCATGTCTCAGGTCATCAATTGGTGTGCTGCCATCAATTAACCAAGAGTTATTGTCACGTTTAATGATTTGCTGTTCTTCTTCAATTGGGGTGACCCAGTCACCCATTACGGTAATCATGATATCGCTTAAGGTGATAACACCAACTACAAGCGCATATTCATTAATTACAACAGCGAACTTTTCTTTTGTTGATCGGAAGCGATCAAGTAATTCAGAAAGCGTTAATGTGTCAGGAATAATCAGAACATTACGAATAGTAGACTCATTTAATTGAGTGGGTGATTGGTTATTTAAAATACGAACAAGAAAATCTTTGGCATCTACATACCCAATAACCTGATCAATATTTTCATTACACACTAAAAATTTAGAATAAGGATATTCTGCTAATTTTTGTCGAATACTGTCTTCATGTTCGTTTAAAGTGAAATAAACAACATTTTCACGCGTTGTCATACTCGATGGTACGTTGCGTTCCTCTAGTTCAAAAACATTTTCAATAAAATGATGTTCTTGTTTTTGAAGTACACCTGCTTGGGCACCTGCATCCATAACAGCTGAGATATCGTCAAAAGTAATATTGTCTTCGCGAGTTGTATTTACTTTGAATAAGCGGAATAACAGGTTCGCGATGGCATTAATTCCCCAAGCTAAAGGTTTGCAAACTTTAATAAAAACCTGAATTGGATTGATAACACTAATTGCAATTTTTTCTGGGGCAATCATAGCCAAGCGTTTTGGCATAAGATCGGCAAATAAAATAAATAGCGATGTTACTAAAGTAAAAGATAGAGCAAAACCAATTGTTTGCGACCAGGGACCTACATAGAAGCGGTCAACTAAAGTCACAAAAAAAGGACGGAAAGCAGCTTCGCCTAAAATACCGCCTAAAATTGCAACAGCATTTAGTCCAATTTGGGATGCTGCAAAAAAGTCTGCAGATTGTTCTTGTAAATCAAGTACCTGTTGAGCACGTTCCTCACCAGCTTCAGCTAAAATTTTTAACTTCACTTTTCTGGCGCCAGCCAGTGCAATTTCAGTTAAAGATAAAAAGCCTGCTGCGATGATGAGCAGTACGATGATAATGATATTTTGAAAGAGACTCACAAATCACCCGAGGTTCATCATTATTATGACTATGTTTTAACACAAAAAAGCGCTGAGGTAATCAGATTGATTGCTCAGCGCTTAAAGATAATGTTTGAAAGAGACAATTAAATTAAAATTTATTTAATAGTGAGAAAATTGTGAATTGTTGGTAAGAAATTCACGATTTTCTTCTTCGATCATTTGGCGAGCAACGAATAGAATAAGTTGGCGTAACCAGCGATGAGCAGGGTGATGGTGTAATAGTGGGCACCAAGCCATTTTAAGTTCAAATTCTGGAATATAAAAAGGAGGATCCTTTATAACCAGTTTTGGATTTTGAGTTTGTAGGCGCGCCATTCGAGTTGGAAGCGTTGCAATGAGGTCAACATTTTGAGCAAGCAATGCTGGCATTTGGTAGTGGCGAGTAAATACTGAAATTTTACGGCGTTGACCAATACGTTCTAATGCTTGATCAATCCAGCCTAAACCACCTTGTTTATCTGGGTTTACGCCAAAACCAACACCCATACCTGTTTTAGATACCCAAATATGCTGTGCATCTAGGTAACTTTTAAGATTTAAATGAGTAACAGCAGGGTGTTTGTCATTCAAAATACAGCTGAAACTATCACGCCAAACTAACACTTGGTGGAAACTTTGCGGTATTTCATTAAATCTATTAATTGCCAGATCAACTTTACCTTGTTCCATGTCTCTATATGACACATCACTTGGGGTAAGAAAGTCGAGCACTACATTTGGAGCTTCAGAACGTAAAGCTTTTACAAGACGAGGGACCAGAGTAGCTTCTGCATAATCAGAAGTCATAATGCGAAAAACGCGATTGCTGGTATAAGGGCGGAATTCGGTACGCGGTTCCAAAATCATGGAAAGATCAGAAAGGGCATCGCGAATACGTGGTTGTAATTCGAGTGCGCGTTCTGTCGGTGTCATTCCTTCCGATGAACGGATTAGAAGAGGGTCGTTAAATAAATTACGCAAGCGACGTAAAATATTACTCATGGCTGGTTGAGTAACGCCAAGCTGTTCTGCTGCGCGTGTAACATTTTTTTCACGAAGAAGAACATCAAGATATATTAATAGATTAAGATCTACCCGTTCCAGATTCATAAAAAAAATACCGAAAATAAAACCCTAAAATTGTTTCAAATTATGCCATATTTAAAGAACATTGTGTGAAAAAATGATGAGAAAAACAACATTTTTTGTTGAAATTAAGTATGCTTGAAAAGGACCTCAAATGCTCGATTTTATTATCTTTGATCTGTTTTTGACTTTATGTTTATAGACGTAAAATTTTTCTCTTATATTTAACCATGTTCTATCATTAAAATTGACTTTTTACATTGGCAAAAGTCGCCTAATTTACAATTGACTTTTGACACTAAAAATGAATGGAAAAATCTCAAAAATTGTATAAAAATAAAACTTGGAGAGTTTTTTGATCAAAATACTATACTCCTTTAGGATTATTTTGTTTTTATAAACAAAGTGTTATGTTTTTTAGTTTTACTTATAATATCGATTTATTGGTATATTTTTTAAATAAATACTGAAGATTAACGAAGGATATTGGATTAATTGATTGGCTAAGTCTAAGCTGTGTTCATGAGGAAGCAGCTGGTGTCATAAGAAATTTAAGTAACGTGACTCTAGGCTTCAATCGATGAAATCCTAAAATGAATACAGGACAATATCATGACTACATATCAAACAGCGATTGATGCAGTACGTCAATTAAAAGCAAAATTTGGCAACACTTGGGCAGACATTAGCCCAGAAGATGCTGCTCGTATGCAACTTCAAAACCGTTTCAAAACTGGTTTAGATATTGCTAAGTATACAGCTGCGATTATGCGTCGTGATATGGCTGAATACGATGCTGACTCAAGCAAATACACTCAATCATTAGGTTGCTGGCATGGTTTCATCGCACAACAAAAAATGATTGCGAACAAAAAATACTTCGGTACTACAAGCAAACGTTATATCTACCTTTCTGGTTGGATGGTTGCTGCTCTTCGTTCAGAGTTCGGTCCACTTCCTGACCAATCTATGCACGAAAAAACTTCTGTTCCTGCTTTGATCGAAGAAATTTACACTTTCTTACGTCAAGCTGACGCAAAAGAATTAAACGATTTATTCCGTGCCCTTAAAAAAGCACAAGAAGCTGGTGATACTGCTAAAGCAGCTGAAATCACAGCTCAAATCGACAACTTTGAAACTCACGTTGTGCCAATTATTGCTGACATCGATGCTGGTTTCGGTAACGAAGAAGCAACTTACTTACTTGCTAAGAAAATGATCGAAGCTGGTGCTTGTGCGCTTCAAATCGAAAACCAAGTATCTGATGCTAAACAATGTGGTCACCAAGCTGGTAAAGTAACTGTTCCACACGAAGACTTTATTGCTAAGATCCATGCATTACGTTATGCATTCTTAGAAATGGGTCTTGAAGAAGGTATCATTGTTGCGCGTACTGACTCTGAAGGCGCTGACTTGACTCAAAAAATCCCAGTGGTTAAAGAGCCAGGTGACATCGCTTCTCAATACATCAGCTACTTAGATACTCAAGAAATTGACATTGCTGATGCGCAAGAAGATGAAATTTTAATCAAGCGTGATGGTAAGTTACACCGTCCTAAACGTTTACCTTCAGGTTTATATCAGTTCCGTGCTGACACTCAAATTGACCGTGTTGTACTTGACTGTGTATCTAGCCTTCAAAATGGTGCTGACCTTCTTTGGATCGAAACTGCGACTCCAAACGTAGAAGAAATCGCACACATGGTTAACCGTGTTAAAGAAGTTGTTCCAAATGCTAAGCTTGTTTATAACAACAGCCCATCATTTAACTGGACTTTAAACTTCCGTCAACAAGCTTACGACCGTTGGGTTGCTGAAGGTAAAGATGTTTCTGCATATGACCGCGCTAAATTAATGAGTGCTGAATATGACAATACTGAATTAGCTGCTGATGCTGATGACAAGATCCGTACATTCCAAGCAGATGCTTCCCGTGAAGCAGGTGTGTTCCATCACTTGATCACACTTCCGACTTACCACACTGCTGCTCTTTCTACTCATGAGCTTGCACAAGGTTACTTCGGTTCAGAAGGTATGTTGGCTTATGTTGCTGGCGTACAACGTAAAGAAATCCGTGGTGGTATCGCTTGTGTGAAACACCAAGCAATGGCGGGTTCTGACATCGGTGATGATCACAAAGAAATCTTCTCTGGTGATAACGCTCTTAAAGCACATGACGATGCTAAAAACACAATGAACCAATTCGCAGCTAACTAAGAATTGATTCCATAAAAAACCCGCTCAAATGAGCGGGTTTTTTATATTAAAACTTTATTAATCTTCTTTTTTCAACACATAGTGCTCTGCCAAAGAACCTTCAATTTTTTTACCTTCCATATCTAAAGCAGTTGCAGTATTTTCGCCAATAAAGAATTTACGATTTTCAGCTTTATTATCTAAGGTAATGATAGAAGTGTTGTCTTTATCGAAAGCAAACTTACCATGAGTTTCAAATGGTTTTGTATCACCTTTGCCTAAGTAAGTTTCAGTCAATTCATAAGTTTTATCATCTTTTAATTTTAGTTCTGTTTTGATGCCTTCACAGTCTGCACATGGAAGGGTACCTGTATATTTACCATTCCAATCTAAAGAATTTTCTGCTGTGTGCTCAGTATCTACAGCAACAGCACTACTTGCTTCACTTGTTTGTACAGGGGCAGAAGCATCAGAAGTTGTTTCTGTTTTATTTTCATGTTTGTTACATGCGACAAGAAGAGTACTCATAAGTGCAATTGCTAATAATGATTTTTTCATGATTAAGAAAACCTCAAAAATAAAAATAAAAAGTCTTTAAAGCCTAGAAAAAGATCATAAAAAATAAAAGCGTTTGTATGTAGTCAAAATTTAACAAAAGGTAAAGTGTATATTTTTTTGTTCATTTAAACGATTTTTATTGAAATATATAACGAGTAAAAAAAGTATCCACTAACTGAGTTAATGGATACATCTAAAAAATTATAGATGAGCAGAAACTCCACCTAGAGAATCACACGCTGATTTATAGAGTTCATATTGTTTTTTTACTACCTCGTCTAAAGGCATTGCAAATAATTCCTCACCATCTTTATAACTTTCTACATAAGAGGTCGCTTTTTCTTTACTTACTGCTAAAGTTTGTTGGTAATAAGAATTAATTGAGCTATTTGAAATCTCCCTAGTTTCTACGTTTTTACATTGGAAATTATTTAGAAGTTTTTCTGCGCGTTTGACCTCACTAGATTGGCCAAAAATACACCCAGTTAAAAATACAAAAGGTACTAACACGAAAAAGATTTTCATGGAAAAAAATTTATAAGAGCGAGGATGGGCGCTATTGTATAAATAATTCCATGCTTTACTGTGGTTTTATGTTAGACATTGATGATTTTTTAACTCATTAAAATAAAAAAATTGTTTCCAAGTTTGTAATGACCTCTTTTTGTATATGGTGCATATTTTGCTTATTAAATAAAGCCATTAATAAAAATGAGCCAAAATGAATCGGATTCAACAATTTTCTCATACTTCTTTAGCACCATTTTGGTATGCGCAATTAGAACTAGGTTTTTGTTTTAAAGAAAGTCGCACCATAATGAATCATAGAAAACATTATGGCCCTGTTCGGGTGCAAAAAATGCTCTGGCCTGAAAAAACTGGAGTTTGCCACGCTATTATTGTTCATCCACCAGCTGGCATTGCAGGAGGCGACCATCTTACTTTTCAAATTGAAACAGCTGAACAGGCGCATGCCGTTATTACCACGCCTGGGGCTGGAAAATGGTATAGAACAAATGGTAAACAGGCTTTTCAACATATTTATTTGACTGTAAAAAATGACTCTATTCTAGAGTGGATGCCTCAAGAGACGATGTTGTTTGATGGTGCTGTAGCGCACTCAGAAACACATATTCACCTTGAACAAACAGCAAGTTTCATTGGTTGGGATATGCTGGTATTGGGACGGCAAGCTCGAGCTGAAAATTTTGTTCAGGGCAGTTATCACAACCAGTTTAAGTTATGGCGTGAAAATAAATTATTAGTTGCCGATACATTATATTTTGAGGGAGGAGATCGCTGGTTAAGCTCATGTTTAGGAATGAATAATCAGGCTGTAATGGCAAGTTTCTGGGCTGTACCGCCTGAAAAATTTCGCTCTCCATTTTATTTAGAACAACATGTTGAACTTGTCCGTGAGTTAATCATGCGTATGGATGCTCCGGTTACTTTGACTTTATTGGAAGATGTGCTCTGTGCACGTTTTTTAGGGAATGATGTACGGCATTGTCATGATGCATTTGCGGCCATACGCGCAAGATTAAGACGTTATTGGTTTGATTTAGATGAAGAATTTCCAAGAATTTGGAAAACCTAACTTACGTTAAATTGCGTATTTTAAAAACGATTAGAACAAGTATGCTGCTTTTGAGCACGCATTTTGCTTAAAGAAAACTAGATGCTATTAGGAAAGAGATATGGAACTCAATCCAACAGAGAAAGATAAGTTACTCATTTTTACCGCAGGCTTGGTGGCTGAGCGTCGTAAAGCACGAGGTTTAAAGCTGAATTATCCGGAAGCAGTTGCCTTTATTTCAGCCGCCTTACTTGAAGGTGCACGAGATGGAATGACAGTGAGTGAACTCATGCACTTTGGAACGACTTTGTTAAAGCGTGAAGATGTTATGGATGGTGTAGCGGAAATGATTGCTGAGGTTCAGGTCGAAGCAACTTTTCCGGATGGTTCGAAATTAGTCACTGTTCATCAGCCAATCGTATAAAAGGAGCAGTTATGATCCCCGGCGAAATCATTACTCCAGAGACTGACATTGAGCTAAATGTTGGGCGTGAAACTTTAAAAGTTATGGTGGCTAATGTTGGTGATCGACCTATTCAGGTAGGTTCGCATTTTCATTTTTATGAAGCCAATGATGCACTACAGTTCGACCGTGAAGCTGCAAAGGGTTTTCGGTTAAATATTGCGGCGGGCACAGCAATCCGTTTTGAACCGGGCCAAAGCCGAGAAGTGGAACTTGTCGCTTTAGCTGGTAAGCGAGAAGTATATGGTTTTGCAGGCCGAGTCATGGGTAAGTTGGATTAAACATAACAACTATAATGAAAGATATGAGTAAAAAATTATGAAAATGTCACGTCGTGCATATGCTGAGATGTTTGGTCCAACGGTCGGAGATCGTATTCGTCTAGCTGATACAGAGCTCTTTATTGAAGTTGAGCAAGATTTAACGACTTATGGTGAAGAAGTTAAGTTCGGTGGTGGTAAAGTCATTCGTGATGGCATGGGACAATCTCAACTTTTAGCTGATGAAGTTGCTGACACGGTCATTACCAATGCTTTAATTGTAGATTGGTGGGGAATTGTAAAAGCTGATGTTGGCTTAAAAAATGGCCGAATCTGGAAAATAGGAAAAGCCGGCAACCCCGATATTCAACCTGACATTACCATTCCTCTAGGTGCAGCAACAGAAGTGATTGCGGGTGAAGGGCAAATTTTAACAGCAGGTGGTATTGATACCCACATTCACTGGATTTGTCCTCAACAAGTTGAAACCGCGCTGATGTCTGGTACAACAACAATGGTGGGCGGCGGTACAGGACCAGCAGCAGGAACTTCGGCAACCACAGTGACTCCAGGTCCTTGGCATATTGCGACCATGTTGCAGGCGATAGATGATTTACCTATGAATATTGGTCTGTTAGGTAAAGGTAACCTGAGTTTGCCAGACCCAATTCGTGAGCAAATTAAGGCTGGGGTAATTGGGCTAAAACTGCATGAAGACTGGGGTTCAACACCAGCAGCGATTGATAACTGTTTGAGTGTGGCAGATGAGTTTGATGTTCAGGTCGCTATTCATACGGATACATTAAATGAGGGCGGCTTTTTAGAAGAAACACTGGCCGCATTTAAAGACCGTACCATTCATACGTACCATACAGAAGGTGCGGGTGGTGGACATGCTCCAGACATTTTAAAAGCAATTGGACAAAGTAACGTGTTGCCATCTTCAACGAATCCAACGCGACCTTATACCATTAATACTATTGATGAGCATTTAGATATGCTCATGGTTTGTCACCATTTAGACCCTGCAATTGCTGAAGATATTGCTTTTGCAGAAAGTCGTATTCGCCGTGAAACCATTGCTGCCGAAGATATTCTGCAAGACCTAGGTGCAATTGCCATGATGTCTTCTGATTCTCAGGCGATGGGGCGCGTGGGTGAGGTGATTTTACGAACTTGGCAAACTGCACACAAAATGAAAATTCAACGTGGCCCTCTAGAGGGTGACAACGAGTTTCATGATAACAATCGCGTTAAACGTTACATTGCTAAATATACAATTAACCCAGCCATTACCCATGGTTTAAGTCATGAAATTGGTTCGATTGAGGTCGGAAAACTTGCTGATCTGGTGTTATGGAAGCCGGCTTTTTTTGGTGTAAAACCTTCCATGATTATTAAAGGCGGTATGATCGCGGCGGCGCCGATGGGTGACATTAATGCCTCCATTCCGACACCTCAACCAGTTCATTATCGTCCAATGTTTGGCGCCTATCCGCGTGGTGTGCATAACACTTGTATTACCTTTTTATCTCAAGCAGCCATTGATGAAAAAGTTGCTGAAAAATTAAACCTCAAGAAGTTAATTAGTCCGTGTAAAAACACACGCGAAATTAGCAAAACTGACATGAAACACAACACATATTGCCCTGTTATGCATGTACATCCCGAAACTTACGAGGTACGAGCTGATGGTGAACTATTAACCTGTGAACCTGCTGACGTATTACCAATGGCTCAGCGTTATTTCTTGTTTTGATAAGTTTTATTGAAATGATTTTGTTTTATGAATTTATACATATGAACTGAATAAAGGAGAGAAAAATTAAATGAAAATCTATACCCAACGTCTTGAAGATATTTCTCCTGATCAGGCATTTGAAACGGTTGAACTAACTTTTGATACCCGTCAAAAATCACGTTTTCGAGCGGCCTTGGCAAGTGGCGTAGATATTGGAGTTGATTTGCCACGTACTGGAATTTTGCGTAGTGGTTCATATATTGCAACCCAAGAGGGTGATGTATTACGTGTTGACGCAAAACCTGAACGTTTAATGCAAGTTAGTGCTAAAACCGATTTTGATTTACTTAAAGCTGCCTATCACTTAGGTAATAGACATGTACCATTAATGCTCACACCTACAGCTTTGTATTTTGAGCCTGATCATGTGCTTGCAGAAATGGTAGAAGGATTGGGGCTTATAGTGACTGAAACAGATCATCCTTTTGAACCTGAAAGCGGTGCCTATGCTCAGCATAGTCATGACCATCGCTTAAGCCCAATCAAAGCTTTACACCATGTCCATTCATAATGCTGCGCAATTACTGCAATTGCTGACACTGTCTTCAACGGCACTGCCAGTTGGAGCGTATTGTTATTCACAAGGTGTGGAAACAGCCATCGATATTGGCTTAATACACGATGAAAGCTCGGCAATTGCTTACTTTGAAGAAGTTCTTGAAATGCTGTTAGTACGGTTTGAGCTACCGGTACTCAAACGTCTTATGCAACATTATGATGAACCAGATGAGTTCCTGATTTGGGCAAATTTATATAAGGCGAGTCGAGAAAGTAAAGAACTTTTGGCTGAATCGCAGCAGTTGGCATTTTCTTTGAATGCATGGATTAAAGATGTTTTAAAAAAAACGGTTGAGGTTAAAAAGCAGTTTGGTTTTGTGCCTGTCTATGCGCAGCTTTGTGGGCGTTTAGAGCTTAAAGAAGAGGATGTGCTTACCGCTTATACTTTTACTGTTTTAGAAAATCAGGTTTTGGCAGCAGTAAAAACGGTTCCATTGGGACAAATGGCTGGGCAAAGAATTTTATGGCACTTGCATGGTTTAGTACCAGAGGCAGTACAGAAAGCTTTGAAACTTAATGATGAACAATTAAGCAGCGCTTTACCTCGTTATGCCATGTTGAGTATGAAACACGAAACACAATATTCACGGTTATTCAGATCTTAAGTTTAGGAAAAAAGGATAAAAATCATGACAGAACGTAGCCCGTTAAGAGTTGGGATTGGTGGACCAGTAGGTTCGGGTAAAACAGCACTTACGCTTAACTTATGCCGTGCCTTGCGTGATAAATACAATATGGCTGTAGTGACAAATGATATTTATACCAAAGAAGACTCAAACTTTTTAACCCGTAATGAAGCGATGTCGCCAGATCGTATTGTGGGTGTGGAAACAGGTGGTTGCCCACACACAGCAATTCGTGAAGATGCCTCAATTAACTTGGCTGCGATTGATGATCTATGCGAAAAATTTGATGGCTTAGAGCTTATTATTATTGAAAGTGGTGGTGATAATTTAGCCGCGACATTTAGCCCAGAGCTCTCTGATTTAACTTTGTATGTTATTGATGTGGCAGGTGGAGAAAAAATCCCTCGTAAAGGCGGGCCGGGTATTACCAAGTCAGATTTACTGATTATTAATAAAACTGACCTTGCACCAATGGTCGGTGCAAACCTTGATGTCATGGACCAAGATGCGAAACGCATGCGCGGTGAAAAGCCATTTTTATTTTCAAACATGAAAACACAAGATGGTCTTGAACAAATTATTCAATTTATTGAGAAACAAGGGCTGTTTAAGGCTTAAGGAGTAACTATGAACTTCATTAAGAAATGGGGCATTGGGCTCCTTAGCATGTTACCGGCATTAGCCATGGCACATCCGGGACATGATCATGCACATTCAGGGTTTATGGCAGGTTTTATTCACCCTTTTACTGGGCTTGATCATTTAGTCATGGCTTTAGGTTTTGGTATCTTGTTATGGTCAGCCGCTAAACAATGGAAAATTGCTGGTGTCATTACACTAAGCATTACTTTGATTGTAGGTTTTTTAGTAGGTGCTCAAGGTTTAGTGCCAGCCAGTATTGCTGAATACGGCATTATTGCTTCTTTGATTGTTACAGCGATTGCACTATGGACAAAATCAAATCGAATTTTGCCTATTGCTGCCGCATTACTCGCAAGCTTTCATGGTATAGCGCATGGTGTTGAACTCGCACATGCGGGACATATTGCTGCATTAGTAGCTGGTATGGTTACTGGTATGGCACTTATCTATTGCTGTGGCTTAGCACTAGGTGCATTGTTTACGCGATATGTTCCTTATGGCAAAAAAATTATGGGTACTTGCGCAGCAATTGTTGCAGTAATTGGTTTAAGTTAATTAAACCCTTGCAAAAAAAGGTAGCTTTAAGCTACCTTTTTGGATTTGCAAAATAAAATGTGTGTGCATAAAAATATTTATCCTGTTTTTACAGCGCTGATTATCTTTTACAGTGGATATGTTCAGGCCTATGATTTTTTTCAACCAGAAAGTGATTCTACTTTACTAGATACAGAGCAGTTATTAGATCAATCAGATTTAAACTTGGAACAAAGGCGGTTAGCCATTGAGCATGATGATGAAGTTAATAACTATAATGTGCTCAAAAACGAGTTTTATTCAAATGAGCGTTGGGTAATTTATAATTATACGGCCTATGATACCGGGCAACTTCAGAACAAAAACAGTAATGGTTTAACGAATCATTTTAATATTCAAGATTTATCTATTTCAGTTGGATATGGAGTTAATTATAGTGTTAATCCAAGACTGAAAATTGGTTATGAATATATTTCGAGTTTTCCTTATGATCGAGGTCAACTCATACGATTTTTTACGATCTATTTATTCTGAAATAAAAAAATAAAATAATCTAATTCAAATAAATAGATCAGGTAAATTAATTCTTTATAAAATTCTACATGTTTAAATTTTCTGATAAAGCCCTGCGTGGACAGTACCTGCTTTAGTGGTTTTCACTTGTTGCCATGATGCAGGAAGATGAAGCTGGGATAAATCTCGGTCAGCTTCAATATAAATGTATCCATTATTTTTGATATGTGAATCTGCCAATTGAGCGAGCTCTTGCCATAGATCGAGACTATAAGGCGGATCTAAAAAAACGACATCAAATTGTTCTTTTAAGCGCGGTAATGCTTGCTGAGCAGTTGCGTTGAATAAATGACAATTCTGCGCTTTTAAAAGCTGGATATTCTCTTTTAAAAATCGTGCTTGAGTCTTATCAGGTTCAATCATATAAACAGATGCGGCACCGCGTGAAAGTGCTTCAAAGCCTAATGCACCAGAACCTGTACAGATATCGAGAACCTGAGCATTTTGAATGTCCCACATGAGCCAATTAAATAACGTTTCACGAACACGATCTGGGGTGGGTCTTAAACCTTCAATACTTGCGAATGGTAAAACTCGTCTTTTCCATTCGCCCCCAATAATGCGTAATTGATTTTTCATTATTCATCGATCTCATTTGTAGCAGGGCGAGCAGGAGTAGCTTGTGGAGCAGATGCTGCGGTAGTTGTAGCAGGTGCAGGCGTAGAGCTAGCAGTTTCGCCGCCACTTGGAAGCTCACCCGGTTTAATTCCTGCTGTCATAAGGCCACCATTAATTTGATGGTTGGCTGGACGAATCGGATTTTTATTGCGGGTTAATAACCAGTAATCAAATATCGGCTTAGCAAGTTGAGCTGCGGAACCACCATGACGACCATTTTCCCAAATCACCGCAATAGCAATTTCAGGTTTGTCAGCAGGTGCAAACCCAACGAATAAACCATGGTCAAGTTGGCGTTCACTAAGCGCAGCTTCGTTATAACGTTTACCCTGTGCAATACTTTTAACCTGTGCTGTACCTGTTTTTCCGGCAATTTGATAAAGCGATGTACGGATACCACGTCCAGTACCTGATTGAATTACATCAATCATGGCTTCTCGCATTTTTACCCAGTCTTCGTCTGTACCGTTGAAATTAATTTTTCCATCAGGCGCATTACGGACTGTAAAAGGTTTTGCACCATGCGATGCACGTAAAACATGTGGAACTACATGAGAGCCGTGATTCGCTGTAATAGCAGTTGCCATTGCAAGTTGTAATGGAGTTGCAGTAAATGCACCTTGACCAATACTGACTGAAATTGTTTCACCTTTCATCCATTTAGTTTTGCGTGTACGCATTTTCCATTCTGGACTTGGGTATAAACCTTCACTTTCACTTGGTAAGTCGACACCTGTTTTTTGACCAAAGCCAAATTGGCGCATCCATTGGTTCATCTGGTCGATGCCCATTTGATTTGCCAAAATATAAAAATAGGTATCGCAAGACATGATAATGGCTTTGTGCATGTTCACGATGCCATGACCAGTTTTTTTCCAGTCACGGAATTTGTGAGAGTCACCAGGTAAATGGAAGTAACCTGGGTCAGAAATAGCAGTAGACCAGTCGACAATACCATAATGTAAACCGCCCATCGCTTCCATTGGTTTAATGGTCGAACCAGGAGGGTATGCCCCTTGAACAGCACGGTTATAAAGAGGTTGGTCGATGTTATCACGTAGAGAGCTATAATCTTTATGATTAATACCCGTCACAAATAAGTTTGGGTTAAAGCTTGGGCTTGAAACCAATGCAAGAATTTCGCCAGTACGTGGGTCTATTGCAACAATTGCACCACGGCGACCAGCAAGTTGCTGTGATGCTACAACTTGTAAACCATAATCTAATGATAAATAGAGATCATTACCACGAGTTGGATCTTTACGTCCTAAATGACGCAATACATTACTATGTGCATCGGCTTCTACAGATTCATAACCCGGTGTTCCATGAAGTAAATCTTCATAGCTTTTCTCTACGCCAATTTTACCAATCAGGTTTGTTCCAGCATATAAATCTTTATCAATACTTTTTAATTCTTTATCGTTAATACGGCCAACATATCCAATCACATGAGCAAACAACTCACCATGCGGATAATAGCGCGTCATTTGGGTTTCAATTCTCACCCCAGGGAATTTGTATTTAACTTCACTAAACTTGGCAATATTTGTCTCGGTCAAATTTAGTTTAATGGCAACACGTTCAGTTTTACGCGCCGTTTTAATACGACTTTTAAAACGGTCTACATCTTCTTGAGTAAGTTCTAAAATTGGTTGTAATTGTTCAATAACGGCATCAGGATCTTCAACGTCTGCCTTACTTAATGTTGCGGTAAAAACAGGATAGTTATCTGCTAATAAAACGCCATTACGGTCATAAATATAACCACGAGCAGGGGGGAGAGGTTGTAAGCGAATACGGTTTTTATCCGATGCGGTCGAGAACTCATCGTAATGAAAAATTTGCAGATAAGCGTATCGGCTGGCTAGTACCAATAGACAGATAATCACAAGACCTACGGCAAAAAATATACGACCTCGATAAATGCGCTTTTCTTGCTGGATATCTTTTAAAGGAAAGTGCTGTTTCATACGGATCGACTTAATGACATAGGGTGAGAAAAATAGCTGCTTATTCTAACGCAAGCGCAGTTAAAATATCGCATAATTTTCAAAGTTTCAGTGAAGAGGAAAATTGGCTTTTTTGACTTTGTAGACAACAAAATTGTAGAGTCTTGTATATAAGAAGCAAAATAATTCTGTTAAAGTCTTTCATTCAATAGAATAGGGTTATTCTCACTATACGATTAGGGAAAATGGAGAAAATAATGAGAAAAATTTATCCCTTACTTGCAGTTTTGACAGTAAGCAGTTGGGCGAATGCTCAAGATTATTCATTTCTTCCAGAAGCAAAATTAGCAGATCACAAAGCGTCTACTTGGAATGTAGGTGCAGGTTTTACTCAAAAATTGTTACATCTTAACGGTGAGTGGGTAAATCCTTATGGTATTGCCTATGCCAAGGTTGGTGCATTTTTAAATGGTGATAAAACGGCTGGTGGACAGGTTGGATTTCGCTATCCTTACTATCTGACTGGAACAGATAAAAATGGCTACTATATTGGCTTTTATGCTGGACACCTTGATAGCAAGCCGGTAGATGGAGAGTATAAATCTCGTTTAGGTGCTGGTGTCGATTTGGCATATGTATTGTTGAATTCAGAAAGAATTAGTACTTTTAGTGTCGGTATTGGTGCAGCTGAAAAACTAACTGACCAGAACGGAGCAGTTGCTGCGAAGACTAAACCACAAATTCAATTTTCTTATTCTCTAAGTTTTGGTTTATAAAACAAAGCAGTTTATCGTTAACTCGCCATAAGCAGAGCACAAATAAATACGAGAGTCTTACATGTTAGAGTACGTCAGCGGATTGTGGCAGACCTTTTTACACAGACCTGATTTTTGGGCCGTTTTAAGTATCATCCCAGTTACTGCCTTTGTCACATGGGCACATGTGTGGATGGCGTTAAAAATGGTATTTTACCCAATCAAATTTTGGGGATTCCATTTAGGTCCATTACCAGTAGGTTGGCAAGGTATTGTGCCACGTAAAGCTGGACGTATCTCGGGTATTATTACCGACAATACATTATCTAAGTTAGGTTCATTGCGTGAATTTTTAGAAGCAATGGACCCTGAAGATATGGCACGCATTATTGGTGAGCAGGTTGGATTTGAACTTGAACATCTGATTGATGAAGTCATGATCGATCGTAATGCCGTACTTTGGGAAAATTTACCTTATTCAATTAAACGCCGTATTTATGCACAGGCGCATAAACAATTACCCGGTGTATTAAGAGAATTAGTGACTGAGCTGACTATGAACGTCGAGTCACTGGTGAATATGCGTGAAATGGTCGTGAGCCAGATGGAAGGTGATCGCCGTTTAATGGTACGTATGTTTTTAAAAGTAGGCCAAAAAGAGATCAACTTTATTTGGCATATTAGTGCTTTAATCGGGATGTTCTTTGGTATTTTCCAAATGGTTGTCTGGTTCGTTGTACCTTGGCACTGGACTGTTCCGTTTTGGGCTTCAATTTGGGGTTTTTTAACCAACTGGATTGCAATCTGGATGGTATTTAATCCAATTGAACCAAATTATATTCGTTACCCACAGATTTTTAGATTAACAAAAGACCGTAAGTTCCCTTGGATTGTGCCAGTTCTTCGAATTGGGACGTATAATTTCCAAGGTGCTTTCATGAAGCGTCAAGAAGAAGTCTCTGATGTGTTCTCAAGTGTAGTTACAGAAGATCTGATCACCTTAAAATCGATTATGACTGAAATGATGTATGGGCCGCGTAAAGATAAGACGCGCCGTATCGTGAAGCGTCATATTAACGAAATTATGGAAACACCACTTGTTCGTACATCTTTACAGCTTTCTTTAGGGCCAAGAGAGTACGCAAGATTAAAGACGGACTTGATTGATCGTTCAATTGAAATTACGATGGGACCCGTATGTGACCCTGCACTAAATGCAAGCCGGGCACAGAAGATTTTTCAAATGTTTAAAGAGCGTATTCGTGAACTAACACCAAAAGAGTTTCAGAATTTATTACGTCCTGCATTTCAAGAGGACGAGTGGATTCTTATTGTATTAGGTGGGGTAACCGGATTTATTGCTGGTACAATACATTTGTTTGTAGCTTTCTTATAATTCGACGTCGGGCAGGATCTATTGAAGATTAATGAGACTTTTTCTGCCAGACTTCATTCATTGTTTTAAATGAGGATGTTTTTTATGCGCATTATCTTACTCGGACCACCTGGGGCAGGCAAAGGTACTCAGGCTCAGTTGATCTGTAAGCGCTACAATGTCCCACAAATTTCAACCGGTGATATGCTCCGTGCTGCGATTCGTGAAGGTACTGAACTTGGTCTAAAAGCTAAAAGCGTAATGGAATCTGGCGGTTTAGTTTCAGATGAACTTATTATCGGTTTAGTAAAAGAACGTATTGCTCAACCTGACTGTGCAAATGGCTGCATTTTCGATGGTTTCCCACGTACTATTCCTCAAGCAGAAGCATTGGAAAAAGAAGGCATCAGCATTGATCACGTGATTGAAATTGATGTGCCTGACGAAGAAATCGTAAAACGTCTTTCTGGCCGCCGTCAGCACCCAGCTTCTGGTCGTGTTTACCACACTGTATACAATCCACCTAAAGTGGAAGGTAAAGATGACGAAACTGGTGAAGATCTTGTTCAACGTCCAGATGACCAAGAAGAAACAATCCGTAAGCGTCTAGCGTCTTATCATACTGAAACAGAGCAATTAGTTGGTTTCTATCAAGGCCGTGCTGCTTCTGGTGAAAATGCGCCAACTTATGACAAGCTTGATGGCTTGCGTACAATTGAAGATGTACAAAAAGATTTGTTCAACATCTTAGACAAATAATTTAATATTATCTGTGATAAAGAGCCCTCTTTGTGAGGGCTCTTTTCTTTCATCAAGTGCGGGAGAACGATATGAAAATCATTTTGATTTTAGTGGTATTGCTGAGTCTGGCACTATTGTTATTTTTACTATATCAAAGTCAAAAAATGCTACGTCATGTGCAGAAACAACAGGCTTTGGAAAATAAAAAGAACGGACGAGAACGTCAACTACATCCCAAATTGCAGCAGATTAAAAAACCTCAGGATTAACTGAGGTTCTTTGTTGGAATTGCTTTTATAGCACCAAATTCAAAGCGGTCTGGCCAGTTACATACATCGGCAACCACACACTCTGAGCATTTCGGTTTACGGGCAATACAGCAGTAACGGCCATGTAATATCAACCAATGATGTGCATCTATAATAAATTCTTTCGGAATCACCTTAACTAAACGGTGTTCAACCTCAAGTACATTTTTGCCTACTGCTAAGCCGGTACGGTTTCCCACACGAAAAATGTGCGTGTCGACAGCCATAGTTGGTTGTCCGAAAGCAGTATTTAAAACCACATTGGCTGTTTTACGTCCAACACCCGGTAAAGCTTCCAAGTCTTTTCTATTGCTTGGAACCTCACCGTTAAATTGTTCCATTAAAATCTTACAGGTCTTAATGACATTTTCAGCTTTCGCGTTATAAAGGCCAATGGTCTTTATATATTCTTTTAAACCGTCTACACCTAAGTTATAGATTTTTTCAGCAGTATTAGCGACAGGATAAAGCTTATCAGTGGCTTTGTTTACGCTAACGTCAGTTGCTTGAGCCGATAACATGACAGCAATTAATAATTCGAATGGAGATGAATATTTTAATTCGGTCTCAGGAGAAGGTCTTTGTTCACGAAGGCGTTCAAAGAAAATTTGAATCTGCTTTTTCGTCATATTTTTGACGGCCATTCAGATCTCCTGTAATTGAGTGAGTTGCTGTTGTAGTTCATCAAGTTGAAGACGTTTTTTTGCATCTTCTCGAACACTGAGCTGTTTTTCCAACTTTTTAATTTGTGTGCGAATTTTAGCTAATTCAATAGTCGTTTTTGCGTCATTTACAATTACTTCTTTCGGCTTCTCAATGATTTGAATTGAAGGCAGATCATCAAGTGCTTGAGAGAACTTTGCAAAAAGTTGTGTGTCAATTTCAGCGCGTACGACAGGGCCTTTGCGATGTATACGACGTTTCTCTTCACGTTGAATATGCGCATAGTAACGTTGTCTTAAATCATTTTGTTCTGCAATTCTTTGCTGTTCATTTGGTAAAGCTTGAGTGTCTTCGACCAGATCAATACAGTCAACTGGGCAGGGTGGAATACATAACTCACAACCTGTGCATAGATCAGTCAAAATGGTATGCATGAGCTTACCACTACCAATAATGGCATCTACAGGGCAGGCATTAATGCATTTTGTACATCCGATACATTCGTCTTCACGAATAATCGCTTTCATACGTTGTGGGCGTCCATCTGCTTGTAGAGGCCAGACACTTGTTTCAGCAGGCAATGACGAACGATTTAATAGTTGTGCGAGCGCATCGGCCACTGGCTGTCCACCAGGAACACATTTATTTGCATCTTCACCTTCAGCAATGGACTTTGCGTAAGGTAGACAACCGTCACGGTGTCCACATAAACCACATTGTGTTTGTGGCAATAACGCATCGATCTCGCGTATGAGAGAAATAGATGGATTCATAGAGGAAAATAGCTTGTTTAAAACGATGCGATAATGAAGAAAAACCTAAGTAAGGTCAATGGATTTTAACGAATTTATAGGCTTTTTGATTGACCTAAAATGTAGCTAATATTGCACAATAATAGATCAAAAAAATTGAAATGATAAATGACTATTATTGATTTTTAGATAGTTTTTCTAAAATTAACTTTATGATAATTAAGAAAAATAAAATAATTTAAAATAACTATTGTTAAAATTGATGGAAAGGGATTTAATATTTTGCTGCTAAATGATGCATTTTAAAATGTATTGCACCAATTTAATTCATTACTATGCTGAGGACCGTGCATTGAAATATAACAACCTGAATGAATTCCTGAATTACGTGCAAGCGCGTGATCCGCATCAACCTGAGTTTTTACAAGCTGTCGAAGAAGTCATGACAAGCTTGTGGCCATTTATTGAAAAAAATCCGGAATATGCAGAGCATGGATTGTTAGAGCGTTTGGTTGAACCAGAGCGTGTAATTCAATTTCGTGTTTCATGGATGGATGATCAAGGCCAGACTCAAGTGAACCGTGCTTTTCGTGTTCAATATAATTCAGCAATTGGTCCATTTAAGGGTGGAATGCGTTTCCATCCATCGGTCAACCTATCTATTTTGAAATTTTTAGGTTTTGAGCAAACTTTTAAAAACTCACTGACCACTTTACCAATGGGTGGTGGGAAAGGTGGTTCAGATTTTAACCCTAAAGGTAAATCTGATGCTGAAATTATGCGATTCTGTCAGGCTCTGATGATTGAGCTTTACCGTCATTTAGGTCCAAATACCGATATCCCTGCTGGAGATATTGGTGTGGGTGCGCGTGAAGTAGGCTACATGGCTGGCATGATGAAAAAACTCAGTAATGACACTGCATGTGTATTTACTGGTAAAGGAATTTCATTTGGCGGTAGCTTAATGCGTCCGGAGGCTACAGGCTATGGTACGGTTTATTTTGCAGAAGAAATGCTAAAAACACGTGGGCTATCTTTTGCTGGTAAAACTGTTTCGGTCTCTGGTTCTGGTAACGTTGCTCAATATGCTGCGGAAAAGGCAATGTTCTTGGGCGCAAAAGTGGTCAGCTTATCGGACTCTAATGGTACTGTTTATCTAAAAAATGGTTTTACAGATGAGTTGCTGGCTGAAGTTATGGAGTTGAAAAACGTTAAACGTGGACGTATTTCAGAGTTTGCTTCTAAGCATGGCTTTGAATATTTTGAAGGTAAAACACCTTGGCATATTCCTGTAGATATTGCTTTACCATGTGCAACACAAAATGAATTAACCGATGAAGATGCTAAAACACTGATCGCTAATGGTGTCATTTGTGTAGCTGAAGGCGCTAACATGCCATCTACACTTGAAGCTGTTGAACATTTTATTGAAGCTAAGATTTTATATGCTCCGGGTAAAGCATCTAATGCGGGTGGGGTAGCAACTTCTGGTTTAGAAATGTCTCAAAATGCAATTCGTTTGGGCTGGACACATGCTGAGGTTGATGAACGCTTACATGCAATCATGAAAGACATCCATGCCAATTGTGTTAGATACGGTACTAAAGAAGACGGTACTGTGAACTATGTAGATGGTGCCAATATTGCAGGCTTTGTAAAAGTTGCTGATGCGATGCTTGCACAAGGTGTTTATTAAAATATAGAAATAAAAAATCCGATGCAAAAGCATCGGATTTTTTTAGTCTAAAAATTATTTTTTAGGCTTTTTAACCATTTCTTGTTCTACAACCATATCTAACACATCTGCTTGGCTAGATTGATCTGCTGCTGGGTTTTTCACTTCAAAACGTTTTACACGTAAAATTACGCGTTGGTTTGGATTGTGTTCAAAACCTTCGATTTGACCATAATATAATGACCAGTTTTTGTCGGCATAAGTTTTAACGCCTTTGTCATCATATTTAACTTCACGAACTTGCAAGCAAGTTTGTGGCGCAACACCCGTACAAGATTTAGTCTCTGGCGCTACTTCAAGAAAAATAGTTTTACCTTCAGACTGGTATTTTGCTTCAGGTGTCATTTTACCTGTGAACGTATATTTCTGACCTTGAGCATCAACGATTGTCAATGTTGGTTGATCGGCATTTGATGTATTAAGTTCAAATGGAATCGCACGTTTTTGGAACAGGCTGCTAGAGAATTGTTCCTGTTTCATTAATGCAGGTTCACACGCCATCATAGTCGACATTACATCAGCAGTTACGATGGTATTGTTTTCAACTTTCCAAGTAGTACCTTGGCGGTTACAACCTGTTGCTATAGACAAACGGTCGTTTGTGAAGTTAAGAACAATCGGCTTTTTAGTATTTTCAGGTTGGTATGACCATGAATAATCAGTTAAAGCTTGAGTATTAGTTGCTTTTACGCCTTGGAAAATATGCTTTTGACCTGCTTTGTCTGTCACGCTTAAGATTACCTGACCATTGCTGTTACTAATTTCAATTGGTAATTTTGCTTCACTAAAGATGCTATTAGACAATTGTTCTTGTTTCATTAAATCGTCTTGGCAAGCCATCATTGTTGATGCAAGTGGAGAGGTTACAAGCTGGTTACCTTCAACTTTCCAAGTACCACCTTGACCATTACAACCTGTGTTAATTGCTAATTTGCCGTCTGCATTAAAGTTAAGAACAAGTGGCTTAGATGCTTTTACATTTTGGTAAGTCCAAGTATATTCACTTAGAGTTGCTGCAAGATTTTGTTGTTGCTCAGATACAATTGGAGCTTGAGTATGTGAAACTGTTTGACACGCCATCAAAGAAAAAGGTAATAACGCAAGAATTAAATATTTAATTTTCATTTAAAAACTTCAAGTAAAAAAACAACAGCACTAAGCTTAAAACATTCTTAAAAAAAGAAAATGTAAACATATGATTGTTTCGGTTTTTAAAATGTATAAGTTTGTAAATTATTCGAATTTTTAATAAAAATAATGCTATACCCCGCGAAAACGGGGTATTTCCTAAAAATTAATCAAAACGATATATATCCATACCTAATGAACCCATTGTGAAGCTGCTATGAACAATCGTAAAACGATGACCAGTTCCCATAGCGAAAAATAACGGTGCAAAATGTTCAAGAGTTGGATGATTACGTTTTATATAAGGCAGTGATTGCCATTCCAACACGCCATCGTAATCTTGATGTGAAAGCTTATTAACGACAGTATTTCTAAAAGTTGAAGCCCATTCAGGAACATTTGAATTGTCACCTTGCCAAGACAACTCAGCAAGATTATGGGTAATACTTCCAGAACCAATCAATAAGATTTGCTTTTCACGTAAAGGCGCAAGCGTTTGTCCAATTCGATAAATTTCTTGAGCGCTTAAGGTCATCGGTAAAGAAATTTCAACAACGGGAATGTCTGCATCTGGATACATGTGTAAAAGAGGCATCCATACACCGTGGTCGCGAGGACGAGTACTATTGGCATGTGCAACAAAATGAGCGTCTGCTAATAACTTCAATATTTCTTCGGCAAGTTCGGGTTGACCAGGTGCACTATAGCGAATCTCGTATAACTCGGGCGGGAATCCACGGAAGTCATGCCATGTTTCTGGTCGTGTCGAACTACTTACTTCAACTGCTTTACTTTCCCAATGAGCAGACATCACGATGATTGCTTTTGGAGTTGGTAGATTTATACCAAGACGGTGTAAAGCAGGACCCACTTGTTCTGGATCAAGTGCAAGCATGGGTGAACCATGTGAAATAAACAGTCCGGGAAGGGTTTGTAGTTCCATTTCATTACACCTGAGTTGAAAAGCAGAATAGTATTCATTATGCCAAAATCAAGACATGTTAAAAGTATCTAGATTTCAACGGATTGTTCTTTAAATGAAACGCTTGTTCCATTTATGCGCGGTGATACGGATGGTTGTGATTAATACTCATTGCTCGGTATAACTGCTCAATTAATAAAACACGCACCAAAGGGTGAGGCATAGTTAGTTTTGAGAGTGACCAATGCCAAGCAGCAGCTTTACGTACCTGATCTGATAAGCCATCTGGACCGCCAATAGCCAGTACCACATCATTTCCTTCAAGCATCCATTGTTTCATGGTGTCAGCTAGCTTTTCTGTGCTGAGTTCGCGGCCACCCACCTCTAAAGCGATGAGTGTCTCGTTTGGTTTTAACGCATTTAAAATACTTTCACCTTCAATTTGACAGTATTTTAAAATATCCGCTTCCGAGTCATTTTTACCGCGTTTTGCCATTGGAAGTTCAATCACTTGAGTCTGGACAAAAGGCTGGATGCGTTTGAAATAATCTTCAAAACCAGTAAGTACCCAAGCAGGCATTTTTTGACCAATGGTCAGAATACGAATTTTCATGTGGTCTATTCAGTCAAAACAGCTGACACATTATACCTGAGGAGATGATAACCGCGGGGTGCAACTGGGCATAAAAAACGCAGTCCAAAAAATGGTGTTGGACTGCGATCAAATGATCATCTGTCTGGAGTTCAGATGACCATAGAGAATAAAAACAAGGCTATCTGTAACATAAGATAGATAAGAGTAAATAATAAAATTAATCACTCTTACTTCTTATTATGAGGATGGTTGGATATTTTTCAATCAAATTATGTAACAAAAAAAGAGAGCCGAAGCTCTCTTTTTTTTATTTTTCAATTAGTGACGCGCTGCTTTTGAACCTTCCACCGGTTTTACAATCGGTGTTTTGGGTAAAGGCTTTGGCATTGCAGTTAATGCTAAAGGTAAGATTTCATCAATGCTTTTCACAGGTTTGATTTCTAATCCTTCTTTAACATTGTCAGGAATCTCTGCCAAATCACGAACGTTATCTTGAGGAATAAAGACAAGCTTAATTCCACCACGATGTGCAGCAAGAAGTTTCTCTTTCAAGCCACCGATACGCATCGCACGACCACCAAGACTTGTTTCACCTGTCATTGCGATGTCTGGACGAATCGCAATACCAGTAAATGCTGATACAAGTGCAGTTGTTAATGCCAAACCAGCAGATGGTCCATCTTTTGGAGTTGCACCTTCAGGTAAGTGAACGTGTACATCAGTTTCTTCAAACCGAGACGCTTCAATACCAAGTTCATCAGCACGTGTACGTACTACAGTCATTGCTGCAGTAATCGATTCTTTCATTACGTCACCGAGTGAACCGGTTGTAATAAATTTACCTTTACCTTTAACAGCTGCAACTTCAATAGTAAGTAACTCGCCACCTACAGAAGTCCATGCCAAGCCATTTACACGGCCTACTTGTGCTTCATCTTCAGCAATACCAAAGTCAAACTTATGTGGACCTAGATATTCAGGAAGATTGGCAGAGGTAATGTCAAGCTGTAAGTTTTTAGACTTTTTACTTACTGCTTCTTTTACCACTTTACGCGCAATTTTAGAAACTTCACGTTCTAAACTACGAACACCAGCTTCACGTGTATAGCGTTGAACAATGTCACGAATCGCTTCTTCATGAATTGTTAACTCTTTTGCACGTAAACCGTTGTTCTTTATTGCTTTAGGAACAAGGTAACGTTCAGCAATGTTTACTTTTTCATCTTCGGTATAACCTGGTAGACGAATGACTTCCATACGGTCCAGTAACGCTTCTGGAATATTCATACTGTTTGCAGTACAGATGAACATGACTTCAGAAAGGTCAAGATCAAGATCTAAATAGTGATCGTTGAACTTACTGTTTTGTGATGGGTCAAGTACTTCAAGTAATGCAGAAGCTGGGTCACCACGATAGTCTTGTGCCATCTTGTCAATTTCGTCGAGTAAGAACAATGGGTTCTTCACGCCAACTTTTGTTAAAGACTGCACAATTTTACCCGGCATCGCACCTATATAAGTACGACGGTGTCCACGAATTTCTGCTTCATCACGTACGCCACCAAGCGCCATCCGAACAAATTCACGACCTGTTGCTTTAGCTACTGATTCACCGAGAGAAGTTTTACCAACCCCTGGAGGACCTACTAAACAGAGGATAGGGCCTTTGAGTTTTTTCACACGTGATTGAACAGCTAAATATTCAACAATACGGTCTTTGACATCATCAAGACCATAGTGGTCAGCATCAAGAATCTCTTGTGCTTTTGCTAAGTTAATACTGACTTTGCTCGCTTTGTTCCACGGCGTATCTAAAATTACTTCTAGATAGTTACGTACAACGGCAGCTTCACTAGATGCTGGCTGCATTGCTTTAAGTTTACGGAACTCAGCTTCAGCTTTTTTGCGTACGTGTTCAGGTAAATCAGCTTCAGCAAGACGTTTCTCTATTTCAGCTACGTCATCTTCAGCACCGCCATTCATATCGGAAAGTTCACGTTGAATGACTTTCATTTTTTCATTTAGAAAGTATTCACGTTGGTTCTTTTCCATTTGGCGTTTTACGCTGTCATGTAAAGTTTGCTCAATTTGCTGTTCAGCAGATTGATTCATCAAGTAGTTCATTAACTCTTGCAAATGTGCTTCAAACTCATCGTGCTCTAAAAACTTCTGTTTAATTTCAATATTTAGAGGTACACGAGTTGCTACGAAGAACATAAGTTGCAATAAGTCTTCGATTTTATTGGCAGCAGCAACAAGTTCACGTGCATTACGTAATTTTGCTTCTGCATATTGAGCAAATAAGTTACGTAACTCTTGTAAACGAGTTTCTTGAGTTGCCTTATCTACATTAATAGTCATTGGACTTAGATCATGTTCAGCAGTCAAATAACTATCTTCATCGATAATTTTTGTGAGCTTAGAACGATGTAAGCCTTCAATAAGTACTTTAATGCAGTTTTCATCATTTTCATGATTAACTACTTGTACAATCTTAGCGACTGTACCGTACTGATATAAATTGTCGTGATCAATTTCTTCTGTAAGCGAATCTTTTTGCGCAACTACAAATACTAAATTGTCACTGTTACGAGCCACATCAACTGCATTGATCGATTTTTCACGACCCACGAATAGCGCAATTTGCATGTGTGGATAAACCACGACATCACGTAAGGCTAATAGTGGTAATACACTTGGAACCTGAGGCTCTAAGTCAGTTTTTTCATTCATAATAAGTTCAGACATGGGCACTCCTAATGAGTGACAACGAGGTTGCCATGTTTTTTATAGTGATGTGTATTTCAAAAATTACAAGGGCATGACAATAGAAAATGTTGAAAAAATGACTAATTTAGTCAACTTTTTTTTAAAAATGTTATGAATCAATAGATTAATTCTTAAGAAGAATAAAATTTTGTAGTCAAGCTAAGCATTTTTACTTAATAATTAGTCTTTGCTGTACAAGTAAGGAAATCAGTTTTCGAAACAAATGTTTTGTTCAGTTTTATTTTATAATAAGTTTTTTTGTTAAGTATATTTAAAAATTTATTTATTTTATAATTTATTGTGAGTAGAATAAACATACTATTATTTATAATATACAGCTGTATTTTAAATGGATAATTATTGCTGAATAATTATATTAATAATGATATTTATTTTAGAGTTAATATTCTATTTTTATAATATACAGATGTATTTTAAAATGTATCTGTTTTTATTAATTTTATAAAAATTAATCATATATTTAGAGTTATTATTCTATTTTAAAATAAGTTTACTTATTTTTAACAAAAACAAAACACTTTGTCGTTAATTAATTTTTTATTTATTAAATTCAGTAAATTAAAATTAATTATAAAAATATAATTTGTGATTAAAATCACAATTTTTCTTCTCGTTATTTTGTTTTTATATTTACCCTTTAGATTTATTCAATTAGGATGCCGCCTCTTTTTTTGGGCCGAAAATTTTAAAAATGTATTTGTACATTTTTATTGGTCTTTGAGTTTGGTATTTGTCTGAGAAGTTTTATGAATAAAGTTTATAAGGTCATTTGGAATGCTTCAATTGGAGCATGGGTTGCAACATCTGAAATTGCAAAAGGTAAAACAAAGACTAAATCAAAAACTTTAAATGCATCAGCGATTATTTTAACTAGTTTAATTAGTTTTACGCCAAATGCTTTCGCAGGGACAAATACCGAGGGTGGAGCAGGCCAAGGAACATCTATTTCAGGAACAACTTCTTGTCGTGAAGGAAATGCGAGTACTGCCAATGAAAAAGATGTTGCTATTGGTTGTGGAGCCCAAACTCAAGACCGAACAGGCTCTAACATCGCAAACCGTAACAATCCTTATAATAATTCTACTGGTGCTTATGCTGGTGCAATGAAACAAGGTGGAGCAATCAGTGTCGGTACTGGCGCTGTAGTTGAGAAAGGTTTAGGTACTGCAATTGGTTCTTATGCTACAACTCAAGGTATTTCAGGTGTAGCAATTGGTACAGGTGCTTTATCTTCTGGAAATACTGCTCTTGCGGTTGGGCGCCAATCTGCCGCGACTGCCGATTTTTCTCAAGCCATTGGTAATGTTGCAGCAGCTACAGGTAAAGGCTCTTTAGCAATTGGTCACTCGGCAACGGCAGAAGGTTACCGTTCAATTGCAATTGGTTCACCAGATATTGAAAACGCTGACCCAGTTGCGGGGCAAGCAGGTGCTGCTTATCAACCTAAAATGGCAACAAAAGCAACCGGTAAAGACTCGATTGCTTTTGGTGGTGGCGCAGTGGCCACTGAGGAAAATGCTTTAGCGATTGGTGCATTTTCAGAATCTAAAGGTAAAAAATCTGTTGCAATTGGTACAGGCGCAAAAGCACAAAAAGATAATGCCGTTGTGATTGGAGACCAAGCTGAAGCTACTTTTGATGGTGGTGTCGCAATTGGTAAAGGTGCACGTTCAGAAGCTGAAAATAGTATTGCTGTAGGTAAAGATTCAAAAGCAGTGCAAGCTACAGGTGAAAGTTTCTTAACTAAACAATCAGCTCCAATTGGTGTTTTATCAATTGGTGATGTGGGAAGTGAGCGTCGTATTCAAAATGTAGCAGACGGTTCAGCAGATTCGGATGCTGCCACCATACGTCAGTTAAAAGCGGCTCGTACTCACTATGTCAGTATCAATGATAATGGTCAGCAAGGTGGCAACTTTGAAAATGATGGGGCGACTGGACGTAATGCAATTGCTGTGGGGATGAATACTTCTGCTACTGCTCGTGATGCAATGGCGATTGGTGGATATGCACGAGCAACGGGAATTGGTGCAATTTCAATGGGTAGTAGCAGCCAAACGGTTGGTAGTGGGGATGTTGCGATTGGCCGTAATGCTTCGACAAAAGGTGCAGAAGGGACACCGTCTGGTTATAGCAACCAATCAATTGCGATTGGTGACCAGACCAAAGCGATTGGAGATCAATCGATTGCGATTGGTGCCGATGTTATTGCAAGAGGAAACTCTTCTGTTGCCATTGGTGGTGATGATGTAGATAAAATCGCACAAGATGCTGAGCTGAGTAAAACCTATACAGAAATTACGGGAGGGATACTTAAAGCAGGTAAGTATCCAACAACTGAAGCGAATCACGGCTCAACTGCTGTAGGTACTCAAGCTGTAGGTACTGGTGCATTTTCTTCGGCTTTTGGTATGACTTCTAAAGCTACGGGTGATGCTTCATCTGCTTTTGGCGTCATGTCAAATGCTTCAGGTAAAGGTGCCGCTGCATTTGGTGCGGTTGCTCAAGCAACAGGTGATGGTGCATCGGCAATGGGTATTAACTCATTGGCATCGGGTACAAATTCAACAGCAATTGGTTCTGGTAACAAACCTGGTGAAGGTGCAAAAGCAACTGGAAACAGTGCTGCTGCGATTGGTAGCGGTGCCCAAGCAACAGGCGATAACTCGGCTGCAATTGGTAAAGGGGCTGAGGCTACCAATGAAAATGCTGCAGCTGTAGGCGGCGGTGCAAAAGCAGCGGGTAAAAATGCTGCAGCCATTGGTGGTGGTGCAATTGCCGACCAAGAAAATGCTGTTGCAGTTGGTCAAGGTGCCCAGTCTTTAGTTGAAGGTGGTGTCGCTTTAGGTGCACGTAGTAAAGTAGAAGCTAAAAATAGTGTTGCTTTAGGCCAAGATGCTGTAGCAACCGAAGCGACAGGAAGCTCTTTTCTGACCAATCGTGATGCTTCTAAATCTAATGGTGTTATTTCTGTTGGGGCGGCTGGAAAAGAACGCCGTATTACCAATGTTGAAGATGGCTCAGCTGACTCAGATGCGGTAACAGTACGCCAGCTTAAGAATGTGGATGGACGTGTAAATCAAAATGCGAGCAATATTAGTAAAAACGCTCAGAATATTACTAATCTTAATCAAAAGTTAGATGATACAAAAACTGAATTTGGTAACCAGATTACTGATACCAACACTAAGTTAAATAACACTAAAGATCAGTTAACAACTCAGATTAACGATACCAAGACCGAGTTAAACAACACGATTGGTAACACGAAAACTGAACTGAATACCAAAATTGACAACACCAAAACCGAGCTTGAAAACAAAGGCTTGAACTTTGCTGGCAACAGTGGAGCAGATGTCCACCGTAAACTTGGCGAGAAGCTCAATATTGTAGGTGGTGCAGCTGCCTCAACACCAGCTGCGAAAACAAGCGGTGAAAATGTCATTACCCGTACTACTCAAGATGGCATCCAGATTGAGTTATTAAAAGACTCGAAGTTTGACAGTGTGACTACCGGTAACACGACTATAAATAACAATGGTTTAACTATTAAAGATGGTCCAAGCATTACCAAAGAAGGCATTAATGCGGGCGGTAAACAGATTACCAATGTGGCAGATGGTGTAAATGCTAAAGATGCAGTGAATGTTGATCAGCTAAGCAAAGTAAAAGAGAGCTTAAATGGCAAAATCACTGATACGAATAATCATTTAAATGATGCGAAAAACGATTTAGGTAATCAGATCGCTGATACCAACACCAAATTAGACACTACTAAAGATCAGTTAACGACTCAGATTAACGATACCAAGACTGAGTTAAACAACACGATTGGTAATACGAAAACTGAACTGAATACCAAAATTGACAACACCAAAACCGAGCTTGAAAACAAAGGCTTGAACTTTGCTGGCAACAGTGGAGCAGATGTCCACCGTAAACTTAGCGAGAAGCTCAATATTGTGGGTGGTGCGGCTGCTTCAACGCCAGCTGCGAAAACAAGTGGTGAAAATGTTATTACCCGTACCACTCAAGATGGTATCCAGATTGAGTTATTAAAAGACTCGAAGTTTGACAGTGTAACTACTGGCAATACCACTTTAAACAATAATGGTCTGACGATTAAAGACGGTCCAAGCATTACTAAAGAAGGTATTAATGCTGGTGGTAAACAAATTACGAATGTTGCAGATGGTGTAAATGCTAAAGATGCAGTGAATGTTGATCAGCTCACCAAAGTAAAAGATAACTTAAATGGCAAAATCACTGATACCAATAATCAGTTAAATGATGCGAAAAAAGATTTAGGTAATCAGATCGTTGATACCAACAAGAATTTAAATGATGCTAAAAATGATCTTGGTAATCAGATTACCGATACCAATACCAAGTTAAACAATGCCAAAGATCAGTTAACGACTCAGATTAACGACACTAAAACTGAGTTAAACAACACGATTGGTAACACCAAAACTGAACTAAATACCAAAATCGACAATACCAAAACCGAGCTTGAAAACAAAGGTTTGAACTTTGCTGGTAACAGTGGAGCAGATGTCCACCGTAAACTTGGTGAGAGGCTCAATATTGTAGGTGGTGCAGCTGCTTCAACTCCAGCAGGCAAGACTAGTGGTGAAAATGTTATTACCCGTACTACTCAAGATGGTATTCAGATAGAACTGTTAAAAGACTCGAAGTTTGACAGTGTGACTACTGGCAATACCACTTTGAACAATAACGGTTTGACGATTAAAGAAGGTCCAAGCATTACTAAAGAAGGTATTAATGCTGGTGGTAAACAAATTACGAATGTTGCAGATGGTGTAAACGCTAAAGATGCAGTGAATAAAGGTCAGTTAGATGATCTTGCTGCCAAGCAAAATGCAACTGATGATGCTGCGGTGAAATACGATGATGCCAAAATTAAAGATAAAGTTACCTTAAAAGGTAAAGACGGTACGGTTTTAGATAATGTGAAAGCAGGCAACATTTCATCAACTTCAAAAGAAGCAGTAAATGGTAGCCAGATTCATAATATTTCAAACAGTATTAAAAACAGCATTGGTGGAAATACAGTTGTAAATCCAGATGGTAGCCTGACGACCAATAACATTGGCGGCACGGGTAAAAACAACATCAATGATGCAATTAATGAAGTAAAACATACTGCGACTAAAGCAAAAACGACCGTAACTGAAGGCGATAATGTCGTTGTAAAAGAAACTGTTAATAAAGATGGTAGTACTAACTACGAAGTATCGACTAAAAAAGATCTGACATTAAACAGCGTAACTTCAGGCGATAGCGTACTTACTAATAATGGCTTAACTATTAAAGATGGTCCAAGCATGACTAAAGAAGGTATTAATGGAGGTGGTAAACAAATTACCAATGTGGCAGATGGTGTAAATGCTAAAGATGCAGTGAATGTTGATCAACTAACTAAAATCAAAGACAGCTTAAATGGCAAAATCACTGATACCAATACCAAGCTAGACACGACCAAAGATCAGTTAACGACTCAGATTAAGGATACCAAGACTGAGTTAAACAACACGATTGGTAACACCAAAACTGAACTAAATACCAAAATCGACAATACCAAAACCGAGCTTGAAAACAAAGGCTTGAACTTTGCTGGTAACAGTGGAGCAGATGTCCACCGTAAACTTGGTGATAAGCTCAATATTGTAGGTGGTGCAACTGCTTCAACTCCAGCAGGCAAGACTAGTGGTGAAAATGTTATTACCCGTACGACTCAAGATGGTATTCAGATAGAACTGTTAAAAGACTCGAAGTTTGACAGTGTGACTACTGGTAACACGACTATAAGCAACAATGGTTTAACTATTAAAGAAGGTCCAAGCATTACTAAAGACGGTATTAATGCTGGTGGTAAACAAATTACCAATGTAGCTGATGGTGTAAATGCTAAAGATGCAGTCAATAAAGGTCAGTTAGATGATCTTGCTACTAAACAGAACGCAACTGATGATGCTGCGGTGAAATATGATGATTCCAAAACCAAAGACAAAGTTACCTTAAAAGGTAAGGATGGTACGGTTTTAGATAACATGAAAGCAGGTAACATTTCATCGACTTCAAAAGAAGCGATAAATGGTAGCCAGATTCACAATATTTCAAACAGTATTAAAAACAGCATTGGTGGAAATACAGTTGTAAATCCAGATGGTAGTTTGACTACGAATAACATTGGTGGAACGGGCAAAAACAACATCAATGATGCAATTAGTGAAGTGAAAAATACTGCAACTAAAGCAAAAACGACTGTAACTGAAGGTGACAACATTGTAGTAAAAGAAACTGTAAATAAAGATGGCAGTACTAACTACGAAGTATCAACCAAAAAAGATCTGACACTAGACAGCGTAACTGCGGGCGATAGCGTACTTAATCATAATGGTTTGACTATTAAAGATGGTCCAAGCATGACGAAAGATGGCATTAATGCTGGCGGTAAGAAAATTACTGATGTCGCGAACGGTGTGATTGCACAAAACTCTAAAGATGCTGTAAATGGCGGTCAGGTTCATAACATTTCGACGAGTATTAAAAACAGTATTGGTGGCAATACTGTTGTAAACCCAGACGGTAGCCTGACGACCAATAACATTGGTGGAACGGGTAAAAATAACATCAATGATGCAATCAAATCGGTAGATGACAAAGTCACAAATGGTGTAAATGACTTGACCCAAAAAGGGCTGAATTTTGGTGCAAATGACCAGAAAGCAACTCAGGGTAAAGCTGTTCATCGTAAGCTCGGTGACACCGTTAATATTGTAGGTGGTGCTAATCCAGAAACTGCTGAAGATAAAACCAGTGGCGAAAACATTATTACTCGTACCACAGAAGATGGCGTCAAAATTGAGATGCTAAAAGATGTGAAATTCGACAGTGTAAATGTTGGTGGTCATATCTTGAATCAGCAAGGTCTCATCATTAAAGGCGGTCCAAGCATCACAATTAATGGTATTGATGCTGGAAGTAAGCAAATCACCAATGTTGCAGATGGGGTTAATGCAAAAGACGCAGTCAATAAAGGCCAGTTAGATAAGCAAATTAATGAAGTTAAAGATCAAATTGGTAAAGATATTGGCAAACTTTCTGATCATGCTGTGCAGTATGACAAAGATAAAAATGGCAATGTCGACAAGAACTCAGTCACTTTAGGTGGGGGAGATAAAGGTACAAACCTGAAAAATGTAGCTGATGGTAAAGTTGCTGAAGGCTCTAAAGACGCCGTAAATGGAGGACAATTGTGGAATGTTCAAAATCAGGTCGATAAGAATTCGAATGATATTAAGAACATTCAGAACAACATTGACAACATTTCTAATGGTAAAGCAGGTTTAGTTCAACAGCAAAAACCAAATGGTGAAATCACGGTCGGTAAAGACACGGGTGGTACTAGCGTAAATATGGCTGGTAAAGACGGTGATCGAGTTGTCCAAGGTGTCAAAGATGGCGAGATTAAAGCTGGTTCAAACCAAGCCGTAAATGGTGGTCAGATTCACAATATTTCAGACAGTATTAAAAACAGTATTGGTGGAAATACATCAGTAAATAGTGATGGTTCAATCACGACTAAGAATATTGGTGGAACGGGTAAAGACAATATTAATGATGCCATTGGTACGTTAAATCAGTCGAACCAAGAATTAGGCAACAAAATTACCAATCTGGGAGATCAGTTACAACAAGTGTTTTATGACACCAATAAACGTATTGATGACGTTGAGAAAAAAGCCAATGCGGGTATTGCTGCTGCGATGGCTTTAGAAAATGCGCCGTTTGTAGCAGGTAAATATACCTATGCTGTGGGTGCTGCATATCATGGTGGTGAAAATGCTGTCGGTGTGACCTTACGTAAAACCTCTGATAATGGTCGTTGGTCAATCACAGGTGGTGTAGCAGCTGCTTCTCAAGGTGAGCCAAGCGTTCGTATTGGTATTAGTGGTGTTATTAACTAAGAAACTGGTTAGGAGAGTAGCAATGCTCTCCTTGCTCGACAGATTAAAGAGATTATAGAAATGAATAAAACAATCCAAAGCTTGGTCGTAGCAGCTTTTGCTGGTTTCGCGGTAACAACTTATGCAAATGAACCAGCTCAGCCACAGGAAATTCATTTTCCAGCGATTGAAAAAAGTTATTTGAAACAAGTAAAACGCTATGAATACCAAGATGTTGCTCGTTTAGACCAAGGACTAAATAAAGACCAAATTCGAGCTTTACTAGGCAATCCACAATTTAGTGAAGGACTTTTTGCAGTAAAAGTTTGGAACTATGTATTAGATATCCGTGTTCCTAACACAAACCAGTACCAACGTTGTCAGTTACGTGTTGATTTTGATAAACGCTATTTAGCAGAACGTTTATCTTGGAAAGGTGAGGCGTGTGAAGGTTTGGTTGCTTGGGGAGAAAATAATCAGGCAACAGCACATAGCACTGTAATTGCAGATCGTACAGCGAGTGTCTTATTTGCCTTTGATCGATTCGATGTTAATGCTATTGAAGAGGGTACTGACAGCATTACTAAAATTGCCGAGCAGATTAAGAAAAGTGAAACAACGAGCCCTATTATTGTTTCAGGCTTTACGGATCGGTTAGGTAAATTTAGCTATAACCAACAATTGTCTTCACAACGTGCTAATACTGTTGCCAAATTATTGGTGCAACAGGGCATTGTAGCAAGTCGAATCCAAATACAGGCAAATAGTCAGACCGACTTATATAAGCAGTGTAGCGATAACAATAGTTCACAACTTATTCAATGTTTAGCACCAAATAGACGTGTTAATATCAATTGGTGAAGCGGTCTGTCAGGTAAAAGTAACCACTTTTAAAGTGGTTACTTTTATTCTTTTAGTAAACTGAAAAATAAATCAATCAGCTACATTTTGAGTCATATAATCCTTCAATTGCCTATAAAATCATAAACCGAAAGTGATGTTAGAACTCCACCGAATATTGACTCTAGCTTTAATCTTTAAATAAACGCTTCTAAACAATCAGTCTTTAAAAATGATTATTTATCAAAAATAATTAAACTTTTTTAATAAAAATAAAACGATAGTTTTTAACTATAAATTCAAATTCAACATTTTGTTTTTATTAACTTTTTAATCTAAAATAGTCTGATTTTACCTGCAAAGTTTTATTTAGAGAAAAAAATCATAATATCTTTTATATATTTATTTGATTATATATTGTTCTTTTCCTTGTTTTTCATCGCATTACAAGTTTTTTTTGTGATTTACCTCTCATTTTTTCTTTGATATATTTCGCGAAATTTGCCAAACCTTTTGTTTTTTGAAACTTTATGTAACTTAAGGTAAGCATTGTCTATTTTTTGTAAAAATGCGAGTAAGTATATGAATAAAATATACAAAGTAATTTGGAACGCTTCATTAGGAATTTGGGTTGCTGTTTCAGAAATTGCAAAGGGTCATTCAAAAACTCGTAGTCAAAGAACAAATAATGCTTTGATGCCTTCTACTGAAGCCACCGATTTTCTACAGTCCTCAACTTCAATTAATTTTAAAATTAAACCACTTACTTGGGGAATATTAACTGTACTCGTTCCATCTATTACTTTTGGTGAGGTTGGAGTGTCAGGAGGTTTTGCTACTGGAAATAATGCCACGGCAATTTCTGCATGTACTGGAACAGGAGTGGGGGGAACTGGAGACAGAGCTACTGCAGGAGGAGAACGTGCATTAGCAATAGGTTGTGGTGCAGTAACAGATTCAGATAGAGATATTGCAATAGGTAGTCAAGCTTCTACTGCAAATCCAGCAAATGCTACAGGAACTTATAATGAGTCGATAGCTATTGGTGCTGAATCTAGAGCAAGTGGATCTCAGGCTCTTGCAATAGGTGGTCAGGCGACAGCAACAGGTAATTCATCTGTAGCGATCGGTGCTGACGATATGGATAAAGTTGCTAGTACAAACCCGCCAGCTTATAACTACACACCAACTGCCGGAGATAACGCTCTATATAATAATACTGCTACAGCGGCTGCATATAAAAATTTGACAGGCGATTACTTAGTTGACTTTGAAAAAACAAATGGCGGTGCATCTGGGGTAGGAAATCGTTATACCAGAGTACAAACAGGTGAAGCTGCAGTTGCGGTAGGCCCTAAGGCTACAGCTACTGATTTGGGTACAGCTTTGGGTCCTGTAGCGACAGCTGGGTCAATCGCTTCAGTTGCGGTAGGCGTAAAAGCAGAAGCACGTGGACAAGGTAGTTTATCTATTGGTTCACTAGCTTATACCGCAAATACAGGTGATGTTGCTGTAGGTATTAACTCTGCTGCTACAGGAGGTGATTCGATTGCTATTGGTGCTGGAAGTGACTTAAAAGGTACTCCCTATGTTCAATCAGGTGCATCAGCGAGTAAAAAGGGTGCCAGTGCGTCTGGGGTAAATTCGATATCAATAGGTACTAACACTGCGGCGACTGGCACAAATGCAGTAGTTGTAGGTACGCAATCATCCGCTTCAAATTTGGCTGTAGCGGTTGGTTCGGTTGCCACAGCTGGAGACCAAAGCGTTTCTATTGGTTCAAATAGTGCGGCTTCCTCTCAAACATCTGTAGCAATTGGTGCAAGAGCACAAGCCTTACAAGCTAACTCTGTTGCTCTAGGTAGTGATTCAGTGTCTGATCGAGCTTCAGGTTCATTCGGATATGACCCTTTAACTGAAACGAGCACTACAAGTACGAATAGTACCTGGAAGGCGACAGATGCTGCTGTTTCAGTTGGAAATGGAACGACACGAACTCGTCAGATTACTAGTGTTGCGGCTGGAACAAATGATACAGATGCAGCCAACGTTGCACAGTTAAAAAAAGCAACTTCTAAAGTTTTAGCCGGAACAGGTACAACTGTTGCTCAGGGAACTGATAGTAACGGTATAACGACTTATACTGTAAATGCGAATACATTTACAGTACGTCAAGGAACAACAAATAAAGCAACTATTGGCGATAGTACCACTGATAAAGTTAGCTTTATCAATGGTAAAAATACTGTTGCTAAAGTAGCGGACGAATTAAATAGCAATACTGATGTTACTTTTGATTTAGCCGATGATATTTCATTAAATAGTGTAACAACTGGTAATACGACCCTGAATAGTTCAGGAGTTACAGTTAATGGTGGAGCGAATGGTCCAGTAAAATTAACAAATACTGGGCTAGATAATGGTGGAAATAAAATCACCAATGTCGCAGCAGGAACAGTTTCTTCTACCTCTACAGATGCAGTGAATGGTAGCCAGTTAAATACCACGAACCAGAATGTAACCACTGCTCAGAATACTGCAAACACAGCAGTCACCAATGCATCTGCTGCCCAAGCGACAGCAGACAAAGGCCTGAACTTTAGTGTGAATGGCGGTACGGCTGACAATGTGAAGCTGGGTGAAACGGTTAACTTTGCCAATGGCACCAACACCACAGCAGTTTATGACCCTGCAACCAATACTTATAAATACAATGTAAATGACAATATTGCATTAACCAATGCGGGTAGCTTAACAGTTGGGAATAGCAAAGTTGATAACAGTGGTTTAACCATTACCGGTGGTCCAAGTGTAACGACTGCAGGGATTAATGCGGGTAATCAGAAAATTACCAATGTTAAAGCAGGCACTAATGCGACTGATGCAGTCAATTTTGGCCAGTTAAATGCAACCAACCAGAATGTAACCACTGCACAAAACACAGCAAATACCGCATTGAACAATGCAGCAGCAGCGCAAGCGACGGCAGATAAAGGCCTGAACTTTAGTGTGAATGGTGGTACAACTGACAATGTGAAGTTAGGTGAAACGGTTAACTTTGCAGATGGGACGAACACAACAGCAGAGTATGACCCTGCAACCAATACCTATAAATACAGTGTCAATGACAACATTGCATTAACCAATGCGGGCAGTTTAACGGTCGGTAACACTAAGGTTGATGACAGTGGCTTAACCATTACAGGCGGTCCAAGTATAACGACTGCGGGTATCAATGCTGCTAACCAGAAGATTACTAATGTCGCAGCAGGAACAGTTTCTTCTACCTCTACAGATGCAGTAAACGGTAGCCAGTTAAATGCAACCAACCAGAATGTAACGACTGCTCAGAACACCGCAAACACAGCGGTGACGAATGCAGCAGCAGCCCAAAATACGGCAAACACGGCAGTCACCAATGCAGCTGCTGCCCAAGCGACAGCAGACAAAGGTCTGAACTTTAGTGTCAATGGTGGCACAGCTGACAATGTGAAGTTGGGTGAAACGGTTAACTTTGCCAATGGAACCAACACCACAGCAACCTATGACCCTGCAACCAATACCTATAAATACAGTGTCAATGACAACATTGCATTAACCAATGCAGGTAGCTTAACAGTAGGAAATACTAAAGTTGATAACAGTGGATTAAGCATTACTGGTGGCCCAAGTGTAACCACAGCAGGGATTAATGCGGGTAATCAGAAAATTACCAATGTTAAAGCAGGCACTAATGCGACTGATGCAGTCAATTTTAGCCAGTTAAATGCAACCAACCAGAATGTAACCACTGCACAAAACACAGCAAATACCGCATTGACCAATGCAACAGCAGCCCAAGCGACGGCAGATAAAGGCCTGAACTTTAGTGTGAATGGTGGTACAACTGACAACGTGAAGTTAGGTGAAACGGTTAACTTTGCAGATGGGACGAACACAACAGTAGAGTATGACCCTGCAACCAATACCTATAAATATAATGTGAATGACAACATTGCATTAACCAATGCGGGTAGCTTAACGGTCGGTAACACCAAGGTTGATAACAGCGGATTAAGCATTACTGGTGGCCCAAGTGTAACAACTGCGGGTATCAATGCTGCTAACCAGAAAGTGACTAACGTTGCAGCAGGCACCATTTCATCTACATCCACAGATGCAGTGAATGGTAGTCAGTTAGATGCGACCAACCAGAATGTAACGACTGCCCAAAATACTGCAAACACAGCGGTGACCAATGCAGCAGCAGCACAAGCGACGGCAGACAAAGGTCTGAACTTTAGTGTGAATGGCGGTACAGCTGACAACGTGAAGTTGGGTGAAACGGTTAACTTTGCAGATGGCACCAATACGACAGCAGTGTATGACCCTGCCACCAATACCTATAAATACAATGTGAATGACAACATTGCATTAACCAATGCAGGTAGCTTAAGGGTCGGTAACACCAAGGTTGATAACAGTGGTTTAACCATTACTGGTGGCCCAAGTGTAACAACTGCAGGTATTAATGCTGCTAACCAGAAGATTACCAATGTCGCAGCAGGAACGAATGCAACTGATGCTGTTAATGTAAGCCAGTTGGGTGCAGTAACTACAGCAGCGAATACCAAGACAGATGCTTTAGGTATCAGTACCGCGAGTAACTTGGGTGGTGGCGCAGTTTATAATCCGGTTACAGGCGCAGTCAGTTCACCAGTCTATAGTGTGAATGGCAACAACGTGAATAACGTTGGTGACGCGATCATAGCACTGGATAAAGGCTGGACCTTGCAAAGTAATGGTGTCAATGCAGGTGCAGTGAAAGCTGGCGATACCGTAGATATTGGTACGGTTGCAGGCGAAAGCAACCTCAAAGTAACCAAGACTGGTAACAATATCCAGTATGGTTTAAACCGTGATCTGAATATTGACAGTGTAACGGCAGCTGACAGCAAGCTAGACACCAATGGTCTTACCATTGCTGGTGGTCCAAGTGTAACCAAGTCTGGTATTGATGCAGCTAACCAGAAAATTACTAACGTTGGTGCAGGTAGTATTTCTGCTACATCAACAGATGCAGTGAATGGTAGCCAGTTAAATGCGACCAACCAGAATGTAACGACTGCCCAGAACACTGCAAACACAGCAGTCAGCAATGCAGCAGCAGCCCAAGCCACAGCAGACAAAGGTCTGAACTTTAGTGTCAATGGTGGTACGACAAACAATGTGAAGTTAGGTGAAACAGTTAACTTTGCAGATGGTACCAACACCACAGCAGTGTATGACCCAGCAACCAATACCTATAAATACAATGTGAATGACAACATTGCATTAACCAATGCGGGCAGTTTAACGGTCGGTAACACCAAGGTTGATAACAGTGGCCTAACCATTACTGGTGGCCCAAGTGTAACAACTGCAGGTATTAATGCTGCTAACCAGAAGGTTACCAATGTCGCAGCAGGAACCAATGCGACTGATGCTGTAAATGTTAGCCAATTGGGTGCTATTACTACAGCAGCGAATAGTAAGACAGATGCTTTAGGTACCAGTACCGCGAGTAACTTAGGTGGCGGAGCAGTTTATAATCCAGTTACAGGCGCAGTCAGTTCACCAGTCTATAGCGTGAATGGCAACAACGTGAATAACGTTGGTGACGCGATCATAGCACTGGATAAAGGCTGGACCTTGCAAAGCAATGGTGCCAATGCAGGTGCAGTGAAAGCTGGTGATACAGTTGACATTGGTACGGTTGCAGGCGAAAGCAACCTGAAAGTAACCAAGACTGGTAACAAGATCCAATATGGACTGAACCGTGATCTTAATATTGATAGTGTAACGGCAGGCGACAGCAAGTTAGACACCAATGGTTTAATCATTGCAGGTGGCCCAAGTGTAACCAAGTCTGGTATTGATGCAGCTAACCAGAAAATTACTAACGTTGGTGCAGGTAGTATTTCTGCTACATCAACAGATGCAGTGAATGGTAGCCAGTTAAATGCGACCAACCAGAATGTAACGACTGCCCAGAACACTGCAAACACGGCTGTGACCAGTGCAGCAGCAGCACAAGCGACGGCAGACAAGGGTCTGAACTTTAGTGTCAATGGTGGTACGGCTAAGAACGTGAAGCTGGGTGAAACGGTTAACTTCGCAGATGGTACCAACACCACAGCAGTGTATGACCCAGCAACCAATACCTATAAATACAATGTGAATGACAACATTGCATTAACCAATGCGGGCAGTTTAACGGTCGGCAACACTAAAGTTGATAACAGTGGTTTAACCATTACTGGTGGCCCAAGTGTAACGACTGCTGGAATTAATGCAGGTAACCAAAAGATTACCAATGTTGCAGCAGGGACAAATGCGACTGATGCTGTAAATGTTAGCCAATTGGGTGCTATTACTACAGCAGCGAATAGTAAGACAGATGCTTTAGGTACCAGTACCGCGAGTAACTTAGGTGGCGGAGCAGTTTATAATCCAGTTACAGGCGCAGTCAGTTCACCAGTCTATAGCGTGAATGGCAACAACGTGAATAACGTTGGTGACGCGATCATAGCACTGGATAAAGGCTGGACCTTGCAAAGCAATGGTGCCAATGCAGGTGCAGTGAAAGCTGGTGATACAGTTGACATTGGTACGGTTGCAGGCGAAAGCAACCTGAAAGTAACCAAGACTGGTAACAAGATCCAATATGGACTGAACCGTGATCTTAATATTGATAGTGTAACGGCAGGCGACAGCAAGTTAGACACCAATGGTTTAATCATTGCAGGTGGCCCAAGTGTAACCAAGTCTGGTATTGATGCAGCTAACCAGAAAATTACTAACGTTGGTGCAGGTAGTATTTCTGCTACATCAACAGATGCAGTGAATGGTAGCCAGTTAAATGCGACCAACCAGAATGTAACGACTGCCCAGAACACTGCAAACACAGCAGTCAGCAATGCAGCAGCAGCCCAAGCCACAGCAGACAAAGGTCTGAACTTTAGTGTCAATGGTGGTACGACAAACAATGTGAAGTTAGGTGAAACAGTTAACTTTGCAGATGGTACCAACACCACAGCAGTGTATGACCCAGCAACCAATACCTATAAATACAATGTGAATGACAACATTGCATTAACCAATGCGGGCAGTTTAACGGTCGGTAACACCAAGGTTGATAACAGTGGCCTAACCATTACTGGTGGCCCAAGTGTAACAACTGCAGGTATTAATGCTGCTAACCAGAAGGTTACCAATGTCGCAGCAGGAACCAATGCGACTGATGCTGTAAATGTTAGCCAATTGGGTGCTATTACTACAGCAGCGAATAGTAAGACAGATGCTTTAGGTACCAGTACCGCGAGTAACTTAGGTGGCGGAGCAGTTTATAATCCAGTTACAGGCGCAGTCAGTTCACCAGTCTATAGCGTGAATGGCAACAACGTGAATAACGTTGGTGACGCGATCATAGCACTGGATAAAGGCTGGACCTTACAAAGCAATGGTGCCAATGCAGGTGCAGTGAAAGCTGGCGATACCGTAGATATTGGTACGGCTACAGGTGAAGCCAACCTGAAAGTCACCAAAACTGGAAACAAGATTCAGTATGGTTTAAACCGTGACCTGAATGTGGATAGCGTAACGGCAGGCGACAGCAAGCTAGACACTAATGGTTTAACCATTGCTGGCGGTCCAAGTGTAAGCCAATCTGGTATTGATGCAGCTAACCAGAAGATTACTAACGTAGCAGCAGGGACTATTTCTGCGACCTCTACAGATGCAGTAAATGGTAGTCAGTTACATACTCTCGATAGTCGTGTAACTAAGAATGGTGATTCTACAGCCAATATTTTTGGTGGTGGTGCCAAAGCTAATCCAGATGGTTCGATTTCTAACCCGACTTATACTGTTGCAGGTACAAGTGCAAACAATGTAGGCGATGCTTTAATAGCACTTGATAAAGCAGTCAATGATGCAGGTACAGCAGCAAATGCGGGCTGGACAGTTTCAGCTAATGGTGATGCAGCGACTGCTAAAAAGATTAAACCAAATGGCAAAGTTAACTTTACAGGTGATGATAACTTAACTGTTGCTCAAAGCAGTGAAACTGATAATGAAGGTAATATCAAAGTTGCGTTGAACAAAAATTTGAAAGTTGATAGCGTCACGACTGGTAATACAGTTATCGATACGACTGGAGTAAAAGTTGGCGATAACGTTCAGTTGGGATCAACAGGTCTAATCATTGCTGGTGGTCCTAGTATCACTGCTTCTGGAATCAATGCAGGCAATAAGGTTATTACCAATGTAGCTGCTGGCGTTAACACGACAGATGCAGTGAACAAAGGCCAACTTGATAGTGTAATCACTAACATTAATAACAATGTTGGTGCTTTGGCTAATAGTGCAGTTCAGTATGACAAAAATGCAGATGGTACAGTCAATAAAGACTCTGTCACTTTAGCAGGTGGTGCTAATGGTACAGCACTTAAGAATGTCGCAAATGGTACTGTAGCAGAAAGTTCTAAAGATGCTGTAAATGGAGGCCAGTTGTGGAGTGTTCAACAACAGGTTGACAAAAATACGGGTGATATCTCGAACCTTCAAAATAACATTAACAATGGTAAAACTGGTCTAGTTCAACAAGCGGATAAAGATGCTGCGATTACTGTTGGTAAAGACACGGGTGGTACACAAGTTAATGTTGCTGGAACAGCAGGTGACCGCACGGTGACTGGCGTTAAAGCGGGTGCAGTGACTGCATCTTCAAAAGATGCAGTAAATGGTTCTCAGCTTAATACCACAAACCAAGCACTTGTAAACTACTTAGGTGGTGGAGCTGGTTATAACAATATTACCGAAAGCTTCTCAAACCCGACCTATAACGTGGCTGATAAGTCCTACAACAATGTCGGTGATGCATTAGGTGCATTAAATCAAGCTGATCAAACATTAAATACCAAAATTGACAATGTGAACAACAAACTTGAGCAAGCGTTCTATGCAACAAATCAGCGTATCGACAACTTGGAAGAAAAAATGTCTGCGGGTATTGCTGCAAATGCTGCACTTGAAAATGCGCCATTTATTGCAGGGAAAGTTACCATGGCTGTTGGTGCAGCTTACTATAATCAGCAAAATGCTGTAGGTGTGACTTTACGTAAAACAGCTGACAACGGCCGCTGGTCACTTACAACAGGTGCAGCGCTTGGTAGTCAGGGTAGTCCATTAGTTCGTGTTGGCGTAAGTACAGTAATTGACTGAGTGCCTAACTAAGGAGAGTTTATCTCTCCTTTAAAGTAATATTGTGAGTATGAAAATGAAACAAAATATTCAAATTTTGGTAATGGGCATCTTGGTAAGTTTAAGTATTACTGGATTTACGGATACTGACGTAGCAATTCAACGGAATGAGGTAAAATTTCCAGCAATTGAAAAGAGTTATCTTAAACAAATAAAACGTTATGAGTATGACGACGTTGCTCGTTTGGATAAAGGATTGGATAAAAATCAAATTCGAGCTTTACTAGGAAATCCACAATTTAGTGAAGGGGTTTTTGCAGTAAAAGTATGGAATTATGTATTAGATATCCGTGTTCCTAACACAAACCAATATCAACGCTGTCAATTACGCATTGATTTTAATGAAAAATATTTAGCTGAACATTTATCTTGGAAGGGTGAGGTGTGCGAAGGTTTGGTCGCTTGGGGTGAGAATAATCAGTCGCCAGAGCATAGCACTGTAATTGCAGATCGTACAGCGAGTGTCTTATTTGCGTTTGATCGATTTGATGCGAGTGGGAGCATTACCAAAATTGCTGAGCAGATTAAAAAAGTCAAATAACGAATCCTATTGTTGTTTCAGGCTTTACAGATCGGTTAGGCAAATTTAGCTATAACCAACAATTGTCTTCACAACGTGCTAATACGGTAGCCAAATTATTGGTACAACAAGGCATTGAATCAAGCCGGATACAGATACAGGCGAATAGCCAGACTGATCTATACAAGCAGTGTTCAGGGAAAAATAGCTCGCAACTTATCGAATGTTTAGCGCCAAATAGACGCGTTAATATTATTTGGTAAAACGGTCTGTCATGAAAAAAGTAATCATCCCTAAGATGGTTACTTTTTTTCATTTTAAGGATCTAAAAACAATTTAAGATATAAGTAAGGTATTGATTAATAATAATTTATTTAATGTTGTTTAGCTCTTTACGTATAAATCTTTCAATCGCTGATTTCTAAAAGCTTATTTTAGTATATTAATACATAAAATTGATTAAATAATAATCAAAAAAATTGCAAATTACTGTACGTTTAAGCTGATTTTTTTAAGTAGCACGATATTTTTATTTTAAATTTATTCTAATGAAAATGGATTTTATATATTAAATATTAATAACTTAAGTTTAATTAAAACTAATTTCTTAATTTTTGTGAAATATATCTAATAAATCGAAATGACGAAAAATCTTTATTCGTAAAAAAATGTAACAAAGCTCGATTGAAAATAGACCGTTAAGAAAAATTAAAAAATTGATAAATCTGTTATTTTTTAATTGATTTTTGAAATTATTATCTTTATTGAATTCTAATGTGAATTGGTTTGATTTTAATATTTATAAATGTGATTTACTTCTCGAAATAAAAGCGATATTTTTACAAAAAATAAGCAATTTAAATATTTGATTGCAAATCTTTACAAATGTAAGCGGGAAGTTTACGGGTGGAAATATGAATAAGATATACAAAGTGGTTTGGAATGCTTCTATTGGTACATGGACTGTTGTATCAGAATTAGCTAAAAGCAAAACGAGAACAGGTTCTGTTTCATCTTCCACTGAATCGAGTGGTCAACAAAACGAGATAGTTTCTAGAGAAAAAAGATTTAGACCTAAGGCTCTTGTATTATCTATCATTTCCTGTTTAGCCGTATCTCATGTGTGGGCTGACTACACAAACTTGTATGGTTCAATTATTGATACAAGTCCAACCATTAGTAATGGTATCGCAATAGGAGCAAATACGGGTACTCCTGCTACTGCAAATGATTCTAATGGATTAGCCGTGGGATCAAGAGCAAATGCCAGCGCAGCAGATTCAACTGCATTAGGAAATTATGTAAATGCGACAGGGGTAAACTCAACAGTAGTTGGTGGACAAGCTAGTGCTGCTGGTGCGCAATCAATTGCACTTCAAAATAACAGTGATGCAGATCTTGTTGCAGAGGGGTTGGCAACAGGGTCATCTTTTACAGCAGTTGATAGTGCTTCTAGCTACAGTGTTGCAATTGGTGCGATGAGTCAAGTCGTTGGTTCAACAGCTGCAATGGCAATAGGAAAAAATGCTCAAGTTAACAGTGGTGCAAATAATGCTACTGCCATTGGTAATACAGCGACTGTAGACACAAATGCAGTTGATGGTGTTGCTATAGGTACTAACAGCTTAACCTCTGCAGCAAATAGCATAGCTCTCGGACCAAGATCAACTGCGAATGTAACAAATTCAGTTGCTTTGGGTGCAGGATCAACAACTACGGTACAAAGTGGCAACTCATATATAACGAATGTTGCAGCATCTACGACAAATGGTGTTGTTTCAGTGGGTTCAGCCACAAATACTCGACGTATTCAAAACGTAGCCGATGGTGCTGCCGATTCAGATGCGGTTACGGTTGCTCAGTTAAAGGATGTAAATAATCGTGCTGTAGGTAATACAACAGCATTAGGTGGTGGCGCAGCATATAATCCTGCAACAGACGTATATACACCTCCAAGTTATACAATAACAAAAACAGATGGAACAACTTATACTCCTGTTAATACCGTGTCTGGTGCACTAACTAATTTAAATAATGAAGTTGTAAAACCTATTACTTTTGCTGGTAATACAGGGAGTTCAGCAAATAATTTAGGTACAACACTTAATATCACTGGAGGAGGTTCAACTGCTGGAACCTATTCTGGAAATAACTTAAAAACGGCTGTGACTGGTAATACAGTTAATATTCAGATGGCTGATGCACCTGTATTTTCTGGTACTGTCACAGCGGGTAACTTAACGACTGGCGGCTCATTAAATGTTACTGGTGCAAGTAACTTAAACGGTGGTGCTAACCTTAATAATCAGAAAATTACTAATTTAGCAGCAGGTACTATTTCTGCAAGTTCTACAGATGCAGTGAATGGTAGCCAATTAAATACCACGAACCAGAATGTAACCACTGCTCAGAACACCGCAAACACAGCGGTTACGAATGCAGCGGCAGCACAAAATACGGCAAATACAGCGGTAACGAATGCAGCAGCAGCTCAAAATACGGCAAACACGGCAGTCACCAATGCAGCTGCTGCCCAGGCGACAGCAGACAAAGGCCTGAACTTTAGTGTGAATGGCGGTACGGCTGACAATGTGAAGCTGGGTGAAACGGTTAACTTTGCCAATGGCACCAACACCACAGCAGTTTATGACCCTGCAACCAATACTTATAAATACAATGTGAATGACAACATTAGCTTAACGAACGCAGGCAGTTTAACGGTTGGGAATAGCAAGGTTGATAACAGTGGATTAACCATTACAGGTGGTCCAAGTGTAACGACTGCAGGAATTAATGCTGCTAACCAGAAGATTACCAATGTTGCTGCAGGTACTATTTCTGCAAGTTCTACAGATGCAGTGAATGGTAGCCAATTAAATACCACGAATCAGAATGTAACCACTGCTCAGAACACCGCAAACACAGCGGTAACGAATGCAGCGGCAGCACAAAATACGGCAAATACAGCGGTAACGAATGCAGCAGCAGCTCAAAATACGGCAAACACGGCAGTCACCAATGCAGCTGCTGCCCAGGCGACAGCAGACAAAGGCCTGAACTTTACTGTCAATGGTGGCACGGCAGACAATGTGAAGCTGGGTGAAACGGTTAACTTTGCCAATGGCACCAACACCACAGCAGTTTATGACCCTGCCACTAATACCTATAAATACAATGTAAATGACAACATTAGTTTAACGAACGCAGGCAGTTTAACGGTTGGGAATAGCAAAGTTGATAACAGTGGTTTGACGATTACAGGTGGTCCAAGTGTCACAACTGCAGGTATTAACGCGGGCAACCAGAAGATTACCAATGTGGCGGCTGGAACTATTTCTGCAAGTTCTACAGACGCAGTGAATGGTAGCCAGTTAAATACCACAAATCAGAATGTAACCACTGCTCAGAACACAGCAAACACAGCGGTAACGAATGCAGCAGCAGCTCAAAATACTGCAAACACAGCAGTCACCAATGCTGCTGCTGCCCAAGCGACAGCAGACAAAGGCCTGAACTTTAGTGTGAATGGCGGTACGGCTGACAATGTGAAGCTGGGCGAAACGGTTAACTTTGCCAATGGTACCAACACCACAGCAGTTTATGACCCTGCCACCAATACCTATAAATACAATGTAAATGACAACATTGCATTGACCAATGCGGGTAGCTTAACGGTTGGCAATAGTAAGGTAGATAACAATGGATTAACCATTACTGGTGGTCCAAGTGTAACCACAGCCGGTATTAATGCGGCTAACCAGAAGATTACCAATGTTGCCGCAGGAACTATTTCTGCGAGTTCTACAGACGCAGTGAATGGTAGTCAGTTAAATACCACGAACCAGAATGTAACCACTGCTCAAAATACTGCTAATACAGCGGTAACGAATGCGGCAGCAGCACAAAATACGGCAAATACAGCGGTAACGAATGCAGCAGCAGCTCAAAATACGGCAAACACGGCAGTCACCAATGCAGCTGCTGCCCAGGCGACAGCAGACAAAGGCCTGAACTTTAGTGCGAATGGCGGTACGGCTGACAATGTGAAGCTGGGTGAAACGGTTAACTTTGCCAATGGCACCAACACCACAGCAGTGTATGACCCTGCCACCAACACCTATAAATACAATGTAAATGACAACATTGCATTAACCAATGCGGGTAGCTTAACAGTTGGGAATAGCAAAGTTGATAACAGTGGTTTAACCATTACTGGTGGTCCAAGTGTAACGACTGCAGGTATTAATGCGGCTAACCAGAAGATTACGAATGTCGCGGCAGGAACTAATTCGACTGATGCTGTCAATGTTAGTCAGCTTGAGGCATTAAGCACGTCAAGCAACAACAAGACTGATGCCTTGGGCAACAGCACAGCTAACAATCTGGGTGGTGGATCAAGCTATGACAGCACAACAGGTGCTGTAAGTTCACCAACCTATGTCACCACCAAAACTGACGGTACAACAGTTAATGCCAGCAATGTGGGTGACGCTTTAACTAACCTGAACAATGAAGTGGTTAAACCGATTACCTTTGCAGGTAACAGTGGCAGTGTTGACCGTAAGTTGGGTGAAACTCTGAATATCACAGGTGGTCTGACAGCGTCAGGTTCGAACTCGAATGTGAAGACGGTGATCAGTGGCAATACGGTTGACATTCAACTTGCAGATGCGCCTGTATTTGCAGGGAAGTTGACAGCAAACGGACTGGATGCCAATGGTGAGAAAGTTACCAATGTCGGTGCGGGCACAGCAGCCACTGATGCAGTGAACAAAGGCCAGCTTGATGCATTAAGCACGTCAAGCAATAACAAGACCGATGCTTTGGGCAACAGCACAGCCAACAATCTGGGTGGTGGATCAAGCTATGACAGCACTACCGGTGCAGTCAGCTCGCCAACCTATACCGTAAATGGCAACAACGTCAATAACGTGGGCGATGCGATCACGGCATTAGACAAAGGCTGGACTTTACAAAGTAATGGATCAAATGCGGCTGCAGTCAAAGCTGGCGATACGGTAGATATTGGTACAGTTGCGGGTGAAACCAACCTGAAAGTGACCAAGACCGGCAATACGATTCAGTATGGACTGAATCGTGATCTGGATCTGGACAGCGTAACCACAGGTGACAGCAAGCTGGATAGCAATGGTTTAACTATCGCTGGTGGACCAAGTGTGACCAAGACCGGTATTGATGCTGCTGGGAACACCATCAGTAACGTAGCAGCGGGCACCAATGCTACCGATGCAGTGAACAAAGGCCAGCTTGATGCATTAAGCACGTCAAGCAACAACAAGACTGATGCCTTGGGCAACAGCACAGCCAACAATCTGGGTGGTGGTGCAAGCTATGACAGCACAACAGGTGCTGTAAGTTCACCAACCTATGTCACCACCAAAACTGACGGTACAACAGTTAATGCCAGCAATGTGGGTGACGCTTTAACTAACCTGAACAATGAAGTGGTTAAACCGATTACCTTTGCAGGTAACAGTGGCAGTGTTGACCGTAAGTTGGGTGAAACTCTGAATATCACAGGTGGTCTGACAGCGTCAGGTTCGAACTCGAATGTGAAGACGGTGATCAGTGGCAATACGGTTGACATTCAACTTGCAGATGCGCCTGTATTTGCAGGGAAGTTGACAGCAAACGGACTGGATGCCAATGGTGAGAAAGTTACCAATGTCGGTGCGGGCACAGCAGCCACTGATGCAGTGAACAAAGGCCAGCTTGATGCATTAAGCACGTCAAGCAATAACAAGACCGATGCTTTGGGCAACAGCACAGCCAACAATCTGGGTGGTGGATCAAGCTATGACAGCACTACCGGTGCAGTCAGCTCGCCAACCTATACCGTAAATGGCAACAACGTCAATAACGTGGGCGATGCGATCACGGCATTAGACAAAGGCTGGACTTTACAAAGTAATGGATCAAATGCGGCTGCAGTCAAAGCTGGCGATACGGTAGATATTGGTACAGTTGCGGGTGAAACCAACCTGAAAGTGACCAAGACCGGCAATACGATTCAGTATGGACTGAATCGTGATCTGGATCTGGACAGCGTAACCACAGGTGACAGCAAGCTGGATAGCAATGGTTTAACTATCGCTGGTGGACCAAGTGTGACCAAGACCGGTATTGATGCTGCTGGGAACACCATCAGTAACGTAGCAGCGGGCACCAATGCTACCGATGCAGTGAACAAAGGCCAGCTTGATGCATTAAGCACGTCAAGCAACAACAAGACTGATGCCTTGGGCAACAGCACAGCCAACAATCTGGGTGGTGGTGCAAGCTATGACAGCACAACAGGTGCTGTAAGTTCACCAACCTATGTCACCACCAAAACTGACGGTACAACAGTTAATGCCAGCAATGTGGGTGACGCTTTAACTAACCTGAACAATGAAGTGGTTAAACCGATTACCTTTGCAGGTAACAGTGGCAGTGTTGACCGTAAGTTGGGTGAAACTCTGAATATCACAGGTGGTCTGACAGCGTCAGGTTCGAACTCGAATGTGAAGACGGTGATCAGTGGCAATACGGTTGACATTCAACTTGCAGATGCGCCTGTATTTGCAGGGAAGTTGACAGCAAACGGACTGGATGCCAATGGTGAGAAAGTTACCAATGTCGGTGCGGGCACAGCAGCCACTGATGCAGTGAACAAAGGCCAGCTTGATGCATTAAGCACGTCAAGCAATAACAAGACCGATGCTTTGGGCAACAGCACAGCCAACAATCTGGGTGGTGGATCAAGCTATGACAGCACTACCGGTGCAGTCAGCTCGCCAACCTATACCGTAAATGGCAACAACGTCAATAACGTGGGCGATGCGATCACGGCATTAGACAAAGGCTGGACTTTACAAAGTAATGGATCAAATGCGGCTGCAGTCAAAGCTGGCGATACGGTAGATATTGGTACAGTTGCGGGTGAAACCAACCTGAAAGTGACCAAGACCGGCAATACGATTCAGTATGGACTGAATCGTGATCTGGATCTGGACAGCGTAACCACAGGTGACAGCAAGCTGGATAGCAATGGTTTAACTATCGCTGGTGGACCAAGTGTGACCAAGACCGGTATTGATGCTGCTGGGAACACCATCAGTAACGTAGCAGCGGGCACCAATGCTACCGATGCAGTGAACAAAGGCCAGCTTGATGCATTAAGCACGTCAAGCAACAACAAGACTGATGCCTTGGGCAACAGCACAGCCAACAATCTGGGTGGTGGTGCAAGCTATGACAGCACAACAGGTGCTGTAAGTTCACCAACCTATGTCACCACCAAAACTGACGGTACAACAGTTAATGCCAGCAATGTGGGTGACGCTTTAACTAACCTGAACAATGAAGTGGTTAAACCGATTACCTTTGCAGGTAACAGTGGCAGTGTTGACCGTAAGTTGGGTGAAACTCTGAATATCACAGGTGGTCTGACAGCGTCAGGTTCGAACTCGAATGTGAAGACGGTGATCAGTGGCAATACGGTTGACATTCAACTTGCAGATGCGCCTGTATTTGCAGGGAAGTTGACAGCAAACGGACTGGATGCCAATGGTGAGAAAGTTACCAATGTCGGTGCGGGCACAGCAGCCACTGATGCAGTGAACAAAGGCCAGCTTGATGCATTAAGCACGTCAAGCAATAACAAGACCGATGCTTTGGGCAACAGCACAGCCAACAATCTGGGTGGTGGATCAAGCTATGACAGCACTACCGGTGCAGTCAGCTCGCCAACCTATACCGTAAATGGCAACAACGTCAATAACGTGGGCGATGCGATCACGGCATTAGACAAAGGCTGGACTTTACAAAGTAATGGATCAAATGCGGCTGCAGTCAAAGCTGGCGATACGGTTGATATTGGTACAGTTGCGGGTGAAACCAACCTGAAAGTGACCAAGACCGGCAATACGATTCAGTATGGACTGAATCGTGATCTGGATCTGGACAGCGTAACCACAGGTGACAGCAAGCTGGATAGCAATGGTTTAACCATCGCTGGTGGACCAAGTGTGACCAAGACAGGTATTGATGCTGCTGGGAACACCATCAGTAACGTAGCAGCGGGCACCAATGCTACCGATGCAGTGAACAAAGGCCAGCTTGATCATGTAGATAATCGTGTAACACAGGTTACAAATACAACTGCAAGTATTTTTGGCGGTGGTGCTAAAGCTAATACAGATGGTTCAATTTCTAACCCGACTTATAATGTTGCAGGTACAAGTGCAAATAATGTCGGTGACGCTTTAACAGCCTTGGATAAAGCAGTCACTGATGCAGGTAATGCAGCAAATGCAGGCTGGACAGTTTCAGCTAATGGTGATGGTGCGACTGCTAAAAACATCAAGCCAAATGGTAAAGTGAACTTTACTGGTGATGATAACTTAACTGTTGCTCAAACTAGTGAGACGGACAACGAAGGCAATATTAAAGTTGCACTAAACAAAAACCTGAAGGTTGATAGTGTCACGACTGGTAATACGGTTATCGATACGACTGGCGTAAAAGTTGGTGATAATGTTCAGTTAGGATCAACAGGCTTAATTATTGCTGGCGGTCCGAGTATCACTACTTCTGGAATTAGTGCTGGTAATAAAACGATAACTAATGTAGCAGCAGGTGTTTCTTCTACAGATGCCGTAAACAAAGGACAACTAGATAGCGCAATAAGTAGCATAAACAATAACGTTGGTGCTCTTGCTAATAGTGCTGTGCAATACGATAAAAATAGTGATGGATCAGTTAACAAAGACTCTATTACTTTAGCTGGCGGTACTAATGGTACAACCATTAAAAATGTAGCAAACGGTACTATAGCAGAAGGTTCTAAAGATGCTGTTAATGGAGGTCAGTTATGGACTGTTCAACAACAGGTCAATAAGAATACGGGGGATATTTCGAATCTCCAGACAGACATCAGCAATATTAACAATGGTAAATCAGGTTTAGTTCAGCAAGCTGATAAAGATGCAGTGATTACTGTTGGTAAAGATACTGGTGGTACTCAGGTTAATGTTGCTGGAACAGCAGGTGACCGTACGGTAACTGGTGTTAAAGCGGGAGCCGTTACGACGACTTCAAAAGATGCAGTAAATGGTTCTCAACTTAATACCACAAATCAGGCACTTGTAAACTACTTAGGTGGTGGAGCTGGTTATGACAATATTACCCAAAGCTTCTCAAATCCAACATATAACGTAGGTGATAAATCTTACAACAATGTTGGTGATGCGATAGGTGCATTGAATCAAGCGGACCAAACATTAAATACCAAAATTGATAATGTAAGTAACAAGCTTGAACAAGCATTCTATGCGACAAACCAACGTATTGACGATGTTGAGAAAAGAGCGAATGCAGGTATTGCCGCTGCGATGGCATTAGAAAATGCACCATTTGTAGCTGGTAAATACACTTATGCTGTTGGCGCTGCTTATCATGGTGGTGAGAATGCTGTCGGTGTGACTTTACGTAAAACTGCTGATAATGGACGTTGGTCACTAACTGGTGGTGTAGCTGCAGCTTCTCAAGGTGATCCAAGTGTTCGTATCGGTATTAGTGGTGTAATTGACTAATTTCGCTAGGCGAGGAAGGCATAGTCCTTCCTCATTCTCCATTTCGAGAGTAAAAATATGAAAAATACAGTTAAAGCGTTATTTATTGCTGTTCTTTCTGGCCTAGCAATGGTTAGTTATGCACAAGAAGAAGCAGTATCTCAAAAAAATGTCACGTTTCCTAAAGTATCAGATAGTTATCTTAAGCAAGTAAAACGTTATGAGTATGATGACGTTGCGCGTTTAGATTTAGGGCTGAATAAAGACCAGATTCGAGCTTTACTCGGCAATCCACAATTTAGTGAAGGACTTTTTGCAGTAAAAGTCTGGAACTATGTACTAGATATACGTGTACCAAATAGTAATCAATACCAACGTTGTCAGTTACGCATTGATTTTAATAAAAAACATTTGGCTGAACGTTTATCTTGGAAAGGTGAATCATGTGAAGGATTGATGGCTTGGGGTGAAAATAATCAGCCTCCTGCAAGTAGTACTGCGGTTAATGGACGTACAGCGAGTGTTTTATTTGCTTTTGATCGATCTGATGCTAGTGCAATACAGCAAGGTCTAAACAATATAGACAACGTTGTCGATCAGATTAAGCAAATCCCATCAACAACACCTATTATTGTTTCTGGATTCGCAGATCCATTAGGTAAATTTAGTTATAACCAAGAGTTATCATCTAAACGAGCGAATACAGTTGCCAAATTACTTGTAAAACAAGGGATAGACCCAAACCGTATTCAAATACAAGCGAATAGCCAGACTGATTTATATCAGCAATGTTCAGGTGGTAATAATTCTCAAGTTATTCAATGTTTAGCGCCGAATAGACGTGTTAATATAAGCTGGTAAACAGCCTGTCACGAAAAAGTAATCATCCCTAGGATGGTTACTTTTTTCGTTTTAAGGGATTAACAAATTAAAAGGATATATTTAAAGTTATTAAGTTTTATAAATTTTATATAAAAATCATCTTTTAAAATAATAAAAGTGCTGTGGTGTGAGTAAACCATCTAAGGGCTGATCCCAGGTTTGACGTTCTAAAGTATGTTCAATAAATTGAAATTGATGAGCCAGCCCTAAACGGTAAGGTTTATGATTAGCACTTGCCAATGTACGATCATAATAACCACCTCCCATACCAATACGTGTCCCGTAGTGATCACAAGCTAAAAGCGGCATAAGCAGTAAATCAAGCTCTGAGACATGTTTTCCTCGCGTTGCCATAGGTTCTTTCATACCGAGTGGATGATGAGAAAAACGTCGACTTAAATATTGGTTTTTATTGATCTTTACCCATACTAAACGTTGATTCATTGAGCAGATCATTGGTAAATAGACTTGTTTATTCTTTTTAAAACATAATTTGATAAGAAGGTCGGTATGAATTTCACCGAAAGCATGTAGATATAAGCCAATTTTTTTTGAGGAGTGAAAAATAGGAAGTCTATTTAGGTAATGTAAAACGTTAAGTTGAGCCTGTTTTTGCTCAAATTGGGTTAAAGAACGTCTTTTAGATCTTAAATTTTTTCTAATAAAACTTAGTTCGTTCATGTATAAATCTAATAAAGATTTGAAATCAGTCGTCCAAAATTATACCTATTTTTCTATAGTTTTACCGAAATTTAAGTACTATAAAAAACAATATAGTTTAATCGATAACATAAAAATTACTTTTCTCTAGAAAAGGCATCTATATAAGTTTTTTAGCTTTTTTACGTATCTACAGTATTTATTTACATGTAATCAGGATAAGTATATTTAAAGATGAATATGAAACCGTGAAGGCTATGAAGTTAAAAATTTTAACGATGATGATGTGTACTGCTTTACTGAGTGCCTGTACCAAACAGGCAGACTCAGAAGCTCCTCAAGTTGACTATAAAGCTCAATTTGAAGAATCTGACCGAAAAATTGGTGAGTATTTAGATCAATTGGATAATCCTAAAACACCACAGGAAGTTAAGGTGAAAATTTTATGTCACGACTATCCTGATCTGTACAAAAAACAGTACATGCCCGCCTTAATCAAAATTTCACCAAAGCCCTATACTGAAGAGAAACTACTTTCAGATTTGAAAAGTGCAACGGATTACTATAAAGGAAGTTTAGGAATAAAATGCGATAATTAAAAATTGTATAGTGTCACGTAAAAATTTATAATTGTGAATTGATTGGCATTATTTAGATATGCTAAATTTATTGATGTTCATTATTTAAATTTTTCATTGGACTTGAAATGCAAATCATAAAACTTTTGCAGAGTTTTAATACGATTGGTACCTATTTAATACTTGCTTCTATCTTGTTAGGGGTCATGATGATTTACTTTTATGTCATCAATCCTGCATGAACATTTAAAGAAAAATCGTTTTTATCTATTGGTTATCTTAAATGGAAGTTGAATAATTAATACAAGGTAGGGTTATGAAATTTAAAATATTATTAATAAGTTTTATTGCAACGGGTTGCTATGCTAATGAGAATACAGATGATCCAGATATTTGTAATATCGTGAAAAAAGTTGCTTACAACGTAATGGAAGCTCGACAGAAAAAAGTACCAGCGCAGGAATTGCAACAAATTGCTGATAGTCTTACAGATCAAAAAGCAAAGCAGTTTTATCAAGACTTAATTAACTCAGCTTATGCTGCAAAAGTATTCAAAACGAGTTTTTTTAAACGGAAAGCTATCGAAGATTTTCAAACAGGTTGGTATCAAGAATGTTTGAAAAGAAATGCACAATAATTAATAAATGATAATTCACTAATTTTTAAGTTTAACTAATAAATGAATACTAGACTGACAGGTCTGTATACAGACTTTAATTTGAAATAAAAATTATATTTATACTTATTTTCTAGAAAATAAATACTCCGAAGATGCCGCTGCATGTGTCGTTACCCTGAACCCGATGAGTTCAAGGTGGACGCGACGTATACTTGCTGGGTTTCCTACTCGAAGGTAGGCATACACTCTAAATATACAGAACACAATCCATAAGTTTAAGTATCGGCAGGGGAATAGACCCGCTGGCGAACATCCCAGAGATAGCTTAATTATAAACGATCTTATTCAGTTGGCAATCGTCTGAGTTTATTGAACTGTAAAGTTAGTCTTCATTTGATGAAGCTTTGTACACTAAAAGTACATATAGTAATCATGAGACACACGAGGTAACTTCAATAAAAAATGCCTTGCTCTATTAACTTATAGCGCAAAGCATTTTTGTTGAAAGATGTTAATTAAACAGTTTGTTCAACATCTTCTAAAATCGCCTGTAGTAGACGTTCACAGTGTGTATATTCTTGCAAAGATTTATTCAAGCTTAATACTTCTTGGGTGAGCTGTAGGGCAACCATAATGACCAGTTTGTTGTGCTCAACACGGGGAGCACTGCGACGCATTTCGTTAAATTTCTCATTGAGAAGTTCAGCTGCACGCTCAAGTTCTTCTCTTTTATCAGAGGTAGTCGCAAGTCTAAAAGTTTGCTCAATAAGCCGAAGCTCTACCATGACTTGTTCACTCATGATTGCGTCTCCTCGCCAGTTTCAGCATTTGGGTGAGCAAGTTGCTGAATTTCTTGTGTATTTTGATCTTGAGCTGTACCTAAAATTGCTAAACGTTGAATAATCGCTTCAACTTTGGCTTTGGCAAGTTCATTTTTTTGTAACAAACGGTCACGATCTTGCTGTAAATCATGCAACTCTTGTTGAGTCTGTCGTTGATGTGACTGAAGTTTTTCTTTGGTTACACGTAACTCATTACGTTCTGCCAAAATTTCTTGAAAACGATTTTTTAAATCAGTGGTACTTTTTTCTAGACGGCTATAACGTTCAGCAAGTGTATTAGCATCTTGATTCAATTGTTGAAATTGGCCTTGTAACTGAGTCAATTGCTCAGTTAATGTCTCAATTTCCTCTTGTTTTTTAGTAATGATGCTATTTTTTTGCACAACTTGTGCGTGATGCTCTGTCTCAGCCAGTTCTTTAGCTTCCGAGAGAGTAGAATTTTCACTCTCTAGATGATGTAAGCGTGTTTTTAAAACGCCAATATGCGCTTGTAGCCGCTGTAATTGTTCTAACATAACGAGGTCGCACAGAATTGCAATCAAAGGTAATATATACGAAGTATAGAGATTGGATAAACGAATGCAAGACGATATTTCAGGCTGGACAGAATGGAACGCTCATTTTGAAGGAATTGAAGAAATTTCAAGCCCTAGTGAGTTACATGGTTTACTAACAGGTATTGTTTGTGTGACAGAAGCACCAACGCGTGAAGAATGGACACAAATTTTAACAACTCTTAATGTACCTGATTTAAATGAAGAAGCTTTAGCGCTTTTAACTGATGAAACAGAAGATGTAGCTCATGCTTTATCGGAAGATGAATTGGACTATTTACCAATGCTTCCAGATGATGAGCATACCCTACAAGATCGCGTACAAGCATTATCAGACTGGTGTGCGGGTGTTGTTCTTGGCTTTGGTTTGGCATCGGGTCATGTCCGTGCTGATGAGCGCGAATTGATTGAACATCTACAAGATGTCGCAGCAGTAGAGTTTGAAGACTCTGATAACGACGAAGAAGGCGAAAGCAGTTACGAAGAATTGTACGAATTTGTACGCCTTATTCCTGTAAGTTTATCTATTGGCAGAAAGAAAGTAACAGTTGCTGAAAGTTCATTATTGAAAAACTTTTATGCAAAAAGTAAAACTTCTGCTGTAGGCACTACAGATCAAAATATTGTAGAAATGTTTACACCACATCGCCCAAGTTAATTGAGGCGATGTGTTATTGGCTGTGTTTAATTTTTTGACTTTAAAATTCTAAATCAAGTAGATCATTATGAAATTGCCTCAAGCTGATTTTCAACATCGCAGAAACCGTCTAGCAGAAAAAATGGGTCCAAACAGCATTGCGATTATTGCAACGCGTGAGGAAATGTACCGTAATCGTGATGCGGATTATAAATTCCGTGCCGATAGTAGTTTTTTCTATTTGACTGGTTTTGCAGAGCCTGAGGCAGTAGCTGTTATAGAAACCTTTGATGACGTTACTGACTATAGCTATAGTCTCTTTTGCCGTGAGCGTAACCGTGAGATGGAAATCTGGAATGGTTATCGTGCGGGAATCGATGGCGCAATTGAAGAGTACGAAGCAGATGAAGCTTATGCAATTGATCTGCTTGATGAAGAAATTATTGAAAAATTATTAAATAAAGAACGCCTTTATTATCGAATCGGACACAATGCTGCATTTGACGCCAGAGTAAGCCAATGGATTAAAAAAGCAAATGCAGAGCACCGTCATGAAGCTGCTCCAGCCCAGTTAATTCAACTTGATCGCATTATTGATGAAATGCGGTTAATTAAATCACCGCAAGAAATTGAGCTGATGCAAATTGCCTCAAAAATTAGTGCTAAAGCACATACCCGTGCGATGCAAACTGTTCGCCCTGGCATGATGGAATATGCACTAGAAGCCGAGCTCAATTATATATTTGGGCAAAACGGCTGTGTGCCTTCATATAACAGTATTGTTGGTGGTGGGGTTAACGCTTGCATTTTGCACTATGTTGAAAATAATCAGCCACTCAAAGATGGTGATTTAGTTTTAATTGATGCTGCTTGTGAATATGAATTTTATGCATCGGACATTACCCGTACTTTTCCAGTGAACGGAAAATTTAGTCCAGAACAAAAAGCATTATATGAAGTGGTACTGGCCTCTCAATATGCTGCGATTGATTCAGTACGTATTGGTAATGCGTACCGTGAGCCTCATGAGGTTGCGGTCAAAATTTTAACTGAAGGCTTAGTTGATTTAGGTTTGCTCAAAGGTAATGTGAGCGAATTGATTGAAAATGAAGCATATCGACAGTTTTATATGCATGGTACAGGCCACTGGTTGGGTATGGATGTGCATGATGTCGGTTCTTATAAAAAAGATGACGAGTGGCGCCAATATGAAGAGGGCATGGTTGTTACTGTTGAACCAGGTTTATATATTGCACCAGATGACGAAACTGTAGATAAAAAATGGCGTGGTATTGGTATTCGTATTGAAGATGATGTGGTCGCAACGTCAAAAGGCCCACGAGTTTTAACTGCTGACGTAGTTAAAGATATTGCAGATATTGAACATTTAATGGCGCAAGCTAAAGCATAATTAAACGTATTCGCCAAAGGAGCAAATTCGATGCAACAACAAGTGATTATTGTAGGTGGGGGTATGGTGGGTTTGAGCCTTTCCCTGATGCTGGCGAAGGCTAATATCGCAGTCAAGCTATTAGAAGCTGTGAAATACCCAAACTATGATGATCAGAATGTTGCCCCTTACCATTCCAGTTTCGATGCACGTAATACGGCTTTATCGCGTCGTAGCGTACAGATTTATCAGAAGCTGGGGTTATGGGATGCATTACAACAACATGCCACTCCAATTTTGCAAGTTCACATTACTGAGCAAGGCAGTTTTGGTAAAGCACGTTTAGTTGCAGAACAAGAAAAAGTCGAAAGCTTTGGACAAGTCATTGAGAATGCGTGGCTCGGTCGTGTTTTATTAACTCAAGTACGCCAACAACCTTTGATTGAGCTAATTGATGGCGTACAAGTCACTGCTTTAACTCAAGATGCTGAACAGGTACATATCGAAGCTCAGCGTGGTGATGAAGTCTTAAAGCTTGAGCCAAAATTATTAATTGCAGCAGATGGGCGTGATTCTTTCTGTCGTCAAGCAATTGGTGTGGGTGTTGATGTCCACGACTATGATCAGGTTGCGATCGTTACGACTGTTCAGACTTCAAAACCGCATGAGCAGGTAGGGTTTGAGCGTTTTAGTGCATTAGGACCTTTAGCTTTATTGCCGTTACCGGGTGAATATCGTCGCTCAGTGGTATGGCCTGTTAAAAAGGGTACTGAAGATGAGTGGTTAGGTGAAGAAAACGACCAGCATTTTTTAAGTGCCTTGCAACAAACCTATGGTGACAGAGCAGGTAAATTTGAAAAAACAGGCAAACGTTTTAGCTATCCGCTTTCACAAGTGCTTGCGCATAAACAAGCGGTTGGGCGCGTTATTTTAATGGGTAATGCAGCGCACACCATTCATCCAGTTGCAGGGCAAGGTTTTAATTTATGCCTGCGTGATGCAGATGTGTTGCTACGTTATTTGGTAAATCAGCTAAGTGCATCTGATGATATTGGTAACCCAGATAATTTGCTTGCCTATGAACAAGCACGTTTATCAGACCAACAGCGAGTAATTAAGTTCTGCGATACTGTTGTTCGCGGTTTTAGTAACCAAAACCCATTATTAAAATTAATCCGTAATACGGGATTAATTGCATTTGATGTGATTCCAGGTGTTAAGCCACTGGTAGCGAACTATGCAATGGGGCTAAAAGCATGAGTGAAGTCTTAGATGTCGTTATTGTTGGTGGTGGGCTAGTTGGTGGCTTAACTGCTTTATTACTTGCACAAGGTGGAGTACAGCCTACTGTGCTGGATGCTGCTCCTGTACTGGATGTTGAAAAAACATTAAGTGTGATGAACCCACGTGTTTTAGCACTTAGCCAAGCGACCATTCATTTACTTAAAACAGTCAAGGTTTGGGATCATTTAGCACGTCAAATGCCTTATACCGGCATGCAGGTGTGGAATCTAAATGGCTATGGTGAAATTAATTTTGGCCATGAGTCTGTACAAAGACCAATGCCAGAGCAAGCCTTGGGTTCTATGGTTGAGCCGAGTGTATTGAATGTTGCCATTCAGCAAAAAATGCTAGAGCAGTTAACCGATTATCGTACTCAAGTGCGCGTGACACGTATTGAGCAAGGTGTTGGGTGCTGGCATATTCAATTGGCAGATGGCACGACACTTAAAACTAAACTGCTTATTGGCGCAGATGGCGCCAATTCATTTGTACGTGAGCAAGCTTTTATTGACCTCGATGTACTAGATTACAAACAAGCAGCCATCAGCTGTGCAATTAAAACGTCTAAGCCCCATCACTATGTTGCTCGTCAAATCTTCTTACCTACAGGGCCTTTAGCATATTTGCCGATGGCGAGTCTTGAAGAAAGTGAAAACGGCTACTGGCAGTCAATTGTCTGGACACTGCCAGATGATTATGCCGATGAATATTCGGCTTTAAGTGATGTTGAATTTATGCAGCTTCTAACTCGCGAAAGCCAGCATATGTTGGGTGAAGTGCTCGATGTTCGTTCAAGAGCACAGTTCCCACTTAAGGCTCGTGCTGCAAAACAATATGTTAAGGCGGGTTTAGCCCTAATCGGTGATGCCGCTCATGTTATCCATCCGCTTGCTGGACAAGGGGTAAATATTGGCTGTTTAGATGCCGCTGTACTCTGTGATGCGCTACTGCATGATTTAGGCCGTGGTGTGTGGGCGCATGAACAAACATTAAGACGTTATGAACACCGTCGTAAAGGACAAAACGATGCGATGATGCATAGTATGTCTGCGATTGGTTGGCTAGAAAGTTCTGAGTTGTTCCCATTTATTTTGGCTCGAAATGCAGGACTTAAGCAGGTTGAACAAATTTCGTTCTTAAAAGAGCGTTTTATGCAACAAGCGAACGGTTTAGGGGCTTTACAAAACACCCTGTATAGTCGTTAAAATAATTACGAAGTTTATGCTCTACTGGTCTAAATAAATATCAGTAGATATTTTTTAAACAATCATTTATATATCATTACCAATTCGGTCAGAAAAGATACGGATTTGACCAATTTGGCTCTTTGCTAAATGCAAAGAGATTGCTAAATTTCTGAGGTCTCAAAGGCCATAGCGATGATGCAATACAAATCATTGTGGGGAGTGTAAATATGACAGATATCAATGATTATGAAGATGCAGAAGATTCTGCTGTAGATGAAGATGAAGCCAAAGCGGCTGAGAGCGGCGCGGCTGATGAAGAAGCAGGCAACTTAACAGATGCCGATCTTGCAGAAGCAGAAACGCTTACCGTAACTGCGAAACAAAAACAGCGCCAAGCATTGGAAGATGAGGTTGCTGCGTTTTTAGCTCGCGGTGGGAGAATTACTGAAGTTCCGCCAGACGAACATAGCGACCATTAATATTAAAAAAGCATCACATGAGTGATGCTTTTTTATTGGCTTCTAAATTGAGTTAAAGGTTATTTTGCAGTTCTTTTAAAATACCGCATTCGTCTACTGTGCGGTCGGTAGAGCAGTGCTGTTTTAAATCGATGAGTGTTTCTTTTAAAAGCAAAAGTCGTTCAATTTTTTCCGATACTTCGATCAAATATTTATTCACCAAATTATCAACTTCCGTACAAGCCTGTTTCGGCTGAGCTTTCATCTGTTTTAGCGTTTTAATGTCGTTAAGGGAAATATCTAATTCGCGGCAATGTTTAATAAATAATAGGTCTGCGAGCGTTTGATCTGTGTAAATACGATAATTATTTTCTGAGCGCTGAATACGGTCCAGCACACCTACTTTTTCGTAATAACGAATAGTATCGATAGGAATATCCGCTTTTTTTGATAATTGGCCAATAGAAAGACTCATAAGACTTGACTCTGGAGCTACTCAAGGGTTTTTAATCACTATAAAAGAGTTTTTGAGGAAATAAAATGGCCGGATGTGGATGTGCTTCAACATGTTCCCCTACAAAGAAAGTCAGCCCACGTTTTAGAAAGGCGTTGTGGATTGCACTTGTGATTAATGCACTCATGTTTGTGGTTGAAATAGTAGGCGGTTATAAAGCCCAATCTGTTTCATTGTGGGCAGATGCACTCGATTTTGCAGGAGATTCAGCAAATTATGCTTTGTCTTTAGTTGTACTTTCGATGAGCCTTTACTGGCGCGCAACCGCAGCACTGGTTAAAGGATTAACCATGGCAGCTTTTGGTTTCTTCGTCATTGCAAAAGTCGTATGGTCATTTTTTCATGGCGTTTCACCTGAACCGATGGTCATGGGCACAATTGGGGTAATCGCCTTAATTGCTAACGTTTCTGTTGCGCTTATGCTTTATGCATTTAGGGATGGTGATGCCAATATGCGCTCTGTTTGGCTGTGTAGTCGAAATGACTCTATTGCGAACATTGCTGTTATTTTTGCTGCTGTAGGTGTGTTTGGAACAGGCACCGTATTTCCGGATTTATTGGTAGCCTTTGTGATTGCATACTTAGGTGTATCTTCCGGCTATGCTGTGATTAAGCAATCATTACAGGAAAGAAAACAGTCAAAAGTGATGTTAGGTTCAGAAGCTTAATTGTGATTGCATAAATAAAAAGTACCATTCAATCATGGTACTTTTTAATGGTTGAATGCATTAGATGAGAAGAGAAATCGCAATACTCCACATAACGCAACCAATAAGAAAGTCTAAAATTTTCCAAGCTTTTGGATTGGTAAATAACGGTTTTAGTAATCTTGCACCATAACCTAAACTGAAAAAGAAAATCCAAGAAGCAAGAATACTGCCTAAAGCAAAACTAAGTTTGTCTTCTAGCTGGGTTGCAACCGAACCCATCAGCACAATGGTGTCTAAATAGACATGTGGATTTAACCAAGTAAAGGCAAGGCAGGTCACTAGTGCTTGGGTTAAAGTTTGTTTTGGGCTGCCTCCAAGTTCCATGCCTTGGTTCGTTTTAAACGCTGCATAGAATGCTTTTGCACCGTAGACGAATAAAAACGTTGCCCCTAAATATTTAGCGACCGAGATTAAGATGGGTGATGCAGTCATAATTTCGGCAAAACCTAATACACCGCAAGCAATTAAAATCGAGTCAGACAAGGCACAGATTAAACATAGCCAAAATACATATTGCTGTTTAAGTCCTTGCTTTAGAACAAAAGCGTTTTGGGCACCAATCGCTACGATTAGGCCGCTACCAATACCTAAACCTTTAAAAAACACACTCAGAGAAAGCATAACCATTAAGCAGAAAAAATCAGATGCAGGAATTATCTGACTTTTTATTGGGAAATAAGTAAAATTAAGAATATTTAGGTTTGGCTAAAAATAATTTAGGTTTGTATATGTTAGATAGTAAGCAATCTGAAGCTTTTCTCGCAGTTGCAGAAGTCGGGAGTTTCGATGCAGCAGGAGAGCATTTATGTATAACTCCTTCTGCTGTATCACTACGTGTACAAGCACTAGAAAAATATTTGGGTCAGATTTTAATTATACGGGGCCGCCCTTGTGTACTCACACAAGCAGGACAAACCTTGCTCCAGCATTTACGTCATACAAGGTTAATGGAGCAAAATCTTTTACAAGGTTTAATGGGCAAATCTTCTGAATCGGAATTTTATAAAATTGCTTTAGCTTCAAATGCAGACTCATTAGCAACTTGGCTTTTACCAACTATTCAGCAAACATTGTTTAAAGAAAAAATAGTGTTAGAGCTAAAAATTGATGATCAATCACACACGCATACTTTGCTAGAAACGGGCCAGGTTAATGCATGTATCACAGCAGAAGAGCAGGTTATGGCGGGTTGCTTAGCTCAGCCTCTTGGTAAAATGCGCTATAAAATGCTGGCATCGGCCGAATTTGTAAACCAGTGGTTTAGTGGTGGAATTAACCGAGAAAATTTAAGAAAAACACCAGCAGTTATTTTTAATCATAAAGATTTAATGCATTCGGAAGTTTTATTAAAAGGATACGGTTTACCGATGCAGAGTTATCCTTATAGTTTTATTCCGGCAACAGATGCTTTCGTTAAAGCAATTCAGCTGGGTTTAGGTTACGGAATGGTGCCAGAGCTTCAAGTTCAACCATTACTCGAAAACGGAACACTTATTGATATTATGCCTGAGGCTCAACTTGATGTTCCTTTGTATTGGCACCACTGGAAAAGACAGTCGAAACAACTTGATGTACTGACCGAAACAATTGTTCAATCAGCAAGACATATCTTGAGATAAACTCAAGAACGAGAACGTGCATAAAAGTTTGAAACGTGTTGAATGTAAAACTCTATGTCTTGCGCTGAATAACCTAAAAGTTGTCCGATTCTACGGTCTAATGCTAAGCGGTCTTCAAGTTGAGTTTCTTTTATTGATTTTTCAATACATAACACGAGTTCATTCAAATCTGCTAAAGAGGCATCTTTATAGATCAGCATAATTGAAAAAGGTACGGGTAAAGATGTTTCAATATCTTTACTGAGCATAGTTAAAGTACCTTGCTCAAGGTGCTTTACAAATTCAGTAGGTAATAAGTCATAAAATAAAGCAATCGATTTATGACCAGACAATAATAATTCTAGTTCTTGCCCTTCATGAGGGCCAAGTTTCCCAAGCTGTTCAGCCATATCAATACTCTTGTTTTTATGATTAATATTATTATGCAAAATTCATGCACGGTGATGACAAATTGTTAGTCATCACCGTGTTGTTAAAAAATTAAGATTGTGTCAGCTCAAGTGCACGTTGATAAGCAACTTTTTTCTTAATACCCGTTAAATCGGCTGCAAGTTGAGATGCCGCTTTAACAGATAAGTCTTGAAGTAAACGCTTTAGAAGTTCGTCTAGTTTTTCTTGTTCCAGATCTGTCTTTTCTGGTGCACCGCCAACTACCAGAACAATTTCACCTTTTTCTTGATTGTGGTCATTTTCAATAAAACTGACCAAGTCTTTTAAAGTCATTTTTTTGATGGTTTCAAAAGTTTTGGTAATTTCACGTGCGAAACCCACAGGGCGGTTTTCACCAAATACTTCAGTCATATTTTTTACGCATTCTAAAATACGGTGAGGTGCTTCATAAAAAATTAACGTTTGAGTTTCATTTTTAAGCTTTTCAAGTTGCGTAATACGTTGAGAAGCTTTTGATGGTAAAAAGCCTTCAAAACTAAAACGGTCACTTGGTAAGCCCACCGCACTTAACGCAGCAATTGCAGCACATGCACCGGGTACAGGTACAACTCTAATACCATGTTCTTGTGCAGCTCGAACCAGTTTAAAACCGGGATCACTAATAAGCGGCGTACCTGCATCGCTAATCAAAGCAATATTTTCACCAGCAAGTAACTTTTGAACTAACTGTTCAATTTTATTGCTTTCGTTGTGGTCATGGCATGCTGTAAGTGGAGTAGATATATTATAGTGCTTAAATAATTGAGCTGACTGGCGTGTATCTTCGGCAGCCACAATAGAAACTGATTTTAAGATATCAATTGCACGGAAAGTCATATCATCTAAGTGCCCGATAGGGGTGGCTACAACAAATAACTGAGCACTCATTTGGTTTTTACTCCGTACAGATAAACAATTTTAATCGGTTAGTGTACCCGAAATTATCTTTTTGGCGTGAACAATGTCATTGGGCTTTTTTACTTTTTAAGACATCTGCTTTTGATTTGCTCAATTGAAAAAATTAAAAATGTATAGAGCAAGCATTGAGAGTATTTACATTTCTAATGGGGAAAATTATGTTAGTCGCGCAGCAGCTCGGGCAATGGGCTGAACGAACAGCTTTAAAACTTTTAAAAGAACAAAATTATGAATGGGTCGCCAGTAATTATCATTCACGCCGTGGAGAGGTTGATCTGATTGTAAAACGCGGTAACGAATTGATTTTTGTTGAGGTAAAAGCGCGTGGACAGGGCAATTATGGACAAGCTAGTGAAATGGTCACTGTGAGCAAACAGAAAAAAATAATTAAAACGGCGATGAGGTTTTTACAGCGCTACCCATCTTATCAGGATTTTTATTGTCGTTTTGATGTGATTTGTTTTGATTTTCCACAGAAAATTGCAAAAACAGTACAGCAAGACTTTTCGAAATTCCATTATGATCTGCAATGGATCGAAAATGCATTTACTTTGGATTAAGAGTTCATTACTCTTTTGAGCAAATTAAAACCGATGTTTATGATCAAGCCAAGAAGAGATTGATAGGAGTCTGGTGGAGTGTTGAAACGTATTGCTGTAACAGCGCTTTGTGTCGCAAGTTTGTCAGGTTGCGCAAGTTTTATTTCTGGTGGAACAGGTACAGCTCCAGTTGGAACAGATAGTGGTGTACGTAGCTTAGGTCAGGTATTCATTGACTCTTCAATTAAACGTACAGCGAATATTAACCTCTATAAGCTTGATCAGCGTTTTAAACAATCTCGTATTAACATCGAAAGCTTTCATAGCACAGTATTGTTAACTGGTCAGGTACCAGACCCATACTTGAAACAGCTGGCAGAAGATAATGTTAAAGCGATGAGCGATGTGAAAGCCGTACATAACTATATTACGGTAGGTAACAAAGTAAGCTATAACACGATCATGCAAGATGCTGGTGTAACTGCAAATACACGTGCTCTATTAATGAAAGCACCAGTTGTATCGGACAGTAAAGTACTCGTTCATACCGAAGATGGTGTTTTATATGTGATGGGCCGTTTAAATACTGCTGAAATTAATGATTTAAACAGTGTGCTTCAAAATGTGGGTAACGTGACCAAAATTGTGACGCTTATTGATAACATTGATTTAATGCCTGCTCCAGCAGCATCGACTGGCAACGCAACGACTACGCCAGTGATAAATAATGTTCTTGCTCAACCAACAGTTCAAACTCCTGTTGCAATTGATCCGGACCAAGCAGATCCAGCATCATCTACTGCACAATAAAATATGAACTTGATTGAACAATTACAAAGCAAAATTGAGCAGGCGAGAACTCTTTATAAAGAGTTCCGTCTGTATGATTTGGGGAGCTTTGCTTTAAACCGTTTTACACCAAAAGATGGTTTCGAGCAGGTTTTAAATGTGCGTTATGGCTTAAAGCCTCGCCATCGTCTAGATATTTATCGTTCTACTAAGCGCTTAGCTCATCGACCACTCATTGTTTTTGTACATGGTGGTGCTTGGCAACATGGTAATAAACGAGACTATTTATTTGTTGGTGAAGCTTTTGCAAAAGAAGGTTATGACGTTGCTGTCATTAACTATCAGCTTGCGCCAAAGAATATTTTTCCAAGTTATGTAGAGGACTTAACGCAAGCGTTAAATTATTTGCATCAAAATCAGGAAAAATTAGAAATCTCGACAGAGAATACTGTGCTTATGGGACATTCGGCAGGTGCATTTAATGTAATGTCGGCTGTTTATCACCCTGACTCAACTAAGATTGAATGTTTAGGGAAAATTAAGGCAATAGTTGGATTAGCTGGACCATATCATTTTGATTATAAAGGTGATCCGCTTGCTGAAGATGCTTTTGACCAAGGTATCTCTTATAAAGAAGTAATGCCTTATTATTTTGTAAATCAAAATAATATTAAGCATTATCTACTCATGGCTGAAAATGATCAGCTCGTAAAGCAACATAATACTTTGGATATGGATCAAGCTCTTAGGGAGAAGGGGAATCATAGTCATATTGCTATTATCCCTAAAACTGGCCATATCACGATTTTGGCCAGTCTATCGAGTTTTGTAAGTCACTACTTCAGAACAAAACGAACCATTTTGCATTTTCTTGATGAAGTATTTTAAAACCATTGAGTTTTAGAAAGCGCAGATTACTTTGCTTGAGTAATCTGCGTAATCATTGCGTGTGCAATACTGCCTTTAAATGGAATTTCAGGAAGCTGATCAAATTTAAAGAATTGTGCATCGGCAATTTCATCTTCTTGCAAAGAAATCTCGCCTGACTCATATTCAGCTTTAAATGCAATCATAAGATTACTTGGAAATGGCCAAGGCTGGCTTGACATATATTGAATATTTTTAAGTTTAAGGCCCACTTCTTCTAAAGCTTCGCGTTGAACAGCCTCTTCAAGAGTTTCCCCAACTTCTACAAAACCTGCAATCAAACCATACATGTTGGTTTTATTGTGAATTGATTTTGCTAATAAGATTTCATCATCACCTTTAGTAATGATGGTAATGATGCAGGGGTTTACACGAGGGTACTGGTGATAACCACAAGCAGGACATACCATCGCATATTCACTTGAGTGTACTTCGGTGGCATGTCCACAGTGGCTGCAAAACTTGTGGTTACGTCGCCATTCGAGCAACTGTACAGCACGACTCGCCTGTAAAAATTGCTCTTTTGACCAGTTAGAAATAAGTTGACGAATTGGAACGAGTTGCAGACCTTCTGGTATAGCTTCTTCACTCAGCAGGTCACGTGCAATGACCTGTTCATCATGAGTGAAAAGCAGATCACTTGCTAACTTTTCGACTTTGGGTAATTGAAAGTTTTGGTCAACCAATAGTTGTTGGTGATGAAAAATATAAGCAAGTGATAATTCAGACATTAAGCTGCCTTTTTTTGAAGTTGTTGACTACTTAGCAATGCTACATCAAACATGGATTGTAGAACAGGCTGTTTATTTTTTAAATTGTCAACTAACATATCTAGTCCAGCTAATACGTTAAAAATACAGTGAATCTGATCATGACTAAAAGCTTGGTTCTGATCGATTTGCTGCTGTACAAATTTAGCAGTTTCAAGCAGAGCATTTTGTTGAACCGTACTTCCTAAAAATTCAGCCGCACCAGCCAATTCTTTTAATGAGCCTGCAATTGCTTCAATATTTTGGGTTTGATCGTTGGCATATAAAGTCAAACTTTGACATACAAAATCGATTAAATTTTTTGTTTCATTTAATAATGTTTCATGTGCTTCATCTAAACGATCTAAAGAAATATTAGTGTTGTTCACACGAATTTGTAGACGGTTAGATGAGTAATGACGTACCAAAATACCAATTGCGTTCATGGCAGATAAAATGCTCTTCATGAGCTGCTGAGCGTAGTTTTCATTACTCAATATATTGATTTGACTTAAGCTGCTTGCTTGATGAGAAAGCTCGGCTGCTGCTTCATTTAAATTAAGTAATTTAAATGTATGTGCGAGTTGCATAAGGCTGTTTTGTAATTGCTGTGCCTTTTCTGGTGACATGTTTTGGTAGTTGTATTCAATATCATTACGAACTTTATTCATTTCGTTTAAGATCAATTGGCTTACCGTTTCCATGGTGTCAAAGTCTGGACCATACAAATGCTGACTTAAGGCTTTAAGCTGAGCATCGGTGAGAAATTCATAACCAATATTCAGTTGCTTACGAATTTGCTTTGCAAGTTGATCTTCTTGTCCAATCACAATACTAATTATATCTGCTAGGGCATTTGAATCTGCTTCAAAGCTTTCAGGTGCTGCTAAAAATAGACTTATAGAATTTTCAAGATTAATCAATACACGTAAGCGAGCATCATTTAAAACAAGTTCATCAATGTGATTAAAGGCAGAATTAACCAATTGCCAATATTGTTGACTTGGTTGGCCATGCGCCATGCTGACTAAATAACTACCAATCAGTTTAAATGCTTGGAAATCTTGAGTAGTTTCAGTTTTATTTAAAAATTTAAGCAAAGACAACTTATAAAGCTGATGAATAAACTGAGTCTTTTCATTAATAACTACCTCGGATAAAGGTAAATCAAGTGAAGCTACTGTAAGATTTGCAGAAATCTGTTGTCCAGATGATGTTAATGGCTTGTTTAAAGCTTTTTCTAAATTGTTTAGAGTGTCCAAAAGAAACTGTGGTACTTCAACTTCGCGTAAACAGATAAATTCGATATAGCGTTTAACCATGGTAGTGCCTTCACTGAGAGCAACCACCTCATTGGTATTGATGTGCTCTGGCTTGGCCATAATCTTTTGCATTAATTCTGTCGAATACTGTGTGATCTTTGCCAAATAAGGGATATCAATGAGGCGTAATACCTGAGTGCATTGTTTAAATTGTTCTAATGCATCATCAATACCAAAAGGGAGAGCCTGTTCTTCAATTAACGTACTTACAGCGCCTTCCACAAGTTTTATTGAGTTATCAATTTCATTCTTGATGATAAGCAACGCTGTCGGATCAAATTGAATCGAATTATGCTCAGACATAAAAATTCCCCTTTGCAAAAAAAATCAATTGTTATATTCGTCATGGCTCAATATTTTGAGCTAAAAATCTATACGACTAATATAACTTAACTTGCAAAAGGGGAAACCAAAAAAACACTAGAGAATCAAAAATTTATTTTGCAAAAAGGCAAGGTTCTCCATGTTTTTTCTCAAATTCTTTGACCCAAGTCTCATGTGTGCTTAACTCTTCATCTGAAGGGTAAATGACGGGTAAATCAATTTGAACTCTAGTTCTTGTTGTATTTTGCTGATCTTTTTCACTTTGCGATAGTGCATCCATATCAAACGATACTTGACCACCTGTCATTGCCAAGTAAACATCAGACAGAATTTCAGCATCAAGTAACGCACCATGGAAGGTACGGTCACGCGCTGGAATTTCATAACGTCTGACTAGGGCATCGAGTGAGTTTTTCTGTCCTGGATGCTTGTTTTTTGCAAGTGCTAAAGTATCCGTAACTTCACAAACTTCGGAAAGAGCAGGTAACCCAACACGTCTAAACTCCATATCCAAGAAGTTCATATCGAAGGTCGCGTTATGAGCGATAATTTCTGCGCCTTTTAGATACTCAAATAAAGTATCTGCGATGTCTGCATAGAGGGGTTTATCTTTTAAGAAATCATCACTGATACCGTGAATGTTTTCTGAATCGCCCACTGGTTTTTCAGGGTTAATATAAATGTGAATTGAACTACCCGTAAGCTTACGGTTAATCATTTCGATTGCGCCGACTTCAATAATGCGGTCGCCATCTTGGAAATAGAAACCAGTCGTTTCAGTATCGAGAATGAGCTGACGAGGGCCTTGCAATTTAAGCTTTGCTTCTGTCACCACAATCTGTGGATGAATGTTGCTAATTTGCTGCTTAGTTTCTTGCTCTACAGCTTCAACTTCATTTACTTGCTCGTCTACAGTAATCATCTCAACTTCTTGTGATGGTTCAAGAGCGATATCTTCATCATCGGTTGTTTCAACCAGATCAAATCCAAAAGGGTCGTCTAGCAACCAGTCCTGTTCAGGCTTTTTTATATCTTGCGGTGCAGCAACAGGCTGTGGTTGCTTGAGTTCTTGAGCAGTCTTGTCTGCACCTAAATTGGCAAGTTGGTCTGCCATTTCATTGCCCGCATGTCCTGCGTGGCCTTTAATCCAATTCCACTCAATATTTCTGCCTGCGCAAACAGCATCAAGTTTTTGCCATAGGTCAGGGTTTTTAACATCTTTCCAATTTTTCTTTTTCCAGCCATGAATCCACTCTGTAATACCTTGTTTTACATAGTTTGAGTCGGTCCAGATAATTAATTGTGCATCGGGTGGGCAAAAAGAAACACCTTCAATTGCCGCAGTAAGTTCCATACGATTATTGGTTGTATCGGGTTCACCGCCAAATAATTTATGTTCACCCTGTTCGGTAATGACATATGCACCCCAACCGCCTAAACCGGGATTGCCACGACATGCACCATCAACATACAGTGTGATTGTTTGAGACATAAATCGAAACCTAAACTGAAAGAAAAAGAGCTGAATATGGTGTATTGTATACGCAAAAAGTTCGGTTCCATCGTTACAAAGCAAGCTTTTTTTAATTTCTTGTAACATTTCCATGCAAATGACATTAAATTATTGCCTTGTCTATCTTGCATGCTTTACTACAATGGCATCGAAGACCTAGGGTTTGTGGGCAGACCCCAAGAAATATTACGCGAGTTGTTTGGAAGTTTTTATGTATAAACCAACCACATTTGTGTGGCAGCCATCTGCAGCATCATTATTCAAAATTACAGTCCTTAGCTCTGCTTTAGCTGCGTTGGGTATTACAACTGGCTGTTCTTCGACTCCGCAATCTGCAAAAACCTCGAAAACAAAACAGGTTAGTGGAGCAGGTTATCTTGATGCAAGCAGTCTAGACTCGTTAGAAGATTTACTTTCAGCAACAGATATGCGTGCTGTAGAGGGTGACCGTCTACTTATCTTAAAACACGGTGACGTTTGGAAACGTATGGCTGTCGGCTTTAAAATGGATTTAAACCATTGGGACTCTCGTATTGAAGCGCAGCGTAGTTGGTTTATTTCACGTCAGCCCTACCTTGACCGTTTAAGTGCTCGCGCAAGTCGTTATTTATATCATACTGTTAAAGAAGCAGAACGCCGTGGTCTTCCAACTGAACTTGCGTTATTACCAGTAATTGAAAGCTCGTATGACCCTGCTGCAACAAGTAGTGCAGCAGCAGCAGGTTTATGGCAGTTTATTCCAAGTACCGGCCGTATTTATGGTTTACAACAAACGGGCATGTATGATGGTCGTCGTGACGTTGTTGAGTCTACACGTGCTGCATATGAGTTTTTAGGTAGCTTATATAACCAGTTTGGTTCGTGGGAATTGGCTTTGGCAGCTTATAACGCTGGTCCGGGTCGTATCCAACAGGCGATTAACCGTAACCAAGCTGCGGGTTTACCAACTGACTACTGGTCATTAAAACTTCCACAAGAAACCATGAACTATGTTCCTCGTTTCTTGGCAGTTGCTCAAATTATTAAAAATCCTCGTGCTTACGGGGTTTCATTACCACCAATTGCGAACAGACCCCATTTCCGTGAAGTGACATTGTCTGCGCCGTTGTCTTTAAATGAGATTGCTTCGGTCAGTGGTCTTAGCCGCGCCGAGTTATATGCATTAAACCCAGGCTATCGTGGTGAAACAGTAGACCCTGCAAGTCCAATGCGTATTTTAATTCCGGCTGATGTAAGTCCATCAGTTGATAATAAATTGAAAGGAATGAAAGCGGGTGGTGGTTCAGGTTGGTGGGCAAATGTCACATCGCCATCTAAGCCAACTACAACGACTTCAACCTCGGTCACTGTTAAAACATCACCAGCGACTCAAGTTCAGCCTGTAAGACCAACAACACCTGCTAAAACGACCAGCAGTTCTGTAACTGTAAAAAGTTCAACACCGCGTGGTTCTGATGCTTTAGCTGCTTTTGCAGCCTCAGCTGATGTGCCAAGTGCACCTCGTATTCCAGTTGCAGTAACGCCTGCAACCAATGTTAAGCCCGTAAGAACAGAACCGCCAATTTCAGCAGTTGAGCGTGAGAAAATTTTAGCGGCGGTTCGTGCTGAAGGTGAGAAAGAAACTGTTGAGCAAGCTTTACAGCCACAGGCTACTCAAGCTGAAAAAGACCAAGTGGTTGCTGAGTTAAAGGCAATTGCACCACAAGGTACCGAAATTGTTGACCCTTATGATGGCAAAATTAAGTTAACTGCGATTCAGACAAGTCAATCCGTTGCTGAACAGCAAGGTAAAGAGTTAAGTAAGGGCTTTGCTTATCCAAAAACGTTAACTGAAGATGCAAGTGTTGCAAATTCTGAAGAAGCACAGCGTAATAAAGATAAGCCTTACATTAAAACCGATACTGATGTTGTTGTTGTACAACCTAAAGGCAAGCGTAGTACCTATACCGTACAGCCGGGCGATACATTAGCAATTATTGCAATGAAAAATGGAGTCAACTGGCGTGATGTTGCCAAGTGGAATCAGATTGATCCAGAAAAGACGCTGTTTGTAGGAACTAGCCTGTATTTATACGATGCTAAACCACAAGAGGTTGAGTCTACGGCTAAATCAACAGTTAAACCTGATGTTTACGTTGTTCAGGCAAATGACAGTTTAACAGGTGTGGCAAATCAATTTAATTTGTCTGTGAAACAGCTTGCTGAATATAACGATTTATCTGTAAGTGATGGTCTATTTGTTGGTCAGAAGTTGCATTTGAAAGAGCCTAAAGGTAACCGTAATTCTGCTAAGGCAGAGCCTAAAACTATTCAGGCAAGTACACGTCGTATTGCAACAAAGAGCTATACGGTTAAACGTGGCGAATACTTAAAGTTAATTGCAGATCGTTATGCATTATCTAATCAGGAATTGGCAGAGTTAACACCAGGGTTATCAGCTGGTAGTAATTTAATGGCTGGTCAGAAAATTAATGTACCTGCAAAAGAAGTTGCTGTTGATGAATCTGATGACAACAAAGCTTCTGGCAAGTATGAAAAACTTGCAGCAGGGCCGTCGTATAAGACTGAAAGCTATAAAGTGCAACGCGGTGATACATTATCAAGCATTGCGACCAAGTCTAAAATTAGCTTAGCTGAACTTGCAGAACTGAATAACTTAAAAGCCAGTAGCCATGTCCAGCTTGGCCAAAACTTGAAAGTACCTGCGGGTGTAAGTGTTCCTGAACACTATGTTGTGCAGTCTGGTGATAGCTTACATGCGATTGCAGCTAAATATAACTTACAAACAAGTTATTTGGCCGATTTAAACGGATTATCACGTACAGCAGGTGTTCGTGCTGGTCAGCGTTTAAAATTGACAGGTGAGGTTGAAACACCGAGCAAGGCTGCTACTAAAAATGCTAAAGATGAAACACCAGATACTTACACCGTTAAGTCTGGTGATAACTTACGAAGCATCGCTAGCCGTTATCATTTACAGTTAGATTATCTAACTGCATTAAATGGATTGTCTCGTAACAGTACTGTACGTGTTGGTCAGCATTTAAAACTAACAGGTGATGTGCCTGTAGAAACAGCGAAAGCTGATACCGCAAAATCATCGGCTAAACCTGTTGCAGCAGGTAAGAATACTGAAAAGTATACGGTTAAAGCGGGCGAGTCGTTAAATGCGATTGCGAGTCGTGCAGGTATTTCAGTTCGTGAACTTGCTGAAATGAATGCATTAAAAGCAAATGCTAGTCTACAGCGCGGTCAAAATATTGTGATTCCAAAAACTGTAGTGGAATACAAAGTTAAACGTGGCGATACCTTAATTGGTCTTGCAAGCAAATATGGTCTAGAAACCAGTTTACTCGCGGAGCTCAATAACCTAACACCGTCGACGCAATTGCGTATTGGCGATATCATAAAAGTGCCTAATTTATAGAATAATTAGAACTTTATGCAAAAGTTATATTGTCAACTGAGCCTGCTAGTCGGGCTCAGTGTTTTTTCAGAAGTTGTATTCTCTGCACAGCAAATCACGCCTTATATCGCAATTCATTCTAAGGCTAAATACCTTGCAATGGCTGCTATGCCTTATGCCAACCCAAATGCACCTAAGGGTGGATTGTTGAGTCAGGCCGCGCAAGGGACATTTGATAATTTAAATAGCATGAATGGTAAGGGGAACGCGACAGAAGGGGTAAATTATCTTTTTGATACTTTAATGACTCAGTCACTCAATGAAGTTGGGGTTTTATACCCACTTTTAGCCGATAAAGTTTCGTATGACCCAGAAAGAACTCAATCCGTTACTTTTTATTTAAATCCTAAAGCTCGTTTTAATAATGGTCAGCCCTTAACAGCAGCAGACGTAAAATTTAGCTTTGATGTCTATCAAACTAAATCTAATTTTGGTCTACAAATGTATCTTGCTGACTTGGCAAAAACAGAAGTGATCAACCCACATCAAGTTAAATTCACTTTTAAGTCTAGTCATAATCCCAAAATGCCTTTTGTTGTGGCGAGCTTACCGATTTACTCAAAAGCAGATTGGCAGAACCGTGATTTTACCCGTATTACCTTGCAACCCATAGTAGGTTCAGGGCCGTATGTTGTTGAAAAAATTGATGCTGGACGTAGTATTAGCTATAAACGAAATCCGAATTATTGGGCAAAAGATTTGCCTATTAATAAAGGGCGCTATAACTTCGACCATTTAAAATATGTTTATTACCGCAATTGGAATATTGCATTCGAAGGTTTTAAATCTGGGCAATATACCTTGCATGAAGAAACTAATCCTAAAAAATGGGTCACTGATTACAAGTTTCCAGCGGTAAAAGCAGGTTTAGTCACTCTATATAAATTTAGACACCATAACCCGATTGCAACTGAAAGTTATGTGTTTAATACACGACGAAAACCTTTAAACGATATTCGCTTTAGACAAGCTTTAACCTATGCCTATGATTTTGAATGGCAGAACAAAGCTTTGTTTTATGGACAATATCAACGACTACAAAGTTATTTTGAAAATAGTGAGTTGGTAGCAACAGGTCGTCCTTCAAACAGTGAGCTCACGATATTAAAACCACTTTTACCAAAGCTTTCACCAGTTATGCAAAAAACTGTTTTGGCAGACTGGAAATATCCAGTTTCGGACGCCAGTGGTTTTAACCGTCAAAATTTATTAATCGCAAGACAATTACTCATTCAGGCCGGTTATAAAATTAAAGAAGGACAGTTATATACGCCTGAAGGCAAGCCTGTACAAATTGAGTTTCTTATTCAGCAAGATGGCAAACAACGAACACTCATGCCATTTGTAAGAAATTTAAAAAAATTAGGAATTAATATTAATTTACGGCAAGTCGATGCACCGCAATATTTAGAACGTACACGCCGTTATGATTTTGACATGACCACCATGAACTTGCCGCAATCTTTAAATCCGGGCAATGAACAGGCTCAGTTCTGGGGCAGCGCAGCAGCCATTCAAGATGGCAACTATAACTACGCTGGTATTCGTAATCCGGTTATTGATGAAGTCATTTCAAAACTGGTCACTGCTAAAGACCGTGAACAGCAAATTACCTATACTCATGTTCTTGATCGATTACTTCGCGCAGGGTATTACCAAATTCCGACTTATGGAAAAGGTGATTATTGGTATGCATACTGGAATATGTATCAGCAACCTAAAGTGAAACCTGTGCTCTCAGCCGGTATAGAGTATTGGTGGATTAATCCAAACCAAGCCAAAAAAGTTGCCCAATATTTACATCAACAATAAAAGCACGTACCTAAAGGAAATCCTGTTATATGGGTTCATATATTCTGAAGCGACTTCTTTTAATGATTCCAACGTTGTTCATTATTTTATTGATCAACTTTGTGGTCGTGCAAATTGCGCCGGGTGGACCTGTAGAACAAGCAATCCATGAGGTAGAAAGTGGCGTAGGAGCAGGGCGGATATTAGGTACTGAAATGTACTATCAAGGTGCTAAAGGATTAAGCCCCGAAATGGTAGAGCAAATTAAAGCACAATACGGTTTTGACCATCCTCCAGTAGAACGTTTCTTGTTGATGTTAAAAGGTTATTTAACTCTAGACTTTGGACAAAGCTTTTTTAAAGATAAACCAGTAGTTGAGTTGCTTTGGGAAAAAATGCCTGTGTCGATCTCGATTGGGCTATGGAGCACTTTGCTGATTTATCTTATTTCAATTCCGCTGGGTATTAAAAAAGCCAAACAACAAGGTTCTTGGTTTGACCGTTCTACTTCACTGTTACTGGTAGTGGGTTATGCGGTGCCAAGTTTTGTTTTTGCTATCTTACTTATTGTTTTCTTCGCAGGTGGGTCATATTTTCACTGGTTTCCATTGCAAAATCTTGTGTCGGATAATTTTCATCAATTAAGTTTTTTTGAAAAAATTACAGACTACTTATGGCACATGACTTTGCCGCTTATTACCATGGTGTTTGGTGGTTTTGCCAGCCTAACTTATCTAACCAAATATTCATTTTTAGAAGAGCTTAATAAACCTTATGTCTTGGCAGCTTATGCAAAAGGTTTAAATAGCCAGCAAGTTTTATATAAACATGTATTTCGTAATGCCATTTTAGTGGTTCTTGCTGGATTGCCAGAGGCTTTAGCAGGCATTTTCTTTGTGGGAAATCTTTTTATTGAAATTATTTTTCATCTAGATGGTGTCGGTTTATTAGGCTTTGAAGCCATTGTTCAGCGAGACTATCCAGTTATTTTTGGCGTATTGTTTTTCTTCACGCTGTTTAGTCTGCTTTTACGACTTATTTGCGATGTGCTGTATCAATGGATTGATCCGCGTATTCACTTTGATGCACAAGGAGGCAAATAATGTCTTTGATTGTGCGGTCACGACTGCAAAAGTTTAGGAAACATAGACTTGGTTGGATAAGCTTTATCTTGTTTAGCCTTATTTTGATGATTTCTTTAGCTGCTGAACTCATTGCTAACGACAAACCATTGTTGGTGAAATATGAGGACGCTTATTATTTACCTGTTTTTAAGGCATATCCCGAAACTACTTTTGGTGGTGTATTTGAAACAGAAGCAGATTATAAAGACCCTGCTGTACAAGAGCTAATTAATCATAAAGGTTGGGCGGTTTGGCCGCTCATTCAGTTTTCTTATCAGACACCTAATTTAGATTTAGCTGTACCTGTGCCTTCGCCACCTTCCAAGCAGAATTGGTTAGGAACAGATGACCAAGGGCGAGATGTGCTGGCACGTATTCTCTATGGGCTAAGAGTCTCATTACTTTTCGGCTTGGCTTTAACAGCTTGTGCAGCACTACTTGGGATTTTTGTAGGTGCTATACAAGGCTACTATGGTGGCTGGGTCGATTTGTTAGGGCAACGACTGGTAGAAGTCTGGAATGGTTTACCCATGCTGTTTATGGTCATGATTTTGGTCAGCATGTTTACCCCAAATGTATATTGGCTATTTTTTATTATGTTGTTCTTTAGCTGGACTGTGCTTGTGGGAATTGTCCGTGCTGAATTTCTAAAAGCGCGTCAACTTGACTATGTCCATGCAGCTCAGGCTTTGGGTGTAAATGATCGCGGAATTATTTTTAAGCACATTCTGCCAAATGCTATAAGCTCTAGCCTATCGCAATTACCTTTTATTTTGACCACCAATATTGTTGCTTTAACCGCACTCGATTTTTTGGGCTATGGCTTACCGCCAGATGCAGCTTCTTTAGGTGAATTATTGCTACAAGGCAAAAATAACTTAGATGCACCTTGGTTGGCTTTATCTGGGTTTTTTAGCTTAGCTTTTGTGTTGTCATTATTAATTTATATTGGGGAGGCTGCACGCGATGCATTTGACCCAAGAAAATAAATTGAACTCAGATACTACCTTGCTAAAAATAGAAAACCTTTCAATTTCTACGCAAGATCAGACTTTATTGGAGGGTCTCAGTCTACACTTACAAGCTGGAGATACGCTTGCAATTGTAGGTGAAAGTGGTTCAGGTAAAACAATAAGCTGTTTGGCGATGATGGGGTTATTACCAGAAAAATTAAAAACATCTGGTCGTATTATTATTGATTCAAAAAATATTTTAGACGCAGACGAAAAGACTAGAACTTATTTACGTGGCCATCATATTGCCATGATTTTTCAGGAGCCTTCTACGGCTTTAAACCCATTGCATCAGGTTGAGAAAATTGTTGGTGAAAATTTTATTTTACAAGGTTGGTCAAAATCGAAAGCTCAGCCGCAAGTGATTCAATTATTAAAAGATGTAGGAATTGCTAATCCTGAGCACATTTTAAAGCGTTATCCGCATGAGCTTTCAGGTGGACAAAAGCAAAGGGTTATGATTGCAGCTGCGCTTGCACTTCAACCTAAGATTTTAATTGCAGATGAACCAACTACCGCGCTTGATGTCATTTTACAGACGCAAATTTTAGAATTATTAAAATCTTTGCAAAACAAATATGGCATGGCGCTGATTTTAATTAGCCATGATTTAAATTTGGTGCGCCGTTATGCCAATGAACTCATTGTATTGCACGAGGGGCAAGTTGTAGAGCAAGGTCAGCTTGAACAGATCTTTGAAAATCCTGTATCAATTTATACTAAGCAATTGTTAGAACATGACCTTGGTTTTACTCAGCCACTTTCCTCCAGTTATAAAATTTTATCTGTTCAACAACTCAATGTTAAATATCCAATTCGGAGTGGTATTTTTAACCGAATTCAAAGCTATACCACTGCTATTGAAAATATAACTTTTGAGCTTACTCAAGGCGAAGCGTTAGGTGTTGTAGGTGAAAGTGGTTCAGGTAAAACCTCATTGGCTTTAGCGCTGGTTCGATTACTCAAAAGTGATGGGCAAATTATCTTTTTAGGGCAAGACATAAACCGCTTAGAACAAAAAGCTTTGCGTAAGATTAGGTCAGACTTACAAATTGTTTTCCAAGACCCATTTGGTAGTTTAAACCCGCGTATGACGGTAGGGCAGATTATTGCTGAAGGCTTAAAAGTGAAAGCTGTAGCTGATAGTGAGATACAGCGACAAGTTGAATCAGTCTTGGTAAAAGTTGAGTTGGCTGAAGACTTTCAACATCGCTATCCGCACGAGCTTTCGGGTGGACAACGTCAGCGCGTTGGTCTAGCACGAGCTTTAGTGGTTCAACCTAAACTTTTAATTTTAGATGAACCAACATCTGCCTTGGACCAAACCACGCAAAAAGCCATGATTCAATTATTGCGACGTTTACAGCAAACAGAGCATCTAAGCTATATTTTTATTAGTCATGATTTAAATGTGGTCAAAGCACTGTGTCATAAAGTGATGGTATTACGACATGCAAAAGTTGTTGAATATCAGCCGACTGAACAGTTATTTAATGATCCTCAAACTGAATATACCATGCAATTAATTAGGGCGAGTCTTTAATTTATTTAAATAAAATTATGTTTTATAAGCATAAATATAATTTAAATTTTCAATGCAAAAAGTTGCATTTCTCTATACTTTTTAAATTTGACATGTGCTATTGTCAGTTATCGATTTTCCCTTGACATGACCTATAACTCATCTAAATTAGAGTAATTGCTCTAAAATATTAAAAGAGGTTAACCATGAGCCAGATTGCACAACCAATCACGATTCGAAATACCACATTTAAAAACCGAATTATTAAAGGTGCAATGAGTGAGGCACTTGCAAACTATGAGGGACAGCCAAATGACTTACATTTAGGCCTGTACGGTGCATGGGCTAAAGGTGGTTTAGGCTGTGCGATTACTGGTAATGTGATGGTCAATTTCGAAGCCAAAAACGAACCAGGCGTGGTGGTGATTGAAACTGAGCGTGACCTAGAGCGTTTAAAAGAATGGGCAGCGGTTGGTAAACAATATGGAATGGTACAGCTTATTCAATTGTCTCACCCAGGTCGTCAGTGCCCTAAAGGCTTAAATAAAGAAACAGTCGCACCTTCAGCAGTTCCTTTTAGTCCAGCTTTAGCGACGATGTTTGGCACTCCACGTGCGCTTACACATGAAGAAATTTTGGATATTATTAAACGCTTTGCAACAGCTGCCAGCATTTGTGAGAAAGCTGGTTTTGAAGGGGTACAGTTACATGGTGCACACGGCTATTTAATTAGCCAGTTTTTATCGCCATTAACCAATAAACGTACAGATCAGTGGGGTGGTTCAGTTGAAAACCGTACTCGCTTTTTACTAGAAGTTTATAAAGCGGTACGTGAAGCAACTTCAGAGAATTTTATTATTTCAGTTAAGCTCAACTCTGCCGACTTCCAGCGCGGTGGTATTAGCGAAGAAGATGTGATTTCGGTATTTAAAGCAGTTGATGAAGCTGGGATTGACTTAATTGAAATTTCAGGTGGTACTTATGAAGCACCTGCAATGGCTGGCGCTAAAGCTGATAAACGTAAAGCAAGTACCATTGCACGTGAAGCATACTTCTTAGACTTCGCTGAAAAAATCCGTCAGCATGTAAAATGTAAACTTATGGTGACAGGTGGCTTCCGTACTGTAGAAGGCATGAATGCTGCTCTCGCAAGTGGGGCATGCGACTTTATTGGTATTGCTCGTCCACTTGCTGTTGAAACAGATTTGACTGACCGTTTAATCGCAGGCCAAGATGTTCGCTATGCCGTGAAACCAATTAAAACAGGTTTACCTTTTGTTGACAAAATGGCGATTATGGAAATTATTTGGTACGCAGCACAATTTAAAGCTATTGGGCAGGGCAAAAAGCCAAATCCAAAGCTATCGCCTTTAATTGTGTTTTTAAATTACGCGAAGGGCAATATTAAGGCCGTTGTTCAAGGGCGTGTGAATTCACGTAAATCTGCATAAATAAATTACCAAGCAATAGCCCAGTAAGTCTGAAACGTAGAAGCAGACCATTGACCTTTAATTAAAGCATTTTTAAAGGCTGGTCTGTTTTCTATTTGAGCCAGATAACGCTGTATATGTTTAAACTGGCTGTAATTTGGTGAGCAAGCCAATAACGGAAACCACATCAAAATATCAGCAGTAGTAAACTGATCTCCAGCAAACCATAAGTGGTGCTTTAAATGTTTATCGATCATGCTCATGTGTTGTTGTAATGATTGATTGAGATATCCTTGATCGAATGCATATTTTAAAAGCTTTGGAATGAAACGTACTGGAAAAGGCGTACGCTCAGCAATTTGTTGAAAGATTTGTTTGAGTACCAGATCGGGAATGAATGTCGCCTCACAGTAATTTTTCCAATAATAAAAATTTTTTAGTTGCTGATTTCCTAAATTATTCTGTCCCAATTGTGGGTGTAAATGAGATAAATAATCTAGGATTGCTGAAGTTTCGGCCAAAATTGAAGATTGCTCGTGTTCAATAATTTCGAGGGTTGGAAATTTTGATAACTGATGCGGCGAGTTATTATTTTTGTCTTCGTCCGAATGATATTTAGTGATGAGCTCATAGTTGAGTCCTAATTCTTCTAAAAACCAAATAATGCGTTGAGAGCGTGAATTTTGTAAATGAAATAATCGAATTTGCATGTCATGTTCAAATTATAGTTTTGATTTAATTTTAGTATAGGGTAGAAAAGAATTTAAGTATAATAAAATATTTATAAATCATAAATTTATAATGTTTTTGAGAGGTTTGGCATAGAAATTACTGCTGGTAAAGTTATGGGTCTTAAAACCGATTAGATCTTGATCACCGAAGTTGCTAACATGCGTTATACTGCTGGCTCAAATATGTACAATTATGTTTTAGCCTGCTAAAAGAATAAAATCGTTTCACAGCAGATGATATAACTAACGGTTTTTAATTGTATTTTAAAATCAAAATAGTTTTTATACTTATTTAGGGGAAATTCGATGTTTGCGATAGTTGGCATATTTTTAATAGCCATAATGGTATTAGCGATTTTAAGTGTTTTAAAGAAAGGGGAAAGCAAAAATAGAAATGCAAAACGTAACCCAATCAAGGGAAAGCGTATCATTACTATGAATGAACAACCTACTTTTATGAAACTAAAGGAAGCTTTGCCTGAATATACTATTTTGGCGCAAGTCGCTTTCAGTGCTTTTATGACAGCGCAAGGATACGCGACGCGTAATTTATTTAATCGAAAAGTTGCTGATTTTGTTGTGTTGGATAAAGCATTTAATATCGTTGCTATTGTTGAACTAGATGATTCTAGCCACAAAGGGAAAGAAAAGTTCGATGCAGAGCGAGATACTTTAATTCAAGAAGCAGGTTTTAAAGTCATACGTTATAAACGAACACCAGAACTGGCACAAATACATCGTGATTTTAATATTACATCAAGTTCATTAGCTCAAGTTTCAATAGAACCAGATTTAACAAAAACAAAGTTAGTAGCTGATGCAATAATTATTGAGAAAGATGATCCAACTATGCAACCTGCACAACACATTGATGAAGTAAAGTTGAAGTCTTGATTTTGAAAATAAGAAATTTATCTCATGGATGAAATTTGAAGTGAGATAAAATAATTTGAAGCGATGATTCTTTATAGAAAGAATATGGCGTCCCTACGGGGATTCGAACCCCGGTTACCGCCGTGAAAGGGCGATGTCCTAGGCCTCTAGACGATAGGGACGTTGAGGATGGCGGTATCTTAAGAAGCCGCCACTAAACTGTCAAGTAGGTAAGGAGACAGTTTGTTCAAAATATAGCAAAACAGTTCAGCAGTCTTCTGAGTATCGTATAAAGCAGAGTGTGCTTCTTTACCATCGAACTCAATTCCAGCTTGAATACATGCTTTAGCAAGCACGGTTTGTCCAAACATAACAGCACTTAAAGTAACCGTATCCATGACTGAGAAACTATGAAATGGGTTTTGGTTTTTCGTGCTTGTACGTGCAATTGCTGCTTGTAAAAAACCAAGGTCAAAATGCGCGTTGTGACCTACAAGTACCGCATGAGTACAGTGTTGCTGTTTACGAACTTCATTGACCGATTTAAAAATACGACGTAGCGCAGTTCTCTCGTCTTCAGCCATTGCTATACGCATTGGATTGAATGGATCAATACCAATAAAGTCGAGCGAACGGCGATCGAGGTTTGCACCTTCAAACGGGTTAATATGTGCATGAAATGCAGGACCAGGGACAAATTGTCCCTGAGCATCATACACAATTGGAATGCACGCGATTTCTAGCAATGCATCTGTCTGGGCATTAAAACCTGCCGTTTCAACATCGACAACAACAGGTAAGAAGCCACGAAAACGTTGGCCAATGACCGGGACAGAATTTTCTTGTGTCACACTTTTCTCCATTGCAGCGTTTTCCCGGCATGCAGCGGGATAATTTTCTGATCATCTAAATAATCAAAAGATTCGGGAACGAGGTTGTCTTCTTTAACCAAAGTAATGGTAGAAGTATTACGTGGTAGACCGTAGAAGTCTGCACCAAAGTGACTTGCAAAACCTTCTAAACGCTCTAATTTACCAACTTGATCAAAAGCTTGTGCATAAAGCTCAATTGCATTAGGAGCACTATAGCAGCCTGCACAGCCACAAGCATTCTCTTTTGCGTTTTGTGCATGAGGGGCACTGTCTGTACCTAAGAAAAACTTAGGATTACCGCTTGTCGCAACTTCAAGTAAAGTCGTTTGATGTGTTTGACGTTTTAAAATTGGCAAACAGTAGAAATGCGGTTTAACACCACCAACCAACATATCATTACGGTTAAATAATAAATGCTGAGGAGTGATTGTTGCTGCAACATTACGGTCTTGTTCTAAAACAAAGTGTGCTGCATCACTTGTCGTAATGTGTTCAAGCACAACTTTAAGTTTCGGGAACTGTTTCAATAATGGTGATAATACCTCATCTAGGAAGCGTTTTTCACGATCAAAAATATCTACATGATTGTGAGTCACTTCACCATGAAGCAATAACGGCACTTGATGCTCTTCTAGTTGCTCAATGACTGCATAAACCTTACGAATGTCACTCACGCCATTGTCGGAATTTGTGGTCGCACCCGCAGGGTAAAGTTTAATTGCATTTACATGTTCTGATTCTTTAATTTTACGAACTTCATCTGGTGAAGTGTGATCAGTAAAATAAAGCACCATGCGAGGGTCAAAATTATTGCCTTCTGGAACATGTGCAAGAATACGTTCGCGATAAGCTAAAGCTTCATCTACTGTTTTTACAGGCGGTACAAGGTTAGGCATACAAATCGCGCGAGCGAATTGTTTAGCCAAATCTGGAACAGTACGTTTTAATGCTAAACCATCACGTAAATGTGCATGCCAATCATCTGGCTGGAGCAGGGTAATAGAGTTCAAGGCAGTTCAAACTTCGAAATAAAACAAATGATAATCGATAAAGTGTGAAAATGGTAACGAGAATTACGGACAAATGGCAAAATAAAGCGCAGGGAGCTTTAAAAAATAATGTTATATTTTGTTAACGCGGAATATGTGGGAATCGACTAGTGGCAAATAGGGGAAATGTACATCAATTACTCAAATCTAAAGAAGAAATCGAGTATTTGGTTACTCTACATACCCATCGTTATGCCAATATGCCTTTGCCAAAACAACTTGAAAAAAAATTCTGGCTTTTAAACCTCGATCGAACTCGGCAAAACATCTCAAAATTTTTAGCAAGTGGTGTACTCACTTATATCATTTTTATTTTACTGGTGTTGCCTACAGACTACTTTGTAATCGGGGTGCCTTATATAACTTTAGATTTCGTCTACTGTTTGTTAAGTGCAATGAATATTGCATTTGCACTTTTAGTATTTTGGGTATTTGCTAGGTTTAAAAAACTCTCTAAGCATTTTTATTTTGCTGCCTGTAGCATTGTTTTTTTATCCATTATTACAAGTGCCATGCTGTTGCTCAGTGTTGGAAATATGGCTCTTAAAAATCAGTCGATGTTGCTTCTTTCATTTTTATATATGCTTGGGTTTATTTTGAGCGGCATAAAACCTTTACATATGCTTTATGTTGGCTTATCGGCGGCAATATTGGTTTTTGTGTTACTCATTTTATTAAATGTGAACTGTGACTATATTGCACTTGGGCGTGCTTTGTTTGGTAGTTGTATTTTGGGTTTTTCTATAAGTACCATGCTTATTTCAAGAGAGCGCAGTCTTTTTTTAAGTAATCAGCTTGCTGAAATTAATGAACAAATTTTACGTATTGAAGCATCTGAATTGCTTCAATTGAGCCAGCAAGATGCGCTGACTCAAATTTCAAACCGTCGTACTTTTGACGAAATGTTTGATTTTTACTATTACCGTGCGAATCAAGAAAAACGTCCTTTAGCTGTCTTATTTATTGATATTGATTTTTTTAAAAACTATAACGATTTTTATGGGCATCAGATGGGGGATAAGGTTATTTCATCTATTGCTTCTGCAATTAAAAACTCAATTCGCCATGTCGACTTTGTCGCACGCTATGGAGGTGAAGAGTTTGTCGTACTTTTACCTGAAACACCGGCACAGGGTGCTTATTCAGTGGCAGCAAATATTTATAAAGCGATAGAGCGCCAAGCTATTCCGCATGCTGCTTCCTTAGTCTCGAAATATGTCACCATCAGTCTAGGTTTTACTGTATATACAGGTGGGCTAAAAATGGGGCAAGATGAATTAATTCATGCCGCAGATCAGGCTTTATATCGAGCAAAGCAGCTTGGTCGTAACCAAATTTATTATCAACCCTTACAAATCGTAGAAACTGCCTGAATTAATTTTAAATATAAAAAAGCCACCTCTATAGGTGGCTTTTTTGACGTCATAAGAAAATTATTTTTTCTTACTGTCTAATTGAGGAATAGCAGAACCTTGACCGATTGAAAGTAAACCAGCATCTGTATAGATACCAAGTTTTGCACGTGTATCGGTAATATCGAGATTACGCATAGTCAACTGACCAATACGGTCCATTGGCGTAAACATTGAATCGCCTTTTTCCATTGTTAAACGTTCAGCTTCGTACGTTAAGTTTGGAGATTCAGTGTTCATGATGGTGTAGTCATTACCACGACGAAGTTCAAGCGTCACTTCACCAGTAATCGCTTTAGCAACCCAACGTTGTGCAGTTTCACGCAACATAAGTGCTTGAGAGTCGAACCAACGACCTTGGTAAAGTAAACGACCTAAACGTAAACCATTAATACGGTATTGTTCGATCGTATCTTCGTTATGAATACCAGTAACCAAACGCTCGTAAGCAATATGAAGAAGGGCCATACCCGGTGCTTCATAAATACCACGAGATTTCGCTTCGATAATACGGTTTTCGATTTGGTCAGACATACCTAAACCATGGCGACCACCAATACGGTTTGCTTCAAGAATAAGTTCAACCGGATTGTTAAAAGTTTGACCGTTTAACGCAACAGGTACACCTTCTTCAAAACGTACAGTGACTTCTTCTGGTTTGATTTCAACTTCTTCTTTCCAGAAAGCAACGCCCATAATTGGGTCAACGATTTTGATACCAGCATTTAGGTATTCAAGATCTTTTGCTTCGTGAGTCGCGCCCAACATATTTGAGTCAGTTGAGTACGCTTTTTCTTTTGACATTTTATAGTCAAAACCGTTGTCGATGAGGAACTGTGACATTTCTGCACGGCCACCAAGCTCATCAATAAAGTTTTGATCTAACCAAGGCTTATAAATTTTAAGATTTGGGTTAGTCAACAAACCATAACGATAGAAACGTTCAATATCGTTACCTTTATAAGTTGAACCGTCACCCCAGATGTTTACATCATCTTCTTTCATTGCAGTAACGAGCATAGTACCTGTTACTGCGCGACCGAGTGGAGTCGTATTGAAATAAGGAACGCCACCTGTACTGATATGGAATGCACCACACTGAATTGCAGCAATACCTTCAAGCGCCAATTGTAAGCGGCAGTCAATTAAGCGAGCTTTTACAGCGCCGTATTGTTCTGCTTTCTTTGGAATTGCATCGTAGTCATCTTCATCTGGCTGGCCTAAGTTTGCAGTATATGCATAAGGCTCAGCGCCTTTTTGTTTCATCCACAATAAAGCAGCTGAAGTGTCTAGACCACCGGAGAAGGCAATCCCAACTTTTTTGCCTACTGGTACATGCTGCAAGATAGTTGCATTATCAGTCATTGCTAATCCTAACATTTATGAAAAAGACCCCGTTGAGGTGGTCTCGAGAATTCTGAATGGCGGCTATTGTAGCACTATTCATGGTGCTTTTTTGGCAAAAAAAGCATTAATTCACTTGTTATGATTGGTATTTATTATTTAATAAAATATGGGATTGTCATCTATATAGGTAGATTGACCATAATCTCAAATAAAAAATAATTCTTGGTCATCCAAAATTATTAAAAAAGTATTAAAGTACTATGCAACAAGTTGCAAAAACTATTGGGACGCAGCATGACAAGTTACGCCAATTTATTAAAACCATTACATTTAGGCTTCACTACCATTAAAAACCGTGTGGTGATGGGTTCTATGCATACGGGACTTGAAGATCGTTTTTTTAATTACCCAAAACTCGCAGCTTATTTTGAAGAGCGTGCAAAAGGTGGGGTTGGTCTGATTGTGACGGGAGGTATTTCTCCGAACCGTCAAGGCTGGTTGGCTCCAGCTGGCGGTACTATGAATAGCTTATTTGATATTCCTCAGCATCGCTTAGTGACTCACGCTGTCCATAAACATGGTTCAAAAATTTTAATGCAAATTTTGCATGCAGGACGTTATGGTTATCAGCCATTTGTTGTGTCTTCAACAGCAATTAAATCGCCAATTTCACCATTTAAACCGCGTCAACTTTCTGAAAAAAATATTCTCAGCACCATTGAAGACTACGCACAGTGCGCTGACATTGCTAAAAAAGCAGGCTACGACGGCGTTGAAATTATGGGGTCGGAAGGATATCTGATTAACCAATTTTTAAGTCGCCATGTAAACCAGCGTACTGACCGTTGGGGCGGTGAAATCGAAAACCGTATGCGCTTTCCGATTGAAATTGTCAAAGCGATCCGTGCAAAAGTAGGCGAAAAATTTATTATTTGCTTCCGTTTATCGCTACTTGACCTTGTGCATGATGGTAATACCATGCAAGAAGTGGTAATTGTTGCCAAGGCTTTAGAAAAAGCAGGTGTAACCTTATTAAATACGGGTATTGGTTGGCATGAAGCACGTGTACCAACTATTGTAACCTCTGTACCACGTGCAGCGTTTGTCGATTACACAGCTCATGTAAAACAACATATTTCAATTCCAGTCATTGCATCTAACCGTATTAACATGCCTGAAACTGCCGAAGAGATTTTGGCAAAAGGCAAGGCAGATATGATTCAAATGGCTCGTCCTTTATTGGCCGATGCTTTTTGGGTAAATAAAACTGCGACCAACCGTGTAGATGAAATTAATACTTGTATTGCCTGTAACCAGGCGTGTTTAGACCATGCATTTAAAAATAAACGTGTGTCTTGTTTAGTCAACCCACGTGCAGGCCATGAAACAGAACTGGTCTATTTAAAAACTAAACAGCCTAAGCGTATTGCAGTTGTTGGTGGTGGTGTGGCAGGTATGTCTGCTGCAACTGTTGCCGCAAGCCGTGGTCATGCAGTGACTTTGTTTGAAGCTAATAAAGATGTAGGTGGTCAGTTTAACTTTGCCAAGGTTGTACCAGGTAAAGAGGAATTCCACGAGACGATTCGCTACTTTAAAGTACAGCTTCAAAAAACAGGTGTAGATGTACGCTTAAATACGCGTGTAAATCGTGAGCAACTTGAGCGTGAAGGTTTTGACGAAGTTATTGTGGCAACGGGTGTAATACCACGTGCTTTAAAAATTGAAGGAAGTAATGCACCACAAGTTCTTTCCTATGCTCAAGTTTTACAAGGTGCAGAAGTGGGACAAAAAGTTGCAGTGATTGGGGCAGGTGGTATTGGTTTTGATGTATCAGAGTTCTTACTTAAACCACCACATCAGCCACAGCCTCAACCTTTGGCTGAATGGCAACGTGAATGGGGTGTAGATCCAGATCCGAACTATATTTCTGAAGGTGGTATGCAACCACCAGTAGTTGAACCAGCAATCCGCGAGATTTATTTACTGCAACGTAAAACAACACCGCTCGGTATTGGTCTTGGTAAGACTTCGGGGTGGGTACATCGCGCTCAGCTTAAAAAGCATGGTGTACGCATGTTGCGTGGTGTGCAATATAAAGCAGTTACCGATGAAGGACTGTGGATTGAGCATAATGGTCAAGACCAGCTTTTACGCGTAGACACTGTTGTGGTGTGTGCAGGCCAAGAGTCGGTAAAAGACTTAATGCCAAAAGAAGGTGAATCGACTATAGCAAATTACTATATTATTGGTGGTGCAAAGCTTGCAGCAGAGCTAGATGCGAAGCGTGCGATCAAAGAAGGAGCAGAATTAGCGGCTCAACTGTAAAATTGATGAAACAATATGCACTTGAACACAAAGCGATGATATTTTTCTTGAATAAAATGAATAAGCTTTGTATTCTTACGCACATGGAAGCGTGGCAGAGCGGTTTAATGCACCGGTCTTGAAAACCGACGAGGGTGTGAGTCCTCCGTGAGTTCGAATCTCACCGCTTCCGCCAAATTCGAAAAGCCCCTGTTAATAGCAGGGGCTTTTTTTATCTATGCTTTTACCCCTCAAATACCCCACATCAAAATCTAGGTGCATTAATTCTTAGTTTATTAAAGGTGGAAAAATGAAAATAAAAAACTACACACCATCTAAAGGTTTTATATGGACTTTGCTTTTACTAGTTTTTATAGCTTGGATTGTATATAAGTGTGTTCCTTTAACAAAAGAGGAACAGGAGGGAGAAATTCGGCTACTGATGGAGGCGCAGAATAGAAGATTGGCTCGGGAATTTGATGCTATTACAGATGCAGATAGAGCAAGATTGCCCAAATATGACTCACGTAAATTTAATTTGATAAAACGTAATAAACGCTTTTGGTTAGTCCCTAAAGAATATTATGGAGGTGATGGGTTAAATGTAATTTGGCCTGATACTGTAAATGATCTGCTAAAAAGAAAATGGAAAAATGAATTTGGTCCTGGAACTTTTTTTAAGATATTTATGTATTCAAAACAATATTACGATGATGGGGAATTGAATGCATTTAATCATGCTTCATGTACTTCTAAAATGAATCGATTTAAATGGAATGGGATTCTTATTAGGATTTATAATGCTCATTTTATTAATATTACAGATGAACAATATCAGGATGTTTGTTTAACCACTTTAAAAATATTAAACGAAAAAATAAAGGAATTACATTTTGTTAATTAATATAATTTAATTTTTAGTAAATTTCATCTAAAAAATTATTTGAATATATTGTATTTTCTCATCAAATTATTACAGTAGATATTGTTAGGCTCTAATTTTTTACTATTTCAGGCTCAGTGGTTTTTACTAGACCCATTTCAAGTTTTTGGAATGGTTTTTTATTTTAAAAATATCTTTTGAAAATTTATTTTGTCTCAGCCTAACTAGCTGGTCAGATTAAAATCAATTCGTAAACTATTTAGTAAGGATAAGGTGATCAGCGTTAACTATAAATATATGTAACATCGAGTTGACGACTGATTATATTTGAAGATGAAATTAATAAAACCAGTAAATTCACTGGCTTTATTTAAGGCAAATATTATTTAACACTCGCCGTAACCATTACTTCTACTAATACTTGCGGACGAGCCAAATCTGCTTGAATAGCCGCACGTGCTGGTGCTGCTCCATCTGGCAACCACGCTTCCCAACATTCATTGAATACTGCGAAATCTTCGGCAATATTTTTAATCCAAATTTGTGCAGTTAAAATACGGCTTTTATCACTACCGGCTTGTTGCAGTAAAGCATCAATTTTTGCCAGAACTTCTAAAGTTTGCTGCTTAGCGTCAGCATCTAAAGTTGTTGGAACTTGGCCCGAAACATACACTAAACCGTTATGAAGGACACAACCTGATAAACGTGCATTTGTGTCAATACGTTGAATATCATGACTCATTTTATTTCTCCAGAGATAAACCATCTAATGTAATTGGTGAGGTTGCTTGGCTAATTAATTGACTAATGACCATGGCACAACCAGCAGCCAATGTGAAACCTAAACTACCTTGGCCAATATTTGCCCATAAATTCAAATATTTCGTACGACCCAAAATGGGTAAACCTGTAGGGGTGGATGGACGTAAACCACTCCATTCTTGTGCTGTATTTACCCCCAATAAATCAGGAAATGTTTTTCGTACCATATCTTTCAATGCATTTATACGTTCTTTTCGAATGTAGATATCTTGATAGCCAATATCGACCATTGCGGCAATACGAAGCTGATTCCCTAATTTTGCATATACAATTTTATTCGCATAATCGGTTACGCTTATATTGGGTACAATATTGGCTTTTTCTGGGAATGGTAAAGTCAGGCTATATCCTTTTAATGGATAAACTGGGACTGAAATACCCACCATTTTAAAAATTGCAGTACTACCATTGCCCGCAGCAACGACAAATTCATCTGCTTCTATACGCCCTTGATTTGTTTCAATTGCAGTAATTTGATTATTTTCCGCAAAAAAATCTGTCACTTCATGTGCATATAAACATCTGAAGTTTTTACTCTCTTTTAGTGCTTTATACAGTGCTAAACAAAATTTGTAGCAATCTGCTGTTTCATCATCAGGTGTATAAATTGAACCCACTAATGTAGATTCAATACCTCTTAATGCGGGTTCAAGTTGAACGGTTTCTTCTGGTGACAGCACTTTTTGTACAGTTGGATCTATCGCTAATGCTGCTTTTTTAAATGCTTTTTCATTGCGATGAATAATCATTTTTCCCGATTTTACCCAGTCAAAATTATCAATTTCATCACGCCATTTAGACATAATACTTTGACTATATAGGGACAACCGTAAAATATGATTTCCATTCACAATGTTATCTTTGCGATTACATGCCATGAGGAATTGGAATAACCAAGACCATTGAAGAGGTGAAAAGTTCAATTTAAAGTTTAAAGGCGAGTGGGCTTTTCCTAACCATTGCAGTGCCTGAAATGGAACGCCTGCATCCGCTAAAGGTGCAACATAGCGATAACTGAGTTGACCACCATTTGCAAAACTTGTTTGGCAGCCAATCTGGTCTTTTTCTTCGACTATTGTAACTTTATGGCCTGCTTGAATAAGTGCATAGGCTGTACTTAAACCAATGACTCCACCACCAATGACAACGACATGTTTTTTCATTCTTCCATGCTATATCTGCAACACACATTTGCATTAAAGAAGAAGATAAAACGTTAAACAAATGAGTTTTTAGATACTACTCATAACTTTTAGTTAATCGATGGCGTCATCGAAGCAATTTCTCTTTTAATTAATTCAATAAAATCTTCAGTCGCTTTGGTCGTGCTCACATTGGCATTTTCTAAAATATAAATTGTGGTAGATAAACTTGGTTTTATTTCGTGAATCATATGATTTGGTAAGGAGTGTGCAGCAGTATAAATATCGGTAATGCTACATCCCAAACCTTCGCGTACCAGTTCACTCGCCATATAATAGGTTTGTACATTCACTATACTTTTATTAAATGTTCTGTACTTTTTTACAACTTGCATCAGGGAGTCTGAGTAGGGTTGAATCCATCTATTTTCATCAATTGAGTGAATATCTTGTTTTGCATCAATAGGCTGAGAGTCGATGTAAACCAAAGGAATATCCAGAATAGGCGTAGCAATAATTCCATGTTGAGTATGAGGTTGGAATGTCACTGCAATATCAATTTCACGTCTTAATAATTTCTGCTCTAATGCTTGAGTATGATCTGTACCAATATTGACAAAAACATCAGGATATTTTTTTAGAAATTTTGCAGTTAATTTGGGAATGAGACTCAAACCTAAACTGGGCAAACACCCGAGTGTGATTTGACCTTGAGTACTTCTTGCTAAGTTATCCGTTAATTTATTTAATTCATTTATTTTTTCATAAATTGGCTTAATTTCATCATATAAGATATAGGCCTCTTTTGTTGGCTGTAATTTACCTTTGACTCGCTTAAATAGAGAAAAACCAAGTCGTTGTTCCGCATGTTTGAGTAGTTTACTTGCCGCAGGCTGTGAAATACATAACGATGATGCCGCCTCTGTGAGTGAACCAAAAAGCATGACTAAATAGAAGATTTCTAGGTGTCGAAGATTCATAAATGAGCACATAACTAATAGTTATAGGTAATCTATTAGAATTCATTATTTAATGTCAATAAACCCTTGTAAATTGGTGTGAAATTCAATGCCAATGATCAAGGAGTGATACATATGTCAGTTGAGCAATCTTCTATAACAATACCTAATATCAGGACACCTAAAAATATTGTCCTTATTGCAATTATTATTCTTAGCTTTGTTTTAGCATTTTATGCAAAAGGCTTACCCATAGAGGAGGTCGGTTTAATTGGGTTATTGCCTATTTTTGCCTTAGCACTCTTAACTGTTATCGGTCTAGATATTGTGCTTGCAGTGATTATTGCGATTATTATCAGTGTGATAATGACATCTACCAGTGTATTTGAATTAGGTGGAATTCTTGCAAAGTCTACAGGTTCATTTATTGCAACTGTCGGTCTTATTATTATGTTGGGTGCTGGGGTTGGTGAAGTCGCCAACCGAACAGGTGCAGCGAAAGAGTTGGTCAAATTTATTGTCAATAAAGTTGGGCTTTCAAGTATTCCTCGCGTGAAACTTGGCATCATGATTTCATCAGTTGTTATTTGTGGTTCATTGGGGACTATGGCAGGTGGTAATGCCATTATTGTTGCTGTCATTATTCCCATTGCAGCAGCTGTTGGTTTAACGCCACCCACCGTTGCATTACTGTTGATGACAGCAGGTTCGGTCGGTCTTTTTATAGGACCATTTACACCAAGTACAGTGACTATTTTAGAGTTGGGAGGCTTGACTTACCCGCAATACTTAAGTGCTTGTGCCATTCCTATGAGTGTTGTCACACTTCTTACAGGTTGGTTCATGTCTGGCTATATACAAAAGTGGACTTTTGGAAAATATACCTATAATGAAAACTTCTTAGAGCCTTCTGAAAAAATAGAAAGTGCCTCCGAATTGAAAAGAAGTAAACGTGCGGCGATTGTATTTATTGGCACAATTATCGTGATGGCAATTCTTGGAATTATTTTTAAAGCAGGTTTTAGTTTTGCAATTATTGTGATGCTCACTGTTGCCACATTAACTGGGTTAGTTGCGGGGTTTAGTCCTAAACAAATTTTGGAAGCACTCTACGAGGGATGCGGTAAATTAGTCTGGATGTTTATTCTTTACTGGTTATACAATCCTATTTTAGTTCTTGTTGAAAAACTCAATGCTTATCAAACACTGTTAGATAATGCGACACCGTATTTGGTTGACTTAAGTCCTGCGATGCTCTGTTTTGGTATTTTCTTATTTAATATTGTGGGGCATATTCCAGGGGCAGCTGTTGCACAAATGACCTTTACCAATAAAATTTTTGGACCAATTTTACTGGCAAATGGCGTTCCACCTGTTGCGGTTACAGCAGTTCTATTATCAAGTTCCCAAGTAGACTGGTTTGGCCCTTTCCCATCTTCTGATATGTTTGGTCAAATGGGCTTAGCACGCTCAAGTCAACTTAAATACATGCTATATGGTGGTTGGGCCATAGTGATCGCAAATATTCTACTTTTTGCAGTATTGTTCCAGATTTTGAATTAGCTCCTACAAATTAAAAGTATTTCTTATTTAAATGAATATTAAAAGCCTTTTAAACTAAAAAGTTTAAAAGGCTTTATTTTGTACTGCATAATTGATAGGTCTTTTTAAAATAAAATAGTTTTTTTATTTTGCTAATTTACTTCATAAGTACCAAAGTTGTGTGTAAAAATAATTTTAATTTTCAATAGATTTATTATTTTTTTAGTTTATATATTGAGAAATCTTTTGGATTGGAAATAGTATTGTAAAATATCTATCTATAATCGATAATATTGTTTTCTTTTTTATGGTTCATATTTCTATTGATGGTGTAAAATATTTGTTTTGTAATTTTATTTTTAAAGGTATGGCTCATATAATTTTAATAAATAAAAAATCCTGCTTAAAAAATATAAATTTAATCGGAGATTTAGGTGTGTCTAAAAGATATATTGTGTAGGGATTTGCCAATGTAACCAATAAAATCAAATGTTATATTTATGCAAATGATAGACCTGTGAATATGTGGAAATTTATTTTATCTATTTTATAAATCTATTGGAAAATTAATATAGTGAAGCTTTTATTTCCAATTGGTCTTAAAGAGTTTTTGAAGCAATATTATGTTTAAGATAGTTATTTGCTTTAAATATGTGTAATAACTATTTAGATGCTAAAAATATGTAAGTAATAGGATAAAAATGTTAGAAACTGATGTTTTAATTGTTGGGAGTGGTCCAGCTGGTTCTTCGGCTGCACTTATGTTAAGTACTTATGGAATTAGAAATATCATAATAACTAAATATAGATGGCTAGCAAACAGTCCTCGTGCCCATTATATCAGTCAAAGAACAATGGAAGTTGTCCGAGACTTAGGCATCTCAGATGAAGTAATCGCAAAAGCAGCACCAAAAGAAGTTATGGGAGATGTGGTTTATTGCACATCTTTAACTAGTGATGAAATTGGACGTTTTCCTTATGGAATGAATCATCCAGAAAGAATGTCTGAGTATGCTAAAGCGAGCCCTTGTGAACAGTGTGATCTTCCTCAACACCTATTTGAACCTATTTTGCTTTCAAATGCGGCATCACGAGGAAGCCATCCAAGATTTGATACGGAATATCTATCTCATGTGCAAGATGAAGATGGTGTAACAGTCACTGTTTTAGATAGATTAACTAAACAAACATACTTAATCCGATGTAAGTATCTAATCGGAGCTGATGGTGCAAGCAGCCAAGTGGTAAAAGATTTAGATTTACCTATGGCTGGTAAAATGGGGAAAAGTGGCAGTATCAGCATTATTTTTAAAGCCGATTTAACAAAATATGTTTCGCATCGACCTGGATACCTCTGGTGGATTATACAACCCGGAGCAAACATTGGAGGGATTGGGTTAGGCTTACTGCGAATGGTCAGACCTTGGAATGAATGGCAGATTGTTTGGGGTTACGACATTGAAAAGGAAGAGCCATCTCTTACCGATAATGAGGCGATTGCGATTTGCAAACAGCTTATTGGCGATAACGACATTGAAATAAATATAAGTAGTAAATCATTGTGGACAGTCAATGAAATGTATGCAGAGCAATATTCGAAAGGTCGAGTTTTCTGTATTGGTGATGCTATCCATCGCCATCCACCTTCTAATGGACTCGGTTCAAACTCATCTATACAAGATGCTTATAACTTATGTTGGAAATTAGCATTTGTATTAAATGGCAAAGCGAGTAGAGGTTTATTAGACAGTTTTAATGAAGAAAGAGCACCTGTTGGTGAGCGAATTGTTAAACGAGCGAATCAAAGTGTTAGAGAGTTCTCTACTATATTTTCTGCTTTAGAGTTAGATGGAAAGTACAGTACAGAGACAATGCAAAAAAGCATTAATGCTTTAAGTGAGAGTAATGAAAAAGGTGCTGTTAAACGCCGTGATTTAAGATCTGCAATTGAATATAAAGCTTATGAATTTGCTGCTTTAGGTGTAGAAACTAATGTGCGATATCATTCATCTGCAATTATTGGAGCAGTATATCATAATGAAAATAAAATAGATTCTTGTCGAGATGAAGATCTTTATTACTATCCCTCATTTACTTCTGGCCATAAACTTCCTCATGTATGGTTAGTCAAAAATCATAGAAAAATCTCAACTTTGGATTTAATTGGCAATGGAAAATTTACGCTTTTCTGTTGGTTGCAAGTTGATAAATGGAAGCTTGCTGTAGATCATATTAATAGACAGCTTAACTTGGATATTAAAGTTATACAGGTAGGGCCAAAAAGAGATGTTGAAGACTCTTATGGAGAGCTTTCACGCTGTTGGACTAATGATGAAAATGAATGCATGCTGATTAGACCAGATGGCTATATTGCTTGGATAAGCAATGAAATTGAAAATGCAGAAGATGAATTGTATAGAGCTATATCATCCATACTTAGTTTGAGCTAACTGCTCACCAAGGAAATAAACTTTAATAAAATCTATTGAGAAGTATTTTACTGAACTTGGATTTCATCGTATCCATCAAATTTTGAAAGCCTCTGTTACAAGCAGGGGCTTTTTTATTTCTATAACATAAATTGATTCAGTTGAAACAACATATGGCCTTGATGTCAGTGGCTATCATACTTATTCCGTAGTTTTATAAATACATCTAACAGACTCAAAAAGTACCTAACTATTCTGTAAAATTTTAAATAGTTCAAAAAAGAAAAATTTAATATAGTGACTCGGATGTGAAGTGAATATATCCATTATTACTAAAGAACTTTTGTTTAGGTTTTTGAAGCTAAGATAGGATTTTTGGAGGGAAAAATGAATAAATCAGGAAAAACTGATTTGGAAAAGTTAATTTTACTAGTTAATCTCGGGCTTTTGCATTCTTTAAAAAATAATTATATAGATATAAATGAAGCTGAACATTTTTTGTATACACCATATATGCTTAGACTTTTGAAAGAAAATAATTGTTCTATGGACTTAATTAATATAATTCATAGAGGGACTGAGCTAGAAGATTTAGAAGGATTTAATATTGATTTTAAAGATGAAGTCGAAAAAATGTTTAAGGAAAGTGAGGACATGATCAAAAAATTGCCTGTAACCAGTTTTGAATTTGAAAAGTGGTATGATCAAAAATTATTCGATAAATATGATTAAAATATTTGTAATATATAAAAATATTGCTGATATCTCAGATGTGGCTTTACATCTGGTGATAAATGTAAGAAATGAAAACCTATCTGTTTTGCATTAATTAAAATCGCATATTGCTCAAATGAAAGTTTATGAGATACGTTGTCTAACTTAAGCACATGATTAACGAACAAATTAAATCTATATTTAGCTTAAATATTGATAACAAATCCTGAAAATTTCATATAAATCAAATATGTATGTGGTATTTAAAAAATGTTTATGTTTTCAATATGTTGCTGTGAGCATGACTATATATCAGAATTGAACAAGTTATTTGTAGAATATTCACTTGTTGATATATGATGATCCCATATTTAGAGGCTGTTTCAAAACATAATTCTATTGTTTAGCGAGCAAGTTCAAGGAATGAATAGTGCTGAATTCAGGCTTCTAAACCCTATATCTGGAAATTATTTCCGGCCAAATATTGCATTTCGACCCAATGGTTGGAAATGTCTCACTCTTTTGTAGGGTAGGCGTTTCCTATTTTAGGATGTACCTATGAAAAAATTATTTAGTGTATTGTTCAGCGCATCTGTACTAACACTGACTGCATGTAATAAACAACCTGCACAAACTGAAAATACTGCAACAACCAAAGACAAAACTGAGTCTGTTCGAACAATTAAACTGGTTTCAACAGGTTCAGATACGGATGTATGGAAATATGTTGCAACGCTTCCTGAGACTAAAGAAGCGGGTATTAAACTTCAAGTTACCAATTTGACTGACTATGTTGTGCTCAATACATCTGTCGCAAATGGTGAGCAAGATGTAAATGCGTTCCAGTCATTTAACTATTTGGCAGCTTACAATGCTTCAAATACAGCGAAAGTTGCAGCTATTGCGACAACTTACTTGGAACCAATGGGTATTTATGCAGATAAAATTAAAACTGTTGAAGAGTTCCCACAAGGCGCGACGATTGCAATTCCAAACGATACTGCTAACGAAGCTCGTGCATTAACATTATTACAATCTGCTAAACTGATTAAACTTAAACCAAACTTTGATCCTATAAAAGGGACTACGAACGACATTGCTGAAAACCCTAAAAATTTACAATTAAAACCAATTCAAATGACTACAGCAGTTCGTGTTAAAAACGATGTAGATGCAATTGTACTTGGTAATACATTGGCACTTGAGGGTGGTCTTAATGTAATGAAAGACGCTATCTTCCGTGAGCCTGTTGACCAGTCTACTAAGCTTTATGTCAATTTATTGGGCGTAGCTGAAGCAAACAAAAATGACCCGATCTATACGAAACTTGGTGAACTTTACCACTTACCGAAAGTGCAAAAATTCGTAAGTGAAAAATTCGGTGGTACAAAAGTCGAAGTGAACAAACCTGTTTCTGAATTTGCAGACATCAAATAAGTAATTTTTAAATTAGAATTACTTTTTAAAAGCTAAGCCCCGCTAATCGGGGCTTAGCTTTTTTTATAATATGTATTTTTGAGAGTGGTAAGCTTTTAACAAATATAAGAGCTGTTAGAAAACAAACTATTGAGATGCAGACAAATTAATAAATAGACTAAAAGAAATGGCTTAAATATATAAAAATTGGGTTTTTAGAGTCTAATAGTAACTTTAAAGCCATACATAAGCTGATGATTATGAGTAAGGGCTTGATCACTCTTGAGCCAAATCTTACTGCAAATTTTGCGCCTATCGAGGCACCAATAAAAGCTCCACCAGCCATCACAAAAGCTATTGGAAAAATGACGTATCCTTTAATGATAAATATAGATAACGAACCTAGGTTACAAGCCACATTTGCTAACTTGGTATAAGATAAAGCGCTTACTAACTTAAATCCTAATAACAGTACAAATGCAACGATGAAAAATGAACCAACCCCGGGACCAAAAACGCCATCATAGAACCCTAGTAACGGCGCCACTAGAAGTGCAAATAAAAAATAAGGAATAAGAGGTTTTTTATCAACATCACTGAGCTTTGGTGAAAAAATAAAATATAAAGCAACCAAAATTAAAAGTATTGGTACGATAGTTAAAAGAACATTTTTAGGCATCAGGGTAACTGAAAGTGCCCCTAATGTTCCCCCTAAAAAAGACATACAAGCGATAGGGATTGCCTTACGCCACTCGATAAGCCCTTTTCTTGCAAAACTAATAGTTGCTGAAAGTGTTGCGGAGGCTGCTTGTAATTTATTGGTTGCTATTGCAGATACGGGAGGGACACCTGATAAGAGCAATGCAGGTAGAGTGATTAAACCTCCTCCACCTGCAATAGCGTCAATAAATCCAGCTACCATAGCCACTAAGCCTAAGATAAGGAGGAGTTCAAAATTCAATTTATTAGCCTTTCACAATAAGTGGATTTTTTTGCAGCACAATATAATCAAGATTTTTTCTATAACCAAATAATCGAACTAATGTTCTACGGTTATCTTTAATAATATCTCGGCAATGTAAGCATAAACTATTATTAATAATTAAAACTGTATTAGGATTTAAATTAATTGAATCAACAATATGAGCTTGTCGAACAATTGATTCAAATTTATAAAAAGCATTTTTAATTTTTAAAGAAGCATTTTCATTTGGAGTGAATCTATAGGAATTATATTTCATGGCTATATAACCATGTTTATCTACTTCTAAAATAGAAACGTTTTCTCCACCAGATCCTTGGCCTTCATTAAAAGTTTCACTTCTAGTAAAGTTAAAACTTTCTGTTGTTAAAGCCATTGTCTCTTCAAGAGTTAATTGACTTAATATTCTTGAGATTGGAATTAAACTAGTAGGTTCATTTAAGGGATTCCATCTTGCTGTTAAAATTAAAGAAGAGGGAGCAGGTGAATGATTATTAACAACTTTAGTCACTGTATGATAGGGAGCTTCGGTGTGTGCAGTTAGTGCTATACCTGAATGTGAACTCTTGTCAGGATTCTCATTTTCAATTTTTGTGATTCCACCACCTTTTAAGTTTGCAACAACTCTAACGATTTTGCCTAAATTATCTATATCAAATGCGAAAGCATCTTCCTCGAGCAGTGCCAATATGATTTGTTCAGAAGAAGCGAGTGTTAATATATCTATATCTGTTTCAAGTAATTCAAGTGACGGTAATTGTGTTGATTGAGTAATATCAATTTTACTACGATCTAACTTTTTAATATTGAGTCCTTCAAGAACGAGATAAGGTATTTCTCTACGAATATATTTTTCAATAATACTTTTTTCATATGAGTTTAACTTTGCAATTAGTATTTCTTTAAAAGCTAGAATTTTATCTTGAACATGTAAAGAATCAGGGCCTCCTAGTAAAGCCAGTTCATATGACATTTCACTAATTAAATGAGAAATTTCGGGAGAAAGATAAAGATGATAAGTGTCTAAGTTTTTAACTATTTGATTCATGGCTAGTTTATTGTGATTAAAATTCAGCTAAAGACTAGAGCGTCTCTTTTAAAAAATCAATATTTTTTTAAATATTATATTTTCTTATATTTTTTATTAAATAATGATCTTTGTCTTTCTCAATTATTAAATTGAAGTTTGCTTTTCGCATAGAAATTGTTTTGAAAGTTTGAACTATTTCATACGGAATAGGAGAGTACTTCGTAACTTCATTAATCTCATAAAATCCTTTTGACTTACCATTGTTAGTTTTTACCCCATCCAGTTCACCATAAATAATTAATACATTTTTTCTATAACTCATTAAGAAGTTCCAAATTGATGAATAATAAAAACTATAAGGTTTTGAAATTTCATTTTTAAAATCTGGCCCATACATTTTATTTATTGCCAGATCTGAATATATGGCTGGGCATAATAAAATTAATTCATCTATTTGAAATTTTTTTGCTAAATGAATTGCAATATAACCACCCAAACTATATCCAATAACAATATCTACTTTTTTTAAAAGACTATAAAAAGTCATACTTTCATTTATGTTTTGAGATAACGATGACTTTGTTTCGCTTGTATTATTTAAACCGCTTAAGTTAAAGGAAAGTGTTGCAATATTTTTACTTCTAAGAAGCTCTTCTAAAGGGGTTAAAGAGCTTAGATCAGAGTTACCCCCATGTATAAGTAATGCTACTTTCTGTGGGGAACCCTCGCAATAACTAAATTTAGCCTCTAACTCATAAGTACCAAAGTCATGAGTAAAAAAGAACGAATTTACATTTTCGGCTGTGTTGTAATTTTTCAGCTCATGTGTGGGCAAGCTTGTTACTTTTGAAATAGTATTAGAAAGATATCTATGAGCAATTGATAAGTTATCTTGCTTTTCCATGACTTATTATTCCTGTTAGAACTGTAAAAACTTTGTTATATAAAATAAAATTTAAATAATAATGAGCTTAAATTTTTATATTCTATTTGAATAAATATTATTTGGATAGATATATTGAACTCAATATATTTTTTCCAAGTAGCAAATAATATCTAGATTCAGTTGTACTAGGCAAAGTAGCGGCTGTTGAGAATAGTGTCAATGTAATAAAAAATTTTAACGACCGTGAGCTTGTTGCAGAGTTTACAAAGCTCTACAACATGCAACATTTAGTAGGATAGTTGATACTAAGCCTATGATTGGAAAGATAGAATGTATCCATATGGATTAAAAATTTGGGGCACAAAAGCCAAGGATAGTGCCGATATTCTTGTTATAATTGATGATCATAGTTTGATTCATTTTACGAACAGGAGCAAACATTGGTGCTGCAAATAGATAAAGAATTAAAGAAAATTTTCACTGAAGATATTGTGTTTAACGATGCAAAAAAGCACCTACAGTCTTTTGTTAAAAGCTCAGAAAATTTAGTATTAATTTATGATGATATTGGCGAAAAAGAGTTAGATACTTTGGGTGGTTTAGGTGATATCACCTTAAAAATTGAAGCAATTGTATATCAGTATAATGTATTATTGGGGTATAGCACAGTTCGTGTTTATTTATCATTAGGTGATTGTTTTGTTGATAAAGCTACAGGTACAGTTTCTTCAAAATTAGGGAATTTAATTTTATATTATAGTATGGAGAGTGTAGGTGAAGGGGAAATATTTGCTTATTCTTCAGATCTTATCTATCAATATTTGTAATTCAAAAATTTAATGTGTTTTGCATGGATGTTTTTATTAGTCATATGAATATTTAATTTTAGTATGAAATATTGATTAAGCATAGTAGAGAATATTAATTAATTGAATTTATGAATAGATTTTTTTGTTGAAAATAATTGAAAAGACGATAATAAGATACATGAGGTAAGAATATGATACAAAGCGATATTTTTGATGCAATTAAAAATATTGATGAAGTTCGGAAAATAGATGATCTTTATTTAGTTGTAGATGAAAATTCAAATTCTGAAGACCCAGTCGAAACTATAATATTTGAAATTAATAAAAAGTTTTGGGTTATTACAGTTAATCATAATTTTGATGAAATTGAATTAAAGGTCTACTCTTGCTTACCAGAGAAGACGATTCAACAGCGATGTTCGAATAATTTATCAAGTCTAAAAGGATTAGAAATTGGAACAATGTTCGCTATAGTCAATGAAAGAGGATATACAGATGGCATTAAGCTTATGCTTTACGATCATTCATTGAAAGAATCTAAGACGAATCCATTTTTTGCTGTATTAACGATTGTTGCTTTGGCTTCTGGATTGCAATATGAGTTAAGAGAATCAGGAGTTGATACATATCTGATTTAGTTCATGCATGTATCCATAAAAATTATTCAATATTAGGTATATATGATAAGATATTTAACAAATATATCTGAAAATTGGGGCAATCGGAAATTGTTTGAACTAAACTTATGTAAGTACATTTATGAAGAAGAAAAAAAAGAAATTATTGATGAAATTTATTTTGAAAAAATATGCGTTGATAATAATAAAGTTGTAGTAAGTAATTTTAATGATTTGCAACAGGTTGAAAAGTCTTTGGAGATTTTTAATAGTTATCTTGGAAAAAATAATTATTGCTATTGTTATATAATGATTGAATCTCGGCATAAGCTCACTACAGAATTAAAAGAAAATAATATAGCAAATCGTTTAATTCTTTCGGAAAACTTTACTTTTAATGGTGAAGAACTCTCTATTGAATTTGATCCAGATTTTGATCTTATAGCAAAAAACAACTTAGAAGATTTTGAAAAATTTAAAGAGAAAGAAGAGCTATTGATTCGTCTTTCAAATGAAACTATAGGGAAAAAGAGATGGCTAAATTTTACAAAGCTAGAAAAAAAATGCTGGTTAGATTTTGCTTATTTTAGAATGAACGAAAGAGGGGAACCTTTATCATTAAATATAACAGTTGATGGTAAATACCTACTGTGTGAAGAAGATGTGTATTGTTATTTTGGAGAGGAGGTTTATGGGGTATTAGGATACTTAGGTTATAACTTTAATGCATTTGCTGATGTACTGTGGGATTTGCCTTTAAAAGTTAAATGGATAAATTTTCAGTACTCTAAAGATAATTTTGAGTCGAAAGAAGATTTTTCTGATTTAGATGATTTTATTGAAGTTTTAAAAAAATACTCGTCATTAGAAATTTCATATTAGTAACCAATCAAAATTTAAAAATAAAGCAGAGATAGAGGAAAATATTATATGAGTTCTGAACTTACAGAAGAGTATATTTTTTATATTGAAATAAGTGAATTTAGTGAGTTTGATGATGATGTAACTATTTGGAGCGGATATCTTTCAGAAAATTGTGTAATCACTGATACTCAAGTTGTTTTTCATGGTTTTTTTGGTGAGGGTGAAATAAATAAAGATAAAAAAAGTAAAAAATATAAGTATGATATCTATGGCATTAATTTATTCTTCTTAAAAGAAAATAACGAATATTTCGGTGTTTTAGGTTCTAGTATTGAATCTTTTGAAGTGAAAGATAATAAATTGATATTAAATTTATGCGAAGAGGAGACTTATTTTGATGAGTTTAAATTTGATTTAATTAAGAAATATCGAAAAAATCAGCTTAAATTACAAGATTGGTGCAATTTAAACGAAGAACAGAAAAAGAAGTGGATGAAAGTTTCGAATTGGATTCAACAGTACAAGCCTACAAACTTAGTAAGTTCAATAGTTATAGATGGTAGAAATATTAAGTCCTTTAATGATTTCTTATGCTGTATAGGTGAGGAAGTGAATGGATTGATGGGCTACTTTGGTTCTAGTTTTGGTGGTTTGTCTGATAGTCTCACTGGTGGGATTGGTTGTATAACTATACCTTTGAACATTACTTGGAAGTACTTTGAAGAAACCAAGTATTCTTTTAATAACTATGATAACCCTGATGATTTTGAGTACTTGATTGAGCTTTTAAATGAGAAAGCTACTTTAAATATTACGTAAAGCTAGATTGAAGGTATTGGATATAATATGGATGCTAAAACATTAATTAATAGCTATTTGAATTCTGCAGTTACTCTCTTAAGTGAGTGTGATATAACATTCAAAGATTTCGATTATGATGCTATTGATATTACTAAAAGAAGATTAAATGGTTGTATAGTTAGTAAAGATAGAGAAGATGCTTTATATTGGTATTGGAATTATATTGATGAACGAAAAGCTCCTATGGAATTCTATAATAAAGATATCTTAAGAGTAAGATTGGGTATTTGTTTGCTAGCTAAAGATATAGACCAAGTTGAAGATTTTAATGAGCATGTTTCTTGGTTTGTAACCTTAATGAAAAATTATGGAGTTAGTGATGATAAACTTCAAATTTTAACCAATTTATATTTAAAAAAATGAGTAAATACATCAGTTTCTAAATCTATGATCAAAGTGAAGGGTATTTGAAATTCACATGAATATGTCCTATAGATTTAACTTTGAATATAGCAAAGTAAATATAATTTATTTTATTTGTGCTTAAAAACTGATCTTTATTGTTATTTTAATAATACAATCTTAGGGTTATAAAATGCTTACTTATGAGTGTTCCGAATTTAAACTATTGGTTATGCATGAATTGGATAATTTTAATGTGGCTGAGCAAAATATAGACTTTAATGTTACTGTAGATAATATTAAATATGCTGGAACAGCAGTAACGCTTAAAAATATTGAATATTTAATGGAAAAATTTAGAACAAGTGGTGATTGTCATTTTGGTCGTTATTTTTTGCAATCTAACATGCTAATTTTAGAGGAAATGACGATTGATTGTTTGCGTGATGCATTATTAGATATTGTTAAAGATAAGACACTAAATACTCTTGATGATATGTTTTATAGAATCAATTGTGATAGTTGAAATTGGAGTAAATAGATTGTTAATATAAGGAAATATGAAATGAATAATATTTTCATTGAAAGCATTTCAATAGAAAAGTTAAAAAAGCTTCTTAATGAAAATAATGCTCATGATTTAGATATATTTGAAGATGTTAATTCTCTAGTTTTTAAATTAGATAGTATTAGTCTAGAAACTGATCTATATGAAGTATTGGTCTATGTTTGTAAGATAGATATTTTATCAATGCATAATTTGAAAATAGCCTATTACAAGAATATTTTTGATATGGACTATAATATTATTGACGATTTTTTCGTTACTCTAATCGATTGATCTATAACTATATTCATCAAAATGACATCGATTGGTCATATAAATGAAATCCTGCTGTACAAAAATAATGCAATTTATTGGGGTAAATTCCAGTCATGCAGAAAAAATCTTATAAAGTTCTAAGTTTGGTATTTCTTGTTGCGAGCATGATGGCTATAACTGCTTGCAATGATAGTAATGAACAGCAATCTACGGCAGTTTCTCCAACACCTACAGATACCCGTGACCAGCGTTTTCTTACAGTCAAAACCAATGATGTAATTCAAGTTACGATTGCTGATTTGATCCCAACGCAGGGTGCAATTGGTTATGATCAAATTTATTATAAATTAGGGCGTTGGCAAGGTGATTTGCAGCGCCCAACTTGGCAAGCAGATCCAGTCAATCAATTAGTTTATTTAAATAAAACCATTGGTAAGAAGTTTAGCGATTATTGTGAAGCGATTGGTGCAAAAGGTCGTGATGATTTTACAAGTCTGCAAGACCTACAAAAGGCCAATTTAAAACAATTGGAGACATTTAACTGTCAAGAACAGCCGGGCACTGAAACAGCTGATTTGAAAACAGTTGTTGTTGGTTATGATGGGCGCCTTTATTTGACCGATGGTCATCATACAATGACCGAATTCCGTGAGCTGCCTGATGGCGGTGGTCAACTTAAAGTATGGGTGAAAGTTGTTGGGAATTATAGTGATAGTAAAACTGCGGATGAGTTTTGGGCGAAAATGCTTGCCAATGGCCAAGCATGGTTAAGAGATGGAAAAAACCAACCGATTTCATATCAACAATTACCTAAAAACTTAGGCCTGAAATCTGCAACTAACCCTGACGGTATGCAAAATAATCCATATCGTTCACTGGTCTATTTCACACGTGATATTGGTTATAGCAAAGTTGCTAATGCAACGGACTATACTGAGTTTTTATGGGAAGATTGGTTTAACAAGCAAATCGCTAATAATCTGGTTCATCCTTTAAGTTTTTATCATACCGATGCGAGTGTGTATGGTGCTGCAGATGTATTGGCAACTACTGAAATAAAAAGTGACTTAACTGTATCGGGCAGTGTAACAGGCTATCAGGCAGCGGTTGCTGATTATTCCTTACTGATGGGAAGTACCAAACCGACTGATATTATTTATGGTACTTCAACTGCCGCAGATTTGGGCGCATTACAGCTTATGAAAAATGCCGCTAAAGGTTCTGTTACGGCGATTTCAATTTCTAATCTTGCAGATTTGACCCGTGACGAAATTAAGAAAGATAAAACACCGCGTACAGGTGGAAGTATTTGGTATGCGGTAAACTACAAGTTATGTGGAAAACCGGCTACAGGAACGTGCTGGGGTTGGTAATTCACGAATATTTAATAAGAAAGGGGTGAGTAAATTCACTCCTTTTTTGTATGGATAAATCATTAGCGTTTGATCAGAATAGAATTAATTATTTAAAAATAAAAAAATATAACTTGCTCTCACTTAAATCCTAAACACCTCACCTTGCACACGTTATTAAGATTTTTTCTATTTTTATAAACCTCAAATTAACAATAACTTGTCAATTATTTATCCTTACTTTTTAATGATCTAATTTAAAACAAATGTCATTTTGTGTGCTTGACTGTAAGAGGGTTGGGCACTATTCTTTGCCTGCTGGCCACATTGCCAGTCGGTCGTCGCAGACCGGGAAAACAAAGTCGATATGCAAAATGCTTATTTTGTGTGTCGGGAACTCGTTCGCCCCCTTTTTCTCTACGGTAGGGCGGAAGGGGGACACCTTCGGGTGTGCTGGTTCCTTTGTTTCCAGTCTGCGAACCCCCTTTCGTTCTGCCACCATAATTTTAATGTCTTGGCAGAACTCCCTATAAAAAGGAGTTGGCTTTGCACATCCATTATTTCTTGGCAGCCTTTGCCAAAAGCTATAACGACACAACTTAAATCATCTTTAAACAGTTTGTTGGCCTTTAAGGTTCTCAGGCTTTAAGTCATTACGGCTCAAAAAATTGTATCAACAATAAAACTTGAGATGTGCCAAGCACAGTCTTTATGGCTTTGCTGTGCCTTTTTTTCTCCCAAAAAGGGCACAGGCTTTTTTCTCGTTTAGAAACAACAAGAATTTATAACGGTAAAACTATGTCAAATGATTTAGAAATCTCTTCCAAAAAATTACACATTATTCGAACAGCTATTGGTCTATTTACAATCTACGGGTTTCATACAGCAGGTGTAGACCTGATTACCAAAGAGTGCGACGTTCCAAAAGCTACGCTATATAACTATTTTCGCTCAAAAGAAGGTTTGATTGAAATGTGCATTGCCTTTCAAAAAAGCCTGCTTAAAGAAGAGGTGCTCGCCATTATTTACTCAAGTCATTACCGCACACCAACTGATAAAATCAAAGAAATTGTAGTTTTACATGTCAATTACAACAGTCTGTATCACTTATTACTTAAAGCTTTTTTTGAAATTAAAGTGACTTACCCTCAGGCTTACCGTATGGCAATTGAGTATAGAAAATGGCTGACTAGAGAACTTTTTGATTTGGTATTTTCTCTAGAAACTCGTGATTTAAGACCAAGTGCTGACATGGTTTTAAACTTAATAGATGGCTTAATGTTTGAGTTTTTAAGTACAAATAATTTGGACGAAAGAGATAAGGTTGTGGAGCGGTTTTTTAATACTTTGCGTTAAATTACATCTAAGTTCTATGCGTGGATGTGACAAACAACAGAATTTATCATTTTATAAATTTCAGCATAAATATTGGATAATGATTTAATTAATTTCTTTGTTAATGTTATGCAAGTAAATGCGATAAATATAGATCATTAAAGGCGTTACATCTTTAATGATCTTTTATGAATGAAGGATCAATTTATAAGTCAACCAGTAATTTCTTTGATAAGTGTATGATTAGATCTAATTCTTCGTCATTCATGCTCATTGAGCATCGAATTTTATCTGGAATATCAATAATCTGTTCTTTTAAATCAGCTGCCTTTTGTGTAAGGACAACTTTTTTCATTCTTTCATCTTCAGGTACGGGTATTCTCTTTAAAAAGTCGTTTGCTTCTAATTTTTGGACTAAAGGTGTGAGCGTACCTGCATCTATTAAAGTATTCTCACTTAACTCTTTAAGTGAAATATTATCCTTATCGTATAAGCTCAATAAAACAATAAATTGAGGGTAAGTTAAATCGAACTCTTTAAGATAAGGGCGGTATTTACGAGTCAATGCATTCGCAACTGTGTATAGCGAAAAACAAAGCTGACTATCTAAAGTACGGTTTTTATTCATATTGTGAAAAATGATTTCAGGCTTCAAGTAGTTAGTATAAAAAATATTTGACTTAATTAATAATGTATGCAAATAATAATTATACAAATAGTTTGATATCAAATTATTTGAGATAAAACTAAATTATCTCTATTTAAAAATAGGTTTGATATAAGAAAACTATCTCTTTCAATAGCTAAATGTTGCTCGCGGTAGTTGTATCAAGTCAGGCAATTAGTACTTCTAGTTGACGGTAGAGATAAATAAGTTTTTGAAAACTCTAACGAGTTGAGGGTAAATTTGTTACGCCTTCTTAAAAAACATCAACATGAAATTTAGTGTTGATATTCCTAGGTTGTAGGTTAGCAATTTGCAGCTTATAGCTTTCAATTGAATGAATTAAAAGTGATAACTTCTATTTAGGAGCATAAAATGGGCTATGTAACTACAAAAGATAATGTAGAAATTTTTTATAAAGATTGGGGGCCGAAAGATGCTCCTGTTATTTTCTTCCATCATGGCTGGCCACTAAGCTCAGATGATTGGGATGCACAATTACTTTTCTTTCTTAAAGAAGGTTTCCGCGTCGTTGCTCATGATCGACGTGGTCACGGTCGATCATCTCAAGTTTGGGATGGTCATGATATGGACCATTATGCTTCTGATGTTGCCGCAGTAGTTGATCATCTCGGTGTTCATGGAGCAGTGCACGTTGGCCATTCTACAGGAGGGGGAGAAGTAGCACATTATGTTGCTAATTATCAAAATGATCCAGTTGCTAAAGCTGTGCTTATTAGTGCAGTTCCTCCGCTAATGGTTAAAACTGAGAATAATCCAAATGGTTTACCAAAAGAGGTTTTTGACGATCTTCAAAATCAACTTTTTAAAAATCGTTCTCAGTTTTATTACGATGTGCCAGCAGGTCCTTTCTATGGGTACAACCGTCCAGGTGCAAAAGTATCAGAGCCAGTTATCTTAAATTGGTGGCGCCAAGGAATGATGGGTGGAGCTAAAGCTCATTATGATGGAATTGTTGCGTTTTCTCAGACTGATTTCACCGAAGATTTAAAGAAAATTAAGATTCCTGTTCTTGTTATGCATGGTGAAGATGATCAAATTGTTCCTATTGAAATTTCGGGTAAATTATCTGCAGAGCTTGTTCAAAATGGTAAGTTAATTACTTATCCAGGATTCCCTCATGGAATGCCGACTACTGAAGCAGAAACAATTAATAAAGATCTGTTGGAATTCATTAGATCTTAGTTTTAATAAGAAAGACAGACAAAGATATTTGTCTGTCTTTCTCAGAGATTTTAAAAACTATTATTTATTTTCAGATTTTAATTTTAATTCATTCAGACTGAGCTAAGTTACGTTCACGGCAAGATAATTCATAATAATTACCTTTTGGTAGAGAACGAATTTTAAAGCCATAGTAAGTACTATCGGTTTCTATTGGAGTAATATTACATTGATTCTTTTTTGCAAATTTCTCAATCAATTTCAAATTAGAAGTTTGCTTAAATACAGCTCCCCAACCTTCACTCACACAACAGCCAACATATTCAGACATATATTCATCTGAAATGAGTACAACATTTTGTCCCATAAACTCATAAGGCTTTTTGAGTTTGTATATATCGTTATAGTCTGCTCGTGAAATATTAGGTTTTTTTGCTAAAAAGCCTTTTTGTTTGAGTATTTGGAACTTTAGGAAATCCTGCGGTCCAGTACCAAGTCCTCTATAAACCGAATTATTATCTTCTGCAAAGCTATACGAGCTAAACATACTGACTAAACTTAAAAATAATATTTTTCTCATTTTAAATTTCAAAAGTTATATAAGGCCGTAATTCTTTCATATCTAATAAGTAGCGTAAAGTAAGTAGCTGATTTTGAATTTCTCTAACTGACTTCGTAGGTATATACAGCTCATTTGAGTGACTATTTATATGATTCTTATGATTAACTATTCATAAAATAATAAGTAGGTTACTTAAAAGTTTTAATTTAATTGATTAGATTTTTGCTCTTAGATTAATTTAGAAGCTCATTTGATAGCCTTTTTGTATATAATATGTATTCTTTGTATTTTAGTTATCTTTATAGAGTAAACATGAAAAAAATATTAATCATTACTATGGCGAGTTCTTTTGGTTTAATCGCATGTTCAACCACTGAAACATCAAGAACGATACAAAGTCCTCAAGTAACAGCAGCTACTTCTGCAATTAAATATAATGGGGTAAAAGCTCCTGTTTCCATTGGTAAGTTTGATAACCGCTCTAGTTATATGAGAGGAGTTTTCTCAGATAATGTAGACCGTTTAGGTGGCCAAGCGAAAACGATTCTTGAGACACATTTACAGCAAACTGGTTATTTCTCAGTTTTAAATCGCGACAATTTATCTGAAATTAAACAAGAAGTAGGTTATAGCAATACTGCTCAATCTATTAAAGGTGCTCGTTATGTGATTACTGGCGATGTATCTGAGTTTGGCCGTAAAGAAGTTGGTGATCAGCAACTATTTGGTATTTTAGGCCGCGGTAAACAGCAAGTTGCTTATGCAAAAGTTAATTTAAATATTATTGATGTAAAAACTTCAGAAGTTGTGCACTCAGTACAAGGTGCTGGTGAATATGCATTAGGCGCACGTGAAGTTTTAGGCTTTGGTTCTACTGCCTCTTATGATTCTACTTTAAATGGTAAAGTGCTCGATTTAGCTGTTCGTGAAGCAGTAAATAATCTTGTAACAGATATTCAAAATAACCGTTGGTCAATTCAATAATTTTGGATATGTGTTAGATGAAAAAAATTGTTTTAAGTAGTGTTCTTGCTTTGGGATTGGTGGGCTGTGCCACTGGTCCTCAATCTTTATATAATTGGGGAAGTTATCCGCATCAAACTTATTTGATGTATACCGCACCTGAAAAAGCGACACCAAGTGCACAAATAACGACATTAGAAGCTGAGATTCAAAAAACTAAAGGTAAGGGCCTAGCTGTTCCGCCGGGGTTATATGCGCATTTAGGGTTATTGTATTTACAAGAAGATAATTCTCAAAAAGCAATCGAGTATTTCCAGCTTGAACGTCAAGTCTATCCAGAGTCTACAGTTTTAATGGATCGCTTATTGCAAAAAATGAATGCGAATGGTGGGAATACAAAATCATGATTAAGAAGTTGCTAATTGCTGGTTTGGTTATTTCTAGCATTACATTTACTGGATGTGCAGTTACTCCAGCACCGAATAAAGACATAACCGCTTATAAAGCTCATATGCCAAAGTCAATTTTGGTATTGCCACCAGTCAATGATTCACCGGATGTAAAAGCGACTTACAGTTATTGGCCAACCGTAATCGCACCTGTAGCAGAAGCTGGCTATTATGTTTTTCCCATCTCTGTTGTAGACAACATGTTTAAAGAGAATGGTGTCACCAATGGCAGTGATGCGCAGTCTATTGCTCCTCAAAAATTACAAGAGATTTTTGGTGCAGATGCCGCTTTATACATTCGAATTAAAGAATATGGCTCTAAATATCAAGTGATCCAAAGTGTTGCTACAGTAAGTGCAGATGCAAAACTTGTAGATTTAAAAACAGGCGATGTGATTTGGACTGGTGAGAAAAAATTATCCCAATCAAGTAGTGATAATAACTCTGGTTTACTTGGTGCTGTAGTCGGTGCTTTGGTTGAACAGATCTCTAGCAACTTTAATGATCGCGCTTATCCAATAGCAAGTATGGTAAATGCTCAACTGTTTACCCCGACTCCTTATAGTCCGGGTACAGGCTTATTATATGGCCCACGCTCACCTCAGTACCAACAGGATGGAATTGCGAAGTAAATTAAAATCTAAATTTAGGTTTTAATTTATTAGACAAGTTGCTTCATATCTTTATGATTTGGAGCACTTTATAAAATTTGAGTTTAAGCAGGAGAGTCAGTTGAAAATTGATTTTACCTGCTTAATTCAATTGAAATTAGTTTATTTCTTTACTTTAAAACGGTATTTGCATTTTAGGCAGCGGTAGTCCTGAAATATATTTTTATCGATCATTACACCTGCTTTTTTACCAAAAATATTACCCACTACACCGCCAGTAATACCTGCACTGATTGCACCGACAAATGTGCCTACAGTACCGCCAACAATTACACCTAATGGTCCCGCTACAGTACCAATCGCTGCTCCTATAGAAGCACCTGTTGCAGCACCACCTACGGTACCCGCTGTAGTCCCTGCAGCTGTTAGTAAAACACCGCCAGTGGTTTTAAGTAGTTTGTCATGGTCACGTGTTTCAATTTCTGTAGAACCACACTTTGGGCATTGCAGCGTTTTTTCCATAAAATTTTTCCTGTCTTTCATCATTAAGCGACGCAGTGAATGGAGCAAAATCAGTAAAGTGGATAAAAGAGCTATTTATGAAGCGTCTTTTCCTGATTGATGATCGCGATATATCTGGTCAGCCACGATTTTAGCTGAACATTGACACAAATATTTATAGATCATGTAAACACTTGTACCTTAATAATCATCTCTTAAAAATGTCTTAAGCACTATTTTTAAATGGATAGCATATAACTAAAAACTACTAAGTGATGGATGATTGATCAGACGAGATGCAGATATTTGGTCTGATCAGATTTGTAAAGAGGTGAGACTTGTTTACAGCCGCTTAAAACAATAAAGGCTTATTCTGTTTGAATAAGCCTTTTAGAACGTTCAGAGTGATTTATCTAACCTTAAAACTTTATATAAACCAAGCATTAAAGTAATCCAGATTGGAATTAAAATTACTGATTCTTTAAAGCCTTGAGTCCACATAATGTATAAAATCATGCCGATAAAAATGAGCACGACATAGTTACTCAAAGGCGAAAATAGAGCAGGGAATTTGGCAACTTTTCCATCTAGTTTCATAGCTTGCTTAAACTTTAAATGGGTAAAGCTAATAATCGCCCAGTTCAAAACCAAAGCTGCAACAGCCATATACATAAGATGGCTTAAAGCTTCTTCGGGTACAAAGTAGTTGAGTAAAACACACCCAAAAATCAGGATAGAAGAGAAGACGACAGCAGCTGTGGGTACACCTTGTTTGCTTACTTTGGCAAAGACTTTAGGGGCATTGCCTTGTACTGCCAGTCCATACAACATTCGGCTGTTGGCATACATGCCGCTGTTATAAACTGAAAGTGCAGCAGTCAAAATAATAAAGTTAAGTAAATGTGCCGCCCAACCAATGCCAAGCTGACTAAAAATCATGACAAAGGGGCTTTTATCTAAACCACCAAGGTCCAGTTGGTTCCATGGAATAAGCGACATAATAATTGCGAGCGAGGCCACGTAAAAAACCAAAATTCGAAAAATAACTTGGTTGATCGCTTGTGGAATACTTTTTTCAGGATTTTCTGCTTCAGCAGCGGTCATTCCAATCAGTTCAATACCGCCAAATGCAAACATTAAAAAGGCGAGCATATAGAACAAACCCGAAAAGCCATGCGGGAAAAATCCGCCATGCTGCCACAGGTTTGAAAAGCTCGCTATAGAATCATTGCCTGCTGTAAGCAATAAATATAAGCCAAACACAATCATTGAAATGACTGCGGTAACTTTAATAATGGCTAACCAAAATTCAGATTCGCCATAAAATTTAACATTGCCTAAGTTCAAGCACGTGACCAGCACAAAGAAAAATAAAACCGAAACCCATGCTGGGATATGAGGCCACCAATAATGTACATATTTAGCCACGGCGGTAAGCTCAGTCATCGCAACTAAAATGTACACAACCCAATAGTTCCAGCCCGATAAAAAACCGGGAAATCTTCCCCAATACTTTTGTGCAAAGTAGCTAAAAGAGCCAACTACAGGTTCTTCGACAATCATTTCACCCATTTGGCGCATAATTAAAAATGCAACCAAACCAACAATGGCATAACCCAAAATGATTGAAGGACCAGCAGACTGAATGACTTGTGCAGAGCCTAAAAAAAGTCCTGTGCCCACAGCACCACCCATAGCGATTAACTGGATGTGACGATTTTTAAGTCCACGTTTTAATTGGGAAGATGAGTTACTCAAAATACTATGCGCTGTCTAAAAAAGCTGGCGCTATTGTAATGGATTGAATAGGGATAACCTAGTTTGAAAAGCAATATTGCCTTTATATAAAAAGATTCGCACAAAACTGTACGAATCTTTTTAGAAAATGATGTTTTTATAAATTAGAAAGATACCATTTTGCCCGGGTTAATCATTGCACCGATGCCATACATACTTTTTGCGAGTGGAATAACGACAGGGGCAAGCGTACGGCCAAAAATAATATTTTGATGGTCAATTTTAGATAACATTTCAAAGTCATTAGATTGCCCAACAAAGTCATTTGCAATGGCTTTACCAATACGTACTGTCTGTGCCACGCCGTGACCGCTCCAGCCGTGAACTGCATAAATCGGGAATTTATTGCCGAATTTACGACTGTCGACTGCACCATTAACGGTTAAATCAGTAGTGCCACTCCAGACAAAATCCATTTCTAGATTTTTAATTTGAGGGAAAACGGTATGAATTCGATGCTCTAGGTAATTTAAAGTTTTCTCTGGCCCCCAGCATGTGCCAGTACCTTGCCCACCAAATAATAAGCGGTTGTTAAACACAGGTCGGTAGTAATCAATCTGGAACTGAGTGTCATAAACCGGATGTCCAAATGGCAGAAGCTCTTTGGTGTCAAACTCTAAAGGAGCGGTGGTCGCGACATAGGTATAAAACGGAATAGTGGTATTGTTCTGTTCAGATAAAAGTTTAAACGAGGCATGGTGTACTGCCAGAACTACAGATTTTTTAGCTTTTACGACAGCATTTGCTGTGTGAACATAAATACCATCTGCTTTTTCTTCTATTGAAATAACTTCTGTTTGTTCATAAACAGTACCGCCGTTTTGGCAAAAACCATAAATTAAACCACGGTTTAGAGCCAACGGATGAATTTGTCCACCTAACTCATCAATTAAACCGCCTGTATAGTAGTCAGATTTAATATAGTCCATAAGTTCGTGTTTACCCACAATACGGGTATGGTCTTCGCCTAAATACTTTCGGGCATCGGCACCTTGTGTTAAGCCAACCAAATGTCCTTCATGAACAGCGGCGGTAATATGCCCGTATTTACGGTCAAAATCGAGTTGGTATTTTTCTGAGATATCATCAATCAGTTGCATCGCTTCAGTAGAGGTAAAATGCCAGAGTTTTTTGGCATCTTCATAGCTTAAGCGATCGGCCATTTCTTGAGCTTCCCAGCGTGCTAAACCGGGAGTAAGTTGTCCACCATTTCGTCCTGAAGCTGCACTACCAATACGGTTTTTTTCTAATAAAACCGTATCTACACCTTGTTCAGCTAAATGTAATGCACTTGATGAACCTAATAAACCACCGCCAATAACCACGACATCACATTCAATGTCGGCATTTAAACTATCAAAAGTATGCCAAGCAGACAGTGAGCTTTCATAGTAGTTGGCTGGGTTATCTACCGACGCATCATTAACCGTGGCTGTATCAAATTTCGCATGTTTGGGATTTAACCAACTCCACTCTTTGCCTACCTGTAGAGATTTACTTGGTTTGTATTCCACATCTTTTAAAAGTTGAGGTTTAGAAATAATTTTCATAGAGAAGTTCCTTAAAAAATTAATAAGCATTACTAATGGCAATACTTTGTTTTTTAATCGTTTTATAAATAAATAGAAGAATGCCTAAAGATAACCAGAAGCATCCAAAAATCAGTGAAGATGAGTCAAGATTGAGCCATAAGCAAATAATGCTAATGACTGATAACAGCGGTAAAAATAGATTTAGAAATTTATTTTTAAAACCTGAGCGCTGTTTATCTTTAATATAAAATTTCATAAAAACTGAGAAGTTGACAGCTGTAAAAGCAACGAGCGCACCAAAACTGATCAGACTAACAACTTGAGCTAAATCTAAGAAAATAGCCGACATTGAAATAAGCCCGACAAATAAAACCGAGAAAAATGGCGTACCTAAAGAGCTATGGATAGTCCCAAAATACTTTTTAGGGAAAATATTGTCAGTTCCCATTATATACAGTAAACGCGAAGCACTGGCATGTGAGGCAAGACCAGAGGCGACTGTGTTCATAATTTGTCCGCATAAGAAGATAGACTGAAACAAAGCACCGCCGACATAAAGCACAATTTCAGGAAGTGCTTCTGAAGGATGGTGAAAACGAATATTGTTTGGAAAATAAAGCTGAATAAACCAAGCGGCTGTGAAGAAAATAAGCCCACCAGTAAGTGTTGTTAACATGACTGCTCGGGGAATATTTTTGGTGGGTTGTTTTGTTTCATTTGAAAGCGTAGTAACTGCATCAAAACCTAAAAATGAAAAACATAAAACCGAAGCGCCAGCAACGAGCGGTAATAGCGATTGTTCGCCATGCCATAGCGGAGCCAAGGTCAGCACGTGTTCGTAGCCTTGAGTCGAGCCAATACCACTAACCACTAAATATACAAAAATGACCATGAGTATGATCGGTGCAAACACAAACACGAGGCTTAGGTTGGCAAGTAATCGAATACGGAAACAGTTGACTAAAGTCACAAGGCCCGCCGCTACCAGCACCCAAAACCAATAAGGCATACTCGGAATGAGTGCAGTAAGATAAATTGCAGCCAGTAACACGTTAATAAGTGGTAATAACAGATAGTCGAGTAGAGAGCACCAGCCAACAAAAAAACCACTTTTAGGCCCTAAACTTTCAGCTGTATAACTATAGGCCGAACCTGATCTTTCTGAGTTTTTACTAAACCTCGCATAGCTCCAAGCAGTAAGCAGCATCGCGCCTAAAGCAAGTAAATATGCGAGTGGCACATGCCCATTGGTAATTCCGGAAACAATACCGAAAGTATCAAAAACCGTCATGGGGGTCATATAGGCAATACCAATAATCGTGACTTGCCATAGCGATAGTTTTTTTAAGGAAGACGCTTTATTTTCCATGTCTTTTCAACCTCAAATTTCGTTGTTTTTGCTTTTCATCCAGAAAGGCGATGCTATTTTTAGGCCAAAACTTCCCCGTGACCTGAATAAACAAGTCTGATTGAAGAAAGTTTGAACAGTAGCTAGAGGCTTAAAGTGCTATTTCACCTTGGTGGCACACTAAAGTTAGAATAAAGAGCTATTATTCTTTGCTTTTTAAATCACTACTAACTGGAAAGACTGACATGGTCGCGAGAAAAACTGTTGAGCAGTCTTTTCTTTAAATAATGTTCCAGTTCGGATGCTAATGTCGTTTGAAGTAATGACCCGAGATGAATCATTCATAATGATTGCTTTTTGTTTGATATTTTTGAGTTTTGGCATAAGTAGCTTTTCAAGCGCCGAAACTAAAATATCGGTCGCAATGACACCAATAAACTGATCATGAATCATGACAGGGTGGGCAATGGTGATGGTGTAGGCGCCGTTACAAATATAATCAACGTAAGGGCCATGTATGCACGGGCTTTTATCTTGAGCAGGTTTGTGGAACCATTCAAAAGAGCGGAAATCTAAAAAGCGTTGCGCATTTTGGTAGTTTTCAAGTTTCGCTTGTTGTAACTGGTCTTCTTTTTTATACCACCATTCGAGTGTCCAGTAGTCTTGTTCGTCTTGCGTTGCTGGACTATAACTTGCAAAACCAGTTCCTTGACTATAATGGCTCTGATTTAGCGCATTTTTAATTTCCTTCTGCAAAGCAGAGCGTTCTGAAGTTGAAAGCTTAATATCTGCATTTTTTTCAGATGCATGCTTTGACAGAATTTTGCTTGCTTTAGCCGCCAGTGTTTCCGTAATCGTTGTTGTTTCCTCAACAACACTTTTTAATAAACTTTGAAGCTCTTCTATATCTAAATCTAAGTGCTGGGTCATTCCGATAACTCCTAAAATTCCATATTCCTAACTTGATTATTGATAAGCCATCTCATTTATTATTTTTATTCACTCGATAACTTATAGCGAAGCATTTGGTCAGTGAGCATTGAAACTATTTTTCTGGCTTGAATCACAGCTTCATTTTCATTGTTTTCAATAAAAGATGACAAAAGATGGTGATATTGCTTTACAACTTCACGGTGAAAATCGTTGTCTTGATAAAGTACAGCTATCAGTGGAGCCCATTCAGCCTGAATGGTGAGTTCCTGATTTGCGAGTCTTGCAGATTGGGCAAATGAGGTGAGTGTCAGCAAACAACGTAAATCAAGTTGTGCACGTGTATCTGCTTCAACGGCTTTCTCAAATTGCTCAATGAGTTCTTTGATTTTGCCTAGTTCATATTCAGTGGTTCTTTGAGCGGCTAAATATGCACTATGACTTAAAATTGCACTGTGAAACTCTCCTAAATCGGCAAGATACTCATTTGAAGCTTGGCGCAATGGATGTTGGTTTAACAGTAAATCTGAAGGTAGCTCACAAACAAAACTTCCTCCATTTCTGCCGCGACGTGTATCAATTAAACCTTTTACACGTAAAGTATTTAAAGCTTCGCGAACGGTAATGGGTGAAACGCCCATTAAGCGTGCTAAGTCTGCTTCATTAGGAAGTTGTTCATTGCTTTTGAGCAAACCAGAGATAATTGCATTTTCCAAGCGTTCTACAACTTGTTCAGAACGAGTTGCTTGAGCAATAGGTGCAAAAATTATCGTATATGCTGACATGGCGAATTCTCTAAAAGCTAAGTCAAAAGACTTAGCTTAATGAAGCGGATAAATAATTATTAAAACACGCCATAACCATGGACAGCCTGTTCATCTTCAGGCACGGCTGGTATTGCATCCCAAAGTTCAACAATTTTGCCATTATCTACACGCCATAATTCAAAATAGGCATGTCGATTTCCGGCAATACTACCTTCGGAATGAGTCAATACAAATTGACCATCAGCAATGGAGCGATGCGTTTTTGAGTATACCAAACCTTGTCCTTCATTACGGATATTGTTCAAAAAATCAATGACGGCTTTAACGCCATCTCCAATATCTGGACTATGTTGAATGAACTGATCGCCGTGGGTGTATTCTTTGAAAGCATCGTAATTTCCATCAATTAATGACTCCTTAAAGAAAGACGTCACAATCTCACGGTTTTTCTCTGCGTCATGGTGAGTGACGATTTCGGTTGGGCCGTCTAATTGGGTTCTACCACTTACATTTGGCTCTGCTTCTGCTACAAGCCCATCCCAATGTTCCACAATTTTGCCGTCTTTTACTCGGTAAATATCAAAGCCAACCAAAGGGTTTTCATCTAATCCCTGAAAGCGGCCATGAATTGCAACCAAATCACCATCTGCGAGCACGCGTACAGCTTCGTGTTGCATATCGGGACAATCTTCTACCAGTTGACGCAAACCTGAAATACCATTGGCAACCAGTGGTGAGTGCTCTATAAAGTCTTCAGAGAAATAACGGTCTAGAGCAGTGGTGTCATGCAAATTAAACAGCTCATGATGGGCTTTAGTCACCAAGTCTTTTATTTGTTGTTTATTCATTTTGATCTCCTTTCAAAGCTCATTGTTATTATTCGTTTGAACTCATCACATGTTTAACGCGGGTATATTCTTCAAAACCATAGCCAGATAAATCTTTACCATAACCTGATTTTTTGAAACCGCCGTGTGGCATTTCCGCGGTTAAAGGAATATGGGTATTAATCCAAACTGTACCGAAATCAAGTTCACGTGACAGGCGAGTTGCGCGAGCATGATCTTTGGTCCAAACACTTGAAGCTAGGCCATATTCAACATCATTGGCTTTTTCAATGGCATCATTTTCATCTGTAAATTTCTGAACGGTAATGACTGGTCCAAAAATTTCTTTTTGAATGGCTTCATCATGTTGTTTTAGGCCACTAATAACAGTCGGTTCAAAATAGAAACCTGGGCGGTCTGCTTGTTTTCCGCCTGTTTCAACTTTGGCATGAGCAGGTAAGTTATCGATAAAGGCTTTAACATTCTTTAATTGATTGGCATTGTTGAGTGGACCATAAAGAGCGTCTTGATCATCTGGATCACCAAAACGAGTATTTTTGGCAGCTTCAACTAACTTTCTTAAAAATTCATCATGAACAGATTCAGCCACAATGACACGTGTTGCAGCAGTACAGTCTTGGCCTGCGTTGAAATAGCCTGTTAAAGCAATCATTTCCACTGCTTTATCAAGATCCGCATCTTCAAAAACCAGTACAGGCGCTTTACCGCCAAGTTCAAGGTGAGCTTTTGCTAAGTTCGCAGCAGCAGAAGCTGCAACTTGTAATCCGGCACGAACCGAACCTGTAATCGAAACGAGTGCAGGGGTTTTGTGTGATACTACTTTTGAACCGACTTGCGCTTGGCCTAACACTACGTTAAATGCACCTTTAGGGAAGAATGGTGCAGCAATTTCAGCAAGTAAAAGAGTACTTTCAGGAGTGGTATCACTTGGTTTAAGTACCACTGTGTTACCAGCAGCTAAAGCAGGAGCAATTTTCCAGATTGCCATCATAAGTGGATAGTTCCAAGGTGTAACTTGGCCAACTACACCGATGGGTTCACGGCGAATAGAAGACGTTAAACCTTCTAAATATTCACCAGTTGCTGAACCATCAAGTAAACGGGCAGCACCTGCAAAAAAACGAACTTGATCTGCCGATATACCGACTTCTTCAGATGCAATTAAGTGTTTTAACTGACCTGTATTGCGACTTTGCGCTTCAATTAAACGCTCAGCATTTGCTTCGATAGCATCTGCCAGCTTAAGTAATGCTTTTTGACGCATTGATGGTGTACTGCGTCCCCAAATTTTAAATGCTTCTTTGGCAGCGGCATACGCTGCATCAACTTCTGCTTCGGTTGCATTAGGTGATTGTGCATAAACTTCACCAGTCACTGGGCTCACCAAGTCGAAATAATCATTTGCTTTGCTAGCAACATATTCGCCGTTAATAAAGTGTTGTAGTTGAGTTTTAGCCATTTTCTTATACCTTGTCCTTAGGTTTTAACATATAACATATAATACTATATGTATTATGTTTTAATTTTTCTGTCAAATGCCTTGATGAGGGGAATGAGTGAAAAAAGTGAGAATTCAAATCAAATTGAATTTTAAGTTTTTGATTTGATTATTTAAAAAAAATTAAAAATTTATTGAGGTTTTTAGAGTGGACTGTGGTTGTGATGGTTTTTAATTTTAATAGAGGGTACTTAAGGAAATTTCTTTGTAGGAATGAGAGGGTGAGCCAAACTTTATGGTTAGCCCATCAATTCTTATTCTTTGAAATCAAAGTCAATGTTAGGTTTTATGGCTGGCAAGTAAGATGCTGGTTTCACTATTATAAATACCTGAAATATTTCTGATTCTTTCTAAAACTTTGTCAAAGTTTTCTAAGGTGTCAGAGCGTAGCTCGACTAAAATGTCCCATTTCCCATTAGTTTTATGCAGACATTCCACCGCACTTTCTAGGCGTAGTTCTTTAATCACAGACTGTGCTTTGGTGCCTTCGACCATAATGCTCATCCATGCACGGATGACATTGCGTTCCGCATTTGGTTTAAAACGAACCGTATATCCGGTAATGACGCCCGAAGATTCAAGATACTCCATTCTCTTTTTAATGGTTGCTCTTGAGACGTGAACTTTTTCGGCTAACTCAGTTACAGACATCCGTGCATTGTCTTTGAGTAAACCTAAAATAATTTGATCAATATTGTCCATAATGTCATTGTCAATTATCAAATTGGTAAAAAATAATTCATTTTTTGCTGAATTACAAATTTTGTGAATCAATTTGATTTTGAATAATAGGGGCATTAGCTCACCCGAATAATTCAATTTAATGGACTAGATAAGATGAATAATTTTCCAGTTTCTCGCGGCAACTTTAATGAGTGGATGGTTCCAGTTTTTGCACCGGCAAATTTCATTCCGGTACGTGGTGAAGGTTCACGTATTTGGGATCAAGAAAATAAAGAATATATCGATTTTGCAGGTGGCATTGCAGTAAATGCATTAGGTCATGCGCATCCAGTGGCAGTCAATGCGTTAACAGAACAAGCAACAAAACTTTGGCATGTAGGTAACGGTTATACCAATGAACCCGTTCTACGTCTTGCTAAACAACTCACCGAAAATACATTTGCAGACAAAGTATTCTTCTGTAACTCAGGTGCAGAAGCGAATGAAGCAGCATTAAAGCTTGCTCGTAAAGTAGGACTCGACAGCGGTGTTGCGGGTAAAAGTGGCATCGTGGCATTTAATAATGCTTTTCACGGTCGTACTTTATTTACCGTTTCAGCAGGTGGTCAGCCAAAATATTCACAAGACTTTGCACCACTTCCAAACGGCATTAATCATGTTGCTTTTAACGATTTAGAAGCTGCCAAAGCAGTCATTAATGAACAAACATGTGCAGTGATTGTTGAACCGATCCAAGGTGAAGGCGGTGTTATTCCTGCTGACATCGAATTTTTAAAAGGTTTACGTGCACTGTGTGATGAGTTTGATGCCTTACTTATTTTTGATGAAGTACAAACTGGTGTAGGCCGTACAGGTTCACTTTATGCTTACATGAACTCAGGTGTTACTCCGGATATTCTTACCACTGCAAAAGCATTAGGCGGTGGTTTCCCAGTGGGTGCAATGTTAACGACTGATAAATTTGCGACGCATTTTTCAGTGGGTACGCACGGTACGACTTATGGTGGTAACCCGTTGGCAAGTGCTGTTGCTGGTGCAGTATTTGAATTTATTAATACACCAGAAGTGCTTGAAGGCGTAAAAGAGCGTCATGATTACTATAAAAACGCTTTAAATAAATTAAATGAAAAATATGAAGTCTTTAAAACGATTCGTGCAGAAGGTTTGCTAATAGGTTGTGCCTTAAAAGACAAATTCGCTGGTAAAGCAAAAGATATTAATAACCTTGCGGGTGAGGAAGGTTTACTGAGTCTGATTGCTGGTCCAAACGTTGTACGTTTTACGCCGTCTTTAATTATTCCATTTGCTGATATTGATGAGGGTCTAAAACGCTTCGAACGTGCACTTGCTCGCTTTGTAGAAATTCAAAAGGATGAACAAGCCGCATGATGATTATTCGCTACATTGAACCTAAGGATGTTAATGATCTTTACCTTTTGGCTCAAAAAGCGGGTTTTGGTTTGACATCTTTGCAGCCAAATATGGAAAAGTTGGCTGCACGTATTGAACGAGCATGTAAAACGGTAGCAGGCGAATTACCGAAGGCAGATCAGGTTTACTTATTTGTTTTGGAAGATAGTGAACTCAACAAAGTCGTGGGTGTTTGCGGTATTGAAGTGGCGCTCGGGTTAAAAGAGCCTTGGTATAACTTCCATGTGGGTACTCAAGTTCACGCGTCTGAACCTTTAAGTGTTTATAACGCTTTACCGACTTTGTACTTGAGTAATGACCATACCAACTGTAGTGAGCTTTGTACGTTATTTTTAGACCCAGACTATCGTTTAAATAAAAATGGCAAGTTTTTATCTAAAGTACGCTTCTTATTTTTGTCCACATTTCGCCAATACTTTGAAGAAACGATTGTGGCTGAAATGCGTGGCTATTCCGATGTAAATGGGCAGTCTCCATTTTGGAATGCAGTAGGTCATAAATTTTTTAATATTGAATTTACCAAAGCGGACTATTTAAGCGGAATAGGGCAAAAGGCCTTTATTGCCGAGCTGATGCCGAGACATCCGCTTTATGTCGATATGTTGCCAGACGATGCTAAAGCCGCAATTGGTATGGTTCATCCAAATACGCGGCCAGCCTACAATCTTTTGCTAGAAGAAGGGCTTCGCTACAAAGGCTATGTAGATATTTTTGATGGCGGCGCAACCCTACAGGCCGATATTGAAAATTTACGTGCCATTAAAGAAAGTGAGATTTTAACTGTACAAGTTGTAGAGTCTACTGATTTAAGTATAGGTGATGAACCTTATATTGTTGCCAATGATGATTATGAAAATTATCGGGCAATTGTAGTGTATAGCGCACCTTATCAAAATCGAATACAGCTTAGTTTAGAGCAAGCTAAACAGTTGAATGTTCAAAATGGGGCAGAAGTTCGAATATTGAGTATTAATGTTCAACAGGCTTCAAAATCAAAAGCTGTAAATAGATTGGAAAATATTCAATATTTGCAAATGGCGGTTAATTAGGCAGTGAGTTTTTACAACTCACCACATTTTATGAGGAATATTATATTATCCCTGAGTCAAAAAATTGATATGGATATACATCATCTTAATTGAATGAATGGAACTTATTATTTCATTTTAGATATTCAGATGATGAGATATAACGGGATAATTCTATGGTTTATATTTTATTGTTTTAAATAACTATTTTAAGATTTAAAAATGGAATTTACTAAATTATAAGTGGTTTTAATAATATTGGTAAGATGATTTATTCGGCTTAATCGAAGCTTATATCACTCATATTATTAAAACCTTTATAACGGTTGCTATAAATTGGAGCTAATATTACATGAGTAATAATAAAGGAAAGCAGTTCCTGGAAGGAGATCTCCTAGGCAGTCAGCATATGACTGAGCAAGAGGAGGAAAAGTTGCAACGCTCATTGACCAATCGTCATATTCAAATGATTGCGATTGGCGGTGCAATTGGTACCGGATTATTTATGGGTTCTGGAAAAACATTAAGTGTTTCCGGGACTTCAATTATTTTAACCTATTTAATTATTGGCTTTTTCTTTTTCTTCGTGATGAGAGCAATGGGTGAGTTATTGCTTGCTAACACGAACTTTAAAACATTTGCCGATTTTGCAACCGCTTATTTAGGTCCATGGGCAGGCTTTTTTCTAGGTTGGTCTTATTGGTGTAACTGGATTATTACAGCGATTGCCGATGTGATTGTGATTGGAGGGTACATGCAGTTTTGGTATCCCGATTTACCTGTCTGGATTCCAGCATTTACATCATTGGCAGTTTTAACCATACTCAACTTTGTGGCCGTTCGGCTGTTTGGTGAGCTTGAGTTTTGGTTCTCACTCATCAAAATTACTGCAATTATCCTGTTTATTTTGGCTGGTATTTATTTAATTAGTACGGGCTTTACTTCTCCAAATGGCGTCAAAGCTTCGATGAGCCATTTGTTTGAAACACAATCTATGTTTCCTTATGGTGTAACAGGTTTCTTAGCGGGCTTCCAAATTGCCATATTTGCATTTGTGGGTATCGAACTGGTGGGTACAACTGCCGCAGAAACAAAAGACCCACATACTTCACTTCCAAAAGCGATTAATTCTATTCCTTTACGTATTTTATTGTTCTACGTAGGCGCATTGGTTTGTATTATTGCAGTTACCTCTTGGGCAAAAATTTCACCAGAAAAAAGCCCATTTGTGGAAATGTTTACCTTAGTTGGCTTACCAATTGCGGCAGGTTTAATTAACTTCGTTGTCGCAACCTCAGCTCTTTCTTCGGCAAATAGTGGAATCTTTGCAACCAGCCGTATGCTATATGGTTTAGCTTTAGACAATGATGCACCGAAAAGCTTTAGTAAGCTGTCTAAAAGAAAAGTTCCAATTCGAGGGCTTGTGTTTTCAATGGCTTGTGTAACGCTTGGGACATCAATTCTATTCATTGTTCCAAATGTTATGACGGCGTTTACGATTATCTCAGCACTCACTTCAATTTTATGTATTTTTACATTTATGCTGATTGTACTTTCATATATTTATTATCGTAAGAAAAGCCCTGAATTACATATTCAGTCAAAATATAAAATGCCGGGTGGTTTATTTATGGCATGGCTGACGATGCTATTTTTAGTTTTTACTATCGTCATTTTAGCTTTAGATCATGATACGCTGATTGCTTTAGAGTTTTCACCAGTATGGTTTGTTGGATTATTTATTGCCTATAAATATAAAAAGAAAAAGATGTTGCAGCTTGATATTTTAAAAGCACAAAAGGTTGATTATATTTAGATAAATTTTAGTGGTTTTATTAGAAATTTTATTATTTTAAACCCCATAAAAAAGCCTCATTACGAGGCTTTTTTTATAATCTATTATTTAATATTTGGATCGCCTTTTTTCAAGAAAAAGCGAATTGCCAGTTTTTGCAAGAATGTTCCATAAGGAGGGTGGAAAAGCTGGGTCGGGAAAAACCGATGGCGAATAAATACAGTTTTTGCATGTGAAAGTTCACGAAAACCTTCTTCACCATGATATGACCCCATGCCTGAGTTACCGATACCACCGAAAGGAGCATCATGGTTAACTACATGCCAACCCCAGTCATTGATAGTTACACCACCCGAATGAGTTTCACGTAAAATACGGTCACGTTCTACGGAGCTATGTGTAAAGCAATAAAGTGCTAAAGGTCGTTCGTCCGATTTCACGTAGGTAATTGCATCATCTAAAGAATCATAAGCCACCACAGGTAAAATAGGGCCAAAGAGTTCTTCTTTCATAATGCGCATATCTGGTGTGCAATTCAGCACAATCTGTACAGGCATTCTGCGGCCTTGTTGGTCAAAGCTATACGTGTCGCAAGGAATAACACGAGCACCTTTTTCTTGTGCATCGGTCAAGATATCTTGAATACGTTTTAAATGACGGTCATTTACAATCGAAGTGTAATTCTCATTGGTTGTAATGTTTTGACCAAACATTTTTATAAAGCTGGATTTCGCAGCATCTACAAATTCTTCAATACTTTCTTTTGGAACCAATGCATAGTCAGGCGCTACACAGATTTGACCACTATTGGTTGCTTTACCATGCGTAATACGTTTTGCTGCATCGGCAATCGGGTAATTGTGGCTTACAATTGCTGGTGATTTTCCGCCTAATTCGAGAGTAACTGGAGTCAAATTTTCAGCAGCTGCTCGCATGACGACTTTGCCAATCGCAGGAGAGCCAGTAAACACAATATGGTTAAATGGCAAAGTGGTAAATCTAGCAGGATCTGTAATTTCTTCACCAAAAACCGCCACTTCATCTTCGTTAAAGACTTCTGCCAGCATACGTCGAAGCATTGCATTAGTATTGGGGGTAATTTCAGGCAGTTTAATCATAACTCGGTTGCCTGCAGCTAATGCGGCAATGAGTGGGCCAAGTGCTAAATAAACGGGGAAGTTCCAAGGAACAATGACACCCACCACACCTTTAGGTTGGTATTGCACACTTAAACGATTTGATAAAAATAAAAGCTCGGTACGGCGTTTACTTGGACGCATCCAGCGACGTAAATGATGAATCGCATGATCGGCTTCTAACACAGAACCAAGCAAATCGAGTAATTTGGATTCATCGAGTGATCTTGAACTAAAGTCAGCATTAATCGCGGTAGCTAAAGCATCTTGATAACGAATAATTTGTTTTTTGAGTTGATGTAGCTTTGTGCGGCGTGCTTCAAGGCTTGGGTAGGGATCTGCCTCAAAATTGGCACGTTGTTTGGAAAAAATAAGTTCCATATGTTCAGTGGCAGAGCCGCTATATTCTTTTAAAGTGGAGCTTTCCATTATTGTTCCTTCCATACTTTTGCTTATCATACTTTATGCTTGAAGCACGGTATGGTCGATGTTAAATTGAGACAACAAGAGGTAGTTTAGTGCCATTATGCACGTCACTCTAGGGATGGTGTGAGTTAAATGCCTAAAAAGCTTTATAAAAGTGCAAATGCTATTATCGAAGGAAACTATGATAATACATCCTTAGGCTCGAATACATATTTGCTGGGTTTGACCAGTTTATTTGATGAAATGGGCTTGCAAGGTCATTCAATAGTAGAAGTTCTGTCGGGCACAAATATTTTGCCAGATGCTATAAGTCAGCCTTCTTTATATATTTCTCAAGTCCAAAAAATTCAGTTATTTCAAAATATTCAAAAACTATCTCATGATCCCTTAATTGGACTACGTGCAGGACAAAAGCAGCGGCTGTCAGATTTTGGGGTGTATGGCTATGCGCTATATTCTTCGCGCAATTTTAGACAAGCGGTAGAGCTTGGTATTCGACACATTAAGCTTGCTGGTCCTATTTTAAAGAAATCTTTTTATATTCGAGATGACGCTGCCGTTTTTGAAGGGCAGGACATTATTGCACTAGGTAAGCTTCTACCTTTAGTGTGCGAGTTTTGGTTTAGCTCCATGCAAACCTTAATTGAACGGGTGCTTGAAAGACCATTTCAAGCGAAGAAGCTTTTATTACCTTATCCAGCGCCTGACTATGCAGAAGAATATGAAAAAGTTTTTCATTGTCCCGTTCAGTTTAATGCTGGGGTGATGCAATGGCACTTTGATTTAAAATGGCTCGATGTACCTTGCCCAAATGCCAACCCGATTACTGCGGACATGTGTAAGTCCTTTTGTGAGCGGATGTTAGGTGCAGCAGTAGTCGAAGAGCCTGAGTTGGTTAAAACAATCCGTTTAATATTATTGGATGGAACGGGGCTTTTTCCGTCGGCTCAAGAAATGGCTGAACGGTTACATATGTCAAAGCGAACCTTACATCGGCGCTTGGCAGGTTTTGATTTAACCTATCAAGAACTTTTAGATGAGACTCGGCGCCGTCTTGCTGATGAATATTTGCGAGAGACGACTTTAACCGTAGATGAAATTGCCGAAAGAATTGGCTTTTCAGATACCTCTAATTTTAGAAAAGCCTATCGTCATTGGACAGGTATTTCACCAAATGAGTATCGTGAGAAATTAGTTTTATAAATAGTGATGGGTTGACTTGTATGGATGAAAAAGATAGTGATTTAAGTTTTGAAAGTTTTAAAAATATAAATAAGCCAAACTTCTTTGGTGATACTGAATATATTTACTCAATTTTTAAAATTAAAGAACTACCCGTAGATTTACTTTTTAAGATTCTAAACTTGATTTTTCCTGATTTCCTTATAATTGAAAATCATATTTTTTTAGAGAGTGAGTTTGATCAAGACAAATTTAATAATTTAAAAAAAGTAGAAGAGACAAACAAAGTTCAGTTTTGGATGAATCTCATAGAATTGACGAGCCTACATGACGAGATGACAGCGGAGCAGGCTTTATTAATCGCGCAAAAAATCGTTGATTCTTGGAATGCAAAAATTAAATATGAGGGGTTAAATGCACACGGCAGAGCTAGAGTTTTTGAAGAAATTGAATATGGTGAGATTTTTATAACAATTGATTAGCTTTCAATTGTTATAAAAACTAATATTAGAATGGGTTATATCTAGACCTTAAATCGAGAGAGTAACTTTTTCTGCAAAAATGGATTACAGAGCAAAATCGCAAATAAAATAATAAATATACCGATAATACTGAATAGATCCGGTAATTCATGCCAAAAAACAAATCCCCAAACTCCTGCAAAAATAATAGCAATATAGTTCATTGGGCCAATTTGGCCTGCTGGCGCTAGGCTATAAGCATAAGACATAAACAGTTGGCTAATGTTTGCTAAAAGTCCTGCGGCAATGAGTAGAGCTAGTTCATGCCAAGTGAAAATACGCCAATGCCAAAACATTGGAATAGAGGAAATTAAACTACCAAAAATACAGAAGTAAAAAACGATACGCTCAGGCGGCTCTGTACTGGTTAAAGCTCTTACAGTGACAAAAGCCATTGCTGATAAAAAGCATGCACCCAAGCCAATAAAAGATAGTGCGTTAAATAAACCTTGGTCGGGTTTAGCAACAAATAACACCCCAACAAGCCCAATAACAGCGGCAAAAATCATCGATTTGGTAATTTTTTCTTTTAAGAAAAGCCATGCAATCAGTGGAATAAAGATAGGGGATGAATAACTAAAAACCATGGCATTTGAGAGTTTTAAGTTCGCAATCGCATAGAAAAAACCATACATAGCAGCAAGTCCCACTAGACTTCGCCACGTGTGCATCCACAATTTATCGGTTTTAATAAAGTCTAGCCCTTGTTTAAAGAGCATCGGAATAAAAATAAATAAGCCGACTGCATTTCTAAAAAATACGACGGTCGCGTTGTCTACCGTTTGTGAAGCAAAACGAATGCACACCCCCATAATGGAAAATAATAATGCGGATGTCATAAGACAAAGCAGCGCTTTTCCAAGTTGAGTTGAGGGGGGATTTGAAGCAGTCTGATTTTGCATAGAGAAATGAGTTTTTGGTTTTCGGTGTTATCTTAGCAGCGATGCAGGCATTGGACGAAATATCATTTGATAATGATTTAATAGTGATATTTATTAAAATAAAAAAAGAGAGCCTAGGTCAGCTCTCTTTTAATTTTTAGGGTGCTATTTACAGCTAAAATTTTCAGCTTTTTCGCTATCACCTTGACCATTGTAACGAGCAATGAGTGGGTAAGGGCAAAGTGGGCGGGTACGATCAGGTGCCCAGTCTTGTGGAAGCTCAGTATTCACTTGACCACTTGGGTTACCTGCGCCGCGTGCAGTCGCAATAATTTTGTCAGGTGCTTGCCCATATTCAACCCAGTTGACCAAAGCAGTCAATGCGTCAAATTGATCAGTCGCTATGCCATCACGGGTATGGTTCATGCCCGGAACTCTAAAGAAACGTGCAAATTCAGGTGCTGTACCTTTCGCATCATTTTTATAGTGTTGGAGCAGTTGATCGTACCAATTTTGGGTGTCATCCACAGAGAAAACGCCGTCTGCTGTGCCTTGTACAACAATCATTTTTCCACCGTGATTACGGAGTTTATCTAGGTTAAGTTCATCGGGTGGCATCATGAATGACATCGAACTTTCTGTGTATATATCATTAGTTGCCGATAGTTTTGGATAGTCGGTATCGAAGTTAAAATTAAAGGCAAATTGTCTAGAGTTTTGAGTCACGGTTGGGTCTGGTGGAACTTGAAAAAGAATGCCGACTGCAACTGGGTCACGTGCTGTTCCCACCGAAGATTCAAATTTCCAGCTTGCCCAGTTACTACCGACTAAACCGGGGTCGAAAGGCTGGGTTGCATAGAGCGCTTGTCCAGCCGAATTTACAGGGCCGCGGTAAATGTTGGCTAATACATCAATTTGTTCGGTGCTTAAACAAGTACCATCTCTTGTGCTTGAGCAAACGGGTACATGCTTATGAATATCAAAAGCTGTACGGCAAGCCTCGACATCTTGAACCAAGCCATCCGCAACACCGTCTAAGGCATCGCATCGATCTAAAATTGCTTTTGCTAATACTTTGCGCTCTGAAAGGGTAAGAGCCGTACTTAGGTCATTTTCATCTGTTGCGACACGACGAAGCTGCTGTGCTGTGTAGAGTTGAGCTGCGGCCGCACGAGGTAAATGAAAGCCCGGTGTACTTGCTAAAATTCCATCATATTGGTCGCCCAAACGGGTTGCAGCAATCATGGCATGACGTCCGCCGTTCGATGTACCACCTGCATATGAGCGGTCTGGCAATTTACCATATGCGGCTTTAATTAGGTTTTTTGCCATAGGCGTGAGCTTGGTAATCGCACCGTAGCCGTAGTTAATTCTGGCTTGAGGGTCTAAACCAAACATTGGATTTTGTGAAGCGTTATGTCCAGCGTCGGAGGAAATAACAGCAAAACCATCATGTAGAGCATTGGTGAGTGGTCCACCGCTACCAACCTGACCTGTTGCAGGGACTAAATTACCATCGGTTCCGCCATTACCTTGATAGAGAAAACGTCCATTCCAGTCAACAGGTAGGCGCATTTCAAAACCAATTTGATAGGTTTGTCCATCAACAGGGCTTATACGTTGATCCATATAACCTTTAACCAAACAATGAGCGCCAATCGGTTTATTGGCGACAGTCAATGTGCCTGCCTCTTGAAGAGTGGAGGAGCTAATGACCGTGTTGTTGTATTGAAATCCGAGTAAGTCCGTACAGCTTCCTGTCATTTTTACGCCAACAGCAGGAGATAACTGTGGTGGTTTGGTTGTTGAGGGAGCCGTTGTGTCAGCATTATCACTTCCACAGCCTGCCAAAGCACCAAGCATGGCAAGCACTAAAGCGGAGCGGGTCAAAATTCGTTTATTGTTGGTGTAATTCATTTATTCATATCCTTATTGAATGAATGTTTGTAATTAATCTAAAACCAAAAAATTAGCTGTGCTTCGTGCGATCATTTTGTTGTTTTGCCAAGCTTCACTTTCGAGATTCAGTACAGTTTTGCCTTGTTTAATGAATCGGCATTTTGTAATGACTTCGCCTACAGCACAGGGCCTTAAAAAATCCATGGTTAAGTTAATTGTGGTAGCGGGTTTATGGTCATTGGCGAGATATGCAAAAAGTCCCATCACGTCGTCAAGCATGGCGCAGATCATGCCACCTTCAACTGTGCCGCGTGGATTGGTAAAGCTTTCTAGTGCTGTGTAGTGAATGTTAAGTTCAGTGTTTTTTTCATTCCAATGGATATTATGGCCACCCAAATGGTGATGGATGGGCGGTAAGTGTTCTAAAGTTTTTTGATCCATAATGAAGGCTCCATTCTTTTTGTAAGTGTTATAAAAATTATTATTTCACCGTATAGGCATCATAAATAACCGCTTTGCCCAAGCGCATTGCACTACCTACTGCAACGGTCTGGTTCAGCCATGAGTATTTGGGTGAGCTGGTTTCAAACTGCATGGTAATTTTGAAATAGTAATTTTTCGGGTCAACATCTTTGCCTTGAGCAAGCTGTTTTAGTGTTTCGGCTGAGCCATGTCGGTAACCTTTGGTTTGAAGATAAATCAGTGCGCCGTCATCGGTTTCTAATAAATATCGCGTATCAATAATCGCTAGACCTTTACTGTCAACGATTTGCCAATCTGCACCATTATTTAAAATACGGCCTTTAAGTGTTTTGCCTTCGAATGTCCCACCTGTAATAGGAATAATTCGGCGTTTACCTGCATCACTGGTTGTGCCTAACTCCCAAACAGGCGCATTTAAATCAACACTAAATTTTGCTAGAGGTTCAAGCTGAATAGGTGGAGGGCTATATTGAGTTTCAGCGTGAGTCAGGGCAATCAGACTCATTGTGCAGAGTAGCGTTACAACTTTCTTCATGATGAATTTCTCGAAATTAAAAAGAGGTTCTATATGTGACAGAACCTCTTGTTTTGAATTATTTAAATTTCCATGTGTAGTCGATGTTGATACGGGTTTCGTTTACAGGTTTGATATTGGCTGTAGAGAGCATGTTATTGTCATAAATGGCGTAGCGCGCGCGTAACCCTAGATTTTTTAACCAGCCACTTTGAACGGTGTAGCCTAAATCGAAGTCTGTTTCTCGCTCTTTTAGATTGGTTCCACCTAAGTTAGGTGCATAAATATTGTGACCTGTGGTGTAACGGGTCATAAAACGTAAACCCGGTACATAATCTTTAAAGTCATATTCATAGCGGAAGCTATAGGCTTTTTCTTTTGCGTTTAAAAACTCACCCGGCCATGTATCAATAAGGAGTCCAGTTTCACCGCCAGTCAAATAGGGAAACGCGGTGTCGCCGTGATGTTGGAAGGTTCCAAAAATAAATTTATGGTTTTGATGTTTGAGTTCGAAATGCGCATGGTAAAGGTCATTATCGACTAAGCCAGCTTTTGCTTGTCCGTCGTCTCGGCTACGGTAGTAACGTAATTGTGAACTCAGGTTGGTGGTGTCATTAATTTTGTATTGGTGTAATGCACCCACCATGGTTTGGTTATAAAGATCATCAACATCCATATAAAAAGCGGTGAGTTTGAGTGAAGGGTTAAACTGATAGTTTCCACCTAAATAATAAAGGCCGCTCGTCTCAGCACTTTTGTATCGACCATTTACCCCAGAAATTTTAATTTTTTCATAGTTGGTTGAATCTCTTTGATTTACCTTATCGATATAGGCTGCCTGTAAATCGAAATCTTTAATATCTTTACTGGTCAGTGAAATTCCTCGATAGGTTTGAGGAAGCAATCGAGCAGGTGAAGCCACTAAAACAGGGTTCATTGGCATTAGGGTACCAATGTGTAGTTCAGTTTGACTCATTTTAGCTTTTGCTGTGACGCCAATTTCTCCATAAGAGTCTGCTGGTTCATTGGTACGCGTGTCTCTAGGTAAATTGCCTGTACCTGCGTATTTGGCGCTTGCATCTAGTTTAAAACCTGCTGTTGCCAGTACATCTAACCCAAAACCAACGGTTCCTTCGGTATAGCCTGAATTTGCTTTGAGAATAAACCCTTGTGTCCAGTCCCTCGCTGCTGGATAAGTTGATGGGACTTGATAGTCTCGGTCAAAGTAGAAATTTCGTGTGGTGAGTTCTACTGAACTGTTATCAATAAAATTGCCAGCCCACACTGAACTTGAGAGCATAAGGGTAGAGTACATCCATAATTTCGACATCGCATTTCTTCCTGAAATAACATTTTTTGTTTTCAAATAAGGCATAGTTGTTGTGTCTGCCTTATTTGGTTTTTAAATCGAATTATTTTCCGAGCAGTTCTCGGGCCACGATTTCTTTCATAATTTCATTGGTTCCCCCATAGATTTTTTGTACCCGTGCATCCACAAAAAAGCGTGAGATTGGGTATTCCTGCATGTAGCCGTAGCCGCCAAAAAGCTGAAGTAATTGATCAATCACTTCACATTGGACATCGGTAATAAAGCACTTCAGTGCGGCAACTTGAGTGACGCTTAACAGGTGTTGTTGATACAGCGCTGCACATTGGTCTACAAAAGCTTGGGCGGCTTTCGCTTTGATTTGCGCGTTTGCCAGCACAAAGCGTGTGTTTTGCATTTGGCTTAAAGGTTGTCCGAAAGCTTTACGCTCCAGCACATAGTCTTTAGTAATTTCAATGGCGCCTAAAATTGACCCCAACGCCATCATGGAAATACTCAAACGTTCGCGAGGTAACTCTTGCATTAAATAAGCAAAACCTTGTCCTTCTTCACCCAAACGCTGAGTTGCAGGCACACAAACATCATCAAAAAATAGTTCGGCTGTATCTTGGGCATGCAATCCAATTTTTTGCAAAGACCGACCTTTTTTAACGCCATCTAACGCAGCATCGACTAGAAAAATCGAAATGCCTTTTGCTTTAGCTTGCGGATCAGTTTTCGCAACCAGAATGATCAGATCGGCATGCAAACCATTTGAAATAAAAGTTTTTGAACCATTCACGCGGTAGTGATCATTTTCTAAAATGGCTTGAGTGCGTATAGCCTGTAAGTCTGAACCAGCATTCGCTTCGGTCATGGCAATAGCAGTGACGACTTCACCTGTCACCATTTTTGGTAACCAATAACGTTTTTGCTCTTCGGAACCGATATTTTGTAGATAAGGAGAGACCAGCTCATTTTGCCCGCCAATGGCAACCGCCAAAGATGCAAAACCAGCTTGAGCAGTTTCTTGAACCAGCATGAGTGAGTAATGAACAGGAGCACCGTAGCCACCATATTCTTCGGGTACATCGACGCACAAAAAGCCATTTTCCCCAAGACGAAGCCACAGATCACGCGGGATGAGGCCATCGTGTTCCCACTGTTCATAATACGGAGCAACCTGTTCTTTTAAGAACCTGCGGTAGCTGTCTCGAAATATTTCAAATTCTGTATCGTGTGGCATGTTGAACCTTTTTTTAGGCAAAAGTGAGGCTAAGGCCCAAACCGAAGTTTGAGCTTCCTTTTTTATTTCAATTGCTTATTGCTTTAAGGTGGGTACCCGAATAATCAGTGGGTTTTCGGCCTGTTTTTGATAAAGCTCATCAATTAAAGCAGCACGACGCTTGGTAATATTGCCTTGATTAAGGTTGCCTTTATCGGTCACTTCACCTGCATCGAGTTGAGGTGGCTCGGTCATTAAATAAAGCATAGAGACTGTATTTGAACTTCCAGTCGCATCTTTATTAAAGGTCGTTAAAAATTGGCGGAACCATTGTTGGACTTTAGGGTGTTGCAATATCTCTATTGCAGAATGTTCACTAAGCTTAAGGCCAGCATATTGAGCACACGCTTCTAATTTTGGAAAAATCAAAAAACCAACTGCATTTAGGTTTGAACCTGTAATACAAACATCTTGAACCAGTAAATTACCTTGAATGAGTACTTTGTTGCGTAGTGTGCCCACATTCACAAAAGTACCCGTATTAAGTTTAAAGTCTTCGGCAATACGTCCGTCGTACATGAGGCCTTTGGTTGGATCATTGATGTCGACTAAACGAACAGCATCGCCTGTATGGAAAAAACCTTCATCATCAAAAATAGTGCTTTGCTGGTCCGCCTTTAAGCGCCAATAACCTTTCATGACATGTTTGCCACGAACGCAAAACTCAAGTTTGTCACCACATGGCACCAGCTTAATTTCGCATCCCGGAGCAGGGTAGCCAATAAAGCCTGCCATCACGCGTGGACCAGTGGTAAATGCACAAGAGGGTGCAGTTTCAGTCATGCCTAATCCGCTCATAATGCGAATTTTCTCTCCGCAATGTTGCTGAGCAATTTTATCGAGTCTGTTCCAGCCCGCTTCTGAAAGCGCTGCACCTGCAAAGAATAAAATTTTAACTTTGGCAAAAAAGCGATCTCTTAATTCTTCATCTTTTTCTAACGCTTCAGTGAGTTCTTCCCAGCCTCTTGGCACATTTAAATAAACGGTTGGAGAAATTTCTTTGAGGTTACGAATGGTTTCGTCAAATTTTCCTGCAACGGGTTTGCCATCATCAATGTAAATGGTGCCTCCGTTATAGAGCGCAATGCCGACATTGTGACTGCCGCCAAAGGTGTGGTGCCAAGACAGCCAGTCGAGTAGGACAGGCGGCGTTTCTTCAAACTCAGGGAAAGTTTGTAATAACATTTGCTGATTAACACACAACATTAAATGTGTGGTCGGTACAGCTTTAGGCAATTTGGTTGAACCTGATGTAAACAGAAATTTGGCAATCTGGTTTTCATCAAGGGTTTGATAAAACTCTTGGACATTTGAAACTGGCGTATCTAATAGCGACTGAAAAGATGTGCAGATCTGATCGCCTACAATTCCTTTATTGGTCACCACTTCAATATCAGGCGTAATACATGCCTGAATCGCTTTGGCAAAAGCTTGCCCATCGCTGGCATAGACCATACCAGGAGTGAGCACTTCAAACACATGTTTGAGTTTGCCAAAGTCTTGGGAAATCAGAGAGTAGGCAGGGGAAATAGCAGAGAAAGGCACACCTGCCAACATGGCACCCATAGACAGAGTTAAATGTTCGAGATCATTACCACTTAAAATAACGAGTGGTCGTTCTTGGCTTAAATTACGGTCATGTAATGTCTGAGCAATGTGCCATGCACGTTGTAAAACTTCTGCATAACTCAGTTTGACCCATTCGCCTTGAGCATTGCGTTTCGCTGCAAAAATATGGTCGGGTTTGGTTTGTGCAAAATGAATTAACCGATCTGTCAGTTTTTGTGGATACGGTTTTAATTGCTCTTTGGGGCTGATATAGAGCGTGTCATCTTTGTGGTGATAATGAATATCATGTTGCCCTAATTTTACGAACCGTTCGCGGTCTTGTGATTGAGTGGCATTCATTTGCATTTCTTTCACTCCATGGAAAGCGCATCACTGCGCTTTATTTTTTTGCATCATGCAATTTTTATTTAATATGTTGTTGTCTGCATTAGCCTGACTAAATCGGGTAATGACGCGATTGGGTTTGAATGGTAATCCAGCGTAGTTCGGTAAATTCGGCAACGGAGACTTTACTACCAAAACGTCCGTAACCACTCGATTTGGTTCCGCCAAATGGCATTTGAGCTTCGTCATGTACGGTTGCGCCGTTAATGTGACAAATACCCGAATCAATCTGGTGAGCGACTTCCAGTGCTTGCGAAATATTTTGACTAAACACTGCCGAAGAAAGGCCGAACTCGCTGTCATTTGCCAGTGCTACGCCTTCTTCAATGCTTGAAAAGCGTTGAACTGTGCATAAAGGTCCAAATGATTCTTCGCGGTAAAGCAGCATGTCAGGTTTAATATTGAGTACTAGCGTCGGTTGCATGGTGGTGTCTTCAATATGAATGCCTAAAGGTAAGTCAGCCCCTTTGTTTTGAGCATCTTCCAATAAATGCTGAATACGGTTCGCAGCACGGCGACTTTCCAAAACACCGAGTACATTGTCTTTTGAAGTTGGATTACCTGCTTGAATAGAGCGGGTTTTTTCAATCAGTTTTTCAATAAATTGGTCGGCAATTTTGTCTTGAACCAAAACACGTTCGGTCGACATACAAATTTGCCCCTGATTAAAGAATGCTCCAAAAGCGACTGCATTTACGGCTTCATTAATGTCAGCTTCATTTAAAACCACAACAGGGGCTTTACCACCCAATTCAAGTAAAACAGGTTTTAAATACTTAGCAGCAGTCTCGGCAATAATTTTTCCGACTTTGGTTGAACCCGTAAAATTAATACGTTTGACGGCTGGATGAGACACTAAACGTTCCACTATTTGTGGTGCATCTTCGGCAGTATGCGTAATTACATTTACCACACCTTCACCAAGGCCCGCTTCATGTAACACTTCACCAATGAGACGATGTGTTGCTGGACAAGCTTCTGAGGCTTTTAACACTACTGTGTTACCACAAGCCAAAGGCATAGCAAGCGCACGTGTTGCCAAAATCACAGGGGCATTCCAAGGTGCAATGCCAACAATGACACCACAAGGAACTCGCACACCCATTGCAAGATTGCCCGGCACATCTGACGGAATTAAGCTTCCGTCAATTTGTGTGGTCATGGCTGCGGCTTCACGTAACATGTTTGCAGCAAGGTGAACGTTAAACCCATACCATGTCGCAGTTGAACCTGTTTCTTGCATTCCAGTTTCAATGAATTGCTCGGTTTTTTGGTCCATTAAATCGGCTGCTTTTAACAAACGTAAGCGACGTTCGGTAGGCGAGAGTTTCGACCATACTTTAAAAGCTTGTTGTGCCGATTCGATTGCACGGTCAACATCTTCCAGTGTTGCGGCAGCAGCTTTACTGGCTACTGATCCATCAATGGGACTAGTACGCTCAAAAGTTGCCTGATTTGATGCATCAACAGATTGACCGTGAATAAGTAACTGTACATTTTGCATGGGTTGTGTCCTTACATTGCCATTAGAGAATCAAAAGTTAACCAGTACGTTTATAGCTCTGTAAACCCGGTTTAATTGATTTTTCATCTAAAAATTGTTTCAAACCTTCTTGGCGGCCATTTTCCGTATCGCGGTGGATACATTGATCAAGCTTGGCATATAAGTAGTCTTCGTTTTGATCCCAGGTGAGTTCACGACAACGCTTAAATCCATTTTTAGCTGTACGAAGAACCACAGGGTTTTTCTCAAGTAGACAGTTTGCAAGCTCAGTCACTTCTGCTTTTAACTGGGCAAGCGGTACGCTTTTATTTACAAGGCCCATCGTTTCAGCTTCTTTACCGCTAAAGGTTTTACCCGTCATGATGTAGTACAAAGATGCTCGATGACCAACAGTGTCAGCCATTGCTTTGCTTACAAGGTTACCCGGCGGGATACCCCAGTTAATTTCAGATAAACCGAAAGTTGCTTCATCTGCTGCAATTGCGAGGTCACAAGCCACTAAAGGTGAGAAACCGCCTCCAAAGCACCAGCCGTTGACCATAGCAATGGTTGGTTTTGAATACATACGAAGAAGTTGCCACTGCCAGCGACAAGAGTCACGGCGAATACGTTCTTGAAAAATTTCAGGCTGAGTATCGACTTCACGGAAATATTCTTTCAAATCCATACCCGCTGTCCAAGAGTCACCAGCACCCGTCAAAACTAAAACACGCGCATCTTGATCAAGCTCAAGAGTTTCAAGTACATCAATCATTTCACGATTGAGTGTTGGGCTCATGGCATTTTTCTTTTCCGGACGGTTTAGGGTGACCCATGCAATTCCATCTTCAACTTTAACATCTACTGTTTCCCAGCGGTTTTCATAACTCATCTTCATACTCCTTGAATGATTTTTTGCTGTTCTGGGATTTAATCTAATATCAGTTAAACTTACATTCAAGTCTTTTTTATAAAATTTCATAAATATTTTTTAATTCATTGTATTTTAAGTATTAATTATTATTTAAATTAATTTAATATAAAAATATGTTGATTTTTTAGTAAGTTTAACTGATATTTTTGGTGTGTTTAAACAATAATACACAAAGGGCTAAATGGAACGACTAGTCAATAAAGGACAACACAATGGAAAAAATATTAGGACAGCCTTCAAGGGCAAAAATCACGTTGCTACTGTGCTTTGCCATAGCAATTTTTGAAGGTTTTGATCTTCAATCAATGGGGGTAGCCGCTCCACGAATGCGGGCTGAGTTTATGTTGGACAATGCCCAGATGGCGTGGGCATTTAGTGCCGCAATTTTAGGAACACTACCAGGTGCCATATTAGGCGGCAGATTTGCCGATATTGTCGGGCGCAAGAAAATTCTGATTTTCAGTATTTTACTTTTTGGAATAATGTCTTTGCTAACGGCTTATGCTGCTAACTTTAGTTTGCTATTACTCATTCGTTTTTGTACTGGTTTAGGAATGGGTGGGGCATTACCAATGATGATTACACTTGCCTCTGAAGCTGTACCTGACCAGCATAAAGGTACCGCAGTGAGCATTATGTATAGCGGTATTCCTTTTGGCGGATTACTCACTTCTGTGGTTGCGATGTCATTGGCAGGCGATGCAGAGTGGCGTCATATTTTCTATATTGGTGGGATTGCGCCTATTTTACTCATTCCACTGATTATGCGCTTTTTACCTGAGTCAAATGACTATTTACAACGTAAAGTTCAAGCGCAAAAAACGACACCTTTTTTGGAAGTTTTATTTGCGAAAGAACGCCGTATGTCGACGATTCAGCTTTGGATAAGTTTTTTCTGTACGCTGGTGGTGCTGTACTTCTTGTTGAACTGGTTGCCATTGCTGATGGGTGCGCAAGGTCTATCAAAACTACAGGCAAACTATGTGCAAATGGGCTACAACGTTGGCGGAATTTTAGGCTCAATCCTCATGGGCGTATTGCTTGATAAATTACGCATGAGCTTTGTAATTAAACTAATTTATCTAGGTATTTTATTTTCGCTTTGTTGTTTAGCAATTTCTCCGACCGTGGCTTTACTTGCACTTTCGGCAGTGGGTTGTGGCTTATTCATTGTGGGCGGACAATCGGCATTATACGGTCTGGCTGCCATGTATTATCCAACCGAAATGCGTGGAACTGGTGTAGGTTCAGCAGTTGCAATTGGCCGTATTGGTTCTTTTGCAGGGCCTTTAATGGCAGGATTTTTACTCTCGCTTGGACAAAGCTCGACCATTGTAATTGGTTCAAGCATTCCAGTGATTTTAATTGCAGCGATCTCTGCATTACTTCTTGTCAAAAAACCTAAACAGCCTGTACATTTAGTACAAAGCTCAGGTGCTCGCTAAGTTTTAACGAAAGTATGAGGTAGATCCTCATACTTTCACTACAGATTTTCTTATGATGAATGAAAGGTTATGGTACGTTCGAATTTAGTTCCAAAAAAAGTAGAAGATGAGCCTAAGCTAAGTTACATGATTGCTCGTGTTGACCGAATTATTAGTAAACATTTAACAGAACATTTAAAAGAGCTTGAAATTACCTTACCGCAATTTACCGCACTTTCTGTTTTAGCTTCAAAAAGTAATGTATCCAATGCCAAACTTGCTGAGCGGTCTTTCATTAAGCCGCAATCGGCCAACAAAATCTTGCAAGATTTATTAGTCAATGGTTGGATTGAGAAAAAACCGGACCCAACACATGGTCGCCGTATTTTAATTACCCTGACTGAAAGCGGTATTGAAAAGCTAAATAAATGCAATGAAGTGGTTTTAAAAGTTGAAGAAAAAATGCTTGAAGGCATTGATATTAACTTGGCTTATTTAATTCGCAATAACCTCGATATTATGGTGAATAATCTTAAAAACCTTTAATTGAATGTGGTTTGTAAATTAATTTTTTAAAATCTACAGAAATGCTTAAGCACTGATTCACACAGAAAATTTATTTCATTTTGCAAATGAACTTGCTAGCATCAAAGAGACGTTTTTGGTGATGTGTGGCAGCGAATGTCTTCAGGACAACAAGTTTTACTAAAACTAAGAAAAATGATTATTTCAGGGGAACTTGAAGGCGGTGCCAGAATTGCCGAAATCCCGACTGCCGAGTTACTTGGTGTTTCAAGGCAGCCTGTTCGTATTGCCTTTCGCTTGCTCGAGCAAGAAGGCCTCCTCATTAAAAATCCAACTCGTGGTTACACGGTTCGTGAAATTTCAGAACAACTTGTTCATGATGCGCTCGAAGTACGCGGTGTGCTGGAAGGGTTAGCTGCGAAAACTTTGGCAGAACAAGGCTTAAGCGAAGAGCAGAAAAAGACGCTGCAACATTGCATTCAAGAAACTGAAAAACTCTTTAATGAAAAAGACGAGTTTGGCGATACCGAACTGGAACGTTACCATCATTTTAATGTCATTTTTCATGACACGATTATTGAGGGCGCGCAAAACGTTGCCCTCATACAAGCCTTAGCGAAAAACAACCAATTGCCGATGGCTTCTGCTCAAGCCATTACCTATGACCAGAATCAAGCTTTGTCGGAATATCGCCGTTTGCACTATGCACATTTACAGCATTGCTCGATTTTCGATGCGTTGGTACATCGTCAGGCAGGGCGTGCTGAAACCTTAATGCGTGAACACAGTAGTGTGGTGATTTTGGGTGAAACGCTAAGAAATGTTCTCAGCGCTTAAGATGAAAGAAGTTCCTTTATTTCTGAATAAAGGAACTTGAGTATTAAAGCTCAATCACAAGATTTTTAGTTTTTGCACGAGAACAGCAGGGCGTAAACTGGTCATTCAATGCATGTTCCTCATCGGTCATAAATAGATCCCGATGATCAGGTGTGCCTTCTACTACGCGGGTAATACAGGTCCCGCAAATGCCTTGTTCACATGAAACAGGAATATCAAAACCATTTGCAATTAATGCCTCAGTAGCAGTTTGCTCTGGTAATACTTTAATTCGGCGGCCCGTACCTTTAACTTCAATAGTAAAAGCTTCATCGTTAGACGTATCTACTTTTTGAGCAACAAAATGCTCTTGATGTAACTGTTCATTGTACCAGCCAGATTGTTCAGCAGAGCTCGTGACAAACTGCATAAACCCTGTAGGTCCACATACATATAAGTGTTTATCAGGTGAAGCTTGGCCTAAAGCTTCTGCCATATTACATTCTGTATCTGGCTGATCTTGAATGTGAAAATGGACTTGGTTACCAAAGTGCTCGGTTAGGTTGCCATAGAAGGCAATCATTTCATGACTACGAACGAAGTAATGTAATTCAAAAGGAATATTGGCCGACCTAAGCCGATACGCCATCGACAAAATAGGGGTAATACCGATACCACCCGCAAATAAAACCGCTTGTTTTGTTTTAGGATGGATTTCAAATAAATTGCGAGGTTCACCAATCTTTAAATGGTCGCCTTCACGATATTCAGTGTGGATGCAACGTGAACCACCGCGTGAATTGGCATCATGTAAAACACCAATCACATAGCGATGCTTTTCAGTGCAGCAGTTTGAAAGTGAATATTGGCGGGTTAGACCATTTTTAAGATGCACATCAATATGTGCACCTGCCTCAAAATTTGGTAGCTCTGTACCGTTTGCTGCAACCAATTCAAAAGCACGAATGGTCGGGGTAAGCTGGTGAATTTTTTGAATAATAACGTCCATGTTCTTACTCCTTTAAATAATCCGAATATTTGGAAACTTCTGCGCGGATGTTGCAGGAGGTGTTTTATTTTCTTCAGCAAGCAGTCGCTCAATCACTTTACGAGACTGTACACCGCCTGCGTCGATGTTGAGCATCAGTAATTTGCGATGTGGGTTGTTTAAAATATTTTGTTGTTGTTGCTCCAGCATTTCTAAATCTTCAGTAAAGATTTTGCCTTGGCCTTCACGAATTTGATCGGTGAGTTCAGCATTATCTGGCTGGAAGTTACGCGCCATTCCCCAGAAATACCAGTGCGAAGTTTCAGTTTCTGGCGTAATAAAATCGACCACAATTGAGGAAACTTTTTTGTCTTTCGGTGCGTGATAACCACCATGTCCAGCATGTGCGACACCCACTTCAATGTGAACATTACTTGGTGCAAAGAAGTGGCAACGTTGCCAACGGTCAACAGGTACATCATCAGCCAAGTGATTGCCGCGAAGGGCCATTTGCCAAAATGGAGGTGCAATCACATTTTCCATGTAGCGTTCGGTAATGACATGATCACCATCAACTTTAGTGACTGGTAATGATTCATCAATTTCTTTTTGTCCGATGCTGCTTGAGTGAACATAGGTCTCGTGGGTTAAATCCATCAGATTATCGACCATCAAGCGATAGTCACACTGAATGTGAAACAGGCCTCCGCCATAGCTCCATTCAGGATGATCTGCCCATTCTAAAGTTGGCAGTTTTGCTTCATCTGCTAAAGCTTTTTCGCCTGGCCATATCCAAATAAAACCGAACTTTTCAATAACTGCATATGCTTTGTTACAAGGAAAGCCATTTACACGTTGGGCTGGCATTGAAACGGTCTTTCCGTCACAACCCATAACTAAGCCATGATAACCACAAACAAGGTTGCCATCTTCGACATAGCCAAGTGAAAGTGGGGCACCGCGATGGGGACAAAAATCTTCAACGGCTGCAACTTGGTTTTCTTTACCACGGTAAAGAACAATTTTTTCACCACAAATAGTGCGACCTAATGGTTTGTCTTGGATTTCTTCTGGGCGGCAGGCAACATACCAAGCATTTTTAATAAACATTTGTGACGACTCCTTATCACTTATTGGATCCAATTTATAATAAATAGAAATATTGGTCAATTGATAAGCAGTATATTTTTTAAAAAATATTGATCTTTTAATTTGGTTGTTCTGTAGATTTTTAATTACTATTAAAGACTTTTGTATTTACTTTGAATTTTAAAGGCTAAATTTTTATTTATCTTAATTTGGATCCATAATGGCTACGGTTAAGCCATTATGGGAGTGTAGAGATTTAGAAATTAACAGTGTAGTGAAGCATCATGCGCTGTTCATCCAGACTTTTGCCATGTTTGGTGTCGTAGTTAATATTTAAGAAAAGAAACTTAAGATTTTTAATCCAAGCATTTAGGTCGTATTGAATCAACACATCACTTTCTTGCTCAAAATCATTTTGATTCATTGTTTGAAATGAATCGCCATAAATATATTTGTAGGTCACTTTTAGACCCTTGATGTAGTCTTTAAAGTCATACGAAGCAACGAAATGATAAGATTTTTCATCTGCTTTGGTAAACGCGCCTAAGGTCCAGTTCACCATGTGCGGAATGGGCATATTGTCGAGTTTTGGAATACCATCTTTGCCGAAGTTTTCTTGATAGCCAATTCCAGTTGTAAAGTTTCCATGTTTAATGAAATGCATGGCCCCTACAGATGTATTGTCATATTCGCCAAGCTTTGATTTGCCGACATCATTGTGGCGAAACACACGTAATTTTGTGGTGTGCTGTTTTGTCCATTGATAATCAAAAGCAAAGTAACTTTGATTAATGAGATCTGTTAAGTAACCATTGTAAAATTTCCAATGATATCTAGGTGTTTTGCCGTCCCATTGAAAGAAATAGAGCCCGTCAGATTCATGTTTTGAGATGGCAAGTTTGTGGTAGTCCTCCTCATTTTTTGGCGAATAACGGTTAATCAAACCCAACTCGAAATTTTGTTGTGGTGTCTTATATTTTAATTCCAAGCCTTTATAGTTCACCCGTAATTGATGTGTATCCACTTGTGGAGTAAGTGGTGAATCGGGAGTGATTTCACCTATATTCATGCGAAAGTTTTGATATTCAACTCCAGCACCTAAGCCATATTTAACTTGGTCTTGTGCTTGTTTTTTGGTGTTAGGGTCAAATGGTATGACCATATCATTGGTGTGTTGGTCGTTGCTTAGGCGATAAGCATATTGGATGCTTGGATTGAAGTGTAGTTGAACCTCATTCAGTTTGGTTGACCAGTCGCCACGATAAATCAAGCCTTGGCTCAAGCTATGAGTATCGGGGCTGGTGCCATTTTCATATTGTCTGTCGAAGTTAAATGTTTTGAGTGTGAGTGTATTTTGAAAATTAACATCTGTTTCACTATGAGCTAAACAGCAGGCAAGGGTTGTCCCTGAGAATAAAATCCCATAAATAAAAATATGCTTCATTTTTAAATCCGTTTAAAAGCGTTTTACTGTTCTAAATCCGACATGGCTGGTGGCAAGGTCGAGTTCCTGTGGATGCCTCGCGGCAGCACGATAACGCGCGCAATAGTTGGTTGCGCATAAATAAGACCCACCTTTAATCGTGTATTGCAAAATCTGTTCGTGACTTTGCCGATATTTCGATGGATCGCCCATATGGTGATCTCGTGGTCCTGTATAGGGTGTTTGCGTCCATTCCCATACATTGCCAATCAAGTCATACAAACCAAATGGGTTTTTACTAAAACAACCCACAGGGGCAACATCCTTAAAACCATCTTCCTGAATGTTTTTATAAGGAAATTCGCCTTGCCAGAAATTGGCTACAATATGGCCTTCATGGGTAGGGCCAATATCGGATTTTTGCTGAAAACCTTTGGCTGCATATTCCCACTCAAGCTCAGTCGGTAAGTCATGACCCAGCCAGTTTGCATAAGCGTAGGCATCATTCCATGTCACCAAGCGAACAGGTTCATGAGGCGCGGGGTGTTTAGAGTTGTTTAGGCCCCATGGATGTTTCCAATTGGCACCTTTTTCAAATCGCCACCATTGTAGTTCTTCAACTGGATGATCTGGCTTTACAAACATAGCTGCGCCGCCTTGCTTCTCTGCATCGGTGACATAACCCGTTTGTTTAACAAACTCTTGAAATTGAGCGTTGGTGACTTCAGTTGCATCAATTAAAAAAGCGGGAACTGAAGTTGCCTGTAAGTTTAATGGGCGTTCATCTTCATAACCTTGTGTGGTGCCTAAAACAATTTTTCCTTGCGGAAGTTTAACCATGCCTGCTTCTTTATTGTTAGGCCATCCCGAAGGAAGGCCTGAATAGGAAGAGCATTTAGCTTTAGTGCCTAGGTCGGGCAAAGGATTTTGTTCTAGTCGAGGTGTAGTTTTTTGGCATGCACAAAGTAAGAGGAAAGATGAAAGCATTATGATTTGTTTCATCTGGTTTTCTCTACTTTTTGTTGTATTGCTCAAAATCCACAACGCCGTTTTCATCGGCATATCTTAAATATTTGTCATTTAAGACTTTGACGATCTCAGGATGGGCTGCATAAACATTATGTTGCTCATTAAAATCTGTTTTTAAATTGTAGAGTTCCCAGCCATGACTCTTAAATTTAGAAGGTGAGTTTTCAACAAGTTTCCATTCATCAGTTTTGGCGTAGCGGCTGCCATGTAATTCTTTGAAGTCATAATAATTAACAGGACGAATACGGGCTGTATTATCTTTAAAAGCAGGAATTAAACTAAAACCTAATGGTTTGATTTTGGTACTAGTTGCTGGATAGATTTGATTATTTTGAATACCCGCTAGTTCCATAACGGTTGGGAATATATCTCTGATTGTCGCAAAGTTATTGTTAATTCCATGTTGTTTAGAAACCTGAGTTGGTGATTTAACAATAAATGGAACTCGAACTCCGCCTTCTGAAGCGGCTGATTTCCAGTAAGTAAATGGCGTACTGCTTACTTCGGCCCAGCGTGGTCCCATGTATAGATATGAGCTAGCGTTACCTATATTTTCATAGCGATTGTCGGCATCACCCATTGGGAAATTATGATCACCACCCTCAGCGCCGTTATCTGACATAAATACAATTAAAGTATTGTCATATAAATGATGCTTTTTAAGATATTGAATGACATCACCCACGCGGTCGTCTAACTGGGTGACCATGCCCGCATAAACTTCCATTTTGCGCGCTTCGTATTTGCGCTCTTGTGGTGTAAGTTCATTCCAGCTTTTGGTGCCTAAAGCTTGATTGCCACGTTCGACTGGGTATTCTGCATTTGCAGGAATTAATCCTAGTTGCTTTTGTCTCTTAAAGCGTTGCTTACGAATTGCATCGTAGCCTTGATCGTATTTACCTTTATATAAGTCTCTGTAATGAGCAGGTGCCTGTATCGGCCAGTGTGGAGCGGTATAGGCGAGGTAGGCAAAAAATGGTTTTTGCGCTTTATTTTTGTCTAAATACTCAAACGCTTTTTGTGTAAAAAAGTCGGTCGAATAGTAGTTATCAGGCAGTGTGACTTTTTGACCATTTTCTGTGTATTGGGTATTACGCGGATAGTTTTTAGGTTGGTCTTTAAAGTGTAAATCGAAGCCATCGAGCAGAGCAAAAGATTGATCAAAACCACGGGCTTTAGGGTTTTGGTTGGGAGCATAGCCTAAGTGCCATTTACCGACCATGAAGGTGTAATAATTTTTTGTCTTTAAAATCTCTGCGAGTGTGTAAGCATTTTGCGTTAAGTGCCCTGAATAGCCATCAATTTTGAGGAGTGCACGCGGGCTATCGGCTCCAACCAATTTTTCTTGTCGTTTTGACGTTTCATACATCGCACCTAAACCCACCAAGTGGTTATCTGCACCTGTCATAAGCTGTGCACGGGTAGGTGAGCACATTGATGAAGCATGAAAATTAAAAAGCATTTTTCCTTGCTTTAACAGGCTATCAATATGAGGGGTTTTAATTTCGCCGCCATAAGCGCCAATATCTGAAAAGCCAAGATCATCGGCCAAAATAATCATGATATTGGGTGGTTGTTGATTTTTTGGAGGTGCTGCTTGCGTTGTGTAAAACAATTGGCTGGCAAAAAAAAGTCCCAATGTAACCTGGCTTACTCTTTTGAGTTTCATAACAACAATCCTTTGAAGTTTCTAAATGCATCTTGCATTTCCTAGAAATAAACTGAGCTTTTTTGGCTAAAAAATGCTCTGGAATCGATCATAATAGATTTTTTAATATGGATCCATAAAAATATTCAAGCATTCTAATTTTATGTTTTTAATAATTTTATACTTATATAATTTATGTGTTTATATACTTTTTAATAATCCATTTATAATTTTAGTTGATTTTTTGGATCCAAATATTCAGTATAGAAAAAGAGCAGGATGCTCAAAAACAAATATTCCTCTAGGTCATTATGGATACGGATATGCATAACCACCCAATCGCTTATATCAGCAATGTCGTGTGTATGTCTTATCCAAGGGAGATACACAAATGGAAAGAGATGTTCTAAGTGAGATCAATCAAAACAACATGAGCCGTTACCAATGGTTCGTCATTTTGATCTGTATTTGTCTCAATATTATTGATGGCTTTGACGTGATGGTAATGGCATTTACCGCTCCATCCGTGTCAGCAGAATGGTCACTTTCAGGCGCACAAATTGGCTTGTTGCTTAGTTCAGGTCTTTTTGGGATGGCTGCCGGTTCCATTTTTCTTGCACCTTTAGCCGATAAAATCGGTCGCCGTTTACTCATCTTAGTTTGTCTTGTCATTGCAGGTCTTAGCATGCTGGGCTGTGCTTTTGTACAAAGCCACGGCATGTTAGCTGCACTTCGGTTTATTACTGGAATTGGGGTGGGTGGCATCCTTGCGAGTAGTAATGTATTGGCGAGTGAATATGCCAATGCACGTTGGCGAAGTCTTGCTGTGAGCTTAATGTCTACCGGTTACGGAATTGGTGCGACACTGGGCGGTGTACTATCACTGGCATTGATTGAGCACTTAGGTTGGCGCTCAATCTTTTTAGCAGGTGGGGTTACAACCATTGCAATGCTGCTAATTAGCGCATGGTTATTACCAGAATCTTTAGATTATTTACTCGCAAAACGACCAAAACAGGCATTAGAACGAATTAATGCAACTGTAAATCGTATGGGGCTAAACGAATTACCCGTTATGCCGCATTATGAAAAAAGCAGCACGCAAAATGGTAGTGAACTGGGCAAACTATTTGCAGGACAACTTGGATTTCAAACACTTTGTTTATGGTTTACATTCTTTTTAGTGATGTTTGGCTTTTACTTTGTCATGAGCTGGACACCAAAAATTCTTATTTCAATGGGGATGTCGCCACACCAAGGTGTAAGTACAGGTATTTTAATTAGTATTGGCGGGATTTTCGGGGCAGCCATTATTGGTTTATTGGCATCACGTATGAAAATCTTCTATGCCTTAAGTCTGTTTTTAGGGCTAACGTCTGCATGTGTTTTCCTATTTGTTGCCGTTTCATCTCAAGTGAGCATTGCACTTATGGTGGGGTTATTACTTGGCACACTCATTAATGGCTGTGTGGCAGGTTTATATTCGATTTCTCCAACAATTTATGATGCTGAAATCCGTAGTCGTGGCGTGGGCTATGCAATTGGTTTTGGACGAATTGGGGCAATTTTATCGCCAACGGTTGCAGGCATTTTTCTGGATAAAGGTATAGCACCCGCAACACTGTATGCCTATTACGGTGTGGTGTTTATTTTGGCTATTTTCCTGATTTTAAGTTTAGGTAATGCTTTTTACCGTAGTCAAAAAGAGCAAAACTACTCGCTTAAAACAGCACCTTAATCCATTAAAAATTAAATAGTTGAGATAAAAAATGAAAAAGACACCATTATGGGTGGGGGTATGCTTGTGCCCATTATTTAGTCAAGTTGTGCATGCCGAGTTTATTGCAGACAGTAAAGCTGAGCTGACACTACGTAATTTTTACTTTGACCGAGACTATAAAAAAGACCCATATCCCTATACAGCAGCCAAAGACTGGGCGCAGGGTCTAATTTTTAAAGGACAGTCTGGTTATACTGAAGGTACGGTTGGGTTCGGTGTTGATGTACTGGCAATGGCAGGTTTTAACCTGATGGGAAGCCGTGTTGATGACTATGCGCGTAGTGGCTTATTACCAGTGAATACAGATAACTCACGTGACGATTATTATGGAAAAATCGGCATTACAGGGAAGGCTAAATTTAGAAAAAATGAGCTTTTTGTAGGGGATTTAGTTCCACAATTACCAACCATATTTTCATCGCCAGCGCGTTTGTTCCCTCAGACTTATCGCGGTATTCGATTTGTTTCAAATGAAATTCCAAATCTTCAACTCGAAGGCTTTTATGTCGACGAAGTGCGTCAACGTGACTCAATCCGTTATACCGATGTTGGAACAGACAATATCAACCATCGTTTTGACAAAGCGGCAACTACTGATTCTTTTTATACATTAGGTGGAAGCTATCAGTTAAAGGATTACTGTTTACGTGCTTATCATGCCGAACTCAAAGACATTTACCAGCAACAATTTTTAGGATTTAACGGTAAACAGCCTTTAAATGACCAGCTTAGTTTTTTAAGTGATGTACGTTTTTTTAATAGTGAGGAAACTGGAAGTAAAAAAATAGGAGAAGTCGATAACCGACATATTAGCGGCCTATTTGGTTTGAACTATCAAAATCATACCGTTTCTTTGGGCTACATGCAGTCATTTGGCTCGACTGGTTTACCGTTTTTGTCGGGAACTGAAAGTCCAGTCGTGCTTGACTTTATGAGTTCGGACTATTCAAATAAAGATGAAAAAGTCTATTCGATTCGTTATGAATATGACTTTAAAAATGCCCGATTAGGTGATGTTTCATTAAATGGACTACGCTTTATGACTCGCTATGCAAAAGGTCAAGACATTGATTTGTTGCAATATGGCGACCAACGTTTTAAAGAAGAGTCGATGGAATTTGATTTGGGCTATAAAATTCCTGAAGGTAAGTTAAAAGGTTTGGGAATGCGGGCTCGTTTTTCTCACTACCGTAACGATATGCCTACCAATATGACCTTTCATTCGGCAAATGAAACACGTTTGAATGTCGATTACACCTTTAAATTTTAATGCTCAATATTTATTAAATTAAAGACAAGTTAAAACATTGTGAGCAGCAATGTTTTAACTTTAGTTATCAACTGCACAAAATCCCTCTATAATACCGCCAATCTTATTAAAGCCACTTGAGTCGTTCATTAAACACATGGCTTTAATCTCTCATTTTTTTAAGTCAATTTCTTCGCTGTGATTCGGCTTATTTTTCAATATTTAGAATTTTATGTGTCTGTGCTGACACATAAAAATATTTAGGTGCCAGCATGGAAATCAAGGTTAATTATCTCGACAATCTTCGACAGGAAGCTAAGTTCGATGACTTTACGGTAATTGCCGATCAACCAATTCGCTACAAGGGTGACGGTTCGGCACCGGGCCCATTTGACTACTTTTTAGCATCGTCAGCATTGTGCGCAGCATACTTTGTAAAAGTGTATTGTGCTGCTCGAGATATCCCAACCGATAATATTCGTTTATCGCAAAATAATATTGTTGATCCTGAAAACCGCTATAAGCAAACCTTTAAAATTCAAATTGAATTACCAGCCGATATTTCAGAGAAAGATCGCCAAGGGATTTTACGTTCGATTGACCGTTGTACTGTTAAAAAAGTGATTCAAACGGGTCCCGAATTTATTATCGAAGAAGTGGAAAGCATCGACGCAGATGCGCAAGCACTGTTATTGCCAAGCTTAACTTCAGAAAGTCATACCTATATTCAAGGTAAAGACCTGCCATTAGAAGAAACCATTGCCAATATGTCAGCTATTTTGGCAAATTTGGGCATGAAGATTGAAATCGCATCTTGGCGTAATATTGTCCCAAATGTATGGTCGTTACACATTCGTGATGCACAGTCTCCGATGTGTTTTACCAACGGTAAAGGTGCAACTAAAGAAAGCGCTTTAGCGTCTGCTTTAGGCGAGTTTATTGAACGTTTAAACTGTAACTTCTTCTATAACGACCAGTTCTGGGGTGAAGAAATTGCCAATGCCGAATTTGTGCATTATCCAGATGAAAAATGGTTTAAACCGGGTCCAAATGGTGAATTACCTAAAGAAATCTTAGATGAATACTGTCTTGAGATTTACAACCCAGATGATGAGTTACTTGGCACACATTTATATGATACCAACTCAGGTAACGTAGAGCGCGGCATTTGCTCGTTACCTTTTGTACGCCAGTCTGACGATGAAGTTGTATATTTCCCATCAAATTTAATTGAAAACTTGTACTTAAGTAATGGTATGAGTGCGGGTAATACTTTGGCAGAAGCTCAAGTTCAATGTTTGTCTGAAATTTTTGAACGTGCTGTAAAACGTGAAATTTTAGAAGGTGAAATCGCACTTCCAGATGTTCCTGAAGACGTATTAGCAAAATACCCAAGTATTGTTGCTGGTATTAAAGGTCTAGAAGAGCAAGGCTTCCCAGTATTAGTTAAAGATGCATCGCTAGGTGGTCAGTTCCCAGTAATGTGTGTGACTTTAATGAATCCGCGCACGGGTGGGGTGTTTGCATCTTTCGGTGCGCATCCAAGTTTTGAAGTTGCGTTAGAACGTAGTCTGACTGAATTACTTCAAGGCCGTAGTTTTGAAGGCTTAAATGATTTGCCTCAACCAACTTTCCAAAGTAATGCGGTCACTGAGCCGAACAACTTTGTTGAGCACTTTATTGACTCAAGCGGTTTGGTATCTTGGCGCTTCTTTAGCTCTAAATCTGACTATGACTTTGTTGAATGGGATTTTTCTGGCGAAGGCGAAGAGTCGAACGCAGAAGAAGCTGCAACATTGTTCGGCATTCTCGAAGAGATGGGCAAAGAAGTATATATGGCAGTGTACGAGCATTTAGGTGCGACTGCTTGCCGTATTTTAGTACCAGATTATTCAGAAATTTATCTTGTTGAAGATTTGATTTGGGATAATACCAATAAAGCACTTTCATTCCGTGAAGATATTCTAAATCTACATCGTTTGGATGATGAACAGCTTGAGGCATTGGTTGAGCGTTTAGAAGAATGCGAGTTAGACGATTACACAGAAATCACCACGCTGATTGGTATTGAGTTTGATGACAATACAGTTTGGGGACAGCTCACCATTTTAGAACTGAAATTGCTAATTTATGTGGCTTTACAACAGTTTGAAGAAGCAAAAGAGCTTGTAGAAACTTACTTGCAATACAACACCAACACCGTTGAGCGTGGCTTGTTCTATCAGTGCATGAACGTGGTGCTTGAAGTGATGTTAGATGAAGAACTAGAGCTTGAAGACTACCTTACGAATTTCCGTCGTATGTTTGGTGACACACGAATGGATGCAGTATTAGGTTCTGTCGATGGTAGCGTTCGTTTCTATGGTTTAACACCAACAAGCATGAAACTAGAAGGGCTTGATCGCCATTTACGTCTGATCGAGAGCTATAAAAAATTGCATGCAGCTCGTGCTAAAGCCGTGGCGATGTAATTTAAAAAGCGAAATAAAAAAAGCCTATTTTTAAATAGGCTTTTTTTATAAAACAACTTGCTAGTTTAAGCAGAAGCTTTGGTGATCTCTATGGTTTCTGCCTCTACTCTATGATCTTGTTGCTCACCCAAAGTATGTTTAGCCGGAATATAAGACATTGCGCGTTCTGCAAGAGCTGTAATGGTAAGACTTGGATTAACGCCTAAATTGGCACCTAACATTGAACCATCTACAACGTATAAATTTTTATAGTTAAAGACACGGTTTTGTCCATCTACCACGCCGCGCTCTGGGCTTGAGGCGATTGCGCAACCACCCATACAGTGGGCTGTAAAAGGCACGTTAAATAAAATTTCGGTAATGGTTGTCATAGGATGACCATTGAACATTTTGGCAACTTTTTCGGTAAATGCATTGGCCTGCGGAATATACACAGGGAGTTTTTTACCTTCGCTCGATAACACCTTGCCAAAAGGCCAGAACCAATTACGTTTCAAGCGCATGTTAATTGAGGCATCAGCGGTTTGCATCACCAAGAAAATTAAAGTCTGGCGTGCAAAACTGACAGGGTTACTCATGCGAAGGAAAATAAATGGATGGCAAATAAGTGCCCATAGCCAAAAGAATATACGTGTCCAACCCGGTTTGCCTTTAGCCATGTAAGTACACATGAGGCCCATGGCATCTGAGCCAGTTTGGTAACGTGTCGCTTCAATGTGGGTGTCATGGTCAAGGTAAATACTTGAACCAATGGCAACACCTTTACTCATGTCGACATCTTTACCAAAAAAGCGAACGCCTAAAATAGACTCGGCATTGGTACGTACTCGGTTGCCCAAGTCATCAGAAATATTTGGCAGAGAACCAGACTGTTTTAAACGGAATAACATCTCTTGTGTCCCTAAAGAAGATGCCGAGAAAATCACATTACGAACTCGCCAAGTACGACGCTGTTTGTTAAACCATGAGCTTGAACATTCAGTCGTAACTTCATAGCCATCGCTGCCATCGGCTTTACCATTGAGTGGTTTCACATTAACGACTTTGGTTTCTTCGTAAACCTTGGCACCATTTTTTTCGGCAAAGTACAAATAGTTTTTATCTAAGGTATTTTTTGCGTTGTGTTTACAACCCGTCATACAGCCGCCACATGCGGTACAGGTTCCGCGGTCTGGACCTTCGCCGTTAAAGTACGGGTCAGGATAGGTTTTACCACCTTGTTCACCTTCGGGTGGAAAGAAAGTTGCAACGCGCGTCGGCTTAAACGTATGCCCAACACCAACTGCTTCACCCATCTTTTTTAGCATATGATCGGCAGGGCCGAAAATTTTATTATCAGTCACACCAAGCATACGTTCTGCTTCAGCATAGTGCTGCGGCATTTCATTTTTCCAGTCCGCGGCATCTGCCCAAGTGCCTTCATCCCAAATATGTTCAGGTGGAACCAGTAGGGTATTGGCATAGGTAATTGAGCCACCACCTACGGCGTTCCCGCAAATAATGGTGACATGGCGAAAAAAACGCATGTTGAAATAACCGAAAAGTTTCATGCCCGGGCGCCAAATCCAGCGGCGGGTATTCCAGTTATTTTTAGCAAAATCTTTAGCTTCCCAGCGTCGCCCCATTTCCATTACAGCAACAGAGTAGCCCTTTTCGGTTAGACGGCAAGCGGAAACACTACCACCAAAGCCTGAACCAATAATGAGGTAATCATAGTCATAATTGTTTGTTGTCATGCCGAGGACTCCTCTCTGGCGATATTTTTATATTGACTGTGTATGTTTATCAATGAATTGCCCAATGCGCTCAATCGAGTCATTAGATTCATTTAGTATACCCGCGTGGAACTGAAAAACATGCCCGACTCGGTCATAAACCTTCAAGTTCGTCGGAATACCGTATTTTTCAGTTTGTTTAGCAAGGCGTTTTGCATCATCTAATAAGACTTCTTCGGTACCGACATGAATTAAAACAGGTGGTAATCCAGTTAAGTCGGCATAGAGTGGGGAACAGGTTGGATCGGTTACCGATTTTTGTTCGCAATAGTTTTTTGCACACCAAGTTAACCAATCTTCTGACAACATCGCATCTTGAGCAGCATGAGTTTTCATCGTGCTTCCAGAGAGGCTTAAGTCAACCCAAGGTGAAAGTAAAACTAACACCGCTGGTAACGGTAACCCTGCATCCCGTATTGTAATTGCAGTACTTAAACTCAGTCCGCCGCCAGCAGAATCCCCAGCAATCACAAGTTTTTTCGGGTCTTGTCCTTGAGCAAGTAAGACTTTATAAACCGCAATTACATCTTCAAGAGCAGCCGGGCTTGGGTGTTCAGGGGCTAGTCGATATTCAGGTAACCAGACTTGTGCTTGAGCTGCATGTCCAATTTGAGCAGCAAGCTTAGTGTGACTTTTTGAGCTACCCACGACATAGCCTCCGCCATGTAAATACAAGATGCCGAGTCCTGATTGAGTCGTTTTGGGCTGAATATGGACTGTCGGTACTTGAGCAATTGTTTGCTTTTTTGTTTTATAGCCACGTGGCCCAAGCACAATTGCACTGGCTGCATCGCTACAAAAACGTTGTAGCTTTAGTGGGATTTTAGGGGATAAAGCTGGACGTAGCGTGGTACGAATAGTCCATGCAAGAAGCTGCTTCATAATAAGGACTCATACTAAGCCTAATGTCAGTCAGCATCTCTTAAAATGAAGAGTATGCTGACCACTATTTTTATTTTGCTGATTTGTTGAGTAGGTGAGTTTGCAAGGCAGTCACAGTTGCAAAAATCTTTTGGTAACCCTGTGGAAGAATACGTTGAATCACATCAACGGCTTTCGCATCGGCTCCGATCAGTAAACGGCGACGGTCTTTACGAACAGCTTCTAAAATTTGTTGAGCTGCATCTTCAGCAGGGGTGCGAAGTAATTTATCGAAAGCATCTTGGCTTTTTAGCGGGTCCATTCCTAAAGACTGGACGCTATTGTTCATACGGGCAGCTTTGGCAATATTGGTACGAATACCACCCGGATGCACACAGGTCGCACTCACTCCAGCATTTTGTAGATCGAGTTCTTGGCGTAGGGATTCAGTGAAGCCACGAACGGCAAATTTACTGGCATTATAAGCACTTTGAGTTGGTTGAGCTGTTAAGCCAAACATACTAGAAATATTAATAATATGTCCGTCACCACTTTGCTTTAAGTAAGGCAAAAATTCTTTGGTGCCATAAACCACGCCCCAAAAATTAATCCCAATGAGCCATTCAAGATCTTCATAGCTCACACCTTCAGCTGTGCTGCCTATTGCAACACCAGCATTATTAAAAATCAGGTTAACTTGGCCATGTTCATCTACAACTGCCTTTGCCCAAGTTGCAACCTCATCACGCTTAGCGACATCGACTTTCTGAGTGGTTACTTTGACTGAATAAGGCTTTAACAGCTCGACTGCTTTCGCTAATCCAGCTTCACTAATATCGGAAAGTGCCAGATGGCAACCTTGTTTTGCGAGTGCTATAGCAATTGCTTGTCCAATACCAGAGCCAGCACCTGTCACAGCTGCAACTTTATTTTTAAAAGACTTCATAAAATTCTCCGTTTATTTTTCTCATTTCCTATGGTGAAGCTTGTTTAAGAAATAGCCGAAACCTGCGTGTAGTTTTCAACATCGAAGCGACGAGTACGTTGTCGATATTCAAGAGTAAAACCTGGCCAGTTATTGGTATTTTTGCCATCAGCAGTTTGGTACCAACTGGTACAACCTTGCGCCCAGACAGTTTTTTTTATTTTTTCTTGAATGCTTTGATTAAACTCATGTTGAACTTCTGCACGAACATTGGTGAACAGAAGTTTGTTTTGTAGGGTTGTTTGAATGGCATCTAAAATATAATTCACCTGACTTTCAATCATATAGACAATTGAGTTGTGCCCAAGATTGGTGTTTGGACCATAGAGCATAAAGAAGTTTGGAAAGCCGCTCACAGTTAAACCGAGATAAGCTTCTGCACCATCTTTCCATGTGTCTTTTAAGGTACGACCATCAAGACCTGTAATCTGCATTGGCGCCATAAACTCTGTTGCGGCAAAGCCTGTACCATAAATAATGGTGTCGACTTCACGCAGATTTCCTTCAGTATCTAAAATACCGTTTTCAGTAATTTCTTGAATGCCAGTATTAATCACGTCTACATGAGGCTGGGTCAGTGTTTCATACCAATGGTTAGAGATTAAAATACGCTTACAACCAATTGGATAATCCGGCATTAAGCGGTGGCGCAACTTCCCATCTTTAACGACTTTACGGATGTGGCGCTGGAATAAATATTCCACCAAAGGCATTTCATTAAGTGAAGTTGTAAAAGCAAGTAGGCGAATTTCATGATGACCATATTGCAAAGCACGGTCTAGACTTTGCAAAATCGGCAGTTTACGGAAAGCTTTTTTCTCTAAAGGTTGGTAAACCCGATCTGGTTTAGGAATAACATACGGTGCCGAACGTTGATAAACGTCTAGATGTGCTACTTGTTTTGCAATTTCAGGTACGAACTGAATTGCGCTTGCACCTGTACCAATCACAGCAACACGTTTGCCAGTTAAGTCATAATCATGATCCCAACGCGCTGAGTGAAATGCATTACCTTTAAAGGTTTCAATCCCTTTAAGTTTTGGATAAGCAGGGCGGTTAAGTTGGCCTACAGCGCCCACTAAGAATTCAGCCTCAAACTGTTCACCTGTCGTACTTTGGATGTGCCATACACCTTGCAGAGCATCAAATTCTGCACTGGCTATTTCAGTATTAAATTGAATATGTGGGCGAATGTCATATTTATCGGTGCAGTGGCGTAAATATTGATAAATCTCTTGAGAGGTTCCGTAGCGATTTTTCCAACCCAGCTCTTGTTCAAAAGAAAAAGAATACAGATGAGAAGGCACATCGCATGCAGCACCCGGATACGTGTTGTCACGCCAGACACCGCCGACATCAGCAGCTTTTTCAAATAGGGTAAATTGTTCAAAACCTGCTTGCTTGAGACGAATGGCAAGTCCTAGACCACCAAAGCCAGTGCCAATAATGGCCATGCGTACATTTTTATTTGAATTAGTCGACGAATTAAACATGGGCTGCTCTAAATCCTTAAAAACAGTGAGCGAAAAATCGCAATTTCCTGTATGCAGAATAGACGTTTATTTGCTTGATTTAGAGGATGGATGAGGACAAAATATTGTGATTCGAGGACATTCTGAGCAATACAGTGAAGTATGCATGGGCTTTTGAACGCAGTGTACATAGTGTTCGGTTAATGGCTGATTTTGCGGTGGAATCAGGCATTTCTTATCAGACGATTTTAAAAGGGACTGGGCTTAGTCAACAACAATTACTCGACCCAAATATGGTGGTGACAGGCCATCAGGAATTACAGCTCATTCAAAACTTGGTTGAGCAACTAGGAGACAGACCGACACTAGGCTTAGAAGTAGGTACACGCTATCATTTCACCACATTTGGGCCATTAGGTATGGCTCTGATGAGTAGTGCTAGCATTCGTGAAGCACTAGATTTGGCTTTAACCTATTTTACTTTAACTTTTGCGTTTACCCGCTTTGATGTATCCGATACACCACAGGGCGTTCGCATTGAAATTGATGAGCAAGATATTCCCTTATCAGTTCGTCAATTCATTATTGAACGAGATGCCGCTGCGCTGATTACGGTACAGCGAGATTTGGTGCAGGATAACTTTTGCCAGTATTTGGCTTTTTCTTTTCAACCCAAAGGTGATGTTCAGCCTTATCAAGACTTATTTCGCGTAATACCAGCATTTGGCTCAGCTAAAAGCTTTGTAATTCTTGATCCACAAAAAGTAGATCAAAAGCTACTTATGGCAAATGATTTGGTGCTATATACAGCCGAAGAACAGTGCCGCCAAATATTGGAGAAACGCCAATCACAAAATAAATTTACAACCTTGGTGCAACAGCAACTTATGAATGTGCGAGGGGAAATGCCTTCTATGGAAATAGTCGCTGACCGATTGCATTTAAACGTGCGTACTCTACGCCGTCACTTGGCGTTAGAGGAAATGACTTTTATTCAAATTCGTGAAGAGGTTAGGCAAGTTCTAGCAGAGCAGTATTTGGCATTACCCAAAACTTCGGTTGAACAGATTGCCGAGTGGCTAGGCTATGCAGAACCTGCCAGTTTTATTCATGCTTATAAAAGATGGCATGGGAAAACACCTCATGCCATGCGGTTAAACAACCAATAAAAATATCTTTATTTCTTCAAACGTAGATGCAGTAAGCGTGTTGCCGATGTATGGCGTATATTGTCTGCGCGATTATAAAAATAACGTTCAGTAATAGCTTCACCAGATAGGTCTTCTACGACTTCAAAACCCATTTTTTCAACGGCCTGATGTAAATCTGAGGGTTTAAATTGGCCTAATAAAGGTTCTTTCAGTAAATGGGTAAACTGTGCAACGCCTATACTTCCAAGTCGCTCAATACCCTTTAATTCCTGAAAATCAGTTGAATAATCGAGTACTAGTTCACTACCGTTTGTAGCAAATTCGGCAATACTTTTTAAAGTTTGCAGGGTGGTTTCGGGGTTTAAATAATGAGTTGTGCCTAACCATGAAAAAAAAGCAGGAGCAGATGAATTATAGATACTTCTAGTCAGAGCTTCTGAAATAGATTCTTTTTCAAAGTTAATGGCAACAAATTCAATCGTGGAAGGGAGTTTGCCTAGCTTTTTTAGCTTGGCCTGTTTAGTCGCTTGAGTATCTGGATGATCGACTTCAAAAATTTTTAACGTTGGATAATGCTGTGACTCACGTAGTACAAAAGAGTCTAGACCCGCCCCAACCAAAACATATTGGTGAATGTTGTGTTGAACAGCCTGATCCAGTAAATCTTCGGCATAACGAGAGCGACCGACCACTTGCCCAGTAAGTAAACCTAAAGTACGATTTAAAACCGAAGAATTCATCACTTTAACAATCAGTGGGTTAGAGAGCAGTTTTTTCCAGCCTTTACTCGTTAGTTCAAAAGCATAAGGATCTGAAAATACAGGGTTCGTCGTATTTTTAAAGTGATTTGCGCGTAAGGCTGCAGCAGCTTCGGCAGTACGGCTTGATTGACCTTCTTTCATCTTTAACCTGTTCTTTTATTTCTTGAAGATTCAATGAAGAAAGCAGTGTATTTTATAAAAAACAAAAATACACTGCTCATTCCTAATAACGGATTTGGTCAAAATTACAAGTTAATGTGTTTTTGACGTTTGATATGTGACTTCATAATCTTTTAAATCTAGCTTTTTCAAACGTTGTTTTAGCTTTTTCAATGACCATGGCCATGCAGCAAAGTTGCGACCGTTAGCATCAAGATAATAACTCTTACATCCGCCGCTATTAAATACCGTTGTTTGTAAGTGCTTTTGCACCAAGTCGTTGTGCTTTTTAATTACATCGGACTTAACGTTTAACTTGCTAATTCCTTTATTTTTAATTTTCAATAAGCCATCTACGATATAGTCGAGTTGTGCTTCTGCCAAACCAATAAACGAGTCATAAACCAGTACGTTAGGACCTAAAATTAAAAATGCATTCGGCACATTTTCAATGTTGGTTCCTAAGTAAGCTTCTGGTGAAGTGTTTTTCCATAAATCATTTAAACGTTGTCCTTTTTCATTAAACACACGTTTACCGATTGGTGGGTGAGATACTTCAAAGCCTGTACCCCAAATAATCACATCAACTTCGTGGCGTTCACCATTTGCAGCAATAACAGTATTGCCTTCAACTTTTACTAAACCATGAGGAATTAGAGTCGTGTTTGGTGCTTGTAGTGCAGGGTAGTAGTTATTGGCAAATAAAATACGTTTACAGCCAATATCAAAATTAGGCGTTACGTTTTTGCGTAATTCAGGGTCTGCAATTTGAAGTTTAAGTAATTGCTTGCCGAGTACATTGACTGGTTTTAGAGCAAGTGGATTACGTAAACCAAAGTTAATTGCATTTAGCGTTAGCGCTACACTTTTACGCCAGCTCGCTTGAATAGATGGATATTTTGCAATGACGGATTTACTCAACTCGCCCAAGTCAGTATCTGGTTTTGGCAGCACCCAAGGAGCTGTACGTTGGAACACAAATAGCTCTTTTGCTTTGGGTTGAATTTGTGGCACAAATTGGATGGCAGATGCACCAGTACCAATCACGGCAATACGTTTACCAGTTAAGTCATAATCATGATTCCATTTCGCTGAATGGAACATTTCACCTGTAAATGTTTCTAAGCCTTCAAGACGTGGAATTTGAGCTTCGGTAATTGGACCTGTGGCAAAAATAACGGTTTTAGATAAATATTGGCCAGTAGTGGTATCAAGTACCCATACATGACGTGAGTCATCCCAAGCTGCGTTAAGCAACTCGTTGTTAAACTCGATTTTAGATGTAACATTAAATTCGTTACTTACGTCTTCCAAGTAACTTAAGATTTCTGGTTGGCGTGCAAATAAATGGCTCCATTTTGCACTTGGGGCAAACGAGTAAGAATACAGAGCTGAAGGTACATCACAGCCACAACCTGGGTAGGTATTTTCACGCCAAGTACCACCTACACGTCCTGCTTTTTCAATAATTTTGTAGTTGGTATAGCCAACTTGGTCGAGACGAATCGCTGTTGCAATACCTGAAATGCCAGCGCCCACAATAAAAGTATCGAAAATATGCTGAGGTGAATTGACAGCTTTTTTTGCTGATGCATTTGTTTTCATTTGAGCAGTCATATGTGTACTACCTATAAATTTCTTATTTAAATAATTTGTAAGACGTACCAAGGAACTTGGTATACAAGCTTGGAGATGCACGTTTCATGAGCCAGAATAACTTCGCATCGATTTGAGGAATGGTATAAAGCTCATCCTGATCAAGACGGTTAAGAGTGAGTTTGGCGACGTCATCACTTGTGGTGAGTGCATAGTTCATAAGTGCATGGTCTGCAAGCTTCGAATAACGACCCGGAATACGACCATTTTTAATGATATTGGTGGGAACCAAAGTCGGGCAGAGTACATTGACTTTAATATTAAACTTACGCAGTTCGGCCGAAAGTGTTTCAGATAGCGCACGTACACCCGCTTTTGTTACGTTATACGCGGTCATTTCTGGAGCAGCAGTGTAAGATGCCGCCGAAGCCACATTAATAATCGCGCCGTAACCTAACTTTTTAAACTTTGGTACAAAAGCATGACAACCATGAATAACACCCCAAAGGTTAATATTCATGACCCAGTTCCAGTCTTCTAGACTGAGTTCGTCAAACTTGCCTCCTAAACCCACTCCTGCATTATTAATGACAAGAGTTACAGGGTGCCCAAGCAAAATTTCAGCAGTTTCAGCTAAATGATTTACTTGGTCTGCATTACTCACATCACAACGCATAGCAAAAGCTTTTGCGCCTTCTTGTTCAAGAAGCTTTACGGTTTCTTCTGCGGCTTCTAAATTAATATCTGCACACACTACGCTGCCACCACGTTTTGCCAGTTCAATTGCAAAACTCCGACCAATTCCGCTACCTGCACCCGTCACGACGGCATAAGCTTTTTGGCTTGGTTTAACTCTCTTTTTGCCAAATAAAATCATGATTCATCCCGAAATAGATTTAAGGAAAACCAGCCATTGAGTAGTGACTGGTTACAAGCCAATTAAGACATGCGTACAGGAGGGGTAAATTCCTTCACAAAGTAAGGTGCAATTGCACCGCCTTCGCTTAGTAATTTGTTTTTGTAATATTCTAGATATTCAGTCGTATCATGATCATTTGGGTGGAAATCAGGGCGTAAGTAGTCAAGAATTTGACCAATGGTGCTACCAAATACGCCATCTTTTGGACCAAAAATAAGTCCTACACCTCGGCGAGCGTCTTTCCAGAATTTTCTAGTTAACATTTCCTGTGGTTTTCTTAAAACCGGAATAAACAAGGTAGTTGCTGGGATTAAACCTAAAATAGTGAACAAAGCTAAGAAGAAGCCAGAAGCTCGTAATGGGTAGCTACCATTGAGTAATTGATAAACATCATAGGCAATATCTTTATGCTCAGATTCTTCAAGCATATGCCACATCCATAACGCACGACTTTTCGCATCGTCCGAATAGTAAAAGTTCTTCTCGTGCTTCATCATGTATTCAGCAAGTACAGCCGTAAAATGCTCAATACCAGCCATCATCGATAATTTCAGTGGTTGCGGAAATTTTAAAAACACATATTTGAAGAAGTTCTCGCCCAAGAAACGATATAAATCGACAGGGTACTCAACATCTTTAAGTGCATCGTTATATTCATTGTGCAATTTTGAATGGATGGCTTCTTGACCAATGAGAGAGGTAACACGCTGTTTTAAAACTGGGTCTTGAATAAATTCGCGGTGGTGACGAGCAGTTTCAATCACCAAATCTTCACCATAGGTTAGAAATACTGAAAGCGTAGCAAAAAAAATCGTCGCAAATTGGTTGTCCATATAGAATCTGACATCAATTTCCTTTCCATCAAAACCAATATTTAAATGACGGATTGGGATAGATTTTTTACTGGCAAAATCTGGTAACTCGATTTCACGGTAAAATTTAATTTTGTTTAGTGATTTTTTAACTGTGGTCGAGATCATGGCGACACCTTCAGATCAATCAGTGATAGTGCGATGTTGTCGAAAACCAAAAAGCTTTGATTTCCAACAGGGCACTGTAAATTCCATTTTCAAAAAGCAGTTTTTCTGCTTACTGAGTACGGTGATGTTGCTCCGTTATTTGTTTGATTATTTGACTGAATAACGGAAAAGAGGCGAATTGGTAAAACGGATCAACCTCTTTTTTAGATTTTTTCATGTTAATCTGAGTTTATGTTCGGATTCAATTCGGGTAACTTTTCAATTTATTTAAGCTCAAATCTAATGTATAAATAAAATAAAAAATTAGTTTAAAATTTTATTAATACATTGATTTTTATTTGAATATTTTAGTTTCTTTTAAAAGTAATTGCCTAACAATAAAAGAACTCATAACTATGTTTTGCGATACCTCTAAAGAAATTGCGTCATGAAATTTGACAAGTATTCGGATTTTGTTTTTTTATTAGGGTAGGGCTAAATTACATGCTAACCTGAGCTTATGTTCGGATTATTTATAAGAAAATATGTCTACGCGAAAACCCCGTCAGGCACGAGCCAAAGTTACTGTTGATACTATTATTGAAGCAGGTTTTATTGCCGTAGCATTGCATGGACCAAGTGGTACCACTACACGTCATATTGCAGAAATTGCAGGGGTGAGTGTTGGGTCACTTTATGAGTATTTTAAAAATAAAGAAGAAATCTATGATGCGATGAATCATTACTTTGTGAGTGAAATTCTCGACATGATTAAAGAGTTAACTCCTACAATTCTAGAGTTGGAGTTAGAGCCTGTTATCGAAATGATCTTTTATACATTTAGTGATTTATTAAAGAAAAATAATGACCGTTACTTAACCGTTTTACGTTATGCAGGTGAGTTGCAATACGACAAATATATTCCAAAAATTGAACAGGCTTTAATGGAAGTCATCATGAAATATATGATGCATAATCCTAAATATTTAAAAATTAATAACTTACCTGTCATTACTTACATTTGTATAAATAGTGGTATTTTTAACGTAGCAAGGCATCTTATTTTACCTAACCCATTTATTAGTTTTGATGAAATGGTGCAAGGGTTAACCACTATGATTATGAGCTATATCAATACAGAAATGGCACGCTCGGAAGACCATTCATAGTTTTTAATTTTTAATATATAAAAAACACCTGCATATATCTATGCAGGTGTTTTGTTGATTATGGCATGGTTGGAACTTCTTCCGGACGCATATCAAAAATCAGAATTTCAGCATTATCACCATTAGTAAATGATAACTTGCCTCCATCACGAATTCGCGCAGCATCACCCGTGTTAAAGGTTTTACCGTTTACATCAATACGGCCTTTTGCCACATGTAGGTAAACATAACGACCTTCAGGAATTGCAAACTCTGCTGTTTCTTCGCCGTCAAAAAGACCTGAATAAATATTAATGTCTTGTTTGATCGACAAAGTTTTTTCGCCACCTGTTGGTGAAATCATCAAATGCAATTTACCGCGTTTGTCTTCCTCAGAAACATGCAATTGTTGATAGCCCGGTGTGGTGTTCACTTCGTTTGGAACAACCCAAATTTGCAAGAAGTGCACGTTTTCTTGTGCAGAGTGGTTAAATTCACTATGAGCAACACCACGACCTGCGCTCATTAATTGAATATCACCAGGCACAATCACCGAACCTGTACCCATTGAATCTTTATGTTCTAACGCACCTTCAAGCACATAAGAAATAATTTCCATATTGCGGTGAGGGTGAGTACCAAAACCTTTCGATGGAGCAACAGTATCATCATTAATCACAAGCAAATCTGAAAAGCCTACTTGTTTCGGGTCCCAAAAATTTGCAAATGAAAACGTGTGTTTTGACTGTAACCAGCCATGATGTGCTGCACCACGCTCATGAGATAAACGCATATCAAACATGATTTATTATCCTCATTCAATTTTTTTCTCTGAATGCAGTTTATCGTTTTCATTTATGCAATGAAGCTCTAAAAACAGAAAGCTTAGTGTGATTTTTGGAACGCTGAAGTATTAAAATGATATACTATCAAAAACAGGCATAATGTTTCATTTATTATCTTTTTAAGCCATCTTTTTGTCATTTTAGGACAAGTGTCTTTTATTTAAATTGTTATGAATAATATTAGCTTATATAAGTTGTTTGAAATAATCAAAAAATATTTGAATTGGCAAAAAGTTTCAATGTGGGTTGGCTTTTTTTGTCCTTGTTCGAGTAATGCATCAAGCGCACTATTTAACCTGATTTGGTGAATTTAACCTCGCTTAAGTTCATAAAACATGGCAAGGCAGATGTATTCGAGCAAATTTTTGTTCTAGAGCAGTTAAAGATTGCAAGAAATAATTTAAAGACAACTTTATCTGTTTGATTCGACGCTGCCTTGTATTTAACAAATTTTATAGGGTGTCAAAAAATGGTCGCTCAAGCTATCCGAAATATTATTTCTCCTAAATCAGTTATGGCTCAGTATCAAAAGATAGACTTTTCAAATAAAGGATCTATCCCAATCCGCCATCTAAATATCGGATTTGATGGCAAAGAAATTGATATCGAGTTTTACGTCAACAATCAGTTTGCAACTTTGTTCTTTGCAACGCTTTCGGTTTTTTTGACCTATGGTGAAGATCTTGTCATCGAAACTGCTCGCCATCACCGTGAATTTATTCAAGATCCGATTTTAAAACAGCGTGTTACTTCTCTTATTGGTCAAGAGGCTATCCATTCAAAATTGCATAATGAATTCAATGATGCAATTAAAGAGCTAGAATATCCGGTCGATTTATATCGTTTCTTAGGTGAAAACTTTTTTAAATATGTGTTTTTAAAATTCCCACAGCCATTAAAGCTTTCACTTATGGCAGGCATTGAGCACTTTACGGCAGTTCTCGCTGAATACATGATGAAGCATGAAAAGAACTTTTATTATACCGACGATGCGAAAAGCCGAGCGTTATGGATGTGGCATATGCTTGAAGAGTCTGAGCACAAAGATATTGCTTATGATGTCTATCAGGTTTTGAACGGTAACTATCCATTGCGTGCAACCGGTTTTCTAATGGCTTTCATTACCATTTTAGGGCTTATTCCAACCGCAACATTATTTGTGCCTGTATTGCGTAAGCCACAAGAAATGCTAACCAGAAAATTTTGGAAAGATGCACGTCGTGGCGTCAACTTAATTTTTAGTCCAAAAGATGGCGTATTCGGTAGCACCGTTGGCCAGATTCTGGATTATTTACGTCCAAGCTTTCATCCAAATGATCATGACACAACTCAATATCTTGAGTACTACAAACAGAAATTACTTAACGAGGGCGGTGCAATTGCACCTTACTTTGTGAAGGAATTTACTCCACCAGTTCGTGCAGTTTCATAAGGCTGTTGGTCACGGCAGTAATACCCAAATTACTGTCGTCTCCCTAAAATTTTTTAGGATTTACTATGATTCTATTTGGTAAGAAAGACCAGCCTAGCAGAAACGCATATGCTGTTGTGACAGGGGCAGGTAGTGGAATTGGCCGTAGCTTTGCACTTGAATTGGCAAAACGCGGTGGCAACGTGGTATGTGCGGATATTAATTTAGAAGCTGCTGAAGAAACCGTACGGTTAGTTGAACAGCTTGGACAAAAAGCTTTTGCAGTCAAGTGCGATGTTGGACAAGCAGAACAAGTACAGGTTTTGGCTGATCAAGCAGAGCAATTATTAGAGCATCCAGTAACACTGATTATTAATAATGCTGGCGTAGGTCTAGGCGGCAAATTTGATGAAATGAGCTTGGAAGACTGGAAATGGTGTATGCATGTAAACCTATGGGGTGTTATTCATGGTTGTCATGCATTTGTACCAAAGCTCAAAAAATTAGGTTACGGCGCAATTATTAATGTGGCTTCTGCCGCGTCTTATACTGCAGCACCAGAAATGAGTGTCTATAACGTAACGAAAGCCGGTGTATTGGCATTATCAGAAACCCTTTCAGCTGAGCTTCGCAAATTCAATATTAAAGTGAATGTGCTGTGCCCGACTTTGGTTCCGACCAATATCATTAAAAATGGTCGTATTCCAGGGCGCTATTCAAAACTTGCAGATCATGCACTCATGAATTATGCCATGACCACCAGTGACGCAGTTGCAACGTTAACATTGAACCGATTAGATCGAGGGCAGCTCTATACCACGCCACAGATCGATGCCAAATTATTCTGGCTTATGAAAAGAACGTCTCCAACCCTATATGCAAAGTTCCTTGGGCTTTCGTATCAGCTATTTAAATAAAATTTTGTATAGGCAGAAAAATTATGGTCACTAAACCTAGAACAAATACACGTACACGTAAAACCCAAGAAGTTGCACATATTTATGACACTTTTATTGTCGGTGCAGGTATTTCTGGCTTAGCTGCAGCAATCAAGCTAAATGAAGCAGGCTTAACCAATTTTAAAATTATTGAAAAAGCGAGCCGCGTCGGTGGTACTTGGCGTGAAAATACTTATCCGGGTTGTGGTTGTGATGTACCATCATCGCTTTATTCTTATTCATTTGCCCCAAGTGCAAAATGGAGTCATTTATTTGCGCGCCAACCTGAAATCTTAAGTTATTTAGAAGATGTAAGCCGTGAGTTTGATATTGAGTCTTCTATTGAATTTAATACCGATCTATTAAAAGCTGAGTGGGACAATCTAGAAAATGTCTGGAAACTTGAAACAAGCTCTGGCTTATATAAAGCTAAAACTGTTTTATTCGCTACTGGTCCAATTACCGAAGCTCAAATTCCACGTCTTGAAGGCTTGGAAACTTTTACAGGTGAGATGTTCCATTCAGCCAAATGGAACCATGATTATGACTTAACGGATAAGCGTATTGCCGTGATTGGTACTGGTGCATCTGCTATTCAGTTTGTGCCACAAATCCAACCTAAAGCAAAAGAGCTGTTTGTGTTCCAACGTACAGCACCTTGGGTACTGCCAAAACCAGATACCGACTTGGGTGAGTTAAGTAAATCCGTCATTGCTAAATATCCAGCTATTCAAGCGACTTGGCGACAGACTGTGGCGAGTACTTTAAATGTCATTAATTTTGGCTTACGCAATCCAAAAGCTTTAAAGCCTGTCAATTTTGCTGCGAAACAACTATTAAAGTTGCAAATTAAAGATCCGGTTTTACGTCGAAACGTAACACCTAATTTTGATATTGGCTGTAAACGTATTTTATTTGCTAACAATTACTACCCTGCACTACAAGCACCAAACACGACTCTGATTCCTCATGGTTTAGTAAAAGTTGAAGGCAATACGGTGGTTGCTGCAAATGGTGAACGCCACGAAGTTGATGTGATTATTTGGGGCACTGGTTTCGAGGTATCTCATCCTCCAATTGGTAAACGCGTATACAATGAGCAAGGGCAATGTTTGGCTGATCTTTGGAAAGACTCTTCACCAGAAGCTTACTTAGGTACCAATATTGAAAATGTGCCGAATGCATTTCTTATGCTAGGACCTAATGTGTTGGTTTACGACTCCTTTATTGGTCTTGCTGAAGCACAACTGCAATATATTGTTGATGGTTTGCTACAAATGAAGGCAAAGGGGATTTCTAAACTTTCCGTTAAGTCAGAAGTGATTAAAAAGCATAATGAGCTTGTACAAAAACATCTGCAAACCACTGTATTTAATAGTGGCGGATGTAAAAGTTACTATCTCGATGCTAATGGCCGTAATTTTGCCGCATGGCCATGGTCTTTGAAAAAACTTAGACAGCGTTTAAAACATTTAAAGTTAGAAGAATATGAATTGGTGTATGAGGCTGATTTGATAAAGGCAAAACCTAAAGTTGAAGAAATTGTCGGTTAATTAATTTATAAAAGCCCATTTTGATTGATTGAAATGGGCTTTTTATTATTTGGGAATTGAATAAATAAATTAAAATTCAATCAATAATATAGTGAAGTTAAATTGAAAAATAAATTTAAATATACTTAAAAATAAAAGAGGGAAAGCAGTGTATATAAGTTTTTAATAAAAAAATATAGTGATTTTTAAAAATGAATTTTTAAGTGAAAAGTTTCCTTTTTAAGCTTTTTTAAAATTGTAAATTAGAAAACATTTTTTATATCAATAGCTTGAGTGATTGGTAATTATTGTAAATAAATGTGAAAGTATTCACAAACTGGTTATTTTTTGTTAAGATCATTAACATTAAAAACATAGAGATAATAATAATGATCAATAAAGTATTAATAGTGTTGTGTGTGAGTATCGTGTTTGTATTAGGATATTGGGCGTATTTAGATAGCCAAAATAAAAAACACCAAGAACTTATGCGAATTATTCAAGAAGCAGAAAAAAACTTGCAAACGATTGAGCGAAATCCTAATCGTGTTAGTCATAGCAATTTAGCTTCTTATACTTTGCAAAACTATCTCAGTGATAAAAAAGTTTTTTTCTAGTCAAAACTGTTGTTGTAATTTGCTTTAAAAAAGACTGTCATTGGTCATATCTTTTCATAAATTTTGATCATGTTGCGATTGAATCTGTTAAACTTATTTAACGTATAGTAAAAAAGCTGCATAGGGGTTATGCAGCTTTTTTGTGTTTCAAGAGGGGCTGTGTCTATTTTCTATGTATGAAATCAAAATTCAAATGAGTGGCATATTTGTTGCTTCATCTATTTGAGGTTTTTGTTTAGAGATCTGATCAGAAAAACAAGATTGCTCAGATACCTACATAGAAGTACATATTCCACAGCTCAGATTTTGCATAGAGGCTACTTATGGCGGCGCCCAATTCTTCGGCAGGCTGGTTAGAGCGTTTATTTAAGTTAAGCGACAATAAAACCACGTTTCGAACAGAAGTTCTTGCTGGTGTAACTACGTTTTTAACGATGTGTTACATCATCATTGTCAATCCACTCATTTTATCTGAAACCGGCATGGATCATGGCGCCGTATTCGTTGCAACCTGTTTGGCGGCAGCAATCGGTTGTTTAGTGATGGGTATTATTGCCAATTATCCAATTGCATTGGCACCGGGCATGGGGCTTAACGCTTATTTTACCTATTCGGTATGTATGGGCATGGGAGTGCCATGGCAGACGGCTTTAGCTGCTGTTTTTGTTTCAGGAATTGTCTTTCTTGCTATTAGCTTCTTTAAAGTTCGTGAAGCGATTGTCAATGCAATTCCAATGTCGCTTAAATTTGCGATAGGCGGGGGTATTGGTTTATTCCTTGCACTTATTGCGCTAAAAAATGCCGGCATTATTGTTGCCAATCAAGCGACATTGGTAGGTTTGGGTGATATTAAACAACCTACAGTGTTGTTGGCTTTATTTGGATTTTTATTGATTGTAGTTTTACATCAGCTTAAAGTTCGCGGTGCCATCATTATTAGTATTTTAGTCGTTACAGCAATTGCGACTGCTTTAGGCTTGAATCAATTTAAAGGTGTAGTAGGTCAAATCCCTTCAATTGCACCAACATTCATCCAAATGGACTTTAAAGGCCTATTTACTGCAAGTATGGTCGGTGTGATCTTCGTATTCTTCATTGTTGACTTGTTTGACAGTACGGGTACTTTGGTTGGCGTTTCACACCGTGCTGGCCTTTTAAAAGATGGTAAATTACCACGTTTGAAAAAAGCATTATTTGCTGACTCTACGGCTATTGTTGCTGGTGCTGCATTAGGTACTTCATCAACTACGCCATATATCGAATCAGCTTCAGGTGTAGCGGCAGGTGGGCGTACTGGTTTAACTGCAGTCGTTGTTGCTGTTTTATTTATCTGCTGTTTATTTTTAGCTCCTCTTGCTCAATCTGTGCCAGGTTTTGCAACAGCCCCAGCTTTATTATTTATCGGTGTACTTATGATCCAAGGGATCACGCACATTGATTGGGATGATATTACAGAAGCTGTTCCAGCCTTTTTAACGATTGTATTTATGCCATTCGCGTACTCAATTGCAGATGGTATTGCAATGGGCTTTATCAGCTATGCATTAGTTAAATTATTCACAGGTAAGGCAAAAACTGTTCCATACATGGTGTGGATTATTGCTGCTCTTTGGGTATTTAAATTTATCGCTTTTGGCGGTTAATACGATTTTTTATAATTTCCTTCTAGAACTATATTTCGTAATCGTTATATAAGAAGGAAGTTATTGAAGGGTGTGTTACCACACCCTTTTTTTCTTTAGATGTGGAGTTAATATGAATCAAGTCGAGCTGATTCAGGCCTTACCAAAAGCCGAGTTGCATGTGCATATTGAAGGGACGTTTGAACCTGAATTAATGTTTGCTATTGCACAGCGTAATCAGATTCAGATTCCTTACAAATCTGTTGAAGAAGTAAAGCAAGCTTATAACTTTCATAATCTTCAATCATTTCTAGATATTTATTATGCTGGTGCAAATGTTCTTGTTCATGAGCAAGATTTTTATGATTTAGCATGGGCATATTTTGAGAAATGTGCAGAAGATCGTGTCGTTCATACAGAAATGTTCTTTGACCCGCAAACCCATACTGACCGTGGTGTTACTTTTGCGACAGTAATCAATGGGCTTAAACGTGCATGTGCTGATGCAAAAGCTAAATTTGGTATTAGCTCTCAGCTCATTATGTGTTTCTTACGTCATTTAAGCGAAGAAGCTGCATTTGAAACGCTTGAGCAAGCTTTACCGTTTAAAGAAGACATTATTGCCGTAGGGCTTGACTCAAGTGAAGTAGGTCATCCACCAGCTAAATTTGAACGTGTTTTTGCTAAGGCACGTGAAGAAGGCTTCTTAATCGTGGCTCACGCAGGCGAAGAAGGCCCACCTGAATATGTGTGGGAAGCTTTGGACTTGCTTAAAGTAAACCGTATTGACCACGGCGTGCGTTCTGAAGAAGACGAACAATTAATGGCTCGTTTAATTAATGAAAAAATGCCATTAACCGTTTGCCCTTTAAGTAACTTAAAGCTATGTGTTGTTAAGGATATGAAAGATCACAATATCCGTCGTCTGTTGCAAAAAGGCGTACACGTGACTGTTAACTCGGATGATCCTTCATATTTTGGGGGATATATGAATGATAACTTCATTGCTATTCAGCAAGCCTTAGATTTAAGTAATGATGAGTTGAAGCAACTCGCAATTAACTCTTTTGAAGCTTCTTTCATTTCAGATGAAGAAAAACAAAAGTGGATTTCAGAAATCCAAAAAATCTAAATAAAAAAACCGCCTTTAATAGGCGGTTTTTTTAACATTGAAGTTATTTAGGTTGTTTGGTCATGCTGTTTAAAACATTGTCTTTATCCACAAAGTGATGTTTTAAAGCTGCCAGAACATGTCCAACAATAAGCAAACCTGCAAACCATGAAATATAAATATGTAATGGTTTAACAATCGCTAATAACTCGGGGTTGTCTTGTACTAAGCGTGGAATATTAAATAAATATAAAACTGGTGCAGGGTGACCAGCACTCCAGCTAAATAAGCAACCAGTAATAGGTAACGCTACTAAAATCACATAGAGTAATAAATGCCCAATGTGAGCCAAAGTTTTCATTGTTGGCGACATAGTATCAGGCAACTTTGGGGCTGGATGGGTGTAACGCCAGAAAAGGCGAATAACCACTAGAAAGATAATGGTTGTGGCGATGTTTTTATGTAGTGTAATGACATCACCTTTAAAGCTGCCATCAGTATCATAACTTAAAAAATTTCCACTGTAGAAACCAATCACCCAAGCCGTAATGAAAATGATTGCCATAACCCAATGCAAAATCTGTGCAGTGCGGGTGTAGTATTGAGAGGATGAGGCAGGCATAAAAGACCCTAATTTTTTGTCATTTTAGCGCTAGATTTTATGGTAAAGCAGTATTTTTGAGAAATGTTGTTCTCGTAACGGAGCGTACTATAAACAGAACGCTTTAGCTGAAGTGCATGATTAAATCAAACTGGAGTGTAGGAAAATTAGATTGCATAAATGCATCAATTTATTTGTTTCTTCTAAGCACGAGTTTAGGCAAAATACGCGCTGCTTACGTTCGATCAAAGGAAAAATGATGAAAAAATTGATGCTTGCTGTGGCACCAGTTGTTTTAGCTTTAACTGCATGTGCAACCACGCCTGGAGCAGGTTCTGCAGAAACTACAACTCAACAGTTAGGTATGGCTGCATTGAAAGTTGCTGTAAATGCGAAATGTATTACAGAAATTAATAATGTTCCTGCATGGAAAACAGCAACAAAGCTTATGACGGCTGAACAACGTGATAGTATTCAAACTAATGTTTGTGGCTGCGTAAGTGAAAAGGCACCAAACAGTGTTACTGCAGTTGATTTGGCTACTGCTGCACTTGACCCAGCTGCACGTGCAACAATAGTAACCCAAGTCGTTTCTAATACTGTAAATGCTTGCGTGGCTGAAGCTTTACAAAAGTAATTAATAATTTAAGTTTTAAAGAAGGCTGATTCATATTGATCAGCCTCTTTTTTTCATTGGAGTATACATGTTCGTTGCAGGCGTAGATGAGGCGGGGCGAGGCCCATTAGTGGGGTCGGTTGTTGCCGCAGCTGTTATTTTAGATCCGGAAAATCCGATTTTAGGACTAAACGATTCTAAAAAATTAACTGAAAAAAAACGTGAAAAGTTGTTTATTGAAATTCAGGAAAAAGCTTTAGCATGGTCAATTGCGGAAGCGACGCATGCAGAAATTGATGAGCTAAATATCCTACAAGCAACATTTCTAGCAATGAAGCGAGCAGTGGACGGCCTTAAAACACTGCCTGAAAAAGTTATTGTAGATGGCAACCAAATTCCAAAAGGAATCATTATTCCTTGTGAAGCAATTGTTGGTGGAGATGCGAGCCACGCTGAAATTAGTGCTGCCAGTATCTTGGCAAAAGTCACACGTGATCGCCAAATGGCAGAATTAGATCAACAGTATCCATTATTTGGATTTGCCAAACATAAAGGCTATCCAACAAAAGCACACTTTGAAGCGATTGCAGCTCACGGGGTGATCGATCAACACCGTCGTAGTTATGCACCAGTAAAACGTGCATTAGGACTATAAATTTATATACTCCCAAAAAATTTAAAGCGACTAGAAAGTCGCTTTAATTAGGGAGAGAATAACTTCATACTAACGATTGAAGTTTTTCTGTGCATAATTATCATCTTCATATGAAACTTGATAATCTTGATCAAGATGTTGAAGGTGTTCATGCATTGCACGTTCATGTTGAATACGTTGATAAATTTCTTCGCGATGAACAGAAACCTCTTTTGGCGCATTCACACCAATTCGAACCTGGTTTCCTTTGACGCCAAGCACAGTAACACTGACTTGATCCCCAATCATTAATGTTTCCCCGACACGGCGGGTCAGAATCAGCATGTTTATCTCCTTGCTAAACGCTTAAAACTGCAATATTGGTACCCAAATAAAAGCTCAACCTCAGTTTTCAGTCAGATTCTAACAGAAATATGAGAACAAAGTCATATTTTGATAATCACTGCCAAAAAACTTTCCGTTTAATATAACAGAGCCGCTATAAAAAAAACTATAGCGGCTCTGTGTTTTCTTTGATTATTGTCGGACAAGTAAACATTTTTTAATGAATTCTTGACCGTTTGGTAAAATTAAGCGCGGGCGCTGCTTTCACCATGTTCGCGGTCTAAACCAAATGCGGTATGTAGGCAACGAACTGCAAGTTCAAGGTATTTCTCATCAATAATGACAGAAACTTTAATTTCAGAAGTTGAAATCATAAGGATGTTAATGCCTTCATCAGCAAGGGCAGTGAACATTTTGCTCGCTACACCTGCGTGTGAACGCATACCAACACCAACGATAGATACTTTAACGATATCATCACGTGTTGAAACTTCACGCGCGCCAATATTTTTAGCAGTTTCGTTTAAGATTTTTTCAGCTTTCGCTAAATCAACACGGTTTACAGTGAAAGTGAAATCTGTTGTGCCATCTTCTTCAACATTTTGCACTATCATATCGACTTCGATATTGGCATCACTTACTGGTGATAAGATTTTAGAAGCAATGCCTGGTTCATCAGGCACACCTAAAATCGTTAATTTTGCTTCGTCACGGTTAAAAGCAATACCTGCAATGATTGGCTGTTCCATATTGTCTTCCGCCTCAGTCGTAATGAGTGTACCTACATTTTCTTTAAATTCGTCGTCAAAAACGCCATCGTTATCATTATCAAAGCTTGATAATACACGTAAAGGAACTTGATATTTCCCGGCAAACTCTACTGAGCGAATTTGTAAAACTTTAGAACCTAATGATGCCATTTCTAGCATTTCTTCAAAAGAAATACGGTCGATTTTTTTGGCTTTAGGAGCAACGCGAGGGTCAGTGGTGTAAACGCCATCTACATCGGTATAGATCTGACATTCGTCAGCTTTTAAAGCAGCAGCAAGAGCAACACCAGAAGTATCTGAACCACCTCGGCCTAGTGTTGTGGTATTTCCATTTGCATCAAAGCCTTGGAAACCAGCAACCACAATAACACGGCCTGCATCTAGGTCATTGGTCATGACATCTGTATCAATAGACTCGATACGCGCCTTGGTAAATGCACTGTCAGTTTTAATACCGACTTGACGTCCGGTATAGGATTTAGCTTCCACACCAATCGAATTAAGTGCCATAGCTAACATGGAAATCGTCACCTGTTCACCGGTTGAAACCATTTGGTCTAACTCACGTGGGTCAGGTGTTTCGGTAATGGCTTTAGCGAGGGCAAGTAAGCGGTTTGTTTCACCACTCATTGCAGATACGACCACAACAACCTTGTGACCGTGATCATGCCAACGCTTCACACGACGAGCAACATTTAAAATGCGCTCGGGGGTACCCATAGAAGTACCGCCATATTTTTGAACGATTAATGCCATAGTTGTTCCATATAAGCCATGACCCTGAGAGGCTTTTCAGGGTCAGTTACACAAAAAGTGAAGTCTTATTTTTGTTCAAGCCAAGCAGGCAATGCTGCAATAACTTGTCCAAACTTCTCGTTAAGTGGCGCGCCACCTTGTGCTAAGTCAGGTTTACCACCACCTTTACCACCTAACTCAGTTGCTAGATGTTTGATGATGTCACCTGCTTTTAGATTTGCAGTGTATTGCGACGCGACTGATGCAAGCAGGCTGACCTTGTCACCCTCTACACCTGCTAACACAATCACTGCATTCTCTAATTTTGATTTCACACTGTCATGCAAGTTGCGAAGCGCTTTTGCATCAACACCTTGAACAGTAGTGATAAGCGTTTGACGATCAGCAATCGTTTGTACCTGATCAATCAAGTCAGCCGCTTGGAAGTTTGCCAATTTCTGGTTGAGCTGTTCAATCTGCTTTTGTAATGCAGAAACCAATTCCACATTAGCTTGAACACGCTCAACAGTTTGGTCTTTCTGTGCTTTTAGTAAGCTATTAATGTGCTGAATATCGTTGTCAGCTTTTTGTACCACTTCTAACGCTTTAGTGCCAGTCACTGCTTCAATACGACGTACACCAGCAGCTACACCACCTTCAGAAGTGATTTTGAATAAACCAATATCACCTGTACGTTTTACGTGAATACCACCACAAAGTTCGATTGAGAAGTTTTTCTCATCAATGACTGAACCCATAGAAAGTACACGTACTTCATCACCATATTTTTCACCGAACAACATCATTGCGCCTTTTGCTTTTGCAGCTTCAATGTCGAGAAGTTCAGTCGTTACTGGAGTGTTGGCAATAACTTCAGCATTTACGAGACGTTCAACTTGTTGTAATTGTTCAAATGAAACAGGTTGGTCATTTGCAAAGTCAAAACGTAAGATGTCGCTTGCAACTAAAGAACCTTTTTGTTGTACATGTGAACCTAAGATTTGACGAAGGGCAGCATGTAACAAGTGAGTTGCTGAATGGTTGCGCGCAGTAGCTTCACGAATGTCTGCTTTAACAATCGCTTCTACATTTTGATTTGCTTTGAGGTTACCAACAGTCACAATACCTTGATGAACAAAAGCACCGCCTGACTTTTTGGTGTCTTGAACTTCAAAAATACCAGTTTCGTTTTTGAAGATACCTGTATCACCAATCTGACCACCACTTTCTGCATAGAAAGGAGTTTGGTTTAAAACGATTAGTGCTTCGTCACCTTCAGAAACTTCATCAACTTGTACGCCATCTTTATAGATCGCTACAATTTCACCTTGACCAGTGGTGTTAATGTAACCGTCGAATTGAGTTTCACCTTCAACTTTTACAATGTTGTTATAGTCAACTGCAAACTTACCAGCATCACGTGCACGTTGACGCTGTGCAGCCATTTCAACTTCAAAACCAGCTTCATCAATAATAAAGCCACGTTCACGTGCAATATCAGCCGTTAAGTCTGTCGGGAAGCCATAAGTGTCGTAAAGTTTAAATACAGTCGCACCAGGAATAGTTTTGTCTTTTAACTGAGCAAGTTCACCTTCAAGTAGTTTTAACCCTTGCTCAAGTGTTTTAGCAAACTGTTCTTCTTCACGAATTAAAGTTGCTTCAATAACATCTTTGCGCGCTGCAAGTTCTGGGTATGCATCACCCATAACTTCAATTAAAGGTTGCAACATTTTGTAGAAGAATGTACCAGTTGCGCCAAGCTTGTTACCATGACGAACAGCACGACGGATAATACGGCGAAGTACATAGCCACGGCCTTCATTGCTTGGGTTTACACCATCAGCAATCAAGAAACAGCAAGAACGCGCATGGTCTGCAACAACACGTAAAGAAGGCTGACCTTCGTCTTCAATACCAATGATGTTTGCAGCAGCTTTTAATAAGTGTTGGAACAGGTCAATGTCATAGTTTGAATTAACATGTTGCAATACAGCAGAAATACGCTCTAAGCCCATACCTGTATCTACAGATGGAGCTGGAAGAGGGTGAAGCACGCCATCAGCAGTACGATTGAACTGCATGAAAACGTTGTTCCAGATTTCAATGAATCGGTCGCCATCTTCTTCAGGAGAACCAGGTAAACCACCCCAAATGTGGTCACCGTGGTCAAAGAAAATTTCAGAACATGGACCACATGGACCTGTATCACCCATTGCCCAGAAGTTATCTGAAGCGTATTTTTCGCCTTTGTTATCACCAATACGGATAATACGCTCTGGCGCTAAACCAATTTCTTTATTCCAGATGTCGTAGGCTTCGTCATCGGTGTGATAAACCGTTACATATAGGCGGTCTTTCGGTAAAGCAAGCCATTGTTCGCTGGTTAAAAATTCCCAAGCAAAATTAAGCGCATCACGTTTGAAATAGTCACCAAATGAGAAGTTACCTAACATTTCAAAGAATGTATGGTGACGAGCTGTATAGCCGACGTTATCTAAATCGTTATGTTTACCGCCTGCACGTACACATTTTTGTGATGTTGTGGCACGTACATAGTCACGTTTCTCAAGACCTAAAAAACAGTCTTTAAACTGGTTCATCCCAGCATTTGTAAATAATAAAGTTGGGTCGTTGGCAGGAACAAGAGAACTCGACGCGACACGTGTATGCCCTTGCGTTTCAAAGTAGCGCAAAAATGCTTCACGAATTTCAGCAGATGTCATTAAACGAGTACTCACAACCAAGTCACTCCATATTTTCGAATTTGGCTAAAAGCATCACTACAAGTTTGTTTGTTCACAAATATTGCATGTGATACGGGGCTTATTTTTAAAAAACGCTAAATTGTAACGGAAAAACCCCACCGAACCAACGATTTTAGAGGGAATATCTTACAAAACTGTGATTTGGCTAAAAATCTATATTCAATTAGCCTTCACGTGTTTTACTATATGCCTTCTTTCGTTTCTGGTTTTGTAGATAAGGATAGGTCATGCAACGTATCGCCATTAATGGGTTTGGCCGGATTGGACGTAATGTTTTACGTGCTTGGTTTGAAAGCCCGAAACAATTTCATTTTGAAATCGTGGCGATTAACGATATAGCAGATGTACAAACACTAGTGCATTTATTCAAGTATGATACAACCCATGGCCGTTTTAATGGCAAAGTTGACATAGCTATTGAAAATGAAAAGATTTATTTAAATATTCAATCAAACCAGCGAAATCTGAAAGTTGAAGTTCTTCAGCAAAAACAACCAGAACTTTTACCGTGGGCAAGCTTGCAAATTGATGTTGTACTCGAATGTACTGGATTGTTCCGTTCTCATGCTGATGCAACACGCCACCTAGAAGCAGGGGCGAAGCGGGTCATTATTGGGGCAGCACCTTTTGATCATGTCGATGCGGCAATTGTCTATGGCGTTAACCATGCAGATGTAAAAGCAACTGATCAAATCATATCTAGTGTGTCATGTACTACGCAGGCTTTAGTGCCATTAGTAAAAATTATTGATGATGCATTTGGTATTGAAACTGCGCTCATGACCGAAATTCATGCAGTAACAGCAGATCAGTCTGTGCTTGATCATGCGCATCGTGATTTACGTCGTGCTAGAGCTTCTGGGCAAAATATTATTCCCACTACGTCTAGTGCACTTGGCGCATTAAAACGTGTGATGCCGAAAATGGAAGACCGTATTGATGGCTACTCAATTCGAGTTCCTACTATTAATGTGGCTGCAATTGATTTAACGTTTATCGCACAATCACCAATTACTGTTCATCATATTAATGAATTGCTGATTAAAGCTTCTCAAACAGATTATGCAGAAATTATGGCAGTAACTGATGAACCGCTAGTTTCAAGCGATTTTAATCATTCACCTTATTCACTTATTGTTGATTTAACTCAAACTATGGTTGTGGGGCATCAAGCTAAAGTATTTGCTTGGTACGATAACGAATGGGGTTATGCAAATCGATTATTAGATTTGTGCAATTCTTTTTGAATATATATTTAAATATTTTAAGGATATTAAGTTAACTTAATATCCTTTTTTTAATGGTTAATATAAATCTCTAATAGAAATACTTGAAAATAAAAAATTAGTTTTGGTGTTGTATGTGACTATTTCTGTTTGTATGATTCGCAAACATTAAAATTTTAACTATAGAGTTCATATGAAATTTAACTCAAAAAGAATAAGTGGTTTTTTAATTATCACATCTACTATTATTTTAACTGCATGTACTGGTGAAAGTTCGGATCAAGACACTAATGGTCAAACTGACAGTAATTTAGAAAAAGATACCGCGATTTATCAAGTGTATTATCAACCTTCGGATATCTCTTCTGAGATTTATAGTGATTATTTTGAAATAGCTAAATATCCTATTCAAAATAATGAAATATTTTTTGCAAAGTCACATAACCAACCACTAGAAAAAGAACTTTTAACAGAACAGAAAGTTTTAAATAAGGGAACACTACAAACAAACATTGTAAAAAGGTTAACACCTAGTAGTTGGACTTATGAGCTAACACCAAGTTTAAAACAAAACTTAAATTTTGAAATTGTTAAAATAGATGGCGAAAAAATCTTTGATCGAGTATTGCCAGGCTATAAAGAAAATAAGAATTTAGATACAGGACTTCATAATCAGCTTGATAAAAGTTTAATTGACTTCTATCGAAATTATAAAAATGTTACCTTCCCAAAAGGTAGCTATTGCTATCGTTTAAAAGAAACTCAATGGAATCAATCTTATATTTCTTATATATCTAGTTTTAATTCAAATCCTTCTTTTAGTCAGACAAAACAGTCAATCGGCGAAAGATATAATAACTTAGGTACAGATAAAAAGTATTTTAGGCTTCTAAACTCGCAGTGGTATGGCTATAACTTAACTGTTTTAGAAAACTTGGAAACAGGCGATATTCAAAGTGCGCTGGGAAATAATAATGACCAGTCTGCTTCTATGGATTTTGTATCAAGCAGTTTATGGGATGCTGATAGAAGTTTGGCCTATGAGAAGTCTCATCTGTATTCTGTCGATGATAACCCGCTTAATGAAGTGCATTCATTAATTGCTTTTAGACAAAAGTTAAAAATAGCAAGTCTTGAAAAAGGTTGTTTTGCTTTTAATACTCAAGCAGCTCAAGCTATTCAAAAGCTAAATTTGGTTAATTGGAAACAAGGCGATAGTTCAGATATTGGCCCATTCTTTGGTCGAAGAACTTTTGATTATGATTTAAGCAAAGCGAAGTAAGATATTGAATGTTATTATTAATTGTTTAAATCTTCTTTTTGACTTTAGAGTTTATTCAGAAAGATTTATGCAAATTGTAAGGTGCATGGCACAAAGTATCATGCTACACTAAGAGAAATCGGGTGTGTTCCCGATTTTTTTATGTGGGGTCGTTCCACGTTGATCAGATTTTAGGCTTGAAATATGACCATTTCAGAGACATGGTTGCTGCCTGACGGGGTAGCAGATGTATTGCCGGAACAGGCGCAAGTCATTGAAAAACTTCGCCGTGAAGCTATCGATTTCCTCGCAGTAAGAGGTTATCAACTGGTATATACACCATTTATCGAATACATCGAATCGTTGTCTTCATTATCAGAATTAAATCAAGACTTGGATTTAGTAACTTTTAAAGTCATTGACCAGCTTTCAGGCCGTTTACTTGGCATCCGTGCTGACATGACACCGCAAGTTGCACGTATTGATGCACATGTAAGACCCGTTGAAGGTGTTGCACGTTACTGTTATGCAGGGACTGTATTACATACAAAACCACAAAATTTTAATGCGACTCGTGCACCTTTACAATTGGGTGCAGAGCTATATGGCCACGATAGTATCGAAGCTGACGTCGAAATGGTCGATGTTATGCTCGGGCTAATTGAGAACATTTATACTTTACAAGGCGCTCATCTAGATTTGGGCCATGTAGGTTTGTTCCGTAGTCTAGTAAAGTACGCTGGTCTGTCAAAAAATGAAGAACATGAGCTGTCTGATCTATACCAAAGAAAAGCATTGCCAGAGTTAGCAGAATTTACTCAAAACCTAAATATGGGTTCTGATTTTTATGCGCTTGGTCGCTATTCAAGTGATTTAGATGCACTACAGGCAAATTTAAGTGCAAACATATTACAAGATGCTGAATTTAAAGCAGCATTAGACGCACTTAAAACAACACTTGACCAAATTAAAAATCGTTGGCCAGCACTGAACGTCGGAATTGACGTCGTTGAACTTCGTAGCTACCACTATCACACTGGTTTGATGTATGCAGTTTATGCACCAAACCGTGCTGCACCTTTAGCACAGGGTGGTCGCTATGACGGTATTGGTGAGCACTTTGGTCGTGCGCGTCCTGCTACTGGTTTTAGTTGTGATTTATATGCATTAGGTGCAAATCAATTCGCTGAGATTGAAACAGTAGTTGCACCTAAAGGTACAGATACAGATTTGCTTAAAGCAATTGCAAATGCACGTTCACAAGGCTTACGTGTGGTTCAATTGTTAGGTAATGATGATTTAACTTCTATTCCATATGCCACACATCAATTGGTGTTGCAAAATGGACAATGGAATATTGAAAAGATTTAAACGCCAACAGTATTTTACTGATGGTTTCCAATTTTAACAGCATGATGTAATGAGGCTATTATGGGCAAAAATGTTGTGGTACTTGGTACCCAATGGGGCGACGAAGGTAAAGGTAAAATCGTCGACCTGCTCACAGATCAAGCGGCTGCGGTAGTACGTTATCAAGGCGGACATAACGCAGGTCATACTCTTGTCGTAGGTGGTAAAAAGACTGTATTGCACCTCATTCCATCAGGCATTTTACGTGAAAACGTATTGTGCTTAATTGGTAATGGCGTGGTGCTTTCACCAGCAGCACTAATTGAAGAAATGGGAATTTTGGAAGCTGAAGGTGTTCCAGTTAAGGAACGTCTACGCATTTCTCCAAACTGTCCACTTATTTTGCCTAACCACATTGCTCTTGATCAGGCTCGTGAGAAGAAACGTGGTAACGCTAAAATTGGTACTACAGGTCGTGGTATCGGCCCTGCGTACGAAGACAAAGTAGCTCGCCGTGCAGTGCGTGTTGCTGACCTTGTTCGTGGTGGTGCAGCGCTAGAAGAGAAACTTCAAGAAATGCTTGAGTTACATAACTTCCAGTTAACTCAGTTCTACGGTGTAGAAGCTGTTAAATTTGAAGATGTATTGGCTCTTTGCAACCAATGGCGTGAAGTTCTTGCTCCATTAGTGATTGACGTGACTAAAGTATTGCATGACTACCGTAAAGAAGGTAAAGCTGTGATGTTTGAAGGAGCTCAAGGTTCACTTCTAGACATCGACCACGGTACTTACCCGTATGTGACTAGCTCAAATACAACGGCTGGTGGTGTAAGCTCGGGTTCTGGTATGGGTCCTTTACATCTTGATTATGTATTGGGTATTACTAAAGCTTATACAACACGTGTAGGTGCTGGACCATTCCCAACTGAATTGGTTTACGATGCTGCAACTGACTCTGGTGATGCAATTGGTAAACACCTCGGTACTGTAGGTCATGAATTTGGTGCTTCTACTGGTCGTCAACGTCGTTGTGGTTGGTTTGATGCCGAAATCCTACGTCGTTCTGTAGACGTTAACTCACTTTCAGGTATTTGCTTAACTAAACTTGACGTTTTAGATGGTTTAGAAGAAGTAAAAATCTGTGTAGGTTATGAAAATACTGATTCAGGTTGCGTAGGCTCTTCTGATGCGGTTTCTTTTGAATGTTTGAAACCAATTTATGAAACTATGCCAGGTTGGAGTGAGTCAACTGTTGGTTTAACTAGCATTGACCAATTACCTGCAAATGCTTTGGCTTATGTGAAACGTATTGAACAATTAATCGAATGTCCGATTGATATCGTTTCAACTGGTCCAGACCGCGCAGAAACAATTGTTTTACGTCATCCGTTCTCTGCTTAATTTGCAAAGATGATAAAAGCCTCCTGAAAAGGGGGCTTTTTTTATATCCGACTAAAGTGCAGTTTCTGTTTTGTCTAATTCAGATTACAACATAGACATAGGTTATATCATGGATGATGAACTCAAATGAAATTACAGCCAGCTATTTCAAAAACGATGTTTTATTCTTTTTTGTTTGCTATTGGTGGTTCGCCTACATTAGCAATGTTAGTCATCTATGGGCAAAATTATAATCAAGATTTCTTTATGACTGCCTTTATGAGCTTGTCCGTATTGTTCGCATGTGTGCTCATTCCAGTCGTACTCATACAAAATAGCTATTTGCTGTGGAAAAGGAAAAGTCCTACTCTTGAGGAAAAAGTTAAGACCTTAAGTCATGTATATTTGGGCTTAAACATAATTTGTTTAATTTTCTGGATTTATTTGATGACTTTATCGACTTGATCTTTACATAAATACTATGATCGTGAAGAAATGAGACATTCAAAGCTTGTGTGCTATTTCTTATAATTAGTGCAAAAGAATAAACAGTTTTTTTAACGATTTAGGTGATCCATGTTGATGAATAAAAAACTCTTTTTAAGTTTATGTGCTGCGAGTGTGGTAACAATCTCTGGTTGTGCAACAGTAGCAGACATGGCTGGTGCAGATACTGCAACACTAAATGCGCAATCTGCACAAGGTTTTAATCAAATGGTGCAGGAAGCGCGTGGTAAAGGGACTTTAGATACAAGTTCAAGTACCTATAGCCGTATTAATGCTGTTTTTAACCGTTTGAGACCTTATGCGAACCAAATGAACCAAACAGGTCAGCCATTTAGTTGGCAGTTGGCTGTACTGAAATCAGATACGGTTAACGCTTACGTTGCACCAGGTGGCAAGGTGGTGTTCTATACAGGCATTGTCAATAAATTGAACCTGACCGATGCTGAAATTGCAGCTGTTATGGGCCATGAAATGACGCATGCTTTAGAAGAACATGCGAAAAGTAAAATTGGTGCTCAAGCTCTCACTGATTTAGCTTTAGGCATTGGATTAAGCTATGCGGGTAATAATGTGGGGCAGCTTGGTACTGCTGCTGCTCAGTTAGGCTCGCAAGTGGGTGTAGGCTTACCATATTCACGTAGTTTAGAAAGCCGTGCTGACCAAGGTGGCTTAATGTTAATGGCCCGTGCTGGGTATAATCCAAATGCAGCTATTACATTATGGGAAAAAATGAACAAGCTTGAAGGTGCTGGTGGTTCATCATTCTTATCGACTCACCCATCTAACTCACAGCGTATTAATGATATGCGTAAAAACTTACCTGCTGCATTAGCGATTTACAATGGTCGTAAGTAAGTTTTAAAACTTTCAGTTCATATAAAAACGGATGCTTAAGCATCCGTTTTTTATTTTAAGGAGCGGGGTTTGGCTGTTGTATATGAATAGCTTCAATACCTTGTAAAATTTCTGGTGAAAGATCAATTTCAAAAGCCTGAATATTTTCTTTGAGCTGATCTAGGTTGGTTGCTCCAATAATTGTACTTGTCACAAAGAATTGCTGCTTAATAAACGCTAGAGCCAATTGAGTCAGGCTTAAACCATGCTTTTCAGCGAGTTGTGCATATTGTTCAGTTGCCCATTCACTTTGTGGATTGCTATAGCGACTGAAACGTGGAAATAGAGTAACGCGAGCATTCGCAGGTCGTGCACCATTTCTAAACTTACCAGTTAAATAACCGAAAGCCAGAGGAGAGTAAGCAAGTAATCCTACACCTTCATATTTAGCAATCTCAGACATACCTATTTCATAAGTACGATTAAGCAGGCTATATGGATTTTGTACACTTACAAATTTACTTATTCCTAAATTTTCAGCGAGCTGTAAAAATTTCATGGTGCCCCAAGGTGTTTCGTTAGACAAACCGATATAACGGATACGTCCACGATTAATTTCTTTTTGAAGGGCAAGTAAAGTTTCTTCTAAGGGTGTCGTGTCATAATCATTTTGTGCTTGTTGATTGCCATAAGCGAGCGTTCCAAAGAAGTTAGTATGACGCTCAGGCCAGTGCAGTTGGTAGAGATCAATATAATCAGTTTGTAATCGTTTAAGTGAGCCATCAAGTGCTTGTGAGATATGGTCACTATTGAACTTGGTATGGCCTTCTCGAATATGAGTTCCACCAAAGCCAGGACCTGCAATTTTTGAAGCAAGGAATACTTTATCGCGTTGACCATGCTGTGCAAACCAATGACCTAATATAGTTTCAGTAGCGCCATATGTTTCTGGTTTGGGTGGTACAGAATACATCTCTGCTGTATCCCAAAAATAAAGACCGTGTTCTAAAGCATAATTGAGTTGTTCGAAAGCCTCTTGCTGAGTGTTTTGCTCACCAAATGTCATGGTACCTAAGCAAATTTCTGGAAGGTTAATGCCAGTGTGTCCAAGCGAGTTAAATTGCATATATCGAAATCCTTGAGAAATTTGAGTTAGCCTAATCGCAAATATGTATTCAACTTAAATCATAAAATTAGAATAGTTTGTAAGTTTTGTGTATTAACTCATTGTTGCATATAAAAAAAGCAAACCGAAGTTTGCTTTTTATTAAATCATTGCAATTACTTATTCTTCATCATCATAGTCTTCATCAGTGACTGAATTTTCTTCTAATGAAGCATCAAAAATGAGAATGGCTTTACCATCAGTTTGGATCATGCCTTGATCTTCTAAAGTCTTCAATACACGACCAACCATCTCGCGTGAACATCCGACAATACGTCCAATTTCTTGGCGAGTGATACGAATCTGACGACCATTCGGCAAGATCATTGCTTCTGGCTGTGAAGATAAGTCGATTAAGCAACGAGCAATACGACCAGATACGTCAATGAACGCAAGGTCAGTCATTTTGCGAGTTGTATTTTTTAAGCGACGAACAAGTTGCGCAAAAACAGCGTAGCTAAGATCTGGATACTGCTTGCTCAGTTCGTGGAAGTTGTCATATGAAATTTCTGCAATTTCACAAACATCACGAGTACGGACTTCAGCTGTACGTTGAGGGTTCGGTTCGAAAAGCCCCATTTCCCCAAAGAAGTCACCAGGATTCAAATATGCCACAACAATTTCACGTTCGTCGTCTTCACGCAAAATAATTGAAACTGAGCCTTTTAAAATTAAATATAAAGATTTTGACTCTGTTCCGGCATCAACAATTGTGGTTCGTTTTGGATATCTGTTGATGTGAGCACGCTTTAACAATGCTTTAACGGATTCAGGTAGTTGCCCCGGAGATAAAGCATCTGTGCTGAGTTGTGAAAAATTTGAAGTCATGCTTGATATGTTCCGAATAGGGTAAACAATTCACACAGGCTCGAGATGAGCTATTACACAGAAGAGATGAAATTCCTTATCAACTCATTTTATGTTAGTGTACAAAACAAGGGCCTGTTGACATTTCACAGATGGTTGCGACATAAGACGATTTTTCTAGACGTTACGAAGCAAGAACTATGGAATTTAGTCATTCTAAATAAATAGAGCTTAACAACGAAACGCACAAAAAATCTGGTCTTGCGCTGCTTCTAAGATGCTTAAATCACACCTCAGATTTTGGCTGAAATTTAACAAATTTTATTACAAAACTGGACAAAGGATTGCCCTTGTCTGTGTTTTGCGTTTTTATTTGAATTAATTTTTAGCTATTACGCAATCCATAGATGAAATGTCAACAGACCCTGCTTAAATTTATAATTTTTTTTGGGTAGTTGCAATGCAAACAAGTGTACATTGGCTAGAGAATGTTGCTTTTGAAGCGAAATCGGATAGTGGACATAGTGTCATCATGGATGGCTCACCTGAGTATGGTGGTGAAAACCGTGGACCACGTCCTATGGAGTTGCTATTAATGGGACTTGGTGGGTGTGCTTCGTTTGATATTGTGACGATTTTAAAGAAATCTCGTCAAGATGTGACGAATGTCGTATGTCAGCTTAAAGCTGAGCGTGCCGATGCAATTCCAGCGGTTTTCACAAAAATTCATTTGCACTTTGTGGTAACAGGTAAAGCTGTCAAAGAAAAACAGGTTGCAAAAGCAGTAGAGCTATCAGCTGAAAAATATTGTTCAGCGAGTAAAATGCTTTCTGATGGTGGTGTAGAAATTACTCACGATTTTGAGATTATTGAAGCTGCATAATTTCATATGAATGCCTGAAAAAGAAAAGCTAACAGTGATGTTGGCTTTTTTTAAGATAAGAATAATTTAAAAAATATTATGGAGAATGTTGGGTGAATATCCGTTTAGCACAGTCGCAAGATACCGAGGCCATATGTCACTTGCTGGAGCAAATGGGATACTCGCAGCCTCTAGGATTGGTTCAGGAACAATTTCAAAAGTTAAGTGAAGATCCCAATGCAATTACATTGGTCGCAGCCGATGATTCGCATGTGTATGGAGTTTTGTCTCTCTATTTTATTCCGCAAATTGCCTTAAAAGGAGATTTTGCCAAAATCTGCTATTTGTGCGTTGATCAGAATATACGTCGTAAAGGAGTGGGGCATTTGCTTATGCAAGAAGCAGAGCGTCTAGCTAAACAGCGTGGTTGTGATCGAATGGAATTGCATTCAGGAATACAAAGACCTTTGGCACATCAATTTTATCTAAAAGAAGGTTATGTTGAAGCACCAAAGTATTTTCGTAAACCGTTAAATTATTGAGCTCGTTTTAAAAAAAGCTGAGGATCTACCCGAGCATTGTTAAGACTCATACCCCAATGTAAATGAGGGCCTGTCACGCGGCCTGTTTTGCCCACTAAACCTAAAGTTTCTCCTTGGCGGATATGTTGTCCCTTTTCTACTTTTATCGCGCTTAAATGGCAAAACATGCTAATTAAGCCTTGGCCGTGATCAATTAATACAGTTTGACCATTAAAGAAATAGTTTCTTGTCTGAACGACCACGCCATCTGCTGGTGCAATCACTTTTTGACCTACAGGGGCTGGAATATCAAGACCTGAGTGAGGTGCACGTTCTTCACCATTAAAAAAGCGTTTTCTTCCAAAAGAATTGGTAAATTTCCCTGAAGTGGGACGTATAAATTTGGGTAAGCTTTGCCATGAACTTGATGTGAAAGAGTTATAAACTTCATTTTGTTCTTTCGCTTCTTGAGCATAACGATCTAACTGACTTTGGTTGGGGTTCACATAGTCTTGGTTAGTGACTTTAATCCGTTGCTCAGCATAAGGATAAGACTTAACTTCTATTGGAATAGGCGCTTTATTGGTATTGAGCTGAACACTGCCAAGTGGTGTGGACAACGGAATACCAACGACAGCATAACGTTGATGGCCTTCTTGACTAATTAAAACGGGTTTCTGTTGAAAAGTGACCTGAGTAATATCGGCAGTTAATGGAACGACTGCAATTCCACCGGGTCTTCTTGAGTCTTGAGGAAGCTCGGCAAAGCAGTAAAAAGGTATTGATGTAAAAAGCAAAGTAGAAATAAGTTTTTTTATCAACATAGCGACAATAATTTTCTAAAAGAATGCTAGAAATTATATCAGTAAGCTTTACTTAAAAGTTGTTTTAATTTTTTTAATGATTTTATTTTAATTTTATTTATTATTTTATATTAATAATTGATGACTTGTTTTGTATGGTTGGCTTTATTTTTGTGACTTTTTTCTGTTTTATATTTTAAATTCTCTAAACTTAAATTTTTATTGGGAATGTTTATTAATTCTTACTATTTTTGTTTGATTTTAAATATCTTGTTATTTGAAATTTTATTATGAATAATGCTTTTATAATTAAATTTATAATCATACTTTTAATTATTATATAAAAATTTTAAAGGAACTAATATAATGTTAAATATATCTTATGAAGATCGTTTTACTGAAATATGGAAATATATGCAACGTGGGTTGGTTTATCCTTCACCCCATGCCATTTTTAGTACAGTTTGGCTAAATAAAGAAATTACGCGGGAAAAAATACGACAATTAATGATAGCTGTGCGTCAAGAGGTTAATAAGAATCCAGCACTTTCTAGTAAAAATACAACTTTGGCAATTGGTGTATCTTTTGACAATTGGGATCTGATTTGTGAAAAAGATAAGTTGTCACGACCAAAGGGAATGCAATTACATTATCCAGAAGAAAAGAATCTAAATGTCTCAGAAGTTTTCTCTGATTCGAATGGGAGTTTTAAAAATTCGGATGGTGACATTTGGTTGCATGTAAAAAGCGATGATGCCGATGCGTGTACAGTATTACAGACATATATTGAGCATCTTTTAGCTTCAGATATTAAAGAAATATTTAGTCAAGTTACTGCTTCACAATCTAAAACAGGTCGCAATGGTAAGGTTTTAGGGTGTCGTTTTTCTGAAAATTTAAATAATCCATCTGATCCAATTTCACTGGCAAAACATACTTTAATTGGTGCAGAAGATATTGATCATTTTGGTGGCTCATACGTTTTATCTCAAAGGTTTTTAATTAATTGGGATCAAATCAACATGATGTCAGAAGATCAAATTGAAGATTTGATTGGGCGTAAAACTGACGACACAATTATTCCAGACCGTGATAGCCGTTCGCACATTAAAGCTTCTCGTGTACAAGATGAAAATGGAAATACCACGCCTATTCTGCGTCTAGGTTTACCGTTTGGCCGTGCTGAATCAAATTCAAGTTTTAGAGTGCCAAAATCGGTAACTAAAGCCGATGAAGCAGGAATTTATTTTGCTGGTTTTGCAAAAACTGCTGCCATTTTAGAAGAAGTTATGGCAAGTCAGATTGGTGCAATAGAAGGCTTTATGAATGACCGTCTATTCAATAGCCTTCATTCAGACTTGGGAGGAATATTTTATATTCCAAGTTTAAAAGATTTAGCATTAGATGATGCACCAGAATATTTAAATGATTTTAGTCGATTAGATAAAGATAACTGGAATTTTTTCCCAGGTATGGATTGGAATCGATTTGATCGCCATTATACGAACAGTTCAGATAATGGTTTGATGTACTATAATCATAGTAATTATCTTTTTAATATGGCAACTGGGCTAAATCCCCATAGTGAATTTTTTAAACCACCTTCTAATCGTATTTTAAGTTTACTTGAAAATACATTTTCTTTATGGCAAGACAACTGGTACTTCAACCGTAAACAAGAAGAAATTGAACAAGGGGTAGATTATTATATTGATGAGTTCGATATCAGTGATAAGCCTGAAAATATTATGGGTTTATCTATTATGCTGCGCAAAGGTTGGGCTATCCGATTAAGTTTGCAGTTATTCTCATCAGAAAACTATGGTTTCCGCGGACGGAAAATTTTATTAAAAAATGGTGAAGTCATTCCATATTCAACTGGGCGTGAATGTGAAGGTAAAGTTATTTATGGATCGGACACTTATCGCATTATGCCAGATGAAATTATTGTGGGAGCTATGCCGAATCTGACCTTGGGTGAAGGTCGTTATGTCATGAAGTATTTGTCTGAAGAAGAACGTCTTCAGGGCTTTTTGCGTAACTTAAGTGAAGCATCGGGTGTTGGGCATGTTATTCCAAATTATAAAAAGGCACTAGATTTAGGTTTAGCTGGTCTACAACAAGAAATTGCGAAACATGCAAGCAATGCGCAGACTCCAGAGAAAAAAGACTTCTATGAAGCTTCGAGATTAGCACTAGTTGGTATTTCTGAATATTTCTTAAATTATTCAAAGCTCGCATTTAAAGTCGCAGACCAGATGCAAAAAGGACAAGAGTTCGAAAGAGATAATTTAATTGCGATTGGTCATCGAATGGAAAAGTTATCGAAAGATAAACCGGACACATTTCTTGAAGCAGTTCAATTTATTTTCACATTGCATAGTTGTTTGCATTTAAATGGTGAACCAACAGCATTTGGACGTATGGATCAGCTGTTGCAACCTTTCCTTGACAAAGACGCGATTCCGCCTGAAGAAGCACAGGAAATTATCGATGCCTTCTATATCAAGCTAGACGAAAAAGTACAACAGAACCGTATGTTTATGGAAGACCATCAACCTTTTGGTAATCTCGCAATGGGTGGTAGTTCGGGACCTTATCCTCAAGGAGCATCATTGGGGCAATGGATTCAACAGATTACAGTTGGTGGTACAGTAGCAGATGGTGAAGAAGATTTTTCTAAAACCAAACCAGCTTATAATGAGGTCACAAAATTATTCATTCGTGCGTCAGGCCGTTTACCGTTAAATGCACCGTGTTTGTCTTTAAGAACTCGCAAAGATATTCCAGAAGAAATTTTAGAAGTGGCTGCGCATGCAATTTTATCTGGCGGTGCCCATCCAATTTTATTAAATGATGAAAAACTCATTCCTAGTCTTCACCAAAGTGGAGATGGTGTAGGGGGGGATGCACTCTCTAATTTGCCAAATTGGAATTCTAAAGTCGATATTCGCTCAGCCCAAAATTATGCTTGTGATGGTTGTTATGAACCTCAGTTCCCTGGTGAAAACTGGTTTTCATTAGGTGGTTTCTCGACATTACAGCCTTTGGAATGTGCATTAAATCAGGGTAGAACAATTTCAAGTGCTGGGCAAAGCTATCTGTTTGGGCAAACTGTTTCACTAAATACGAAACCTGCCGATCAGATAGATAGTTTTGAAGAACTATTAGATCTATATAAGCAACATTTTGAATTGCTCAATCGCAAGGCATTTAATGGGCAAATTCTGGGTTATGGTGCCAATACAGATATTTGTCCATCTCCAATTCTAAATGTTTTGATGGATGACTGTTTGGCTAAAGGTCAGGATTTTTATAGTGGTGGTGCTAAATATAATATTTATGGACCGTGTTATATCTCGCTCAGTAATACCATTAATTCACTATATGCGATTAAGGCAATGGTTTTTGATCCATTAACTGCGGTAACTACATTACCGGAACTCCTAGAGTGCTTGTGCTGTGACTGGGGTTATAAAATGACTGAGCCATTCATTAGTAATTTAGCTGGGCATGCTCGTATCGCTGCACAAGCTGATCGCTATAAGCGTTTACGAGAGATTGCTTTGGCACAACCGCGTTATGGACGAGGAAACTCTGAAGTCGATAAATTAGGCGATCAGATTGTTCAAATGATTGCTGAAATTTCAGTCGAAACATTTAGAAAACCATGGCCACAATTTGCGCAAAGTCTTAAAGGCTTAGCTGAACGTTATGGTTCAGAAGAGCATCCTTTTGGTATTCAGATTCAACCTGGTGTGGGAACTTTTGAAAATCATGTGGAGATGGGGGCATGGAATGGGGCGAGCGCTGATGGTCGTCGTTTAGGTACAACAGTAGCATCAGATTTAAGTCCATCACCAAGTCCAGCAGATTTAGTTGTTGATCATCAAATCGCTGAATTCAGTCGGGCTTTGCAAGGTTTTGATGGTACGGGTACAAATTTAATGGCTGATGGTGCACCTACAGACTTTAATATTCGTGAAGACTTTGGCGTTAAAGATTTGATCAAGATATTGAAACAATTCAGCCAAGGTGGGTCATCTAATATTTTAACGATCACGGTCGCTAACCCAGAAACATTTACTCAAGCGGTAACATCACCTGAGCAATATAATTTGTTAAGAGTACGTACTGGTGGTTGGTCAAACTTCTTTACGTCGGTATTTCCTATCATTCAGGAACAGCATCAGCGTCGTCCAATCTCTACGCCAGATATTCCAAAAGAAAAAACAGAGCAAGCTAAGTGTCCGTTCCATCAATGGCATAATTGATTAGCTATCTGATGAGGCAGTCTCTCAAGTGAGGGATTGCCTTCAATCTTTTTAAATTTAAATACGATAATTAATAAAGATATTATGGCTTTAAAATTACCATTTATGATAAAAATTCAGAAGAAATATCACGTTTTTGTTTTCTCTTAAAAATTATACAAAATATACTTGAAATAGATCATTCATAAACCCATATTATAATGGAGTTTTACTTATTGTTATTTTAATAACATTATGAAAAATATATAAAAATTTATTTGAAATCCGAAAAAGTGTTCCCATCTATTAGACAAGTACAAATTTGTTGTGAGGAATAACAAGAATGCGTTTTGAAAAATTTACAAACCGCTTGCAGCAAGCCCTTTCAGATGCTCAATCTTTAGCGATGGGTAAAGACCATACCGCTATAGCAGGTATTCATATTTTGAGTACCTTATTAGAAGAGCCTTCAAATATTAGCTTGTTGCAACAAGCAGGTGCACGGTTACCTGAACTTAAACAAAAGCTTGAGCAAGCTATAAAAGATGCTCCGACTATTGCGAATCCGACAGGCGATGTCAATTTAAACCCAGAAGCAGTTAAAGCGCTTAACTTGGCAGATCGATATGCGCAAAAAGCGGGTGATGAATTTTTGTCAACTGACTGGGTTTTATTGGGCTTGGCAGAAACTGGCGAAACGAAAAATATTTTAAGTGCCGTAGGTGTAACTCCTGACAGCTTACGCAAAGTAATTGAACATATTCGAGGTAGTGACAAAGTCATGAGTAATAATCACGAAGACCAACGTGACTCACTTAATAAATATACGATTGATTTAACTGAGCGGGCTTTATCTGGAAAACTTGATCCAGTTATTGGGCGTGATGATGAGATTCGCCGTACCATTCAAGTCTTGTCACGTCGTACAAAAAACAACCCTGTACTCATCGGTGAGCCAGGAGTTGGTAAAACTGCTATTGTTGAAGGTTTAGCACAGCGTATTGTGAATGGCGAAGTGCCAGAGGGCTTAAAAAATAAACGTGTTTTATCCCTCGACCTCGGTTCGTTACTTGCTGGTGCGAAGTATCGTGGTGAGTTTGAAGAACGATTAAAAGCTGTTTTAAAAGATTTGGCGAAACACGAAGGCGAAATCATCCTGTTTATTGATGAGCTGCATACGCTTGTAGGCGCTGGTAAAGGCGACGGTGCGATGGATGCAGGGAATATGTTAAAACCTGCATTGGCTCGTGGTGAATTACGCTGTGTGGGTGCGACTACTTTAGACGAATACCGCCAATACATTGAAAAAGATGCAGCTTTAGAGCGTCGTTTCCAAAAAGTATTGGTTGATGAGCCAAGTGTAGAAGATACCATTGCGATTTTACGTGGTCTAAAAGAGAAATATGCTACTCACCATGGTGTGCAAATTTTAGACTCAGCGATTATTGCTGCGGCGAAAATGTCTCATCGTTATATTACAGATCGTCAATTACCAGACAAGGCAATTGATTTGATCGATGAAGCAGCTTCTCGTATTAAAATGGAGATTGACTCTAAACCCGAAGCACTTGATAAGCTTGACCGCCGTTTAATCCAGTTGAAAATGCAATTGGAAGCGGTCAAAAAAGATGAAGATGCAGGCAGTAAAGCCGAAGTTACTCATCTTGAAAAGCAGATCGCTGAAGTTCAGAAAGAATACAACGATCTTGAAGAAGTGTGGAAGGCTGAGAAAACTCTAGTAGAGGGTACCAAACAAGCTCAGGTTGAACTTGATAAAGCGCGTATTGCTTTTGAAAAAGCTCAGCGTGAAGGTGATTTGGCTGAAGCGGCACGTTTGCAATATGGTGTAATTCCAGAGCTTCAAAAACAACTTGAGCAAGACGAAGTTGCTGAAGAAAACGAAGAACCAAAACTCATTCGTACTAAAGTGACTGAAAACGAAATTGCTGAAGTGGTTAGTGCTGCAACGGGTATTCCGGTTGCTAAAATGATGCAAGGCGAGCGTGAAAAACTTCTTCATATGGAAGAGTTTTTACATGACCGTGTTGTTGGACAAGATGAAGCAGTCGTTGCTGTATCGAATGCAGTTCGTCGTTCACGTGCAGGTTTATCTGACCCGAATCGTCCTAGTGGATCATTCTTATTCTTAGGTCCAACGGGTGTAGGTAAAACTGAGTTAACTAAAGCTTTAGCTAACTTCTTGTTTGACAGTGATGATGCCATGATTCGTATCGACATGAGTGAATTCATGGAAAAACATTCTGTCAGCCGTTTAGTTGGTGCGCCTCCAGGGTATGTTGGCTATGAAGAAGGTGGTGTTTTAACCGAAGCTGTTCGTCGTAAACCATATAGTGTGGTGTTGTTTGATGAGGTTGAAAAAGCGCATCCAGATGTATTCAATATCTTGCTACAAGTATTGGATGACGGGCGCTTAACCGACTCACAAGGTCGAGTAGTGGACTTTAAAAACACAGTTATTGTGATGACATCAAACTTAGGTTCACAAGATGTACGTGAGCTAGGTGATGGTGCAACTGATGACGAAGTACGTACAGTCGTGATGAATGCAGTAAGTCAGCATTTCCGTCCGGAATTTATTAACCGGATTGATGAGCTTGTGGTTTTCCACTCACTCAAGAAAGCGCAGATTCGTGGTATTGCGGATATTCAGTTAGATCGTTTACGTTCACGTCTGGTTGATCGTGATATGAGCTTGAATGTTGATGACAGTGCATTTGATTTATTGATCGATGCTGGTTTTGATCCTGTGTATGGAGCGCGTCCATTAAAACGTGCAATTCAACAACAGGTTGAAAACACATTAGCTCAAAAAATCTTATCGGGTGATTTTGTCGCAGGTGACACTATTTTAGTTAAAGGCGAGCATGGTCACTTAGTTTTTGATAAGATGAAACTGAGCTAAGCTCTTTCTGCTAAAACCGAAAAGAGAATATGGAAACATATTCTCTTTTTTTATATTTAAATTTTATTTTGATTAGATGATATAAGCGTAATAATTGAGTCTGCTACTTTTTGTGTGAGAGTTTTTAGTTTTTGTTCGGCATGGCCAGATAAAAAATAATGATAATGATAAATACGCTTTTTGTAAGAAATACAGATAAAAAAAGTACCTACAGGCTTTTCTGCGGTTTCACTTCCACCATGTTTGAGTAAACCCGTACAACTTACAATAATATCCGCTTGCTGAAATAAGATTTGACCCTGCTTACACATTTCTTCTGTAACTTGTGGCGATTCAGCTGTGTACATATTAATTAAATTTGGATCGACTTTTAAAATACTAATTTTAATGCTGGGGTCATAACTAACCAAACCGCCTAGTAAAATATCAGCGCCACTATTTTTGTGAATCGAAAACTGACTGGTTAAGTAGCCTGAACTGGCACTTTCAATAAATGCAACTTTAAGTTGAAGATCTTCTAATAATTGGCAGCATTGCTGGAGCATTATTTCACCTCGTATGGTGTGTATTTATAAATAAAATCAAATACAAATGAATTATAAAATTACAGTAAGTGATTTAAAGGTACCCTTCAAGTCTGAGATAACAATCTATAAAACTATTGAATAGTGACGAAATACTTCTGATATATTTTGATTTTAAAATGATCAATGCTAATTATCGGGAAGTTTCTTTATAACATTGCGACAAGGTTAAAAAGTTGCTAGTTTTATTCGATATAACAAACAATAACAATTTTAGGAAGTAGGTAATGAATAATAAGCAAGGGTGTGCGCTAATAATTTTAAGCGGTATGTCTGTATTATTATCAAATACTTGGGCTGCTCAACCCATGAGTGAAAGTGCGCTTTCGACTCAGACAGGAGCGATAACCGCATCTTTACCCGTTATTATTGCTAAAGCCCAAGATGATGCCAAGAAGCCTGAAAAAGAACAGCATCGAGCTCGAAAAGAATTAGGAGATAACTATTTACAAGAAGTTCGCTGGAATTCATTAAGGTCGAGTGTGTTATCACCTTATCAGGAACAAAAACAAAATCAGGTAATAGATATTAAAGAAAAGAAAGAACTAGAGATGGTTGCATTACCAGATCGGGCAGATCGTTTTACACGTTATGAATTTGAGCCAAAAAATGTACGTGGCGAAGTTATCATTACCGTAAAGTAATAATAACTTCTCGCCAAATTTATATTAGTTCAGACCTAGATGCTGAATTTTCCAAGCACGGTGGATTTTTTGATTTCGTTTAAAATCAAGTCCGATCGTTTCAGACGTAATTTCTTCAACGTCGTATAGTGCTTCAATCTCTTCATCCATCTCGAAGCCACGATAGTTATTCGAGAAGTAAAGTGTACCTTCACTTGTTAAACGGTTCATTGCACGTTTAATAAGAGAAACGTGGTCGCGTTGTACGTCGAAAGTACCATAGAACTTTTTAGAGTTAGAGAAGGTAGGTGGGTCAATAAAGATAAGATCATATTGTTCGTGACCTTCTTTTAACCATTCAAAACAGTCGCTTGCAAAGAACATGTGTTGTTCATCTGCATGATCTACAGTTAAACCATTTAAAACGAAGTTTTCTTTTGACCAGCCTAAGTAAGTATTCGATAAGTCGACACTTGTGGTACTAGCAGCACCGCCCAAAGCAGCATGTAAGCTTGCTGTAGAGGTATAACTATATAAGTTCAAGAAATGTTTACCACGAGCTTCTTGAGCAATACGTAAACGCATTTGACGGTGGTCAAGGAATAAACCTGTATCGAGGTAGTCGGTTAGGTTCACTAAAATTTTAGCTTTACCTTCTTGAACGATAAAACGTTTTGAAGCTGTACTTTGTTTCGTATATTGATTAGTTCCTGTTTGACGAGCACGTGTTTTAATAAAGATCGCATCGCGGTTCAAACCAGTCACAGCACGAATTACAGCAAGCGCTAAGTTAAAACGTTTTTTTGCTTTTTCAGGATCGATCGTTTTTGGTGGAGCATATTCCTGAACATGTAAGCGATCGCCATATAAATCTACAGCGACGTTAAAGTCAGGTAAGTCGGCATCGTATAAGCGTAAGCAATAAATATTTTCTTTAGTAGCCCATTTTTTTAAGGCAGTCATATTTTTTTGCAAACGGTTAGCAAAGTCTTGAGCTTCTTCTATTTCCACGGGTTGAGCTTGCCAAGTTGCTAAAAATGGCTGTGTTACTTTTTCTGGTTTGATTGCACCGAAGCGAATGTAAATTGGTAACTTACCATTCATTAAACGTAAAGTTTCAGGCGCTTCAAAAGCTAATACATCCGCTTGTTCAATTTGAGCTGCAATAATAGCGGCATATTGATTTGGGAAATGTTTTTGTAAAAGTGCAGATAGACCTAAATAAAGAGAACGGTTTGATGCTTTATCACCTAAACGTTCACCATATGGCGGGTTAGTTACAATAAAAGCTGTTTTCTTTTCAGCGGCAAAATCTGGCCAGTCAGCTAAAGTACGTTCTTCAATTTGAATTTCGCTTAATAGTTTTTCAAAGCCCGCTGCAATAATATTTTCACGTGTTGCTTTTACCGCTTCCCAGTCAGCATCGTAGGCATAAAATTTAGGTAGAGGTAATTCAAGCGCTTTCTCATGACGTTCTGCTGCTTCAGCTTTGAGCGAAAGCCAAAGTTCACGGTCATGACCATGCCAGCCATTAAAACCAAAACGACGAACAAGACCAGGTGCGCGGTCAGTTAAAATCATTAATGCTTCAATGATAAATGTACCTGAACCACACATTGGGTCGAGTACAAGTTCTGGATTACGTTCTTTAAGCTTAGCTTTTTGTAAAATTGCGGCAGCTAGGTTCTCTTTAATCGGTGCATCTGTCATGTAACGACGGTAGCCGCGTTTATGCAATGAGTCACCAGATAAATCTAGACAGTAAGTATGTTCGGTCTTACCAGCAAGCACATATAAGGTAATTTCTGGTTGTTTAGTATCAATACTTGGGCGACGACCTACAGCTTCCATAAAGGAATCGACGACACCATCTTTTGCTCGAAGCGTTGCAAATTGGGTATTAACTTTAATTTCACGCTCTGCATGTAAGCGAATAGCAAAGGTACTTTGTGGTGCAAAAATAAGTGACCAGTCAAAGCTCATTGCACCTTCGTAAAGCTCTTCTGCTACGTCACGTGCATCATGTGTGTGTTCAAGTTCATAAGTATGAATTGGAAGTAAAACACGAGAAGCGAGACGTGACCACATGCAAATACGATAAGCATGCTCAAGCGTTCCTTCAATGATTAAACGTCCAGCTTTACGTTCTGTCACTTTGGTGCCAAGCTGTTCTATTTCTTCTTGTAAGAGGCTTTCTAAACCATCAGCACAAGTAATCCAATAGTGGTTTAAACGTAAAGAGGTATTCATAAACTCAATTGACCAAAACATATAAATATTAACGATGCAAAGTTTAACTTATTTTGATGTGTAAAGGTCTTTAAATTATTGCAACCTATCACTTGGCAACCAATAAACTGATTTTTAAAGCTTAAAATATATAAACTGGTATGTATTTTGCTAAACCTCTATGAGTAAAGCTTATTTATTAAATGGTTTTTAACCAATTTTATGATTTGAAAGCATAGGGGAATATAAATGAAAGATATGATGGGGAATGGTTTTGTAACCAATGCGGAAGCTTTTTCAATCTCTACACAAATATATGTACGTATGCGTAGAGTCACGGGACGAGTCATAGATGCATTGTATGTAGTCCAAAATAAAGATTATGCAAAGTATGTAATAGCGCTTGCCTTGGAAACAGATGACGATGAATTAAAACGTTTTGTTGAGCGATTAAACTCATTGACTGACTCAATACCCGAGCTTCCTCAAAAACAAATCGCTAACAACGTTCAGTTGAGCGAAGAAACAGAAATCACGGCTGAAGATATTTATCGGGCACAAGTTCCACATCATTATATTGGTGCTTTAAGGTAATCTTTGCGCGACCCTAAATTTTCTGGTCAATTTAGGGTCTTATTCTGTAAAGTTCTTCTGCGAAAAAGCTGGAATTCAGCTACACTATGCACGTTTTCGCGATTCGACCCATAGGAATCCATTATGCATATTGCAGCGTTGCATCAGCCGAGCCAGGTTCAGCTCAATCAAGACGGAAATTTAAAACATTTTTTAACGATTGAGGGCCTTTCAAAAGAAAACCTCACTAAGATTTTAGATACCGCGCAAAGCTTTTTAGATGATAATAATAATTTAATCAACCGCCCGCTTTTAGAAGGACGGACGGTGATGAATCTTTTCTTTGAAAACTCCACCCGTACTCGTACTACTTTTGAAGCAGCAGCAAAGCGTTTGTCTGCCAATGTGCTGAACATTGATATTGCTCGTTCAAGTACATCTAAAGGTGAAACTTTACGAGATACGCTTTGGAACCTTGAGGCAATGGCTGCCGATATTTTTGTAGTCCGCCATTCATCTTCGGGTGCTGCACATTTCATTGCTAAAGATGTATGTCCAAAAGTCGCAATTATTAATGCTGGAGATGGACGTCATGCTCATCCAACGCAAGCGATGCTTGATATGCTGACCATTCGCCGTGAAACCAAAAAACCATTTGAAGAGTTGAGTGTTGCTATTATTGGTGACATTAAGCACTCTCGCGTAGCACGTTCAGATGTGGCTGCACTTCAAACTCTTGGATGTAAAGACATTCGTGTGATTGCACCGAATACATTATTGCCAGTTGGTTTTTCAGAATACGGTGACCATGTTCGTTTGTTCAATAACATGGATGAAGGTGTTACTGGTTGTGATGTGATTATTGCGCTACGTATTCAAAATGAACGTATTGATTCACCAGCATTATCTTCGCAATCTGAATTCTACAGAATGTATGGCTTAAACAAAGAACGCCTAAGTTTAGCTAAACCAGACTGTATTGTTATGCATCCGGGACCAATGAACCGTGGTGTAGAAATTGACTCGAGTATTGCCGATGGTGACCAGTCTGTGATTTTAAAACAGGTCACTAACGGTATTGCAGTTCGTATGGCTGTATTGGCGTTGTCTATGCAAGGGCAACTTCAAGAACAAGGTTTAATTGAAGCAATTGCGTTGTAAGGAATGGATCACATGAGTATTGTAAAAATTGAAAATGTACGTGTGTTAGACCCAATCCAAAAAACAGACAGCGTACAAACTGTATATATTCAAGACGGTAAGTTGGTTGCACCAGTTGACCAAGTTGAACAAACCATTGATGGGCAAGGCAAATGGTTAATGCCGACTATGGTTGATTTGTGCGCACGTTTGCGTGAACCGGGTCAACAACAACACGGTACACTTAAGTCTGAAGGGAAGGCTGCACGTGCTAATGGTATTTTGCATGTCATTACCCCTCCAGACTCAAAGCCAATTGTTCAAGACAATGGCGCCCTCATTCATGGCTTAGTTGAAAAAGCTTGGCTTGATGGTGGTATCCATATGCATATTATCGGTGCTCAAACTCAAGGCTTAAATGGTAAGCAACCAGCAAATATGGCTGGCCTTAAAAAGGGTGGTTGTACTGCTGTTTCAAATGCGAATGCTGCTTTTGAAAATGATGATGTTGTTGTTCGCACGCTTGAGTATGCGGCTGGTCTTGGTTTAACAGTCGTGTTCTATGCTGAAGAACCGCAACTTGCTAAAGACGGATGTGCTCATGAAGGTTTTATCGCATCGCGTCAAGGTTTGCCAATGATTCCTGCAATTGCTGAAACTGTAGCAATTGCAAAATATTTGCTTATGATTGAAGCGACAGGTGTCAAAGCTCACTTTGGCTTGTTGTCTTGCGGTGCGTCGGTTGAATTAATTCGTGCAGCAAAAGCAAAAGGCTTGCCTGTCACTGCCGATGTAGCAATGCATCAGTTACATTTAACTGAGCAATTAACTGATGGCTTCAACTCGCTAGCCCATGTTCGTCCTCCATTACGTTCTGAGCAAGATAAAGAACTTTTACGGCAAGGTTTAAAACAAGGTGTCATTGATGCAATTTGTACGCATCACGAACCATTAAGCAGTTCAGCGAAAATGGCACCATTTGCTGAAACTCAACCGGGTATTACAGCATTCGATACTTATGTAGCTCTAGGTATCCAACTCATTAATGAGGGCTTATTTGAGCCGCTTGAATGGGTTACCAAAGTGACAAGTGCTCCTGCACAAGTAGCAAACATGACTACACGTTGGCAAGCCGAAGCAGGGTGGGTGTTGGTCGATCCTGAATTAAGCTGGACCTTAAGCAAAGACACTATTTTATCGCAAGGGAAAAATACGCCACTACTGGGTCAAAACCTTACTGGTAAAGTGCTACAAACTTTTGCTGTGTAGTTTCCGACGGCTAAAAACTTATTCAAAATATAAACAGGCAGATCTTTTTGATCTGCCTGTTTTGTAAATACTAGATGGAAAATTGTATATAAATTATTTAAAAAACAACAAAAGATTTCGAGCGCATTAGAATAAAAAACTATCAGCAAACAGAAGTATTTGAATAACCAAAAAATTGCTGGTTACGACGTATAAGATTCGGGAGAATAAACAATGTCGATAAACCCTATAGAACTGCTTAAAGAAAAAGTATCTTCAACAATATTAGATAATCAGGATGGATTCCTAGGCGAAAAAACTAACGCGCTTTCTAAGTTTTATCCAATTTTACTTTCATTATTAGCTGCTAAACCTGATCTTATTGGACAATTGAAAAATAGTTTAGCTCCCTCATTATCCGATCTTTTTTCTCATAATGATCAAATTAAAAATACTGTACTGACTCATTTAAGCGGTACTGCGCCATCTGCCGAGATTGAAAGTACACTCAATAGTGCAATAAAACCTAGTCTCAATACGATTTCTGAAGTTGCCGGAAGTGATCAACAAAGTATTGTGAACTATTTGCGTCAACATGCAGAAACGATTCGTTCATATCTACCCGGATGGGCAGTTGGACTATTGGCACCATTAGGTCTTGGTGCAGGTTTATCATCAGTAACGACATCAACTGCACCACCGCTTGCAGCAGCAACCGAAACAACAGGGAAATCTCGCGGAATTTTACCCATTATTGCACTGATTATTCTCGGTTTATTAATCGCTTGGTTGTGGCGCTCTTGCCAGCATAAAGAAGCTACACCTGTACCTGAGACTTCACCTGCAAGTGGTGTGGCAACCGCAGCAGCTGCACCTGCTACTTTAACTTTAAGTACAGACGACAAAGGCGCTGTGAGTCAATGTCAGGCAGGTATTGGTGATCAGGGCTTCTTGGCAACTTTGCAAATGCATGTTAAGAAAGTTCTTTCAGCGACTAAAGACTGTGATGTTGATACTAGCCAGACTTATGCCGCTGCATTTACCGATAAAGATGCATTAGCAGGTGTACTTGGTGCATTGAAAGGTGTTCCAAATGCATCTTTAGAATGGGTAGGTGACAAAATTACATTGAAAGCAGGTGATGCCGCAGCTTTAGAAGCTTTAACTGCTAAGGTAAAAGCGTTGGTGCCACATACTGAAGTTGTTGGTACAGCACCTGCAACAGCTGAGCAATCTGTGAGTAATAGTTTAACGGCTTCGCAAACAGCGTTAGGCTCAATTGACCCGAACAATGTAGACGTAAATGCTTTAGTTAAAGCTCTTAACTTGCAAATCATTAACTTCGCGAGTGGTTCAAGTGAAATTCCTGCAGATAACAAAGCTATTCTTGATCAAGCTGCAACACTGTTAAATAAAGTGACTAGCGTGAAATTAAACGTAGGTGGTCATACTGACTCAACAGGTAATGCTGCTGCCAATAAAGCACTTTCTCAACGCCGTGCTCAAGCTGTAGTAGATTACTTAGTTTCTAAAGGAGTAGATGCTTCTAAGCTTGTTGCCCATGGTCATGGTTCAGAAAACCCTGTTGCTGACAACAAGACTGAAGAAGGTCGCTTTAAAAACCGTCGTATTGAGTTTTCAGTAGCCCAATAATCAATAGATTTATAAGAAATCTTTATTTTACTTAATTCTGATTTGAAAAAAGCTTCTCATTTTGAGAAGCTTTTTTATAGAGATCAATATTGTTGGGTTGACATGAAAATCAGTTTGTTAGGAAGTGGGCGTGTTTCTTTTCATTTGGCAAAGGCACTTTTGGCTAAGGGGCATCACATTGCCCAAGTCTACGCGCGTGATTTTGAGAAAACCCAGAAGTTTGCAGAAAAAATTCAAGCAAAAGCATGTCAGTCTCTTCAAGAGTTTCAAGCAACTGATTTAATTATTTTGGCAGTTTCAGACAGCGCTATTGCGGAGCTTGCAACGCAGGTACATGAGATATTCCCAGAAACGCTTATGGTCCATACATCGGGGAGTACCAATATCGAAGTTATCAGTAATATTCATGAAAAAGCAGGGGTGTTTTATCCTTTGCAAACATTCAGTCTGGAAAGAGACGTTGATTGGCAAGCCACACCATTATTTGTAGAGGCGACAAATAAAGTCGATTTAGCCATGCTCTCTGATTTGGCAAATAGCCTAAGTAATAGAGTGTATGAATACACCTCAAAACAACGTTTAACTTTACATTTAGCGGCTGTGTTTGCCTGTAATTTTAGTAACTACTGTTTTGATATGGCTAAACAGACTGTAGATGCAGAACAAGTCGACTTTAGCTTGCTCTACCCATTAATGGTGGAAACAGCAAAAAAAGCCACTGAAAACGATCCGAAACAAATGCAAACTGGGCCTGCAGTAAGGGGAGATCAGAATATCTTGGCAATGCATGAGGATCTATTGGCTAAAGCAGGGCGAGATGATTTAAAACAGGTCTATCAACTTTTAAGTGATGGCATTGTGAAACACCATCACTCGGACTAAAACTGATTTTAAAATTAAGGTTCGCCGTTATTTCCCCATTTTAAGAAGCCAGCACGCTGATTTAATAGTTCAAAATATTGGTCGACATGTTTAAGTGTTGGATGGTCAAAAGGAGTGGCTTTCCAGCGCTGTACAGATAGACCAATTGGAATATCGGCTAAGGTAAACTCAGTTCCTGCAACATAGGCTTGAGTTTTTGCAAGCTGTTGGTCAAGAATCTGCATATGGTGATTCCAATTATCAATACCTTTTTTTAATAAATCTGGATCTTGATGATTTGGTGAATGTCTAAGCAAAGACATAATCGTATAAGTCCAACTATTATTTAGCTCGATCGCTTGCCAATCAAGCCACTGGTCAACAAAGAATCTTTCTTTCGCTTGAGTAGGGTAAAGCTTATGCTCTTTATCATAAGCATTGGCGAGATAACGTATAATACTGTTGGACTGCCAAAGAACTAAATCACCATCTAAAACAACAGGAATTTGACCATTTGGGTTTAATTGTAAATATTCTGGTGATTGAGCAGAGCGAAAGCCTCTACCCCAGTCTTCTCTTTCATATTCAAGATTTAATTCTTCACATAGCCATAAGACTTTGCGAACATTAATGGAGTTATCACGCCCTAAAATTTTTAACATATTGTTTTCTGACTATGGTGAGTTTCAGTAAATTGAATGTAATACAGATTCTTTGATTTTTTAAGATTTAATAATAAAAAAAGATAAGTGAACAAAGAGCGCTTATCAAAGCATAATTTTCTTGATATTTATCATTCTGTTGCGCTAGAAATATACAGACAGTTTTGTATAGTTGGTGTTAAAATAATGTATTGAAAATGAAAATATAAATTCTTAATGTTTCTTAATTTTACAATTGATGATCAAGACAAGATCATAGGGGAAGGCGTAATCCAAGTAGGTTGGTTTCTGGTAGATGATACGTCTGCATTACTTTATGAACCACCTTATCGAATGCGTTCAAAATCTGAAACCAAGCATGCGAAGTCAGCGAGTCGCTGTCCTGCGGTATTACAACTTGAAAGTCGCTACTTCGTGGTGAATTGTCCTTTTGATTTTCATTTAAGATTCGCCCGAGATGCAAACGGAAAACCGACTTTAGTTAATGTATTAGGCGACCAGTCACCTGTTCGAGCCAATAAATTACGCGAGTTGCTAACGTTGGTAAATGAAAATGAATGGCGGACACCCCAAGTGCCAATTCTCCAACTTAAATTGCCTTACTGTTTTATAGCTGATGAAGTCGTGTATTTAACTCAACTCGATGCATTTGCACATTATCGTAAAAATCCTTTACCTGGAACTATTTTTGGTGGACGTTTCCCAATTCATATTTGGCCTAGACCATTAATGTGGGCGTTTGAATGGCACGACACATCAAAGGATTTAATATTAAAACGTGGTGCCCCTTTATTTTACTGCCAGTTTGATGGTTTTGATCCATCACGATCAGTTAAGTTAATTCAAGCAGAAAAAACTCCTGAGCTTATGCATTATATTGAACGAATATCTGGTGTTGTAAATTATATGAATCAGACATTTAGTTTGTTTAATGAAGTAGAGAAAATAAGGCCAAATAAGTTACTCGAGAATAGAAAGTTGTAAGTAAAATAAAATATTTTTTTTATAATATTTTATTGACATATTAAATCCCAACTAAAGTTGGGAATGTTTTTTAATAAATAGATTTTATGCGAATTGGTAGAGCTTTTAATTATAAAGTGAATTTAAATTTTCTTTTAATATCTATTTTAAGTTTTAGTATTTAATTAGCAAAAATCAGAAACCTTATTAAAAAATATTAAATCTAATTAATGATTAAAAAGGGGAAATCATATGAGTACAATCCAAAATTTAACAACTAAGCAAATTAAAGATTATCAAGAACTAATACTGACACAAGGTATTAATGCTGTTCCTGCTGTTTATAATGCACTAAATAATATAGGCTTTGGTTATGCTGGTTGGGCATTTGGTGTATCAACCGGTAATACTATAACAGGTACAGGAGCATTGGATTTTATGCAGGAGACAGCTCATCGCTTTGGGACAACGATTAGCGCTGGAACCGTTGAAAAAATTCGAGTTGGGATGCTTAATGGTTATTTAAATGCTTTGCTGGAAAAGGCAATTAATAATGGAGGTTTTGTTAATGAAGAAATAGATTTTCCAAAAATACGAGAATTTCATATGCAGGTTTTTAATGCTAATGGTTTAAATATTAATTATTGGACATTAGAAACACCCATGAAAATTATTGAAAACTTTGGTATTGATGTTGTTAACCAAAAGTGGAAGGAAATAACAGAAACTGAAGGCACAGGTCCAGATGCATTATTGAATAGTTTGGTACTAGTAGATTGGGTTACAGAGGCTAGCCATGGAACAATTTATTTAGATAAAAATAATAATTTAATTACTCGTTCTGAGTTATTGATTCATCCAGAATTAAGATTAAAAATTGAGCAAACTAAAGATGTATCTGATTATTCGAATGATGCTGAAGAATGGCTGGCTAGATTATCCTTAGGTGGTGTTGGGTCTGCAGCTCATTATGCTTTAAATCGTTTTTTTGGTGAAGATAACTACTGGGCTGTTGGTGATCAAGATAAGATTGATCAAAACGATATATTATCAGTTGAGCCTGGTACAGATGTCTCCTATGTCTATGGGTTGGGGGGAAATGATAGAATATATGGTTTAGAGACAAATTCTAATTTCATTGGATTATATCATTCATCTTATAGTACAAAAGATCGTTTCTATGGTGGGACAGGAGATGATGAACTTTATGGTGGTAGTAATCGAGATCAACTTTATGGTGGACTTGATAATGATCATTTATACGGTGGAAAGGATAATGATCACTTAGATGGCGGAGAAGGAGATGATATTTTAGATGGCGGAGAAGGAGATGATATTTTAGTTGATGAGAAAGGTGATGATACTTATATTTTTGATGGAAAATATGGATACGATACCATCTATGATTTAGATGGTAATGGTCAAATAAAAATAGATGGTGTAGTTCTATCTGTTGGTGAAAAAATTAATAATAAACTTTGGAAAAGTGCTGATGGACAATACACGATAGCGTTAGTCGATGATTTCGATGGTGTAACGACAACACAAAAAATAGTAATTAGTAAAGAAAATGATAATAAAAGTATTACTGTAAAATACTTTAATAATGGTGAGTTAGGCCTCAATTTTGGTGATTTAGAGAATAATAGTACTCCACCATCTGATACCTCGATTTATGCCTTTGGAACAGACGGTAATAATATTATTTTTGGTGAACGTTATGTGGCAAGTTTTGCAGGAAATGACTTTATTCATTCTACTAATGAAAATGCTGTCATTATTGCTGGTGATGGTAATGACTTAATCTCTACAGGCCAAGGGGATGATGTTATTTATGCTGGAGTAACTACATCAGAACAAGATAATAATATTATATTTTCTGGAATTGGTAGAGATCAGGTTTATGGAGGTGCTGGTAATGATATTATTATGACCTCAAATAGATTGGATACAGTAAAAGAACCCTTATTAAATCAAATTGGAAGTGCAAATATTGGGACCACAGAGTTAAATAAAGAATATAATATTTTAAACTTTAATTTTGAGCTGGATTTAGATAAGAATAATAAATTTTCATATTATATATATAATAATTTAGGGAAATCTACAGAGCAGATTCTCCCCTTTTTCGATATTTATTATACAGGCCAATATGGTAAATACTATCTTTATAACTTTATAGAAGCTTTAAATTATGGTCATGGCTACGCAGGAAGTGATATTGCTTATGGCGGTCTAGGAAATGACATTATCTTGGGTTCATCTGATAAAGACTTTCTATATGGTGGAGAAGGAGATGATGCTATTTATGGAATGGATGGCAGTGATTATCTATATGGTGGTGATAATAACGATACCATATATAGTGGGGATGGAAGTGATGAGCTAATAGGCGGTAATGGAAATGATGAGCTTGTGGGTGGGCTTGAGCGAGATACCCTATATGGTGGTGAAGGCGACGATATTATCGAAGCCGATTTAAAAGATTTGGAAGGTAAGTTTGCTCCACCAATTGAATCTGAAAATTATAATCGTTTCGGTGATGATTTAGTTTATGGCGGTGCAGGAAACGATAAGATCTTAGGAAACTTAGGTAATGATGAAATTTATGGGGATGATGGCGATGATGAAATTTTGGGAGATCACCTGACATTAGAAGGAAAATATCATGGCGATGATAGATTATTTGGAGGTAATGGTGATGACAAAATATGGGGGAATGGTGGAAAAGATATAATTCAGGGTGGAAGCGGAAACGATCATATTTCAGGAGATTATGTTTCATTAGATGGTGTATACCATAGCGAAGATACTTTATATGGTGGAGATGGTAACGATACGATTTTGGGGCAAGGTAACGCAGATTACATTTTTGGAGGCGATGGTGATGATTTAATTACAGGAGATGATTCGGATTTAGATGGACAATATCATGGAAATGATGAGATTCATGGGGATGATGGTAATGATGAGATTAATGGAGATGGTGGAGATGATGAAATCTATGGGGATAAGGGAAATGATAGGGTTTCTGGGGATAATTCAGCTCTAGATTCTCAATATCATGGTAATGATAAAATCTACGGTGGTTTAGGAGATGATCTGTTATGGGGGGATGGAGGTTCTGACATTATTTATGGGGGAGTTGGTAGCGACTATATAGAAGGAGATAATACTCAGTTAGATGGACAATATCACGGTGATGATACGCTTTATGGAGATGCTGGTAATGATAATATCCATGGTGATGGTGGTTCGGATATTTTATATGGAGGTGATGGAGATGATCACCTTGTAGGTGATGTAACTGATGATCGTACTTCCGATGGTAATGATCAACTTTATGGTGGAAGTGGAAAAGATATTTTATTGGGTTTTGATGGTAATGATATTTTAGATGGAGGAGCGGGAGATGATATTATTTATGGTGGAAAAGGCAATGATAATTTTATAAGTAATGAAGGGAATGATCAATTAGCTGGGGGCGAGGGAAATGATACATACTATATTCAAGTAAGAGATTCGGAAATTAATATTTTAGATAGTTCTGGAGAAAATCACTTTTATTTAGAAGGAAATTTTAATCTTTCAAATATAAATATCTATCATTATAATAATGCAGTTAGTCTTATTAGTCCAACAATAAGTCAAGATCCTGATGCTGTTTTACCCCAGTTTAAATTAACTTTTTTTGATGATAGTGAAACTCAACCAACAATTGATGGGGGAATTGTCACAGATGAATATGGAAACAACGTTACGGGTGGTTATAATCAATATCTTCATTTTAATCGTAATGAATATAATATAAATACAAATTTAAATAATACAATTCGGAATGATTATGTTATTCATCTTGATACCTATTTAAAAGAACGTGAAGGATTAAGTTATAAAATTTTGAATACCTCTTGGCATGGAATCCAAGGGTTATATCTAATTTTCACTAATAGTTATATTAAAGATGATAATTTAATTTATGAAAATTCCGATTTAAGTGACATTGTTGATATTCAACAGATTAGAAATAATGTTGTTTCGTATGGGCAATATCAGGCCAATGAATATCACTTGTTAGGAGGAAATGATCAAACAACAGGCTCTGAGAGTGAAGATATTGTTTATGGTGGAATTGGCGATGACACTATCAAAGGTCTTGGTGGTTCAGATCAGCTCTTTGGCGATGAAGGGGATGATAGGTTAGAGGGGAATACTGGCAATGACTTTATTAGTGGGGGCACTGGTAATGATCAACTCTTTGGTGGTGAAGGTGATGATCAGTTAGAAGGTGGTGAAGGTGATGATCAGTTAGAAGGTGGTGATGGAAATGACATTATTGAAGGTGGTGATGGAAATGACATCATTAAAGGTGGAAATGGTAATGATATCATTAAAGGGGGCATTGGCAATGATCAACTTTTCGGTGGTGTTGGTGAAGATCATTTAGAAGGTGGAGAGGATGATGACTATTTAGAAGCTGGCGATGGAAATGACATTATCGAGGGCGGCACTGGCAATGATCAACTTTTTGGAGATATTGGTAGAGACGTGCTTTACGGTGGAGATGGTGATGATAAATTATACGGTGGAGATGATAATGATATTTTAAGTGGAGGAAAAGGTAATAATATTTTAGAAGGAGGAAATGGGGAAGATATTTATTTGTTTGATATATTTAGTCAACAGAATACTATCTATGATGGGGATGATAGTATATTAAAGTTTAATGGAATAACTTCAAAAGATGTAGTAATTGAAGTGGTGAAAGATGATTTAAATATTCATTATAATGAAAGTTCATTAGTTACAATTTCTAATTTTATATCGAAAGGGAATATCAAGGAAATTCAGTTTGATGACTTGACTCTAACAAAAGATAAGTTGAATGAGTCAATAACAATAACAAAACTAGGAGATGGTGGTGATAATTACTTGGGTGGCTCTGCTGAGTTTAATAATATCATGTATGGTGGTGATGGTAATGATAATTTATCTGGTGGAAAATTATTAAATTATCTTTATGGTGGAAGTGGTAATGATTCATTCCAAGTAAATTATTCATACTCTCAATCAGAATTTAATTTATTTGGTGGGTTGGGTTATGATTCATACAATTTAAAATTAGGTACAAAAACTTGGATTGAAGATGAAGACTATCTTGGGGTTATAAATGTTGATTCACAAATCTATTTTACATTAGTAGGTAATGTTTTTATTCGCTCACCAAATAGCAGTTCTGCTGAATTAATATCTCAAAATAATGGACATACAGAATATAAATACACATTAAATAATAGGCCGTTACTTCAAGCAACTTATGATTATCATTCTAAAAAATTTACTCTCATGAAGGATGATTTGTTTATTTTTGGATTAAAAAATATAAACGCAGCTAGTGATTTAAGTTTATATAAAAATATGAATATTAGAATCGATGGTGAGGATATTTATCATACTAATGCCACTTATAGTCATTATCTAGCTACTGAATTTAAATTAACAGATTTTATTTCATCTATTGGCGATGTGAAATCTATTTATGATGATGGTGATAATATAATTGATGGTTTTGGAAATTTAAATAATTTAATTTATGCAGGAAATGGCAAAAATATTATTTTAACTCAAAGTGGGAATGATACCATTTATTCAGGAAGTGGAGCAGACACAATAGATGTTGGTAGTGGAAATAATAAAGTTGAAAGTGGTGATGGTGATGACCAAATAACTATAGGTCAAGGGAATAATTATATAATAGCAGGTGCTGGAAATGATATTATTAGAGGTGGAAGAGGTGAAGTATATGGTGGTGAAGGCAATGACTATATATCTATAGAAAGTGGTGATGTTTATGGCGGTAATGGTGATGATACTCTTGTTGCTGGAAAATCAGGTAATTATTTAGATGGTGGGGATGGAGCAGATCATCTGATAGGAGGGTTAGGTGATGATATCTTTATTGTGGATGAACAAGATACTTATGAAGAAAATGATACAAATGGTGGTTACGATACAATTTATATTGCTAAAAATTTTGATCTTGCATTAAATAATTTTGAGGCTGTTACATTATTGGGTAACCAGAATATTAATGCCTATGGAGATGAATTTGATAATAAATTAATTGGCAATAGTGGTAATAACTATATTGACGGTCGTGCAGGTAGTGACTATATGCAAGGGGGTATGGGTAATGACTATTATGTTGTTGATATAACCGAAACCATTGAAACTGATGATAATAGTGTTAGTTACATTATAGACGGAGACCTGGTTGTTGAAGATGTTGATGGTGGTATAGATACTCTTGAACGTTGGGAAGATGCACGCTTTATTAGTCAAGATGAAAATGGAAACCCAGTTTTAACAGATAGTTATAAAATATTAGAAAATAACATCGAAAATCTTATTTTAAAAGGTAATGCTAAAACAGGATTTGGTAATGATCTTGATAATATCATTGTTGGAAATGAGCAAGATAATTATATTGATGGTTTAGCCGGAAATGATACTTATATCTTTAACAGAGGTGGTGGTACAGATACCTACAGCTTTGAAGATAATATTGATGCTGTAAATATATTAAAAATTCAAGGTTATTCAGCTAATGATGTATCTGCTCAAAAATATGGCGATAGCGTATATCTTAGTTTTAAAGGTACAAATGATCATATTTGGCTTTCTAATTATTATATTGCAGATACCGAAAATACCACCTATAAGATGGATCAGATTAATTTTGATTCTGGAGTGATTTGGGGAGGTGATGATATTAACACATTAGTTAATAGAGCCTTAACAAACCATGCACCAACTGTTAATGCAGCTATACCATTAATTACAAGTAATCAGGGAACTGAATTTAGCTATAAATTTGCTAATAATATTATTGTTGATCAGGATAGCTGGGATTCTTTGAGTTATAAAATTACTTTAACGACTAAAGATAGTAGTGGACAATATCAATCTCTTCCATCATGGTTAAGTTTTGATACTGCAACACAAACTTTATCTGGTACTCCTCCTACTAATGTGACTGGCAACTTATCGTTCTTTTATTGGGGAACAGATATGTATGGTTATAGTACTGCCACCTCATTTAATTTAAAAGTTAGTTTACCGAACCAAGCTCCAACATTGTTAAATGCAATTGCAGATCAAAGCGTGACGGATGCTAAAGCATTTAGCTATACCGTTCCTGCAACAACATTCAAAGACCCTGATGGTGATACATTAACGTATTCGGCTACCTTAGAAGATGGCTCTCCATTACCATCTTGGCTTAGTTTCAACCCAACTACGAGAGTGTTGAGTGGTACTTCACCTGATAACACAATGCCGCTAAATATTAAAATTACAGTCAAAGATATTGCTAACCAATCAGTTTCTGATGTGTTTAAGCTAACATTTGTTGTTCAAAATCAAACAATAAATGGAACAAGCAATGCTGATACGTTATATGGAGCTTCAGGAAATGACACCCTAACAGGACAAGCAGGTAATGATATTCTCTATGGGCAAGCAGGTAATGACACTTTAAATGGTGGTACGGGTAACGACACAATGTACGGTGGAAAAGGTGATGACACTTATATTGTGGATAGTACTGCGGATGTTGTTAGTGAAAGTGTGAATGAAGGAACTGATACTGTCCAAAGTAGTGTTACTTACACATTAGTAAATAATGTGGAAAATTTAACCTTAACAGGCACTACAGCAATTAATGGTACAGGTAATGCACTCAATAATGTGATTATTGGTAATAGTGCAATTAATACTTTAACTGGTGGCGCAGGTGATGATTATCTGGATGGAGGAGTTGGGGCAGATAAATTATTAGGAGGAACAGGTAATGACTCTTACGTTATTGACAATACAGGTGACATTGTCACGGAAAATACCGGTGAAGGGATAGATACTGTTCTTAGTTCAATTACTTATACTCTCGGTAATAATCTTGAAAATCTAACATTGACTGGATCAACAGCAATTAATGGTACAGGTAATGCGCTCAATAATGTACTTGTTGGTAATAGTGCAATTAATACTTTAACTGGTGGCGCAGGTGATGATTATCTGGATGGAGGAGCAGGAGCTGATAAGTTACTTGGTGGTTTAGGTAATGATACTTATGTAATTGATAACTCTGGCGATATTGTTACAGAAAATGCTAGTGAAGGTATAGATACGGTTCTGAGCTCTATTACTTATACATTAGGCAGTAATTTAGAAAATTTAACTTTAAGTAGTTCAACAGCCATCAATGCAACAGGTAATACATTAAATAATACTCTTACAGGTAATAGTGGAGTAAATGCTTTAAATGGTGGAGCTGGTAATGACATTTTAGATGGACAAGGTGGAAATGATCAGCTTACCGGCGGAACTGGTGCTGATACAGCACTGTATCAATTATTAGTTCAATCTGATGCTCTGGGTGGAAATGGTACAGATGTCTGGTCTGATTTCACTATTGGTAATACCACATCAAATACAAATGCAGATAAAATTGATATTGGTGATCTGTTAATTGGTTATTCTGGTACTTATAGCTTTATTAGTTTGGAACCATTTATAAAAACTGTTGTGAGTGGTTCAAATACACAGTTATATATTGATAGGGATGGTGCAGGAACGACGTATAGTAGTTCATTGTTGTTAACATTGAATAATACAAACGTTAATTTAAATGATCTAATTAATAACCAGCAAGTTATTATTTAAAAATTAGGGCGATGAGACCAAAATTATTTTTGGTCTTTATCTTAAATTGTTCATTTATCTAAAAGATTAAAAAAGGCATTAAATACTAATATTTAATGCCTTTATTTTTTGTCTTTAGTAGTTAAATTTTACTTAATCTTTTTAAAGATAAAGTCATTAATTTTATGACCTGACTCAATACCACGGCGCTCAAACTTAGTCACTGGACGCCACTCTGGTCGAGGGTAACTGTTGCCTTTACCTGCCAAATTTTCAAGATCTGGGCGGTTATCTAAAATATCAAGCATCCATTCTGCATATGGTTCCCAGTCTGTTGCTGCGTGGAATGTACCACCAAGCTCAAGTTTCTGTTCAACCAGTTGCATACGCTCATGAATAACAAAACGGCGTTTGAAATGACGTTTCTTTTGCCAAGGGTCTGGGAAGTAAAGTTGTACACAGTTAATACTGTTGTCTGGCATTTCACGTAAAACTTGAATCGCGTCTGCATCGAGTACTCGTAAGTTTTTAAGTTCCGCTATACCTGCTTCGTATAAACATTGGGCAATACCAGGTACATGGACTTCAATGCCCACATAGTTGCGTTCAGGATTCGCCTTAGCCATAAGCACTAGCGAACGTCCCATACCAAAACCGATTTCAACAGTTAAAGGACGTTCTGGATGTTCAAAGTGTTGACGTAAGTCACCAACAGGATATTCCAAAATTAAATCGCGATGTTGTTCTAATGCCGTGCGTTGAGACGTATTAAGTGGTGCTGAACGACGCATAAACGTCACAATTTCACGGTGTTCAGGCAAATTGTCTAATTCTGCAATTTGCGTTTCTAACTGATCGATCGACATAACCTTGGCAATATTGAAATTCAAATGCGGTATTTTAAGTCTTCAGGTGGTCAAGTCAAATATTTCGGTGTTTTTCTTCATGTAGATGTCATGATCAATATTTAATCTAAGAGACTAATTAAAACTCACATGAACATTTTTAATCATGAAAACTTTTCAATTAAGAACACTTTCAGTTTTTTTAAGTGCATTTGGTGCATTTTCATATAGTTCTGTTGCTCAGGCACAGCTTATGTTTAGCCAGTATGTTGATGGTAGTAGTAATAAAAAAGGGTTGGAGATTTATAACCCTGATGGTACTACAGTTAACTTAGCTGATTATGAGATTCAACAGTTTAATAATGGTGGTACTGCAAAAACGGTGACTTTCCGTTTACAGGGTACACTTCCAAGTAAGCAGAAGTTTTTAGTGGGCCGCTCGGAGCTACAAACTGAACTTGGTAGTAAAGTAAATCAAGTAGCTGCCTTGTCTTTTAATGGTGATGATGCAGTTGTACTCGTTTATAAAGGCACACCTGTCGATCGTTTTGGGCGTATTGGTGAACGACCAGAGGCAGGTTGGGGAACAGCCGTTTCAAGTTTAGGAAATAGTTTTAAACGTATCGAAACTGAAAACCCAGCTTTAAGTATCGATCCAACCGCAGCATTTGATTTGGACCACTCGTGGACAGCATGGGCAAACCGAAATGATTTTTCAAATCTATCGGGTTCTACGACTCAGCCGCCAGTGCAAACGGTCAGTTGTTCAAGCTCAGATACACCAATTGCCGATTTAGCATCTTCAACACAAAATCAAACCTATACAGTACGTGGTGTAATTACTGCTGACTATCGCTATGCGAATGGTTTTTCAGGCTTTTATGTTCAAACACCTGACACCAAAGCACGTGCAAATGTAAGTAATGCCATTTTTGTTTATATTCCAAATAGCAGCACGGTAAAAGGTGGCCAAGTTGGTGATGAAGTTATTTTACGAGGCCGTTTAACAAGTTATCAAAACCAGCTACAAATAGACCAATTACAGCAAGATATTCAAAGCTGTAATAGCAATATGGCAAATCAAGTTCAGCCAATTAGCTTGGAGTTACCATTTACTAGCTTAGCAGGCGGTTCAACAAATTCTCCGCAGCGTTATCAAGGGATGTTGGTCAAATTACCTCAAGCTTTGACGGTAAGTGAAAACTATAACTATGGCCGTTATGGTGAACTATCGCTGAGCTTAGGCCGCTTATATATTCCAACCAATTTATATCCTGCCTTGTCGCCAGAAGCGAAAGCTTTAGCTCAGAAAAATTTATTATCGAAAATTATTTTTGATGATGGATATAACAACCAAAATCGTACTCCGTGGTTACCAACAAATTTTAGTGCTGCCAATACATTACGTTCAGGTTATCAGCTTAAAAACGTTGAAGGGATTTTAGAGTATCGTTTTAATGGCTGGCGCGTACAGCCAGTACTTGGACGGACACAACCAGAAGTTGTTACTCAAACAAATCCACGTCAGGGTGTCCTTACAAAAAATGCCAATCATATTCGCGTAGCTTCATTTAACGTTTTGAACTATGACAATGGCGCAACAGGCTTCCCAACAGAACGTGGCGCAAATACACAAACAGAGTTTGATAAACAACACCGTAAAATTGTAAGTGCATTAAAAGCGATTGATGCTGACGTATACGGTTTAATGGAAATTGCCAACAATGGTTATGGTCCAAACAGCGCAATTGCTCATTTAACAAGTGCATTAGGTCCAGACTGGAAATATGTGGTTCCTGAAAACTTGGATCGTTTAGGTGGCGATGTTATTGCTGTTGCGATTATTTATAACAGTAAGCGTGTTAGACCTTTAAATAAACCTGTTGTGCTGGATTTAGGTGATAAAAACCGAACGACCTTAGCACAAACTTTCCAAGCTGTTCGTGGCAATAAGACATTTACTGTTATTCCAAACCATTTAAAGTCAAAAGGTTGTACTGGAGTAGACGCGAACTCTACTGACGCTGATCAAAATGATGGTCAAGGATGTTGGAACCCAACCCGTGTGAAAGCAGTTGATCAAATCGTGCAGTGGCTCGCGAAAAATCCAACTCAAGTTCCTAAGCAAAATGCTTTGCTGGTAGGGGATATGAACAGCTACGCAAAAGAAGCACCAATTTTAGCTTTTGAAAAAGCCAACTATAAGGTTTTACTTAATGACGCTAAGATTGGGCAAGGTACTCAGGCATATAGCTATGTTTTTGGTGTGGCAAGTGATGCAAATGGCAATGGTGGAGCGGGTAACTTAGACCATGCAATTGCCGACGCAGATTTATATCCAAAAGTAGTTCGTACCTTTGCTTGGCATATCAATGCAGATGAGCCAACAGTTCTAGACTACAACGAAGAATATAAAACCGATGAGCAAAAAGCGCTATTTTATGGTGAAGATGCCTATCGTTCTTCAGATCATGATCCTGTCATTGTCGATCTAGATTTAAATGGTAAAGACTCAAGTCATCCTGATAATGGCAACAAAAATCCTATTTTGGATTTCTTAAACCAATTAGTTGAATGGATTAGCCAACTTTTTAAGCGTAATTAACGGTAAAAAATGCGTGATGTGAATGTGTTTTATCATATTTTAAACAATCGTCACGCAAGACAACTTGCAAGGTCAAACTTTTTCAAGAATATTAGATAGTGTAACTAATTTATAAATTTACGCTTTTTTACAATTAAGGAATTGTACAAACCTTGCAGGTTTTTTAGAAGCAATTTAAAACGTTAATGTGAGATAAGAAGGATCAGATATGAAATTATATTATTCGCCAGGCGCATGTTCTTTAGCTGCACATATTATTTTAAATGAAATTAATGTTGATTTTGATTTAGAAAAAGTAAATTTAAAAACACATAAAACAGAAAAAGGCGCAGATTATTACGAAATTAACCCGAAGGGCTATGTACCAGCTTTAGAAATTAACCCGGGTTTAATTTTGACTGAAAACGTGGCGATTTTACCGTTCCTTGCGCAGCATGACCCAAAACAGGATTTAATTCCTCCTTCAGGCTTAGGCCGTGCGAAAGTATTGGAATGGTTAGGTTATTTGAACTCTGAATTACATGATGCTTATGCAGTATTTTTTGGCGCACCGTTAACAAACGATGAAAAGACAAAAGCTTATGCTGAAATCGACCGTCTTTTAAAATATATCGATAGTTATCTATCTGAATCGGACTATGACTATTTAGTAAATGATAATTTTGGGCCAGCTGATGCTTATCTATTTGTTTTAACGAATTGGTCAAACTCTATTGAGCATGATTTAACACCTTATAAAAATATTATTGCATTACGTAATAAAGTTGCTGAGCGTCAATCTGTACAAATTGCAATGCGTGATGAAGGTTTAATTTCATAAGCGATTTTAAGTGTATTAAAAAAGCCCCTAATCAATAGGGGCTTTTTTAATATTAGAGATTGTTAGTTTTGAGCTTTCTCTTTAACGTCAGCAGCAGCATGTTCAACAGCTTTGGCTGTATCAGCAGTTGCTTTACGCGCAGTCGCTTCAGTTTGAGCAGCAGCATTTGCAGTTTTATCGGCAGCGTGGTCAGCAGCAGCATCAATTTTAGCTGTAGCATTGTCTGTAGCAGTTGCAATATCGCTCGCAGCTTTATCACCAGCAGATTTAATATCAGCGGTTGCTTGTTTAGCTGCATTTTCTAAATGTTCACCTGTAGTCGCACCAGTTTCTGGAGCTTTATCTTTATTACAACCAACTAGGGCTACGGTCGCAGCAAGACCTAAAGCAACAAGTAATTTATTCATTGTGTTTTTCCTTCTAATTCATGGCATCCAAATATGGATGTCTAAAATATAAACATAAAGTAAATGATTAATAAAGATCGAAAATTGTTAAAAAGTTGTAACTTCAATATTAAAAAAGCCTAGCATTTTAGAATGCTAGGCTTTCGTTTAATAAGAGGGAGCTAACCAGTTTTTACTGCCCAGAACGGATGATGTAATCAAACGCAGAGAGCGAAGCTTTAGCACCTTCACCTGTAGCAATAATAATTTGCTTGTAAGGTACAGTGGTACAGTCACCCGCAGCAAATACACCTTGTACATTGGTTTCGTTGCGGTCATTCACAATGATCTCACCACGGTTGGTTAACTCAACTTCACTGTCTTTCAAGAAGTCAGTGTTTGGTAATAAACCAATCTGTACAAAGATCCCTGCAAGTTCCACTACATGCTCTTCATCAGTCCCACGGTCTTTATATTTAAGGCCAGTGACTTGTGAGCCGTCACCTAACACTTCTGTACTTAAGGCATTCATAATCACAGTTGTGTTTGGCAAGCTATGCAGTTTGTTTTGCAAAACTTGGTCAGCACGAAGTTTCGTGTCGAACTCAACCAGAGTCACATGCTCAACAATCCCTGCAAGGTCAATTGCAGCTTCAACACCTGAGTTACCACCACCAATCACGGCAACACGTTTGCCTTTGAACAATGGACCATCACAGTGTGGGCAGTACGCAACACCACGGGTGCGGTATTCAGCCTCACCCGGTACATTCATTTCTCTCCAACGCGCTCCTGTTGAAAGGATAACTGTCTTCGATTCAAGCTTTGCACCGTTTTCAAGTTCAACTGCAACCAGACCATTTGCAGTTTGGTTGGCACCTGTGATTTTGCTGACACGTTGCAGGTTCATGATATCCACATCATATTCACGAACGTGTGCTTCCATCTCGGCAGCAAACTTAGGACCTTGAGTCTTTTGCACAGACGTGAAGTTTTCAATGTCCATGGTATCCATCACCTGACCACCAAAGCGTTCAGCTACGATACCAGTGTTAATACCTTTACGTGCAGCATAAATTGCAGCTGTTGCACCCGCAGGTCCACCACCAATCACCAATACATCAAAAGCATCTTTGGCATTGAGTGCTGCTGCATCTTTTTCAGCTGAGTTGGTGTCGAGTTTTGCCACAATCTCTTCAAGGGTCATACGACCTTGACCAATGTGCTCATTGTCTTGGAACACCATTGGTACAGCCATGATTTTGCGTTGTTCAACTTCGTCTTGGAAGAATGAGCCGTCAATCATGGTTGCTGTAGTGTTCGGGTTGTAAATGGCAATCAGGTTAAGTGCCTGTACCACGTCCGGACAGTTATGACAGCTTAATGATACAAACACATCAAAATTGGCTTTGAGGTTTAGGCCTTTAATTTGGTTGAGCACTTCATCAGAAACCTTCGGTGCATAGCCAGACACCTGTAACAGAGCCAAGATCAAAGACGTAAACTCATGACCCATTGGTAAGCCGGCAAAGAACACACGAGGCTGTTCACCTGCTTTAGCCACACCAAAGCTTGGACGACGTGTATTGTTACCATCAAAACGGGCAGTCACCTTGTCAGAAAGCTCAGCGATTTCTGTCACCAGTTCTTTAATTTGAGCAGCTTTATCTGACTCATCTAAAGCAGCCACTAATTCGATTGGACTTTCTAAACGTTCTAAGTAAGCTTTTAATTGAGTTTTAATGTTTTGATCTAACATCTGTTTTTACTCCAATTCATCCAAATTCTTTCAATAGATGCATAGTACGTTAAAACACAAAATAGGTGAAACAGTATGTTTTTATAGATTTAATCGGTTTTTTGAATTATTGAGTGTATTCATAAATAAGATCAATAATTTATCTATAAATGCTCTTTATTACTCATTTTTATCTTTTAAAGTGAAAGTATTTAAAAATTTATATATGTTATATGGCTGTAAAGATTTTATGTCATAACATTAAAAGGTACTTTCATGTCATTGCAACGCGGCATTTATCAGCATTATAAAGGTAATCTCTATCAAGTTTTTTCTGTGGCAAAACACAGCGAGACTGAAGAAGAGTTAGTTGTTTATCAGTGTCTTTATGGTGACTATTCAACATGGGTACGTCCGCTAGATATGTTTACTGAAACGGTTCAAATGGCTGATGGAAGTATCGTGCCGCGGTTCAAGTTAATTCAAAGCACTTAAGTTAAACGGCTGTCATATAAAATAACAATTTTAAAGGGTGAAAATATGCCAAATACTTTTTTCTTACAAAGAGTTGCAGATTTATATGACACCTTTAAACGACATGATGCCCAGCAGTCAGATCGCTTGCTGCGCTATCGAAATATTGAGGCTGAGTCTGCAAAACTTCTATCGCAATTGATTCGAATGCAGCAGGCCAAATCAATTTTAGAAATTGGTACTTCAACGGGTTATTCTACTTTATGGCTTGCTGAGGCTGCACAATCGACACACGGGAAAGTAATCACGCTTGAAATTGATGCCAATCGTAGTAATGAGGCGAAACGCCATGTTACTGAACTGGCATTAAATGAAGTCGTTGATTTTTGGATAGGGGATGCCGCAGATTATTTAAATGAAGCTCAGGAAACTTTCGATTTTATTTTGTTAGACGCTGAACGTGATGCATATGAAAGTTATTGGCCAGATTTAAAGCGTCTGATGAAGCCCAAAGGTGGTGTTCTTATTATTGATAAGGTTATTTCACATGCAGCTGAGGTAAGTCCATTTTTATCTTTGATTAAAAAGAATGCAGATTTCATGAGTAGTATTTTACCTATTGGCGCAGGGTTGTGTTTAGTGGTTCTAAAGTAGATTTACTTTCTTGAGATATTCTTGTCGATAAGCTTGTGGACTACAGCCGTGTACTTTATTAAATGCACGGGTGAAATTGGCAGGATTAGAATAGCCCAGTTCATACGCAATATGGGTAATGGTAAAGCTAGAATTCTCTAATAAATCAATGGCACGCTCAGTGCTGATTTGTTGCTTTAAAGCATGGAATTCAACACCTTGCTGCTGTAAATAACGTTGCAAGGTCTTGGTCGAAATATTTAATACTTTGGCACATTCCATTAGAGTTGGAACTTGATTGGCTTGCCGCAACATCATGCTAACCCATTCAACAATTTCGCCTTGATGGTAGATCTTCTGGATTTGTTCCTGGCAGCGTTGTTCAACTATTTTTAAACTATGTGCGTCAGCTAGAGGCAAGGGTAGTGCTAGTTGTTGCTCATCAATCACCACGCGTATACCTGAAAGCCATGTATAGTTAAAGTGGAAATTGGCCTTCACTAAAGATATGTAACGTTCTTGATAGCTCGGCTCAGGAATACTCAAATACACTTGGTAGCGTTGTAATTGCTGGCCTGCCAACTCTAACAAGCTGTAGTAAAACGCCACGGCAATCGCTTCAATATGAAAAGCCAAACACTGCTTATTCATCTGCAAAATCGGTTCAAATAATAGTTCAACCTTTTGCTGATTGGTCGGAAACCCGATGCTGAGCTTAAAACTCGGCATAATCAGTCTAAAATATTGTGCAATCAGCCTAAGTGCATGTTCCAAATTAGGACTAGTCATTAGCGCATAACCCACCAGACTATGTGAGCTGAGTTTTATATTTTTACCCAGTTCAAAGGCTAAGTCTTGGGTGTTGGGCAGACTTAAACCTATTTCAATAAATTGTTCAATTTGTTGAATCGATAATAATTCTGTTTTTGCCAGTTCTTGTTGGAATGTCCTCAGTAAATCATTATTGTATTGATGCGTGCCGATTAAAATTTCAATCAGCCGTAAATAATAACGTGATGGGATAACAGGAATCTGTTGCTTCTGCACAAGAAAAACTCAGCAAAGTCTTAAAATGATAATAACAAGTCTTAAAATGATAATATAGAGGGGCTATGAGCGAGCACAATCAATTCAAGCAAAACATTTTGTTTTTGATTGGAGTCTCTAATGAATATGCATACTCAACTGGATGTCGAGCAAGCGACAACAACATTTAAGGATAAAAAACGTCATTTATGGCTATTGGGTTTAGCTGTACCGACCATTGCAATGGGTGGGCTAGCAGGCTATCAATTTGGTCCTAAAAAAACTAAAAAGTTCTTCGCTTCATTTGGGCCATTATTTATTCATGGTGTTATTCCTGCATTAGATAAACTGATTGGTGAAGACAAGGAAAATCCACCATTAGATGCAATCGCTGATTTAGAAGCAGATCCGTATTACGCACGCATTGTTAAACTTTTTATTCCTTTGCAATATGCAACCAATATCTATGGAGCATATTTGGCAACTCGTAAAAATACACCTATAGCTGATCAGGTTTTACTTGGAACTTTAGTAGGAATGGTCAATGGGATTGCGATTAATACTGCACATGAACTTAGTCATAAGAGTGGTCGACTTGAACATTATTTATCTCATTTGGCGTTAGCACCTTCGGGGTATAACCATTTCCGAATTGAACACCCTTATGGACATCACCGCCGTGTTGCGACACCTGAGGACCCAGCATCTTCACAATTTGGCGAAACCTTTTGGAAGTTCTTACCGCGGACTGTAGTTGGGAGTTTTAAATCGGCGGTTGAAATTGAGAAGAATCGCTTAGAGCGTAAGAAATTGCCTTTCTTCTGTAAGGAAAATGAACTGATTCATGGCTGGGCAATGTCGGCTGCGTACCATGCAGCCATGTTTGCGAAATTTGGTGCGCGTTCGATTCCATTTCAAGTTACTCAAGCCGCGTATGCAGTAACTTTGTTTGAATCGGTGAATTACATTGAACATTATGGTTTAAAGCGTGCAAAGAAAGAAAATGGCCAATATGAACGTACTTTGCCAGAGCACAGCTGGAATAATAATAATGTGGTGACCAATCTGTTCTTGTATCAATTACAACGGCATTCAGATCATCATGCCAATCCAACTCGCAGCTTTCAGACCTTGCGGCATTTTGAAGATGCGCCGCAATTGCCAGCAGGTTATGGTGCAATGATTTTGCCCGCGTTTATTCCATCTTGGTGGTCAAAAATTATGGATGAACGTGTTGTCGAGCACTATAAGGGCGACCTCAGTAAAATCAATATGCATGTTGATGTGAAAGAAAAAATGCTAGAGAAATATATTAAGCAAAATAACGCGGCTTAATAGTCGAAAGATATAAAACAGATCAGCCCAAGCGGGCTGATTTTTTATAATTAAGCAGAAATACAGAGCCTGTTAAAATGAAGATCAAACTCAAGATATTTGTGAACAAATGCTGTTTTATCCGTGGTGCGTAACAAATTATTGTAGATAAACTCTGGAACGGGATGATAAAGCTCACCTGAGCCATTGCTATAGAAAATTTTTAAATAGCGTGAAGAAACATCATATTTCCAAGAGGTTACAACAACAGATTTTTCCATATAACTACTCCTACTTTTGTTTGATCTTTTAATACATATACAAAACTCTTTTGTTTCATAATTCGACAGTACTCTAAGTTAAGCAGGCTGACAATTCATAAATGAATGTTGCTATAAATTTATAAGTATAAGAATTGTAAAAAATTAGCTATGAAATTTTGGTAGATAATAAGACTTAGATTTATAAAAATAATCAATAAAAAAACCACCCTAAAAAGGGTGGTTTTAGACGTATTGGTCTAATCTAAAAAATTAGATTTTACCAACTAAGTCGATAGATGGAGCAAGAGTAGCTTCGCCTTCTTTCCATTTAGCTGGGCAAACTTCACCTGGGTGAGCGTGTACGTATTGAGCAGCTTTTACTTTACGAAGAAGTTCAGACGCATCACGGCCGATACCACCAGCGTTAAGTTCAACGATTTGGATTTTACCTTCTGGATCGATAACGAAAGTACCACGATCAGCTAAACCTTCAGATTCGATAAGAACGTCGAAGTTTTTAGAAAGAGTCCAAGTTGGGTCGCCAACTAATGGGTATTGGATTTTTTTGATTTCTTCAGAAGTGTCGTGCCAAGCTTTGTGAGTGAAGTGTGTATCAGTAGATACAGCATAAATTTCAACACCAAGTTTTTGGAATTCAGCGTAGTTGTCAGCTAAGTCACCAAGTTCAGTTGGGCAAACGAAAGTGAAGTCAGCTGGATAGAAGAATACAACAGACCATTTACCTTTAAGGTTAGTTTCGTTAACTTCAACAAATTGGCCGTTGTGGTAAGCAGTTGCTTGGAAAGGTTTAACTTCAGTATTAATCAAGCTCATCATTGTCTCCATGATTGAGGTTTATATTTAAACTTGTTTACGAGATGTAGAATAAATAAAAATTCTTTATTGGGGAAATAGTATTTTTACATGACTAAAATCGGAAAATTGAATAAGTGATAAATTTACGATTTTTAAGTCCCCAAACACTGTATTCGATTTGACTGCAAAAACATGTAAATCAAATGACAGTTATCGTAAAAGAAACTTGCATAACAACATGAAGTCTAGCGAGACAAAATTCAAGGGTAAAATTTTAAAAAATTAAAAATATATAAAAAACCAACTGTTTTACCTGAAGAGCATTAAAGCGTAAAATAGCGGATTGTTGAATTTTCAGGAAAATTTATCTGTGCTGAATGGTTTAAATATAGATCAATGGGTGATGGCGAGAGATCGTTACCGTTTAAATCGTTTGCGTAAAGATAAAAAAGCCGATACTTCAGAGATTGAAAAATTATTTGAACAGTCTAATGCAAAAGTTAGACAGCGTTTTGAACGTCTACCTAAAATTAAACTGAATCAGGATTTACCTGTTTCTCAATATGCAGATCGTTTAATTGAAGCGATTCAAAAGCATCAAGTTATTATTGTGGCAGGTGAGACAGGCTCAGGTAAAACTACTCAGCTTCCTCAAATTGCCATGTTAGCGGGTCGTGGTTTAACGGGCATGATTGGTCATACCCAGCCACGTCGTTTAGCTGCACGTAGTGTTTCTCAGCGTATTGCAGAAGAAGTTGGCGAAAAGCTTGGTGAATCGATTGGTTTTAAAATCCGTTTTAATGAACAAGGCTCGCAAGATTCGATTGTACGGTTAATGACCGACGGTATTTTGCTTGCCGAGTTAGGCAATGACCGCTTTTTGTCTAAATATGACACGATCATTATTGATGAAGCGCATGAACGCTCACTCAATATCGATTTTATTATGGGTTATTTAAAGCAGTTACTGCCAAAGCGCCCAGATCTAAAAGTGATTGTGACTTCGGCAACTTTAGACGTAAATCGTTTTAGTAACTACTTTAATAATGCACCAGTTTTTGAAGTAGAAGGTCGTAGCTACCCAGTTGAAGTACGTTATCGCCCAATTTCAGAGATGAATATTGGTGGTAGTGATGATGACGAGTTCGATGATTTTGAAGAAAACCTTCCTCGCGCAGTGGTACAAGCTGTAGAAGAATGTTTTGCCGATGCCGAAGAAAAAGGCCATCCTGAACATGCTGATATTCTGATTTTCTCAAGCACAGAACAAGAAATTCGTGAGTTGCAGGAAACCTTACAAAAGTACGGGCCAAGACACACCGAAATTTTACCTTTGTATGCACGCTTAGCTGTTTCTGAACAACAAAAGATTTTTAGTCCGGGTGGAAAAGGTCGTCGTATTATTATTGCCACGAACGTGGCCGAAACTGCACTGACGGTTCCAAATATTCGTTATGTAATCGACAGTGGTTTTGCCCGTATATCTCGTTATAACTACCGTTCACGCGTACAACGCTTACCCATTGAAGCTATTTCTCAAGCAGCAGCCAATCAGCGTAAAGGGCGTTGTGGTCGTATTGCTCCGGGTGTATGTATTCGTTTATATAGCGAAGAAGACTTTTTAAGCCGTCCTGAATTTACCGAACCTGAAATTAAGCGAACCAACTTGGCTTCGGTTATTTTGCAAATGCAAAGCTTAGGGTTAGGTGAGCTAGAAAACTTCGATTTTATTGAGCCACCAGATTTCCGCCTAGTCAATGACGGTCGAAAACTACTCATCGAGTTAGGAGCACTTAACGAGAAGAAAAATGAGCTGACTAAAGTCGGGCAAATGATGGCACGTATGCCAATTGACCCACGACTCGCACGCATGATTGTGGGCGGTGCTCATTTCGGGGTGCTTAAAGAAATTTTAGTGGTTGTCAGTGCGCTTGCAGTGCAAGATCCGCGTGAGCGTCCAGCCGACAAACAGATGCAGGCTGACCAAAAGCATGCACTATTCAAAGAAGCAGATTCAGACTTTCTGTTTTATTTAAAACTTTGGGAGACTTTAAATCCTAAAGGTGAAGGAGGGATGTCTGAAAATAAACGTCGCCAGTTTGCCAAGCAGCATTTCTTAAGTTGGTTACGTTTACGTGAATGGAAACAGACGCATAAACAATTGGTCGAGTTAGCTGAAGGTTTAAAACTGAGTTTTAATGAAAAACCTGCGAACTATGAAAACCTGCACCGTGCGTTGCTGACAGGTTTATTGTCTTTTATTGCCAATAAAACTGATGAACGTAATATCTTTATGGCAGTGCGTCAGCAAAAGGCGAAAGTCTTTCCTGCCAGTACTTTGCACAAAACCAATACTGCTTGGGTGATGGCTTTTGAGATGGTGGAAACCTCTCAGGTTTATTTACGTACTTTAGCCAAAATTGATCCTGAATGGATTTTGCTTGCTGCACGCGACTTGTTGAAATATCACTATTTTGAGCCGCATTGGTCTAAGAAAGCTGGGATTGTAAATGCGTATGCTCAAATTTCGCTGTTTGGTTTAATTATTGAACCAAAACGCTTAATTAATTTTGAGAAAGTTGACCAGCCTGCTGCTCATGAAATTTTCTTACGTGATGCATTAACCACAGGTAACTTAGGTACAGTTCCGCCATTTTTAAAACACAATTTACTTAAACTTGAAGAAGTTGAACGAGTTGAAGATAAATTGCGTCGCCGTGATTTGGTAGTGGATGAAGAAACGATTTATCAGTTCTATGCCTCTAAAATTCCTGAAGAAATTGCAAGTCGAAGTAGTTTTGAAGACTGGCGTGCAACGGTTGAAGCAAAAAATCCACGCTATTTATTTGTAGAAGATAATGCACTTTGGCTCAATGACCGTCCAACCACACAGCAATTCCCAGATCATTTGCATAATGGGCAGCTACGTTTAGCAACGACATATCGTTTTGACCCAAGTCATGATGAAGATGGTGCAACGGTTCAAATTCCGGTACAAGCTCTTCCTCAGGTCGATGAAAACATTTGGTCTTGGGGGATACCAGGTTGGCGTTTAGATTTAATCGAAGCACTACTAAAAGCTTTACCAAAAGACAAACGTCGTAGTGTAGTGCCTATTCCTGACACAGCTCGTAAACTCATGCAGGGTATCGATGCTGTACATTTGCGGCAGCATATTTTTAGTTATTTAGCTTTTGCTTTACGTGGTGAGCAAATTACTGAAAAAGATTTCTCGTTTGAACGTATTGATCCATATTTGGTGCCTTTCATTAAGGTCATTGATGAAAAAGGTAAGCTGATTGCGAAAGGGCGTGATTTACCTGAGTTAAAAGCACGTTGCCGCGTAGAAACACATCGTCCAGTTAAACAGCAAAAAGGTGAGTTTAAAAACTTTCCTGAAAACTTTACTTTTGAGGCCTCTCATAAAGTCACGGGCGTTGTAGTTAAACAATATCAGGCTTTAGTTCCGACCAAGGCTTTTGCTGACCTCGAAGCTAAAGATGAGTCAGGCATTGTTATTCAAACGTTTAACGATCAGGCTGAGGCGATTAAACAACATCGTGAAGGGATTATTCGTCTGGTCCATATGCAACTAGGGGACTTGATTCGCCAGTTGAAAAAGCAGATTTCAAAGCCGCTCGCGTTGGCTTATTCACCTTTGGGCGATAAAGCTAAGCTTGAGCAGATGTTGGTCTATGCAACGTTGCAGATGGCAATTACGACTTTGCCAATTAACGCTGATGAATTTAATAAGCTGCTAGATCAGGTCAAAAAGCAATTTTTGAGTTATGGTCAGCAAGCACTTGAGCAATTAAGTGATATTTATATACAGTGGCAGCAAATCCGTCGTCAGCTTTTAGTACTTGATTCAGGCGTGTTTGGACGCAGTATTGATGATATTGAAGACCAGTTAGATCTCATGTCACTTGGTAATTTTGTTTACCGCCAACCGGTCGATCTTTGGCAGGAATATCCGCGATATTTAAAAGCACTGCTATTGCGTTTAGATCGATTGCCAAATAATCTACAGCGAGATCATGCTGCAATTGACGATGTCGATCCATGGATGGACAAGGTGTTTAAATTCAAAAACGATCCAAAAATCAAAGAATTGTATTTGATGTTGGAAGAATTCCGCATTTCTTTATTTTCTCAACCGATGAAAACCAAGATGCCTATTTCGCCAACTCGACTGCAAAAGTTATGGGATCGTTTGGGAATCAGTTAAGATAGATCGGGGTCTGTTTATGCTGTTGTTTAGCCTACAACGCAATTTATAAATGAAAGATTAACAGACCCTATTCATTTTTTTAGGAGTTTTACATGGGCATTCGTATCACAGGTACTGGGTTATTTCACCCAACAGAAATCATTTCTAATGAAGAACTGGCCGACAGTTTAAATGCTTATGTGGAACAATATAACCAAGAGAATGCAGAGAAAATTGCAGCAGGTGAGCTAGAAGAATTACGTGGTTCTAGTGCTGAATTTATTGAAAAAGCGTCTGGTATTAAGCGCCGTTACGTGATTGAGAAATCAGGTATTCTCGATCCAAATCGTTTGCGTCCTCGTTTGTCTGAACGTTCAAATGATGAACTTTCACTTCAAGCAGAGTGGGGCGTCATTGCTGCGAAACAGGCAATGGAAAATGCAGGCGTAACAGCTGAAGATATTGATGTTGTGATTTTGGCATGTTCAAACATGCAGCGTGCTTATCCAGCTGTAGCGATTGAAATTCAGTCGGCACTTGGCATTCAAGGTTATGCCTACGACATGAACGTTGCATGTTCAGCTGCTACTTTTGGTTTGAAACAAGCAGCAGATGCAATTCGTTCAGGTGCTCGCCGTGTTTTATTGGTGAACGTTGAGATTACATCGGGTCACCTAGACTACCGTAACCGTGATTGTCATTTTATTTTTGGTGATGTTGCGACCGCTTCTATTATTGAAGAAACCACCACTAAAACTGGTTTTGAAATTTTAGATATTCATTTATTTACTCAATTTTCAAATAACATTCGCAATAACTTTGGTTTCTTAAACCGTAGCGAAGATGCGGTCGTTGATGACAAGTTATTCCGTCAAGATGGCCGTAAGGTATTTAAAGATGTTTGTCCATTGGTGGCAAAAATCATTAATGCACAGTTGGAAAAAATGCAGTTAACTGCAAATGATATTAAGCGTTTCTGGTTACACCAAGCTAACGCCAATATGAATGAATTAATCTTGAAATATGTGGCTGGTAAAGAGGCAGATCTAAGCCGTGCACCAATTATTCTAGATGAGTTTGCCAATACCTCATCAGCAGGTGTTATTATTGCTTTGCACCGTACAGGCCACGAAGTGGATGATGGCGAATATGGCGTGATTTCATCTTTCGGTGCTGGTTATTCAGTAGGTTCGATTGTTGTTCAAAAGCACGTTGCTTAAGTTACTAGATTAATTAAAAACGCTCGTAAGAGCGTTTTTTATGGGTCGAAAATAATAAAGCGGACTAAAATTAGCCCGCTTCAATTGAATCAAAAATGATTAAAACTTTTTGGTGTAGTTTACAAACAGGCGATCTTCACCAAAGTCATTGCCATGTTTAACCTTGTAATCAATTCGAATATATTGCAGAGCGACGCCTTTTAAGAATGGCTGCTGAAACGCATAATTTAAAATCACATTCGATTCGGTTTCATGGTTCTTTTCACCATTTGCTGCTTTAAAGTCATGGCCGTAAACATATTTCACCATTGCGTTTAAGCCCGGAACATAATCTTTAAAGTCATAGCCATACATGACATGGTAAGACTTTTCATCTTCTTTAAAGAATCCAGTAGCATTCCAGTTAATGAAATAGGTCTCTGGTAAAAAACCATCTGGTAATGGGTAAGCTGATTCTCCAATAATTTGTTGGTACCCCAAACCAAAGGTATGATTTTTTACTTTAAGCGTTTCTAACACCCCAATGTTTTGCGCATCAATATCAAAAGTATTGCCGTCATCTTTTGCATTGAAATATTTAAACTTAGACGTAAGCGCAAAATTAGGTTGTTTCCAATTATGCTCAAGCCCTACATAGTGTTTGTTGTAGAGGTCTTCTAAATTACCAAAATAGTATTCACCCTTGAGTGATGGCGTAAATTGATAACGCAAGTCAATGTAGTTCAGGCCATCAGATTCTTTAGTGATTCCATTTGCCGTAAAGGAAAACTTTTTAAAGTCTTCTTCATTTCGTGGAGAGACTTTTTCAACCCGACCAATTTCAGCATAAAGCTGATCTGAAAGTTGCGACTTAAGATTGGTTCCCCAATAAGAAGCAAGTAATTGTCGGCTGGCATCGACAGCCGTTACAGGCAGGTCTAACCAGAGCTCACCGACACTTAAAAGTGTTTTGTCGTAGCCCAGTTTTAAAGTTGCGCCGTATTTTAAGAAGTCAGATGCCTGAGACTGAGTTTCTTTATTAAAAGGTAAAACTGTGTCTGCAACATGTTTATCTGAACTCAAGCGAACGGCATATTGAACAGAAGCATCGACTCCAATGGTGATAGGCTTATCTACTATGACTAGTGGGGTGTCATGCATTTTAGATTTATAAAATAATGATGCTGCCTGAGACCAACTGCCAGTATCTTTTAAGGCATCATTATCAAAATTACGGTTGATATAGGCGTTTTTTAAAGTGAACTTCCATTCATCTTCACTTTGTTGAGCTGTATCTGCTGCCCATAAACTTGAGCTAGTCAATAAACCTAATAATGTAGCTATTGCTAAATTACATGGTCTAAAACGGTGTAATAATTCCATAATCCATTTCCAAAAAGATGCGCCAGTCCTCGACGCATGTATTTTTACTGCTGGGTAAGCGTGTTTTGAGAGTTAAAAGTTGATGGCGTTTGTGCAGTAACAGAGGCTTTTAAATTGACCATAAATATTGCAAGTGCAGCAATCACACCTGGAATTGCAATCGCTAAGAAATTCATTTGGTGTGGAAGCTCAAGAGTGAGTAGGGCTCCAGTTAAAACTGGTCCGATAATCGCACCAATACGGCCAATTCCAGATGCCCAGCCCATGCCTGTTGAACGAAGTGCCGTCGGATAGAACTGTGCAACGAAGGTATAGAGTAAGATTTGCGAACCAATTGTGGCGGCACCAGCAATCGCAATCAGGCTATATAAAATAATTTGCGGACTATTAATACCAAGCAGAATTAAAGCTGCTGATCCCACAACAAACATGATCGTAATAACAGGTTTTAAATGAAATCTGTCTGCTAAAGCACCGCCGCCAATTGCACCGACCATGCCGCCAATATTAAGTGCAAAGAGGAATAACATGCTTGTACCTAATGAGTAGCCCGCTTGCAGCATGAGTTTAGGTAACCAGCTTCCTAAGGCATACACCATGAGTAAGCACATAAAGAAAGCAATCCAGAACATAAATGTGCTGAAAGTACGGCCTTGTTGGAAAAGCGCACGGACAGGTGCATCGGTTGTGGTGCTTTCATTTAACACCAGTTGTGTATTGGCGGTTACCTGAGTTTGAGGTGCAATTTTACAAACAATACTTTTTGCCTGCTCGCTATGGTTTGATTTCACTAAAAAGGTGAGAGACTCTGGCAAAAATTTCCAGATCAACGGCAGTAATAGCAGGGGAATACCGGCAATTAAAAACATGATTTGCCAGCCCATATCTTTAATGAGCCATGCACCGAGTAGTGCTGATGTCATGCCACCAATTGCATAACCACTAAACATGATTGCCACTAATGTACTGCGGATTTTTTTCGGTGCGTATTCGGTCATAAGTGCGACCACATTTGGCATAACGCCACCAATCCCTAGGCCTGCAATAAAGCGCAAAATAGCAAACTCTGTTGGTCCTTTGGCAAAGGCACCGATAAAGGTAAATCCGCTAAATAAGGTGACACAAATCAGGATGGTTTTTTTACGTCCCAGTTTGTCTGAAAGTGTGCCGAAAATCATGGCACCAAACATCATACCAAATAGAGCAGCACTGGCGAGTAAACCAGCTTCTACCGCAGTTAATGACCATTGTTGCATTAACAGAGGAAGAGCAACCCCATAAATAACTAAATCATATCCATCAAAAATAATAATAAGTAGGCACCAGATTAAAACTTTCCAATGAAAAGATGTAAAACTGGCTTTATCAATTAACTCATTAATATTAACCTTGCTCGTATCCATTTTCTTCACCTCCAATTTGTGAAGTGTCGCGTTATTTTTTAATAAACTATTTTGTTATTGGATTAGAGTCAAAAACCTAATTGATATATCTTTATGTCTTTAAGGTATTGTGTTTTAATTGATTTAATTATTTGAAAAATATGTATTTATTTTTATTGTTTTAGCTGGTTTTGTTGTGTCTTTAAAATGGGGTTAAATATTGTATTATGAGAATTTTAAGTGTTTTATAGGTGTTTTTTTATAGATTTTATTGATGATAATCACAGCTAAAAATATAGCTAAATTTATATTGTGAATTGAAGTGAAAATATAAAAACAAAATACTAAAGTCTATTATTTAATTATTTTAGAAATTGATCTTAAAAATGAAATTTAATCTATATTCAATAAAAAATGCCAAATCAGAATTAGCAAATTATTTGCATCCTAATTTGGCGATTGAGGCTTTATTTTAGTGGTAGGCGCTTAGATAAAAAACTTAATTTTTGGCTGGCGTTGAGCGTGGTGTAAGAATGAAATGGGCGATTACACCAATACAAATACCCCAAAAAACTGAGCTTAATCCAAGAAAATGCATGCCTGATGCTGTCGCTAAAAAGGTAATAAGTGCAGCATCACGTTGACTGTCATTCTTCATGGCAACAGAAATATTGGTGGCAATCGCTCCAAGCAAGGCTAAACCTGCCAGTGCTGCAACTAATTCTTTAGGAAGTAAGCTAAATAGCATGACAATACTGCCAGCAAATAAGCCTCCTAAAATATAAAAAATTCCGTTGGCGATTCCTGCGATGTAACGTTTTTCTTTAAGTTCATGTGCATCTTTACCCATACATAAAGCTGCAGTAATTGAGGCTAGTACAATGGTAATACCGCCGACACAGGCAACAGCTAAAGAGGCAATACTAGTGACAGTAATAATGGGTTTGGCTGGGGTGTCGTAACCGCCGAGTTTCATAATCGCCATACCCGGTAAAAATTGGCCGGTTAGGCTGACTAAAATGAGAGGAACGGCGAGATTCAGTGTTGAGTTCCATGTCCATTCTGGGCTAATCCACTGTGGAATAGCTAAACTAAAACTCACATCAACCGGATTCATCTTGCCTAAAATGAGGCTTAATAAAACTCCAGCAGCTAACACCCAAATCATGGTGTAGCGCGGCATTAAACGTTTGGCAATTAAAAAGACAATAAGCATGCTAAATACAATAAAAGGCATGCTATCAGACGCGGTAAACAGACCAATACCAAATTGAAAAAGAATACCTGCCATCATGCCCGCAGCAACATCTTGCGGAATCCACTTCAGTAACTTGTCGAAGTAACCTGTAACGCCAATTAAAAAAATAACGATGGCAGAAGTAATATAGGCGGCTACTGCTTCATTCAACGAGACGTTTGGAAATAGAGTAACTAACAGGGCAGTACCCGGTGCAGACCATGCAGTTATGACAGGCGTTTTATATTTAATTGAAAGATAAATACCTGAAACGGCGGCACCAATTGAGATTCCCCAAATCCATGACACCATCATGTCAGTGGAAACATGGGCACGCTGAGCAGCTTGGAAAAAAATAATCAGTGGGCCTGAGTAAGAAATTAAAACCGCAAGAAAGCCAGCAACTGTTGCTGATATGGACCAGTCATTTTTTAATGTCTTGAACAGGGTTGCCATGTGTGATTGCCTCCATGCAAATCATGTTATTTACCCAATCATGTAAAAAGATCAGGGTTAACCCTGATCTCCACCTCCGACCGAAATAACCGATCCGGTCATATAGGATGCTTCGTCTGATGCAAGAAATAAAATTGCATTCACTTGTTCTTGAATTGTGCCATAACGACCCATAAATGTTCGATCTATTGTTTGATCAACCACTTGCTGCATCCAGTCTTTTTCATTTTGACTTAACGGATTAGCGTTACGTGGCACTTTACGAGGGGGTGCTTCGGTTCCGCCAGTCGCAACGGCATTGACTCGAATTCCGTCTTTAGCATGTTCAAAAGCAAGCGATGCTGTTAGAGCATTCACACCGCCCTTAGATGCAGAGTAGGGAATACGATTAATACCACGGGTTGCAATTGAAGAAACATTTACAATAACACCCGCTTGTTGCTTAATCATGGCGGGTAGCACAGCGCGGCAACACCATAACGTTGGAAACAATGAGCGGTTCACTTCCTTAATGATCTCTTCTTCAGAAAACTCTTCAAAAGGTTTCATCCAGATCGCGCCGCCTACGTTATTAATCAGGATATCTACCCGACCATAATGTTCGATGGCTTTTGCGACTACTGCTTGCGCACCTGCATAGGTTTCAAGGTCAGCATTAATCGTGACGGCATTGCCATTTGCGCTCTGAATTTCTTTGAGAACTTCCTCAACATATTCAGAGCGGTCAGCCATGATGACTTGGCCGCCTTCAGCTGCGACTTGCAGTGCCACACCACGACCAATGCCTTGAGCACTACCCGTAACAATCACGACCTTATCGGTAAATCTTTGACGGTTTGACATAGATAACTTCTCCACCTTGAATTAGTTTGCAGAGAATTTTTCAAACAAGAAATTAGCAGGTTTGATATTTTCAGTTTCTAACCAGCCACGTACCGCTTCTACCATTGGTACTGGTCCACATAGATAAACATCGACGTCGCCGCCATTTAACCATTCACTTTCAATATGACCAGTGACATAGCCTTTGCGTTCATGATTACTCTCAGGGCTTGCAACTACAGTTCGATATTCAAACCAAGGGAATTTCGCTTGCAACTCATTGAGTTTTTCTAGAGCAACCAAATCAAAGTCATTAGTTACGCCAAAGACTAAACGAACTGGTTGTTCTGAACCTTTTTCTTCAAGCACTTGTAACATCGACATAAATGGGGCAATGCCAGTACCGCCTGCGAGCATCAGCACTGGACGCGCTACATTACGTAAATAGAAGCTACCGAATGGACCGGTAAATGTCATTTTGTCGCCAGCTTGGGCATTTTTGCTCAAGAATTCACTCATTTTGCCATTTGGTACGTTACGGACCACAAAGCCCGTTAAGCGATTGCCCGGTTTTGAGCTAAATGAATATGAACGTGTTTCGCCAGTTTCAGGAATCGCAACGTTGACGTATTGACCTGCAAGGAAATGAATATCTGGTTGACCTTCATCAAGTTGAATATCAAATGTGATGGTTGAGTTTGATAAATTTTCAACGCGAGCTAGGGTGCCTTGGAAGCTATGAATTGCAGTTTTGCAAACATCTGACGAGGCTTGAATCTGGAATACCGCATCTGAAGTTGGGCGACATTGGCAAGCAAGAATATAACCTTGCTCAGCTTCTTCTGGGGTTAGTGCATCTTCAATATAGGTTTCTTCTGGCATGTCATAACTGCCAGATTCGCAAAATGCGCGGCAAGTTCCACATGCACCGTCACGGCAATCCAAAGGAATATTAATTTTTTGGCGATAGGCTGCGTCAGATAGGGTTTCGCCTTGAGCTACGTTAATGAAACGTGTAACACCATCTTCAAATTGAAGTGCGATATTGTGGTTTGACATGGCATGTATCCTACAAAATATTTGAAACTTTTACCCTCAGCCAACAGTCCGTTTAACTGAGGGGGTATGTCTTAAAGGTGGTAGATATCAATCACTTGATTGATATAGTCATTTTTCAAAACGACATACTTGCTCAAGATTCTTGGTTGATCACCTGAAAAATCGATCACATAACGTGACATACCGAAATAGCTGTAATTTGTCTTGTAACGGAAACTCAAGGTATTCCAGTTAAAGCGGACCGTGACTTTGTCGCCGTCGCGTTCTACGACTTCAACGTTGGCAATATTGTGGCTTGTGCGTGTGTCCGGCATGGTTGCAGATGAGCGCTCGGTTTTAATACGGAACACGCGATCTTCTAAACCTTGACGGTCTGGATAATAAATAAGTGAAATTTCAGATTGCGGATCTTCAGTTAATCTATCGTCGTCATCCCAAGCTGGCATCCAAAAAGAAGCTTCTGGTGCATAGCATTCAAGCCAATCTTCCCATTGTTCATCATCTAAAAAGCGAGCTTCACGATAGAGAAACTGAGCAATATTTTCTAAAGTTGCTTTGTCTTGAGCACTCATGCTGTTTCTCCCTGATCAGCAATTTCTTTCTCTGATGCAATCGCATGTTTCATGGTGTGTAACCAATATTGATGTTGGGCAAGATAAAGACCTTCATCTTCAGTTTTGATACCACTTAACATTGGTTTTAAACCGATTTCATTCGCTGCATCGTCTGGTCCATAAATCCAGTGTTTAGAACCACGGCACATGTCATTCCATTCAAGGGCAATACCTGCGTAGCCTGCCTGACAAGCACGGAATTCTTCTAAATCGTCTGGTGTTGCCATACCTGAAGCATTAAAGAAATCTTCATATTGACGGATACGACGTGCACGAGCTTCGGGTGCTTCGCCTTTAGGAGCAATACAGTAAATGGTAACTTCGGTTCTATTGACAGAAAGTGGGCGAAGTACACGAATTTGCGAACCGAACTGATCCATCAAATAAACGTTTGGATAGAGGCAAAGATTACGTGAACGCTCAATCATCCATTTCGACATCGCTTCACCGTATTTTTCGGTGTATTCGTCTGCTTTCGGGAAGTTTGGACGGTCTTCTGGGTTTGCCCATTGTGTCCAAAGCAACATGTGGCCATTTTCAAAGCCATACGAGCCACCGCCTTGTTTACCCCAAGAACCTGCACTCATCGCACGGATGTTATCGGCAGCTTGAGTTTCTTTACGGTGTTGAGTCGTTGCTGCGTAGTTCCAGTGCACAGCAGAAACGTGGTAACCATCGGCACCATTTTCAGCGGTGAGTTTCCAGTTACCTTCATAGGTATAGGTAGATGAACCACGTAAAACTTCTAAACCATGTTCAGACTGGTCAACAATCATGTCGATGATTTTGGTGGTTTCACCCAAGAATTCTTCAAGTGAAGGAACATCGGGATTTAAGCTACCAAATAAGAAACCTTTGTAGCTCTCAAAACGAGCCACTTTTTTAAGGTCGTGTGAGCCTTCTTGGTTAAAGCAGTCCGAGTAACCAGCTTCACTTGGATCTTTAACCTTGAGTAATTTACCTGAGTTGTTAAACGTCCAGCCGTGGAAAGGGCAAGTATATGTTGCTTTGTTACCACGCTTGTGACGGCAAAGTTGTGCTCCGCGGTGTGAACACGCATTGATCATGGCATTGAGTTCGCCGTTACGGTTGCGGGCAATAATGACTGGCTGACGGCCAATGTGCGTGGTGTAGTAGTCATTATTGTTTGGAATTTGGCTTTCGTGTGCTAAATAAACCCAATTACCTTCGAAGATATATTTCATTTCGAGGTCAAATAGGGCTTCGTCAGTAAAGACTGAGCGATGAAGTTTAAATTCACCTGTATCGATGTTATCGACAAGTAATTCATCAATACGGTCAAGATGGCTAGTATTGATTACAGGAATACGTGGCATGTCCGTTCTCCGACTTTCCAAAAGTGTGGAAGTCACCAAGGCCTTAGCTACGATCTACAAGGTCTTGATATCCTAATATTGTCAATGAAGCGCATGAGTGCGCTGGGTGTTTAACCGTGAATTGATGAAGATGAATCACTGGAAGATTGGCAAGAGGGCTTTTTCACTAAGCAATTCATCACTTCATCGGTTTGTTGCTTGTATATACCTTAAAAGAATGGTTAAACTGTGTCTAAGACTGAATTTGCATTTTTTTATATCTTAAAGGTATGGAAACCTGATGGAACTAAGACATTTACGGTATTTTGTGGCTGTTGTTGAAGAACAGAGCTTTACAAAAGCCGCGGAAAAACTATTTATTGCTCAACCACCTTTGAGTCGACAGATTCAAAATTTGGAAAGTGAGCTTGGAATTCAACTGTTTGAGCGTGGAAGCCGTCCTTTACAGACAACCCCAGCCGGACATTTCTTTTATCAGCACGCCCTTAAACTTTTGTCGAATGCTGAAGAAATAAAAAGTATGACCAAACGTATTGGTCTCATTGAACGTAGTGTGACGATTGGTTTTGTCGGGTCTTTACTCTATGGTTTACTGCCGCGAATCATCTATTTATTTCGGCAACAACAACCTCATTTGAATATTCAATTGATGGAGTTAAGTACGACTGAGCAACTACAGGCATTAAAAGAAGGGCGTATTGATGTTGGATTTGGACGTCTAAGAATTAGTGATCCTGCGGTGAGACGTATTTTGCTACGTAAAGAGCGATTGGTGGTTGCTGCACATACCAGCCACCCGATTGCTCAGCGTACGGAAGGGGTATATCTGGCCGATCTCATTGATGAAAAGATGTTTATGTATCCCACTTCTCCGAAACCCAATTTTTCGACCCAGCTTTTAAATATTTTTGCCGAGCATAGTTTGGTTCCAAAAAATATGCATGAAATACGGGAAATTCAGCTGGCTTTGGGCTTGGTTGCAGCGGGTGAAGGTTTGTGTATTATTCCTGCCAGTGCCGATACCATTCGATTTCCACACTTAAACTACATTCCGATTTTAGATAACGGTGCAGTCAGCCCGATTTTCATTACTGCTCGTGCAATGGACCGAAGTGAAGACTTACAGCTTTTATTTGATTGTATTTATCAGGTGTATGATCTTGAAGGGATACCTTATCAACGGACGGTTTTTACACTTGATCAGAACCCGATAGATGATTCAAACGGCATCGATTTTTAAATAAAGCAGGGCATAGCCTCAAAAGCTGAAGCTATGCGTTGATGTGTTTTAGAATGCCCAAATTAGTTTTAGCCAGCTGGTATGTCCTTCGGGACGATATTCGACTTCGGTTTCTTTTAAAATTTTGGCTTCAATAGACCAGTTTTTATCGGCATATTGAATACCTGGCCCAATTGCAAAAGCTTGTCCTTTAAACCCAATGTCATTTCCGTTTACTTTGTCATCTGTGGTTTGTTTAAAAGCATAGCCTTCAACCGCAATTTTTAGTTTGGGGTTAATGCGGTAACCTAAGCTATAATCACCCGCAATATATTGTCCAGACTGGTAGTCGGTTGCATCGTTACGCGTATTCTAGCTATAAGACAATTTTGTAGAAAGATCTAAGCCTGCCGCGTTGGCATAACTATAGGCAAGAATAGGTCGAATGGTGTGATAGTTTTTCCCGAGATTGGCTTCAACTGGATGTGTCGTACTTGGAGTGTCGTAATCACCTGTTCCAAGTACGGTTTCTAGGGCTGCAATCCAGTGATGATTTCCTTGATGCCAGCCGAGCATACCACCCAAAATTAAGTCTCCGAGACCTTGGTTTGAGTCAGCCATTCCATTTACTTTAAGGCGTAGATCAACCAATGGCTGGGCTGCATAAAACCCGAGTTGTCCATCCATAATTTTTTGATCGGTCATCCAGACCAACCGCGGAACCACAGCGTTGACATCAACATGGAACTGGTCGGGACCATTTTGAAAATCTGATGCGTGGTAATTTTGATAATAACTGAGTAGATAGACCCCAGCAGGTGGTAAGGCACCCGCCATCATACCTTCGGCACCTAATGCAAAAGAGTCTGAGCCATTTTCTGTCGCAAATGCAGAGGGAAGGTAAAGGGTGCTGATTACACCACATATGATTGCAGCAATTTTGTTATTCATAGAATGTCCTATTCTGTGTTGTTTGGCTTGTCACTAAAAAAACGTTATTCCTTAACGGTCTTTAAAAACTTAAGTCTGTTTAACCTGTAAATTTTGAATGCAGAACTCCTGTGAGCCTTGTATTTGCTTTCTAAATTACAAATAAATACAAAGCTCATTTGAAAAAGTGGATTGTTGAATGATTTATCTTTAAATATGTTTGAATAAAGCCGAACGCGATTGTCCGGCAGCACCATCGGCTGCACTTAAGAATCGTTCAGTGTGAATGTCTCGTTCGAATAAGCGACTTTGCATGAGTGTTGAAATTGCCGAGTCGATCATGATGGGTGGGCCGCACAAATACGCTTTGTGTCCACCACATCGATTTTCAAAGTAATCGGCAACAGCCTCATGCACGAATCCGGTAAATCCAGTCCATTGGTCTTCTGGTTTTGGTGCATTCAGGGCAGGGATATAGCGGAAGTTTGGATAGTCTTTTACGAGTTGTTCAAACAATTCTCGGTTGTACAGCTCTGCCAAGTCTCGTGCTCCTTGGAAGAGGTAAATCGTGCGACTATCTCCAGACTCAAGTAAATCTAAAATCATCGATTGTGGACTTGAAAGACCTGAACCACCTGCAATGAAAATGGCATTTTGATCATCTGATTTGCGTACAAAAAATTGACCATAAGGGCCCGAAATATCGAGCTGATCACCCGTGGAAAGCTGTTCATGCACATAAGTCGTTGCTGCACCGCCTTCAACTTTACGAATATGCAGTTCAACGATGCCGACTTCACTTGGTGAATTGGCAATTGAAAACGCACGAGTTCCTTCAATGTCTGGAAATTGGACATTGATATATTGACCCGCTTGGAACTCGATTGGGCGATCTAGTTGTAGACGAATACCCTTAATGGTCGGCGATAGGTCTTTTATTTCAATGACGGTCGCTTGATAGTCTTGAACCAAATGGCCTAAGAAATCTGGGTCTTCATCGACATCGGCTTCAATGATCATGTCGGATTGTGGTTTGCAGCAGCAGGCAAGTACCTTGTTTTCATCACGTTCAATATCCATGAGCGCAAAGGGCGAGGCTTCACCAACATCGTAAAAACCATCTGTGACTTGAACCTTACATGTCCCGCAAGTGCCATGACCACAGGCAAAGGGTAACCAAACGCCTTGACGTAAAGCGGCATCTAAAATGGTTTGGTCTTCTTCTACTTCAATCGTTGTTCCGATCGGTTCAATAGTGACTTGATAACTCATGACACACCTCCGAATTAAACATAGCTGTCGTTATAGCCATTTAATTCTGGCGTAACGAAACGAAGTAATGACTTATGACCAAAACCAAGCTCTGCCAAGCTTTGTGTACTCTTAGGACTAATTGTTTGACCATCTAAGGTATATTGCACTTTTGACCAATCAATTTTGGCAAAATCTGGATGTTGGGCAAAACCACCTGTAATTTGTTGCTCAATCAACTGTCCAAAAGTTTGTTGAGGTGAGGCAAGCATGGCATGTGCTGAGCAAAAAAGGGTGTGATGATCCCAACCCACGTAAAGTAAGAATTGATCGCCATAATTTTTTTGCAGATCAAGTGGTTCAAATTGATAGTTGTTGTGTATCGCGCGAACAGTCATGTTCAATCTCCTTATTTCCTATCAGGCAGCGTGATCACTGCCTGAATAATTCCTTGTGCTTAAGCTGCGTTACCTTTCCATTTTTTCCAGCGCTGTTGGTCTGGTGAACCTTCAATATCCAGATTGTCGGCACCGACATTCATGCGGTAATAATCGCGGAGCATGGTTTCGAGGTCACCGCCACCACAGTTGCCTTGCAAAATTTGATTTACAGGGAGCCATGCTTGTATATATTTCTCAGGCTCGCGCTCGAAAATGTCATGACAACCATCTGAACAGGTGTGGTAGCGTTCGCCTTGGTAAATGCTATGGCGATAACTAAACTGAGTCGGGTCATCGCCCATTTCAGTAAAGGTCATTGGAATCTGACAAACCTGACAAAGCTGTGGTAAACCTGCGCTATAGAAGCGTTTACCTTCAGCTTCCATTTTGCGAGCCAATTCCCATTTTGGACGGTAGTATTTATCGAAAGTGTCTGGATATTTAGCAGATAACCAATCCATTTCTTCGTCGGTTGGAATCCATGTATGGAAACCAGCAGCATGACCAAAGTTATAGAAAATCCACCATGCTTGATGTGAGACATGCTCTTTTTCTTTTACAATGACATCGCTATATTTCGGCATACGAATGCCATAACGGCTTAAATCTTTAAATAGCGCACCGCCTGCCTGTTCAAAATAAACTTCCCAAGCTTCTTTCCAAGACATCACTTTGTTTGGCAGCATGTAATCCATCATCATGCCCACAATTGAAAGCAAACGCGTCCCACGCCAGAACCATTTATCAATCCATTCCTGCACAATCGGTACGTTATCTTCATGCTGTTCGAGCAAGAATTTTACGATTTCAAGACCAAGCGTCATGTGACGAGCTTCATCGGACTGCGCACTAAAACCAAAGGTTACGGTTGCCATATCGCCGTTATAAGCTGCTCCCGACATAAACGGAACAAATAGCAAATTGGTAAGTACATATTCAAAAGCAAAACTAATTGCTAATAAAAACTCGAAAGGACCAGCAGAACGAGCGTCTTCAAAAAATGATTTAGGCACAGACAAATACCAAACGCGGTCATGCATATGCGCCCAGTCCTGAAAACCATCAAAAAACTTGTTGTAATGGCTCATGGCATGAATTTGAGTCTGTACATGACGCAGCTCATCAATCGACTGCATCTGAGAAGCAATACGTGCTCCAATACCACTAAACTGGCGACCTACATGGGCATAACCTTGATAAGCCTGATATTCAAGTGGGGTAACCGCCGTTAAAAAGAGTTTGATCGCATTTAAGTAGCGTTCATTGCTGACATTCATCTGACCATTGTTTTGAGCAAAGGCATCAAAAATGGCATAAAGTTTTTTCTCTTTTTCTGCCTGATATTTCCAGTAAGCATCCATGGTTAAACGGAATGGATCTTCCCATTTAGACCAGTCCGTAATTTTGATGCCTTCAAATTCTTCATAAGGGAAGGCGTCTTTACGGTCAGCATAGGAAAAGTCCCAGTCCAGATCACGGGTTAATGCGCGGTAACGATCTTTAGCATTTAACTTTTTGCTGGTTTCTTTGGTTTGAGTTGTCATGATTGATCATCCTTAAATCTTTGTTAAACAACATCTATGTTGTGATTAATTCCAGTGAAGGCGGAAAGTATCGTTATCTTCTTCGACGTTGCCGCCCAGCGTAATCATGTTGAGTTGTAACGATTGGATGTCCCAATCTTGGCCTAGTTTTTCAGATACGGTTTCGGCTTTAATGACCAAATCAGTTTCACTTTCAATTCGAATCATGGCTGGTAAATACTGAATTGAAGCTTCAGGGTTATCTTCTTCAATCGCTTCGAGGATGTAGCGTGACGTATCATTGTCTTGTAACGCGAGATAGACTTTAGACATGTTGCTTCTCCTTAAGCATTTGCAAGTTCAGGTTGTAGACCTAGTTTTTTTGCACGTTCAATCACAACTTGTTCTGCTTGATCGACTGCATTTGATGTTAAGGCTGCTGTTGCCCAAGGTGTAAAGGCCGCTTTTACTTGAGCTAAAGACTGAGTGAACCATTCATTTAATAGTTGTTTATTGTGATCGGATTCTGCTGCGGCAGTTTTAATGACGGTGTCTGACCACTTACGTAAATCACCTAAAGTGTCTTTCATAAATTCAGTCAGCATGGCTAAGTCACGAGCATTTTGAGTGACTAACCACTGATCAAACTGTTGATAGACCAGCTCTGTTACAAAGCCGTCAATCACAAGATTTTGTAATAAGAAAAGTTTGAAGTAGTCTTGCTCGGTGAGACTTTCTTCACACAGACGGCGTAAGCCTTGCCATGCAGGATGTTGCATCCAAATCTGTTTTGCCTGTTGTAATGAATCGCCGCTATTACCATCTAAAGCTAGACCAATGCGTGAGATGTACTGCGCAATTCCTAAATGATCCATTGCCGCATAAATACAAGCTTGGGTAAGTACCGTGCCATATCCATAGGCACTGCCAGACATCATGTGTAAGTTTGCAGTTTGTTCAACGTGGCGAAATGGCAATAAGCACTCAATGACCTTAGCTTTGACTTCATCAGACAGATGTTCTGCAAGCTGACGTTTTTCGAAAAAAGCAAAATTACTTTCTGCAGTGTCTTGTAAACGTGCACGGTGCTGAACATAAGTTCCATAATAGAATTGACGTGGATCTTTAAATGCATACCAGTCTCGCATTTGCAGGGCAGTATGGGTTTTGTCATTTAAAGTCTTTTCAGGTTTCCACAAAGGACGATAGTGAAAGTTAGTTTCTGCTTGTACATCGAAACTCACTTCTTGATATCGAGTTGCTGGCTTACTACCAAATCGTCTTTCGATATAGGCATAGTTCTGGCGGATAGGTTCGACATTTGACGTTTTGATTTCTAAAGTCATGGCTTTATCTCCTTATATTTTTACATCTGATCATCGTGATCGTTGCTATTACGTTGCGTGCCGACTAAGGTTGCTTCAGTGCCATAGCGCCATTTTTCTTCCTGAGCATCATTAAAAGCTTGCTGCTCTTGGGTCATTTCAACCACTTGATTGGTCTTACAAAAATCATTAAATGCATGTTTAGGCAAAACCAGTTCCACAAATAGACTTGGGTCGTGAATGGCAAAATCGAATTCGATAAACTCTGCGTTTAAGTCGCCAGTGACCCGGATATATTTGGTTAATGCTTCGACTTGAGGTTGCGTCATGCTGTACTCCATCAAGACATGGTCTCGAAATTGATGAATGCTCCTTGCTCTCGCTATAAGCTTTACAAAAGCTATGCCAACTTTATTTTTGTTATTAAAAAACAATAAATTAAGATTTTTTATAAAAATGAAGAATTTTTAAAATTCACCATTTCATGAATTTTTTGAATGGTGAAATAGAGATATTCATGATTTGATGAAGAGGGTTGTAAAAATTTCTTTTTAGAATGTTTGAGGCTTTAAATGAAGAGAGTTAGAAATACTTTTTTAGTATGAAGTTATGTCTTTAAGGTACTAGGACATTTATCTGGTTCTTCGATAAGATGAGATAACACCCAAATGTGTTTAATGGATTAAAACAGATCACTCATGGCTCGAGTAAAATACGATACAACGGGACGATACGCAGATCATCCGCAAGAAATTCATGATTTGCTGTCTAAACTGCATTTTGATACTGCCCACGGCCAAATCTGGTTTGATGAATATCGAATGCTGCTTTTACACACCAGCATTATGGGATATTTGCGTAAAGACTTAGCGCACATGATTGGGCTTGAGCGGACCAAGCGTTTTTTTATTCGTTTAGGGTATCAAGCTGGGTTAAAAGATGCAGAAGTTACAACAAAAATGCGTCCCGATTTAAATGAACACGATGCTTTTATGGCAGGCCCACAAATGCACGCCATTCGTGGAATGGTGCAAGTACAGGCCAACCAGCTCAATTTAAGCCACGATAAAAAACAGTTTTATGCCGATTTAAATTGGCTTAACTCTTTTGAAGCTGATGTGCATTTAGAGCATTTTGGCCCAAGTGATGAACCTGCGTGCTGGATGCTTCTGGGTTATGCATGCGGCTACAGTAGTTTTGCGACGGGCATGACCATTATTTATCAAGAAATAGAGTGTAAGGCCTGCGGCGATGAGCATTGCCGTATTATCGGTAAGCCTTTAGAAGAGTGGGAAAATGCAGATGAGCTAATTCAGTTCATGTCTCCCGAACCCATGGAAAAAGAACTGATTGCGTTGCAGGCTGAACTTTTTGAGCTTAAAAAATCAATTTATAGCGACAGTGAAGCCGATTACCAATTATTTAGCTCAGTGGGTAAGTCAGCATCTTATAAACAGGTCTGTGCATTACTAACCAAAGCAGCAGGTTCGAAAGTTTCTATTTTGCTACAAGGTGAAACTGGCGTTGGTAAAGAAGCTTTTGCACGAGGGGTTCATGCAAATAGCCAAAGAAAAGACCAACCTTTTGTTGCGGTAAATTGTGCAGCGATTCCGCCAGAATTAATTGAGTCTGAGTTATTTGGGGTAGAAAAAGGTGCCTATACGGGGGCACATCAATCTCGCTTGGGCAAGTTTGAACGAGCCAATGGCGGTACTATTTTTTTAGACGAAGTGATTGAGCTTTCACCTCGTGCACAAGCGGCACTATTACGCATTTTGCAAGAAGGTGAATTTGAGCGAGTTGGAGATTCGCAGACACGTATTTTAGATGTCCGTGTAATTACAGCAACCAATGAAGACCTTGAACAAGCTGTGAAAACAGGACGATTTCGGGCAGATTTGTATTATCGCTTAAATATTTTTCCAGTTCAGATTCCGCCTTTGCGGGAGCGCCGTGAAGACATTCCTTTATTGGTTGAACACTTTCTTCATCGTTTTGAAAAAATGTACGGCAAAACTATTCAGGGCGTAAGTGAAAAGACCAAAGTTTTTATGCAGCAATATGAATGGCCAGGAAATATTCGTGAGTTAGAAAACTTATTAGAAAGGGCGGTTTTATTAACGGATGATCAGCAACTCATTAAGTTAAATGCCATTTTTCCACAGATCAAGCATGACCCAGAGCAGGCTGTAACTGTTGAAACCAACTTTGAGCAATTATTGCAGGCAGAGTTTAATTTAGAAGAACACGAAAAGCAGTTAATTTTAACAGCTTTAAAAAAGGCAAATCATAATGTGTCTGAAGCGGCACGCTTATTGGGACTAACTCGGGCAGCACTAGACTATCGAATTAAAAAATTTCAGCTTTGAGACAATATCAACAAACACAAAATAAAGGCCTAACTTTAAACGTTAGGCCTTATTGATTATTGCACTTGAGCTGGGAAACCATCTTCTTCAAGTGCTTCAGTAATTTTATCAACGCTTTCACTGCTTTCAACAGTCACGATTTTGGTCGTTAAATCTACATCTACTTTGGCATTTGGATCGATATCTTGAATCGTCGCAGTCACGCCACGAGCGCAGCCACCACAAGTCATATTTTCAATAAGTAGTTTCATGTTCATACTCCATCAAGAATGAGATGTTTGTTTGGATAACACTGAGTCTAAACCTTGTCATGATTGTAAGGTCAAGACCAATTTTTTAAAAAAATATGCTTGACCTTCCCATGATGGGAATCTGTATGCTCAATACAGAATATTAAATTTTGCAGATTTGCAGAGGTGTTTGATGGACTCAAAAAACACAAAATTGCCAGCATATAGTGAAACACTTCCAATTGAAGGCATGACCTGTGCCTCGTGTGTAGGGCGTGTCGAAAAAGCACTTAAGAAAGTTGAAAATGTAGAGATTGCTAACGTTAATTTGGCAACAGAAAAAGCCGTTGTTTATTCAAATCAACCGATTCAGCGCGAAGCACTGGTTAAAGCAGTTGAACGAGCAGGTTATGATGTTCCAAAAGCTGCACCAGTAGAATTGTCTATTGAGGGTATGACTTGTGCATCTTGTGTTGCACGTGTTGAAAAGGCCCTTAAAAAAGTAGAAGGCGTTCAAGAAGCCACAGTCAACTTAGCAACAGAGCAAGCTTGGGTGCAGGCAGATGCATCAGTCAATATTGAAGACTTAATTCGCGCTGTTAAAAAAGCAGGTTATGACGCAAAAGCATCAGAAAAAAATCAAGATGAGCAGCTCGATAAAAAAGCGTCAGAGTTAGATCAGCTAAAAAAAGATTTGATCATTTCGATTGTGTTGGCTTTACCTGTGTTTATTTTGGAAATGGGTTCACATCTCATTCCAGCTTTTCACATGTGGGTCATGCATACGATTGGTCAATACAATAGCTGGCTTTTACAGTTTGTTTTGACCACATTAGTACTCGTTTTTCCTGGTCGCCGTTTTTACCAAAAAGGTATTCCGGCCTTATTACGTTTAGCGCCAGATATGAACTCGCTGGTTGCTGTTGGCAACTTAGCTGCCTATAGCTTTTCAGTTGTGGCAACCTTTATGCCGCAGTTTTTACCCGAAGGCACGGTCAATGTTTACTTTGAAGCGGCTGCCGTTATTGTCAGTTTAATTTTGCTCGGACGATATTTTGAAGCAAAAGCTAAAGGACGAACCTCGCAAGCTATTCAACATTTAGTGGGAATGCAGCCTAAAACAGCTCGTATTCAGCGTGATGGTCAAGTGGTGGAAGTTGCTGTTGCCGAAGTGGTCAGCGGAACGATTGTAGAAATTCGCCCGGGTGAACGTGTGTCTGTCGATGGTGAAGTGGTTGACGGACACAGCTACATTGATGAATCTATGATTACGGGTGAGCCTGTTCCTGTTGAAAAGAAAATAGGAGAGCAGGTGGTCGGTGGTACGGTCAACCAAAACGGTACTCTAAACATTCGGGCAACCGCCGTTGGTTCTTCTTCTGTACTTTCACAAATTATTCGCATGGTTGAGCAGGCCCAAGGTTCTAAACTTCCGATTCAGGGTTTGGTCGATAAAGTCACCATGTGGTTTGTACCGGCTGTCATGCTAGTTGCTGCAATTACTTTCTTGGTTTGGTTTATTTTTGGGCCAGAACCTGCGTTGACTTTTGGTTTAGTGAATGCTGTTGCGGTACTGATTATTGCGTGTCCTTGTGCGATGGGGCTTGCAACACCAACTTCTATTATGGTCGGTACTGGACGTGGTGCTGAGTTAGGGGTTCTGTTCCGTAAAGGTGAAGCTTTGCAGCTTTTGCAAGAAGCGCAGGTCGTTGCAGTTGATAAAACGGGCACACTGACCGAAGGTAAACCGACACTAACAGACTTTAATGTGCAATCTGGCTTTGAACGTGAACAAGTGCTAACTTTAGTTGCCTCAGTCGAAGCTAAGTCTGAACATCCAATTGCTCTTGCGATTGTTCAAGCAGCAGAAAGTGAAGGCTTAAACTTATTACCGGTAACAGCATTTAACTCGATTACAGGTTCAGGTATTGAGGCGGAAGTTTCAGGCCAAAAAGTGCAAATTGGCGCAGATCGTTATATCCACCAACTTGGTTTAGACACCAACTCATTCTACGCGATTGCTGCTCAATTAGGTGAAGAAGGCAAAACACCGCTGTATGTTGCTATTGACCAACAACTAGCTGCAATTATTGCTGTGGCGGATCCAATTAAAGAAACAACCTATGCTGCGATTGAGGCCTTGCATCAATTAGGTCTCAAGGTTGCCATGATTACAGGCGACAACCGTCATACGGCGCAAGCAATTGCCAAAAAGCTGAATATTGATGAAGTTGTGGCAGAAGTTTTACCCGAAGGCAAAGTGGACACAGTTCGCCAACTGCAAAAACAATATGGTCGTTTGGCCTTTGTAGGTGACGGTATTAACGATGCACCAGCCTTGGCGCAAGCAGATGTTGGCTTAGCCATCGGTACAGGAACAGATGTTGCCATTGAAGCTGCCGATGTTGTATTGATGTCAGGTAGTTTAAAAGGCGTACCGAACGCAATTGCATTAAGTAAAGCAACCATGCGAAACATACGTCAAAACCTGTTCTGGGCATTTGTATATAACGTTGCTTTAATTCCAATTGCAGCAGGTGCGCTATATCCAGCATTTGGTGTATTACTTTCACCGATGTTTGCAGCAGGCGCGATGGCACTTTCTTCGGTTTTTGTTTTAGGCAATGCATTACGCTTAAAACGTTTTCATGCGCTCGTACAGTAAGGGTGCTGAAAATCAACTTTTGGTTTAAGATCATGACAGCAGGTCTTAAACCAAATTTAATATTTGAGGTGTGAGATGAATATCGGTCAGGCATCCAAACATTCGGGTATTTCGGCGAAAATGATTCGCTACTATGAAGAAATCGGTTTACTTGAAGCAGCTCAGCGTTCTGCTTCTGGCTATCGCATTTATTCAGAAACAGACCTTAAAACTTTAAACTTTTTAAAGCATGCTCGAGAGTTAGGTTTTTCATCTGAACAGATGAAAGAGCTTATTTCGCTTTGGAAAAATACAGGCCGGCAGAGTGCAGAGGTGAAAGCCTTAACGGTAAAACACATTGCCGAATTAAAACAGAAAATTGCCCATCTCCAAGAAATGGTTAATATTTTGCAGGCTTCAGCCGATGATTGCTGCGGCAACCAGCAAGCTTCTTGTGCGATCTTAGATCACATTGAAAAAGGTGTGGGTGTAAGCTAAGTTTCATTAAAATAAAAAAGGAAAATTATAGTGTATACGGCATCTTGTCTATGTAATGGTATCCAACTACAAATTAATAGCGAATTAGAACCCATCATGGTGTGTCATTGCACACAGTGTCAAAAAGCCCAAGGTGCTGCTTTCGCTGCCATTACTCAAGTACAAAAAAATGACTTAAATATTGTGCAGGGTGAAAATCTTTTACAGGCTTATTTTGCATCACCTAATAAAAAGAGAGTGTTCTGTAAAACTTGTGGTTCACCGATCTGGAGTGAACGTCTAGATAAGCCTGAAGTAGTGCGTTTGAGGGTAGGACTCATTAATGAAGAAATATCGACATCTGTCATTTCTCATGCTTTTGTGTCTTCAAAAGTGAAATGGTATCCAATTTGCGATAGTGCTCGCCAATATCAAAATGGAGTAGAAAACCCTTAAATATTAAGGTTGGATCGTATTTTATTCATTTGTAAAAAAACGTGAACAAGACTAGTCATGAATAAATAATGTGCTATAATTGTACCTAAGGTAATCGTAATATCTCCTCGATCCACAGGGAAACTTGGGACAGGGCAAAAGATACGATAAGACCTTACATATAGCTAGCAAAGAGCATGTAAGAGATGGATAGACACAAATCTTAGATTGCTCACCGTTGCAGAAAAGCCCGTGAAACGGGCTTTTTTAATGCCTGTAGAAAACTATTTCTAGTTTGAGAAGTGCATAAATTTTTAGACTATTTATGAAAAATTAATGTAAAAATAACAAAATATTTTAAATAAACAGACTATTCTGTATTGTAATTTGTTTTTATTAAGGGTACATTTAATCAACGGTTTAAAGTTCAAGCTTAATAATGAACTCATGGTCGTTGTGGGAGATCTAAGAGCCTGCATTTTCCCCAAGATGCGGGTTTTTTTTATGCCTATAGAAAAGTGACGATTAACTCGACTTAAATAAAAAACATATAATTTTCTGTTATTTATTAGATTTTAATAAGCCTACGATCTAAAGATTGCGTAGGCTTTAGATGGTTAAAAATTTAGGCGCGATAGGCCAAACACGCTTGAGCACAAGCTAAACATGCTTTTGCACAGATTTGACAGTGCTCATGTTCATGTTTACTACATTCTGCTGCACAAAGTTGACAGGCATTGGCGCACAATTGCATGGCTTGTTCAGCAAGTTCAGAATTTCTTAACTCTAAAGATGTACACAGTTGGCAGGTTTCTACACATGTCATGCAATGCTTAATACACTCTCGCATCATATGGACATGTTCCTCTTGCAAACATGCAGCTGCACAAGTTTTACAGGCGATCATACATTCAATACAGGCTTGAACTGAGGTAGAGGTGTCACAAAATAAAGCCGAGTTTGTTTCTTGTTGAATTTCCATAAGAGTTCTCCTATCGAAGACTATTATTAAAAAATGGAATATCGTTATATTTTCTATTTTAGAAGATCATTTTTAAGGCATGGCTGTTTGAGATGAAAGGTCTACAAATCGCTAATACATAATTAACCTCGTAGTAGAATGTTACATCCAACTTTTAGCTTAAATGCTCGTATTTTTTGAAATTGATAGGGGATTTAAATTTAAGGATTGTGTTAAATTTAATTGCATATAATACTTTTGGCTAATTTCTTATTGTGTGAATATTAGGCAAATTAGGAATGTGAACTTTGAAGGACACGAAATGGAAAACGTTAATCAATACGCTCACGGAGCTGAGCATGAAGTCCACATCCATTGCAAACGATCATTAAGCACATTAATACTGAGTATGTTCGTATTAATTACAACTGGTCGTTAAAAGAAAAAGCACCCGAGGGTGCTTTTTCTGTATATAGCGACGAAATAGATAATTTTAAGAACTTATAAAGCCGCGTCGTTTTTTGTAGGCTTTACGGTCATAAGAAGGGATATTGGACTTTTGAAGATCAATCGCCAGTTGTTTCTTGCGTTGAAACTGAACTTCATTAAGAAGAGCAGCATAAATTTTGGGCCGGTCAGTTTTAAACTTATCTACATCCAATGGAATCTTATCTTCATTCTTGACTAAATATAGAACAGAACCGTTTGCATTGGTTTCATATATTGTCCAGCCAAGTCGAACAATGTAGAGACCGGTTTTCTGATTTTTACCTAAATAAGCTTTAAACCCATCGGGATGAGGGCGAACATAAGCATTCATCATGCATCCTCCATCAACTATTTAATTCGATGAAAGCGACAATCAATGAATTGATGGGGAGCGATACATCTATTCAATAAAATCACGATTTCTAATTGTATATATATTGATCAATTTGGCAATTTCAAGTCATGTGATCATTTTGTGCAATAGTTAAAAAATAATATAATCTGACTGAAACTCATTAAAAAAATGTGTGACGTATTTTGCAAATTAAAAATTAAACAAATTATAATGAATCTAAGTTCACTTTTTAATATGATTTTGATTTTAAAAATAAAAAAGTATTTGTAATATTTCTTGTTACAACGATTTTGTCGACAATAGATGCTCTTTTTTGACATATTTCGCCTAGAGCAATCAGTGAGTTTTGGCCTATGGTGTCATTTTTATTTATTGGACTTGTAGTCACTATCTTGCTGACTCCAGGACCAACAAATACATTATTAGCCTCGGCTGGCTTGCAAGCAGGGGTAAAGCATTCTCTTAAGTTAATTCCAGCAGAGGTAATAGGTTACCTGATCGCGATTACCTCATGGGGTGTTTTACTTGAGTCGGTATCTCATTTTATTCCATGGCTTCCAGCTATATTAAAATTGATGAGCGCGAGTTTCATTCTCTATCTTGCTTTTAAACTTTGGATAACATCGACTGAAGATATTAAGCTAGATCGACCACTGATCACGCCAAAGGCTTTATTTGTTGCGACACTTTTAAACCCTAAAGCGTTACTGTTTGCTTCAGCGATTTTTCCACATGCAGCGTGGGAAAATCCGAATTTATATTTTATTCACATTGTTGTCTTTTTATCTTTAATTACCCCAATTGCTTTTTTATGGATTATGTTTGGAACAGTACTGATTTCAAATAAAGTAACTTGGTTGAATCAACGTAATTTACAACGTACGGCTGCATTTATTTTAACTTTTTTTGCGATGCCAATCGGCTATTCTGCGATTAGCTCATTTTAAACTTAACCGATTATTTATATTAAAAATTTATTTTTCAGGAGATTTTTATGAAAAGATTAAAAGTAATTATCAAGGATCAGTTTGACAAAGAATCAATTGCTTTGGCAAAAGTTAGACCAATGAATGACCATGCACTTGAACTTCATAAAAGCATTGAACATATTGAAATTAATGACGATATTATTTTGCCCAATATGGATTTGTTATATGAAAACCCTAAAGACAGCAAAATTTATCAGTTAATCGGTGCATTCAGTGAGGAATAACTATTAAATTAAATTTAACAATAACCAACTACATAGTTTGTGTTTATTAGAGTCTCAATGGTGGAAATTAAGCCAAACTAACGTATAGACACAATTAAAATATTGAACATTGGTAGTCATTATGGGACTATGTTTTTGCAAAAATGTGACCTAATCCTCATTTTTGCATTTCAGGACTAAGTGGTATTCACTAAGCCCATTCCTTCAATGAGAAGTAGGAATGGGCTTTTTTTATGAAATCTTATTCTTTGAAAGTTTCATCTAAAGCTTGTTGAACAGCTTCAATTCGAGACTTGCAAGCTTTGTAAGCGCTAATAGACTCTTCAACAACTTTCATTAAATTATCAATATCGGGACTTTCTTGAGATTCCAATAACTCAGCATTTTTTTTCAAAATATCATGACCATCTTTAAACGTTAACTCTTCATTTTTCATTTGGAATTACCTGTGTAATGTTGGCTTCAAGCACACCATCTTGCATTTCAATTGCAATGGCGGGGCTTGAAATTTGCTGTATAGAGCGAATAGCTTTTCCTTCAGATCTGACTATTGCATAGCCTTTGGCTTGAACCTGTTTCGGGTTTTGCAAAAGAATTTCCTTCATTAAAGATTCGATTTGAGCGAATGAAAATTTAACTTGTTGCTGTGAGCTAAACTGAATACGTTCTTTCATCTGGTCAAGTAGACGATGCGCCGAGTTAAGCTGATTTTGTGCCGAAGACTTAATGTGTTGAAGCAGTTGATCATTTTTGCTTTGATACGTCGTGATTTGATGCTGAGAAAGCAGCTTAATCGTTTGTAGACTATCTAGTGCTTCTTGTACGCGTTCAACAATATGGTTGCGAATACCAGCAATCACTTTACTTGGAGTATCAAACGAACGGTGTGCAATCTCATCAAGGATGGTACGGTCTTTTTCATGTCCGATACCAACCCAAATTGGTACGCTGCGTTTACAGAGTAGTGCTGCGAGCTCATAATCATTTAAATAAGCTAAATCATTTACAGCGCCACCCCCACGAATAATTACAATCAGATCGGGTGGGAAGTTATAACAATTTGCCCATTGCTTTAAACCAGTTGCCAACGACTCCATCAGACTAACGGCAGCCGTATTGCCCTGAAAGGTTGCATTTTGATAAACAAAATGACAAATCCCATTTCGCTCAAGAGCGTCTGCATCTTTTTTAAAATCACCGAGGCCCGCAGCATTTTGAGGAGCAATCACTAAAACATTTTGTATATCAAAAGGAGTAGGGATGAGTTTATTTTTGTGAATTAAACCTTCTTGAGTTAAACGTTCCACAATTTGTTGATAACGTTTTGCAATTTCACCAAGTGTAAAACTTGAGTCTATCTCTTCAATATTGACTGAAAATCCATATTGCGCATCAAAACGCGCTCTAATTTTAATTAAAACATTTAAGTCACTTGCTAACTCAATTCCTGTTTCACGTTCAAACTTAAGAACAATTTTACTCGCTGAAAATTTCCAGATAGTTGCCTTACAACTGGCGATGACTTTATCTGTATCTGCGTCTTTCTCTGCAAGTTCTAAATAGTAATGTCCACCTTTAATATTTAAATTCCGAATCTCTGCTCTAACCCATACGGAATCGTCAAAGGTCAGGCGTATGACTTCCTGCACAGTGCCGAGATATTCACTTAGCGAGAACTGAGGATCAGACATATAAACTATAAATGTATTAATGAGAGAAAGAATCTAGATAGTATAAAAGCTATTCAAGCAAGGCAATTGGTGTCTATAAATATCGGGTTCTATTTAAAATAAATACAACAATTTAACGAGCTAAAAGTTGGAAATTGATACGGCTATTTAGAGCAAGTGGTAAAAAATGAAAAAATTAATAAAAAGATAATTGTTAATAATTACAACCGATTAAAAAATAAAGTTTGCTTTATAAAATATATAGGCGTATAAAGCTTACTTCCAATTGCGGGGTGGAGCAGTCTGGTAGCTCGTCGGGCTCATAACCCGAAGGTCGTTGGTTCAAATCCGACTCCCGCATCCAAAAATATTATGCTCTGTGATGTATCACTTTTCATGATACGAACTCATGAAAAGCAATTAGCTTATAAATAACCCTATATCAAGCTAAATATTAAATTCTAGACGAACTGTCCATACCTTAAATCTAGCGTTCTAATTACATACCGTAAAATCACATGAGCTCAGTGATGAGTAAATGATTGTGAATATAGTAAATGAGTGGCACATTGCCACAGCCGTAAATGGCAATGAAATTAATGTGAGGATTGTTCCTCATGTGCGTAAACAAAACTCTCTCGATGGATATCGTTGGGTTGAAGTTGGTAAAAAAATTCAACTTCAGTCAGGCGAAGAAATTGAGCTAAACCAAGATGGAAAAAGCTTCTATGCTGGTTTTAATCAACTTTATCGTTTAAATACATATTGTTGATAACACATGGCACTAAAGCGGAAAAACCTATCTCTTTTTATGGAGATAGGTTTTTTTATATTTATAGAATATAGAAATAATTAAAACTATAAAAAAGTAAAGTCTAAGTAAATTTTAAATTATTATTTTAACTATATTTAATAACTTAATTAACCTGCTCGCCAGAACTGACGGCCCATAACCTTAAAGTTTTTACCGTTCTCTTCAGTTACACGGCGGTCTCTAAATTTTTCATTTAAGCTATGCAAAATTAAAGAACCATCTGCCTCTTTAAAAATTTGTTTAATCATTCCTTCGCCAGCGAAATAAACAGCATAAATCTCACCATCAATGACTTCAGTCTGAGAAATATCAATGCCAACCAAATCCCCATCTTTAATGTAATCGGTCATGCTATCGCCTTTGGCTTTAATAATCCGCATACACTCTTGAGGAACGCGCTTTTCTTTAAAAAAAGAAGCAGGAAAAGGAATTTTTCCATTAATTGCATCAAAATGAAATTCGATTGATTCACCTGTACCACAAGAAAAACTTGCTTCAACCACATCAATCCAAAGATATTGATCTACTGCATCATGACTTACTACAGTAGGACTAAACACATCACTTTCTTTAAAAGAATCTTCTGAGTTACCAGTGGTAAGCCAATAAGCATCTACACCTAAAAACTGTGCAATAAGTGGAAGAAAAGCAGATTTTAAGTTCTTTCCCGATTCTAAAGCTTGGTAGGCAGGCTGAGACATTTTTACTGCTTCAGCAACTTCTGCCTGAGTTTTCTTAGCTTTAATCCTTGAATCTTTTAAACGGTCTTTAAGAGCCATAGTGATCGCACCAGCTAATTTATAACAAATATATAACTTAAGTTATATCTAGTAAAACAACTATAGTTATTGAATAATAATAACTATAGTTATAATATCAGTTATAAGGAACCATTGATAGAATGAACTAAATATTTTACTTAAATATATTTTTAATTTTTATCAATGGCTTAGTAAGTAGTGATTATTATTCTGCCTCAATGGACGACAGAATATAAAAAATGGCGATAGTGAATCAGTGATAGAGATCAGCTATCAAAAACAAAAAATGAAATAAAAAAAGCCCGATTCCGTGGATCAGGCTTAATGTTCGTCGATAAAGGGTATCAAGAACATGAAGAATCTAACAAAGAATTTAATGACTCACAAAAGTTTCCGATATACGGCAGCATGTTATGTCAAATTTTTGGTCAAAAAAGTGAAGCAATTCATCAACCTTACTCTTTTTTCTTGTTCTTATGCTAATGCTTAAGTGCTGGTAAAAAGGTTTATGAGATTGAGCGATTTTATTTAAATAGTTTCTCTAAAAGGTATTAAATAACATTGGTTTATAAGATTTTATCCTTTTAGAGCGTGTGAGGATTGAGTTATGGGAAAGTTTTTAACGACTGATGGATTAGTGACTGCTTTTAATCTCTATGGGACAGTAATAATGGTTGGCCTAGCAATAAGTTTGGTTGTTGCTGTTGTTCTAATCATGCGTTTTCCACGGTCACCTCAAGAATGGGTAGTTGGTTTGATTTGTACGATTGTCTCAAGCTTGACAGGTGGCTCATTCATTATCATGAAATGGAACTTGCATGAGTGGGTAACAGATATATGGGGAATGATTACTTTAGGTGGATTCTTCTTTATTTGTGGATTACCTGGTTGGGCGATTGTGAGGTGGATATTTAACTTTATTAATAAACAAGAAGGAAAAACCATTGTTGAAGTGATGAAAGACTTAAAAAAAGTAAAAGATGATATTCAAAATTAATATCTAACAGTAGGTGGTATAAATGAGGACAGTCCTATGAATATTGAACAATATTTAGATGCACTTATAAAACGTGAAGGTGGATATGTAAATGACCCACTGGACTCTGGCCAAGCGACAAAATTTGGAATTACTCAAGCAGTTGCTCGTAGTTATGGATATCAAGGTGAAATGAAGGATTTACCTTTAGAAATTGCTAGAGAGATTTATAAGAAACAATATTGGCTTGAACCACGATTTGATCAAGTTAATTTAATCAGTCCCACTACTGCTGAAGAACTATTTGATAGTGGAGTAAATTGTGGAATCAACTTTACAAAACCGCTTCTGCAACGGGCCTTGAACTTGTTAAATCGCCAAGGAAAAGAGGGCTGGACAGATCTTAAATTAGATGGGGAATATGGACCATCTACATTGCAGGCTTTATCAATGTATATTGATAAGCGCGGTCATGAAGGTGAGCAGGTACTCGTACGTCTCCTTAATATTATGCAAGGTCAGCGCTATATTGAAATTACAGAAAAGAATCCAAAATATGAGCAATTTTTTTTCGGATGGATTGCCAATCGTGTGAGCTTATAAAAAGACCAACTTGCAAAAGCTGTTTTAAGCAAAAGGGCTGTTAAGCACTTAACAAGTTGGTCGTTTTTTGTTTGGTTTATATAAATAAAACTACTTTACTGAGTAATAAGTAAAATCGCTAAAAGGAAGAAAATACAGCCACTCACTTTATTTAGTTTTGCAAAATTATTCCCAGCGAGCATTTTCTCTTTAAAAATTGAAGAAAAATTGGCATAGACTAAATGAATTAAAAAACCAATAAAGCAAAATGTTAAAGATAAAACTAAAAACTGATTTAATATTTCTTTTTTAATATCAATAAATTGTGGGAAAAGTGCTATAAAAAAGACAATTGTTTTGGGATTCAGTAGTGATGCAAATAATCCCTGATAGAAAAGTTTCGATTTCTTTATACCTTTCTCGTCATGTGCAGTTTCTAGTAAATCTTGAGTAGGGGACTTTTTGATAAAGTTTTTATAGCCTAAGTACATCAAGTAAAAGGCTCCAATAAACTTTAAAACAGTAAAGATGGTAGGATTACTGGTAATAATAAGTCCAACACCACTTGCAGAAATTACAGCGATAATAAACATACCAATGATTAAACCACTAATACCGAATAAAGCTGTTCGTACACCATAATTAATTGAATTTGTTACTGTAAATAAAACGCCTGGTCCGGGGCTGGATAACGTGAGAAAAGCAATGGTTATAAATACTAAAAGACCGTTCACGTGGTTACTTCCTGTTTGTCATCAACATATTAAGCTGCACGCGTACTTTAAAGTAGAAGAGATAATATGTATATACAAGTCTGTATATTTTATAAAATAATAAAATATTTTAGTAATTGATCAAAGTGACTATGAAGCTTATAGTAAGCCTTAAAAATCTATAGAAGAAAAAATTTTCAGAGTGTAAAAAAAATGAGATATATCTAATGAATATATCAATATTAAATCAATTAAATTTATTGTAAATAGTATTTAAAATCAATAAATAAGAAGATGGTGTCTGTGATCGAAATGAGTAAAAAATCAATTAATCGAGATAGAGATTGCAATTCGATAAGAAGCGTGTATAGTCGAGCATAACTACAAAAATATTCTTGTTAACCTAAATCTTTCTTTTCGCAGTTTTATTTATAATCCTCCGTATTTTATAAGATATTTAAGTAAACGCATATTTTTGAGTTTAATTGGTTTCTCCAATAACAAATGATAATTTTTTAAAAGTTAGGATTAATTTATGTCTAATACTACTGGTACAGTAAAATGGTTTAATGAAACTAAAGGTTTTGGTTTTATTCAATCTGATGAAGGTAAAGATGTTTTCGCACATTTTTCTGAAATTCAAACACAAGGCTTCAAAGTTCTTTTAGAAGGCCAACGTGTTCAGTTTACTGTGACACAGGGTAAAAAAGGCCCACAAGCATCAAATATCACTATTGTGAATAATGCTTAAATTTATATAATTTGATGATTTTATTGGGTTATCTTTAGAGTAAATTGCTCAAGTAATTTTTAAAAATCATTAATTTAGTTAAAAAACCCACTTCTTCCTTTGTGGGTTTTTTACATGAACAATCAAATAAGTTGATTATTTTATTTATATAATATAAAAATTAAACTTATGCTTAAAAAGTTAAATCAATAATTGGTATAAAAATGGATATTTGTATTGGCGGTATTTTAAATGGCAAAGTTTGCAAAAATAACGAAAATTATTTTAGTGCGGGAAATCCTCACTCAGATGAAGTAACTCAATATGAGAAGCAGTATTTTCATTTAAATGGGAAGCTTTTATCTTTTTGGGTGTGTAGTGACATAAAATTTCAAGAAGCGTTAAAAATTGCCGAGAGTTTTATTAAAAAATAAGAAAGATTTTTAAGTTAATATTAATTAAAAGTACTTTAAATTTAACAACTCAATTTCTCAAATGAGATAAGCTAAATATTATTTTTAATTACATATTTTTAACAATTTAAGTTATTTTGTTATTCATAAAGTCATGAGTGAAGAGTACTCTTAACTCAGAATATAACTTTGTTGTAAAATTAAACTTAATATTTATAAAAGTTTATTAAATTTTTATAGTTTTAACGGTCTATGACTTAAGTCATAAATAATATTTCTTTTTGTAGTGTATCTAAAGGAAGGAAATAACTCTAAATGTTGAATATAGTACAGCCTAATATTTGCTTTATTGGCAGCAGTAATTTGTCTTTAGCTTTGATTGGAGGTTTAGTTTTAAAGGGATTTCAAAAAGAAAAAATTAATCTTATAGAAGAAGTAAAGTTTGATAATGAAATCATTCTCAAGCAAAAGCAGCATGAGGTAAAAAAGGCTGATATTGTTGTTCTGTTATTAGATCCCAAAAACTTAAAAGCCATACTAGCGCCATTAAAAAAATGGTTAGTAGATAAAACTATAGTGTCGATGATGGCTGGGGTGAATATTAAACAACTTATGAGTATGACGGGCTCACAAAAAATTATACGAATTATTTCAAACCCCCCAGTATTAACTTATAGCGGTACACATGTGCTGATTGGTTCTGAATACTTGGAACCTTTAGATAAAGAGGTCATTGAGGTAATTTATTCAGCAACAGGTAAGACGTATTGGGCGCATTCTGAATCAGACGCTGATGCGATTATTGCGCTATCAGGTTCAGGGCCAGCTTATTTCTTTTATATTCTCGACAGTATGATCAAAACAGGTACGGCTATGGGTTTAGATAAGCAATTTGCTTTAGATCTAGCACTACAAGCTGCATCGGGTGCTGTGGAAATGGTACGTAAAAGTAACGTTCAGCCAAGTGAGTTATGTGGAAAGGTGACATTGGCTAATGGAATCACTGAATCTGCATTACGGATGTTTGAATTAGGCAATCTTTCTGATGATATTCGACTTGCTTTAAAAGCAGCGTATCACCGTAGTAAAGAAATAAGTGCAGAGATTAACGCTGAAATTATCAAACACTAGTTTTTATTTCTAACCAAGTACCTTTTAACCCTGAAATAACAAATTGTTGAAAGGTACTTGATACAGTTACTTTAACCATGTGCTTGCTAAACAAACATTTTAGTGTATTTAATCTTAACGAAAGCTCTTCTAAATTACACTTTGTAACTTCAAAATTTTAAATCAATGAAGTTTAAGAAAATATTCCCAAATAATAAAGCCGATGCCAAACCCTAACATTGAGTAGAGAGTAATAATAAATAATACAAAACTAGCTTTATTTTTCTTTCTCAAAAAATTCATGTTAGCTACCTCGTGTCTAGATATGTACCATCATGAACAGATTCGATGTGTAATCATAGATACAGAGTTTTTTTAAAAAAATATAACAGATAAGATGATTATTATAATTTACTCATTAATTAAGTTTTTCTTAAATTTTCAGAGAGGTAAGCAATAGTAATAATATGCTGTAGGGCAATTAAGACGATATTTATTTTTAAATTTTAATGACTTTTAGAGGCGAAATGATCGATAGTCATAAAGTATATTTTTTGAATTAATTAGAAATTATACATTCAGTAGGTCGTAATCTTGATAAAGAATCTAGCTAAAAAATCTAGGAATTTATTTATATATTGTGATGGGGAGGTTTGCCTAATTTAAAAGTTGATCTTTTGAGACTTAAATTTTAGAGGATAAATTGCTACCCTTGCGCGTGAAATTAAGGTGAGACTATGAAATTTATATTCCTCTTTATGAGCGCTATCACACTTCCATGTTATGCGGCATCAGAAACAATGGAGATTCACTATTGTCAGCTTGTGAAAAATGCTGCAAAAGGAGTGATGGATGCAAGACAGCATGATGTGCCAGTGATTGAACTACAAGAGATTGCGAGTCATCTTGAAGAAGTAGAGGCAAAGCAGTTGTATCAACAGCTTATTGATACAGCATATTCTTCAAAGTTATTTGAAGATCCTTTGACTAAGACAAAAGCTGTTGAAGACTTTCAAACGGCATGGCATGAAAAATGTTTAATCAAAAGTTCTATAAGCTGAACTTACATGTAAATCGAACCTACTCATTGAGTAGGTTTTTTATTTCAATTAACTAAATAATTTAAAAAAATGCTGCATCGGATACTATAAAAATAGGTGCCACATTCCACTATGTTTATAGCTCATTTAGCTTTTATGACATGATTATTAAACGGTTGTGCATTGCAAAATGTTTACAACAAATAAAAGGCTAATTATGTCTTCTAGTTATTAAAAGTACTCATTATAGGCAAAATTTGTAGTTTATTTTTACTCTTAATTTGAGCTTAAGGCTGGAACTCTTAGATATGGGCGAATCAGTAAGTATGTTTGGAGAACATACAATGATAAGTCATGAAAGTTTATCTAAAAGTTTAAGTAAAGTTCCAGAAGTCACTTTGCTATTTTGGATCATTAAAATTGCTGCCACAACTTTGGGCGAGACAGCTGGAGATGCGCTATCTATGTCCCTGAACTTAGGGTATGTGATTAGTACAGCTATTTTCGCAGTGATATTTGCAGTTTTTGTTGGCTTGCAAATTAAAGCTAAGAACTATAATTCATTTTTTTATTGGGCGACTATTATTGCGACGACCACGCTCGGAACCACAATTGCCGATTTTGTTGACCGAACTTTAGGCGTGGGCTATGCAGGGGGTAGTTTAATATTACTTATTTTATTAGGCGTCTCTCTGTTTGTTTGGTATTTAAGTTGCGGCACAATTTCGGTAAAAAGCATTCAGTCTGCTAAAAGCGAAGCTTTTTATTGGTTAACCATCATGTTCTCTCAAACATTAGGGACAGCATTAGGTGACTGGACTGCAGATACCCAAGGGTTGGGCTATACGAGCGCGGCTTTAATTTTTGGTACTTTATTATTGGTATTAGCAATTTGCTATTTTTATACCAAAATCTCAAGAACCTTATTATTCTGGTTAGCCTTTGTTCTTACTCGACCACTCGGGGCTGTTTTAGGTGATTTCCTCGATAAACCCATTGCACATGGTGGATTAGAGCTAAGTAGATTTAGCGCATCTTTTGTTTTGTTGGCTTTTATTGTGATTTGTTTAACGGTCTTTAAACCTAAAGCAGCACAGACAGCTCATTAAATTAACTCTTAAAAAAGACCGCATTACTCTGTTGGGTGATGTGGTTTTTTTATTTGAGGCTAGATTTTATCGATATTTAAGAGACTTTACGTGTTATCCACCAAAATAATAGCGCCAAACAACTAACACTTGCACCGAGTGTACATACGCCCAGCCATCCAGCATAAGCGTAAGTAACAGTTGTGCTAATTGCACCTAGCCCACTTCCTACCGCGTAAAAGAGCATGTATAGCCCAACGAGCCGACTATGCGCTTCTGGATGAGTACGGAAAATCATACTCTGGTTGGTTACATGCAGAGCTTGACCACCTAAATCTAACAGTACTATGCCAATTATGAGCGCCCAAAGTGAGTAGTCCATGAGCGAGAGTGGTACCCATGCGCTTAGCAATATTAAGAGTGCTATGGCGCTTGTACGTTGACCATAACCGTGGTCAGCCCAGTGCCCAGCTCGTGCGGCAGCTAATGCACCTACAGCCCCGACAAGTCCAAAAGCCCCAATTACAGTGTGCGAAAAACTATATGGTGGTGCACTTAACGGCAGTACCAACGCGCTCCAAAAAATATTAAATGCCGCGAACATCAGTAAAGCTAAAACACCGCGTACTTGTAAAACTTTCTCTTGGTGAATCAGTTTGAACATGGATGTTAAAAGCTGTAGGTAGCGCATGTTAACAGACTGAGTTTTTAAATGAGGAAGGCGTTTCCAAAGTGGCAACGCAAGGATGAGCATAAGTATTGCTGCGCAAAAGTACACACCACGCCAACCAGCAATATCGCTAATTCCTCCTGAAAATATCCGGGCAAGCAGTAAACCTATAAATACACCACTTTGTGCGGTACCTACTATATGTCCTTGCTCATGTGGGGCAGCAGCGCTTGCAGAATAAGCAATTAGCCCTTGAGTCATGGCTGTGCCGAGTAAACCGACAGCAAGCATTCCTGCCAATAGAACACTTACAGAATGAGCAAAGGCAACCACGAGCAATGCAGATACTAAAGCCAATAATTGTAGGGTCATTAATCGACGTCGATTTACAAGATCACCCAACGGTACTAGAAACAATAGAGCAAGAGCGCAGCCAATTTGTGTGGCTGTCACTACACCACCTATTGAGGCATGGCTAATATTAAAGTCTTTAGCCAATATGTCGAGCAAAGGCTGCGCATAATAGACATTTGCCACACTCGCACCACTGGCTATAGCAAACAGCAAAATTACGCCACGGGGCATGCTTGAAAGCGGTTTATCACTTTTGGCGTGTGAAGTAGAAGATGCAAGAGAAGCTTTCATGGCCTAAATCCATTTAATCTAGTTTTAAAATGCAACCAGTTGAATGTTAAGTCTACTAGTTTTAAAATGCAACTAGATGGCTTGTTACTGATTATTGATAAGGAAACTCAATGACGAACTCTACATTGTTAAAAGATGAGCCTTGTCCTGTTGCGCGCTGCGTCAACCTTATAGGAGACCGATGGTCACTGCTTATTGTGCGTGATGCTTTTGATGGAATGCGCCGTTTTAAAGATTTTCAGCAGAGCTTAGGAGTGGCTAGAAATATTCTTTCTGATCGACTGAAAAAGTTAGTAGATGCTGGTGTTCTTGAAATGCAAGATGCTTCTGATGGTACGGCTTATCAGGAGTATGTATTGACTGCTAAAGGAGAGAGTTTGTTTCCAGTAGTGGTAGCTTTACGACAATGGGGAGAACAAAACTTATTTGAAAGTGGTGAGCGCCATTCTCTATTAATTGATAAAAATACAGGTCAGCAAATTCCATTTATGGCACCCGTTGGACAAGATGGAAAAGTGCTCAGAGGTTCAGATACTCAAGTGCAAAAGGTTAAATGAATTATTGTTAATACTTTATTTTGGGCGTAAAAAAGCCCTTGCTCGAAAGCTAAGGGCTTAGTCATTCATTGATCTAGCAATGAACTATATAAGGCTCATCTCATACTGAGGCTAGTATATATGAAATTGAGCTAATAAAGAAGGTGGTAGTGTCCTAATAGTAATAAAAGGCTTTACATAGATTTTTAATACTAATGGCCAAAACCACCTAATTCTCTCTCAAATTAAGTGATTTAAATTTTGGAATCTTGGCATTGGCTGGAACTTACTTCCAGCCAAACAATTAGCTGTTATTTAAAGAGCTTAGTAAATTGTAGACTTCATCTGACAATATCAATTTGGAAGCACCAATATTTTCTTCTAAATGAGCTACCGATGATGTGCCAGGAATTAATAAGATATTAGGCGATCGTTTTAATAGCCATGCCAATGCGACTTGTTTTGGAGTTGCACCAAGATCATTTGCTATAGCAGATAATGTATCTGATTGAAAAGGTGTAAAACCACCTAGCGGAAAAAAGGGTACATAACAAATTCCTTTCCTAGCCAGTTGATCAATTAATACATCATCTTGGCGATTGAATAAATTATATTGGTTTTGTACACAAGCAATATCTGTGATTTTTTCAGCTTCAGTAATTTGAGTTTCTGTAACATTGCTTAATCCAATATGTTGAATTAAACCTTTTTCTTTTAATTTAGCCAGTACAACAACTACTTCCTCAATGGAACCTTCGGAAGGCATCATGGGGTTAAACATTGCTCGAAAGTTTACAACATCTAAAGTTTGTAGACCCAAATTACGCAAATTATCATGTACATCTTTTTCAATTTGTTCTGCAGAAAAAGCTGGTAGCCAAGAAGCATCTTCTCCACGCTTTGCTCCAATTTTTGTGACAATGGTAAAATCATCTGGATAAGGATATAGAGCCTCTCGAATGATTTGATTGGTTATGTGAGGGCCATAAAAATCGCTGGTATCGATATGATTAATACCTAACTCGATGGCGGTTTTTAGGACATTTATTGCAGCATTTTTATCTTTTGGTGGTCCAAATGCATGGTGACCTGCCAGTTGCATTGCACCATAGCCCATTCTATTTACAATTTTATTTCCAAGTTTGTATGTGTCGGAAAGATTTATAAGATCGGACATAAGTTTTCCTCAGACTTTACTTTCAATATTGTTAAAGATAAAGTTTATGAAGAATCCTTCACATTTAGAATTCGCATTTTATGTCTATAAATAAAACTGCTCTGAAGCCACGAAAATCACCAGTTCAGACGCGTTCAACAGCAACAATAGAAGTTCTTCATGAAGCAACCATTCAGGTTTTACTCAAAGAAGGAATTGTAAAATGTAATACCACACGTATTGCTGAAAGAGCGGGTGTATCAGTCGGTAGTATTTACCAATACTATCCAAACCGAGATTCTTTATTAGCTGCAGTTTTGCAACGTCATCTTGATCGCGTTGCAGAAAAAATTGAAGAGCTTTGCCTGAAATATGAAAAAACTTCAATTAGGACTCTAATCTCAGCTTTAGTCGATGAAATAATCTTGGCAAAGTTAAGTAATCCTGAGGAATCAAAGGCGCTATATGCTATTTCAGGAGAAAGAGGGGGATTGGATCTTTCAAAGCGAATGAATGACCGTATGTTAGCCGCTGTTTCAAATTTATTGGAGAGTGCGTCGGATATTGAGTTTGATGATAGTCAGATCGTCGCTGAGTTTGTTTTAGGTGCAATTATGGGATTAATAAGAAGAGTGCTTGAAAATCAGGTAACAGATAAAGTGGAGCAGGTATTAGAGTCTCATTTAAAGTTAATGGTCGTCGCCTATTTACAACAAATTGGACATATAAAGAATTAAAAAATTTTAATCTTACAAATATAAAAGCTTTTGTTTGTATGGAAAGAAGAGTGATAAAACTTCTCTAAATTTATATATGGCCAATAAAAAACCACCTAATTCTTTCGAATTAAGTGGTTTTTGAATTTTGGAGCGGGAAACGAGACTCGAACTCGCGACCCCAACCTTGGCAAGGTTATGCTCTACCAACTGAGCTATTCCCGCAATGTGAGCACATTATAGAGTGTTTCATTAAAGTGTCAACACTCTTGTGATCTAATTGAACGTTTAATCAGCACGACGCCAAACTGTACCTTGACGCGTATCTTCAAGTACCACACCTTGGTCGAGCAAAGACTGACGAATACCATCTGCTTTCGCAAAGTCTTTAGCTTTTTTCGCATCAACACGTTGTTGAATGAAATCTTCAATTTCAGCATCAGACAAAGCAAGCGCTTCTTGTCCAATATCTGATTTTAAGAAATCATCTACATTGTGTTGTACCAAACCTAAAATGTTGGTGAGGTGACGTAAAGTCGAATAAAGCACAGTTGCTTGGTCAGCTTGCTCTTCTTTTACAGCACGGTTTAACTCTTTGTTGAGTTCAAACAATACTGCCATTGCTTCAGCCGTATTGAAATCGTCACACATTGCGTTGTTAAAGCGTTCAATAAAACTCTGATCAAGCGTTTCAGTTGTCTTTTGACCATACACTTGTTGATAAGCTTTAAATGAATGATAGAAACGAGTTAAAGAAGTTTTTGCTTCTTTAAGCGCTACATCAGAGAAGTTTACAGGACTACGATAGTGTGAAGACACAATAAAGTAGCGAATCACTTCAGGGTGGAACTTCTCCATCACGTCACGAATCGTGAAGAAGTTGCCTAAAGACTTAGACATCTTTTCACCATCAACGTTAATAAAGCCAACATGCATCCAATAGTTCACATATTGCTCGCCAGTTGAAGCTTCACTTTGAGCAATTTCATTTTCATGGTGTGGGAACATTAAATCTGAACCACCACCATGAATGTCAAAGTGATTGCCTAAGCAGCAAGTCGACATTGCAGAACATTCGATGTGCCAACCCGGACGACCATTACCCCAAGGAGATGCCCAAGATGGTTCGTTTTCTTTTGCATGTTTCCAAAGTACAAAGTCAAAAGGATGTTTCTTTTCAACTTCTACATCGACACGTTCACTTGCACCAGCTTGCATATCATCAAGCTTACGGCCAGAAAGGCGACCATATTTTTCAAATTTGGTCACTTCAAAATAAACATCGCCGTTTGAAGCAGGGTAAGCAGCGCCTTTATTGACCAAATTGCCAATCATATTTTGCATCTGGTCGATATATTCAGTGGCTTTCGGTGCTTCATCGGGTGCAGCACAACCTAAATTGGCTGCATCTTCATTCATTGCATCAATAAAACGAGTGGTGAGCTGTTGGATGGTTTCACCATTTTCTTGAGCACGTTTGATGATTTTGTCGTCAATATCAGTAATGTTGCGAATGTAGCGAACATTCCACCCTTGACTACGCAAGAAACGAATAATGTAGTCAAATGCAACCATAACTCGAGCGTGCCCGATATGACAGTAGTCGTAAACGGTCATACCGCAGACGTACATATCGATGTGACCTTCTTTGCGAGGTACAAATTCAACTTTTTTTCGTTGCTCAGAGTTATATAAAACAAATGGTTGCATAAGGGTTTTCAAACACTCAACAAAAATAGTGTTACATCATAACTTATGCATCATTTTTAAAAAAGTTTTATGCATTAATTTTATAAGCTTGTGAAATCTTATACATTTAAAAACGTGTAACTGATTGAGTTATGCTAGAATGCCCCCAAATCTTTTGATTAAAATCACCGATCTCAATAGAGAGATCAGATCAATTATTTTGAGTCACACTCGTATGCCTAATCCTACAGATTTCCAAAGCAGTGCATTAGCTACATTGCGCATTGAGCAACAAGCCATAGATGTATTAGCAACACAAATTGATGACCGTTTTAACCGTGCTTGCGAAGTACTGTTGCAGTGTAAAGGTCGTGTTGTGATTACAGGGATGGGTAAATCTGGGCATATTGGTCGAAAAATGGCGGCAACATTTGCCTCTACAGGGACGCCGTCTTTCTTTATGCATCCTGGTGAAGCAGGCCATGGCGATTTAGGTATGCTGGTTCGTGGCGATGTGCTTATTGCAATTTCCAACTCTGGAAAAAGCGATGAAATCATGATGCTCATGCCACTGATTAAACATCTTGGCGTACCTATGATTACGATTAGCCGTACTGATAAAGGCCCAATGCCACAAAATGCGGATATTGCTTTAACTTTAGGTGAGTCTGATGAAGCTTGTCCTTTAGGTTTGGCGCCTACATCAAGTACGACGGCAACATTAGTGTTAGGTGACGCTTTGGCCGTTGCATTACTAGAAGCACGTGGTTTTACTGCTGATGATTTTGCTCGTTCGCATCCAGCAGGTGCATTGGGTAAGCGTTTACTTTTACATGTAAAACATTTAATGCATACAGGCGATGAGCTACCAAAAGTTTCGCCAGAAACCCCAATGAATCAAGTGCTTTATGAAATTTCGAATAAGCGTTTGGGTTTAACGACGATTGTTGATGAACAAGATCATTTGCTCGGTATTTTTACAGATGGGGACTTACGTCGCCTCATTGATAAACAGCAAGGTTTTGATGTGAATTTACCTGTTTCTGATGTGATGACAAAAAAACCGTCAACTATTTCTCAGGAAGCACGTGCTGTAGAAGCGTTACAACAGCTTAACCAGAAAAAAATTAGTCAGTTTGTGGTGGTAGATGACCAAAACAAAGTGATTGGTGTAATTAGTATGCATGACCTTATTCAGGCAGGGGTGAATTAATTCATGGCATCGTATGCATTGTTAGAACAAGCACGTCATTTGCAGGCATTGGTTCTGGATGTTGATGGTATTTTGAGCGATGGCTTTGTTACATTAACCAATACGGGTGATGAAATTAAATCATTCGATATTCGTGATGGTTTAGGCATGAAACTTGTTCAAAAAGCAGGTATGAAAGTCATTATCATTACTGGTCGAAAAAGTAATATCGTTGACAAACGAATGTCTGATTTGGGTGTAGACCTTGTTTTTCAGGGTCGTGAAGACAAAGGCTCAGCACTTCGTGAAGCTTGTGCACAGTTTAATATTTTGCCTTCTGATTGCTTATATATGGGTGATGATTGGCCTGATCTTTCGGCTTTTGCGATTGCCGGAATGAACGTTACTGTGCCAAATGGACATGAAGAAGTGCGTCGCCGTGCACACTTGGTTACCCAAGCGATGGGTGGTCGTGGAGCTGTACGTGAAGTCTGTGATATGTTGCTGATCGCAAAAGGCATTTACCAAGAACTTCTTGAAAAATATCTTGCAGTACCGCATTAATAACAAGATTACTTAAAAAGGTAGGCTATTCCTGCTTATGGATACCAGAGTTTTATATATTGTTGCTGTAGTGGTTGCTGCTGTAAGTGGTGGTTACTACTACTATAGTGGCAAGGCAAAAAAACTGGACATTGGTTCGGCGAAGAATATGACTTATTCGGCGCAGGGCGTCCATTTGACTCAAACTGATGACAAAGGCAATTTATATGTTCGTGCTGAAGTTCGTCAGCTTGAACAGGATATGCAACAAAAAACGTCGAAGTTGGATCAACTTAATGCCTCTATGTATAAATTAGGTAAAGTTGATGCAACATTCTTTGCTAAACAAGCTTATGGCTATGATGATAATCAAAAGGTTGTCTTATCGGGTGATGTGGTTGCAACTAAGATTGCACCTCAAGGAACAATTGAGTTTCAAACCGATCAGTTAACTGCCTATCCCAAAAACAGAGATATTGAAACCAATCATCAAGTGATTGTTCAGTCTCCACAAGGCGAGTTTGTGAGTAAAGGATTAAAAGGCAATTTGAATAACGGTCAGTACGAATTTTTTAATATTCGAGGAAAGTATGCACCAAAGTCTTAATTTAAAACGTTCTTCAGCTTTCCTAAAACAAGCTGCGGTCATTACATTCGTTGCTTTAACATCTGCTTCGACGTTTGCTTTGCCGTCTGACCGTAATCAACAAATTTCATTGGTTGCAGACCGCGCAACATATAATGAAAAAACTGGTTTGACGACTTATACCGGTAATGTTGTGATTGAGCAAGGTACGATGAAGCTACAAGCAGATTCGATTGTTGCTAATCTTAACTCGAAACGTGAAATTCAGGTTATCACTGCAAAGGGTAGACCTGCTAAGTTTCAGCAGCAAGTCAATGCGAATAAAGGCTTAGCGCGTGGTGAGGGTCAGACCATTGTTTATAATGCTGATACTGGCATTATTACTTTGTCTGGTGGTGCATATTTATATCAAGATGGTTCAAGTATTCGTGGTAACTCTCTGAAATATAGTATGAATAAAGGTGATGTCGAAGCTCAAGGCTCTTCTTCAAACCGTGTACAAATTATTATTCCACCGTCAAGTTCAAAAAGTTTCCCAGGAGCGCGTGACTAATGCAGCAAGCTCTTCAACAACCGCAAACTTTGTGTATTAAGCACTTAGCAAAAAACTATAGTAAGCGTTGGGTAGTTAAAGACGTCTCTTTTAGTATGCAAAGTGGACAGATTGTTGGTTTGCTTGGTCCTAATGGTGCTGGTAAAACGACGAGCTTCTATATGGTCGTTGGACTGGTACGCATGGATAAAGGCGAGATCCATCTTGACGATTTAGATATGTCCGATTTGGCGATGCATGAGCGTGCACGTAAAGGTATTGGTTATTTACCTCAAGAAGCTTCTATTTTTAGAAAACTGACAATTGCTGAAAATATTATGTCGATCTTAGAGACGCGTAAAGATTTGAATAAACAGCAACGTCAACAACGTCTTCATGAGTTATTGAATGACTTTAAAATTAGTCATATTAAAGACTCATTAGGAATGAGTGTATCGGGTGGTGAACGTCGCCGTGCAGAGATTGCGCGTGCTTTAGCAGCAGACCCTAAATTTATGCTTTTAGATGAGCCATTTGCGGGTGTCGATCCAATTTCAGTCGGTGATATTAAAGACATTATCCAGACCTTAAAAGATCGTGGCATTGGCGTACTCATTACAGATCATAACGTTCGTGAAACTTTAGCAATCTGTGAGCGTGCATATATCGTGAGTGAAGGCTCAGTAATTGCAGAAGGTACGCCACAAGAGATTTTAGACAATGAGCAAGTTCGTAAAGTCTATTTGGGTGATGATTTTACAGTTTAATTAAAGCCACTAATCTGTTTGGTTAAAAAGAGGTCAAGGCCTCTTTTTTCATTTTTGGAGGTTTTGTAAATAAAAACAATAATATATACCACTCATTTAATAAAAAAATAATGTGTGATTTATTCCGCTAATTATGCTGTTTTAACTAAAAAACTCTGTAGAATGGAGATGCTTTTAAACGATAACAAACAACATCAACAAGATAAGCATGATTGGATATAACCAGAAAAGAAAGAAAGGGAAATGTAGAAAGCAAGCTTTCCTGAAAGGGCTAATGCTTTTAAGTTCACTACACGTACCTGTCGTGATATACGCTGCTAAACCAAGTGAGCAATATCACACCCTGAAAGATAACTTGTCACAACTTTTTGTCCCGAAAAGTAGTGATGATTTTAAAGTAGCCAAGATGCAAGAGCTTAGTAATTTTAAGCTAGATCGTTCTATTGCGCAGGAATTTCCCACTGTTCAACTTAATGACAATTCGGCTTCATCTTTTAACGCCTTGCCCTCTAAAAAACTGACACTGCAAGATGCAGTAAAAATTGCGATTCAGCGTAGTCCGGATATTTCACAATCTATTGCAACTTTAGCAGGTCAAAATTCAGGTGTTGACGTTGCTAAAGCTGGTTACTATCCTCAGCTTGCCGGAGGCGTCTCAACTGGTGACTTGACCACTGGAGAACGAGGAAGGCAGTTACTCACTTTAACTGCCACTCAAATGCTTTTTGATTTTGGTAAAATCAAATCAGGTGTAAGCGTTGAACAAGCTAAAGTTCAGGTGGAACAAGCAAACGTTCTGGTCAGCGTAGATACCCTTGCGCTTGATGTTGCGCAGACTATCGTCAATATTCAGCGTTATCTGCAACTTAATAAAATTGCTGAGCAGCAAATTGCAGGTATTCAAAGAATTCAAGATATTGCTAACCTGCGTGCAAATGCGGGTGTCGCGAGTCAAGCTGACCCAATTCAGGCACAGTCATACTTACAAGCTGCACAGTCAACTTTAATTGCCCAACAATCATTGTTACGTCAGTATCAACAGCATTTAAGAACATTATTGGGTGCTGATGTTACTCGTACAGGTTGGATTATTTCTGATGATTTAGTGAAGCAATCTGACCTATATGGAGAGCCTGAGTTTAATACTATTCCTAAAATGATTGCCGCACAGGCAAGTGTTGAGGTTGCTAAAGCGCAAAAAGAACAAACCCGTTTAACTCGCTATCCGACCTTAGCTGTAAAAGGCTCAGTTAGTCAGGCCATTAATGGTAAAAATCCAAATAACGATAAAGATAACGGTTTATATAGCTCAGTCATGCTAGAAGCAACGAGTCAGTTTTATCAAGGTGGGGCAACCGCTTCACAGGTAAAAATGGCAAGTTACGCTGAAGAAGCTGCGAAAGCTAAAGTAAATTCAGTATATATGGATGTGCTGGATCAAATTCGAACCAGTCGCGAACAGATTGAGAATAAACAGCGTCAAATGCAGGTTTTGGTAAGTCGCCAAGCAACCACGGTTCGTACACGTGAACTTTACCAAGAACAATACAAGCTTGGTACTCGTTCACTGGTCGATTTATTAAATGCCGAACAAGCCATTCACAGTGCTAACTCAGAACTCGAATCAGCACGCTATGATATTTATAACAGCATTGTTCAGTACATTGAAGCAACAGGACGTTCCCGCCAAGCCTACGGCTTAAATAATATTTCAATTCAGGGGTTCGAAGTACAACCATGATGACAAAAATAAATTACCAGCCTTGGTTACAGGCGGTCTTAACTATTGCCAAACATTACCGAATAGAACCGTCAGAAGAAAGAATTCGCTTACAACTTGATTGGAACCAAAACCAGAATCTTGATGACATCTTGCAGTTAATGACGCGTCAGGTCGGATTAAATCTTCGTAAGGCACCATTCTCGTTAGACTTATTAAACCCATGGCGTTTACCGGTTATGGTGGAGTTTAATGATGGACAAGTCGGGGTTATCGATAAGGCAGATACGCAAGGAAATGTCAGTATTCAGTTCAGTGGAGATCAAGGTCTTTCTCAGAACTTATCTTTAGAAGCACTGAAAACGACACTTAAAAATGTCTATATCTTGCGCCCTGAAATGTCTATTCCAGATGCGCGTATTGATGAATATATCAAGCCATACGAAGCAAACTGGTTCTGGTCAATTGTTTTAAGAGACTGGAAGCGTTATATCGATATTATGTTTGCCTCTTTAATTGCCAATATTTTGGCACTGGCAACCATTATTTTCTCAATGCAGGTCTATGACCGTGTTGTACCATCACAGTCAATTCCGACCTTGTGGGTTTTGGCAGGTGGTGTGCTGATTGCAGCTCTTTTTGAGTTTACCTTACGAGTTTCAAGGGTCTATTTATCCGATATTATCGGTAAACGTGCTGACTTACGTGTTTCAGATCGTGTGTTTGGCCACGCCCTAAGAATTAAAAACAAGGAACGTTCAAAATCTACAGGTAGTTTTATTTCCCAGATTCGTGAACTTGAAGGTGTTCGTGAACTGGTGACGTCAACCACCATTAGTGCAATTGCAGATTTTCCATTCTTTTTCTTATTCATTACTATTTTTGCCATTATTGGTGGCAAATTATTTTGGGTAATGTTGCTTGTTGTTCCTCTCATGATTTTGCCGGGTATTTTGGTACAGAAAAAGCTGGCACAACTGGCACAAGAGGGTATGAGAGAATCTTCAATCCGTAACGCAATTCTTGTGGAAGCGGTGCAAGGTATTGAGGACATTAAACTGTTACGCGCTGAGTCACGTTTCCAAAACCAGTGGAATCACATGAATGAAGTTTCAGCCGATATTGGTATGAGACAACGTAAAATTGTGGGTACCTTGATGGCTTGGACCCAAATGATTCAAGGTCTAACGTATGCCATTGTGGTTTTAGTTGGCTGTTTTGCAGTGATGGATGGTGAAATGACCACAGGTGCGTTAGTGGCATGTTCAATTTTATCTTCACGTATGCTGGGGCCGATTGCCCAAATTACAGGGGTGTTAGGTCGTTTACAGCAAGCGAAAGTTGCCAAACAAAGTTTAGATGAACTCATGCAACGTTCGATCGATCAGGCGGATCGCTCTCATTTAGTACATAAGGCTGTCTTAAACGGAAATTATGAATTAAAAAATTTATTGTTCCAATACACTGACGATGACACAAAACCAAGTATTGCTATTCGCCATTTGCAGATCCGTGCAGGTGAAAAAATTGCAATCTTAGGTCGTAATGGTGCAGGTAAGTCGACCTTGCTTCAACTTTTATCTGGTATGCAGGTTCCAGTTCAAGGCGCTGTGCATTTAGATGGTCTAGATCTTTCTTTAATTGACCCATCTGATGTACGTCGTGATATGGGCTTACTTAACCAGAATGCTCATTTATTTTACGGTACGATTCGTGAAAATCTAACCTTAGGCGCACCGCTTGCAACGGATGAAGACATTCTTCGTGCATTGGTTGTGACAGGGGCACTTCCTTTTGTTCAAGAGAAAAAAGAAGGACTTGATCACCTTATTTTAGAAGGTGGCGTTGGTTTCTCTGGTGGCCAAAGACAAGCCTTATTGCTTGCACGTTTATTAATCCGTCAACCTAATATTCTCTTACTTGATGAACCAACAGCAGCGATTGATGATGTGGCAGAGAAGCAACTGATTGATCACCTTAAAGGGTGGTTGGCACATCGAACATTGGTTGTGGCGACACACCGTCGCGCTGTTTTAGAACTGGTCGATCGTATTATTGTCGTGAATGAGGGCAAGATCGTGATGGATGGACCAAGAGATCAAGTACTTAATCAATCATTAGCCCAACAAAAACAAGTAAGCCAAGGGGGATAATTCATGAGCGAACCACAACAAGAACTCACCCGTTCAATGAATGTATCTTATACTGAACCACCATTACCACGTGCCAGTTTAGTGATTTGGATTGTAGGTATTGGACTCATTAGTTTGTTTGTTTGGGCATGGTTTTTTCAGTTAGAAGAAGTGTCAACAGGTACAGGTAAAGTGATTCCATCATCTAAAGAACAGGTGATTCAATCATTAGAAGGCGGTATTTTAACTAAACTGAATGTGCAAGAAGGCGACATTGTTCAAAAAGGTGAAATTCTTGCTCAATTAGACCCAACGCGTTTTGCGTCAAATGTGGGTGAGTCTAGATCTTTATTAATTGCAGCTCAGGCCACATCAGCGCGTTTACGTGCAGAAGTGAATGGCACACCGTTAGTCTTCCCTGAAATCGTTGCAAAAGACCCTAAGCTTGTTCATGAAGAAACAGCGTTGTATGAATCTCGTAGAGCTGATCTTGAACAGACATTGTCAGGTTTAAGACAAGCTTTGAAATTGGTTCAGCAAGAGCTGGCAATGACAGAGCCGCTAGTTGCGAAAGGCGCAGCGAGTGAAGTTGAGGTTTTACGTTTACGTCGTGAAGCAAATGATTTGCAAAATAAAATGAACGATGCACGTAACCAGTATTATGTGAAGGCTCGTGAAGAGTTATCTAAAGCCAATACAGATAGCCAAACTCAACAACAAATCGTACTAGGACGTAGTGACAGTTTAGATCGTGCTGTATTTAGAGCGCCTGTACGAGGTGTTGTAAAAGAAATTACTGTGACAACGCATGGTGGTGTTATCCCGCAAAATGGTAAGTTAATGACCATTGTTCCAATTGATGAACAATTGCTTATTGAAGCGCGTATTTTGCCACGTGACATTGCATTTATTCGTCCAGGTCAAGAAGCTTTGGTGAAGATCACAGCTTATGACTATTCAATTTATGGCGGTTTAAAAGGTAAAGTTACAGTTATTTCTCCAGACACGATTCGTGATGAAGTTAAACAAGATCAGTTCTACTATCGTGTTTATATCCGCACTGATACAGATAAGCTCTACAACAAACAAGGTAAAGCTTTTGGTATTACACCGGGTATGGTGGCAACTGTAGATATTCGTACTGGTGAGAAAACTGTAATGGATTACTTGTTGAAACCGTTTAATAAAGCGAAAGAAGCATTACGAGAAAGATAATAGTAAAAGCCCCGAAATTCGGGGCTTTTTTATGGGTTTGCTTCTATTAAATTCACGCTATAATTTGATTTTTATTATGCTTTATTTATTTTATGGCTTTTACGATTGCGTCACCTGTTACATTTGAAGAAGAAATTAAAAAAAGTAGATTTCAGGCGATTGCTGCGCCAGTAGAAAATGAGCAACAAGTAAAAGAATTTTTAGAACTCAATAAAGATATATCGACCACACATCAATGTTGGGCGTGGAAAATTGGACATAACGTCCGCTTTAATGATGATGGCGAGCCATCTGGTACGGCAGGGCGGCCAATCTTGGCGACTATTGAAGGTAACGACTTAACTAACATCATCGTGATGGTGAACCGCTGGTATGGTGGCATAAAACTTGGAACTGGTGGTTTAGTACGGGCTTATGGTGGTTGTGCAGGGCAATCCTTATTGTTAGCTGAACGAATTGAACTCATTGCAAAGAAAACCATTCACTTTTCTTGTCATTTTAATGAATGGGCTATTTTTCAATATGAACTTTCACAACATCAAATAGAATACCAAGAAACTTATACCGCAACAGGTGTAGATATTGAAGCTAGACTACAAGTCCACCAAATTGAACCACTTGCTTTGAAACTTCGCGACGTTACGCGTGGCCGTGAAGAATTAAAAGTTGAGGAGGAATTAACTGATGACTGACTCCTTACTCAAGTACCGTGAGCAACATAAACACCGTTTAAATTATATGCCGTGGTTATATTGGACACTAAAACCTAAAAACCGTGCATGGGCTGAAGAGTGGCAAAAAGAATATCAGACTTATTTAATGGACATGGAGACAGTCGAGATTGGTGAGAACTGTTTTATTTCACCTTTAGCTCATATTTTTGCCGAGCCTGGTCGAAAAATTAAGATTGGTGATAATTGCTTTATTGCAGCCAACTGTAGTTTGCATGGACCGCTTGAGATTGGTAACGAAGTCGCAATTAACCATCATTGTATTTTAGATGGTGGGCGAGCTGGCATCAAATTACATGACCAAGTTCGTATAGCTGCTTATTGCCATCTCTATGCATTTGATCATGGTATGCAACTAGACCGTCCACTTTACCAACAGCCTGTTCGGTCTCAGGGAATTGAAATTGAGCAAGATGTTTGGTTAGGTGCGCATGTAGGAATAAAAGACGGTATTAAAATTGGAAAACATGCGGTTATTGGTATGAATAGTATGGTGACTAAGGATGTCGAACCCTATCATATTGTGGGGGGAAACCCAGCGAAATTTATTCGCTTAAGAGAGTAATACAGTCTTAAGAGTGTAATAAAATGTTTGATCTTTAAACAAAAAAGTGGATTTTAATACATAAACCTTAACATACAGATTTTTATCTATGTTAAGTTAAAGCTAAGTTATAGAAAAATCTCCAAGGCAAATAGACCTGAAGAAGAGAGGCAAACAATGAACCGTGTTATTGCGTGTATTGACTCATCACCTTGTATTAATGCTATTGCAGATGCAGCAGCGTGGGTTGCAAAAGCAACTGGACGAGAGCTTGTATTATTACAAATTCTAGATTACTACCCAGCAAGTTATCACCTTGGTGAGATTAGTGGGGTAATCGGCTTTGAAAGCAATGCGATGTTGCTTAAAGAGTTAGCTGAATTAGAGCAAAAACAAAGTGAACTCGCTTTAGATTACAGCAATAATTTACTCAGACATATTTCTGACCTAATTAAAGAAAAACACGGAATTACATGCTCAAAAATTCAAGAAAAGGGTGATTTTTTAGAGCAAAGCTTTAATCTCCTCGATGAAAATGACATTGTTATTTTAGGTCGAGTTGGCGAAAGAGCAGCTGAAAAGCACAAACCTATTGGTAGTAATGTTGAAAATTTCATTCGCGGCGCGAATTGTACAGTGTTGACCATTGGTGAAAACTTTAAAGTGCCAACACGTTTTATTTTCGCCTATGAATATTCACCAACATGTCAAAAGATGATGCGCCGTATTGCCCAAAGTGACCTATTACGGACTTTACAATGCCATTTAGTGTATGTGGGTGATCATCCTGAAATATTAAATGAACCTGAGCATTATCTTAAACAAGCTGGTCTAGAGGTTGTCACTGTTTATCGCTATGGTGATGTAGCTCAGAATATTCTTGAATATCAACAAGAGCATGGTATTCAAATTATTGTTCTTGGTGCATTTAGTCATAGCAAGATTCATCAGTTCTTCTTGGGAAGTATCGCAACGACGATATTCCGAAATGCAACTGTGCCTTTACTTGTAGCTAAATGATGAGATTTGCATATAGTTATCCGCAAATGTTGTGGATAACTATATGGAAAAGCGAGGGTAATAAAAGTAATCTATTGATTATAAATAATAAAATAAAAAAGATGATTTTTTGATCATTATTTCACAATCGCTATAGCGAAACCATCATGACCTTTTGAGCCAACCGTTTGTAAAGCTGTGCAAGACAGAATTTGCGGATGATTTTCGAGGGCTTTAAAAGTTTCGCGAATACCTTCAATACTCGGTTTTTTGTTTTCAGGATTTAAAATATCGCCACCACGGATGACATTGTCTAGCACAATAATCGTACCTGATTTTGAAAACTTTAAGCTGAGTTCCAAATATTCAGGATAACCCTGTTTATCGGCATCAATAAATATAAAATCGAAAGGTTGAATTGACTGTGGGTCAATTGCTGAAAGGATATCTGCAGCACGGCCTGCTTTTAGCTCAACTTTTACAGGAAGATTCGCATGGTCGATATTTTTTTGAGCCATTTCTGCATGAGTATCACGGCCTTCAATAGTCAGTAAATAACCATCTTCAGGCAGGGCACGTCCTAGCCAAATGGTACTGTAGGCTGCAAAAGTTCCAATTTCTAAAACACGCTTGCAATTATTCATCTGAATAAGCATTTGCAAGAACATCCCTTGGTTTGGAGCAACCGCAAGATGATTTGAAAAGCCGTGTTCGTCGGTATTTTTTAATGCAAAGTCGAGTCGAGGATCTTCGGGAATTAAATGTGAGTCGATATATTCGTCAATGTCTGTCCACAACTGCTGCATAGTCAAATTTACCTGTATGTTGATAGGCGTATTTTAAACGTTTATGACTAGAGTGCAAAAATCTTCGGATTAAGAAATTTTGGTTGATTATGGAATGTACAAATTCTTAATTAATTTCAGTGTTTTTCTTACTAGGTTATATAAATGAGAACAACAAAAATCCCCTAATGCGAAAGTGTATTAGGGGACATTAATTTTAAAAATTACACATTGAAGTATTACGGGTTAAGTCAGGCCCCCAAGTACGATAGCCTTGAGTATCAATATGGATTTGTCCTGAACTATATAAACCAATACCTAGGTTTAAACTTTGGCCATGTTGAGCCCAGAATTGACACAATTTAAACTTTGTATTTTCAATAAATGCATAGTCTTGTGGCTGTGGAATTTCTGGTCCAATACGAAAATCGATGGCTGAGTTAAACAAATGCTTAGACGAACTTGCACCACCAGCACACTGATTTAAAGGTAAATCACGATACACCGAGGTTACTTCAAAGTCAGTTAGAACTTTTGCCGCAATTAAATATTTAAAGACACGTAAAGTCGATAAAGAGTTATTCCAAAGTTCACGGTTTGGAACAGCATATTCTGAACTGCCACATTTTTGCCAATCGCGAGCTGATCTTAATAATTCAAAGCTTGGTACGATGCCTGCAACATTATTACGCGCTAGAAATTTTTCATATTCTCGTACACGCTCATAATGATCGCCAGTATTTAACCAGGCACGATAAGAAGCAGGCTCAACTTTAGGTGGAATAGGACGTTCGATAATAACGCGCTCTTGAGGAATAAAAATGCGTTTACCGTTTGGAGAGGTTTTGCCTGTTGTTGTGTGTTGGGGAGAGCTGACGCAACCTACCATAATCGCTGGGATTATGCATAAGGGCAACATACTCTGCAAAAACTTCCGCATAAGAAAAATCAAAAGCTTAATAAATATTGCGCTTATTTTAATGCAAAACAGTGCACAAATTACGAGGAATTTGCAATGAAATGTTTGAATAGGGTATAAAAAAGATCAGCGGTTGCTGATCTTTTTTGAAATTATTTTTCTAGATACTGTAACTTATCTGGTTTGCCGTTCCATTCTTCACGGTCAGCAGGTTGGTCACCAATTTGAGTAATGTTAGGCCACTTTTGAGAAAGATCTGCATTTAATTCAATAAATACTTCCTGACCTTCTGGTAACTCATCTTCAGAGAAAATTGCATTTGCAGGGCATTCTGGTTCACACAATGCACAGTCAATACATTCATCCGGATTAATCACTAGGAAATTCGGACCTTCGTAAAAACAGTCTACAGGACAAACTTCTACGCAATCTTGGTATTTACATTTAATACAATTTTCAGTGACAACAAAGGTCATGGCGACAGCTACCTAAAAAATATGGTTTCATTTCGAATAGCTTATTTTAGGCAAAAAAGGGGTAAACAAACAATTGCTTTTATTGATATTGTTTATTTATACATATGAAGATAAGTTAATACATTGATATTTAAAACAATGTTGTGAGCTTGAGATTGGCCAAATTGTAAAATTAAGATAATAATATGTTTTAAAAAACAACAGTTTGAATAAATTTTTGCATATAGTTGCAAATGTCATTTAGGTCAAGGTATCTATTTGATTAGATACCTTAAATACAACTTTCAGTTTTAAATTTTGCTTTTATACCGAACTGATATCCAAAAAAACTTTAAATATCGAGACTTAAAGTAAGCAAAGCAAATGAATATCTTCTGGTTCAAGCTCCCATAAGTGCTGATCTGGATGTCCTAATACTACTGCGCCATGCTTGATATAAAAGTCGACAGTACGTTTACTCGGTGTGGCTGAAATATAAAGTTGCAGCGCGCCCAGTTGCTTAGCTGACTCTTTGGCTGCCTGCATGAGTTTTGCACCAATACCTTGACCTTGCTGGTCTGCATCGACATAAAAGTATTGCAGTAATTTTGCATCTGGATAATCAGCAATGTGTTGATTCGACACGACACTAATGCCAACTAATTTTTCAGATGTATTAAAAGCACCTACAAATGAAGCACCTTGTTGATAGAGTTCTTTTAACTTCGGTGGGTCATTTTCTAAATGATAGTCATCCCAATTTTCAACATCGTAAAAACAATCTGTTAATTCGAGTTGTTCTTGTTTTTGTATATAGAGTTGGGTAATGAGTTCACGTCGACTAATGTGTTGCCAAATTAAATCGATCTCTGTGTATTGTAGTGGCCTTAAGAAAATAGAAATTTTATTCTCCTTAAAGTAAGAGCAAACATGCCCATAGACATGTTTGCTCAATCAATGATTATGATTTAAGTGCAGCTTTTAGTTCATAAAGTTGTTCAAGTGCTTGGCGAGGTGTCAAGTTATCGACTTCAATTTGCTTAAGCAAATCTAGGGCAGGTGAAGGCACTTCAATTTCAATCACTTTCTCTATGACTTGCGTACTTGATTTAGCATTTGAATCTAAAGTTGCAAACAAATCATCTTGAACACTAGTTTGTAAGTGTTGCTGTTGTTGCTTCTCTAAAATGCGTAAACGTTTTTGAGCTTCTTTAATGACATTAGCAGGAATACCAGCTAATTTCGCAACTTGTAAACCATGACTTTGACTTGCAGGACCTTGTTGAACTTTGTGCAATAAAATCAGGTTACCGTTAAGCTCTTGCGCTGTCACATGATAGTTATCGATACCTGCTTCACTACCTAACTCAGTCAATTCGAAATAGTGCGTGGCAAATAGACATAAGCATTTTACGCGCTTGGTTAAATCAACCACACAGGCCCATGCCAAAGAAAGTCCATCGTAGGTACTGGTACCACGGCCAACTTCATCCATTAACACCAAAGACTGATTGGTTGCATGGTGCAAGATTTGTGAAGTTTCAGTCATCTCGACCATAAATGTTGATTTACCTGTCGACAAATCATCGGCTGAACCAATACGTGTGAAAATACGGTCAATTGGGCCAAGCTTGGCGGCTCGTGCAGGAACATAACTACCGCAGTAAGCGAGTAAACTGATTAATGCAGTTTGACGCATAAAGGTAGATTTACCACCCATGTTTGGGCCAGTAATAATTGCCATGCGGTGCTGAGCATCAAGGAAAGTATCATTTGGTGTAAATGGTGCTTTATTTAAAGCTTCAACAACAGGATGGCGACCACCTTGAATCTTAATACCGGTTTCTGGGGTAAATTCTGGTCGCGCCCAATTATTTAAACGTGCTTGATAAGCAAAGTTTGCAATTACATCAATGTGCGCAATTGCCGAACTCATCATTTGTAGGTGAGCAATATTTTCACGGAGGTTTTCAAGTAAAGCTTCAAATAATGCTTTTTCACGTGCTAATGCACGAGACTCACTCGATAAAACTTTATCTTCAAAGCTTTTTAGTTCAGGTGTGATGTAACGCTCTGCATTCTTTAAAGTTTGACGGCGAATATAGTCGGCAGGGGCTTGTTCAGCTTGAGCACGCGTAAGCTCAATGTAGTAGCCACTCACACGGTTATAGCCGATTTTTAAGGTGTTAATGCCCGTGCGTTCACGCTCTTTTATTTCTAAATCAATCAGGAATTGACCTGCATGATCACGAATTTTACGCAGTTCATCAAGTTCTGCATCATAACCTTCTGCAATTACATTGCCATCACGAAGTAATACAGGCGGGTTTTCAACAATGGCTGCCATCAAGTGTTGATGAAGCGATTTAAAGTCACCAAGTTCTTGATCGAGTTGAATTAATAACTTGGATTTTTTTGATTGAATAACAGGCGTTAAAGCATTTCTTAAAAATGGAATTTGTGCGCAAGCATGACGAAGCTGAACTAAATCGCGTGGTCGAGCACTACCAAGCGCAACACGGCTAAGAACACGTTCGATATCACCAATTTCTTTAAGCACTAAACGAACTGGAGTTTCGTGATAGCCTTGAATGAGCTGTTCAATTGCATCTAAGCGGGCATCGAGTAACGCCGTATCACGAACAGGTTGCATGAGGGTACGGCTGAGTAAACGGCCACCCATTGCAGTTTGGCAGTCATTTACCAGTTGGAATAATGACGTACCATGTTCAAACAAAGGTTCAATAATTTCTAAATTACGGCGTGTAATTGGATCAAGCGCAATAAAGTCTGTGCTTTGTTCTAAAAGAATAGAACGAATATGCGGTAACGCCGTTTTCTGAGTTTCTTTAGCGTAGTGAATCAGAGCCGCTGCGGCAGCCTTAGCTAACGGTAATGTATCGAGTCCAAAACCAGAAAGCGTCGATACAGAGAACTGGTCACATAAGGTTTTTTGTGCGTTATTTAAATTGAAATCTACATTTGGACGCTTGGTTACAGGGCAATCTAAATGCTTTTTAATTTGTTCAATAATATTCGGGTCAACCAGATCTTCATCAATCAAAATTTCACTTGGCATGAGGCGAGCAAGTTCAATTGGAAGTTGTTCAGGTTTGTAGTCTTGTTGTTGAACTTTAAAAATACCCGCGCTTAAGTCGAGCAAAGCAAAACCGATTTGATTTTGATGAATACATAACGCAACAAGGTTGGATGACTGATAGCTTGTAAGTAGTGCGTCGTCGGTTAATGTACCAGGTGTAAGAATACGAACAACTTTACGCTCAACAGGGCCTTTACCAGTAACTTCACCGACTTGTTCGCAAATGGCTACTGTGCGACCTGCTTTGACAAGGCGAGCAAGATAACCTTCGGCTGAATGGTAAGGAACACCCGCCATTGGAATCGGGTTACCGTTTGCTTTACCGCGATGGGTTAGGGTGATTCCTAAAAGTTTGGCTGCTAAGTGTGCGTCTTCAAAGAAAAGTTCATAAAAGTCGCCCATACGATAAAACAGCAACGCATGTTGATAATCTTTTTTGACCTTGAGATATTGCTGCATCATTGGAGTGTGGTTAGAGAGATCGGCCATGATTTCAGCGCTATTCATGCGTAATAAACCCTTAAAAAAAGCAATAATATTTTACGGTTGGTCATCTAACCAATTCTAATAACTTCTGTGTGAATTGGACTTAATCTAAGAAAAAAGTATACCTTTTCATGTACCTTTTTTATGTCAAAATTGAGTCAACAGTGTGTAAGAGCTTAACTTAATTTCTCACGGTTGCCATCTTAACAAATTGAGACTGATTCGCAAAAAGGATTCCTAAAATGAGCGAGGAAATAAGCAACAAAAAGAAAGCGACCTGAGCAGTTTGAGTATAAGACAGACTGACGATTGGCAGTCCTGATAAAACTGACATAGTTAAATATGTCGATTTCAGAATGCGTATGAAATGATAGGTTTTATAAGGATACATGCCCCAATTTCTGTTGTATGAAATCTATAAGCGCTCTTGTTTTAGCAGGCAAATAACGACGATCTGAATAAAGTGCAAACAATTGCAGTGGCGCTACCGCTTGTTCAAACTCAATCTCGATCAGACGACCATCACTAATATAAGGTTGGCAAGCATGTTTCGATAAAATTGCAAACCCAATACCTGCTACAGCAGCTTGGCCCGCCATTTCTCCGCTGTTTACCCGATAGTGTCCTTTAACCTTGATGGTCTCGAATTCCCCCTTTTTATTAACAAATTGCCAAGGAGCACCTTTGAGCGCACTGACTGTTGTAATACACGGTAATTCTTCAAATTGTTGAATATGAGTAGGGGTGCCATAACGCTGAATAAGAGAAGGGGCTGCCACAATGGTGCAAGGGATAGTCACCAGATGACGAGCGATATAGTCACTGTTATCCATTTGACCGCGGCTAATAATAATAGCTAAATCCAGATCATCTCGCAGAGACTCAAAACCTGACAAATTTGTGACACAGCTTATTTCTAAGTCTGGATACTGACAGGCAAATTCTGCAATAACAGAACCTAGCAATGCAGGGCCTATTTCAGTGGGAATACAGATTCTTAAAGGACCCTTGAGCTGCATTTGCCGCAACGTTAACTCTGTCTCCGTTTGCTCAAGCGCTTCGAGTAATGGCTTTGCTCTGGTATAGAGTAGCTGCCCCGCCTGAGTGACTTTCATATGTCGGGTGCTGCGCTCAATGAGCTGAAGATCGAGTTTTTCTTCTAACTGAGAAATACAGCGACTTACGTTTGATGTCGGCATTTCAAGGAGTTTCGATGCACCCACAAAACTTTCTCTTTCAACCACAGCAACGAACACTTTCAGGGTATTAAAATCCAGAGCCGGACGCATTAATTGTCCCATATTTGATAATAATAAATGCAATTTTTACCATATAATCAATACTATTGATAGCAGTTAAACTCGGACATCTTTTATCTATAGGTTACTGCGATGTGCCTAGCCAAACAGACGTTTAATCATAAAGCCCTCATGTGGATAGCCACTGTGATTGCTTTCGTCCAGTTCACGAATGCACTGGAATATATGGTGTTTAATCCTATTTTTGTTTTTATGGCGACAGATTTCGCAGTGCCAGTATCATTCTCAGGTTATGTTTCAGGGATGTATACGCTTGGCGCAGTCCTTTCAGGAATTATTGCTTTTTACTGGATTGATCATTTCAATAAAAAGCGCTTTTTAATTATCAATATGGCGCTGTTGGGTCTACTAACACTTTTAACTACCTGCACATCTAGTTTTAGTCTTCTACTTGCACTTCGATTTTGTGCAGGGTTGGTTGGTGGTACTACCATGGGAGTGGGTATCAGTATATTAATAAACAACGCACCGCCTAATTTACGGGGGAAAATGTTAGCGACGGTGATTGCATCATTTTCAATAGTAAGTATTGTCGGAATGCCCGCCATATTATTTGTATGCACTCACTATGGTTGGCATGTGGCTTTGTGGCTCATAAGTGGATTGTGTGTGTTGGCATTGCCACTTATTGTATTGCTTATACCCAAAGACCAAGTCTCTTTAGATATGCTTCGTGCGCCGCCTTTAGATGCAGATACTCTATTGTTCGCCTCTGCTAATGCGCTCGTACAGTTTAGTCCTATGTTGGTTATTCCTATTTTGGCACCCTTAATGATTCAGCAGTTGGGCGCTTCGCAATACCTACTGCCTTGGCTATTTTTTAGCGGGGGTGTGATGGGCTATGTATCTACAAAAATTACAGGGGCGTTAACCTCCCGTTTTTCTGCTTTACTACTGGCTACAGCTTCGACTCTAGTCTTTATACTCAGTTTGCTTATACCAATGCTTGGCTATCAGCATGCAGCATTATTTATTAGTTTATTTCTCGGTGCATCTTATAGTCGTTTGGTGTCATCTTCAGTGGTTACGATGCAGTTTCCTAACGACCGACAACGAGCTGGATTTTCTTCATTACAGACATCCATCATGTATTTGCTGACAACAGTTGCATTTTTCTTATCTGCCTTTTTATTACCTGCTCATGGCATGACGCCACAAAGTGTAAATACGTTACTGGCGGTATGTGCAATTTCCGCAGCAGGGTTCCCAATATTGGTTATTATTTTGCAAAAGAAGCTGGCTAAACGTGTGCCTATAAGCTAATTCTAAAGTCACTATTTTTCCGTACATTAAAATAGTGACGACTAAATCTATAACGTGTAAATAGTATTGAAAACGTAGCATTTTGGGGAAGAAAAACGTCTTTTTATAAACCCCACTTTAACAATAACTCAGGCATTATTTATCCTTACTTTTTAATGATCTATTTTAAAACAAATGTCATTTTGTATGCTTGACTGCAATAAACTTGGGCACTATCCTTTGCCTGCTGGCCTACATTGCCAGTCGGTTGTCGCAGACCGTGTCATAGAAGCATTAAAGGTTTTATATCTTTAGTGTGTACACCCTCGCGCCCCCTCTATGGTGGAACGGAGGGGGACACCTTTGGGTGTGCTGGATCTATGACCAGTCTGCGAACCCCCTTCGTTCTGCCACCATAATTTTAATGTCGGCAGAACTCCCAGTAAAAAGGAGTTGGCTTTGCACATCCATTATTTGGCAGCCTTTGCCAAAAGCTATAACGACACGGCTTAAAAAAAATACAGCAGCTTGAACGCCGTAGGGTTTTCAGGCTTTAGTCATTTTTACTTAAAACTTAGCAACAAAAAACTTGAGATGTGCCAAGCACCGTCTTACGGCTTTGCTGTGCCTTTTTTTCTCCCAAAAGGGCACAGGCTTTTTATCTCATTTAGAAACAACAAGAATTTTATAACGGTAAAACTATGCGAAATTTAGAAAGCTCTTCCAAAAAACTACATGTAGTTCAAACTGCCATACAACTCATTACGGCGCATGGGTTCCACAATACAGGCGTAGACCTGATTACTAAAGAAACCAAAATTGCCAAAGGTACGCTTTACAATTATTTCCACTCGAAAGAAGGCTTAATTGAAATGTGCATCGCCTTTCAAAAAAGTCTGCTCAGAGAAGAAGTGCTTTCCATTATTTACTCAAATCGTTACTACAGTTCAAAAGATAAACTTAAAGAAATTATTGTGTTACATACCAATTTAAACAGCCAGTACCATCTTTTAATTAAAGCTATTTTTGAAATAAAACTGCTTTATCCAAAGGCTTATCGAATGACAGTTGAATACCGAAAGTGGTTGCGCCATGAAATTTTTGACCTGATTTTTAGCGGAGAAATCCGCGAGCCAAAATTCGATGCCCACATGGTGGTAAACCTGATCGATGGTTTGCTGTTACAGGTTTTAAGCTTAAATAGTTTGAAAGAAAGGGATGAGGTGTTGGAGCAATTTTTTTAAGTTTAGTCTGAGTTATCTGATTGGTTCAGATATAGATTTTTTGTGAAAAAATTGCAAGGAGTGCTCTAGATGCTTTCATAGGCAGCTCTATGAATGGATGCACTCAGCCATTCAGAGTGCCTCAATCTATAGTGGTTTTGAAATATAGTGGATCAATTTTAGGTGATGACTAAGTAAAGATTTCTCTAAAAATTTTCTGGTCTTGGTCGTGATGTAACTTATTTTTCTTCAAAAAAATATATACTATGGGGGAGTATTAATAAAAGACCATAAATATGGAAATTAACAGCAATTTAGAACGTTACCATTCTCATCAGTTTGATGAAGGAAACCCGCTTGCTCAAAAGAAAATTTTGATCGCAACGATTTTAACTGCCGTGATGATGGTTTTTGAAATTGTGGGTGGATGGATCTTTAACTCCATGGCTCTTTTAGCTGATGGCTGGCACATGAGTTCACATATGGTTGCTCTAGGGTTGGCCTATGTTGCTTACAAAATGGCTCGCCGTTATGCCCATGACAAACGCTTTAGTTTTGGAACTTGGAAAATCGAAATTTTAGGTGGATATAGCAGTGCAATCATATTAATGGTCGTTGCACTGTTAATGGGATTTCAATCTATTGAGCGATTACTCCATCCTGTTGATATTCATTATAATGAAGCTATTTCTATTGCTGTTGTGGGGTTGGCAGTCAATTTAATTTGTGCGTGGTTATTACATGATAATCATGAACATCACCACCACCATCACGACCATGAGCATAGTCACCACCATCATCATGATCACCATCACGATTTAAACCATAAAGCTGCGTTTCTACATGTGGTTGCCGATGCTGTAACTTCTGTATTAGCCATAGCCGCACTTATAGCGGGTAAATTTTTTGGATGGAATTTTTTAGATGCTTTATTGGGTATTGTAGGGGCGATACTGGTTGCACAGTGGTCATGGGGGCTTTTGCGTGACACAGGAAAAACGTTATTAGATGCTGAAATGTCACATCCAGTAGTCGCTGAAATCCAAGAAGTGATTGAGCAATTATCACAAGTGAAAATTACAGATTTACATGTATGGAAAGTCGGTAAAGGAAAATTTTCATGCATTTTGGCTTTAGAAACAGACCGAACAGATTTAACGCCCGATTCAGTTAAAAAGGCTTTGTCTATTCATGAAGAAATTGTACATGCCAGTGTAGAAATACATTTTATTTAGTCGATAAAGAGAGCTTTAAAACCGACTGTGAATTTTTAAAGCTCTTGATCATTTTGTCAGACCATTTTTGTAGAGTTACTTTTCAATCACTGGTAAACTTCACCTATTGTCATTGGGGAGTAGCCATTCCTAGTACCCAACTAGGAAGACCACGTCAACAAACTTGAGATCAGTATCTCATGGCGTGTTCAGCCACTGTATACACAGTGTGAGCTAGGCGAGACCTTTGGCCGCAACGTACTTTGCTAGTCGGGCGAAGAGCGTTGTCGCGCCAATGGTTTCTTATTCGCCCGGCTGGACTATTCCTATGCTCCTCACGTTCATCTTATTCTTTGTGTCCGCCGCGGCAATTTACCTAGCCTGTGAATATTTCGTCAATGGAATTGAATGGTTTGGTAAGCGTCTTAATCTTGGTGCAACAGCAGTAGGCTCGGTACTCGCAGCTTTTGGTACAGCGCTACCTGAAAGTGCGGTGACCTTTATGGCCGTCGTATTTGGTGATACCCCAGAACAAAAAGACCTTGGTGTTGGTGCTGCAATGGGTGGCCCATTGGTTTTAGCGACCTTGGGTTACGCCGTAGTCGGTCTGGTATTGATGCTTCATCGCAAAAAATTAGCTCGAACTTCGCATAAAGTTCAAGTTGATTATGCCCGTTTAAGCCGAGATCAAGTCTCGTTCCTTGCTATCTTTGTTTTAAAAGTAGCGCTTGGTTTAGTCGCATTTGCCATCAAACCTTGGTTAGGCATTCTATTTTTAGCGGCTTATGCAGCTTATGTTTGGCGTGAGATTAAGGAAGCTGATACATCTTCCGATGAAGAAGACCTCGAACCGCTCAAGTTCCGTCCTAATACAGCCGAACCGTCACTAGGGTGGGCTGGTCTACAGGTATTGGTCGCTTTAGTTGTAATTAGTGTTGCGTCGCATACTTTTGTTGCTCAGCTTGAAGCGATTGGTACAGCGCTAAGTTGGCCGCCACATTTGGTTGCTTTATTACTGAGTCCAGTTGCTACCGAATTACCTGAGATTATGAATGCGCTGATTTGGGTACGCCAAGGTAAAGAGCGTTTGGCTTTAGCGAATATTTCTGGTGCCATGATGATTCAGGCCACCATACCAAGTGCATTAGGTATTTTCTTTACGCCGTGGCGCTTTGATACCTTGTTGTTAGCCTCTGGCATTATTACTGCATTAGCGATTGTGTTTCTGTGGAATTTATTCCGCCGTGGCACAGTCGATGACCGATCATTGGTTGCAGTAAGTGCGCTGTATGGTGTTTTCGCAATTTTAGTTGTGATTTATCTCTGATAAACATTAACGCGCTGGACATGTGCCAGCGCGTTTCAGTCGTCGTATTTGCTATTGATTAGATAATCTTAAGAAACGATGAGCTAATAACCTTGTAAAATCGGTAAATAATTAACCAATTGTCTTATTTTTCATAACTTATGCCCTGTACCTTAGTAGCAGAGGCTTGTACCCTGAGTGAATCATAATTTAAACTTATGGGGTCTTTGAAAAGTCCTCTTTTTTGACTAAATTTATTAAACAAATGAACTTTATTTTGTGTAATAAAATACTTTCTAAACACATAAAAGATAAATAAAAACTTTATAGAAAATTAAGTTTGATTGTTAAATTCTGAAATAGAGCATGAAGGGCAATGTTACTGCTTTTGTTATATTTATGGTTGATTTACCTATGATAGCTTCGTCTTACTTAAAAAAATGTAAAAATAATTACCACAACATAAAAGACCAGCAGCTTACCATCGCAGCTAAAGCAAATATCTTTATTTGTATTATTTTTTGCCTGTTCTGGACCATATATTTCGCATTTTCAAAAATGTGGATCATTGTTTATATGGATATCGTTTTTACACTGCTTTCCATTTTTAGTTTTTTTCTCATTTATATAAATCGAATTTCAGCGGGTATTCTTTTATCTCAAGCTGTTCTACTTGTTTTTCCAGTCGTTTTTTGCGTATTTTTTGATATAGCGACTACTCATCATCCTCAAGTTGCTCATTTGTTTTTGCCTGCTGGGGCAATATTAGGATACTTAAACTACCGCAGAAATCCGAGTTTCTTACAACTCGTTTTAATTTTACTGTCAATCGCGTGCTTTATATTTTTTAGTGGCAGCTCTTTTACTTTAGAGCATGCTATACCGCTATCGGAACATACTCGGAGTCATGGTCGATGGATTGCAATTTGCGTCGCCACGCTCATGATTTGTATATCCATCTATACTATGCAATTAGAAATACAAATAGAAGATTCCATGGCGAAAGACTTACGTTTAGCACTGGGAAAAGAGCAATTTGAATTGTTTTATCAACCTCAAGTCAATGCTTCTGAAAAGTTAATTGGTGCTGAGGCTTTACTCAGATGGCATCATCCTGTTTTAGGTTCTGTTCCCACACAAGATTTTATTCCTGCGGCACAAACTTTAGGACTAATGCCTGAAATAGGTACATGGGTTTTAGCTCAAGCCTGCAAAGTTTTACAAGATTGGAGTAAACAAGAACAGACTAAAGATTTGACACTTTCAATCAATATTAGTGCTGATCATTTCATGCAAGCCAACTTTGAGGAAACTGTAATTTGCATGATTCATAGATATGACATAAATCCATCTCGGCTTATCTTGGAAATTACTGAAAATATTGCTTTGAACAATTGTGTGAGCATGATTGAAAAAATGAATTCCTTATCGGAAAGAGGAGTTCAGCTTTCTCTTGATGACTTCGGAACAGGTTATTCATCTTTAAGTTATTTGCAAAAAATGCAAATTAGACAAATCAAAATTGATCGTAGCTTTGTACAGGCAGCGTTGGATGATAAACGCAGTTATAAATTAGTCTCGGGTATTGTTAAAATTGGTCTAGATTTAAACCTTCGAGTGTTAGTAGAGGGAATAGAAACGGCCGAACAATTTTATGCTTTTAAAAATAATGGTTGTATCGAGTTTCAAGGTTATTTATGGGGCGTACCAATGCCGTTAAATGACTTTATTAAACAGTTGCCAACTTTTAATAAATAAGTAAAACAGATCTAAATTTTATTCTATAGTAGTGACATCTCATAAAATAATAGAACACAGCTATGCCAAGAGAATATAAATATTACCAAGTAGGTTCAACACATTATAATCTTGAACAAGTTGTTAAATTTACAACCAGTTCTGATTTAAGTTCTGTTCTTGTTCGATTCGCAGATGGCTCAGACGTAGAGTTTACTTTTGAAAATGAAGATGAATATTCGGAATTTCTGCAAGTCATACGAGGTGTGGATTTCTAATTTTTATCTATGATTTATAAACTAATTTATATAACTAAAAGCATATAAGTAATTGTTAAATATTATATAATTTTTAAAGAAAATATGGTGGGTCGTCATTACGCGATATAAATTTTTCTAATAAATTAATCTACATATTAAGACACACTTTGCAAACGGATGTAGATTCGGGCTGTGTTAGGATGAAGACCTATACCTCTAGATATTTACAGTATGACGAAATCTGAACCGCAGTATCAATCTGGGCAGTTTCAATTTTCCTTTCTATCATTAAAATATTGGGGTATCTGGTTCGCAGCTTTTATTCTCATGTTTCTTGCCTACTTGCCTTGGGCAATCCAGTGGCGTTTAGCAAAGGTTTTCTCAAAAATTGCTTGGATATTATTAGCTTCGAGACGGAAAACAACATTAAGAAACTTACAAGCTTGTTTCCCTGAAAAAACACCTGAGCAAATTGAAGCCAAAGCAAAACTAGTCTTTAAAGATACCATGATAGGGATATTTGAAGCCTTAAACGCTTGGTATTGTCCTGAATGGTTTAAAAAAAGAGTTCGTATAGAAGGCTTGGAACATCTGGAACAGAATCGGGATAAGGGTATCTTGTTGTTAGGCACACATAGTACTTTACTAGATGCTGGTGGCGCTGCGTGTACCTTATTTTTTGATATGGATGTGGTGTATAGACCGCAAAACAATCCTTTTATGGATTTTCTCATTCATCGTAGTCGTGCTCGAGTTTATAAAAACCAAATTGCGAAAGACAACATGCGTAGTTTAATTTCGAAACTAAAAAATGGTCATGCAATCTGGTATAGCCCTGATCAGGATTTTGGTTTGAAGCAGGGTGTGATGGCATCATTCTTTGGAATACAGGCGGCAACAGTAACAGCCCACCGTAGACTCATGGATATTTCAAATGCTGTTGCAATACCGCTATATTTTTATAGAAGTGGTGATATTCGAAACCCTCAATACAATGTGCTCGTCGAACCTAAACTTGAAAACTTTCCAAGTGAATGCGAAGTAAATGATGCTGAACGCGTCAATAAAATTATTGAGAACCAAATTCGAATCGCCCCAACACAATATATGTGGTTCCATAGACGGTTTAAAACTCGTCCGATTGGTGAAGCAAAATTCTACTGATAGATTTTGCTTTCATTATTTAAGATTGAGTTGCTTGTTATCTTTGCTTAGTAGCTTACACTCTAGTACAGATCAGCACTTGTAACTAGCTACCGACTTATGTCTTACTTTAAATTCCAGTACTACAATAAAAAGGAATTTTGTATGAAGTACATTAAGTATATTTTCGCTGCATTGGTCATCGCGCTTTCAGCTCCGACCTTTGCACAAGACCATGGTTATCGCGAATCACATCATGGTTATGGTCATGCTTATCACGGTATGCATCATGGTAAAGCTTATGCTTATCATGGCAATCATCATGGTAAAGGCTACTATCATAATAAAGCACATCGTGAACGTGGTTTTGAACGACATCATGACAGACATGGTCATTGGTAATTCAACGCACTACAAAAAATCCCGCAATATTTTGCGGGTTTTTTATGGTTCAATCTGAACAAGTTATAGCATCTAATTTAATTATTTTTAAATTTCACTTGAGTTATCTGTCTATGTCCAATGCTTTACCTCGACAACTTAAAAATAACTGATTTTGATGCCAAGCCAACTGTCCTGAAACAATAGTTGTATCAACTTCATAGCGAAAGCTTTTGTTTTGAAATGGAGTCCAGTTACATCGCATATAGTTTTTTTGATCTTTAACAGTAATAGCTTCTTTATTTTCTTTAAGCAGAACCAAATCTGCCCAGTAGCCTTCGCGTATATATCCTCGATCTTTGAGTTTAAATAAATCAGCGACTTGGTGTGATGTTTTCTTCACCATTGTTTCTATACTTATTTTTTTTTCTGCCACAAGTTCCATGAGTGCTGGAACAGCATGTTGAACCAACGGAAGGCCAGATGGTGCTTTTAAATAGGATTGTTGTTTTTCCTCCCATGTATGCGGTGCGTGATCTGTACCAATAATATCTAAGCGATTAGTTTGAGCGATGGCAGTGATAAGTGCATCTTTGTCTTGTTGAGTTTTAATGGCTGGATTACATTTAATTAAATGGCTAAGCGCAGCATAGTCTGATTCATCAAAACTAAGGTGATGAATGCATACTTCCGCAGAAATATGCTTTAAATTTAAGGGCAAATCTTTAAACAAGCATAATTCTTTGGCTGTACTAATATGTAAAACATGCAGTTGAGTTCCATATTTTTCTGCTAAAGACACTGCTAAACTTGAGCTTTCAAAGCATGCTTGTTTATCCCGAATTTTAGGGTGCATATGTGCTGGAATGTTTGCGCCATATTTCTCAAAATATAATTTTTCTCTTTCTTTAATGCGCGGTGTATATTCGCAGTGCGTTAAAAGAATGGTTGGGACATTTGCAAATAAACGTTCAAGCACTTGTGGATCATCTACCAACATATTGCCAGTAGAGGCGCCCATAAAAACTTTTACACCGCTGATGAGCTTGGGATTAAGCTGTTCAACAATATCTAAATTTGCAGAACTTACTCCAAAATGGAAGGCATAATTTGCCATGCTATATTGGGCGGCTATTTGTTTTTTTTGTATTAAGGCATCTAAAGATAGGGTTGGTGGATTTGTGTTTGGCATATCCATATAACTGGTAATTCCACCAATGACTGCTGCCATAGATTCCGAAGCAATACTGCCTTTATGGGTTGAGCCTGGATCTCTAAAATGGACTTGATCATCGATCATTCCGGGAATTAGCCAGTTTCCGTTAGCATGAATTGTTTTAGCGTTAACAACATGAGGAATGCTTGGTGCAATTTTTTTGATCCGTCCATCTTGAATAAGTACATCTACACATTGCTGTTTTCCCTCATTCACTACATTGGCATCTCGAATAATAATTTTAGAATAGGGTTTAAAACTCATTGTGTAATGCCTTATAGCCTTTAACCAACTCAATGTTTGTTGAGACAACACTCTCTGAAAATTCACTGATAGAGATATCAACCGGAGGGTATTGCGCTAAGTCAGTTTTAGGGTTGATGTAGCTCATTGCGGGAACATAAAAATGGTTCGGTAAATCACGGCCGTCGACGACTGCGTTATGGCGAATAGCGCTGTAATTACCGACCTTGCAGTTAAATATGACGCTGTTGAAACCCACGAAAACATGATGACCAATTTCACAAGGCCCATGAATAATTGAACGATGAGCAATTGATGTACTTTCACCAATCACTACTGATGCACCAGCTTTGGAGTGAATCACAACACCATCTTGGATATTGGAATTTGCGCCAATGATAATAGGTTGCATTTCTCCATTTTCGTCGGTTTCATCTGCACGAATTACGGCATAAGGGCCAATAAATACATTGGCATGAACAATGACCTTGCCACAAATAATAGCGGTTTGATCGATATAGGCTGATTGATCAATAACAGGGAGATGGCCAGATGGGTTTTTACGTAGCATGGAATTACCGTTTAGATCAGTTTATTTAAGTTGAGATGGTGAGAGGGATAAGCTGAAACTATTTAACTCATGGGAAATACAGTTTTTTAAACCCGATAACGCGTAGTTTCAGTTGGTTATAGAATGTCCTACCACTGCCAAGACCCTTGAGCCACAGCATCATGTGCATGCAGACTTTCTGCATGAGTCACTCTAAATTTGAAACCATGAATATATTTGTGATGTATAAATGAGCCATAAAGTCGTCTTAATGCATCTTCGCAGAACATTAAATTTTGACCGTTGGCAACCGCAAATGCTTGTTCATCAACCCGTTTTACAGCAGTTTGTACGGGTGTCATTAAGGCTAGTTCAGCTTGGTTTATAAATTCGATGAGTGGAATTTCATGAAAGTCTTGGTTTAATTTAAATTGAAGTAGGGCAAAGCTTCTTTGGCTATGTGGCGTTGCTGCAATTGCATCGGTGGTATTTAACCAGCTCATAATGTCTTGTGGATCAAGCCGAATTTCTTGGTTTTGTAAGGCTGACTCAAACCGTTGTTGAATAATATTTCTTGAAAGTGCAGCAGAGCATGGACAGGTTGAAGAATAGGGAATCTCGACTTTTAATTCTGCCTCGAATTGATCATTAAAGAGTTGGCATGACAAAACAAAAGGATAACTTTTCCACCCTGAAAGCTTGCTGACTAATGCTGGTCGTTCGATATAAAGGCTACTGTGAATTTCAATTTTTGCATGCTGTGATAAATCTTGATGGCTTTCTAAAAAGTCTTCTAAGACTAATTTTAGATCGAGCATATTAATATTTTTGAGGGATGTTAACTCTAAAAGGCGTGTATACAGACGTGACATATGGATGCCCTTTGCTAAGGGATCATCTAAACTGACATAAGCATTGACGTGACTTGAGCATAAAGTATTTTCAATACGGACTGGTAAGGCGATGTTTTCCATACCGACCCAATCAAGGCGGTAACTATAAGCATTTGGTAAAGTTGGCTCGGCAGAGATATCTGGGAGAACAAGATTCATTTATTAAGAACTTAAATTATGAAATTAATGTTATGTTATAACATAACATTAATAACTGGCAAGTTTGCTAGATGGCTTAAGTACCTTGATAAATTTTAATTAAGTAAAAAATAAAGAAGAAAAGACCATGCTTGTGCATGGTCTTTTCTTGTTAGGTAAGATTTTTCAAAACAAATTCGGGTGATTTAATAAATAGCCGAATAAGTGCTTGAGACGGTTTAGAAGGGTGCCTAATTCCTCTTTCCCAACTTTCTAAAGTGCGTATTGATATTCCTAGCTTACTTGCAAGTTGGGCTTGTGAAATTTTCATTTGTCGCCGTGCTCTGATAATTTCATAGCCAAACTCTTGCTCGTGCATTTGCATGATGGAGGGCATATCCACTGTGTGATCCTCCTTTAATAAGCAAGCTGCAAAAGTAATCTAAAGAACATTGCAATAGTGAGTAGACTTAAGAAACCAGCAACCCAGAGTAAAATAAACCATTGGAATTTCGATAATTTCATGTCATTTACTCTTAGTGATAACCTTCATCACCTACACGTACTTTGTCCCTAAACACCCAATAAGCCATAATGGTATAGATGATGATAATAGGGATAAGTACGAGCGCGCCTATAAGCGCAAACAATTGACTATTGGCAGGCGCTGCGGCTTCCCAAATCGTAATTGATGGTGGAATAACGTATGGAAAAATGCTAATCAGAAAACCGGTATAGGCTAAAAATACTAAAGCCAAGGTATATAAGAAGGGCATTGATTCTTGCTGTTTTTGACAGGCTTTAATGGTGAGATAAGTAAAAACTACGACCAGAATAGGTACCGGACTAAAGTAAAGAAGCTGATGCGCATTGAACCAGCGTGCTGCAATAACCGGATGAGCTAATGGGGTATAAACACTCACAGCAATAAAAACTAACAATAGCGTCATAATTAGTTTTGGCATTAAGCGATACATACTCGTTTGTAATTGCATTTCAGTTTTCATAATGAGCCAACCGCAACCAAGTGCTGCATATACAATGATTACGCCGAACCCTGTAAAAACTGAAAAAGGCGTTAACCAATCTAATCCGCCACCTGCATAGCGACCATCAATAACATGGATACCTTGAATATACGCACCAAGAATGACGCCTTGTAAGAAACTTGATAAAACAGAACCTCCAATAAAAGCAGCATCCCATAGGTATTTGGTTCGATTCGCTTTAAATCTGAACTCAAAAGCGACACCGCGAAAAATTAGAGCGATCACCATGAGAATAATAGGTAAATATAAAGCAGATAAAACTGCTGAATAAACCATCGGGAATGCCGCAAACAAACCAGCACCGCCAAGTACCATCCATGTTTCATTACCGTCCCAGACAGGTGCAACGGTATTCATCATTACATCGCGTTCCTGTTGGTCTTTGATAAAAGGAAACAAGATTCCAATGCCTAGATCAAAACCATCAAGTACAACATATATAAATACGCCAATTGCAATAATGACAATCCAGATCAAAGATAAATCAATCATGAAGATGCTCCTTGTTCTTGATCATCAATATCTTCATCAGTTGCACTTAGAGGGCGCATTGGTGTTTTAAAGTGTCCAACACCGCCAACCTCATTAACTTGGCTATAAATGAACTCAGGCCCTTTATTGATCAATTTCAGCATGTAATAAATGCCGATTCCAAATACGATGCAATAAACCAAAACAAAAATAATGAGCGTGAGTCCGACTTGTTCGGCAGATACAGGAGATAATGCATCTTTAGTTCGCATGACACCATAAACAACCCAAGGTTGACGTCCAACTTCTGTAGTAAACCAACCTGCAAGTAAAGCAATAAAACCTGACGGGCCCATAACTAAAGCAAAGCGATGAAACCATTTACTCTCATAAAGCTTGCCAGTTTTTCTTAGCCATAATCCTGTAAGTGCCAAAAGCAGCATAAGCATGCCAAGCCCGACCATAATTCGGAAACTCCAAAATACTACAGTCGAATTCGGACGATCTTCTGGTGCAAAATCTTTCAAACCTTTTACGCTTCCGTCTTTGGAGTGAGTAAGAATTAAGCTTCCAAGATTTGGAATTGAAATCGCATACTTGGTGCGTTCTTCTTGCATATCTGGAATACCAAATAAGTACAGTGGCATTCCCTCGTTATGATTGGTTTCCCAATGACCTTCCATTGCTGCAAGTTTTGCTGGTTGATGTTCTAAGGTATTTAAACCGTGTGCGTCACCGACAAAGATTTGTACTGGCGCTAAAATTAAAATCAGCCAAAGAGCCATAGAAAACGACTTTTTTACTAACTCATCACGGCGACCTTTAATTAAATGCCAAGCTGCAGTACCTGCTACAAGTAAAGCTGCAACCATAAAAGCTGCGATTGCCATATGCGCAAGTCGATAAGGGAAGGAAGGGTTAAATACAATTGCAAACCAGTCTTGAGGAACTATGATGCCATTCTCAATTGAGAACCCTTGAGGGGTTTGCATCCAGCTATTTGAAGATAAAATCCAGAACATTGAAATACAGGTACCTATCGCAACCATAAGTGTTGCGAAGAAGTGAGCTTTTTTACCCACACGGCCCCAGCCAAATAGCATAATTCCTAAAAAACCGGCTTCCAAGAAAAAAGCACTAAGAACTTCATAGGTGAGTAAAGGGCCTGTAACTCCACCTGCAAATCTTGAAAATTCGCTCCAGTTGGTTCCAAATTGATAGCTCATGACCACACCAGAGACAACGCCCATTCCAAATGCAACCGCGAAGATTTTGACCCAATACTTAAAGAGATCTTTATATATAGCGTCATTGGTACGCAGCCAACGCCATTCTAAAACAGCAAGGAAGCTTGCAAGACCAATCGAGATTGCAGGGAAAATAATATGAAATGAAACGGTAAATGCGAATTGGATTCGAGCCAATTCAAGTGCTGTTAAACCTAGAGTCATACGAGCACCTCAAATTTTATTTGATTTGCTAAAACGACAGTTGTAGTTATCTCTACCCGTTTAAGAGCATGATTTTGAAAAGAAAGCATTACTATAATCTCTTGAAAAATATATTTTTTTCAAAACATAAAGTTTTGAGTATCAAGTTAGACTGATAGTAATAAAGGTGGGGCGCGGCCTTGGGGAATAAGAAAGAGCTGTTGAAGCTTAAAGAAAACATGAAAAAAGTTTTCTAGAAAAGCAAGAAACCGAACCTGAATTCTGACTAGAATTTGCTTTAAATCCAGATCTGGCAAAGGCAACACGTGACTGTAAACAACACAGTACTGACATTGATGACCCGCATCATGATGATGTGTCGTATTTTGCTTCGCTTCAGCTTTAATGACGGAAGAAGAGGTCATATCATGCATTTGATGATGAGATAAATCATCATGATGCATTGAATGGTGAGAATGCTGCTCTGGAGAGTGATTGAGTTGAAGTGCTTGGGCAATAGTCTCACATACTGGAGAAACTTGATATTTCTCTGGTAGTAATGGCTGTAAGAAAACAGCGATTTGTAACAAGATTGCTGCTAAACCAAGCAATCTGCCTAAAACCATTGACACCCAAATAATCACTTTATGGAAATCAGTTGCGCAACACTATAACAAAAAATCTGACTTCTTAAAGGCATAAATAGATTTTTTTATAAAACTTTGATTTTTGCTATTTTATAAGTTTAATTAGCCTACTGATAAGATCCCTTCAGTAGGCTGATTAGAGATAATTAGATTCAGTTTTTGGGACGAAAACTTATTGGTTCTTACTAAGTAGAGGAGGGTGATCTGACTCCATAAACTTTGACATCTAATAAACAGTTTTAAAAATACTAATTTCTAACTTATAACCGTTTATGGCCAATAGAAAATTGAATGAAATTAACAAGATCATCTTCAAGGTCTAATAGTTCAGTAAATTTGTTCTGGCAAATATAACGAAAGATAATTTCATAAGCGCCACCAATTGCTGCATCGTAAAATAAATCTGGGACAGCCACCCACTGATCGGGCTGAGTCTTTTTAATAACGGTATGTATAGATTTAAGTCTTTTGCCTAATTCAGCGAAGAATAAGTTACGTTGTTCACGACAACGATTCCCTGCATTTGGAAACTCGATTGCCCAAGCTTTGGTAAAGTCTTGTTCGCTATTACACAGATGTAAGTAGGCGCGGACGGAAGATCTAATCCATTGATCGGCATCATTACTCTCAAGTTTAATATCAGAGAGAACTTGTTCAAATAAAGCTTTTCTACCTAAAGCATCCGCGGCTAAAAAACAATCTTCTTTATTTTCAAATATTTCATAAAAAACCTGTTTAGATACACGTGCTCTTTTAACAATGTCTGTAATGGTTGTAGCGGTAAATCCTTTTTCTGCAAATGCACTAATCGCTGCTTTAACCAAACGACGTTGCTGCTTTTCACGTGTTTCTTCAGTTAACAGGCTGGTTCTACCTCTGGGTAAGCCTGCTGCTTGAGTATCGTAAGCGCCAGAGAGTTTTTCCACACTAAATCTTCTAATATTTTGAAATCTTGCTAAAACTAACATTAACCGCTTTTTGGCTCAAGATTGTTTTTTTAAACATTGAACCTTACAAATAAATATTTGAATTTCAATTGGATGAAAATTAGCTATTGACGGGAAATCTATTCCAATTTACAAAAGAACTAATTGGTACTTTTGAAAATTGGAATAAATATGACCACGCTAGAAGCAACTAAATCTAAACCGTCTTCGATAGCACATCGCTTAAAAGCTTCTTTTCCAGTTAGACGGTTAAGTTTTGATTTCACTAGTTCAAAGCGCTATTGGTTCGATAATGATCCTTATTTCACGCATTTAATGAATGCGATGTCAGCTATTTTTCCTCAAGGAGAATTAATGTTGATTGAAGCTTTAAGAAATGTTCGAGATAAGATTGATGATTCTGTACTTCAAGCAGAGATAAGTGCTTTTATTGGGCAAGAAGCAATGCATGCTAAAGAACATTTGGCATTTAACCGATATGCAGATGAACAGCAGATCAATATAGATAAATTGCAGAATGAAGTTAAAGCCTTATATGCCCTAATGCAAAAAATATTACCAAGTATGCATATCATGTCGATTGGCTGCGCGATTGAACATATCACCGCAACCTTGGGGGCTGAACTATTACGCAATGATAATTGGAATAATCGTCTGGTAGGTCCAGTTGCTGAACTATGGCTATGGCATGCGGTAGAAGAAAATGAACATAAAGCGGTTTTTTTTGATGCTTATGTCGCATCTGGCGGGGGATATTTATCACGGATTTTTTACATGACATTTGCAGGAAGTATTTTAATTTTCTTAATTGCAAATAACACCCGAAGACTACTCAAAGCAGATCAAGTACTTTCTTTAAAAGGTATTACTAAATTTTTTAAAAAAGGTTTGGGAAGTGAAGGACTACTGACAATGCAAACCGTTAAAGATTTTTTAGATTACTACCGACCAGATTTTCACCCTTTTGACCACGATACCAAAAAGTTAGAAAACCTGTGGCAACAGCGTTTAAACCTCAAAATTTAAACTTTTAGAGCAATACCTAAAATGAAAACAGTCTTAAACAGTGATATAAGTAATATCCAAGCGCAATCTGAAGACATTGTAGAACGCTTTCTAAATGCACTAATGCAACAAGATCATGTCACAATCAGCGAGTTACTCCATCCTGACATTGTTTATACCAATGTTTCTTTACCAACATTTAAAGGTGGAAAAAGGGTAGCTGGCTTGATAAAGCTTGCCCTGAGCAACGCAAGAAAATTAAAAGTTAAAAATCATCAGCTTGTTGCTAAAGAAAATATTGTACTTACTGAACGTACAGATATTTTAGAGATTGGACCGCTACATGTCGGATTTTGGGTCTGTGGTACATTCGAAGTAGAAGATGGAAAAATAATTTTATGGCGTGATTATTTTGATTGGCTAAATGTGAGTAAGGGACTAATCAGAGGATTTCTCGGAATAGGAATAAAAGCTTTACGTCCAAAAGTTTAGATAAAAAATCAATAAATGATTTCAGAAAGTAAGGCCAGCTTAATGCCATTTTATTGTCTTTAATTCAAACAAACGAACTTCATTCGAAATTTTAGAATTTGGGATGGAATTGTTAAATCTTAATTTTAATTAACGATTGTCCCTAAATGATATTTTTCTAGCACCAATCAAGTTCTAAAATAGAACTTGATTTTAAGTGGATAAAAATAAAGGATTTTAAAAATGCTAATCTCAAGCCATAGAATGCCAAGCAGTATTAAAGACAAAGCCAATCAAACAATTGCAAAGGTTTCTGGCTCATTAATGGGAGCTGTTACACCAGAGCGCCAAACAACATTACCAAAAGATTTTGAACTCAGTCCACATACGCTTTATAAACGCTTTGGTAGTACACATTATGGAGTCATGATACCCGATTTACCTGAACCATTCCGTTACTTGTCATGGGCTTCAGTATTGGGTTATGTAGGATTTACCATTACAGACATGAATTATCAAATGTCTAAAGATGGAAAAGGAGATACAGCTTCTTTAGTGCATGGAACGGCTTTATCTACCACATCTGAAGCTTATAGAACATTTTCGATTAAAAATGATATCCAGTTTAATCAAACTCCTTTTGCGATTAACTTTGATAATCAAACTGCTATACACGAAGACGGTGATGGATTTTTATTAATTACCAAGAGAGAAGACCTAGAGTTAGAACTTTATTTAAAACCTACATCAGCAATTTCATGGTTCGCGTACAGTAAGTTTTATAAGCACTTTAGTGTGCTAATGCAGTATGAAGGTCATATTAAACAAAAGGGCCATAGTAAGACAGTTCAAGGCTTATGCACACTTGAGTCTTGGAAAGCTGTAGCGACTTCAATGCTAAAGAACAAATGGTTAGTTGAAAATATACAACTTCCCGTAAAAGTTTTTAGTTATCAGGTGATTAATATTGATCATGAACAGCAGTTATTGCTGGCTTTTATTTGCTACGAAGACCAGCCAATTTTGACTTCTGTTTACTACCGACATATAGATGGAACTTCAATTCAATACAACGGAGATATTCTTTTTGAAGTAACCAGTCTTCAACAAGAGCCACAGATTACTCCTGATAATTTTTCAATGAATTTACCAAATACTTTTCGGTGGGTTGCTTATCACAATAACCAAAAGGTTTTAGATATTTCAGCACATGTAGACACTCCATATTGTTTCGGGTTGGCTGCTGGATTTGTTTCTGCCTATCAATGGGAAGGTGAATTTTCTTCTCAAAAAATGAGTGGGCGAGGCTACTTAGAATATATAGATCGAAGATAAAAAATCATTTTAATGCGTAATTCTGTAGATAATGTTCTAACTCAATTGGAAAAAATATCTATTTTATAAACCCAATTTAACAATAACCTACTCATTGTTTAGCCTTACTTTTTTAATGATCTAATTTAAAACAAATGTCATTTTGTGTGCTTGACGCCAATAAACTTGGGCACTATTCTTTGCCTGCTGGCCACATTGCCAGTCGGTTTTAGCAGACCGTGATGAAAGATCGCATCAGAGTTATTCCGTCTGAGGAATACTCTTATGTGTAAACTCCTAGTCTCCTCCCGTAGCGGTAGGACGGGAGAGGGACACCTTCGGGTGTGCTGGTTATATCTTTCACCAGTCTGCTAACCCTTTCTCGTTCTGCCACCATAATTTTAATGTCGGCAGAACTCCCAATAAAAAAGGAGTTGGCTTTGCACATCCATTATTTCTTGGCAGCCTTTGCCAAAAGCTATAACGATACAGCTTAAAAATTTACAGCAGCTTGAATGCCGTAGGGTTTTCAGGCTTTAAGTCATTTTTACTTAAAACTTAGCAACAACAAACTTGAGATGTGCCAAGCACTGTCTTACGGCTTTGCTGTGCCTTTTTTCTCCCAAAAGGACACAGTTTTTTTCTTTTAGAAACAACAAGAATTTTATAACGGTAAAACTATGCGAAATTTAGAAACCTCTTCCAAAAAACTACATGTCGTTCAAACCACCATACAATTCATTACGATACATGGGTTTCATCATGTAGGTGTGGACCTGATTGTTAAAGAAACCCAAATTGCCAAAGGTACGTTTTACAACTATTTCCACTCTAAAGAACGCTTAATCGAAATGTGTATTGCCTTTCAAAAGAGCCTGCTCAAAGAAAAAGTGCTCTCTATTATTTATTCAAACCATTACCGAACACCAATCGATAAACTCAAAGAAATAGTGGTTTTCCATGCCAATTTAAACAGTCTGTATAACTTTTTACTTAAAGCTATTTTTGAAATAAAACTACTTTACCCACAGGCTTATCGCATGGCAGTTGAATATCGAAAGTGGCTGCTGCATGAAATTTTTGATTTGATTTTTAGCGGAGAAACTCGCGAGGCAAAATTCGATGCTCACATGGTGGTAAACCTGATAGATGGTTTGTTACTACAAGTTTTAAGCTCAAATAGTTTGGAAGAAAGAGATGCTGTGATGGAGCAGTTTTTTAAAATATCTGTCTGAATTTTAAAATAATGTAAGTAATAGCATGTATGGTCTGCTTGATTTTTGCCAAATAAGCAGACCAAAGGCCGCTTGCAATAAGCTGACGTGATGAATTGGGGAAATTAAAATTTCACTTAATATATTGTTTATATTACAAAAAAATATTTTTTTGACTTTATGGGAGTAATATTGCTATTTTTAATTACGCCAATCGTAAATAAATTACGAATAACGTAATTAAAATGGATTAATTTAAAGCATGTCATGGAGAAGGGAATACCATGAAAGAAGTTGCATTAAGTGATTTGATCAATCAGCAAAAAGTTGGACGTTATCAAAAATTTATTCTGATCACCTGTTTATTACTCATGATTATGGATGGCTATGACATTCAGTCTATGGCTTACGCAGCCCCAATGATTATAGAAGACTGGGGTGTTCAAAAAACCATGTTAGGGGTGGTGTTTAGTGCAAGCTTATTTGGTTTGTTTGTCGGATCATTTTTATTAAGTTCACTTTCTGATCGTTTTGGTCGCCGTCCGATACTACTCATTTCGACCTTTATGTTCTCGGTATTGATGCTGTTAACGCCCCATGTCGGCAATATTGAGCAATTGACCGTAATCCGCTTTGTTACAGGAATTTTTTTAGGCGGCATCATGCCAAATGTGATGGCTTATAGCTCCGAAATTGTTCCACACAAATCTCGTATTTTTACCATGATGGTCATTTCTTGTGGCTATACGGTAGGGGCAATGTTGGGGGGCGGTATATCCGCCTTACTCGTTCCTTGGGGCGGTTGGCAGTCGATTTTTTATTTTGGCGGTATTATCCCTTTAATTATTTTCTTTATTACATACTTTAAGATGCCAGAATCTTTATATTTTCTGAGTGAAGATAACAAAAACACGCCTAAAATTTTATTTTGGTTAAAGAAATTTTATCCTGCATTAACATTCAATTCACAAATAAAAATCATTAATAACACTGAAGTCGAGGTTAAAAAGTCGCCGCTTGAATTGTTTAAAAATCAGCGCGCATTTTTTACCTATTCTATCTGGATCATCAGTATTTTAAATATGATCAGTCTCTATTTTCTGGCGAATTGGCTACCCACCTTAGCCAAAGAGTCAGGTCTTTCATTAAATCAGGCATTAATGATTGGTTCCACTTTACAGTTAGGCGGGACGATTGGTAGTGTTGTGATGGGACTTAAAATTGATAAGACAGGATTCTATAAAGTACTCATTCCTGTTTTTATCGTTGCCGTGATTAGTGTTGCTTTAATTGGTTATGCTGTTAGCCATATTGCTTTACTATTTATAATTATTTTTATAGCTGGCTTCGCAATTGTTGGTGGGCAGCCTGCTATTAATGCCTTATCTGCAAGTTATTATCCAGTTTCACTTCGTACTACAGGAGTAGGTTGGAGTATTGGAATTGCTCGTTTAGGGTCGGTTATTGGGCCGCTATTTGGTGGGTATCTCTCTCAATTCTTGGTCATTACCCATTTGTTTGTGATTGCTGCAATACCTTCGCTATTCGTCATTATCATGCTGATTGTTCAGGCTAAATACCGATCATAACAATGTCTACACACATCATTTATATAGTGCACATATAGACCGTAATTATGATCGGTGAGTAGCTAGAGAGTGGGTCACAAGCTAGTTCAAGAGTTATTTAACTCGATACCACGTTTGGTTTCGGCCAATTGCAGAAATACCAATATAGCCACGCGCGGTAAGTTTCTCGCCGTCTGGTGATACAGTTACACTAAAGCGATAAGTTTTATCTGACTGAGGGTCGAGAATAGATCCTTTGTCATATTTATTTTTACCTACGCTTTTTAAATTTTTGACAATGGTTAGACCAACTAAAGATTTGTTTTTATAAGTGCCTTCACACATCGTACATTTGTTGGCTTCACTTGGAACAAGGATTTTTTCAATGTTTGCAGTTAGAAGCCCATTTTTATCTTCACTAAATTTTACCAGTGCTCTAGGTTGATTTGTTTCATCATCAATGGTTTTCCAAACACTGCCATGTAGTTTGTCCGAAGCAAATGAATGTATCGAATAGAAGCTAAGTAAAAGTAATAATAAATATTTTTTCATATCCATGATTTCTCAAGTTAAAGGTGGATGGTTTTAGTCACTAGAATTATTCATTTTAAATTTAACTTCACAGTTTTCTTAGTATTGAATCTATAAACTAAACAATATGTAAAGTTATATTTTATTGGGCTTTATATTATTTTGATCACCTTTTTTATGCAATTGCGAGAATGTACAGAATCCTTCAATTTTGAAAAGTCGCTGTTGGTGGGGAGGGAGAACAAAAGTGGCACTTAAAGAATTCTAGACTAGAGTGCAGCTTTTTATGATCACTTCATATACCGCATAAATTTAACTATAATCTTTCATATCAGCTAGTAAATCTTTATAGTTAGCTTTAAAAAATAATCAAATATAACTCTATACAATATTCCACTATGGCTGAATCATTATATTTGTGAGTAAAATTTATTAAAAAATAAATTTTAATATTTAAAAATAGTTTTTTTTAAATCTAAATTATTTTGGATTAGCTTACCTAAAATAATTTAAATAAAATTTTTGATACAGAATTCAGCTGAAGTTAAATTTATATGTTTTAAGTAAATAGAGACTTATTCTAGTTAATTTATAGTTGAAGAGTTGGGATTTTTGATTATTTTATTATCTTGTTCTATTATTTATATGATGATAGAAATGCATAAAATGTAGTGCATTAACAAAACGATAGAGTAGAAGCTGTATAGATCCTTAAAATCGAGCAAATTTATATGAGTCATTTACAAAAGATAGCCGCAGATAAGCAATCGCTTGGTTTTGAATTTCAGGATTTTGTTTATATTGAAAAACTTATTGAACTTAGACCAGAACAATCTTTAGGATTAGAAGTCTATGATGACATCCATGTAACCACTAATGATGAAAATGGAGATGCTAAAGAACTTCTACTTATTCAAGTAAAGCACTCAATTGATGCTAGTAATATTAGTGACAGAGATATTGATATCTGGAAGACTTTTTATAATTGGCTAAAACTAGTTCCTGAGTTACCAGATCATTTGCAACTTAAATTTCAGTTATACACTAATAAGAAACTGAATAGTCAAGAATTCGTTAGTTTACTAAAATATCCTACCAAGAATATTAAAGAGATACTTAACTTTATTAAGCAAACTAATAAAGAAATTTCTGAAGCTGAATCAAAAAAGAAGCCTGAGGATTCAAGCAATCCAATTGCAAAATATGTAAAAGCTATCGCTGAGGCTAGTGATGAAGATGTTAGGTTTGTCTTTGAAAAATTTGAGTTTCATTCAGATAATTCTGCAATAATTAATAGAATATCTTTAGCATTAAGACAGTTAGCTATTCCAGTTTCACGTATTGATGAAACCCGAAAATATATAATAGGTTCATTCAAAGAATCTAAATTTTCAAAAATTATAAGGGGCAATAAGGTAGAAATAACTTTTGATGATTTTCGAATTGAAATGGGTTTTGACAGAATTATTAGATCTGCCCGTGCTTTGCCTGCGGATTTTGATGAATTTCTTGATATATATTACAACTACCAACGTCCAGATACTCTTTCATTTAGTAGTAGTAAATTTCATGACCAACTCAAAGATATTGGTATTGACGATGAGGAAATTGTGGATAGGGGAATTGAAATGATGCTTGCTGATCAGTTTATGAAGTCTTTGGAAGATGCTGGTTCATTTAGTGCAAGTGAAAATTTGAGATTAGAGTACAAAGCCGTATCTGATTGGAAATTAATTCATAATCAAATACATAGAATAAATTCTGGAGATGATGAAGTTAAACATTTTCAAGCTTCACTCGATTGCTATTATCAAACGATGAGAAGTCCTTTGAAAGCGGGCAATGTTGAGCTTCCAAGTAATTTGAGTTGTGGGAAATATATCAAGCTTTCCAATCTACCTCGGATTGGTTGGCGCAAAGATTGGAAAGGAAAATTCGAATAATGAATCGTTTATTTCACAATGAATTAATGGGTGTAGTTGCAATACAAAGTGCTTTAGAAAACTCAAATGAAAATCGATTATCATTAGCAAAAGTGATGCTAATTTTACCTTTACTTTTTGATAAAAATATTCGTTCGATCCTTAAAAGAAAAAATAGTGTTGTGTTAAGTAGCAAAGATCTACTACTTTCTAACCCCGAAGCTTTTATTAATGTACGAGCAAGGTATGAAGACTTAGTCATAACTTCGTTAAATAGTATGATCCTTACACAGGAGTTAGGTATTGCAACACTCATGGGTGAATATTTGACGCTTGAAAAGAAAATATTTTTTCAAAATAAAAATGAGATTGGAAAAATTGCCACAGATATCTTGGCTGCTGGCCCCAAACTTGGGCTGCTTCTTAATGAAACTAATATAAATCTTTATCAAACTTTTAGGATCGATTTGTGAGTAATATTCAAATTTCAAATATTGTACTTTGGCAAAAGAACGGTATTAAACGAACCCTTGATTTTCTACCTAATCGTGTGAATGTTATTACTGGAGATTCTGGTAAAGGAAAATCTTCAATTTTATTTATTATAGATTATTGTTTGCTAGCAAGTGAAACCAAAGGAATATCAAAAACAAATATTGATTCAAAAGTTGAATGGTATGGAATTAAACTTTCTATAGATGGTAAGGAAATAGTTATAGCACGCCCGTCGGAAAGCAAAGGTGCAAATGATCGAGCATATTTTAGTGAAAATGGTGTTATCCCACCCTTACCATTCTTGAATATTAGAATTGATAATTTAAAAAGAGTCTTAAGTGGTGCATTTGGTATTGATACTGATTTACGAGTGCCTTATGGGGGAAAATATATTCAAGCAGGATCGAAAGTCTCTTTCCGCAACTTTCTGGCGTATAGTTATCAAGATCAAAATACGATTGTTGCACCTGATCACCTTTACATTCGACCGACTGATGGCCGATATCAGGAAGCAATTGAACGGACATTTAGGATGGCTATTGGTGCTGAGAATGTGGATACTGCATTATCTCGTAGCCGTCTTTCAGAACTGGAGCGAAAAAGATCTATTCAAATAAGGAAAATTGAATCTTATGAAAGATCTGCAAAAGTATTTTCTGAAGAGGTAGGAACGCTATCTAAAGAGGCTCATTTGCTTGGAATAATTGAAAATATTCCTGAAACTTATGATGAGAGTATTACTGCACTACAAGATTTGGTTCAGATGCCTATCATTCCTAGTAATCAAAATCATGAAATTGAGAAGATTGAGCGTGAAATATTTCGTTTAACTGCTAAAAATCGCCAATTAAAAGCATTTCTTGATAATAAATCCATTTATATTGAGGAACTTAAAGAAGTTGAAGACTCACTAAAACCAGTTAGTATTTTTAATAAACAAGCCGATAATTTATTTCCTTCAGAATTTGCTAATAAAATTATTGCTCGATTAGGTCAAGAACTTTCAAATATAAAATCTTCACTGAATAGCCGTAAGAGTTTTCCTTTTATGGATGAGGTAAAAAATATTATCAATCAGAATGATGAAGAAATTCGAGCTCTTAAGAATGAACTGTATTCAATAAAAGGAAACCAACTGATTGCATGTAATCCTAATGATTATTATAGGTATTTAGGGCGTCTTGAGGCTAAACTTGAAGTGTACAGTCGTATTGAAAATCATGGATATCAGGTACAAGACGACTTTGACAGTGCAATAGTGGCTTTAAAAAGAATAGTTGATGAGAATGAAGAAAAAAGTAATTTAGCTAAACAGGAATTAAATTACTTAATTAATAAACGTCTTGCTAATCTACCTTTGAAAGGTTATGAAGGTTTCTCTGCTTCATATTATGAAAAAGAGAAGCTGATTCATTTACGTTCTCCAGACTTTAATATTCTAGAGAATATGCCTGATGTAGGAAGTGCTTCAAATTATCTTTATCTTCATGTTTCATATTTTCTTGCAATACATGAAATCGCAAAAAAGATGCGAATTCCTTGGGTTCCTTCTTTCTTAGTTCTAGATCAGGTTAGTACTCCTTACTTTTCAAGTAATGGGGAGCCAAATGACGATATTCGTAGCTTAGATAAAGTATTAATAGAGTTGAATCAATTTGTGACTGATATGGATAAATATGATGGATTCCAAATTATTTTATTAGAACATATTGGTATGGAACATTGGACTTCACTGAGTTTAGATAGATTTCATCTTGTAGATAAAGAGCTTCGTGATGACTATGGCCTCATTCTTGATATTCCTGAAAATGAAGATTTAGAAGAATAGGTCTCATTTAAAATCAAGTGCAGCTCAGAAAATTACCACAATAAATTTTTTGAGCTGCGTAGATAAAGGACTTATTAGGGAATTATTGAATGAATGTATCAAATAGCTTTATCCCTCATCAGGTGGAGGGGAAAAGATGACTTAAGAAAAATAAAAACATCGACTAATTTTTAAACTAAATAAATTACGTTGAATGCATCACAAATTATAAGAATAATATGAAAATCATGTGATTATTATCGATTGACAGTATGCAATATTAAGCTTTATAAATAAAACGAACCTGAAAAAACTGTTTCTTTAGTAAAACAGAAAAATGACATTATAAATTTGAAAAGACATTAGAACATAAAGATAAGGAGAAGAAATGAAACTCATTAAACACGCCTTATTTTCTCTTATGGGAATACTCTTAATAAATAGTGCAGAGGCTGCAAGCGCATCTACGTCATTAAAGGTTAGCTTAACTATTGTAGAAAGTTGTGAAGTCTCAACACAAGGAAATTTAGATTTCGGTTCTGTTGTACGTGCGCAGCCAGTTGCTGCCGCTAGAACCGATGTAACTGTCCAATGTAACCATAATACACCGTATCAATTAGCAGTAACTTCCGACAATAATTTTGAGCTTAAATCTGCTACAAGTCCTGCCTCTGTCGCATATATACTGTATCAAGATGCAGGGCATACTCAAATTTGGGGAAATGTAGCAAGTAAAATGCACTCAGGAATCGCAACAGGAATGAAAGAAAATATTCCTATTTATGGAGTAATTCAGTCGAGTACCAATGTGCAGGCTACAAAGTATGAAGACTGGGTTCGAGTGAATGTTGTCTACTAATCGCAGCTCTGCAAGGTGTAATCAATAAGACCTTGAGAGCTGTATAAATGATTTTATTTGTTGGTGAGCCATTGAATTGAGGCATCAAACAGTTTTAAGCCATCGTCAGATAGATTGGTAAACGTGTCATTGTTAAGAAAGAACATGAGCCGTTTTGCTGGCGCTAAAGATTCATAATCCATGGTTGCACCTTTTTCATATCCCCAAATTGCTACTTTTTCAGGTTGTCCATAAATCGTTGCGATAATGGTGGCACCTAAACCAGGCTTACCCCAACTCATAGGCGCTTGAGCTTTATACACATTGCGGGTTCCGGCAGGAAGCTGTGCAGACAATGGATGTGGCGCATTGACCAACCACAAATAACGTTCTTTCTCGACTTCGCCAAAATCGGTATTTATACGTTTACCTGTCATAGCCAAGTCATCAAGATAATCGTTTTCCCACGTCATGAGTGGAAGGGGCAGTTGACGCCAACCAGATTGAAGGTTTTTAGAAGCAACTGTAGATGAAATAATGACTAAATCTGTGTTCTTTAAGGTGTTTGGTGAAACAGATTGATCTAATACCTCAACTTGATAGCCCTTGCTTTGCAAGTATTTTTGAATGGCAATATCTGTACCAGCCGATGCACCTTTAACTTGAGAGATGAGGGCAATTCGTGTTTGAGCATAAACTGCTGAGCTAAACAATGAGCCAATCAACAGGACAACGGAAAGAAGCTTTTTCATAGTGTTCTCAAAAGAGCAGTGATTTAGGCACTGCTCTGATCCGGTGTTTTAAAATTTAAAAGTTGCACGTAATACCGCTTGGCGAGAGTCACCTTGAGACACGGCCAAATTATTTACACTGGCTGTGTAGTAGGTTTTGTCAAAGATATTATTTAAATTAAATTGGAACGTGACTGCTTGTTTGGCAATAGTGGTGTCATAACTTACAAAGGCATTGGCAAGGGTGTAGTCAGGCAGGTCGAAGGTATTTTCTGAATCGCCAGCGCGTTTACCCACATAATTACCGCTTACGCCAAAACGTAAATTACCGTTGTAAAGTTCACCATAGTTATATGCCAATGCTAAAGAAGCAGTATTTTTTGCTACATTATTCAAGCGATTGCCTTCAAGGCCGCTTTCATCTTCAGTTACTTTCGCATCTGTATAGGCATAGGTTAGGGTCGCATCAAGTTGATCAGTTACACGTCCTGTCAGGTCAAGCTCAGCACCTTTAGAACGAACTGCACCCGTAGTATGTAGTTCAACTTCACCAGTTGATGAGTTAGTGACTTTAGCTAAAACATTACGCTTTTTAATATCGTAGAGTGCAAAGTTAGCTTTGATACGGTCATTTAACTCATATTTCGCGCCAACTTCATAAGACTTGGCTTGTTCAGGTTGAACATCAGAGTTAATAACAGCACCGCCACCCAAAGGTGCAATTGAAGAAGACGGCTTAAGTGACTCGGTATAGCTACCATAAAATGAAAGCTGGTCATTCCATTTATAAACTAAACCTGCATGTGGTAGCCAAGCATCATCGTTAGTGTTGGTATTTTCTTTAAACGGTCTGCCACGTCCAGCAGTTTGTTGATAGTTCAGGTAACGTCCACCCAGCACAGCAATCCATTTTTCATTTAACTGAATTGCATCTTGCACATAAAAACCGTAAGTGTGCAGTTTATCGGTTTGGTCACTATCTGATGCGACAACATTTTGAGATGGCTCAACAGTTCCATAACTTGGATTTAAATAATCTAAAGTTGAGGTGTTGCCACGAACCATATCTGGACGGAAATACTTACGGTATTCGATGTCTGAACCGAATTGAATATCATGCTTTAAACCAAACAAATTGGTTGAACCATTAATATATGCTTGAGCATTACTGTCTACGCTTTGGGCATTTAAAGTCGCATCGGTACGGCGTGTCACGGTGTGTTTAGTTGTATCTAACTTGGTTACACGTAATTGGTTAGCATCATAAGTTTCGTAGTTGTAGGTATAACCAAAGTGAGCCGACCAGTTATCATTAATTTGGTGGTCTACCAACAATTGCGCCAAATGATCTTCACCTTTCATTTGGTTAAACGCTTCATCTAGACGTTGATATTTAGAGATCGGTAGGGCTTTATTGGTTTTCGGGTCAAAAACGGTAGAGCGGTCAAATGGTACATCAAAGTGACGATATTGATAACTCAGGTTCACTTTAGTTTGACCATTATCCCATGCGACAGACGGAGCAATTAAAGTCTGTTTGAGATTACCAAAATTACGCCAATAGTCAGCGTCGGAATGATCTGCAATAAAGCGATAAGCAAAGTTACTATCACTAATTGCACCTGTGGTATCTATGCTTGCACCTAGACCATTTTTACCCGCAGCAAAGCTTGAGCCGTATACGGAAAGTTCAGTTTTCTGGGTAGTCTCAGGTTTTTTTGTAATGACATTGACCACACCACCCGGGTCCATAATGCCATAGAGTAATGAAGATGGGCCTTTTAAAACTTCAACTTGTTCAACTGCCGCATTCATGGTTCGGCCTTGCACAATTGGCATGCCATTTACAGTAATTGAACCGTCACGGTTATCACCAAAGCCGCGTTTCATTACGGTGTCTTGCGTACCACCTAAAGTATTACCCTGCGTAATGCCACTGACTTGAGTCAGTGCATTGTCCAAGTTTGCAGGCAAATAATCTTTCATGTATTGCTTCGATACAACGTTTACAGTTTGCGGGCTTTCTAGATTTTTTTGTTTGCCTCTAAGCGTCGACGCCGTTTGTGTTGCGATATAACTTGAGTCTGCTTCAGCCTGAACCTTAATTGTTTCTAGTTGTGCTGGTTGAATCGCGGTTGTTTCTGCCCAAGACATCATTGGGATGAGGGATAAAAGTAAGGGGCTACTATGTTTTAAAATTTCAACAGTAATTAAATTTTTACGCGGGGAGAAAGCAAACATAAGTATACCTAAGTGATATAAAAATCGTGAAAGGCTAAAAAAGAGCGACTATTCAAGCGAACAAACAAGAGTGCTGACTAGACTCAAAAAAGTGAGTAAAGTATATATAAATGAGACTCATTTGCAATGGTTATGGATGATAAAGCCGTAGGAAAAATTAATAATAATTTAACTTTTTAATTAGATTATCTTTTATGCTCGGCCACTCTTCATCAATAATACTGAACCTGACAGAATTTCTTTTTCTGCCATTAGGCATGATTCGCTCATTTCTAACCACACCTTCTTTCTGGGCGCCGATTCTTAAAATCGCATTTTGGGATTTTTCATTGAGTACATCTGTTGTGAACTGAACTCTAACGCAATTTAGCTCTTCAAAGGCATATTGAAGAAGTAAATATTTTGCTTCTGTATTTGCGTATGTTCGCTGCCACGATTTTGAGTACCAAGTACTTCCAATTTCTAACTTTAAATTTTTTCTATCTATTTTCCAAAATCTGGTAGACCCAATGATTTTTCCTGTAGCAATATCTTCGACTACAAAAGGAAGAACCGTACCCGCTTGGTAACCTTCTAGTGCATGCTGAATATAGTCATCTACTGTTTCTGCTGAAGGGACTACAGTGAAAGGGAGGTTCCATAGTTCTCCATCGGAAGCAGCGGTAACTAAGTCTCTTGAATCTTCAATAGTTAATATGCGTAGTCGTATACGATGGCTTGAAAGCGTTATGTTTAAAGGCATAACAGAGGTCCTAGCTAAAAGGTACTAAATAAAGCGGTTTATCCAAATCTTATTTAAATCGACTATTAAGATCGCCACTTGAAACCGAAGTATTGAGCGAATGGAAATTACCTGACTCGGCAATCGCACTTGCTGTTTTAATAAAACCATCCCAAGCTGAACGAGCTAATGCTCCACCAAGACTAATACGTCTTACACCCAAGTCTGCAAGTTCTGCTGCCGTTAAATCACTATCCCAACCAATTAAAACGTTTACAGGTTTTGGTGAAACGGCATTCACCACAGCAATGATTTGTTCACGAGTTTTAATACCAGGCGCATACAGGCAGTCAGCACCAGCTTCTGAATATGCTTTTAACCTGTTAATGGTATCTTCTAAATCGGGTACACCCACAAAGAAGTTTTCAGCACGACCAATAAGCATGACGTTAGTTCCGCTTTGGTCGATCGCTAAGCGAGCTGCTCGTATTCTTTCAACAGCATCAGGAATATCACGTAGTGGTTTTTCAATATTTCCGGTTGAATCCTCAATAGAAATACCTGCTATACCTGTATCAAGTGCCATGAGAACATTTTCAATGACGCCTTGAGTTGTATCTGAAAAGCCACTTTCAAAGTCAGCATTGATAGGCAGGTTAGTGGACTGAACCATATAACGTAGATGTGCCAAGGTTTCATCTCGGTCGAGTTGACCATCGGCCTTTCCAGAAGACCATGCATAACCTGAGCTTGTTGTTGCCAGTGCTTTATAGCCCAGTTGTTCGAGTATTTTTGCACTGCCTGCATCCCAAGGGTTGGGTAAAATAAAGCATCCGTCTTTATGGAGATCGCGGAAAATTCTTCTTTTCTCATCGACTGAATTTTTCATTATTTCGTACTCTTTTTAATGTATTTACTTAAACTTAGCCACTCAATTTTGCCTTTAAACTAAGAGATTGAAAGACCAACTCAAGTCGAATGACTATAACAACTTTTTAATGTATACAAATACAATCACTTCTTCATTTCAAATAAGAAAATCAAAATAAAGTCATGTCCATTTTGGGGATATTGATTATAGTTTTCTTGAATTTATATAAATCTGCTTATCGTCATAAAAAATCATAGTGAATGTTTTATTATTTTTGTAGTTAACAGGGGAGAACAAACCAGAAACTATTTTTATGTCTAATAAGGATCCGCTATGAAAAACACTTATTTAGTGACAGGCGCTACAAAAGGTATTGGAAAAGCAATTAGCGACGAACTGTCCTTGCAGGGACATCATGTCATTGGCATTGCCAGAAATATCGACCATATAGACTTTCCCGGACAGCTTTTTAGTTGTGATTTATCCAATATAGAACAAACTGAAGAAACCTTAGCATTAATTGCTAAATCTCATGTCATACATGGAATTGTAAATAACTCAGGAGTTAGCTTGCCTCAACCTTTAGGCCAGATTTCCTTTCTTGCCTTGGAGGAGGTCTGGAACTTAAATGTAAGAGCTGCGATACAAGTGACTCAGCATTTTGTTGCGCAACTAAAAGCACAGCGCTTTGGACGAATTATTAATATTGGCAGCAGGGCAATTTACGGGGCAAAACAACGGACAGCATACTCGGCAGCAAAAAGCGCCTTGGTCGGGTGTACTAAAACTTGGGCACTCGAGTTAGCTGAGTTTGGAATAACGGTAAACTGTATAGCACCGGGGCCAATTGAAACGGAACTTTTTAGAAAAACCCGACCCGTTGGAAGTGAAGCTGAAAAAGCGATATTAGAAAGCATTCCTTTAGGACGGATTGGCACACCACAAGATGTTGCACATGCCGTAACCTTTTTACTATCAGAGCATGCAGGTTTTATTACGGGTCAAGTTCTCAATGTTGATGGTGGTGGAAGCTTATAGATAATTGTAAAAGTGCTTAAATACTAAAATTTAAACTTCATCTCGTCTAGTTTTTAAGAAAAGATGAATATATTCATAGGAAAACATACCCTATGAAAGCTATGACTTTGTAATTTTAATTCATTCTAAATGGCAGACGTAATCAATCACTTCATCTGTAATAATTTTAAATTTACTATTTTCAGGAACATTAAAAGACTCACCACTGGAATAGACTTTAGTATCCGGATCATCGCCAATTTGAACACTACATTTGCCTGAAATGATCTCAATGCGTTCTGAAACGTGGGTTTTAAAAGTTAAAGCTTTTTCTGTTGGAAGAATCACCCCTAAAGTCTTTTTTGTACCATCTTCAAGTTCAATAACATGACTAATGGAGTGTCCCTCGTAATGAACATTCGCTTTTTTTGTTATAGAAACAGCATCAAATTGATTTGGCATTTTTCTTGTCTCTTTTATTGTACCGAATATGTACAAGATAATAATAAAAGCTCATCTAAACTTTCAAGCTTTAAAAATAGATTATTTAGTGGACAATAGAAATAAATGCGTCTCGAATGCGCGGAGATCATTTCAAACATAGGTAAATATTTTTTTTATTAAAATTAGAATAACAATCTAATATATTGTTCATTGATTTGATTTATTGCAAATACATAGTGCAGAGAAGCTTGAAGGTATGAAGTTAAATTTAGATAAATATGACCGTGTAATATTAGATCTTCTACAGAAGGACTGCACATTGGCAATAGGTGATATTGCGGAAAAGGTGGGATTAAGCAACACGGCTTGTTGGCGCAGAATACATAAGATGGAAGAAGAGGGTATTATTCGTGCAAAAGTCGCTTTGCTAGACCGTAAAAAACTCAACATTAATGTGATTGTGATGGTGTTTATTAAAACAGCACAACACAATATTGAGTGGATTCAAAAATTTCACTCTCATATCTATAGCATCGATGAAGTTATTGAAGTTTATAGAATGGCAGGTGAAACAGATTATTTACTTAAAGTCGCTGTATCGGATGTTGCTGAGTTCGATAAAGTTTATAAAAAATTAATTGAAATTAACGGATTGGCCGATGTGAGTTCTAGTTTTGCCATGGAGCAAATTAAATATACGACAGAACTTCCTTTAAATTTTTTCTAATAAAAACGGCGAATACTATTAAAAATTCAGGACCAGCAACAATGCTAGAAGCTAAGCCTTATTTACGTTCGGTACAAATTAAAGCAAATATGCAGACAGACTGGTCAATTTATCCTTTTGCAATACCAGCTGTTAATGATATTGAACAATTAAGCTTCCATCCAGACGTTACTTTTTTTGTTGGCGAAAATGGCTCTGGTAAGTCGACGATTATGGAAGCCATCGCTTTGGCACTTGGCTTTTCCGAAGAAGGCGGCACTCTAAATGTGCGACTTAATTCAGCGAGTAGTTCATCAGGTTTATTTCAGTATTTAAGAATGATTAAAAGCTTTAAAAAGCCTAAAGACTATTACTTTTTAAGAGCCGAGAGTTATTACAATGTCGGCACATATATGAATGAATTGAACTATGTAAAAAGTTATGGGGGCAATATCCATGCTTGTTCACATGGTGAAAGTTTTTTAAAGTTGCTGACTCATAAATTACAAGGTGAAGGGCTTTATTTATTAGATGAACCTGAAGCTGCTCTTTCACCTACCATGCAATTTGTCGCTTTGTCGGCTATTCATGAATTATGCAAAAACCAGTCACAACTGATCATTGCAACGCATTCCCCAATTTTACTGGCTTATCCCAACGCTAAAATCTATCACTTTTCTGACACAGGAATCCGTGAAATCCAGTATGAGCAAACGGAACATTTCCGCGTAACACATGATTTTTTAAATAATTACCAAAAGCGTATCCAGCAAATCATGGATGAAGAATAGTGTGAGAAGTACCTTTTATAACAGCAAGTTCGAACAATAAGCAGATCAATACAAAGTACGCTATAAAATCATATTTTACTTTGAGAAGTAAATATTGGATTAAAATTCTAATTTAAAGTAAAAATAGGAAATAAAAATCTAATATAAAGATAAAAAATAGAAAAGATTAAAATTTATATCCATTGAAATCTCACTATCATGAATTGGTAATAAAGTTGATACGTTTCTTGGAATATAAAAGTGAATCAATTCAGCACAGATGTCATTAATTTAGGACGAACACCCGAGCGCTTTGATGGTTTAGTCAATACACCTGTTTTTCGTGGTTCGACTATTGTTGTAAATAGCTTTAGTGAGTGGGAAGAATTTAAACGCAATGGTGGGGTGTATCGACATTACGGCCGTTTCGGTGCTGCAACAGCTAAATCTTTTGAAAGTGCAATCAATGCACTTGAAGGTGGTGCGGGTAGTATGGTGTTTCCATCTGGCTTATCGGCATGTACACATGCACTTATGGCTTGTGTAGAGGCAAATAGTCATATCTTGATTGCCGATAATATCTATGGCCCAACACGAAATTTTGCTGACAATATATTAGCCAGAATGGGGGTAAGTGTTGAATATTTTGACTCTACTAACCTTGAGGCATTAACTGAAAAAATTAATCATCGTACTAGTGTGGTGTTTATTGAATCACCAGGTTCAATGACATTTGAACTGAGTGATGTTGCGGCAATTTCTGCAATTAGTCATCAATATGGCGCAAAAGTATTAGTCGATAACTCTTGGGCAACGCCGTTACTTTTTCAACCCTTAAAGCATGGTGCTGATATCTCTATTCAGTCCGTAACCAAATACATTGGTGGTCATTCTGACATACTCATGGGCGTGGCTACTGCAAATGCTGAAACATACGAACAACTCACGAAAACTGGACATTTGTTTGGAGAGACCACAAGCCCAGACGACATTTATTTAGCATCACGTGGCTTGCGAAGTTTGGCAGTAAGATTAAAACAGCATCAAAATAGTGCTCTAACTATTGCGCAATTTCTAACAACACATCCGGCTGTTAAGGAAGTTCTTCATCCTGCTTTAGAAACAAGCCCCTATCATGATTTGTGGCTGAGAGATTTTCATGGTTCATCTGGAGTATTTGCTTTTTATTTAAAAGAGTCTGAATCTTCTTATGTGCAAAAATTCTTTGATTCGTTGCAATTATTTCACATTGGTTTGTCTTGGGGTGGATTTGAAAGTCTGATTTTACCTGTTGGACAAGCTTATCGAACCCATACGAATCTACCTAAAGATGGTTATTTAGTACGTTTAAATATCGGACTAGAATCGGTGATCGATTTACAAAAAGATTTGGAATATGCACTAAAGTGCGCAGAACAAATGCGTGTTGAAAGTGTTATATAGGTATCTTAAAGTCTAAAAGCTAACTTGGCATATCAGCCGCTTTATGTGTGACAGGGACTATCATTTTATTAGATATTGTATAGCGACCATCTACTAATTGGGATTCTGTTGCTGCGATATTATGTTCGTTTACTGTCGGTGCAAAAGCGAATTTAAACTTTATAGATCATCTAATTTTATGAAAGAAAGCCCTATTAAAAGGGCTTTGCCATTATTTAGCTAAGTTTTAAATACTTATCTTTTAATTTATCTAGGAAAATAAACAAGTTTTGGTTCATTTCTTTATAGTCATGACTCCTCAATTCTTCTCGGGTATTAACAAATTTATAATCATGAGCTTGATTGAGTTCAGTTGCTGAATGTTGAATGAGTAATTCAACAACTTCAGGCGTTAGTTCCATATGACATTGCAAACCATAAACTAATTTTGAGTATTCAACGATTTGTCGCGGACAGCCTGCACTAAAAGCAATAATTTTTGCATCGCTCGTTAACCCGGGCATATCATTGTGCCAGTGGCCAACTTCTGTCATTCTTCCTAAATGTGAAAATAGAGAATTTTTAAAACCATACTCTGTCAGCATAATAGGAAACTTACCAATTTCTCTTTCAGGGCTATGTTCAAACTTGGCACCTAAAGCTTCACCAATCAGCTGTGAACCTAAACATACGCCTAAAACGACTTTGTTTGCTTGGATAGCTTTCTTAATAACCGCTTGTTCAGCGAGTGAATTAAAATGAGGACACATTTCAACTGTAGTATCTGGACTTTGTGGGCCACCCATCACGATCAGGAAATCTATGTCTTCAACCGTAGAAGGTAAGGGGTCATTTAAATACACTCTTGAATATGTCATTTTGCAGTGATTATTTTGACCCCAAATTTCATATGCTCCAGGTGCTTCAAAATCTTCATGAACAATAAAATGTAGGTGCATGATAGTTCCCTAAATTCAAAGAAGGTATAGATAGGTTTATTGCTAGATCTAAGCCAAAGATATGTTATGAAGCTTAAGGGCTAGTGAACACATCCAGTTTTTCAAAGTTATATGGTCCAGTTTGGTATATTCTTTGCAGTTGTTGCTAATTCGATTATTTAAAAAAAGAATATAAAATAAAAATAATCATTTAATTTATTTAATAATTTAAAAATATGTTTAATTTTTCTTGTTTTAATTGTGATTTAAAGATAAATTTCTTAAATATTTTTAATTATGTGCTTATTCAAAAAATTAATAAGTAGTAATGATGTTTAACATTATATAAAAATATACTTAAAAATTGTAAGTTGTTGTATTTGATAAAGACTATGAGTCTGTTTTTTTATTGATTATTTGTAGTTATATTTCTATTTAGTATAGTTTTAAAATTTTAAACTATTAAATAGAAAATTATTTACTATTTGTTTATATAATAAATTGTAATTGTTTTTTACAAATGTAAGCGAATGTTTACTGTAGAATCAGTAAATTAATTTATATAAATTGCTTGAATAAGTGTTCTTTTGATGTATAATGAAGTCAACTAGAAAAAAGACTTATTAGTTTAGTAAATCCTCTTTTAGTATCGAAGCTTTATTCATAATCCTCCGTTTTTAAGATCTTAAGCTCAATTCGTTATTTTTTCCAAGTTAAACCCGTCATGTCTCATGGCACAAGTTCTTAAAAATCAATAGGATGTATATCATGTCTAACAACACAGCTACTGGTACAGTTAAGTGGTTCAACGAAACTAAAGGTTTCGGTTTTATCCAACAAGATTCAGGTCCAGACGTTTTTGCTCACTTCAAAGAAATCGCTTCTTCTGGCTTCAAAACTTTACATGAAGGTCAACGCGTGACTTTTAATGTTGTGCAAGGTCAAAAAGGCCCTAGCGCTACAAACATCATTCCTCAGTAATTAGTACTGTAGAATAGAAAAAGCCCTCATTTGAGGGCTTTTTTATTGACTAAAAAAAGAATAATTTCATCTTAGTCCCATCAAACTCTAATCAAGTGCTGTCTGAATGCTTTGTACTAAGACTCTTTGATGAAGAGAAATGGATAGTTTGACGAAGAATTTTAAATTGAACGTGTTAGCTCAAGGATTTCTCATCCTGAAACTTAAAAAATCGCTTAATCGTATGAGAATAATATAAGAGGTATATAAAACCTTATATTACATTGAGTAAATATAAGGCTTTAATAAATTTGATGTTAACTGAAATTTTAAAAGAGATCTTTTAATTGATGTAAAAATCTCTTTTATATAATTTAACTAGCGATGCGTGCTTCTGTCTTTTCAAGCTCAATTATTTTAATAATATAAGACCATGTTTTTTCCCGATTAACTAAACCTTTATCAATTGTGCCATCAATAATAATGCCATCAAGAATATTCAGAAAGAGTGTAGTTAATGCTTCAGGATCCTCAACATAAACTTTAATTAATATCGAAAAAACAAGTGTATAGATCCATTCACGATAGTCGTTAATAGGATTTTTTACTGAAGGATAAACTTGAACAACTTCCATGGTCGCCTTTTTAAATAAGCAGCCATTAAAATCGTCGGTATAAATCCAGTCAATATACCAATCAAATAAGCTCCTGAGCTGAACTAAAGGCAAATCTTTAGTATTGATTCTTTCTAATATAGCTGCCTGAATATCTGAATTTCTCTTGTAAAGGCATGATTCTATTAAATTTTCCTTGGACGGAAAATATTTGTAGAATGTCATTTTTGCTACATTAGATTCAGCAATAATTTTGTCAATTCCAATGCCGTTATAGCTTTTCTGATTAAAAAGGGCTATAGCTGTTGTTATAATAGTGTCTCTTTTTGACATCAATTTCCCCATTGTAAACTTTTGAATTCCGTTTCTTTTTAAAGTGGTCTCTTATAAAAGTTAATTTCAATCATATTGAAAAGATTGTCGTAATACAACAGATGAAATAATAAAAACCACAATATTTTTTGCTATCAATTGTTAATTAATTTATTAAAAAAATTTATTAAAACATGGATTGATTTGTGTAAATAATAAACCTAATATCGAATTGTTTAGGGATGAGTATACAATTTTATTGAGTAGCAAATGAATGCGCAATTAAAATAATGGAGAACTCAAAACCTAACTATAAGAATTAATTTGTTATTGAGAATGATTATGTCAAAAAAATTTGAAGATTTTAATAATCCAAGACAAAAAGCTTTACTGGGGATGAAGAATAGTATTCCTTCACAACAGTGGGAAGAAAATCTAGCATTTCTCAAACAATTAAGAGAAAAAATTGCTAAATTACCAGTATGTACACATCCAGCAATTGAAATTTTAAATAACGGACAGCTTGATAAATTTACCTTAACAAAAATTCATTTGGAATATCGTCACGCTATTGTACAAGTATTTACGGATGCTTTATTAATGGCTCAATTTCAGACTAAACAATTAGAACCGAAATTACACTCTGGAGCTAAAATGTTCCCACGTGTTTTATTAAGTTTAAATATACTAGATGAATTTGGTTTTCGACCTGGAACAGACCAAGATAATTATTATTTGGGTAATCCTGAATATGCACATTATCCACTTTATGAAGATTTACTTAATGATTATGGTCTAAATGAACAAGATCGAAGATCATACCATCCTTCAAAAATCGCAGATCAGGTAAGAACGTTTTTAGAATCTTCATACGATAGTTATATTAAAGTTGTTGCATTGCTTGCGGTTGCAGAAGAAGAAGTTATTCTTTTTAGTCCTCCGCTACGTGAGGCGACTAAGGCTGTTGGAATTGAGGTTGAGGGTGGTGGCTATTACCATGTACATGGTGTGTCGACTGACGAGACATCAGAAGCAGCAGATGATGATCATGAAGATGACTTGTGGTTTGCATTGGCTCAAGGCATAACCAAAGATGATTATGAAAGTCTTACCGAGCTGTGTATGGAGTACTGCGCTTTATGGAATGAATTTTGGGATGCCCAAATTGCTTATGTCGATTTTATGGAGACAAAAAAACTGGCATAAACTTAATATTCCATTCCGAATGCTTCACGAAAGCTTATCCAATAGTGGATAGGCTTTTTTTATTGGTGATTTTTATCTTAATTGATGAACTCTTATGTAATAGCGGATTAATTCAGGTATGGGTAAGCTATGTTAATTCAATTAGAACTCACATCGGAACTCGACATTACGCAGTTGCGGCAATACGATGATGAATATGACAACGAAATTAGTGTATTGACAGATATTTGTACTGAACTTTCTAAGAATAAACTCAATCAGTTTAAGATTCAGGCTTTTTCAAATGAGCTTTGGCCTGTAGATATCGAAACTGATCTGGTTGTTTTGTTAGAGCAATTGCCTGTTTGTATAAGAGAGATAAATTTGGGATCTGATTCTTCAATTGATTTATATGAGCAGGGTATAAGTAGAGAAATTTTATTAAAATTTAATCAGGGAAACTATAGCTGCTATGGAAAAAGCCATGATGGGACCTGGGTGCCGAGTTATGCAGAAAATATCAGCCAAACAGATTTATTGAAAATGTTAAAAACTTTCTTAGATCATTTCTTATCAGCTTTAAAAAATAAGCACTCTAATAAATATCTTGTACAGTGGTTAAGTGATAATACCTAGCAAATTAACAGCAATCGATACTCTCCATCTTTTTCAACGGGTGCTCTATGCACACACGGTAAAACCTTTTGAGTAGGATGATCTACTGCCAAACGCCACAAGTGACCTGTACCCAAATTTATCGGTTGTGCATGGGCTTTAGGCTGATAATGTAAATCAAAGAAATACTCTGCTAAAAAACTTTCAAATTCGGCTTCCGCCTCATCATGTAATGCTTTGAGTTTTTCTCTAATTTCGGGAATTAAAACTTTTTGTTCAACCTGATCATTAGGCACAATATCACTAGCCGCACCGTAATAGGTACATAAGAAAGTATCGGTTTCTATAGGCGAGCGATCAACATGAAACGAATAGACATCTGTTGAAATAAAATCTAGCTCTTCATCACGTTCATAGTGTTTAAGTAAATTAAGTACAGGTGATGCACCCATATCAGTTAAAAGCTGCATGTCTTTTAAAATAATGTCTCGAGCCAAATCACCTTGTTTTGAAAGCTCAAGTGCTAGCAAGTCTTCAGTAGAAATTTCGGTAATATTTTCTTTTAACTCAAGCTTAGTCACAATTTCTTGAAAGTCGCCCACCAAATTTCTGTGCCAACAAATAGCATTTTTATGTCCTTGAAAATGTATATTTACAAGTTCAGTAAAAGTAGACACCACCTCAACTTGCTGGTGGTCAGAAAATGTATTTGTCATATGTGAATTGAAGAAATCAGAAGCTAAGTAGCATAATATATACTGAGTTTTTTTGAAAATATTCTATTTAAGACAGTTAAATAGAAGGCATCTTATTTGTAATCATGAAGGCTATTGGGGGAATTCCTAAGGCACATGAGTCGGGAGGATATGTTGGGGGCTTTATAGAACTAGGAGTAGGTTTTTTTTAACTGATTCTTCGGAAAAGAGAGTTGTTCTTAGGGGGGAACAAGTAGGTTTTCAAATTTTCGAAATTTTTTCTAAAAGACAGCCATAAGAATTTAGAGCATTTAAATCTCTTATTAATGATTCTGTAGCAAGTGTAGTAAGAAGAAACGGGGTGAACGGGACAAAATGTCCATATGATTCCTTCACACTAACAATAGACTTCATTTGAAGAGTTTTTATAGATGAAAGATAAAATTCCTAATAAAGATTTTTTAAGAACGTTAAAGGTACTAGTGCAAGCAGAATGCTTAAAATTGAAAACTGGTAAAAGAAAATAGTTGTAATATCGATAATGTGAGGTTTATTTTGGAAGTTAAAAAATTTTTTGATTTTATCAATAGTTTGGATGATTTAAATTTGATTATAGATGAGGTGTATGTATTAATCGATAATGAGAGTGATGATCAATCTATCAATAAAGTAGATAATGTTGGTGAAATTGAAAAGGTTATATTTAAAGTGAAAGATTTTTATATAGTCTTTTCTGTTAATTATGACGATAATGCAATGGCAGTTGAGGTTGTAAAGGATTTCAAAAAAGGCGCACTGGCTTCTGTATTTATTAAGGATTTCATGGATTTGAAAGGTTATGCTCTAGATTCTTTCTATGATATTGTAAATACAAATGGTTTTTCTGATGGCCTCAAAATAACTTTTTATGATCCTTTAATTACTGGAAGTAGACATTTTTTTTCTTCGCTCACATTTTTTTCAAGTTATTCAGGATTAATGTATGAGTTTAGAGACTGCGGAATAGACCGTTATTTTTAAAACGAGATAGAAATAACTTCTATGTTGAAACTAATAAATTTTTTCCAGAAAATAAATTGCATAAAAAACACTGTTATATTACTTGATGATCAATATGAAATTTTCTATTTAAATCTATCAGATTGTACTACAAATGATTAATTCAGCAGAAGAATTTGTTTTACTTCGAATTAGTGAAGCACGTAATGAGTATATCCGTGCGGCCCATGAGGAGGCTCCTGATATTGTTTGGATGGATATTATTTCCAGATTTCCTGAAATGAGAGAGTGGATTGCACACAATCGTACTGTGCCATTAAATATATTAGAAATTCTAGCGCGTGATATGAATGAATCTGTCCGGGCTACAGTTGCTAGTAAAAGAAAGCTTAGCCCAGAACTCTTTGATCTATTGTCTCAAGATATGAGTGAATCAGTTCGTGAGAGAGTCACATGCAATAAAAAGGTTCCAGCTCATATTTTAAAAAGGCTTGCTGATGACCCAGTACGGTTTGTTCGCGAAGCTGCTTTAAAACGAATGGAGAATTACTAAAGGATTTTTCAAACGATCAATATGGAATAGATCATGGTTGATTTCCAGATATAGATAAGGGTTTAAATGGATTATTAGTTGCACCTGCCAGTGCAACTCGCTGGAATGGACGATTTATCAAAAAATACCCAAGGCAAAACTGGTGATACCACATATATAGGGAAATTGTAGGTCTTAATGTACTAAGGTTTTATGCCTGTATTGTGGAAGTCTAGTTAGGGTATGCGGTTGGTGACAACATGGAATGAATATATTGCCTGTGGACTGCTATAATAATATTCACCACAAAATCTAAGCTAAGTTCGTACTTAAAGGCGAACTTTTTATATGTGTAATTCTGTTAGCAAATATGAAACGATACTACAAACAAACTGAATCGGCTGCTTCACATTGGACAACTGAACAAGACTGTTTTTTAATAGAAAATAACTCGCTTTCTATAGATGAGTTAAAAGAACATTTGCCATTTTCTGAAGAAGAAATTAGGGTTCGTAGATCGGTTTTGGGGTTGGTAAGACGAGATCAGCAAATGCGGCCTTATTAATTTTACCAAATGGTAAATTTTAATTGAAAATAAATGTTTCAAGAAATCTTAATAATTTAGAAAAATTGTGGATGAGTTATCAAAACCATACTTTTTTAGGTGATTGTTTAGCAAGGTTTACAGAACACTTTAACTAATTACATTCAATAATAATAACATTTCACTCCTTTACATTTGTTTCATCATAATCAGAACCATAAATCATTTTAAGATCAAAACTTTATAACAATTGAGATCGAGGAGGTTAAAAATGCCAAAATATTTAGCCGTGGCTGAAAAGGTTTATAAGAACATTCAAAAAGACGACTTATTCACCAATGACCTTACACAAAATCTGAATTGTTTGATCAGTCAGATACGTAAGGCCATTAAAGGGACTGAGTTTAAACTTAAGTTTAATTACATCGATTTTGATGAGCAATTAACTAAACCGATTAGTGAGTGCAAAGTCAAAGTTGATTTAAGTGTAATGCCTAAGTTTGAAAATGAAGGAGAGTATCTACTTTGGTTGGCAAGTTTTATTGAACGGATTACAGAAGGGGGAAAACCTAAATTTCCGCCAATTTCACAGCTCATTCCACATGGATTTAAGATGTCGAAAGAATCATTCCCTGTAGTCGCTGCGCCTCAAAAAGAACAGCATGCAGATATGATTATTAGCTATTTTAAATCGAAAGATTTTCTGAAAACCGAGAAAAATCCTTCATAAAAGAATATAGAAGTATTCGTCCACCATACTTCTATATACCTGCTGGTTTATACTCAGCGACCGCCTTCTGGGGCGGTTTTTTTATGGGTGTTATTTCATTTACTTCTTTCTAAAAGCAAAACAGGTTTGTCGTAATTACTATTACACCACTCATGTTTTTTAATTACAGCCTGTGGTACTTGAACCATGTCTTTCACGGGAACAAAACCCATCGAGCTGTAAAAACCATCTAGTTCTACAAAAGGTAGACAATAAAGCACAGAAAAATCTGAATTTTTAATTAAGAAATCGACCACTTTGCGGGCGATGCCTAACCCTTCATTATCAGGAAAGACGTAAATTCCACCGAGTTCGCCGCTATTCGAATCAATAGACACAACTCTACCTTGCCCAACAACTTTCTCACCAATAGAAGCGAGTACAATAAGTTCATCTTCATGTGATGGAACAAAGTCAACCTCAGCATATCGTTCGTTTATAGCTTTTAGATCGGCAGCGTTAGCAAGTCTTAATGAAATGTCCATTATGTTTCCTATACGTGTTAACTTTAATTTTGGGTCTTTATTTTTAAAGATGACCAAAGAATATAAAACAAGACAAATCAGTTATCTAATTATTTTATATATTTCCCAAAGCAACATTAAGTCAGATCAGGGGGAGGGAAAATAAGCTTTCCTTTATGAAAATATTTCTTTCCTTTGTAGGATAAGCGTGAGTTGTAGTCAGTGTCGATCATGAGCGTTACAGTTTCAGCTTTTGCACTTATTGTATAGTAGAGATCATATTGCTCTTCTGTTTTAACACTCACTATTTTGCCATTTGATAGAATAGCCTCAGCGGCTTCTAAGTCAGTTTTATATTTATATATATCAATGCTTTCTTGTGCTTCCCACCAGAGCATAATATCTTCAATATTTTCAAAAGGGCTATACCAAAGAACCTCTAGCGCACCCTCATCAATCGCTACGGGTATAATTAATGGCATCCTCATCACCAACTATTTATTTAATAATAAATTCTTCAAAACGACTGTACGTGAGTATCTGTATAACTCCAAATCAACCCATCATAAGGCGTTGCTAAAAGCCACTCATGATGGGCTTATATGCTTAACGATTCATAGAATCAACTGCTTGGAGTATGCCTGTAAATAATATTGCTAGTTTTGACTCAGACTGTGGCTCATTTCCATTTGCGGTAAATACTGCACAAACTTTATGGCCCTTTTGAGTTTTTCCAATCACTGAAAAGTTAATCACGCCGTATTCGGAACCACCTTTAAAACCAATTTTTTGCCAATTTAAATTTTTAAACAATGGATTTAAAGAGCTGTTTAGTGCAGGGGCATCTTGAACACTTTCAAGCAGAGGACAAATCTCATTGGCTGACATATACCATTCAGCATCTTGCCAAGTAGCCGATTTTCCAATGTCACTCACACTCGGAAGTGGCAGTTTGTCTAAATCAGAGAGTGCTTCTAGACGAGCCGACTTTGTACCTGTTTTAAACTTATTTTTTAGCTTTTCGTTGCTTGGGTCAATCAGTTGAAATAGCTCTCGTGTCGTTAGCATCGGGGTGTTTCTAGGTGATAGTGACTCTATACGAGGCTTTTTTAATACATCTATAAGACTATCGGTTGCAGTGTTATCACTAATTTGAATCATTAACTGCGCAAGAAGTTCCAGATTTACAGGTGTGCCAGCAGGTAGGGTTTGTAGGACTCCGGTTGGCAATGATCGATTTTTTTCTTTTAAAGAGACTATAGTTTCTCTTTTTAATTCACCTTTTTTTATCGCATCTTCATACGCTTTTAAAATGAGTAGCTTAAAAGTTGAACCCACAGCCATTGGAGTTTTATCATTTTCAACAACCACAGGTTTGTTATCTACAACAACTAAAAGAGAGGTTTTACCGACTGCATTTTCATGTAGACCTTTAACCATTTCGTCTAGGCTTACGGTCTTAAAATGAGGCGCGCTAAACCAAAGGGTACTAATTTGCCCTTGCTCATCTAAGCTAATTGAAACAGGTAATTCGCCTTTCTCGAAATCAATCGTTCCTGAACCATTAGAAATATTAATACTTTTAAGAGTGCCTAAAGAGGCTTTTAAGTCATCAACGATTTTTTGAATTTGTGTTATGGAAACTTGTCCTAAAAATTGAGGACTAAATAAAGCAGGTTCTACGGGTTTATCTGCAAAAATTGATGAAAGCTTAGTCGATAAATTATCCATTTTTTGTTCTGTCGCTGCATGAGTAGTAGAAATAACAATAGGGGAAACATTTAAAGCCATAACGCCTACAGCAAAAAATAAAGCTCTAGTTGTATACATTTTCTTGGTTAGAAAGTTCTTCATTCAATGTCCTCTTATATTTAGACTCATCTACAGTTTTTTATAAATGGTTTTAAAATAAGCATTCATTTTGACGCATCAAAATTTATATATCTATATAAATTTCTTCGATTTTATAAATCCTAATTTAATAATAAAATTAAATTATTTACCCTTACTTTTTAATGATTTATTTTAAAGCAAATGTCATTTTGTGTGCTTGACTGTGAAAGGGTTGAACACTATCCTTTGCCTGCTGGCCACATTGCCAGTCGGTCGTCGCGGACCGCTGTTTTCGACCACATCAGGATTATTTCTTCTGAGGAATAGTTTTGTGTGAGCATCTCCTCGTCTCCTCCCGTAGCGGTAGGACGGGAGAGGGACACCTTCGGGTGTGCTGGAGTCGAAACCAGTCCGCGAACCCTCTTCCGTTCTGCCACCATAATTTTAGTGTCTGGCAGAACTCCCAATAGAAGGAGTTGGCTTTGCACATTCATTATTTCTTGGCTCTCGATGCCAAAAGCTATAACGACACCACTTAAATCATCTTTAAACAGCTTGATGGCCTTTAGGGTTCTCAGGCTTTAAGTCATTACGGCTCAAAAAATTGTATCAACAATAAAACTTGAGATGTGCCAAGCACAGTCTTTATGGCTTTGCTGTGCCTTTTTTTCTCCCAAAAAGGGCACAGGCTTTTTTCTCTTTTAGAAACAACAAGAATTTATAACGGTAAAAACTATGCGAAATTTAGAAACCTCTTCCAAAAAATTACACATTATCCGTACGTCTATTCGACTATTTACAACTTACGGATTCCACACAGCAGGCGTAGATCTGATTGCCAAAGAGTCCGAAGTTCAAAAAGCTACGCTTTACAACTACTTTCGTTCAAAAGAGGGCCTGATTGAAATGTGCATTGCCTTTCAAAAAAGTTTACTTAAAGAAGAAGTGCTCGCGATTATTTATTCGAGCCATTACCGCACGCCTATCGATAAACTCAAAGAAAGAGTGGTACTACATGTTAACTCTAATAGTCTGTATCACTTGTTACTTAAAGCCTTTTTTGAAATTAAAGTAGCTTACCCGCAGGCTTACCGTATGGCAGTTGAGTATAGGAAATGGTTGCTTCATGAGATTTTTGATTTGATTTTTAGCTTAGAAATACATGCGTTAAAACCAGATGCTGAGATGGTTTTAAACTTAATAGATGGTTTAATGTTTGAGTTTTTAGGTACAAACAGTTTGGAACACAGGGATGTAGCCGTGGAGTATTTCTTTAAGCCTATCTGTTTAACATAAATGAATTTTTAAATTAATGGTAGAGCTTGGGATTACTGAAGTGCGAGCATTGTAGGTGAGTAGTGCTCACCATTAATTTAGTATTAATTAAGTGTAATTCATCAGCATGTAAACCTATTTTTAAATACCATAAAATAGACAGTTCTGTATATTTTGTTATAAAATATAGTTGATTATGACCCCAATTTATAAAAATGTAATGTTTAATAATATTTCCCAAGTTTTAGAGAGTATAGGTTTTCTCTCACAACATCGTTCGGTGTATCTCCAGTTTTCAGATGCATCACTGAATAGTCAGGTTTTCTTACAACGTATAGATGGGCAACATTCTCTTAATCAGGGCATGAGAGCCGAGCTGATTTGCTTATCAACTAATGCCCATATTGCACTCAAGACATTTATTGGAGTGCGGGTTGCTGTTGACCAAGTAACAGATCGAGGAAGTTTTTTCCGTACTACAGGTATTATTACAGGAGCATCACAGGGGCAAAGTGATGGTGCTCTAACCTTATATAAACTCACCATAAGTGATCCAACTTATCTCTGGCATAAACGCAGAAACAGTCGTGTGTTTATGAACAAGAGTGTGAAAGAAATTAGTGAGATTCTTTTTCAGGAATGGCAGGGGAAAAGTCCATTATTTGCATCTAGTCTGACTTTAGATTTGAGCGGGTTGAAACAGACCTACGATGTCCGTCCTTTTGTAATGCAGCTCAATGAAAGTGACTATGACTTTTTAACTCGTTTATGGCGTAGTGAAGGCATGAGCTGGCTCATTGATGAAGCTGAGCTTACTGTACCAAGCAATACAGATCATATTCAGCCACAAAAGTTACGTCTTATTGATGACAATAACCAATATCAAGCTTTAACAAGAAGAACAATTCGCTACCATCGAAGTCATGCAACTGAACAATTTGACAGTATGACTAGTCTAATGGCTGATCGTAGTTTACAGCCGACTTCTGTTTTTGTGCAGCGTTGGCAGTCAGATGTATTGCAACAAACAGATGGGGCAGGCAGTGTACAAAGTACACATCAACATAGTGCCAACTATGACAATCAAAGCTTAAGTCTTGAAGATGCATGGCACTTTAGCCCGGCATGGATGCAGGATTTAAAAGGCGAAGATGGGGCAACCTCAGCAAGTAACCAACAACTAGAAAAGTTCAATCAGAACCTAAGTGCTTATCATGATGCTCAGTCTAAGCAGTTTATTGCAAAAACCACAGTACGGGATACCCAAGTTGGCTACTGGTTTGAACTCAATGAACATCCTGAAATTGATCTTCATGACGGTGCAGATAAAGAGTTTCTGATTATCGGGAAGCATTACTACAACCAAAATAACTTACCCAAAGATTTAAACCAGCAAATTCAAGCTTTAGTTCAACAAAGCCATTGGCAAGTTGGTCATACAGACGAGCGCCAAGGTAATGAACTGATTTTACAACGCCGTAATATTAAGGTTGTGCCTGCGTATCAACCTTTAGAGAATCGACCTCACGCCTCTGTGCAACGTGCCATAGTCGTAGGGCCACAGGGTGAGCAAATTCATGTCGATCAATGGGGACGCATTAAAGTTCGTTTCTTGTTCACCCGCAGTGATGACCATCGCCATGATGGGGGGGCTGGAAGTAACGGCAATGACACTGATTCGGCTTGGGTCGATGTGGTAACTCCGTGGGCTGGAAAGGGTTATGGGGCACGGTTTTTACCACGCGTGGGTGAAATCGTTGTAATTAATTTCTTTGATGGCAATATTGACCGCCCGTTTGTGGCGGGCCGCATTCACGAAGCTGAACGACATCCAACCCAGTTTGACCAGAAAGGACAGCTACCAGACACTAAGAAATTGAGTGGCATCAGCTCAGAAGAAGTAGGTGGTAAAGGTTTTAACCAGTTACGTCTTGATGATACTACTGGACAAATTAGTGCCCAGTTACAAAGTAGCCATGCGGCCAGTCAGCTAAATTTGGGTAACTTAAGCCATCCAAAAGCCAGTGCGACAAGTGATGGTCGTGGTGAAGGTTTTGAACTGAGAACTGACCAGTGGGGTGCTGTTAGAGCAGGCAAAGGCTTACTCATTACCACTCATAAACAAGACCAAGCTCAAGGCACACATTTAGACGCAGCCAACGCTAAGCAACAAATAGAAGGTGGCCTTAATAATGCTAAGGCACTGAGTGAAGTTGCTAAAAACCAGCAAACTGACCCATTGGAAGTGCTTGAGAACTTAAAAACTTTCTTGGAACAAATTGAGCAACAAGATAAAGACAAAGCTGCTCTATTTAAGCAAGCGATTATGATATTAAGCGCACCTAATAGTATTGCTCTAGCCAGTAATGAAGACATTCATTTAAGTGCAGATGCTCAGTTAAGCCAAAGCGCTGGAGACAGCATTAACCTAAGCACTCAAAAGAACCTGATTGCACACGCCCAAAATAAAATTAGCCTTTTTGCAGCGCAACAGGGAGCGCGGTTGTATGCGGACAAAGGAAAAGTTGAAATACAAGCCCAAGGTGATGGAGCAGATTTAATTGCTCGTAAAGGCATTCAGATTATTTCAACAGAAGACAAAATTGCTATTAATGCTTCTAAAGAAATTGTTATTACAGCCGGTAGTTCTCAAATCAAGATTAATGGTTCGGGTATTTTCCCTGTCACTGGCGGTAAGTTTGAGGTGAAAGCTGGGCAGCATGTGTTCCAAGGTGGCGCATCGGCAAGTGTTCAATCTAGTTTGCCACCACCACCAAAACGTGCACAAGGTGTACTTGAGCTTTTGCATGACTATTCACATGGAGCTTTTGTTAAAGGAGCTGGTTATACCGTAACTGATAATTTGGGCAAAGTTGTTAATGGCAAGCTAGACGATAAAGGTTTTGCTCGTGTTTCAGGTTTGGCAACGGGCTCAGTGAAAGTTCTGTTCGATCCAGACCCACGTAATCCTTGGGATGAGGCAAGTGATTTTAAACGGAAGGTAGAGTGGCCAAATCAAAATGATGTAGAAGGCAGCATTGGTATTGCATCTGGTAGTAAAGGGTTAACTGAAACATTGAAAAATGACTTTAAAAAGTTGAGCCAACTTGCGAGCAATGTGAAATCTGTACAGCAGAAGATTGAATCGGTTAAAAAAATCAAAGATCAAGGTGCTAAAGCATTATTACCAATGGCGATGGAACAGGTTTTGGGAGGGAGTGATGGATCTAAGTTAAGTCAATCATTTGTTAGTCAAAATAGCTTTATGCCTTCAAGTCAGCAGAGTAATCCACTCAGAAGATTGGCTCAAGCAAGCTCTGACAAAACAGCAATAACAGAAATCCGATCACCTTTTGAAACGTTTGTATAATTTGAGAAGAACATGTCACAAAATTCAGTCGTTGCTCCATTAAATACTTTTAGTCCCAAAGATTTAACAACAAAAAAAGCAGAAGTTGATAAATGGTTTCAGGAACATACAGATGGTATTGTTACTGTTGATCGACTAGAGACAATCTGTAGAAATGTACCTGTAATGGGGAGTGCCTTTGCTGTTGGTGATATCATTATTGATATCATGGATATGATCAATAAAGGCATTGATAAAGTTGAAATTTTTGATTGGTTAAATTTAGGAATTGATGTGATTGGATTAGCGCCAATTCCATCTATTGGTCTGGGTATTCGTGGAGTGGCACGACCAGCATTATTTTATGTTAAGAATGAATCAGAACAAATTATCAAAGCGCAAGCAAAGAAATTAGGTAAACAAACGTTAACTTCTCAGGAAGTGAAAAAAGCTTTAAGTACCGGTTTCAAAGACAGTGCAAGTGTATTTTTAACAACTATCATTGCTGAAGATGTAGCGGGGACTTTAGAAAAATTTGCTAAAGAAGGGCAAAGTTTACTTAATCAGGTTCTAAAAGAGATTGGCAACTGGATTATCAAACTAACAAATGCCATTGATGACGGATTAAAAAAACTAGTCAGTGGTACGTTAGATGGACTACCAAATCTTAAACGAGCAGCAGAGCAGACTGGCGGTATTGTAGTAGGGGCATTCCACCTTGACAAAGACCGCGTAGTAAACAATGCTAAATATGCTGTGGAAAATGTGGGAAAGACTGTAGGTAAAGGGTATATCAACCTAGCCAATTTAGGAATTTCTGAAGAAAAACGAGCTAAAGTTTTAGCTTTAGGCACAAAAATAAGATCTATAGGGCAAGTTGCTCAAGGAAAAGTAAATGGTTTAAGTGACCCGAATACTTTATGGACGATTGGTTGGCTATTTAGCATTATGGGAATGGTTGCTGCAAAACATCGGCACAAGAAAGCCCAGATTAAGGCAAAAGAAACGACAAAGGCCAATGCAACTCATCCATCGGCTGCGACTGACAAATCAAATAAACAAGCTCATTCAGAGAACAATGCCAATCAGTGTAAAAACTGTATGGGTGGAACTGGTGGTTCAATTACCTTTGCAATGGGTACAGAGTTCTTTACTCATGTTGATGCACAACTTGGCGGAATAATTCAGGACAGCATTAGCCGGACCTATGCTTCAAACCTTTATCAGATGGATGACGCGATATTTGGAGCACGTTGGGTTACACCGTTCACTACAAAAATTTCTCGTAAATTTAAATATAGTTCAAAGAAAAAAGACCATAAAGACTATTTAAACGGGCTTGAATACATTGGTTTAGATGGTCGAGCTATCAATCTGCCTGACCTAAAGAAGGGGCAAAGTATTTATGATCCGATTGAGCAATACATTTATACAGTTTTATCAGATCAGCTGCATCTAATTGCCTACGGTGAAGACGAGAAACGCTATTATGAAAAATATGGTGCGGACTATCGTCTATCCTATATCGAACGTAAAAATGGTTTCAAAGTCGCTTTACGTTATGACCATGTTTCTATCGATAATAAAACAATTTTATCGGATATTTTATTTAAACAGGACGAGAGTTTGCTGGCTCATTTAGCTTTGCAATTAACTCCTCAAGGTTTGGTTTCCGATATTTGGACCATCAAAAATGGCCAATTAGATCGTGTCTTGGCAAGTTATGACTATGATCAACAAGGTGACTTGATCCAGGCAACAAATGAGTTTGCAGCTTCTTATTATTATCAATATACCCATCACTTAATTACACGTTATACAGATCTTACACATCGTGGGATGAACCTAAAATGGGATGGTATTTTACCTACTTCAAAAGCCATTGAAGAATGGGCCGACAATGCTAGTCGCGCTTCGAAACTTGAGTGGGATAAAGATATCAGAAAAACCACAGTGTTAGATGTTGAAGGGAATAGCACTGAACATTACTACGATATTGATGGCTATACATACCGTATTGTTTATCCTGATAATTTTGAAGAGTGGTTCTTTCGAGATGATGCGAAAAATATAACGCTCCATATTGCTAAAGACGGTTCGAAAACTTCTTACACTTATGATGAGCGCGGTAATGTCTTGACTACAACTCAAGATGATGGTGCGACAAGTTATTTTGAATATGATGAAAAAAATCAACTCACTGGTATGGTTGATGCCGAACAGGGACGTTGGTTTAAGCAATATGATGGTTCTGGAAACCTGATTAAAGAAATTGATCCACTTAAGCACGAAACTGCTTATGCTTACAATGCCATGGGCTTAGTCACTTCCATTTCAGATGCTAAAGGTGGAAGTAAGTCACTCAAATATGATGATCAAGGGAATTTAATTAGTTATACAGATTGCTCAGGTAAAGAGACCAATTGGCAATATGATGAGCGTGGTCGTGTAATCAGCATTGAAAATGCATTAAACCAAAAAGTTGAGTATTTTTATACTGAACTGACCTTACAAAATCGGAAACCAATTATAAAAGGTTTACCTCTGAATGCTTTTGGTCAACTTGAAAAGATTAAACATGCTGATGGTACAGAAGAACACTTCATTCATGATGCGGAAGGGCGTTTACTGGCACATGTAGATTCTAAACAGAACATCACTCGCTATGAATATGATGAGGCGGGTTTAATTCTGTCTCGTACAGATGCTTTAAACCACAAATTAAAATATAAATGGGATCGATTGGGACGTCTCACCCGACTCATTAATGAAAATGGTGCCAGTTACCAATTCTTCTATGATGTCGCAAGCCGACTCGTTAAAGAAATTGACTTTGATGGTAAGGAAACGGTTTACCATTACGATGAAAAGTCAGGCCAACTTGCAACCAGTATTGAAGTTGCATCTGCTTATGGACAAGACCTCAAAGACCGAGCTGCACCGAAAGACCGAATTCAACAATTTATTTTTGACAGTATGGGGCGTTTAGAACAGCGTACTGCGGGCTATGGTCACTATGGTTTAGAACTCGAAGAAAAACAGACGGAAGAATTTGCCTATGATTATATGGGGCGAATCATTCAAGCTAAAAATGCTCAAAGCAATACACAATGGTTTTATGATGCGGCTGGCAATTTAGTACAAGAACACCAGCAAGATTATAAAATCAATAAAACCGCGGTGTGGAAACACCAATATGACGAAATTAATGATCGAATCAAAACAACTCGTCCAGACGGGCAGGTTATTGACTGGTTGACCTATGGTAGCGGTCATGTACAAACTTTAATAGTGAATGGTCAAGACCTTGTTAGCTTTGAGCGTGATGATTTGCACCGAGAAATTGCACGTCACTATGCCAACGGAGTGAGTCAAGAACAGCAATATGACTTGGCAGGTCGTTTGAAAAGCCAAATGATGTTAAGTGAACATGAAAATGGCTATCAAAACGAATATAAGCCGCACAACAATGCATTAGAGCAGACCAGTCAACTGGTACAGCGTCTTTATCAATATGACAAAACAGGTGAGCTAACGGCCATTCGAGATACACGCCGTGGCAATATTGCCTATAAGTACGATCCTGTAGGGCGTTTACTTGAAGCGAGCAGTAAACTTGGAAAAGAAACGTTTAGTTTCGACCCCGCGAGTAACATTCTAGATTCATATCATAGTCAGAAGGCTCAAAGCCACTTACAAAGTGAGCAAGAAAAAGACTATGGTTATAACCGTTTAGTTAATAACGTAGTTAAAGAATATCTAGATCAACAATACCAATATGATGCTTATGGACAACTCGTAATACAAAAAACGAGCCAAGGTGATTTAAACCTTGAGTGGGATGTCTATGGCCGTATGGTAAAGAGCCGTAATAGTAAATACACGGCAGAATATCGCTATGATGCTTTAGGCCGCCGTATTCAAAAGCGGAGTAAGCATCACCATACTGGTCAAGAGCAGAACATCATTTATGGATGGGATAGCGATACGCTTGCTTATGAGTCTACAGAGGAACTGACCAAGCATTACATCTATGAAAAAAACAGTTTTGTACCGATGCTACAAGCTGTTTATTTAAGTCCAATAGAATTGCACCAAACTCCAGATTGGTCAGATAGACCTTATCACATACACCGTGACCCGCTTTGGAAAACTGAAAAAGAGGCTAAAGAGTTTGATGATGTATGGTTCTATCACTGCGACCACTTAGGTACGCCGCAAGAAATGACCGACCATACAGGTGCAATTATTTGGAAAGCCGAATATAAAGCTTGGGGTGAGTGTAAAACAGAGAAAGCCAAGTCGAATTTCTTCGAAAACAGTGAAATTATTTCAAATAATATCCGTTTCCAAGGTCAGTATTTTGATGAAGAGACAGGATTACATTACAATCGCTATCGATATTATTCGCCGTATGTGGGACGGTTTGTAAGTAAAGATCCAATTGGGTTGTTGGGTGGATTTAATGTTTATGAATATGCGCCGAATCCTATTACTAAGATTGACCCTCTAGGTCTAAAGCAAGGTGGCTATAGTTGCCCAGATGCTGCAGCTAAGGCTGCTTTAAATTCGGCCAATCCTAAATCAATTCGTTTAAATAGAGAATATGGTGGGTTAATATATGAAAAAGGTGGCAAATATTTTCATACTATTCCTGTTGCTGGTGGAGATAGAACATTTAAGCCAATATTAGCACTACCGCAAATACCTAGAGGTGCAACAATTGTTGGTGATTATCATACTCATGGTGATTATTCAACAACTGATAATAAAGGAAACGTTATAAGAACAAATAAAGCAAATGCGACATTAGATAGTGATAATTTTTCTTTAGCTGATCAGAGAATAACTATGGCAGCAAGATTAAAGAACCGTTGTCATAAGTCATATTTGGGAACACCAAGCGGGAAATTTAAAGTTAACGGTCCAAAAGGCGATTATGAGTTATGAGTAATAAAGAATGGCGCGAACTTTTTAATAGAAATGAGTATCACGAAATTACGGGATCTTATCTTTTAGTTATTGAGGATGCAAAGAGAAAATTTGAGGAGATTTCCAAGGGGGAATGGGATCTGAAGAAATATGTAGTATGGCTACAAATCTCAACTAATCAAAAATATGCATCAATAGGTTTTATTCCAAATATTGAAAACTTCATTGATGGAATACCATTTGAAATTCCTAATCAAGGAATGTATCAAAACGGACGAGGTGTACAATTTTATTATGAAATTGATAATGTAGAGCTTAAAGAAACGATCTTTATGAGATGATTCATACTGTATGTAATTAACATATAAATTCGGGCTATATAAAGAAAAGTCAATCATACGAAAATTATTTTTTGTGGTTGGCTTTTGTTTTGTAAGTTATTTTTTCTATTAAAGATTAAGAAGTAATGATTAAAGTCTCAATTTCATCTAAGGCGTATCGGATTATAAACTGAGGTAATTAATTATGAAATTGTCTCGAATTTAAAATTTAAATTATTAAATGAGGAGAGCGTATATTTATATTTTTCCGGATCTGAACCAGTGATCGAGATAAATACTAACAAATTTTTTCTGAATTTATTTAACTTTATGGATGAATTTTGTTTTCTAGATTTTATTTATTTTTTAAGTATAGATAGTTCTAAAAAAGATATAAAATTAGTGGAGTTGAGAATTTTTGAATATATATGCGGGAATTTATGATTTTATATTAATCATGATAATTAGGAGGGTACATAAATAATTTTAAATAAATTTTTCTTGGAACACTATAAAATTAATAATCTTATTTCTTATGTATTGAATAGAAAGAGTAAACATCCATACTTACAAAGAGCATTGTAATGTGTTTACGACAACTCAACTATCAATAAATCTGACAGAATCTAACTTTTTATATCAAATAAAAGAAGTTATCTTAATTCTACTTGAGCACAAACTCTTAAGGTGCTCGTCTTTTCGTTAAATTTTTAGGTATTTAAAATGAATAAAATGCTTGTAACTTTGGCTGTAGTAGTCGGTTTAATTGTTGGTGGTGTAGTGGGTGCTTTAGGTTATTCTAAAACTGCCGCACGTTATGATGCGATGACCACCGCATGTATAATGGTCAATCAAGCAGTTGAACACGAGATTTTAAAGCCTGAACAAGTAAAAGAGTTAGGTGAGCTTACAGGTCAAACCCTTAAGAAAGATTATGCTTCTGTGGCATCAAAATTTAAGCTTTCTGAAAAGCAGTTAGGGAATGCTTCTGAAGGTTCTAATTGTAGCCAATTTATCGTTGGTGTGAATGCAGCGAAATAATTAAAAGAAAACCCACATGTTGTGGGTTTTTTCTTATTGATTTGACCAAGCTGAATCTATGGCATGAATTAACCGTAGGTTTAGTGCTTTCTGTTCTAACTGCCAATTTGAGAGTTCTTCGGCATTTGGTTCTTGTTGTCCATCCGAAGCTGCTAAAAACCGTTTAAAGTAGTTTTTATAATGATAGGCAGAAACGTCACCTGTAATATCAGCTGCTACTAATCGGCCCTTGCATGCTTCAATTAAGCTCTGCAAATGACTTTCAAGAAATTTTCCTTGATCCCAGTTTGTCATGACGACTTCGCTTGAAAGGACATCCTTATCAATCGATAAATAAACAGGTAAGTTCGATGCTTTTATTTCTGTGAGAAATGCTGTTAGTAACTCATCTGGATGATCGAAGTTTTGCCATGCATTCTTTTTGCCTGTAAAACGCACCCATGATGCATTTTGCTGAATACTCCAGTAATGTAGTTTTCCTTTTAGTAAAGGCGACCAATGGTTTTCTACTGCATGTAACCATCCAATATCACTTGAGCTAATTCCAAGTACATCTATTCTGACAACTTGTGGAAGTTTACTTGCCCAATACACCCAGGAGCCACAGTGAATACCAAAAGGGTATCGCATATTGTCAGGGTGGTTATCACACACAATCAGATGAATTGGCTCAGCAGATGGCAATCTTTCCAGTAAAAGCTGGGTAACATGGTGATAATCACCACTACCTAAAAGAACACAACCTAGTTTTGAAGGTAAATGTTGGTCAAGGTGAGCTCTTAATTCGTCAAACTCTTTTAATTTACAACCAAAGCGAATGACTTCTTGCCATGAGGTGAGATCAACACTTACAGCATTATCAGGATCACCAGCAGAATCATCAAAGTTTAAAACGATAGGTGTTCTGTTATTTACTGAACTCATGATCGTGTTTCCTGCTTAACATGCCACTGATGATCTGCTTCAAATAAAGGACGTAATTTCTTTAAAATAAAACGTAAGGCAGGGGAATGTATCCACACCAGATGACGGGTAAATGTAAATTTAGCCCCGAGTTGAGCTTTGACTTCAGGGTCTGTCCATCCTGCAATGTAGTACTTGAGGTTGTTAGCTAATGCATAATCTAAATTTACGAACCAACTAATAAAATATAAATTGTATTCTTTTGCGAGCGGATAATTGAGCCCAATATATTTATCAACCAGATTATCTTTATATTCATAACAAATGTTATAGCCTACAAGCGTGTCGTCTGCCCAATATAAAAAGACTTTGCCGCCACTGTTTGCATCTTGAAGAATTTCTGAAAAAAACTCAGGACTGAGTAGGTCGAAATGTATTTCGCTTTGATGATAAACGGCCAGATAGAGCTGATATAAATACGTTCTAAATCGAGAATCGTTAAACCGTTCGTCGCCCGTAGACAATTGCTCAATATTGAGTTCATTTAAACTTTTGAGTTTACGTTTAAAGTTTTTACGGCGTGGCCTAGATAATCTAGAGAGATATTCTTCACGGCTTGAAAAATCGATAGGGACATAAGCTAAAGCTTGTCCCTCTACAGATAGAAAACCTTTTTTTTCTGCTTCTTGAATAAAATTGTGACTGTAATTATTTTCCAGTTCGCTGAGTAAAGGTGAATCTAACGGAAGATCTTTAATAATACCTAACTTAATGTTTTGATCATTATTTTTTAAAAAATCTGCTATTGAGTCTAGAGGAAGTTCACTAGGTAATAAGCTGTATTCTGTGACCGTTGTCCCGATAAAACATGTTTTAAAATGAAGAATTTTCCCCCAGGTTGAATATCCTGGAAATGCTTTAATTTTTTTAAGAAGGTCTGTATCTAGAGTCGTTAATAAATCAAACTCTGTATAAAAATAAGGTAAAAAATCGCTAGGCGAATGAACCTGAAAACTTAAAGGTGGATGCTTTAAAAAAGCATCCACCACCGCCTGAGGTTCTAACTGATTCAGGTTTATAGTCATAAAGTAATTTTATATTTCCCGTTTAGCTCGAACTAATAATTGGTCAAGTAATACCATTGCTTGATCGATTTCGGCTCTTGAGATCTCTAGTGAAGGTGCGAAAGTAATTACGTTCTTGTAATAACCGCCTACATCTAACACCAAACCACATTGCTGTCCTTGATATTCAAGGGTACCTGAAAGACCGATATCAACCATTTTATCCAACAATTCTTTGTTTGGAGTAAAACCATCAGCCTGACAAATTTCTGCACGCAATGCTAGTCCTAAACCATCAACATCACCAATTTCTGGATGACGTGATTGTAATTCTTTTAGACCTTCTAGGAAATAAGCACCACTTTCCATAATTTGTTTTTCATAGTCTTTTTCAGCCAACATGTTCATGACTTCAAGACCTACTGCCGTACCAAGTGGGTTAGATGCAAACGTTGAGTGAGTTGAACCCACTGGGAAAATTTCAGGATTAATCATTTCTTCTTTTGCCCAAATACCGGCAAGAGGATTTAATCCGTTGGTCAACGCTTTACCAAATGCAACAACGTCTGGCGTAATATCGAAATGTTCGAAAGACCAAAGTTTACCGGTACGGTAGAAGCCCATCTGAATTTCGTCTACAACCAATAAAATACCGTGATCATCTAGAACTTTTTTCAAACCTTTGTAGAAGTTCTTCGGTGGAATGACATAACCGCCAGTACCCTGAATTGTTTCGATATAGAAAGCAGCAAATTCACTTTCACGAACTTTAGGATCCCAAACGCCGTGGTATTCATTTTCAAAAAGACGTGCAAATTCGGCAACTAACTTATCTGCATATTCTTCTGGTGTCATACCTTTAGGACGACGGAAAGGATATGGGAATGGAATGAATTGGGCACGCTCACCAAAATGACCATAACGGCGACGGTAGCGATAGCTTGAAGTAATTGAAGATGCACCTAAAGTACGGCCATGATAACCGCCCTCGAAAGCGAACATACGGCTTTTGCCTTTAGTAAAGTTACGTACAACTTTTAGAGAGTCTTCAATTGCTTGAGAACCACCAACGTTGTAGTGAACGCGACCTTGTACCCCTGTCTTTTTGAGTATGTCTTCAGCAATCACTTTACTGAGTTCAATTTTAGTTGGATGTAAATATTGGCTGGCGATTTGAGGAAGTTTATGAATTTGGTCGATAAGCGCTTGATCTAAACGTGGGTTTTTATAACCAAAGTTGACCGCTGAATACCACATTTGTAAGTCTAGATATGGGATATTCTGATCATCAAAAATATAGCTGCCCTGACAATCCGTAAAAATTTTAGGTGGGTTTACATAGTGTACTGTATCGCCGTGTGAACAATACTTTGCCTCATCTGCTAGAAGTTGCGCTTCATCTAGTGGAACGCGGTTATTAGAACTAGTTGCAGAAGTGCGTTCTTGTTTGAATGTATGATTGTTGTTCATACTTCTATTCCTTTTACGGTTGGTATTTTCAGTATGTATGTTTTAGATACAGAGGCTGAGTGAAAAGAGTTGTAGTGTTTAAAAGGTAAAGGTAAGCCCCACAGCTGGTGTAATATCTGTGCGTTTTTTTACCATCGGACTTTTAAACTGTTCGTTTGATAGATAATTAAATTCAACAGAACTAAAAGCATTCACATGTTTGGAAAGTTTGTAGTTGGCTGTCATGCTTACAAAAGGAGATATACTTTGGCCCGGTTCATATGCTGCGATACCACTGCGTTTACTTTCAGCATCACTGACGCCATAGTAATATTGGTTATATTTTGCGTTGTTCCACTGAAAACCAGCTTCTGGATAGACGGTTAAATTACCTTTGTCCAATTCAGCAAGGTAAGAAGCTCTTAAAATGGTTCCTTTACTACGGGATAAAGTATCGGTATTAAGCCGTGCTTTAAAACCGCCATAAGGTGTAATTCGCATATAACTTGCACCTGCTAGGACAGACCATTTGCGTTTATCTAATAAATAGAGTTCGCCGCTTGGATCATAAGTGTTGCCGTCATAGTGAGCATCGAGGCGTAATTGATTTTTATCATCTTTGAACAGGTAATAACCGGCATCATCGCCTTCAATATAAAATTTGTCATTGTCATAGAAAAAAACAGGTAAAAGCGTTTGAGAGGTTTTATGACCTTTATAAGCTTGAAAATTTACAGAATAGTTAAAACCCATTGTGAAATCTGGTGATGAGCTTTCTTCTTGCGCATCTTGTGCATAAGCAGAACAGTAAAAACAGCTACTGCTCATTACTATTGCTATGGAAATTCTTTTCAATGGTTTAATCATATTCAGTCTTTCTATGATAAAAAATGGTCGATGTTTGGTTGTGTTCTGTTCTGTTCAAAATTTTTTTGAATATAAAAGTTAATTCTTATACAAATCTTAATAAAAAATTAAAAATAACTTAATTTTGTATTTTTCAGTCAAATGATTTGAATTTTGAATAAAAAGCACTCTAAATATGAAGGTATAAATGTTAATTTTATTAAAAAATGTTTTTAAATTATTGATTTTAAGTAAATTAAATTTAATGCTTGGCATGTTTGAAAATTTTAACTCATTTGTTCACTATTTATGCTTTTGTAATTGATTGAATCATATAATACTTTATTCAAATTTTTTTTGAATACTATTAATTAAAGAATTTTTAAGATTTCCCGCATAGAGTCAAAATGTAATTTTTATAAAAATTCTTAAATTATTTGTGTGAGGCATTTTATGTTCATGGTCGACCAGCATTACTATACAGATCACACTGTACCTTGGCATATTTTATGTGACTTTGATGGAACAATCAGTTTAAAAGATACAACGGACTATTTGCTTGAAACTTATGCAAAAGCTGGTTGGGAAGAAATTGAGGAAGAGTGGGAGCAAGGGAAAATTGGTTCTAAGGTCTGTATGCAAAAACAGATTGAACTCTTGGATGTCTCTATTGATGAGCTGCGCGATTGCCTTGATCAAATTGAAATTGACCTTGGCTTCATCGAATTAGTGAAGATCACTGCTCAGTATAAAATTCCGTTGACTATTGTGAGTGATGGACTCGATTTTGTTATTCGCCATATTTTAAAAAAATATCAGTTAGACCATTTACCTATTATTGCAAATCATTTGATTCAGACAGATGAAAGGTCATGGAAATTAGAGTTTCCAAATCAAGAAGCGAGTTGCGTAAGTCAAAGTGGAACATGCAAATGTAAGGTTGCAAATCAAAAACCTCAAAAGCATATTATCTTGATTGGTGATGGACGTTCAGATTATTGTCTAGCAGGAAATGCAGACTATGTTTTTGCAAAGAAATCTCTAATAGACCATTGCAAAGAAAACCAGATTTTCCACACAAAGTTTGAAAACTTTGTAGAAATTTGCCAACCCTTGGCTAAGCTACTCAGTAGTGATTTTGGAATAGATACTCCAGTAACGGTGATTACATGATAAAAGACAATTCATTTTTTTTATCGGGAAACCGAACTGGTATTTTACTCATTCATGGTTTGACGGGCACACCGAATGAAATGAGAGGAATTGCGCGAGTACTTCATCAGGCAGGCTATAGCGTATATGGTGTGCAGTTGGCTGGACACTGTGGTGATGTCGAAGATTTGGTGAATAGCCAATGGGAAGATTGGTTTAATAGTGTTGTTGCAGCCGCAGAAAAGTTAAAAGAACATGCAGATGAGATATTTGTTGCCGGTTTATCAATGGGTTCTTTGCTGGCATTAAAATATGCATCGGCATATCCAGTTGCTGGCGTTATTGCCTATAGTCCGACTTTCCAATACGACGGTTGGAGCATTCCTTTGTGGTCAAAAGTGCTTGCACCTATTGTTCTGCCGAGTGTTCATTATTTAAATATTTGTCGTAACAATACTTTTGACGAAGCTGAACCTTATGGCATCAAAAATAAAGTATTGCGTTCTCGTATTGTTCAGGCGATGAACAGCGGCGAAAGTAGTGAAGCTGGTTTGCCGGGTAACCCTTGGCATTCATTGTTCCAGTTACAACGTCTTTCGCGGAATGTTCGTAAAAATCTCTCAAATATTACGGCTCCATGTCTGTTATTGCATGCCTATGATGATGATATTGCTCACCGAAGAAATAGTGAGTTAATTTATGCCAAAGTGAAGGGGCCTAAGACCTTAATCTGGCTTTATAACAGCTATCACATGATTACGATTGATAATGACCGTAAACAAGTGATTGATGAATCCATTCGATTTATTGAACAGTACCAACATCCAAAAAAGCAGTCAGAGCATCTATCAACTCGTCAAGAACGTAAAACTTCACCTGAAAAAATTGGTGAGCTTTTATGAATATTGTAGTGTTCAGTGTATGGATGCTAACCATTTTGATTGATACTGTTGGGCAGTTGGCTTTTAAGGCTGCTGCTCACGAAAGTAAAACCAATGAAGGCCTAGAACATTGGTGGTTCATGGCGAAACGTCCATGGATATGGGGCGGTATTTTTTGTTATATTTTTGAGTTTGTCGTTTGGCTTGCATTCCTCTCGCTGGTTCCACTTTCTGTTGGGGTCATGTTAGGTTGTATCAACATTGTTGTGATTATGCTTGCTGGACGCTTGTTTTTTAATGAAAAATTAACTCGAAATCGATTAATTGGTGTAGTTCTGATAGCGATCGGTGTCACTATTGTTGGGATTGGGGCATGAAAAAATTTTATATTATTGGTTTTTTAATATTAATGCTCTTCGATACTTTGGCTCAGATTAGTTTTAAGCTAGCTTCCATTCATGCGATGCCTTTGACTTTTGATGTACATTGGTTAATCAGAGTTTTTGGGCATCCTTGGATTTATGGGGCTTTTATTGGATATATAGGTGCCTTTTTTATCTGGATGAATTTGTTAAAGCATGCGCCTATTGGGCCTGCTTTTGCAGCTTCACATTTAGAACTCATCACGGTGATGTTTTTGTCGATTTGGCTGTTTAATGAACCACTAACATTTACAAAAGTTACTGGTGCTATTCTTATTTTTGCAGGTGTTTGCTTCTTGGCTAAAGATGAAGAAGAGAGCCATAGTCATGAAGAAGTCGCCACAAAATAAATTTTAATCAATTATTCTTAAAACCGTCGTAACACCCGTAACTAATATTTGCGAATGTTAGTGTGATGCTAATAAGCATTATGAGTGTATGGCGGTTTTTATTGTTTCTGAAGTTAATAAATTGAAAATTAAAAAAGCTTCAAAATAAGCAATCTAGTTATATATAAATAAAGATTTTCTTATCCATTACTTATTTTTCTTAAATAGCATTATGTAATGCTTACTGCGGCACAGCTAAACCGTTATTATTTATATGAGATTGATACTCCATAATGAAAAACGATATAGAGACTTTAAAATGAAAAAGCTTGCAATGACTTTAGCCGTTTTGGTTCCACTCTCAGGCTATAGCTTAGCTAATGACTCGACGGGTTATGTCGGCACAGGTGGCATTCAGTATTTAAAAAACGCACAAGTTACGATGCAAAGTGAAGATCTATTTATTAGTAAAAAGATAATTAAAGTCGATTATCTATATAAGAATTTAAGCAACAAGGATGTCACTGAAACCGTTTTATTTCCACTACCACGTGTAGATAATTTTTTTGAAGCAGATTTTGCAAATACTGAAGCACTTTTAAAAAGCTTTAAAATTGTGGTGGATGGCCAAAATATAAAACCCGAAATGCATGTCAGAACGTTTATTCAAAAAGATGAAAAATCGCCTTTACTAGATGTAACCGATGAGTTTAAGCAATGCGGTTTTACTGAAAAAGACATGCTTAATCCATGGATTCGTAGTAACTATGATTATTTGAATTATCAGGATAAGCTAAACAAATGTAATAAACCACAAATGCAGAAAATTTTAGCTCAATTTGAAAAAGATGATGTAATTCCGTGGTCATCTCAAGTTATTTATAGCTGGAAGCAAACCTTTAAAGCAAATGGCTTAACTAAAATTCACCATGAATATAAACCTTTAGTTGGCGGGTCTGTAGGTCTCACACCAGAAGAAGATAGCAAGCAATTTTGCATGGATAAACAATTTAAGCAGGGTCTTAAAAAAGCTCAGGCAGAACATTCGCCGTTTAGTGCTTTAGGTTATATTTTGACGACAGGGGCTAACTGGGCAAAGCCTATTGAAAACTTTAAGTTAACGATTGAACGTGATAAAGGCGAACTGGTTTCATTTTGTTGGGATGGCAAAGTCAACAAAATTAGTCCGACTCAATTTCAAATGACCAAAACCAAGTTTGTACCAAAACAAGACTTAGACGTTATTTTTGTTCATCTGCCATAAGTTCATACAAACTTTAATCTGTATAAAATTGCATCACTTTTGATTGTGTGTCATAACCTAACTATGGCGCACAATAACAAGAGGATGCCGTATGTTGCTCAAGGGAAAAGTAGCAGTAATTTTTGGAGGGAGCGGTGCAATTGGCACTACGATTGCGCGGGTTTTTCTTCGTGAAGGAGCACATGTTTATTTATGCGCAAGAGATTTAAATAAACTGCAAAACATTGCGATACAACTGCAAAAATACGAAGGCGCGGTACATACCGTCAGTGTCGATGTGCTAGATAGCCAAGCAACCAGTGAGGCAGTTGCTCAAATTGCTCAAGCGACGAGTGGTTTAGATATCGTCATCAATGCGACCAGTTTTATTCATAATCAAGGCAAAGAAATTTTAGAATTAAACCTTGATGAGTTTGTAGGGGGAATAAATCCATTTCTAACGGCGCAGTTTAATATCTCTAAAGCTGCGGTGCCTTTTATGGGCGGTGAGCGCGATGGAACCATCATTTCAATTGTGGCACCTTCAGCACGAATGGCGATACCTGGACATTTAGGGCACATTGTGGGCTGTGCTGGTATTGAGGCATTTATTAAAGCGCTTGCAAGTGAGCTAGGCCCTAAGAATATACGGGTACTCGGTGTGCGCTCACATGCAATTATTGATGCTGTTCAAGCGGGTTCTTATACGCGCGAATTGTTTGAGTCTAAAGCACAGGCCATGGGGCTCAGCATAGGGCAATGGCTTGAAGGTGCGGCTCAGAGCACCATGCTAAAACGACTACCGACACTTTCACAAGTTGCAGAAACCGTTGCTTTTCTTGCCTCGGAACATGCGAACTCAATGACCGCAACGGTTGTAAACATGACTGCTGGTGCAATAATCGATTAGCGTAGTTTATTTTTAATCCAATAATCTAAACTAAAGTAACGGCCACCTCCAAGTACAAGCAGGGCAAGTAGCATAATCATATAGGTCGCGGCAAATTCAATTCCGTTATTTAAAATAACAAACGAACCGCTCGATGTAAGCCAGTCATAGTTGCCATAGTTCTGTAAAATTTCTCGAGCTTTATCTAACTTTTCAGCGGAAGCCAATACTTGCATGTTCGCGAAGGGCGCATGCGGGTCTGCGATTGCTTGCCATCCATTTGGGAGGTGTACAGTAAATATTGCAACCAACATGGTAATAATAAGTGGAATACTAATTAAACGGGTAAACAAACCCAGTGTTAAGAGTATTGCACCTGCCAGTTCAGTTGACGTTGCAAGCACAGCCATTAAATAGGGGAAAGGAAGTCCCAATCCTCCATCTGAACTGCCAAACCATTCTACAATGTCATTGAAGTGCATCAATTTATTTGTACCCGCCATCCAAAATATAGGGACGAGGTACAATCGAAGAGCAAGTGCTGCAATGCCATCAATATGTTGTAAAGACTTACCGAGATTTTGATAATATTGAGATAAGCCATAAATAAAGTTCTTCATGATAATTTCACATCCAATGCGATTGAATAATAATTAGTCGGATGGAAACTGTATTTCTTACATAAAAAATTTTTTATTTACGGTGTAATAAAAAAGGATTTGGTCCGTCTAACTTTATGTACATGTGTACAAACCGAGAAATTAGCATTAAAGGAATACGAAAATGAACAAACTCAACTCAATGACTTCAGTGGCAGCATTATTAGCACTTTCAGTTGCAGGTGCTACGCAAATGGCTGTAGCAGCAACCAATACAACAACTGAAGTACATGCAACTAAAGCAGCTGATGGTAAATGTGGTGAAGCGAAATGCGGAGCTAACAAAATGAAAAAACATGAAAAATCTGCGGAAGCAAAATGTGGAGCAGCTAAAAAAGCAGCAGATGGTAAATGTGGTGCAACTAAAAAAGCAGCGGACGGTAAGTGCGGTGCAGATAAAAAAGTTGCTGATGGCAAGTGTGGCGCTAAGTAAACCATCTGATCATGGATGATGTCGGCCTTCTATTAAGTGTCGGCATCATTTCCAAAAGGAGAAGTCACCATGATGCAGTTGAATGGTGTAGGGCTTGGTTTAAGACGTGACTTTATAGATGCATTTCTAACGGCAAAAACATATCCCGACTTTATTGAGGTTGCCCCAGAAAATTGGCTAGGTTTTGGTGGTCGACATGCAAAATTACTTGCACAGTGTGCAGAAAAAGCACCGTTAATTTGTCATGGCTTGTCATTATCTATTGGAGGACCGCATCCACTTAATCTCGAATTTATAGGTAAAGTAAAAAGCTTTTTAGAACAATACGAAGTACCAATTTATTCTGAACATTTAAGCTATACAAATGATGGTGGCTATTTATACGATTTGTTGCCAATACCGATGACAGAAGCCGCTGTTAAATATGTGGCTGAACGCATTTTGCGTGTACAGGATATTTTAGGGAAAAGATTAGTCATAGAGAATGTTTCTACTTACGTCATGCCGAATGCCGAAATGAGTGAAGCCGAATTTATTCGTGAAGTGATTCAACATGCTGACTGTGATTTGCTGCTTGATGTAAATAATGTCTATGTCAACAGTACCAATCATGGTAGCGATGCATTCGGATTTATTCAGAACATGCCAAAAGAACGAATCCGTTATTTGCATATTGCTGGACATGAAAAAGTTCAGAAAAATTTATTAATTGATACACATGGGGCGGAAGTTTGTGACCGTGTTTGGGAGTTGTTGAGATATACCTATCAAGTATGTGGGATAAAACCGACATTATTAGAACGCGATTTTAATATTCCATCATGGCAAGAATTAGAAGAGGAACTCGCCAAAATCAAACTCATTCAACAACAGGAGACTGGCTATGAAGGGAAATCAAATATCCTTCCAAACCATGCAGCAACAGTTTTGTGACTGGATTCGTGATCCTGATTTGGAACTACCTCAAGCACTTCCTCCTCAAAGAATGCAAATTTATCGGGATTTACTTTTTAATAATGTCAGCTCATTTATTGACTTAGTTTATCCAGTAGCTCGTGCGATGTTGCCAGAGTTAAAGTGGCAACAACTGCTGTTAGAGTTTTTTCAAAAAGCTAAAAGCCGCTCACCTTTATACAATGATATCTCTTTAGAGTTTAGAGAGTATTTAACAGAGCAACAGCATCCGATATTACAAGAGTATCCTTGGTTGGCTGAGTTATTACAGTTTGAATGGCTAGAATTATATTTAGACACTGTTGAAATTGAAGATGTTGTTTTACATGAAAATTATGCTTGGCAGTTAACCACCAAAGTATGGGTATTGGTTTATCAATATCCCGTTTATACGTGGACGACTTTAATGACTCCAGAACAAGTAGAACTTGCACCAGGCGCTGTAATGGTCTGGCGCGATGAACAAGATAAAGTATGTATTGAACAACTCTCTCCACTGTTTGCTATGCTGATTGAACAGTTAACGCAAAATATAACATTAACTGACCATGATATTTTTATACTCATTCAATCTGTACTCGCTAACTTGTATGAGCCTGAAATTTATCTGCAAATTCAAGAACTCAAAAACCTCTTATCTCGACTACAATTAATTCAAACTCTCCATGATTTTAAAGAGGCACAAGCATGACTTCAGCCGCGGCATCACGTCATGATGACTTAGGGGATCAACTGCATAACCCAGCCTTTTTACAAGACTTAAGGCAGCAAATGATTAAATTTGCTTTTTTACAGTTATCCTCGCTTCCACAAGCTGAAGATGTAGTGCAAGAGGCTTTAACCAGTGCTTTTCAAAACTTAGATTCATTTAAAGGGCGGGCTGCGTTCAAAACATGGGTATTCGCTATTTTAAAAAATAAAATTATTGATGTGGTTCGGCAAAAGTCACGTTTGGTCGCCATGTCTGAATTATTTAAAGACGAGGAAAGCGAACTCAGTGTTGATGAATTGTTTGATGCTTCAGGACACTGGCATAAATATGAAGCACCTCAAGCATGGCAAAGCCCTGAAGAAATGATGGAACAGTCAGATTTTTGGATAATTTTTGAAGCCTGTTTAGATCATTTGCCTGCCAAATATGCTCAGGTTTTCATGATGAGAGAAGTGGTAGAGCTGAGTTCTAACGAAATTTGTAGCAAGCTGGAGTTATCTATTTCAAACTTTAATGTGTTGATGTATCGAAGTCGTACCCGTTTACGGGAATGCTTAGAAAATAAATGGTTACTGAAGGAGGATTGTTCATGTTGACATGCCGACAAGCCACCCAACTATTGTCTGAAAAACAAGATAGACCGCTTTTCTTACGTGAGCAAAGTAGTTTACAACTGCATTTGTTGGCGTGCCGATCATGCCGCCGTTATGCAAAACAGATCAAAACAATTAGTCAGCTTTCCAAAGCATTTAAAAATTTGGATAACTAACTTTAGTTAAAAATTTATTTATTGCTGGCCTTAACAGGTTAAAAGCTTACATACTATAAAAGTAAAGGAATTTTTAAGACAGGATGAAACGTGAATTTAAAGAATCTTGAAGCATTTTATTGGGTTGTGACGTTAAATAGCTTCAATAAGGCGGCAATTAAATTACAAACGACGCAGCCTGCTGTCTCTCAAAAAATCACATCTCTTGAAAATGAATTAGGTTTTAAGGTTTTAGACCGAAGCTTGCGGCAGTTTAAACTGACCCATAAAGGTATGACCTTATTTAAATATGCTGAAAAGTTTATGCGTTTAGAAACCGATCTGGTCGCAGAGCTTACCGAAAACCAGCATCTGACGGGAACCATACGTTTAGGCGTTTCCGAAACCATTGTGTATACGTGGCTCGTTGAATATATCGAAAAAGTTCAACAAGAATTTCCAAAAGTTTCGGTCGAAATTGTGGTTGACCTGACACCTAATTTACAAGAAGGCGTTCGTACAGGTGACTTGGACATGGCCTTTTTACTTGGCCCAACCTTGGCTTTTGAATGTATTGAGCAGTCACTTTGTAACTTTGAACTGAGTTTCTTGGCAGCACCATCGTTTAAAGGTGGAATTGGGCAAATGTCTTTTAAAGCCTTAATGTCGCATACCATTTTAACTTATCCAAAAATTACCTATCCCTATAAAGAATTAAAGGCCAAAATGAAAGAACAGGGCATTGATGAGCCGCTTTCAATTACCAGTTATTCATTAGCGACTTTATTACGTCTTGCTGAGCAAGGTTTAGGTATTGCAGTCGTACCGACTTTAACGGCTTTAAAGGAAATTACCGACGGACGATTGGAAATATTAGATACGCCTATTCGCTTAAAAACCTTTCATTTCACGTCTATTTATATTCACGGGAATGACGTTGCCTTGAAAGAAAAATTAACCGAGGTCGCTGTTAAAGTCTCGGCGAGTGCCATGAAAAGGCTGAATGAGCAAATTAAAAAATAAGTAGAATCGGTGATCTTTTCATCTTATTTTTCTTCTCTAAATTATCGCTGCTTGTATGCAAAGTCATAAAAGCAGCTTATGTGCTTCGATAAGTAAAATTTATCCTGACTTTTAATAAAATTAAAAAATAATAAAAATCAAAAACTTAAAAATTTTAATTTATGTAAAAAGTCTTATTGTCCGTAGGGATGAGCTATGTTTTTATTTTAGACACAAGATTTGATCACCGATTAAGTTGATTGGGGAATAGGGAATCTTTGTCATTTTAAAGGATTAAAGAATATCGTTTGGGACAAAAAATGGTGTTCTTGGTTCAACTTGAAATAGCGTTGTTAAGCTCAAATGGATGAGGAACGCATTAATATGTCTTTACTAAAATCTTCTTTTTTATCAGATCGCCAATGGGCCATTGTTGCCTCAATCTTTATGATGGCGACCTCTGCAATGGGGCCAGGATTTTTAACCCAAACTGCTGTATTTACAGTGAAGTTAGGCGCTGCATTTGGCTTTGCAATTTTAGTTTCCATTCTCATTGATTATGTCGTCCAACAAAACATTTGGCGAGTCGTAACACTCACTCAAATGCGTGCATCAGATATTGCCAATAAAGCATTACCGGGTAGTGGTTATTTACTGGCGTTTCTGGTGATTTTGGGCGGTTTTTTCTTTAGTGTCGGTAACATTGCCGGTGCAGCTTTAGGTTTAAATGCGCTTTTTGGCCTAGACACAAAGTGGGGCGGTATTTTAAGTGGTGCGTTAGCCATTTTGATTTTTGCTTCAAGAAAAGCAACGCTTGCCATGGATAAAAGCATGATCGTGTTGGGATTGCTTAAAATCCTGCTGATTATTATTGTTGCCGTCATTGTAATGCCTCCTGTGGGACAAGCTGTACATCAAACCTTTGCTCCAGATCATATCGACTTTGCCATTATTACCACCATTGTTGGCGGTACGGTTGGTGGCTATATCTGCTATGCAGGCGCACATCGTTTACTCGATAAAGGCGCTGTTGGCCCTGAAAATATTGATGAAGTTGCAAAAGCTGCGACCAAGGGCATTGTTGTCGTTGGTATCATGCGTTATGTGCTGTTTTTAGCGTTTTTAGGTGTAGTAGTGAGCGGTGCAACCATTGATTTAGCCAGCCATGATGCCAATCCGGCAGCTCAAGCATTCCAATATGCAGCGGGTACATTTGGTTTTAAATTATTTGGTTTAATTTTCTGGGCAGCGGGTATTAGTAGCACGATCGGCGCAGCATATACTTCAGTGTCATTCTTTACTGCATTTAAAAAGAACTTAACACCAAAACAAACCAACTATACGACCATTACCTTTATCGCATTGGCTTTATTGCTCTATGTGTTATTGGGTGCAACTCCAGCGGGTCTACTCATTTTTGTAGGTGGTTTTAACGGTTTGGTGTTGCCAATTGGTCTTACAATTTTTGTGTATGTTGCTGCATGCCGAAAAGATTTGATGGGTAATTATAACTATCCAAAATGGTTGCTTATTTTGGGTGGTTTAACATGTCTGTTGACGTGGTGGATGGGTTATATGTCATTTACGACAGTATTTAACTATTTGACCAAGCTTTAAGCCAGACTGCGTAAAGTAATAAAGGAATAATGCCATGTTTGTAGATTTAAATAGTGATTTGGGTGAAAGCTTTGGCTCATGGAAAATGGGTAATGATGACCAGATTTTACCAGTCGTGACCAGTGCCAATATTGCTTGTGGCTTCCATGCTGGCGACCCGCTTGGCATTTTAAAAACGGTTCGTAAAGCAGTGGAGCTTGGCGTAACTATTGGCGCTCACGTGTCTTATCCAGACCTTGTAGGTTTTGGCCGCCGTAATATGGATTTGTCACGTGACGAACTGATTGCCGATGTGCTGTACCAAATTTCTGCACTCGATGGCTTGGCAAAAGTGGCAGGCTCAAAAGTGCAATACGTTAAACCACATGGCGCACTTTATAACACTATTGCACATGACCAAGCACAGGCAGCGGCAGTAATTGATGCGATTAAAATGTATAACCCTGAACTGGTTTTGGTGGCTTTGGCTGGGTCGAACTTAGTCGAACAAGCACGAGCTGCGGGTTTAAAAGTGGTGTCTGAAGCATTTGCAGATCGCGCTTATAACAGCGATGGTTCATTGGTATCTCGCCGTCTAGAAGGTGCGGTTTTACACGACTCGGCATTTGTAGCAAGCCGTGTCGTATCTATGCTTAAAAATGGTGGGGTTGAGTCAATTGATGGTGTATTTACCCCAATTCAAGCCGACACCATTTGCTTACATGGCGACACCGACGGTGCGCTTGAGATGTCGGCAGCCATTAAAGCCGAGCTTGTAAAAAACAATATTGAAATCCGCCCATTTGTAAATAAAGCATAAGGATGAGCACCATGTATAAGGATATTAAAGTCGACCCAGCTCAGCTTGAAGCCGCTTTAGATGCGCGTTTAAAAATCCGTGCTGGCTTTGATAAGCCGACAGCAGGCATGGCTGCGGGCATGACGCAGGTCAACATGATTTCGGTGCCAAAAGAGTGGGCATATGACTTTTTGCTTTATGCACACCGTAATCCGCAAAGCTGTCCAGTGCTTGATGTGCTCGAAGAAGGCATCTATGCAACTAAGCTTGCGGCAGATTCAGACATCCGAACGGACTTTCCGCGCTATCGCATATGGAAAGATGGAGAAATGGTCGATGAAGTGACCGATGCAAGTGAGATTTATAACGCCCATCCTGATTTGGTGACTTTCTTAATTGGTTGTAGTTTCTCGTTTGAAACAGCTTTGCAAGAAGCGGGCATCGAAGTGCGCCATATTCATGACGACACCAATGTTCCGATGTATTTGAGCAACATACAGTGTGAACCAGCAGGGCGTATTTCAGGAAACATGGTGGTTTCTATGCGACCTATTCCATCGCATCAAATTAGTGAAGCGGTAAAAATTACATCACGTATGCCAAGCGTGCATGGTGCACCTGTACATATTGGTCACCCTGAAAGTTTGGGCATTAAGGATGTAAATAAACCTGACTTTGGTGATGCTTCTCGTATTGAGGCGGGTGAAATTCCAGTATTTTGGGCATGTGGGGTAACACCGCAAGCAGCAGTGATGAACTCGAAAATTCCTTTTGCCATTAGTCATGCACCGGGTCATATGTTTATTACCGACATTCCTGACCGTGCTTGGATTGGTTAATTGAGCTAAAGAAGAATTAAAAGGATAAGCAAATGCGTTTTTTATCGGTAAACGCCGATTGTTTTCTGATTGAGCTTGCGAGCCTAGAAGAAACTTTGGCGTTATACAATAAATTGCAAAATACTCAATTGAATGGAATTAAAGACTTAGTCCCTGCTGCAAAAACAATTTTGGTTTTTTTCAACGAGATCGAAACCAACTTTAAAACGCTGGTTGCTTCAATTCAGAGCCTTAAAGTTGATTCTGGATTTGAGCGCAGTAGCCAAGAAGTGATTGTGCCGATTCGTTACGATGGCGAAGACCTTGCTCAGGTTGCCGAGTTACAAGGGCTGTCTGTGGCTGATGTGATTAGAAAACATCACCAAAGTGTGTGGAATGTGGCTTTTATTGGTTTTGCGCCGGGCTTTGCTTATATGAGTAGTCCCGATAAACCTTTTACCGATATTCCACGTTTAACGGTTCCTCGTAAAAAAATACCGTCAGGCTCTTTGGGTTTGGCTGGACAATATTCTGGTATTTACCCAAAAGACAGTCCGGGTGGTTGGCAGCTGATTGGAACCACATCAGAAAAAATGTGGGATTTAGAGCGTAAAAATCCTGCATTACTTTTACCGGGCATGAATGTACATTTTGAAGATGTTACGCATCGTCCAACCACTGTAGCTGTACCACAGCAAATCACACGTAAGGTTGAGCCGAAACAATCGGTGTCACTGTTTAAGATCACTGCGCCAAGTTTACAGATGCTTATTCAAGACGAAGGACGCCTAAACCAGACCAATATTGGGGTTGGTGTAGCGGGTGCAATGGACTTATCTGCCATGCATAGTGCCAACCGTATTGTGGGTAATCCAACCGATACGCCTGTCATTGAAGTTTTAAATGGCGGCCTAAAAGCCAAAATGCAGCATGCTGGCGTTATTGCGGTGGCTGGGGCTATTTCAAACATTCGTGTGAAATTTACCGATGGTCAAACCGCAGACTTTGCAAGCTATCAACCGATTGATTTAGATGAAGGCGATGAATTTCAAATTCAGCCACCAACAGCAGGTTTAAGAAACTATCTGGCAGTTCGTGGTGGTATTGACGTTGAACCAGTACTCAATAGTGCTTCGTTTGACAGCTTGGCAGTGTTAGGGCCAGAGCCTTTAAAGCTTGGAGATACCATTTACCAAGGGCCGTTAAAGGCAGCCAATATTAGCGTAAATGAAGTGGGTAAAACCGATTTGCCACAAGCTGGCGAAGTGGTTGAGCTAGACATTGTGATGGGACCACGCACAGACTGGTTTGAACAAGACAGTATTGAACTATTGTGTCAGCAAGAATGGCTGGTAACCAATGAAAGCAACCGCGTCGGGCTAAGACTTTCAGGTGAGCAGGCTTTAACTCGCAAAATTACCTACGAGTTGGAAAGTGAAGGTACATGCATTGGTGCTTTGCAGATTCCACCGAGTGGTCAACCCGTTTTGTTTATGAATGATCACCCTTTAACGGGCGGATATCCGGTCATTGCCTCTGTTGCTAAACACCATTGGGACTTGGTGGCACAGATTCCGACAGGTTGTCGCATCAAATTTAAAAAAATTGCCGAATTTACAGATTTTGAGAATGAAAGATGAATACAGAAAAATTATTGATTGCTAACCGTGGTGAAATTGCTGTTCGTATTATTCATGCTTGCCGTGATATGGGAATTGCATCGGTCGCGTTATATGCAGATGATGATATTGGCAGCATGCATGTCGAACTTGCAGATGAAGCATGGGGCTTGGCTGGTGCGACTGCCAGTGAAACCTATTTAAATATTCCAGCCATTATTGAAGTTGCTAAGAAATCAAAAGCGACGATGGTACATCCCGGTTATGGTTTTTTATCTGAACGTGCCGAGTTTGCCCAAGCCGTGATTGATGCAGGCTTAAAATGGGTAGGGCCATCACCAAGTGCTATTGAAAAACTGGGTGATAAAATCGAAGCGCGTAAAATTGCTGCTTCGGTTGGTGCGCCATTAGTTCAAGGTACGCAAGATCCACTTAATAATGCAGATGAAGCTTTAGAGTTTGCTAAACAGTTTGGTTTACCGATTGCCATTAAAGCGGCATTTGGGGGCGGTGGCCGTGGCTTAAAAGTCGCGTGGAAACTCGAAGAAGTGAAAGAGCTTTATGAGTCGGCAGTACGCGAGGCAAAAGCTGCTTTTGGCCGTGGTGAATGTTTTGTCGAACAATATCTCGATAAACCGCGCCATGTAGAAGCGCAAGTGATTGCCGACCAACATGGCAATATTGTGGTACTTGGTACACGTGATTGCTCGTTGCAACGCCGTAACCAAAAGTTAGTCGAAGAAGCGCCAGCCCCATTTATTAGCGATGAGATTTACCAGCAAATTTTAACCTCGGCAAAAAACATTTGTCAGACTGCAAACTATGTGGGTGCGGGAACAGTTGAATATTTACTGAGCCGTGACGGTAAGCTTTCATTTTTAGAAGTTAATACGCGCTTGCAAGTCGAGCACCCAGTGACTGAAGAAACTTCAAAAGTCGATTTGGTGGTTGAGCAAATTCGCGTGGCACAGGGCCATGAGCTTTCGATTAAAGAAACACCAAAAGCGCAGGGACATGCCATTGAGTTTCGTATTAATGCCGAAGACCCAGCTCGTGGGTTTATTCCAGCCTTTGGTGTGTTGAGTTTATTCGAAGCGCCGTTTGGTAACGGTGTACGCGTGGACACTGGTGTTCGCACTGGTTCTCTAGTGTCTAGTCACTTTGACTCACTCATGTCAAAACTGATTGTGACTGGCTCAACTCGTGAGGTTGCAATTGCTCGCGCTAAACGTGCTTTAAAACAATTTAAAATTGAAGGTGTAGCATCAGTTTTAGACTTTCACCGTGCGGTACTCAACGAGCCTGACTTTACCGAAGAATTTAATGTACACACGCGTTGGATTGAAAATGACTTTAAACAAGAGTTAAAGCCGACTAAACGTGGTATTCCAAACCATCAACAGCCGATGTTACTCAGCTACATTGAAATTGATGGCAAGTTACACCGTTTAGGTTTACCAGCAGGAATGTTTGCACAAGGCCCAGCAACCGCCGCTCAAGCCCAAACGAATGAGCCAGAAGTGAGTGACGAGCATTTACTTGCGCCTATTAATGGAGTGATTAGCGCTTGGAAAGTCGAAAATGGTGAGCAAGTGACAGAAGGCCAAGTAGTTGCCATTATGGAAGCCATGAAAATGGAAGTGCAGGTACTGGCACACCGTAGTGGTGTGATTCAGATTAGCGCAGAGAAGGGTGCGACCTGCCATGCTGAAACCGTGATTGCGAGTATTAATTAATTATTTACTTTATTGATTGTTTATTAATTAATTGAGTCGATGGTTTTAACCTTTGATTAACCAATTTCAACTTGAAAGCCTGTACTGGTTATGAGATATTTATCACAGTTAAGTGATATAAATATTGATCACTGTATTTAAAGCTCGCTTATGCGAGCTTTAATTTTTAGCCCAGTTTAAGCATTTCTCACTTAATGAGCTGGCTGCATAAAAAATAATTTGAGAATTTGGCACTCACTCAAAGGCGAATTGAAGAAAGCGAATGAAAATTCTACCTTCATCTGAATATGATCAAATTCTAAAATACAGTGTTTATTGGCTCGTCATCTCCATTGTGATTGGAGTCGTCGCGGGGCTGGCATCGACCTCAATTTTTGTGGCTTTTGATATTTCAAATAAAGTCAGAAGCTTGCATCATTGGTTGATTTACTTTTTGCCTTTTGTGGGTTTTGGTATTGGTTATCTCATTAAAAAATATGGATCGCCGATTGAACGCGGAACACATTTACTCATAGATGAGATTCATCAACCCAAGTCATTTATTCCAAAACGAATGAGCCCCATCATTTTTATTACGTCAATTTTAACGCAACTGTTTGGTGGTTCGGCAGGGCGTGAGGCACCAGCCGTACAGCTTTCAGGTGCTTTAATTGACCACTTAAGCCATATTTTAAAAATCTCGGAAGACAATCGCAAAATCTGTTTAATCGCCAGTATTGGTGCTGGTTTTGCTGGCGTGTTTGGTCTGCCTATGGCTGGTGCAATCTATGGTTTAGAAATTACCGCTTTGGGTAATTTAAGATACTCAGCTATTTTTCCATGTTTTGTGTCAGCTCTGATTGCTTCGACCATTCCTGAGCTATTCGATATAGTTCATCCCCATGTTTTTTACGTCATAAGTGAGTTTCCAGCCATTCATTTTGGCACGCTCATGAGCTTAATTGCAGCGGGGTTAGTATTTGGCTTTGCTGCACGTTTCTTTATTGCTGCCATTCACTTGGCGAGTGATCTCTTTTATAAATACATTCGTTATTTGCCATTAAGAACAATGGTTGGCGGTATTATTATTATGCTGCTTACGCTGTTTACTGCACATCAGCAATACAACGGTTTGGGTACAGATAAGATCATTGCATCTTTTTATGTACCGATTGAATTTTACGACTTTTTTAATAAGACCGTTTTTACTGCTATTACTTTAGGTTCTGGTTTTAAAGGTGGCGAAATTACGCCATTGTTTTATGTTGGTGCGACATTAGGTAATGCTTTAGGTGCAGTTTTAAACCTACCCATTTCACTGCTTGCAGGTTTAGGGTTAGTCAGTTTGTTTTCAGGGGCAAGTAAGGCGCCGTTAACGTCTATCATTTTAGCCATAGAGCTATTTGGAATGAATGTTGCCACTTACGCGATTATTACTTGTTTATTGGCAGCGTTATTTTCAGGGGATTGTGGGTTGTATCGCCGTAAAAAGCTGATGGATTGATTAAGGCTTTGTAAGGAGTTGAGTGTTTTCAAATTGCTTAACTCCTATTAACTCTCTTTTTTTATAACAATGATAAAAATTGGCATATTAAATGCTTAATAAAAATTGATAAGCAAATGAAAAGAAATGAAGTTCTATCTCTTGTTGGGAACTATAATGAGAAATAGAAAATTATTTTAATATTAAAAAAGGAATAACTTAAACTGTGCCAATATTTATTCTAATACTTACGTTTTTTGTGGGTTTGCTTGTTGGGCGATACACTATTTTTTTAATTGAAAAGTCTTTATCTGTTTTTTTATATGTTGTTAATAAATTTTTAAATAAATATTTAGTTCTTTTACTTTCAATTGTTTTTTGCTTTCTCTTTTTCTCTATCTATTTAACAGGAGGATTGATGTTGTGGCACCTTCTTAGTGGTGGAATAACAGAACTGGGTAAGCTTATATATTTATCTGGATGGGTAGTCGGAGCAATATTTTTTGGATTTCATCCAGAAGATAATAATTTTAAATAAGGGATAAGTAGTTAATATAAAAAATAATCTTAAAGAGGGTGCTATGTCTATATTGGGTTTCGCTATTTTTTTTATAATTTCACATGTCATTGGATACTTTATAGCTAAAACTAAATGGAAGATTCGGCATTTGGCTGCCCTATCTTTTATTTCAACATTTATAATTGTTTGGTTGGGTTTTTTATTACTACTTTATTTTAAAGGAAGATATGTCCAATTTTTTTTGGATGGAAGGATATCTTTGAATTGGCGAGCAGTAGATTTGTTTTTTGTGGCAGGTATGTCTTCAACTTTATTAACATTACTACTAGTTATTGTAGTGTGGAGTATTCGTAATAAGGTTTTCTAAATTAACGTTTTGACAAGTAAGTTATTATTTAAAAGAAGGTACTATGTCTATATTGGGTTTTGCTATTTTTTTTATATTCGTATATGGCATTGGCTATTTTGTAGTTAAAGCAGGGTGGAAGCTTAGCTATTTAGCGCCAATATGGTTTTTATCATTTTTTATTATCACTCTATTTGTTTTAGTAATTTTATTTCCTAAAGATTGGACTAATGCACACTTTTTTACTATAGATGGTCCTAATCACTTAGCACTTCTTTATTTATTAATATCTTCATCTTTAAGTTCACTTATTACCTTTATTTTAGTTTTGGTCGTATGGGCTATTCGACATGATGTATTTTAAATTAATCTAATTAAAGGATTATAGATAATTTATAATTTCATTAAATTACTACAGCCATTAAACTAGAACTTTAAATTTTTTCATGTTTGAGAATTTATGCTAAAATTCATTCGATATATTTCTCATCACAAGCAATTTAATATTTATTATGTTTTTTATTTTAAGAAAAAAACTTCAAAAAATCGCCATTATTTTCGTAGCAATCAATTTATTAGCTTGTAGTCATCAACCAGATTTTAAAGATATTTCGCGTTTAGCAGAAAGAGGTGATGCAGGGGCTCAAGCAAAACTTGCTGAATTATATGTAGAGGGAGAAGTTGTTCCTCAAGATTATAAAAAGGCCTTTGAATTGTATAGCAAAGCTGCTAATCAAGGAAATGCAGAGGCACAGAATAATTTGGGAGCAATGTATGCTCTTGGACAAGGGGTAGAGCAAAATTATAAAAAAGCATTCGAATGGTATAGTAAAGCTGCTAAACAAGGTGAAGTGAAAGCACAGAATAATTTAGGTGCGTATTATGCAAATGGAGATGGTGGTGTTAAAAACTATCAGAAAGCATTTGAATGGTATAACAAAGCTGCTGCACAAGATAATGCCGAAGCTAAATACTATTTGGGCATACTTTACGAAGAAGGCTACGGGGTAACCCAAGATTATAAAAAAGCATTTGATTGGTATAGCAAAGCTGCTGCACAAAATTATGCCGATGCGCAAAATAATCTTGCAGCACTTTATGCACAAGGTAAGGGCGTAGAGCTAAATAATAAAAAAGCCTTTGAGTTATATAGCAAAGCTGCTGAAAAAGGAAACTCAATAGCACAAAATAACTTAGGGGCGTGTTATGCGCTTGGGCAAGGTGTAAATCAAGATTATAAAAAGGCCTTTGAATGGTATAGCAAAGCTGCTCAACAGGAAAATGATGAAGCGCAATTTACAGTAGGGATGATGTACTATAAAGGTGAGGGTGTACCGCAAAACAATGAATTAGCTGAAAAGTGGCTAAGAAAAGCAGCTGAAAATGGCAATAAAGATGCCTTATCACTATTTGAAGAATAGCCATTTTTCTATGATATGGACTTGCTGTTTTGAGGTTTCAATTAGGTGAGGAGAATTCTTTAAAGTCCATGTTTCATCGCACCAATCGCAAGCATCGTAGAAAGATTCGAGCCAAGTAGGGTAATAAATTATGTTGTCTGGAAGATTTCTTGGTGCGCCCATAAAACCTGTTTCTAAATTATTGAAAATAGTACATAACTGAACTGGGCTTAGGTTGTTTTCTTGATAATTATTTAAAATATCTAAAAAAAATCTAGCTGCTAATATTTCTGCTTCAATACAATTATATGAAAAAATAGGGTCTGTTAAGTTTATGATTCGCAGTAATAAAGAATTATAGTCATTAAATGGTAGTAGTAATTCGGTAAAAAAATCTATATGAACATCTTCATTTTCTTCAATGTATTTATTAATCTTTTCCGTTCTTTCTTGAACTGAATATTCTCCATAATAAAACTCGATATATAAAGTCTTTAATGTCATTAGATAACTCTAATCATTTTTATAATAAAAATATATCCTACTAAAAATAATAGAAATTTCATAATGAACTAAACCAATTAAATAACTTTTATTTATTCCAGTCTCTCTACTTTAATACGATTGTCATTTCCTACGCTTGACGATAACGAAAGTGAATAATATTCTTTCTTTCTAGTAGGATGGAAAGAGGACATCTTAGGATGTGCTGGTCTCTTTGGCACCAGTCTGCTAACTCTTTTCGTTCTGCTACCATAATTATTTAGTAGAGATAGTTATTTCATTCTTGAGTTTTTATTTAATTTTTATAGCTAGACAAACAGATCCTCCATATCAATATTCAATTAGTTTTTAAATCTTCCAGATTTGAAAATAATTTAAAACTTAACTGCTCTACTTTAATACGATTGTCATTTCCTACGCTTGACGATAACAAAAGCGAATACTATCCTTTGCGGGCTGGCCTACATTGCCAGTCGGTTTTAGCAGACCGTTTTCATCTAGATCATCAAAGAAGTAATTTTTTGGTGGTGAACTCGTTCGTCTCCCTTCGTAGCGGTAGGACGGAGGAGGGACGCCTTCGGGCGTGCCAGTTCCTAGATGACTGGTCTGCTAACCCTTCTTCGTTCTGCCACCATAATCATTTAGCAGTGATCTGGTAGAACTTCTATTTCATCTAGGAGTCCGCTATGCGTACTATTTCTTCTCATTTATTGGCCTACGCCAAAATTTCTGTATTTATATCGTTTAAACAATTTCTAACTCAGTTTAATCGACTCTAGGTTTTCTGCACCTTAAGAATCGTTACGGCTTAAAAATCATAGCAACAATAAACCTGAGATAGGCGAGCACACCTTTATTGTGCCGCTTTTGCATGCCCGTTTTAAGCACTCAATTTAAGAGTGACGGCATTTCTATCTCTTTTACATACAACAAAAAATTATTTTAAACGGTACAAATATGTCACCTTTAGTACTTTCTACACGTGCTTTAAAAGTTGTGAATAAAGCAATTGATTTATTTCACCATCACGGATTCCATTTAGTAGGTGTGGATAGAATTATCAAAGAGTCTGAAATTACAAAAATGACGTTTTATCATTACTTTCAGTCCAAAGCGCGGTTTATAGAAATCTGCCTACTTGTGCAAAAACAACGGCTACAAGACAAAGTCGTCGCAACGGTGGAATATGACCAAGACTCAAATGTGAGAGACAAACTCAAAACACTATATGACTTACATACAGACTTAGAAGGAATGTATTACCTGCTATTGAAAACCATTTTTGAAACTAAAAGTAATTACCCAAACGCTTATCAAACAGCAGTGAGATATAGAATGTGGCTCACTAATGAAATCTATAGTCAGCTTAGATTTATAAAATCGGGTGTTTCATTTCACGATGCCAAATTACTTTTACATATAATTGAAGGAACCATTATTCAAAGGCTCAGCGATAACCATATAGATGAGCGGGATAAGCAATTCACATATTTTATAGCGATGTTTTCTTAGAAATATTTAAAAAAATAAAAGCCCGTAATAGGGCTTTTATTTGATAGGACCAGTTAAAACTTAAGTTTTTTAAGACCACGACTCACGCCATTTTGTAGAGCGGCTTTAATAATCGGGCCAATAAAAGGAACGCGGCCTTTAAAGCTAATCGTGTAATTCAAACGAGTTCGGTTATTTCCCAAGTCAGTAAATTGCATTACACCGCGATGTGCCTTAATTGGGCTAATGCCGCTTGTGATCGCATACTCAATCAGTTCATTTTCTTTATAGACTAAATTTGTTTCAACAAATGAAGGTGTAAACGGAATAGACATCTTGCGGGCAGAGCCAACACCGTTACGTGCATCTTTGCCATTACTAATGCGAGTGACTTTAGCAGGAGCAAAAAGTTTGCTTAGGTTTTCATGTTCACTCAAGGCTGCAAAGACCTTGTCTATAGGTGCATCAAATTCTTGTACGATGTTGATTTTTTGAGTTTTTAACATCTTGTTCCCTCTAAAGTAAATTTGACATGATTAATTGTCATAATTTTAATAGTAGCATGCTTTTCTCTATGCTGGAATTCTAGTTCGTCGGAGTAACTCCGGATAAAAAGTAACATTTTAAATAGAATTTATTTAATCATTTGCTTTTTATAGTGACTTGGAGCAACGCCAGTCCAACGTTTATAAGCTTGAGAAAAAGTAGATAAATCTGAGAAGCCTAATATTTCTGCCACTTGGCCTAAATTTAGATTTTGCGCTAAAAGGGAATCGGCACGTCGATGCAAGGTTTCATTTTGAAGTGCTCTAAAAGAGATATTCTCGTCTTGTAACCTTCTTTTTAGCGTCCGTTCGCTCATATTTAACTTATTTGAAATCTCTTTAATATTAAGTAATGTGCCAGAAGGAGCATTCATTAAAAAATCACGGACAATCATTGTGGTTGTTAAGGTGGTATGGCGTTGGCTAATAAGCTCCATACACAGCCTTTCACACATAGCAGCAGTATTCGGGTTTGCATGGGGTAGAGCATGGAGCAATTGCGAACTATTAAATTTTAAAATGTTTTCTTTTTGATTAAATTGAATTGGAGCGCCTAAATATTCTTTAGGTATATTTAACAAACAAGACTCAGGCTCATCATATTTAAGATGAAATGCATCTAATTGAAATGAACCTTCATAAATATCGCTAATAACACGAAGAGTTGCAGCCATCGCACGTTCAAGTACAAACCGTTGTAACTCCTGTGTTAGGCCCACAGGTTCAGTAAAGCAAATCATGCACTCATTATTTTTTTGCTGAAAATTTATTTTAACAAAGGTATAGGTGAGGGCCAGATAACGTTGCACAAGTTGCATTGCCTCTAAACCTGTTGCACTACTCATTAGTGCGTAACCCAAAATCCCATAAGTTGTCAGTTGGTGGTTAAAACCGGTAATAAGACCTAAACCTGCGGTGTGAGCAGATAAAACTTTAATTAAATTATTGATGACACCCAGTTCTTCATCGGGTGTAACAACACTGTTAGTATCATTTAAACGAGTTAGGGTTAAACCAGTACTGGCTAACAGATGTGATCTTTGAATTTTTAATTGATCACCTAGTTCTAATAATAGCTGTACGCTAGATGGAGCTCGTAAATAATCTTGAAACTCTAACATCGGTTGGCCTAAAAACTAAAATGCGTGTCCCAATCTAGCATGGTTGATGAGAAGACTAAAGCCTAATATTTATTCATCAGATAGCAACGAGTAGTAAAACAATGAATACCGTTCAACCAGCAAAGCCGATAAATATGATGCGGCAATTAATGAGTAAATTAGGTGTAATTGGCCTAATGATTTGTGTAACAGGTGTATCTTCAGCTCAAGAAATAAAATCAGGAGAGTCTGTCATGGGTTATCAAAATCAAGCAGCTTGGCAACAAATTGAACAATTCCTTCCTCAAGAATTTCATATTCCTAAAGACCAGTTACCCAAAGAAGAATGGTGGTCTTGGAATGGTCATAACATCCATTTGGATACTTACCGTAATCCCAATGCCAAAATTAAAGTGATTTTATTTCACGGTGTGGGGACCAATGGTCGACAAATGTCGATGATTTTAGGAAAACCCTTGGCTGATCGAGGTTATGAAACAATTGCTGTCGATATGCCCGGCTATGGTGTCACTCAAGTTAAAAAGGGTAAGCCGATTAGTTATAACGATTGGATACAGGCAGGTAGCGATTTAATTGATGTGGAATTGGCCAAAGATAATCGTCCAGTTGTACTGTATGGCCTAAGTGCTGGTGGTATGCTGACTTACCATGTTGCTGCCAAAAATAAAAAGGTTAAAGCTATAGTGGGAATGACCTTCCTTGATACAAGCAATCAAAAAGTGAAAGATACTGTAGCAAGCAATTTGTTTATGAGTCGGGTAGGAACGCCAATTACACATTTAACTGCTAAGACGCCGTTAGCAGCTATGCGTGTTCCAATGAGTTGGGCAAGTAAAATGAGTACTTTGGTGAATAATAAAGATGCCTTAAAAGCTTTTATGAAAGATAAAACTTCAGCAGGTAACTCGGTTTCTTTGACCTTTTTAGATTCATATATACATTATAAACCTGAGGTTGCACCTGAAGACTTTGACGTATGTCCTGTCTTATTGACCCAACCTGAAAAAGACCGTTGGACACCACTTGATTTAAGTACGCCTTTTCTTGGCCGCATTCATAAAGTGCCGGTAAAAACTGTGATATTGGAAAATGCAGGCCACTATCCATTAGAGCAACCGGGGTTATCTCAAATGGTTGATGCAATAGATAGTTTTTATACGACGACAGTGAAATAACGGGTAGGTTCTTACCCGTTTTTTAAATTTTAAATATAAAGGGCAAAGGGAGCTCAAATCACGTCTGCCCAAGAAAAAGCTAAGAAACTATATTTTACTTTTATTGTTACTTAAATATAGATCACTTTGCATTTGAGCTATAAGCCTTACGTGAAAAGTAAGAATCGTTGCAAACCGTAAAGAAAGCCTCCTCATAATCAAATGACATGATAGGAAATTGAGGAATAACAATATGCGTGCTCTTACTTACCACGGTGCCGAAGACGTTCGAGTTGAAACGGTTGCAGACCCTATTATTCAAGAACCAGATGACATTATTTTACGTGTAACCGCCACAGCGATATGTGGCTCTGACTTGCATTTATATCGAGGTAAAATTCCAAAGACTGAACATGGCGATATTTTTGGGCATGAGTTTATGGGCGTGGTTGAAGAAGTAGGCCCCGCAGTCACTCACGTGAAAAAAGGCGACCGTGTAATTGTGCCTTTTGTGATTGCTTGTGGTGAATGTTTCTTTTGCCAACTTGACCTGACTGCTGCCTGTGAAACCACCAATACAGGACGCGGCGCGATTATAAATAAAAAGCAAATTCCACCGGGTGCAGCTTTATTTGGTTATAGCCATTTATATGGCGGTGTGCCGGGCGGGCAAGCAGAATATGTGCGTGTGCCAAAAGCCAATAAAGGACCTTTTAAAGTCCCCGGCTCACTGTCAGATGAAAAAGTGCTTTTCTTGACCGATATTTTGCCTACCGCTTGGCAGGCAGTGACCAACGCTCAAGTGACTCGTGGCTCAACCGTTGCAATTTATGGTGCAGGGCCAGTCGGACTATTAAGCGCCGCTTGTGCCAAGATGCTTGGCGCTGAAAAAATATTTATGGTCGATCACAATGAATATCGATTGAACTATGCGGCGGCAACCTACGGTGCTATTCCAGTTAATTTTGATGAAGTCGATGCGGCCGAATTTATTATTCAAAATACTGACAATTATCGCGGCGTCGATGCGGTGATTGATGCCATTGGTTTCGAGGCAAAAGGCAGTGTCATTGAAACCGTGCTTACCAATTTAAAGCTTGAGGGTTCAAGTGGGGCAGCGCTTCGTCAATGTATTGCAGCGGTTCGTCGTGGTGGTGTGGTGAGTGTACCGGGTGTATATGCAGGCCCGATTCATGGCTTTTTATTTGGCGATGCATTTGATAAAGGACTGACTTTTAAAATGGGCCAAACCCATGTGCATCAATATTTACCGCTTTTATTAGAATTTATTGAACGTGGTGATTTGTCACCTGAAACGATTATTACCCATCGAATGAAATTAGAAGATGCCGCAGAGGGTTATCGCATTTTTAATGAAAGAGAACAGGACTGTCGTAAGGTAATTCTACTTCCTTAATACGCTCTCTTATAATTCATTCTTAAGCCTCTTCATGAAAGGGGCTTTTTTATTTTGAAATGCACAATTTTGAGTGCAGATTTTTATCTTGTGTTTTAAATCGCACTCAAATTGCCCAAAATTAGTATTACTTTTAACCAAAACCGTAATACTAAGCTGGCATGTCCTTTGCATAGTCATAACTAATTAAAAGTGATCTAGGGTTCCGATACTTTACGTATGACTGGACCGAGAGTTCACGGTTCCTAGCGAACTACACGGAGGGATAAAAGCCCGGGAGGAAGTCTAAAACTATCCGACAGGAGTAGCTATGAACACTGTAAGTTATCATAACAATCAGGCGATTTGGACCGAACTTTTACCCGGAGGACATCACTGGTCGGGTCGTATTCAAAAAGGAACTATTCTTAGATTTACATCGCTTGACGCTCAGGCAAATGTTTCTTTGTTTTGTGTAAATGCTGCCGATGTGCTTGAACGTTTTAACATGCCCGACAGTTTGAAAGGGCAACACACCGCCTATTTAAAAGCTTCCAATGTGCTGTACTCAGACCTTGGCCGTGTGATGGCTTCGATTGTTCATGACGATCATGGTTGGAATGATGCACTTTGTGGCCCAAGCCGACCAGAACAAATTGAAAAGCATTTTGGCAATCGCACATTTCAAGATGCCCGAAATGATATGTACCAAAACGGCTTAGACAGCTTACTCATTGAAATGTGCAAATACGGACTTACCAGCCAAGACCTGAGTGCCACGGTTAATCTATTTTCTAAAGTTGTGCCTGACGAAAACGGTGTTTTGTCTTATGTCAGTTCTAACAATATCGATCAAAGCATTGAACTGCGTTTTGAAATGGACTGCCTGCTATTTTTATCTGCCGCGCCTCATGGCTTAGACACCAGCCCAAGCTATCAACCTGCTGATGTTCAACTCAGTTTATTTAAAGCCAATTCACTAACAGACAGCGATATTTGTCGTGATGCATGTTCGCAAAATCAGCGTGCGTTTCAAAACACAGCCCGCTACTACGCGCTTAGCAATATTTAAATCAGGAGAAGCATCATGACAGTTTTACAATCATTTGAAAAAGCAGTTTTAAATGAAGTTTGTCCTGCTGGCGAAGCGTGGATGTGCGAGGTTAAAAAGGGCCAATATTTTCGTATTATTGACCTTGAGGGAAACCAAGCGGTCGATACTTTGTTTATGAGTGCCGAAAACCCGACTGAGCGCTATAGCGCAATGGACACTCTGGCTATCAACCAACAAATCTATTTAGAAAAAGGTACTAAGCTCTATAGCAACTTTGGCCGACCAATTGCCGTTATTCATGATGATAACTGCGGTCGCCATGACACCATTGGCGGTGCTTGTTCATGTGAGAGTAATACGGTTCGCTATGCACATGAAACGTACCCAATGCATAGTTGCCGTAACAACTTTATGTATGCCTTGGCAAAACACCCGATTGCAAAAAAGCATGGCTTAAATGTCCGTCATATTGGCCCAAACATTAACTTTTTTATGAATGTACCTGTTACGCCAGATGGTCAGCTTAAATTTGATGATGGAATTTCAGGACCGGGTAAATATGTCGAAGTTCGGGCAGAAATGGATTTGATTGTTTTAATTTCAAATTGCCCCCAGCTGAATAACCCATGTAATGCCTATAACCCAACCAAAATTCAACTGGTTGTCCGTGAAGCGGAAGGGGTGTAAGCATGTTCAAAAAAGTTCTGATTGCTAACCGCGGTGCAATTGCCTGTCGCGTCATTCGCACCCTTAAAAAACTCGGGATCGCTTCGGTTGCGGTTTATTCCGAAGCCGACCGTGATTCTTTACACGTGACTTTGGCCGATGAGGCTTTCCTCATTGGGCCTGCACCTGCCAATCAAAGTTATTTAAATATTGAAAAAATCCTTGAGGTAGCAAAACAGTCGGGAGCTGAAGCCATTCACCCCGGTTATGGGTTTTTGTCTGAAAATGCCGAGTTTTGTGATTTGTGCGAAAGCCAAGGTATTGCGTTTATTGGGCCTACTTCAAGCCAAATGCTCGATTTTGGTTTAAAACATACCGCGCGTGAGCTGGCTATTAAAAGCAATGTGCCTTTACTTCCGGGTAGCTCATTACTTGCCGATGAAGCTGAGGCCTTGTTTGAGGCAGCTCGTATTGGTTATCCAGTCATGCTGAAAAGTACCGCGGGCGGTGGTGGTATTGGTATGCGTCTGGTCTGGAACGAAACCGAGTTAAAAGATGCCTATCAAACCGTGTCTTATTTGGCACAGGTCAATTTTAAAGATGCGGGTTTGTATTTAGAGAAATTTGTACAACACGCGCGCCATATCGAAGTACAAATTTTTGGTGATGGGAAAGGCCAAGTTTTAGCGTTGGGTGAGCGTGATTGTTCAGTGCAACGCCGTAATCAAAAGGTCATTGAAGAAACACCTGCGCCACATTTAAATGAACAGCAACGCGACTACCTTCAAAAAGTTGCGATTCAACTCATGCAGTCGGTGAACTACCGCTCGGCAGGTACGGTTGAGTTTGTCATGGACACCGAAACCCAAGAGTTTTATTTCTTAGAGGTGAACACCCGTTTGCAAGTCGAGCACGGCGTGACCGAGCAAGTGTTTGGTGTCGACTTGGTCGAGTGGATGGTTACCTTAGCAAGCGGTGACTGGTCAGCACCGACTGAAAAGTTAGAACCAACAGGACATTCCATTCAGGTTCGTCTTTATGCCGAAGACCCAATTAAACAGTTCCAGCCGAGTGCAGGCTTACTCACCCATGTTAAATTTGACCCGCAAGCACGAGTCGAAACATGGGTAGAAACAGGTTCAACGGTGTCGTCTTTTTATGATCCAATGATTGCCAAAATCATTGTGACTGCTGCAACACGGGACCAAGCCATACAGGCAATGAGTGCTAGTCTTGCAAATACGCAAGTCGCAGGCATCGAAACCAATCTGGAATATTTGCAAAACATTATTGCTTGCGATGTCTTTGCTTTGGGTACTCAAACCACCCGATTTTTAAATACGTTTGAATGGAAAACTCAAAAAATTGAAGTATTGCAGTCTGGTATTCAAACTGCTATTCAAGATGTAACAGGTCGATTAGGTTATTGGGATGTTGGTGTGCCACCATCAGGTGCCATCGACCCACTCAGTTTAACGGTGGCAAACCAGCTTTTAGCCAATGAGCCAAATACCGCAGGGCTTGAATGTACCTTGCAAGGGCCAACTTTAAAGTTTCACTGCGACAGCCAAATTGTCATTACGGGCGGTGATATGCCTTCAAAACTTGATGGCGAACTGGTGCCGATGTGGCAAATCATCAATGTGAAAAAGGGCCAGATTTTAAAATGTGGGATTATCCGTTCAGGTTGCCGTAGCTATATTGGTGTGAAAGGTGGGCTTAATGTTCCTGAGTATTTAGGGTCACAGGCGACTTTTACTTTGGGGCAGTTTGGTGGGCACGCAGGTCGTAATTTATTAATTGGAGATATGCTGCCAATTACTGAATATTCTACTCAATCGACCACAGCTCTAGCTCAAGCACAAATTCCTAGCTTTACCCAAAACTGGGAAATTGCCGTGATGTATGGTCCACATGGCGCACCAGATTTTTTCACCAAACAAGATATTGATACCTTCTTTGCCAATGAGTTTGAAATTCACTATAACTCAAGTCGGACAGGCATTCGTTTAATTGGGCCAAAACCAGAGTGGGCACGTGAAGACGGCGGTGAGGCAGGCTTACATCCTTCCAATATTCACGACAATGCTTATGCCATTGGCGCAATTGATTTTACGGGCGATATGCCAATTATTTTGGGGCCGGATGGTCCAAGCTTAGGCGGCTTTGTTTGCCCTGCGGTAGTGATTCATTCTGAGCTTTGGAAAATCGGGCAGCTTAAAGCAGGCGATAAGGTCAAATTTGTACCCGTGAGTTATGCGCAAGCAAAAGCACTCGACCAAAAATATCATCAAAGCTTAACCACGGCTGATACGACTCAGATCGATTTTAACCCAGCCATTCAAGCAGAACTCGACACTTTACAAGATGCTGTTTTAGCCACTTTAGAAGGTGAAACTGATTTACCAAGCGTGACCTATCGACCAGCAGGAAATAGCTATTTGTTGGTGGAATATGGCGAGTTAGTACTCGACCTAAATTTACGCTTCCGTATTCATGCGCTTATGCAATGGGTTAAAGAACAAAACATTCAGGGCATTATCGACTTAACACCGGGCATTCGTTCACTACAAATTCATTTTGATTCAATCCAGCTCGATCAACTGGAGCTTTTACAGAAACTTCAACAAGCAGAAGCCGAATTACCCGATATTCAAAATATGCAGGTGCCTTCACGCACTGTCTATTTGCCTTTGGCTTGGGAAGATTCTCAAACTCAACTTGCTACCGAACGCTACACGCAAATTGTTCGTCCAGATGCGCCGTGGTGCCCAGATAACGTCGAGTTTATCCGCCGTATTAATGGCTTAGCTTCAAAGCAAGCAGTTAAAGATGTGGTCTATAGTGCGAACTATTTGGTGATGGGTTTAGGCGATGTGTATTTAGGCGCACCAGTTGCAACGCCGCTCGACCCACGCCAACGTTTAGTCACCACAAAATATAACCCTGCACGAACTTGGACACCTGAAAATGCGGTCGGCATTGGCGGGGCGTATATGTGTGTGTATGGTATGGAAGGGCCGGGCGGCTATCAATTCGTTGGTCGTACCACTCAAATGTGGAGTCGTTACCGTAAAAATGCCGACTTCGAAGAAGGTAAACCGTGGTTATTACGCTTTTTTGACCAAGTGAAGTTTTATGAAGTTTCTGAGGCTGAACTTTTACAAATGCGTGAAGACTTTAAGGCGGGCCGACTAAAACTTTGCATTGAAGAGGGCGTGCTCAACCTAAAAGAATACAACGAGTTTTTAAAGACGCATCAAGACAGCATTCAAGCCTTTAAAGATATGCAACAAGCTAACTTTGAGGCTGAGCGCCGCCGTTGGCACGAAGCGGGCTTGCAAGAATATATCTCTGAAAGCTTAGATGCTGTTGATGAAGGTGAAACCGTGGTGATCCCTGAAGGCGGCTGTGCCGTCGAATCACACATGCCGGGGTCAATCTGGAAAATCGAATGTGCATCAGGAGATATAGTTGAAGAAGGTGCAACCCTTGCAGTAATTGAGGCAATGAAAATCGAAATTCCAATTATTGCGCCCGAACGCATGAAGGTAGAAACCATTACCATTGAAAAAGGTCAAACTGTAAAAACGGGACAAGTGCTATTTACCTTGGCACCAGTCGCTTAAACCAAAAGAGAGCATCGATATTGATGCTCTCTTTTTTCTTATGCTTCGGTCAAATGTTTTAATACTTCATGACCATGTTCAACCGCTTTTAATTTAATTTCAGATTCTGAATGACCTGATAACGGAGAAACTTCATAAAGCAAGAATGTGCTGCTTAATTGCATTTGCGTATATTGAATTGAATATTGAACCGCTTTTAAAAAGCTATCAATTAAGTTTTCTCGGTCGTTCACCATATCGGCTTCTTTTTGCCCGACTGTCATACTAATAATGACTTTTTTATCTTTTAATTTGTCGCCTTGAGAGCCATAAGCAAACTGATAAGTAAAAACTTCATCAAACCATAATTTCAAAATTGCCGGCATATTAAACCAGAACATTGGATATTGCAGAATGATCGTGTCGTGGCGTAACAACGCTTCTTGTTCAGCACTCACGTCAATTTTATAGTCCGGATAAAGCTGAAAAATATCTCGGACTTCAAGGTCCGGATAGGTTTTTATAAGTTCATTCACTATCATTTTATTTGCAATTGATTGAGCGTAGTAGGGATGGGCCAAAATAAGTAAAGCCATAATAATGCCTTGTAGCTATAAAAATCATAGTCACTATAATTTTTATAGTATGGGTGTACAATAACTATCAAAGTTGATAGGTGGCATGAAAAATGGCAAATACTGAAAATAAATGTGAAATCAGCATGAATGGAAAAACGTATCCATGTCATATCAGTATGGCTATGGATTTGGTGGGTGGAAAATGGAAAGGCGTTATTTTGTATTATTTAAAAGATGGGCCAAAACGTTTTAATGAAATCAATCAATTAATGCCAACCATCACAGAAATGACCTTAAGCCTTCAACTCAAGCAATTAGAGCAAAGTGGCTTAATCTCTCGAACCGTTTATGGTGAAAAAGCACCGATTAAGGTGGTTTATGAAATGACTGAATTAGGCCAATCTTTTAAACCTGTTTTAGAGTCTTTATCGGTATGGGCACATACGATGATTAATCAGGCATAAGATGACAAATTAACTTTTTAAAAAAATATAAATATTTAGCCCCATCCCTGTGCATGGGGCTTTTTTTGCCCAAAAATCATTCATAAATACCCATAAATCCCATCAAAACGACGCTTAAAAACTGGCACATTTTCTGCATCTCTTACCAGTAATACAAAAACTGAATTTGGTAATACCAAACTAGAGGTGCGATATGAACGATGTAAAACCTGTGGTTCAACCAAAGCCAACTTTAAAAGCCTTTTTAGTCGAATTGCTCAGCGTACGTGCAGGCGTATATATCAAACAAAACAATCAGCCGCCTAAAACAAAAGGATAAGACTGTGCCGAAACAAAAGCTGGCTCGAATCAGTATTACCGTACCTGAAACGACACTTAACGCACTCGATCAAAAAATTGTCGAGCAGAACTATGAAAGCCGCTCGCAAGCCATTGTCGACATGATTAATAAACACTTAATTGCAGAGCAGGCGCAGGCCAATGAAGTCATGGTGGGCACGTTGACGCTGCTTTATGACGCTAGCCAAATGACCTTGCGTAATCAATTGGTCGATTTACAGCAACAGTTTTTAGCACAGGTGATTAGTTCACTTCATATTCAGCTCGACCAGCAAAAGATATTGCAAGTCATGCTAATGCAGGGCGCAAGTTCTGAACTTAGACAAATTAGCCAGCAATTTATTGTGCTGAAAGGGGTAATCAAAGGACATCTAGAACTGATGGATGCCGTCATGCCGCCTATACAGCAAAATGACTAAATGAGGAGTAGCGTGTTGAAAAATTTATGGACAATTCAAGACTGGAAAACAGCATATCAAAATGGGCAAATCCATCTTGAAGATTTGATTAGTTACGTTGCAGAAATTAAAAATGAAGATCATGCATGGATTGAAATTGCATCGAACGAGCAGATTCAATCGCAAATTGATATTTTACAAGACCAGAATGTTGCTGACTTACCACTATATGGTGTGCCATTTGCAGTTAAAGACAATATTGATGTCGCTGGCTTTCACACCACTGCAGCCTGTAAAGAGATTCAATATTTAGCGAACCAAGATGCAGCCGTAGTAGCCAAACTGAAAAAAGCAGGGGCGATTGTGGTTGGTAAAACTAACCTCGATCAGTTTGCAACTGGACTGGTTGGCGTTCGCTCGCCCTATGGCGCAGTAAAAAATAGCTTTAACCCTGCATATATTAGTGGTGGTTCAAGTTCTGGTTCGTCAGTGGTGGTCGCCAACGGTATTGTGCCTTTTAGTTTGGGAACTGATACGGCGGGTTCAGGTCGTGTTCCTGCGGGCCATAACCATATTGTGGGTCTTAAGCCGACAAAGGGCTGGTTTTCTACTACAGGTTTAATTCCTGCATGTCGCACCATTGATGTCATTTCTATTTTTGCGCTGCATATTGATGATGCTTGGATAGTTGCCAATTTAATGCAGGGCTACGATGAAACGGATGAATATTCACGAGTACATCCAGCCAATGTACCAACTCAATTTTCTAAACAAAAAATTGCCATTCCTGCACAGCTTGAGTTTTATGGTGATCTTGAATCTGAAAAAGCCTTTTTAGTTGCAATTGAGCGCGTAAAAAAACTGGGCTATGACGTTGAGAGTATTGATTTCAGCGCGTTTAATGAGCTTGCTGCTGCACTGTATAACGATGCTTGGGTGGCAGAAAGAACAGTCGCCGTTGAACGCATGACAACACGTGAAAAGGCTCATCCAGTTATTGCTCAAATTATTGCGCAGGCAGATAAATTCAAGGCAACAGATGCACTTCAAGCTGAATATAGCCGCGCCGTTCTGGCTCGAAAAATTAATTTGGCATTACAGCCTTTTGATGCATTGATGGTTCCGACAGCGCCAACCATTTACACCATTGCCGAAGTTGAAACCGACCCATTGACTAAAAATGCGCACATGGGGGCCTATACCAACTTTGTCAATTTTGCCGATCTTTCTGCTTTAGCCTTACCTAATGTACTTCGTGAGGATGGTCTACCAAGTGGCGTAACCTTTATTGCACCAGCTTGGCATGATCAGACACTTGCCAATTTTGCGCAGCTTTGGCAAACCGAAACATCGCTGAGTTTAGGTAAATCAACTCAACACTATCAAAAAAGTATAAACATCCATTCGAATCATTCAGTGCAGCTAGCTGTGGTGGGAGCACACTTAACCGGTATGCCACTTAATTTTCAGCTCACTAGTCGCAATGCCACTTTGCTTAAGAAAACCCAGACCGCAGAGACTTATAAACTCTTTGCTTTAAAAAATACCACGCCACCAAAACCTGGCCTGCAATACGATGCAGCAGGGACATCAATTGAAGTCGAAGTATGGGATGTTCCTTTAGCAAATTTTGGAGCCATTGTGGCTGAAGTACCCGCACCACTTGGTATTGGGAACCTGAAATTAAAAGATGGAACATGGGTCAAAGGCTTTATTTGCGAAGCGTATGCCATTCAAGATGCAACCGATATTAGCCATTTTGGAGGCTGGCGAGCCTATATACAGTCACTCAATCAAACTGCTCAAAGTATTGTTAATAAAAATGTTGGGGAAGTTTCTATATGATTAAAAAAGCGTTTTTATCCGTATCTATTTTATCGGCAGTTGTATTGGGTGGGTGTGACAATACCGCTAAAGTGCCTGAGGCTAAACAAGACACTCAGGCATCCACAAATACAAAACCAATTACCATTGGATATAGCGATTGGCCGGGCTGGGTGGCTTGGCAAGTAGCTATTGAGAAAGGCTGGTTAAAAGAAGCAGGGCTAAATGTAGAGTTTAAATGGTTTGATTATTCGGCTTCGCTTTCAGCTTTTTCGGCAAATCAGCTCGATGCTGTGTTGGTCACCAATGGCGATAACTTGGTAACTGCTTCTGGCGGTACGCAAGGCATGATGATCATGGCAACAGATTATTCTGCGGGCAATGATGTCATTATTGCGAAAGAGGGTATTAATACCATTCAAGACCTAAAAGGAAAATCGATCGGCGTCGAAAAAGGCTTGGTTGATCATCTTTTATTGGCAACAGCTTTAACTGACCATAACATTAAGGCGAATGAGGTAAAGCTGGTAAATTCAGCGACGAATCAATTACCTCAAGTGTTTAATAGCCCCGATATTTCTGCGATTGCTGTTTGGCAACCTGTTGCAGGTCAGGCATTAAAAGCAGTGGCAGGCTCTAAAATTATTTATACTTCTAAAGACAAGCCGGGTTTAATTTATGACACCTTGACCGTCAACATGAGCCATTTAACTGCTCATCAAGAAGAGTGGAAAAAAGTCATTCAGGTGTGGGACAAAACAGTTAAATATATTAATGACCCTGCAACCCATGCCGATGCGGTTAAAATTATGGCAAACCGTTCAGGCGTCGACCCAAAACAATATGAGTTGATGGTTAGCGGTACGCATTTATTAGATATCAACGCCAATAAGAAAGTATTTACTAAATCTCAAGGCTTTGACTCGATTTATGGCTCGACCTATCACGTCAATAAATTTAATGTCGAAAATGGTATTTATAAAACTGAACAAAATGTAGATGGGCTGATTTACCCAACACTCATAGAACAACTCAAATAAGCCAAATAAATAAAAAGCCCAAGTTTAACTTGGGCTTTTTAATGTCTTTCTTATTTTTCTGAACTGACCTGAGTCATACGCGGTATTTTTGGTAAATCTTGTAAAGCTGGGTCAAGCTCATCTTCTTCAGCATGAACTAAATAATCTACCCGTGAACGAAGCTGTTTAAACTCAGGTGTGCTCATTAAGTCGAGTGAGCGTGGACGTGGCAAATTAACTTCAATAATTTCCTTAATTTCACCAGGGTTGGCTTTGAGTGCCACAATTCGGTCTGCCAGTAAAATGGCTTCATCCATGTCATGGGTCACAAAAATAATGGTGATATCAATGTTTTGCCATAAATCCATCAAGTGCTTTTGCATTTTTTGACGGGTATGCGGGTCGAGTGCACCAAAAGGTTCGTCCATGAGTAAAATTTTAGGTTGATTAACCAAAGCTCTAGCAATCGCAACGCGCTGTTTCATACCGCCAGAAAGTTGGTGCGGATACTGATTTTCATATTTTTCCAAACCAATAATATTGATCCATTCACGTGCTTGAGCTTCGGCTGTCATTTGACTAGCGCCGCGCATTTGCGGACCAAACATCACGTTTTCTTTTACAGTTTTCCACGGGAAAAGGGTATAGCCCTGAAATACCATGCCGCGTTCAGGACAAGGTCCCGTAATGCATTCGCCGTCTACTAAAACTTCTCCGCTATGGTATGGGTCTAAACCTGCAATAACACGGCTTAATGTCGATTTACCGCAGCCAGAAGGGCCAATCACACAAATAAATTCTCTTTTATGAATTTTTAAATCGAGCTTATTTAAAACAGTACGTTCACTTTGACCATGCTTAAACACTTGGCTCAGTTGTTTAGCTTCTAAAATAACAGGACGTTCATAAATTTTTTGAAAGTATTCATGTGCGTTAAATGTTGAATCGTTCATTATTTTGCTCCTACTTTCCAAGTGAACATCCGCTCACCTAATTTCATTAATACCCAATCACAGACCAGACCAATTACTCCAATAATCAAAATAGCCGCATAGACATTGTCAAAGTTTTGATAGCGTGCCTGTTGGGTAATAAACCACGTAATACCCGAGGTCGTACCAATCAACTCCGAAACAATTAAATAGGTCCAAGCCCAGCCCAGTAACACACGTAAGTCACGGTAAATATCAGGTAAGGCCGCAGGAATCACCACATGAAATAAACTTTTGAGTTTATTGGTACCAAGTGTATAGCCAGCTTCAATTAAGCTTCGATCTACCATTCGGGTGGTATTGGCAATAATTAGAATTTGCTGAAAGAGAGTACCAATCACAATAATGGCAATTTTAGGTGCGTCATTAATCCCTAAAATTGCTACTGCAAGTGCACCAAAGGCGGGAGCGGGTAAGTAACGGAAAAATTCGACAAACGGTTCTGTTAACAGGGATATACGCTTAGAAAAACCACACAAAATACCCAGTGGAATCCCAATCAGGGAGGAAATAAAAAACGCTGAAAATACCAGTTTAATACTGTGCCATAAACTTTGATGAAACCACGGCGAATCAGGTTGTTCTGGTGGCGTGGTAAAGGCGGTGACCAAAGCCTTAGCGACTTTATGGGGAGCTGGTAAATAAATCGGATTAACCAAAATACCTTGTGGTGGTGCAGAATTTCGATTGACTGCATTTTGTGCTTCGAGATAGAACACATTTTTATCAACGCGACTGCCTACTTGTAAGTAAGGAACACTGCCTGAACTTGTGATTTGTACTTGAGGATGCCAAACAAAAGGTAAGTAACTGATTGCGCACCAAAGACATATTGGAATAACGAAAGAACAAATACTGAGAATCAGCTTGTTCTTTCGCGTAAATTCCTTTGCAACATAACCCATATCGAGAGCTCCCCATTTTGATCAGTATTACGATTTTCATAAAACGTAATATTGTTAAGCAAAATAGGTGCCATCTTTAAGGTGCTTTAGATGAGTTAAGAAGATGAGGGAATTAAAGTTTCATGCAAATAAACCCAATAACACTTTTCACCTTCTACTTTAATGCAGGCCGTCGAAGTGCGTAATGTTTCGGTTTCATCAGTTTGCTGATGTTCCTGATATTGCACCCAACAATAATTTTCAAATTCGTATAAAGTTGTACTCTTAATAATGTCGATTTTTAAAGAGGGTTTCTTTCCAATATTTTGACTAAATAAGTTTTTAACTTCGGCTAAGCCAATACTCTGACCTTGAACTGTTACCATCTTAAAATTCTGATCAAAGCTATCTAAAAGCGGGCTCAGACTTTGCTCTGCATTTTTTCCTGTAAATACATTTTCTATTAAAACATGTAGATCAATGATACTTTGAATGGCTTGATCCATTTGTTTAGACATGGGTTTTCTCCTTTAAAATGGGAATGAGTGAAAGTAAGCAGAGTAAAGCTGCAATTAAAAAAGTATGTTGATAGCGAAGCAGATCGCTTGAGCTAGACATCAAGTTATATATCGAAATGAGAACGACAGTACCGACACTAAATGAAACCTGTCGATTAATATTCCAGAGCACACTTCCTTGTAATAAATCTTGGCCTGAAAAATCAATTAATGAGCTAATTTGGGCAATATTGGCACTTAAGCCCCCGCCCATACCCATCAATAAATAAGCAATTACTAAAAAGCTCAAAGGGCTAGTGTTTGAAATACAAAACAAAAGAAATATGCCAAGGCTATGTAGGGTTATTCCAATAATAAGAAGAGACTTTTTTCCTAACCGTTGATAGAGCAAGCCGCCACTAATCATGGCTGCAAGCGCCCCAGTTGCATAGAGCAACATGAATAAACCAGTTTGTTTTGCATTAAAGCCAAAGTTAAGCTGTAAATTAAAAATATTGAGTAAATTTACGCCTGTAAAAATACCCGGAACGGCATAATAGACAATAAATGCATGACGTAAATTTTTATTTTTTAATAACTCAAGATTAAGAACAGGACGGGAAATTTTCTTCGCATGTCGAATATAAAAAATAAGCATTCCGGCCGAAAGTAGAAAACTCGTTAGAGCGAATGAGGCGTTGTGGTAATCACTATAGAATGAAAAGGAGAGTAACAAACATAACAGGCTTATATTAAAAAAACCTAAGCCTTTTATGTCTGGTTTTTCACTCGACATATTCTCTGTTTTTTTAACCCATAACCATGCCAGAGCTGCCGCCAGTAAAGAAAAAGGAACGTTAGATAAGAATACCCATCTCCAATTCAATGAATCAATAATTACGCCACCAATAGCAGGTGAAAAAGCTGGTGCAATCAATGCAATTGCCATAATTAATGTAGAAATGCGTTGGCGTTCTTGGTTCGGGAAGAATGCATAGACGAGAGCTTGCCCTACTGGAATTAATAAACCTCCTGCTACACCTTGAATAAATCGCCAAAAAATTAAGCTATAAATCGATTCACTAAAGCCAATAAAGCAAATGCTTATCGAGAATAACAGCATTGAATAACATAATAACTTTTGATTCCCAAGTTTGGTGGCTAACCATAAACTCATGGGCATAATTAAAATGAGGCCGAGAATATAAGCATTTGTTACCCAAGCGACCATCGATTGGCTAACTGAAAATGACGATGCAATATTAGGCAATGCAATTGCAGACATAAAAATGTTGATGCAATCAATAAAGAACCCAAGTAAAAACACTGTTGCTATTTTATATCGATAAGACATACCTACCTCCGTGCAGGCAGGGTAAGATCCAGCTCTTTTATTGTCGATGCAAGCGAAGTAAAATCATTGTTTGATAATTTTAAACAATTGGCTTAATTGTGCAAAAAAACCTCAAGCAAATTACCAGTTTTTTACAAGTCGTTGATTCCGGCTCTTTTACTAAGGCTGCTGAAATTTTAGGCTTAAGCCGATCAATGGTGAGTATTGATATAAAACAATTAGAAAAGCAGCTAAATACAAGCCTATTAATTCGCAATACCCGTAATATTGCATTAACTGAAATTGGCCAGCATTTTTATGAGGATTTTAAACAAATCCAACTTCAGATTGATGAAGCATTTGAACGAAGCCAACACTTAGGGACAAGCATTACAGGCACTTTACGGTTTTCATCGACCAATGAGTTTGGCCAACGTTTCATTTTGCCTTTACTTCCTGAGTTTTGTCGGCTTTACCCACATTTACGCTTACAGTATTCGTTTAATTCATCTCTCGATGATTTAGTCACTGAAAAATTAGATCTGGTTATTCGGCTAGGAAATTTAAAAAACTCATCTCTCAAAACTCGGAAAATTGGGGAATATCCAATTTATCTTGTCGCTACCCCTCAATTTATACAAAACCATCCTGTAGAAAATATATCCGATTTGGCAGATGTCCCCTGGATTGGACACACCTTATTAAATTGGCAAGATTCACAATATATTTTGCAAAACAGTTTAGGGGAGCAATATGCATTACCTTTTATTCGAACTCAGTATGAATCAAATTCGGTAACAGCTATTCATCAAATGGCTCTTTCATCTTTAGGTGTGGCAATTTGTCCTGCATGGTTAGTTGATGAAGATATTCAAAACAATCGCCTAATTCGGTTATTTCCAGATTTTTCGTTACCGTTACAAAGTATTCAATTACTTTATCCTCACGCCTCTAGTTTGCCTGCCAAAACACGTGCCTTGATAGAATTTTTGGTGGCTCATCTTTCGTTTAAGTAAACTAAAATATGTAAGTTGAAGAAGATAAGTTATTTTAAATAAATAGACAATTCTGTCTTTTTTTTATAAAATCTTTTCCATCGAAATGGAGCAATACTTAAAAGCTATTTCTTGTACCACTAGGATGTGCTTGTACTGACGTGGTATCCAAAAAGTTGTGAGGCATTCGACTAAAAAGATGCTTTAAATAAAGCAACGCAACGCTAACTTGATAATCAGTGAAAGAGTCTGAGCGAGATGGAAGGAAGTTGAATAGACTTAAAAAGGGTGAGAAGTATTCAAGAGTTTATTTTGAGATTTTTAACATATATTAATGTTTATTTAAAAATAAATCTCATAACGTGACTATCCTTAAGATTCAGTATCATTTACCAAGTATATTTTGACTAAAATTAAGTTGATTAGGATTAGAAAATCCAGAATAAATTAAGTTTTTATAAATATAGATTAACTTTATAAATTAAAATTTTAGATTATATAAAGTGCAAAAATTTATCTTTAGTTAGAATGGATTTTTCTATCTCAATTTTGATATCAATAATAAAAAATGCATCAGAAAATTCTTTTATGCGATAGTAGGTTATGTTTTTTTTATTTCATAAAATAAGTAGACAGATTAGTCTTGACAACTTCAATTATTTTATGTATTGGGTAGTGCTTTGTGACTCGATCTGATTTGTTACTAACCAAACAGAATTAACTTTAATGTCATTTAAGATTAAATATTTTTAAGAAAATGTTTCATATACAATAAGAAGCTAATAATTCAATAAATTTTAAATAATTTTTATATTGTAAAAAAATAATAAATATCAATTATTTATTTTTATTTACAAAAATAAACAATATTATTTTTTTGTTAGAAAAACTTTATTAAGCTATATTTTATAAGCATCTTAACTATTTGCTTTTAGTTTAAGTCGATATGATTTTTATATAAAATATGTTTGTTTATATGATAAACTGCGATCAAATTTTTTGAATATAAGGTTTAAACTTGATTTTTTAATATTTATAAAATGTTAATTTTTCAATAAAACCTTGATTAAATAAGAAGATAGAGGAATGAAAGTTGTGTTAAAGCAAAGTGTTTTGATACTTTTTTTAATTGGTAACTATGTTGGTTTATCTTGTGCACAAGCTGCAGAATTAGAGCCTATAAAACTAAAGAAAAGTTGTATTAAGAAAAATCCTATAATCGAGGGTCAAACTGATCCAGAGTTGTTAAGCCTTTTTAAACAAGTATGTGATACAGATAATTCTACTCAAAAGAATGATTTATTAGCTAAAGCAGCTATGCGGTTTTATCAGACCAACCAACCAGTTAAAGCATTAAATTTAGCTAATCAATTGCAGAGCCAAAACGTTCGTGGTTCATTATTAACAGATGTAATGTTTTTATCTGGTGTAAGTGTTGCAAATAACTCTTTGCAACAAATGCGTGGACAGGAAATGCGTTATTTAACAAATGACGTGACATATCCTCCAGCAAAGCAGTTAATTGAAAATATTCATACGGCAATGCCAGCACCTGATCCGTCAAGTTTTAAAAGTAGTTCGGAAGGTAGTTCGGCTGATAATGAAAAAAGAAGTTATAGAAAACAAAATGTAGTGCGTAATCGAGTTTCTAGTTCTCGATCAACAACTAAACATACAGTAACGCCAGTAAAAACACCTGCGGTTAAACCAAAAACTGCGCCTGTTGCGAGTGTTAGTAAATCAAAAAGTTCGCCTTTTGACCCTTTAACTAAATAATCTGGGATAGAACCTTATGGCTAAAAGAGAAAGCGTACAAAAGAAGCTTCAACGAATTCGACCTCCTCGTGTTCAGCTTACTTACGATGTTGAAATTGGTGATGCAAAAGAAGCGAAAGAACTCCCGTTTGTTGTTGGTGTGATGGGTGACTTTTCCGCAGCATCTGAGCTTGAACGTACAAAGTTAAAAGATAAAAAATTTATTAATGTAGATTTAGACAATATCGATGAAGTAATGGAGTCGTTGTCTCCAAGAGCTGCTTTTCAGGTAGATAATACGCTAACTGAAGAGGGTGGGCGAATGGCAGTTGATTTAACATTTAAGTCAATGGAAGATTTTCGTCCAGAAAATGTTGTTCAACAAGTTGATCCATTAAAGAAACTCGTTGAAGCGCGTGAACGTTTAACTGATTTAAGAAACAAAATTTCTAACAGTGAACGTTTAGAAGATTTGCTTGATGAAGTTCTTAAAAATACTGATCAAATTCGTAAATTAAGTGCGGAGGCTGATCATGAATAATACTCAATCAGCAGCGATGCCACTTGTTGAAAATGAAGAAGTTAATCTTTTAGATTCGATTGTTGAGCAAAGTCGTATTGCACGAAATGACGAAGAGCATACGCGTGCTAAAAGTCTAATTGGTGAACTTGCTAAAGAAGTAATGGCTGGAACCATTACTGTTTCTGAAAATATGACTTTATCAATTGATAAGCGTATTGCAGAAATTGATGCACTGATTTCAAGTCAGTTAAGTCAGATTATGCACAATGAACAATTTCAAAAAATTGAGTCAACGTGGCGTGGTCTTTATTACTTCTGCCAAGAAACTCCTTCAAATCCGCTCATTAAAATTCGTATGTTAAATACGACAAAGAAAGAGTTAGTAAAAGATTTTCAGGGTGCTACAGACTTTGATCAAAGCACTTTATTTAAGAAAATTTATGAAGAAGAGTACGGCTCTTTTGGTGGTGCTCCATATTCAGCATTAATTGGTGATTTTGAGTTTGATCGCACACCATCTGACATGTATTTGCTAGAACAAATTTCTCATGTTGCAGCAGCAGCGCATGCGCCATTTGTTTCAGCAGCTAGCCCAAGTATTTTAGGCCTAGAGTCATTTACAGATATTGATCGTCCTAGAGATGTTTCAAAAATCTTTGAAACGGCTGAATATGTTCAATGGCGTTCATTCCGTGACAGTGAAGATTCACGTTATGTTGCATTGACGTTGCCGCATGTTCTAGGTCGTCTCCCATATCATCCAAAAGAAGGCACTGCGACAGAAGGCTTTAATTTTATTGAAGATGTTTCTGGTGAAAACCACAATGAATATTTGTGGATGAACGCAGCTTATGCTTTTGGTACACGTTTAACAAATGCATTTGATATGCATGGTTGGTGTGCTGCTATTCGTGGTGTTGAAGGTGGTGGTTTGGTTGAAGGTTTACCAGTCCATACATTTAAAACACAAGATGGTGAAGTCGTATTTAAGTGTCCAACTGAAATTGCAATCACAGATCGCCGTGAGAAAGAGCTAAGCGATCTAGGCTTTATTCCGTTAGTACATTGTAAAAATACAGATTACGCAGCTTTCTTTGGTGCGCAATCAACTCAAAAACCTAAAAAATATGACAATGATACTGCCAATGCAAACTCGGCTTTATCAAGTCAAATTCAGTACATCATGGCTGTTTCACGTATTGCACATTACTTAAAAGCAATGATGCGAGATAAAGTGGGTAGTTTTGCTTCTGCCGGTAATGTTGAAGCATTTTTAAATGAGTGGTTGTCACAGTATGTATTACTTGATGACGGTGCTTCTCAAGAAGCAAAAGCTCAATACCCATTACGTGAAGCGTCTGTAAAAGTTGTAGAAGATCCTGCTCAACCAGGTCACTACAAATCTGTGGTTTTCTTGCGACCACATTTCCAGCTGGATGAGTTGTCGGTTTCTTTACGACTTGTCACTGAGTTACCTCAGTCCTCAAATTAATCAAGGTCAGCTAAAGAATAACTTTAAATTAAAAATAGGAAAGTTCTAAATGAAAGATATATACGTTGAGTTTCGCGGTAAATACAAAGTTGATGGAGAATCTCGTGATTCTGAGCACAAAGGTTGGTTAGAAGTTAACTCTTGGTCTCATAACATTCGTCAACCTAAATCTGCTACTTCAAGTAGCGTAGGTGGCCACACTGCTGAACGTGTTGAACATTCTGACATGGTTTTCGTGAAAGACTTAGATGCTACTAGCCCGAAATTATGGGAAGCATGTTCAGCTGGTTATACATTTGATGAAGTACAAATCGACTTTTATCGTGCAAATGGCGATAAACGTATCAAGTACTTACAAATCAAATTGAAGCACGTTCTAGTTTCTAGCGTGACTCCAACTGTTAACGAAGAAGGCGTTCCTACAGAAGCATTTGGCTTGAAATATGCTGCTGTTGAGTGGACTTATAACCAACAAGATATTAACGGTACTGCTAAAGGTGCTGTTACTAAGAAATGGTCACTTTCTAATAATACAGCTTCTTACGCTGCATAATTATTTAAGTGAATATTTGGTGGAGGCTGACATAAAGTTAGCCTCTGCTGTCTCTAAATATGCTTTGTTGTGAATTCGAATGAACTTAGATCGGCTTTATCCATACGGATTTCGTTCAACTTTATTTGATCGCTTAATTCCAGAAAGTGAAGATTATGCAAAAGGTCTTTCTATTCAGCAATTAAGAGAATCAGTCGCAAACGATTTAGAAGACTTGCTCAATAGTCGGGTAGCAAAGTTAGATCATGTGGTTGATGACTATCCGCTTGTAAAAAAATCGATACTTCAGTTCGGGATTATTGATTTTGTTGGGCTTTCTACAGCCAATCCTCTGGATCGGGATAAAATCTGTCAATCCATTGAGCAATCAATAGCAGCTCATGAACCTCGGCTAAGACAAATACGGGTAGAGATGTTGTTAGATGGACATAATATGGGCGCATTATGTTTAAGTATTCAGGCTTATCTAAATATTCACCCTCTATATGAACCTGTTGTATTTGATGCATTGTTAAAACCAACAACGCAGCAGTATGTAATTTCAGCGAGAACTTAAGCGTAGTGGGTGTGTTGTGATAGAAGAGCTTTTACCGTTTTATGAAAAACAATTACAAGAATTTGGTCAGCAATCTAGAGAATTTGCCCAAAAATATCCAAAAATTGCTCAGCGCTTATCTTTAAATCAAGAGCAAATTGATGACCCGCATATTGAACGTCTGATTCAGGCTTTTTCGCTGATTGCCGCTCGAATCGATAAAAAACTTACAGACAGTTATGATGTTTTTACTCGTTCTTTATTTGAGGTGATGTTTCCTCAATACTTGCGTCATTTTCCTGCTTGTTCAGTTGTTAGCTTTGAAGATATTAATAAAATTAAACAGCTTACAGAACCTCATCTTGTACCTGATCATACGGTTTTGAAATCTCGTAGTTTCAAAGGGGTACAGTGTGAGTTTAATACAACTCAAGATGTTAAATTACTACCTATTCATTTAAGTGGTTTAGATTTTAAAACTACACCTAGTGCACATATGCACTTAAACCAAAATGCAACGTTGAGCCTTAAATTTGAAATTTTTAATAGTGCTCATGCATGCTTAATTCATGAGAAGCTTCCTATTTATTTAGATGCTATCTCTAATTTTCCTTTACAAGTACTTGATAGTATTTTCAAAAAAGGGACCAGTTTTGAGGTTAAACATGGTCAAACGATTGTAGAGTTGGGTAAGAATCCATTCGAATTAATAGGTTTTTCTGAACAAGAAAGTTTATTACCTCTCGATCAACATACGCATCATGCTTATCGTTTGTTGATGGAATATTTTTGTTTCCCAGAAAAGTTTAGCTATCTTAAACTCGATTTAGATTTTTTAAAGGCTATACCTCAGCAAGTATCCGAATTTGAGCTCTTAATTCATTTTAAATTAAATTTAAATGATCAAGCCGTTGTTAGAAACTATTCTGAATTAAATATTGCAAACTTTAAATTGTTTACTACCCCAGTAATCAACTTATTTGAAAAATATGCAGAACCTCAAAAAATAGTTCATAAGCAACTCGAATATCCACTTGTTACAGATGCTCATCATCCTGAGTTTTATCAAGTATATTCAATACTTGAGATGAATATGGTGCGTGAAAAAACAAATCAGGAAGAAAGCTATGTTCCTGTTTTACCTTTTTTTGCGATGAGCCATTATCATAATGATACAGCTCGCTTTTTTTACTCAGTGAATTATCAAAAGTTACAGTCTAATTTTGTTGAAATGGGCTATTCCATTATTTCTAAAAATCTAAATCCATTTTCAACACGTTCAGATTTTATTAGCACCAAATTATTATGTTCAAACCGTGACTTGCCTCATGAAGCACTGGGTCAGTCTAATAACGTATTAAATTTAAATGACAGTAGCTTGGCTAGACGTGCCATTGTTTTAAAGCGACCAACAAAGCCTTATAAGTTTGAACAAGGTCAAAGTGAGCAATGGCGTGTGATTTCGCATCTTTCATTAAATAGCTTAGCGCTTATGAAAGGGGATGCTGTTTCTCATGTTAAAGAGCTGTTGGCTTTATATAACTTACCGCAGTCAAAAGAAAATTATTTAATTATTGAATCAATTAAAAAATTAGAATTTTCACTTACCCATAAACTTGTAGATGGCAAACCATTTCCAATGTTTGTGAGAGGGGTAAAAGCTGAATTACAAATTGATTCATCAGTGTTTAGAGGGCATAGCTTATATATTTTTAGTCAACTATTAAGTCGTGTTTTTAATTTAAAGGTTCAAATTAATAGTTTTGTTGATTTGGTGGTTAAGGATTATTCATCTCAGCAGGAGTTATACCAATGCAGTCAGAACGTTGGTGGCAAGACTCTTCTATAACGGCTGAGTTATTTCAACGCCCTAAATCTTTTGAATTTATTCAAGCAACACGGTTATTGCGTCATAGCCCAGCTAATGATGCTTCTTCGTCGTGGACTGATCATTTTAAGTTTGAGACTTCATTTAACTTAAACTTTCCAGCCACTGAAATTGAAAGTTTAGAATTAGTAGATGAGCGTGTTCATTTAACAAACTTGATCGTTGGTCTTACCGGTATACAAGGTGCATTACCTTATACCTATACAAATAAAATTAAGCAGGCTCCACGGCAGCAACGAGCCGAAACTAAAGAGTTTTTGAGTTTATTTAATCATAAGTTAACGAGTCAGTATGTAGAATCAAGTATTACTTATCACTTGCCTGTGCGATATGAAATAGAAAATAAAAATGATTATTTGGATATTCTGCATGCTTTAAATGGTTATGTCCGATCACAGCATCAACAACAAGATTTAGATGAATATTTTGCCGAATTTTCAGGCTTAATGCAGGGGCAAAATAATACCGTTCATGCTTTGAAAACAATGTTGAGTTGTATATTTAAGCATGAAATTACAATTAAAGAGTTCATACAAGAATCATTTAAGTTGGCAAGTGATCAGTTAACAACTTTGGGCGGAAGCCAGCCTAGCTTACTTGGTATAAATACGTTTTGTGGAGAAACGATTCAACAAATTGATGGAAAAATTGAGATTCAGATTGGTCCGCTTAAGCGGCAGCAATATTTAAAGTTTTTACCTCATCAAGAGCTTAGTTTAAAGCTCAAAAAAATCGTAGAAACATGGTGCAGTCCGACTCTATCAATCGATTTAAGATTGATACTGGATGAGTCGGAAATACAACCTGTTCGCCTAACTCAAAGCCAAGAAAGTGGCTTAGGGCAAGGTGCTTTTTTAATATCTCGCAAGCCTAGCACACATAGCTATGAAACATGTTATAGCCTTATTGGAGAGCAAATATGATTAAAAAAATATTACTCTCATTCATCGCTATTTTTACAATTGTTAGTGGATTGATTATTTTCTACTGGCGTGATGTTCAATATAACCCTGATAAAGGGGATTTTTTCCTTTATTTTCTTTTGTTACCGGCAATCATTACACTGGCGATTTTATCGCCTTGGCTGATTTATAGCGCTTATAAAAGTTATAAAGAAAAGAAAGAGAAAGCTGCAAATCAAAGTCAAGATGATGATAGTCAAAAACAACAGACTACACCTGATAAGCCTTTAGAACAGCTAGATTTTCATATTTACTCTGCTTTCGCTATACATGCGTTAGGTGAGAATGAAACGATTATTGAAGAAATACAAGATTTCAAAAGCCCAGAACTTGATGATCAGTTATTAAATTCTTATGGATTGCCTCTTCTATCTTATCGAATTAAAGATTTAGCTGAGTCGAGTGAAGAGGATTTTCAATACGCAGCTTCACCAAGACAAGTTCGGATCATGTCTTTAATAAGACAGCAATTAGAACAAAATATAGAGAATTTATATCACTTGGCTGAACATTTAAAGCGTTCAATTTTATTTTATGAATCTCATCAGATCCGTGAATATCACATGCATCCTGCATGGGTTGATCCAAATTCTGAATATGAAGATACAGAAACACCTGTAGTTGAAGTACATCGTTTAAATCGACTGAATTTACACATTCTTCTTCCAGAGGATTTATTGCATATATGGAATGATGAGCAAAGTAATGATTTGATTTTAGAATTCTTTACTGAAATTGGCATTATTTCCCAAAAAGTTCATATCGAATATCACTTTTTGGGAGAGCGTGTGGCTTATCAGGAATTTATTCATTTATTAAAACGTATTCAAAAGAAAGAGCATGAAGTGTTTCTCGTGCTTGCTGTTGATTCAGAAATAGATCAAGACCTGATTGATGAAAAGTCTTGGATGGTTAAGGACTATATTCCGGCGGAGTTCGCGGCAAGCTGCCTTATTGCAGATCCCTCTTTAAAAATTGAAGGACTTGAACCCGCTAAAAATTTAAAAATTGTGATTGGTCAAGAAAAAACAGCAAAAGTTCTTAATACGCTGAACTTAAATGAATTACCGCAGTACGCAGGGGAAGAGCCATATGTACTTATTGTTTCAGACCAGACAGATATAAAAGCAGCGAAGCATTTGCAGCAGCAATTTACACAAACTTCAGTTGAACCACATCACTTTATTTATGTGAAATCTTCATTGGGGCATACCCAGCATTTAGTTGATATTTATGGCTTTATGCTCAGTATGCATTTTCCTGAACATATCGTTCCTTTTGTCTTTGGAGAAAATACGGTGTCAGCACATACCTTTGTGCAGAGTGTCACTGAAAATTCAGAAGATGATGCGATGGTGTTGAATAGTTAATTTAAACTTTGAACTTAGAACGAGAATAGAATGCATACAATTTTAGGCTACTTGTGGCAGTACATCACGAATCCTAAAGCAATTATCGCCTTGTCATTGTTCGTGGCATTGATGTCTTCCTATACTTCAATTCCTCGCCATATATTTTGGGCTTTAGCATCTGCATATGCTTTAGGGCTCATTGTTTATGGAATTTATTGGCTAATTCAGCGCAAGAAGCATGCGGTTCAAGGTGAAGAGCTTGCTGAAGCGATTGAAAAAGATACTCAAGCAGAGTACGGCAAAAATAAAGATAAAGAAGAACTGCAACTTATCAGCCAACAAATGAAAGAATCTATTCAATTGATTCGTAAGTCAAAGTTAGGCGATAAGAAGGGCAATGCGGCACTATATGAATTGCCGTGGTATATGGTTATTGGTAACCCAGCCGCTGGTAAAAGTTCTGCGATCTATAATTCTGGTTTAAAGTTTCCTTTTGAAGAAACCCATCAAAAAATGGTTTCGGCTGGTTTAAGTGGTACCCGTAATTGTGACTGGTTCTTTTCTACAGAGGGTATTTTATTAGATACGGCTGGTCGTTATTCGGTATATAGCGAAGATCATTCAGAGTGGTTAGGTTTTTTAAATATATTAAAGAAAAACCGTTCTAAAGCTCCAGTAAATGGCTTAATTCTTATTGTAAGTATTGCTGAACTGGTGAGCCAAAGTCCTGAACATTCATTGAAGCTCGCTAAAAATTTACGTGCTCGTATTCAAGATTTAACTGAGCGTTTAGAAGTTGTAGTGCCTGTTTATTTAGTCTTTTCAAAAATGGATTTGATTGCGGGTTTTACCGAGTTTTTCGAATTCTATGAAGTACAAGAATATAATCAGGCATGGGGTGCAACATTACCATATGAGCAAAATTCTTCTCATAATGCGGTAGATCTTTTTGAGAAACACTACACTATTCTTTATGACGGCTTAAAAGGGGTAAGCTCGACTCACCTTAGCCGTCGACACTCTCAAAATATCTCACCGAGTGTGATGACTTTCCCATTAGAATTTAAAACATTAAAACCTGCACTCAAAAGTTTTATTGCTACACTGTTTGAAGACAATCCTTACCAGTTCCAGCCAGTTTTCCGTGGTTTCTATTTCACAAGTGCCTTGCAAGAAGGTGTAATAGAAAGTCCAATGACTGAGCAAATTGCACAAGAATTTCAGCTTTCTCAAATTGCACAAAATGAAGTAAGAGATCAATTAAAAACAACACCTAACCATGGTTATTTCTTAAAAGGCCTATTTTCAGAAGTCATTTTAAAAGATAAAGATTTAGTTAAACAGCATGTTAATACAAGCAGAAAACGTCAACGTTACATTGCATTTATCGGTGCTTTAGCGGGTGTTTCAATTATTCTGGGTGTATGGGTTTGGTCGTATCGCAATAACCAACAGCTTATTTCTGAAGTTCAAGCTGATTTAAATAAAGTCGTTCAGTTAGAGAAGGGTTCAAGTCAGCAGTTGTCGACTCAATTGGAAGCCCTACTTATTTTACAAAGACGTCTACAACAATTAGACGAGTTTGATGAAAATAGACCTCTAAAATTTAGTTTTGGTTTATATCAAGGCAATGAATTACGTGAAAAATTAAAAGCTGAATATTTAAAAGGCGTTAAACAAATTGTTTTAACACCTACTCAGCAAAATATTGCTCAGTATTTGCAACGTGTGAAAAATAATGAAGCAACTTTAAAAGCAAATCATACCAACGTTGAGATTAAGCAAACTGCTCAAACTCAGCAATATTTAGAGCCGTCAGATACCAACCCTCAAGATGCTTATAATGCATTAAAAGCATATTTGATGATGAGTAATCCACAGTATATGGATGCAAGTCATTTAAGTGATCAGGTAACACGTTTCTGGCGTTCTTGGCTAGATGCCAATAAAGGGCAAATGCCACGTGCAGATATGATTCAGGAAGCTGAACAGATCTTGTCGTATGCAATGACATTAGCAAATGACAAGCAATTCCCGATTTTGGATGCTGACTCTCAATTAGTTGATCAGACACGTCAAGTATTGCTCTCTGTGATTAGAGGTATGCCAGCACGTGACCGCGTTTATAACGAAATTAAAATGCGTGCAGCTGTTCGCTTCCCAGCTTTGACAGTAAGTCAAATTGTTGGTGAGGCGAATAAAAATGTTGTATTGGGCAGTTATGCCTTACCAGGTGTATTTACTCAGAAAGCTTGGAATGACTATGTAGAAAAAGCCATTGAGGAAGCAGCAGATAAGCCTACAGATAGTAAAGACTGGGTGCTTAATAGTCGTCAATCTGATGACTTAACTTTCTCGGGTAGCCCAGAGCAAATTAGAAAGCAGCTCACAGCACTTTATAAGCAAGAATATATTGCGGAATGGAGAAAATTCTTAAGTGGTATTCACTATGCAAAAGCAAATCAATTTGCTCAGCAAGTCAAAAATATTGATGTATTAGGTGAGCCACAAAATTCGCCAATTCGTACTCTTATTGAACGTGTAGCTATTGAAACAAATTGGGACAATCCAGTTGTTCAAGCGGAGTTAGCTGCTCCTCAAAAAGGATTTGTTGCTTGGTTTAAACGTAAAGTCTTAAACCGTGATGATAAACAATTAGCAAATCAAGCAGCTACTAATGCTCAAGGTGCTATTTCTCAAGAATATCAAATGTTCTATCAGTTGGTTCGTAAGCGTGATGATCAACAAGGTAAATCTTTACTTGATGAATATATGACGAATCTTGCTTTGGTACGTAGTAAGTTTAATGAACTTAAAAATGCGGGTGAGGTTGGACCAAGTGCAATGACATTGGTTAAGCAAACCCTAAATGAGCAGACATCGGTATTTAATCAGACTCAAAAAATTGTAGATGAAAAAATGGCGGTTGGTTTCAGTGAAATTGATCAGCAACTTTTACAAAAATTAGTGGTGAGTCCTCTTACACAAGCCTTTGAAAGTTTAATTACGCCTACCCAAGATGAAATTAATAAACTTTGGGTTATGCAAGCGTACCAGCCATTTACTACAAATCTTGCTAAGAAATATCCATTTAACTCATCCGCTTCTTTACAAGCAACAAGTAGTGAAATTGGTCAAATTCTTGGTGAAAACGGTAGTATTTCCCGTTTTGTTAAAGAGAGCTTAGACCCATTTGTTATTCGTCGTGGCTATACCTTAACTTCAAAAACATGGAAAGATTTGGGTATTAGTTTAAATCCGCAATTTGTGATGAATTTCCAACGCTATGTTGCACCTACAAATGGTATGGCAACTGGGGAATTAAATAGTCAAGCACCAGCGGCTCCGGCAACAAATCAGTCTAACTTCCAGTTCTACCCAATTCAAAACCCGCAATTGCTTTCATATACCGTTGATATTGATGGTCAGCGTATGACTTATGAAAATGGTGTACAGCAATGGGTTAACTTTATTTGGCCAAATCAAGGCAGTATTCCTGGTGCGCGTATTACGGCTGTAGATTTACAAGGTCAAACGCATACGATTTTTGATGAACCAGGTGAATATGGTATTAACCGCTTGATTGATAGTGCACAGCGTAAAGAGCAGAACGGTGGTTTCGAAATGCTTTGGCGCAGTAAGACTGATCCATCATTGTTTGTGAAAATGAACTTCCGTCTTATTAGTAGTAACTCAGGCAGTATTGGTTCAAGTCGCGGTTACTCTGGTATGCAATTGGTTGACAAAGTTACTGCTGATAAAGCTGCCCGTGTTGTATCAGCGCAGCAAGCACCAGCTCAGGCAGCTGCTCCTGCGAAACCTGCAAATCCAGTTGCTGCATTAACACAACCTACTGCAACTCAACCAGCTGCGGGAGTTAAGCCATGACAGGGAAAATAACCTCAACATTAAAGGAGGAGGTCTAATGCATACATTAAAAACAACTCCTCTTTATTATGGGAAAAGTCCGGCACGCGGTGATTTCTTAAAAACAAAGGGTCAATATGCCTTAATACAGGTCCTTGACCAGTGGATTACAGAAGCGCTGGAATATGCAATGCAATCGACTGCGTTCAAAGAGGCATATGGTACGTTGCCTCCATTGGACTTCTTTATTGCAAATCCACAAGAGAATATGTTTTTAGCTGCAAATTTACTGGCGAGCGAAGACAGTTCAGGCCGAGCTTTTCCAATGGTACTCAGTCATTTACTTGAGATTGATTTACCTTACGAAAATTTATTATATGCACCTTATAGTTATAAGCATGTTTTAGTCGATTTATTTCAAAATAATCGTGCTTTAAGGGGTATTAAAGATTCTGACTTGTTATTTGGTAAGCTCAATCATTTACCAAATCAAATTCAAGTCTTATCTGAACGTGAATGTGTTGGTTTTTATGAAAACCATACAATGCATTCATTTGCTCAGTTAATGAAGCTGAGTATTTATGAATTAGCTCAAAGTATGATTGGGCTGGGATTATTACTGCAGCCAATTTTACAAAATGGAACCAGTCGCTTAAATAAAGTGCTGATTTTGCCGATTAATAATCCTGCTTATTGTTATGAAATAGCAGCATTCTGGGTCAGTATCATTTGTCGTTTTTTAAAACAACATAATACTGAAGTCTTGATTGGATTGTTACATCGAGAGCAGCCAGTATTATTCTTTGGTTTTCAGGGTGCGGATATTTTAGCTCTTAGCGATATTTTTACTCAGAATATGGATAGTAAACATTGGGTTTCTTTAATAGAAGCTCAATGGATTGATACTTATTTGGAACAAAATGCTGGTTTAGCTACGCTAGAACAATCTTTATGTCAACGCCAATTAAGTTTAAATCAAGGTTTAAAACTATTTAGACAGACTTTTTTGGGTGAATAACAATGAATCAAAAATATCAAATTAAACTTTCACAATTAATAAAAGGCTGTTTTATTTATGCGATTGCAAATTATGCTTTAGCACAGCCAATTGTTGTTGAAGGTGTCGTGCCAAATGAAGCGAGTAAACAGGCCATTTTAATGAAAATGCAGTCTGTTTATGGTGCAGACCAAGTGGTAGATAAAATACAAGTTCGACCAGTAGCAGCTCCAAATGGCTGGAGTGACTCTGTAACGCGAGTGATTACACCAGATCTTAAAAAAGTTTCTCAAGGCAAGTTAAGTGTTAACGGCACACGATTTGAACTGACTGGAAAAATGCTAAATCCTACAGAAATACAGCCAACTATTCAGATATTTCAAGGTTTAGTACAGCCACCATATCAATTATTTTCACAGCTTTCTGTAAATCAGGCAGAGCAGAAAGTCATTGATGATGCTTTAAAAAATCGAATTATTGAATTTGAATCTGGTAGTGCCGTGCTCACAGATGCTGGCCAAAAAATTCTAGATGAAATGGCAGTTGCTTTAAATAAAGTTGGCGGTAAAAAAGTCAAAATTGTAGGACATACCGATAGTTCTGGAGATGCGACTAAAAACTTAAAACTCAGTCAAGACCGTGCATTAGCAGTTAAAAATTATTTGGTGAGTAAAAACATTCCTGCTGATCATTTGTCTGCAGAAGGATTAGGTTCGACTAAACCTATAGCGGATAATACATCTCCAGAAGGAAGAAAGAAAAACCGTCGAATTGAGTTCACCGTTTTATAAACATAAGGAGAAGAATATGGCTAGCCCTTATATTACGATTGGTTGCCCAACGACAGGTGGAGGGCAAGTCATTTCTGGTAATAGTGCATTTTTAATAGATGGAATTGCAATTGCGTGCGTAGGTGATAAAGCAACTTGTCTGGCGCATAAAACGGTTTCTACGATTGTTTCTGGAGATCCAAATATGCAGGTCATGGGAAAATCAGCAGCAAGAGTAAATGATTCATTATCTTGTGGTTGTAAATTATTACCGAAACAAAGTTTGGTTAATCAAGGATAGCAGAGGATATATCTTTTCACTTAAACTATTAACTTGAAAAGATATATGTACTAATTAAATGTTCTTAATGATATTAGATTTTTTATATAGATGTAAGAAATCGAACAAATCATATTAATGATTATGATGCTAGGTTATTTGTCGGATAAAGCTAAATTTTGGTAATATACGGGCATTATGATTTTAAGTATTAAATTATTTAAAAATATTGAGAGTAATGATGAGTAGTTTAAAAATTTTAATTACAAAACTTTCTACAGTTGCGCGCACTGCTTTAGAAAAATCAGCTAATGCTTGTGTTCTTCAGCAAAACTACGAAATTGAAATTGAACATTTATTTTTAGAGCTACTTAATCAGCCTTTAGAGAATGATTTAAAAATTTTATTAAAAAAATATAAAATCTCAGCTGATGCTTTGGCAGATGATTTAAAAGAGACAATCTCTCAATTACCAAAAGGGAATACACGTACTCCAATTTTTGCCAAATCAATTGTGCGTTTATTTGAGCAAGCTTGGTTACTGGCTTCAGCAGAACAAAATCCTGTCATTCGTAGTGGTCACTTATTGGTTGCATTATTAACTGCACCAGATTTATATCAAATCGCAACAAGAGCTTCGAGTTTATTTGATCTTTTACCTATAGATTCAATGAAACATAAGTTTCTTGAGATTTGTGAAAAGAGCGTAGAACAACAAGAAGAAACTAAAACCTCTTCACAAGAAGAAGATGAGCTAGAACAAGTCGCTACTCCAACTGTAAAAACTCAAAAAACACCAGCTTTAGATCAATATACGATTAATTTAACTGAAAAAGCGAAGAATGGTGGAATTGATCCTGTTATTGGGCGCGAATTTGAAATTCGTTTAATGCTCGATATTTTAATGCGTAGACGTCAAAACAACCCGATCTTAACTGGCGAACCAGGTGTAGGTAAAACAGCTGTAGTTGAAGGGCTAGCTTTAAAAATTGCTCAAGGTTTAGTGCCTGAAGCTTTAAAAAATGTACATTTGCATGTTTTAGATATGGGCCTTTTACAAGCAGGTGCAAGTGTTAAAGGTGAGTTTGAAAACCGTTTAAAACAAGTGATTCAAGAAGTTCAGGCTTCGGCTCATCCTATTATTTTATTTATTGATGAAGCACACACACTTATTGGTGCAGGTGGCCAAGCAGGGCAAAATGATGCTGCTAACCTTTTAAAACCTGCTCTTGCACGTGGTGAGCTACGAACGATTGCTGCAACAACATGGGCTGAATATAAACAGTATTTTGAAAAAGATGCTGCCTTAAGCCGCCGTTTTCAGGTCGTAAAGGTTGAAGAGCCGACCGAAGAAGTTGCTGTTGATATGCTGCGTGCAATGATTCCAGTGATGCAAAAGCACTTTAATTTACAAATTGACGATGAAGCAATTATCACAGCTGTACATGCTTCTCATCGCTATATCAGTGGTCGTCAACTCCCGGATAAAGCAGTGAGTGTTCTAGACACTGCGGCAGCACGCGTAGCTTTGACTCAAAATGCCCAGCCAGTCAAGCTTGATCAATTGAAGGCACAAGAACATAACTTAAAGCTTGAGCAACAGATTTTGGAAAATGAACATCGTCAGATTCCAATACATCATGAACGATTAGAGAACCTGAAAAATCATTTAGAGTCTTTACAAAATGAGATTCAAGAGACTCAGGAACAATGGCAAAAAGAATTAGAGCTAGTTCGTAAAATTCAGGAATTAGAAGCGCAGAGCCATTCTAATGAGTCTGAAGCCTACGATCAGATTAATTTAATGCGTAAAGACCTTGCTGATCTTCAAGGTCAACAGCCATTAGTTTTTGAGCGCGTAAATTCTCAAATTATTAATGAAATTATTTCTGATTGGACCGGTATTCCTGTTGGGAAAATGGTAAATGATGAAATTAAGCAAATCTTAACGCTTGAAGACAAATTGGGCGAGCGTGTAATGGGCCAAGATTATGCACTTACACAATTGGTTCAGGGCATTAAAACATCAAAAGCTAAATTAGAAGATCCAAATAAACCTCAAGGTGTATTCCTTTTAGTTGGACCTAGCGGGGTGGGTAAAACTGAAACTGCAATCACCTTAGCAAATGAGCTGTATGGCGGTGAACAGCATTTAATCACGATTAATATGTCTGAATATCAAGAAGCGCATACGGTATCTTCACTTAAAGGTGCACCTCCAGGATATGTGGGCTATGGTCAAGGTGGTGTGTTAACCGAAGCAGTACGTCGTAATCCTTATAGTGTTGTACTACTCGACGAAATTGAAAAAGCACATAGTGATGTACAAGAGCTGTTCTACCAAGTATTTGATAAAGGTACTTTAGAAGATGGTGAAGGTCGCGTTATTGATTTTAAAAACACGACAATTTTATTAACTTCAAATGCAGGTTCTAGTGCAATTATGCAGGCGTGTTTAAATCAGCCTGTTGAAGAGTGGCCTACAGCAGAAGAATTAATCGAACATTTAAAACCAAGTTTATATAAACAATTTAAACCAGCCTTTTTAGGGCGTATGAGAGTTGTGCCATATTTCCCGTTGCATGACGATTTATTGGTTCGAATTATTAAACATAAATTGGGCAAAATTACCGCTCGAATTGAAAAACAATATGGAACAGAAGTCCAATATTCAGATGACTTGGTCGAGTTGCTACTCAGCCGTTGTACTGAAGTGGATAGTGGCGCCCGTAATGTCGATAACATCTTAAATTCGACAGTTTTACCTGCTTTGGCAACTGAAATTTTAGTGGCGTTAGCAGATCAAAAATTGCCGAAAGTGATCATGATTGATGCGAAAGATGATGAAATCCAATATTTATTAGATCCGGTGGCGAAGCCCGCTAAAAAACGGACTAGTAAAAAGTTGAAATCAGAAGTTTAAAATTAATAGAGCCAAAATTAGATGAGTATTGATATTTCTGAACTACTTAAACCCATTAATGACAGCTTACTTTGTGGTGAGGATTATTCATTTTCTAATGAATTTCACGAAATAAAGAAAGCAAGAACAGAGGATGATCTACTATTAGATCAGGGGGATTGGGTTGCTGAGCGGAAACAGGCAGATTGGGATTTTGTTGCAAAGAGTGTAAGCACTTTGCTCACAGAAAAAACCAAAGATATCCGTCTATTAACATGGTTAATAGAAGCCTGGACTCATCTAAATGGTTTTGAAGGTATGGTAAAGGGTTTAACATTAACCCATACCATGCTGAACCAATACTGGCAGGATATTCATCCGATTATTGAAGATGATGATTTGGACCAACGCATTGGTTTATTACAAGGTTTAATTAATCAGTTGCCTGGTTTGTTGAAGAAAGTGTCTTTAACTAGCGCAGTGCCTTATTACAATTTGCTTGATTACGATAATTTTCTATATCACGAGAACATTCGTCGTAAGCAAACTGAAGATTATGACAGCCAATCAGGCCCATCTGAATTGGAACAATTTGATCAAGCGATCTTTAATACGTCTAAAACCTTTCAATATTCAAATTATCAAGAATTTACTTCAGTTTTAACTGAGTGGAATGTCTTAAAACAGACGCTTGATCACTTAATGGGATTAGATTCACCAAGTTTTGCTGCAATTGATTCTGCATTTGAAACAATTCACAGCACTTTACGCAAGATTTATAAAGCAGAGGCTTTTGGTACTGGGCTTGCCCAAACCCAAGAACAGGCTGCTGTTATCACGACTCCATCTATGGAAAATCAAGTGCCTGTACAACAAATCGTATCAGAACAGCCTATGTTTCAGCCTCAAGCACAAACTCACTTGGCTAACCGTGAGCAAGCAATGAAAGTGCTACAAGAAATAGCCGATTATTTTCAGGCCAATGAGCCACATAGTCCTGTGAGTTATATGCTTCAAAAGACCATTAAATGGAGTCAAATGCCATTACATGAATGGTTGGCACAAGTCATTAAAGATGAAAATCCATTACAAATGGTTCAGGAAATGTTAGGTGTACAGCCTAAAAATGAATACGAATAAAGATTGGTAAAGACATATGTTTAAAGCTGAAAAAGTCCTGTGGGGCGAAGGTTTATTTTTAAGACCTCAACATTTCCAAATTCAAGATACTTATCATGAACAACGCTTAAATCACACCGTTCGTGCTGTTGTGCCATTTTCATATGGTGTTCAAAAACTTAGTTTTGATGAAGCACAGCTTAGTACACATATTCTTGCGCTTGAGTCGGTAGAAATGATTTGGCAAGACGGTGAAATATACCAAGCACCGGCTTATGACTTATTACCTGAACCAATTTTGCTTGATGAGCTTAATTTGCGTGGTGAGATGGTCATTTATTTGGCATTACCACTACTCCAAGCCAATAAACAGAATTTAATTGATCAAAACCAGTCACAGAAGGGACGTTACCAATCGCATCTTGTGGAGACTCATGATCTTTTCACAAATGCGACAGAAGCAGATATCAGCTTGTTACGCCGTCGAGCTGTGTTTAAATTATTAGATGCAAACAGCAATCCTGATCATAATCTGGATGGTTTCCTCTATTTGCCAATAGGTAAAATCAAACGTCAGAGTTCAGGTGCTTTTGAAATTGATCGCAAATTTATTCCACCTATTTTGCATGTCGATGCATCTGAGACATTGGTTTCGAATTTAAAAAGAACATTGAATGTTATTAAGGCGAAAATTAAAACCATTCAAACCAACAATCGTGAAAATGAACAGAAATTAATTGAATTCCGTTCAGGTGATATCGTTTCGTTTTGGTTGGTTAATGCTTTAAATACTGCCCATGCTGGTCTGAACCATTTCTTACAATATCCGCAAATTCATCCAGAACGATTGTTTTTTGAATTATTGCGTTTAGCAGGTTCATTATTAACATTTTCGACAGCTTATGAAGTTGATCAGTTACCTGCATATAAACATCACAATTTGCAAGAAAGCTTTACTCAGCTCGACACCATTTTGCGTGATTTATTAGACACTATTATTTCTAGTCGTTATATCAGTATTGCACTTAAAGAAATCCGGCCTTCATATTGGGTGGGAAGTCTTGAGACAGATAAGATTACTCGTGACACTAGACTTTATATAGCCGTATCAAGTAGTGCAATGCAGACTCACGAGTTGATTCAGATTGTACCTCTACGATTTAAAATTGGTAGTACGCTGGATGTTGAGCAGCGTGTTGTTGCAGCATTGCCGGCCATTCCATTACACCACTTAATTCAAGTTCCAACGGCTATTCCGGTACGTTCTGGCGTGAGTTATTTCGAAATCGAACCACATCATGAACTCTATCAGCGCATGCTAGATTCAGAGACGATTTGTATTTACGTTCCAGCTGGCTTCCAAGATATCAGTATTGAGCTGATTGCGGTCATGAACGCTTAAAGATAAAGGAGAGAAAAATGTCACAATCTACAGGTGCTCCTTCTTTATTTGATGATGGGCAAATCGGGACTGGGGGAAATAACAATAGTCAGTCCCAAGCAAAACTGCAGGTAATTAATCTGATCGATTTATTGCACGATGGTTTTTATTTAATCTTTTTGATTCGAAATCAGTATGTGCCAGCTGACCCACAGCGGTTTCGTGAAAAGATTTTAGATTTGCTTAATAGATTTGAACAACAAGCTAAAAAGTTGCAGTTTTCAGCAGATGATATTCATGATGCTAAATATGCATTTTGTGCATTGATTGATGAAACAATCGTGACCCAACAAGACCCAAGCTATTTTAATTTGCAAAATGCTTGGTTGATTAGCCCGTTGCAATTGAGCTTATTTGGTTCTCAATTGGCGGGTTATCAGTTCTTCGAAATATTAGAACAATTGCGAAGCCGTGGAAAAGACCGTTTAGCTGCTCTTGAAGTATTTCATTACTGTCTATTATTAGGTTTTCAGGGTAAATATCGAATTGAGTCTATCGAAAGCTTAAATCATTTGGTTGCACGAGTAGGCGACGAAATTGATTATTTAAAAGGTAAAAAAGTTGCTTTTTCGCCGTTCTCGGCAATTCCCGATCAGATACGAAATATTATTCATCGCGAATTACCTTTTTTCTGGATTTTGATTTTCTTGTTGATTTTTGCATTACTTACTTTCGCGGGTCTAAGATTTATGCTCAATAATCAAAATGATAAAGCATTATCTAGCTATCAAAATGTGATTTCTGCCCCACAAGAGCAGGCACATATTACAATTTATTTACCTTGATGATGGAACGAAATGGCTCAGGAAAAACCAACTTCTATTCGAGTTTTGCAATCGAATAAAAAAAAGTCGAGATCACCAGTAATCTATATCATCATTGGTATTATTGCAGGGGTGTTTGTAAGCATCTCACTGTTCCTGTTCTTGTCTCAACCGTATTCGTCAGAACCTACAATTGTTGAGAATAAATCAACTCAAGATCAAGAACGTGATCCAGTATTAATGACGAGCTCCTCTACACATGAGCAAGCTACAAATGGTCAGCAAGAACAAACTGATCCAATGAGCCATGATGGTTTTGAACAACCTAAAGAAAATGAACTGAGTGGTATTTTTAAACCTGCTCCTCATAAAAATGTGGGTCCAACAACTCAGCAACGTGTTTCACCTTTTGATGCACAGTTAACAGGTGAACGGGTAGCACCTAAGCAACAAGTTGTGGCTAAGCCAACTCAACCCATACACCCAGCTCAGCAAAAACCTATCGCTCAACCTAAGGTAGTTCAAGCTAAACCTGTTGAAGCTAAGCAAGCTCCAGCTGAGCCAGAAGCTGAGGCGGAAACACCAAAAGCATCGGTTGATATCAAAGTGACTCGCAGCCCGTTTGCGGTGAATTAGTAAATTCATGATGATTTTTCTAATTTTCTTTTGTTTTGCCTGCCTTGCTATAGGGCTGGCATTTTTAATGTCTTACGAACTCAGAAGTAAGGGTAGAACATTTGTTCTATCTTTATTACCTCAAGGGCGTCGACAACTGAATCAAGTACGGCAATTTGCCCAAACCATGAATCAGGCAGCTGCACCTGAAAAATTACAATCTCATTGGCATTTGCAGCAATGGTGGATTGTAATTGCAGGATTTTTCTTATTTGCCAGTATTTTAGTTTTTGCTTTTACTCGCCCAATTAGCTCAACTCGGATTGAAGCCGAATATTTGAAAAAAACTGATCCGCAAATTTATGCGTTATTAAATGGAGAAATCTTATCACCACCGCCTGAAGTCGATGAAGGTCTGATTGAAGCGGCAATTGTTGAAGCGACGCAATTAGAACAACAATATGCTTCTCAAGACAGTGGTGCAATTAATTCTTCACCTATTGATAAAGCAAGTTTCGATGGTCGTGCAATTTTAGATACCAATATGGTCAACCGTAAGTGGGACAAAATGAACCCACGCTATAAGCAGCGTTTACTCATGGTCTTTAAAATTATGAAAGAGCAATATGGTTATGAGCTTGTTTTGCTTGAAGGTTATCGCAGCCCAGGCCGCCAAAATATGTTGGCAGGCAACCCGAATACCACCAAGGCAAAAGGCTATCAAAGTTATCATCAATTTGGTTTGGCGGCAGATGTAGCATTTAAACGAAATGGTAAAGTTGTTATTTCTGAACGTGATCCATGGGCTATGCAGGGGTACCGACTATATGGGCAAGTTGCAGAGTCAGTTGGACTGACATGGGGTGGTCGCTGGAAATCTATACAAGACTATGGTCATACGGAATATAGAATGCCTGGTTTGAGGAAAACTCAGGAAATGGCGGAAAAATTAATTGCTGAAAGCTTAAATGAAATAAGTTAAAAGCTTAAGAGAGCGATTTGAAACGATCGTGCAATAAAGTAGTCATCTTATCAGCAAGCTGGGAAATCAACCCAGCTTTTTCCCATGTGTAAATTGAAACTACCATAGGTGAAGCTTCGCCTAACGACTTATATTTACGTACACGACGACCTATAGTGGTACTTACAGGGAGTAAAGATATTCCTAAACCCGTTTCAACACTCACTAAAACACTTTCTAAACTACTGCCTGTAAAAGCAATATACCAACGTCTTCGTTCACGTTCTAAGGTTTCAAACATTTCGTCTCGATAAAGTCCTCCTTGGGGGAAAGTCACTAAACGAATTGGATCGGACATCGGTGTGGTGGTATTTTCACTTTCAAACCACGCCATTTCTTCTGGAAAAGATGCATAACAATCAGCACTAGCGGCTGGTTCTTTTACAATAATAATATCCAGCTCACCATTTCGATAACGCTCTGTTAGGTTACGGCTTAGGCCAGAAGTAACATCTAAACGAATAGACCGATGGGCTTGTGCGAACATGCCGAAAATTTCTGCCATAGCGGTACTCATCATATCTTCTGGTAAGCCAATCCGAATAGGAATACTACCTGCTGGATCTTTTAGAACGGCCTCTGCTTCTTGTTGAAGTGTCAAAATCCTTTGAGCATAGCCAATTAAATATTCACCAGAGGCAGTCAATTGTAAAGGTCGTGATGTGCGATCAATAAGTGAATGACCAACAGATTCTTCAAGACGTGCCAACTGCTGACTAATCGTTGATTGTGTCAGGTGCAACTTATCAGCAGCGGCGGTAAAACTGCCACTTTCGAAAATAGTCACGAATGCACGAAGAAGACGAGGGTCAAACATAAGAATTATCACCAACTAGGCAAAGAACGGAATGCTTAAGTATTTATAATCTTAATACAATCGATTAAATAATTTAATTTCCAAATACTTTTAAGCACGCTTATTCTAGTTCCAAATGGTTCTACTCTTAAAGTTTACTTAGATCTTTTCATACTTAAGTTTCTTATATGAATCAATCTGCTCGTTGCTACGGCATGCTTGTTCAAGCGAATACCGTGAAATTGAAAAGTTACTTCTTTTAGCAGGTGCAAAGTAGTTGAGGATAACGGATGAAAGAAAATCAAATGTTTTTACGCCAAGCCATTGAACTTGCTTATCACAATATTGAAAAGGGGGGTAGACCATTTGGCGCAGTGATTGTAAAAGATGGCCAAGTGATTGCTTCGGGTGTAAATCAAATTTTGACGACTAATGATCCAACGGCTCACGCTGAATTACTCGCAATTCGTACAGCTAGTCAAGTTTTAGGATCTGCTAACTTAGAAGGCTGCTCGGTGTATGCAAGTGGACATCCATGCCCAATGTGTATGGCTGCAATACGTTTAGCAGGTATAAAAACAGTTCACTATGCATATTCTAATGAAGAGGGAACACCCTTTGGTTTATCTACAGCTGAAATATATGCTGATCTTGCAAAACCATTTGCTGAGCAGACTATGAAAATTGAATATGTACCCGTTCGATTTGAAGACCGCATCGATCTTTATGTCCTTTGGCAAAATTATCAAATCAATAAGTCAGGCTCAGAGTAATGAAGCAGTCTGGAGCTTTCTTGGCTAGGCCCATGCTCATCGTAACAGTTGCTTTGGTTGGACTTAATTTAAGACCTTTTATGACGAGTATTGGTCCATTAGTCTCCAGTATTAGGGCAGGAACTGGATTAAGTCTACAAGGAATAGCTTTACTCACTTTATTACCCATGATGTTGATGGGCGTTATTGCCTTTGTTGGTCCAATCGTGCAGAGCGTGGTTGGGGAACGTAGCGTTGTTTTGGGCTCCTTACTGACTATTTTTATTGGATGCGTACTAAGATTTTTATTTCCTACTGCTGAGGGTTTAATTACCAGTGCAGTCGTGATTGGTTTGGGCGTCGCGCTGATACAAGCAGCTTTTCCTGGCATTATCAAAAGAGAGTTCAGCCAACATATTGGTCCGATGATGGGTCTTTATTCAGCCATGCTTATGGGCGGTGGCGCATTAGGCGCATGGTTAGCGCCTGTGGTCTCCAATATAACGGGTTTATGGTCTGTTGGACTGGCTTTCTTTGCTATACCAGCTGTATTGGCATTAATCTCAACATTTATTTTTTTACCCTCTATCGTAAGTTCGAATACACCTCCAGCACCTGTAAAGATGTTGCTTAAGAAACCAAGAACATGGTTATTAATGCTGTGCTTTGGGCTCGTTAATGGTGGCTATTCCTCGGTTGTTGCTTGGTTAGCACCTTCATTTCAAGATCATGGTTGGAGTAGTGGACAAAGTGGAAAATTGCTCGCTTTACTTGCTTTAAGCCAAGCAGCATCAGCATTAATTTTGCCTATTTTAGCTAGACAATATAAAGATCGCCGTCCATGGCTATGGTTTACTCTATTCATGCAATTTGCTGGTTTTTCTGGACTTGCATTTATGCCCGAGTTTGCAGCTATTTTATGGGCAATTTGTTTAGGCATTGGCTTGGGAGGCTGTTTTGCTCTAACACTTATTGTTGCACTTGACCATTTTAAAGAACCTAGCAATGCAGGAGCTTTATCTGCACTTATGCAAGGTGGAGGTTTTTTACTTGCGGCAATACCACCTTGGGTTTTAGCAGCATTGCATGACTTTACAGGCGCTTATAAAGCGGGATGGATTTTTCATTTATGTTGTGTGCTGCTCGTGATGGCTTTAGTGGTAAGGCTGGCACCTGAAAGTTATAGTAAAATTCACCTATAAAATATGGTGTGATTAGAGAATATTACATACCTAAAGAAATGCTATTTGGCTACAAATAAGGTTAAAGAAGAGTGTTAGGATAATACTGAAATTTTTAGATTTTAAATGAATACAACAATATTTGGTTTTTATGACATCTTCATTGAAAAAAATTGCCTTACTCAAACAAGGCTTAGGAAAAAATAGTCTATTTGAGACAGGCATAGCTGGAACTTTACAGGCGATTGAGCATTTAGGATATGTGCAGATTGATACCATCTCTGTCGTTGAACGTGCTCATCACCATATATTGTGGAGCCGAGTGCCTGAGTATGATTTAAGCCATTTAAACAGTTTGGTTCGTGAACGTCAGATTTTTGAATATTGGTATCATGCGGCGTCTTATCTTCCTATGAAAGATTATCGCTATGCTTTGCCTGCCATGATGTCAGTTAAGAATGGAGAAAGCCGATATTTTAATAGAGGTGATCAACACCTGATGAATGAAATATTGGCGCGTGTTCGTGCCGAAGGTAAAATTCGACTACGTGATATCGACAAGAAAAATAAAAAAAGTTTAGGGAATTGGTGGAATACAGGTCCGGGTCGCCGTGCTTTTCAGCAGTTATATATGCAGGGCGATCTGATGATCTGTGAGCGTAACGGCATGGAAAAAGTCTATGATTTGACTGAGCGTTGCTTGCCTGAAAATATTGATTTAAGAATGCCTTCGCTTTACGAATATGCGCAGTATTTATTTAATAATACGCTTCGAGCACATGGGGCTTTCACATGGAAGCAATTAGTTCATTTAAAGAAAAATGATTTAAAAGAGGCTATGCGGGTTGTGCTCAAAGAGCAGGTTGATGCTGGTGTTGTATCAGCGGTTAAACTTGCTGACGGCCAAACCCTATATGTAGATGCAGCTGCAATAGAACAAAAAGTGGAGACTGTTTTTGGTTTAAAAATACTTTCGCCTTTTGATAAGTCGCTTATTCATCGTGACCGCTTAACTTCTTTATTTGAGTTTGATTATCGGATCGAATGTTATGTACCAGCAGCCAAACGGGTATTTGGTATTTCTGTTTACCTATTCTTTACCAAGATGAGTTGGTCGGCCGAATTGACTGTAAAGCACATCGGAGTGTGAAACAGTTAGAGGTAATGAGCTTACATTTAGAAAAAACAGTAAAAGATAAAGCGCATTTCTTTTTCGAGTTAGATCAAGAGCTCAAACGTTTCGCAGCATTTAACCAATGTTTAACTGTGAATGACAAAGTAAGTCAGCTTATTCGCAGCAATAAGTAAATAAACACTATTTTTGGTTAAAAATAAAACACCAAAAGAATTATAGCTTTTGGTGTTTTTACTTTTTTAGGTTAAAGACATACGGTATTCAATAACACCGGGTTTTTGTGCAATCCAGTCATAGAGTTTTTGAGCCGTATGATTGGTTTCTTGTGTATGCCAGTATAAACGGTCACAGTTTTGTTCAATGGCTTGCTTCTGAACATATTCGATAAGTTGCTTACCAATATGTTGCCCACGAGCTTCAGGTGAAACATAAAGGTCTTCTAAATAGCAGTAATTATTCTCTGCCCATGTTGAACGATGAATAACATAATGCACAATTCCTAAAACATGTTCGCCCTGTTTGGCAACGGCACAATACACAGGTTCTTTTTCATTAAAAAAACGATTCCAAGTTATTTTTGTGACCTGAAGAGGCAAACTAACTTGGTAAAAATTTTGATAGGCAAGCCAATATTTTTCCCACTGTGAATAGTCTTGTTGCTGAACAGGGACAATTTGAATATCTTGATTTTGCATAAAAAACACACTCTATTTTTAAAGTAATGATAAATTGACAACTGAAGTGTAGTTTTGAAAGTGGTATTTTTATAAGGTACACTTTTGATATTTTTTATAGTACCAGTTTCGTTATGGCTGCTTCAATTTCTGCGCCTTTTCCACATTTAATTTTGCCAAAGGGCCAGATTAAAGACCGACTATATTCAGCTCTACGTGATGCTATTTTAGATGGAAGGCTCACTGCCGGAACAAAATTACCCTCAAGTCGTGCTTTAGCAGACATGATGTCGATTTCACGAAATTCTGTATTAGCTGCACTTGAACGGTTACTCGATGAAGGATATTTATTTACTAAACCGAGTTCAGGGACTTACGTTGCCGAGGTTGTACCAGATCAACTCATACATATCCAAGAAATTTCAAAAAAAACGACAACAAGTAAGCCTCATACCTTAAATATTAATCCGAATATGGAAGCATTATTGGTATCATGGCGAGAGCAGTCATGGTCAACTCAAAAGAAAAAAATGTTCCATGTGGGAGTGGGCTGTGTTGACTTGTTTCCGCATCAGCTTTGGGGGAAGCTATTAACTCAAGCTTGGCGACAATCTTATTATCAATTGGGTCAATTTCATGACCCTCGCGGTTATTTACCACTGCGTCAGGCAATTTGCGAATATGTGCGTTCAACCCGTGGGCTGAATTGTAATGAACAGCAGATTATAATTGTAAATGGAACACAACAGGCCATTCATTTGAGTGCCTATGCCTTACTTCAAGCAAATGATGAAGTGTGCCTAGATGAGCCGGGTTATGATGCAGCCTTTAATATTTTTCAAAGTTTTGGGGCTAAGGTCAATTTAATCGAGAGTGATGAAGAGGGGATGCAAGTCTCTGACATTACAGAGCATTATTTAAAAAGCAAACTTGTTTACACTGCGCCATCGCATCAGTTTCCTTTAGGCGGAACTTTAAGTTTGACTCGCCGTTTTGCATTATTAGATTGGGCGAATAAAGCAGAAAAATGGATTTTTGAAGATGACTATAATAGTGAATTCCGCTATGGCACTCACCCCATCCAAGCCCTACAAGGTTTGGATCAGCAGCAACGTGTTATTTACTCTGGTACTTTTACCAAGATGATGTTTCCGGAGTTTCGCTTAGGTTTCATGGTCGTACCTGAGGCATTAATTGAAACCTTTAGTGCTGCTAAATATTATACTGACGTGCGAAGTTCATATTTAGAACAAGTTGCTTTAGCGCTATTTATACAACAAGGTCACTATGCTAGGCATGTGCGAAAAGTTCGAAAAGCGTGCTATGAACGCCAGCAGACACTAATTAAAGTAATTAATGAGTATCTTCCAGACATACTTGATGTTCAGCCCACAGACTCAGGCATTCATCTTATATGCTGGTTAAAAGGCGCATGGACTGAGCAAGAATTTATTACACATTGTTCGGCTTTGGGTTTGGCGGTTCAGCCTCTATCTCGATATTGTCAACGAACACCGAAAAAGGCTGCTGTTTTATTAGGCTATGCTGCGCATCAACCTGAGGAAATTATAGAAAATATTAAGAAATTGGCTTTAATTTTAGGCAAATAAAATAGCGAGTTTTTTAAACTATATATGAAAGATTGGTTAATTTTACTTTTTAATAAATAAAGTAAATTATTCAGTAAAATTTAATAATTTTATGAAATTTAACTAAATAGCGAAAATATTTTAAATTTAAAATAATATTAATCTTATTTTAAGCTAGCTTTATTATTCTAAAAACATCAAAGCTCATCTAAGTACACCTTTTAGCCACATTCTCCAGATGTGGCTCTTTTTATGGAAAATTAAAAAGTTAACAAAATAAATAAACTAACAAGATTAAATATATAGAATAGTTTTAATCTTCTTCCATAGCATTACTATAAAACTTAACGCCTAGTTTAATACGATCTCGGCCATTACTCATACGCCAGCGATTTGTATCGCGTAAAGAATATACACAACCACAATATTCTTGTTGGTAGAACTCTTCACGTTTGCTAATTTCGATCATGCGACTAGAGCCACCATTCTTTCGCCAGTTATAGTCCCAGTATTGAATTTCAGGATAGTGAGAAGCAGCACGAATCCCACAATCATTGATTTGCGTCATATTTTTCCATCTTGAAATCCCTAATGAGCTACTGATTAAGCTAAACCCATGTTCATAAGCATATAAAGCAGTACGTTCAAATCGCATATCAAAACACATGGTACATCTGATACCGCGTTCAGGTTCATTTTCCATACCTTTGGCACGCGCAAACCAGTTGTCTGTATCATAATCTGCATCAATAAATGGAATATTATGTTTTTCTGCAAATCTAATATTTTCTTCTTTACGAATAAGATATTCTTTTATTGGATGAATATTCGGATTGTAAAAGAATATAGAAAAATTTATTTCGGATTCAATTAATGCTTCCATTACTTCACCTGAGCAAGGCGCACAGCATGAATGAAGTAATAGTTTATTATGTCCTAATGGGAGCTCGATTTTTTGACGTTGAATGGTCATAATTTAAAAATTAACTTATGTTTCTATATATTTTAAGTTTTTTAAAATCATATTGGAATGAATTTTTTTCAATTTAAGATGAAAATTTTTATTTTTTTATTTTGTAATATTAATTTGGATTAAATAAAATTCAATACTATTAATATAATAAATATATTATATTAACCTAATATCAATGAGGTGATTTTTAATTTTATAGCAAGAAAAATTATGGGTCGCTAGAAATGATGATAATTCTACATTGCTGTAACTATTTGTCTTTTAGGTATTTATTTTCCATATTTTGATTGGAAATTAGTGTGATGGGTGTCACAAATAAGTATTATTTTTTAAAATTCAATTATTTTTTAGATTTATGGTTTTAATAATTTTATAATATAACAGTTATTATGTTTTTCTAATTTGAGTATGTGATATTTTAAGATATGGACGATTGGCAATGTAAGTATTGTAATGGTTACATTATGGTTAATCATTCAAAGATAGGAGTAGGAGAAAAAGTTTACTTTTTGGTATATAAATTCGATGCAAAAAATGAAAGAAAAAAATTATATAAAAAAGGAATAGTGATTGCTCGTTGCGATAATATTTTACATATCGAATCAAGAAAAAAGACATATAAAATTGAAGAAGCTAAAGTCTATCCATTAGGTGCTCCTATGCCATTTGTTTACAACATGTTTTGGATATGTGGCTGTGAAAGAAGGCAATAGCATTTTATAAGGTCTAATAAAATTTGACTTCAAAACATTGTCTGTTTTTTATGCATTATTGAGTGCTAAATACTTTTACGAAATTTTAGTTGTTATAAACAATCCTCATAAATGAATGATTAAAATTTATGTTTCTCATTTGACAAAGTTTTCTCATGCTTTTATAAAACCTCAACTAAACTTGAGATTAATAAAAATGACTGAAATGAATCAGAGCCGTTTGTTGACTGTAGGTGAAGTTGCAAAGCGTAGTGGCGTTGCCGTTTCAACACTTCATTTTTATGAATCAAAAGGTTTAATTAAAAGTATTAGAACCAATGGAAATCAACGACGTTTTACTTTAGTGGTTTTACGTTATATAGCGATCATTAAAATTGCGCAAACTGTGGGTATTCCACTAGATGAAATTAAACAAGCTTTAAGCAAATACCCAATGGGGTCTAAATTAACTGCACAGCAATGGAAAGAGTTATCTCTCGACTGGCGGAAAAATTTGGATGAGCGTATTCAAAAACTTACGAGACTTAGAGATGAAATGGATTGGTGTATTGGATGTGGATGCCTCTCTCTAGAGCAGTGCCCATTAAGAAATCCAGATGATAAACTAGGACAAGAAGGCTCTGGACCACGTATTTTAGAAAGACCATAAACCTTGATTTTAGGCTTCAAATTTTGATTATAGTTTACCGATCGGAATAACTTAATGTGTTGTAAGCCGCTATCTATAAAGGTTTTTTATTGTAAATAAGTCATATAAAAGATGAATTTTTTTGATATCTTTAGCTTTTTTAGTAAGAAGTAAAATTTATGAAAAAAATTATCTTTCTTGGTTTAGCACTTGTTTCGTTAACGGCTTGCTCAGCAGTACAACATAAAGAGTTAACTCCACCAAAAATTGGTTCACCAAACCCAGCAAGTAAATATTGTGTTGATCAAGGTGGAAAATTAGAAATTAGAAATGAAGCAAATGGTCAGGTTGGTTACTGTCATTTGCCAAATGGTCAAGTGGTCGAAGAGTGGAAATTATTCCGCGACAACCAAGCTAACTGCGTAGCTGAAGAAGCTCAAAAATTAGTTGGTCAGTCTGGCTTAACTGATGACCAAATCAAACAAAAAACCAAGTCAGAAATTGTACGTAGAGTCGCTCCAGGTCAGCCAATGACAATGGATTATCGTACAAACCGTGTCACTGTTACCATTGATCCAGCAACTAAAAAAATTACCAACGCGAACTGTGGTTAATTTTTTAATTAAAAATTGATTTAAGACCGAACAAGAAAGCCTGTCAGAAGATGGGCTTTTATTATTTTTCAGCTATTCAAAAAAAAGCCCCTAGCGGACTAGAGGCAGAAAAACTTCAGATGCAAGAACAGGTGAATTATGCATCTGAGTTAAGTAGGTTGTATCAAACCATGTAAAGCACTTTACCAGTAAAAATGAGTAAAAATAGGGGCGTGCGACTAATGGCTAATATGTGCTGTTTGTTATTTATACAAATTGATGCATTAAATTAATTTAAGAATCGTTTTAAACATCTACTAAAAAAGAAGTCTTAAAATTTATGACTATGGACTCATGAGCTTAGGGTTCTTGTTCAACCGTTCTCTTTTTGTGCGACTACCCAAGAGTTATTCGTGATTTGTATTTGGCTTAATGATAATTTTAGAGCTATCCGTAAGGACACAATAATGACGAACATACGAATAATAATGAATCTAAGGTAGGACCCAGTGTTTATTAGTGTATTTGATCTTTTTAAAATTGGCATTGGCCCATCTAGCTCCCATACAGTTGGACCAATGCGAGCGGCATACAGTTTTGTAGATGATTTATTTAAACAAAACAATTTACAAGCAACGGTTAGAGTTCAGGTGAAGTTATACGGTTCGCTTTCAGCAACGGGTATTGGTCATGCAACAGACAAGGCTGTTCTGTTAGGTTTAATGGGCTTTGACCCTGAACATATCGATACTCAATTGAGCACAAGCTTGATTGAAGATGTTATTGAAAATAAAGCCATCCAGCTTAATCAACAAAAGAGTATTTGTTTTGACTATAAGCATGATGTGCTTTTTTTAGATGAATCTTTGCCTTATCACCCCAATGCAATGGAACTGATTGCCTATAATGAAGCCGAAGAAACTCTGTACGCAGAAACTTATTATTCGGTTGGTGGTGGTTTTATTGTTAGTCAAAGGCAATTAACACAAACTCAGACTGAAACCAACGACGTTAAGGTTCCTTATCCATTTCACAGTGCGGCTGAACTTTTAAGCTTATGTAAAACTCATCATTTATCAGTGAGTGAGTTAATGCTTGAAAATGAAAAAAGCTGGCGTAGTGAAGCTGAAATTCGTAGCAAGATTATGGAAATTTGGAAAGTGATGCAGCAGTGCATTCACAACGGATTAATTAATGAAGGCATATTACCGGGCGGATTAAACGTAAAACGTCGGGCTAAAAAAATTCACGATAAGTTATTAAATAAGAAAAACTCAAACCTGATTGTGACGACTTTTCATGCGATGGAATGGGTCAATTTATTTGCCTTAGCGGTAAATGAAGAAAATGCTGCTGGCGGTCGAGTAGTGACGGCACCTACAAATGGGGCCGCAGGAATTATTCCGGCAGTTTTATATTACTACGTGACTTTCTCTAAAGACTTTTCCGAAGATAAAGTGGTTCGCTTTTTTCTAAGTGCGGCAGCCGTCGGCATTTTATGTAAACTCAATGCTTCTATTTCTGGTGCAGAAGTAGGGTGTCAGGGTGAAGTCGGCTCGGCGTGTGCGATGGCTTCGGCAGGTTTAGCCGAAATTTTGGGAGCATCACCTGAGCAAGTGGAGCATGCGGCTGAAATTGGGCTTGAACATAACTTGGGTTTAACGTGTGACCCGATTGGTGGTTTGGTTCAGGTGCCTTGTATTGAACGAAATGCGATTGCGGCTGTAAAAGCGATTAATGCAGCACAAATGGCACTTCATGATGAAGGCGAGCATTTTGTGACTTTAGATAAAGTTATTCAAACCATGAAGGAAACAGGTAGAGATATGTCAGAGAAATATAAAGAGACTTCAAAAGGTGGTCTCGCTGTTAACGCGATTGAGTGTTAAAAAAATGAGATGGGGACGAGGTGGCCCCATCTCATTTTAAACATTAAGCCTCGCGAGCAACTAAAGTTAAAATGTCGTAGGTTGCGACAAGTTCACCACGTTGGTTTTTGACTTTAATATCCCATACCACAACGCCATGCGCAGGCTGAGATGGGTCTTTTTGTGGTTTAGGTGTTTTCTGTTTACATGTGAGTTCAACCTGTATTGAGTCACCAATTTTAACCGGTTCAACAAAGCGTAAGTTGTCCATACCGTAATTGGCAATCACAGGACCTTGTGCTGCATCTACAAATAGACCTGCTGCGGCAGACACAATAAAGTAACCATGTGCAACGCGCTCACCAAAGAAAGACTCGGCCGCTGCGATTTTGTCGGTATGCGCATAGAAGTAGTCACCACTTAAACACGCGAAATTAACAATATCTGCTTCTGTTACTGTACGACGTGCCGTTAATAAACGCTCACCAATCACTAACTCATCAAAAGACTTTTTAAATGGATGTACGCGGTCTTCATTAACTTTCGAGCCAGCAGTCCATGAGTGGGTAATTTGCGTCAAGCTATTTGGAGAACCTTGAATTGCAGTGCGCTGCATATAATGTTTAACCGCGCGAATACCACCTAACTCTTCACCGCCACCTGCACGACCAGGGCCGCCATGTACTAAATGCGGAAGTGGAGAACCATGTCCTGTACTTTCTTTTGCTGACTCTGCATCGAGTACATGCACACGTCCATGCCAAGGCGCAATTTTTTGAATAATCTGTTCAATATTCTCATCGTTATTTTTAACGACTGAAGCCACTAAGCTACCTTCACCACGTGACACGAGGTCGGCAAGCTCTTCAATGTTGCTATATGGCATGAGGGTACATACTGGGCCGAAAGCTTCTGTGGTATGTACATGTGTCGCTTGTAAAGGTTGCTCGCAGAGCAATAAAGTTGGAGCGAAAAAAGCACCTTTTTCAGGGTGGTCTGCATTAAATGTAAAACTATTATCGTTGCCACCAAAAACAATTTTTGCATCTTTGCTGAGTTCAGCAACTTTTTCTGCAACGTCATGTTTTTGTTTTATGCTCGCTAAAGCCCCCATGGTGGTTTCTTCTTTTTGAGGGTCGCCCACCACAACTTTAGCAAGTTTGCCAGTAAGCTTCTCTTGTACAGTCGCTAACAAATTTTCAGGAACGAATGCACGACGAATCGCAGTACATTTTTGGCCTGCTTTTGTAGTCATTTCACGGAAGACTTCACGCACAAATAAATCGACAGTTTCTTCATTTGCCTCAGGGCTTAAAATTGCACTGTTTACCGAGTCGGCTTCCATGCTAAATGGAATCGAATATTTATTGAGGTGAGGGTGGTTACGTAGTTTTTGACCTGTGTAGGCAGAACCTGTAAAAGTCACGCAGTCTTGTGGACCTAACTGTTCTAACAGATCATAGGTCTGACCGCAAATGAGTTGTAGTGCGCCTTTTGGTAAGACATGTGTTTCTTCAATGGCTTTTACAACTGCTTGAGTTAATTGGGCACCATCGGTTGCTGGTTTCACAATACATGGCACGCCTGCAAGTAGAGTCGGTGCAATCTTTTCAAGCATTCCCCAAATTGGGAAGTTAAAAGCATTAATGTGAACAGCAACACCCGCTTTAGGGCTTAAAATGTGTTTAGCACCAAAAGTTCCATTTTTAGAGAGTTGAATCCAGCTATCTTCAGTAATAATTTTTTCGTCATTGAGTTCACGGCGAACCAGACTTGAATAAGCAAATAATGTCTGGATGCCACCTTCAATATCAATCCATGCATCTTTACGAGTTGCACCTGTTGCATAAGCAAGTTTGTAAAACTCTTCCTTACGCTCAAGTAAATGTTGGGCAATTTGTTTTAACGCATTGGCACGTTGGTGAAACGTCCAGTTAGCCAACTCTGAACCATTCTGTTTGGCATATTGAACAACACGTTTCATATCTATGCCATGACTACTTACGGTATAAATCGCTTCACCTGTAATGGCATGATAAACGGTACGCAATTCTTCGTCAGACGAATGCCATGTTCCATAGACATAAGAAGCAAGATGAGACAGTTGATGCTCAGGCTGCTGAAAATCTGTGTCAGTTGAGGTTCCTTCTAGGTGTGCTTGTTCAAGCATGACCAAACTCCTTTTTTATTTGATACGTCAATTATAAAAATTGCAAAAATATGATTCATAATTTCAGATTAATTTGTTTAAAAGTCAACTTTATTTTGATTTATAAAAGTAAAAAGGTTTTTTACAATTGACTTAAAATTAATAATTTCAATGATTTGATGCATTTTGTTGTGGCAGATTTAATTTGATACTAAAAAAGTGATTGACTTTGTTTTTGGTGTATCGAAAAATAGATTCAAGGGTGATGCCTACAGGGAATGAAAGAATGGAAAACAATTACCAGAAATTTGAACAAAATATTGCCAATGAAATTACGATCGAGGCTAAGGATCAAATGCCCGATGCCTACCGCAAAACACTGATTCGTCAAATTGGGCAACATGGACATTCTGAAATTGTAGGTATGTTGCCTGAAGGGAACTGGATTACTCGTGCGCCAACTTTAAAACGTAAAGCGGTTTTGCTTGCAAAAGTACAAGATGAAGCAGGCCATGGTTTGTATTTGTACAGTGCAGCAGAAACTTTAGGTGCTGACCGTGATGACATGATGGAAAAGTTGATTGATGGGAAAATGAAATACTCATCAATCTTTAACTATCCAACTTTGACTTGGGCAGATGTTGCTGCAATTGGTTGGCTTGTCGATGGGGCAGCCATTGTGAACCAAGTTGCGCTTTGCCGTACCTCTTACGGGCCATATGCACGTGCAATGGTACGTATTTGTAAAGAAGAAAGTTTCCACCAACGCCAAGGTTTTGAAGCCATGATGGCTTTAGCAGGTGGTACACCAGAACAAAAACAGATGGCACAAGATGCGGTAAATCGCTACTGGTGGCCAGCTCTCATGATGTTTGGTCCAAGTGATGAGCATTCTCCAAACAGCGCGCAAAGCATGGCATGGAAAATCAAACGTTTTAGTAACGATGAATTACGTCAAAAGTTTGTTGATAACACTGTGCCGCAAATTTTACAGCTAGGTTTGGAAGTACCTGATCCAGATTTAAAACTGAATGAAGAAACAGGTCACTACGAGTTTGGCGAGATCGACTGGCACGAATTTAATGAAGTGATTGCCGGACGTGGACCATGTAATCACGAGCGTATCGAAGCACGCCGTAAAGCATGGGAAAACGGCAAATGGGTTCGTGATGCAGCCGTGGTCTATGCGAAAAAACAGCAGCTTGAAGCGAACAAAGTGGCTTAACAAGATTTATGGAAAAATTTGAGGAAATCAAAATGGAAGATAAAAACAACTGGTCGCTCTACGAAGTATTTGTACGTAGTAAACAAGGCTTAAGCCACCGTCACGTAGGCAGCTTAAGAGCACCTGATGATGAAATCGCACTACAACATGCTCGTGATGTTTATACGCGCCGTAATGAAGGAATTAGCATTTGGGTAGTTCGTTCAGAACTGATTAAGTCATCACAGCCAGATGAAAAAGCTGAATTTTTCGATCCTTCTTTAGACAAGGTTTATCGTCATCCGACTTTTTACCATATTCCAGATGGCATTGAGCACATGTAAGGGAGATGACACATGAATCATTCAGTTTTATCTAAATTCTTATTACATATTGGCGATAGCCAACTGGTTTTATCTCAGCGTTTGGCTGAATGGTGCGGGCATGCACCTGAGCTAGAAATTGATATTGCCTTAGCAAATATCGGCTTGGACTTGTTAGGTCAAGCAAGAAACTTTCTGACTTTGGCTGGTCAATATGACGAAGCTCAACGTGATGAAGACCAACTTGCGTATTTCCGTACTGAACGTGAGTTTTTAAACCTATTGTTGTGCGAACAACCGAATGGTGATTTTGCACAAACGATTGTACGCCAGTGGTTGATGGACCATTACCATCTTCATTTATTTACGGCTTTAGCGCAAAGCTCGCTTCCAGAAGTCAGTGCGCTTGCCGTGAAATCTTTAAAAGAAGTGAAGTACCACATCCGCTTTTCGACAAGCTGGATGGAGCGTTTAAGTCTAAGCACAGATGAAGCGCATCAACGTGTGCAAGACGGATTAAATAATTTATGGCGCTTTACCGCTGAATTATTTGAACTCAATGCAGATGAACAAGCATTAGTTACAGAAGGCGTGATTCCAGATTTTTCAAATGAAAAGGAACAATGGAACCAAACCATTGCAGCTGAGCTTAAGCGCTTTGAATTAAACGTTGCTGTGAACGGTGCTTATCGCCGTGGTGCAAAACAAGGATTGCATACCGAGCATTTAGGTTATTTGTTGGCTGAAATGCAATGTATTCAAAGAACTTATCCGGGCATGACCTGGTAAGACAAGGAGGTGAGCCATGCAAATGATTCGTCATTGCATCGACCAATGTTGGGATGTTCTACAAACGGTAAGTGACCCTGAAATTCCGGTTTTATCGGTTGTCGATTTAGGCATGATTCGCGGTGTAGAAATTAACGATCAACAAGAAATTATTGTTCGTCTAACTCCGACATATAGCGGTTGTCCAGCAACAGACATGTTGAAAGCACAAATTGCTGAAGCATTTACCGCAGAAGCTTTGACACCAGTCAAAGTGATGGTCGATTTGTCAGAAGCATGGACCACCGACTGGATGTCTGAAGCGGGTAAAAAGAAACTGCAAGTTTATGGCATTGCACCACCAGAAGGGTTGGCGCATCAGTGCGGTACGCATGTTCATTTGATTGATGGTGTCGAGTGCCCACGTTGCAAAAGCCGACACACCCGACTGTTAACAGAGTTTAGTTCTACCGCCTGTAAAGCACTTTATAAATGTCAGGACTGTCTTGAGCCTTTTGATTACTTCAAATGTATTTAAGTCTTTAGATAAGGAAATCAGCCATGAGCCAATTTGTACCATTAAAAGTAAAAAGTATTACGCCTCAAACCGATCAGGCAATTTGTATTGCATTTGACGTTGTACCTGAACAACAAGAACAATTCCAATTTCAACCGGGTCAACACTTAACCATTCGCCACTTAACTGAAGCGGGTGAAATCCGCCGTTGTTATTCAATTTGTAGCTATGCAGCAAAAGAAGACATCAGCATTGCGGTTAAAAAAATTGATCAAGGTCAATTTTCAAACTGGGCCAATGACCATTTAAAAGTGGGTGATGTGCTTGAAGTGATGCCACCACAAGGTGTGTTTTTCCAAAAAGCAGCCAAGATCGGCGGACAAAACTATTTAGGTGTTGCTGCGGGCAGTGGTATTACCCCAATTTTATCGATTGTTAAGCAAGTTTTATTTGAACAACCTGAAGCTAAATTTACCTTGCTCTATGGAAACCGTTCATGGAAACAAACCATGTTTGCCGAGCAAATTATGGATTTGAAAGATCAGTTTAAAGAACGTTTTCAGCTCATCAATATCTTTTCTCGTGAGTTCAACGATAGTGAACTAATGAACGGTCGTATTGATGAAGAAAAGCTTAAACAGCTTTTTGATTTTGATGTGCTTGAAACGAGTTTTGACCATGTGTTTGCCTGTGGTCCAGACGAAATGATGAATGCCGTAGAAAACACTTTGCCAAACTATGGTATTGCAAAAGAAAAAATCCACACCGAACGTTTCCACACAGGGCAGGCTCGTAAACGTAGCGCTGAAGCTGATGCGAACCGTAAAGAAGAAAAGGTCAACATCATTTTAGACGGTCGTGAACTGATTGTTTCTGTGGCTCAGGACGATGAAAGTATTCTTGATGCGGCTTTACGTGCGGGTGCTGACTTACCATATGCCTGTAAAGGTGGGGTGTGTGCGACTTGTCGTTGTAAAGTTGTTTCTGGTGAAGTTGATATGTTCCTTAACTATAGCCTTGAAAAAGACGAAGTCGAAAAGGGCTATGTACTTAGCTGTCAAACCTTACCAAAAGGCTCAAATGTTCGTTTGAGTTTTGATGAGTAGAGGCTGTCATGCAAGAGTTGATCAGAGCCAGCACAGCTGCTGAAGGTGTTTTGTTATTAACCCTAAACCGTCCAGAAAAAAGAAATGCTTTAAACAATGCAACATTGCAGTGTTTATGCGAGTTGCTCGAAGAAGCTGAACACAATGCTCAAGTCAAAGCAGTGGTTTTAACGGGTAACTCACAATGTTTTGCTGCTGGAGCAGATCTTAGCGAGTTGGCTGCAATGGACGCCGTGACTTTGCAACTCGATATTCGCCCGAAGCTTTGGCAAAAAATTGATGCATTTAGTAAGCCGCTCATTAGCGCAGTCAATGGCTATGCCTTAGGCGCTGGGTTTGAGTTGGTTTTGCACTCAGATATGGTCGTTTGCGGTGAAAATGCCCGTTTTGCATTACCTGAAATTGGCCTTGGGATGTTGCCGGGTGCAGGCGGAACACAGCGTTTAGCACGCTTGGTTGGACAACAACTCACCATGCGCTGGGCCATGACAGGTGAGATGATTTCGGCAAAACAGGCAGAGCAACATGGCATTTGCAGTCAAGTGGTGCCGACCGAATTAACCGTTGAATATGCGGTTCAACTTGCAGCCAAAATTGCGAAACAAGCGCCTTTAGCGATTCGCGTGATTAAACAATCAATTAAAAGTATTCATGAAACAACATTAAGTCAGGGACTCAAGTTTGAACGTCAAAACTTTGTCTGGTTGGCGGCTACAAAAGATCGAAACGAAGGGATTAATGCTTTCTTTGAGAAAAGAAAGCCAGTGTTTAGAGGTGAGTGATGGACTATCAAAATATTATTGCTGAAGAAAAAAATGGTGTTGGCTACCTGACATTTAACCGCCCAAAAGCACTGAATAGCTTTAACGTTGATATGCACCGTGAAGTGGCTGAGGTTTTAAACCAGTGGACCAAAAATCCAGATGTTCGCTGTGTTGTGATTAGTGGTGAAGGCCGCGGCTTTTGTGCAGGGCAAGACTTAGGTGATCGTGTAGTTGACCCAAATGCTGAAGCTCCAGATTTAGGATATTCCATCGAAACCTACTATAACCCGCTCATTAAAACGATTGTAAATATGCCAAAGCCTGTCATTTGCGCCGTAAATGGTGTGGCAGCAGGTGCAGGGGCAAATATTGCACTGGCATGTGATTTGGTGATAGCAGCTAAATCGGCAAACTTCGTACAAGCATTTTGCCGCTTAGGACTGGTTCCAGACTCGGCGGGTACATGGTTTTTACCTCGTGCCGTAGGCCATGCACGTGCGATGGGTTTGACGTTGTTAGGTGACAAGCTCCCAGCAGAAACCGCAAAAGAATGGGGCATGATTTGGGATGTCGTTGAAGACGCCGACCTTAAAACAAAAGTCACTGAACTTGCTGAACGTTTAGCGAAACAGCCTACATTTGGCCTATCTCTTATTAAAAAAGCGATTCATCAATCAAGCAATAACACCTTTGATGAGCAGATGCTGTTAGAGCGTGACTTACAACGTATTGCGGGTCGTTCCGAAGATTATCGTGAAGGTGTACAAGCCTTTATGAATAAACGTGAACCAAATTTTAAAGGGCGCTAAGCATGACAGATTTAGACTTATCTCGTGCCCGAATTGCCGTCATTGGTTCTGGCACCATGGGCATCGGCATTGCCCAGTTAGCGATCGTTAATGGGCACTCGACCGTTTTATATGATCTGGATGCTCAAAAAGCGCAACAAGCCGTTCAAGGTTTAGAGCAGACATTTAAAAAGCTGGTTGAAAAGAATAAGCTCACGCAACAGCAAGCTGATGAAGCTTTAGCGCGTTTAACGGTGGTCAATCAAGTTGAAGCACTACGTGATGCTCACTTGGTGATTGAAGCGGTCGTTGAGAAAAAAGAAGTTAAACAGTCTTTATTTAAGCAACTCGCTGAAATCTGTAGCGCACAAACCATTTTTGCAAGTAACACATCTTCAATTTCAGTCACTGCAATTTCGGCGGGCATTGCTCACCCTGAGCGTGTAGTGGGTTTACACTTTTTTAACCCTGCGCCAGTGATGAAACTGGTTGAAATTGTACAAGGCTTAAAAACACCTAACAGCTTATGTCTGGCTTTAAAAAACTTGATGCTCAGCTGGAAAAAAATTCCTGTACTCACCAAGTCGACTCCAGGGTTTATTGTTAACCGAATTGCACGTCCGTTTTATGCAGAAGGCTTTAGAGCACTGCAAGAACAAGTTACCAGCTACGACCAGCTAGATTATGCATTAAAGCAATGCGGCGGTTTTGCGATGGGGCCATGTGAACTTACCGACCTCATTGGGCAAGATGTTAACTTTTCGGTAACCCAAAGCGTTTATCAAGAGTTCTTTTACGAGCCACGCTACCGTCCAAGCCTCATTCAAAAGGAATTGGTCGATGCGGGTGCGTGGGGGCGTAAGTCAAAACAGGGCTTTTATAGTTATAACCAAAAAAATCAGTACGAGACATTTCAGCCTAAAGCTGTGGTTGCCAAGCCAATTGATGCACATATTCAGCTAAAAGGGATTTGGTCTCAGCTACCTGCGTTTTTAACGCGTTTAGGTTTAAAAAGTGGATCTGCAAGTGACGACAATATCCTTCAAATTGATGATATCGACTTACGTTTAAGCCAAGGTGAGTCAGCCAATATCCATTACTTAAGCCGTAAAGTGGTTTTAATGGATTGGCATCATGATTTTGAGCACGCTGAAGCTTTAGTACTCAGTCATAACGAGATTTGTGAAGCAAGTGACCTCGCTAAAGTGGAGGCTTACTTTGCACAGTTTGGTATCAGCGTGATGTGGATTAAAGACCATCCGGCACTGTTAACCTTACGCACCATCGCTTTACTCATTAATGAAGCCTGCGAAGCAAGTTTACATGGTGTTGCGAGTCTGGAAGATATTGATAATGCCATGAAATATGGAGTGAATTATCCTAAGGGTCCTTACCAGTGGTTGACACAAATGGGCGGCGCTTATGTGCTCCAAACTTTAAATAACTTATATGCACTGTATGGAGAGGAAAAATATCGCGCGAGTATCTACCTCAAGCAATATGTAGCGAAAACTCAAAACATTGCTACTCAATATTCACGTGATATGACCGAATTTGCATAATCAGGAGTCAACATGGAAGACGTTTTAATTTGCGATTTTATTCGTACCCCAATTGGACGATATGCAGGTGCCTTAAGTGCTGTACGTGCAGATGATTTAGCTGCATTGCCCATCAAATATTTAAAAGATAAACACCCGAACTTGCCATGGAATACGGTAGACGAAGTATTTTTAGGATGCGCTAACCAAGCAGGTGAAGACAACCGTAACGTTGCACGTATGGCAACACTTTTAGCAGGTTTACCTGATACAGTGCCAGCCATGACGGTCAATCGCTTATGTGCTTCGGGTTTAGATGCGGTAGGGCTTGCAGCACGTTCAATTAAAGCAGGTGAAGCGCAGTTTGTGTTGGCAGGTGGTGTTGAGTCGATGAGCCGTGCACCATTTGTACAAGCTAAACCGACCGAAGCGTTTAGCCGTACCCCTGAAATTTATGACACCACCATTGGCTGGCGCTTTGTAAATAAGCAACTTAAAGCGCAATACGGCACCGACAGCATGCCGGAAACTGCCGAAAATGTAGCTGAAAAATATCAGATTAGTCGTGAAGACCAAGATGTATTTGCATTGCGTAGCCAACAAAAAACGGCTGCTGCACAACAAAACGGTTTCTTTAATGATGAGATTTTGCCAGTCGAGATTGTAGACCGTAAGAAAAACGTGAACGTAGTTAATCGAGACGAACATCCGCGTGAAACGACACTTGACGCACTCGCAAAACTAAAAGCACCTTTTAGAAAAGAAGGCGGTTCGGTGACTGCCGGAAATGCCTCTGGTGTAAATGATGGCGCCGCATGTGTGTTAATTACCAACCGTGAATTTGCAGATACACATGGTTTAAAACCTTTAGCACGTGTGATTGGCATTGCAAGTGCAGGGGTTGAACCCAAATATATGGGTATAGGTCCTGTTCCGGCTGTGCAGAAAATTTTAAAGCAAACAGGTTTAACGCTAGATCAGATGGATGTGATCGAGCTGAATGAAGCATTCGCAGCCCAGTCTTTGGCTTGTATGCGTGAACTTGGTCTAAAAGATGACGATGAACGTGTTAACCCAAATGGCGGTGCGATTGCGTTAGGCCATCCGCTCGGTATGAGCGGTACACGTTTAGTGATTACGGCAACACGTGAGCTAAAAAAACGAGGTGGACGCTATGCACTTTGCACGATGTGTGTAGGTGTTGGACAAGGCGTCGCACTGATTTTGGAAAACTTAAATTAATTTAGACGGTTTTAAAAATTACATAATGAGGAGATAGGCGATGGACAGCCTTACAACGGATAATGTTGAACAATTAACACTTGCAGAGCTTAGAGAGCTGCAAACTAAACGGTTAAAGCAAACCCTGACTTTTGTATATGAAAATAGTCCGGTGTATAAGAAAAAGTTCGATGAAGCAGGTGTACATCCTGACGACTTCGTAACTTTAGACGATCTGGCAAAGTTTCCATTTACCACCAAACAGGATTTAAGAGACAACTATCCGTTTGGGATGTTTGCTGTGCCACAAGAACAGATTGTGCGTTTACATGCATCATCGGGTACAACGGGTAAACCGACCGTGGTGGGTTATACCCAAAAAGATATTAATACTTGGTCGGACATTGTTGCGCGTTGCTTACGCATGGCAGGTTTAACCGCGAAAGATATGGTTCAGGTTGCTTATGGCTATGGACTATTTACAGGTGGTCTAGGTGCACATTATGGTGCCGAGCGCTTAGGTGCAACGGTTATTCCAATGTCTGGCGGGCAAACTGAAAAGCAAGTTCAGCTTATTCAAGACTTTAAACCGACTGCAATTATGGTTACGCCATCGTATTGCGTGAGCATTATTGAAAAGCTCGAACAACAATTTGGTACTGCACGCAATACGTCTTTAAAAGTTGGTATTTTTGGTGCCGAGCCGTGGACCAACGAACTGCGCCGTGAAATTGAAGAACGCCTCAATATTAAAGCACTCGATATTTATGGTTTGTCTGAGGTAATGGGGCCGGGTGTTGCGATGCAGTGCTTAGGTGAGGGCGAAGGGCTAACCATTTGGGAAGATCATTTCTACCCGGAAATTATTAACCCTGAAACAGGTGAAGTCTGTAAAGATGGCGAACTTGGTGAGCTCGTCTTTACCACCATTACCAAAGAAGGTTTACCGATTATTCGTTACCGTACCCGTGATTTAACTCGTTTACTGGCGGGAGAAAATCTGGCGATGCGTAAAATGGATAAAATTGTTGGCCGTAGTGACGACATGCTGATTATTCGCGGCGTGAACGTTTTCCCTACCCAAATTGAAGAGCAAATTTTGCAAGTTCCGCATTTAGTTCCAAATTATGAAATTTTGGTGACTAAAAAAGGCCATATGGATACTTTGCATATTCGTACAGAGATGTGTCATAACTGTAATATACAGGCCAATCAACTTGCTCAGGAGTTGATGAAACGCATTAAAACCATGATTGGGATTAGCGTTACTGTAGAAGTTGTTACAGAAGCGACCTTACCTCGTTCGGAAGGTAAGGCAAAGCGAGTAATCGATATGCGTCAGATTGCTTAACATCAAGATCATTCAGGGTATAGAATCTATACCCTGAAACTAAACGCCAAGACATGAGTATGAGTGCAAAAATACAGCAAATAATTGATTCTGTTGTAAAGAATGAAACCTTAAGTGGAACTTCGCTTATTTCGACAATTTTTGGAGATTCAGTACTTCATCGGGGTGGAAACATTAGTCTTGCAAGCCTGATTCAGTTATTAGAGCTATTTGGTTTTAATGACCGTGCTGTAAGAACCTCTGTTTTTCGTTTAGTTAAAAATGATTGGTTATGTTCGGACAAAATCGGCAGAACCAGTTTTTATCGCATTACCGATTCAAGCCGCTCGACCTATTTGCAGGCCGAGCAACGTATTTATAACGACCAGATGAAAGAGTGGGACCATTATTGGGATCTTATTCTGATGTCTAGCCTCGACACTGAAAATAAAGCGTTGTTAAAGAAAGAACTCGAATGGTTAGGATTTGCCAATATTTCGACAAACTTAATGGCTTATCCGGGCTGTAACCGTATTGAACTGCAACGCTTGTTGGTTGACTTAAATATGAGTGAGCAAGTGGTGGTGTTTAAAGCCGAAACCTTGCAGCTCTTTAATAATTCGGTCGATACCATTGGCCGTATGCTCAGAACCAACTGGCCAATCGATGAATTACGTCAAAGATATTTACAGTTTCTCGATATTTTTAGAGAAATTGGTGTGTTGCTGATGCAGGAAAACGAACAACTTGAACCTGTTCAGGCCTTTCAAATTCGAACTTTGCTGATTCATTATTATCGACGTATTTTATTGAAAGACCCTGCATTACCGCTTGAGTTGTTGCCAACTGACTGGCCCGCGATTAGTGCACGAACGTTATCAATGAACATTTATAAAAAAGTATTTGAACCTGCGGATGAATACTTCTTGTCTGTTGCCGCAACAGCAGAAGGACCAATGCCAAATGCCACAGCACATTATTGGCGCCGTTTCGGAGGTTTGGTGGCGACAAATGAGAGGTTAAATCATGCCTTGTTATAGTATTGACGGTGTTATTCCAGTCGTCAGCCCAGACGCTTTTGTACACCCAACTGCTGTTTTAATTGGTGATGTGATTATTGAAGCGGGCGTATATGTAGGGCCATTTGCTTCATTGCGTGCCGATTTTGGCCGTATCCATATTAAGCAAAATGCCAATATACAAGATAGCTGCACCATACATGGCTTTCCGCAAAGCGTGACTTTAGTTGAGGAAATGGGGCACATAGGGCATGGCACAACTTTACATGGCTGCCGCATTGGAAAAAATGTTTTGGTCGGCATGAACAGCGTAATTTTGGACTATGCCGAAATTGGTGAAAATACCATTATTGGTGCAAATAGTCTGGTCAAAACCAAAGACATTATTCCGGCAAATGTATTGGCAATGGGTAGTCCAGCCAAGGTTGCACGTGATTTATCAGAACAAGAAAAAAAGTGGAAAACCAGAGGCACGCAAGAATACATGGAGCTTGCACAGCGCTGCTTAAACTCAATGCAAGAGGTTCAGCCTTTAACTTCAGAGTTGGATGGCCGCCTGACCTATAAGGACTTTAGTTCTTCAAACTATCAGATTAAACAAGATAGCGTTTAATGGCTTTTAATCAGTCGATTTCAATACACATAGATTTAACATTTAAGGAATACTCGCACGAGTAGGGAGACGTTTGTGCAAAAAATGGAAACCACTGCGGTTGATCAATTCGCAGAGTTATTGGGTGTTCAAGTGCTGCATCGCAGTTTTGATGAAGCGCGTTGCAAGCTTAATGTGAAAGACGAACACATGAATGCCTTGGGCGGTGTACATGGCGGTGTCATATTTTCTTTAGCTGATATTGCTTTTGCAATGGCTTGTAATGCAGGGGATACGCCATATACTGGCCTACAGGCTGACATTCGCTATATGAGCGGTGCGAAAGATAGGGTGTTACTTGCAACGGCAACAAAGGTCGGAAGTAGTAAAAAATTCGCGCATTATGAAGTTGTGATAACAGACGGTTTGAATAATAGAGTCGCTTTATTTACGTCTACGTGTTATAGGCTTGCGCCGTGATATGGGGTTAGTTTTGAGCAGAGTGCTCAGGCTAGTTTAATTTTGACACATTTGCCAAATTAAAAGTCTCTAAAAAATTAAGAGGCTTTTATATATTTTATATAAAAATCAAAATGTATTAATCTGTAATTTATAGAGATATAAATTAAATTGGATAACTAACATGGATATTGCTGCTTTTAGTGATTATGGCGAAATAGATGCAAAAATTATTGAAAATTATGCTGAAACATTAGCCTTTAAATTTCCAAAATCTTACGTTCAATTATTAAGTAAACACAATGGCTTAACACCTGAAAAGAACTATTTTCAATTTTTAGATCACAATGATGAAATCACAGATAGAGTTATTAGTTTTTATAGCTATGGTTATGAAAAGATAGAGATTTGGGATGAAGATGACCGTAAAAAATATAATGAATCTATCAAAGAGTATGAAGCAATTGAGTTAAATCAGCCTGAAGAATATATGTATGATGAATATATGTATAAAAATATGGTAATTATAGGTGATTGTGCTGGTGGTGACCTTATAGCTTTTGATTATAGAGATAATCTGAATACGGATGAGCCTGCTATTACTCTAATTTATCATGATGATCTTATTGCAATATCACCTACTCAAGATAAGTTGAGAACTATAAAAATAGCAGATAGCTTTAATTCTTTTATAGCATTATTGAAAGAAGATGATTTTTAAATATTTCTGAAATTAGAAGAACCAAATTGAACAGTTTGTCACGAGTTGATTATATTCCAAAGCTAAGTCATGGTTATTGTACTTAGCTTTGACTTATTGGGAAGGGTATACTTGAGTTAGACTTCATTTAAAATCTAATCAACTTTTATAAATAATGAGTTGTGAAGGGGTTTTATTTTTCAGGGTCTAGATAAACAACACCTAAATTAACTTTTTTATAAGGTCTGAATTCACCTTCATCAGCTTTTATTCTTTTATATTTCTCCTCAGAATAGTCTATATCTTTTACCTTAAACCCCTCAAAACTAATATAAATTAAAGCAGCCATATTAGAGTATTCCTGCATGTCTGGTTTAAAAAAGTAATATTTTTTTGCAATAGGCTTTAATGTAAAGCTACCATCTTTATTTGAAACAAGCTCGGGAGCGTCATTTGGAGTTAAACCATTAAATCCAATAAAGCCCTTTTGTTGTCTTAGAGGTTCTTTCGTAGCGTTATTATAAATATAGCCTGTCACTTCCGGAGTAAGATAAATTTCTTTCTGTGAGCAAGCTGTAAGAGTTACTGTCATACAAAAAAAGAGTAGCAGTGTTATTATTTTTTTCATTGTTTTGAGATTCCTGAAATAAATAAAAGCCCAGTTACATCTTTTTTATTTGCAACCATATTTTTATCCCAATTTGGAATTGTTGTTAAATTACCTTTGGCATATTTCATCAAATCTATTTCTCCTGATGTAGGATAGCTTGTCCCAGATTTTGGAACTTGCCAAATCTCTGATGAACTATGGTGTGTTATTGAATCCATGATCCTTCCAAGGGAAGTTTTTCAAATCTTTCTGCTGGAAGTAATATGCCTTTACTTGTTCTTCTATCATGAAAATAAAAGTCGGTATGATGAGAAATAAGGTCATCAAATTTAAGTTGTTTTTGCCAAATGTACTTTATGAGGCAGACATGATAGCTAAAAAAATCTTCAAATTTACTAAAATCATTTGAAGAACGTAAATAGCCTCCAATTTTATTCCAAAAATTTTGATCAGGGTTCATGTTTGCCATCAATGCGACAAGGTTCATTGAATCAACTTCTTGGATCTTTATATGTTGAAACTCGATATTGATTTCTAAAATCGCATCTTTGGTAGTTTTGCCATTCTGATTAAACTCTTTTGCAATTAATAAGATGGTTGTCATTTCTGAAAAATGGCAAACGTCTTTTAAATTACAATATCTATAGTAGGTATTTTCTAATATCTGATCTAAATTTCTTTTATGTGATGTCTCTGTCATACATTCAATATAAAAACATTCAGCTATTAAGTAGTCGCCTGCTGAGGCAAAGAAGCCAAAAGGAATTTTTCTCAGTTTTTGATAGTTGTCATCTATTTTTAAAATAATATTTTCTTTTTCATTGCCATAATGTAATACACCTCTTCTGTCCGTTGCTAGAATGACAAAATCATTTAGGTTAAAAGCTATAACTAAAGACATAATAATTACAAATATTTTTTTAATATATAATATAATTTAGCAAAAAATTAAGCACTTGATAAATAGAGAATTTAAAATGGGCGGAAAATTTGTAGTTAGAGCAGGGCAACATAAGTTTGAAAGTGGTGAGAAAATTGTTTCGCCTGTGAATATATTGCCTTCTGCACCTAATGATTATAGTCGTAAATTTTTTATTCCTCCAAATACTGAATCAACAGAAAGTAATATTAAAGTTGGCCAACCTACTCATATTTTGGGACTTAGAACCGATGATCATAAACCTATTTTTTCAGAAAATATAAAACCAAATAATTCAGATGAAATCGTTAAAACAAATCGCTTTTATACGGACAAATCAACTAAAGCTATCGTTCATTTATTTGTAGACTTGCCTGTGATGAATATTCATGAAAGTGATGAAGAAGCAAGGGAGGAAGATTTAAATGGCTGATTTTATAGATGTAAATGTTTTAATTCTTGACTCTAATAATGAAAAATTTAAAGGTTTTCCATTTAGAGGGAAATTTTCTAATGAAACTGTGCAAAAACAGAAGATATGTGATGAGAACGGAATTTGTAAATTAACTCTAAAAGTTGGTACGGCTTATCAAATTTCTGTTTTAATGCCAGATGATAGTTACCAAGAAAAATTAGTCATTAACGCTATGGCAGGTTTAAACAACAGTACTCAAAAAATTGTTCTAGATGACCCAATTAATTCATATTTAGCATCTATCATTTTGACTGCAAAAGATATTAGTACTCCTCCACAAATTGTGCCTAAAGCACAAATCCAAATTAGTTATATGGGAAAAACCAGTATTCGAGATACGGATGATTCGGGTGTTCTTAAACTTAGAATATTGATTGGTGAACCACTACAATATCAACTTGTTGATCCACTTTCTAAAAAGCCAATGAAAGGTACTCATATAGATGAGACTATCGCTAAAAAAATGAAAAACGAGGTAATAGTAGTTCAACCATCAATCAGAGTTGATGCTAGTTTAGAGCCTGATAAGCCCGATACAACTACGCCTAAACCGCCTGAAAGCGATATGACGATTACTATGGCACAAATGCAAAAAATGTGGCCTGATGTTAAAAATACATCAAGCATGCAAACTGTTATAGATGAATTAAATATTGGTCTTAAAGAGTATAAACTTGATACTCGATTGAGGCAGGCTCATTTTATGGCACAAGCTCGTGCTGAATCAGGGCGATATTTCAAGCTTAGAGAAAATATTGCTTCGTATACAGAGAAAAATCTTTTAGATAATATGGGATATTATAAAAAACATCCTGCCGAAGCTAAAATTGATGCCGCAATAAAAGATAGGGCATTAAAAGAAAAAACTATTTGTAATAAAGCATATATGGATATAAATCGGGCAAAGAAATTGGCATTAGGAAATGTGAAGCAGGGGGATGGTTATAGGTTTATTGGTCGAGGAATGAAACAATTGACAGGAAGGTATAATTACACTCAGTTTAATAAATTTTATATGAAAGCTTGGCCTAATGAAAAACTAAATTTTGTGGAAAATCCAGAATTAATTGAGCAGCCTAAATATGCTGCAAGAACTGCTCTTGTCTATTGGTTAGCAAATAAACTGTATGATCTTGCTGATAAAGGTGCAATTCATGATTTTGTTGATTTAGTGACAAAGGGTGTTAATGCTGGAGCAACTGATAAAATGCTAGCAGAAAGACGAGAGTTATTTGATCAAGCAAAAAAAATCTTTAAAGGTATAGAAGGTAAAAAATGAGAATAATTAAATTAATGATGTTTATTAGTAGCTTTTTTATAGTATCAACTGGATATGCAGGTAGTTCAGTTGATACGGAAAAATTTTGTAAAACTCAAATTACTAAACTCACAGTATATACAAAAAATGATTTTGAACTTATTAGTAAATCATGTGATTCTGAAAGTAACCCTTTTATTGAAAACACTTTAGTTTCTAAAAATCAAAAAATTTTTTTAAATAAATACAGTATGGATGGTGGTGATAACCCTCAAAAACTAGCTGCGGTTAGTGTGTATACAAAGAAAAATAGTGAACCTATTTTAATTACTTTACATACTCAAGAATGGTGTTGTTATCCTTCACCTCAAGGGACTGTTTATTCTGTTGATTTATATAAAATAAAAAAGATAAATAATAATATAAAAATAGATCCAATAACTAATATTTTAGGTAAAAATAGTTCTGGATTAGATGGTGTTTCTGATGAATATTTGAGCTTTAAATTTAAAGATATAGCATCAATTAAAAAATGGCTGGAAAAAAATTATAAATAGCTAGATACTTTCAAATATGATTTTAGTTCCTTTAAAGCTGGGGGCATTTTTGTCCCCTATAACTTTAAATAATGCTAAAATAATAGAGAAAAACATGGCACAACAGAATTTATAGCAAATTATAGAGAGTACAAGTGAAAAAATATATATGGATTCTATTTATATTTTTATCTTTTAATGTATATGCCGATACAAATAAGTGTATTAATTTTAAAAAGGATTATAGTCATTATAATAATGAAAATATGTATGATTTGGATGCTTACTAACTGATTGTCATCAGAAATCTAAAAAAATAGAAACTTTTGGATATTTTGGAGATAGCCCTAAAGTAAATTATTACTTTTTTCAAAAAATAGACGGTGTTAATCGTTTATTTATTTCTACTTATGTTTTAACAGATCAGTATGAAGAAAATCCCAAATATGTATATGAAGATGGTAAGTATAATTTCATGAAAGTATTTGATTGTTATGACTTTACTTGTAAAACTAATAAAAAGATGACTGATTTTTTTGGTGATGGTGCTAATTTAATCGAAGTTAAAAGCTATAAAACAATGTGGAAATATCCTTATTCTGTAGCTAATGATGTAAAAAAAGAATTAAATTCCAATTTTTTTAAAAACTGGTGGAGTAATCAGTTAAAGTCCGGTGTTGTGAAAAATAAAACTGAAATTTATAAAGAGGCTGGGCTAAATTCTGAAAAAGCTGGTTATCTTATTTCTGGTGATAAATTTAATATTTCAGGTGTTTACTCTAGATGGTTAAATATTTCTTATGTTAGTAAGAATCATAAAACCATAACTGGTTGGATTCGCTGTGAAGATACGAATATTTGTAGTTGATTCTTATGAAAAAAACATTACTTCGTTTAATTGTAGTCCCATATAGCTTCTTTGCTGTAGCACCCGTTTATGCTGAAACTATATTTCAATGTACTACAAAAAATAATAAAGTAATAAAGGTCGTTGATGCGGATAAGACTATTCAATATTCTTTTGGCAAATCGCTGAAAACGCCTGAAATAGCACTCTCTATTCCTCGCAATAAAGTAACGACCTATCAATGGGCTGGCATAGGTCGTGATGAAAATTACTCAATTCAAATCCCAAATGGCAAGATCGTCTATGATGTTTTTCATAGCTTTGATAGAAGTACACGTAAAAACTCAGCCGGTATCAATGTAATGCAAGAAGATGAACAGCTTGCAACTGTAAGTTGTGATATGCGCAAGCCTATTATTAATAAATTAGAAGGTATTAAACTTCGATCAGAGTTCTAAAATCGACATAGCTTATCAGGTACTTAACTTATAACCAAAGTGATTAAGGCATACGTTAATTCCATTAAGTGAGTAGTCAGTACAACCTTTATGAATGCACTTGTTTTCTGAAAAGCCTTCATGAGCTAAAACAACTAAGAATTGCTTAATACTGTTTATTCGATTTTGGCTTAATGTTTGGTTCACAGTTGAAAGTTTAATTCCAAAAATAGGCGCTGTTGGTGTATCTGGATAACACTCGAAATACCATGCTTGCTCACACTCAGAGCAGGCATAATAAAACGTATCATAGTCAAATTTTGGATGAGTTTCTTCGCATGGAGCTTCTTCAATGATGTAGTGAGGAAACCTATTTTTCATTCCATAGTTATTGCTGAAAATATTTGAAAAGCTGTCAGGGCATACAAAAAATTCACTGACATTTTGACATTCACACATAGATTTTGTTCTTTAATAATTTCCTAAAATACTAAATGGAGATTATACGAAATTGATCAGTTCAATAAGTAAAAACCTGAGTGTTTCTAATTGGCTGATAAACCAGATTGTATCTAAATTGCCGCATCAAATCTTTTGAAATTGGTTGAGGTTGTTGTATTTGCATCATCAAAAGCTGTAAAAACTGTCCGTGACTAAACACAGCCAAATTCTTTTGGACATAATTTTCATTTAATACTTTTAACTTCTCATGGAAAGTTTGAACCCGCATATATAGATCTTCAAAAGATTCGGCATCATCTGCATCTTTATGCTGATAATCCATTTTCTCCCAATATGCATTTACCCAAGCTTTACGATCATCCATATTGGTATTGGCACATTTACGCTCTGACAAATAGCTAAACTCATGCAAATGCTCATCTACTTCAAAATTGAGATTATATTCTTCTAATAGTGGGGCGGCGGTTTGATGTGTACGCAAATATTGAGACACAATCACATGATCAATTTTAGGCAGTTTTGAACAGAGTGCTTGAGCTTGTTTATGCCCATGTTGACTTAAAGCAATTGAAGCATGTGAAAGGGTTTTTCCATTAATATTAGCTTCACTTTCAGCATGTCGGATTAGAAAAATACTCATATTAATTCCGTTTTGATAAAACTAATTCCTGACTTTCATTGTAAAAAGTTAAGGTATAGCTTTTTAAGGTTTTCCCATTCGAACTTATACAAAACTTTCCTGAGACTGGTACTTTCCATTCAGAGTCGACATTGCTTACCAAACCAATCCATGCGTGTCCATTAAAAGTAAATACTCGTTCCTTTTCTATATGGAAGTTTTCAAAATAAATAGCATCACACCAAAATTTATCAATATTATTAAAGTCTTTTTTAGAGAATTTCCAACAACTTAAAATTGAAAAGTTACTTTCAAACCATTCATCTTTGTAGTTGAGATTAATGTAGTTATGAATAGCCTCGGCCGTAAGTTTCTCTAATTGTAGAACTCTTCGCTGAATGCGTCTTTTACTCAAATAAATGAACTTTCTATATTGATCTTCTTGATATTCGTTTTTTTCCATAGTTTTAGATATTACTGATTTTGATTCAAAGCTAAGTCATGGTTATTGTACTTAGCTTTGGTTTTTTGAGAAGGGTATACTTAAGTTAGACTGCGCTTTAAATAACTAATAATTATTCTTCTAAAGAAACATTGAGTCTAAGAGGTTGACGCATTCGACTCTCAACATTAGTTTTAACATAGTCAGTATCAGGTTTCCCTAAAATTGCCACTAACAAGCGGCAAACCAAATGCTGCATTTGAAGTAGGACGTTTACACTGTTTGTAGTGGGCTGATTTCCACCATAAATTGAAAAACCTAGAGGCTCATCGAAGAATAAGGCTTCATGTATGGTATCGTTTCGTACAATTGAAATATCTGATTTATTATCATTAGTCATTGACCAACTAGGTGTTGGTATATCAAATTTTTCACACATCCATTGTATTCTTTCAGCATGATTTAATTTTTTATTTGGTTTTGATTTAGTCGCTATAATTTTAAAACAAGTATCAATAGCCATGTAAAGGTATTGAAATCTCTCGAATGGAAGATTTTGCGGAAACTGTGATAAAAAAAATGTATGTATTGCTGCAATAACTCGTTTGGTAGCACGAAAGTTTTCACGCTCTGCTTCTATGTAATCTAGGGCTAAATTAATAGCATCTTCTAATGTACAATCAGTCAATACAAAATCTACGAGTTTTCCTTGTTTTATCGGGGTTGCATCAAGGAAACCAGCCTCTTCTATAGTTAATCTCATTCCAGTGAAAAATGATAAGCACCACACTACAAAATCGAGATCATCCATATTTTGACTCTTAAAGAGTGTGAGAATATGAGTTTTTGGTAAACTAAAGATACGAGCTGTGTATGGTAAATCTTGTGTTTTTCCAGTTATAAAATCATGTTGTAAAGCTGGACCAGGATATATCCAATCTTTTTGTATATTAGGGTCATTTTTAATTAGTTCTAGATTTTCTTCGAAGTTAGCTAGTGTTTGGATAGAGAAGCGTTCAGTAGTTAAATTATATATTTTAGGATAGTAGCCAAACTCGGCGGAAACCCCATTATTAATTTCTGTTTGCATAGTATTGGCTTCTTTAAATAATTCTGATTAATTAACTGAAACTTTTAATATATTTGAAATTAAAAGCGTACTGTTTAAGTTAGCTATTTTTTTATTTCTCTTATGTTTTTTAATCTTTTTCCAACCAATTTTTTATAAATTTTCAATTGATCTTCAGTAGTACCAATAATGTATTGATCGGCATAGAAAGCTAATTTTGTATTAACTTCCCTAACGAAATCTATTGATACGTAATTTATACCTTTTTTAAAGCGGTTAGATTTATTAATCATATAGCCCAATTTAGGGGAAATTGCATAAAAAAAGTCCGCCTCATTCTCAGATGGAACAGTCATATCATCTTCATTTATTGCTTCATGTATATTAATAATTGGATGATCTGATGTTATAAAATCTTCATTTGTTTCATTGATTAACAAGCAATGTATATCAATTTTTCGTGTTTCGAAAAAACTTTTTCCTAAATTCATACCAAGCATATAACTAATAAACCACCAAGATTCTTTATAAACTTTCTGTACTTCTGGGTTTGTCTGAGTAGCTAAGATTTTATCTCTGAATGGTTTAGTCCTAGCAATTTGGTGTCCCCAATAGCTCATAAAATTAATCATATTTTGAATGTCATCCAAAACGGATATATCGTGATTTTGTAAGCTTTTTAGGATAACACTAACCCTTTCTTCAATATCTGTATGAATATTTTCTATTGTATTGCTTTTGAATGCTTCAATATAAGCTTGGACTTTCTCATCTTTTTTTCCCGATTTTATGTACAGAGATTCTATTGCTTGAAATTGTAAGAATGAGTCTAGGCCAAACTTATGTAGCTTTTGTAGTTCTACTGATGAGCTACTCGATATAGATTTGATTAGTTCCAAATGTTGTTTTGTAATAAACTGGTATTTGTAGAAGTCTTTTTCCTTAAGAATTGCTTTAACACTGTCACGAGCTATTTTAAGTTTCTTTGTTGTATACCATACCTGTGAACTATTTATAGTGGACCAATTTTTTAAGTAATTGGCCCACACATAGTGATTTTCTCTTTTTAATTCTAATTGTTTCGATGTCATTTCCATTTGATGATTTAGTACCATTTTAAAAGATCATTAAAATTAACCTAGTATAGTTTATAACAAATATTTATCACCCACCCAAAACAGCCTCCCAAGGCTGTTTTTTATACCCACTTAACAATAACCCCTTCATTATTTAGCCTTACTTTTCTAATGATTTAATTTAAAACAAATGGCATTTTGTGTGCTTGACGGCAAAAGAGTTGAGCACTATTCTTTGCCTGCTGGCCACATTGCCAGTCGGTCGTCGCGGACCGCAGTAAGAACACATCAGATATATTCCTTTCTGAGGAATAGTCATATGTGTTACTCCTAGTCTCCTCCCGTTGCGGTAGGACGGGAGTGGGACACCTTCGGGTGTGCTGGAGTCTTACCCAGTCCGCGAACCCTCTTCCGTTCTGCCACCATAATTTCTATTCATGTCGGCAGAACTCCCAATAAAAAGGAGTTGGCTTTGCACATCCATTATTTCTTGGCACCGAGTGCCAAAAGCTATAACGACACAGCTTAAAAAATCAAAGCAGCTTGAACGCCTTAAGGTTTTCAGGCTTAAAGTCTTTTTTACTTAAAACTTAGCAACAACAAACTTGAGATGTGCCAAGCACAGTCTTTACGGCTTTGCTGTGCCTTTTTTCTCCCAAAAGGGGCACAGGCTTTTTTCTCTTTTAGAAACAACAAGAATTTATAACGGAAAAATTATGCGAAATTTAGAAATCTCTTCCAAAAAACTACAGGTTATTCAAACCGCAATTCAACTCTTTACTACTCGTGGCTTTCACACTGTAGGTGTAGACCTGATTGCTAAACAATCCCAAATCACCAAATCTACGTTTTATAAATATTTTGGCTCAAAAGAACGCTTAGTTGAAATGTGCATCGCCTTTCAAAAAAGCCTGCTCCGAGAGAAAGTGCTCGCTATTATTTACTCAAGCCGTTATTACGCGTCAAAAGATAAACTCAAAGAAATTATAGTTTTACATACCAATTTAAACAGCCTCTATAACCTTTTACTAAAAGCTATTTTTGAAATAAAACTACTTCACCCGCAGGCTTACCGTATGACGGTTGAATATCGAAAGTGGCTGTGCCATGAAATTTTTGATCTGATTTTTAGCGGAGAAATCCGTGAGCCACAATTCGATGCCAACATGGTGGTAAACCTGATAGACGGTTTACTGCTACAGGTTTTAGGCTCGCAAAGTTTGGAGGAAAGAGATGTAGTGTTGGATTATTTTTTAAATTCTTTTGTTAGAAACTTTAGCCCACGATTAGGGGAAGCATAAGCTCTAATGATAAATAGCGATTAGATGAGCTTTGAGAGTTGCAATAACAGAGCAATAAGTTGACTTCAAATCGTGGCTTAAGTGGTCTGAGGTCAAGTTTTTTTAAAGATACTTCAGCAATATGGTTTGCGTAACTTCAATCAAATACTGAAATATTTCGAATCAGCGTATGAGTTGCCTACATCAGTCATCGTGTCACGCAAAAGTATGCTGAATATAAATAGAGGAGTCATTCATGGGTACGCGTTCAACCATTATGGATACCAATAGCTTTCGTCCAGAACATGCTGCTGAGCTGGACCATGCTACCCGCAAACTGACCGATAAAAGAAATAAAATTTTAGGTGAATCCTATCGCTTGTTTTATCGTAATCCCGTGCATCTGGTGAAAGGACAGGGGCAATATTTATGGGATGCAGCAGGTCATAAATATCTAGATGTTTACAACAATGTTGCCAGCATTGGTCATTGTCATCCTGCGGTGATTGAAGCGGTAAATGAGCAAATGAAAATGCTCAATACGCATACCCGCTATTTACATGAAAATATTTTGGATTATACCGAAGAACTTTTACAAACCACTCCCGATGAAATTGACCGTGCCATGTATATGTGTACGGGTTCGGAAGCGAATGATTTAGCGATTCGTATTGCCCGTGAATATAGCGGCGGCACAGGAATCATTGTGTCTCAAGAATCGTATCATGGAACCAGTAGTTTAACCTCAGGATGCTCTCCAGCACTTGGAACTGAACAACCTTTAGATGCGACAACTCGTTTAGTTCCAGCACCTGATTATTATCGGGTTCAAACTGATGATTTAGGTGCATGGTTCGCGCAGCAAATCCAGCAACAAATTGACGATATGAATGCAAAAGGCATTAGGTTTGCAGGTTTTTTGGCGGACTCAATATTTTCTTCTGACGGTGTAATGCCTAATCCTGTTGGGTTCTTACAAAAAGCGGTTGATGTCGTGCATGCCAATGGCGGTATTTTTATTGCTGACGAAGTACAACCGGGTTTCGCGCGCACTGGCGATTCTTTTTGGGGTTTTGGTCGTCACAATGTTGTGCCTGATATCATTACCACAGGTAAACCAATGGGTAACGGCGTGCCAGTGTCAGGGCTTTTAGCCAAGAGTGAAGTCCTCGCTGCTTTCAGCGATAAAATTCCATATTTTAATACTTTTGGCGGTAATCCTGTTTCTATGGCAGCGGCACAGGCTGTACTTAAAGTCATTCAGGAAGAAGAATTGCAAACCCATAGTAAATATGTGGGAGGGCTACTTCTCAAAGAACTCACTAAACTTATGGACAAACATGAGATGGTCGGCGATGTCCGTGGCGCTGGTCTGTTCATAGGGTTTGAACTGGTTAAAGATAGAGCCACAAAAGAGCCGAATAAAGCATTGGCTTTGAACCTTATTGAAGAGCTTAGAAATACTCATCGAGTTTTAACCTCAGTTGCAGGTCCTTATGGCAACGTATTAAAACTGCGCCCACCTTTGGCTTTCCAAATAAAAGATATCGATTGGTTAGTCGGTGCTTTGGATCAAGCCTTAACAAAATTAAAGTAAGTCACTTTAAATATAAAAAATGCCCTTCAAGTTGGATGTTAAATCTAATTTGAGGGGTATTTTGTTGTTCAATTATTTTATTCGTCTTTAGAAGTTATCTCGAATTGCGTAAATAATAAAAAGGCCTTTATTCAAGGCCTGTATTTGCAATGTTTTAGTGTCTTAATTGACGTGGTGTAACACCAAACCAGCGTTTAAACGCACGAGATAAAGCACTTACTTCTGAGTAACCTAATAAGAATGCCATTTCTGAAATAGGAATATTTTTCTGTTTAATATAATGCTCGGCCAACTCACAACGAACTTGATCAACTAAATGGGTAAAGGTGAGTCCTTCATTTTTTAAACGGCGAGTAAGGGTGCAGCTCGTTAAACCAATATCATGAGCGATTTTTTCAAGGTTGGGTTCACCTTCACTCAGTTCAAGTTGGATGTGGGAACGAACCTGATCTGCAAGACTTTGACTTGGTGACGCGCGATTGAGTAGGTGCAACGTATCTAGAATCACTGTTAATAAAATAGAATCACGCCCCGGCATAGTATGCTGGACGTCTTTTTTTGAAATGATGATGGAGTTAAAAGGTTGATCAAAATAAACAGGCGCGTTAAATAGTTTGCTGTGTTCTTGCCAGAATTCAGGTCGAGTATGCTCAAAGTGAATCGCGCGTGGTGAATAATGAGGGCCCATCACGTCACGAATCACATTCATAAACATGCCCATGGTTAGTTCTGCATCTTGGCGGCGCGTTAAAATTGCACCGTGTTGAACTTGATAATCTATACGCCAGCTATCTCCCAAATCGACCATTCGATTGAGGGTATCTTTCTGATGCAAATAAAAATTATTGGTCATGTTCATGAGTGCAGACTCTAATGTATTTGAGCAAAGACCAATGTACCCAATGAGCCCTAATGATTTCGGTTGAAACTGTTGACCATAATGCAGACCAAAATTATCACAACCTGAAACCAGTGCTGCCTGTTCAAGCACCTTGCAATAATTGGGGAGTTGTAAGCTTAAAGTTGGGCTGATTAAAAGTTCAGGATTAATACCACTAATTCCTAAAACGCGATCAACATCGGCACCTTTTTGACAAATAAACTCGCTTAATCCAGAGGCAGCTGCAGACAATACACCTTGATTACACATATTTGAGTCGACAAGATGAGCTGGGTTGAGATGTAACATGTCAAGTCTCATGATATTTATTCCTACTATTCTTATATTAAGCAAAAGCCATACCAGTTTTTGCTTACGTCCTTGATTTTGTTTTGTTAAAAGTTTTTATAAAATAATGACTTATGTGTTGCTGTTTTAAGTTTCAGGCTTGATTCTTTAAGAAGAGATCAAGAGTTGTATTTAACGTGGGGGTAGCGAACTAAAAGAAGGCAGAAAATGCATTAGAGATAGGCAAAAAGGGTAGAACTAAAACAAGAAATTAAGCGGCTTCTCATGCATACAACATGTATTGTAGGCATGAGAAAATAAGTGAAATACTAATTTTTTGTAGTTTTTGCCGTTTGCGCGCCATAACTTAAACTGGCCATTGAGGGTCTAAATTGACCTGTATTGGCATCGCGGCCCTGTAGTAAGAACTTAGTATTGGCTTGACCATAGCCTTGCACAGCCTGCTGAGAAAACTTTCCAATATCAGAGCTTGGGCTGCGCAATCGATTGATAATCAGAACCTTCTGAGTCATCGCAAAATCTTGCATCATATTTTGATCGCCTTCACTGTCACCTGCGATAAAAATTGGCCCATAACCATATTTAGAGACTAAAAAACGTTGAATGGTTGCGGTTTTGCCTTTACCTTGAGTTTGCGCATAGCCATGACGAAACTCGGGTAAAATTCGATTTTGTGCATCTCGTTCCAACTCCATGGCATAGGCATTTTTTTCATTAATGTTATAGCCGATCTCTGGATTAGAAATAATTTCCTTAATCACATCAATAAAAGATGCCGAACAGACATAGACATCAATGCCATTATCCTGAAAGGCCTTAAATAGATTTTGCATTTCTCGGTATGGTCTTAAACCATTTTCCCACGTGGTTTTAACAACACCTGATTGGCCTGAAAGCGCTGCTGGGGAAGTCCATGTAACAGGGCCAATCGGTTGCTGCATTTGCCAAGCCACTGTTGCTTTCACCAAATTACGGACTTCTTGTTCGGTAAGCCCAGTAAACAAATAAGTGACCCACGGATATGCAACTTCATGATCAAACGTGTCTCCAATTGCCGCATATAGATATCTCATTTTAGTAATGAAATCGAGATAATGCGGATCTTGTTTAATTTGATTGAGACTTTGCTTACCTTTTAGACCGCTATAGTGGTGATAAAGCCATGTGTAGCTGGCAATAATATCTGGGGCAATTTTATCAATATTGACGGCTTGGCCTTGCTGGTTATTGTAGGCCGCTTCAAAATTTTGCGAGCTAATTCCTTTACGAATAATCTGATTAAGCTGCTCTGGCGTGACATTAAACGCTAAGTGTTCAAGCTGATAAATTAAAGTTGCTTCTTCGATGTCTAAAAATACCGAGGTATTGTCAAAGTCAGTGACAATATATGGTCGTTTTTCAGGGTTATAGTTCGGGCTATCTTTTCCATAGGTAGCAATTAATTGATTTAGCTGGTCAAAGTTAAAAGCGTCCCATTGACCTTTTTGGATATATTCCTTTTTTTGAATAGCGATTGGGGGAGATGTGCTTTGTATAGGGTTATAGTTACATGCGCTTAGGGCAATCATGCTTGCCAGACTACTGGTGAGTAATAGTGCTTTGGCAACTTTGCTCAGTTGATGGGTAGCTTGCATAAACCCTTCCTTTAAACTCTATAAAATTTAAAAACTAAAAATTGAAAATGAAGAAAAGCGATCTAAATCACTTTTCAAATTCCGACAGGCATTTGTCCGTTTAGATATTTTTTACAAAGACGCACAGTTTCATTGGACCATTGATCGTCAAGACTTTGAGCCATTTCTGTTTGTGCGTGAGAACCATTCCAAGCCATCATTTGAATGCGGCGTTGCATAATAAAAGTCGGAATCATTTCATATTCTTCAGACTGAATATGACCTACGCGCTCGTAGCCTTTTAACCAGTAATCAACCCAATGCGGCGCATTTGCATAATGTTCATTGAAGCTAATTGCAGCGGCGAGGTCATGCATAAACCAGCTCATGCCGCAGTCATCAAAATCGATTACACCGATACGTTCTTGTTGTAGTAATAGATTGGTTAAACGCAAATCAGCATGAATCAGTCCATAGCGTTCTTGGGTTTTGCCAAAGAAATTTAAATCTTTCGCAATTTGTGCAATGGCTTCTTCAATCACGCCGTGATCTTGTGGTCTTAAGTGAGGTGCATTTTTCCAGTTTCCCCAGTGTCCATCTGCACCAACCATGGTTTCATGATTCCATACAATACGTTGAAAGTTTTCAGGCGCTTGCCATGTCTTACTATGTACGTGCAACTTTGCGGTAATTTGTCCTAATTGTTCAAATGCAGTGGGGTCAACTTCAACCGTCGGCATATCGCCCTCAACCCAGTTAAAAAGAACTGCATAACGACAAATATCATTTGATAGTTTCAAGGTAATGACGCGTTCACCCGATTGATCTGCAATCGCAACAGGAACTTGGATTCCACTCGCATTTAAAGCATCTAACCATTCAAGCTCACTTTGTATATCCAGTTTGCTGTGATAGTTGGGGCGGTGAATTCGAAGTGCATATCGGGCAGACCCAGTCGAAACCTGAAACGTTGCATTTTCAGACTGACACAATAGTTTGACCTGTCCTTGATAGTCTGATGGATACTGCTTAATTGCTTGTTCTGCAAGTATTTGTAATTGAACTTGGCTTAAAAATTCATTTTGTTCTACAGACATAACCCATCTCCTCAATTTAATTTTTAAACACGTTTTGTGTTGAGATGCCGTCGATCTTATAAAAGAAAAAATGAATCAACTTGACTTCAAGTGGTCGGGGAGATGTTTTGCTGTCAAGTTTTATGAATATCTTTTGCGCAACTATTGGTGGTGTAAATTTGGTCGATAAGGCAATACGACAATGAAAGAGTCTGAATTAAGCGTAGAGGTTGGTGCTTTACAACAGGACGCAGAGTATTTTGCAAAACGTCAGTTAAAAAAGGGGGCAGTAGGTTGGTTACTTTTAGTGGGGCTAGGTGTCTCTTACGTCATTTCGGGTGACTTTGCGGGTTGGAATTTTGGACTGGCACAAGGCGGCTGGGGTGGACTCTTTATTGCAACAGTCATCGTGGCGTTTATGTATCTGTGCATGAGCTTTGTGATGTCCGAGATGTCAACCATGTTACCTACCGCTGGCGGTGGCTATAGTTTTGCCCGCGTTGCATTTGGTCCTTTTGGTGGATACCTCACAGGGACTGCGATTTTAATTGAATATGCAATTGCACCTGCTGCCATTGCCGTATTTATTGGGTCATATTGCCAATCACTCTTTGGAGTTGGCGGTTGGGCTGTTTATTTAATTTGCTATTTAGTTTTTATGGGCATTCATCTCAAAGGTGCAGGTGAAGCGCTTAAAATCATGTTTGGAATTACCGCCGTTGCTTGTATTGCACTGGTCGTATTTATTGTCGCGATGCTTCCCCATTTTGACAGCGCACGGTTATTTGATATTCCAGTCAGTTCTCATGCAGGTGCAAGTCAATTTTTACCATTTGGCTATATGGGAATATGGGCCGCAGTACCTTATGCCATCTGGTTTTTTCTTGCGGTTGAAGGGGTCCCACTAGCAGCCGAAGAAGCAAAAGATCCAGTACGTTCATTGCCACGAGGCTTGATTGGTTCAATGCTGATATTGGCATCGTTTGCACTTTTAATTTTATTTTTAGGTGCAGGCGCTGCGGGTTCAAATGCTTTAAAAAATTCAGGAGCACCTTTAGTTGACGCACTGATTGCGGTATATGGTCAGCACACATGGTTGGCAAGCTTTGTTAACTTTGTGGGTCTTGCGGGACTTGTCGCAAGTTTCTTCTCAATTATTTATGCCTATTCACGTCAGATCTTTGCATTGTCACGTGCGGGATATTTACCAAAAAACTTATCACTTACCAATGAAAATAAAGCACCATATTGGGCCATTATCATTCCAGGCCTTATTGGCTTCTTACTCTCTTTAACAGGTGAGGGTGACTTACTCATTTTAATGGCAGTATTCGGTGCAACCATTTCTTATGTGTTGATGATGCTTTCACATATTAAATTACGTTTGTCTCGCCCTGAATTACCACGCCCTTATAAAACGCCTGGTGGAATGTGGACGTCTTGCATTGCCTTGATTCTTGCTGCTGTTGCTGTCGTTGCAGGGTTAATGGTAAATCCAAAAGTTTGGTTATTGGCCGCGCTGATTTATGTCGGATTTATACTCTATTACTTGTTATATAGCCGTCACCATTTGGTGAAAGGCACGCCTGAGCAAGAGTTCGCCATGATTGATGACTAATTTTAAGTGGGTTAAAAATAAAGAGGCTTCGGCCTCTTTTTAGCTTTTACTAAGTTAAATCTCACTCAATGTATCTTTAACAATTTTAAAGGCAGGGGACATTAACCGACGGCTCGTATAAAACAAGTAAAAAGGCGGCAAGGTAACAGCGTGTTGGTCTAATAAACTGACTAATTTTTTTTCCTCTAAAGCTGGTTTCACTAGAAAGTAGGGCAAATAAGCTACTGCGCAACCATCAAGTACAGCATCAAGCATTTCATCTAAACTGGTCATGACCAGTTGAACGGGGCCTCTAAAAAATACACTTTTATTTTTATCTTTAAATTCCCATGCCATTAAAGAGTTATCTGTTAAAAGACGAATATAGATGCCTTTGTGTTTTTTTAGATCGTCTATAGATTGTGGCGTTCCGTACTTTTCTAAATATTCAGGAGAAGCGACCAATCGAAAGGGAATTTCTTTACTAATTGGAACCGCAATTAAATCTTTTTCTACCAAGTTTCCAACACGTACCCCAGCATCATATCCTTCTTTTGCAATATCAATTCGTCTGTTTTCAGACGTCAGTTCTAACGATATATCGGGATATTGTTTTACAAGCTTTTTAAGCTTTGGCCATAAATAATACTTAATGGTAAATGCATCTGCAGAAATACGTACATGACCACTTGGTAAGTCTTTCATAGAACTAATTTGTTCTATGCCTAAGTCGATATTTTCAATACTTTGACCAACAAGCTCAATAAGGCGCGAACCTGCTTCTGTAAGGGTGAGACTACGGGTAGAACGGTTTAATAGCTTTATCCCTAACTGTGCTTCAAGATTATTAATACTCTGGCTTACAGCCGATTGGGTAACACCCATATATGCCGCAGCTTTCGTAAAATTTTTAGTTTTTACTACTTCAGAAAATGTTTTTAAATCATTCAGATTAATTTTCATGATTCATAAGTTCTACTAATAGTTACGATCAGATTATAGCATCTAATCAGACTAATCTTTGCTTGTTACTATGTTTTTCATGAAGTTCAACACAGGTGAGTCAACAATGAAAAACGTAAAAATCAAAGCACCTTATTGGGAAATCGCAGCAAATCTCTATTTCCCAGAAAATTTTGATGAAAGTATTCAATACCCAGCAATTATTAGTGGACACCCAATCGGAAGCTGTAAAGAACAAACCTCTGGAAATGTATACGGTGCAGCATTAGCAAAAGCTGGCTTTATTGTGATTGCATTTGATGCAAGTTTTCAGGGTGAAAGTGGCGGTGAACCACGTTCAACAGAAAATCCGGTACTTCGTGTAGAAGACTTCCGTTTAGTGACTGATTATTTAATGACGCTTAACTATGTCGATGAAAACCGAATTGGCGTATTAGGAATTTGCGGGGGCGGTGGTTATGCACTCAATGTTGCCATGACTGAAAAACGGATTAAGGCAGTTGCTACAGTAGACGCCGTAAATTTTGGTCGCTTGTCGAGAGAAGGCTTTAGCAACTGGAATCCTTTGGAGAAACTAGAGCTTATTGCAAAACAACGTACTGCCGAAGCTCGCGGAGAAACAAGAAGAATCGATGATTTGCTGCCAAGTTCTGTTGAAGAAGCCAAATCGGCTGGAATAACAGATATTGATGTACTAGAAGCAACAGACTATTACAAAACCGATCGTGGCTATCAACTAAATGGTGTTGCTAAAACATTATTTTCACATTCGGCTGTGGCAATTGGTTGGGATGCATTTCACTTAGCTGAAGTATTACTTACACAGCCTTTATTGCTGATTACAGGTGATAAGGTCGGTGGTTTTGGTTCATATCGAGACAGTTTGGAAATCTATGGTCGAGCACGTTCACAAAATAAAGAGCTTGTGATTGTAGAAGGTTGGTCTCACTACGATTTATATGACAAGCCTGAACCAGTGGCACAAGCATTAGCAAAACTCATCCCATTTTTTCAAAAAAATATCTAAGTTAAGCCTAAAAAGGAGCTAACCATGAATACAGTTAAATTTCAAAATTCAAATGGTCAAGATATTACTATTGCAGCAAATATTCACTATCCATCAAACTTTGATGAAACACAAAAGTACGTAGCAATTGTTGTTGCTCATCCGGGTGGAGGCGTAAAAGAGCAGACCGCAGGTTTGTATGCGTCCAAGCTCGCTGAACAAGGTTTTATTGCGATAGCATTTGATGCAAGTTTTCAGGGCGAAAGTACAGGTTTACCTCGCCAGTTAGAAAACCCTTACATTCGCACAGAAGACATTAGTGCCGTGATTGATTACTTAACCACCTTAAGTTATGTCGATCAAAACCGTATTGGGGCGATGGGTATTTGTGCGGGCGGTGGATATGCCGCAAATGCAGCAATCAATGACCGCCGTATTAAAGCAGTAGGTACGGTAAGTGCAGTGAATATTGGTTCAATGTTCAGAAATGGTTGGGAAAACACAGTTAAAGATGCAGATGCTATTCCATATATCCAAGCGGGTTCAGATGCGCGTACAGCAGATGCAAATAGTGGAAATGTTGCAACCATTCCGCTTGCACCTTTAAAAGAAGAAGATGCTCCGAATGAAGAGCTTCGTCAAGCGTGGGAATATTACCATACGCCAAGAGCTGAGCACCCTAACTCACCAGGGGTTGCAACCGCCCGTAGCTTAACTCAAATTATTACTTACGATGCTTATAACAAAGCCGAAGCTTTCTTAACTCAACCATTAATTGCAATTGCTGGAAGTGTTGCAGGTAGTAAATGGATGAGTGAAGACCTAATTCAGCGCGCTGCAAGTCAGGATAAAACTTTACATATTGTTGAAGGTTCAAACCACATGGAGTTATATGACATTCCTAAATATGTAAATGAAGCTTCGAACGTACTTGCAGATTTCTTTAAAATGAAATTATAGAATTACCACTATTCATTTAATAAAAGCCCGTTAATGGGCTTTTATTATTTAAACAGGAAAAGATGTTGGAGCGTTTTCTAAAAGTTTTGGTTTGCGTAAGTAGCCATTGCGACAAGTTAAAGCGTATATGGCAACTTTGGGGTAAAGCGATAGGCATCTATGGTTGCAGCCAAGTGCTAATTAATTACAGAGCCGCCACATGGGTTCATTTTTACCACTGCTACAGAGAGTAAGAAGGTGTAGGCGTTAACGGGGCGGCTTAAGGGAATTAAGGATTGATCTTGCCACGTCGTGCATCCACGACATAATTGCCATCCACACAATTAATTGATATCAGATTACCACTCTCATCAACATAGTCAGCATTTAAAACCGAACTACATGGATGTTGTTGCAGTCTCAGCGCACTAGCCACAGCCTCTAATATTTCGGTCTGAGTTGCAGCACGCTCGGTTGGCATCTTTGGCATTTCAGCTATTTGATTGGCATTAAAATAAACATTTTGCGTAAAACCGAGTAATTGACCAAGTAAGGCTTGAGACAATTCTTGTTGGGTCTGCGCATTAACATTGCTAATCAGCATTGCTGAAACAAACCCAAATAGGCAAATGCGTGATTTCATTTACCTTTAACCTCACCTGTTAGAGGCAATACTTGATAGCTTTCCCCGCCAGCACACTTCACCGATATTTTTGAACCATTGGCATCTAGTGCACGAGCGTCAACCACACTATTGCAGTTTTTACCACGAACTCGAACACCAGCCGCCACACCATTATAAAGTTCAGCTTTCGTCAACGGATGTCCTTTAGGAAATTGAGGCATATCCGCTGCTTTTTTTATACCTGTAAATGCATTGTATACAAAAGCTCTCAAGCCCAAGTGAGTTGCATCCATAGGGGCTTCCTCGGCGTGAACAGCAGAGACCAATAACAAACCTGTAAGCAATGCGATAACGTTATATTTCATATAAGTAATTCTTGTAAAGTGAATCGAGCGAATACTCACATAAACGCTTTTTATAGTCAAGAAAGTTGACCATCACCTTATTATTTTTCTTCTAATAAAATAATAACTTAATAGTTTTTCAAGTGCGCTGCATAGTGAAGAGGTACAGTTGAAAATTTGATTGAGAAGACGAGGCTTATTAAAGCTTAATTCCTTATGTTAAGGCCTCTTTTATTTTAAGCTTGTTTGTTCAGTTCAGACGGTAAATGCTGCGCTAAATAATCAATTGCAAGACGGGTTTTGAGTGGCATAAAGGGTAGCGTAGGCCATACCAAATGAATCGGAAAAGCAATGCTCGACATGGTTTCTAATACTTGTACGAGCGTACCGTCCTGTAATTCATTTTGAATGAGCCAATCGGGTAGCCAAGCGATACCTGCTCCAGCAAGCGCTGCATTTTTAATGGCTTGTAAGTCATTTAAAAGGAGTTTTGCTTTGGGCTTAATAAATAAAGGCGCGTCATTTTCCTTTTGAAGTTGCCATTTTTGCATTTGACCAAAATGTGGATCGGCAATCGTGGCGTGATGGTCTAAGTCTTCAATGTTTTCTATGGGGACTGCTTCATTTAAATAGTCAGGTGAGGCACAAAGTAGCATTCGATGCTCACCAATCGGTTTGGCAACGAGCTGAGTGGTATCAGGCAGTGCCCCGATTCTTATACATAAATCAAAACCTTCTTCGACCAAGTCTAAAGTTCGATCATTAAATGAAATTTCTAGCTGTAAGTCCGAATGTTGTTGAGCAAATTTAACCATAAGCGGGGCAGCAAAGACTTGCCCGAATAGCACTGGCACAGACATTCGCAAACGGCCTGTTGCGTTAATTTTCCCTTGGTCTAACAGAGCTGCTGCATTTTGTATTTCACTCAATGCTCGGCAGCTATGCTCATAAAACAAAGCGCCTTCATCAGTCATGCTGAGTGAACGTGTTGTTCTTTTAAATAGAACGACGCCAAGCTGTTCTTCAAGCCGAGCAATATTTTTACTTATGGCTGAGCGAGTTAAATGCAATTGCTCGGCAGCTTTTACAAAACTTCCAGCTTCAACCACAGTCACAAATATAGAAATTGCACTTAACTCATGTTGCATGATTGTTGCCTAAAAGGAACCAATGATAAGAAATAATATCACCACTGTTGAATTTATTGTGGAGTTAATATGGCTTCATCAAAAACGTGGAGATGGTCATGGCTAAAATATTGGTATTAAAATCCAGCATTATGGGTGAGGGTTCACAAACCAATCGCTTAATTGATGTCATGCTTGAACATCGAAAAGACCAAGGTTTACAAGATGACATCACCATACGCAATTTAGCTGAAATGAACCTGCCTGTATTAGATCTGGAAATTTTTCAGGCGCTGCGTGGTGCGGAAAATAACAATCAAGACATTCAGCAAATCGTTGCTTTATCTGATGAATTAATTGCTGAGTTAAAAAGTGCTGATTTATTGGTGATAGGCGCACCAATGTACAACTTAAATGTGCCTACTCAACTCAAAAACTGGTTTGATTTAGTGGCACGAGCAAGACAAACATTCCGCTACACCGAAACTTACCCGCAAGGTTTGGTTGAAGGGGTAAAAGCGGTGGTGGTAAGCAGTCGGGGCGGTATTCATGTTGGCCAAGAAACTGAGGCAGTCACGCCTTACCTCAAGGCAGTGTTAGGGTTAATGGGCATTCATGATGTTGAATTTATTTATGCAGAAGGCTTAGACATGCAAGTTTATCGTAACAATGCATTGGATCTGGCAAGCCAGCAAGTCAAAGAATTCGCTATTTAAAATTATGGGTTGAAACTCTTGTACCTCTAATTGATAACAAGAGTTTCTAAGTCTATTTAAATCACATTTCTAAGTTCATTTGCCGTGTTGCGCAGCAATGGCAAAATTTGCTGAACCAAATAATCTTCTTGTACACGGTTAGTTTGAGACATGCAGTTAAGCGCTGCTATCGCTTGACCTTGGGCGTTAAATACGGGCACTGCAATCGCAATTACGCCAAGCTCATGTTCTTCTTTGGAAAGACAATAATCCGATAACGAAATACCCTTAAGCACTTCAAAAAACTTTGATTCATCTACTATGGTAAATGGTGTTAAGCGCTTTAAACCGTAAGTTTTTACCCACGTATGTTGAGCTTCTTCGGGTAGTGCTGCCAGCAATACTTTACCCGTAGAAGTGGCATGGGCAGGGAGTCGGTTTCCTAAATGCATACCATAAGGGCTGACACGTAAATTATCTTGCTGTGGTAAATAACTACGGGCAATCGGCACCACTTCGTTATCGTCTAACACCACAATTGAAAAAGTAAGAGATGTCTGTGCACACAAAAGATTTAAAAATGATTGAGCAACTTTAGGCAAGTGGGCAGAGCTTAGATAAGAACTCGAAAAGCGCAGCACGCGATGAGTAAGCCAAAAGTAATGTTCATCGGTTTCTAAATAGCCTAAGTATTTTAAAGTTTTTAGGTAACGCCTTGCCGCTGTACGGCTAATACCGGTTCGCTCGGCTACTTGAGTGACATTAAGCCGTTGCCGATCTGTTCCAAAAGCTTCCAGTAAAGCCAAACCTTTTGCTAACCCTGCAATGTAGTCATCTTGACGTATTTTCTCATGCGAGTTCGGGTGCTCTAGAAAAGCATCGAGAGAAGGCATCCTTTCATTCCTGTTATTTTGATTGTTTCTGTCCGATATTCGGACAAACTAAATGATAAACGGTTATTTTCGTCTTGGATACATAGTGAACAAAACTTAAAGCCAGTAATTTAAAAGTCAGGATGAAACAAGGATGAAGTTATGGATATTTTAAAGACACAGGTTGCAATTATTGGTTCTGGCCCAGCAGGGTTATTGCTTGGGCAACTCCTATATAAAGCTGGCATCGATCATATTATTGTTGAGCAACGTAGTGCTGAATATGTGGCTTCACGGATTCGTGCAGGAATTTTAGAGCAAGTTTCGGTCGACTTACTCAAACAAGCAGGCGTTGACCAAAACTTAAAAGATAAAGGATTACCGCATTCGGGTATTGAAATCTTAACCAATGGTGAAAAGCATCGGGTTGATTTGGCAGCACTTACAGGTGGTAAACAAGTAACTGTATATGGCCAGACCGAAGTCACCAAAGATTTAATGACTGCGCGTGAAGCAGCACAGCTCACTTCATTTTATGAAGCTCAAAATGTACAGGTAAAAGATTTCTACACTGAACCAAAAGTTGAGTTTGAGTATCAAGCTAAAGCTTTTCAAATTCAGTGTGACTTTATAGCAGGGTGTGATGGTTACCACGGTGTCTGCCGTGCCAGCGTGCCAGAAGACAAAATTAAGACCTTTGAAAAAGTTTATCCGTTTGGTTGGTTAGGGGTGTTGGCCGATGTCCCGCCTGTAGCCGATGAACTCATTTACGTACAGTCTGAACGTGGATTTGCTTTATGTAGTATGCGTTCAGAAACACGTAGCCGTTATTATTTACAAGTCCCTTTAACAGATCACGTCGAAGATTGGTCAGATGAAAAGTTCTGGGATGAGTTAAAAAACCGCCTAGACCCTGAAAGCCGTGAAAAGTTAGTGACGGGACCTTCTATTGAAAAAAGTATCGCGCCGTTACGTAGCTTTGTGACTGAACCAATGCGTTTCGGAAAACTATTTTTAGCAGGTGATTCTGCGCATATTGTTCCACCGACTGGAGCAAAAGGCCTAAACCTCGCTGCATCTGATATTGCTTATTTATCAAGTGCACTCATTGAATATTATGCCGAAGGTTCAGAGCAAGGTATAAATGAATATTCTGAAAAATGCCTACAACGTGTATGGAAAGCGGAGCGTTTTTCTTGGTGGATGACTCATTTATTACATCGCTTTGAAACTGAAAGTGAGTTCGATCACAAGATTAAACAAGCCGAGTTAAGTTATGTACTAGGTTCAATTGCAGGTAAAACCACATTAGCCGAAAACTATGTTGGTTTGCCTTATGAAATTAAGCAAATAGATCGTTTTAAGCACGCAAGCTAAAGGCTAGATAAAAATAAAAAGGGCATGAAAATGCTCTTTTTTTATATAAGAATTTTAGTCAGACGTAATAGCTTAAGAGATATAGTCATACTAAAAGTAGCCCCGATACTTTTTGAAATATAGGGCTACTCATCAATTCACCTAAAGTTTACTCAGCGGTTGCTGCAACTTGATGATTACTGATTTGCGTTGATTGCTGAGATTGAATAGGTTTAATCACTTGTGGATTAGAGTTACTCCATGGTGTATAGGCCTCTGTCAAAATATGGCCTGTAAGACTCGTTAAATCACTAGATTGAACCTCAGCATTGCCTTGACGTCCAAATAATACAACTTCATCGCCTGCTTTGGCTTCTGGAATATCTGTTACATCAACCATAACAGTATTCATGGATACTCGACCAACCACTGGCGCTTTTTGTCCATTTACTAAGACAAAAGCTTTATTACTAAAACTACGACGGTAGCCATCCGAATAACCTACAGGCAAGTTTGCGAGTTTAGAATCACGTGTCAACGTATAAGTTTGGTCATAACCTACAGTTGAACCTTTAAGGTAATTATTAACTGCAGCAATTTGTGTTTTAAATGCCATCATGCGTTTAAATTCAGGGTGATTAGGAAAATCTCCATAAATAATTGCGCCTGCACGAACCATATCTAAATGTGATTCAGGAACATTTACGGTAGCAAATGAATTTGCTGTATGTAATGTTAATTCTTTACGATTCAGTTTGGCTTTTTTAATCAACCATGCTGTTTGTTCATTAAATTGAGCTAGGCGCTCACGAACATATTTTTCATCTTCTACAGCATAATGGGTCATAATGCCGTCAATTTTAAGATTTGGAAGCTTAGTGATTGCAACAGCTTGTTCTTTACCTTGAGCTGTAGACATTTCAAGACCATTACGATCCATACCACCCGAATTTAAAGCCAAGCTATAATGAACAGTTGTATTGTTCGCTTCTGCCCATTTAGAGATACGGGCAGCCTGATCATAATTACCCAAAAGCTCTTCAATATTTAACGCATGTGCATTGATGATTTCACTATCTGTGGCTGTTCGTAAACGTGTAATTTTGCCTTTATAGCCATGCTTACGAACCATCGCCGCTTCTGCATTACTGGTAATACCAATACACGATACGTTTAAGTTCATAACACTCGGCATAAGTAGGTCAATACTATGCCCATATGCATTTGCTTTCATGACTACACAAAGTTGTGTTTTGCCATTAAGTAATTGATTTGTCCTTTTAATATTATCTTCAAAAGCTTGAGTATCAACTTCAATCCATGCATTGGCTGTAGGTGCAGGGCTGACTTCATTTGTGATATGAGGCGTAAGTAAAGGTGCAGCATGGGCAAATTGCATGGAACCGAATAATGCGAATGCACAGCTATAAGCGAGAAGCGAAAAATTTGTTTTAAGTTTCATGAGTTTTTTAATCTTTCCTGGCTGAATATGATTTAACGCTGGGTGGATTTTTATGGTTAAGTACAGAGATATAATTAATTTAAAATGTCACACGATTTGGTCGTAATAATACTTTCTCCTTAAAATATTATGGTCAGTGTTAAGTAAAATTTAATTTTGCTTAAACTGTATTCATAAAATACAAATGTGATTTTAAATAATCTTAATTAAATCTAAATATACATTTGTGAAAAAACAAGAAGAAAAATCATTATATTTTTTTGAATGTTATTTTTTTAATCTAATTATTGGTGATCTTTTTAATAACAATTTTTAAAATATAACATTTGGTAAATAATTAACTTTATTATTACAAGAGGTTTTTTATTTTTTTAATTTATTTATTGTGATTTTTTTATCATTCGGTAAAATATAAAAAATATATGGAGGTAAACATCCGAAACTTTGTTTTATGGCATGTGAAATATTAAAATTATTATATTTATCATATATTTATATTTGTTTATTAAAATTATTTGGAAATTTTTGGTTATACCGTGACAAATTTTTAAGCATCAAATGTCATATTTAATAGTTTTTAATTAATTAATTTAAATTTTATAAATGAAATATTAATTAGATTGAATAAATAGTTGAGTGGTATTTAACCTTGGAGGTATAGCTTTGGTTTTGTTTAATAAACCGACGAATGTGCTTTATCTTGTTTTTTTAATTAAATTTGTTGTTTGAAATTTTGATTAAATTAAAATTTTATGTTTATTTTTAAATCAGGAAATTTTCTTAATATTTTAGTTTTTATTAAATGGGTGATTTTATATTGAGAGTTTTTAAATATAAGATGGTGGGTTTGTTTTTTAAATTACTCAAGAAGTTTTGGGGTTTTATTGACCATACTATTCTAATTCTACAAGGCAGTAATATAGGAGGACGGATATTGAGTGTTAGGGAAAATCCTCAATTCCTGTGTAAGAGTCAGTACAAAATATGAATTTTTATCTTAAATAAGTGTCTCAATAAATATGATGTAATGATTAAGCTATGCCGTTTATCTTTGATAAACAGATGAGTCAAGGAAAGTTTTCCGAAGCCAGAGTACGCGTGCACACACGATTTTTTATGGAAAAGCTGAATTGAAGAAAAGGGGGGATAGGACGCGTTTTGCTTAAAAGATGAGCATTAATAAAAGCTTTTGTCACATTTTTTCAGTATATTGCTATTAATTTCTTTATTTATAAATTCTAAGTTTGTATGGAACAGGACCAAGCACGCATACCTAAATATATTCCTATCCGCGATGCTATTGCCCATGATATTGAATCGGGTGTATTAGAAGCCCACGCAAAACTCCCTTCGGAAAGAGTGCTTTCTGAACAATTCCAAACTACTCGCGTGGCTGCACGTGAAGCTTTGCTGGCTTTGGAAACTGATGGCTTGATTTATCGCTTGGACCGCCGTGGTTGGTATGTTCGTTCTCCTCGCATTATTTATCACCCGCAATCGACTAAAAACTTTAATCAGTTTGTGATTGAGCAAGGTTATGAACCTTCTACAGAAGTAATTTCGAGTGAACTGACTCAGGCTACTTCTTGGGATGCCAAGCATTTAAAAGTTGAAAAAGGGCATCCGATTTACTCAGTTTGGCGACGTCGTTGTATTAATGGTCGCCCTGTTTTAGTTGAACATTTACGTGTAAATGCCGAGCTTTTTCCCAAGTTTTTAACTCATGATCTCAAGCAATCCATTACTTTACTCATGGCAAATCAATATGACTGCCATATCACCCGAGCTGACATTAACCTTTATCCAACCGCTTTATCGGAACAACAGGCTAAAGCACTGCATGTGAATGTTGGGGCACTGGGTTTATATATTTGCCGTAGCAACAGAAATGAAGAAGGCGTGATTACCGATGTTGACCAAGAATATTGGCTACATGATGTTTTAGATTTGCATTTCGAAGCGCGAGCATAAAAATACAATCTGGTTTAAACCAGATTAATTAAACTGTCATATAAAGCTGTTGAAATACGATCATCAAATAATTGCATTCGATGGTTTGCAGATGAAACAGTACGTTCAACAGACAATTAAACTCGGTACTGCATCAGTTTTAGGTGTAGTGGTCGCTATTCAAATGGGATGTTCATCAGCAACATCAAAACAATCAGAAGAAATTACAGTCTATACGGCAGTGGAAGCCGACCAGCTTAAGCAATACCAAGAGGAATTACATAAAGCCTATCCTGAACTCAAAGTAAAATGGGTACGTGATTCAACAGGTGTAATCACCGCTAAACTTTTGGCAGAGCAGAAAAATCCTCAAGCGGATGTGGTTTTTGGTGTGGCTTTAACCAGTTTGCTGGTCATGGAAAAGAAAGACATGCTTGAGCCTTTTAAACCTGAAGGCATTCAAAACTTAAAACCAGAATTTGTCAGCCAAAAACATGTACCGACTTGGACGGGTATGGATGCATGGGAATCTGCAATTTGTGTCAATAAAGTCGAATTAGAAAAGCGTAAGCTACCAATTCCAAAAACTTGGAAAGATTTAACCAACCCAATTTATAAAAACCTGATTGTGATGCCAAACCCAGCCTCAAGTGGCACAGGCTATTTAGATGTCACGGCTTGGATGCAAATTTGGGGCGAAAAGCAGGCATGGGATTATATGCAGGCTTTAAATAAAAACATTTCCCAATATCCTCATTCGGGTTCCAAACCTTGCAAGATGGCAGCACAAGGTGAAATCCCAATAGGAGTTTCTTTCGGTTATCCAGCATTTAAATTAAAAGCAGAGGGTGCACCTTTAGAAGTGGTTTATCCAACAGAAGGTTTAGGCTGGGAAATGGAAGCCTCAGCAATTGTGAAAGGAACCAAGAAATTAAGTAGCGCACAAAAATTTATAAATTGGTCGGTAAGCAAAGCGGCAAACGAAGCTTATGCCCATAACTTTTCAATGGTGGCCTATAAAGGCATTGAAAATACTACTATGGACTTCCCAAAAAATCTTCCTCAAATGCTCGTAAAAAATGATTTTTATTGGGCGGCCGAGCAGCGTGAACGTATTTTGGCTGAATGGTCAAAGCGTTTTGAAAAGTGATCTTTTGGATAAGGGCCTCATTATGCAAATTCCTTCGTCATTGCAATCATCGCTGCTAGGTCAAAACCAAAAGGGTGAGTTAGCAGGGCATTTATTATCGTCATTAACGACCTATAAATATCCTGAACATGGCCCCTCAGTTTTAGAAGTGGTGGATATCCAAAAAAAGTTCCAACACTTTCAGGCCCTAACGCATATTAATTTAGACCTGAAAGCTGGCGAGTTCGTGAGCTTTTTGGGACCTTCAGGGTGCGGTAAAACCACATTACTACGCATTATTGCGGGTCTAGAAAAACCTGATTATGGAAAGGTTATAAAAAAGGGCGCAGACATTACGTTGCTCAGTGCTGAGAAGCGTCACTGTGGCATTGTGTTTCAGAACTATGCGTTATTTCCAAACTTAAATGTAGAAGAAAATATTGCCTTTGGCTTAGATAAAAAGAAATGGGATAAAGCACAGCGTAGCCAACGGGTTCAACAGTTATTAGAAATGATTGAGTTACCTGATATTGCTAAAAAATATCCAAACCAATTGTCGGGCGGTCAGCAACAACGTGTTGCGCTTGCTCGGGCAATTGCGCCGAAGCCTGATATTTTACTGCTCGATGAACCGCTTTCTGCACTCGATGCTCAGGTACGCCTAAACCTAAGACAAAAGATCCGTTCGATTCAATCGCAGCTTAATTTGCCAACCATTATGGTCACACACGACCAAGAAGAAGCATTAAGCATTTCTGACCGTGTTGTAGTCATGAATCATGGCGTCATTGAGCAAATTGATACACCGCACAATATTTACTACAAGCCACAAACCCAATTCGTTGCCAAGTTTATTGGCACCATGAACTTTTTGGTAGCCACTTGTTCGATAGTTAATCAGCTCGAGGTTCTAGGTTTTATTCCTCTAAATTTGGAACAGCAAAAACTTAAAGCTGGGCAAAGCTACAGCATTGGTTTTAGACCCGAAGCCGCCGAGTTGGTTGATGATTTTGGTAGTGATAAAGAGTCGTTGTATTTGCCAGTTAAAGTATTAAGCACTGAATTTTTAGGTGCCAAGCGTCGTTTATTTTGCGCTATTCATATCGATGGAATTGAGCAAGCAAAACATCTTTTGCAAATTGAAATTGAAAATACCACGTTCAAATCTTTGCAAGAAATCATGTTTATAAAAGTGCCTAATCAGCTCATTCATGTCTTTGACGAACAAGGGTACGCACTATGTTAAATGAAGCTGCATCAGCGGTTCTAAAAACACAGCCGTGTCGAAAAACTGAATATTCATTAAGATCAAATATTGCTTTAGCAAGCGTTGCAATTGCTTTGACTTTAGTGATTATTGCTCCATTAATCATGCTGTTTGAAACTGCATTTTTTAATGAAAATCAAAGTTTTGTTGGGCTTGAAAATTTTTATCATTATTTTGGTAGTCCAGCTTTACTCAGTTCCGTATTTAACTCGGTGTGGGTTGCTTGTGCTGCTACTGTCATTACAGTATTGCTTGCCAGTATTTATGCTTTTGCACTCACCAATGTAAATATAAAGGGTAAAAACTTCTTTAAACTGGTGGCTTTTTTACCCATTTTAGCGCCATCACTTTTACCTTCTTTAGCATTGGTTTATTTGTTTGGTAAGCAAGGCATATTAAAGCCTTTACTGGGCGATATACAAATTTATGGCCCAATCGGTATTTTAATCAGTTACTGCTTTTGGCTATTTCCAGCAATGTTGATGTTGATGATGGTGTCTTTTCGCAGTGTCGATCAGCGTTTAATTGAGGCATCTTTGTCGCTCGGCAAAAATATCTGGAAGACCCATTACCACGTCACACTACCTGCAATTCGCTATGGACTCATTAGCGCAAGTCTAGTGGCTTTTATTTATGTATTGACCGATTTCGGAATTCCGAAAGTCATTGGCGGTTCATTTAACATGATGGCGCTTGATGTCTATAAACAGATTATTGGTCAGCAAAACATGAGTATGGGTGCGGTAATTTCCATCCTGTTATTGCTACCAGCAGTGTTTGTCTTTATTTTCGACCGAATACAAAGCAAGCGGCATGCACGGTTTCAAGCTTTTCAGACTAAACCTTACGTTTCAGCACCGAATAAAAAACTTGAAGTCATTCTGAGCCTATTTTGTGGTTTGGTTTCAGGTGCGATTTTACTGATTATCTTTACGGCTGTGCTGGCTTCATTCATCCAGTCTTGGCCTTATGATTTGTCTTTGACCTTGGCACATTACAGTTTTGAATATGTCGATGGTGGTGGTTGGGCGGCGTATTTTAACTCGGTTCGCATGGCACTCTTTAGTACGTTTTTTGGAACAGCACTCATTTTTATGGTGGCGCTATTAACCGAACGTTTTAAAGCACATCCACTCATTAAGAACTATGTGCAAGCTTTGGTTTTATTACCGCTTGCTGTGCCGGGGCTGGTCTTGGGTATTGCTTATATTTTGTTTTTTAACCAGCAAAGCAACCCGTTAAATGTGCTGTATGGAACCATGACCATTTTGGTGATTTCAACCATCGTGCATTATTACACTGTGCCACACCTCACTTTAACCAATGCCATTAAACAGATTCCGCTACAGCTCGATCAGGCAGCAGAAACTCTAGGAACATCGAAGTGGAAAACCTTTTGGAAAGTATATTTGCCTATGTGTTTTCCAGCGCTATGTGATGTATCGGTCTATATTTTTGTGAATGCCATGACCACTGTGTCGGCTGCCATTTTCCTTTATTCACCAGACACCAGTTTAGCGGCGGTGGCGGTTTTAAATATGGATGATGCAGGCGACACGGTTGCTGCTGTTGCGATGAGTATTCTCATTTTAACCACCTCATGTGTTGTAAAACTCACTCATTGGTTATTTACCAGAAAAATTATGGCAAGAAGTCAGCAATGGCGTGAAAGTGCTCACTAAGTTTTAGCTAAACACAATTTTTATTTAACCGACTGAAATGAAAATGCTTTGTTCAACAAGGCAAGGGTTTATTCATCCTAAATTTCGCAAATTGGAAGTCTTATGAATCACGCACAGTTTGATTTAATTGTTGTCGGAGCCGGTATTTTAGGTTTGTCCGCGGCCATACAAGCGCAAGAACAAGGCTTAAAAGTTTGTATCTTCGAGAAAAATGCCAAACCTGTGGGCGCAACTCGTCGTAATTTCGGCATGGTCGGAACTTCGACATTAACCCATCCAGAGCAGCAGTGGCGAAAGTACGCACTTGAAACGCGTTCTTTTTATCAGCGTATTCAGGCTGAAACCGATATTTCATTTGCTCAAAGACAAGGTGTCTATCTCGCCAATACGGCACTTGAATGGCAGGTTTTAAATGAGTTTGCCGAGCGTGCAAATAACTACCAAATTCCTGTGCATTTACGAAGTCATGATGAGCTGGTCACCCAATTTTCTTATTTAAACCCCGAGCAGCAGTTTCAAGGCGGCTTGGTTTTTGAGGAAGATTATTCGGTCGAACCGCATGTGGTTGGGCAGCGACTGTTGGCATATGCCGAAAGTAAAGGTGTAGAAATTTATACCAATGCTTGTGTCGTTCAAACCCAATATCAACATGGAATTTGTCAGGTTCGCTTGGCAAGTGGCGAGGCATATCGGGCAAATAAAGTTTTGATCTGCCATGGTGAAGTTATCGATGTTTTATATCCAGATATCTTACAAAGCTTGAATTTGAAACGTTGTGGCTTACAAATGGCGCTGACTCAACCATTTCAAAAAAAATTAAATGCTTCTCTTTATTCAGGCTTATCTATCTCTCGTTATCCAGCTTTTGAAATTTGCCCGAGTCATGCTGAGCTGGTTAGAGCATCACAGCAAGGGCTGATCAAAGAATTCGGCATTCATATTCTGATTAAACAAAACGAATTTGGCGAACTGATTGTGGGCGATAGCCACGAATATCATTCGATTAATGAAGCACCTCAGTTTGAGCAACGCGAAGAGATTAATGAGTTTATTCAAGCTTACTGCCACGAAAAATTAGGCCTGACTTTACCTCCAATTCAAAAACGTTGGAATGGTTATTACCTGACCCATGAACATGATTTGGCATGCGTCACTGAAGCTGAAAAAAACATTTTTCTGGTGAGTGCAATTGCTGGCAAAGGCATGACTACAGGGGCTGGCTTTATGAAAGAAATATTAGAACAAAATATTTACTAGTTTGTCATCTGGTTTAAACCAGATTTATGTATATTGAAATTAACGCGTACAAGATGAGCAACATTATGAACATGCAACCACACCTCGATATGGACTTAGAGAACAAATATTTGCTTCTAACGCCAGGTCCGTTATCAACATCGGCGACAGTACGCCGTGCCATGCAAAAAGACTGGTGTACTTGGGACCAAGAATATAACTCGCTGGTACAGGATATTCGTAATCGACTGGTCAACTTGGCAACCAGCCAAACTAAAAAATATACGGCTGTGTTAATGCAAGGCAGTGGAAGTTTTGCTGTGGAGTCTGTACTTGGGTCAGCTATTCCGCGTGATTGCAAAATCTTGATCATTAATAACGGCGCATATGGTGCACGTATGGTACAAATGGCGCGTTGCCTAAATATTGAAGTTGTAGAACTGAACTATTTAGAAACCCAAACACCAAATTTACAAGAAATTGAAGGTGTTTTAAAAGATAAAACTATTAGCCACGTTGCTTGTGTGCACTGTGAAACCACCACAGGAATTTTAAACCCGATTCAAGACATTGGCCGTTTGGTGAAAGCAGCAGGAAAAATCTGGATTGTGGATGCCATGAGTTCATTCGGTGGTGTGCCTATGGATATTGCCGAGCTTGAAATTGATTTCCTGATTTCAAGTGCAAATAAATGTATTCAAGGTGTTCCGGGCTTTGGTTTTATTTTGGCCAAGCGTGATTGCCTAGAAGCATGTAAAGGCTTAGCACGTTCGGTCAGCCTCGACTTGTATGACCAGTGGAATACCATGGAGCAGCATAACGGTAAATGGCGTTTTACCTCGCCAACCCATGTGGTACGTGCTTTTTATCAAGCCTTGCTTGAGCTTGAAGCCGAAGGTGGAGTTGCTGCACGTTATCAACGTTATTTACAAAACCAACAAGCCTTATCGCAAGGTATGCAACAACTGGGCTTTGAATTGGTGCTCGGTAAAGAGTGCCCACAATCACCCATTATTACTAATTTTCTTTATCCAACAGCCGAGACATTTAGCTTCCAGTCATTTTATGAAACCTTGAAAAAATCAGGTTATGTAATTTATCCGGGCAAAGTCACCGACCTCAACTGCTTCCGTATAGGCAATATTGGCGAAGTTTATGTACAGGACATTGAAGGGCTTCTTGCTGCGATTGCGAGCTACTGCAAAAACCACCTCAATCAAGCTGTAACAACATAATTTTTTAAATCATTTGCATTAAAGGAATACACCATGACGACCAACAATACACAAATTCAGGCTGTTGTTTTTGACTGGGCTGGCACAACTGTAGATTTTGGCTCACGTGCACCAATTTTAGCTTTTATGGCTTTATTTAAAGACAATAAAGTTGAAATTACGGTTGAAGAAGCTCGTGCACCAATGGGTTTAGAAAAACGTGATCATATTGCGGCAGTTTTAAAAATGCCACGTGTGGCAGCTGCATGGCAGGAAGTTTATGGGAAGCCTGCAACAGAAGCAGATATTGATCGTTTATATAAGGACTTTATTCCTTATCAATTAGATTCGATTCCAACATGTTCGGCTTTAATTCCGGGTGCATTGGCGACTTTTGAAAATATTAAAAATCGCGGTGCAAAAATTGGCAGTAACACGGGATATGCATCCATGATGATTGGTCGTTTGGTTAAAGATGCTGCCGATCAGGGCTACCGACCTGACTGTATTGTTACTGCCAGTGACGTGAAATATGGCCGCCCATATCCTGAAATGCTATGGAAGAACTTAATTCAACTCGACGTATCCGATATCAAAACTGTTGTAAAAGTAGATGATACCGTGGTGGGGATTGACGAAGGTTTAAACGCAGGGTGCTGGACAGTCGGACTTGCGATTAGTGGTAATGAAGTCGGTTTAAGCTATGAAGAGTGGAGTGCGCTATCGGCAGATGAACAGATTGTACTAAAAGATAAGGCATACCAAAAAATGAATGCATCGGGCGCTCACTATGTGATTGATAGTGTCGCCGACTTACCAAATGTACTCGATGATATTGAACGTCGTTTGGGGCAGGGTGAACGACCTTAAACATAGTTTGGGTCAATATATTTTTAAGCTTAGCTCCCTTGGGAGCTAAGCTTACCTAAAAAATTAAAATGAAGAGTAATAAACTCTACATACGTGGAAATAAGGAGTAACTTTGAAACGTCAATTCCTTATTTCCTGCTAACCATCTAAAACACATGTTTAGATGGTTAGTACCATCAATCCTATAGGTACAGGACCTATAGGATTTTTTGTGATGGATCTTTTACGACTTTTGTGGGTCGTATATTTTTTCTTTAATGAATAAGGCTGGTATCACACCACAAATTAGGTAGGCAGCACCCATCACGACAAAACCTAAACCAATAGACCCGCCGGATGCCAAGAAACCAATCGTTGCAGGGGCTAATGCAGCGCCTAAACGTCCGACGTTATAAGCACCGCCAATGGCTGTACCGCGGATTGCTGTTGCAAAGCTTTCGGTCATATAGGTTGCATTTACGCCATAAGGGATGCCGTATAGAAAACCAAAGGTCACCAGTAAATATAAAATGTTGCTTGGCGAGTTATAAAAAACAATCAGAGGTAGGAAAATAGCAGTGCCGATTGCACCAAAGGCATAGGTAAAACGACGCCCTAATTTATCGGCCATCATACCCGCAAGAACTTTACCTAAAATCATGGCGGTATATGTACCTACCATATAGGCGGTCATTTCCTTAAACTTCATACCGAGTTCACTTTCTAGGTATGACGGCATCCAGTTATTTACGCCATAGTAGCCAAACTGTAAAAAGCCCGCGGTTAGTGCCCATAAGATAAACATATTGCGGTTTCGTTTATCTTGAAAAATAAGCTTAAATGCTGAAGTTTTCGATGCGTTTTGAGCCACAACTGGTTGTTGTAGTCGAGACTTTTGCCATGCTTCTGGTTCGGGTACCAAAATATGCATGAGAACAGCAATAATGACGGGAATAATCGCAACATAAAACAGCATGCGCCAGCCATGATCAGGAATAATCCAGCCTGCCAGTAAGGTCGCAACAATATAGCCAACGGTCCAGCCAGCTTGTAGAGTGCCAAGTACTGTTGTGCGGAAACGTGTTGGGACATATTCGGCCATGAGGGTATTACAGGCGATATAAAGTGAACCCAAACCCAGTGATGCAAAAAATCTTAAAATACCAAACTGAAGAAAGCTGTGGGTAAAACCTAAGCCACAGGTAAGAAGTGAGAAAATTAAAATAGAAATAACCACAATACGCACGCGACCAAATTTATCGCATGCCCATCCCCCAAAAATGCCACCAACAGCCATACCTGCCAATGTAAAACTGCCAAGCATACCTGCTTGTACTGAACTTAATCCAAAATCTGCCTTAATACTATTTAAGCTATAAGACAGCAGCATCAAATCTGCACCATCTACCAACAGTGCCAGAAATGCAAAAATAAATGCTATTTTCCACGTATGAGGCTGTATACGAGAAAGACCTTCTTTGTAATTTGTAGCCATAATCCATTACCTACATTTGATAAAAAGCACTTCAAGTCGTTTTGAAGTGCTTTAAATTTGATTAAGACGCAGCGCGAATCATATTTCGGGCAATAATCACTTGTTGAATTTGAGTGGTCCCTTCATAGAGACGGAACAGACGAACATCTCGATAAAAACGTTCAATGGCATATTCACTGATGTAACCCGCACCACCATGAATTTGTACGCAGCGATCAGCAACGCGGCCACACATTTCGGTTGCAAACATTTTTGCGCAAGAAGCTTCCGTGCTAACGTTTTGTCCCGCATCGCGTAGGCGGGCAGCGTCTAAGACCATACATTTAGCTGCATAAATTTCAGCTTTTGAATCGGCAAGCATGGATTGAATGAGTTGGAACTCGGCAATTGGTTGTCCAAATTGCTTGCGTTCGATGGCGTAATTTAAAGAATCATCTAGCATTCGAGTGGCTGCACCGACACTCAAGGCAGCAATATGCAAACGGCCTTTATCGAGTACTTTCATGGCAGTTTTAAAACCAACACCTTCAACACCACCAATGAGTGCTGAAGCAGGGATGCGGCAATTTTCAAAAATAACGTCACAGGTATGGGCACCTTTTTGTCCCATTTTTTTATCGCGTTTGCCAAGAGAAATGCCCGGAGTTTGGCTATCAACAATAAAGGCAGAAATGCCACCAGCGCCTTTAATATCAGTGTTTGTACGTGCCATGACTGTAAATACACCAGCATGAGGAGCATTGGTAATAAAGCGTTTGGTACCATTTAAAATATAAAACTCACCATCTTTTACTGCGGTGGTTTTTAAAGAGGCAGCATCAGAACCTGCGTCAGGTTCGGTTAAGCAAAAAGAACTGATCACTTCACCACGAGCTAGACGCGGTAAGAAAAATGATTTTTGTGCTTCGGTCCCATCAATAATCAGGCCACTTGAGCCAATGCCATTATTGGTTCCAATGAGAGACCGAAAAGCTGGAGAGGTACGACCTAATTCAAAAGCCACATAGACCTCTTCTTCCATCGTTAGGCCAAGACCTTCGTACTCTTCAGGAATGGTTAAACCAAATAAGCCCAGCGCTTTCATTTGCTCAACGATATCTTGAGGAATTTCATCCGTTTCAGCGACTTCATTCTCATGAGGAATTAATACACCTTCAACAAATTGTCGAATCATATCAACAAGTTGATCTAAGGTTTCCTGATCTCGAATCATAGTCTCGTCCTTTTACTACATGTAGAAAACATCAATGTGATGTTCGTAAAATCACCAATATTTGAAGCGATAGTAATCAAAGGATGAACGCAAAACAATATATTTTGAAAATTAATTTCGCAATGCGATACTTTGTTGTTGGTTTGTGTTTGGCTAATTTATTGATTTATTTAAGCTATATTTTATTATAAAAAATCATTATTTTTAGTGGAAAATTAAAGTTTGATTTTTAAAAAGAGGTGTGTATATTAAAAATATATATCGCTATGCGAAATTTTAAATGGATAAGTTTTCCTATAGGAAATAAGTCACAAAATATAGTGGGATGAAGATGGGTGCTTTAAATGGAATTCGGGTACTTGACTTAAGTCGGGTATTGGCTGGGCCTTGGTGTGGACAGATTCTTGCCGATTTAGGTGCAGAGGTCATCAAAATTGAAAGGCCGAAAGTAGGCGATGATACTCGCTCTTGGGGGCCACCTTGGATGAAAGATGACTCAGGTCAAGACACTCAAGAAGCCGCTTATTATCAGTCTACTAACCGCAATAAACTATCGGTTGCTATCGATATTGCGAGTCCTGATGGCCAAGAATTGATTAAAGCCCTTATTCAAGACACTGATGTTGTGATTGAAAACTACAAAGCGGGTTCTTTGAAAAAGTACGGTTTGGACTATGAGTCTTTATCTGAGATTAACCCTAAACTGGTTTATTGCTCGATTACAGGTTTTGGTCAAAATGGCCCAAGAGCCGAAGAACCCGGTTATGACTTTATTATTCAAGGCATGGGCGGACTTATGTCAGTCACGGGTGAGCGTGATGATTTGCCGGGTGGAGGCCCTCAAAAAGTAGGGGTCGCATTTTCTGATTTAGCTACAGGACTTTATTCTACGATTGCCATACAGGCTGCTTTACTCAACCGCCATGTGACAGGTTTAGGCCAATACATTGATATGGCTTTGCTTGATGTTCAAATTGCCACAATGGCAAATCAGGGAATGAATTATTTGTCATCGGGTAATATCCCTAAGCGTTATGGCAATGCACACGCCAATATTGTGCCTTATCAAGTGTTCAAAGCTTCTGACCGTGATTTTATTATCGCGTGTGGAAATGATAGTCAGTTTATTCAGCTTTGTAGAAGTATTGGTTTACCTGATTTACCAAATGATGCACTTTTTGCCCGAAATGCGGACCGAATCAAGCATCGTGATGAAATTATCGGAATTTTACAAACACACTTTTTAACTAAAACGGCAGATGAATGGGTAGATGCAATCTATGCGGCTAAAGTTCCGGTAGGTGTGATTAATAACTTGGAGCAAGCTTTTCAAGAGCCGCAAGTCATTGCCCGAGAAATGTTAGTCGAGATGAACCATCCTCAACGTGAGAAATTGAAGGTAATTGGCTCACCAATCAAACTTTCTAGGACACCCGTTGAATACAAAACAGCACCACCACTGCTGGGAGAACATACGCAAGCCGTTTTGGGCCGAGTGGTTTCTTCAGAAAAACTAGCTGAGCTCAAAGAAAAGGGTGTAATTGGGTAGGTGGCTTAAAAGCGGAAGGTTAAAATTATATTTAAAATCAGAAAATAAAATATTTAATCTTTCGCTTTAATGAGTTAAATGAAGTTATCTTTTAGATGCAGACTTGGATGTTTGCTCTTTTGCTATTTATAGAAAAAATAGATTATAATTTTCGCAGTGCGAAACAAAATATGGATTGGTATGACAATGAACGATGCAGTTGATGCAGAACCGACAGAAAAATTATTAGCGCCTTTAAGGCATGAATTATTACATCCGATTGAAGACATGCAGGATGAAAATGATCGCCAATTTATTACTGCATTAGCACGTGGTTTAGAGCTATTACGTTGTTTTACGCCGAAGCATCAGCATTTGGGTAACCAAGAGCTTGCTCAAATGACAGGTTTGCCAAAACCAACCATTACTCGCCTTACACATACCTTGTCGCGTTTGGGTTATATCAAACAAGTGCCTAACTCAAGTAAATTCCAGCTTTCAGTAGGTGTTCTTGCTTTTGGTTATTCCATGCTGTCTAACGTATCGATTCGCTCTATTGCCCATCCATATATGAAAAATTTGGCAGACTATGCTGGCGCTGCTGTAGCCATGGCAACACGCGATCGATTGAATATGATTTATCTTGATGTGGTACAAGGCAAAGGCAATATGACCATGCGCCGTCAAGTTGGAACCTATTTACCCATCCATTTAAGTTCGATGGGACGGGCTTGTTTAGCTGCAATGCCTGAAGATGAACGAGAGTTTCTGCTAGATGCCATTCGTAGTAAGCACAAAGAAGACTGGATCAAAATTAACCGTGATTTAGACAAAGCGTTTAAAGACTACCAAGATTTTGGATACTGTTTTTCAATCGGAGAATGGCATAAAGATGTAAATTCGGTTGCAGTTCCACTTATTCATGAACAACATGGTTTATTGGTGTTCAACTGTGGTGGCCCAAGCTTTATTATGAACCGTGAAAAGCTTGAAGAAGATATTGCACCGCGTCTTTTACATATGGTGAATAATATTCGTACCGAGATTAGCTAAACTTATCTGATTCACTTAAAAAAGCCAGCTTTGATTTTCAATGCTGGCTTTTTAGTGGGTGTATCTAGACTATTTGGCTGTGAAAGTTCGGTTTTCTTTTTTCTTTGAAAGCACTTAATGCTTCTTTAAACTCGGAACCCTGTAAACAGTGTGAGAAAATAGTCGACTCATGGTCAATACGATTGAGTAGATCATCGACTGGCATATCTCTTAGCAATTTTTTACTCAGTTGTAAGGCTTGACTTGGTTTATGAGCAAGTTTAATTGCCATATCTTCAACTACTTGATCTAGCTCAGTTGCTTCAAATATTTCATTCACCAAGCCATAATTTTTTGCTTGGTCTGCCGAAAATTTTTCACCTAATAAAATAATTTCCGAAGCTCGAGCAAAGCCCAATAATCTTGGCAAGATGTAACTTGAACCCGCTTCAGGTACAAGTCCCAAATTCACAAAGGGAAACTGAAAAATAGAGCCTTGGCTTGCATACACAAGGTCACAATGTAGAAGCATAGTACTGCCAATACCAATTGCCACACCATTTACTTTAGCAATAATCGGTTTTGGAAACGTTGCTAAGCTTTTTAAGAAAACAATCGAAGCGGGTGGTTCTGAACTTGATGCGTCGCGTTTTTCAAATGCATTGACATCATTACCACTGGTAAACGAAGAACCTTCACCAGCAAGCACAACGACATGAACATTTTGATTAGTTGCTGCTTGACTTAATGCCTGACTTAAAGCTGCATACATTTCATAATTAATTGCATTCTTTTTAGTGGGATTGCTCATGGTGAGCGTTAGTATATTTCTATCTAAATGTTGTTGAATTGTGCCTGTTTTAAGCTCGCTTTGGGTTTTATTGTCCTGCTGCATTATTCATTCCTTTAAATAACTTTCCGTCTAAAAAATAAACTCATTAAAAGAATGCTATCGAAAAACAATTCCGTTATCAATTATTTTGTTTTATATTGTGGTATAAAATTTTGTATTGTGGAATTTTTAACTTAAATTACTTTAAATGCTGATAGGATTTATGAGTAAATAAGCATCTAGCTCTGCTAAGGAAATGAGAAGCTAGCTATAGAACAGTGAGTTGAAAGAATATGAAGACCAAAATTACAGAACTATTTGAAATCGAGCATCCAATTATTCAAGGTGGTATGCATTATGTTGGTTTTGCAGAGCTTGCTGCTGCGGTTTCTAACGCAGGTGGGTTAGGTATTATTACTGGCTTAACTCAGCGTACACCTGAAAATCTAGCAAAAGAAATTGCACGTTGCCGTGAAATGACTGATAAGCCTTTTGGGGTAAATTTAACCTTTTTGCCTACGGTGAATACTCCTGATTATCCGGGTTTTGTAGAGGCAATTATTAAAGGTGGAGTCAAGGTTGTAGAAACAGCAGGGCGTAATCCTGAACAGGTGATGCCATATTTAAAGACTGCTGGTATTAAAGTAATTCACAAATGTACTTCGGTTCGACATAGCTTAAAAGCTCAGCAAATTGGATGTGATGCGGTTTCTGTAGATGGTTTCGAGTGTGGTGGTCACCCTGGTGAGGATGACGTGCCAAATATGATTTTATTGCCTTTAGCAGCCGATGCATTAGAAATTCCGTTTGTTGCTTCAGGTGGAATGGCAGACGGACGCTCACTCGCTGCGGCTTTAGCGATGGGAGCCGATGGAATTAACATGGGAACGCGTTTTATTGCGACTCAGGAAGCTCCCGTACATGCAAGTGTGAAACAGGCGATTTTGAATGCAACCGAACGAGACACGCGTTTAATTATGCGTGCTTTGCGAAATACAGAACGTGTCATGAATAATGCTGCTGTAGAAAAAATCGTGGCAAAAGAAAAAGCACTTGGCGATAACATTAAATTTGAAGATATTATTGAAGAAGTTGCAGGGGTTTATCCAAAAGTGATGATTGATGGAGATGTTAATGCAGGTGCATGGTCATGTGGTTTAGTGGCAAGCTTGATTCATGATATTCCGACATGCGATGAACTGGTTAGCCGAATTGTCAAAGAGGCAGAAGATATTATTCGCGGACGTTTATTAAGCTTGTTATAAAGTAAAATTATTATCTATATTAATCTTAATAATAGAGCAAGATTTCTTTATAGTAAGTAATATAGTGATCTAAATTTAATAATAGATTAAATTTAGATCATTATATAGAGTACCCTCTTATATTAGTTTTTTGAATATTGTTTTTTAATTACAATAGTTCCAGCAATAAAGTCATGAATAGCTCTTTTTCTCTTATTAAAAAGTAAAACAATAAACTCACTCCAAGTCCATAATTCACTTGCTGAGTTAACTATACTGTACCAAGCTGGATAAAAAAGTAGAATATATTTTGCTTGATCAATTTTCCCTGCATTTAGGTATATTTCAGGATCAGCATAGCTTAATGCGATTAATTCGGATGTAACCGTAATAATACAAAAGCCAATATCAACTGAAGATCTTAATACAGCTTGTATAAGACTGATTTTACTACCATCAGGACGTGTAATTTTTATTCCAACCACCATTTTTCCTATCGTTGCACCAAATCGATAGTGAAAGTAAATTATATAAGTAATCGCGAAGAGAGCTGCAATAACTACAGTGATCATTGAAATAATTATAGATATATTTTGAGTAAAATAACCTATTATCATCAAAGGTATCATCACTAGCATATCAATAATGCCAGCACTAAGACGTTTCCAAAAACCAGCATAGACTGTTTCATTATCTATTTTGATTGGTAAGAAAAATATTTCTTTTTTGTTGAACATACACTTAATTATTAAAAATTTAATATTGGTAATGTTATGTTAAATAATTAATCTAAGCAATTTATTATTATTTTTTTGTTGGTTATAAGTATTAAAATAAGAAAAACTTTACTCGTTTTAAAAAATGAATATTAAGTTTGTTAGTTGCATTATCAAAGAGGCAGAAGATATTATTCGTAGACGCTTATTAGAACTTTTATAGAATTATCCTAGCTTCTATACTTCATTATTAGCCTACTTTATATAAGATCAGCACAAGCTTTAATTGTGCTGATTTTTTGCATCATGCACACAGTAATAAAGACATAAAACGGCAAAAATTAAGCCTAAAATATAGACGCCTGTCCATCCGAAGTGTTTCCAAGCATAACTTCCTGCCGTTGTGCCTAAAGCGCCGCCAGCAAAGTAACCCGTCATATAAATGGCATTAAACCGCGAACGTAATTCTTGATTAAGTTTAAATACGATACTTTGATTGGTGACATGTACCGCAGAAAGAGAAGCGTAGAGAATAAGTAAGGCAATAATATAAAAAGCAAAATGGTAGGGTAAAAGTGAAAAAAGAATCCAACTTAAAATAAGCCCAATGCCGCAATAAATCGAAATTTTATGGATATAGCCTTGGTCAATAAATTTGCCTGAGAAATTGGCAACGAAAGTTCCTAACACGCCAACAAAACTAAAAAGGCCAATGGTAAAGTCGCTAAAAAAATAGGGCGCTGGAGCCAGAAGCAACGACATGGTGGTAAAGGTTAAACTCACACAAGCAAATGTAAAACCACCAATATAAGTTCTGGTTCTTAACCGTCGATTTTGAATAAAAATCTGGGGTAAAGAGCGAATAGTTTTTACATAGTTTTCAGATTTAGTCGGTGGGAATAGCCCGATATTACGATGCAAAATAAAGGCAATAATAAGTAAAAGAAAGCCACTGACCAGATAAATAATATTCCATGCAAAAAGCGTAGACATCAGCCCAGAAAGGGAACGGGCGAGTAAAACACCCATCATCAGGCCGCTCAGTAAAAAGCCGACCACACGGCCGCTTTGTTGAATCGGAACCAGACTTGCAGCAAGGGGTAATAACAGTTGGGCTGAACTTGAAAATAGACCAGTAATGACGGTGCCAAGCAGTAAAAGATAAATATTGTGTGAAAAACCGCTAATAATTAATCCGCTTGAAGCCAATAACATAAAGATAAATAGTAGTTTGCGCTTTTCTATTATGTCTCCCAACGGCATTAAAAAAAGCAAGCCACATGCGTAGGTGATTTGGGCTAGAGTCGGCACCCACGCTGTAGTCGTTTCAGTTAAATTTAGGCTTACACTAATTGAATGAATAAGTGGCTGACTAAAATAATTTCCGCCTGTACAAATGCCTGCTGCAATTGCCATTAAAATAATGGTTGGGGTATAGAGTGCGTTTTTTATCATGCCTATAGTCATAATGAAAGTGGAACTTTAATCAACACAACCATGACTGTTTTAAGTATGGTTATCAGTGCGTTTCATTCAAGGCATCTTGAATATTGTGCACCATGTGAATTAAACGTGGTCCAATTTCACCTTCAAGTTTTTCTGGATTTAAATGAAAACTTGGCGCACCACAGTTAAAAACATAAAGACCGTGTTTAGAGCTGACCAAAGGTACAGCCACTGAGTTCACTTCTTTATGCCACTCACCCAAAGACAAACAATATCCATAATCTTGATAATCACGGAAAGCTCGTTCTAAAGAGCGTTTTATGGCTGGCCAGTTTTCTGGATTTTTTTGTTTCAATGCATCAAGTAGAAAGTTGCGCTCACGTTCAGGAGTCGCAGCCAAGCATGCTCGTCCCATAGAACTGCTATGCAGTGGTAAAGTCGAACCAATTGGACGGCGCATATTTAAGGCTGTTTCAATTTGCACAACGTCGATATACACCATATTTAAGCGATCACGCGTTGCCATCGCTACGGGCGCTTGAACATATTGGCTCATCTCTTCCATATATTGATGAGCAATATTACGAATCGAGATGTTAGATAAAGCTGCGTATCCTAAAGATAAGACACCAATATCTAATGTATATTTGGTCGAGTTAGGTAATTGTTTTAAATAACCTAATGACACAAGGGTATTGGTAATACGTGCAATGGTCGGTTTAGGTAAACCTGTCATTTTTGCTAATTCTTGGTTGCCAAGAACCTGATTATTTGCAGAAAAGCATCTTAAAAGTTCTAAACCGCGTGCTAAAGAAGCAATAAATTGCGGGTTATTTTCCCGATGTATATGCGAAATAGGATCTAAACGTATCTCATCAAAATTTATTGGTTTTTCAGTTTCCATGTTTTGAGACATTCGATCCTCAAATATAATTAAAGCAATAGTTTTGCCATTATATTTCGCTCTGCAAAATAAATCCATTCATCACTGCGCTGTTGTGATGAATGGATATTGGGTTCAACGGTTATGAAACGTTTTCAATCACCATCGCAAGACCTTGACCTACACCAATACATAGGCTCACCACGGCATATTTCTTTTTACGGCGAATTAACTCGCGGGCTACTGTTAACGCAAGACGAGCGCCAGATGCACCAAGTGGATGGCCAACAGCAATCGCACCACCGTTCGGGTTCACACGTGGATCATTAAAATCAACATTTAAACCTTTTAAACAAGATAAAACTTGTGAAGCAAAGGCTTCATTAATTTCGATAATGTCCATGTCGTCTAAAGTAAGGCCTGCACGCGCAACTGCTTTTTTAATGGCTTCGATTGGGCCTGCACCCATAATGCGTGGCTCAATACCAGCTGCTGCTGCTGACAAGATTTTTGCCATTGGTTTTAGGCCATATTTTTGTCCTGCTGCTTCTGAGCCAATCAAGAGTGCAGCTGCGCCATCATTAATACCAGAGGCATTACCCGCAGTAACCACGCCACCTTCAAAGAGCGGTTTTAACTTTGTAAGTGCTTCAACCGTTGAGCTTGGGCGAGGGTGTTCATCTTCTGAAACGAGTTTAGGGGGCAATTTTTTACCTTGGAAAACCTCAATTGGCGTAATTTCATCGGCAAAGAAACCTTCTTCTTTGGCTTTTTGATATTTGGCTTGTGATTGGGCTGCAAATAAGTCAGCTTGTTCACGGCTAATACCAAACTCGGCTGCAACGTTATCGCCCGTTTCAGGCATTGAATGACCGCCGTACTGCGCAATAATTTTTTTATTTGGAAAGCGAGAGCCAATGGTGGTGTCATAAATTTTTGCATCACGGCTATAAGCACTTTCTGCTTTACCCATCACGAAGGGTGCACGTGACATACTTTCTACACCACCAGCAATATAGAGCTCGCCTTCACCACAAGTAATAGCACGTGCTGAGTCAATCACGGCACCTAAACCACTAGCACATAGGCGGTTTACCGTCTGGCCCGGTACAGTAACAGGTAAACCTGCAAGTAATAATGCATTTCGTGCCACATTACGACTATCTTCACCCGCTTGGTTGGTATCGCCTAAAATCACATCTTCAATATCCGCGCCTGGTACACCAGTTTTTTCAAGTAATTTTTGAATAACGGTTGCTGCTAAATCATCAGGGCGAATTGAGGCAAGTTCACCCGCATGACGGCCAAATGGACTACGTAAACCATCATAGATATATGCATTTAACATTGAGAAATTCCTTTTCAAGACTCGTGAGTAAAAGTAAGAGGTAAATGAAGTGCGACACGACGTTGTAACCACGGGCTAGGGCGGTAACGCGGGTCATGGGTAAGTGCTGTTATACGGTTCAGAATAAGTAAGACTTTTTCACTGCCGACTTGATCGCCCCATTCAATTGGTCCAAATGGATAGCCTAAGCCAAGACGTACTGCAGCATTAATATCATCTACTGTGGCAATATTTTGCTGGGCAATATCGCAGCCTAAATTAATAACCATGGCTAAAACACGCTGCGCAACAAAGCCAATACTTTCATTAATCATACTGACCATATTTCCATCTAGATTGAAAATAGAGTGAGCTGCTTGACGATATTCAGGTTTGGTAACAAGTGAAGGCATTAAGGTGCGGTGCTTTGCAATGCCATAAAGCATGTCTATAGCAACAGCGTGCTTTGGATTAACCCCTAGGCGAGTGGCTGCTTGGGTTGTATCTTCACCATAACAAGCGAGTAAACATAAGCTATCTGTTTGTGGCTCAGAATTGGTGTCTAGGGCAATATTTTGCTGAGTTAAATAATCTTCGAGTTGTTTTTTATCGTCCAAGAAATCGGCAGCGATCCAAACTTTTGGATATTGTGCTAAACGCTCTACCAATTTGGCTGGTTGTTCACCTGTTTTTGAACCAGTTTCATAGTTATAAAAACCTTGATTAACCTTACGTCCAAGTTGCTTGGCATCTAGCATTTGCTTGGTCAACGGGTTCGGTTTGTAGCGAGCTTCTTCATAGTACTGGTGATAAATCGACTCCATCACTGGATGAGAAACATCAAGACCAGTTAAATCGAGTAATTCAAAAGGACCCATTCTAAAACCAACGCCGTCACGTAAAATTCGGTCAATTTCACTAATGTCACAAACGTTTTCATTTAAAATTTTGAGTGCTTCAGTGCCATAAGCCCGACCCGCGTGATTAATAATAAATCCAGGGGTGTCCTTCGCTACAACAGGGCGATGACCAAATGCGCTAGACAGATCATTTAAGGCATCAATAATAAGTGGGTCAGTTTTTAAACCACGAATGACTTCGACTACTTTCATGAGTGGAACTGGGTTAAAAAAGTGATAACCCACAACACGCTCAGGCTTTTTGCAATTTGCCGCAATGGCTGTAATAGAAAGAGAAGAGGTGTTCGAGGCTAAAATGGCATTTTCTGAAACGACGTCTTCAAGCTGCTGCATCAAGCTCTGTTTGATATCTAGACGTTCAACAATTGCTTCTACAATCAGATCGCAATTTTTTAAATCTTCAATTTGATGAGCAACAACTAAATGGCTATTTGCCTGAGCTGCTTGCTCAAGTGTAATTTTATTTTTGTCGACTAACTTTTGAAATGTGGCAGCTAGTTTTTCTTTGGCCTGTTCTGCTGCACCCGCTTTGGCATCATATAAATAAGTGGTATGACCTGACTGCGCAGCAATTTGAGCAATACCGCTGCCCATAATACCGACACCAATCACAGCCATGCTTTTAATATCATAAGTCATGTCGATCATCCTGATGATTAATCAATATTTGAAATTAAACGGAAAATAGGGTTTGGTGATTTAGCTTAAGCATTGTTTATCACCATCAATCGGTAAGATTTGACCTGAAATTGAGCGACCACTGTCTGATGCTAAAAACAGGCATAAATCTGCAATATGCTTTGGATTGACAAAATATTTGAGCGACTGATTTTTCAGTGCATTTTGAGTCACTTCTTCAAGTGAGGTATGCGCTACATCGGCACGGGCCTGTAGTACGCGTTGAACCCGATCACCATCGACTGCACCCGGAAGAATAGCGTTAACTCGAATATTGTCTGCACCAAGTTCCATAGAAAGCGTTTTGGTAAAACCGATCAGTCCCCATTTTGAAGTGGAATAGGCCAATCGATATGGATAGCCTAAGCGGCCAGCAATAGACGACATATTAATAATCACGCCTGCCTGTGCTTGCTTTAAATAGGGAATGGCTAACTGGGTAATTAAAAAAGTGCTATTCAGGTTTAAATTAATGACCGTATTCCAATCTTCAAAACTTAGCTCATCTGCTGCAACGGTCGGGCCTGAAATGCCTGTGTTATTGACTAAAACATCAATACCGCCAAGTTTCGAAATTGCTTGGCTAAACATCAGTTTAATTTGTTCATGGTCAGCCAAATCACACGTCTGTATATGCAGCTTTGGATAATCTTGTTGAAACTGTTCTAGGCTTTTAGCATTAATATCGCAAACAAAAACTTCATCATGATTGTTTAAAAATGCTTCAGCAATGCATCGTCCAATCCCTGAACCACCTGCACTAATTAATACTTTTCTGGTCATATTCATTCCTTTGTTATTATGGTTTTAAATTATTTACCTTGATATGACGGTTTACGTTTTTCGATAAAAGCTTGAACGCCTTCATTTTTATCTTCGGTCGAAAACAGTAACTGGAATGCTTTTCGTTCTAACGTTAAGCCTGCATTTAATGGAACGTCTTCGCTCATGAGTGCAACTTCTTTAATTTGTTGCAGGGCAATAGGAGGCATTTTTGCGAGGCTTTGCGCCATTTGAATCGCAGTTGGAATAGTTTGGTCATCTTCTGTGACTTGTGAAACAAGACCGATGATATAAGCTTCTTCGGCTTTTACCATGGCACCTGTCATAATCATGCGCATGGCATGAAATTTACCCATAGCGCGGAACAAACGTTGTGTACCACCTGCACCCGGCATTAACCCGACTTTAATTTCCGGTTGGCCAAAGATTGCGCCTTTACCTGCAATAATAATGTCAGCGTGCATTGCAAGTTCACAGCCACCACCTAATGCATAACCATTTACAGCAGCAATCACAGGTTTAGGGCACTGAGCAATCGCGTTCCAGTAACGTTCCGTATGACGCAATAACATTTCTGTGGAAGTTGCGGTTGCCATTTCTTTTAGATCTGCACCCGCGGCAAAGACTTCTTCACCACCTGTGAGCACAACCGCATTGATCTCATCGTTAAAACTTAATTCGGTAAAAGCTTGTGCTAGTTGTTTGCGAACCTCTGTATTCAATGCATTTTTTGCTTCAGGTCGGTTAATTTTAATAACTGCTATTTTTTGAATAGAAAAGTCGACTTCTACGAAATTATTCCCTATTGATACACTCATTTTTGAATTCCTTGTTTCGCACATCAAAACTATATTCCTTTTATGATGCTTATTTTGGAATTTATTTCAAGTCTTATTTAGCCGATTAGAGCAATTATGATTTATTAAATAAGCTAAGTGTTTGATATTACGTAATGGTGTATTTTTAAATTTCGTTTAACGAAATTAATTTCCAAAAAAGCTTGAAATTTGTATTTTCGTTCTCGTACTATGAAACACATCCGCAGTAAACAAGATTTAAAACATGGTATCCAGACAAGCTGGAGATGGCTGATGGGTACGATGGAAATACATAAAAAGGGAGATCACAGATGATCCGTGATGAAGGGATGTTGGAGCAGTTACTTTCAACAATTCGAGATTTTGTAAAAAATGAATTGATCCCTCGTGAAAACGAAGTGGTAGAGAAAGACAAAATTCCAGATGACATTGTGCAGCAAATGCGTGAGCTTGGTTTGTTCGGTCTTACAATTCCCGAAGAATATGGTGGCTTAGGCATCACTATGGAAGAGGAAGTCAGAGTTGCATTTGAACTTGGACAAACTTCACCGGCTTTTCGTTCTTTAATTGGCACCAATAACGGGATTGGCTCAAGTGCAATTTTGATTGATGGTACAGAAGAGCAAAAGCAAAAATATTTACCTCGTTACGCAAGTGGCGAAATTATTGGTTCATTTTGTTTAACCGAGCCTGAATCTGGTTCTGATGCTGCCTCTTTAAAAACCAGTGCAGTAAAAGATGGTGATTTTTATGTGTTAAACGGTACCAAACGTTTTATTACCAATGCGCCCCATGCTGCAACTTTCACTGTAATGGCTCGAACCAATCCTGAAATTAAAGGGTCTGGTGGCATTTCAGCTTTTTTAGTTGAGGCCAATACACCGGGTATTACGTTAGGCAAAATTGACCAAAAAATGGGTCAAAAGGGTTCACACACCTGTGATGTGATTTTTGATAACTGCCGTGTACCTGCTTCTGCACTGATTGGTGGGGTAGAAGGTGTCGGTTTTAAAACCGCTATGAAAGTGCTGGATAAAGGACGTTTGCACATTGGTGCTTATAGCGTTGGGGTTGCTGAACGCATGCTAAACGACGCATTGCATTATGCGATTGAGCGTAAGCAGTTTGGTCAACCTATTGCGGACTTCCAGCTTATTCAAGCCATGCTTGCCGACTCAAAAGCCGAAATATATGCCGCTAAATGTATGGTCCTAGATGCAGCTCGCCGCCGTGATAATGGAGAAAACATTAGTACGGAAGCCTCTTGCGCAAAAATGTTTGCGACTGAAATGTGTGGCCGCGTTGCTGACCGCTGTGTACAGATTCATGGTGGTGCAGGTTATATCAGTGAATATGCCATTGAGCGCTTTTATCGCGATGTGCGTTTGTTCCGTTTATATGAAGGAACCACGCAAGTTCAACAAATTATTATTGCCAAAAACATGATTAGGGAAGCTACTACCTAAAAAACAAATGCCATGAGGCATTGGATGCCTCATGTTCCTTCTGAGGATATGGACATGACAACAAATACTGTGACAGAAAATATGAGTAGCACTGAAGCTATTCAAACGCCCAAAAAGATTTGGATTACTGCATTTATATTCGCTTTTTTTACACTTTTATGTGATGGGGCAGATTTAGGTTTTTTGGCATTAAGCCTGACCAGTCTTAAAACAGAATTTCATTTAACTGGTGTACAAGCTGGTACATTAGGAAGCCTGACTCTATTTGGCTCGGCCGTGGGTGGACTCATTGGTGGTTGGGCATGTGACCGTTTTGGTCGGGTTCGCATTATTGTGTTCTTTATTGCTTATTCTTCAGTTTTAACCTGCGCGCTAGGCTTTACACACTCTTATATGCAATTTGCAGTTTTAAGAACTTTTGGAGCCATGGGTTTAGGTGCACTTTATATTGCCTGTAATATTTTAATGTCAGAAATGGTTCCGACCAAACATCGCTCGACTGTTTTGGCTACCCTTATGACGGGTTATACCTTAGGTTCCTTGCTAGCGACCTTATTAGCAGGACATATTATTCCTGAACACGGCTGGCGTTTCCTATACTGGATTGCGATTACGCCTGTGGTGTTGTCAATTTTAATGCACTTTTGTGTACCTGAACCTGAGTCTTGGAAAAAAGCACGTCAATTAAAAGCGCTAGAGGTCGCTCAAAGTAACCAACCTAAAAAACGTCAAAACCCATATCTTGAAATTTTAAGAGATAAGAAACATGGGACCATGTTTGTTCTTTGGATTATTAGTACAGGTGCATTGCAGTTTGGTTATTACGGCGTAAGTAACTGGTTACCAGCTTATTTAGAGTCTGATCTTGGCATCAAATTTAAAGAAATGGCCATGTATATGGTCGGTACTTTCCTGATTATGATGTTTGCCAAAGTAATTGCAGGGATCGTTGCCGATAAATTAGGCCGCCGTGCTGTATTCGCTTTCGGAACCATTGGCACAGCCTTATTTATTCCGGTTATTGTCTATTTAAATACACCAACCAACATTTTATGGATGATGCTGTTCTTCGGTTTCCTTTACGGTATTCCATATGCAATTAATGCCACCTATATGACAGAAAGCTTCCCGACTTCTATTCGAGGTTCGGCGGTGGGCGGCGCTTATAACATTGGCAAAGTACTTTCAATTTTTTCTCCATTAACAATTGGTTATCTATCGCAAAACGGTTCTATTGGCTTAGGACTTTTGGTGATGGCTGCGGCTTATTTTATCTGCGGGGTAATTCCATTGTTATTTATTAAAGACCGACTATTTAACCCGCAAAAGGCAGAGTGACAGATCAATCTGTCACCTTAAATTAAGGATGAAAAGGGACAAGTGAGATGATAAATAAAATCACCAGTGACATTGAACCGATTTTAAAAGCTATTCCTGATGGAGCAACCATCATGACAGGCGGGTTTGGTGTGACGGGGCAACCTGCTGAGTTAATTGAAGCCTTAATCGATTTAGGAAAAAAAGAACTCACCATTGTAAACAATAATGCAGCTTCGGGTGACCGTGGTCTAACCAAGCTGATTATTGCCGGGTGTGTTAAAAAAATGATTAGCTCATTTCCGAAATCTGCAGGATCCACTGTTTTTCAAGACTTATATAGAGCGGGAAAAATTGAGTTGGAACTGGTTCCGCAAGGTAATTTGGCATGTCGTATTCAAGCCGCAGGGGCAGGTTTGGGTGCTATTTTTACTCCGACTGGTTATGGCACTAAAATTGCCGAAGGCAAAGAAACCCGAACCATCAACGGTAAAAACTATGTGCTTGAATATCCACTTGAAGCTGATTTTGCACTGATTTATGCCGATAAAGCCGACCGCTGGGGCAATTTAACTTATCGCAAAGCGGCCCGCAATTTTGGTCCAATCATGGCAAAAGCCGCCAAGACCACGATTGTTCAAGTGAATGACACCGTAGAGCTAGGAACGCTTGACCCAGAGTGCATTATTACACCGGGAATTTTTGTTCAGCACGTTGTAAAAGTAGGAGATATCTAATGTCAGTTCAAAAGCGTTCTCGTGAAGATATTGCCAAACTCATTGCTAACGACATTCCGGAAGGTTCTTATGTCAATTTAGGCATTGGCTTACCGACCAACGTTGCTAAATTCTTGCCAAAAGACAAAGAAATCTTTTTACATTCGGAAAATGGTGTTTTGGCTTTTGGACCTCCACCACAACTGGGTGAGGAAGATGAAGATTTAGTGAATGCCGGAAAAGAACTTGTCACTTTGTTAGATGGGGGATGCTTTATGCATCATGGCGACTCGTTTGACATTATGCGCGGCGGTCATTTGGACATTTGCGTGATTGGTGCATTCCAAGTTGCGGTCAATGGAGACTTGGCAAACTGGCATACCGGTAAAGCAGATGATGTACCAGCAGTCGGCGGTGCTATGGATTTGGCAGTTGGTGCAAAAACGATTTATGTCTATATGGAGCATGTCACTAAAAAAGGTGAGCCCAAAATTGTAAAAGAACTGAGTTATCCAATAACGGGTGAGCAGTGTGTAAACCGTATTTACACCGATTTATGCATTATTGAACTCAAGGACCAAAAAGCTTACGTCAAGGAAATGGTAGACGGCTTAACTTTTGATGAATTACAGGCAGTTACTGACTGTGAACTAATTGATGCACGTGTAGCCTAAATACACACGGAAAAAACGCTTCTTTAAGGATTAAAAGATGAAAAAATTAATTTTAGCTGCAGCTTGCGCTGCGGCTTCAGGGACTATTTTTGCAAATTCTTCAGATACCACAGAACAAAGAATTAATTTGCTAGAAACCGAGCTGCAAAAATTAAAAGCAGAACTTGCTGCTCAGAAACAAACTCAAAATAATTTACAGGTCAAGCACGTTAAGATCGAAGAGAACATTGAAAAAACTAAAGCAACTGTACCAGAGAAGCCAGTTGCTCCTTCATGGGTTACTTGGACGGATAACGTTAAGGTTTACGGTATTGCCCGTATTGATGCAGCGGTTGATTTTAAATCATCACCTGACTCGGGCGGTAGAACGACCAGCAGTCTGTACCGAACACCTTTTGAAAGTGAAAAGCGTTCAAACCATGCACGCTCTGATGCCATGATTAATGCAAGCCGACTCGGTGTTTATTTTAATAGCCCAAATAAAGCTGTGACGGGAAATATTGAAGCCGATTTCTTTGATAGCTCTAACATGGGAACGGGGGATGGTAAATTCCGTATCCGTCATGCTTTTTTCACTTATAAAGACTGGACCTTTGGTCAAACATGGTCACTCATGTCTAACATGGAAACCCGTACAGAAGCTGTTGATTACACCCAATTTGTGGGAACTTCCTATACGCGTACTCCTCAAATTCGCTATGATTGGAAAATCGATGCGAATAATGATTTAAAACTAGCTTTGGAATATACAGGTTCGAGAGTCTCGGCATTGCCATCTTTAACGGGGCGCTATACTTTTAAACAAGGGCCTTTAACTGCTCTTGCGCAAGGTTTTATAAATGAAAAATCCGCAGATGTCGCAACTGCTACGGTGAAGAAAGTAAGCTGGGGTGCAGGAGGTGGCTTAAAATATCAACTCACGCCACAACAATCGCTGCAAGCAAATTATCAATATATAGTCGGTGATCAAAAATTTATGCCGTACACCACTCAGAGTGGACTGGCAAATTCAACAAGTTTAAATGCTGCGGGAGATTTTTCTTTAAACGAAGACAAAACAGATTTGGTTATGAATAAGTTGAATAGCATCAATATTGGTTATTCATATAAATTTAATGAGCAATGGCGTGCAAATTTATCGGCTTCAATGTTTGATTATGATGACGACACGGCTTATGCCAAACTCAACCCAGATGCCAACAGACGTCTAACGGACTACGCAGCTAACGTCTTTTATTCACCGATTGAGCAAATGGATATTGGTATGGAATATCATCAAGGCAAACGAGAAGTATTTGATGGCAGAACCGCTGATGTATCACGCGTAAACTTTGTATCGATGTATAAATTTTAAAATAGGGCGTAGTTAAAAATGGAAAAAATAGTTGAGCCCAATGCAGAAAATATACTGTCAAAAAGCTTTATTTTTATCATGGCAATGACATGTGGAATTTGTGCGGGTTCAAACTATTATAACCAGCCCTTAATCTATTCAATTGCTGAAGCATTAAAAGTCAATGCCGATCAAGTCGCCTTAACTATTGTGATTAGCCAACTGTCATATGCAGTTGGCCTTTTTATATTGGTTCCCTTAGGAGACTTTTTTGAAAAGCGTAGTTATATTTGCTTGCTCATGTGTTGTACGGGGCTTGCACAAGTAGGGTTATCTTTAAGTCAAACCTTGCCAGCTTTATATGGCTTTACCTTTTTAGCCACATTCTTTTCGATTGCGACTCAAGTTTTAGTTCCTTTCGCCGCAGGTTTAGCTAGCCCGAAAAAAAGCCCTCAAGTAGTAGGCACTCTCATGAGTGGTTTGTTTTTGGGAATATTATTGGCGCGTTCTATTGCAGGCTTACTTTCTACAGTTTGGTCTTGGCATGCGGTTTATTTAATTAGTGGAATTGTCATTTTGGTGTTTGCTTGGGTAATGTGGATGAAGTTACCAGTTGCGCGAAAATCCCATCAACTCAATATTCTACAGATTTATGGTTCACTATTTTCATTAGCAGTTCATCAGCCTCATTTGCTACGCCGTGGTTTTGCAGGGGGAATTGGCTTTGGAATTTTGGCTCTTATTTTTACCACCATGACTTTTATTTTGGCGAATGAGCCTTATCACTTTAACGATTTCCAGATTGGTTTATTTGGGATTGTTGGACTGGCAGGTGTGTTTGCGACCCCTTGGGCAGGTAAGAAAATTGCGGCAGGGCTTGAGAATAAAATTGCAGTGATTTGTATGGGCTTATTAATAAGTGCATGGCTACCGCTATTTTTTGCACAGCAGTCTCTGGTTGCCTACGCTGTTGGGGTGTTTATGGCGTACTTTGGTTTGTCGGCATTTCATGTGCTTAACCAAAATCTGGTCTACCGAATTTCGGCCGAGGCTCGTTCGCGTATTAACTCAATTTATATGACCTTATATTTTGGTGGAGCCGCTTTGGGTTCTTTTATTGCGGTGTATGCATGGAAACATTGGGGGTGGGAAGCATGTGCCGCTTTAGGTTTAGCGATGGCAATATTAAGTTTTATGATTGATCGCTTAGATTTTTATGGAATGAACAAAATTGCAAGGCAAGAAAAAGCTCCATAAACAGGAGCTTCAATATTTTTTTATTTGCGAATAATCATTAAGGTCGCCGAGGCAAAGGCATACACTTTGCCGCTTTCATCTACGATTTTTCCTTCGGTACTAATAATATTGCGGCCCGCATTAATTAATTCGGCTATCGCATAGTAAGACGTATCAATTTGCATAGGACGAATCATTTTTACATTTAAATCAATGGTTCCATAGCCAACGCCATGTTCAAGTAAAGTGTGAGCTGCACTGCCTGTTGCGGTATCTAAAGCTGTGGCGCAAAAGCCGCCGTGTACACCGCCTTGAATATTTCTATGTTCTTTGCGAGGGGTAACTTTATAAGTTGCTTTACCTTCAGATACTTCAACGAGTTCCATCGGTATGGTGTGAGCCATAGGTGATGGAGAAACTTCACCATTTTTTAAAGCGGTTAAAAACTCAAGACCTGTGTATTTCGGGCTTTCCATAAATCGTCCTTGCATGATTAAGCAGTCTAATCACAATACTATAAATTGAATTTTTACGGAATAAAATTTTGCAATACAAAATTAAAATTTATTCTGATTAAGCAGCGCTAATTACTTTTTATTCTATATTTGTATTTAAAACATGTGTTTATGCTTTGTATTTATTTTTTAGTTACGATAATTTTATTAAATTGGTGAAAATATATTTTGCTATAAGAAATTTTTTGATATTTTGGTGAGATTGAAATAATAAAAGTCTATTCAAGGAAAAAACGATATCTGCCCATGACACAGGCAGTGAAGTGAAAGGAAAAAACTATGCCTTTATACAAAGCTCCATTACGCGATATGCAATTTGTGTTGCATGAAATGCTTCAAACAGAACAGAACTATCAAGGTTTAAGCAAATATCAGGAAAGCGTAAATCGAGAATTAATTGATCAATACTTAGAGGCAGCAGCAGATTTTTGTGAAAATGAATTGGCGCCTATTAACCAAAATGGCGATCAGGAAGGCTGACATTTAAATCAAGGCGTAGTCACAACTCCGAAAGGTTTTAAAGAAACCTACCAAAAATATGCTGGGCTTGGGTTTACCTCATTAACTGCTGACCCAGAATATGGTGGACAAGGGTTACCAACATTGCTGCGGATTGCCATTTCTGAAATGCTATGTGGTTCCAATTGGGCTTGGGCGATGTATCCCGGCTTGTCTCATGGCGCAATGAGAACCATTGAGCATCATGGCACCGAGCAACAAAAACAGAAGTTTTTGACTAAACTCATTAGTGGTGTCTGGACGGGAACCATGTGTTTAACCGAATCACATGCGGGTTCGGACCTTGGGTTAATTAGAACGAAAGCAGAGCCAAAGCCAGACGGTAGTTACTCAATTACAGGTGAAAAGATTTTTATCTCGGCGGGTGAGCATGATCTTTCTGAAAATATTATTCATATTGTTTTAGCCCGTCTGCCTCAGGCACCCGCAGGGACTAAAGGTATTTCTTTATTTATTGTGCCTAAATTTAATGTGAGTGATGACGGTCAGGTGCTGGACCGTAATAAAGTCGTTTGTAGCGCGATTGAACATAAAATGGGGATTCATGGCAATGCCACCTGTGTACTGAATTTTGATGGTGCTCAAGGCTATTTGATTGGTCCTGAAAATCGTGGACTTAATTGTATGTTTACCTTTATGAATACCGCACGTATTGGAACGGCAGTACAAGGACTCGCTGCTTCTGAAATTTCATTTCAAGGCGCATTAAGTTATGCCAAAGAGCGGCTCGCCATGCGTTCGCTATCTGGTCCTCAATATCCTGACAAAAATGCCGATCCAATTATTGTGCATCCCGCTGTGCGCTCGATGCTAATGACGCAAAAAGCTTTTTCTGAAGGTGGCCGTGCACTGGCTTACTTTCTAGCTCAGCATGTCGATATTGTTGAAAGTTCAAAAGATCAGGAACAGCAAAAACACTCTGATGAGTTACTGGCTTTTTTAACACCAATTGCTAAAGCTTTTTTAACAGAATCAGGCAATGAATCTGCAAAGCATGGTGTTCAAGTATTTGGCGGTCATGGCTTTATTGTTGAGCATGGTATGGAGCAAATTGTACGTGATGCGCGTATCTCAACATTGTATGAGGGAACGACCGAAATCCAGTCTTTAGATCTACTTGCGCGTAAAGTCCTCAAATCGGAAGGCAAACTTCTAAAAAATATGACGGATTTAATTGATCAATTTATTGGTCAACAGCAATCAAATGAAGTGCTGACACCTTATTTAGAAAAATTAGCTGAGCTCAAGCAACAATGGTTGTCACTGACCAAAACGATTGCAGAGAAAGCCAAGCACAACCCAGAGGAAATAGGGGCAGCTTCAGTGGATTATCTTTATTTTTCTAGTTACGTCGTGTTCGCTTATTTGTGGGCTCGAATGGCACAAGTTGCCTATGAAAAATTAGAATCGGCTACACAAGAGGAAGCTTTTTATAAAGCAAAATTAGCGACAGCTAAGTTTTTCTATCAAAAACTTTTGCATCGTACACAGAGCCATGCTGCTTCTATTGAGTCTGGCGCTGAATCGATCATGGAACTCGATCAAGATGCTTTTGCATTTTAATGACTAGTAATTTTTAGGATCACTAGGTGAAATTGAATTGCGAAATTTTACCTGGTGATTAAATTTGTAATTTTAGACTCATGAGTTTTTGGTAGGAAAAACCAGTTGAGCCAAAGAAATAGAGGGTTAACATAAGCATTAAAACGTGAATTTTCATCAAATATTGATGTTGGATAAGGACTACGGAAAGAAAATCATGAATGCTTATTATCAATTACTGAATAGAACAATTGATCCTCAAGGTGAAGTTATTGCTCATTATTGCTCAACTGTCCATGCACAAGGGGCTTGGAACCCTCATGAACAGCACATGGCGCCTGCAAGTGGAGTTATCGCAGCAGAGTTAGAGCAATTTTCGCCACGACAAGATATGCGAATTGGTCGAATTAGTTTTGATATTTTTGGATTGATTGCATTTGGTGAATTTACGATTAAGACACATGTGATTCGTGCCGGTAAAACCATTGAATTGATTGAAGCTGAAATGCAAGCACAAGGTAAAACCTGCATTGTGGCTAGAGCGTGGCGAATGTGTACTCAAGACAGTTCCGATATTGCTGGACTTGAAGATCAACCAGTTCATCATCCAGATACCTTTACAGAATGGACAGGCATGAAAAGATGGCCGGGTGGTTTTATTCAGACATTAGTCACTAAAACTGATGATCAGCATCGCGCAGGTAAAGGTATTGTTTGGCTCAATAATGATAAAGAAATGATTGAAGGGCAGCCGACGACAGATTTTGTCCATTTGATTGGCATGATAGATACAGCAAACGGGATTGTGCCTAGACAAGAAGGCGAATTTACTTGGGGCTTCCCAAATCTTGATTTACAGATTCACATGCACCGTTATCCGAAAGGTAAATGGTTAGGTCTGGAAACCGTTCAGCAATATGGCTCAGATGGTATTGGTTTAACCAGTGCGGTTTTACATGACGTGTATGGTCCATTTGGACGAAGCGAGCAGATTTTGACGTTACGTAAAATGGCTAAATAAATATTTGAGCCAATAAAAAAGTCATCCCTAAGGACGACTTTTTTATTGAGATTTAATTATTAGTTACGGACTTTTAGCAGTGTTGGGGTAAGTTCATCCCAACGTTGTTTTGCAGCGTCCATTGCTTTCATTTTGATATGACCATAACCGCGGACTTCTGCCGGTAATTTTGCAATTTGTTCAGCAACTGCCAAGTTATGATTGTCTGGTGCCTCAACAAGTGCTTCAACAAAGGCGATGTAACGGTCACGCCATGCTTGTTCGTGTTGACGTTCTTCTTGACGTGCAAATGGGTCAAGGAAAGTTTCACGAAGCCATTGTAAGCGAGCGAGCATCATCATTGGGAAACGCATCCAGTAACCAAACGCACGTTTACGGACATTTTTCAGACCACCAAGTAACGCTGGTGGAGCAAGATGATAGGTTAAACGTAAGCCTTTACCGAATTGGGTTTCAATTGATTCTTTGAAGCTTTTACCTGTTAGTAGACGTGCAACTTCATATTCATCTTTATAAGCCATAACTCTGTATAGCTGAGTTGCAATCGTACCTGTTAATTCTTCAGGTAACTTTTTAGCTGCTAGTTCGACAAGTGTGCGGTATTTAGCTGCATAAGCTTCATTCCAATAGTCTGTTAGACGAGCAGAACGGTCTTCAACAAGTTCAGCTAAAGTTTGCGGAGTTTTGGTTTTTGGCATTGCCGCAACTAAGCGTGCAGCTAAAGTTGGGTCACTTGTAAGATGACAACCCACGCGGAAAGCTTCGATGTTCTTTTCAACAGCAGTACCATTTAAGCGAATTGCTTTTTCAATGCTTTCACGTAATAACGGAATACGACCAGATTGCCATGCCATACCGAGTAATAACTGGTTGGTATAAATTGAATCACCTAGCAGTTGCGTTGCAATGCGAGCTGCTGGCAAAGAAACCAGTTGACCTTGACGAACACGACCACGGAGGCGATCAATTAAATCACTAATAGGTGCATACCAGTCACGAGATTTAATAAACTCAGAAGTAGGCGTACTGTCTTCATTCACAATAACCAAAGCATCATCTTTTAAGCGAGATAGAGCAGCACTACCACCAGCAACTACCGCATCGGCACCAATTAGTAATTCACATTGGCCCGCTGGAATTTTGGTAGAAGAAATTTGTTCATCAGTTGCTGCAAGTTGAACGTATGAATAAACCGTACCACCTTTTTGCGCAAGTCCAGCCATGTCCATAACACGTGTTGCTTTACCTTCGAGATGAGCGGCCATACCAAGCAGTGCACCAATAGTCACAACACCTGTACCACCAATACCACCGACCATAATACGACTTGGAACATCGTATAGCTGAGGAATAACTGGTGATGTCGGCCAGCCTGCACCAATACCTTCAAATTTAGCTGGACGTTTCATATCACGTGTGTGAACAGTCACAAAACTTGGGCAGAAACCTTCAGCACAAGTGAAGTCTTTGTTACAGCTACTTTGGTTAATTTGACGTTTAGTCCCTAAAGCAGTCTCTACTGGCTCAATAGATAAGCAGTTTGATTTTTTCGAACAGTCGCCACAGCCTTCGCAAATATCACTATTAATGTATAAACGCTCAGCCGGGTCAGGGTAGGCATCACGTTTACGGCGACGGCGTTTTTCACTGGCACAGGTTTGTACATAAATTAAAGCGGTTACACCTGTAACTTCACGTAGCTCACGTTGAACTGCATCAAGCTCATTACGGTGGCGAATTTCTACACCCGCTGCAATACCGTCTTCTTCATTTAATAATTTAACTTCATCAGTGACAATCACTTGTTTTTTAATACCTTCGGCAGCGAGCTGGCGAGTTAACTGTGCAACGCTCAAATGCCCATCTACATGCTGACCACCTGTCATAGCGACCGCATCGTTGTAGAGAATTTTGTAGGTAATATTAGTTTTTGCAGCGATAGATTGACGAATTGCTAAGTAACCAGAGTGGAAATAGGTTCCATCACCAAGGTTTGCAAAAATGTGTTTTTCATTGGTAAATGGTGATGCACCCACCCAACTTACACCTTCACCGCCCATTTGTGAGAACGTTTCGGTACCACGGTCCAGTGAAACGGCAATATAGTGACAACCGATACCGCCTAATGCACGGCTACCTTCAGGGACGACTGTTGATGAGTTATGTGGGCAACCACTACAGAAATACGGTTTACGTTCAGCAAGGTCAATCACACGTTTTGATTCTTGCTCTGCTTTTAGCAGTAAGTCGATTCTGCTTTGAATTTGTACTTTTAAGCTTTCTGGAATATCGAGTTTTAAGAAGCGAGCAGCCAGCATTTTTGCAATCGGTTCAGGCTGATATTCATAGTGACCAATGAGCGGTGCTTCTTCAATAGAGGTACTCCATTCACCTTTGCCGTCAATTGCTTTACCAATAACACGAGGACGTTTGTCATCAGGAAGTGAGTACAACTCATCTTTAATTTGTGTCTCAAGAATTGGACGTTTTTCTTCAACAACAATTAGCTCTTCTAAACCTTCGGCAAATTCACGTAGACCTTGTGGTTCTAGAGGCCAAATCAGCCCAACTTGATAAACACGTAACCCAAGCTGTTGGGCTGTTTCATCCTCAATACCTAAAATACGTAGGGCTTCAATGGTATCTAAATAACCTTTACCACTTGCAGCAATACCAATACGGGCATTTTCACAAGGCCATGTTACGGTATTGATTTTATTCGCACGGGCATAAGCCAAAACAGCAGGTAAGCGATATTTATAAAGACGTTCTTCTTGTTGAATGCCATGATCTGGCCAACGAATATTAACGCCACCCTCTGGGAAATTGACATCTTTTGGTATAACAGGAGTGACACGGTCTAAATCGACATGAACAGAAGCTGAAGTTTCTACAATTTCACTGACCAGCTTCATTGAAGTCCACAGACCAGAAAAACGTGAAACAGCAATGGCGTGAACACCAAAGTCTAAAATTTGTTGAACGGATGTTGGGTAGAAAATTGGAATACCGCAACCAATCATGACATGTTCAGACTGGTGGGGAATTGTAGAAGATTTACAAGAGTGGTCATCACCAAATAAAGCAACGACACCACCACGTTCAGAAGTACCAGCTAAGTTAGCATGGCGGAGTACATCGCCTGAACGGTCAACACCCGGGCCTTTACCATACCACCATGAAGACACTCCATCATATTTGCCTTGACCTGAAAGGTTAACTTGTTGTGTACCCCAGATTGCGGTAGCAGCCAAGTCTTCATTTACGCCAGGTTGAAATACAACATTATGGGATTTAAGTAATCCTTGAACTTGCCAAAGGAAACTATCATAGTTACCAACAGGAGAACCGCGATAACCAGAAATAAAACCAGCAGTATGATAACCATTGATCGCGTCACGGCGAGTTTGGGCAAGAGGCAAGCGAACAAGTGCCTGAATGCCGGTCATATATGCTGTACCGTTATCACTTACATATTTATCTTCAAGTGACACATCCTTTGTTGCAATAATATTTGGAGTGACTTTTGTAGCTATATTCATTTATATCTCCTTAGAATTTTTAGTAGCTCGGACTACTTTCTTTTTTCAACATCCAGTTGAATATTTGGAGCAAGTGACATACGAAATAAAAAAGATCGGTTCCTCTTCTTAAAAAGAATTAGTGCCAATGTATGTACATTTAGTCATTGTGGTTGAACTAAACTGGTGCAACAATCCGTAATTTAGGAAAACATATTTACGTTATGCGCAAAAATCTCGATGGTGGACTATTGCATGCAATGCATGCATTCCTGAAAGTGATTGATAGCGGGAGTTTCACAGCAGCAGCTGAGCAGATGGATCTGACCACAGCACAGGTTTCACGTCTTATCAGCGAGCTAGAAACACGCTTAGGTACAAAATTAATACAACGCTCAACGCGCCAGCAGGCACTGACCGATATTGGTGCGACTTATGCAGAGCGCTGTCGCCAAGTCATTTCAATGGTGGATGAAGCAGAATCAGAAGTAACAGGAACGGCATCTAAACCGAAAGGACGTTTGCGGGTATTAAGCATGGGAAGCTTTGGGCATCATTATGTTTTTCCTGTCATGGCTGAGTTTTGTAAGCATTATCCTGAATTAACTGTGGAATATACGACCTCACAATACGTTCCGGACCTGTTGGCAAAAGGGGTCGATGTCAGCTTGTATCTGACCGAATCCTTAACAGACTCTCGGTTTGTTGCACGCAGAATTGGCACTATTTTTTCTGTTTTATGTGCTTCACCTGCTTACCTCGAAAAACATGGGGTACCTGAGTCCCCCGAAGACTTAAAAAACCATGCCTGTTTACGCTTAGTAAACCCATCTATTACACCAGATTGGCACTTATTAAATGCAAAGGGTGAATCTTACCAAATTGATACTGGCGGGCAACTCATTGCAGATAACCCTGAGTTATTGTTAGATGTGGTGCAACAAGATATGGGCGTGGCATTATTGCCGATGTTTTCGGCTTTAGATGCAGTTCAAAATGGAAGATTATGTCATATCTTGCCAGAGTGGCGTTCACCTGATATCGGGGTTTATACCTTATTGCCTTCACGCCACTTTATTGATGCAAAAACACGTGCATGGCTAGATTGGGTGGAAGAACATATTTCTCCAAGAATTGAAATGGATGCATCTTATTTTTATAAATAATGAGATAAATTTTTTAAGGACTAAGATAGAAAAGGATGAAGAATAATACGGATTAGAATAAAAATAGGGTAGAAAATGCTTCTGTTGAGAGAGGCATTTAATACAAAGATAAATAATAGATTTAAAAAAAAATTGCATGAGGAACTTAGTCCCAATTTCTGAACGAAATGAGATAAAGATGAGATAGGATGATCTGGTACTCAGCCTAATATTAAGCTTTATACCAGATGCTGAGCTATTTTAATTTATGACTACGCACACTTGGTTTGCCAATAAGCATTTGCATAATTCGACAAGCTTTTTCGGTTTAATACATTGCTAATATTTTGGCTGGCTTGCATCAGTTTTTCTAAGTCAATGCCCGTTTGAAAGCCCATGTGTGACAGCAAATAAAATAGATCTTCGGTCGATACATTGCCAGAAGCACCTTTGGCATACGGGCAACCACCGAGTCCTGCAAGGGACGAGTCAAAAACACGAATGCCTTGCTGCAAAGACTGATAAATATTGGCAATTGCCATGCCGTAGGTGTTGTGGAAATGTCCAGCTAAAACCTTACTATCGAGTTCAGCAAGGCAGGCTTGCCAAACCTTTTGAACGCGATCTGGTGTGGCTGTGCCGATGGTTTCACCTAAAGACACTTCATAGCAGCCCATGTCATAGAGTCGTTTAACAACTTTTACCACTTGTTCAGGAGCAATTGCACCTTCATATGGACAATCGACTATACAAGAGACATAACCACGCACACGGATGTTATGTGTTTTTGCTGCACTCAGGACATCGCTAAACTTCTCAAAGCTCTCATCGATTGAGCAGTTAATATTTTTACGGGTAAAGCTTTCAGAAGCTGCGGTAAACACCGCAACCTCTTTGCATCCTACCGCTTGAGCAGTTTCAAAACCTTTGATATTGGGGGTGAGTAGGCTAAATTGCACATCGGTTGTTTGGGGTAACAGCTTAAATAGCTTGTCACTTTGAGCCATTTGCGGCACCCATTTTGCCGAAACGCATGAACCGACTTCAATCGATTTTAGGCCAGCATTTATCAAGTCATTAATAAAATTTAAGCGCTGTTCGACAGTCAAAGCCTGCTTTTCGTTTTGGAGGCCATCTCTGGGACCGACCTCCACAATTTTGACAAACTCACTCATGCAACTTCCTCCTGCGCAGGCTGAAATTCCACAAGCTCGTCGCCAGCTTTGACTTGATCACCGACTTGGAAATAGGAGTCTACAATTAAGCCGTCTTTAGGGGCACGGATTGTATATTCCATTTTCATGGCTTCAAGCGTCATTAAAATATCGTCTTTCTTCACGCTATGATTTGCACTGACTAGCACTTGTGTGACTACACCTGGCATTGGTGCTTTTAGGTGGCCTTCATCGGCTTGGCTCTCTGCTTGATTAAAGTCTTGGCGAATATAAGCAAACTTATAGCTTTGACCATTTTGGAACAAGGTAATACCTTGCTGACTTTGGTTAAAAGGTAGCTTTTGCTGAGTCCTACCAATTTGAATAGAGGCCGTATGTGCATCAAGCAATTGACCTGAAATCGGGTAGCTTTGGCCGTTATATTCTGCGGTGAAGCCATCTTCATTTGAGGCAAATTTGATTTGGATATTTTGGTTTAAATAATTCAGTTTAATGCTGTGCTGATAAGCAATATTTAAACGCCAAAGTGGCTGAGCTTGCCAAAGCTGTTTTTGGCTTGAGCTGTTATTATTAAGTTGGCTTAAAAACTCAATAAATGCCGCTGCTACCACCAGTTCAGGGTTGATCTCTTCAGGACTAAACAAGAAGTTTTGTTCACGCTGAATCAGGTTGGTATCAAGCTTGGCTTGTTTAAAAGATTCGCTACGTACAATCTTTTCAAGAAAAGCAATGTTGTTGCCTAAGCCATCGACATGGAATTGGCTCAAAGCATTTTGCATTTGAATAAGCGCAGCTTCACGATTTTTTCCCCATACAATGAGTTTAGCAATCATAGGGTCGTAATACGTCGTGATTTCATCGCCTTCAACAATACCGCTGTCTACACGCACATATTGGTTTTGAGTTGGGTAGTGCAAATAGTCAATTTTACCGATGGCAGGTAAAAAGCCTTTTTCAGGTTCTTCAGCGTAAATACGTGCTTCGAGCGCATGTCCGTGAATCTGCAATTCGTTTTGTAGTTTAGGTAAAGGTTCGCCATAAGCCACACGAAGTTGCCATTCGACCAAGTCTTCACCTGTAATCATTTCAGTAACAGGATGTTCGACTTGCAGACGGGTATTCATTTCCATGAAATACGCCGTACCGTCTTGTTCTACAATAAACTCGACCGTACCTGCACCAACATAATTTACGGCGCGTGCAGCATCAATTGCAGCTTGGCGCATTGCATCGAGCTTTTCGCTTGGCATTTGTGGAGCAGGGGCTTCTTCTAGCACTTTTTGGTGACGGCGTTGTACCGAACAATCACGTTCAAACAAATGCACATAGTTGCCATGTGTATCACCAAACACTTGCACTTCAATATGACGCGGTTGAATCACATAACGCTCAATCAAGACATCATCATTACCAAAGCTCGATTTGGCTTCACGTTTACAAGAGGCTAAGGCATGCAGAAAATCTTCACTGCGTTCAACCAGACTCATGCCTTTACCACCGCCGCCAGCACTGGCTTTAATTAAAACAGGATAGCCAATTCGGTCTGCTTGTTGTTTTAAAAAGTCGGCATCTTGGTTGGTTCCGTGATAGCCCGGTGTTAAAGGAACGCCTGCTTTTTCCATTAAAGCTTTAGAAGTTGCTTTTAAGCCCATCGCTAAAATGGCATCCACTGGCGGGCCAATAAAGCAAATGTTGTGTTGTTGGCAAGCGAGTGCAAACTGGTCATTTTCAGAAAGGAAGCCGTAGCCTGGGTGAACCGCTTGGCTACCTGTATCAATCGCCGCTTGAATAATACGATCAACCTGTAAATAACTTTGCGTTGCAGGGGACTGACCAATATAAACCGCTTCATCTGCAATTTTGACGTGTTGTGCATTTGCGTCTGCATCTGAGTAAACGGCAACCGTTCTAATACCTAATTTTTTAGCTGTACGAATTACGCGGCAGGCAATCTCGCCACGGTTCGCAATTAAAATCTTTTCAAACATGATGATCGTCCTTAATTGTTGTTATTCGAGTTAGAAACCCAAGCAGGCTGCTGTTTATTTAAAAAGGCACTCAGACCTTCTTTTGCCTCACTGCCTTGACGAACTTGAGCAATATGATGTGCTGTCTGTTGGAGCAAGTCATTGCTCATGGTCTGGTTGCTCACCATTTGAATGAGTTGTTTGGAGGCCGTTTGAGCGTGCGGGCCACCGAGTAATAGAGCATCAATAATTTCTTGAACTTTTTTATCTAAGTCTTCGGCATCTGCTACTTCGTGGGCCAAGCCAATTTGTTTGGCTTCACGTGCTGAAATCCGTTCGGCAGTTAAGAAGTAACGGGAAGCTTGTCTTGCACCAATCGCACGAATCACATAAGGACTAATGGTAGATGGAGCAAGACCTAAACGAACTTCAGAGGTTGCAAACTTGGCATCAGTGCTGGCAATGCAAATATCACATGCCGACGCTAAGCCCATACCGCCGCCAAAGGCAATGCCATGCACGCGGGCAATAGTCGGTTGTTTAAGTGTTGCAAGTGCATCAAGCATTTGCGCAAGTTTTAATGCATCTGCTTCATTTTCTGCTGAAGATGCCTGACCTGCCTGTTTCATCCAGTTGAGGTCGGCACCTGCCGAAAAGCTTTTACCGCGACCAGCTAAAACCACAACACGAATGTCATCACGTGTATTGATTTGCTTAAAGCAAGTATGCAGTTCTTCAATGACTGTCGTATTAAAAGCATTGTGCAATTCAGGGCGATTCAGCCAAACATAGGCAACCTGACCTTGTTGTTCGAGTTGTAAAAATTGATAACTCATATACACCTCTTACATGCGGAACACGCCAAATTTGGTTGGCAGGATTGGGGCATTCATGGCCGCAGCCAAACTTAAACCAAGTACCTGACGGGTTTGAGCTGGATCAATTACGCCATCATCCCAAAGGCGGGCAGACGCATAGTATGGATGGCCTTGACGCTCGTATTGTTCACGAATCGGTTGTTTAAACTCGTCTTCTTCTTGCGCTGACCACTCGGCACCTTTTTGCTCAATCTGGTCACGTTTTAAAGTCGAAAGTACGCTCGCTGCTTGTTCGCCGCCCATTACTGAAATACGAGAGTTCGGCCAAGTCCATAAAAAGCGTGGTGAATAAGCGCGGCCACACATACCGTAGTTACCTGCACCAAATGAACCACCAATAATCAGGGTGAGTTTAGGTACATTTGCAGTGGCAACTGCCATCACTAGTTTAGCGCCGTGTTTGGCAATCCCTTCATTTTCATACTGGCGACCAACCATAAAGCCAGTAATGTTTTGTATAAATAACAATGGAATATTGCGCTGTGTGCACAGTTCAATAAAGTGCGCACCTTTTTGTGCAGACTCAGAAAATAAAATCCCGTTATTTGCAATAATGCCGACTGGCATACCATAGAGTGAAGCGAAACCGGTAATGAGTGTTGAACCAAAGCGTGCTTTGAACTCATCAAAACGAGAGCCGTCTACAATACGGGCAATCACTTCACGCACATCGAAAGGTTTACGCGCATCACTTGGAACCACGCCATAGAGTTCCGATGCATCAAATAATGGTTCATCAACTTGTTTATTTAAGTCGTTTGGCTTTTTATTTAAGTTCGCAACAATGTTTCGTGCAATCGCAATCGCATGTTCATCATTTTCAGCTAAGTGGTCAGCTACACCTGAAAGACGTGTGTGGACATCGCCACCGCCTAAATCTTCACTGCTTACCACTTCGCCAGTTGCAGCTTTTACCAAAGGAGGGCCGCCTAAGAAAATTGTACCTTGATTACGGACAATAATCGTTTCATCAGACATGGCAGGTACATAAGCACCACCTGCGGTACAACTACCCATCACCACGGCAATTTGAGCAATACCTAGGCTCGACATACGTGCTTGATTATAGAAAATACGCCCGAAGTGATCACGGTCTGGGAAAACTTCATCTTGCATTGGTAAATAAGCACCGCCTGAATCTACCAAATAAATACAAGGCAGGTGATTTTGTTCAGCAATTTCTTGTGCGCGTAAATGCTTTTTAACTGTAAGGGGATAATACGTTCCGCCTTTAACCGTTGCATCGTTAGCAACAATCATGCAAGTGATGCCGTTGACTTGACCAACACCTGCAATCACTCCCGCGGCAGGAACATCATCTTCATAAACGTTGTACGCTGCCAATTGACCAATTTCTAAAAATGCCGTGCCGATATCAATCAGTTGGTCAATACGTTCACGGGGTAAAAGTTTACCTCTAGCCAAATGTTTTTGACGGGCATTTTCACCGCCACCTAAAGCAATACGCTGGGCAACTTGTTTTAGATCTGTGACCAATGTTTGCATGGCTTGCTGGTTTGTTTTGAAGTCTTCGCTTCGAACATTAATCTTGCTTTGTAATTGGTTCATAAGATGCGTCCTTATTTATAATTATTATTTGGTTTCATTGAAAAGTTCGCGACCAATCAGCATGCGGCGAATTTCAGAAGTTCCCGCGCCAATTTCATAAAGTTTTGCATCGCGCCATAAACGGCCAGCAGGGAATTCATTGATATAACCGTTGCCACCTAAAGTCTGAATGGCTTCACCTGCCATCCAAGTTGCTTTTTCGGCAGCATATAAAATGGCACTTGCGGCATCTTTGCGTAAACTGCGGTCATGATCCGCTTTGTCACAGGCAGCACCAACAGCATAAACGAGCGCTTTACATGCCAACCAAGTTGAATACATATCGGCAAGTTTGCCTTGCATAAGTTGGAATTCACCTAACGCCTGACCAAACTGTTCGCGTTGATGTAAATAAGGAATGACCACATCTAGACAGGCATCCATAATGCCTAAAGGTCCGGCACTTAAAACTGCTCGTTCATAGTCCAAACCACTCATCAGTACTTTTGTACCGTTACCGACACCGCCGAGTACGTTTTCAGCAGGCACTTCCACATTGTCAAAGAACAGCGGATAAGTATTAGAGCCACGCATACCGAGTTTGTCTAAATGGTTGCCGTGACTAAAGCCTTTCATGCTTTTTTCAATCAAGAATGCGGTCATGCCTTTCGCGCCAGCTTGCGGATCAGTTTTAGCGTAAACCACGAGTACATCTGCATCACCGCCGTTAGTGATCCACATTTTTGAACCATTTAAAACGTAGTGATCACCTTTTTGTTCAGCACGTAATTTCATGCTGACCACATCAGAACCCGCATTCGGTTCAGACATTGCAAGGGCACCCACATATTCACCAGAAATCAATTTTGGTAAATACTTTTGTTTTTGTTGCTCATTACCGTTACGGTTAATCTGGTTTACACATAAATTAGAATGAGCTCCATAAGAAAGACCAATGGCTGCCGAAGCACGAGAAATTTCTTGCATAGCAATAATATGAGCTAAATAACCCATATTGGCACCGCCATATTCTTCAGAAACTGTCATGCCTAAAAGGCCCATATCTCCGAATTTTTTCCAGAGATGTGCAGGGAATTTGTTGTCTTGATCAACTTGTTGGGCAATTGGTGCAATTTCCTTTGCACAAAAAGCGGCTACCGAATCTTGAAGCGCAATTAAAGTTTCATCTAGACCGAAATTCAAGCTGCGTAGGTTCATGATATTTTCATCCTATTGGTTATATTTGTTGTCCATAAAATATTTTGTGGGTATTTGATAATTACCATACAATGATTTTTTGAAAAAGTGAATACAGATTCATAAAATGATTTACAATTCATTTTATTTGTTAGAGAATAAATTATGAGCTATAAACGATCATCTTTAATGCAGGAGCGGATGGAGCAAAATCGTAAATCGATTTTGAATTCAGCCAGAAAAATAATTTCAGAAGGAGGATTTAAGGACGCACAAATACAAACAATTGCAGAGCAAGCGGGTGTATCTAGTGGACTGGTTTATCGCTACTTCGATAATAAAAGCCAAGTGCTAATAGAGGTTTTGTCTGATGCCATTAATACAGAGCTATTGGTCATCGATTCGATTACCGAAAGTGACTTATCGGCAAAGCAGAAATTACACAAGGCGGTGGCTACCTTTGTAAAACGGGCACTGAATAGTCCTCAGCTTGCGTATTCACTCATGTTTGAACCCGTCGATTCAACGGTTGAACATGAGCGTTTTCGTGTGAAGCAATTGATTAAACAAAGTATTAAAAAAATACTTGCGGATGGAAATGCAAGCGGTGAGTTTGTCTTGGATGATTTAAACACAGCAGCACTTTGTGTAGTCGGTGCTATGACTTATGTGGTGGTTGAACCCCTAGACCCAGCTCAAAATACAAAGTTTGATCATGCGCATAAAGACTATTTTTCAAAACAGATTGCTGACTTTTGTGTGGATGCTGTGCAGAAGAAATAGGGCATATAAAGGATATAAAACAACACAAAATAAGTAGTTTGGAAAAGTAGTTGCAGTAACAACAATTAGATCAGGTAAGAAGAGAATTAAAAGAATCAAGGAGAATGATTCAATGCAACAAGAACGGTTAAGCTACGCCTCGGGACCAAGCACACAGCCCTTATTGGGTATGACCATTGGTGAACAATTTGATCAGGCTTGTCGGCAATATGCTGAAAAGGAAGCAATCGTTAGTTTTCATCAAAACAGACGATTAACCTATAAAGCTTTACAGGATGAAGTAAATGCTTTTGCTTGTAGCCTTTTAAAATTGGGATTAAAAAAAGGAGATCGATTAGCCATCTGGTCGCCTAACTGTGTGGAATGGACAGTTACCCAATTTGCAGCTTTTAAAGCAGGGATTATTTTAGTCAACCTGAATACAGCTTATAAGAGCCATGAACTTGAATATGTGTTGAATAAAGTCTCATGCAAAGGATTGATTATTGCTTCTCAATTCAAAACCACTGATTACCAAGAATTACTGACAAAAATTGCTCCTGAGTTAACCAACAGTCCAGATAAAGTGCTGAATTCAGCGCGACTACCACATTTAAAATTTGTCATTAAAATTGATGACCAACAACATACGGGTATTTATCGCTTTAATGATTTAGTCACTACACCAACTTCTGAGCAGCTTGAACAATTAAAACGATTAACCAAGCAGCTCCAGTTTGATGAAACCATTAATATTCAATTTACCTCAGGTACAACAGGTAACCCTAAAGGGACTATGTTGACCCACCATAATATTTTAAATAATGGTTATTTTGTCGGTGAAGGGATACGTTTAACCCCTCAAGATAAAGTCTGTATTTCTGTACCGTTATTTCATTGTTTTGGCATGGTCATGGGGAATTTAGCCTGCGTTACACATGGTTCAACCATGGTCTACCCATCGGCGGTATTTAATCCTTTAGAAACTTTAAAAGCGATTCATCAAGAACGTTGTACGGCAGCTTATGGCGTGCCAACCATGTTTATTGCCACCTTAGAACATGAGCAATTTAATGAGTTTGATTTATCGAGCTTAAGAACAGGAATTATGGCAGGCAGTCCTTGTCCACGTGAAATTATGCAACGTGTCATAGACCGAATGCATATGTCGGAAATTACCATTTGTTATGGTATGACCGAAACCTCGCCAGTGAGTGTACAAAGCTCGGTAAACGATTCAATCGATAAACGGGTAAGCACAGTTGGGCATGTTCATCCGCATGTTGAAATTAAAATTGTCGATTTAGAAGGACAAATTGTTCCGCAAGGCACATTGGGTGAGTTATGCGTTCGTGGTTATTCAGTGATGGCGGGTTATTGGGGTGAAGAAGAAAAGACCAAAGAGGTCATTGATTCAGCTGGCTGGATGCATACGGGTGATATTGCCGAAATGGACCAAGACGGTTTTATTAAAATTAAAGGCCGTATTAAAGATGTAGTGATTCGGGGCGGAGAAAATCTCTTTCCAAAAGAAATTGAAGACTTTTTATATACCCATCCAGATGTAAGTGATGTGCAGGTCATTGGCTTGCCAGATGCGAAATATGGTGAAGAACTTTGCGCATGCATTATTTTGCATGAACATCATCAAATTGATGAAGACAGCATTCGCCAGTTCTGCAAAGAGCACATTTCTCATAATAAAGTACCGCGCTATGTCCGATTCTTTAATGAGTTTCCAATGACTGCTTCAGGCAAAGCACAAAAGTTTAAATTGCAGGAAATTATGCGAGCTGAACTTAACTTAACTGGGAATGTCTTTGATTAAAGAAGTCGGAAGCCCGTTCAAAGTGCAGCAAACTATAAATTTAAAGGTAGTTTAAGTAGGAATAAAACAAAATGGCAAAAGACTTTAATAGCCCAAAAGTAGTCGAAGGATATGACGAACATATTCGTAAATTAATTCCAGGTTATGAAGCCATCCATTTACAGGTGGATGCCATTTTACAATCTGTGTTGAAACCTAATGCTCATATTTTAATTGTAGGCTGTGGTACGGGTTATGAACTCGAATATTTACTTAAAAGACATCCTGACTGGAAATTTACAGCAGTTGACCCATCTTTAACCATGCTGCAAAAAGCTCAGGAACAGGTTGAACTTTTAGATAAATCTTCACAAGTGACTTTTATTCATGGTGATACTTCAGCACTGCCTTTGGAAGCATGTTTCGATGCTGCATTGTCTATTCTTGTGGCGCATTTCGTTGCCGATGATATAAAGCCTACTTTCTTTAAAGATATTTATGATCGTTTAAAAGAAAAAGCAGTTTTGCTTACTTATGACCTCATGACCTGTATAAACCCAATGCAACTTCAAGCATTGCGTTATTTGTGCTTGGCACAAGGTCTAACAGAAGAACAGTGTCAAAAAATGTTAGGGCGTATGGCGCAAGACTTTTTTAGCCTAACCACTGAGGGGTATATAAAACTTTTGGAAAAAACTGGCTTTGAAAGCATACAGCCTTATACGCAAATTTTGACTTATCAGGGGTTTATTGCAAAAAAATAATACTATTGGGGAATATAAATAAGGTCTTAAAACCGAATATTCTCAATGTGGATGAGAATATAAAAATGAAAAATTAAATAGTCGCTTTTACTGCTTTAGGGAGGATAGGACTAAAAATATGAGGGAAGGTCTTTCTTGTGAAAGAAAGGCAAATTTTTAAGGATCTATTTTAGATAGTTACATAACAAAAAGGATGTCGAGATCTTTAAGTCTGTTTTAAAGGTCTAAAGGAAAATTTCATGATGAAAGTTTTAAATACAATGGTTCAAAAAAGCCTATTAGCGGTTTCTGTGTCTTTACTTATGTCTTCTGCTTTTGCGGGGCAAGTAAACCCTGAAATAGAGCAACTTCGCCAAGAAGTAAACGAATTAAGGGCAATACTACAGGCAGATATACAAACTCAGAAATCTTTAACCCAAGAAAAAGTAGAACAAGTCACACCTGTCGTTACCCCAGCTCCGCAATCTATACAACAAGTACTAACTAAATCGGGTACAGAATTTAACTTATATGGATATATACGGGCAGATGCTTCTTATCAAATTAAGGGTGCATCTACCATGTATAACAATATTAGCGGGGTTCCACTTGAACATACGCCAGAAGAATCTGCTCAGAAGGACCAATTGCACAGTACGGTTTATGTGACCCGTTTCGGATTGAATTTTAAAACACCGACAACTGCTGGCGATGTGGGTGGAAAACTGGAAATGGACTTTTTTGGGGCTGCTACTCGTGATCAGTTTCGGATACGCCATGCTTATTTAACCTTTGATAAATGGTTGATTGGTCAAACATGGTCGACATTCATTGCACCAGAATATTACCCAGAAACGATTGATGCAGGTACATTTGTAGGCAGTGCCTTACTTAGATCGCCAATGGTTCGCTATAGCGATAATTTAACGGCAAATACAAGTTTTGCAGTATCAGTTGAAGATCCGAAATATACTGCGGCAACAGACCCAGATAATAAAATGCGTTTACCTGCTTTAGTGGGGCGTTTAAATCATAAATTTACCAATGGTTCGATGCTTTCAGGCCGTAGTTTTGTTGCAGAAAAAAGAACCAATAATGACAGTGAATGGGCTTGGGGCATAGGTTTCGGCGGTAAATACCAAATGACACCAGATACTTTACTCAAGGCAGATTATTACCATGTCAAAGGCGATGGACGTTTCTTATTGTGGAGCAATAGTGGCTATGCAATAGATGATCAAAACAACATGCATAGCAATGAATTTGATACGGTGTCTTTGGGGGTAACTCATCAATTTACACCGAAAATTCGCTCGACTTTAGCGTATGGTTATATGAAGGCCAAAGATGATAACCGTTTTGCCGAATTACAGCACAATAGCACGACTCAAAACAAACAGCTTTGGCAGGGCTGGGTAAATGCGATGTATAACCCGTACAAACCAATTACCTTAGGTGTTGAGTATGTATATGGTGAACGAGAAACTTTTGATGGTCGTAACGGGATTGATAACCGCTTCAACATGATAGCGAGTTATGACTTCTAAATAGCTATTCCCATCAGATGAAAGGCTCACCTGATGGGGCAATCATTAATTTTTAATAATCTGGTTTAACTGTACCAATTCAGCCATATGCTGATTGCCACGATCATTGGGGTGTAAATGATCTCCTGAATCATAAATTGGATTTAACCGATCAGGATGTTTTGGATCTTTTAAGCCGTTATCAAGATCAAGTACACCATCAAAAGTATGACTGGTTCTTATCCATTGGTTAATGCGCTGACGTAATTGATCTTTGTTGGGTTGATAGTAATTATCTAAAGGCGTATTGGGTAGAGCACCAGAGAACGGAAGTAAGGTTGCGCCAATCACCTGAATACCCTGTTTGTGAGCTTCTCTCACAATACATTGATAACCTTCAGTTAAGGCTTCAAAAGAAGGTATTTGCTGTTTAGGAGCAAAGGCTGTACCTGGCCATGAAATGTCATTGATACCAATCAAAACAATTAAAGTTTTAACTCCTGAATATTGAAATACTTCACTGTTTAAACGTTTTAAAGCACTGTCACCCATACCGTCTGTAAGTAGTCGATTTCCTGAAATTCCGCTATTAATCACGGCTACTTGGTGTGCTGATAAACGTTTCGCTAAAAAATCGGTCCATCTCGTATTTGCATCTAAGGTTGCAGTGGCTCCATCGGTAATTGAGTCTCCAATAACAGCAACCACTTGAGCTTTCTGTTTGGGTTTTACCTCGATTGCTGATAATAATAATCGCGCCGTTGTTGTTTTGGCATCAGTTGGCGTAGTTAAATTTATTGTCTGATTTCCCTTAATGAGCCAACTGGTTTGTTTCGCATCCCAATGGAAAGTTTTAAACGTTGTTGGTTTTTGGATAAAGCTATTTACCACCAATTGAGTATGGTCGGGAACAGCTAACTCGATTGGATCACTCACCAGTTGTTTGCCCGGTAAAATTTTTGCTTTAAGTTGACCAGAAAAATAAACAGGATAGGTGCTCTTATATTTCAGGCTTGCTGCGTTCACTAAACCAATTGTTGTTTGATCTATATAAAGTGGCTGCTCGCCATATTGATTGATAAAAACAAGCCGAACAGCTTCACCACCTAAACTAATTTGGCTGATTTGTTTGATGGTCTGATTCGTTATTTGCTCTGGAATATTGGTCGGGAAAACGAAGTCTTTATTCCAGACTTTTTGAGGACTCGCAGACCAAGTGGTAATCCACTGATGCTTTGGTACTTCAGCTTGTGTAACGCTCGTAAATAAAGTCAAAGAAAATAGGGTGGCTTGATAAAGTTTCATCTCGTGAACTCTTTAAAACGAATTAAAGTTATCTTGAAATAAATTGATGCCTTGTTATAGCGGGCTAAGCGGAATAAGATTTGTGAGTACAATTCATAAATAAATTTTGTTATGGCTTATTTTGATATTAATCGATCTGGCGAGTTGGCAATTTTTATACGTGTGGTCGAGCTTGGAAGTTTTTCAGCCGTTGCAAGAGCTTATGACATGACGCCATCTGCGGTCAGTAAGTTAATTTCTCGGTTGGAAAAAAGACTTGGCGTCAGGTTATTGAACCGTTCAACACGTCAGTTTCAGCTGACGAGTGAAGGATGCCAGTTTTATGAGCAAGGTCTTCAAATACTCAATAGCTTAGATGAACTAGAACAATCCGTTACCGCAAATCATATACCACAAGGGCGAATCAGAATTCATACCAGTCTTTCATATTGGACGCATTTTTTATTGCCTTGTATTTCTCGGTTTAACGAGTGCTATCCACAAATTGAGTTAGAGGCTCATTTGAGTGACGAAGTGATTAATTTGGTTGAGCAAAGAATTGATGTTGCAATTCGGACAGGACCATTAAAAAGTTCCAATTTGGTGGCTCGCTCACTCGGAAGCACGCAGAAACATTACGTCTGTTCACCTGCATATATTGAAAAGTATGGTTGTCCCCAACATCCAGATGAACTGCATGAACATCAGCTTTTAGATGTAAGCTATCAGCGCCAGAACAAAACTTGGCTATTTAAAAAAGCAGATCAGGAAATTAACCTAGCACCCTCAAAGATGTTAAAAGTAAACAACGGTGAAGCTATTTTACAATTGGCCCTTGCAGATGTAGGTATTGCTCAGCTTAATAAATTTCAAATTCAAAACGCATTACAGCAAAAACAACTCGTTAAAATTCTTGAAGACTGGAATATCAAAGCTTTTGAAGAATTTCATGCTGTTTGGATTGGTCATGATAAATATGTCCCTAAACGTGTACGTGTATTTTTAGATTTTCTGGTAGAGCATGCCGTTATAAGTTAGATAGCTATTTTCTAGCACTAAATTGGCACTGTCGCATTGTTGTATTCATGGTGTCTACAAAGTTCATTTTAGCATCAATATTCTGCAAACTCACTTTTGGTAAGTTTTCAACAAATTGTGGTGAATAATGTTGTTCTAAAGAGTTATAAATACAATTACATTGTGAAAGGTCATGTCCTGCCCAAACACAATGTGCATTAAATTCTTTTTTGCTCAATGGTCTGCATCCTATTAAATTTAAAACACTTATCGCAAGCAGGCTCACCAGAACAAAACGACGGAGAAAAAACATTATTGTTACTCTGCATAGGTTGTTGTTATCGCTAAGTGATGTTGATAGAAGTTCTTATCTTTATGCGGTTTTTTTGAATACATAAAACTCTTACCTAAACTTATATAGATGGGTAGGTAAAAGGATTAAATAAACAATTTTTGAACTCTATATTAGGTTTTTATTTTAGAGAGATGTGAGGGGCGATCTCTAAAAAATGCCTGAATAAGTAAAAGATGTCGAATATAAATATGATTAATAAAAGAATTTAAAAAATATAAAATAATAGTCATGAGTGACTCCTTGATTAAAGAAGTTACGCCCATTCATTGCTAATCATTATGGTGGTGAAACGAAAGAGGGTTAGCAGACTGATACCTAAGAAACCAGCACACCCGAAGGTGTCCCACTCTCGTTCCTCCATCAAAGGCACGAGGGGCTTCACACCAAAAAACGTGTTTTTAGTGCACTTAGGTAGACGGTCTGCTAAAACCGACTGACAAAATTGGTCAGCGCGAGCATCATAAGCTGAGCATTAGAGTGGGTCAATTGCAAAAATAAAAGATTGATTTATATAATTTGATATAAATATTTGCCTGTTTTTATTTAGAAAATAGAAAAACTAAAACGCATAACATTAATATAACTTATTTTTATTTTACTTGCGGTGTTGTTTTTTAATCATATATATCAATTATTTATTAATTGTATATTTATATAGTATATGAGTGTCATTAATTGGATGTATTGTTTTGCTAAACTATTTAATAATTCTATTTTTATAATTTGGACTATGGAGTCTATACACTGCATGCCAAAAAATAACCAGAATTTCAATTGCAATAAATATAATTTTACTCATCATATTTTAGGTTTTTACATAAGCTTGCATAATCTACAAAAGTTAAGTGATTTAAATGGTTAGAATCTTTTGTGCAGTGAGTATGGTACTTGTAATAGCTATGGGCGTGAGCGCATGCCAAGACCGCAATTCAAGAAATGATGGAATGCATGGAGCAAGTGATCCAGCAGTACCTCATGATATGAATAGAAATTCACAATAATTAGTTTTCCTTAACAAAGCCTACTTATTAAGTGGGCTTTTTTTATTGTTATTTTATCTAAAAAATATAGCATAATAAAAATTAAATATATGAAAATATAATGTTTATCAGTTATTTATTATCTATTTTCTGCTTGGCAATCTAAGTGTTACTGAATTGTTGTAAAATGAATATATCTTTTCAAAAAGTTAATAAAACAAACACAATAGCTTACTTATATTCATCCAAAATTCATTTTAGTAATAATGAACTATAAAGGTAAGGATATGCCCCAATATTTAAAAATAGCTGAGAAAATATATCAAAATGTCAAAGAAAAAAAAGGGTTTACGGATGAGCCGATGGAAGATCTTAACAACTTGATGATCGAACTCAGACATGAAATAAAAGGGACACAGCTAAAGCTTTTATATAATTATATTGATTTCGCTGAGCTGCTAATTAAGCCTTTGCAAGAGTCAAAAATTAAATTGGATTTAAGTCTTATTCCTAAAAGTAAAAATACACAGGAGTTTGTACTCTGGCTTGCTGGTTTTATTGAGCGGATTACTACGGGTGGACAAGAGAAATTACCTCCAATTCGGGCCAAAATTACATTACCAGCTTATGCATATGAGGAAACTTATCCTTCACAGAAAAAGCCGGTAAATAATGGTGAAGAAATAATTGAATATTTTAAGAAAAATCAAAATTGATTTTTATCGAAAACCTGACTTGATTATCTAAGTCAGGTTTTTATTTTGATAAGCTAGTAATTATTGATATTCAAGTTGACATGTATGTTTGTATATTTTACACAAGCAACTTGCATTAGCGATTCGGAAATTTATGGTGTAAAAGCAAAAGTGAGCAAAACAAAACGATAAAAAAGCCTATTTCCCAGGGCCAATAGGAAATAAGCTTATAGCTTTGGACCGTTTGAGGATGTTAAATATCATCCCATGCATCTTTAATGGCTTGTTTCGCATGTTCCCATTTTAAGCGAGACTCAGCTTTGAGTTCTTCCCATTTTTGCTGCAAACTACTTTCCATGTCTTCAAACTGAGTTCCTTCCTTAGATTCAGAGCGAGCCCGATGACCAAGTTCATAAGCTGTAGAAAAGTCACGATCATAATCTAGATCTGGTGTTGTTAATTGCGCTTCTTGGTAATAAGGTCGGGTAAGGTAGCTTTCACGCCAGCGCGAGTCAGAATAGTTATGATCGCCAGCAACTAGTTGAGCATGATCTGTATTTTGATCTGTCATTAGAATTCCCTCATATTTTATTAAATTTTATGCTTATATTAGATTTAGGAAGGTGAGTTCACCTTCCTAAATGATCGACCCCATCAAAGAACAACTACAAACGATTAACGTTGTTGGTTGTTATTTGAATTTTGTTGGCCAGAATCTTTTTGGTTAGATCCTTGTTGTTGGCCGCGGTTATCATTTTGCTGTTGCTGCTGATTATTGCGTTGTTGATCGTTTTGCTGTTGGTTACCGTGTTGTTGTTGATTACGGTTGTCATTTTGCTGTTGTTGCTGTTGCTGATTATTGCGTTGATTTGCTTGATTATTAGTAGTGCTCATTTTTTAATACCTCATATCAATTATGACGATGTGTTTTATCTGAGAGCTTCAGATAGGGTTATTAAAACATGTAGCTTTTAAATGTGTAGGGTGGGGGTGTTACCCCATATTTAAATGTAAATTTAAAAGTTATCAATTTTAAATAACTTGCTGATTTTTAGTTAATGTGATTTTTAGTCATAAACATTATTAATATGAATGTTTAAAAAATTACATTTCAGCACATAATATTTAAGAAAGATAATAAATATTTCCAAATGTATATTTGTTAACTTTTTATATAATTTAAGAGGCTTTTTCATCTAATATAATAAGTTTTATATCTTGAGTAATATAGTGCGTCAAATTTCTAAGTTTTAAAAAGGCTGGTCCTTTTAAAACACGTCTAAAATTATAAAAATTATTTTTATAATATATTGAATAAAAGAACGTTCCTACAGGTTTTTCCTCTGTTTCAGAACCCCTTTTTTTTAAGAGGCCTGTGCAGGCAATATACAGGTCAGCATGCAAAAGTTCCTTTCCTTTATTAATCATTTCAACAGTCACTTGCATTGATTCGGCAGTATATTTTTCAATAAGTTGCTCTGAAATATGCAGAGTGTTTTCCTTTACTAGAAGATCATAACTTACAAGACTACCTATAAGGATATCTCCTGAATAAGGACTCAAAGAAAAACGATAAGCAAGATAGCCAGCAGAAGCGCTTTCAAAAAAAGCAATTTTGATTTTCTTATCTGCTAATAATTTACAACATGAATTAAACATTCTAATTCTCCCTTTAATTATTTTTTAAATGTTATAGAACTATTTGAAATTTTGATTAGTTATTTTTTAACATTTTACTTTTGATGGTTAAATTAATGTAAATTTAGATTAATTTTTGCAAATTTTATATAAAAACAGCAGCTTAAATAATTCTAAAAGTTTAAATGTAATTTTGCGTTAATTTGTATATCTTTGAATTTTTTTGATTTATACGGTTTATCTTAATTTTTAATAACGCAAAATAACAAACTTAAAACTTGATTATAATTCAGGTCACGTATGGTAATTGATATCTCACAAACGGAGAATAAAAAATGCCTGTTGTAGTGAAAGAAAGATTATTAGACTTATTACAAGATAATCAAAAAAATTATTATGAATTGTTTGTTTTTTTTCTTGATCCTGATGTTTCAAGTTTTGAGAAAGAGAAAAAGGCAAGAGATTTTCTGATTAAAGAGATTGAAAAATTAGAGATAGAGGAAATAGATTTTCCTTCAGATATCAATTCGATTAAAACATGGTGTGAGAACGATAATAAAAAAAATTGTCAGGGATTTCAGGCATATTTAAACCGTAGACAAGCTGGTCAAGATAGAGAGTATTTTCAGAATGTTGCTCAGGCATTTGAATTTCTCATAAAAATATCGCCGACTAAAAAGGTCGATGGTGCATGGTTATATAGCTCAGTGCATTATTGGAATGATCCGGTCTTTCATGAACTCATTATTACTTATTTGGAAGAACTTGGTTTAGGAGAACCGAAAGCGAACCATGTTTGTATTTATGATGACCTTTTACGTAGTCTCGGACTCGACAGTTTCGATTTACTTTTAGACGACGAATACTATCATCAAGCAGTCGTTCAGCTAGCACTAGGGTATGCACCACCTGAGTTTATTCCTGAAATGGTCGGTTTTAATTTAGGATATGAACAGCTTCCACTACATCTTTTAATTTCAAATTATGAGCTTGCCGAATTAGGCATTGATTCTAAATATTTTAATCTACATATCACCATTGATAACATTGACAATGGCCATGCCCATAAAGCCATTAAAGTTATTGAAGATATTTACAACAAATACAGAGATAAAGAGCTTTTCTTTACCAAGTTAAAACAAGGTTTTGCCTTGAATAACCGTGGTGAATCTTCCTCAAATATTATCAAGAATTTAAGTCTTGAAGACTTTGTTCATAAAATTTTGAAAAGAAAGGCACTTGTCGGGCAGTTAATTCATAACGAAACCAGACAGTTTGGCTGCAAAACCATTAATCAATGGTTATCAAACCCTGATGATATTGCAGGTTTGATCACTCATTTAACTGAGCAGAAATGGATTAAGTTTAATACCGACCCTGAACAGAGCGTGTTCTGGCGGATGATTAATGAAGAAAATGGAAAAATGTTTGGGGTATTTAACCCTGTAGAGCGCCAAATTATTCATGACTGGATTGCTGGTAGTGATCATTCTTCTAACTTCTTGGCATACAGCCGAGAACTAAAGAATAGCCAGCGTATTCAGGACTATTTATTTAGTTATATCTCTGATGGCGAGCTTGATGCACTGCAAGAGCGCGTGCTGCAATCAAGCGATCTTGCAATAAAAATATGCAAACTTATCCCATTTCTAGCCCCTGATTCTCATCATAAAAGTATTGGTCTTTGGAGTACTCGTAAATACGTAGAACTTCTTTTTCCTTATTTAGGTACGTTTAAAAACTAGTTTGATAAACGTTTTCAACCTCAACCCCAAGTTTAACTTTCAAAACATAGGTAATGGACATGAACGACAAAACTAAATTAACTAATAAAACAAGTGAAATGGCTGGCGCCGATGCAGCAAATAAAGCCAATACTACCCAGAAAACTGAACAGTTAGACACCGTAAGAGATGATGCAACCAATGAGGCATTAACCACCAATCAGGGGGTTAAAATAGCGGATAACCAAAATAGCTTAAGAGCGGGTATTCGTGGCTCAACTTTATTGGAAGATTTCATTTTAAGAGAAAAAATCACCCACTTTGACCATGAGCGTATACCTGAGCGTATTGTGCATGCACGTGGTGTAGGGGCACATGGTTATTTTCAGGCATATGAAGGAAATGAACGTTTAACCAAAGCTGGGTTTTTAACCGACCCAAGTATTCAGACCCCAATTTTTGTACGTTTTTCAACAGTGCAAGGGCCTCGTGGTTCGGCAGATACTGTTCGTGATATTCGTGGTTTTGCAATTAAGTTTTATACCCAAGAAGGTAACTTTGACTTAGTGGGAAATAACGCACCTGTCTTTTTTGTGCAAGACGGGATTAAGTTTCCGGACTTTGTGCATGCAGTAAAACCTGAACCCGATACAGAAATGCCAACAGGGGCAACTGCGCATGATACTTTCTGGGATTTTGTGTCCTTGGTTCCTGAGTCAGCACATGCGGTAATTTGGGCAATGTCAGACCGTGCGATTCCACGTAATTTACGTTCAATTCAAGGGTTTGGTGTGCATACCTTCCGTCTAATTAATGCCGAAGGTAAATCACATTTCGTAAAATTTCACTGGACACCAAAACAAGGTTTAAGTGCGCTGGTATGGGATGAAGCTCAGAAACTTGCAGGTAAAGACCCAGATTTCCACCGTCGTGATCTTTATGAAGCAATTGAGCAAGGTTTTTATCCAGAATGGGAACTCGGCGTGCAGATTGTTGAAGAAGAAGATGAAATGAACTTTGACTTCGATTTATTGGACCCAACCAAAATTATTCCTGAAGAATTAGTTCCTGTTACGCCAATTGGCCGATTTGTTTTAAACAGAAATGTAGATAACTTCTTTGCTGAAACAGAGCAGGTGGCTTTTTGTCCCGGCCATGTAGTACCTGGTATCGATTTTACAAATGACCCACTTTTACAAGCACGTCTATTTTCGTATACAGATACCCAATTAAGCCGTTTAGGTGGACCAAACTTCCATCAAATTCCAATTAATAAACCTGTGTGTCCATTCCATAACAATCAACGTGATGGCATTCATCAACATACCATCCATAAAGGCCAAGCCTCATATCAACCAAACTCGATCGATGGAAATTGGCCAGTCGAAACTCCACCAGCGGCTTCAAATGGTGGTTTTGAAAGTTATCCTGAAAAAATCAGTGGACATAAACTGCGTCAAAGAAGTGAGACATTCTCTGACTATTTTTCACAGCCTCGACTTTATTACAAAAGCCTTGCGCCGCATGAGCAAAAACATGTGGTCGATGCCTATACTTTTGAATTAAGTAAAGTTCAAAGAAAACATATTCGTGAGCGTCAGGTACAAGAAATTTTGGCAAATATCGATCTCGATCTGGCACGTCAAGTCGGTGCAAACCTAGGTATTGAAGTGCCTGACTTAACCTTAGATTATAAGAAAACAGCAATTGAAAAATCTGCCAAGTTGTCTCTTTTAGCTTTCCCACCTGAGGATATTCAAGGTAGAAAAGTTGCTGTACTTATTCATAATCTTGTGAAGTCAGATACACTTGAAGCTATTAAAAATTGGGCGATTAAAGAAGGTGTGGTTGTTCATTTACTAGCGCCGAGCTTGGCTCCAGTAAAAGACCATAAAGATAACGTTATTGTAGCTGATGGTATGCAAATGGCTGAACCTTCAATTGCTTATGATGCTGCAATTGTTCCAGATGGCGATAATTTAAATGCAGTGATGCAAGATGGTGTAGCACGCCATTATGTACTCGAAGCTTATAAGCATTTAAAACCAATTGCATTTTTAGGTAATAAATCTGATTTGCTTGAGCCACTTGGTTTAGTTGCAGATGAAGGAACTTTGGTTGAGGATGAGTTCCAGCATATTGCAGAAAAATTTAAAAATCTGATTAAAGCTCATCGTGTTTGGTCACGAGAACAAATAGCCGCACACGTACCGGCTTAAATAAAAAAGCCCTGAAAGTTAATTTTTTAACTAAATGAAATTGCGGCCTTAACTACGACAATAATGTAGTAATCAAAAACGCGATACCTCTGGACGTTTTACGTCTTGAGCATAATGTTTTAAAAACGAAGGAGGCTTTTGCCTCCTTCGTTTTTTAATTTATCTACTTTACTGTGGGAGCAGTTGTAGTCCTTTTACAATATCAATGTACTCAGAACCGTTTAACCAAAAAGATTTTTTTAAAAATAGCGTCGTCATAATACTTTCGGCTGCTTCGCTATCCGGATTTTCACAGAATAATCCGTAGCTTTCACCTAAAACCGCATCATTTTCAATTAGGCGGATATAGTAAGCATGTTGCTCATTTGCATAACCTAAAACCGCATCACGTTGATTTTTCATTTCGCATGTCTCCATACCAAAAAACTGAATTTAACCAGAATGTTAAGTGTTCAGAATCTCATTTGATAAAAATCAAAAAACAGTCAGCAATAATGACTATCTCGAAATAGGTTTTGATTTTCTTCAAATTGCCATTTTGATTAAAACATCCCTGTTAAAAGCAAAATGGATTAAAATCTGATCATGAGATTTATTGTTATGCAAAAAAAATATTTCGTCAACTTGAAAATGTAACTTTTTCAAGTTACATTGTTTGTGTAGGATTTGAACAGTGAAAAGGGAGGCAATATGCCAAAGAAAAAAGAGTTCGAGCATGGCGGTGTACGAGAAAATGCCGGACGTAAAGCACAGTTCAATGAACCCACCAAAGTCATTCGTGTTCCCGAGTCTCAAGTTAACTTTATCAAAAATTGGTTACTGAATAATGTCAAAACCGATAACCAGACAGATTTTAGTTCAAAACTAAAAATACAACAGGTTCATCCAAACAACGATAAAATTTATCAGATTCCTTTGGCAACAGAGCGTGTTGCTGCAGGTTTTCCTTCACCTGCACAAGATGATATTGAGCAAGCGCTCGATTTAAATGAATATTTAATTAGAAATGAAAATGCAACGTTCATTGTCAAAGCCAATTCGTTGTCTATGTTAGATGCTGGAATTGATATTAATGATCCGCTTATTGTGGACCGTAGTATTCCTGCTAAATCGGGTGATATTGTGATTGCACTCATCGACAATGATTTCACTGTGAAGCGCTTAATGATTGATAGTCAATTTAAGCCGCCTAAAGTTTGGCTAAAAGCTGAAAACCCTGATTATCAAAATATTTATATTGAAGAGGGGCAAGAACTGGTTATTTGGGGAGTTGTGACGTATAACCTCAAACGAATGAGATAAATTTTTCTTATATTTTACTATTCAAGTTACTGACCTGAAATGGAGGCCAGTAACTTTTTGCTAAATGTTTTTTTAAATTTGCCCAATCAATAAGCACGTTGCGATAACAACCATCAAACCACCTGAAAAACGGCCGACTAACTGAGCTGCTTGTGGTCTGGTTTTCAAAATAGCCTCTGAACCATAACCCACCATTAAGTAGATTATCGCGCAGCTAATCATGTGGACAACACCAAAGGCAAGAATTTGTGTTGTCACTGACCATGAAGCAGTAGTGTCAATAAATTGAGGAAGCAGCGCTAAAAACAGCAAAAAAACTTTCGGGTTTAAGCCACTCACATAAACGCCTTTGGTTGCCCATCTCAACCATGACTGAGCCTTTTCAGAACCAGACTGATTTGGAGTAGGAGGGGTAAGTAATAAGTTTATTCCCATCCATAACAAATAAGCAGAACCCGCCACAGTAAGAATCATCAAAGCAGTTGGGTTATTTGCTACAAGCAGACCAACACCAGCCGCTACCAATAAAATCGTAATAAAGTGCCCAAATAGCATACCTGCAACAGCTGGTACGACGACTTTGCCTTTAATGCCTGCCGAAATGGCATAGGCCCAGTCTGCCCCTGGCGTAATAATAAAAAGAATGGAGACACTCCAAAATGCAATAAAAATGTTAAAAGCCATATGCTTATCTCGGCAAACTATTTTCCAAAGGTTTCGCTCGTGGTTTAGAAAAAATCCCTATTTATTCGAGCTTGTTGAAAATAATATGCTCATGTATTTAGAATGTGCTTTTAAATGTTTGCTCATATCATACTCATTTGGGGTAAAATTTTCTAAATGGATCTTACAGATAAAAAGATTCTTGCTGAATTGCAATTAAATGGCCGATTATCTATCACTGAATTGGCAGAAAAAGTAGGTTTGAGCATTTCACCTTGTCACAGACGAGTGAAGGCTTTAGAAGAGTCGGGAGCTATCAAAGGCTATCGGGCAGAACTCGACCCAAACTTAGTGGGATTTGAATTTTCAGCGATTGTTTTTATTACGCTTAAAGAAGGTGATAAACAGGCCGTTGAGAAGTTTGAAAATGCCGTAATTGATATCCCGCAAATTATTCAGGCCCAGCGCTTGTTTGGTGAGCCAGATTACTTGTTGCATGTGGTCGCTAAAGATTTACCGGCTTTTCAGCGTTTATATGACGAAAAATTATCTGCTATTCCAAGTGTGCAGCGGCTCATCTCAACCATTGTGATGAAAGATGTAGTGCCTGAACGTTTATTCCCAATTGGCTAAAAACTATCAGATATAAAAAAAGAAGCTTTAAAGCTTCTTTTTTAGTTTTGAGAGTATTTAAGCGTCGAGTGTTTTACACAAAGAACAGATCGTGCCGTTATGTTTGTGAGAGAACATAATATCTGGACGCTCATAACCTTGCTCACATACGCGGCAGTGGTAAACCGTTGCTACAGGTGTACCTTCAGCATCGTAACGTGGTTCTTTAATACCGTCATCGTGTGACTTGATATAGTATTTTCCTTTGGTTAATAAGCCCATGATTGGTGTTAATACAAAGGCAAGTACAAGTGCGATAAGCGGTGAGTAAGGTGCCAAGAAGCTACCAAGTAAACCGAAGAATGCTGCAATTGATAAGCCTGCTGATACAAGGAACGCAACCATACCGACAGGGTTTACGTTGTAGAGCATGTCACGGCGATATTCCGGTTCTTTCGGTGAAAGTTTTAAAACATATTTGTTGATTGAAATGTCTGTTGCAACCACCACCACCCATGCAATTGCAAAGTTTGAATAGAACCCTAAGATTTTACCCAGTACAGCAAACATGTTGCCTTCCATCAAAGCAAGCGCAATTGCTAAGTTCACCATCACAAACACAATACGACCCGGATAATGTTTGCTAATACGTGTGTAGGCACTTGTCCATGCAAGCGAACCAGAGTAAGCATTGGTCACATTAATTTTAATTTGAGAAATGACCACCAAAATCACTGCGAGTGTTAAAGCAGCCCAACCCGGAAGCATGTCATGAAACGCTGCATTAAACTGTTGAACAGGTTCAGTGCTGTTTACGCCTGGTATTTTAGTGAGTAAATAGAAACCTAAAAATGCCCCGATAATTTGTTTGATTGCCCCTAAAATCACCCAACCCGGACCTGCTGAAATAACCGCAGCCCACCATGCTTTGCTATTTTCTTTGGTTTTGGCAGGCATGAAACGTAAGTAATCAATTTGCTCACCGATTTGCATGATGAGCGATAAACAAATACCAGCACCTAACATGATTGCTGCCATGTCTACGGTTGCAAAACCTTCTTTACCTGTAAAAGTAGCAAACTGGCTAACTAAGGTAGGTTCTTGATAAATTAGGTAGGCCACAGGACCAATCATGAGAACGAGCCAAAGTGGGGTAGTCCAAACTTGTAATTTACTCAAGGCTTTCATGCCGTAAATGACCAGTGGAATGACCATAATGGTTGAGATGAGGTAACCTGCCCAAAGCGGAATGCCTAAACCGAGTAGTAACCCTTGCGCCATGATTGAACCTTCAAGGGCAAAGAAAATAAATGTAAAACTGGCGAAAATGATACTGGTAAGAACCGAACCGATATAACCGAAACCTGCGCCGCGGGTAATCAAGTCAAGGTCAATGTTATAGCGTGCTGCGTAGTAGGCTAAAGGAATGCCGGTTAAGAAGATAATAATCGCTGCAAATAAAATGGAGAAAACAGCATTAGTTGTTCCGTAAGACATACCAATACTGGCACCAATAGAAAAGTCAGCAAGATAGGCAATACCACCAAGTGCAGTAATAGCGACAACTTTGGGACTCCAGCGCCGAAAGCTGTGTGGAGCATAACGTAAAGTATAATCTTCTAAGGTTTCATTCACTGCTTTTTGTGAATCTGTACCTTGCACAGTGTCCAGATTTGGATGTTCAGATACACTCATAACATCAACCTCCCAATCATTTTCGGTCAATCAACACAAATATTGATCATTGTTTTTTGATGGTTTTGAGTGTGTGATTTTTGGGAAAAATTGAAAATACGTTATTTTGCGTATATGTGCGTATTAGAAAAAATCGCGATGATAAATGACTTTTGGCATAAGGATTGCTGGGTTTAATGCAACCACATGCCAAACATGAGTGTTATGCCAGATTCTTCACGCCCCCAACAAGCGCCACAACGTGTGATCAAAACACGCCGTGAATATAATATTTGGGTGGCAGATGAAAGTATCGAAGATTATGCGCTCCGCTATGCACCTACCTCAGTGAGAAAATGGTCACCTTGGACCGTAACAAATACTGCAATTTCGACTGTTAGCTTTTTGGCGATGGAAGCCATTGGGGCGACCATGCTTTGGCAGTATGGCTTTAGCAATGCGTTATGGGCAGCAATTGTCGTATGTACCATCATATTTTTAACCAGTTGGCCGATTAGTTACTACGCCGCAAAATATAATGTAGATGTTGATTTGCTTACTCGTGGTGCAGGCTTTGGCTACATTGGCTCGACCATTACGTCTCTAATTTATGCCAGTTTTACCTTTATTTTACTTGCATTTGAAGCCGCCATTATGGCGATGGCACTTGAGCTTGCTTTGGGTATTCCACAAGTTATTGGTTACTTAATTTCTGCCTTAGTGATCTTACCTTTAGTGGTCAAAGGTATTGGTTTTATTAATAAAGTTCAGGCGATTACACAACCAATCTGGCTTTTATTGCTGTTATTACCGTGGTTTTTTGTACTTTGGAAACAGCCACAAATTTTAAGTAGTAGCCTGCATTTTGTTGGTGCGATTTCAAACTCGACCGATTTTAATCTGTATTACTTTGGTGCGGCGTGCACTCTTATTTTTTCATTTGTGATCCAAATTGGGGAACAAGCCGACTATTTACGTTTTTTACCCCAACAAGAAAAGAATAGAACCGCATGGCGTTTTGCTGTTTTTTTAGGTGGTCCATCTTGGATTATTTTCGGTTTTCTAAAAGTATTGATGGGCATGTTACTGATGGTTTTGGCTTTTCAGCTGTTTATTCCTGCCTCTGAATTAGACAATCCGACTTACCTGTATTGGGCTGCCTATCAACAATTTATTCCAAACCCTCAGCTAGCGTTAATATTGACTCTAGCACTGGTTTGCTTGGCGCAAATTAAAATTAATATGACCAATGCCTATGCTGGCTCATTGGCATGGTCCAATTTTTTTGCCCGTTTAACTCATAGCCATCCGGGGCGAATTGTCTGGCTTCTTTTTAACGTGTTTATTGCTATTGTTTTGATGGAAATGGGCATTAGCCATGCGGTTGAACGCATTTTGGGACTATATAGCAATATCGCTTTGGCATGGATTGGCGCCGTTGTTGCCGATTTAATTATCTGTAAGCCTTTAGGCCTAAGCCCAAAGGGAATTGAATTTCGCCGTGCTTATTTATATGACATTAACCCCGTAGGTGTGGGCGCATTACTGATTGCCTCAGTGTTATCGATGCTTAGCTATTTGGGCTTTTTCGGACTCATGGCAAAAGGCTTGGCGAGTTTTATTGCTTTGGGAAGTGCGGTTTTATGCGTGCCTGTCATTGCTTACCTAACTAAAGGTAAATATTACATTGCACGCCAACCTGAAAAAATTCAGGCGACGTCGGTTGCTAACTGTGTCGTGTGTGAACGGGACTATGAACTTGCCGATATGGCTGGCTGTCCAGCCTATAACGGTACGATTTGCTCTTTATGCTGTTCACTTGAAGCACGCTGCCACGATTTATGTAAACCCGATGCACGTTGGTCAGTACAACTCAAAAAAGCCATTTGGTACTATTTACCAGAACGTTGGGCTAGTCGTTTAAATAGCAGGGTTAGTTTATATTTATTGCTGACTCTAGGGCTGTCTATTGTTTTGGCAGTGAGCTTGAGTCTGGTTTATATCCAAGAAAAAACCTATTTAGAAACCATTAATGCGGCAGCCGTTCCTCAGTTATTTACACTGTTTGTCAAAATTTACACCATTTTATTTCTATTGATGAGTGTTGCTGCATGGTGGTTAGTACTAAACGATGAAAGCCGTCGTAATGCCGAAATCGAAACGCATCAGCAAACAGCATTATTGATTGATGAAATTGCTGCCCATGAAGTCACTTCAAAAGACCTGCAAGATGCCAGAATTTCAGCAGAGCGAGCAAATGATGCAAAAAGCCGTTATGTCATTGGCATTAGCCACGAACTACGAACACCTCTAAATAGTATTTTGGGCTATAGCCAATTGCTTCAAAAACAAGAGCAACTCTCTGAACAAGGAAAAATGGCGCTCGGTGTGATTAGCCGTAGTGGGCAGCATTTGACTTCACTGATTGACGGTTTACTAGATTTAGCGCGAATTGAAACAGGCAAGATTTCTTTAAATGTAGTGGACGTTCATTTCCCAAATTTTATTGAACAAATTATTCAAATGTTTCAGCCACAGTTTGAACAGAAGAATTTACAGTTTGTTTATGAAATTGGAGATAACCTACCGCACTATGTTCGTACCGACAAAAAACGCCTAGAGCAAGTGCTCATCAATTTACTGGGCAATGCTTTAAAGTTTACGACGAGCGGCACAATTACTTTGAAAGTCGAGTACCGTTTTCAGACGGCTTATTTTGAAATTAGAGATACCGGCTGTGGTATTGCTGAGGCTGATTTAGAGCGAATCTTTAACCCGTTTGAACGGGGCAGTAATGTGGTTCAAGGTGGGTTTACCGGAACAGGACTCGGATTACCAATTGTAAAATTATTAGTCGATTTACTCGGTGGCCAGTTATCTGTAACTAGCCAACTCAATCAGGGCTCACAGTTTAAGATTAAGTTTTACTTACCTTCAAAAGAAGTGGTTCATCCAATTTCCAATGTTTACTCCAACCAGATTACGGGTTATCAAGGCGAGCGAAAACGAATTTTGGTTGTCGATAATGAAGCGGTAGATCGAGGTTTAGTCGCTAATTTTCTCAAACCTTTAGGATTTATGATTGAAGAAGCCGAGTCGGGCATTGACTGTTTAAGACGTGTACCTATTTTTCAGCCTAACCTGATTTTGATGGATTTAAATATGCCTTTGATGGGCGGCTGGGAAACAGCGCGATTATTACGTCAGAATAATATTACCAATGTGCCGATCTTAATTATTTCAGCCAATGCAGGCGAGCGCGAAGTCAATCCACAAGATGCGGTCTTAAGTGAAGACTTTATGCTAAAACCAATCGATCTTAATTTGTTGCTGAGTAAAATTGGAGACAAGTTAGGCTTGGTATGGATTGATTCCAAATCAGATGCCCATCTTGAAAATAATGAGGTTCAAGCATTGGATGTAAAAGTGTTTAAGCAAGAGCAAGCCACTGTTCATACATCAATTACACAACCTGAAAATAATGATCTGCTCGATTTACCGCAAAGCTTGCAGCAATTAAATGATTTAATTGGGCAGGGTTATATTCGTGGAATTCAACAGACTTTAACGCAATGCCGTCAAAATTTTCCGGAGCATAATGAGTTATGGGAACAGCTTGAACAGGCTATTCAAAAGTTTGATTTAAAACACGCGCAACGATTGATTCAGGATAAGCAATGAGTACGCAACATGTTTCTTTTCAGCAAGCTTTGCCAAACGAGCAGGCTGTTATTCTGATTGTGGATGATGTGCCGGAAAATTTAGGCTTGCTACATGAAAGTCTGGATCAGGCCGGTTATCGCGTGCTTGTCACAACCGATGGATTGAGTGCAATTGAAATTGCACACCGATGCTTACCAGATATGATTTTGCTCGATGGCAATATGCCACATATGGACGGTTTTGAAAGTTGCATACAGCTTAAAGCAAGTCCAATTACGCAGTTTATTCCCGTCATTTTTATGACAGGTTTGTCTGAGACAGAGCATATTGTGCGTGGTTTTCAAGTTGGAGGAGTGGACTATGTAACCAAGCCTCTGAATATTGAAGAAGTATTAGCAAGGGTAAAAACACATTTGGCACATGCCAAACTATTGCAGCAACAAAAACAGGTGATTGATGCAACGGAAACAGCCATTCTTGCGCTAGATGTTCACGGTAAAATTGTATGGAAAACCCAAAAAGCCAGTGATTTACTGAATCAATATTTACCTGAATTAGAAGGTTTTGAAGCAGGCTTAAAAGCTTGGTTTTCAGACTTAGAGCATGAAAAAGATCCTAAAAAATTAACCAGCTGTTCTTATTCGACGCCATCTCAGCAATTACAGCTTTTATTGCTTACGCCGTGGGAAACTGAACCAAGTGTGGCAAAAAATTATCTTATCCAGATAAAAACTTCTACGCCAGCTTTGGAAATGGCTGATATTTTGAAATATTGTCCGCAGTTGACTCAGCGTGAGGCAGAAGTCATGCACTGGTTGTTGTTGGGCAAAACCAATAAAGATATTGCAGAAATTTTGGAGCTTAGTCCACGGACCGTGAACAAACATTTAGAGCATGTTTTTGAAAAACTTTGCGTTGAAAACCGAACTGCTGCTGTGGCTCACATTAATAGTCTGGTACAAGAGTTTCATTAAAGTTAATTAAAAAGATAGAGGCCCGTATTGAGCCTCTATCATCTGTATTACTTCAAGTTTTGTTTAAAGAAACTGGTTAATTTATTAAATGGAATGAGATCGACCCGATCATATAAATCAACATGTCCAGCGCCTTTAACGTAGTAAAGCTCTTTAGGTTGGCCTGCGAGTTTATAAGCTTCCTCACTAAACTCTTTTGAATGGGCCTGATCACCTGTAATAAATAGCATCGGACGTGGTGAAATCGTTTCAATGTCGTTAAATGGGTAGAAGTTTAAAAATTTGACATTACTGGTGAGAGTTGGGTGGGTTGTAAGCTCTCTCGATGAGCCTTTAGGCGTATATTCTCCGCGTGGAGTACGATAAAAGTCGTAAAATTCACGTTGAATAGGGTGTGTATCTGCTGTTAGCTCATGCGTAGTTCCGCTGGTATATTTGGTTTCACCACCTTTAAATTCAACGTAACGCTGTGCAGCGGCTTCTGCAATAATTTGCTTTCTCTGCTCTAGGGTTTGTGAGTGACGTAAGCCATTGCGGTTTGCTGCGCCCATATCATACATACTGACAGTTGCTATCGCTTTCATACGCGGATCAATTTTTGCTGCACTAATGACAAAACTCCCACTTCCACAAATACCTAATACACCAATATTATTAGGATCAATGAAAGATTGTGTTCCCAAATAATCTACAGCGGCACTAAACGCTTCTGCATAAATGTCTGGTGCCACCACATTTCTTGGTTGGCCCGCGCTTTCACCCCAAAATGATTGATCAATTGCTAAGGTCACAAAACCTTGTTCAGCCAGTTTTTGTGCATAAAGCATAGAGCTTTGTTCTTTTACAGCCCCCATAGGGTGGCCAATTATAATTGCAGAGGCTTTGGTCTTTTTATTCAAATTTTTGGGAATAACTAGATTGCCAACAATATCCATATTGTATTGATTTTTAAAAGTCACTTTTTGAATAGTCACTTGCTGACTTTGATAAAAGTTATTTGGACCATTAGACATATCGGCCGCCATAGCTGAAGTTGAAGAAAATAGACCAATAGTTACTGCACAAATTGCAGCCGCCGTATGGGTTTTAAGCTTTTTAAATAAGGGAGATGTACTCATAAATACCTCAATTTAAACAATGTGAATGGGTGAGTAGGTGCATGCTTATTTGATTTGTGAAATTGAAATTTTGATCTGTTGTTTTGGCTTGAATGCTTGGGGAATAGCATCTAGTTTTCCGAGAAAAATGAGGCCATTGGCATAACCAACATGAGAATCTTTATAGAAAAAAGCCAGATTACCCCAAGGAGCATAATAGGTAAGATCACCCGCTTTTCCGGTATATCCATGAGGCGCGTTTTGTGTAGTTAGCTTGGTGGGTAGATCAGCTATTTTTTCAGTAGAGTCATAATCTTTAAGCATTAATGTCAGTGGAAGCTGCTTGGCAAAATCTTCAACAGTAGGTGACATGGCTAATGTGGCAAATAGCGGTTGCTGTGTTCCATCAATATCAATACGGATTTTCATCATCGATCCCCTTTGTTGATTCTTACCTTGAGGCTTTATTGCATAAGAAGCGGAAGTTACTGAGAACAAAACACATAGGCTGACTAAGCCTTTAAAAAACTTATAACTAGCCACATCAATTTACCTCGCTTCTTTAAGAAAAAGCACATAAAAGCAATGAAGCTATTTATTCTTTAACGTAAAGATATGAGTGGAATTTATTAATTTTTTACAATAATAAAATGACTTATAATAATCGCCTCAGTTTATTTAAATCTTCAGATTTACTGCTTGATATGGATTTTAACGAATCTTCTTTTTAATAATTAGTCTAAAAAACAAACATGGACTTATGAGTAATATTCATGAATAGTTTTATCCTTTATAATGAGGTTGACTCCCCAATAAGAGATAAAGCAGATGATAAATAAAGAAAACTATAATGATCTTTATGCTTTTTTAATGGTGGCAAGGGAGGGTAGTTTTACTAAGGCTGCTGGGAAAATGGGAATTTCACAATCTGCGCTAAGCCATACGATTCGGGGTTTAGAAGAACGTTTGGGAATGTTGCTCCTGACCAGAACCACACGTAGTGTTTCACCTACAGCAGCAGGCGAAAGGTTGAAACAAACAATTAGTGCTAGCTTCGATCAGATTGATAATGAATTATCCCTTTTAACTTCATTTCGAGACCAACCCGCTGGTACGGTTCGGATTAATGCCAGTAGCCATGCGATACGGGAAGTGCTGATTCCAAAACTTAAAAAGATTGCTGGTGATTACCCAGATGTGCAAGTTGAACTAACTGCCAATAGTGGGATGGTCGATATTGTGGCAGAGCGCTTTGATGCAGGCGTTCGTTTCGGAAGCCGCGTAGCTGATGGCATGATTGCAGTACGTATTAGTCCAGATGTCAAAATGGCGGTAATAGCAACACCAGCATATTTTGAACAATATGGAATTCCTAATACTCCTAAAGATTTGGTAAATTATCAATGTATTGGCTATCGTTTAACCACACAAGGCAGCGTGTATGCGTGGGAGTTTGTGAAAGATGGTCAAGAGACAAAAATCAAAATTCAGGGGCAATGGATATTTAATGAAAGCTACGATATCGTCGAGGCGGTTAGAGCTGGATTTGGACTGGCTTATATTCCCGAAGATTTGATTCGAGAAGATTTAAAAGAGGGGAAGCTGATACAAGTTTTGGAAGAGTACAGTATCCAGTTTCCTGGATACCATTTGTACTATCCACATCGAAGACAACTTTCACCTGCGTTAAGGTTGGTTATTGATGTGCTACGTGAATAGCGTTTCGCCATGTGAGAAATGCAGTAATTGCGCCTAATAGCAAAATAGTTGCGCTCATATAGAACGTGGCACTATAGCCATGTGAGTCATATAATAATCCACCTATAGTTGCACCTAGAGTAATTGCAAATTGAATAATCGCAACCATCAAACCACCACCAATTTCGGCATCTTGATGTAGTGTTTGGGCAAGCCATGTATTCCATGCAACAGGTGCCGACGTTCCAATAAAGCCCCATAGACCCATCAATATGGCAACAAACCATAAATGCTCACCATCTAGCACAAAAGCTCCAGCAATCACTGCCATGATGAATGGAATAAGAATCAGATAACGATAAACATGTTGGTGAAGGATTAAACTAATTACAAATGTACCCACTAAGCCTGCTAAACCTAAGATTAATAATAAAATGGATAGCATTGTCGCATCGACATGAGTAACGGTTTCTAGAAATGGGCGTAGATAGGTAAATAGCGCAAATTGGCCCATAAAGAGTAATAAAATTCCGGTCATCCCATAAAGTACAATTGGACGTTTTAGTAAACCAAATGGATTTTTAGATTTCTCAAATGACAATATTGCAGGAAGAGAAGGCATACTTTTAAATTGCCAAATAAGTGCAACAATCGCGATGGGGACAATACAGAAAAAAGCACCACGCCAGCCAATAATTGAACCCAAAAAACTTCCTAATGGTGCTGCAATTGTGGTGGCTAGAGCATTTCCGCCATTTAATAAACCGAGTGCTTTAGGTACTAAAAGCGGAGGAACGAGTCGCATGACAATTGATGTCGAGATTGCCCAAAAACCACCAATAACTACACCTAAGATTGCACGACCCAACATAAACAAAGCCGCAGAATGGGCAAATGTAATGACTATGCCAGAGACAATCATCAGTAGGGTGAGTAATAAAATGATATGACGTCGATCCCATGCCTTAAATACACGACTAATAGACAGGCTGGTCATCACAGCAAAAATACCAGAAATTGCGATTGCTTGACCCACTTGGCCTTCACTCATATTTAAATCTAAAGAGATGGGGGTGAGTAAACTTACGGGCATGAACTCAGATGCAATTAATACTGCGCAGCAGAGCGACATTACAAAGACAGCACCCCAGGCAGTTGTTGAATGTTCATATGTGCTTTGCTCAATTTGATGAAAAGAAGGCATAAAAGTTCCAATCTCAAAACCATTGAATTTTCATAAATGAAATGAATAAAATCTGGTCGCAGAGCTTAACAGTAATGATTTGAGAGCATTAGACGCAGAATTACGAATAGAATTATGAGTTTTATGCATGAATTGTATTTAAAAAGCATACAGACTCGCTGCTAAAAACAGGCTATTTTTTTACACTTAGATTTGTTCTTATAGATAAAGATTATACAAAGTCATTTCTAAATAAATATGAGTCGTAATACGAGGAATTCATTGTGAATATTCAACAAAAAGATGATACAAAACACGGCAGCTTTAGCTTACTTGATGGTGAAACCATTGCAGGTGAAATGACTTATACATGGGCAGGCGAGAGCATGCTAATTATTGATGCTACAGATGTGAATGAAAATTATCGTGGACAAGGTGTAGGTCGCCAATTACTTGATGCCTTGGTGGCTTTTGTCCGTGAAAAAGACGTAAAGGTGATTCCACTTTGCCCATATGCAAAATCAGTTTTTGATAAAGACCCAAGTATTGGTGATGTACTTAGAAAATAAGAAATAGATTGAAAATCATTTAATAAAAATCGGGCCTTGGTGTCCGATTTTTTTATTGGTTTTATTATTCATCTTTGTTTTAGTGAATATGTTTTGAGCGGTTGTATTTAACTGATTCGAAGGTTTTCGATTGCCAAATCGAATTTATCAAACTTATAGAAAAGCTTATCTAATAAAAATAGTTTTAGACCAATTGGGGAAAAAATAAACTCGTTGCACAAATATTTAATAGCTGACGAAAGCTAAATATTTATAACGTTTTAATATTATTTTTTGGAATTTTCCTTGAACTGGCAGTATATCCATAGTGTGTTGCCGCAATTTTTCTCTGCAACTTTGACCACGCTGAAAATTTCAATTATCAGCATTATTTTGGCAATTATTGTGGGGCTAATTTGCAGCATTTTAATCACATATCGCGTGCGGGTGCTAAATAGAATTGCCCAGTTCTATATTGAGTTATCTCGAAATACCCCTTTATTAATTCAACTATTCTTTTTGTATTACGGTTTGCCAAAGCTGGGTATCAAAATTGATGGTTTTACCTGTGGTGTGATCGGACTGACCTTTTTAGGCGGAAGCTATATGGCTGAAGCCTTCCGAGCAGGTTTGCAGTCTGTTGCTAACGGGCAAATTGACTCAGCAAAAAGTATTGGTCTGCAACCGACTCAGATTTTTAGATATGTCATTTTTCCTCAAGCACTGGCTATTTCAATTCCAGCAATAGGGGCAAATTGTCTATTTCTAATTAAAGAAAGTTCTGTGGTCAGTGCAATTGCTGTCGTTGAACTGCTTTTTGTCACCAAAGACTTAATTGGCATGGACTATAAAACCACGGAAGCTTTATTTTTGCTCATCATGGCTTATCTAATCATTTTATTGCCCGTGTCTATTTTAACCAGCTATCTGGAGCACAGAAGTCGGAAGGTGAGTCATGGAACTTGATTATCTATTTCAAGCGAGTCACCTCGAACGTTTAATGTGGGGACTTTGGGTAACTGCAAAAATTGCATTTATTTCAGTGTTTTTCTCTGCAATTCTCGGCACAGTTTTCGGCGTCATTATGATCTCTAAAAACATAGTCGTTAAAGCGCTATGCCGTCTGTATTTAGAAGCCATTCGAATCATTCCGATTTTAGTTTTGCTATTCGTGTTTTATTTCGGCTTTGCGACATGGTTTAACTGGCAGTTTTCAGCAATGTGGGTGTGCGTTGTTGTGTTTGTTTTATGGGGTACTGCTGAAATGGGCGATTTGGTTCGTGCAGCTATTACTTCAATTGATCAGCATCAACGCGATTCGGCCTATGCGCTCGGACTTACCCATGTTCAAGCCTTGGTCTATGTCATTTTTCCGCAAAGTCTAAAACGAGTAACACCAGGCGCGATTAATTTATTTACCCGAATGGTGAAAACCAGCTCTTTGGCAGTCCTGATGGGTGTGGTTGAGGTCATTAAAGTTGGCCAGCAAATTATTGAAAACTCGCTGTTGACCGTGCCGAGCGCTTCTCTTTGGATTTATGGCTTTATTTTTATTTTGTACTTTCTGATTTGCTATCCCTTATCTCGTTTGGCGGCACATTTAGAAAAGGTCTGGGAGTAATTATGCCTTTGTTATCGATACAACAATTACAGAAATCATTTGCACAAAGTCATATTTTACAGGGCATTGATCTGGATGTAGAACAAGGAGAGGTGGTAGTTATTTTAGGTCCATCGGGCTGCGGTAAAAGTACTTTATTGCGCTGTATTAACGGCTTAGAACCCATTCAGGGTGGTGAGATTCGTTTAACTGGTTCAGGCGTGCTCGGTAAAGATGTGGACTGGACTAATGCTCGTCAAAAAATTGGCATGGTTTTTCAGAACTATGAGCTGTTTGGGCATATGAACGTCATTGACAACATCTTGCTTGGACCACTCAAAGTACAAAAACGTCACCGTGATGAAGCTGAACAAGTAGCAGATGAATTGTTAAAGCGAGTGGGGCTTTTTGAGCGAAAACTCGATTATCCACGACAACTTTCTGGTGGACAAAAACAACGTATAGCCATTGTTCGTTCACTGGTCATGCAACCTAAAGTCATTTTGCTTGATGAAATTACCGCTGCACTTGATCCGGAAATGGTTAGGGAAGTACTCGATGTGGTACTCAAGTTAGCGAATGAAGGAATGACGATGCTGATTGTGACACATGAGATGTCCTTTGCACGCAAGGTTGCCGACCGCATTATTTTTATGGATAAGGGCAAGATTATTGAACAGGCTTCACCAGAAGAATTTTTTGAACAGCCAAAAACAGAACGAGCGAAAGCCTTTCTAAATATTTTGTCGTACTAAATTTTTATTATTTGAATCATGAGGAAGTGAATGTTTAAAGGTAATTCAATAAAAATATTAAGCAGTCTTGCCGTTGCTGGGGTGTTATTAACTGCATGTAGTAAAACGCCATCAACTGAACAGGCAAGTAATGCTCAAGCAGACCATTCTTTAGAGCAAGTCAAAAAAAATGGAGTTCTACGAGTTGCCGTTTTTGCCGATGATCCGCCGTTTGGTTTTGTAGATAGTGCAGGTAATAATCAGGGCTTTGATGTGGCTTTAGCAAAACGGGTGACCAAAGACTTGCTCGGTGATGAAAAGAAAGTTGAGTTTATTGTGACTGAAGCTTCAAATCGGGTGGAGTTTTTAAAATCAAACCGTGCCGATGTAGTATTCGCGACATTTACGGTAACGCCAGAACGTAAGGAAGTTGTCGATTTTGCTGAGCCTTATTTAAAAGGTGCTTTTGGTATAGTCTCACCTAAAGCCAAACCGATTACAGATATTGCCCAATTAGAAGGTAAGACCTTAATTGTAAATAAAGGCACAAGTTCAGATACCTACTTTACCAAGCATTATCCAAAAGTGAATTTACTCAAGTTTGAAAGAAATTCGGATGCCTTCAAAGCTTTAACCGATGGTCGTGGTGACGCAATCTCACAAGATAGTACTTATGCTTTGGCATGGGCCGCGAAGAACCCAAGTTATGTGGCGGGTATTCAGTCTATTGGTGATCAAGAGTTTATTGCACCAGCAGTTAAAAAGGGCAATACCCAATTATTGAATTGGCTCAATACTGAAATTAAGCAACTCAGAACAAGTGGTGAAATTAATAAAATTTATGATGAAACCTTGAAACCAATTTACGGTGACTCGGTCAATCCGAATGTGTTTTTAGATGTAGGCCAATAATTTTCGATATCGCTAGAGCAGTAGTGTCTACCAAGAGGCGCTGCTGTTTTAAATAAGACTTTTACAAGAACGATAGGGTGAAATAATGACAACATTAACATTGCAAAACGTGAAGCATATTTTAGCTGCGTCTTTACTGAGTTTAGGTTTAGTTGCATGTGACAAAGGAACTCAGTCTACTGAAAAAACGGCAGATATCACACAAACAGTGTCGAGTATTGAACAGATCAAAAAGAATGGCGTGGTACGAATTGGCGTATTTAGTGATAAACCGCCGTTTGGATATTTAGATGCTCAAGGTAAAAATCAAGGTTTTGATGTAGAAATTGCTAAGCATGTTGCGAAAGATCTGCTGGGTGATGAAAACAAAGTTGAGTTTGTTTTAACTGAAGCGGCTAACCGTGTCGAATATTTAAAAGCCAATAAAGTAGATATTATTTTTGCCAACTTTACTGTTACACCAGAACGTAAAGAAGTTGTCGATTTTGCTAAGCCTTACCTAAAAGTGGCACTAGGTGTGGTTTCTCCTAAAAGTCATCCGATTACTGATGTGGCTCAACTTAAAGATAAAACTTTACTGGTAAACAAAGGTACAACGGCTGATTCATTCTTCACCAAGACTCATCCTGAAATTAAGCTACAAAAGTATGAGCAAAACACTGAAACTTTTGATGCTTTAAAAGATGGTCGTGGTGCTGCGCTTGCACATGATAACTTGCTGGTTTTAGCTTGGGCTAAAGAAAATCCAAATTACACGGTTGGCATTACTAATTTAGGTGAGCAGGACTTAATTGCACCCGCAGTGAAAAAGGGTGATAAAGAGTTGCTGGATTGGTTGAACCAAGATTTAGAGAAACTGGCGAAAGAAGGCGTGATTCATCAGGCTTATGAAAAAACGTTAAAACCAGTCTATGGCGATACGATTAATCCAAAAGATTTATTGGTTGAATAATTCTAATAAAGAGGACTCTAGATAGGATTTGCTTGAGCTAAGGTTCATCTACAGCCTGCCCATAATCTATAAAGTTAATGTTTTTGCAATATTTTTTATAGATGTAAACAGTGGTCAGGTTCTGTAGATGAGAAAGTTTTTTGGTTACTTTTTTCAAAAAAAGTAACAGAATTAGCTGCTTACTTTAGAGATTTAAAAGTAGGATTCCATCGTGCTAATTCCTTGACTTTGTATTACTTTAACTTAAATAAAGTCGGCTCTGCTGCTAGTTTATCTGCCAAATATTGAATCAACACACTCAATTTAGGTGGGACATGCCGTGTCGGTGGGTAAAGTAACCACAGCCCACCACTATAATAGGTCTTAAAATACCAATCTGGTAAAACCTGAACTAAGGTACCTTGTTGTAGCGCATAGCGTGCAACGAAGTACGGCAAGCTCGCAATACCTAAATGCTGTAATGCGGCACTTAAACGCACACCCGTATGGTTTGCTGCATAACGCCCACGCACAGCCACACTTATCGATTTATTTCCTTGCTGAAATTTCCATTTTGAGTCACTGGCTTGTTCGCCCAAGTAAATACATTCATGCTGCTTTAAATCATGAGGGTGGTTCGGAGTGCCATGCTTTGCCAAATATTCAGGCGTAGCACAAACCAAGTGATCAATATCAATGAGTTTTCGACCCATAAGGCCACCTGGTGGTTGCTCTGTAATTCGAAGTGCTAGATCAACTCCATCATCAATGAGATCTACATAACGATCTTCTAAAAGCATTTGTATATCAATTTTAGGGTAACGTCTTAAAAATTCGGGTAAATGCGGATGAATCATAAAATGCCCCACAGCTTTCGGAACACTCATGCGAATAATACCTTCTGGCTCGACATGAAATTGGCCCGAACTTTCCATGACTGCTTGTGCCGCATTCACCATATCTAAGCAACGTTGATAAACCTGTTGTCCGCTTTCACTTAAACGAAGTTTCCGCGTAGTTCGATAGAGTAAGCGGGTGCCTAAAGCACGTTCTAAACGGGCAATCGCACGACTAACAGCAGAAGGTGTTGTACCAAGCTGGCGGGCCGTTTCAGAAAAACTTTCCGACTCGACAACCTTAACGAAAGTCGCCATTTCATTTAACAGAACCAGACTTTGATTTGTGCTCATGAGGCAAAAGTTATTTGGATTTTGATTGGATTATCGCGTTTAAAAAATCGCAATACAATCTTTTAGGTGATTTTCAGGAAACTAAATTGTTATGTGGCAGTTGTATGGACATGAGTTTTTAACGCTAGCTCTTATTCACTTTATGGCGGTGATTTTACCGGGACCAGATTTTGTGATTACGGTAAGACAAAGTGTTCGTTATGGCTATTTGATTGGATGTCTAACCGCAATTGGTATTGGTGTCGGGATTTCAGTCCATGTGTTTTATACACTTGTTGGTATTGGCTTTTTGATTCAACAAAGTGAATGGCTCATGTCACTGATCAGAACAGCAGGGGCAGCTTACTTAGTGTATTTAGGGTGGCAGTGTTTACGTAGCCAGCCGAATACCAATATTGAGATTAATGGCCAAGCAGACAGTGATACACCGAGTTTATTTAAAGCTTTTACAATGGGTTTTCTTACCAATGCGTTAAACCCCAAAGCCACTATCTTTTTTCTGGCAATTTTTACGACGATTGTAAGTACGACCACTCCGATGAAAGTTCAGGTTTTTTATGGGATTTGGATGTGTATGGTTAATGCCATTTGGTTTATGGTGGTGAGTGTACTGTTTGCTCAGCCTATTGTACGTAAAAGATTTTTAGAGTTTGGGGTTTATTTTGAGCGGGTAATGGGAGTTTTATTAATTGGGATTGCATTGAGATTGATTTGGGGATTGTTTAATTAAGTTGGTTTTATTTATAAGTGGATGGGCTGTCACGACGGAGTCTTACCGTTTATACATCAGAAGAACGAAGCTAATTCTGTTACTTTTTTTGGAAAAAGTAACCAAAAAACTTTGTCATCTACAGAACCTGTTCACTGTTTTCATCTATCAAAAAATGTTGCAAAAACATTATTTTTATAAATTATGGGCAGGCTGTAGATGACTCTTAGCTCGAGCCGAAGGCTAATTCAGAAATTGAATTTAAAATAATAAGATTCCTCCGTGATAGCTACTTTGACTTGTTCCTATATATAACTTTAGAGCTCAAGTAGTTTTAATAAATAATCCATAAAAAAAGACCGCTCAAAAGCAGTCTTTTCTAGTCTAGAAATAGATTTAATTGCTACGTCTATTACGCGTCAGTTGATGTAACACCGACACCAATAAATCAATTTCTTCAGTCGTATTATAAAAAGCCAAAGACGGACGCACGGTTTGTTCTACACCAAAACGGCGTAAAATTGGCTGTGCACAGTGATGCCCAGAACGTACCGCAATGCCATGTTGATTTAACGCTTTACCGACTTGTTCAGTTGAATAGCCTTGTAAGGTAAAGGACATAACACTGGCTTTGTGATGTGCAGTTCCGATCAAACGTAAACCTGACACACTGCTCAGTGCATTTTGACCATATTCGAGTAGATCATGTTCATAGCGAGCAATGTTATGAATGCCTAGACTTTCGACATATTCAAGCGCAGCACCCAAACCAACAGCATCGGCAATGTTTCCAGTTCCAGCTTCAAACTTGTTTGGTGCAGGTTGGTAAACTACTTGTTCGAAGGTCACATCCTGAATCATGTTACCGCCGCCTTCCCAAACAGGCATGCTTTCTAGCAACTCTGGTTTTGCATAAACCGCGCCAATACCCGTCGGCCCAAACACTTTATGTCCAGAAAACACAAAAAAGTCCGCATCGAGAGCTTGTACATCGGTAGGGATGTGCGAAACAGATTGCGCACCATCAACTAAAACACGTACACCTTTGGCATGCGCAATTTTAATGACTTCAGCAACAGGTGTGACTGTGCCTAAAGCATTCGAAACTTGAGTAATCGACAGCAGTTTAGTGCGTTCATTAATCAGTTTTGGTAATTCTTCTAAAATAATCTGGCCTGTGTCATCCACAGGAATGACTCTTAATTTTGCTCCAGTTTTTTTTGTGAGTTGATACCAAGGCACAATATTGGCATGGTGTTCTAAGTGAGAAACGATAATTTCATCACCTTCACCAATATTTTGCTCACCCCATGTTTTTGCAATCAGGTTAATACCTTCGGTTGTCCCTCGAACAAAAATAATTTCTTTAGAAGAGGGTGCACCAATAAATCGGGCAACTACATTTCTTGCATGCTCATAGGCGTCGGTTGCACGAGCTGCTAACTCATGTGCAGCACGGTGAATATTTGAGTTTTCATGCTGATAAAAATAAGCAATCCGATCAATCACGCGCTGCGGTTTTTGTGTGGTCGCAGCATTATCCAACCAGACCAGAGGACGACCATTTACGCGTTCCTGTAAAATTGGGAAATCACGACGTATAGCATGTACATCGAGTGGTTGAGCACTGCTTGCGACAAAAGTGGGTTGTGATGGTTGATAGTGACTATAACTTTGTCCAGTTTGAGGCAAGTCTAAAAAATAAAATGCAGAGCTTGCCGAACTTTGGGGAGGCGTGTTCGTTGCAAAACGATTTTCCGTCAGTAATGACTTCAGCTGGTTACCATGTGGCAATTGAAAAGACTGTGCAACCGAATAATTATCTTCAACACCTTTAACAGACGGTTCTGCTGCATTTGGAGCAGAAAAATCATTTAAAAAATAATAAGGTGATTCAGCTGCACCAGTGGGTAAGTTTGGTTCAATGCGTGGCACATTAGGTTCACTATGAGCAGCTTGTGGCAAATGTGGCTCAAATGGTGGGCGCGGCAAATTAGCTCCACCAACCACAGGCGCAGACGCTACAATTCGACGTTCAGGGTAGTCTGGCAAATTTGGAATATGCTCAGGATATTCCGGATTAAGACTTTTCTGAAAGGCGATATTGGGCGCACGACCACTGAGAGCAGAGAATGGTTCACCCGGTTGTGGAGGGTGCGGTGGCGCTCCGACAGGTAAGTCCAAGTTAAGGCCCGATGGAGAAGCTGAACTGCTTGAGCTTGGTAATGCTGAAAAAAACTCATTAGCAAGTCGAGCAATGGTGGACTCATCAGGGAAGTTGGCTGGTGGGTTAACACCAGTCACTTCAGGCCCTGTTGGACTACCTTGCAGATTACTTGTAGTTAACTGGGTAGTCATGATATTTGTCCACCTCCACATCATCTAATACTGCCAACGCATCATCAGTGAGTACTGCAAGTGAGCAATATAATGAGATTAGATACGACGCAATCGCGTTACGGTTGATTCCCATAAAGCGTACTGAAAGCCCTGGTGACTGTTCACCAGCAAGACCTGGTTGGAACAAACCAACAATCCCTTGACGCTTTTCACCAACACGAAGCAGCAAGATTTTAGTTTTGCCATCTTCTACAGGAATTTTATTTGATGGAATGAGTGGAATACCGCGCCATGTAATGAATTGCGAACCAAATAAGCTAACCGTTGGAGGCGGTACACCACGGCGTGTACATTCACGGCCAAATGCTGCAATTGCATCAGGATGTGCTAGGAAAAATCCCGGTTCTTTCCAGACTTTACGTAGCAAATCATCAAGATCATCTGGAGTAGGTGGGCCATTTAAAGTCGAAATACGTTGGTCATCTGTCACACTTGCCAGTAAACCGTATTCGGGGTTATTGATAAGCTCACTTTCTTGACGTTCTTTAATGGTTTCAATCGTTAAACGAAGCTGTTCTTTAATTTGGTCGTGTGGGCTGCTGTAAAGGTCAGCAACACGTGTATGTACATCTAAAACAGTAGACACACCATTTAAAAAGTATTCGCGTGGCTCTGGGTCATAATCAACAAAAGTTTGAGGTAAAGTGGCTTCATCACGTTGTGTGCAAGCGACTTGAATATCATCGGTATTATTTACACGGTTTAAGCGATAAATACCTGCTTCAACAGGAAGCCATTGAAGTAAGTGAGTCAGCCATCGGGGAGTGATCGTAGAAAGTTGGGGAGCTGTCTTGGTCGCATTGGCTAGTTGACGCGCTGCGTGATCCCCAAGTGCAAGTTGGGCTTTGTCTGTATTTTTCGCCATGAATCATTTTTCCTTATTACATTGGCTTTTTGAAAATAAAAATTCTAGGGTGCATATAAACTAGAATTAGTTCTGGTTTAAAATTAAAATAGCGTTGTAATTTAAATACTGAGCTTATTAATGAGTTATCTATTTTCTAAATAAAAATATATTTAAACTAGAAATAAGCATTTTATTAATCTGCACGTTCTTTGTTTATTTATCTCCTTATCTATTTATTTCACATCTATAGTGTTTAACCGGCAATATGATTTTTTTGATAAGACTCATTAGGAGACTGTAAAATCTGACTACCTGCTGCAACACTATGCGTAAGCCAGACATTTCCCCCAATAATGGACCCTCGACCAATCGTAATACGGCCTAAAATAGTCGCGCCTGCATAGATCACCACGTCATCTTCAACAATTGGATGGCGTGTATAATCTTTTTTCAAAGCACCATCATCATTGGTTTCAAAGCGTTTTGCTCCAAGAGTTACTGCCTGATAAATACGGACACGCTCTCCAATCACACAAGTTTCACCAATCACCACACCAGTACCATGATCGATGAAGAATCCTTTACCGATTTTTGCACCCGGATGAATATCAATACCCGTTGCAGAATGCGCTAACTCGGAAATAATGCGAGACAATAAAGGCACTTGGGCATACAGTTGATGCGCAATTCGATGATGAATAATCGCAAATATGCCCGGATAGCAAAGTAATACCTCATCCACACTATGCGCCGCTGGATCGCCTTCATAAGCAGCACGCACATCGCCGTCTAAAAGACGTCGTATAGAGGGCAAGGTGTTGGCAAAATCCTGCACAATATTTTGAGCAAGTTCTTGTGGCTGCTGGTCTGTGCTTGAATGACCCAAATGACGTTTTGCTTCATAATTTAAAGCCAGTTGTACTTGAGCATGTAAGGCTGTCAGTACCCGATTTAAAGTATAGGCAATATAAGAATCTTCAGTTTCTTGACGTAAGTCGGCAGGGCCTAAACGCATTGGAAATAAAATTCCGCACAGGTCATCTAAAATAGCTTTTAAAGCTTCTTTAGATGGAAGTTCACGGCCCCCAAATTCTTTGGTCCTGTGTTGCTGCTGACGCCAGTCATGCCTTGCTTGTTGTAAACCTTGTACAACAGCATTAATGTTCCATTGAGTCACAAGCTTTCCTTGATTCACTGAAAATTGATTAAAATATTAGTCTTGTTGCCAAGGAAGTTGATGGATGCGCCAGCCATTTTTCTGGTTACGTTGTTGCTTATCATCTAAGTCGCCTTCGAAGCCTTCAAGAACGTTATAAATATGCTCAAAACCAGCATTAAATGCGGCCTCGGCAGCTTGTGCTGAGCGGTTGCCACTACGACATAACAAAAGAATGGTTTTGTCTTTACCAACTTTTGATTCGAGTTCTTTTAAAAAGCGTGGATTACGGTTAAACGATGTGCCAGTTGCCCAAGCGACATGAACACTTTCAGGGACATAACCCACAAATTTACGTTCTTCATTGGTACGCACATCAACTAAAACAGCTTCTCCTTGTTGTACGAGCTGCCATGCGTCAACAGGAGATAAACTGCCACTAAAATTTAGTTCGTGTTCTTGTGCGTATTGCTGTGCTTGAGAAAGAATTTCTTGGGCTGAAAAAGATGTATTTGAACCATTTGAGATAAAGCTTTGAGGGGCTTCTGTATTTAATTTAGCATTCATTGAATATATCCTTATCTTCGATTCAGATTGTTATTGTTCAATTTACGCGTTTTTAAATATAAGCAAAAATAAGGAATATCTATTTATATATATTATTTTGATAAATAAGAATGGGGGATATTTTTATAAAAAAGTATTAATTAAGCTTATATAGTTTTTTAATTGAAATTCATGGAATAATCATTTTAATAGTTAAGAAAACCGTGTGAATTAAAAATAATCCACACGGTTTTAAAAATTAAGCAAATCCACCATTTACTCGAACGACTTGTGAATTTATCCAACATCCATCTGGGCCAGCTAGCATGGCAACTACACTAGCAATTTCTTCAGGTGTTCCGATTCTTTCCAAGGGAGCGAGTTTTGCAATTGCTGCCACTTGCTCATCAGTTTTTCCATTATAAAAAAGGTCAGTTCCTGTCGGGCCGGGCGCAACTGCGTTTACAGTAATATTTCGGCCGCGTAACTCATTTGCTAACACATGGACCAAACCTTCTACACCTGCTTTTGAAGCAATATAAGGACCATAGGCCGGAAAAGATTTGGCAATTACACTGGTTGAAAGCGTAATAATCCGACCACCATCTGGCACCGTTTCGGCTGCATGCGCCAAAATTAAAAAAGCGCCACGTAAATTGGTATGAATTACTTTATCGAAATCTGGCAGACCTTCAGGTGTAATTTTTGCCATAGGCATAATGCCGGCACTATGAACTACCACATCTAATTGACCGTTAATGGCTTTAGCTTCTTGAAATAAACGACTCACCTCATGTTCATTTGCAACGTCTGCTTGAATAGCTGAGGCTTGACCACCTTGCTGAATAATATGATCTACAGTTGCTTGGGCATGCACCTTATTGCCTGCATAGTTAACAATCACATAAAAGCCATCTTGAGCTAAACGCTCAGCAATAGCACGACCAATACCACGTGATGCGCCAGTAACAAGAGCTGTCTTTTTTGAAATATTCATTTTTAGATTGCCTGTTTGAGTAGGTATGGCTTATTTTAATAATATAGAAATATGGGATAAATCTTGATAATTGGATAAGATAATTCCATATTTATTAATAATAGATAGGGTAAAAAAGAGAGCACTATGGATAAATTTGATACCTTGCAACTTTTTACCCGCATCGTAGAGCTGGGTAGTTTTAGTCAGGCATCCGATCAGCTAAATATCCCACGCGCTACAGCAAGTAATGCCATTAAAGAGTTAGAGAATAATTTGCAGTGTCGTTTGCTAGAGCGGACGACTCGGCATGTAAGACCATCACTAGATGGGCAGGCATTTTATGAGCGTTGTACACAAATATTATCGGAACTCGATGATGCCGAATCGTCTTTACGCAATGTAATTGCTCAGCCCCGTGGTTTATTACGTGTCGATTTATCTGGTGCGCATGCGACCAAAATTGTTTTACCCAATATCGACCAATTTCACGAGTTATATCCCGACATTGAACTCGTAATTAGTACAGGCGATCGTTTAGTTGATCTGATTCGGGAAGGGATAGATTGTGTGGTGAGAGCGGGCCGTTTAGACGATTCCACTTTAATTGCTAGACATTTGGTGGATATGCCACAAGTGATTTGTGCGAGTCCTAACTATTTAAATAAACATGGAACGCCTCAGCAACCAGAAGATTTGTTATCACACTATTGTGTCAATTTCTTTTCGACATCGGGTGGGCGGAATTATCCATTTGAATTGATGGTGAATGGTAAAAAACAAGATTATTTTTTGAAAAGCTGGATCGCTGTAAATGATGCTGAAAACTATGTATTATCTGCTTTACGTGGGGCAGGTTTAATTCAGGTCCCGCGCTATCATGTGGCGAATGAGTTAAAAGACGGACAACTGGTTGAGATTTTATCTGAATGGCAAATCCCGAAGATGTCAGTTTCTGCTTTATATCCGCAGCATCGGCAGCTCTCGCCACGCGTACGCGTTTTTGTCGCTTGGCTGAGTGAGTTATATACGAGTTATTTTACTAACTTTGAATACCCGCAAAAATGAAATATCTTGCGGGTGAGTCAAAAACTGAATGATATTTTTAAGACTGATTCTGCAATTTATCTTGAGTCTTGGTCTCAAAATCACTCGCATCATGGCGTTCATGCAACTGTGTAGCTAAATCACCAAAAGTGCGGTTGACCATACGACCACGTTGTACCGCAGGGCGCGCTAAAATCGCATCTGCCCAGCGTTGAACATTTTTATATTGATCGACACCTAAAAACTCCGCGCCGTTATACACCCAGTTTTTAACAAGACCGCCATACCAAGGAAATGTCGCAATATCGGCGATGCTATATTCAGAGCCTGCTAAATATTCATGCTTTGCTAGACGCTTATCTAACACATCAAGCAATCGTTTTGTTTCCAAGGCAAAGCGGTTAACTGCATATTCAATTTTAACAGGGGCATAAGCATAAAAATGCCCAAAACCGCCACCTAGGTAAGGTGCGCTGCCCATTTGCCAGAATAACCAATTAAGGCATTCAGTACGTGCAGCAATATCAGTTGGAATGAATGCTTTAAACTTTTCAGCCAAGTAAAGCAAAATTGAACCAGACTCAAACACTCTTAATGGCGGGTTTTGGCTATGGTCAACCAATGCTGGAATTTTAGAGTTGGGATTAATTTCTACAAAGCCACTGCCAAATTGCTGTCCTTCACCAATTTTAATCAGCCATGCATCATATTCAGCATCTTGATGTCCTAATGCTAAAAGTTCTTCTAGCAAAATAGTGACTTTTTGCCCATTAGGCGTTGCTAAAGAATAGAGCTGGAGCGGATGTTTCCCTACCGGAAGTGTATGCTCGTAACGCGCACCTGAGGTAGGTTGGTTTAAATCGGTTTTTTCTCCAGTCCATTGCCAAACTTGTGGAGGAATATAGTTTGAATCACTCATTTTTTATCTCGTGTTTGGTGTAAATATAAGGTTTTAGTTATGTCGCAAGGCAAGCCATTTTTGAACGCTCGGGCGTTGCCATTGCTGTAATGCATAGTTTTTTAAACGTTCTGGTACAGCATCACCATTTTGAATAAGGCGTTGCAACATCAGGGCAAGTTCAGCATCAACAATGCTCCATGAACCAAAAAGAAATTCGGCATCAGACGCAAGAAGTTTTTCTGCAACAAAGAAAAGTTTCTCAGCAGCTTTTTTGCCTTCTTCTGAAAGTGGAGTGGACTTGGGCTGAATAAAAATAACATCGGTTGGTCGTTCAGTTCTTAGTGCAACTAAGTCTGATCGGAGCCATGCCTGAATTTGTCTTGCTCTTGCGCGTGCTTGAATATCTTTTGGATAAATAGATGTGTTTGGATAAAGCTCTTCAAGATATTCCAAAATGGCAGATGATTCTGATAAGGCAAAATCATTGTGCTCAAGTACAGGCACTTTGGCAGTTAATGACTTTGCTACATAAGACTTTTCAAACTGGCCTTGTTGGCCTAAGTTGATGGTTGCTATTTCAAATGGAATTTGTTTTTCATGTAGCCCTACAAAAACTGTAAATGCATAGGGGCTTAGAAATTGTGAATCTGTGTACAGCTTAAAATGCTCGTTATTCATTGTTATTGTCCATGTCATAAAACAATCGAATCTAGTCTAAGTGAGCTAATCCAAGATTGGGTAGCTTTTTTGTGGAAAAGCTTTATCGGTTTTTGAATTAAAAGCTATTTCAGTGTTCAACGTTAGGGCTTAATGTGTTGAAAATGCTGACGAACAATACTAAGCCACGCCTGTACCGCTGGTGAGACAGGAAGATTCTTTTTCCAAGCCATCACTAAGTGCCACTGAATATTTGGTTTTTCGAGTGGCACTGCTGCAAATAAACTAGGGTCAAGCATGTCGGTATAATACTGTGGGAGAAGCGCAATCCCCATACGTTGTAGCACCATATCTGCCAACAGGTGCCATTGGCTGGTACGGCAAGCAATGGTTGGGTAAAAACCATGCTGCTTACAGGCATCGAGAATAATACTGTTTAAAGAGAAATTTTCAGGAAACATTAAAAATGATTGGTGTTGTAGCTCTTCTAAATTTATTTTTTTGCGGGTTGCCCAACTCGCATCCCGACGTAAAAGAACCATTAAAGGGTAGTTACATAGCTCAATGCTATTGAAAATTTGCGTATCAAAAGGCTGCAATAAAACGCCAACGTCTAGTTCATTGTTAAGCAAAGCTTGTTCAATACCGCGTGAACCAACCTCCATAAAAGCCAATTCAATATCTGGTAATTGCTGATGATAATCAAATAGGGCAGTCGTTAGGAGCTGGGAACCTAAGGGTGGAACGCCAAGTTTTAAAGTTCCTGTTTTTAATTGTTGGTAGTTTTCAATTTCAAGAAAGATGTTCTGTTCTGCCTGAAGAAGATCAATCGCATGTTGATAAATGCGTTCTCCAATTTCAGTTAACTCGATTTGTCTTTTACGGCCGTGATCGGGTTTAACCAAAAGCTGTACTTGAAGCTGTTCTTCAAGCTGCTGTAATATTTTACTAATAGTGGGTTGAGTCAGATACAACTCTTCAGCAGTACGGGTAAAACTTTTAGTTTTGACCAGAGTAACAAAGCACTGTAGTGATTTTAGAGAAAGCATAATAAAAAAATTATTCCATTTTGGAATAATATTAACATAAATAATTCATATTTGGCAGATTTAACCAAGATAGCATAATGGTGTAGTTAACCATTTAATTTCGCAAAATGAGTACTGAATCTGTTTCTGGAACACCCACACAACCTTCACTATTAGTTTTAGTTAAACAAATTTTGATTCTGGCTGGATTTTGGTGGGTCGGATATCTCTTACATCAAAAACTTGGCGTACCTGTCTCGGCAGGTATTTTAGGTATGTTTTTATTGCTTCTATGCCTGTTCTTTAAAATTATCAAAATGGATCAGGTGGCAATGGGAGCAACTGTTGTTTTAGGTGAACTGTTGCTGTTTTTCGTGCCCGTTGTAGTTGCCGTTGTTCAGTATAAAACCTTGTTTATGACCGAAGGATGGCAAATTGTCTTGAGCATTGCGGTAGGGACCATTTCGGTCATGCTCAGTACGTGCCTGACGATTCACTATTACAATCGTTTGAAAACTTATTTACAGGCCCGCAAACGTCTTCAACATAAGCATATCTAAAGAGCAAATGACATGAATATCTGGTCAATTCTTTGTCTGATCTGGACTTTGGCAGCCTATGTTGTAGCAAAGCGAATCTATCAAAAAAATCCAAAACTTTGGTTATCACCCGCGATTAGCGTGCCGGTACTCACCATCATTTTGATGACGATTTTTGGAATTTCCTATCAAACTTATGCAGAAGATACGCAGTGGATTGTTAATTTATTAGGGCCTGCAACGGTAGCTTTCGCTGTACCAATTTATCGCTATCGGGAAACGATTCGTAAAAACCTTGGAGTCCTTTCGATTGCGATTATTGTGGGGATGAGTGTAGGTGTGATGTCTGCCTATGAAATGGCACAGTGGTTCCACTTTAGCCCTGAAGTCACCAATAGTTTGATGGCACGCTCTATTTCCACGCCGTTTGCCATGATTTTAGCGGAAGATATTCACGGTTCGGCAGCGTTGGTTTCACTATTTACGGTCATTACTGGTTTGGTCGGTATGATTTGTGGGGATGCGATTTTAGCGATTACTAAAATCCGTTCTAATGTGGCAAATGGGGCAGCCTTTGGCAATGCAGCCCACGGTTTTGGTACAGTTAGAGCACAACAGCGTAATAGCGAAGAAGGTGTAATTGCCAGTTTAACCATGGTCATTGCAGGTATTTTAATGGTACTGATTGGACCATTTGCCATTCATCTATGGTTGCTGTTGTAGGTTTTATCTAACTTGATTTGTCATGTTGTTGAATAATCCTTGATAGTTTTTTGATGGCTTGTCTCATCAGTTCGGGTTCAAAATCGCCTAAGCCAACAATTAACCCCGGACGTTGTTGCTCTTTTGAAAATGTCGGTGAAATTGCTTTAATGGCAATGCCTGCATCGACTGCCGAGCTTGCAACCTCAATGTCATTAATATGATGAGCAAGCCATAACACCATATGCATGCCTTGATCGCCTGGTTGTAACCAAGCCAGTTCTTGAGGTATGTATTTTTCAATCAAGCCAATAATGTATTCACGGACTTCTGCATAGACATTTCGAGTCCGTCGAATATGCCGTTCTAAATAACCTTCTTGAATAAAAGCAGCTAAAACATGTTGGTCGGCAGCAGGTGGGTGTCGATCAATTAATACTCTTAGCCCACAAAAAGGTGCCACCAATTCTTTAGGCAACACGGCATAGCCAAGTCTAAGTGATGGAAATAGGACTTTACTGAAAGTCCCAAGATAAATGACTTGGTCGGGTGCCATGCCTTGCAAAGAAGGGAAGGGCTGACCGTTATAACGGAGTTCACTGTCATAGTCATCTTCAATTATCCATGCATTTTGCTGTTTTGCCCAAGTCAATAAAGCCGTACGTCTTGCTAGACTCATCGGCATGCCAAGCGGATATTGGTGAGACGGTGTCACAAAAGCAGCACGTGCATGTTTAGAAAGCTTAATTCCAGTTTCAACCTGAATGCCTTCTTCATCGACAGGAATACGTATCATCCGAATGTTTTGTACAGTATGTTCAAAAATAGCTGTTGTACCCCGATAAGCTGGATCTTCAATCCAAACTTCATCTTTTGCTTCAAATAAAATCTGGCTGCAAATATAAAGTGATTGCTGAATACCGGGAGTAATCACAATTTGATCAGGTTCACAGTGGACAGAGCGTGATCGGCGTACATAGTCTGCTATAGCAATTCTTAGTGATAGCACGCCTTGAGGCTCGCCATAACCCGAAGGAGTACCAGCACCTCGAGATCTAAATTTATTACCAAACTTACGCCAAATATCACTCGGTTGGGTGCGGGCAATCGGGACAGACACTGCAAAAGGGGCGTGAGGAAGTGGTTTAAACTCTTTAAGCACTTGGGCATAAGAACGTGCTGATTTGGTCAACGGTATTGGGCTAGGTGTGGTTTCTTTTTGAGAATGTTGCGGCGTAGTTTTTTTAGTTAAAGCATGAGACACATAGGTGCCAGTTCGTGCTTGAGAGTCAAATACACCTTCAGCTAAAAGCTGATCGTAAGCTTCGATAATCGTTCCGCGAGCGACCCCAAGTGTTAGAGCCAGTTCACGTGAAGAAGGCAACGGATCGCCGGGCTGTAAATCACCACTTTGTACAGCTTCACGCAAAGCTTGGGTCAGTTGAGCACTTATCTTTCCTTGGCTTTTATTAATCTTTGCAATCGACGGAAGTTCTACAACTTTTGCCATTCTTGCCATAATTCTGGTCTACTTAAAAAAATACAAAGTGGTTCTTTTTAATAAACCACAGAAACCAGAAAATTTACAACACAAAATATAAATAACCCTGAGATTTACAGTGAGGTTTTAGCCATGTATATCCCTGATGATTATGCAGAAAACCGTTTGGATGTATTGCATTCTCTTATTAGCGAATATCCGTTTGGTGTGCTTTTTACGCTTGGAAGTAATGGCTTAGATGCAAACCATCTTCCATTCGAATTACAGGCAAGCGAAGGGGAATTGGGTGTACTACGTGCGCATGTGTCTAGAGTTAATCCAGTCTGGCAAGACATTACAAATGGAGATGAGGTGTTGGTCGTGTTTCAAGCAGGCGATGCTTATATTTCACCAAACTGGTACCCATCCAAACATGAACAGCACAGACAAGTACCGACATGGAACTATAGGGTTGTGCATGCATATGGCAAAGTAACCATTCAAGATGATGAACGTTACGTTCGTGGGGTTGTGGCTCGTTTAACTCGTACTCATGAAGCATCTCAACCTGAACCATGGAAAATGTCTGATGCACCAAAGGACTATCTTGAACCGATGTTAAAAGCCATTGTCGGTATTGAGATTGAAATTACCAAGTTACGAGGAAAATCAAAACTTGGGCAAAACAAAGAACGTCGAGATATTTTGGGAGCGGCAGATGGCCTATCGAAATCTGGTCATCAAACCATAGCAGACGCTATGTATAGTGTGGCTGAGTTAAATAAATAATTTTGAAAATATAAAACTTTAATATCAATTAAGGAGACAAAGATGTCTTTTACTACACCTGTTGAGTTGGTAGGTGAGCACGTTATTTTAAAGCCCTTAGACTTAACTCAAGCTGAATCACTGGCAGAGGCTGTTTGCGATGGGGAACTCTATAATCTTTGGTATACCCGTGTGCCAAGACCTGAACAAATGGCTGCTGAAATTGAAAGACGTCTCGGTTTGCAAAGTTCTGGTTCTATGTTGCCTTTTTATATTGAAGACAGAAAAACAGGGCGAGCGTTGGGTATGACAACTTTAATGCATATTGAGGAAGCCCATCGCCGTGTAGAAATTGGTTCGACGTGGTACAGAAAATCTGCACAGCGTTCGCCTGTAAATACTGAGTGTAAAAAGCTATTGTTGGCTCATGCATTTGAGACTTTAAACTGTATTGCGGTTGAGTTAAGGACATCTTCTTTAAATGTTCAAAGCCAAGCCGCGATTGTACGCTTGGGTGCAAAGCTAGATGGTGTGCTAAGAAGCCATCAAATTGTAAAAGATGATATTTTACGGGACACTCACGTTTACAGCATTTTGAAACATGAGTGGCCTGCGGTTCGCCAAAATCTGGAATGGATGTTGAATAAACCGCGTTAGGAATTAATGCATAAGTCTATATTCCTGCGGAGTATTACCCGTCCAGTTTTTAAATGCTCTGCTAAAAGAATTGTGCTCTTGAAAGCCCAATAGAAATGAAATTTCACCTGTACTCATTGATGACTTTTCTAAGTAATGTTGGGCAAGAGATTGACGTGTCGCATCTAAAAGCGTTTTAAAATTAGTTTGCTCTTCTAAAAGTAGCCGTTGTAGCGTACGTTTGCTCATCGTGAGTCGTTGAGCAACATCTTCTATCGTACACAGCCCAGCAGGTAGATTTTCTAAAAGTATAGCTTTAACTTTTTCGCTAACTGTTGCATCTTCATCAAGCTGTATAAGACTACGTTGCAAGTTTGGCTCGAAAAAAGACCACATGGTCGGGTTGGCTGTTAAAAAAGGACGTTCAGCATCTTGGCGTGAAAAGACAATCGAAATGTGTTCACTTTTTTGTGGAAGTACGCCAAAAAATGTTTTGTACTCTGCCAGATGACTAGGTAAATCGGGCAGTGTAACTTTCAAAGGTATAACCTGATGTCTTGTACATATTCTTGCTAATTGAGCAAAAAAGACCAGTTCTGACATGGCAAGGCTTTGAGGCGTTGGCGTAGATACATTATAAAATTTGAGTTCTAGCGTTGTAGTGTCGTTATCAATTGCTATTTGTAACTGCATTGGCCCAACGAGTCTTTTAAATTCAGATAGACGCTGTATCGCAATATTAAAGTTTGGACTACAAATACAGGCAAAAATCGCTGGGTCAAACAGTTCAACTGTAATCATTTGACCAATTTTTAAAGGTAAGTCATTTATTCCAGCAAGTTGTTCAATTGCGTGCCAAAAATTGAAATATTGAACAGGCGTAAGGCTTGCATCTTTACGGTTGAATAAATCAAGCGGTAGAGATGCCAAACGTAATGCATCTTCAAGATTTATGCCTAGGTCGTTTAGTAATAACTTCCAGTTGGTATTTAGGGCAAAATTTGAAGCATATTTCATTTGAGCATCTCAACATTAAACTTATATAGGGCACTTCATTTATTTAATAACTGACATCACCATACGATCAAACACACGGTCACCAAACCATTTACGTACAAATATCATCAGTTTGGCATATTTACCACCCACATAGCGTGTTTTAGGTGAGGATGCATGAACGGCTTTCATGAGCATATCAACGACAACTTGCACGTCTGAAAGTGCGCCTTTTTCAACAGAGGTATGTGTTGCATTAGCAACTGCCGTCGCCATGTGGCTATACGCACTTTGTCCTGAACGTTCCAGCATAGGTTGGATCATTACATCTGCAAATTCAGTTGCGATAGCACCGGGTTCAATGACCACAACATCAATATTAAATGATTTTAACTCTAAACGTAGACAGTCAGACCAACCTTCAACAGCATGTTTACTCGCATGATACCAACTACCAAGTGGTGTATAAATTTTCCCGCCCATTGATGAAATATTGATAATTCGACCCTGCATTTTTTTACGCATACTAGGCAAAACCTTTTGGGTTAAATAGGCCATACCAAACAGATTCACTTCAAATTGATAGCGTGCATCGGCAAGGGTAGTATCCTCCATAGCACCATACATGCCAAAGCCCGCACAGTTAATTAAAATATCAACACCATAGGTTTCTTTTTCATTAGTTTTCACAACTTGGTCGATATCATCCTGATTGGTAATATCCATTTTTAATGTATGAGCACCAAGTGTTTTTAGTTCTTGCATAGCATCAACGCGACGGGCAACGGCATAAACAGTTGCACCTTCTTTGAGTAATGCTTTGGTAAATGCTTTTCCCATACCAGATGATGCGCCTGTGATGAGAACGATTTTTTCTTTAACTGTGTTCATATTCTGTCTCTCAACTAAAGTTTTAAGGAACTTGCTTTTCGATAGAGACATCATAGAAATTTGAACAGTATTCATCCAAATCGAATGGCGACAAGGTTTAATCAAAGTGCGCCAAATTGTAGTAAAGATCATTTATTAGAAATAGAAAGATAAACTCTGCATAAAGCGAAAGCTTTTTTTTGCTTAATCATGATGAACATATGGCAATTAATAACCACGGGATTAAAGCCATATTCATTGCTTTCCAGCCAAATAAATCGAGTAAAGCATCTTCGCTAAAAGAAAAAATTAAGCCGACAACAAAAACAGTCATGTCGTTAATGGCTTGGGCCTTGATTCTAAGAGGCTGGACCTTCTTATAAACCTGCTTCAACTCTTTTTTGAATGGTTTTAATCACTTGATCTAATGCGCTTTGAATTTTAGTGTTCCATTCAAAAGAACAGTTGATTCGCAAATAATGCTGCTGTGCAGGTAAAACACTAAACAGAGGACTTGGCGCAATGCCAATGTCTTGCTGAATCAACTCTTCATAAACTTGCATACTGTCTAGCGTACTGGGAAGTTTGACCCATAAAAAATAACCACTTGGGTAATAATACACTTCGCAAGAGCTAGGTAGATGTTGCTTTAAATAGTGATAAAACTGCTTTTTATAGCGCTCAAGCGAAAGTCTAAGTGTACGCAAGTGCTTTTCATAATGATGATGAGATAAAAACTCAACCAAAGCATTTTGAATGAGGGCATTTACTGAAATGGTACTCATAAGCTGTAAGTGTTGGATATGGTCTGAAAATTTACCTGCATAGACCCAACCGACCCGAAAACCTGCACCTAATGTTTTAGAAAAAGAAGAGCAATGAAGCACCAGATTTTGTTGGTCAAAATACTTCATTGAAAGTGGTTTTTGGCCGCCATAAAAAAGCTCTTCATAGACATCATCTTCAATCAAATAAATTTGATGCTCATGAAGTAGTTTGGCAATTTTATATTTAATGTCATCACTAACAGTAAAACCAATCGGGTTCTGGGCATTCAGCATGAGCCAACATACCTTGATAGGATATGTTTGAATAACTTGTTCAAAGGCTTCTAAGTCAAAACCATGCTGAGGATGTTCAGGAATGGTAATCACTTTAAGCCCTAAACGCTCGGCAGCTTGCCAAGCGCCGTAAAATACGGTTTGTTGCAATAGAATATAGTCGCCTGGTTTAGCGACTGCTTGTAATGAAAGATTAAGCGCGTCCAAACCTCCAGATGTAATGACAATGTCATCTGGGTCAGTTTGTATCCCTTGCATACAATAGCGCTGAGCAATCAGTTTTCTTAAGGCTAAATTACCGGGAGGTAGACTTGCTGTTTGATCATAGCTTTGTCTTTGACGCGCAAGTTGCCCCATGATTTGAATAAGTTTGGGTGCAGCTAAAAGCTGACTATCTGGAAAAGCTGAACCAAAAGGCACAACAGATTCATGTTGAATCGATTTAAGATATTTAAAAACTAATGAGTTAATTTCGATTTTAGAATTGAGCGAAACGACCGAATATTGCTCCAGTGGCTTTAGTGCAATTTGCTCTGCAACAAAATATCCAGATTTTTCTTTTGAATAAATCAGACCTTGTGATTCAAGCTCCTGATAAGCATTCATTACAGTCATTAGACTAAAGCCAGAGCGTTGTACCTGATCTCTTAACGAAGGTAATTTTTCATGTGCATTTAAAGTACCGCTCTCAATGAGTTGGCGAATGCTATGGGCGAGTTGTTCTGATTTATACATGTATGAGCTGCACGAAATAAAAAAAAGATGCACTGAATCAATAATAAATGCCGTTTGCAGAATCTACAAACGGCATTTGTTTAGAAAGATAGATTTACTTTAAGTAAGGGGCTGCATAAATCAATATCACTTTAAACAATCCCGCAATTACAGCTAAGGCTAAGAAACCACCAAGCCATAACAGAATAAACCATTGGGTTTGATTAAGTTTAACGGATGACTTTTTCATAAAACCCTCCATACTTAATGATAGCCTTCGTCACCTACACGAACTTTGTCTCTAAATACCCAATAAGACACAATGGTGTAAGCAATAATGATTGGAATCAAAATAAGTGCACCAACCAAAGCAAACATTTGGCTAGAATGAGGCGCTGCAGCCTGCCAGATGGTGACTGATGGCGGAATAATATAGGGCCATAAACTAATCACAAAACCAGTAAATGCAAGGAAAACGAGGGCCAATGTATATGCAAATGGTTTGAGGTCGTGATTCTGCTTTTTACATGCCGATAAAATTAGGCCAACAAACAATAAGACCAAAATAGGTACAGGACTAAAATAGAAGAGATTTGGTAAAGAGAACCAGCGATCTGCAATTTCAGGATGAGTCAAAGGCGTATATAAACTTACAGCGCCAAAAATAATGAGTAGTGCAATAATTAGCTTAGGCATAAGCTCATACATACGTTGCTGTAAGCCTTTTTCAGTTTTTAAGATGAGCCAGCCACAACCCAAAGTTGCATACATAGCAACTACACCAATACCTGTAAAGATCGTAAATGGTGATAACCAATCAAGAGATCCACCAGCATAAATACCATTTTCGGTTTTGATCCCTTGAATATAAGCACCCAAAATAATCCCTTGAAGGAAGCTCGTTAAAACCGAACCCCAAATAAAAGCCAAGTCCCAAAGGTGTTTGGTGCGATGAGCTTTAAAACGGAATTCAAAAGCAACCCCACGGAAAATCAAGGCAATTACCATGAAGATAATAGGCAGGTATAGTGCTGATAAAACTGTTGAATAGACCAGTGGAAATGCTGCATATAGACCAGCACCTCCGAGTACCATCCACGTTTCGTTACCATCCCAGACAGGGGCGACGGTATTCATCATGACATCACGTTCTTGGCTGTTCTTAATGAAGGGGAACATGATCCCGATTCCTAAGTCAAAACCATCCATGACCACATAAATCATGACACCTAAACCGATAATACCGACCCATATTAAAGAAAGATCAATCATGACGGTTCTCCCCAGATTTTTGGTTGCTGTCAATATTTTCATCAACTGCACTGAGTGGGCGCATTGGTGTTTTAAAGTGTCCAACACCACCAGATTCGATATTTGGTGTATCGATAAATGATGGGCCTTTATTAATCAGTTTTAAGGTGTAGTAAATACCGCTACCAAAAACGATGGTATACACCACTACAAAAATAAAGAGACTGAGGCCAACTTGATCTGCCGACACCGTATGAGATAAGCCATCTTTGGTTCGCATAATGCCATATACGACCCACGGTTGACGGCCTACTTCAGTGGTTACCCAGCCTGCAAGTAATGCAACATAACCTGCTGGGCCCATTAGTAAAGCAAATTTGTGGAACCATGATGTTTCATAAAGCTTTCCGCTTTTACGCAGCCAAAGGGCAATCAGTGATAACGTAACCATAAGGACACCAAGGCCCACCATCACACGGAAGCTCCAGAAAATAATGGTCGAGTTTGGACGATCTTCAGGTGCGAAATCTTTTAAACCAGTGACTTGACCATCTAAACTGTGAGTCAAAATTAAGCTACCCAAATATGGAACCCCCACTTCAAAGTGGTTACGTTCTTCTTTCATATCTGGAATAGCAAATAGCAATAATGGCATAGGTTCATTGTGATTGGTTTCCCAGTGACCTTCCATCGCTGCAAGTTTGGCAGGTTGATGTTCACGGGTGTTTAAACCATGGTTATCGCCAATTACTACTTGTAAACATGAAGTCACAAGCACCATCCATAAACCCATCGAGAACGATTTTTTTACCAATTCATCGCGACGGCCTTTTACTAAATGCCATGCAGATGTTCCTACGACCAATAAAGATGAAACCAAGAAGGCAGCAGCACCCATATGGGCAAAGCGGTAAGGGAACGATGGGTTAAAAACAATAGCTAGCCAGTCTTTTGGCACAATAATGCCATTTTCGATCGCAAAACCTTGCGGGGTTTGCATCCAGCTATTGGAAGATAAAATCCAGAACATGGAAATACATGTTCCGATAGCAACCATAAGTGTGGCAAAGAAATGGGCTTTAGGACCAACACGTCCCCAGCCAAACAACATAATGCCTAAGAAACCTGCTTCTAAGAAGAAGGCACTCAAGACTTCATAGGTAAGTAAAGGACCAGTAATACTTCCGGCGACTCGTGAAAATTCACTCCAGTTGGTACCAAACTGGTAGCTCATTACGACACCGGAAACAACTCCCATACCAAACGCAACGGCAAAGATCTTAATCCAATACTTAAATAGATCTTTATAAATTGGGTTTTGCGTTCTTAACCATTTCCACTCTAAAACTGCCAAAAAGCAGGCAAGTCCGATGGATGTGGCCGGAAAAATAATATGGAAGGATACTGTGAAAGCAAATTGTATTCGCGCTAATTCTAGAGCGGTTAGACCGAGGCTCATAAACTTTCCCCCTGTGAACTAGCTGATGATGATTGAATGAGTTAAATACTTATTTTCAGGCAAAAAAGTACTCTGGCGATTAAACTTACTTCTGTGATAAATGTTCTTAGCAAGTAAAATGCCAACAGGGTAAAGCAATATAATTGCTTGATATTTCAGTAGAATAGGGCGATTGATTGTTTTCAATCTGTTAGCAAAGTTTATGGTTGATGTTGCATTTGTAAAAATGCATGTTGCATTGAAACATTGATGAAATATCTGGTGATATGCAATAGATCGTCTCATGAAAACTACCTACCTTAAGAAGTTTTCTTAATCATGCACTCGCTCTATTTGTATATGTAGATACAGAAATTTTTTATAAAACTATAACAGTTAAGTGCTGTTTCGAGGGGGTGCTATAGTTTTTTTTCGATCATCTGTAGCTATATATTCAGTCCTCTAAAGTTCACAATAAAAATGAACAGGATTTACCGTCGACCTAAACCAACCTTCAAGACTCAATGTGAACGCTGCTTTAGATTTTTTTAAGCACATGATTATGTTCTTCTTTTCTATTTCCATTGTTGTTTTGTGTAGGGTCCGGTTGCTGCGTGTTTCTTAAAGGCCTGAGTGTAAGTGTAGCGCTTCTAAAATAGCTTGGATGTTAAAAAATGTTTATTACTTCTCAACTCAATGTTCTACATAAAATTATTAAAAATCAGTCTATTTCTACCTTGGTAATAGATCAGTTAGAACAGACTTATGTGAACCTTGAAGCAACCTTGCTTAGAGCGAAAGTACTCAGAGACTTCTCTAAAACTCAAACGGTATATTTAATTCAGTCACATATTGAGCCACAGCAAAGCAGTTTGGCTTATCTGTTCTCGCCATTTATTTTTGCGAACCTAAACAAAGCTGCTATTTATACAACACCAGCAACACCACCTCTGCTTACTATTCTTAATAAATACTATCAAGCTGACAAGAAGGTCGTGTTTAAGGTAGATGAGGTTTTAGAGAGCCTAAAAATATATCTAGATTTGGAATTAACAGAGATGGGAGAAGCTGACTTTATTTATTTAAAATTAATCAAAGCATTGTGTAGAAGTGATATCTCTACAATTTTTTTAATCACCCATTTAGAGCTGGATTTAGACGCTTTAGAACAACTTGAACAGTTCTTAAAAATAAAAATTCATTGGGTCAAAGTTGTAAAAGATGAGGGTCTAAAAGGTGTAGATCAGCTAGATATGCGTAAATTATTATTTAAAAATAAAGATGAAGCATATGTACAGTTATGTGCTCATTTTGCGCAAATGAATGCAGCACTGGTCGGGTTATGCAATACCTTTACTGCTAGTCAAATGACGCACTTAATTGATGATATGTTTTATTCAGAGCATATTTTCGAAAAACTTTCTGTCTATTCAGAATATATGCAAACCTTATTGCAAAGTCAGCATAGTCTTACCAAGAAAGAGATCGCTTAGGGCAGTCAGGCTTTTGATTGGTGTTATATCAAGATTGAATACTGTTATAAAAAAATAATCGTTTTCATGTGAAATAAATATTTTATGGTAAAAGCAAAGCAATATTGGTTTTACTTACATGACAAATTTAAATTTTGAGCATCATCTCGGTTCCTTAACACACGCTGCACTAAGTCAGGCCTCAATTATTTCTCGGGTGTGGGGTGAAGGACCAACTGAACGTTATGATGAATTGGCAAAAAATTTCAGACCAACTTTTGCCCGTATTAAAGAAGGGGCTTTAATCCGTGAGCAGCAGCATATTTTGCCTTATGAACAACTTCAGTGGCTCAAAGATATTGGTTTTACACGGCTAAGACTTCCCAAAGCTCATGGTGGCTTTGATGCAACCATTCCTGAACTATTTGGATTGCTCATTGAACTTGCAGAAGCCGATTCAAACTTACCCCAAGCTTTACGTGTGCATTTTGGTTTTACTGAAGATGTCTTGGTAAGTAAAGATAAGTCGTTTCAACAGCGTTGGCTTAACCGAATTTCCAATGGCGAAACAGTGGGTAGTGCATGGTCTGAAGTCGGGAAAGAGTCAATCGATCAGTTTGAAACACATTTGTATCGAGACAGTGACGGAAAAATTCGTGTTAAAGGCAAAAAATATTACACCACAGGCAGTCTGTATGCAGACTGGGTGGATGTTGGTGTAACAGATCTAAAGGGTGAGTCTGGCTCGGTCGTTGTTCGTCGTGAAGATGAAGGTGTTGAAATTGTCGATGACTGGAATGGCTTTGGACAACAGCTTACTGCAAGTGGTACGGCATATTTCCATGATGTATTGGTCGATGAAGCTGAAATTTTACCTGATGATGACCGTTTTAAGTATTCGGCGGCTTATTATCAACTGGTCCAACTGGCAATCATTACAGGTCTAGGGCGTGCTGCAACCTATGATGTTTCTCAAGCTGTTGCTAAACGGACCCGAAACTACACGCATGCAAATGCTCAATTTGTAAAGCAAGATCCGCAAATTTTACAAGTAGTAGGTCAAATCCGTGGCGCGGCTTACAGTGCAGGGGCGATTGTGGAAAAAGTCGCACAAAGCTTACAACGTGCTTACTTAGCTGCATTTCAAAATAATGAGCAGCTTGAAGAAGAGCAAAATGCACTTGCTGAGCTTGAAAGTGCACAGTCTCAAACGGTTATTACCGATTTGATTTTAAATGCTTCTACGATTTTATTTGACGCTTTAGGTGCTTCCGCAACAGACAAAGATTTAGGCCTAGATCGATACTGGCGTAATGTACGAACTTTATCTTCACATAACCCGAGAGTATTTAAAAACCGAATTGTCGGTGATTTTAGTGTAAACGGCACATTACCACCGTATCAATGGCGAATAGGGAATGTTGCTAAACAATAAATTATAGTTTTAGATATTAAGCTGCTATTTTTGGCGGCTTAATATTATTTTTATTTCTTAAAATAAATTATAAAAATCTATTAGAATAAAATCATATTTTGTTTGGGGTATATATTATAAAGAAAATATAAAAATTGCTTTAGTATAAAAATTAAATAAAATGCTGGCTGATATTTTATGACTAAGAGAATTAGTTTTAATGCTTTTGAAATGAATTGTATTGCCCATCAATCTCCTGGATTATGGCGACATCCTCAAGACCGATCTGTTGAATATAAAGATTTAGAATATTGGACAGATTTAGCTCAAATTCTTGAGCGTGGTTTTTTTGACGGTATTTTTATTGCAGATGTACTTGGCATTTACGACGTTTATCATCAAAGTGCTGAACATGCCTTAACAGGTGCGGTACAAGTTCCAGTCAATGATCCGCTACAGATTGTGCCAGCGATGGCGGCAGTCACAAAGCACTTGGGTTTTGGTGTCACAACTTCGATTTCCTTTGAGCATCCTTATCCTTTTGCTAGACGTATTAGCACGCTAGACCATTTAACCAAAGGGCGAGTTGGTTGGAATATCGTGACGTCTTATTTGGAAAGTGGTTCAAAAAACTTGGGTCTAAAAACTCAGGTTAATCATGACAATCGTTATGATATTGCTGATGAATATTTAGAAGTCCTTTATAAACTTTGGGAAGGGTCTTGGGAAGAAGGTTCGGTACTTCGTGACCGTGAAAGCGGTATCTTTGTTGACCACAAAAAAGTGCATCCAATTCAGCACGAAGGTAAATACTTTACTGTACCGGGTATCCATATTTGTGAGCCATCACCGCAGCGAACACCAGTACTTTATCAAGCGGGGGCATCTTCACGTGGGCAGAAGTTTGCGAGTCAAAATGCCGAGTGTGTATTCATAGCAGCGCCGTCTAAAATTGCCACTAAAAAAGTGGTACAGGGCATTCGCCAGAAATTGGCCCAAGAAGGCCGCGATCCGTACTCAGTTAAAATTTATGCACTTTTGTCAATTGTCACTGATGAAACCGATGCAAAAGCACAGGCTAAGTTTAAAGAATATCAAAGCTATGGAAGCTACGATGGCGCTTTAACATTGCTGTCTGGTTGGTCTGGAGTTGATTTTTCACAATACCAGCCAACGGACAAAGTTGAATATATTCAAACTAACGCGATTCAATCTTTATTAGATTCTTATGTAAATGCAGATCCAGAGCGTGTTTGGACCATTGAAGAAATTGCAAATTGGAACAGCTTAGGTGGTAATGGACCTGTGTTAGTGGGTTCGGCAGAAACCGTTTCGGATGCTTTACAGCAATGGGTTGAAGATACCGATGTCGATGGCTTTAACTTGGCCTATATTTTGGCGCATCAAACCTTTGCTGATGTGGTTGAGTTTATTGTGCCAGAGTTGCAAAAACGTGGGGTATATCAAACCTCATATGCACAAGGAACATTAAGAGAAAAATTATTTGGTGCCGGGCCATATTTGCCTGAAAATCACCGCGGTGCAAAATATCGTAATCTAAAAGAATTAAAACTTGCTGAGGCGAGTTAATATTTTGCAAAGCCTTTAAAATAAATGGCTGGTTAAATACCAGCTTTTATTTTTTCTTTTTTTATATCGGTTTTACTGCTGAGTTAATAATGAAAAGATAATTCTATAATTTAGATTAAAAAATCAGATTAATTTGTTTTTGTATTATGTGAATAATCATTATTTTGTTTCTGTTATTAAAATTCAGGAATTATTAAGTGAGCACACAAGAACTCGATCATAACCATCGTTATGAAATTAAATCTCCCGATGATGTTTCACAATTAATTTCCAAATTTGCAGGGAAGGGGAAGTCAAATAAAGTCATTTGGTTGGCACTGATTGGTGTGTTTATTGATGCCTATGATTTAACAACACTGTCCTTTGGTATTGAGCAAGTTATCTCAGAGTTTTCTTTAAGCCCTGTGATGACTGGGGTGGTGGCTTCAGCAATTGTCTGCGGAACCATTGTGGGTAATCTGATTGGTGGTTGGCTGACAGATAAAATTGGCCGTTATCGGGTCTTCATGGCGGACATGGTGCTTTTCGTCATTGCGGCAATTGTTGCTGGTTTTGCACCAAATGTTTGGGTGTTGATTTTAGCCCGATTTATTATGGGGATTAGTGTTGGTATTGATTTGCCTGTCGCAATGTCATACTTATCTGAGTTTTCCAAATTTAACGGTAGTAGCAATAAGGCGGCTCGTTTAGCAGCATGGTGCCCAATGTGGTATGCCGCTTCTTCGGTATGTTTTGGTCTAGTTCTGGCGCTTTATTTTCTTTTACCGCCTGAGCATAGCAACTGGTTATGGCGAGCATCTTTAATTTTTGGAGCAGTGCCTGCGCTACTCATTATTTTCATTCGTGGTAAATATTTAACTGAATCACCAATCTGGCTTGCCAACCAAGGTGATTTAAAAGGGGCAGCTAAAGTTCTACAAGAGTCTTATGCGATTCATGCAGTCGCCACAGTCGAAAAATTAGAAAGAACTGCTGAAAAGAAAAAGCGCGAGGGTTTTGCAGTTTTATTTAATAAAACCTATTTGCCAAGAACGATTGTGGCCATTGTGATTCACATTTCGGTGGCATTTCAGTACACCACCATTGCTTTCTTTTTACCTTCTATTTTAACGCGTTTCTTTCATACCGATGTTTTGACGACCATTACTACAACACTCGGACTCAATTTGCTGTTTGCATTTACGGGCGGGTTGTTAGGCGTATTTGTTGCTAGCAGATTTAAATCTCGTCATGTGTTGCTCACAGGCTTTTTACTCCAGTTTATAGCACTCATTGCACTGGCATTCATTGGTGAACCCGGTAATAGCTTTTTACTCTACACCGCAATTGGCATGCTCGGTTTATGGCTTTTTGCCGAAGGCTTTGGGCCTGGGGCACAAATGATGGTTTATCCAACCATGGCTTATCCAGCTTCGATTCGTGGCGTTGGAGTTGGCTTTAACCGTGCAGTAACTGGTGTTGCTCAAGCAATTGCTTTGTTTGTTTTACCGATCTGGATGGCGGGATATAAAACTGATGTTTACCTGATTATTTCTATCTTTGCATTTATTCCTTTAATTGTGATTGGGCTACTGATTAAGTTTGAGCCTACCGCCCAAGATGTCGATGTGATTGATGAAGATAAAACAGAACTTCCTCTCAATAATTCACCAGTAATCGACTAGCGTAAAATTAGATATCTAAATGAAAACAAAGGCCAACATCTGTTGGCCTTTCTATTAAAAATTAGAAGTAATAAGCAAAAATCACAAACGCTTTTTTATTCCATTTATCATTGCTTCCACCAGCTGCAAGGCCTTCACTGTCTCCTAGATATGGATCATGTTTACCCATCAGTAACTCGGCTTGTACTGTCAATTTTTGATAGTTAAAGGCAATGCCGGGAATAAAACGGGTGGAGTCTTTAAAACCATCTTGCTCTTTTCGATAAGAACTATAGTTTAGGTAGGGGCGAACAGAGGTAATTGGGCCAAATTGCTGAGGGAACAAATAGCTGAGTTCGGCTGAATAAATCTGACCTTTAGTTGCCGAGTTAAATGAATAATCGAAACCACCTAAAGTCAGGTGGTCTTTATATTGATTGTCGGCATTATCAATGTCTTGATAACCAGCCAAAAGCTGTAAATTCCATTGGTTATAATTGGTGTTGCTAAAAACCGAATAGACTTGGCGATTCCCATTTTGCCCTGAGCGTTTGTTTTCAATGGTGGAATACCATGCAGAAGCACCCAGTTGGGTAGAGAAATTTTCTTGGCCTAAGACATTTTTAAAGGTATGAGCACCACGAACAACAATGGAGTTCTTTTCTTTGGTATTGGTGCCTTCTGGTACAGAGTCATCTGCATTGACAGGATTGATACTAAATCGACTCGAGTCTTTGCTTTTACCTCTATAGGTGCCACCATCGGTAGGATAAAAGGCAAATTGTGCCTCATTGATTCCATCATTGAAATCATATTTCACGCCAAGGTTGTGTACATCTTCCCAGCTCGCACTATTGGCAATGCCTAAATAATAAGTATTTCCCCAAAAGCGACCCAAGCCAAAAGGAACGGGGTTTAAGCCAGCAATAATTTTACTATTGTCATTAATTTTATAACCCAACCATGCATCGGTGAGCCAATTTGCATCACCTAAACGCCCGTAATATTCATAAACCCGATAATCTAAGCGGCCAATCCATTTCGGGGAGTTGTAATCTAGCCATAATACGGCGTCATTAAAAGAAAATTTACTTGTAGAAGGTTCAGAGTCAAAATCATAAACATATTTAGCCCGAACAGTACCACTCACTTTAAGTTGGCCTTCTTCAGCATTACCAAAGGTAAGCGCTGCATGGCTTGAAAGACTAAAGGTAATTAAAGACATTGTAATTAATGTTTTTTTCAAAAATTGAGAATGTTTAAACAAAAGAATTTTTCTCCTCTTAAAAATAAAAAATTAAACTTGCGTCATGTATAAACCAGAAAAAGATTTGTCTAAATCTCAATATTTGCAGAGGTTTTAAGATAAAAAGATAATAAAATCTGATCTTTATAAAAAATGGCGAAAATTGATTAGACGTAAGACATCTAATGCGATAGACCAAAAGAAAAAAATGATTAAAGGTGAGTAGGATAAAATACTAGAGAGCTTATGTCAGGCTTTTCCAATCATATGATTTGGGAATAACGTTTTTAATTATTGATATATAAGTATTTTAATTTTGTATCTATTCTATAAGATTACTTAAAATTTGCTTTTTACCAAAAGATAAAAACTTATGAAGAAAAGTTATTTATAAAAAGTAGATAAGCAACTCATATTTTTTTATTTTTCATTATAAAGCCGGCTGCATACCATAGGCTTATATTATTGAAGATCATGAAATTATGAGCACGAAGACCAAACCGCTGATTGTCACGGCAATTGTGATCGTTGCAATTGTTGCATTTATCGTATGGCAAAATAAAAAAGACAATAATACAAGTGCTTCAGTTCGTGACAACAAACCTGTCGTGATTGCCTATCAAACTGGGGTGGACCCAAGTAAAGTTGCACAGGCAAACGGAGATTATGAAAAACAAAGTCAACGTAACATTCAATGGAAAAAATTTGATGCAGGCTCAGACGTTGTCAATGCACTTGCTTCAGGCGATGTCGTACTTGGCAATATTGGTTCAAGCCCACTTGCTGCTGCGGCAAGCCGTGATTTACCGATTGAAGTATTCTTAATTACATCAAAACTTGGTGCGTCTGAAGCGCTAGTAGTAAGTAATAAATCAGGCATTAAAACTCCTCAAGATTTAATTGGCAAAACCATTGCTGTACCGTTTGTTTCAACCACGCATTACAGCCTTTTGTCGGCACTTAAACATTGGAACATTCCAGAAGATAAAGTAAAAATTATTAACTTGCGTCCACCTGAAATTTCAGCTGCTTGGGAACGTGGTGATATTGATGCTGCCTATGTGTGGGAACCTGCTTTAAGTAAAGCCAAAGCATCTGGTACGGTTTTAACTGACTCAAAACAAGTAGGTGAATGGGGCGCTCCAACTTATGACTTATGGGTTGTGCGTAAAGATTTTGCAGAGAAAAATCCTGATTTCTTAAAAGCTTTTGTCCAAACTACGCTTGAGCAGCTTGAAAAATATAATCAAGATCCAGCCGCTTACGTTAAAGATGCCGATAACGTGCAAAAAATTGCGCAGCTTACAGGTTCTGATCCAAAAGATATCCCACTTTTATTAGGTGGAAATATTTACCTTGACCACGCTCAGCAAAAACAAACGTTAGATGGTGAATTTGCACAAAATATTTTTGATACAGCGAAGTTCTTAAAAGGTCAGGGCAAGGTCGATCAACTTAAAGCCGATTATAAAGGCAATGTGAATTCTTCATTTTTGCAGCCTTAAGGAGTTGTCATGAGTGTACTAGAAGCCAAAAATATTCATCTGACTTTTCCTAAACAGCAAAAGCCAGTTTTACAAGACATTAACCTAACGATTGAAGAAGGTTCTTTAACCGTGATTTTGGGTGAGTCAGGTTGTGGCAAAACAACTTTGCTTAATATCTTGGCAGGGTTTCAAAAACCGAGTTCAGGTGATGTGCTTGTAAATCATGAAGTAGTAAATGGACCAGATGTAACTCGCGCTGTCGTGTTTCAGGATCATGCACTCCTTCCTTGGTTGAATGTTGCAGATAATGTTGGCTTCGCTTTGCAGTTAAAAGGTTTAAAGCGCGCGGATATCGAAGCACAAGTGAACGCAATTTTAAAAATTGTAGGTTTAAGTCACGTTGAAAAAGCCAATATTTGGGAACTTTCCGGTGGTATGAAACAACGTGTTGGTATTGCTAGAGCTTTGATTAGTCACGCGCCGTTTATTTTATTAGATGAACCTTTTGCCGCATTAGATGCTTTTACACGTGAAAACATGCAGCAGTTAGTGCTCGATTTATGGATTCAACAAAATAAAAGTTTCTTTTTAATTACTCATGACATTGAAGAAGCATTATTGCTCAGCAATCAGTTAGTTCTGATGACAGCGCATCCAGGCAAAATTGTAGAAACTCTACATCTTGATTTTGCTAATCGATATCGTCAGGGCGAGTCTATTCGTTCAATTAAGTCGGACCCACAATTTATTCAGCTCAGAGAGCAGCTATTTGAAAGTTTAAGGGCACAAAAACAAAGCGGTAAGGAGGCGTTACCTACATGAACACTAAAGATAACGTCTATGAGTATGACAAAGCAGAGCTAAAACTTAAGCCAGATGTGCAAACAGAAAATGCTTCATTTCTATCGTCATTTTTTGAGAAGCATCGCACTTTGGCAGTTAGCATAATTAGTGTGGGAAGTGTGGTTGCACTCTGGTTCCTCATTACTGCTTTGCATGTCGTACCTGAACTGTTTTTACCGAGTCCACAGGCAGTCTGGCAAAAATTTATATCGGTCAGCCAAGAAGGCTTTATGAAAGCAACTTTGTGGCAACACTTGGCAGCCAGTATCTCTCGTGTGTTTTTAGCTTTGATTGCTGCCGTAGTGATTGGAGTTCCGCTAGGCTTATGGATGGGGCTGAACAAATGGGTCCGCGCTGTTTTAGATCCTTTGGTTGAATTATTACGTCCAATTCCACCGTTAGCTTATTTGCCGTTACTTGTTATTTGGTTCGGTATTGGCGAAACCACAAAAGTACTTTTGATTTTCTTCTCTATTTTGGCGCCTGTCATCATTAGTAGTGCGCATGGTGTGTTAAGCCATCAACTTAATCGTGAGCGTGCGGCATTGTCGCTAGGGGCAAGTCATTCACAAGTCTTTTGGCATGTCATTTTACCAACAGCTTTACCTCATATTATTACTGGTATTCGTATTGGTCTTGGGGTGGGCTGGTCAACATTAGTTGCAGCAGAATTGGTTGCAGCAGATCGTGGTATTGGTTTTATGGTGCAATCGGCAGCGCAGTTCTTAATTACCGATACGGTGATTCTAGGCATTATTGTGATTGCGATTGTCGCAGTTAGTTTTGAGCTGTTTTTACGTTGGTTACAAAAACAGTTTTCTCCTTGGTATGGTCAGCAGTTGTAGTAAAGAAGATGAATACAGTAGTAGCAAACTTAAATATTGAAGTGATCAAGCCTACCATTGGCGCAATTATTCACGATATCGATTTGAATGCGTTAAATGAAAAGACAACGCAACAAATCCAGCAGGCTTTGCTTGATCATCAGGTCATTTTTTTTCGAAAGCAACAATTAGCACCGCAAGCACAAGCAGACTTGGCACGCAGTTTTGGCAGCTTACATGTGCACCCGATTTATCCTTCAATTGAAGATGTACCTGAGGTGATGGTGCTCGATAGCTGGAAACAAGATTTGCGTGACAATGAACTTTGGCACACAGATGTGACTTTTAGTAAAACTCCACCTTTGGGTTGTGTGTTGCAAGCCATTAAAATTCCACCTGTAGGCGGTGACACGTTGTGGTCGAGCAATACAGCAGCTTTTAAAGGGCTTCCGCTTAAGTTGCAGCAAAAATTGCGTGGCTTAACTGCAACACACGATATTCGTAAGTCTTTTCCGCTGGAGCGTTTTGCTCATAATGAAGAAGAGCGTGAAAAGCTTTTACAAACCTTTAAGCGTAACCCGCCAGTGGTTCACCCAGTGGTGCGTACTCATCCGGTTACAGGTGAGCCTTTGTTGTTCGTAAGTGAAGGCTTTACCACTCGCATTAATGAGTTACCTGAACAAGAAAGTGAGCAATTACTTAATTTCTTGTTTGAACATGCGACCCAAGAGCAGTTTCATTTGCGTTGGAAGTGGCAAGACGGTGACGTCGCGATTTGGGATAACCGTTGTACGCAGCATAAAGCATTATTTGATTATGGCGATGCTCATCGCATCATGCACCGTGCAACTATTAACGGTGATGTGCCATTTTATAAAAATGAACAACAGCCAGAGTTAGCAGAGGCTTAATTCTTTTAATTATTCTTTGTTTCAATTCCAACTCTGAATTTTGAGCTGGAATTGAAACAGTAATTTATTTCTAATGTGCTCCAAATCCTGACAATATGCCTGTGTAATTCTTTACAGGAGGTGAGGCCCAATCACCAACTTTGCTGGTTTTTAAATTTAACTGGACTAACATTTCAACTTGTTTAACTGCTGCTGCAACGCCGTCAATAACAATCACTCCCAACTCGTTTTGTAGTTTTAGGCACAAATCACTCATACCTGCACAGCCCAAAACAATCGTATCGCTTTTATCTTCTACTAGTGCTTTTTTGCACTCATCTCGTATTGTTCGATAAGCATCTGAGTCAGGAAGCTCCAACTCTTCAACTGCAATGTCACAAGCTCGAACATTTTTGCAAAATGGCGTAGCCCCATAGCGATGAGCCAGATGCCAGCTCATATTCACTGTGCGTTGTAAGGTTGTGACTACACTAAACCCAGTACTTACATAACTTGCAGTTCGCATAGCTGCTTCGGCAATCCCAATCACAGGTGCTGAAGTGATTTCACGGGCGGCATAAAGGGCAGGATCACCAAAACATGCAATAACATAAGCATCTATACCTACAAGTTCACCTTGGTGAATTTCCTCTAGCACACCTACTGCACTTAGGGCTTCATCATAATAACTTTCAATCGTTGCAGGGCCCATTTGAGGACTCACTGCAATAATTTGAGTATTAGAACCTGCGACTATCTTTGCTGATGCAGCAATTTTGTCTGTCATGCTTTGGGTGGTATTAGGGTTAATAATTTTAATTTTCATTGTACTTTTACCTTCGTCATTGCCGATTTAGCATGGGCAAGTGGTTGGTTAAGAAATCGGTAAATCACAAAACCGAATCCCATCCCAATAAACCACGTGAAATTAGCAAGTGCAGAGAGTTGTGGTAACAGCACACATAGAATAGGAATTAATGAAGCTGGAATTAAGGCATAAAAGGCAGAGTAGTTATAACCATTTTTGTACCAATACAAACCTTTGGTATCTAAGGTATATAAATCATCTACTTCGATTTTCTGTTTTTTAACGAGGTAAAAATCGGCGAGCAATACACCAAAAAGTGGGCCGATAAATGCACCTAAAATATCAATGGTGTAATGGATCACTTGAGGATTATTAAATAAATTCCATGGGGTAATGAAAATCGAACCAACTGCTGCAATCATTCCACCCATGCGCCAGCTAATTTTGCTCGGTGAAACGTTGGAAAAATCAAAGGCAGGTGAAACAAAGTTAGCGACAATATTAATCCCAATGGTGGCAATCATTAAGGTTAAACTGCCTAAAATAACTACAAAGGTATTATCCAGTTTTCCAACCATCTCGACAGGGTCTGTAATGAGCTTGCCGTAGACTGGAAGCGTTGCCGCAATACACACCACAGTAAGTAAGGAAAAGCCTAAGAAGTTAATCGGTAAGCCAAGAAAGTTACCCATTTTAATGGCATTAAAGCTTTTGCCATAACGAGAAAAGTCACCAAAGTTCAGCATTGGTCCAGAAAAATATGAAACAACAAGCGCAATAGCACCAATCATGACTGGTACAACCGCAAAACCGTCGTATTGAACACCGCTCAAGTTTAAATCAATATTTTGCCAGCCAGCTTTCCAGATGAGCCATACTGCCATCGCCAACATCACTACGTAGACAGCCGGACCTGCCCAGTCAATGAATTTACGAATACTGTCCATGCCAGACCAAAAAACAATCGCTTGCAGTAACCAAAGCAGCATAAAGCCAACCCATCCTAAATAGGAAAGTCCAAGAAAGCCGTAATTTGTAACATCGGCATAGAGCGACCATTCTGGAAAGAACTTTAAAATGACCAATAAGAAAGCACTTGAGGCCAAATAGGTTTGAATGCCATACCATGCGACAGCAATAAGCCCACGAATAACAGCAGGAATATTTGCACCAAGTACACCGAAGGTTGCGCGGCAAATAACAGGATAGGGCGTACCAGTTTGTTGGCTAGACTTGGCAATCAGGTTTGTAAAAAACTGAACTATGGCGATGCCGATGAGTAAAGATAAAAGTACCTGCCAGCTATTGAGCCCAAGTGCAAAAAGGCTCCCAGCCATGACATAACCGCCGAGACTATGAACATCAGACATCCAGAAAGCAAAAATATTATAAGCGCCCCATGTTTGCTTTTTTAAAGGAGCCAAGTCTTGATTTGTCAGTTTTGCATCATAAGAAGGTTTAATTATTGCTTCGGTATTATTCATCTTGAACACTCACTTCCTTAAGATGGAGGCACTTTCAGCAGCATTGTTTTTTCTGTCTAAAAGAATGAAATTAAAATTGTGTACAATATGGTATTTAAATTGTGCACAATCTTAATCGAGCAAAAGTTATGCCAAATTTGCGAAGTAGCGCTTATGAGTCATTTAAACTGGTATGGATTTTGGATATGCAGAGACATATTTATAAAATGGGAAGTGCTTAATTTTTTATAAAAAGTAAGTAAATTTAGGTGTATAAGTGGATCTTTAGAGATTTAATATTGAATTATTTGGTTCAGTATATTTGTTGTGGGAATGAGAGCAATATTCCAAAACGCTTAAGTTAAACTTACACTATTGTCATTAGATAAAGTTCTAAAAAGAGGGGGCATCAATAAAAATGGAGAAATCAATGCCATCGAATGCACCAAAAAAAGCCGTAGAAATGAGCAATGATGAAATTGATGACCATATATATAACGCTATTGTAGATGCTATTTTAAATCGACAACTTGCCCCTGGCGCACGTTTAGTTGAAGCACCTTTGTGTGAAGCATTCGGTGTAACGCGAGGAGTGTTAAGACGTGTTTTCGTGAAACTTGCACATGATAAGGTCATCGAAATTCAGCCCAATCGTGGGGCACTCATCGCAAAACATAGTGCTCATGAAACAAAAGAGGTCTTTGAAGCACGTAGCATGCTTGAAATCGCTACTGTAAAAAAGCTAGCTCAAAAGTCACATAGCCTAGATTTTAGTGAGCTTCGAGGCTTAGTCGATCAAGAGTCACATGAGCGTTTAGCTGGCAATTGGGCCGAGTGGATTAAGCTATCAGGACAATTTCATTTAAAGCTGATTGAAGCAAATCAAAATACGATTATGACCAGTTATTTGCAGACGCTTATTGCAAGGACTTCGTTATTAATTGGGTTATATGAAATTCCCAAACATAATAATTGTTCGGCAGATGAACATCGTGCAATTTTAAATGCCATTGAGCAAGGCGATGAAAAGCGAGCAACTCAATTGATGGAAGAGCATTTAGAACACTACGCGACGACATTTGTTGAAGAAGACCACACAGCAACAGCAGATCAAAATTTATTAAATTTATTTAAAAATAAAAAAATTGAAACTATTTAAACTAAATAAAAAATAATGGGCCAATTCCTATGGAAAAGGCCCAGATTGGTTATTTTATAGGAACGATTTGACGCGTTAGAAAATCAATAAATAGTTTGACCTTCTTCGATAAAATCTTACGGTTTGGCCATGTGATATATAAGTGAAGCGGCTGACTGGTGTAGTCCTCCAAACATTTCTGTAATTTGCCTTCTTTGTAATAAGGCTCTGCAATAAACTCTGGAAGAAAAACGATACCGTGATCTTTCAAGCACATATCTAATAATAATTCCCCATTATTACAGGTCATCACAGGGAAGCAATTAAAGGACACTTCTTTTTGATCTTTTTGGAAAATCAATTTTTTATGTCGGCTATCTTGATAGTAAATCAGAAATTTATGTTCTTTCAGTTCTTCTAAAGAGGTTGGAAGGCCATGCTGATTAAAATACTCCGGTGTTGCATATAAATATCGTTGATAGGTATTTAATATTTTACTATTTGCCAAATTTGGAGGTGAACCATCTACACGAATGGTTAAATCAAATTTATTATTATTCGTGTCTAATAGCTGATCAGTCATGAATAAATCAATTTTGATACTGGGATATTTCTCTATAAAGTCTGAAATAATATGCTGAAGAAAAATATTGCTAAAAGACATTGGGGTATTGAGCTTAAGTTCGCCTTCAGGGTACTGCTGATTGTAGCTAATTTCATAAGCAGCCCATTCAAATTCACTTAAAATGACTTTACTATGTTGATAAAATTTTTCCCCACAAGAGGTGAGATTCATCTGTCTTGTTGTTCTGGTTAACAGTGTGGTTTTCAGGTCATTTTCGAGGTAGCAAACACGTTTGGCTACTAAGTCACGAGAGATGTCGAGTGCTCTGGCTGCGCTACTAAAATTTCCATGCTCTACGACACTTACAAAAGTGGAAATACAGTCTAATCGATCCATGGATAAGCAAAAGTTAAAAAAATATATATCAATGATTAAACTATAAAAATTAAAAAGCAATCATTGATTTTATTGTATTCGTACAGCATACAGATTCGAGCTGATTTACTGTCTATTTTTTTACATTTTTATCTGTTTTGATAATAAACATTAGATTTTTTACTTAAACACAAAACTTATCAGTAATAACGGAGTTATTCATGAATAAATCACTTTTAGAACAATTATCACCAACGAATTGTCAGGTTATTTTTATTGATCATCAGCCACAAATGGCTTTTGGGGTACAGTCAATAGATCGCCAAGTATTAAAGAATAATACTGTAGGGTTAGCAAAAGCAGCTAAAACATTCAATATTCCTGTCACCATTACTACGGTTGAAACTGAAAGCTTCTCTGGTCATACCTATCCAGAACTTTTAGATGTATTTCCAGATGCTCCATTACTAGAACGTACTTCTATGAACTCATGGGATGACCAAAAAGTACGTGATTCTCTTGCAAAAAATAATCGTAAAAAAGTGATTGTTTCAGGCTTATGGACTGAAGTGTGCAATAACACCTTTGCTTTTGGCGCCATGCTTGAAGGCGATTATGAAATTTATATGGTTGCAGATGCTTCTGGTGGTACATCAAAAGAAGCACATGACTATGCCATGCAACGTATGATTCAAGCAGGTGTTGTTCCAGTAACTTGGCAACAAGTCTTACTTGAATGGCAACGTGATTGGGCACATCGTGATACGTATGATGCAGTTATGGCAATTGTACGCGAGCATTCTGGTGCTTATGGTATGGGCGTTGATTATGCTTATACGATGGTACATAAGGCGCCTGAACGTACAACATCAAAACACGAAGTACTTGCACCAGTTCCTGCAAAATAAAACAGTACTGATTTAGGTAAAGGCATGTCTAGTATTCAATATTTAAGTGATATTAATACAGATATGCCTTTATTTTTTAGAACGATAATTCACAAGAATGGAGTTCAGAATGACCGAAATAAACCTCATACTCATAAACGGTAAAATCACAACACTAGATCCTCAGAATCCCGAAGTACAAGCAATTGCGATTGCAGACGGTAAAGTCGTACGTACGGGTATAAATGATGAGGTTATGAAGCTCGCAACTCCTACAAGCAAAGTCGTAGACTTAAATGGTCGTCGCGTTATACCGGGTCTAAATGACAGTCATCTGCATATTATTCGTGGTGGCCTAAATTACAATATGGAATTGCGCTGGGAAGGTGTGCCATCCGTTGCTGATGCTCTACGATTACTTAAAGAACAAGCAGATAATACGCCAGCTCCACAATGGGTACGTGTGGTTGGTGGTTGGACTGAGTTCCAGTTTGCCGAAAAGCGGTTACCAACTTTAGAAGAAATTAATAAAGCTGCGCCAGATACTCCTGTCTTTGTTTTACATTTATATGCCAGTGCTTTGTTGAACCGGGCAGCGCTTGATGTATTAGGCTTTAATAAAGACACTCCAGATCCACCCGGAGGCAAAATTGTACGAGATGCAAAGGGTGAACCAACAGGTCTGTTGCTCGCAACTCCATCCGCTATGATTTTGTATTCAACCTTAGGGAAAGCACCAAAATTGCCAGTTGAAGATCAAGTCAATTCAACTCGTCATTTCATGCGCGAACTAAATCGATTAGGCATTACTTCGGCAATTGATGCAGGTGGTGGTGGTCAAAACTACCCTGAAGATTATGATGTGATTAAGCAATTACACGATCAAAATCAAATGACAGTGCGAATTGCTTATAATCTATTTGCTCAGAAGGCAGGCCAAGAGCTTGATGACTATCGCCGTTGGACAGAAATGACATTTCCGGGTGATGGTGATGAGTTATTTAGAATGAATGGAGCAGGTGAAAACCTGACGTGGTCAGCGGGTGACTTTGAAGATTTCTATGAACCTCGTCCGGATTTACCAGAAAAAATGGAAGGTGAACTCGAAGCCATCGTAGAGCACTTGGCTGAAAAGAAATGGCCATTCCGTATTCATGCAACCTATGATGAAAGTATTAATCGTTTGCTGAATGTATTTGAGCGCGTCAATTCAAAACAGCCATTCGCAACTCGATTTATTATTGACCACGCCGAAACCGTATCTGAGCGTAATATTGAACGTATTGGTGCGTTGGGCGGTGGTATTGCCATTCAACACCGTATGGCATATCAAGGTGAGATTTTCGTAAAACGCTATGGTGCCGAGGCTGCTCAGGCAACGCCACCAGTTAAGAAAATGTTAGAGCTTGGTGTTCCTGTGGGTGCGGGGACAGATGCGACTCGAGTTGCATCCTATAACCCTTGGGTATGTTTATACTGGCTAAGTACGGGTAAAACAGTCGGTGGTTTGCCACTCTATGATGAAAAAAATCTATTAGACCGTCAAACTGCACTTAAACTCTGGACTAAAGGTTCGGCTTGGTTCTCAGGTGAAAAAGATGTCAAAGGTTCACTCACAGCAGGGGAACTTGCCGACTTAGTTGTGTTGTCAGATGACTACTTTAAAGTTGAAGCAGAAGATATCCAGTGGATTGAGTCTGTACTCACTGTTTTAGGTGGAAAAGTGGTATATGCAGGGGCTGAGTTTAAGCAAGACGATCCGCCGTTGCCGCCAGCATCTCCAACATGGTCGCCAGTAAAACGCTTTGGTGGTCAGTGGCGTTTATCTGAAAATCGTAATGCACCGTCGAATCAATCATTACAGTCACAAAGTGCATTGTGTGCATGTACTAGCAGCTGTGGCATGCATGGACACAGCCACGCTTGGATGCTTGATGTTCCTGTAAACGATAAGGACAAAAAATCTTTCTGGGGTGCACTAGGGTGCTCGTGTTTTGCATTTTAAATAAAACAGTATGGGAACCTGCTGATTAAATGGCTTGATTCTCTAAGGTATGTACGATGAAAATGTACTTGTTATCTTTGGCTGTAGGGTTGCTTGTTGGTGTCTTATATTACGTTCTAAATGTTAAGTCACCAGCTCCACCTCTTGTTGCATTAGTCGGTTTATTGGGCATGGTGATAGGAGAGCAACTTCTTCCTTTTATTAAGTCCTATTTTTAATCCGTTTCATTCAACAAAGCTAAATGGTGTCGTGCCATTTAGCTTTTTATATTAATAAGTATCTTCAATTATTTTATACGACGGCCTTGTTCGTCAATGATTACTTCACCATCTTCTTTTGCAAAATAGCCTAAGTTTTTTGAATCTAAAATATCCAATACAACCTCAGACGGGCGGCAAAGTCGTGTGCCTTTTGGTGTAACCACAAATGGGCGATTAATTAAAATTGGATATTGCAGCATAAAATCAATTAATTGCTCGTCTGTCCAATGGTTTTGTTCTAACTCTAAATCTTTGTAGGGATCGACATTTTTACGAATTGCTTCACGTACAGTTAAGCCTGAATCCTTAATGAGTTGAATCAATTCATCTTTACTTGGTGGTGTTTGCAAATATTCGATAATAATAGGCTCAAGTCCTGCATGACGAATAAGCGCCAATGTATTGCGTGAGGTTCCGCAAGCAGGGTTATGATAGATTTTTACTTTATCGCTCATGATAAATTGATCTTCAAATTAAGATATTGCATTTATATATGGATATCCGTATATTTGCAATAACGAATATATTTTGTTGTAGATATGATCAACCAAGTCGATTTCTTTAAATGTCTATCTGACCAAACTCGGTTAAATATTCTTAAATTAGTTCTAAATAAACAAAATATTTGTGTTTGTGAGCTAACAGAGCAGCTTGAGTTGAGCCAACCCAAAATTTCTCGACACTTGGCCTTATTAAGAACTCATGGCGTATTACTGGATGAAAGAAAAGGTCAGTGGGTCTATTACAGCTTAAATCCTGATTTACCTGTATGGGCTTTAGATATTTTAAAGGTGATAGAAAATGACGAGAGTGAGACAAGAGTAAAACAACAAGATCAGCCTTTCATCACTACAACGTGCTGCGATTAATCTTCTTAGATTTCTGTCTTAAAAATTCGGATTTCTAGCATAGGTGTATCAATCATTTGTGTATTGAACAAAATTAATCAATTCTTTCTTCGAGTAGAACATGACCAGACAAGGGCTTTCATTTTTAGATCGAAACCTGACGCTATGGATTTTCATTGCAATGGCTTTAGGTTTAGCGATTGGAGTTTTCTTTCCTCAGGCATCTGTGTCTTTGAATGAATTAAGTGTAGATAACGTTAATATCCCGATCGCAATCGGCTTAATTTTGATGATGTATCCACCGTTGGCAAAGGTTGATTACGCTGCGTTACCAGAAGTATTTAAAGATAAGAAAACCTTAACTCTATCGTTGGTACAAAACTGGATTATTGCTCCAGTTTTAATGTTTATCCTTGCGATTATTTTCTTACATCACTATCCAGAGTATATGACGGGCCTTATTTTGATAGGCTTAGCACGTTGTATTGCCATGGTATTGGTTTGGAATGGCTTGGCTTGTGGAGATAACCAATATGTTGCAGCGTTAGTTGCATTTAACAGTATTTTCCAAATCTTATTTTTCAGTACGTATGCTTGGCTATTTTTGACCTTTTTGCCGCCGTATTTTGGTGTGGCAGGGCAAGTCATTGATGTGAATTTCTGGACGATTACACACGCGGTTTTGGTGTACTTAGGTATTCCATTTTTAATGGGATTCTTGACGCGTTTGATTTTAGTCAAGTCGAAAGGGTTGGAATGGTATCAAAGTAAATTTTTACCAAAGATCAGCCCGATTAGTTTAATTGCTTTACTTTTTACTATTGTGGCGATGTTTAGTCTAAAAGGTGGTGATGTAGTGAGCTTACCTTTAGATGTATTACGTATTGCGATTCCACTTACAATTTACTTTGTCGTAATGTTCTTCATTAGCTTCTTTATGAGTAAACGGATGGGGAATAACTACCCACGTACTACTGCTATTTCATTTACCGCGGCAGGTAATAACTTTGAGTTGGCATTGGCTGTAGCTATTGCAACCTTTGGTTTGGCATCACCTGTGGCATTTACCACAGTGATTGGGCCGTTGGTTGAAGTGCCAGTTTTAATTTCACTCGTTACAGTTTCTCTTTGGTTAAAGAAAAAGTATTTCTTACATGAACAGTCCTAATAATGATTTATCAAATGTAGCATTAGATCTTCTAGATAAGCCTGCATTTGAGCAAGTTCAAGCGCAGCAGCTTGAGCATCCACCTCGCATTTTATTGCTATATGGTTCTAATCGTGAACGCTCTTATAGTCGTTTTGCTGTGCTGACTGCTGGCCGAATCCTTGAATATTTAGGTGCTGAAGTCAAAATCTTTCATCCTAAAGGTTTACCTTTGCCTGAGGATGCAGGAACAGATCATCCTAAAGTCCAAGAATTACATACACTATTAGCTTGGGCAGAAGGCATGGTCTGGTGTTCGCCTGAACGTCATGGTGCGATGAGTTCTATTTTAAAAGCTCAAATTGACTGGATTCCCTTAGCAGCTGGAGCAATCCGTGCAACTCAGGGTAAAACCCTAGCAGTCATGCAAGTCAGTGGTGGTTCGCAATCTTTTAATGCAGTCAATCAAATGCGTATTTTAGGTCGTTGGATGCGTATGATTACCATCCCAAATCAGTCATCTGTCGCAAAAGCATTTTTGGAGTTTGAGGAAGATGGCAGTATGAAACCCTCTTCTTACTATGATCGAATTGTTGATGTGATGGAGGAACTGTATAAGTTCACATTATTAACGCGTGGGCAAAAAGAATATTTGACAGATCGCTATTCTGAGCGCAAAGAATCGGCAGAAGAATTATCTAAACGAATTAATCAAAAATAGTAGATTGATGATAATAAAAAGTGCTCACATTAGAGCACTTTTTATTGCCTAGATTTTGCACTCAGGCCATTGTGGGCAAAAGTTTTTGCATAAGTTCAATAAAGTTTGAAACTTTAGCCGAATTTTCATTTTCTCGTGTAATCAAGTAAATAGGCGCATTCAGTTTTATTGAATCATCAAATTCTCGATAGACAATTCCATGTTCCCAAAAGTTATGCATTGAGGCTGGCACAATCGTTATACCAATTCCAGCAGCGACTAAATTTAATGTTGCGGTAGGTCGAGGTGCTTCCTGAACAATGCGCGGACTAAAACCTGCTTGATAGCAACTATATAAAATATTGTCATATAAGCCTTGTCCTGAAGAACGACGGTATAAAACAAAATTCTCATCAGATAAGTCAACTAAACTAATTTTCTCTCTTTTTGTAAGCGGATGGTCTATGGGCAATGCCACTACCATTGACTCATCTAATATATGCAGATGTTTCAAACCAATATCACGACTAATCGGCGCTCTTAAAAACGCAATATCAAGCTTTTCTGAAATTAACCAATCTAATTGCTTTTGGCTGCCTGCTTCTTCAAGTTTAGTCTGTACAGCTGGGTACATTTCACGATATGAGCGCAATACCAGCGAAATAAGCGGATGTAAACCTGCGGAACTTGTAAAACCAATATTGAGTTGTCCAGTTTTGCCTTGGCTAACATCTTGGACAAGTTGGGGTATATGTTTAGCATGCTCTAATAAAAGCTGTGCTTCTTTAAATAAAGCTAGACCTGCCTCAGTTGGTTCAATCCCTCGCGGTTGACGAATAAGTAATTGTGTACCGAGTTCTTCTTCAAGTTTTTTGAGTAAACGCGTTAGAGGCGGTTGTTGTATGAACAATCGATTTGCTGCATGCGTAATATTTCTTTCTTCAACCACTACTACAAAGGCGTGAAGCTTATGTAAATCGAGCATAGAAATACCTTTAGGGTATGCTTAGTGAAAATAAAAGCATTTGTAGATATATCACAAAAGTATCATTCTATCTTGGTCAGATAAAGTGAAAAGTAACGAAAATGAACCATGTTGAGATTGCCGTGCGGAAGGAGAGTGTACCCACCTGCACAGAGTTATTTTTAGGTTTTTTAACATTAGGTTTAATTGGATTTGGTGGTGTTTTACCTTTAGCAAGAAAAGTCATTGTAGAGCAGAGACAGTGGCTAAGCCCTGAAAAATTCACTGAGTTACTTGGTCTGTGTCAATTCTTACCAGGGGGCAACATTATTAATCTCTCGGTTGCGATTGGCATGGAATTTCGGGGTGTTCGTGGTGCAGTGAGCTCGCTCATTGGTCTGATCCTTGCACCTACTGTTATTGTTGTACTTTTACATTATGTTTATGAGCAGTTCCAAGACAACCTTATGGTTAAGCATCTTTTTGAAGGGTTAGGAGCAGCAGCAGCAGGGCTTCTGGTAGCAACTGGCTTAAAAATGTTGAAACCATTATTACGTAACCCGATAGCGATGTGTGTTGTCGTGGCTGCAATTATCAGTATTGCTTTTCTAAAAATTTCTTTGCTTTTGACTATGTTGATTCTATTGGCACTTTATTCATCTATTATTTGGAGACGTGTGTAATGGGAGCAGTTCTACTTGCTTTAGCGATCATTTTTACTCAGTTGTCTCTTATAGCTTTTGGTGGCGGAAACACGATTTTGCCCGAAATGCAGCGTCAAGTGGTTGACATTCATCATTGGATGACTGCACAAGAATTTAGTGCTTTGTTTGCTATGGCTCAAGCAGCTCCCGGTCCGAACATGATGATTGTACCATTGGTGGGATGGCATGTAGCAGGGTTGTCAGGTTTACTTGTGGCCTCTACCGCTAAATTTCTACCTTCATCTCTTATTACGGTATTTGTAATGAGAGGCTGGTCTAAGTTCAAAGATAAAAAATGGCGCCGTGTTTTACAGCTTGCTTTACAACCCGTCACAGTGGGGACGGTGCTTGCCAGTGCTTGGATTATTTCTGAGGCAGCTGCCATAAATACTTTACTTATTATTATGGTAGTCATTGCAACTTTATTATCTTTAATTAAAAAAGTTCATCCTTTACATGTCTTAATTGCTGGGGCTGTATTTGGTGTGGTGTTACTTTAGTTTAACCAGTTTGCCGACCTGCGCTGGGATAAGTTCAGGTTGGTTTTTTTTGAATGAAAAGAATAAAATCTAAAAAACCGATTAAATCTATAAAAACATACTGTTTCACCTATTTTGTGTTTTAACGTACTATGCATCTATTGAAAGAATTTGGATGAATTGGAGTAAAAACAGATGTTAGATCAAAACATTAAAACTCAATTAAAAGCTTACTTAGAACGTTTAGAAAGTCCAATCGAATTAGTGGCTGCTTTAGATGAATCAGATAAAGCTGCTCAAATTAAAGAGTTAGTGACAGAAATCGCTGAGCTTTCTGACAAGGTGACTGTCCGTTTTGATGGTAACAATACACGTCGTCCAAGCTTTGGTGTGGCTAAAGCAGGTGAACAGCCTCGTGTGTTCTTTGCAGGCTTACCAATGGGTCATGAGTTTACGTCTTTGATCTTGGCGCTGTTACAAGTCTCTGGTTATGCACCGAAGGTTTCTGATGAAGTGCTCAACCAAATTAAAGGCCTAAACCTCAAAGCCAACTTTGATGTGTTTGTATCATTAAGCTGTCATAACTGTCCGGACGTGGTACAGGCGCTTAACCTGATCGCGATTTATAACCCGAACACCACAGCAACCATGATTGACGGTTCATTCTTCCAAGATGAAGTGGAACAACGCAAAATCATGGCTGTACCAATGGTGTTCCAAGACAACGAGCACATTGGCCAAGGTCGGATGACCCTTGAAGAGATTGTGGCGAAACTCGACACCAACTCAGCTGAAAAAGATGCAGCAGCACTCAATGCCAAAGATGCTTTTGATGTATTGGTGATTGGTGGTGGACCTGCAGGTGCAACAGCAGCCATCTATGCAGCACGCAAAGGTATTAACACAGGTATCGTAGCTGAACGCTTTGGTGGTCAGGTCATGGATACCATGGATATTGAAAACTTCACTTCTGTGCAAAAGACTCAAGGTCCTAAGTTTGCTGCCGAGATGGAAGCACACGTTCGTGAATACGATGTCGATATCATGAACCTGCAACGTGTTAGCAAAATCACGGGTGCCAACCAAACTGCAAATGGTCTGGTTGAAGTTGAACTTGAAAACGGTGCAAAACTTGAATCGAAAACTGTCATCCTTTCAACAGGTGCACGTTGGAGAGAAATGAATGTACCGGGTGAAGCTGAATACCGTACCCGTGGTGTCGCATACTGCCCACACTGTGATGGTCCGTTGTTCAAAGGCAAACGTGTTGCCGTGATTGGTGGTGGTAACTCAGGTGTTGAAGCTGCAATTGACCTTGCAGGGATTGTTGAACATGTGACTTTAGTTGAGTTCGATACCAAACTTCGTGCTGACCAAGTGTTGCAAAACAAATTGCATAGCTTGCCAAACACAACGGTGATTATGAATGCCTTAAGTACAGAAGTGTTAGGTGACGGCTCACAAGTGACTGGTCTTAAATATAAAGACCGTGCCACTGATGAAGAGCATGTAGTGGAACTTGCAGGGATCTTTGTACAGATTGGTTTATTGCCAAACACTGACTTCTTAAAAGACAGTGAAGTTGAGTTAACCAACCGTGGTGAGATCATTGTAAATGACCGCAACGAAACCAATGTACAAGGTGTGTTTGCTGCGGGTGATTGTACGACTGTGCCTTACAAGCAAATCATTATTGCTACAGGTGAAGGCGCTAAAGCATCACTCTCTGCGTTTGATTACATCATCCGTTCTGGGCAGTAAAATCTAGTCTAAAACAAAAGAGCCAAAGGATAACCTTTGGCTCTTTTTATATTTATGGTTTATATAAACCATGTTCAACTAAATGCTCTCGTAAAATACGACGCAATTCTAATACCGCTTGTGGTGTGAGCTGGATTGAATGCCCACCAGGAAGTACTTTCTCAGACTTTGCACCCTCTAAGTGAGCGCTCTTATAAGGAACGATGCCATCGGTAATCACATTAGGATCATCGCTCTTGGTAATGTTACCCATAATTGAGTGGAAGACTAATCCTTGATGTGGATTAATATTTTCCGTGAGTTCCATAAATTTAGATTGATGGCTTAAGTCACTTGGTCCATTTTGAATCAGACCATTATCAATGTTATTCAAGAAATCTTTAACATCTAGGTTTTCAGTGGTTAGTGATGTCGCTACAGCAGATAAAAAAGCTCCCGGCAAACGAATAATTTTACGAGCAGCTAACGTAAACCATCGATCAGCGTAATCTGTACCTCTGTGAGGTGATGCCAAGAAAATTGCGCGATCAAAGTTTCCAATCGAATGCATTTGCAATCGTTCAGTAACCATAGGATGTTTCTTGAAACGGTTCTGTTGACGTACAGTCATCAGTTTTAAGGCTGGTTGAGTAATATCACCATCACTGACCAGTAAACGGCTAATAATACCACCCATACTATGGCCTACAAGCACAGCATCATGTGCAGCAGGGTCACTTGGGTTTAGCGAACCAAACGCTTGTTTAAGCAGAGCATAAATCTGGAAGCGACTTTCCAAAATTGGCATATTGGTCGAGTAGAAAACTTGCCAAACTTGATAGTTATCTCTTAAAACCGTGTCACCCATAACATCATTGGTCAAAGCAATCCATGCCTCAGGACTACTTGCTAGTCCATGAACCAACACAATAATTTTCTTGTTTGGGTTGTATGGTTCAAGCATGTAGAGATGCGGCATGGTTAAATGCTGATCACGATCAATCAGGCTTAAATAAGCCGCTACGCCTAAGTTATTTTCAGCTAACCATAAACCATAAGGTGCAGAGAAGTTCGCAGCTAGAGGGTATTGCTTACCTGCGACATTAATATTATCGGTGCGATAAGGATCATAAACTCGAATTACAAATTCTGGGTTATTTATAATGTCTTGAACAGTTTTGGCATTTTTAGGCTCAGCCACGATCGTTGCAGCTAAATAACGTGCATGGTGAATATTCGGATTCACACCATTTTTATAGCTGTAATTGAGAGGATCTAAAATATATTCATTAATATCTTCTTTTCCTGAGCTCGGAAAAACGGCGACAAACTCAGAACCGAAACCGTCACGACGGTTAATTGTTCTTAACCCTGAAAAATTTAAGTTATAGCTCGAAATTAATTTCTCTAATTTTTGACCTGATAATTGTCTATGAAATTCAAAGTCTATTGAATAAACACTCTTACCAATATGGATTTGTGGCTCTACCACATTTTTTTGCGGGTATCTTAAATCATACACACTGACCATTTTGGCAATGGCTTGATTATAGAAGTCGCGTATTTGAACTTGTCTGTTATCAAAAATACGGTCGGTCGGCTGACGTTTTGTTGAAAACAGATAGGCATAGCTATAACGAATGCTCTTATCGAGAAAGGTTAATTGTTGGTCTAAGCAATCGTCATATTTATTCTGAATCGCTTTTTGTTCATCAGTCGCCTTATGTTTAGTGAATCGACTAATTTTACACTCGGAAGAATCTGATAAAGCCATCGCTTTTGCCAGATACATTTCGCTTGCAGCAGATAAAAGCTGTTCGTCTAAAATTTGAGGAAGGTTTTTGAGTTGATTTACACAAGTGTCAGGGGAGTCTGTACAGGTTTTGGCTTCTTGCCCTGACATAGACAAAACGTTAAGACTTGCTTCACTCAGTTTATCTTGCGTAAGAATACTATTACGTTCATTTGCAATAGTAACGTTGAGAGCTTGCTGCTTAACATTGACGACCTGACATCCACCGAGAATTGAACCGAGGATTATGACCGTGAAGAGCGCTGAATTTCTTTTTCTAACAAACATTATGGTCAAATATGTGGATCAGTAATATGCCGATCATACAAATTTTAAAGTTTTTTTCAATTGATCAAATATAAAAAAGGGCTGTCAAATCAGCCCTTTTTTAAAGTTTAAACTTATTTTTTTGCAGGTTGAGCTGGGGTAGCTGGTGTCATAGCTGGGTTTGTTAAAACTTGCCATACATTCCAACGACCTTGTTTTTCAATTTCTTGAATTAAACGGTCAGCCACTTCAGCTTCATCAGGGTATTTAACCTTGTAATTTTTCAAAGTCTGAATCGCATTTTTCTTTTGTTCCATTGCAATATAGTTATTTGCAGCGGCTAAATATGCTTCTTGAACATTGCCTTTAATGGCTTTGTCTAAATATGGAATGGCTTCACGCTGACCACCACCTTCAGATAAACCAAAACCAAACCAGAAATTCGTTTCTGGATCGTCTGGGCTAATTTTTAAAAGTCTTTGAGCATATTCTAAAGATTTAGTTGTGTGAACAGTACCTAAATCTAAATTACGTGCAAGTACACTTGCTTTGAATGCTCGAATTAAAATATCAAATGAAGCATTTGGATTAGCAGCTAAAGTATCTAAGCGCTGAGTTACTTCTTTAAGTTTGCTTTCAAAACCTTTACGTTCCTGACGGTCTGTAAAGCGAGGCGGGTAGTGACGAGCTTTACCTTCTACAAGCTGTAAGAAGTCGTCAATTTCTGTCACATCAATTTCATTATCGCCAGCTAAAACTGCGTACTTCACTGAACGTTGTGAACTATTAATTGTAGGTACAATCAGTTTGTTTGTATCTAAAGTAAGCGATTTAGTTGGATCATCCTGACGAGTGACCACCATTTTCGTTACAGGCTGAGCAGCAGCATCTTTTAAAGCAACTTCAAATGCTGGCGGAGCATCATAATTAAATGGGTTTAAAGCATAAAATGGAGGAGTAAGGTCAGGTTCCTTGAAAACAAAAGGTTCAATTTTTTGTTCTTTTACAGGCGCCATTGTACACGCTGTTAAACTAGAAGTTGCAAGGAGTAAATACGCCAATGGCTTTAAATTCATAGGATCTTCCGTTCATTTTAGTAAAGTCAGATTTGGTACAGCTAAGTCTAGGAAAACCTAAACCGACATGCAAGGGTAAGCGTGTTACATTATGAATCAAGAATATTACGTTTTTGATGTCTTGTTTTGCGCACCGCATTCACGACGAACTTCTTCAAGAATTTTTAGCTCTTCATCGCTAAAAGGTTGTTCATCTTGGCTTTCTTTTTTGAAAGTTGGGTCAAGTTCGGATAAGCGTTGACACAAATTATTCATACGTGTTTCGTTGTGTTGAATACGATCAAGTAAAACTCGCATTCCTTCTAAAATCGGATCAGATTGATCAGCAGTGGTCGCATACGGGGCAAAACCAATACTCTGAGCATAATCACGACGGCGTGCTTCATCTTGATCTTTGGTTTTATCAGCATCTTTATAAATATAGCGCGCAGGATTACCAACGGCTGTTACACCAGCGGGAACAGCTTTTGTCACCACAGCATTTGAACCCACTTTAGCGCCTTTACCAACTGTAAAAGGTCCTAAAATTTTTGCACCAGCACCAACGACTACACCATCTTCTAGAGTTGGGTGACGTTTACCTTTTTTCCATGTCGTACCGCCTAGGGTAACTCCATGATATAGCGTAACGTCATCACCAATTTCGGCAGTTTCACCAATCACAACACCCATACCATGATCGATAAAAAAACGTTTGCCGATCTTTGCACCAGGGTGAATCTCAATTCCTGTTGCAAAACGACTAAATGTTGATACAAAGCGGGCAGTCCCTTTGCAATCTTTTTTCCAAAGTTCATGTGCAAGTCTATGCAACACTAGGGCATGAATACCGGGATAATTGGTAAGTACTTCGAGCGTATTTCGTGCAGCAGGATCTCGCGCGAAGACAGCCTGTATATCTTCTTTAAGCTGTTTAAGCATTGGATTGATCCTCCTTGTCCGATGATGCTTTTTTCCATTTGCCGCTTGTGAGGGCTTGAACTCGACTAAAAATACCGCGAAGTAAATGATATTCCATACGATCTAATTGTATACGACCAAATAAACGACGCAAGCGTAAAGGTAATAAACGTGGATTTTCTGGATCTAAAAATTCAATTTCAGTCAGCATTTTTTCCAAATGAGGATAAAACTCTTCCATTTGCTGCTGAGTGACTAAAGGCTCATCCCACTGCATGCTTTGACCTTGTGCAAGCGGCATTTGTCCATCATCAGAAACAGATTCTTTTTGCTCTAATACCGACATGCGAAGTTCATAACATACGACTTGAATCGCTTGAGCAACGTTCAGTACACCATAGTCCGAATTTACAGGAATAGTAAGGTGATAGTTTGCTAAAGCTAATTCTTCATTGGTTAAGCCGCGGTCTTCGCGTCCAAAAACAATTGCAATTTGTTGGCCTTGCGAAGCAGCCTTAATTGCTTCTTTTGAAGCAGGGCGTACATCAAGCAATGGCCATGGAATAGTACGACTTCGAGCACTGGTTCCAAAAACTAAATGACAATCTTTAATCGCGTCTTCGAGCGTTTCAACAATTTCGACTTGTTCTAATAAATCTTGTGCACCAGCAGCAAGCGCTTGAATATCTGGATGTGGATAGGTCTTTGGTGAAACAAGAACCAACTTACTCAAGCCCATTGTTTTCATTGCGCGTAAAGCACTGCCAATATTAGCAGGTAAAGTGGTATTGACCATCACAATACGCACTTGTGCTAATTGTTTTGACACAGCGGTGTCGTCAAACAAACTCATAAGATTTCCAGAAATTACGAATATTGAGAAACTTCGCTTTGGTATGAATCCAATGCATCATCAATAGTCATGTCCACAGGAGGTGAGGCAACAGGTTGTGGACGAACAGGGTCTGCTGCTTTAGCTGCCTTAGATTTTACCTGATATTCAACATGAATATTATCTTTACCAAAGTAATCTCTTAGCTTGGCTAGAAGTTCATCTAAAGGAGCGACTTTCCATTGTGGGCCAAGTTGAAGCTCGGCCTGAGCATATGGTTGGTCAATGTGTAAATTTAGTGCAATATGCTGATGCATATCAACATTGCAATAAGGCAATAAGATATTTTGTAGATCTTTTGCCAAACTTGGTTGCATTAAATCATTGGTTAACTTGATTTGAATGCTATTGGCACGTTTTTGTCTAATTTCATTTAAGTTAAAAGCTTTGTTTAAACGGCCCATTGGACGATCAAAGCCTTCACGCTCATAAATCTCGCCTTCAAAGACAACTACATGTTCAACTTGTATGATATCTTTAAAGCGTTGGAAGCGTTCATGATTACAACTGACTTCAATACGTGCTGTACCATCGTCTAGCACAATAACTACGCGATTTGGGAAGTTGGCTACGTCCAAAACCAGACCCGCATAAACAGTTGTTACACCACGACGAGTCGCAGTAATTTCATTAAGTTTTGCTGGAATAAAGGCTTTGAGTTCTTGACGGTAAACATCAATAGGGTGACCTGTTAAATACAAACCAAGCGTATCTTTTTCACCTTTAAGACGAACTTCATCACTCCATGGTTTAACTGGCTTAGCGGGTTTACGCTGAACTTCTTCAACTTCACCAAATAAGTCCATAATCCCGCTTTCACGATTACTACGTGCTTGTTCGGCTGCTTGTACTGCTTCTGGCAGTTGAGCCATTAAACTAGAACGTTCAATACCTAAACAATCTAGTGCACCAGCACGGATAAGCGCTTCTAAAGTTCGTTTATTGATTTTTTTCAAATCAATACGGTGGCAGAAGTCGAATAGGTCTGTATAAGGCCCTTGTTGACGGCGTGAGTCAATAACAGACTGCATTGCCTGTTCACCAACACCTTTAATTGCACCTAAACCATAAACGATGGTTTTATCATCACTGGCATGGAAATGATAAGTCGACATGTTAACTGACGGAGGTAGAACTTCGAGTCCATTATTTCGACAGTCATCAATCAAAAATACGACGCTGTCAGTGTTCTGCATTTCTGATGACATTACCGCTGCCATAAATTCGGCAGGGTAATGAGCTTTTAACCATGCGGTATGGTATGCAACAAGGGCATAAGCAGCCGCGTGTGATTTGTTGAAACCATAGCCCGCGAACTTTTCCATATAGTCAAAGATATGGTTGGCGGTGCTTTCATCAATACCTTTTTGTCCAGCACCTTCAAGGAAGATTTGGCGTTGTTTCACCATTTCTTCAGGTTTCTTTTTACCCATTGCACGGCGAAGTAAGTCAGCGCCACCGAGCGTATAACCCGCACAAATCTGTGCAGTTTGCATTACCTGTTCCTGATAAACCATAATCCCGTAGGTTGGCTCTAATACGCCTTCAAGCAAAGGATGAAGATATTCAAAATCCCCACCATGCATACGATGAATAAAGTCAGGAATCAGGTCCATTGGGCCCGGACGATACAAAGATACGAACGCAATAATTTCTTCGAATTTGCTTGGACGTGCCTCTTTAAGCATTCGTTTCATGCCGACGGATTCAAACTGGAATACCGCTGTTGTATTTGCATCGGCAAACACAGAATATGCTTTAGCGTCGTCGAGTGGGACGTGAGATATGTTTAGAGGGTCATTGCTATCGCGATTTTTATTAATATTTTGAATAGCATCTTCAATAACGGTTAAGTTACGTAAACCCAAGAAGTCAAATTTTACCAGACCAGCGGCTTCTACATCGTCTTTATCGTATTGTGCAACACGGCTGGTTCCGTCTTCATCACATAGTACAGCCGAGAAATCGGTAATCTTACCGGGTGCAATAACAACACCACCGGCATGTTTACCAGTATTTCGAGTGATACCTTCAAGTTTTAATGCCATTTCCCAGATTTCACTGGCATCATCATTATCTGGGTTAGATGGGTTAGTGACGATATCTTTAAGCTGAGGTTCCATCTCAATAGCGGTTGCCAAATCTACACCAAGTGGCTTAGTCGGCACCATTTTTGAAATACGATCAGCTAACCCGTAAGATTTACCTAAAACACGTGCAACGTCACGAATCGCACCTTTTGCAGCCATTGTACCGAAAGTTGCAATTTGCGAAACTGCTTCACGACCATAGGTACGTGATACATAGTCGATAACACGGTCACGACCAGCAATACAGAAATCGACGTCAAAGTCGGGCATCGATACACGTTCTGGGTTTAAGAAACGTTCGAAAAGCAAGTCATAACGAAGTGGGTCAAGGTCAGTAATTTTTAAGCTATAGGCTACTAATGAACCTGCACCTGAACCACGGCCAGGACCAACAGGAACGCCATTATTTTTAGCCCACTGGATAAAGTCCATTACGATCAAGAAGTAACCAGGGAATCCCATCTTAAGGATAATTCCAACTTCATAATCAATTCGTTCATCATAAGGTTTACGAATTTCTGGCCAGTCTTCACCACGTTTTTCAACAGGATACAGGTAATCTAAGCGTTCTTCTAAACCTACTTTTGACAAATGCTCAAAGTAAGTGTCGATGGTAAATCCATCTGGAATTGGGTAATCAGGTAAAAAGTAGGTACCAAGTTGTAGGCTAACATTACAGCGTTTTGCAATATTGTAGGTGTTTTCGATAGCACTTGGGATATCAGAAAACAATTCGATCATTTCATCGGAGGTTTTAAAATGCTGTTCAGGACTATATAAGCGTGGACGACGATCATCTGCTAATACATAACCATCAGCAATACAAACACGTGCTTCATGTGCCTCAAAATCTTCTTTTTCTACAAAGTGCACATCATTATGCGCTACTACACCAACATTATATTTGGCAGCAAGTTTTGCTGCTTCTTGAATAAAGTCTTCTTCACCAGCACGATCCGTACGTGTTAAAGCGAGATAAACACGATTACCAAACTTTTCAATCCACTCTTCAAGTAAAGGTTCAGCTTTTTGTGGGTTAGATGAGCAAAGCATTTGACCAACATCACTGTGTTGACCTAGCAGAACAATAATATCTTGATGCTGTTCAAGTACCCATTCTTTTTGTACACAAGGGATACTAAGTTGTTGACCTTCAATAAAACCGCGTGAAACGATTTCGGTCAGGCTTTTCCAGCCAACATTACTCATTGCAAGTAAAGTTACACGATGCTGAGCATCATTAAGACGTATGGTACTACCTAAAATAGGTTTAATACCTTTTTTAAGGCAAGAGTTATAAAACTTTACGGCAGCGTGAAGGTTAGATAAGTCTGTAAGAGCCAGTGCAGGCATTTCATCCTTTACAGCAGCCTTGACCAAGTCGGGTATGCGAACAATCGACTCTGTAATCGAAAATTCTGTATAAATACCGAGATGAACAAACTGCATAAACCAATCCTTAATACGACCGCAGCATAGTTTAGCATGCAAAGTTCAAAGGAAATGCTTAATATTTTGGCAAACTGTTTAGGATTTTAGTATTTAAGCAAATGTTTAGAATATTAAAATGAAAGATTGATCAAAGATTTTAGTTATTTTATCGAGTGAAAATACAAGAAAACAAAAGAACCAGCCCAAACGGATTTGGACTGGTTGAAAAACTTAGTACTGCCAGAACATACGTTGAATTTCTTTAGCATCATTCGTCTTAGTAAGAGCTAAAGCTGCAAGAAGACGTGCTTTTTGTGGGTTTAAGTCATGAGCAGCTACCCAACCATATTTATCGTCAGGTTGTTCAGCATTACGTAATACGAAACCTTGTGGTACACGTGATGAACGGATAATTTGAATACCGTCTTTATCATGAAGTTTTTGTAAAGTTGGAACGATATAGTTCGCAACAGAACCGTTACCTGTACCCGCATGGATAATCGCTTTAGCGCCAGCTTTTGCATATGCTTCATAAGCATCAGGAAGCATAGAGTCTGAACCGTAAACGATTTGTACCATTGGAAGTGCATCACCTTTAATATTTTCAATATTAAATTCTGAAGCATTTGTAAAACGTTTAACAGACTGTCTGAACCAGTATGGTTTACCTTCAACTAATGTACCTAAAGCGCCCCATTGGCTAACAAAAGCATTTGTATGAATGTTAATGCCTTTAGTTACATCACGTGCAGCAAAAATAGAGTCGTTCATAAGAACCATAACGCCTTTATTTTTTGCTTCGTCAGAAGCTGCTAAAGCAACTGCGCTATAAAGGTTAAGTGGTCCATCTGCTGAAAGTGCAGTTGAAGGACGCATTGAACCAACAACAACGATTGGTTTGTCAGTATGAACAACAAGATTTAAGAAAAATGCTGTTTCTTCTAAAGTATCTGTACCATGAGTAATTACGACACCATTCACAGATGGCTTCTTAACAAGTTCATTTACTTGACGAGCAATTTGTAATAATTCCTTGTCAGTAATACTTTCAGAAGCGATCTGTAATGCTTGAATACCGCTTACATTTGCCAAATCTTTGATTTGTGGTACTGCATTGATTAGAGCATCAACTGGAACTTTTGCTGCTGTGTAAGTTGCACTATTTGCTGAGCTTGCACCAGCACCAGCGATTGTACCGCCAGTAGCAACGACAACAACATTGTTTTTTGCGTAAAGTGGGAGAGAGCAGGCCAATAAGCCCATAGCTAAACCGAAAGATTTAACAGTTTTAGTCAACATCGAAAATATCCTTATGAAGTGACGAAGTAGAAGTTTGCCGAATACGCCTGCTTGTCCTAAGCAAAATACATACCATATAAAACATATTCGTAACTTGTCTGAATAAAAAGCATCCCTGAATATCATTTTGTTTCGACAACAATCATTTAGTCATTGCTTTTATTCAGTGCTAATAAATATCATGAAAAAAATAAAAAATCTATTAAGTTTTTCTAATTTATCTCTATTTTTTTAATTTTTATATAAAGAATACAAATGAAATTTTTGATGATATAAAAATAAGAAATAATAGAATAACTCAAAGACTTATTTAACAAATGATAATTTTATGTTGTTGTTTTTTATTGACAACTTTAATTGTTTTAATGGTATTGAAAGTTATATAGGCAAACTCAATAATAAATTCAGTTGTTTAATGAAAATAATGAATTTAAAAGTGAACTAAAAAATAAGCATTTGATCTGTGTTTTTTTTAAAATAAAAGTTGATTGATTGGTTTATATTCTGTTTTTAAGGTTTGCTCTTAATAAATTTAATAGTGATTGGAATCTAATTTTTCTACCTTTATTTAATATGAAAATACCCGTGAGTTTCTACTGTTAAATTTTAGAGCAAAAAAAAGAGCAATTTTATAAGGTCATATAAAATTGCTCTGAAATTGGGAGAGTGGGAGAAAATATAGACTTAAGCAGTCGTTTGTTCTTGAGTCGATTTAATTAATACTGTCTCTGGTAATTCTTCAGTATCAGCTACTTTTTCACCTTCAAGTTTAGCCACTACAGCTGTTGCAATACTATTACCGACTACATTTGTTGCAGTACGGCCCATATCAAGGAATTGGTCAATTCCGAGCAGTAATAAAATGCCGGCTTCAGGTAAATGGAACATGGTGAGTGTTGCAGAAATTACGACAATAGAAGCTCTTGAAACACCAGCAATACCTTTACTTGTCACCATAAGAGTCAACAAAATCAAGATTTGTTGAGTAAAGCTAAGGTCAATATGGTAGGCCTGTGCAATAAAGAGTACTGCAAAGGTGGTGTACATCATTGAACCATCTAGGTTAAATGAATAACCCAAAGGTAAAACGAAGCTTGTCACTTTCTTTGGTACACCAAATTTATTTAGGGCATCCATAACTTTTGGATAAGCTGATTCGCTCGAAGCTGTAGCAAAAGCAAGGGTTACAGGTTCACGAATTAATTTGCCTAAACGGAAGATATCCTTTTTGAGTACGATCGCACCTACCGAGAATAAAATAACCCAGAGTAATAAAAGGCCGAAGTAGAACTCTGCAATTAAAATACCGTAGTCAACAATTAAGCCTAAGCCTTGTACAGTAATTGCAGATGCAATTGCTGCAAAAACTGCGACAGGTGCAAATTTCATGACGTAATCAGTGATACGGAACATGATTTTGCTAAGTTCTTCGGTCAAGCGAATAATAACCGAGTCTTGTTCTTTGCCTTGATTAACAAAAGCTAAAGATGAACCAAAGAAAATCGCAAAAACAAGTACTTGTAAAATGTCATTATTAGCCATCGCCTCAGCAATACTGCGCGGGAATACGTGGCTTATAAATGACTGTAGTGTAAAGCCAGTAGTCGCTGGGAGAGAAGCGCTACTGAGTTCTTGAGCTGTCGGTAATACTAAATTTAGTGCTGCGCCAGGTTGGAAAAAATTGGCTAAGCCCATACCGATGGCTAGTGAGACAAAGGAAGCAGTAATGAACCAAGTCATTGACTTGAGTGTAATGCTACCAATTGAAGTTGATTTACCCATTGAAACAATGCCAGAAACAATTGTGGCAAATACCAATGGAGCAATAATCATTTTGATAAGACGTAAAAATATATCTGTGATGATATTAAAATAAGAAGCGATTTGCTTCAGTTGATCACCTTCATTAAAGAAGTGGTGACAGATCCAACCCGTCAATACTCCGAATAAAATGGCAACCACAATATACTTGAGCAATTTCTTTTGCTTCATATGAACCTCTATCCTTTGGGTTCAATCATCTTTTAGATGGGCTAGAGATGATTGAAAAGCTTTCCTTGTAAGTTCAGTTCGATCCTTTAACTGATTTCATCTTCCTAAATCTGCATCAGTGTTAACCGAATCGAATATGATGATGTTGTTATGGAAAGGGATTGTTGCTCTATTTTGAAACAGTGTGAAATGCAAAAAAATATCAACTCATGCATTTTTTGCATAATAGCTAAAATGGAAAATGAGGAAAATTATAATAATTTAATCGAATGGTAAAAAATATAAGTTTATTTTCAATTGGAAAACAATATAAATTAAATTTATTAAAAATTAATGAAAATCAAAATATTGTGTCGGTTTTTAATAATATTTAAATTAGGTCTTATGTATTTTTAAATATATGTATGGATCATATAAAAATCAAAAAGGCATCTAATTTAAGATGCCTTTTTGATTATGCATTTTTTTAACGGCGATTGGCTAAGAAACGACCTAAACGACCAATTGCTTCACGTAATTCATTTTCTGCTGGTAAGAAAACAACACGGAAATGGTCTGGAGTTGGCCAGTTAAAGCCTGTTCCTTGCACTAAAAGTACTTTTTCGGCACGAAGTAAATCTAACATTAACTTTTCATCGTCTTCGATTGGGTAAGTATTAGAATCAAGTCGTGGGAAGCAATACATTGCACCTTCTGGTTTAACACAGCTTACACCTGGGATTTCATTTAACATTTCCCAAGCGATATTGCGCTGTTCATAGAGGCGGCCACCCGGACGGATTAAGTCATTAATAGACTGATAACCACCAAGCGCCGTTTGGATTGCATATTGGGCTTGTACGTTTGCGCATAGACGCATAGAAGCCAACATATCTAAGCCTTCAATATAGTCTGCCGCACGGCTTTTATCGCCCGTAATTGCCATCCATCCTGAACGGAAACCCGCAATACGATAAGCTTTTGATAAACCATTGAATGAAATACATAGCTGATCGCCAGCTAAAGAGGCAACTGAAACGTGCTCAATTCCGTCATAAACAATTTTGTCGTAAATTTCGTCAGCAAATAAAATCAAATCGTATTTCTTGGCAAGAGCCACAATTTGTTCAAGCACGTGACGTGGATATACTGAACCAGTTGGATTATTTGGGTTAATAATCACAATACCACGTGTATTTGAAGTAATTTTACTTTCAATGTCAGCAATATCTGGATACCAGCTATTTTCTTCATCACATTTATAGTGAATGGCAGTACCACCCGAAAGATTAACGGCTGCTGTCCAAAGCGGATAATCTGGCATTGGAATTAGCATTTCATCGCCATCATCAAGTAAGCCTTGCATCGCCATTACAATGAGTTCAGATACGCCGTTACCAATATACACGTCATTTACGTGCATATTTAGGATACCTTTTTGTTGGTAGTACTGACAGATCGCTTTACGTGCTGGAAAGATACCTTTCGAATCAACATAGCCAATTGCATTTGGTAGGTTTAAAGCAACGTCATTAATAATTTCTTGTGGTGCTTCAAAACCAAATGGAGCAGGGTTGCCGATATTTAGCTTAATGATTTTATGTCCTTGCTCTTCCATTTCATTGGCGGCTCGTAATACAGGTCCGCGAATGTCATAGCAAACATGCTCAAGCTTCGATGATTTCTTAATTTCCCGAGAAGTTGGCATGGATTGGAGAGTAGCAGTATTTTTAGACATAGCTGGATTCACTTTTGCATATCGGTATAAATAACTTTTAAATGTTTTAACTGTTACCAAATTTAGATCATGTTGATCTTTTAGTAATTCAACAATTTTTTCATGGGTAAAACCCGATTGCTGATACTGTTTGATAACTGGTAATAGTTGCTGGAAAAGCACACTTTTTTTCTGAGACATGTTTTGTCCTATACAACCGTGCCAAACAAGAATAGCACCATCTTTGCTTCCTTGGAAGGAAATAAAACATAATTTTGCTTACTTTTGTTTTTGTAATTTGCTTACTTTTTGCTTACTGTTACTTAGATGATTAAATTCCAACAAATTTTACGTTCAGAGACTAGTGTTTTTTTGACGAATGGCGTAAATATAAAACACGATTATCAATTTATGTTTACATCAGAATAAAAGGTGCATGTCATGGGAAAAGTTAATAAAACAGACCGGGAATGGCAAAGAGAGTTATCACCAGAAGAATATCGGATAACACGACAAAAGGGCACTGAACCAGCTTTTACGGGGCAATACTGGAACACTAAGCAACATGGTACCTATGTTTGTCGTTGCTGTGGAGCTGAATTGTTCTCGTCAGATGCAAAATATGATAGTGGTTGCGGTTGGCCAAGTTTCTTTCGTCCAGTGAATGGAACAGTAATTGAAGAACATGAAGATTTAACGCATGGTATGGTCAGAACAGAAATTGTTTGTCATGATTGCGAAGCTCATCTTGGGCATGTTTTTGAAGATGGACCACAGCCGACAGGTTTGCGCTATTGTGTGAACTCGGCATCATTACAACTTAAAACACAAGAAAAAAATGACGAGGAAACTTATCCATGAGTAACATTTATCAGTTTGAAGCTGAATTGTTAGAAGGTGATATTAAGCAATTTGCTGATTACAAAGGTAAAGTTTTATTAATTGTAAATACCGCCAGTAAATGTGGTTTTACTCCACAGTTTGCTGGTCTCGAAAAACTTTATGAAAAATATAAAGATCAGGGTTTAGAAGTTTTAGGTTTTCCCTGCAACCAGTTTGGTGGGCAAGATCCAGGAAATAATAAAGAGATTGGGGCTTTCTGCCAGCGAAACTATGGGGTTAAGTTCCCTATGTTTGCGAAAGTCGATGTAAAAGGGCCTGAAGCGCATGTAATTTTTAGATATTTAACACGTGAAGCTAAAGGGATTTTAGGCAGTAGTACGATTAAATGGAACTTTACCAAGTTTCTGGTCGGTAAAGATGGTTCAGTTTTGAATCGTTATGCACCTACGACTAAACCTGAAGCTTTAGAAGCTGATATTGAAAAAGCATTAGCAGGCTAATTAATTTAATGAATGCTATTCCTCAAACTTTCGAGTTTTGGCAAGATCGGCGAATGCCTTATGTTGAAACTCGAAAGTCGTGTCGTAGCCGGACATGTTATAAGTCTCATAGCCATCCAACATTTTCAATTGGTGCGGTAGACGAGGGGAATAGCATTTTTCAAAGTTCTTTTGGCACTGCTCAAGAGATATCGGCGGGTACTTTAGTTATTGTACCTGCCCATATTGAACATTCTTGTAACCCTAAGCCAAATGAGGCTTGGAGTTATCAAATGCTGCATCTGGATATAATGTGGTTAAGTCAGTTGTATTCTGAATTTCAACAGCAAGGCTTTGATTTGCATCTACCTCAACATAAGCCTCTCATCATAAGGGATGAAACTTTCTATAAAGCTTTTACTGAAATGAATGATGCGCTTTTTGATGAACAAAAGCTAATTCTTGAAAAGGAACAATCACTTCTTGATTATCTTATGGGCTTGTTGTTGCCACATTTTATTTTAGAAGAAATACAAAAACCGCAGTACTTATATAAAGATTTTCTAGATTTAGTTGAGGCCGTTACTTCTTCTGAGAGTTTTATTTCCCTTGAAGAACTTGCACAGCAGGTTGGCCTGAGTCGTTATGCAATCATTCGGCTATTTAAAGCAAATGTCGGTCTAACTCCACATGCATTTCAAATTAATTTAAAGATTAACCAAGCTCGGGAACTCCTTAAACAGGGGATTTCACTCGTAGAGCTGGCTCTTAATTTAGGCTTTAGTGATCAAAGTCATTTTCATAAAGCATTTAAAGCCCATACTGGAGTTACTCCTCGACAGTTTCAACTTGCAGTCGCGCAATAATTTACAAGAAATAATAAGTTCGTATTTTTAAGATTTTCCATACTGTTTTATATATGAAGCTGTTATGGATGTTTTTTTAGTTATTGCATTTACTCATTTTTTAGCACTGTTATCACCGGGACCAGATTTCTTTCTTATTCTCACGAGCCTTTTGCAAAAAGGACGCCATTATACTTATGGGGTTATTTTAGGAATCACTTTAGGGAATGCATTAATTTTAGCCGCGTGTTTGTTTGGTTTTATGTTACTTGGAGATTTGAGTAGTGGCCTCCTTACACTTTTTAAATGGCTTGGTGCGGCTTATCTGGCATATTTGAGTTTTCTTTGCTTTAACGCTGCTAGATCAAGTGATTTATCATTCTCGACTGAAGAAAACAATTTAATTGATCAAGCCAATATTAAGCAGAACAAAATTAAAAGTTTAATATTAGGTGTGCAGTCTAGTCTTCTAAATCCAAAAAATATTATGTTTTATAGTAGCTTGATGCTGCTTATTCAATATAAGTTCAGCTTAATTCAAAAACTGCTCATGAGTACATGGATGGTTGGTGTTGTTCTTGTTTGGAATATTTTGCTGGTTGGATTGCTTGCTCAGGGGCGGGTTTTAGACAAAATCAAGCGTTCTGCGACAGGTTTATACTATTGTTCTAGTATTGCTTTTATTATTTTTGCTGTGCTTTTAATTACATATAAATAGTGTATAGCCCAGTTGTATAGTCTTAATCGTTAAAAGACTATACAACTGGTAAGAAGATACTTAAAGAATCGCTTTTAAGCGTTTAACTACTTCTTCACATTGTGCTAAATCTGCCACTAAAGCCATACGTACATGGTTAGCTCCTGGGTTGCCTTGCTCAGTATCACGAGATAAATAGCGACCCGGTAAAACTTTAATGTGTGCTTTTTCCATCAGCATTTTGGCAAAAGTTTCATCATTATCTACTTTTAACCAGTAGTAAAAACCAGCATCCGGTTTTTGTAATGGCAATAAATGGCCTAGCTCAGATTGGAATAAGTCAAATTTTGCACGATACTGCTTACGGTTTTCTTCAACATGGTCTTCATCATTCCAAGCTGCAATTGAAGCAAGCTGGTGTTGTACTGGCATTGCCGCACCGTGATAGGTACGATATTGCAAATATGGTTTTAATAAATCAGCATCACCAGCTACAAAACCTGAACGTAGACCCGGTAAGTTAGAACGCTTTGAAAGTGAGTGGAATACGATACAGTTTTTGTAGTCATCTCGTCCAAGTTCAGCACAAACTTCTAATAAACCTGTAGGTGCTTGGTCGAACCAAAGTTCTGAATAGCATTCATCAGAAGCAATTACAAAATTATATTGATCTGATAAAGCAATCAGCTTTTTAAATTGCTCTTTAGAAAGCACTGTACCTGTTGGATTACCCGGAGTACATACAAAAAGAAGGGCTGTCTTTTCCCACACTTCGGCTGGCACAGCATCAAAATCGCCTAAGTAACCGTTTTCTTCTGTGCAATTAATGAAATATGGCTTTGCACCTGCAAGTAACGCTGCACCTTCATAAATTTGATAAAATGGGTTAGGCATTACCACATATGGTGCATCTTCACGATTAATCAAAGCTTGAACAAAAGAGAAAATCCCTTCGCGCGTACCAGATACTGGTAAAATGTGGTTTTCAGCACTAATGCTGTTAAGTTTAAAACGCTGAGTTAACCAGTTTGCAATGCTTTGGCGAAGTTCAGGTAAACTTTTGCTGTTTGGATAAGTTGATAGATGGTTGAAGTTATCAATAATAGCCTGTTTAACAAACTCTGGTGCTGGGTGCTTAGGTTCACCAATTGATAGAGGAATCAATGGGAGATTAGCAGGAGTAGTATCCTTAAAAAGCTGGTTTAACTTTTCAAACGGATACGGATGTAATAACGACAAGCTAGAGTTCATTAAACAGTTACCAAGTAGTTGAGTTTCAGTGCTGACAAATTTGATTAGATGCTTCATCTAATGCAGCTTTCAGTTTTTCCGAGAAGAGTTTGACCTCTTCATGATTTAGCGGTTTTCCATCTTTTTTGGTGACAAAGAAAATATCTTCTGCACGTTCACCTAAAGTTGCGATTCGAGCTGAATGGATGTCTAAACCTTGCATCATAAATAAACCACCTACACGTGCAAGTAGGCCAGGATGGTCAAGTGTTGAAATTTCGACCATGTTCTGCTGTAAAGCTTCATTTAATGTTACGTCGACTGTATTTTCAATATCAAAGTGACGCAATTGACGCGGGATACGGCGTTGCATGAGTCCCGGATATTGATCTGGTTGGCTAAGTGCCTTCACTAATGCAGTTTTAACGGTTTCTTCACGTTCAGGATCAGTCAGCAATGTACCAAAACGATCAAGTACAACATAGGTATCTAAACTAAATGCAGTAATTGCTGTGATAATTTTTGCATCTTGAACGTCTAAATTCATGCGATCTAACACTGCAACTGTGGTCGCAAACAGGTTTGGCTGATCACGTGTATAAATAAAGATTTGAACGGCATCTTGAGCAGCTTTACGATGAGCACGTAAAAGTACTAATGGTTCAGGATTATCACCGTGTTTTAAAATTGCTTGTGTATGCCAGGCAATTTCATCGGCAGATTCTTTAATGAAGTATTCATCACCAAGTTCTTGCCATACCTTTTCGACATCTGCCAATGCGAAGTTATTTACCAGTAATTCACTTGCTGCAAATTTGGTATCTTCAATCAGCATTTGGTAGTCAACAGGGCGGCCTAAGCCAGTACGAATTACATCACGAGCATGCGTATAAAGTTGACGCATGAGGGATGCGCGCCATGTGTTCCAAAGTTTTGGATTTGTCGCATTAATATCCGCCACCGTTAAAGTGTACAGATAATCGAGATGTTCCATATCGCCAAGTTTTTCTGCAAAATCTTTTACGACATCAGGATCAGAAATATCTTTTTTCTGCGCTGTCAAAGACATGAGTAAATGGTTTTGAATAAGCCATGCGATTAATTTACATTCACGCTCTGTAAATCCGTGTGCACGGCCAAACTCAATCGCATCTTCAGCACCAAGTTCACTATGGTCACCACCACGACCTTTGGCGATGTCATGGAATAATGCCGCTATAAAGACGATATCTTGGCGAGCAAGACGCTGAAAAACTGAACTGACCACAGGGAACTCTTTAGCGAATTCAGGTTCTCTAAATCGGTTTAAGTTACGCAGTAATAATAACGTGTGGGCATCGACTGTATAGATATGGAACAGGTCATATTGCATAAGCCCCATAATTTGCCCAAAAGCAGGAATATAGTTTCCTAAAACACCATAACGCTTCATCGCAACCAATGTATCGTATAGGCGATATGGTGAGCGAATAATTGACATAAACAGCGCTTGGTTTTCTGGGTTATTACGGTAACTTTGGTTAATTCTTTTCGCCGCAAGAATCAGTAAACGCAAAGTACGAGCACGAATACCCTCGATATCTGGTCGATTCGCTAAAATATAGAACAACTCTAGAATAGCGCTTGGATGTTCTGCAAATATTTTATGATGTTGTACGGCAAGTTTGTTATCGACAATTTTAAAATGATCATTAATCACTTCAATTTTGCGTTCGTAGTTGGGGAGTCGAGGTGTGATGACAGACTCACTAAAATACGCGAGTAACATTTCATTGAGTGTCGAAACCTGTTGTGCAGTACGGTAGTAGCGCTTCATGAACTGCTCAACACCATAATTTACAGGTTGGCCTTCTTGACGCACATATCCAAACTTTGCGGCAATTTCCCTTTGGTGGTCAAAGAGTAGACGGTTTTCATCACGTTTGGCTAAGCGGTGCAAATGGTGCCGAATTTCCCAAAGGAAACTTTCAGCTTCTTCTAGAACGGCTAATTCAAATTCTGAAATGAATCCTAAATGTACTAAATCATAGATACGGTTTACGCGGAAATGACGTTTAGCAATCCAACCGATCTGATTAATATCACGAATACCACCCGGAGCATTTTTTATATCAGGCTCTAAGTTACTTTCTGTGTTGTTATGTTGATGGTAGCGCTTGGCTTGTTCTGCCATTTTCGCGTCATAAAAGGTTTTATCTGTCCAAGTCTGAGAGACGATACGACGAGGCCATTTTGCAAGCTGAGTATTACCCGTAATTAAACGGGCTTCAATGAGTGTGGTTGCAACCGTTAAATCAGTAGCGGCCTGCTCAACACAGCTTTGAATAGTTCGAACACTAATACCAGGTTTAAAGTTTCCGACATCCCATAATGAAGAAATAAAGGTAGAAATTCGCTTTTCGTTTTCTTCAGTAATTTCATGTTCTGACAAAATCATGATATCGACGTCGGAATAGGGCAACATTTCACGGCGTCCATAACCACCTACAGCGAAAAGGCCTAGACCTGTCTGATCCAGTTCAGCATGTTTCCATAAAAAGATCAGCGCTTCATCAACTAAATCTGAACGTGCTTTAATGATGTCACGAATAGATTGCCCATTTTCATATGAATCCTGCAACTGCTTTTCTACATCCGTTCGCCATTGATTAATGGCTTTAATATCATGATGACTTGAGACGTAGTTCAACAGTGGCGATGTATTGATCATGAAAATGGGTCTACCAATAAATAAAAATTAAGAGTTTGTTTGAACGATTACTTGATCAGCGGTTTCTTTCGCTAAAGTACGGGCAAGATCAGTATTTTCAGCACGAGCAGTTGCAACACCCATGCGACGTCGTTTGAAGCCTTCTGGTTTACCAAACAAACGTAAGTCTGTGTCTGGATGAGCTAAAGCTACATTCAGATTGCTATAACTTAAATTGTTGGCATCTACTCCAGCATAAATTACGGCACTTGCAGCAACACTGTGGCGTGCTGTGTTTACAGGTAAACCTAAGATTGCACGTGCATGTAATTCAAATTCACTTTGATACTGAGATGCTAAAGTCACCAGACCAGTGTCGTGTGGGCGAGGTGAGACTTCACTGAACCAAACTTTGTCACCTTTAATAAATAGTTCTACACCAAAAATACCACAGCCACCAAGTGCTGTTGTCACTTTATTTGCAATACGTTTTGCTTCTTCAAGTGCTGCAGGAGTCATGGGTTGAGGCTGCCAGCTTTCTACATAATCGCCTGCATCTTGACGGTGACCAATCGGGTCACAGTAGTGAGTTTCAATTTCACCAGTTTCAGGGTTTTTAGCACGCACCGTGAGTAACGTAATTTCAAAATCAAAATCAATTTGAGATTCAATAATGACTGTGCCTTGGTTAACACGGCCACCTTGCATCGCATATTCCCAAGCCGCATCAACTTCATCAAAACTTTTTACACGAGACTGGCCTTTGCCAGAAGAAGACATGACTGGTTTTACAAAATTAGGATAACCAATGTCATCACAAGCAGCACGGAAGCTTTCTAAAGAGTCAGCAAAGCGATAAGCAGAAGTAGGCAAACCAAGCTCTTCAGCCGCAAGACGGCGAATACCTTCACGGTTCATGGTCAGGTTTACTGCTTTAGCAGAAGGAATGACAGTAGCGGTTTGATTTGCTTCAATTTCAAGCAAAACCTCGGTTGCAATTGCTTCAATTTCTGGAACAATTAAATTCGGTTTAACTTTTTCAATGAGTTGTTTTAATTGAGTTGGATCAGCCATGTTTAACACATAAGAAAAATGTGCAACTTGCATAGCTGGTGCGTGATCATAACGGTCGGCTGCATGTACTTCTACACCAAGGCGTTGTAAGGAAATTACAACTTCTTTGCCAAGCTCTCCTGAACCTAACAATAAAACTTTAAATGCAGAAGATTGAAGTGGGGTACCGAGTGTCACGCTCATGCGAATCATCCTGACAAAATTATTTTTTTAAGCATAGCAGAACTTATGGTGGAGTTAAGCCTTATCACACATAAAAAAATGAATTTTGTCAGACAATGATGCAGATAATTTTTAAACGTTAACCTGATAGTTTAGACGCATTTCATCTGCATTTTGACCACGGATGCCCCAATTCTCTTTAGGTGTTTCAAAAATAGTGATTTCAATATCTTGTGGGGTAATTTTGCAATACTGTTCAATATTACGAAATAAAGTTTGAATGAGTCTTTTCTTCGCTTCAGTACTTCTGCCAGCAAACATTGAAAGTTCAATAATGATGTAGTGTTGGCTTCGATCTGAAGGATAGATAAAGTTTTCCGGTTTGAGACTCATAAAGCGTTGAAATCTTTTCTCGACAGGATATTTCAACTCTTCAATAAGAGCCTGATGAATAGCATGAGAAAGCAATTCTCGATACTGCATGATGGTTTGTTCATTTGCATAAATTTTAACTTGTGACATTTTTATCTCTAATCGCTAGATGGTGTTATCTTTTAATAAATTTAAAAAAATGAGTTTTTCATGCTAGAAGCTATTACTATTAATCACTTCTAGCCTTTATATATTATATAAGCATGATCAGTTTATCTATTTATAAAGGTAAATATGTGTAGATCAAACCATAAACGAGTGCAGCAGTTAAAGTCGCTGGAACAATTTTCTTAAATTTAAAATAAAGGGCTGCTAAAACTATAAAACCCATAAACATTGCGAAGCTCTTGTTGGGAGTTTCAAGTAAAGGGGGGAGAGTTGCAACTACAAGCATGGCGCTAATGGCAGAGATACCAATACTCCCTAAAGCAATTTTTATCCAGACAGAGCCGCGTTTTTGATGAGTACCTTGTAGTTTTTGTATAACGAAGAACGGGCCAAAACGTGAAGCAAAATTGGCAATACCGACAATAATGCCGACCAATATAATTTCTAAGTTCATATTAGGCTTCAACCTCTTCATGCTGTTTCAGCACATAGTGTTTAAATAAACCAGCTAAAATGCCTGAAAAAATACCAATAAAAATAGCTGCTGATAAGTTAATCCAATAACATGCCAAGGCTGAAACGACCAAAGATACTGCAACGACTAAAGTATGTTTGCGCTCAAAAGCTGCGAGCAAAAAGCTTAAAAATAAAGCGGGTAGTAAAAAGTCTAAAGCTGCTTGTAAAAATTTTGGAAGATGGGCGACTTGATCTGCAAATAAGCCACCTAACAATGAACCAGTTGCCCAAGACATCCAGCTGAACAGACTTAAGCCTAACATCCAAGATTCAGACCACTGTTGTTTACGTTGCGAAAGTTGAATCATTCCACTGGCAAAAACTTCATCTGTAAGCCCCCAAGCCCAAACAGCCGTCTTTTTTAGATTTAATTTATTGGGAATCAAGTTATACAGTGCTGGACCATAGAGTACATGGCGAATATCTAGTGCAATGACTGTTAGCGCCGTTAACCAAATAGATGAACCACTAGCCAAAAGTGCAACCACAAGAAATTGGCTTGCACCAGCATACATTGAACAAGAAAGAAAAAATGCTTCCCAAGGACTGAAACCAAATTGAGATGCAGAAACGCCAAAGGCAAAAGAAACAGGTAAATAGGTGAGTACGATGGCTTGGCTATCTTTGGCACCTTGCCAAAAAGTTGCTTTTTGAGCAGCCATCTGTTGTTGATTCGACACGATACACCTTGGCTGTAAAACAATTATAAAAACTTGAAAGATTGAGTATTGTAGCCGAATTTAATAGCATAGTGCCGAAATGTTTAATTCGGCAGTTTGATATGTTCAAATCAAAGACTCGTTTAGTTTATATCGCCATCCTGAGTGCAAGCGCATTTATATTGCAGGGTTGTGATGATGAACATAACCCAGATAAAAAAGTTGAAATTAAACCAGCGCCGAAATTAACCAATGATGCAACAGTCTATGCGAAAAAGGCATGGACATTAATTAACTCTGTTGACCCTTTAGTTTATGGAAAACAGCTTAATCAGATAAATGATAAGGTTCGCAAACCACTACGTCAGCTGAGTACGGACTGGCGTATTAACGTAAAAATGACAGATTCGGTAACTGAAGGAAAATATGCACTTTGCCGAAAAGCCTTAACTAGTCTAGATGTATGGGCACGAGAAACACTGGAAAATGAAAAAACAGTTGCTCAAAAACAAACAGACTACGAACGTGATAAACAGCAGTGTAAGGAAGCAATTGATAACCCAAATTTGGGAAATACATCTCCGAAATAATGGTAATAATAAAAAAAGCGAGATTTAGAATCTCGCTTTTTTAACACATAAATTAATATTAATTATGGTTTCTTAGCAGTGTTTGCAGTTTTTACAGCATCTTGTTTCATTTGATGAGTAGCTTGATTTGCTTCTTGTTTAGCGTTAGTCGCGCTAGTCATAGCAGCATGTTTCTTCTCATTCATATCTTTCTTAGCTTCTTTTTTAGCAGTCGTTTTGCCGCTCATAGCAACACATTTACCGCCTTTATGATGTGGTCCAGTTCCTCCTTGGAGTTGAGTTCCTTTTGGACATGCAAATGCCGAAACACTTAACATTGCCAATACGCCAGCTGTAAGAATTGTTGATAATTTTTTCATGTTAATCAGCGCCTTGTTGAGTATTATTGCTCAGTTCGAGTGTAAGATGAAAAATTCTGTTTTGGAATATTTATTTTGTGAAATAGAGTTTGAACAATGTTTTATTTTGCAGTGTTATCTAATTTTTTAATTTAATTTTAAGTTTTTATTATATAGATTTTTTTAATCTATTTAACTAGTAGATTTTGCAATTAAATTTAACTTTTCAATGTCTAAAATTTCAATTTTTCTGAACGCAATTTTAATAATATTCTGCTTTTCTAATAAGTTTAACTCATGATTAACAGTCTGTCTTGAGGTAGTGAGCATATTTGCTAATTGTTCTTGAGAAATATGAATTTGTCTTTCTTGTATAAGAATGTGATTACCATAACCTTCCAAAATAAACAAAAGACGTTGAGCAAGTCTTTGAGAAATACTGCGTGTTTGTATAGCAATCTGTTCTAAAAAAACATATCTGAGTTTTTGACTGGTTAAACGAGCAAAGTAGTACCAATAATACGGATTGTCTTTGAGTAATTGATTTAATGGTTTGGCAGGAATATGTAGAACGGTACTTTTTTTCAAGGCAATGGCATCATGTGAGCGCGGTTCATGGTCAATCAGAGATATTTCACCAAACCACATAATTGGCTCAGCAATTGCAGAAAGAGCTTCATTACCATTTACATCGACATAACCCAAACTAATTGAGCCTTCAAGCACAGTGTAAATGCCATCAAAGATATCTTGAGCGCGGAACACATAACTATTTTTTTCAAAAGTAATTTGCTTACCATGTTCTAAAATAAAATTTTGAAATGCTTCTGGAAGCACACTAAACCATGTATTTACTTTAAGTCGATTAATATAAATAAGATCCAATATCAGTCCATCCATGAAAAAAATCATTACTTTGTCAAATAGCTGACAACTTTAAGTTTTCCTTATTTGTACAGTATGACTATATGTAGATGAATAGGGAATCACTCATGACAAATCTGGAGCAACAGCTTAGCAAATATGCGGCTTATCATTTAAACCATCAAAATATTTTGACGCATTTTGTTGGTATTCCACTTATTGTATTTTCAATTTTATGTTTAACAGTGAGAGCTGGAGTTGATATTGGCAGTTTTAAACTGACTTTAGCTATGGTGTTGATTGCAGTTAGTACGATCTATTACTTCATTTTAGATAAAGTATTTGGTTTACTCATGCTGATTATTTTAGTTGCTGTGTATCCATTGGCAAGCCAAATTGCCGAGCTTTCTTTAGGACAATGGTTAGCGGCAAGTATTGGTTTCTTTGTAGTGGGTTGGGTCTTTCAGTTTGTTGGACATTATTTCGAAAAGAAAAAACCTGCCTTTGTTGATGATGTGATTGGACTCGCGATAGGGCCGTTATTTGTATTGGCAGAATTTATATTTATGCTGGGTTTTAGAAAGCCTTTGCATGCACGTATTTTACAAGAGGCACGCAGTAAACGAGAGACGATGGATTTAAGTCATTAATAATAAAAAAAGCCCCAATATATTGGGGCTTTTTTAGCTTTAACTTAAACGTTAAAACGGAAGTGCATTACATCGCCGTCTTGAACAACGTAAGTTTTACCTTCTAAACGCCATTTACCAGCTTCTTTAGCGCCGTTCTCACCGTTGTATTGTACAAAGTCATCGTATGCAACAACTTCAGCACGGATAAAGCCTTTTTCGAAGTCGGTATGAATCACACCAGCTGCTTGAGGAGCGGTTGCACCAACTTTTACTGTCCAAGCACGTACTTCTTGTACACCAGCAGTGAAATAAGTTTGTAAACCTAAAAGCGCATAACCGGCACGAATAACCACGTTTAAGCCTGGTTCTTCCATACCCATTGCTTCTAAGAATTCAGCACGATCTTCATCTTCTAATAATGAAATTTCAGCTTCAATCTGGTTGCAAAGAGGAACAACGATAGCGTTTTCTTCAGCCGCAAGTTTTTTAACTGCGTCTAAGTGTGGGTTGTTTTCAAAACCATCTTCTGCAACGTTTGCAATATACATGGTTGGTTTTAAAGTCATTAAACCAAAACCACGAACTAATTTACGCTCGTCATCAGATAAATCAGCTGCACGAGCTGGTTTACCTTCGTCAAGTAAAGGTTGGATTTTTTCTAAAACTGCTTTAGTTGCTACAGCTTCTTTGTCACCGCCTTTAGCAACTTTAGTTAAACGTAAAATTGCTTTGGCAACAGTTTCAAGATCGGCAAGCGCAAGTTCAGTATTGATGGTTGCGATGTCGTCTAATGGATCAATTTTACCATTTACGTGAATTACGTTTTCATCTTCGAAACAACGTACAACATGAGCAATCGCATCAGTTTCACGGATGTTAGCAAGGAACTGGTTACCCAAGCCTTCACCTTTTGATGCACCAGCAACAAGACCTGCAATGTCCACAAATTCCATTGTAGTTGGCAAAATACGCTGTGGTTTAACAATCGCAGCAAGTTTGTCTAAACGTGGATCTGGTACAGGAACAATACCTGTGTTTGGTTCAATGGTACAGAAAGGGAAGTTTTCCGCTGCAATCGCTGCTTTCGTTAATGCATTGAAAAGGGTAGATTTCCCTACGTTTGGCAGACCAACAATACCGCAATTAAAACCCATGAAAACCACTCACAAATGTGTAAATTAAAAATTGTCGCTGATTTTACATGAAAGCCATGACAAAGTCATGGCTAGAGCGGGGTTGTATTGCTTTTAAACTTTACGTTTATCAAGTTGCTGGGCTAATGCATCACCAGTCGCTTGTACCAGCATGACTAAAATAATGAGCACTAAAATTACAGCTAACATAATTTGCATATCAAAACGTTGATAACCATAACGATATGCGATGTCTCCTAAGCCACCTGCACCAATAGCACCTGCAATTGCTGATGAGTTAATCATAGTCACAATAGTCACGGTAAAGCCCGCCACAATACCCGGCAAAGCCTCTGGTAAAAGCACATGCCAAATAATTTGTTTACGGTTACAACCCATGGCTTGTGCAGCTTCAATTAAACCTTGATCGACTTCGCGTAAGCTGACTTCTGCAATACGCGCAAAGAAAGGAATTGCAGCAATAGTCAGCGGAACAACGGCTGCCCAGACCCCATAACTTGTCCCGACAATCCAGCGAGTAAGCGGAATAAGTGCAACCATTAAAATAAGAAAGGGCACAGAACGAGTAATATTAATGACCCAACCCAAAGCTTGATTAATCTTTTGTGATGGGTGAATGCCATGCTCAGAAGTGCTGACTAAAACAACAGCAATCGGTAAGCCAATTAAAAAAGCAATAAACGCAGATGCACCTACCATGAGTAAGGTATCTACAGTTCCAGTAATTAATAAATCAATGAGCTGGTCGTGCATAGCCAAGTACCTCAAATTTTGCAATTGCAGTTGATGCATCTTGTCGTATAGATGAAAGATCAATTTCTACGTTAGGAATACCGACTAAAAGTGAACCAATAATGTGCTCTTGAATGGTATCGACCTGACTTTGATATAAATTGACGGGTGCTTTAAATCTGGCAAGTAGTTCTTGAATATCTGGAACCTGATGTGCTTCAGCTTCATATTTCAGTTTTACAATAATATGAGTTGAATCTTCATCGGGTAGAGGACTGATTTCAAAAGGCAGAGTGATCTGCTCAAGGTTCAGTAACTCTTGAGTAATTTGTTGCTCTGGTCGTGAAAATACAGACCAGACTTGCCCAGCCTCTACAATTTCACCTTGGTCAATCACCACAACTTGATCACAAATTTCTCGAATGACCTGCATTTCGTGAGTAATTAATACAATGGTGAGGCCTAGTTCCTGATTAATCTTTTTAAGTAAAGCCAAAATAGTAGCGGTACTTTCTGGGTCAAGTGCTGAGGTGGCTTCATCACACAGTAAAATTTCTGGGTGGTGAACAAGTGCACGTGCAATACCGACACGTTGCTTTTGTCCGCCTGAAAGTTGTGATGGATAATGACCAGACTTATCTGCAAGACCTACGAGTGCCAGAACTTCATTTACACGCTCATCGATATCTGCTTTGTTGTAGTTGGAAACTTTTAAGGGCAATGCCACATTTTCCCAGACTGTTTTTGCAGACATTAAATTGAAATGTTGAAAAATCATTCCAATGCGTTGGCGAGTTTGAATAAGCTCGGAATGACTCAATTCAGCAATGTTTTGTTGATGAATATGAATACTGCCTGTATTTACTTGTTCTAAGCCATTTAACGTGCGGAGTAGGGATGATTTTCCGGCACCACTTTTACCAATAATGCCTAAAATCTTACCTTGAGGAATATCAAGGTTAATCTCTTTTAAAGCATGCAGTTTTTGACCCTGCGATTGGTAAAACTTATTTAAACCACGAATTTTGATATGAGGTAGGGAAAAATCAACTTGTGATCCAAAACTCACCATTGTCATTCTCCTTATTTCCAGCCTTGAAACCACATACCTTGGCCAAAGTCTTTATCCAGAATATCTTGTGCTTGTTTTGAGTTCTGGAATGCTTTAACAAAGGTTGCAAGTTTTTGGTTTTTATCTTGGTAATCGCGACGGGTCACAAACAAAATTGCATATTTTTTATCGATTGGATCTAAAAATAATGCGCTATGTGGGTCGGTTACCTTTGCCATTTTTAAGTAGTGAGGGAAGCCGAAAATTAAATCGACATCGTTATATGCATGTGCTGTCTGCGGGCCTTCAACCTCAACAAAGCTCAGCTGTTTGGGATTAGCAATAATGTCTTGAGTGGTTGAAAGTTCATTATTAATGTCTTTAAGCTGAATTAAACCTGCACGGTGCAATAAAATTAAAGCGCGAGCTAAATTGACGGGATCGTTTGGAATAGCAATACGTGCATTTGAAGGTAAGTCTTTAAGTGATTTATATTTTTTTGAATATAAACCCACATGACTTCCTGAACCCACGGCAAATGCATGTAAGTCATAACCCGTTTCTTTTACAGCATTACGTAGAAATACGCTTTGCTGGAAAAAGTTTGCATCAATATCACCGTTTTGTACGGCAACATTTGGTGCTCGCCAGTCAGAAAATTCAACGAGTTTGACATGAATGCCTTGCTTTTCTACTTCATTGGCAATACTTTGTAATAACTCAGCATACGGTGGACTAATGCCAATCGTTAAAACATCATCGGTTTGTTTATTTTTAATATAACGGTAACCGACGAGACCCAGAACTACGATAATAATCGTAATTCCGAGTAACCAAGGCTTATGCTGTTTGAACTGAATTGCCATAATCTTTCCGTTATTACTTCCAGCCAGGGAACCAAAGTTTTGGCCCAATCTCAGCATCTAACACAGCTTTAACTTTTGGTGAGTTTTGATAGATCTCAACAAATTTCTTTAATTTGTCGCCCTTATCTTGATAGTCGTCACGTACTACAAACAAAATGGCATAACGTTTATTGGTATTGTCATCCAGTAAAAGCGCACTATTAGGGTCAGCTGTTTTTGCTAAGCGTAAGTAATGTGGATAGCCAAAAGCTAAGTCAACATCATCAATTGCACGAGCAGTTTGTGGTCCTTCAACCTCAATAAATTGCAAGTTTTTAGGGTTTGAAACAACATCTTTGAGTGCAGATAAATGATTGTTTGAATCTTTAAGCGTAATTAATTTAGCTTGTTGTAAAAGTAGTAGGGCACGACCTTGATTCACTGGATCATTTGGAATGACTACACGTGCGTTTTGTGGCAATTCATCAAGACTTTTATATTTCTTTGAATACAGTCCCACATGTGATGCTGCACCCACTGCAAATGCCTTTAATTTAAAGCCGGTTTCTTTAATTGCATTGTCTAAGAAAGGTTGATGCTGGAAAAAGTTCGCATCAATATCCCCATGATTTAAAGTAATATTTGGGGTATTCCAGTCAGAAAATTCGACCAGTTTTACATTTAAACCCTGCTTCTTTGCTTCATCGGCAGCAGCTTGTAAAGGTTTTGCAAATGGTGGACTAATGCCAATCACAAGTTCATTTGAGCCACTTTGACGATGTTTATTCCATAAGAATAAAGCAACGAAAAGGACTACAACGACTAAGCCTACGCCTAGCCATTTTTTAGAGACTGTTTGAGCCATGTCTATCTCCAAATTTAAGCGATTATTTCTTCAATTTTTGTTAAGTTTTTGCTGTTGTTATAGGGACTACATCGGAACGCTTGAACAGGGTGTTGTTCTGGTAATTGATCACCCCGATTAAAAATTTTGTTCCGTAGTGAACCCGTTTTATATGAAGTTTTATAGCGACCACGTTGCTGTAGTTCAGGAATAACCAAGCGAATAAAGTCGTGGTGAGACTCCGGTGCAACTGTACGTGTCAAATTAAAGCCATCAATATCTGTCTCATCTAAAAGATGAATTAAGTATTCAGCAACTTCTTCGCCACTACCCACGATGAGGGGATAACGACCACCTAAAACATGCTGAGCTTTTAAGTCATTTTTCGTGATTTGTTGCTCTTTAAATTTTTCGGTAATCGAAACAATGCTGTTAATTTTTTGGTAAGGAATCGCTTCATCGTCAGCAAATTTACTTAAGTCGATGCCAGTTGAACTCGCATAATGCGCGAGGCCAGCTTCAGGACTTGCATACTGACGATATTCATTAAGTTTTTGTACAGCGAGATCATGTGTTTCGGCAACAACAACGGTGATGCCAACGAAGACTTTAATGTCATCCGCTGAACGGCCTTGCTGTTCTGCAAGAGCACGAATCTTTTTCACTTGTTCGCGTATTTTTTCGGGTTTGTCGCCACCAATAAATACACACTCAGCATGGCGAGTCGCAAATTGCATGCCTTTTGGTGAAGCACCTGCTTGAAACAGTGTCGGGGTGCGTTGCACAGAAGGAGACACCTGAAATACACCTTCACTTTGGTAATATTTTCCGTGGTGGTGAATAGTGTGAACTTTAGATGGATCTGTAAAAACACGCTGTACTTTATCTTTTTTAACGGCGTCGTTTTCCCATGAACCTTCCCAATATTTGTAGCAAAGCTCTAAAAATTCTTCGGCTTGTTCATAGCGAGCATCGTGGTCTTTTAAACCTTTTTGACCAATTAAGCGTTCGGCACTGTCTAGATAACCTGTCACAATATTCCAGCCAATACGACCTTGAGTTAAATGGTCAAGACTCGCAAAACGGCGGGCAAACTGATATGGATGCTCATAGCTTAAGTTCACAGTGACTCCAAAACTTAGGTTTTGAGTGACTGCCGCCATAGCTGAAATGAGTGTAGATGGGTCATGGCTCGGAAGCTGAATGGACTCTTTTAAAGTCAGATCAATACCATTTTGATAGACGTCATAGACACCTGTAATGTCCGCAATAAATAAACCATCAAATAAACCACTTTCTAAGGTTTTGGCTTGTTCTGTCCAATAGCTTAGTTCATTAAAGCGGTGTGATTCATCACGTGGATGTGTCCATAAGCCATGATTGATATGCCCCACACAGTTCATGTCAAAGGCGTTTAGTAAAATTTCTTTTGCTTTAAAATCAGCCATTACAATGTCCCCCGACGAGGTGGTAGAACACCGTTAAGTACATAGTTCCCAATAAAGTAATATTTCCATCTTGCAGCATCATGCAACGTATGCACACGTGCATTGCGCCAGAAGCGGTCTAGGCCATCTTGTGACTGACTACCACGGCTTCCTGCAAGTTCAATCAGCTTAGACGATGCTTTGAGTGCGATATCACTACTATGAGCCCGTACTTTGGCCACATCAATTGAAGCTTTTGCAATGCTTTCAGGCGTGGTTTCAATTTTTGCGGCATCAATTGATTGAGCGGCTTGTTTTAATAACACTTCACTTGCCCGTACATCGACAGCAATGCGTCCTAGCTCATAAATCGTTAAAGGATCTTGGTTGGCCGTTTCTACATTTGAATCAATCCATGGGCGGGCTTGATGCACTCTTTGCAAGCTTTCTTCAAAGGCTCCACGTGCAATGCCTACCTCAATTGATGCATGCATAATTTGAGCAAAAGGGCCCACTAAGGTTGGTTGTAAAAATGCAGTATCAAAAGGAATAACATCATCCGCATCTACAAAAACCTGATCAAATTTAACTGTGCCGCTGCCTGTGGTTTTCTGCCCAAAACCAGACCAGTCATCAACAAGTTTCAATCCTTGTGAACCACTTTTTACAAAGGCTAGATATTCTCGGCCTGCATCGTCTAAAACTAAGGTTGGAATACGGTGAGCAAATAAACTTCCTGTGCAGTAAAACTTTTCACCCTGAATCAAATACCCATTTTCATGAGGACGAATGTTGGTTTGTTTATGGGTTGAAGTTTTAGTTTTAAACTCGGCAAGTGCATTACCGAAGCGAGTGCCATTTAACACTTCGCCATATAAACGTTGTTTTTGAGCTTCTGTGCCTGTATTGCGCAATACTTCTAAAGCGTAAAAATGGTTTTGTGGAATTTGTCCGATTGAACCATCTGCACCGCTTAAAAGTGCAATCACTTTAGCGACTGTATGACTTGAAACTTCGGCACCGCCATATTGCTTTGGCACTGTAATTGCCCAAAGACCAGATTGGCTCAATGCATCGATTTCGGTATAGGGTAAAATTCGCTTAGAGTCTCGCTCAACTGCGGTTTTTTTAAATTGCTCAGCAAACTGTTTGGCAATTTCTAATGCTTCAGCATCATTTTGAATAATGTGTGCTTGGCCAGATGCCGATGTTTGTTTAGTTTGAACCGATTGATATGAAGTCATGACAATTTCTCCTTAAATCCAGGCATGGCGGGCAGGGAAATGACCATTAAGGTAATAATTGCCAATGGCATGTAATTTCCAACGAACGGGGTCGTGTAAGGTATGTACACGGGCATTTCGCCAATGTTGATCTAAATTGTGTTGGCTTAAACTTGAACGGCTACCGCCTAGTTCCAGCAATTTTTCAGAGATTTGTAGAGCCGCATCATTGGCATAGACTTTTGCTTCTGCGACCAAAATTGAAGCTTTTGCTACCTGTTCGTCAGTCACAGTTTCAAGTTGATCAAGTTCATCTAAATATTCAGCAGCTTCATCAAGCAGTAAAATTGCAGCATCGAGTAAAATATTTAACTTACCTACTTCTTGCAGGGTGTAATGTTCAAAGCTGGCTTTTTCAACATTTGCATCAATAATTGGACGTGCTTTATGAATAGTCGATAAAGTATCGTCAAAAGCGGCTTCTGCAATCCCCACATCAATGGCAACTTGTAATAACTGAGAATAAGCACCGCGATAAGTAGGGGCTTTAGTTAATAAGCGTTCATCAAAAATAAGTTCTGGATTAACTTCAACTTGATTTAATTTAACTGTACCACTCGCTGTCGTACGTTGCCCAAATCCATTCCAGTCATTAATGACTTCAATACCTTGAGCTTCTCGATTCACAATGACTAAAACCACATGACCTTCAGGATGAACCGCTTTAATTGCGAGCCAATGCGCAAAACTTGTACCTGTCGAATAAAACTTTTCGCCGTTTAAAATATATTTGCCGTTTTCAATGGTAAGTGTAGTTTTTAAAGTTTTTGAGTCATGTGTATTACGTTCTGGTCCACCGTTAGCAAGACGTTTGCCTGCCAATATTTCTGAAAAGATAAATTGTTTTTGTTGTTCTGTGCCCATAATTTCGATCAGGTTTAAAAGGCTAATCTGATTTTGTGGAATCTGACCAACGTTCGCATCACCTTTACTTAAAATACGAAAGACTTGAGCCAAAGTTTTATTGGACACAAAAGCACCGCCATATTTTTTTGCAATGCGAATTCCACCTAAACCTTTTTGACTAAAGCTTTCGATTTGCTCTAAAGGAAGTTGGCGTTGTTGATCACGTGTATTACGACCCTCTAAAGCAAAATCAGCCACTTGATAAGCAGCATTAATGGCTTGTTGATCATTTTGAATGACTTGGACGTATGCCGTCGTTTTAGATAGAGAATTAGACATAATGACACCTTGTATTGCTGTCATCACCTTACAAAAGAAATATTTTTCCACTAAACGAGGACTTATGCTCAGCTTATGAATAAAAATGCAAAGCACTTTTTTTGATTTTTAATAGATAAATATAGATATAGAAATTTATTATAAATCAATTAATTATAAAATATATTGGCTAAGAAAATTACTAAACTGGTTTTAATATGAAAAAGAGCTATAAGTACGGTAAAAAAAGATATAAAAAATATAGACCTAACTGTCAGTGAAAAATGAGCACAATATCCATTGTTTTCATTAAAAATAGCTTCTAAAGTATCTACTTAACGACGACGATTTTTGTACGAATAGTCAAATAAAAATAAACGTGGAGATTTTATGCGGGTTTTGTATCAGTTTCCTTTGTCTCATTATTGTGAAAAAGCTCGCTGGTTGTTAGACCATAAAGAACTTGATTACGTTGCACATAATTTGATTCCAGGCTTCCATCGTGCATTTGCACAACTCAAAACTGGGCAAAATTTATTGCCAATTTTGAAAGATGAACAACGTTGGATTGCTGAATCAACTAAAATTGCACTTTATCTGGATGATACTTATCCAGAGCATGCACTTTTGCGCCGTGATGAACAACTTCGACAACAAACGCTCAAGATAGATAGCTTGGCAGATGAACTTGGTGTACATGTACGTCGTTGGGCACTTGCTCATACTTTAGCCCATGGAGACCATGCTCTAGAGATTATGATGGGTGAGCAAGGTTACTTGCGCCAGTTTGAAAAAATATCAAAACCTTTCCTCAAAACTTTAGTAAAGAAGAACTATAAGCTTGAAGGGGAAGTTGTGAGCCAGTCAAAAGAACGTATGGATGAACTTATAAATGAGTTGAATCAGTACCTCATCGAAAACCAAGCACGTTATATGGTTGGAGACCGCTTAAGTCTCGCCGATATTTCAGTATGTTCTATGCTTGCACCTTTACTTGAAATAAAAGGTACACCATGGGAGCCCGAAGAGGATGAAGAGGTGTCACCAGAGTGGAGCAATTATCAGAAAGCTTTACTTGATTTGCCGCTTGGACAATATGTTTTAAGAATATATCAAACAGAAAGAAATGCTCGCGTTGATTGGCGAGGCATTTAATCTATAGGTTTTATAAAAAGGCTCGAAATAAATCGGGCTTTTTTTATATTTGTAGAAATATTTTAATTGTAAAAAACATGACTATAAATTTTATAAATGAATTTTATTAAAACATTTTTATTTATTATTTTGAGGTTGGTTTTGTTTTTAAATTACAAACTTAGACTTTTAGTCTAAATGCCTAATAAAATTAATTTTTCTTTTTATTAATAAAATAGTTTTTCTAAAAACAGTTTTTAGAAAAAATTAAGCCACTTTATTGTGCATGTGTTTACAATGTAATCAAAAATTGCCACATTTAAGTGTAATTAGATGAGCTTAATAATAGACAGAAGATTAAAATATAGATTAAAGTAGAAACATGTGAGCAGTTTTAAAGGTATTAACTCTGCGAAACAGATAAATAATAAGTGAAGCAAATGGATGAAGTCCTACTTGGAAAAGTTGGCTCGATAATTGCAATTTAATAATAAATCACTTTATTTCTCTATAAGAATGATTCTGTAGACAAATAGAGGAATGATCATCAAGGAGTTCTTATGAAACGTTCTGCAACCTCTCTCATTGTTTCAACAATTATGCTTTGTACGGTTGGTGCTACTTCTCAAATACAGGCAGCAGACACATTAGCAAAAATCAAAAGTACTGGAAAAATCGTTATTGGTCACCGAGAATCATCCGACCCAATTTCATACGTTGTTGGAGGTAAACCAGTAGGTTATGCAGTCGACATTTGTAACCAGTTCGCAAATGATATTAAGAAAGAATTGAAAATGCCTGGTTTAAAAGTTGAATACAAGGCAGTCACTTCATCAACACGTATTCCTGAGCTTTTAGCAGGAAATATTGATATGGAATGTGGCACGACTACAAACTCTAAACAGCGTCAGCAACAAGTTGGTTTTTCAACGAACTACTATGCAACAGAAGTGCGCATGGCTGTTAAAGCAAACTCTGGTATTAAAAGTCTAGCTGATTTAAATGGTAAAGCAGTGGTTACGACTCAAGGTACAACATCAGACAAGTACATTAAAATGAATGAAAAAGGTCAGTCACTTAATGTACAAAACATTTATGGTAAAGATCATTCTGACTCATTTGCCATGATGGCATCTGGTCGTGCCGCAGCATTTGTAATGGATGACAATATCTTAGCTGGTCTAATTGCTAAGTCATCTACACCAAAAGCATTCGCAATTGTAGGGCCAGTACTTTCGTCAGAACCTTATGGCATCATGATTGCTAAAGATGATCCAAAATTTAAAGCAGTTGCCGACCGTACCGTAAATAATTTATGGAAAACTGGTCAAATGGACGCTTTATATAAGAAATGGTTCTTATCTCCAATTCCACCAAAAAATACTAATTTAAATATGCAGCCAAGTGCATCTTACAAAAAGCTTAAAGCCCACCCAACAGATGCAGGGATCTAACTCGTTCCTTTTGTCCTAAATTTACTTGTGCAAGTGTAAAACCTCATTTGCACAAGTGGTCTATTTTCTAAGATATTCATTTAAGGGGCAAACATGTCAGTCGGCTCGCTAAACTGGACTATATTCTGTGCGGAGTCTAATGAATATGGTGTCGATAAAGCCGCATGGGCAGAATCAGTTTGTAAAGTCATTGGTAGCTCTAGCTACAATGCTTATGCTGAGGCGCCCACTTGGTTACAAATGTTAGGTTCTGGTGTCTTTACTATGGTATGGACTGCTGTTGTAGCCTTTCTTATCGCATTTTTATTAGGTTCTCTCCTTGGGGTAATTCGTACTTTACCCAACAAACCGCTTGCATTTATCGGCAACTGTTATGTCGAAATATTCCGTAATATTCCTTTAATTGTACAGTTATTCTTCTGGGCTTTTGTATTCCCAGAGTTCTTACCAGATAGTTTAAGTGCCGGAAGTGGAGACGTTGTAGCAGGTGGATGGTGGAAAAACCTTCTAAATCATCATCCTGCTGTTATTGGTGTTTTTGCTTTGGGTCTATATACCGCAGCACGTGTTTCTGAGCATGTAAGAGCGGGGATTAACACAGTTTCTCGCGGACAAAAGTTCGCAGCTTCTGCAATGGGTTTTACAACGGCGCAAAGTTATCGTTATGTGATTTTACCAGTTGCATACCGCACTGTATGGCCAACTATTACTTCAGAAGCAATGAACGTTTTTAAGAACTCAGCAGTTCTATATGCGTTAAGTGTTTTGAACTTCTTCGCTTATACCAAAACCATGCGAGAAGAGACTTCTCAGGATATTATCATTCTTATTCTGTCTACACCGGTTTATTTAATCATTACCTACACCATTAAATTTGTGATGGCATGGATTGAAAAACGTATGGCTGTACCAGGTTTAGGTTCGGGAGGAAAATAATTATGGATTTTTCTCTATTACATAATCCTGATGTTATTGCTGCACTCAAAGAAGGTTTTATCTTCACGCTTACGGTAACGGTACTTGCGATGATGGGAGGGATCCTGATTGGAACTCCATTGGCAATGATGCGTTTATCTAACAGCACAATCGCAAGTAACTTTGCGAAGTTCTATGTCGATCTATTTCGTGGTATTCCATTAATTCAGGTCATCTTTATTTTCTATTTTTTGTTGCCGAAAATATTTGAGTTTCAATCAGATACTTATTGGGGGCCATTATTTTCGAGTGTTGTGACCTTTGCTATTTTTGAAGCTGCATTTTTCTCGGAAATTGTACGTTCCGGTATTCAGTCTATTTCAAAAGGTCAGGTCAATGCAGGCTACGCTTTAGGTTTCACCTATGGTCAATCTATGCGTTATGTGGTGTTACCGCAGGCCTTCCGTAATATGCTCCCAGTATTACTTACTCAAACCATTATTCTCTTTCAGGATGTGTCATTAGTCTATGTGATTAGTGCACCAGACTTCTTAGGTCGTGCAGATACATTGGCTAATACCTATGGTCCTGAAACAAAAGCAACATTCTACTTAATCGTCGCTGTGGTGTATTTCTGTAGCTCGTTTGTACTATCGCAATTAGTCAAACGCTTACAGAAAAAAATTGCCATCATTCGCTAATTGGAGATTTTAAATGCCAATGATAGACATCCAACATATCTCTAAATGGTATGGTGATTTTCAGGTTTTAACAGATTGCACGACGAGTATTGAAAAAGGTGATGTCGTTGTTGTTTGCGGGCCATCTGGTTCAGGAAAATCAACGCTCATTAAAACCGTAAATGCTTTAGAACCATTTCAGCAAGGTGACATTATTGTTGATGGGGTTTCATTAAAAGATCCAAAAACTGATCTTGCAAAATTCCGTTCTCGCGTAGGAATGGTGTTTCAGCACTTTGAACTTTTTCCGCACATGACAGTTTTGGAAAATTTAACGATTGCTCAAGTGAAGGTATTAAAACGCTCAGTTGCTGAAGCTCGGGAAAAGGGACTTAAGTATCTGGAACGAGTTGGGTTACTTGCGCATAAAGATAAATTTCCAGGACAACTTTCTGGTGGACAACAACAACGTGTTGCAATTGCTCGCGGATTATCTATGGACCCAGTCTGTATGTTGTTTGATGAACCTACTTCGGCACTCGACCCTGAAATGGTAGGAGAAGTGCTTGAAGTGATGGTACAACTTGCAAATGAAGGTATGACCATGATGTGTGTTACTCATGAAATGGGTTTTGCTAAACGAGTATCGAACCGTTTAATTTTCATGGATGAAGGGAAAATTCTTGAAGATTGTCCAACCAATGAATTTTTTGATAATTTAGAGGCTCGTCACGAGCGCGCTAAACTTTTCTTAGAGAAAATTCAGGCAATGCATTAATTGTGACAATAAAAAAAGAGCCTTTAAAGGCTCTTTTTTTATATCTAGCTTTTAGAAATTATATTTAGCAAGTAAATTTATACGTGAGTAATCGCCTTTATCACCTGCAAATGTTTCACGCTGGCCGTAAGTGTATTCTGCACCTAAGTCAATGTTCTTAACTGGGTTCCAGATTAAATTAACCAGCGCATTATAAATTTCTTTGTTATAGCTGGTGTTATTTAAATTAGTATTGGCATATGTGCTGTCATCTTTATACTGAACTCCGCCAATTGCGAAAGTAGAACGTAATATTGGATTCCATTTGCGTTGATAGCCAATAACAGCGCTATCAAATTCTCCTAAGTTGATATCTTGACTAACTGTGTCATATGCATAAGCAGAGTTGCTATAAGATAAATATCGACCATCGCCTTTAACATGATAGTAATTCGCCATAACACTATCTTGAGGGGTAATATCATACTTTCCGCCTATGCCGACACCCCAACCAAATTTTTCTTCAGATGAACTATCTTTAGGTGCGACACGGTTTTCGTGAGCAAGCCCATGAAGTTGTAATAAGCCTTTATTATCGGCAGTTTTAAAATCATAACGCGTTGTTAGAGCAGGGAAACGGCTTCCACCCGCAACATTTCCTACTTTTTCAACATCGCCACCTTCTAAAGCAAATAAGATTTTTTGTTGCGCATCAATCGGCTGGGTATAGCGGACTTGTACGGTACGGGTTGTTCCTGTGCCCACTGCACCTGTAAAGTCTAATGTTTCTGGAGATGTATCGGTATTTACGAAAGGTGAAGTCGTTTGACCTGCTAACCATTTACCTAAAGACATATAAGCATGGCGTACACGGAAAGTTCCACTGCCATTGTCGCCATTACCCCCCATAAAGTCGGCTTCAATTTTTCCGGTTAAATCACCATATTGGGTAGGTCGAAGAATATCTAGACCAATACGTGTAGTTGCAGCAGATACATTTAAAGAATTTTGTCTTGGATCATCTTTATTTAATGGGTAATTGGCTGCATTTGAAATGCTTCCATTTGAACCTTTAAAGTCATAAGTTGCATCTACTCGTACGTTTCCATAGAGCTTAACTTGAGTTTGTCCATCAGGCATTTGCATCCATCCAGGTTTGCCTTGTGGAGCAGGTGGATTTGCCACAGTTGCAGTTTGTGGAGCTGCTGGAGTATTAGCTGCAAGTGCTGTTTTTTGCTGACTTGATAGTTGCTGAACCAGTTGTTTTAATTCACCGACCTCTTTGCGTAAAGCATCTACTTCTGCATCAGTAGCAGCATGGGCTGGCACCATTATACCTGTTAGGCTAACAGCACTCATGGCAAGAACTAAAGTTTTGATTTTTTTCACAGGTATTCCCCACATCGGATATAAAATTTTTCCAATATCTGCATATCAAAAACAGTGCCAACTTTTTGAAATTCTGAAAAGTAATTGATTTTATTTAGAAAATACTCATTATTCTTAAATAACATATTGTTTTACTAATGTGTTAAATGAAAAGTTGAAAGGATATAAGGCTATAAACCATTCCAAATGCGCTATAAACGTCATACTACTGCACAGTTAACAGGCACAGGTTTGGTCAACATATTGAAGTAAAGCTTAATTCTTTTTTTAATCGTGTTTGATTTTTAAAGTAGACTTGGCTTTAGGATATACTGTTCACTTATAAAGAGTACTGATTGGAGAAAAGAATGGAGTTAGACCGTTTTGATAAACAAATTCTGGAAATTTTGTCTCATGAAGACCTGAATTTGAATGAGCTCTCAGAACGGATTAATCTTTCAGTTAGCTCTGTTCATCGCCGCATTAAGCACTTAATTGAAGCTAATATCATGGGACAGCTTAAAAGAGAAATTAACTTTAGCAAATTGGGTTTTACCTTACATATTTTGCTACAAGTCTCTTTAAGTAAACATGATAGCGAGACCTTTGATAAATTCCTCTCTGAAATTGAAGCTATTCCTGAAGTTACAAATGCATTTTTAGTCACTGGTCAAAGTGCCGACTTTATTCTTGAATTGGTCGCACGTAATATGGATGACTACAGCGAAATTTTATTAAGACGGATTGGTAAAATTGACAATGTCGTCGCTCTACATTCGAGCTTTGTGATTAAAGAGTACAATGTGTTTAACTGTTATAACTTATTAAATAAGCTATAAAAAAACGCACCAATCGGTGCGTTTTTTAATTTCAATGTTTGGTTTAAGCATCTAATTGAGCTAAAACTTCATCTGAGAATTCAACGTTTGTATAAACGTTTTGTACATCATCAAGATCTTCAAACATATCGATCATTTTGAGAATTTGTTTTGCTTGGTCAACATCTGTAATTTCAGCTTTAGTTGAAGGGCTCATTACAACTTCAGCGTTATCAGATTTTAAGCCCGCAGCAGCGAGAGCATCTTGAACATCACCAAAAGTTTCTGGTGAAGTAATGACTAAAATTTCATCTTCTGAAACTTCAATATCTTCTGCACCAGCTTCTAGAGCAACTTCCATGATTTTATCTTCTAAAGAGACATCTTCAAAAGTAATTTCACCACGCTTAGTAAATAGATAAGATACAGAACCCGCAGTTCCTAAATTACCATTTGTTTTACTAAAACAGTGACGTACATCTGGCACTGTACGGTTTAGGTTATCTGTCATTGTTTCAATAAGAACAGCAACACCACCAACGCCATAACCTTCGTAAGTTACTTCTTTTAAATCATCATTATCTTCACCACCCACACCGCGTTGAATCGCACGGTTAATGGTGTCACGTGTCATATTGACAGAAAGTGCTTTTTCGACAACAGCACGAAGGCGAGGGTTACTAGCAGCATCTCCACCACCAAGTCTGGCAGCAGTCACAATTTCACGAATATATTTAGTAAAAACTTTACCGCGACTTGCATCTTGTTTAGCTTTACGATGCTTAATATTGGCCCATTTAGAATGACCCGCCATGGAAGTGAACTCCAAAAATTAAAAAATGCAAAAGTGCCAGAATATTATCATAGGCATGGTTTTCTTGAAAACTGTTGTCCTATGTTTTGTTAACCAATTAAGCACGCTTTGAGAGTCTAAATTTAGCTAAAAAAATAGACTCGAAGTTTGTGACTAAATTGGTTAGCTAATCTTTACATCAATATCATATTGCGCATAGAGTTCTTTAATTGTTTCAAGATCCTTTTGCAAATCTGAAGGGTAAATTTTGCCTAAAATACCGCCTTTTTTTGTTCTTGCATTTGCGTACATCAGTACGATTGGCACATTAGCAGCTTTAGCAATATGCCAGAATCCAGTACGGATAGGTCTGCGTTCAGATCCATCTTTTGCACGTGTTGCTTCAGGTGCAATGACTAGATTAAATGTATCGTGACTTTGAAATTTTTCGACCATTTGAGAGACAATATCTTTACTCGCTTTTCGATCTACAGGTATTCCACCTAATTTCTCAAGAATAGGCTTCATTGGACCTTTGAAAAGTTCCTTTTTTATTAAAGTATGAATTTTTAGGTCTAACATTTGAAACAGAGCAATAGATAAGATTGCATCCAAATTGGAAGTATGCTCAAAACCAATAATAACTTGTTTTTTCTCAAGAATTGTAGGATCTACATCATAGGTCCAACCAACTGCTTTAAAGATAGAATTGCCTAAAAACTTTTTCATAGAGATGTGGGAGACAATAAGGATGCGGAATTCTAATATGAGTTTGTCCAAAAAGGTAGAAAATTATCACTGCAGTAAATTTCATTTATTTTAATATTAATACTCAATAAACTTTATATTTATTAGTGCTATATTTTAACTAGTCAATATAAAAATATATAATATATTGGTTTGGGATTAACTTTTATCAGTTCAACTAAGATTTTCAGTTTTAATTAAATACTCGATATATTGCCATTTTTTGTTAGGATCAATCAAATCTTTATCAATTGTTCCATCAATGATAATCCCATCAATAACTGAGATAAGCATATGGGTAAGCGGAGTAGGGTTTTCAATACCAAGCTCTACTAATAAACTATTTAATAAATTGATTAACCAATTTGTATATTCTTGAAATGGTTCTCGAATTGAAGTGTATTGTTTAGATACTTCAATAAATGCCTTCTTAAATAGGCAGCCGTTAAAGTTTTCACTGTTAATCCAGTCGATATACCAATTAAAAATCAGATGTATTTTTTCAAGTGGCTCTGCATCTGGATGTGCATTCAACCTTTCATAAATAGAATTTTGTATATTAATGTTTCTATGCTCTAGGCACTCCATGATTAAACTTTCTTTAGAAGGAAAGTATTTATAAAAAGTCATCTTGGCGACATTTGATTCAGCAATAATTCTATCTACGCCCGTAGCGTTATAACCTATTTTATTAAAAAGGTTTAAAGCAGTATTTATAATATCTTCTTTTTTTGACATTATTTTTCCAGATAGTTAGAACTAATTATGAGTTGGCATAGCTTTTGATTTTTTAATCAATTTGATCATAATCAAAAACATAGTTTGATTCAAGTTAATATTATAAAAATAATCTTTATTATTTTTAAATTTTTTTTAATATTCTATTTGATTTAATATAATTTTAATTCTAAGATTGATTTTTAACAAAAGGAGTTTGGGTTTTAGCGTAATTCTTTGTTTTTAAAATAAAATATGGAAATCAGATAACTTTAATAAGTTTAACGAGAGTGAATTATGCCAAAAAAATTTGAGAACTTTAATAATCCTAGGAAAAAGGCACTCGCAGGGATGAAACAAAGCATTTCAGCTGAGCTTTGGGATAAAAATCTAGACTTTTTAAACCAATTAAGAGTTAAGATTTCAAAACATCCTGTTTCTCATCATCCCGCAATAGAAATTTTAAACAATGGAGAAATCAGTAAACAAAATTTAAAGCGTATTCATTTAGAGTATCGCCATGCAATTGTACAAACTTTTACAGATGCTTTATTAATGGCTCAATATCAGACAAAGCAATTAGAACCTAAATTGCATGCTGGAGCCAAAATGTTCCCGCGTTTTCTTTTAAGTCTGAATATATTTGATGAGTTCGGATTCAGGCCTGGTGCTGACCGAGATGGTTATTATCAAGGAAACCCTGAATATGCTCATTATCCATTATTTGAAGATGTTTTGAATGATTTTGGAGTAACTGAAGAGGAGCGTCGCAACTATAAGCCAACAGAAATCGCGCATCAGGTGAGAGATTTTTTAGAGAATTCTTATAATGACTATAAAGCTGTTTCTGCTTTATTAGCTGTGGCTGAAGAAGAGGTGATTTTGTATAGTCCACCTTTGCGTAAAGCAACCAGTGCTGTCGGTATAGATGTCGAGGGTGGTGGTTATTACCATGTTCATGGCATTTCTGAAGATGAAACTGCCGAGGCAGCAGATGATGATCATGAAGAAGATTTATGGTTCATTTTGATGCAGGCTTGTACTGAAGAAGACTATATTTATTTAGAAAATCTATGCCTTGAATATTGTAATTTGTGGGAAAAATTTTGGGATGTTCAAATGGAGATATCAAAATCAATGCCTAAACAAAATTTGGCTTAAGAATATCTCAAATATTGAACTCATAATTTATAATAAGCATAAATACTAAAAGGAATATTGAAAATATGGAAATAGCAAAACTCTTTTAGTCTTTAAGTGAGCAATCTTTGAATCGTGTAGTGCTATTCAATTGTATTTTAAGATATTCAGAATTATAAAACCCCCAAAATTAAATTTTTAGGGGGTTAAATTTGGCTAGCTAATGAATTAGAGAACTTAAATATTTTTATTTAAACTTAGATTAATCAGTTGTTTATGATGTTTCTCTATGTCATTTGTAGTTTGGTTTAGTGCTATTTAGGGGCAGATGTATTCTGATCATTGTAAAATCGGAATATCCTTATAATGAGATTGTATTTGCATAATATTGTTGGTCAATTCAATCAATAAATATGAGTTTATCCCTAGTATATTAATAATTTATAAGAGTTTACGAGTGGCGGTAGATCTACATTATTTTTTTTAAATGTTGATTTATATTAGCTTGCTAAATTGATTTCGATGCAAATTTATAACAATCCTAGCATTATTGCTCGAATGACTGCTGAAATTTTATTGTTTACATTGAGTTTTTGCATTGCATTCACCACATGAAAAGTTACGGTTCTCTCACTAATAGATAGAATTAGCGCGATTTCTGAAGCGGTTTTTCCTTCTGCACTCCAACGCAATACCTCTTTTTCTCTGTTAGATAACTTAAGATTTAAATCACGGAACTCTTGGTCATTCACGATTTTGGCAAGACTACTATGCAGCATTTGAGCAAGCCAAAACATTTTTGAGGATTGCGATTTTTGTTCTTGTTCGGAAATTGGATCGGCTGATCTGGCAAGTGTAAGCATGCCTTGCGTACCAATTAAATCTCGACATGATTGTGACCAACCAACGCTCAAGCCTTATGATTCTGCTTCTTCCCAAAAATCTTTTGGTGATTGTTTATTTGCTTTTTGGCTAGACCAAATAAGTGGTTTTAATGAGCTTAGACAATGGCGTACTGTTGGATCAATAACAATATACCGATGCTGAGCATAACGTTGCTGCCATTCTTCGGGATAGTTATTTAATAAGATTAACTTAGGTTGAGTAATAGAGAGTGGGATATGCATACCATACGCACAATAGTTATATCCCAGCTGCAAGCTAATGGATTTGGCTGTATCAAACAGCTGATCAGTATCTTTTGCATTTAAAGATGCAGAAAGCAGATCTTCTTGCCAATTTTCCATGTTTTCCCCTTGTCCTTAATGCATAAAATTTTATTAAAAGTATTTGATTTTATGGTCAAGTATTCCCTTGATAGGATTTTTATAACTCCAAATTATTGGTATTAATTGGTTAATAAATAAACTGCATGAGTGGTCCTTGCTGCTTTGACTTCGGTCTCACCAATTCACCATTAATAATATAATAGGTTTTAAATTGTATATTAATTATACATTATATTTAATCTTTAATTAAAGCTAAGTTTTTACCTGCGAACAAAAGCTAATCATGAATAAGAAGTAAAAGCTCCTGTCTTTTAATTATAAATGATGCATTTATTTTGATTGCCCTTAAATATGAAAATTCGTGTAGATGACAAAAAGTATGAATCTGCTGCACTATAAAATTATAGTGCAGCAGATTGATGTGATTGGTTAGATTTAACAAGAACCCCAAACAACACCAGACCAAACAGGATTGTTGTTAAGATAGAGTGTAATTTTTAAACCTTTTGGGATACCCCATGTTGTACAAACATCACCACAGACTTTTAGTGTGGCGCCAATTGGAATACTAATAGGAGATGGGAAGCAAATTTGCCCAATGATTGGAAAGTTGAAGCATATTTTGTTTGTTTTTGGATCATAAGAAGCTGAAACACAAGCTTGAAGGTTTAATGCTTGAACTCCAGCTGAATCTAGTTGGCTTTTGAGGCCTTCTACAGTTATATTATTTTCAGCTGTTAAGTTATTATTGTCACTTGCTAAATTAGCGTTTGCAGGTTGATTTTCAAATCCGACTTTTGTGTAGTCAGGGATCACGTCTTTTTCACATTGACATTTGCTCATTTTAATACTTCCTTTTAAATTTTCGTACTCGTCTGGCTTTTCCGAAATTCGCCCCATTTATTTTTTGTGGTTTCTGGAATCCACAGTCACTCCGTTATGGAATGATTTCTTGTAGGTAGATGCATTTTAGGATTCTGTGATATCAATACATCTGCTTATTCTTTGATCAAAATTTAATGGTTTTTTTGAAAGGAAATAACTGTAATTTTTTACGGTTTTTAAGCAAAAAATGATGTTTTTGAGTTTTGAAAGGGGCAAGTTCAATCAGTTGAACTTTTTAACGATGATAAGAAGGTGTAATGATTTAATTATGTAATTTTCACTGTTGTTTTTTCACAATCATTTATATTTGGAACTAAGAAAAATTCTTTAAAAACAAATATTTTTTGTTTTAAGCTACAAAGTATGGCTTTATTAAATAATGAAATAGACTAGCGTACTCATGATGGGTAATTGTCTTAAGTGAAAATTTTTAACTACAGCCTGACGTGTTATTAGTAGGAAGTTGAGAACATTCATAGGGAGATGAATATAAATACTTTTATTGTCTATCATGCACAGTTCAAGAAAACATTATGAAACCGCTTGTGCTAATAGGAAAAGGGGTAAGTAGCTGAAATTTTAAATTTTCCGAAGATAGATCGTTTTACTTTCTTTTTTAGTTATGAGGTATTGAATGATAGGACAGATATTTAATACTGATAAGAAAGACAAGATATTTAAAAATTAAATAGTGTGAAGTTTGACCTATAAACCAACGGATTATTAAAATTATGAACCACTGAAAAGATATAAAGATCCAGATGTTCTGAAAAATAGAAGACATTAAAAAACCTCATAACCTAAAAGATTATGAGGTTCGAATTTGGTGGGCCCACCGTGACTTGAACACGGGACCAACGGATTATGAGTCCGCTGCTCTAACCAACTGAGCTATAGGCCCTATAAGAAAGAAAAGCTTTTATTCTCAAGGCTTTTCAGTGCCTGCAATACTAATCAATTTTTTGTTTAAACACAAGTATTTTTCAAAACTAGATATGCAGTAGACCTGAAAAATATTTTGATATATTGTTAATTATCACAAGCGATACGGATTTTAGCTTATGAGCACTTCACGAGTAAAGCTAACCAAGTCATTTATTGATCAACTTAAACTCATTCCAGCAATTTATCGCGACAATGAGATTATCGGCTTTGCTATTCGTGTGAATAATTCTTATAAAACATATATTATAGAGAAGAAAATAAAGGGTAAATCTATACGTTGCAAAATAGCTGACTATGAAAAAATTACTCTTGAAGACGCACGTGTACTTGCACGGCAAAAGTTAAAAGATTTATCTGATACCAGTCTTGCTTGTATTAAAAATGATGAAATATTAAAAAATAATTTAAATAAGGAATATTATCAGCCCACTCTAGCAGAGTCTTTCCAAGCCTATATCGATCATCATAAACTGAAAGAAAGAACACTTGCTGATTATAAAGAAGTTATAGAAAAATACTTAATAGACTTGAAGGAACTTAAATTAATTTATATTACTGAACAAATGGTTATAGATAAGTATACTCAGCTATCTAAAAGTAGTTATGCAAAAGCCAATTTGTCTATGCGTGTTCTGCGAGCTATTTATCATTTTTCAGTAAAATATTATAAAAATACACAAACTACAATCCCAATCATGAACCCGATTGCTTTACTGAATTCAAGAGAAGTATGGCAAGAAATCCCAGCTCGAAATGATTATATTGATATAGATAATTTAAAAAAATGGGTTCATACAATAGTTGAATATAAAAATAGGGAGAAGGAGAATGAAACAAATAAAGATTTTTTATTCACGCTTGTCCTAACTGGACTTCTTAGAAATGAGTGTGAGTGTTTGCGTTGGGAAGATCTGGATTTACACCAAGGAACACTTTCTTTTATAAATACTTATAATAATGAGAGTTATAAACTTTATATGGGTGATTTTCTATGGCTTTTAATGAAAAAACGTAAAATTCAAATGGAGGGAGAGTGGGTTTTTCCATCTGCTAAATCTAAAACTGGTCATATTGTTAATATTTCTAAATTCCGAAAAAAGATAAATGAACAAAGTAATATTTCTTTTACTTTTCAAGATTTACGTAGAACATTTAACTTTATTGCAAGTAATTTAATTAATGAACCTATATTTATAAAAAACACAAATAAAAAGAAAATAATATTAGAATCTGACCATGTTGTTCATGATCAAGATATGCGTCACAAAATGAATAAAATTGAACAAATCGTTTTAAGTTCATATAGAGATGAACTTATTGCATTAATGAACATCAATTCCTAAGAACTTTTATTCTCAAAAATAAAAAAACACAGAACTGACACCACTTATCAAATAAGTCTAAGTTTTGTATGTAAAACACAGAATGAATATTTCTTCACATTTTTCACAACTATTTGTAATTGATAAATTTTATACTTGACTAAATCACTTGGAATTTATACAGTACCAGAGTATTTTCTCATAATTATTAATATTGCTTAGTCCTGAAATACAGTAAGAAGCCTATTCACTATGAATAGGCTTTTTGCTTTTTTTAATTGGTAAGCTTAGATAAGCTTGATTGAATAGTTTGAACAAGTTCTCTTGCTGCTTTTGATAAGGGTTTATCTTGGAGCCAAATAAGATAAATAGAGAGCGGCAAATGATTTTTTGTATTTTTAAAATCTAGTTGAACTAAATGCCCCTGTTCAATTTTTTCTTTTACTAAAGATAAAGGAAAATTTCCCCAGCCTAAACCTGCCTCGACCATATTAATAGCGGTTTGTAAATTATTGGTTTTCCAATACATTGCTCCAACGATTGAACGTGAGTCCTGCATATTTAATTCAGTACTTGCGACCACAATTTGTCGGACATTAATTAATTCTTCAATAGAAATGAGCTTGTTCTTTTGTTTTAAAAATGGATGATCAACAGAAATTGTGGCAACTAAAGTTTCATTCATAACTAATTGTAAGCTTTCACGCATTTTTATATTGAGATCTGAACCTGCAAGGCAAAGACTAATATTTTCTGTATAGAGCAAATTGAGTATATCGTCTTGTGGAGCAGTAATAATTTCTATATTGAGTAACGGAAATTTATCAGCCAATTGTTTTATCGCTTTAAGAAGTAAATCGGTGTTGGCATCTGAAACAACACCAATTTTCAGTTTACTTTCTAGTCCTAGAGAGAGCTCATACGCATGGGTACCTAATAATCTAAGTTGTTCAGCAATAATTCGTGCTTGAGGTTCTAATGCTAAAGCCGCAGAAGTAGGAATCACTTTACGGTGAGTACGTTCAAATAGATGATAACCAAGCTCCGCTTCGATATTGGCAATAGCCATACTCACTGCTGACGGTACTCGACTTAAATTGCGGGCCGCAGCGGAAAAAGATCCGGTATCTAACACAGTTAAGAAAAGCTCGATATTTTCGCTATTAAAATTCATTTTGATATCAGTACAACTGAAAGCTGTTAACTTTAATTGTGATTTTAACTGAAACTAAAATAAAAGTAAGTTAGAAAAGTTGATTGGTTATGCAAGGTTTAAAGCGTCGTATTGTTTATGTTTCTTCATATGAAGTTATTGGAATGGTAATTTCATCGGTAGGTTTAGCACTTTTGGCTGGAGACAGTGTAGAGCATACTGGCCCACTTTCAGTGATGATTACGACCATCGCGGTAACATGGAACTTTATTTACAACATTCTTTACGAAAAGTGGGAAGCTCGGCAAGACAGTAAGTCACGTACTGTTAAACGTAGAATCGTACACGCGATCGGATTTCAAATCACTTTAGTGATATTCTTAATTCCGCTTATTGCATGGTGGATGGATATTTCTCTCGTTGCAGCATTCTGGCTAGATGTTGCCTTTATTATCATCATTCCAATTTATACATTTATATTTAACTGGACGTTCGATAAATTATTCGGATTACCTGTTTCTGCACAGATTAAGCCTATTCAAGAATAGATAAAATTTCAAAGAGATATCAAAGTATTGATCTATTAACTTTGATATCTCACTTGAAATTATTTGATTTGTTCAAGCTCAAGATTTTTTGAAACTTTTATTTGAGCTTTTTTTGCTAGCACATAATATAAAATTGCAGTCGATAACAATCCAACTAACCATGATAAATCAATACCACCTAACATCTCAGCAATTTGTCCTTTGTAGAATTTACTGTCAATAAAGGGAAGCTGAAGTAATATGCCAAGAAAATAGCAACTAATGCCAATGGTGTTCCAGCGGCCATATTTTCCATTCGGGTCATATAGTGCGTCTACATCACATTCTTCTTTAGAAATAAAATAATAATCAACTAAATTAATTGCACTCCAAGGAATGAAGAATGTCAGAAGAAATAAAATAAAAGCTTTGAATGCACTTAAGAAGGTATGTTCACCTACAACTGCAATGAATGTCGAGATTAAAACCATTGCAAGAACAATGATAAGTCGGGTTAGTTTTGAAATTTGTCCAGTTGGTTTAAAGCTATTCCAAATGGTCGCTATACACATAAAACTGCCATAAGCATTGAGTGTCGATAAAGTGACCTTTCCAAAAGCAATACTAAAATATAAGAAAGTAATGATGAGAGCGAAGGGATTCATACCTACAACATACTGAACTTCATTACCAACAAAACCACCATTTGAGACTTGAGCAATTAATACACCAAGTGTCATGGAAATTTGTGAGCCGATCAAAGAGCCAAGACCAACTGCCCAAAATACCCGAGTTGAAGAGGTTTTTGTTGGTAAATAACGCGAGTAGTCGGCAACATAAGGCCCGAATGAAATTTGCCAAGAAGCCGAAAGAGAAACTGCTAATAGAAATGATGACCAGCTAAAGTGGCGTACAGCAAGCAATTCTGAAAAATTCGAGAGGGCCAAAATTTGAGTAAGAATAATAACAAAAGCAATTAAACCGATAATGCTTGCGACTTTTCCTACCCAATGAATTAAGCGATAACCAATCGTTGCAAATGCAATAATGAAACAAGCATAAATTAAAATACCTGTTGTATTACTGACGTGTGTAAGGTGTGCAAGTGCTTTGCCTGCGAGTACTTCACCAGTTGCGGTAAAGCCAATATACATCAGGCAAACCAGAATAATAGGAATACATGCACCATAGACCCCAAATTGCACCCGACTCGAAATCATTTGGGGAAGGCCAAGTTTTGGTCCCTGAGCTGCATGCAAAGCCATAACAGCCGCACCAAAGCACTGTCCAATAAATAGTCCAATGATTGACCAAAACACATCACCGCCTAATACGACGGCTAAAGCACCCGTGACAATCGCTGTAATCTGTAAATTAGCACCAAACCAAAGGGTAAATTGGGCGAATATACTGCCGTGCCTTTCATTTTCAGGAATAAAGTCAATACTGCGGTTTTCAACAAACCCATTTTTAGATGTTCCTGTTGCTGAATCCATATAACACTCTCCTTATCCTTTAAGAGCTTTTCTTTTATTTGAGTTTATTTTGTACAAACAAATACAAACATGTATATACAAGTAATTTTAGAAAGAAGCAATGGGTCAGTGAAATCACACTTATAAAATTTTTATGTCTATAAGTTTAAATACAATGGAAAATTCAACGGGGCTATAATCATTTTTATAAGTATGAAAATGTTTAATCAAAAAGTTAATTTCATAAAAAAGCCCTCCAATGAGGGCAGATAGTCAGACTTCAGCATCAAGAATGGCCTGAAAAAAAACAGGTAGTTCTGAAAATTGAACTAATTGAGTTTTATCATCATGTTTATAATAGTATTGATAATGCGGTGTTTCAAAAGCACTATCGAGATATTGAGTTGCATCGGAAAATTGGGCTTTGGCAACAGGTTTGTCTTTTTTAAATTTAACAATGATAGGATTTACAGAATTTAATTTAACGGGTACACCATTTTCAAACTTGGCAGTTTCAATGAGTAAAGAGATTTTAAAGTCACCAAATACAGCACAAAATTGGCCTCCTTTTTCTGTTTTAATTTCACGATCGTGAAACAGTTCTTTAAATAAATCTTTTAACGATTCTCTGTGCTTGTCTAAGGCTAATTGAAAATCATGATCTTGCTGTTCTAGTTTCTCTTGCTCTTCTTTTAGCAATTTGGCCTGTTTTTCGATTGTTGTAAAATCCAAATTCATCTTAATTTCTCCTTGTTGTATTTTTAAAACTATATATGGCAGCCATTTGTTAAGTTTTAAAGAAACATACAATCTTTGTTACAACGCAATAATTAAGATGAATTTGTGTGACTACTATTTCGTACAAGGTTTAGCCATAAGTGTCGGACGCTTAATGTGAATAAACCCACCACTGCTTAGCACACCGAGCATGACCAAAACAGTACCTATAAGCTGCCAGATATTAAGTGCCTGACCAGCCAATAGTGCCACCAACATACTAAAAACTGGAACAAAGTTAAAAAAGATTGATGCTCGGCCTGCGCCTAGTTTTTGAATGCCATTAAACCAAAATAAATAAGCAATCATGGTAGAGCAAATAATGACGTAACCCATTGCCAAGTGTGAAGTAATAGGTGCCATAACTACTGCTTTGATTGGATGTTCGAAAATTAGGCTTAATGTGATTAAAGTCAAAGCACCGAACAACATAGAAAAAGTTGTAGTTTCTAGAGGTGTAGCATTTTTTACATAGCGACGTGATAACACATTGGCTAAACAAAAACTGATACCACCGAGTAAGATAAATAAGTCACCGATTGCTATTTTTAAATGAAGTAGCGTTGATAGATGACCATGACTAATAACAAAAAGCACTCCACTTAAACCAAATACAACACTAATAGATTTAGCAAGTGTTAATTTTTCTCCATCAAGCAAAATTGCTAACAATAGAGTAATCAGTGGAGTAGTTGCCATGATTAAAGCACCATTGACTGCCGATGTTGTTTGTAAACCGTAGAAACAGCCTATATTAAAACCAGCAATACCTATAATTCCAATAAGCAGATAGATAAGTAAATTCTGCCGCAAAGCATCCCAACGCAATTTACCCGTAGCCGCAAAAATAATAGATAGCCCAAGGCTTGCAAGTGTAAAGCGCTCAGCTGCTGCTGAAAGTGGAGGCATATGTTGGATGATATAAGACATTGCATTAAATGCTGAGCCCCAAAACAGCATTGTGATCACAACGCCTGTATAGGCATAAACCATTGTTTTATTCATGATGGGACTCCGAAAAAAGAATGTCTCTATTCTGAGTAATCACTTAAAGGTGTACAATTCCATATTAATTCATCTTTGATGTGAAAATTTGCACAATGATTGATTGGGAAAATTTACATTACTTTTCAGTTTTTTCAGAAGAGAAATCACTTTCAGCTGCCGCAAGAAAGTTGGGAGTCGACCATGCTACTGTTGCAAGAAGAATCGCACAATTAGAACAGAACTTAAAATTAAAGCTAGTTGATCGTAGGCCACGTACATACGTACTTACTTCAGATGGAGAGCGGCTTGCTCAAGTTGTAGCTCGTATGATGGAAGAAACTTTTTCCATTGAGAGACTTGCTCAGGCTGGACAGCAGGAAGTTACAGGTACTGTTTCTATTAGTATGCCTCCGTTAACTGCTGCTCACCTCATCATGCCTCAACTTGGAAAGTTTTATCGCCATTATCCGCAGTTAAAATTACGTGTACTTGGTGATGTTCATTATGTATCTTTGCTGCATAGCGAAGCGGATATAGCTGTGCGATTTGGACGACCTAAAGATGATTATTTAGTTGCTCGTAAAGTTGGGGAAATCCCTTTTGGAATATATGCTGCTCCAAATTACTTAGCTGCTACGAGTGAAGAAAATTATGAATGGATTAGTGTGGAGGTCGGTGGTGTACATGGACAAAAACAACAAAAATTAAAAGAAAGATTAAATAATAAAGAGCCGATTATGATGACTAATCATCCTGAGTTGCAATGGAGAGCCGCATGTGGGGAAGTGGGTTTAGCTGTTTTGCCTGATTTTTTAGGTGGTCTTGGTAACTTAGAGAAACTTCCAGATGACCAGCCGATGAGTGCAGAAATCTGGTTGGTGACTCATGAGGATTTAAGGCATAGCCCAGCTGTGCGAGTAGCAATTGATTTTCTTGTGAGTTGTTTTGAGTCTTTTAAAGTCTAGATTTCGTTAATTAAAAATGAGTTTATCTTAATCAATTTAAAAGCTGCTGTAGTTCAGCAGCTCCTTCAATTTGACAGATCTTCCCAAGCTCACTTTTATTCCTCTACGTAAATAAGATTGGTCCCGATCAGAGTTAAAATTAATGTTTTAATGCTTCTGGTTGCCACGTTACTTAAATTATTCAGGGAAGTGACCTGCATCTTCTCGCCCTTGTTTTAAAGCTAGAAAAAAACATAGTAGAAAAAGTAAACCAATAAAAAACAAGAAAAAATCTAGATTGCTAATACCAAAACCAATTGCCGAAGCCCCTAAGCTTAATAATAAAATGCAAAATATTTTCCAAAAAATGAGCATGCTGTTTTGTTGTAAACATTTGAAGTTAGACTGTAATTGAAGAATATTTAAAGATTTTTTTATGTTTTTTTTCTTATAGGTTGTGTAAAACTTTATAATTTTTAGACTTTAAATACAGTGAAATGACATTCAGCATTAAAAAAAAACGATGTAATAGATTTTTTAGATATATTGAACATTAATCTTTGTAAATTTCAAATTTTCTTAATTAATAGAATGGTAATTCTTTAGAAAGTCTGTAGAATAGTGATATTGAATTTTATTTTTAATTTAATTGTATTTAAAATTAACCAGTTAGGTGTGTTTATCAAACCTTTGTTAAAAAAAAGACTTGATATTTAAGTTAAATTTTGGAATTATAGTGATGCAAATTGTGATCTATTTCCCACAATTTGTATTTCAGGTTAAGTGGTTATCACTAATGCTCATTGGCTTTATTCGCTGATGAGCATTTTTTTAATTTATTAGTTAGTAAAATTTAAAAATTGTCATTATTTAAAATCCTTTTTATTTAGTGTTAATTAAAAATAATAGTTTATATAGCTTTATTCACACTACAAATAGTGACGTAATAAAACTCAGTTTTGTATAAGTTTACAGCTAATCATATTGAATGGTTACAGTTGCATTAGCTTTGACTTCACCCGCTGTAACAGTAGTTGCTGTTTGATAGTAACGTGCTGTTAAAGGCACATCATATTCTACAGTTTGATTAGAACTTACAGTACCAATATCTAGTGGGTTCCCTTTTTGAATAGGGCTGTTCGCACCATTCATATTCCATAAAAGCTCTACACCAACGCCGTTCGCTTTTGTTGAATCAGCAGCACTATTATTAATAACCTGATTATTTGAGCTATCCGAATTATAGTCAAAGCTTAAGCTCAATGAATTGCTGGTAGGTACTCCTGAGTTATTCTCGCCTCCATTACAAAGAATAGATAGGTTAAAGTTTTTTTCACCTTGCGTTGAACCAATAGCTCTAAAACCTGATTTTGTTACTGTGGGAAGTTGCACAACAGTATTTGGACCATTTTGAATTTCACAAGATGATGATGCAATTAGAATAGGGGAGCTACCTAGTACTGTGGTTGTTAAGAACGGACGGTTTTGTTGTCCTGCCACATAGTAGGTACTATATCGACCTGTCACCAATGCACCGGAACCTGTAGTGGCAGCAGTTTTAATAATTTCCAGAACAATGTAGCCTGGTGAAAGTGTATAGGTTGTGTGAGGCGTCAATGTAAGTTTATAAGGGTAATAGCCAGAAGCGTTTGAAGAGTCTGTTACTTCACGATAAATTCGAATGCCTATACCCGGAATGTTTGTAGCATATACATTGTTGCCTATTGAGCTAATTGGATAATTTAGTGGTAATGCTGCTGTAATTTGGTCACCTGGACGGTTACACGTTGCCGTAGAATTATTTGGCGAAATCGTAAAAGTATTTTTTTGTAGAACTGTGCCTATTGGATCAGTCGGACGAACGATAATCGTACCAATTGTTATAGGAATATCTACTGTAGTAAAACCTTTGCTTAAAGTGCAGTTTGCATAAGCTTGGTTATAAATAAATAGACTAGTTACTAATAAGCCACTTTTCATTAGTACTTTTTTCATTTGCAGATTGCCTCTGTCATAATAATTGATTGTTTTTCCTGAGAGATTTTTGATTGAATGTCATATTCAAGTTGACATTCCTCATTATTCCTTTCACCCCACCTCACATACAGATGATCGTGGATTAGAGGTGTACGTAAATAAATTCGACTACCTTGGGCGACCATCCCAACTAATTCTTTGTTTTGGTTAAAAACTTGTGCTGCAAAAGGAAGATGAGTACCCGTTGAAGTTTGGGTATTAATGAAAAGTGCATATCCAGTTTTTGTCGAGAAATTTACCTTGGTGATGGACCCAGCATAAGGTGCTATACGATGACTTGTTTCTGAAAGCTCCACATTTGAAGGCATGCCTTGAGGATCTAAACTAATGTCATTTAAGCGATAAGGCGTAACATAGGGAATAACAGCATATCCTTGCTTATTAATACTTAAACCTGTTGTATTACCTATCCGTGCACCGGTAGCCTCAGGAGCATAGACCAATACCATCGTTTGGGCCTGGTCAGGTCCAAATAAAATACCTTGAGAGTGGGCAACAATGTTTCCATTTAAATTGATCATTTCTTGTTGATATGTATCGGATTGACTATAAGAAGCTCCTACGGTGGTGTAGTTAGTACGATAGTTGCCATTAATATTTATGCTTGTCTGAGCTTGATCTTGATATGTAACAGATGAACCATAGTCGAAGCGGTTGCCGATATAACCACTCATTCCTAAAGTTTTACTATCTTCTGAAATAGAGCTATTAAAATTAACCGTATTCTTCTTAAATTTGAGTGGAAAGGATAATGACAATAAATATTGTGTCTCATGTCCTGAATCTTGTTTTTCTAAGTCAAGTTCATGCCTAACTGCAGAAATACTGTAAGTTAAATCTTTAAACTGATTACTGTATCCAAATTGAAATTGTTGATTGCGATTAGGTTGATTCCAGTAATTAATCCAAGAACCCACTAAGTAAAAATTACCCCATTGGTTCGGAAGACCTTGGTTTAATGTGATCTGAAATTCACTTTTTTGTTTCCCTACTGAAAAACTATCTATATTTCGTTGTTGTAAATCTTGGATTAATATTGAATCTCTTAACTTTAAATAATTTTCTGTTGAATATCTGTATGTTGCTACAGTTAGGTTAGTGCGAGTTGGGGTAAATAATCGATTGTAACTTAGACGATAACTTTGCCCTTTGAGGGTAGGACTTTGGTCAAAATCAGCTTTTGATTGAGTTACATCAAATGCAATTGCACCAATTGGTGTCGCAAAAGCGCTACCTATTAAAAATGACTGATAATGTTCAGCAGATTGAAAACCTGCATAGCTTGTTAAATAGTTGTTTATACCTCTTTGGTATTTACCTTGTATCAGCCACGGTTTTAAATCGATATTCGCATCTCTAAACTGCCCTAAGGTAAAAGAATATCGACTCATTTTGGGACGAAGCATTTCTACTACAGATGCATAGGGAATGGAGAACTTTTGAATTTCTCCATTTGTTTCGTGTACAGAAACTTGTAGTTCACCACCAAAACCGGTGGGATAAAGATCGTTGATTTCAAAACTTCCCGGGGTAATGGTAGTTTGATAAATTAAATTTCCCTGTTGGCGTACCTCTACTTTTGCATTGGTTTTTGCATAACCTCGAATTTGAGGAGCATATCCAAGCATACTGTTCGGAAGCATGCGGTCATCACTTGATAGGTTAATACCCCGATAAGGAAGAGCCTCAAGAAAATTACTATTTGTAAAATAATCTCCTACAGTTACGACGCTATTTAATTTAGGAAAGGCTTTTTGGGCGTAGGTATTATTTGATGTATAAGAAGAATTCTTATTCTGTATTTCATTATGATCTTGCCATTTCCATTGTCCAGTGTGGCGTAATTGCCAGTCGTACAAATTTATCCCAACATTTGTACTCATAAAAGCATGATTTGTTTCATGATCATTATTTACAATGCGATAAGCAGAGGCGTTGTATGAAAAAAAAGCGGCGTTTATGCCACGATCCCATAAGCGTGGATCGACATATCCTTGAGCATTTTTCTGCAAAGCGACCTGTGGGATTGAAATATCGAGCCTAAGACGAGCCGTATCAAATTGATAAAAGGCATCTTTGATCCATTTTTCTAAATCATTACAGGTAGGTAAATTATTTGCTTCTCTATCAAGAGTTTCTGATTTAACCCCATATTCCAAAAGCATATCTGCCGTAAAACAGGTTTTTGCATTTTCATTGGAGTTTGTAGTCTTAAAAAGAAACTTTCTTTTACCGAACCATTGTCCATTAATATATACATCAAGACTATATTCGCCAGGTAAAATAGGGTTGCCGTATTTAAATCGACCAATATCAATTTTCTGCGCATTTCCTACTAAAAAATTAGTATCAAAGTCAGCTTTTAACGCATTTTCGTTATTGATATTGTCAGAAGCATATACAGCCAAAGGCACATTAATTGCGATGCTTAACACTAAATAATATGTACTTCGCTTTTTTAAGCAAATATGGGGTATGAACCACTCTGACATCATCTTTATGCCTATTCATGGATAGGTGTTTAAATTTAAAAATGGTAAATAAAATTAGAACTTGATTACTTGTTCAACTCGACCACCGTAATCATTTATGTAAACAAAACGCATATTTGTTATATTGCTATTTTTAAGTTTTATGTGATCTTCAGAAAAAGGAGAAAGCATTAAACCTTGCTTTAACAAATCTATTTTTTGATGATTTACTTCTTGAAAAATGGAACTTAATGTAACGTGAAAAGGTGTTGGGTTTTTAATAAGCAAATTATCTTCATTTTTTATCCATTGAATTTTTTCACCCACTGTATCAATACTCTCTTTTAAATTTACAGGTCGATAAAAGAATTTAATTCGAGAGCGTATGGCTAATTGAAGGAAATTATTAGTTAATATTTCATTATTTTCTTGTTTTTTCCCTTCTGGTCTTGGGGGAATATCTAATACATTAAGCCAAAATATACTTTCCTTATTTTGATTTAATTGTGATGCATTGGGTAATGCCGTAATTCTTAAAGTTTGCCCTTTAGACGGTTCGACTCTTGAAATAGGAGGTGTAATAATAAAAGGTACATTCGACTCATCTGGCGTAGATTTTGGATTTCCATCATCAATCCAAGCTTGAATCAGTGAAGGTGTTGTTCCGTTATTGCTTAGCTGTAAGCTAACTTCTCGAGCATCCGATGGATATACTACACGCGTGCCATGTAGTACTACTTCAGCATGCGCTGTAATAGCAATAGCTGCTTGAAGACAAGCCATTCCCCAAAAAAATTTACGACCACTAAAAAGCATGAGTCATATTCTCAATATAATAAACAATAGATGAGATATAGCTTCTATTTGATAATAGAAGCTGATTTTTAGTTTATTGATAAATAATGGTGTATTTAACTTGTGAAGTTACGGTACCAGCAGTCGATACACCCGTCGCATAATATTCAGCATAGTAATTAAGGTCAGCATTACCACCAGCTGAAACATCTACCCACTGTGAGTTATCTTGTGCGCCTGAAGCACCTTTAGCAAGTACAGGAATTACTGCATTATTGCTTCCTAATAACTGAATATTGACATTAGTAGCTGCACTAGTTGTCGCTTGGTTTAATAAGCGTCCACTATTAAAATCGACTGTTGCACCCGGTTCAAAATAAGTTGCAACTTTACCAGCTGAAGCACAATTCGTTAAATTGATTTGGAAGGGGGTACGTCCAGCAATATCACCAACATTTTTTAAAGATTGAGATGATACTGTAGGTAAATTTACGGTTAGATTTTTATCACCTGTATCAATCGTACAAGTATTATCGGTTACTAAACCATTAATAGTAATTGTGCCATCCGCAGCCTGTGCAGTGGCAATATTAAAAATAGAAGTTGCTGCTATAAAAATAAGCTTTTTCATAAATTCCCCAGAATATTTTATAAAGTAGATTTATTACTCTTCAGTGCTTTTATTCTGATCAAGTAACGCCGTGGAAATATAGCACCTTTCAAGTAAAAAACAAGAATTACATTATATTTTTATGTATTTTGATTGGTTGTTTTTTATGTGAAATTTTGTTTTAAAATTTAATTTATACCAGATGGTAAAATAATTAAGTTTTATTTTGTTAAAATAAAATTGATAATAATTTTCATTTAAGTTGTTGAATTTAATTAATTTAAGTTTTTCTTTAGAAAACAATACAAATTATTTATAAAATATTTTATTAAGTATCTGTTTTTTATTAATAAAAATAATTTGTTTATGTTGTATGAAGATATTTGTTTTTTTAAGAATTTTTTAAGGTTTAATTCCTAGTGTTTTAGTTGTGATTCAATAAAAGATCGTCTGGAGTTTATTTCCATGAACAGCATGAAATACAGTTATAAACCAAATTATTTTTTCTTTGCCCATAAATTAGTCTTATTCTTAAAGGACTATTTACTTAAACATCCCACAGAACAGAATACGACGTTTAATTTACAAACAATTTATGACATCTTTAGTCATGATTTAGCGTCTAGTACAACGAATCTTGAGGGTATTCTAAATATTGCGGATGAATACGTGTTTGAAACTGAAGAAGGCTTACTTCCATTGATTAGTAAACATTCAATCAATCTTAAGAATCATGTGCTATCTTTGGAGTTTTCTCCTCAGGCTTTAGCAAGTTTGTTATCGGGACATTCGCTTGTGAATCCTAAAGCTGCTTAGACTCTCTTTTAAGGTAGGGTTAACTCATATAGAATTCATAAATATTTATTTTTAAGAGTGATTTATGAGTAAAGACTTTAAAGCCTTAACTTATATTGCGGATGAGAACGTAGCAGATACAGTGACTTGGCTCATGCATCACCAAGATGTTTTTGAAACTTTCCACTTTGATGTGCTGAGCCAAGAGTTATCGGTTACACATGCAGCAGGTAGGGATATTATTCGAGTTGGAACTTTTCTGAATGCGACTTATGGAATACTAGTAACATCTATATAAAAAAAGCCCTGAATGATCAGGGCTTTTGAATTCTTGATGCTATTAAGCACTCATCGCATCTACCGATAGATCAGCAACAGTTGGTTTTGGCTTTTCAGCAGTTAAACCAAGTTTGTTAAATAATGCTTGGTCTTTACCTTCACCAGCATTTGGAGTGGTAAGCAATTTATCACCCGAGAACAGAGAGTTCGCACCTGCCATAAATGCTAAAGCTTGATCTGAATCACTTAAAGATTCACGGCCTGCAGAGAGACGGATATAACTATGTGGCATAATGATACGTGCAACTGCAATAGTACGGATCCATTCAATTACATCAAGCTTTTCAACATCAGCTAAAGGTGTTCCTTCGATTGGAACAAGCATGTTAATTGGCACAGATTCAGGATGAATCGGTAGAGTAGCTAGTTCATGCAATAGACCAATACGATCTTCACGGCTTTCGCCTAAACCCACAATACCGCCGCTACAAACTTTCATACCAGCTTGACGAACATAATCAAGTGTATTCAAACGATCATCAAAAGTACGAGTACTGATAATGTGAGAATAGTATTCACGAGAGGTATCTAAGTTATGGTTGTAATAATCTAAACCAGCAACTTTCAGGCGCTCAGCTTGAGATTGATTAAGCATACCTAAAGTCATACAGGTTTCCATACCTAATGCTTTAACTTCGCGTACCATTTCTAAAACATAAGGCATATCGCGTTCATGTGGGTTACGCCAAGCAGCACCCATACAAAAACGTGAAGAACCTGAATCTTTTGCAGCTTTCGCTTCACTAATTACTTTTTCTACAGCAATACGCTTTTCTGCTTCTAGTTTTGATTCGTAATGTGCCGATTGTGAGCAGTATTTGCAATCTTCAGGACATTTACCCGTTTTAATAGATAACAGGGTACTGACCTGAATTGTATTGGCAGTGAAGTGCTCGCGGTGTACTTGTTGAGCCTTGAAAACTAAATCCAAAAAAGGTTGTTCATATAAAGCTTGGATTTCTTCACGATTCCAATCATTACGTAGAGTCATTGTCATATCCATGATGATGGCATTAATTCACTGTACATAATCATACAGAATTCGTATTAAAGCTATAGGGCAAAAAACATCATTTTTTTAATTTGATCGCTGAAGTTGATTGAGTTGTTGTTCAATTGCCCAATCAATATGCACATTAACGATTTCGTCATGTAGATTTTTGCCTTTATGTAGCTGATCTACAATTTCTTTTGAATATGGCGCATTACCCATTCCAATAGCGATATTGCGTTTAAATGATTGATAACCTGTACGACGTATTGGACTACCTTCGGTATTGGCTAAAAAAGTAGCTTCATCCCACTGCCAAATATCGAGCAGACTAATATTATCTAAACCATGTCTAGGGTTGAAATCGGTAATTGAAGCTTTTTTTGCAAAGCTATTCCAAGGGCAGATTAACTGACAGTCATCACAACCAAAAATTCGGTTACCAATACCTGCACGCAGCTCTTCAGCAATAATTCCTTTATATTCGATAGTTAGGTAAGCAATACAGCGTCTGGCATCTAGCATATAAGGTTCGACAATCGCTTGCGTTGGGCAAATGTCGATACACGCGCTACAAGAACCACAATGTGCTGTTGCTGGTTCATCAAAAGGTAGATCTAGTGATGTAAATAGCTCTCCTAGAACGAAAAATGAACCTGACTTTTTGTGAATGAGCAAAGTATGTTTACCTGTCCAGCCCATTCCAGCACTTTCCGCCAGTGATTTTTCAAATATAGGTGCCGAATCTGCAAAAGGACGTGATTCAAAATCTCCGACTTTTTCACGAATTCGTGTTGCTAAAGTTTTTAATCTACCACGCATCACCTTGTGATAATCACGCCCACGTGCATATCGCGCGATAATGGCTGAGTTCGGTTCAAACGGGACATATCGTGGTTTTGGAGATTCCACAAGATAGTTCATGCGTACGCAAATAATACTTTTTGTGCCTGGAACTAATAAGGTTGGATCAGCTCGCTTTTCTAGATTTTCTTCTAAATAGGTCATATCTGCATGATAACCACGTTCAAGATACTCTAAAAAACGTGGCATTTGCTCTTGAGCATCTGGTTTTGCAATGACACAATCAGCAAAACCCAAGTCTAATGCTTGAGCTTTGATCCATGCTTTTAGTTCATAAGGATCAATTTGTTGCACTGCAATGCGTGATGTGTCGGAAGATGTCATAAACCAAAATGCAAGAGGATAATAATATGCAGGCGGTAGTTTACCATAGCGATGATATTCGAGCATGGGAGCAGCGCTGGTTTGCTGCGCAAAACTCATCATTAGGCTTAATGCAGCAGGCAGCTTGGTCAATCAGTCAACAGCTCATGGTACTTTTTGAAAAACATGCCACTAAGAATATTGCAGTCTGGTGCGGACAGGGTAATAACGCAGGTGATGGCTATTTTATAGCAAGTTATTTAAAACAAGCTGGATTTTATGTAGAGATATTTGCGGCTGAGTTGGGTGACTCAACTGATTTACAACATGCTGTCGATTTTGCGAAAGCAAACTATATTCAAATCCACCAAGGTTTTGAAGTAAATAGAACATTTGATTGCCATATTGATGCATTATTTGGGATTGGTTTAAACCGAGAGTTAAATGATTATTGGCAACATGCTATTCAACAATTTAATGAACTAGTAGGACTAAAAATCTCGATTGATATACCAAGTGGTTTGCAAGCAAATACAGGATGTATCTTACCTTCAGCTGTAAAGGCAGATCATACATTTACTGTTTTAGGTCTTAAGGCAGGACTGCTTACTGGTCAAGGTAAAGAGTACACGGGACAAATTCATTTAGTTAATTTAATTCCAATAAACCAAGAGCTGAAACCTTTAGCTTATTTGACACCAACACATATCAGACTTCCTAAACGTTTGGCTTTTGGGCATAAAGGAAGTTATGGGCATGTTTTGGTGATTGGTGGGCATGAGCAAATGGGTGGAGCTGTCATTATGGCTGCGGAAGCTGCGTTTCATGCAGGTGCAGGTAAAGTGACAGTGATTTGTCATCGCAACCATCATCAGGCTATTTTGTCACGAGCACCTAATATTATGCTTCGTGATATTAATGGACTTGATGAAAATGACATCAAAGATATTTTGTCTCAAGTTGATGCCGTATGTTTTGGGATGGGATTAGGCCGTGATGACTGGTCACAGCAAATTTATCAACAATGGTTTAATTTCTTAAATCAGGCTTCACACTTGGAAGTTGTATTAGATGCAGATGCTTTATGGTTTCTTGCCAAGCAGCCTGAAAAATTAGGTGTGCATGTTTATGCGACGCCTCATCCGGGAGAAGCTGCTACCTTACTGGGTTCTTCTACAGCGGAAATTGAAAATGACCGAATTGATGCAATTTATGCGTTGCAGCAAAAATATAGTGGGCAATGGGTGCTTAAAGGTGCTGGTAGCTTAATTTTAGAGAATAACTTGTACATTTGTACCCAAGGTAATGCAGGTATGGGTACTGGTGGCATGGGAGATATATTGGCAGGTATGATCGCGAGCTTAAAAGCTCAGTTCCACAAAGATATTGCATTACATGAGATAGTAACTTTGCATGCTCAGGCAGGTGATGAAATTGCAAAACAAGGCATGCGTGGTTTACAGGCTTATGAAATGAATCAGGCAATTACTCAAGTCGTGAATCAATAAAGCTTTAACGTCTACGGCTACTCGAGCGACTTCGTCCACGTGCCATACCACCTAAAGCATTTAAGACCGAAAGCTTACTCATACTTCCCGATGCATGAGCATGACAAATGGCAGCCGCAAGCGCATCGGCTGCATCGGATTGCGGTTTAATGGTCAGATTAAGTAATCGCATAACCATCATTTGTACTTGTTCTTTATCGGCAGCGCCATAACCCACTACAGATTGTTTGATTTGACGGGCAGTATATTCTGCAACTTGTAAATCTAAATTAACCAATGCAGCTATGGCAGCACCACGGGCTTGTCCTAATTTTAAGGCAGAGTCTGGGTTTTGAGCCATAAAAACTTGTTCAACCGCAGCTTCAGTAGGGCCGTGAAATTTCACAATTCGCTCGACGCCAGCAAAAATGCGCTTTAAGCGCTCTGGCATTTCTTGAGTTTCTGTTCGGATTGTACCAGCATCGACAAAACGCAGTTTACTACCATCTTTTTCAATGATTCCATAACCTGTTAAGCGTGAACCTGGGTCAATTCCAATAATCAATGCCATGTGAAGACTTATATAATTAGTTTAGAGAGTATTGTTACATAGCCAAAACGGTTCTGCATGCGTAATTTAAAGAATGCTGCTGTAAATAGTTATTTTTCGGGTCTAACTGGTCTAATTTTAATTGTTTAAAACTCTACAAATACTTATAAACCATAATGTGAAATAATTTGATGTAATTCTATTTTAATGGAATACTTATCTATAAATATGGAATTGAGTTTGCTCGATGGATGATATCAATATTAGGATTGCACATCGAATACGAGAGTTACGTTTAGCGCGTGGATATACATTAGAGATGCTTGCCACTCGATGCCAAGTCAGTCGTTCAGCTATTTCTTTAATTGAAAGAGGGGAAACAAGTCCTACAGCAGTTGTGCTTGAAAAACTAGCAAATGGACTTGAAGTACCTTTAACCCAAATTTTTATCAATGAAACAAGTAGTTCATCTCTTCAACCGCTTATTCACCGAAATGAACAAGCTGAATGGCGAGATCCGGAAACTGGCTATATTCGCCGTACCGTTTCGCCACCCAATTTAAGGCTACCATTTCAGATTGTTGAAATTGAGTTCCCGCCTCATTCTCGAGTTACTTATGAAATTAGTGAAAGCTCTAAAGTGGTACAACAGCAACTTTGGGTAGTTGAAGGGCAAATTGATATTCAATTAGGAAACAATTCTTATGCATTAGGCCAAGGCGATTGCTTGGCAATGCAACTAGATCAACCTGTCATATACAGCAACAATTCATCACAAGTCGCACGTTATATTTTAGTTGTCTCTAATCAACTCGTGTCTGCTCCTAAGGAATCTTTATGAACTATTCCCTCGATTCTAGTTTTCGTTTAATTGACTGTAATGAAGCAGAACATGCTGTGGCTATTTTAGAGATTTTGAATGATGCGATTATTAACTCAACAGCACTATATGACTATGTGCCGCGTTCGCTTGATTCAATGAAAACATGGTTTTCTGTAAAAAGAGAAAATGGTTTTCCTATTATTGGTGTGGTAGATGAATCAGGTAAATTATTAGGATTTGCTAGTTGGGGAACTTTCAGAGCTTTTCCAGCTTATAAATATACAGTTGAACATAGTATCTATATACATCATGAACATCGTGGTGCTGGTTTGAGTAAAGTATTAATGCAAGTGTTAATTCAGCGAGCTCAAGAAGCTCAGCTTCATGTATTGATTGGGTGTATTGATGCGACAAATCAAGCCAGTATAGGCCTACATGAAAAACTTGGATTCACACATGCTGGTACTTTTAAACAGGTAGGTTTTAAATTTGGACAATGGTTAGACGCTGCTTTTTATCAGTTAATTTTAAATACCCCATTTGAAGCTATTGATGGCTAAATTATAAAAGTCTTGGGGACACAATGACTCATATCAATTTTTAGATAATTGATCTGGGTCATACGGTAGATATATAGAATACTTAATTTTTCTAAACTTTTACAAAGTAATCTCTTTTCGTATAAAACTAAGTATTTAATCTAACAAAAGGGGTTAATTTAAGAAAAAATTGCAATCTTGTAGAAAAAACACTTGATAAAGTTTTTATAGCACTCATTAATAATGAAGTATGGCTATTTTATTAATTTGAAATCAGTCTTATTGATAGTATTGCAGAGTTTGGGCTTAGCGACGATTTTAGTTAAGTTACAAGAAAATATTGTCTAAGCTTTACAACCTATTTAACCCTTTTTTCAATTGAAAATGGTTCATAGGTTAGATAGTGAAATCTGCAATGAATTTTCTTTTTGAGATAGATAAAGTTTTACATGAATTTACTTCTTATTGTGGTTCTTGGCGCGATTCTTGAAATTGCCGTATGGATTGGCGTAGCACATTTCATAAGTGGATGGTATGTGTTCTTCTGGTTCATCATTGCCTTCTTTATTGGTCTAACGCTTATTCGTAAGAGTACGGCTGGTATTATGCCGCAATTACAACAAATGCAGATGACTGGACAATTAGGTAGCGATCCGACTGTGACTAAAAAACTAGCATATGCTTTTGCAGGTTTTTTATTGATGGTACCTGGGTTGGTTTCAGATGTTTTAGCGCTCCTAATTCTAATTCCGGGCGTGCAAACTGCGTTCCGTAATATCGCAATGAGAACACTTGCGAAGCGTCAGCAAGCCATGATGGAAAAAATGATGGGTGGCATGGGCGGTGCAGGTGGTGGTCAAAATCCATTTGCTGATTTAATGCGTCAAATGCAGGATATGCAGAACCCACAAGGTGGTAGCCCATACCGTGGAGATTCAAGCATTATTGATGGTGAAGCACGAGAAGTTACTCCAGACCATAAGAAAATTGAACATAAAAATAAGGATTAATTAATTCCTTATATAAAAGATAAAAGGCCTAAATCTTAACCGATTAGGCCTTTTTTATATTCTATCGATTATGAATTTGAAGAATCAATATTATCTGTTCCAGCTTGAGCTATTGCAGTTGGATTTTCTTCCAACTTCGTCTGCGGTTGATATTTGTTTGAAAGTAGGGCTGTCTGCTTGTTTTCAGATTGTTGATATTTTCGGCTTCTATTGGCTCTTTCACGAAAGCCACCTTTATTAATGAGCTGTGTGTGTGACATAGACTGGCCTAGAAAATAAACTATTTATGCATTTTAGCAAATTCAGCAAAATATCAAAATAAGAAAAATAGTACATAAAAAATAATATTTAATTTATCTCATTGTATAAATTAAATATTTTTAAAATGAACGCATTGTTCATTCAGATTGAATTCTCTTTTCATTTCACATAGGATAAATATAAAGGATGTATAAAGTAAAAATTGTAGCAAACCTATTAAAACAACAACGGTTGAAGTGAGGGAAGGAGGGTTACCTATGCTATATCAATATCATTGTGCATGTTGTGACAAAGTCGTGGCATCAACTGACAAATCATGTCCATATTGTGGTTCACACCATATTCGAAGTCCGTATGGGTTATGGATGTTCTGTGTGATGGCATGTCTGGCTGTGGTTGTTGTATTTAAAGTTGTTCATATTTATATTCAAAATCATCAAGATACACCTACGCAGTCGACTTTGTTGGACGTGCTAAATGAAGGTGATAAGACCACTAAACAGTAGTATGACTTAAGTTGTTGCTAAATACCTTTAAACAAAGTGTATTGAAAAGCTTATTGTTTAATTTTAACAGCATATAAAAATAATAAAAAAGCCCGCATTAAGCGGGCTTTTAATATATGAGGCTTATAGGCCCGCAGCATCTTTAAGTACTTCAACTTTGTCAGTTTTTTCCCATGTGAATGCAGAATCTGAACCTTCACGACCAAAATGGCCATAAGCAGCTGTTTGTTTATACATTGGCTGAATCAAGTTAAGCATACGAGTAATACCAAACGGACGTAAATCAAAATGTTCACGTACTAATTGGATAATTAACTCATCAGAAACTTTTGCAGTACCAAAAGTATTGATTGAAATAGAAGTAGGTTCTGCAACACCAATTGCATAGCTCACCTGAATTTCACATTTGTCAGCAAGACCAGCGGCAACAATATTTTTAGCCACATAACGGCCAGCATATGCAGCTGAACGGTCTACTTTAGATGGATCTTTACCAGAGAAGGCGCCACCGCCGTGACGAGCCATACCACCGTAAGTATCAACGATGATTTTACGACCTGTTAAACCACAGTCACCTACAGGACCACCAATAACGAACATACCAGTCGGGTTAATGTGGAATTTAGTGGCTGCATGGAACATTTCAGCAGGAATAATTGGCTTGATAATTTCTTCAATTACAGCTTCTTTAAGCTGAGCTTGAGTAATTTCAGGGTCATGTTGAGTAGAAAGTACTACTGCATCTAAACGTACAGGTTTGCCATTTTCATATGCGAAAGTAACCTGACTTTTTGCATCTGGACGTAACCATGGTAATGCGCCTGAACGACGAAGTTCAGCTTGGCGTTCCATTAAGCGATGTGCATAAGAAATAGGAGCTGGCATAAGCACGTCAGTTTCACGACTTGCGTAACCAAACATTAAACCTTGGTCACCGGCACCTTGATCTTCAGGTTTTTGGCGGTCTACACCTTGAGCAATCTCTGGTGATTGTTTACCAATCATATTGATCACTGCACAAGTTGAACCATCAAAGCCTAAATCTGAGTGGTGATAGCCGATACCGTTAACAGTTTGGCGAACAACAGCTTCTACATCAATATTCGCAGTAGTTGTGATTTCACCTGCAAGTACAACAGCGCCTGTTTTTACCAGTGTTTCACAAGCAACACGTGCGTATGGGTCTTCTTTTAAGATTGCATCCAAAATAGCGTCGCTAATTTGGTCGGCCATTTTATCGGGATGACCTTCGCTTACAGATTCCGAGGTAAAAACAGCGTACTCGCGCATGAAAGTCCTATCTTGGTTATTTCAAAAAGACATAATATGTTACATCGACTTGAGCTTGAGGACTAGTTCATACTGACTAAAAAGCATGAATTTATTTCATTTCTACTATGTTTTAATTGATAAGTGTATCAGCGAAATTGATATAGTAGATTGAAAATTAATTGTTTTTAAACAAGAGTTGCTTGTAGTCGTTTAAATTTTAAACATTTGATTTTGCGAAATATTAATCAATAAAATTTGCACTGTGAAGTGGAAAAGTATGGATAGCATACGCAAATTCATCTTTATATGCTCTTTATAGCCATCAAACGCCTACAATTGTTGATTAAAGAGGAACTATAAAATGCATTGTTTTATGCAACTTAAGAATCTAAATGTTTTTTGAGTAACCAAGAAACGGTTAAAAATAAAGAAATATACAGTGTTGGGGTTTACCCATAGGCGTTTTTTTAAGACAATATAGCGGCACTGAATGGTTATTCATCTTCTTCTTTTCATCAATCTATTAAAATTGGATTCTGATCTATGACGACCCCTTTAAACGAACGTCGTATTGCAAACGCAATTCGTGTATTGGCAATGGATGCTGTGCAACAGGCAAACTCAGGGCATCCAGGTGCTCCAATGGGGATGGCAGATATTGCTGATGTCGTCTGGCGCGAGTTTTTAAATCACAACCCAACTAATCCACAATGGGCAAACCGTGACCGTTTTGTTTTATCAAATGGCCATGGCTCAATGTTGCAATATGCTTTGCTTCATTTAACAGGTTATGATCTTTCAATTGAAGATTTAAAACAATTCCGTCAATTACACTCAAAAACTCCTGGTCATCCTGAATATGGTTATGCACCAGGTATTGAAACAACCACTGGTCCTTTAGGTCAAGGTATTGCAAACGCTGTTGGTTTTGCATTGGCTGAAAAAACTTTAGCTGCTCAGTTCAATAAAGATGATTTAAAAGTAGTTGATCACTTCACTTATTGTTTCTTGGGTGACGGCTGTTTAATGGAAGGTATTTCTCACGAAGTATGTTCATTGGCAGGTACTTTACAGCTTGGTAAATTGATTGCTTATTATGATGACAACGGCATTTCGATTGATGGTGAAGTAGAAGGTTGGTTCAGTGATGACACTGAAGAACGTTTTAAAGCTTACGGCTGGCAAGTTCTTCGTGTAGATGGTCATGATGCTGATGCTATTCGTCAGGCAACAGTTGAAGCTAAAGCAGAAACTCAAAAACCAACGATCATTATTTGTAAAACAATTATTGGTTTAGGTTCTCCAAACAAACAAGGTAAAGAAGACTGTCACGGCGCGCCATTAGGTAAAGATGAAATTACCTTAACCCGTGAAGCTTTAGGATGGACAGAAGAAGCATTTGTTATTCCTGCTGATGTATATGCTGCATGGGATGCTAAAGCAAAAGGTAACGAAGCAGAAGCAGCTTGGAATGAAGTATTTGCTCAATACCAAGCAAAATATCCTACAGAAGCAGCTGAGTTACTTCGTCGTATTAGCGGTGATTTACCAGCAGAATTTTCAGCTCAAGCAGATGCCTTCATTCGTGAAACAAATGCTAAAGCTGAGACTGTAGCAACTCGTAAAGCAAGCCAAAATACATTACAAGCATTTGGTCCTTTATTACCTGAATTGTTAGGTGGTTCAGCGGACTTGGCTGGTTCTAACTTAACACTTTGGAAAGGTTGCCAAGGTGTTCAAGAAAACCCAGCTGGTAACTACGTGTACTATGGTGTACGTGAGTTCGGTATGACTGCAATTGCAAATGGTGTTGCATTACATGGCGGTTTCATTCCTTACGTGGCAACATTCTTAATGTTTATGGAATATGCACGTAACGCAGTGCGTATGTCTGCATTGATGAAACAACGTGTAATTCATGTTTATACACATGACTCAATTGGTTTAGGTGAAGATGGTCCAACACACCAACCAATTGAACAAATTGCTTCTTTACGTGGTACACCAAACCTAAATACTTGGCGTCCTGCCGATACTGTTGAAACAGCAATTGCATGGAAATCTGCTTTAGAGCGTAAAGATGGCCCTACAGCACTTATTTTCTCTCGTCAAAACTTGCCATTCCAAACGCGTAATGAAGAGCAAATTCAGAATGCAGCAAAAGGTGGTTATGTTCTTGCTCAAGAAAAAGGTGACTTGAAAGCAATTATTATTGCGACTGGTTCTGAAGTTTCTTTAGCAATGGAAGCTTATGCTCAACTTGACGGTGTGCGTGTAGTTTCTATGCCATGTGCAGAAGAGTTTATGAAACAAGACGCTGCATATCGTGAAGCTGTATTACCAGCTCATATCCGTGCACGTGTTGCAGTTGAAGCAGCTCATGTTGACTACTGGTGGAAATTTGTTGGTCTTGATGGCAAAGTAATTGGTATGTCAACTTATGGTGAGTCAGCACCAGCAAAAGACTTGTTCCAATTCTTTGGTATTACAACTGAAGCTGTAGTAGCTGCAGTAAAAGAATTAACTGCTTAATTTAATTAAGTAGTATAAAAAAGCGCTCTGATTGGGGCGCTTTTTTTATGATAATTAAATCACTGCTACTTCATTGAAACTTGAAAGATTAAGATATTGTGATGAGAAAAGAATTTGAACTTCGTTTTTTTGAAGAAATCTTAAATGATATTAAATATGACTATTTGAAAAATTTAAATAAAAAAGAAATGCTTTGGCAGTGTGCACAATATAATTTTTTATTTCGCGCATTACAGGAAAGTTTCAAACATGAACATGGTAACTCAGCATTTGGTGGCGATTATGCTTATCGTGTGCAGACTTATTTTGAAGAGACTATTCAAGCTCGGGTTAAATATCATTACATGCCAAGTTGCGCGAAGTTAAAGGGCAAAATATTAGCATTTGATGTGCACTCATCAATGTTTGACTGTTTAGGTGAAAAAGAAACAGGTGGTTTTATAGATGGCTCTGATACACCACCTCCTGAATTTTGGATTCATTTCGATGGGGAAAATTTATATTCATTTATTCCAAATGAGCTCACAAATATTGTCGACCTAGCAATAGATATTTCAATGAGTGGCTCATTGGAATGGCACACGGATGTGATTGAAATTTAGTGTAAGCAAGGACCACTTACTCAATACTTAATTCACTCTGAATCGAAATATTCGAAGTCAATAACTTATGAATGGGGCAGCTTTCAGCAACTTTTAGTAGTCGTTTATGTTGGTCTTCGGTGAAATCACCCTTTAGTGTGATTTTACGCTCAATGTTATTTGTGCCTGCTTCCGGATCACCATTTGGATTTAAGGCTAAATCGACTTGTACATGCTCAAGCTTAATCCCTTTGTGACTTGCATACATTTCTAAAGTAATGGTGGTACAGGCACCTAAAGCCGATAGTAAAAGCTGAACTGGATTTGGAGCTGTGTCTTGTCCACCTTTATCAGTTGGTTCATCTCCAAACCATTGATGACCAGATGGATCAGTAAGTGTTACTCGGTAAGGAATAGAAGTGCTTTGTGCTTGGACTGTGTTAACCATGTTTTACCTTGTTATTTATCAATAAAATCGAAGTAAAAACCAATAAATCTGAAGGTTTCGGATAGAAAAATATCTATACTTTATAATATGGGTTTTGAATAACAACTGTAACGCTTTTATTGTTGCATGGATGAAACATATCGTTTTATAAAGAATAGTGAATTAAATTACTTGATGTATACACTAACGACTATATCAATAAAGGATACGAAAATGCATCTTAAAACATTAAGCTTCGGTTTAGCAGTAGCATTGGCAAGTACAGTTACTTTGGCTGCTCCAGTGGACTATAAAATTGATCCAACGCACACAGCTACTGTTTTTTCATGGAATCACTTTGGTTTTTCAACACCAAGTGCTAACTTCTCAGATATTCAAGGTGTAATCAAAGTTGATAATGCTAAACCGGCAAATTCTTCTGTAGATGTTACAATCCCTTTAAGCAGCGTAAATACAAACGTACCTGCTTTAGATAAAGAATTCCAACAAGAAGCTTGGTTTAATGCAGCTAAATATCCAAATATTACTTTCAAAAGTACGAAAGTAGAAACTAAAGACAAAAAGCATTTCAAAATTACTGGTGATTTAACTGTTAAAGGTGTAACTAAGCCAGTTGTGCTTGATGCTGTTTTAAATAAACAGGGCGAACACCCGATGGCAAAAGTTCCAGCGATTGGTTTCAACGCGACAACTTCATTCAATCGTTCTGAATTTGGTCTAGGCAGCTATGTACCGAATGTAGGTGATAAGATCACTGTAAACATTACGACTGAAGCAACTGCAGCTAAAAAATAAGTTGTGAGTTTTCTAAAAAGTCCTCAATTGTGAGGACTTTTTTAATTAGATGGGTTCTTTTTTATCTGATTCTATAAAAACTAAAGGTTGAGCAGGATCAATCTTTCTTTTCTCTGCTTTTTCTTTTAAAAATTGATATGTCGGGACTTTCATTTTTGCCTGATCACGTAATTTCTTTTTAATATAGAGAACAAGAGCAAAGCAGGTCGTTGCTAACGTCAGCATCATGCCATTCATATAACTCATAATTGAACTTACATAGCCTATTGTAGTTAGACGATGCATCATACGTTCAACTTGAGTACTACTCTCTATACCTGTAATTGCCCAGCTACATAAATGTTCGCAATTATTAATAATCAAATGATAATGATTTTCGTGCATGCGTGAGCGCATACGTCGTACAACAACCTTGCCTTTGTAGCGTGGAGCATCATAAGAACGTACATGAATTTTTTTGCCGTGAGAAAAGGCATCTATTGAAGTGATTTCAATGGGACGCTTTTTTATAAAATGTGCTAGGCCTGAATAATGAATAACTCGACCTCTCCCAGCATAAATACCATGATGGCTATAACCGAGATGTTTTACAATAAGATGAGCCCCTAAAGGGTAGCGTTTATTTGTTTGTTGCATATTCACGCTGATCCGATAAAGTTTTAATCACTTTTATTAAAAGCTTTGACCATTATAGCGAATATGATTGTGTCCTAGTGTATTGATTAGGTGGAATAAGCGACTTTCGGGTATACATCTTATGAAACCTTTTTTAATTTAATAAAGTGTATTTTATAAACATAAAATGACTTATGAGATTCATCGTTAATGAAAATAGTAATACTGTGTATTATGAACTTTTTTGTCTTTGTGCAGTCTGCTTTAGCATTAGAGCATCGACAAATTGAAAATGATACGGATGATCAATTTGAAGTTATTGAACTTTCTAATTTAAATCAATTACGTCTATTTCTGAAGAAGCCACAAACGAATGAATATTATAAAAGTTTCGATAATATTCAGTACCAGCTCAAGTCATGTGAACAACTTACTTTTGCAATGAACGGAGGGATGTTCCATTCAGGCTTTTCACCTGTAGGCCTATATATTGAGCAAGGGCAAGAGATCCAACCTTTAAATCAAGATAAAGGGTGGGGGAACTTCTTCTTGCAGCCTAACGGAGTTTTTGCATGGAATAAAAGACAAGCTGTTATATGGATAACTGAACAATATAAAGCAAAGGCTTTTCAACCAGATTATGCGACACAATCTGGTCCTATGTTGGTGATTAATGGAAAACTAAATCCCTTGTTTCTAGCAAATAGCGATTCAAAGAAAATACGAAATGGGGTGGGTATAAAAAATAATAAGCTTTATTTTGTAATTTCTAAAAATAGAGTGAATTTTTATAATTTCGCTGAATTTTTCCAAAAGAATTTAAAAGTAGAACAAGCTCTATATCTTGATGGTTCTATATCTAGTCTTTATTTGAAAAAAAATAACCGTAATGATAGAAAGTTTTATATGGGTCCAATTATTGGTGTGGTTAGTCGCAAAGATTGTACAGTCAAATAAAATGCAAAAAAGCCAGTACAAGACTGGCTTTATTATTAATGAATAGATGGTTTTTGAATGAGTTCATTTAACTCTTTTCGGCTATACCCACGGGAAATAAGAACTTTTTTTATTCCCATAATGACATCTTCATCTGTTGCTTGTACAAGCGCACTTAGAAGTTGTTCATTAGTTTTACATGAGCAGTCATTTTCAACACAAGCAGTTTGATTCTTATGCTCGTTATGCTGTTGATCTGCTAAGAACAGCTTTTGCCAAAAACTCATAGAGCCTTCATATACAACCTAACATAGCTCGAAATATAGCCAATTTAAATTAAAATACAAGACTCTATATGTGATAAATCCACCAGTTGAACTCAAGAATTTTCGATAGTAATGGTTGAGTTAAACGAAATTATGACGAATAGATGACTTGATATTTTTTAAAAATTTAAGTGCTTATATGAAATGCATTGAAAAATAAGGAGATATTTAATCTCCTTATAAAATTTGATTACATTGAAAGATTTTGTTTAAATCTTCTCAAGTAATACCCCTGACTCGACATGATGTGTATAAGGAAACTGATCGAACAAAGCAAACTTAGTCACTTGATGAGTTTTTGTCAGCGTTTTTAAGTTTTCATATAAAGTGTCGGGATTACATGAAATGTAGATGATACGCTCAAAACCTTGTAAAAGTTTTAAAGTTTCATCATCAATTCCGGCACGTGGAGGGTCTACAAATACGGTATTAAAGTCGTAGCTCTGAATATCAATATTTGCTTCTTGTAAACGGCGGAACTCACGCTCACCTTGATATGCTTGAGTAAACTCTTCAGCTGATAGACGAGCTACCTGAATATTATCGATCTGGTTTTGTTCAATATTCCATTGAGCGGCATAGACTGATGATTTAGCAAGTTCTGTAGCAAGTACGCGTTCGAATTTTAGTGATAACGGAAGGGTAAAGTTACCATTACCACAATAAAGTTCTAATAAATGTTTTTTTGAACCTTCCGCTGCATCACATGCCCATTGCAGCATTTTTTTGCAAACTTGAGCATTAGGTTGGGTAAAGCTGCTTTCAATTTGCTTATATTTGAATGTACGATTTAAAAGCTCAAATTCTTCTACAACAAAGTCGTCGCCAATCACAATTTTTTGGCCACGGCTACGGCCCATAATTTTAATATTTAATTTTTCAGCAAGTGTTTTGGCTGCTTGTTCCCATTCCTGATCTAATTTACGGTGATAAATTAGAGTAACTAGCATTTGCCCACTTAGTGTTGCGAGGAAATCCACTTCAAATATACGGTTAGAAAGCTTATGTTCTGCTTTAAGTTCTTCCAAAAGTTTCGGCATTAAATCATTAATGCTTTTGTCTGCAATAGGAAACTCGTCTATGCGAACAACTGTTTTTTGCTTGTCTTCATCGTTACGTTCAAACATGGCATAAAACATATCATTTTCTGTATGCCAGATCCGAAACTCAGCACGCATACGGAAATGTTGTTCAGGTGATTCAAACACTTCTAATGTAGGCGGTGTAAATTCAGAAAATTGAGTAGTAATGCGATCAATTTTAGCTTGAAGTTGTTGACGATAAGAAGAGGTCATAGACAAAGAAAATTTAAACAGAATCAAATAGTGAATGGTACCAAAAAAAACGCGCTTGCAGGAGCCAATTTTACTCAGATATTCATAAACAAATAGGGTACTTAAATTAGAGATGATTTAAGATATTTTGAATAAAATCTGATTTTACTTTTCTATATTGATCATGGTCTAAATGACTACACTCTAATTTTAGTTGATTATATTCGTTCACGAGCTTTGGTGAGTCTATAAGCTTATTTCTAAATGTTAAGAAAAACGTAAATACTGAATCGGCTACTACAACTTGAAATGCAACATCATCGTTGTTCAGTGATTCGAGCATGCAAAGCTCGTGTGTTCTAAGCGTATTTTGTTTCTCTATAAAATTAAGTGTTTTCAACTGATTTATTGCGAATTCAAATTGCTCAGGCATAACTTCGATATAAATATCTAGATCACCTTTGGAAATTGCATGAGGTATTGCAGAAGAACCTATATGCTCAACTTTGGCAAATGGGAGAAGTGTGGAAATATCTTTTTTATACGAATTAAAAAGTTGAATACATTTTTGTTGATATTGCTCTGATTCTAAAAAGATCACTACGAAACTCTCTAATCTATAAAATTTATATATTTAAAAATAGATTACTTCATTAAATAAAAAAGCCCAAATACTGAGATTTGGGCTTTTTAAATAAATTATGCGTTAGTCAGACATAGTCATTAAGCTTGCATTACCACCAGCAGCGGCTGTATTCACACTAATTGCACGTTCAATTACTAAACGTTCAAGTGGAATCGATTCATTGGATTCAACATGTGTAATGCCAACAATTGCGCCTGAGCGGCTAGCAATTTCTTGCTGTAATGAAAGAACCTCTTCACGATTGCCATGATGTAAAACAGCATCAAAATTATCTGACGTAATGTTTTTAACTGTAGTAATTGCATCAAGTACATCTTTTGGCAACGTTTGTTTATGTTTTACCAGCAATGGACTATTTGGCATTACAGTAGCTTGGCTACCCACTGCAAAAATTGCGAGCAATTGATGTAATTGATTTTCTTCAGTGTCAGCAATTGAAAGCACACGGTGACGCGGCAAAATAATATATTGGTTACTTTCCCCAGTAGGGCCTTGTAACTCATAAAACTTGCCTACACCAAATGGTTCAATATCACGATTTGCTTGAGGTAAATGCTGTTTCGCCCAGTTTTGTAAGCTCTGATAAACCGCTCGGTTAAAACCTTCATATACAGTTTGTTCATTTTTCATAGCAAATGGTGTTGCTAATACTTTATTTGAACAATTTTGCATTAAGCGATACATATAAAGCGGGCCACCAGCTTTCGGACCTGTACCAGATAAACCTTCACCACCAAATGGTTGAACACCAACAACAGCACCAACAATATTACGGTTGATATAAAGGTTACCAACTTCAGCATGTTGAATAACGGTTTGGATGGTTTCATCAATACGAGTATGCAGACCCATTGTTAAACCATAACCTTTGGCATTAATACGTGAGATAAGTTGTTCAAGCTCGCCGTACTTATAGGTAATGATGTGTAAAACAGGACCAAAAACTTCGCGTTGTAAGTCATCGAGGTTAGGTAGCTCAATTGCTGTCGGTACAACAAAAGTTCCTTTGCTCAATTCATTTTGGTTAGTTGCACCAAACATCAGTTGATGTACTGGATAGCCCTTAGACTTCATTTTTTGGATATGTTGATCAATTGTCTGTTTTGCTTCTTCATCAATAACAGGACCAATATCCGTTTTTAAAATAGCAGGGTTACCAACAATTAACTGTTGCATTGCACCTTTAAGCATTTTGATAACGGTTGCAGCACTATCTTCTTGTACACATAAAATACGCAAAGCAGAGCAACGTTGACCTGCGCTATCAAATGCAGAACTTACAACATCAAGTACAACTTGTTCCGTTAATGCAGATGAGTCCACAATCATTGCATTCTGACCACCAGTCTCTGCAATGAGAGGAATAGATTGACCATTAGCAGCCAAGCGTTTTGCTACTGTTTTCTGCAAAATTTTTGCAACTTCGGTCGAGCCAGTAAACATGATGCCATCAATGCGTCGATCTTGGCTAAGCTGAGCACCAACTGTTTCACCACGACCAGGAAGTAGCTGTACAGCACCATGTGGAATACCAACTTCCCATAAAATTTGCACTGCTTGAGCAGCAATTAATGGTGTTTGTTCAGCAGGTTTTGCAATAACGCAGTTACCACTGACTAATGCCGCAGCAATTTGACCAGAGAAAATTGCAAGAGGAAAGTTCCATGGACTAATACAAAGTACAGTACCAAGCGGCTGAATCGTTGTATTTGCAGGAAGACTCTCAACTTGAGTTGCGTAGTATCGTAAGAAGTCTACAGCTTCACGAACTTCTGCAATGGCATTGGCATAAGTTTTACCACTTTCACGGCAAAGTAATACCATTAACTCTTGAATACGGCTTTCCATAAGGTCAGCTGCACTTTTTAAATATTGTGCGCGTTGATCTTTGGGTGTATTTGCCCATTCAATTTGTATTTGTTCAGCTGCATTCAATGCAATTTCTACATCATTAAGATCAGCTTCTTGTACATATCCAACAATTTCATCATTTTGTGCTGGGTTTGTAATTGCAACGGAATGGCCTTGTTCTGATGAAGCGTTATTTCCTAGTAATGGATGGCTTTGCCAAATACGATTACGGAGCTGTTGAGCTGTGTTATCTAAAGCTGCAAGTGGAGTATCATTTGCTAAATCATAGCCTTTAGAATTTTTACGAAGTGACCCATACATATCTAAAGGAAGAGGAATTGATGGATGTTTTAAACCAACTGAACCCTCAAGTTTAGCGGTATTGCGTATATCGTAAATTGGAGATTGAATGAGATCTTCAACTTTAAGTGTTTTATCGGCAATACGGTTAACAAATGAAGTGTTTGCACCATTTTCGAGTAAACGACGAACTAAATAAGCTAACAAAGTTTCATGGTTACCAACCGGAGCATAAATACGGCATGGTACGCCTAATTTATTTTGCTCACGAGGACCCACAACTTGTTCATAAAGTGGTTCACCCATACCGTGTAAGCATTGGAACTCATATTGACCAGCATAATATTTGCTTGGATCAGCTAAATGATAAATCGTTGCCAATGTTTGAGCATTATGAGTTGCAAATTGTGGATAGATGAACTCAGGGGCTGCAAGTAATTTTTTAGCACAAGCAATATAAGATAAATCTGTATGTACTTTACGAGTGAAGACAGGGTAGTCATCCATACCTTCGATTTGAGCTTTCTTGATTTCGCTGTCCCAATATGCACCTTTTACAAGACGAATCATGAGACGTTTTTGACTGCGTTTAGCAAGGTCGATAATATAATCAACTACAAAGAAGCAGCGTTTTTGGTAAGCTTGAATAACGAATCCAATACCTTTCCAGTTGGCTAGTTCTGGCTCGAAGCAAAGACGTTCGAGTAATTCAAGCGAAATTTCTAAACGCTCTGATTCTTCAGCATCGATATTTAAACCAATGTTGTAGTGTTTGGCTAAACGAGCGAGTTCAAATACTTTGCCGTAAAGTTCTTGATGAACACGTTCAATTTGCGCACGTTGATAACGAGGGTGTAAGGCAGAAAGCTTAATTGAAATACCCGGGCCATCATAAACACCTTTACCATTAGACGCTTTACCAATTGCATGGATAGCTTGCGTATAATCGTTAAAGTAGCGTTCAGCGTCATGGTCAGTTAAAGCTGCTTCACCTAGCATGTCGTACGAATAACGGAAGCCTTTATCTTCAAGCACTTTTGCGTGGTCTACAGCTTCTTCAATAGTTTCCCCAGTTACAAACTGTTCACCCATCATACGCATTGCAACATCAACTGCTTTACGAATAATGCCACGTCCACTACGGGCTAAAAGGCCAGTAAGTACACTTGAAAGACTGGTTTGCTTTGGGGTTTCCATAAGCTTACCAGTTAACATAAGGCCCCATGCAGCAGCATTTACAAACATTAAGCTACTTTGACCAACGTGTTCTTTCCAGTTACCTTGATTGATTTTATCTCGGATAAGCAAATCACGTGTTGCAGAGTCTGGAATACGAAGCAAAGCTTCAGCGAGGCACATAAGCGCCACGCCTTCTTGAGAAGAAAGAGAGAATTCTTGTAATAACCCTTGAACAATACCAGCTTTACCCGAAGAGGTTTTACGTTCACGTAAGTTATGGGCAAGATTAAATGCAAGTTCATAAATTTTATGATCTAAATCATCAGATACCGCAGCAGCTTGTAATAGCTCTTCTACAGCTTCCGGTTCAGCACGACGCCAAGCTGTATTAATGCGTTGTTCAAACTCACTTTTATCATTGAATTCGGTGATATAGCCTTGGTGAGATTTATCCATTTGATGAAAAGTATCCATTGTGTTCATATCTATTTCCGACAACCGACTCTCATAAACTCATCTTGAGTAGAGAGGTTTAGATAATTTATGATTACAGAAGAAACACCGAATAACTCACTATATTTAGCCTATTTTTTAGAGGAAAATTCAGATGAATGGCCCATTATTAAGCCTTGATCGCACTGATTTAAAAATTTTGGATATTCTTCAAACAGATGGGCGAATTTCTAATAGTAAATTAGCCGAAATGGTGAACTTATCTCCAACCGCTGTTATGGCTCGGGTGCAGAAGTTAACAAAAGATGAATTCATCTTGGGCTATGAAGCAAAATTGAATCCAATCAAACTGAATGCAAATTTTTTAGTGTTTGTTGAGGTCTTGCTTGATAAAACAACACCTAACGTTTTAGACGAGTTTATTGATGCTGTCGTGCATTATCCAGAAATCGTTGAATGCCATATGGTGAGTGGCGGATTTGATTTCTTAATTAAGTTAAGAAGTGGCAGCATGGAGGAGTTTAGACGTATTGCTGGGCAGGTACTATGGCAATTACCAGGGGTAAAAGAAACCCGTAGTTACCCTGTAATGCAAGTAGTCAAAGATACTTCAAAAATTAAAATCAAAACTAAAAGCAAATAAAAAGGGGCCTAAGCCCCTTTTTATTTTACTCATTTTTATACACTTTCTTTGTAGAGTTCATCTGCTTCTTCAAAGCGTCCAGTTACTGTTGTGTTTGGCGCTTTAGTTAAAAGACTCACTACAATAATGCTGATAAATGCAAGAATAAAACCAGGAATAATTTCGTAAACACCAGTACTTGCGAAAAGATTCTTCCAGCCAATCACTACAACAGCACCAACGATCATACCCGCTAAAGCACCTTGTAAATTCATACGTTTCCAGAATAATGACAAGATAATAAGCGGACCAAATGCAGCGCCGAAACCAGCCCATGCATAGGCAACAAGACCAAGAACTTTACTGTCAGGATTACCTGCAAGCACAATTGCAAGAACTGCAATCGCAAGAACCATAACTCGACCAACCCACACAAGCTCTTTTTGAGATGCATTTTTACGAAGGAAACCTTTGTATAAATCTTCAGTTAAAGCACTTGAACATACTAAAAGTTGACAGCTTAGCGTGCTCATAACAGCAGCTAAAATTGCAGCCAAAATGATACCCACAATCCAAGGATTGAATAAAATTTTAGTCAATTCCATGAATACAGTTTCAGGATTTTTGCTTACAACTGCTGCTAATTCAGGGTGTTGCTCAAAATATGCGATACCGAAGAAACCAGCACCAACAGCACCAACTAAACATAAAATCATCCAAGTCATGCCGATACGACGAGCAGCAGGAATTGATTTTACAGAATCAGCGGCCATGAAACGTACTAGGATATGCGGTTGACCAAAATAGCCTAAGCCCCATGCCATGGAGGATAAAACAGCCACCACACTTAAATCTGAAACAATATTAAATGCATGCGGACGAGCAGTTTCAATGAGCGTTACAAAGTGAGTCGTATCACCAATTGCAAGGTAAGTTACGATTGGGGTGAGTAAAAGAGCAAAAATCATTAAGCCAGCTTGGAAAGTATCGGTCCAGCTAATGGCTAAGAACCCACCAATACAAACATAACTGATTGTTGCAATAGCACTTAACCAGACTGCGGTGGTATATGACATACCAAATAAATTTTCAAATAAACGTGCGCCAGCTACCATACCTGAGGCACAGTAAATTGCGAAGAAAACCAAGATAATAACGGCAGAGAAAATACGAAGAATCTTTTTCTGGTCATCAAATCGACTTGTAAAATAGTCGGGCAGAGTGAGTGCATTATTTTGGATTTCAGTATGAACGCGTAATCGACCAGCAACCAGTAACCAGTTAAGCCAAGCACCGATAATTAGACCAATTGCAATCCACGCCTCAGATAAACCAGAAAGATAAATTGCTCCTGGTAAGCCCATGAGTAACCAACCACTCATGTCTGATGCGCCTGCGGATAATGCAGTAACGAAACTGCCTAAACTACGACCACCAAGAATATAATCAGAGAAGTCGCTTGTAGCACGGTAGGCGAATAAGCCAATAAGTACCATTGCTACGATGTACACCATAAACATGATGAGGGTGGGATCAAAATAACTCATAATGGATGTGTGTCCTTATATCCATAATCCGTGATTGTAACCTAATCCAGGTCGCTGTTTTCTTGTACGGCATTTCAAGAGGTTGAGATTCAACCACAAAAGAATTTTTTTGCTCTGTTATCTTTGTGATGTATTTTATGTATTTTTATGTAAACCAATGTAATTCTAGTTACATTATAAATTAAATTAATCTTAATCAATATCTTATAGGGCATGCATAATTCTTATAAATTTTCAAAAATTATAGAAATGGTAAATTTTGAGAATAAAATAGCATGTTTGGTTACAAAATTAGCAATGACAATATATTCACTACAAGAAAAATTGATATGAGTTGAGTGTTTTTAAATCAATTTTAGATGAAGAGACTACTCTAAAGACGAAATCTGCAGTAAAAACTATGAAAATATCAGTTCGTCAACTGATGAAATAGCTCTTTCATACCTTCTGTGGCTGTCATATTTAATAGTTTATATTGAGATGGAACACGAGAATGATCTGCTTGGGGATCTATATAGTAGGCTTCAGTGTAATTAGGAATTTCATGAACTAAAGCAGCAACAGGATAAACACTTAAGGTTGAACCAATAACAATGAAAATATCTGCTTCCTGTACTTGCTTGATGGCTTCTTCAAATGCTGGAACTGCTTCACCAAACCAAACTACATGAGGACGAAGTGGATAACCATTCGGGCAAAAGTCATGTTCTAAATCTAACTTCCAACCATTAATCTCATAAAACTGAGTTGTATATTGTGCATCTGGTCCCGAGCTTTTTGCTAGTCGAATATTACCATGTAGATGCAAGACGCTGTGGCTACCAGCACGCTCATGTAAATCATCAATATTTTGCGTAATAACCTGTACATCAAAATGAGTTTGTAGTTTGGCAATGTACTGATGAGCTTCATTTGGCTGAGCTTCTAAAATATTTTTACGGCGTTCGTTATAAAACCGTTGGACTAAAGCCGGGTTTTTGTTCCAAGCTTCTGGAGTGGCTACTTGTTGTATATCATAATTTTCCCATAGGCCATTACTGTCGCGAAAAGTACTAATTCCACTTTCTGCACTCATACCTGCACCAGAAAATACAACAAGTCTTGTCATGTCAGTGCTCCTATTCATCAGGCTTTATAGCTAATTTATACATGTATAAAAAAACCAGTTTAAAAGTAAACTGGTTTTTATCAAATACTGAAAGCGTTGCTAACTTTTATAGACCAGCTTCATATTCTGCATTTGTTAACAGTTTTTCAACATCTGCCATGTTTTCTGGCTTGATTTTATAAATCCATCCCTTGCCATATGGGTCTTCATTTACGAAATCTGGATCATCTTCAAGGTCTGTATTTACTTCTACTACAGTACCAGATACAGGAGCGTGGATATCAGAGGCCGTTTTAACTGATTCAACTACTCCAGCTTGTTCGCCAGCTGTTACTTTGCTGCCAACTTCCGGAGTTTCAACATACACCAAGTCTCCAAGTTCATCTTGTGCATGGTCAGTAATCCCTGTAATAACGAGGTCTCCTTCAATTTTTACCCACTCATGTGTACGTGCATACTTCAATTCTGAAGGGTGGTTCATGACAACTCCTTAAGCTTGTGTCCAATATTTTAATAACATTATAAATAGGGGTCTTTACGCCAGTTGCTTGGACTACGGCCACTCCAGCGTTTAAAAGCACGGCTGAAATTTGCGACATCGGAGTAACCAAGTTCATCCGCAATTTGTTCAAGACTATAATCTGTACGTGAAAGTAATGAAGTCGCATGACGATATCTGACTTCATCTACTAATGTTGAAAATGATGTTCCTTCAGCAGCCAACTGTCGTTTTAAAGTACGATCTGACATGTGTAAGTATTCTGCTACATTTTCTATGCTTAAGTAATGTTGTTCAGAATTACTTAGAATATCACGGACACGCATTGCCAAACGGCGACGTTCGCCTAAAGCTGATAGTTCCGCTTCACATTGATTAATGGCGATTTGACTGGCAATTGGATCTGAATTAATTAATTTAAGACTTAAATATTTTTTATCAAAGCTAGAAATTAAATGAGGTTGATTAAAACGAATAGTGCTGCTTAATTTACTTTTATATTTATCAAAGCCTGCTGGTTCAGGAAAGTCTAAATCAACATCACCTGCTAAATCTTCGATACCTGTCATTGCTTTTGCCATCGTCATGATGCCAATCGTTAAGCCTAAAACAATTTCGGTGCGAAGTGGCTCTAATTCAATATCACATTGCAACTGTAATGTGGCTTTGGGGCCAAATGTAGAAAAATAGAGTTGTAGAAAGGGTAAGCGTAACTGGATAAAACGAGCAGCAAGAGCAATCGCTTCTGTAATATCCTTTGCTGTCATTATTGCGTAACCAATAAATCCATGAATCGAAATGCGCATTTGGGTGCCAATATGGAAACCTAATGTACTTTCACCAGTGAGATTTAAGGCATGTTTAACCAGTTCATTTGCTACAGGTGTTGAAATACGATACTCAGGGTCGGCCAATTGCTCACTAGTAAGATGAAAAGGAGCAAATAAAGTCTCATCGTTGTATCCCCAACGTGAAACAACATCTAAAAGCAATAAGCCATAGACTCCTGGAATACCTTGATCTTGACGAGCTGAGGTAATTTTCATATGCGTTCCGTTGCTCTCATCAATTCTCTACGTGCATTTCTTACACATCTTGTCATGAAATATAATTTGAGTTTATAAAAACTGTTAGACAATCATATCAACGATTCATTAAACATTCTTTTTAAAGACAACGATTTTCGTCGTCGAAATAAGTAAAACATCCCCATGTTGATTTAAGGCTTGTGTAACGTAACTTACAATACCACGATCCAATTTTGTTTTGGATGGTGTAATGGCGGAAATTTCAGCTTCAACATGAATACGATCACCTGGTCGTGTTGGACGTGGCCACCGCAGACTAGACTCTGAACCTACTAGTCCGCCATGAATTGGCATACACTCTGTCCATAAACGCATCGTAATTGCAGAAGTATGCCATCCACTGGCAGCAATGCCTTTAAAGATAGGGTCTTCTTTAGCTAGCTCTTCATTTGTATGAAAAGGTTGGGGGTCATACTGGCTTGCAAACTGTTTAATTTCATCTAGTGTAATTTCATATTCACGACTAATAAAACGATCACCAACTTTTAAATCTTCTAAATAAAGCATTAATCTTGACCCTGTACTACTTTTTGCTCAATAAGAAAGCCACCAGTTTGACGTTTCCATAATTGTGCGTATATACCATTTTTGGCAATTAATTCTTCATGCGTACCTTGCTCTGCAATTTTACCTTCATCAAGAACAATTAAACGGTCCATTTGAGCAATGGTAGACAAACGGTGAGCAATTGCAATAACCGTTTTATCAACCATCAGGTCATTTAAACTAGACTGAATGGCTGCTTCAACTTCAGAATCTAGTGCACTTGTTGCTTCATCTAATATTAAAATTGGTGCATCTTTTAGGAAAACACGTGCAATAGCGATACGTTGTCTTTGACCGCCTGAAAGTTTGACACCACGTTCACCAACTTGTGCTTCATAACCAGAACGACCCTTTAGGTCTACAAGCTGGGGAATAAACTCAGCTGCTTTAGCTTTATGAACAGCACTTTGCATATCGTGATCAGTTGCATCTGGACGACCATATTTAATGTTCTCGGCAACTGAGCGATGTAGTAGGGACGTGTCTTGAGTAACTAAAGCAATATTCGCTCTCAAACTATCTTGTGTAACATCTTCAATATTTTGTCCATCAATTAAAATTGCACCTTCTTTAAGATGATAGAAGTGTAAAAGTAATTGGATGAGAGTAGACTTACCTGCACCTGAGCGCCCAACAATACCGATCTTTTCACCTGCTTTAATATGTAGATTAAAGTGATCGATAACATTTTTATTGTTATAGGCAAAAGTGACATCTTTAAATACGATTTCACCTTGTTTTACTGCAAGTGGTTTTGCTTCTGGTTTGTCTTGAATATTGATTTTTTTGCCGAGTGTTTGCATGCCATCTTGAATGGTTCCAACATTTTCAAATAATGCTGACATATGCCACATCATAAACTCAGCCATACTATTAAGTTTTAAAATCATGGCTGTGGTTGCAGCAATAACCCCTAAAGCCGCTAAACCTTGAGTCCATAACCAAACTGCGGTACCAATCACGCCTACAAATAAAACAGCAGAAAGCATATTAATACTAACTTCAAAAAAAGTACCTAAACGCATTTGCGCATAGACCGTTGTCATAAACTCTTTCATTGAGTCTTTTGCGTATTGGCTTTCACGGCCTGCATGGGCAAATAGTTTAACTGTTTGAATATTTGTATAGGCATCAGTTACACGGCCAGTCATTACGGCACGTGCATCGGCTTGTTGTTGTGACACTTTGCTTAAACGCGGAATAAAGAACCAAGCACTTAATAAAAATAAGCCTAACCAAACCATAAGTGGAATAAGTAAAGTCGGTGAAATTGCACCAAGAACAATACTAACAGTAATAAAGTAAATGCTGACGTAAGCCAACATATCGCCCAGAATAATCCAGAATTCGCGAATGGCTAGAGCTGTTTGCATAACCTTTGCTGAAAGGCGACCTGCAAAATCATTATGGAAAAAATCTAGGCTTTGTTTTAATAAAAGATTGTGAAAGCGCCAACGTAAGCGCATTGGAAAAGTGCTATATAAAATCTGATGTTTTATAATGGATTGAATATTAACAAATAAAATATTAGCAAATAAGACACTTATTAAAATGAGGATATTTGAAGCATGTTGGCTTAAAAAACTTTCAGGTTGACTTTTACTTAACCAGTCTACAAGTTGTCCAATTTTTGAAAAGAGCAATGCTTCAAATGTCGCTGCACCAGCTGTACAGATAACAAGAAGCAGTAAGTATGGGCGTACACCTTCAGTAGCTTGCCAAACAAATGGGAAAAAGCGTGTTGGTAAGGGCTCATCCAGACCTTTGGTTGGATAAGGATCGACAAGTTTTTCAAACCACTTCAGCATGAATGACTACCTTTATACATCAGCTAGTTTATTAAAATTCCGCAATTTAATTTTGCAATAAAGTCAGTTAGATCAAGTTCGACAAAGATGTTGATCTTTCGGATATGTGTGAAAACACATCAAAGTTTATGTTTTATATCTTTGGCTAAAACTGACATGATTTAGACAAGACATAAAGTTGGAATCGGGAAAAGCCTAAAAGGCATGGTAAAGACAAAATGTTTTATTCATTATATCGATAATAATAGATGAAGTGGTGAATGAATTTGACCTGAATGTAATTTTTATAGTTTTTTTTAATAATTGATAAAATATTAATAATTAATTTAAAAAGTATAAGCCTTTATCGCATAATTGATAAAGGCTTGAGAAAATTACCACATTAAGTCATCTGGAATCACATATGCTGCATATGGATCTTCTTCGTCGGTAGTTTGTTCGTTTTTCTCTGCATTGTTAATCAAAATAAAGCCTTGCATCTTTTGATCAATCTTTTCAGCTAAAGCCTTTGGAAGGTAAGCATACTGATCTTGATCTTTAGCAATCACTAAGCTTCCTGTTACAAGGGCATTATAGACTTGCTGAGATAGGTAGACTTTTTTAACTTTATTTTCATCAATAAATTGATAAGCGACATCGCCAGCAAAATCAATAATTTTGTGTTGCTTAATCATTTGAATGATTGAAGCTTTCAATGCTTTTTCTTCAAGTTGTTGCTGTTTTTCTAAATTTAGAGCTTGATCTTTTGCTAGTTTCTCTTTTTGAGCTTTTTCAATATTTGCCTTAATTTCTGCCTCATTACTTTGGCCTGTACGTTGCTCGTGTTGAGCTTGTTTGGTTAGCTTTTTCGCTTTTTTATTATCAACTAAACCAGCTTTGAGTAACTGAGCTTGTAAGGCATTTTTAACCATGACTTAATCCGAATTTGAAGAAGAACTGTGAAAATAAACAACCCAATACGAGATACTGAGAGTTAAACTCAAAATTGCTGGAAGCAAAAATGCTTGCAATTTTAAGTAGGGGTGAACTAAAGCAGCAATTATACCACCAAGCAGAAAACCTGAAAAAATAAGTAGATGCAAAATTATACGACGGTTTTCAACTTTTAAACCACGTGCCATATAACCAAGTGCAAGACCAAGGTCTGTCAAAACACCTGATAAATGAGTGGTCCGAATAATAGTACCTTTATAATGGCTGACCATGGCATTTTGTAATCCCATGGCGACACAAGCCCATAATAATCCATATTTGGGAAAATAAGGGAGTAATAGCCAACATAGAAAAATAAATAGAGCAACTAAGCTTAAAGGAAGGCCATATCGACGGCCTAATTTAAAATGACTGTTACCTAAAATAAAGCCACTATAAAATGATCCACATACATAACACAGTATAACAAGTACTAAATATATGATGTGTTCAAATTGCCAGTTTACCAAACTCATCGCTAGCATACTGACATTACCTGTCATATGCGAAACTGACTGATGTAAAAGGGTGATTAGCCCTAATACATTAATCATTCCGGCATTTATTGCCAGTAAGAAGGCACCAATTTGGAACCAATTTGGTAAACGTTGAAATGGCATGTTCTCTAAGAGTTTTGTTTGGAGCGAATATCAACTGCGGCTGTAAATAAAACATCAGTAGATGAGTTAAGAGCCGTTTCCGTTGAATCTTGTAATACACTAATAATCATACCTACCGCAACAACTTGCATTGCAATTTCTGATGAAATACCAAATAAACTACAAGCTACTGGAATTAAAAGTAGGGAACCGCCTGCAACACCAGATGCTCCACATGCTGAAACTGTAGCGACTACTGATAAAATAATCATGGTTGCTAAATCAACATGAATTCCTAATGTATGTACGGTTGCTAACGTAAGTACCGTGATGGTCACAGCTGCACCAGCCATGTTAACAGTTGCACCTAAAGGAATAGAAACACTTGCAGTAGATGGGTTAACGCCTAAACGCTCAGCTAAATCGAGGTTAACTGGAATGTTAGCTGCTGAACTACGTGTAAAGAATGCCGTAATACCACTTTCTTTTAAGCATTTAAAAACGAGTGGGTATGGATTACCACGAATTGTTAAACCTACTAAAATTGGATTAACTACAAGAGCAACAAAAAGCATTGTTCCTAGTAGAACAGCTAATAATTGTGCATAGCTCTCAAGCGTTGCTAAACCGGCATCAGCAAAAGTTACTGCCACTAAACCAAAAATACCCACCGGAGCAAATGCAATCACTTTATGGATAATCGCGCTCACTGCATGTGAAACATCATGCATCACTTGCTTAGTGGTATCTGAGCTGTGGCGCATTGCCAAACCGAGACCAATTGCCCATGCAAGAATACCAATAAAGTTTGCTTCGCTAATCGCTTGTACTGGGTTTGCAATAAAACTTAAAAGCAAGTTTTTTAATATATCAGCGAGGCTACCTGGCGCTTGTAGGTTGTTATGTGAAACAGTGTTGAGAAATAAGGTACTTGGAAAAGACAAGCTAGCAATTACCGCACTAAAAGCAGCTAATAGCATGCCCACAACATAAAGTAATAAGACTGGACGTAAATTTGCACTATGACCTACTTGGAAGTTGGCAATAGAAGAAAGAACCAATACAAAAACTAAAATAGGAGCAACTGATTTCAATGCTTTAATGAACAGTTCACCAAACAAGCTTAGATAGGGTGTAACGTTTGGAAATAATAGTGCAACGCCTATCCCTAAAACAATCGCAATAATAATTTTGGTGACTAAGCTTAATCGAGAAAAGAATTCAAGCATATAAAGGCCTTATTAACCTATTCGTGGCTAAAGGTTGAACAAGCGGAGTATTTTATACTTAAGTGATCGGAATCTTAAGCTTTTTTATAGCAACTAATCGGGTTTATAAGCTGTGGTAATATTAAGTATATGTTTTTAAAATATTAAAATAATATTATTAAAGTGCCAAGAAAGATGTTTTGCTTACATTACAGTCAATAAACCAATTATGTAGACTTGGTTATTTAGTAAATGAATGGTTGAAGATAAAAGATGTAAAAAGAAATAGAAGAGATTATTTTTGTTTTCAATAGATTTGAATACTAGAAAAACTACGCGAATTTTCAATCCTCTTTGCTGGAACAACTACACCCGCTACCAAGTTGAAAAATCGCATATTTCAGGAAATACATTAATATTATTATAATTTTATAAGTGCAGATCAGTTACTTTATGCAATATAACTGATAAAGCATATTTAAAATTGAATGCATCTTATCATCCTTTATAGAGTAGAAAATTTGTTTGCCATCACGACGGGTTGAAACAACATCACTTTTACGTAACATCATCAATTGTTGTGAAAGGGTGGGCTGGGTAATTTGTGTTTTGTCTTCGATCTGAGAGACATTCAACTCCTCATGAGCTAAGTGACATAAAATTAATAAACGGTCAGTGTTAGCTAAAGACTTTAATGTTCCTACGACAGAATCAGCCGCATTTTTCATTTCTTCAATTTGGAGTCCATCTTTCATACTTTATACCTATATCAATATGGCTGGCATAGTATAGATTGATCTTGCAGAAATGAATGTAGCAAAACTAATCAATCCAATTGTTTTTGTTGAAAAGGTTTATAAGTGTAATTGATAAATATATAGCATTATTAAGGTAAAACAAGAATTTGTAGTTGTTTTGTGTCAAAAGTGTTGCGTTGTGTGAGAAGCGTAATTGTTAAGTATAAATGAAACAAAGTTGAAGTAAACAATCCTTGTTTTAACTCTCATCAATAGTTAATTCTGATTTATGTCAAAAAAGTCGATAAAAAAAGATTGAGTTTTTACTTTTTAAAGATATAATGGATCGTGTACAGACAGGTCTGTATATTCTGGTTTGGAATCTTATTCCAAAAAGAAGTCTAACTCTAAACTAGAATGACTTTCAGACGCAGCGTGATGAATAAGAAGAAGATTCAACAACATAAGAAGAATAATATCACGCTTTATTTTTTAATGTGCAGTTTTTTCAAACTCAATTAATCTCTCCACACGTTTCCAGTAGTCATAAATTTTTACTGAACCATGTTCAACTTGAGCTTGAATGGTCATACCTTCTAAAATATTGACTAGAAGTAAAGCTAAAGGGCGGGACTCTTCAATTTTAAGTTCAATAAGAAGGTCTTGCATTAGCTGGGTCAACCATATTTTATATAAGGTTGCAGGTTGGTGAGTAGAAGGGTACTGTTTTAATACTTCTTCTAGGGCTTTTTGAAACATACACCCATTAAAATCATCACTATTAAACCAATTTGAATACCATAAAAATATTGCTTTAATACGAGCTAATGGATTGTTTTCATCTTCTTGGGAAATAGCAGCAGTAAGAGAATTTTGCAAAAGTGAGTTTCTCAACAATAAACACTCTTCAATAAGTTTCTCTTTTGAAGGAAAGTATTTATAAAATGTCATTTTTGCTACACCAGACTCACTGATGATACGATCTACTCCTATAGAATTATAACTATATGAGTTAAAAAGTCTTAAAGCAGTGGTAATGATGTCATCTTTTTTTGACATGTTTTGATAGCCTCACACAAATATTTTGCTCTTAGCCTAAATGGTGGAATGCATAAATAAAAAGCACGAACGCGCAATTTTACATTGTATTGATTGTTATTGATAGAAAAAAATACGTTTTTGAAAACAATAAAAGATATAAAGCCAAATGCTCTAAATATAAATTTTATATTTATTAAAAAAAAGTTCTATATTTTACAAAGTCTGTAATAGATCATTTTTTCACTTAGCAAGATTGATTTATACCATAAACGAATAACCATAAACATGGGTTTAAAGAATGGTATATTTAAACATGTATTTATAAAAGAAAAAAGGAGAAATTTATAAATTTCTCCTTTCGTGATGATTAGCTAATATTATTCCGCAGGAGGTAGAAGCATGAGAATTGAATCATTTAATAATTGAACAATATTCTCTAAAATATCCGAACTGCTTAGTTCGCTATTGAAAGGAATGCTTTTTCCGTCAGCTATAGCTTTAAGTTGAGTGGCAAAAGATTCCACAATTGGTAAATCTTCTCCATTACCCCAAAACTTTAAAACACCATTTTGTTCTTTATAAAGCAGGCGAGAAGCAGGTTCTAGTAATAATTCATAGCCTTCTGACAAAATAGCATTTAAATCTTCAATTTCAATTTCATCAGGTTCTGGAATATTGTCTGGATATTTAGGTTCAGTCATGTAGGCCATAATAGCAGCATCAAGTACTGATGAGTTTTGCAACTGAGCTAAAACCAAATCTCTTAAATAAGCTAATTCTTCTGGATTGATTTCACCAACTTGAGAAATATTCTTCCGAGCAATATCTACAACTGGGTTTTGTAGTAATTCATCGGTAGCAAATTGATCGCTAATTCTATCGATCATGCCTGAAATATTAGGCATGCGAAAACCAAATGAGTAGGTTAAACACTCATCTTCTGCAACACCATAGTGAGATAATCCAGGTGGAACATATAAAAGGTCTCCAGGAGCCAAAACTTCGTCAAAATGAACATCGATTTCAGATAAAAGCCTTAAAGGTTGATTAGGTACAAATTGAGTAGTTTCATCACACATTTGTCCTAGTTGCCAACGACGGTGACCGTGGCCTTGAACTAAGAACACGTCATAAAAGTCAAAATGTTTTCCGACTGAACCACCTTTAGGGGCATAAGAAACCATAATATCATCACGACGCCATTGTGGAATGAAAGGAAACTTCTTCCATAACTCGGCTAAATCAAATGAGTAATGATCAACTGCTTGTACTAAAAGCGTCCATAATTTTGGTAGTTTTTGAAAGTCACCTTTGGTTAGCGGTGATGATTTTAAATGCCATTCATTTGGGTTCTTATCTTTTTGACGAATAAGACGAGCACTGACATGATCTTCTACAGCAAGTTCTTTTACATCATTTGGCTCTAACATGCCAATAATTTCAGGCATGGCATTGCGCACAAGTAATGGTTTTTTCTGCCAATATTCTGTTAGAAATTGTTCAGCAGTAATGCCGCCTAAAACGGTTAAAGGTTGTGTCATGGAGATAACCTATAAATAAGCTAATAAATATTAAGGAATTTGAAGTTCAAGCTGTCTTAAAATCTGACAAAGCTGAATCATGGGTAAACCCATTAAAGTGGTTTGATCTTGGCCTATCATTTTTTCAAAAAGACTAATACCTAGACTTTCACACTTAAAACTTCCCGCACAATGGAGGGGTTTGTCTAACTCGATATATCTTTCGATTTCAAACTGGGTTAGATTGCGGAATTTAACTTGATAGTGATCAATGAGAGTGTGTTCAAAACCCTTTTCAATGCACTGGACACTTAAAGCTGTACTAAAAAAGACTGTTTTACCAGAGTTGGCCGTTAATTGAGCTTTTGCATTTTCAAAGTTTAATGGCTTACCAATAAAATCATGAGGTGCATGTTCTCGCCATGCAACCTGATCTGATCCAATTACAATTGCTTGAGGATTCTGTTGAGCTATAAGCTGTGCTTTAGCAAATGCTAATCTTTTTGCTAAATCGTCGGCATGAGTCTCACCACAAGGACTTTCATCAATATCTGGGCTAATACAGGTATATTCGAGTCTTAAACGATTCATCAAATCCTTACGCGTTTGACTACTCGATGCCAAGATAATTTTGGGTTGCTTCATCAAACTGCAAATTCCATTAACACATCTAAAGGAACATAGCTTAATACCGCTTGATGACAAGCGTGGAGTTTGATGGGAGGTGCTTGCCCAGCTTGATAAGCTTCAACCCAGCGAGTTACACAGATGCACCAGAAGTCGCCAGGCTGTAAACCTGGGAAGCCTGCCTCAGGTAGAGGCGTAATAAGATCATTTCCAATTTTTTGTGAAAAATTTAAAAACTCTGAAGTCATTTGAGCACATACAGTATGTTGTCCAAGATCTGTTACCGCTGTATGGCAAAAACCATTTCGAAAATAACCAGTAATAGGATCAAAACAACAGCTCGCTAAAGGTTCACCTAAAACATTTAAACGATTGATTTGTGGATCTGGATGAATAGACATAATGGATGAAATATTAGATTACTACCTCTATCATAATCAAAACTTTGGCTTTCTACAGCTTTTATGCAAAAAAACTAACCTTTTTTGATGTAATCATTTAAAATTGGCGCGTTTTTAAAATCATAAAGAGAGCTTTACATGAATTTTCAGCGTATGACTGATCTTAACTTAGCAGGTAAACGTGTACTTATTCGTGAAGATTTAAACGTTCCTGTTAAAAATGGCGTAATTACCAGCGATGCTCGTTTACGTGCAGCACTTCCAACAATTAAAGCTGCTTTAGAAAAAGGCGCTTCTGTAATGGTATTTTCGCATTTAGGTCGTCCTGTTGAAGGTGAGCCAAAGCCAGAACAATCACTTGCACCAGTTGCAGCATATTTAACTGAAGCATTAGGCCAAGAAGTTAAATTATTTACTGACTATCTTGATGGTGTAGAGGTTCAGGCTGGGCAAGTAGTTTTGCTTGAAAATGTTCGTTTTAATGTGGGTGAAAAGAAGAACAATCCTGAGCTTGCACAAAAGTATGCTGCTCTATGTGATGTATTTGTTATGGATGCATTTGGTACTGCTCACCGTGCGGAAGCTTCTACAGAAGGTGTTGCTCGTTTTGCTCCTGTTGCAGCTGCTGGCCCATTACTAGCTGCTGAATTAGATGCACTTGGTCGTGCAATGCAAACACCTGAAAAACCAATGGTTGCCATTGTTGCTGGTTCTAAAGTTTCAACAAAACTTGATGTTTTAAACTCATTGTCTACTATTTGCGATCAGCTTATTGTTGGTGGGGGTATCGCAAACACCTTCTTAGCGGCAGCTGGTTACAACGTTGGTAAATCTTTATACGAAGCTGATTTGGTTGAAACTGCAAAACAGATTGCTGCTAAAGTAAGTGTTCCGCTTCCTACAGATGTTGTTGTTGCTGATGCATCTCAAATTAATTTTGAAGATTTCTTGGGTTCTTTAGCCGCAGCGGAAGCTGTTGTTAAGAAAGTTGAAGATGTAACATCAAATGATATGATTTTAGATGTTGGTCCTGAAACAGCTAAAGCTTTTGCAGAAATTTTGACTACTTCTAAAACGATTCTTTGGAATGGCCCAGTTGGTGTGTTTGAAGTTGATCAATTCGGCGAAGGTACTAAAGCACTTTCTCTTGCTGTTGCTGAATCTGATGCATTCTCGATTGCTGGCGGTGGTGATACACTTGCTGCGATTGATAAATATAATGTTGCTGACCAAATTGGCTATATTTCAACTGGTGGTGGCGCATTCCTTGAGTTCGTTGAAGGTAAAACTTTACCAGCAGTTGCAGTTTTATTAGAACGTGCATAATACATATATGTAAAAGTAAGAAGGGGTTGGATTCAACCCTTTTTTCATGGATAAGTCATTAAATTGTCATATTTCTGAAATAAAATAATGAGCACTAAATCACCAATTGTGGAAAATAGTGATGAATTTAAAACTTACCTTAGCTGCTTTGTTAATTGTTCCAGTGATGTTGACTGCTTGTGGCAAAAAAGAAGAGTCTTCTAATGCAGGGCAAGATGCTGCTTCTACTACAGCAGTTGCTGATAAAGTAACTCCTGAACAGCAAGCTACAATTGATTCGCTTGATAAGCCAGTTTTAGATGAAAAGAATACCGATGTGGTTGAAGGTAGCGCTTCTAGCGAGCCGGCTGCTTCAGAAACTCATTAATTTGTTGTGTTTTGTTAAAAAGTCCCTGCAAATGCAGGGATTTTTTTTGAAATACTGTGATTTGTTGCTGAATTGAAATAAATGACAAGGTAGAATAAGCCGCACTACCTGGGAGGATATTATGGCACTCATTTCAATGCGCCAGCTCTTGGATCACGCTGCAGAACATAACTACGGCGTACCAGCATTTAACGTAAATAACTTAGAACAAATGCGTGCAATTATGCTTGCCGCGGATGCAACCAATTCACCTGTGATTGTTCAGGCATCAGCTGGAGCTCGCAAATATGCAGGCGCTCCATTCTTGCGCCATCTTATTTTGGCTGCAATTGAAGAATGGCCGCACATTCCAGTGGTAATGCACCAAGACCATGGTACAAGTCCTGAGATCTGTCAACGTTCAATTCAGCTTGGCTTTAGCTCTGTGATGATGGACGGTTCATTAGGTACAGATGGTAAAACACCTACATCTTACGAATACAACGTTGATGTAACTCGTAATGTTGTTGCTTTAGCACATGCATGTGGTGTTTCTGTTGAAGGTGAGATTGGCTGTTTAGGTAGCCTTGAAACTGGTATGGCTGGCGAAGAAGATGGTGTTGGTGCTGAAGGCGTACTTGATCACTCACAACTTCTTACTTCTGTTGAGGAAGCGACTCAGTTTGTTGCTGATACCAATGTAGATGCATTGGCGATTGCTGTAGGTACTTCACATGGTGCTTATAAATTTACACGTCCACCTACAGGCGATATCTTGGCAATTGACCGTATTAAAGAAATTCATGCGGCATTACCAAATACCCACCTTGTTATGCATGGTTCAAGCTCTGTACCACAAGAATGGTTGAAAGTGATCAATGAATTCGGTGGTGATATTAAAGAGACTTATGGTGTGCCTGTTGAACAGCTTGTAGAAGCAATTAAACATGGTGTGCGTAAGATCAATATTGATACAGACTTACGTTTAGCATCTACTGGTGCAATTCGTCAGTTTATGGCTGAAAACCCAGCTGAATTTGATCCACGTAAATACTTTGCTAAAACTGTAGATTCAATGAAGCAAATTTGTATTGATCGTTATGAAGCGTTTGGTACAGCTGGTAATGCTGATAAGATCCGCCCAATTTCTTTAGAGAAAATGGTTGATCGTTATAAATAATTCCCGTTAGGGTTTGATTTATAGAAACCGGTTATGTAAATAACCGGTTTTTTATTAGCTGGATTTTTATTCATAAAAAACCTGTGATAAACACAGGTTTTAATAAAGATGAAAAGAACTTACTTTGGTAAGTTTTTCTTGTCGAGACTAGGATCTTTAATTTCTACATAGGCATTAGCACGTACTTCACGTAACCAGCTATCAACTTCGGTGTTGAATTGACGCTCACCTAGAATTTGACGTGCCATACGCTCTTGATATTCATGAGTCATATCTTTTTCGCGTTTGTCTGTCACTTGTAGGATATGCCAGCCAAATTGAGTTTGGAAAGGTTCACTAATTTGACCTACAGGAATTTCCTGCATTTTTTTATCAAACTCAGGAACCATCATACCTGGTGTAACCCAGCCTAAACTACCGCCATCACGTGCTGAACCTGTATCGTTTGAATAGGTTGCTGCAAGTGTAGCAAAATCTTGTCCTGCTTTTAATCGCTTGTAAATGCTATCAATAATTTGTTTCGCATTTTCAGGACTAACGACTTCAGACGGTTGAATAAGAATATGGCGAGTTTGATACTGTGTTACTAAAGCTTTTTGTTCATTTTGCTTACGTTCTAAAAGTTTTAGAACATGTACGCCATCACGTACAGAGATTAGATCAGTTGTTTGACCTTCTTGTAGCGGAGTAATGCGCGCAGCAAGTTCAGCTGGAATGTCAGAAAGAGGGCGGAACCCCATATCTGCACCTTCAACTTTCGCACTTGTAGTTGAAAGCTTTTTGAGTGTATTTAAGTCATTACTTTGAGCAAGCTTCGAACGAACTTCTTTGGCTACACTCTGAACTTCTTGAGGGTTGTCCCCAGAAATTCGCATGTGAATCACATGTACTTGATTGCCAAGAGCTGCTTGTCCCTGAGGTGACTTTAAGAAATTGTCAACATCTTGATCGCTAATTTTAATGCGAGACATTACTTGTTGTTGACGTAAGCGATTGATTGCTAAATCTTCACCAATACGGCTACGTAAATTTTCATAAGTACCTGGTGCAATAGCATCTAACTTTTGTTGAAAGGCTTCTAAGCTTTTGCTACCAGATTGACTTGCTACTTTAAGTACTGCTTCATTTAGACTTTTCTCATCAGGCTTAATGCCATAACGTTTTACTTGTTCAAGTTGAGCTTGACGTAAGATAAGTTGATCTAAAACCTGAAACTGTAGGTATTGTTGAGGTGGTACTTCTTTTTTTTGTGCTTGCAATTCGTGGGTGGCTTCAGCCATTCCTTGTTCAAGATCACTTTTTAAAATTACGCTATTGTCCACAATTGCCACAACTTCATCCGCGGGTTGGGCAAAACTATGCATTGATGAAGATATTAATACAGCAAGGGTTGTTGCTTTAAAAAACTGTTTAAGATGCTTTGTCTTCATTAACGTTGTGTCCAAGATTGATTAATTTTGTTAAAACCTAACACGCGATTTTCGAGTAAAGATGCAAGTTTATTGTTTAAACCGCCTAAACCTTTGAGGGTAATTTCAGCCATGATCGCACGTTTTTCACTAACATTCGAAGCTTTCGGATCATCTAGATCGTTATAGTAAGATCGACCATAGACTGAGATACCCCAACAGCATGATTCGTAGTTAACACCGAGTAAAATTTCACGGGCAACATCATTATCGATGTCATATTGTACGTGGCCCATAATACGCCAATTGTCTTTAATTGGTTGTATAAACGATGCAACAACTTGATCGTAAGTATCTTGACGACCAGGAATGTCTTTGCGATAGAAGTAACCTAAGTTGTAAAGGTTGCCTTTGTCGCCTGTATAGTAAACTTGGAAGTCTCTCTGGGCGTTATCACCATTTGACATCCATGCTGAATTTGCTGCAATCGTAAAGTTCTGGTTAAGCTGGCTCGTTAAGCTTACGACAGGACCAGTATTACGTTCGGTATCAATCTCATCTTGTTCGTTTAAAGTAACGCGGCGATCTTCAAAGTAATAACTTTGTCCTACACTTGCACGCAAACGTTCTAAACCTACCGTGTCAAAAAGACTATAACTTACACCTAGTGATAAGAAGTTGTTGTCTTCAAGGCGGTCATGACCATAGAAGCGGTATGGGTTAAAGAGTTGATCATAATTGACTGATGCTGAAGTTGAGTCGAAGTTTGGGTAACCGTCTTGGTTCTTGTAAGGCGCATACGCATAAAATGCACGAGGGGTAATCGTTTGTAGGTATTTACCTTCGCGTTCAAAAGTTAAACCACTGTCCAAAGTAAACTGAGGTACAACAACTGATTTAGATTCCGAACTTGCGTCTAGACCCTGTGAGGCAATACTGTCCTTATCATAGAATGTCTGGATGGAGCGTACAGAAACTTCAGGAATAACAAAGGCTGATGGTGTTCGATAGTTATAACGTGTTGCGAACTGGTTATAAATACGCGTACCACTACTTTCCTGAGCAGAACCGTCATTAATTGATTTTTTAAAGTATGCCGTATCGTTATTAAATTCGTATTGTAATCCTTGTGGGTTACCAGTGACATAATTTAATAAAAACTGTGGTAAACGTGCATAAGGTTTATTTGCATCTAAAATTGTTGGATCTAGTGTTTGGAAGTCTTCAACTTTAAGCTGCGCTTTTAAGCCAGGAATACCGTGCTGATAGTTAAGTTCCCAAGCTCTACGTAAATTTACATCGGTTTTAGAGTTTGGGCTGTTATCTAAATCAGCAAAATAATCTTTATCCGATGCATAACGATATTCAAGATTGGTTGACCACTGATCGTTAATATCCCAGTTATGAAGGAAGTTAAAGTTTTTACGATCTTGATCATCGTATTTTTTATCAGATGGAAGTATACCGCCCCATATTTGACCTGAACCGAAGCCATCAGTTAAATATCTAAACGAACCTTGCAACATTGCACCACGGTCTGCTAAATAACGTGGAGTCACGGTTGCATCATAATTAGGCGCAAGGTTTAAATAAACAGGTATAGAAAGTTCAACGCCACCATCGTTTGAGAAGCCAAATTGAGGGTTGAGGATACCCGTGGTTCGGCGGTCATCGATTGGAAAGTTGAAATATGGAACGGCAATAACAGGAACATCTTTAACATAGATTTTTGTTCCACGCGTAACGCCGCGACCAGTTTCCTGATTTAGCTCAATTTTATTGGCTTGGATCTTCCATGCAGGTTTTTGACCTGGAGGGCAAGTGGTATATGTTGCATCGTTAAGAACCATCACATTTGGAGAGGTTTTTTCGATTTTTCCAGCATGGCCATGGGCATGTTGTTGTTCGGCAATATAAAAACTATTGTCTAAATTACCAGTCTGAGTCTTTAGGTTGTAATCAATTTCGTCACTTTGAGAGAGTAAGCCACCTTGAGCCAACTGTACTCGGCCTTTTGCATGTGCAAATGTTTGAGTTTTATCAATGGTCACTTTGTCGGCACGAACCGTGCGACCTTCTTGATCAATTACCACATTTCCTTCTAACACAGAGTCGCCAGCAGGGTTGTAATGACCATAATCAGCCGTAACGACCGAAGTGGTTTTATCTGCATCTAACGCTTTGGTTTCAGGATTAATAGGGGTAATCCAAGTTCCTTGACAAAATGCCGAACTCAAATATTTATTATTGCGCAACTGCGCCTCAGGTGCAGATTTATCAACATAATATTGTTGAAAGAATTCCTGTCCTGGATAGGCTTCCTTAATACTCGCCTTAAGTTGATTATTGTCTATGTTGGAGACAACATCAGCTGACTCAGCATAACTTGATTGTATGGAGCCACTACATAAGAGCGTAAAAATAGCGGTCGCTAAAGGATTAAATTTAAACTGATGCTTCATTGTCTCATTAACCAAGTATGCTAATTCACAATTAATTATTGTCGCATCATAGAGAAAAAGTTTATAAGTGGCTACACTTAACCCTTCAAAAATCTCAGCTTGTTTTAGATTTTATTGCAAATGAATACACAACGTGAACAATTGATACATACATGGCTTACATCTGTTCTTGAAAATGATCAATTTCAGATCGCTTTTTTAGCAGGTGATGCGAGCTTCCGCCGTTATGCCCGCATTCAGTTACAAAATAAAACATATATGCTTATGGATGCGCCTCCTGAAAAAGAAGACTGTGTTCCGTTTGTGACGATTGATGAATTTTTTGCGGGTAATGGAGTTCGAGTACCCCAAATTATTGCAAAGGACCTCACTCAAGGTTTTCTTTTGTTAGAAGACTTTGGGGATGTGCTGTTATCTACATTATTAAATGATGAAACAGTAGATCAGTATTATGAACAAAGCTTTAAGCAGCTCGTTCATTTGCAATCGATTGATGGCACTGACAATTTTCCAGCTTATTCATATGAAAAGTTAATGTCAGAAATGCACTTGTTAACAGACTGGATGTTGCCATCACTTGGAATTCATCCAACGGCTGAGCAAAAGAAAATTATTGATAATGCTTTTGATTTTTTGGCTCAATCAGCACTAGCTCAACCTCAGGTTATTGTACATCGCGATTTTCATAGCCGTAATTTGATGAAGATTGCAAGCGAAGACGAATTGGGTGTAATCGATTTCCAAGACGCGGTTATTGGTGCCGATACCTATGATTTAATCTCGATTACACGTGATGCATATGTGCAGTGGAACGCTGAGCATGTTTATCAATGGTTTAAAGTTTTCTATGAGCTTTTACCAGCCTCTGCTAAACAAAACCGAAGTTTTGAGCAATTTAAACGTGATGCTGATTTAATGGCAATTCAACGCCATATCAAAATTTTGGGTATTTTTGTCCGCTTATTCGAGCGAGATGGTAAGTCTGGATACCTAAAAGATTTACCGCGAGTGATGTGGTATTTACTTGAGGAAAGTCGTGGTTACGCTGAGCTTGAAGAATTCATGTCATTTGTAAATAACATGGTGATGCCTAAGTTTATCGAGAAATATGGTAGCTATGAGGTAGCAGCATAATGAAAGCAATGATTCTTGCTGCTGGCTTGGGCAATCGTATGCGTCCACTTACGCTATATACACCAAAGCCTCTGCTTGAGGTAGGCGGTAAGCCACTTATTGTGTGGCATATCGAAAAACTTAAGAAAATTGGTGTGACTGAAATAGTCATCAATTCTGCCTGGTTGGCTGATAAGCTGATTAGTAGTTTAGGCGATGGTTCTCAATTTGGTGTGGACATCCGTTGGACACGAGAAGAAGAAGGTCTTGAAACAGCTGGCGGCATTATTAATGCTTTGCCACTACTTGGAACGGATCCTTTTATTCTAGTGAATGGTGATGTTTGGACCACTATGGATTTTGAAGCTCTGTGCGATATTAAGCTAAATGATGATTTGGCACACCTTGTATTGGTTGATAATCCTAAACAACATCCTGAAGGCGACTTTACATTATTGGATGGGCGCGCTTTTGCATTTGATCAAGATGTGAAGGGTGAGAATCTAACTTTTAGTGGTGTGTCTGTTATCCATCCTAAGCTTTTTGATGGATTGGAACCTGGTAAACGTCCTTTAGCTCCACTATTGAAGCAATCAATGCAAAATCAAAAGGTATCCGCTGAAAAGCTTAAAGGTGCATGGGTAGATGTAGGGACGCCAGAGCGCTTAATGGAGCTAGATTTGCAAATTCGTGAAGGCTTCTACGATTAACTGCGTAATCCCTAATCGTTAAATAGTGTTCCACGATGCATAAATGGGTATACTTTGTTTTAAATTTTACTTAGATGTTATCTGTTTATGCATCCGTTTTTTCAAGAGTTACAACAGGGTAGTCAAAAATTAGGTTTATCGCTTAGCGATGAAGCTTTGGCGTTATTGTTAAAGTATCAAGATGCTCTGGTACTTTGGAACAAAGCTTATAATCTAACAGCGATTCGTGATCCGAAAGAAATGTTAGTGAAGCATTTGTTAGATAGCCTAAGTATTTTGAAAGACTTACCAGCAGGGCGCTTGCTAGATGTAGGTACAGGTGGTGGCATGCCAGGCATGATCATTGCTTTATGTCAGCCCGAACGTTCTTGTGTATTGCTTGATTCAAATGGTAAGAAAATTCGCTTTTTGAAACAGTTTATTGCTGACCTTAAGCTTAAAAACGTAGTAGCTGTGCAAACACGTGTTGAAAATCAAGAAACAATTGATGAGCTTGGTCAGTTTGATGTGATTACAAGTCGTGCATTTGCATCACTAACTGATTTTGTTGATGCTGCGCGTCCATATTTACATGATCAGAGCATAATTGCTGCAATGAAAGGACTCATTCCATTTGAAGAAATGGAAGAGCTTAAGCAAGAGTTTTCATGTAAAGTAATTGAACTGCATGTACCAAGACTTGATGAACAACGTCATTTACTTTTACTTCAACGAATTTAAATAAAAAGTATTAGGGTTACCATGGCTCAAATTATTGCGATTGCAAACCAAAAAGGTGGTGTTGGTAAAACAACGACTGCAGTAAATCTTGCAGCGTCACTAGCTGTATTGAAAAAACGTGTGTTACTTGTCGATATAGATTCGCAAGGTAATGCAACGATGGGGTCTGGAATTCAAAAGAATGATCTGCTTTATTCAATTACTGATGTTTTATTGGGTGAAGTTCCAATCGAAACAGCAATTCAAAAGGCAGAGGTTGGATATAAGGTTTTGGGTGCGAACCGTGAGCTTTCAGGCGTTGAGCTGGCAATTGCGGAACAAGAAGGACGTGAATTCATTTTAAAGAATGCACTAAATGAAATCAGAAATTCATTTGATTACATTATTGTTGACTGTGCACCTAGCTTAAGTTTAATTACTGTGAATGCGTTAGCGGCGGTAGATAGTGTAATCATTCCTATGCAATGTGAGTACTACGCATTAGAAGGTTTGGCAGATTTAACTCAAACTATCGATCGTATTCAAAAAGCTTTAAATCCTGATTTAGAAATCATTGGTGTGTTACGTACTATGTATGATGCACGTAATGCTTTGACACGTGATGTGTCTGCTGAGTTGGAGCAGTTTTTTGGTAAAAAACTCTACGATACTGTGATTCCGCGTAACGTTCGATTGGCAGAAGCGCCTGCACATGGTTTACCAGTTATCTATTTTGAGAAAAGTTCTAAAGGTGCAGTTGCATACTTAAATCTTGCAGCTGAGATGTTAAAGAAAAGTAAAGTGAAGAAAGGAAGTAAAGTATGAGCATCAAAAAACGCGGATTGGCGAAAGGACGTGGTTTAGATGCATTACTTGGTTCAATTCAAAAAGAAAAATTACAACTAGAAGCTCAAGCGCTTGATCATGGTCAATTAAAGCAAATTGATGTGAATTTGTTGAAACGTGGTGAATATCAGCCACGTCGTTTTATTCACGAACATGATTTGCAAGAGTTAGCATCATCTATTGAAAAGCATGGGGTAATGCAGCCAATCGTTATCCGCCCTGTAGATGATGAAGCTCATCCTTACGAAATCATTGCAGGTGAGCGTCGTTGGCGTGCTGCACAAATTGCCGGTTTAACTGAAATTCCTGCAATTGTTCGTGATTTAAATGACCAAGTTGCTATTGCTTTAGCGCTGATTGAAAACATTCAGCGTCAAGATTTAAACCCTATTGATCAAGCCTTAGCACTGCAACGTTTTCATGATGAGTTTGGTTTAAGTCATCAGGAAATCGCTGATACTGTCGGTAAAGCAAGAACAACGGTGAGTAATTTACTGCGTTTATTAAGCTTGGCTGATGATATTAAAGAGTTTATGCAACAGGGCCAACTTGATATGGGGCATGCTCGTGCCATTTTGACTTTAAAAGGTAAAGAGCAGCTTGAAGTTGCCAAAATTGTTATCGAAAAAGGATTATCTGTTCGTCAGACCGAACAGTTAGTGCGCGATTGGAATGAGCCTAAACAGGAAAAAGAAAAAACTCCTGTTGCACCAGACATTGAGCAATTAACGCAAAAATTATCTGAGCGATTTGGTGCCAATGTTAAAATTGATCATAACCAGAAAGGTAAAGGTAAGCTTGTTATTCATTATCATTCACTCGATGAGTTAGATGGTATTTTGAATATTTGTTTGCCAGAGTAATTCTAAGTTAGGTCATATATTTCTAATTTATATTCTCGGGGAAGAAAATATGTGGGAACTTGTGAAAGCGGGCGGCTGGTTAATGCTGCCTTTAATTTTGTGTTCAATTTTAACGGTCGCTATTAGTATTGAGCGTTTTATACGTTTAAGACGTTCACAAGTTTTGCCCAAATTACTGATGAGTGATGGTAGTGCAGATGTTTCTCATATCATCACAAATTTGGAGCAGGATACTGCTGCCCAAAACACAGCATTAGGAAATATTCTAAAAGCTGGTTTTGAGCATCAGGAGCATGGTGAGCAATTTGCTCGAGCACAAATGGAAGCAATGGCTTCTCAAGAAATTTCTTATTTAGAAAAAAATATTAACTTCTTGGGAACTTTGAGTGCGATTGCACCATTACTTGGCTTGCTTGGGACAGTTGTAGGGATTATTGAGTCTTTTCTAGTGATTGATTTTGGTTCGGCAGGTAGTCCAAGTCTAATGATTCCTGGTATTTCAAAAGCGCTAATTACGACCGCCGTTGGTATGCTCATTGCAATTCCTGCTCTTATCTCATATCGCTATTTTCAACGAGTAGTACAAAACTACATTGCGGAATTAGAGCAGCAGTCTACACTCTTTCACGCATCACTGTTTTACAAACGCTCTTCTGTTGCTCAAGAACACCGTCGTGTTGGTTGATGGATAGGGAACAATATGAAGTTTAAACGTTCTCAAGTTGAAGATATTCATATCAATCTGACGCCGATGATTGACTGTTTGTTGTTTATTTTAGTGTTTCTATTGTTATCTACTACTTTTAACCAGCCCAGTCGTATTAATTTAACATTACCAGATGCGCAAGGCGTCCCACCAAAACAGTACGATCATAAAATTGAAGTCGTGGTAGACTCTAGCGGTCATTACGCTGTCAACGGTCAGGCATTGTCTACCAAAGATATAGCTGATTTGAGTACTGCAATTAAGCAAATTGCTCAAGAGCGCCGTGATTTTATGTTTATCATTGCTGCTGATGCAAAAGCGTCTCATCAGGATGTTATTCGTGTTATGGATGTAGCAGGACAACTCGGTTTTGTTAACATCAATATTAGTACCAAAGTTCCTTCTAGAGGTTTTTCTGAGTGAATCAAGATTTTAAGGTTTATTTGCGTCTCATATCTTATTTAAAACCTTATTGGGGCGTGGCCTTATTAGTTCTTATCGGATTCGGTATGAACTCAGCAACAGAGGTTTCAGTTGCTAAGCTCATTAAATTTATTATTGATGCAATTCAAAATTCGAGTAGAGCGGATCTGGATTGGTTCCCTTTACTAATTATTTTATTAGTATTTTTCCGTGGCCTTGGCCTATTTATGGGTGGCTACTATACTGCTGTTATCTCACGTAGTTTGGTTTTTAGCATTCGCCAAGAGGTTTATGCAAAACTTTTAAGATTGCCAGCCCAGTATTATCTCGATAACTCTTCGGGACACATTACAGCCAAAATTATGTATAACGTTGAACAGCTGACGGCTGCTTCATCTGAATCCTTAAAAACCATCGTTCGAGATGGCATGATTACTTTGGGATTGTTGGGTTATTTGTTTTATACAAATTGGCGTTTGACTATTTGTATCATGGTTTTTTTACCGATTATTGGTATTTTAGTACGTAAAGCATCAAAACGAATGCGTAAACTTTCACTGCAAGTGCAAGATACTATGGGTGATGTCAACCATGTAGTGCAAGAAAGCATTAGTGGTAGTGCAGTTGTTAAAAGTTTCGCTGGTGAAGAGTCAGAACAAGAGCGTTTTTATAAGTCATCTGAAGAGAACTTAAAACGCGGTTTAAAAATGGTGATTGTACAAAACCTGAATAGCCCTGTTGTTCAAGTGGTTATGGCTTGCGCAATGGCTCTTATTGTATGGTTGGCTTTAAGACCACAAATTTTAGGTAATACAAGTGCTGGTGAGTTTGTCGCGTATATTACAGCGGCTGGCTTACTTTCAAAACCTGTCAAAAACTTAACTGATGTCAATGAGAAGTTGCAGCGTGGTTTGGCAGCAGCACATTCCGTTTTTGAATTATTAGATTTACCGGAAGAAGAAAACAGCGGTCAGCTTCAACCTAAGTTGCAAGGTGCAATTCGTTTTGATCATGTTGTACTTAACTATGCTGATGGCACTCAGGCGATTAAAGACTTTTCTTTAGATATCCGCCCAGGCGAAACTGTTGCATTGGTAGGGCGTTCTGGTGCTGGTAAAACCTCTTTGGTGAACATGCTGGTGCGTTTTCAAGAAGTCTCAAGTGGTCAAATTTATTTAGATGATTTACCAATACGTGATATTGAACTTTCAAGTTTGCGCACGCAAATTGCAATGGTAAATCAGCAAGTTGTTTTGTTTAACCGAACAGTACGTGAAAATATCGCTTATGGTCAGTTACATGATGCAAGTGATGAACAAGTGATAGCAGCAGCAAAAGCTGCTTATGCCCATGACTTTATTATGAACTTACCAAATGGTTACGATACTGTCTTAGGTGCTCAAGGCTTAAACTTGTCTGGTGGTCAACGTCAACGTATAGCAATTGCTCGTGCAATTTTGAAAAATGCACCAATTCTTATTTTAGATGAAGCGACAAGTGCGCTTGATAATGAATCTGAGCATTTTATTCAACAAGCATTTGATGAAGCGATGCAAGATCGTACAACGATTGTGATTGCGCATCGTTTATCAACAATTGAAAATGCAGACCGTATTGTTGTGTTAGATCGTGGTCAAATTGTTGAACAAGGTACTCATCAAGAATTACTTGCTAAACAGGGTGCTTATCATCAATTACATCAGCGTAATTTTGAGGACAACTAAGTATGTCTTTAGCCCAGCTGATACAAAATGCATGGAATAAACAATCAAATTGGTTGGTTGTTTTGCGTCCATTATCATGTTTGTATCGTGCTGGGTTTTTATTGAATCGTCATTTTTATAATTCAGGTTTAAAAAAAATCTATGACGCGCCTGTACCGGTCATGGTGATTGGAAATATTACAGTGGGCGGTAGTGGCAAAACGCCATTATTAATAGAACTGGTTAACTACCTGAAACAACATAACGTAAGAGTAGGGGTAATTAGTCGGGGTTATGGTGGAGCTGGTCCTTTTCCTTTGTTAGTAAAATCCGCTAGTCAGGCAGCTGAAGCAGGAGATGAACCTGCTTTGATTGTACAGTCAACAGGCGTTCCTATGGCTGTAGGGCCCAATAGACAAGCAGCAATCGAGTTATTATTAGCATCAGCAAAACTAGATTTAATTATTAGTGATGATGGTTTGCAACATTGGGCATTAGGTCGTCAAATAGAATGGATTGTGCTTGATCAAAATCGTGGCCTTGGAAATAGAAAGTTATTACCAGAAGGCTATTTGCGTGAACCTGCTGAACGTTTAAAAACGGGTATAGTAATCGAACATGCATTTGCTCCTTCAACAGCAATGCATATGCATTTGGATGCAGGCCAACCTTACTTGTTGAATCCTTCTTCATCAACTGAATTATCATTCAATACTCAAAATAATTACCATGCAGTAGTTGGTATTGGTTTTCCTCAGCGCTTTTACCAAACACTTAAAGGTTTAGGTATAAAGCAATTTCAAGAGCATGCTTTTCGTGATCATCATGATTACGTTATTGATGACCTTGTATTTAATGATGACCAACCTATCATTACAACTGAAAAAGATGCGGTTAAGTTGTTGCCATTACTTGAAAAGCATCCAGAATTTAAACGGCCTATTTGGGCCGTACCTGTTAAAGCTGTTTTGTCTGAAGAGTGCTATCAGGTTTTAAATCAGCAATTGCAAAAGCTTGATATTCAAATATCTTAGGAAGAAAAAATGAAACACATCGTTATTCCAGCACGCTTCTCAAGCTCGCGTTTGCCAGGTAAGCCATTGTTACTTATTCATGATCGTCCTATGATTTTACGCGTAGTAGATCAGGCAAAGAAAGTTGAAGGTTTCGATGATCTGTGTGTAGCAACCGATGATGAACGTATTGCTGAAATATGCCGTGCAGAGGGTGTTGATGTTGTTTTAACAAGTGCTGACCATCCATCGGGAACAGACCGTTTAAGCGAAGTTGCTCGTATTAAAGGTTGGGATGCGGATGACATTATTGTAAATGTACAAGGTGATGAGCCTTTACTGCCAGCTCAACTTGTTCAGCAGGTTGCTAAGCTTCTAGTTGAAAAACCAAATTGCTCAATGTCCACATTATGTGAGCCTATTTATGCTTTAGATGAATTTCAGCGTGACAGCATTGTGAAAGTGGTTATGTCTAATCAAAATGAAGCTTTATACTTTAGTCGTGCAACTATTCCTTATGATCGAGATGGTGCTAAACAAGCTGAACCAACTTTACATAGCCAAGCATTTCGTCATTTAGGTTTATATGCTTATCGTGTGAACTTGTTACAAGAATATGTTACATGGGACATGGGTAAACTTGAAAAGCTAGAGAGTCTTGAGCAATTACGTGTTTTAGAAAATGGGCACCATATTGCTATTGCTGTAGCAGAAGCAAATTTACCGCCAGGTGTTGACACCCAAGCAGATCTTGACCGTCTAAATAATATGCCTGTTGAGTCTTTTGAGTAAGTGTTAATTTAATGAATCAGAATGTGACTTCTAAGGTTTATCCGTGGCAACAGACAATGTGGGAAACGTTAACAACACGTTTTCCCAATATTGGGCATGGCTTATTATTTTATGGTAAACAAGGTTGTGGCAAGCATGCTTTTGCTAAGCATTTCTTAGCATGGGTACTTTGTTTAAATAAACAGCCTCACGGTGCTTGTGGCGAATGTAGTAGCTGTCAATGGTTAAAGTCAGATACTCACCCAAACTATGTTCATATCACGACTGATGAAGAAAATAAAAAACAGAATGCAAAAATTAAAATAGAAAAAATTCGAGATTTATTGCCATTTGTACAGCAAACTGGTGAAGGATGGCGTGTTATTGTTATTGAACCAGCCGAAGCTTTAAATCTTGCATCATCAAATGCACTGTTAAAAACTCTAGAAGAACCCGGTGAGCGCGTTGTTTTAATTTTGTTGGCTGATCACTATTTGAAATTACCAGCCACCATTCGAAGTCGCTTACAGCATTTTGCTTTAGACCGTATTTCATATGAGCAGGCAACAACTTATCTAAATGAGCATTTGGCTGAAATTGCGTCAGTGCCACCTGAATTATTGTTAGGTCTTTCTAATGATATGCCTTTGCAAGCAGTCGAAATTGCCACTAGCGATTGGTTTGCGAAAAGACAGTCCTTTTTAGAAGACTGGACTAAGGTAGTTAATCAAAAAAACATGCCTTTATTTTATTCCGCTAAGTGGCAGAAAGAGCTCAACTTTAGTGATTTTATGATGCTTCTTGAGTACTTGTTAGGGGACTTAATTTGTGTCAAGCTGAACCAACCACAGAAAAATATTGATTTACAATTTGATCAATTGGCACAAAACTATAATTTAGAAAGCTTATTCAGTCTTTATGAGGAATTACAGCAATCTAAAAGATTGGTTGAACAAAATGTACAAACACAACTCATCACAGATCAACTTTTTATAAAATTAATGAACGTTTAAGGGGAAACTATAATGCAGCCACAAATGGGTGGAATTATTCAGGTCAATATTCCTGATAGAGCAACCTTACAAGCAAGCTATATGGGGTATGTGCAAGGTGGGGGCTTATTTGTGCCATCAAAGCAAAAAGTGAAGATGGGTCAAGAAATTTTTATTTTAGCTACGTTACCAGAACAATCACAAAAAATTCCTTTAACTGGTAAAGTAGTGTGGATTTCACATAAGCAAAGTGGTTTTAAGCCTCAAGGCTTTGCAATTCAATTGAGTGGCGATAAAGGTATTTACTATAAAGCTGAGGCTGAACGGATTTTAGCTGGTAGTATGTCTTTAGATCGTCCAAGTTATACCATGTAAGCAGATAGGAAAGTACAGTGTTTGTTGATACCCATTGCCATTTAACAATGTTGGATTTAACACCTTATAACGGTGATTTAGATCTTGCACTTGCTGCTGCACGAGCAGAAGGTGTCTCTAAGTTTATGGCAATTTCAGTTGACCTTGATGATCACATTGCTTTAGCTGAAATCGCAAAGAGTCATGAAGACGTTGGGTATACGGTTGGTGTACATCCTTGTGAGGATGTAGATACCATGGCCCGAGCAACGACTGAGTATTTGATTGAGTTAGCCCAATCAGAAAAAGTGTGGGCTTTAGGTGAAACAGGTTTAGATTATTACCATAGCACTGACTTTATTAATGAGCAAAAGGCTTGTTTTGCTCGGCATATTCAAGCCTCTAAAAATGTCAAAAAGCCAGTAGTTGTTCATACACGTTCAGCCAAACATGACACGGTAGATATTATTCGAGCTGAACAATCTTCACATGGTATTTTGCACTGTTTTACTGAAGACTGGGAAACAGCAAAAGCCGTATTAGACTGCGGCTACTATATTTCTTTTTCAGGCATTGTTTCATTTAAAAATGCGCAAGATCTACGAGATGTTGCCAAGCAAGTGCCTTTGGATCGACTTTTAATTGAAACAGATAGTCCTTATTTGGCTCCAGTACCATATCGTGGTAAAACAAATGAACCAAAATACGTACCCTATGTAGCGAAAGCACTTAGTGATGTATATGATAAGTCGGTTGAGGAAATTGCAAGAATCACTTCTCAAAATTTTGAAAATTTACTCAAAGCGATTTAACTTATAGAAACTATATAAAGAGAGTAATTGCGTGAAGATGGACCGTCAAGCTCAGTTCCGAGCAAGAGAAGCGTTAATATTTCAAGTTGCGGAACAGTTGTTGTTAGAAAATGGCGAAGCCGGAATGACACTTGATGTGCTGGCTGCTGAGCTTGATTTGGCAAAAGGTACCTTGTATAAACATTTTCAAAGTAAAGATGAATTGTACATGCTGTTAATTATTCGTAATGAGCGCATGCTACTTGAAATGGTTCAAGACACTGAAAAAGCTTTTCCAGAGCATTTGGCTTTCTTTATGTTGCATCATTTGCATCACCCGGAACGAACTGTTTTGTTTCATCAAATTGAAGAAAAGCTTTCGATTACTGCTCAAGGTGTACACCATCTTTTTAATGAGCTGTATCAGGTAAGAAAACAGCGCTTACGTATCATTATTCGTATGACGGACCATTATTTAGAGTCAATCCAGAGTCATATGACTACGCGCGATTACTTGGCTTCAATCTGGTCGCTCACTCATGGAGCTGCGGCAATTCTGAACTCAAGTTTTTACCAACGTTATTTGGGTTCAAGAGATACTTTAAGAGTAGCTTATATTGATCAGGCATTGGCCTTACCGAAACAAGCAGTTGAGCAATACGCTTAATAGGTCGATATGAAATCGAAATCATTTCAATCACAAAAAGGCTTTACTCTTATAGAGGTGATGGTGGTCATTGTGATTATGACAATTATGACCTCACTTGTTGTCTTGAATATCGGTGGTATAGACCAAAAGAAGGCAATGCAGGCACGAGAGTTATTTTTATTAGATTTGCAGAAAATTAATAAAGAATCACTTGATCAATCGCGTGTATTAGCTTTAGAAACTCATGGTGAGACAGATGTCTCACCATTTTCTTATGAATTATACGAATATCACGATCAAAGTACCTTGCAAGTACAAGATATAAAAAACCAATGGCAGAAATATGCTGAGTTTAAAACACGGCAACTTCCTACGCATGTGTCTTTCTCTGTGCAACCGATAGATGGGCAGAATTATTCTAAAGCTAAAAATACCGATTTAGTGGGAGGGCAAACGCCTCAACTCATTTGGTTTGGCAATGGTGAAGCCAAGACTGTAAAAATACAATTTTATTTAGAACAAAAACCGATTGGTTCAGAAATACAAATAGATCATTTGGGTAAAATAAATGAAATCTAAAGGCTTTACCCTATTAGAAGTTATGGTAGCTCTTGCAATCTTTGCTGTAGCAGCTGTTGCTTTAACTAAAGTAGCAATGCAGTACACACAGTCTACTTCTAATGCAATTTTACGAACCAAAGCTCAATTTGTAGCAATGAATGAAATTGCTATGATGGAGATTAACCAAGAGTGGTTGCAAGGCACTCAAAGTAAGCAGGTAACTTCTCAAGGTGAGACATGGCAGGTTGATAAATCAGCTGAATCAACTGTGAGCCCTAATGTTCAAAAAATTGATGTACAAATCAGCTTATATGATCCGGATAAGGGAAAAGTACAAAACGGTATTACTCATATGGTCTTTTTTAATTATCCAGTGAAAGTAAAATAATGATAAAAAATAAGTACTTTTGCACCCGAAGCAAAGTTTCACGTCTTACGGCACGATCGAGCAGTGCTCGATTAGCTCGCGCCTCAGGATTTACGTTGGTTGAGTTATTGGTTGCGATTGCTATTTTCGCGGTATTATCTTTATTGGGATGGAAAATATTCGATTATTTGCTTAAGGTCCGTGATCGTAACGCCGAACATGAAGTGCATTTATTTGAGTTACAAGATGCTTATCAACAAATTCTTCGTGATACTCTGCAAATTATTCCTTTATCTGCAAATCAAGGTGGGCAACTTCATCCAGCTTTAGAAATCGATAATCAAATTTTACGTTTTAGCAAAGCAGGCGTAACTGATCCTTTAAAACAGGGGTTATCACCATTTGAACGAATTGAATATCGTTATGATGCTGAACAAAAAAAACTATATCGTCTTAAATATACAAATTTAAATACTTCGAATAACGAGCAACCTTTATCAAGTACCTTACTAAGTCAAGTTGACCAATATCAGGTTATGGTTTTAACTCCGCAAGAAGTAACAAAATGGCCCGAAGTTAATATTGATCCAACAAAACCTAACGATTTAAAAAAATTACCGAAAGGAATAAAAATCCAAATTACAGTAGCGGGAGTAAGTTATGAATGGATCTATAGCTTGAATCAAAGCAATTTAGCACTTTCCCAGCAAGGTGGTTCATAATGGTTATTCGTTATAAGCACCAACAGGGTGTAGCTTTATTGACAATACTTATTATGGTCGCCTTGGCTACAATTTTAGCTGCTTCAATTGCCAAGCATCAAAATAATACTATGGAAAATACAGCTTACTTAATGCGGCAAAATCAATCTTTGCTCTATGCAAAAAGTGCAGAAGCTTTTTTTTCAGAATTATTAATTCAAGATGCAAATAATGCTGGTGGAGTGGATCATTTAAAGGAAACATGGGCGCAACCTATGCCACCGTTCCCAGTGGAAGATGGTTCTGTCTCAGGGCGTTTACTTGATGAGTCGGGGAAGTTTAATCTAAATAATTTGACCAACGGGGAAGGTGCTGTCAATGAAGATGCTAAAAATTGGTTCGAGCGTTTGCTTGTACGAGTAGGTTTACCCGCTGAGTTAAGTCAAGCTGTTATTGATTGGCAAGACCCAAATGATGAACCAGCTGGACCAATGGGAGCAGAAAGTAGTTATTATCAAGGTTTAGATCCAAGCTATATGACTGCAAATACTAAATTTCATCGTATTGAAGAGTTAAAGCTGGTCAGAGGCTTTGAAGGTAAAAAATATGACCTTGTCTCTCCATATATTTCTGCCTTACCTGAAAATACGAAGTTAAATATTAATACTGCTTCACCATTGGTTTTAGCAAGTATTGATGAAAAACTAGATGTGGTAACTATAGAAAAAGAATTACAAGCACGACAGCAAAACTTAAAGTTCTTTCAAAATGTTGATGAACTTTGGCAATTGAATGCTTTTTCAGCGGTTGATAGTGAGAAGAAAAAGCAGGTGAGTGGTCTTATTGATGTTAAATCCAACTTCTTTCAAGCTCAAATTGAAGTTGTTCTAAACAATAGAAAGCGTCAGTTTACCAGTGCTTTAATGCGAAAAGACAAGCAAGTATATGTATATTCCAGAAGCTTGGCTCCATTTAACTGAATAAATTTATTGATATTTTTTTTGAGTCTGTAATACTTGAAACTTATTAATAAAAGGGATGGGGTCATATTTCTGCATAGACAGTATTTAAAGTAAAAATCAATATCTTCAAAATTCCTTCATATCTCTTATCATACTTTTTGCTAATTGTTTCTATTTGAAAAGTGGTGCGAAGTTTTTGTCTTTTGCTTTATAATAATGTTCTTAGAAGGAATGATCGATTTGGCACATGTTAATTCGTAAGTTATTTAAGTTTGAAAATGCACATGTTGTACGTAACTGTACATCGGATCGTTGTAAGCGATCGATTCATGGGCATAGTTATAAAGTCGAGTTATTACTTAAAGCTTCGAAATTAGATCATGGACAAATGGTATATGATTTTGGACTGTTAAAAGGTGTAATTAAGGATCTTTTTGATAGTTTTGATCATGCGATTTGTTTCTGGGAAAAAGACGACCCTCAATATATCGATGCTTGTAAGACTTTTAGTGCACGTTGGATTTCTTTACCAGTGTCTCCATCTGCCGAGCAATTTTCTCGTATCTTCTTTTTCTTAGCTCAGCAAGTATTACAATCGACCGTTACCCAAAATGGGGAAGGCGATGTTGAAGTTTATTCAGTGATTGTTCATGAAACTGATACGGGATATGCCCAAAGTTTCCTTGAAGATATTCAAAATGAGCAAATGGGTTTGTTAAACCTTGAAGGAATTGTTTTTTCAGAACAAGTTCAATCTGAGTGGAATGATCCACAAATGTATGAAAATTTAAAACAAGGGGTTAAATTTCATAATCCGCATGTTAACTTACAAGTAGAAGTTTAAGTTAACTTCCTTTTGTTTGTAGAAATGAAAATTGATCTAGGATGACATTAATGCAATTAACTGAGCAACAGCAAGACAAACTCAGTAAAGTTCAATTAGAAGAAAGCTGGAAAAGCTCATTAACTCCATTTTTGCTGAGCCCTTATATGGATAGTTTGCGAGACTTTCTCTTCCAAGAGAAGCAAGCCCAGAAAACAATATATCCACCAAGCAAACAAATTTTTAGTGCTTTAAATATTACGCCTTTAGATCATGTAAAGGTCGTTATTTTAGGGCAAGATCCATATCATGGCCCTAATCAGGCGAATGGGTTAAGTTTCTCCGTACAAAAAGGGATTGCATTACCTCCTTCTTTACGTAATATTTTTCATGAATTAAACACTGATTTAGGTGTACCTGTTTCGCGCCATGGTGATTTAACTAAATGGGCCGAGCAAGGTGTACTTTTATTAAATAGTGTACTTACTGTAGAAGCAGGACAACCAACATCACATCAAAAACAAGGTTGGGAAGAATTTTCTGACGCAGTAATTGATGTTTTAAATGAACAACGTGAGCACATCGTGTTTATTTTATGGGGTGCTTATGCACAACGTAAAGGACAACGTATAAATAGAGAAAAACATTTGGTTTTAACAGCTGCACATCCATCACCACTTGCGGCTAATCGTGGTGGTTTTTTTGGGTGTAAAGTGTTTTCAAAAACAAATCAATATTTGAAACAACATGGCATTGAGCCCATAGACTGGCAATTGGACGCATGATGAACTCTCCCAATGTAAATAGCTATCATCCGGATTTGGTAGTTGAAGAAGCGAAAAATGGTTGGCGTATTGTACGATTGAATCGGCCTAAATCATTACATGCTTTAGATGAATCAATCGTAACGGCTTTATTACGAGTATTTGAAGACTTCCGTGATGATGAGCTAGTAAAAGCAATTTGGTTGGATTCGACAACACCAAAAGCTTTTTGTGCTGGCGGAGATGTACGCAAATTACGTCAGCTGGTGATCAATCAAGAAGTAGAAACAGCAAATAAGTTTTTCCAGCAAGAATATGCTTTGGATTTACTGTTGCATAACTATGCCAAACCTATTGTGGTATGGGGAGAAGGTTATGTAATGGGTGGTGGACTAGGCTTGTTCATGGCGGCGCCTTTCCGCCTTGTTACGCCATATTCACGTTTAGCAATGCCTGAAATTAACATTGGCCTATATCCGGATGTTGGAGCAAGCCGTTTCCTTGCTGACCGTGGGCAAATTGGTTTATTTACTGGTTTGACTGGTTCAATTATGACTGCTGCTGGGGCATTTAGCATTGGTTGGGCAACACATATTTGTGAAGCACAACGTGATAATGTCCTGCAAAAAGTACTTAATATTAATTGGGCTCACTATCCAGCAGGTGATTTTCGCGCGATTGACGATACTTTAAATAGTTTGCATCGCCCGGTTGCAGCAGGGCCATTACAAAATTCGTTAGACGTTATTCATAGTGTTTGTCGTGGTTCAAGTTTTGAACAAGACTATCAATCAATTGTTAGCTTACGAGATGCAAGCAGTGATTGGTTGCGTCAAGCCAGCGAAAATTTGCAAAAGGGTTCACCGAGCACAGCAGCCATTACTTGGTTATTATGGCAATGGGGTAAGCAAGTACATTCTTGGGATGAAGTTTTTGATTTAGAAGCGCAAATCTCTGAATGGAAAATTCGTCATCCTGATTTTGTCGAAGGTGTTCGTGCCCGTTTGGTTGATAAAGATTTATCGCCAGAATGGAAAGCATGTGAAGACCTTAGCTTAAGAGGTATTTTGGCTGATGATCCACCAATAACGTCTATTGATAGCTGGAATGCTTTACTTAGACAATATGGCGTAGTTTCATAGTCAATAAATGTCCAAATTTAGTAACGAGTATTGGATGCAGCTTGCTTACGAGCAAGCTGAGTTAGCGGCTGAACAGGGTGAAATTCCTGTAGGTGCTGTAATCGTAAGTCAAAATAAATTAATTGGAGCAGGTTTTAATGCTCCAATTGGTTTATCTGATCCTACTGCCCATGCGGAAATTCAAGCTATTCGTGCGGCTTGTGACTCATTGAAAAATTATCGTTTACCAGAAGACGCAACTTTGTATGTTACGCTCGAGCCATGCACAATGTGTGTAGGGGCCTTAGTACATGCAAGGATTAAACATGTTGTATTTGGTACAACAGAACCTAAAGCTGGTTCACTTGTCAGTGCGCGTCAATTATTAGAAAATGGTTATTACAATCATAAATTTACTTTTGAGCAAGGATGTTTACATGAAAAATGTGCTCAACAGTTAAGTCTTTTTTTTAAGCAAAGACGTGAACAAAAGAAAAAAGAGAAACAACAAAAAAACGTCCTTAAATGATTAAAAAATGTCATGGGGTTATGGCAAACTAGCGCCGTTTCATTGACATGCTTTATTTAAATAAGGAACTTTCATGCGTAATGTAATTACTATACAAAAAGAATTTAATGCTCCGCTGTGTGATGTATTTAACCTGCTTTCTAAACATGCAACTTACAACAAGGCATTTGCTCCACTACAAGTTGTACGTGTGAAAGACTCAGCAGATCCTGAAAGACCAGATGGGGTTGGTTCTATTCGTCGTATGGGATTTGGTGCAATTAAACCGCTTAAAGAAGAAATTACTCATCTCGAAGAAAACAAGCGTATTGAATATAAATTGATTGATAATCCTTTAGTTAAACACCATTTAGGTCGTATCGAGTTTTCTGAAATTACCCCTTATATTACTTTGGTTACTTATCGTATCGAATTAACGGCAAAAGCCCCCGTTGTAAGTAAATTAATTCTTGCACAGCTAAAACTAGCGATTACACTAGGCTTTTCGAGATTAGCTAAAGCATTTGCTTCTTAGTGAGAGTTCAATGACAGTTCAAATTATTACTATTGATGGTCCGAGTGGTTCGGGTAAAGGAACATTAGCGGCAAAACTTGCTGCATATTATCAATTTCATTTACTTGACTCTGGCGCCTTGTATCGTTTGTTAGGGTTGTCATTACATAAACATGATTTATTGGAAAAATTAGATAGCCATTTAGATGAGTGTGTAAATTATGCTCGTCAGCTTAATATCAAGTTTGAAACTTCACCTGAGGGAACATTAGTTTTCCTTGATGGAGAAGATGTATCGCAAACCATCCGCACAGAGCGAGTTGGTGAATATGCATCTAAAGTTGCAGCAATTCCTGAACTTAGACAAGCACTTTTTGATCGTCAAAGAGCATTTGCGCAAACTCCAGGTTTAGTTGCAGATGGCCGAGATATGGCAACATCAATTTTCCCAGAAGCTAATGCAAAAATTTATCTGACAGCTTCGGCTGAGTCGCGTGCTGAGCGAAGAGTAAAACAGTTGCAGGGCATGGGGCTAGATGCTAAAATAAACGACATTTTAGCTAATATACAAGCGCGTGACAAAAGAGATATGGAGCGAGAAGTTGCTCCTCTCAAGCCAGCCGCAGATGCTTATATTATTGATAGTTCGGAATTAACGATCGATCAAGTATTTAAGTTAATGGTTGATTATGTCAATAGCCGTACTGTTAGCAACTAAGATTATCAGTTGACGCATAGCTTGATCAGTCTATAAAGACTATGTTGATACTTAACTAAACCGGCCTTGTCTGATCCAAGACCGCTGAATTTATCAGGTATATCATGACCGAATCTTTTGCAGCCCTCTTTGAAGAAAGTGAATTAAACCTCAACGTTGAAAAGGGTGCAGTCATCCAAGGTGTTGTTGTAAACATCGATAGCGACTGGGTTACTGTTGACACTGGCCTTAAATCAGAAGGCATTGTTGATCGTGCTGAATTTTTAAATGAACAACGTGAACTTGAAGTTCAGGTTGGCGATACTGTTGACGTAGTTGTTGAAGCTCTTGACAACGGTATGGGTCAAACAGTTTTATCACGTGAAAAAGCTAAACGTGCTGAAACTTGGACTAAACTTGAAAAAATCTTTGAAGATGGCGAAATCGTTACTGGTGTTATCTCTGGTAAAGTTAAAGGCGGTTTCACTGTTGACATCGGTCCTGTTCGTGCATTCTTACCAGGTTCATTAGTTGACACTCGTCCTATCCGTGACACTACTCACCTTGAAGGTAAAGAGTTAGAGTTTAAAGTAATCAAACTTGATGCTAAACGTAATAACGTTGTTGTATCTCGTCGTGCTGTTATGGAAGCTGAATCTTCTGCTGACCGTGAAGCATTACTTGCTCAACTTGAAGAAGGTCAAACAGTTACAGGTACTATCAAAAACCTTACTGATTACGGTGCATTCGTTGATCTTGGCGGTATTGATGGTCTTCTTCATATCACAGATATGGCTTGGAAGCGTATCAAGCATCCTTCAGAAGTTGTTGAAGTTGGTCAAGAAGTTACTGTTAAAGTACTTAAATTTGACCGTGAACGTAACCGCGTATCTTTAGGCCTTAAGCAATTAGGCGAAGATCCATGGTTAGCGATCATGAGCCGTTACCCTAAAGGTTCTATCGTTAAAGCACGTGTTACTAACTTAACTGACTACGGTTGTTTCGCTGAAATCGCGGAAGGCGTTGAAGGTTTAGTACACGTTTCTGAAATGGACCACACTAACAAAAACATCCACCCATCTAAAGTTGTTCAGATCGGTGACGAAGTTGATGTTATGGTTCTTGAAGTTGACGAAGAACGTCGTCGTATCAGCCTTGGTATCAAACAAACTCGTGCTAACCCATGGGAAGAGTTTGCTAAATCTCATGAGAAAGGCGAAAAAGTTTCAGGTACAATCAAGTCTATCACTGACTTTGGTATCTTCATTGGTTTAAATGGCGGTATCGACGGTCTAGTTCACTTGTCTGATATTTCTTGGAACGAACAAGGCGAAGAAGCTATCCGTCGTTACAAGAAAGGTGACACAGTTGAAGCTGTTATCTTGTCTGTAGACGCTGAAGGTAACCGTATCAGCCTTGGTATCAAGCAATTGAACAGCGATCCTTTCAATGATTTCTTAGCTGCTAACGAACGTGGTGCTTTAGTTAAAGGTACTGTGACTGCAGTTGATGCTCGTGGCGCAACTGTTAAGTTAGCTGACGAAGTTGAAGCAACTCTTAAAGCTTCTGAAATCAATCGTGACCGCGTTGAAGATGCGACTAAATTCTTAGAAGTTGGTCAAGAAGTTGAAGCGAAAATCATCAACGTTGATCGTAAATCTCGCTCTATCAACTTGTCTATCAAAGCGAAAGACGAAGCTGAAGAGAAAGAAGCAGTTGCTAACTTACGTACAGCATCTGCTTCTCAAGAAAATGGTCCTAAGACTATTGGTGACTTGATCAAAGCACAAATGAAGTAATAAGTTAACAAAGTACAGTTTCATGTAACGAAATTGTACTTTTTATACAAATTACTGTAAACGGTAGCGTAGTATTCAACATACTGCGCTACCGTTTTGTATTTAAACAGGTTATTATCAAACGACTTAGAGTAGTAATAAATAACGAGGTCGTAGATGACTACTGAAGCTCTTAATAAGTCTGATTTAATCGAACGCATTTCGCTAAAAAATCCACACTTGGCTGAACCTTTAGTGGAAGAAGCGGTTAAAATCATGATTGATCAAATGATTGAAGCTCTTTCGACGGACAACCGTATTGAAATCCGTGGTTTTGGTAGCTTTGCTTTACATCACCGTGAACCTAGAGTTGGTCGCAACCCTAAAACTGGTAAGTCAGTTGATGTTGCAGCAAAGGCGGTTCCGCACTTTAAACCAGGTAAAGCACTACGTGATGCAGTGAATGAATCTGGAAAATAAATAAAAACTCATAAGGGGTGCCTATGCGTTATATTCTAATTGCATTACTCATTATTTTATTTGGCTATTCTTTAGCACTTGTTTTGCAGAACCCAACAGAACTTCCTGTTGATTTATTATTTACTCAAGTTCCAGCAATGCGTTTAGGGCTATTATTGTTGCTTACCTTAGCGCTTGGAATTGTGGTTGGACTTTTATTAGGTGTGCAAGTTTTCCGAGTCTTTCAAAAAGGCTGGGAAATCAAACGTCTTCGCAAAGATATTGATCATTTGAGAAAAGAACAAATCCAAACTGCTCAATTGGCAGCGGCAGAAGCAGCTGCAAATGTAAGACATGAAAAAACTGTTGTAGATATTTATCCGCAAGATAAAAACTCTACTCCGTTATAATTATTCTTCATACTACTCTTTATCCAGTTATAAAGAGTAGTATTTTTCATTTCTATATTTCAATTACTAAATAAATTCAAAATCAATATTTTCTTATTCAAAAACTTGTCTCAATAGATTTCTTTATTAGTAGCTGACTTGTCTATTATAATAGCGTTGATTTTATGTGATGGAAGAAAGTCTCTTGAGTATCATTGTTGCGTTGGATGCTAAAAGCCAATATGACGCTTTAAAAATTGTTGAACAACTCGATCCTACATTATGCCGTGTGAAAGTAGGTAAAGAGCTTTTTACTCATGAAGGCCCATCTGTTGTAAAAAAACTTCAAGATGAAAATTTCGAAGTTTTCCTCGATTTAAAATTCCATGATATTCCTAATACGACTGCTCAAGCTGTATGTGCTGCAGCAGATTTAGGTGTGTGGATGGTGAACGTACATGCCTCAGGTGGCCGTAAAATGATGGAAACTTGTGTTGAGCGTTTAAAGGCAGGTAATTATCAAACTCAGCTAATTGCAGTAACAGTTTTAACTTCAATGGGGCGTGAGGACTTAAAAGATATTGGTTTAGATATCGAACCTGTAGAACAAGTTAAAAGATTGGCTAAACTTACCAAAGACAGTGGTTTAGATGGTGTGGTCTGTTCTGCTCAAGAAGCTAAAATTCTCCGTGAGTTAATTGGACAAGATTTTTCTTTAGTTACTCCGGGAATACGTCCAGAAGGTAGCAATGCCGATGACCAAAAACGTATTGTTACTCCAAAACAAGCAATGCTTGATGGTTCTACTCATTTAGTTATTGGTCGTCCAATTACGAAAGCAGAAGAACCAACTCAAATGTTGAAATCAATTCTTGCTTCAATTGCTTAAAAGTTTAAAAACACAGTAATTAAAAGTGGAGCGAGTAGACTTAAAAGTAAGCCACTCATCATGGCATGTGGTACATAATGTGTGCCACATGACTGTTTTACCATAGCTAATGTTACATCCATTGAGGTAGCGCCAGCGCTTGAAATTGCTGGGCGCGGAAAACGCCATCCCATTGTATACATCAGTAAAATTGCCACTATTTCTCTAAATAGATCTGTAAGTAAAGCAATTCCGCCTAACTCGGCTGAATGTAACTGTGTAAATAAAATCCCCGACATTGAATACCAGCCATAGCCTTGAGCCAAGGCTAGCATTTCGTTGAGTGTAAAATGGTTACCTAGTAAGAAATAGTTGAGAAACCCAGCTATACATGAACCTATAAAAGCAGCCAATGGCACAATAAGGATTTTCCAGCTTAACCATGTTCGATTAAAATGAGTAAAAGCTAATTCGATACCAATCAGAAAAATAAAAACTAATAACAAATACCAGCTATTAAATGGAATATGTACATTTAATCGAGTTAAAAAAATACCTAAAATGATACCTACAGCTAAAGCTAAAAATGCCTTCGCAATATTTTTTAAAGCATTTATAAAAAGTTGAAGTGAAATTTTTCCTTTTACACTTTCTTTATCAAAAACTGTATACGCTAATAAACATGTAAAAAAGGAACCGAGTGATGTCGTGACTGCAATTAATAGGGCAGGTGGCAGTATGGTAGAAGGATTGTTAATTTGATCAAGCGCAAGCGTTAATTCTAAAGCAACACTTGTGAGTAAAATATAAGAAAAATATGGCAAAACTTTGAAAATAAATTTTCGAATATTTAACGAAAGTTTAGGGCCTAAAAAGTAACCAAAAGCTATGACAATAAAAATTTGAATAATGAGGCTAACAGATTGCATATAATAGATAGATTGTTATCAACCTATCTATTATGTATTGAACATTCTATGCTTCATAGCTTTTAGAGCATTTATTTAGCAGCAAATAATCTTTGGTATTCACCTTACGAGTTTCTAGCCAATACTTCCAAGTGTAAGTTGGCCATAAGGAAAAGTTCTTTCCATCGGCAGCCTGATACCAGCTATTACACCCCCCAGCTTGCCATACTGTGCCTTGAAGTTGTTTCTGTATTCTTTCATTGAAAGCATCTTGGACTTCCGGTTTAATTTCTATCGCGTGTTGGCCAGATTTATCGACAAGTTCAATCAGCTGTAAAATATAATTAACTTGTGACTCAATCATAAAAATAACTGAGTTATGACCTAAAACAGTATTTGGCCCAACGAGTTGGAATAAATTGGGAAAATTTTTGGTCATAATGCCATAATAACTTTCTGCACCATATTTCCAAGCTCGTTTTAATTCAATTTGATTACGGCCAATACAAGTAAAATGTTTTAAGTAAATACGTGGGTCGGTAATAAAACCAGTCCCATAAATCAGGCAATCGATAGGTCTTTCTTTTCCATCTTTTGTGATAATGCTGTGCTCTTTAATTTCTTGAATACCATCTGTCACTAATTCAACATTTTTACGGTTAAATGTCGGAAAGTATTTATTTGAAATAAGAATGCGTTTACAACCCATCACGAAGTCTGGTGTAAGTTTTTTAGCTAATTCTTTATCTTTGACTTGGAAACGTATAAAAGCCTCAGCTAATTTTTGCCCATATTTCATGATTTGAGGCTGGACAATTGGCACAACGCGGGATTCGTTACTCCAATAAAGGCGACTGCGATGAATTTGTCTATAAAGATTAGATGTTTTAAATAAGGCTTTACTTAAGCTTGAGTATTTGCGCTCATCTCGTGGAATCACCCATGCTGCTGTTCTTTGAAACACATATAGTTGTTTAACATCTTTTGCAATTTCTGGAATATATTGAATTGCACTACCACCTGTACCAATAGAGGCAACTGATTTACCTATAAGGTTGTAGTTATGTTCCCATTGCGATGAGTGAAAGACTTTACCTTTAAACTTTTCGATACCATGAATATGAGGGATTTGTGGAATATGTAAGGGCCCAGAGGCAAATACTACAAATTGTGCTTCTAATGAAGGTTGGTTTATAAAATTTAGTGTCCATACATGGCGCGTTTCATCATACTGAACATGAGTAACTTCATGATTAAACTTACAGTAGTTTTTAATTTGATATTTATGAGTTATATCTTGAATATAATCAAAAATTTCCGGAGCTTCTGCATAACGTTTTGACCAGTCAGTTTTAGGTGCAAAAGATAAAGAATACATATGCGATTGAACGTCACATGCAGCTCCAGGATACCGGTTTTCGCGCCAAGTTCCACCCACATCATTAGATTTTTCTAAAATAAGAAAATCTGTTTGCTTGTTCTGTAATAGACGAATAGCCATTGCAAGGCCACCGAATCCAGCACCAATAATTGCGATTTTAGTTTTTTGAATAGCGTTTTGTTTTGCACTGTGCATTGTAAACCCTGCATATGCTGTAAAGAGGATTGCAGGCAAGACTAACGTTTTTTGATCAGTTTAAACATGATTGTACCGACGTGAAAATTGATATATTCGGCAATTAATTTTATTACTTCTTTATAGTAAAACATTTCAGTCTAGGGAAATTGATAGAAGAATGAAACGATCGGCACTTGGTTTAATCTATTTAATTCAAGGAATGCGCAATGCGGGCATTGATGTCGACTCACGTTTGGCTAATATAGGCATTAGAGTAGATTCTTTGGATCCAAGTTCAACAATTCACGATAGTTTAGAGTGGGATATTCAACAAATTATTAGTGAAAATGTTGATCCTGAAAAAGGTTTGTTCATCGGGCAGCACTATGCATTAGCAGGTTATGGTCCGTTATTAATGCTACTTGTAACAAGCCAAGATATACAAACTGCATTGGAAAAAGGCATACAGTATCAAAAACTCACTCATTTATTTGGTACTTTAAGTTTACAAGAAACTGAAAATCACATCATTCTGAACTATTTACCTGTCGACTTAAAAACAGAGATTGGTTTGCTTCGTGCCCAGTGTGAAATTTCAGGGACTTATAAATTTATTCAAGATATTTACACCATGATGGGCTTAACAATGCCTCTTATGCGTATAGATTTGCCATTTCCCAAACCAAATAATACAGATACCGTTGCTCAATATTTCTCATATTATGGAGATGATCTGCATTTTAATTCTACACATGCAGCATTTAGCCTAAGTAAGAATGTGCTTGAAATAAAAGTTCCTTCAGCGGATATCATTACTCATCGTATCTATGAAGCTAAATGTATTAAAGAAATAAAACGATTAAATGAGCAAGATCATCAAATACCACCCATTATTCAATATGTGCAAGATTATCTAGAGCTACAACAAGGAATTATCCCGAGCATGGCGGAAACCGCTTTCGCTTTAAAAATGCCTGAAAGGACATTAAGGCATCAATTGCAGCAGCTTAATACGAGTTATAAACAAATTCGTGAACAGATTATTAAGAATAAGGCGCTTAAACTTATGGAATATAAAGAATATTCAATAGAAGTTATTGCTGAGTCGCTTGGCTATTCTGAACCTGCAGCTTTTAATCATGCGTTTAAAAGATGGTTTGGGCAGAGTCCTCGGCAATATGGAAAAGAGTTTTACTGAGCATAACTCTTGATGCTAAAAGCTAATGTGGTCGGACAAAATGTTCGCTATACTCTCTTCAGTTAAAATTGAAATAAAATGATATGTTAAATTTAAAATCTTCTCATAGTACTGCTTTTACTCCTTCTTCCCCAGCAGAGCGCTATGCTGAGGCATTGGCTTCAGGCCAGTTTATGGCAGATGAAGCACAAGCACAGGCAGTGCAAGAATTAGATCGTGTTTGGAAGGAACTTTTAAACCGCTATAAAGCTTCTAAGAAAGCTTTCCGTCGCTTCCGCCGTCAAACCTCTCCAAAAGGCGTGTATATGTGGGGTGGTGTAGGTCGAGGAAAAACTTGGTTAATGGACCAATTTTATGAGTCTGTGCCATTTCGTCGTAAAACACGTATGCATTTCCATCACTTTATGCAACACGTTCATAAAGAATTAAATAAACTTTCTGGTCAACGTAATCCACTCGATATCGTGGCTGATCAAATTTATAAAGATGCGGTTGTTATTTGTTTTGATGAGTTTTTCGTTTCAAACGTAACAGATGCAATGATCTTGAGTGATTTATTCCAGAAGTTATTTGTTCGTGGAGTAACACTGATTGCTACTTCGAATATTGCACCAGACGGTTTATATAAAAATGGCATTCATCGCGACCGTTTTATACCTACCATTGAAATGGTTAAAAAGAATTGTGCTATTTTAAATGTAGATGCGGGCGTAGATTACCGTTTACGTGTTTTGAAACAAGCTCAATTGTTCAAATCGCCTTTAGGTAATGAAGCGCAAAGTTGGATATCTGAGCGTTATACTGCCTTAACGCATACGCAAGCAAATTCTCAAGAACCAATTGTGATCAATAACCGTGTTGTTGAAACGCTAGGTCACACCGAAGATGTTTTATGGTGTGAGTTTTCTGAACTTTGTTTAAAGCCGCGTAGCCCAGCAGATTTTATTGAAATTGCTAATATTTATAATACAGTTCTGGTCAGCAATGTTCCGCACTTAACCGACTTCTTGTCAGAAGGAACGCGTCGATTTATTTATCTAGTCGATGAGTTTTATGACCGTGGCGTGAAATTACTCTTAACTTCTCAAGATAGTATCATTGATATCTATCAAGGCGAGAAATTAGCTTTTGAAATTGAGCGTACGCGTTCTCGTTTGTTGGAAATGCAGTCAGATGATTATTTGCATTCAGAACACCGACAAATTGATGAAGCTAAAACTTCTTAAGAAGATAGTTGTGAAAAGCGCTCTAGATAGAGCGCTTTTTTTATAACAAAAAATTGATAAATTTAATTAAATAGTGCTTTTTCACAGCTTAAAGTTTGATATAACTAAATACGCTTTAGAAAAATCAGATACTGAAATTTTTTGTTTGTTAACAAAAAGTCTAGTTTCAGTATTTTTAAATATTGAATAAATTGTTGAGAAACCTAGTTAGAATTTTAATATTTTCCTATATAGAAAAATTTATCTTTGTCAATAGTTTTGCAACGGAAAATGCTTACTATTTAGGAATGTGATATTAGTATTCAGCTTAATTTAAATCGGTATACTAGGTTTCTCTTGGTATAAAAAGTAGCAACTTCAGGAAAGACAATGACTGCACGTATTCAAAAAGGCAAGTTAGCGATTGCTAAAGAACTTTACGATTTTATCGAAAATGAAGCTTTACCAGGTTCTGGTTTAGATAGTGAAACTTACTGGAAGAACTTTGAGCAAGTTGTTGTCGATCTTAGCCCAAAAAATAAAGCGTTATTGGCTAAGCGTGATGAATTACAAGCAAAAATTGATGAATGGCACCGTAATAACAAATTTGAATTAGGTGCTTATAAAGCGTTTTTAACTGAAATTGGTTATTTATTACCAGAAGTTGAAGATTTCCAGATCACAACTGAAAATGTAGACGAAGAAATTGCATTATTAGCAGGGCCGCAGTTAGTAGTACCTGTACGTAATGCACGTTATTGTTTAAATGCAGCAAACGCACGTTGGGGTTCTTTATATGATGCACTTTACGGCTTTGACGTAATTTCAGAAGAAGGCGGTGCTGAAAAAGGGAAAGGATATAACCCTGTACGTGGTGCGAAGGTAATCGAGTTTGCTAAAAACTTCTTAAATGAAGTTTTCCCACTTGCACAAGGCTCACACGCAGATGCAACTAAATATGCAATTGAGCAAAATAAACTTGTTGTGACTTTAAAAGATGGTACTCAAACAAATTTAGCTCATGAAGCTCAGTTCGTTGGTTTTAATGGTGAAGAAGCAAATCCTTCAGAAGTTGTACTTTTAAGTAATGGTTTGCATGTCATTATTGAAATTGATGCGAATAGCCCAATTGGTCAAACTGATTTAGCGGGTGTCAAAGATTTAACACTTGAAGCTGCGGTTACGACGATTCAAGATCTTGAAGACTCTGTTGCAGCTGTAGATGCTGAAGAAAAAGTTGAAGGTTACCGTAACTGGTTAGGTTTAATGAAGGGTACGCTTCAAGAATCTATCGAAAAAAATGGTAAAACAATTGTCCGTGCGTTAAGCAAAGACCGCGAAATTAAAAACTTAATTGGTGGAACAACAAAACTTCATGGTCGTTCACTTATGTTACTTCGTAACGTAGGTCACTTGATGACGAACCCAGCTATTTTGGTAGATGGTGAAGAAATTTTCGAAGGTATTATGGATGCATTGGTAACTCCATTGTTATCAGTTGCTGATATCCGTAGTACGAACGAAAATAAAAACTCTCGTAAAGGATCTATGTATATTGTTAAGCCAAAAATGCATGGTCCAGAAGAAGTTGCTTTTGCTGTTGAATTATTTGAACGCGCTGAACAAGCACTAGGCTTACCCGCGAAATCTCTAAAAATCGGTATTATGGATGAAGAACGCCGTACATCTGTAAACTTGAAAAACTGTATTGCTGCAGCAAAAGACCGTACTATCTTTATTAACACTGGTTTCATGGACCGTACGGGTGATGAAATCCATACTTCTATGGAAGCTGCACCAGTTGTTCGTAAAGAAGCGGTTAAAACACAAAAATGGATTGCCGCTTATGAAAACCGTAACGTTGCAATTGGCTTGAAATGTGGTTTACAAGGTAAAGCTCAAATTGGTAAAGGCATGTGGCCAAAACCAGATAGCATGAAAGATATGTTAGCAACTAAAGCTGCTCATCCAAATGCTGGTGCTTCATGTGCTTGGGTTCCATCACCAACTGGTGCTGTACTTCATGCGATGCATTACCATCAAGTAAATGTAAAAGCGCGTCAAGATCAGTTAAAAGCTGAAGAAATGTTGTCATTAGATGACTTGTTAACTCCTCCATTTGCACCAGAAACAAACTGGTCAGCAGAAGAGATCAACAATGAACTTGAAAATAACTGCCAAGGTATTTTAGGTTACGTTGTTCGTTGGGTTGACTTAGGCGTGGGTTGTTCTAAAGTTCCTGATATCAACAACGTAGGTTTAATGGAAGACCGTGCAACATTACGTATTTCTTCTCAACACGTTGCGAACTGGTTACGTCACGGTATTGTAACTCGTGAACAAGTTGAAGAAGTGCTTAAACGCATGGCAAAAATTGTTGATGAGCAAAATGCGAATGACCCATTGTATAAACCAATGGCAGCTAACTTTGAAACGAATATTGCTTTCCAAGCGGCTTCTGAGCTTATCTTTAAAGGTTGTGAACAGCCTTCTGGTTATACCGAGCCTTTACTTCATGCTGCTCGCTTAAAATTAAAAGGTTATACAGGTGACTAATTTTAACCTGTTTTGAAAAAAGCCTCTTCGGGGGCTTTTTTATTTTCGGTATATTTTGTGCTTATAGAAAGGGAATTTATAGCTAAAAGGTTTTGAGATTGATTAATTTAAAAGATATTAATCGTGAAAATTGGATTTTATGTGCAAAGTTGTCATTGCATGAATCTCAAAAAGATTATGTTGCATCAAATGTATATTCTATTGCTGAGTCTAAAGTAGAAGAACACTATTGCCCAAGAGTGATCTGTTTTAATGATGAGGTGGTTGGGTTCTTAATGTATTGTGTGGAAATTGATCCCCCTGATGAGACATTATTTTGGTTGTTTCGATTTATGATTAGCAAAGATCATCAAGCTAAAGGTTATGGTACCACAGCGTTGCAAATGGCAATTGATGAAATATTTACTAAAGGGGCGAAACGTATACGAACGATGTATAAGTCATCCAATTATGTAGCTGGAAAACTTTATAAAAAAATGGGTTTTATAGAAACTGGAGAATATGATGAATGTGACGATATTATTTTAGAGTTGAATATTTCGCTTCAAAAAAAACGCTAACTGAAAATTCAAGTTAGCGCAGGAGTTAATAGAGTTAAATAGATTAAAAGTAATATTAGTTACTGCTTACAATTCCAATTTTAGTGACACCTAAACGCTGTGCTGTAGCCATCACCATCGCTACATTTTTATATTCAGCCATTTGGTCTGGTTTGAGTTTGATTTGGTCTTGATCTTTTTTGGCAACAACACCTTGAAATAAAGTCTCTAGTGCTTTGCGATCAGAAACTTGTTGGTTATTCCAAAATACTTTGCCTGTTGCATCAATTCTCACATCAATCACTTCGGGTGGCTTTTCATTTGTTGGTGGCGGTGTGCCATTTGGCAGATTAATATTAATCGCGTTGTTGGGTGCAGGTATGGTAATAATAAACATAATGATGAGTACCAACATGACATCAATAAGCGGTGTCATGTTAACTTCCAACATCACATCGTCATCATTATTTGAACCAACATTCATACCCATAAGATTCTCCTTAAAATAGTTATGGGGAGGCTGGAGGGGTAGTAACAAAGGCAATTTTGCCAATACCAGCTTGTTTGGTCGTACTAATGACCTGATCTATCGCTTCAAAATGGGTAAGCTGATCTCCTCGAATATGTACCTCTGGCTGTGGTCTTTTTTGCGCCACAGCCTGTAATTTCGCTAGTAAAATTTCTTTATTTGGTACATAACTTTCATTCCAGAAAATATCTCCTTTCTTATTGACTGAGAGTTGAATATTTTCAGGCGTAGTTGCGTACGGCGTATTCTTTTCTTCTGGTAGTTTCACAGGTACTGTATGTGTAACTACTGGAATGGTAATTAGGAAAATAATAAGTAAAACCAACATGACGTCCACCAGAGGAGTCGTGTTAATTGTTCCAATCATTTCGTCTTCATCTTCAGAACCAACACTCATACCCATAATGTTTGCTCCTGATTATTTAATGCTGCGGTTAACTGAATTATTAGTATTAATTTCTCCGCTTAATAAAACTGCATGTAAATCTGAACCAAATGAACGAACGTTTTCCATCACTGCTTTATTGCGACGAGTCAACCAGTTATAACCAAGCACCGCTGGTACTGCGACTGCTAGACCAATAGCTGTCATAATCAGTGCTTCACCAACTGGGCCTGCAACTTTATCAATAGATGCCTGTCCTGAAATCCCGATAGCTGTTAACGCGTGATAGATTCCCCATACTGTTCCGAATAGACCTACGAAAGGGGCTGTAGATCCAACCGTTGCTAAAAAGGCTAAACCTCCACTTAAGTGGTTTTGTACTTTTTCAATTGAACGTTGTATTGAAATGCTTACCCAAGTATTGAAGTCAATGCGTTCAAGTAACGAACCGCCGTGTGACTTAGTTGAGTTAATTCCTTTTTCTGCAATAAATCGATAAGCGCTACTTTGTTCTAAACCTTCAGCAGCATTATCAAGAGAAGTAGCTTCCCAGAAATGTCTTTCAGCTTCTTTCCCTTGTCGTTTGACTTTTCCTTGTTGTAATAGTTTAGAAACGATGATGTACCATGTACCGATAGACATAAGTACTAATATGAATAGGGTTGATTTTGCAACTAAATCACCTTCACGCCAAAGTGCTTCTAAACCATAAGGGTTTTTAATGGTTTCACTCGTTGCAGGCTTTGGCGGTGGAGTCGGTGTGCTTGAGTTTGAGGTTGCTTCAGTCGTTGCGGTTGCAACAGGAGTATTGCTCGTTTCTTCTGCAAAAGCTGTACTTAATGGGAGCAGTGAGCAAGCTGCGATTAGGCTTGCAGAAGCGAAACGTACTAGCGGTTGAGTTGATTTTTTCATCATATTTTCTCCAATATTTTTAATTTCTGATTAATTCAATTTGTTCATTCAATTAAGAAAGGATATTCAATTTCATACCAGTCCTGCTGAGGCACACCATCTTTCATTGCTGGTTTGAATGTGCATAGGCTGTAAGCTTTAGTTGCTGCCTTATCTAGAATCCTACTGCCACTCGATTTCTTTATCTTTGCTTCTATAACTTTGCCATTCGTATCAACTAAAACTCGAATGCGGACAGTGCCTTGTTCACCACTCATTTCTGCTTCACGTGGATACTCTGGTTTTTCACAACCTGCGGAACCCTCTGAAACACCACGAGTTACACCAGCTGGTTTAGGTGCTGGAGCAGCTGCAGTTGGAGCAGGTGCCGCAACTGGACTTGGTGATGGTGCACTAGGTGCAGCCGGTGCTGCTGGAGCAGGAGTCGCAACTTTAGTTGGTTGAGCTATTGGAGTGTTTTTTTGCACAGGAGTCACAACTTTCTCAACCTGTTTAGGAGGCTCTGGAACCTTGGCAACTTTTTCCACCATTTTTGGCGGTTCAGGTGGTTTTTCCTTAGGTTTCGGCTCCTCCGGTTTTGGTGGTGGAGGTGGTTTAATATCTTGAATAATTTGTAATTCCACAGGTTTTTCTGCTGGTTTTTGAATATTGTTTGCTAAACCTGACATCAGAATATAGGCAACAAGAAGATGCAGAAAAATTACTGCAGCAATACCAATAAGGCGTTTGGCAGATTTATTTTCTATGTCTGTAAAAGTCATGCCCATAGTTACTCCTGAAACTGTAGACAAACAATTTTTGAAATGACTGTTTGGCTAAGAATGAGTATTTGTTCTGCAAACTAACTTTTGAGTGTTATATTTGCAGAACAACCATTTAGAACTTATATGTACCTCGTACAAAGTAAGTGCGTCCTAAAGGATCTGCGTAACGTGGGTCATATCCCATTTGGAAGTTATCAATTACATTAGAAGCAGGTGGATCTTCATCAAAAATATTCTTAATACCTGCTGTTAACTCTAGGTTTTTAAAGCCTTTGTAAGTGCCAGAAATATTGTAAGTTGTGTAATCACTTACTCTATGGTTTTGATCATTTGAGTTTTGATCTTGATAACCGCGTGAGAAGTTTTGTTGTAGGTTTAAAGCCCAATTTTCGTAGTTCCAATTCACATTGGCGGTATGTTTCCAGCGAAGAATAATTGATTGATAATCTAAGCCAGTATATGAGCCTGCAACACCTATCCATTCACCATCTGGTTCTGCTTGATATTTGTAGTCTGTGATATATGTGCCATCAATATTGAAACCAAATCGACCTGTAGCTGTCATTGGGGAAACCCAACTTAAGCCCACATCAAAACCAGATGTTTTAATGCCACCTAAATTTTGTTGTGTAGTAATAATATAATTTAGTGAGCCATCAGCATTACGTACAAATTTGTCTGCATATTTCACAGGGTCATTAAAAATAGCAGCTTCAGATAGAGTAGCAATTTGCTTGTCCACTTCTATATTGAAGTAATCGAGAGTAAAGGCTAAATTTTTAACAGGTTCAAAGACTAAGCCTGCTGTAAAAGATTTAGACTCTTCAGGATCAAGACTCTTGTTTCCACCATTTTGGCGTTTAAACTGCATATTACAGTCGCGTTCTTTTTTACCTCCAGGTTGTATAACACCTCCAGGGCAAAGTGCTGGGTCATTATATGTTGCACCAGTATTCGTTACTGAGTTTGGCCCATTCACCTCCCAAAGTGTAGGTGCTCTGAAACCTGTACTATAAGTGGTACGGAACATCAGTTGTTTAATTGGTTCCCAACGAAGTGCGAATTTTGGATTAAAGGTATCACCAAAATCATTGTAGTCATCATAACGAGCAGCAATTTGAGCTTCTAAATTTTTGTGCAGTGGAATATGAAATTCGGTAAATACCGATTTGATATTACGATCACCCTTATTTTCTGGTTCATCTGGATCATTACCAGTACTAGGAGCAAGTCGAGCAACATCAGCAATTACTTTTGAAGTCCAATCTTCATAACGATAGCTCGCTCCAACTGCGAACCCAACATCACCCGCTGGCAATTTGAAAATAGGGCGACTAGCAGTGAAATCAACCGTGGTTGTATCTAAGTTGGCTTTTAAATATTTTCCTTCAACACCTAGTTGGTCCCATACACCTGCATCTTCAGCATTCTGAGGGCCGAATGGATTTAAGGAGCCATTGTTTAAAGCTTCTTGAGTTTTGTCATAGTTTAAATAGCCACTCAAGATAGCATCAGAAGCACTACTATGCGCATAAGTCACACCTGAATTGATATCCCAACCATGTGTTTCACCTTCAATGCCAGCAAATATTCGATGCGATTGGTTAATACTATTACTGATACGATTACCAGCTTGTGAGCGTAAGTAAAGATCGATAGGGCCCGATGTGCCAGCAAGAGCAGGAGTTATGCCATTTCCTGGATAGTATTTACTGCTAGGATCTAATGTTAAATCAAAAAATACATCTGGCGCGACCGAGGTGGTAACCTCATTTCTTGCATATAAATATTCTGCAATCGCATTAAAATCATCATTGAGTTTAAAAGTTGCTCGACCCATTACAGAGATATCTTCTGTTTTTGGAACAATTCCAATCACAGCTTGGCTGTTATATCTGCACGTTTCTCCATCAGTACTAGCGACTAAAGGATCATTACCACAACCAGTACTCGCATAGGGATTACCTAGACCAGGAACATTAGCAGGGAATGTACCACTACTGGTTCTATTGACACCTAATTCAGGTAATATGCCCCCGCGGCGACTGACCTTACGGTCTTGGGCCATAACATCATCACCTTTTCGATAATCTATAACCCCAAAAACGTTATAGCCATTTTCATCTAGGTCACCAAAACCACCGAAAATACTATAATCTTGTTGCTCACCACCTTTTTCTTCTGGTTTTTGATATCCAGCAGTTAAGTTGAGGCCAGTAAACTGTTTTTTAGTAATGAAGTTAATAACACCGCCAATTGCATCTGTGCCATAAATGGATGAAGCACCATCACGTAAAACTTCAATACGGTCTAACATAGCGAGTGGAATAATATTTAAATTGGTTACTCCGCTATCGTAAGCATTGGCAGCTAATCTACGCCCATTTAGTAAAATAAGTGTCTTGTTTGCCCCCAAGGCTCTCAAGTTTGCTGCCGAGCCAACAGTTTTACTTGTACCGACATTATTTGCAGTCACGAAGTTTGATTGGTTTGCACTAATCTTGGCTAAAGCTTCTTCAGTTGATGTTACGCCTTGTTTTAAAATTTCATCAACTTTCACAACTGTAATTGGAGAAGCACTTTGTGCTGCAACACCTTTGATTGAAGAACCTGTAACGGCAACTTTTACGACTTTTGCAGGTTTATCATCATTGCTTGATTGTTCTGTTTCTGCTGCTTGTGCCATGGTAAGACACATCATGCTTAAACTAAGGGTACTTAATTTAAGTATTGTCTTGCCGATCTTGGGGGTTACCTGAGATCGAACATTGTATTTTTTTTTCATCGTGGATTTGATCCCTTTTTGTTGTAGTTAGCGATATTGCTGGAAAGTTTTTAAGCAAAGCAAGTGCCAACTATATATTTTTCTTTTTTTAGTTTATGCAAAATATTGATAAATATTGATTTTATTATGGTTGCGAACAGTGCTTTTGTTTTTTTATAGGGATAAAAAGTTTTCCATTTGGTAATTTTTTCAATGGTGGCTAAAAGTTCCAAATAAATTTGTATAAAAAATATACATTGCTAGATTCTTCACATGCTTAATACAGAAAAATGTGCTGTTTTAGAACTTTCTTGTATGTAATGTTATACTATTTTTAATAATTATTTATTTCTAATATTTTTAATAATATTAGTATATTAAGTTGAAATTAGTAATTTTGTATGCATGCTTTTTTGTGATTCATAATGATACATTTGTGTGTTTTTATTGTGCATTTAAGGTGTTCAATGATTAACTTATGCAAATATAATATTTGGCAAAAAGTGACTTTTATTTATATAGTTCAAATGAATTTAAGTACCTAATAAAAATATGAATTTCTAATAATCTCAAATATTTTATGATGATTGCCAATAGATGGCATGAAATTCGCTTTATATTCAGTAGTTACAAACACTGGGTGCTTAAGTTTATTTTTTCCATTTGATCAAATAAAAATGATGATAAAGGAAAGTAAATTACAAATCCCAAATAGGCCTATCTGCTGAAAAAGAACTTTTCTTATGCAGATTTAGATGTTACTCAAAAGGTTAATGTCTTTTAAAAAAATTAGTTATGTGGATATGAACTTGAAATTAAAATTTTTTAAGCTCGCCGTTTTAAGTTTGGCTATTACATCAGTTCCATGTGCCTACGCAATTACGCCAGCACAACCCAACAAGATTTTGCATGTTGCCTATGAAGCACCAGATGATGGTTTTGACATGGTTAAAACCAACAATTTTTATAGCGCAAGTATTGCAGAAGCTATTTTTGAACCTCTACTCAAATACGATTATTTGGCACGTCCAGTACAACTGGTTCCTTATACGGCTGAAAGCATGCCTAAGGTTGAACAAGACGGTAAAGTTTATATATTTAAAATTAAGCCAGGTATTTATTTTACAGATGATCCCGCATTTAAAGGTAAACGCCGCGAGTTGGTAGCTGAAGACTATGTCTATGCAATTAAACGTATTTTAGACCCTAAAAACAGAGCGCCTTCCGTTTCTTTTCTGGATGGAAAATTGGTGGGTGCCGATGCAGTGATAGCTCAAGCAAAAAAAACAGGAAAATTTGATTATGCTGCGCCAATTGCAGGGCTTAAAGCACTAGATCGCTATACTCTACAATTTACTTTAACTCGCCAAGACTTTAATTTTCCTTATATCCTTGCCTATATTACATTTAGCGGCGTTGCCAAAGAGGTTGTTGATTATTATGGTGACCGTATTGGTATGCACCCTGTAGGTACCGGACCTTACATGCTAAGTAAATATGTTCCAAGAAGTAAGGTCGAGTTGGTTGCCAACCCTGATTATCGTGGTTTTGTCTGGAACTTTAAGTCCACAGGAACCCCTTGGGATAACCAACTTGTTAAGGAAATGTCTGGAAAGAAAATGCCACAAATTGGCAAGGTGGTGGTTAGTATTATTGAAGAGCAACAGTCACGATGGTTAGCTTTCCAGTCTGGTCAATTAGATTTTGATAGACTTACAGCAGATGCAGTTCCGCAAGCTTTAGATGGCAATCAACTTAAAGCTTCTTTTCAGAAAAGAGGCATTAAACATTTCCCATATAAAGAACCTGAAATTACTTATACCATGATGAATATGCGAGACCCTGTCATTGGTGGTTTTAGTCCTGAAAAAATAGCGCTTCGTCGAGCAATTACTTTAGCTTATGATCAAAAAGAAAGCATAAAACAGGCATATAAAGGTCAGGCTGTCAGAGCGGAAATGTTTATACCTGAAGGTGTAAATGGATATAACCCGAAATATAAAAGTAGTGTTGGGTACAATCCAGTTCTAGCAAATAAATTACTTGATTATTATGGTTATAAAAAAGGGGCTGATGGCTATAGGACCTTACCAAATGGCAAGCCTTTAGTTTTAAAAATTAACAATGAGAATAGCTCAGCATCCGTTATTCATGCTGAACTTTGGAAAAAAAATCTAGATGCGATAGGCATTCGTGCTGATTTTAAAGTAAGTAATTTTGCAGATAACTTAAAAGCCGCAACTCAATGTAAATATATGATGTGGAGTGGGGCATGGATTGCTGACTATCCCGAAGGAGATAATTTTGCACAATTACTATATGGACCAAATGCTGGGCAAGGGAACCATGCGTGTTATCAGTCTAAAACATATGATGTTCTTTACACTCAGGCCATTCATTTACCACCGCAACAACGTCTACCATATTATGAAAAGCTTAATCGCCAGATAGAAGCTGATAATCCTTGGATTATTCATGTAACTCGAATTCGTAATTGGTTGATACGCCCACAAGTTCAGGGTTTTAAACCTCACCCTATGATGAATACAAACTGGCAATATCTTGATATTACCCCTATTAAAAAATAATTTTAGATAAAGATCATCATGACTGAAAATTTAAAACAAAAGCTCAAGCACTGTAGTGTAGGTCTATTATTTGTCAGTATGGCATTAACGGGTAACACGACTATTTTTGCAAAAAGCCCAGCCGATCCAAATAAAGTTCTCCATTATACGTTTCCGACAGCTGAAACAGGTTTCGACCCAGCGTATATCCATGACTTATATTCGGCACATGTAACCACGTCGATATTTGAAACTTTATATACCTACGATTATTTAGCAAGGCCAGCAAAGCTTATTCCCCAAATTGCAACCGCTATGCCAGAAGTGAGTGCAGATGGCCTGACTTATACTATTCACATTAAAAAAGGTATTTATTTTACGCCAGACCCTGTTTTTAAAGGTAAACCTAGAGAGTTAACGGCTTACGATTATGCATACTCTTTTAAGCGTTTATTGGACCCAAATTTACGTTCGCCAAATAGCTGGTTGTTGGAGAACAAAATTGAAGGTATGGATGCTTTAGTACAATCAGCCAGTAAAACAGGAAAGTTTAACTACGATCAAAGTGTGAGCGGTTTACAAACACCTGATAAGTACACCTTGGTTATTCGGTTAGTGAAGCCTGATTATAACTTTCCTTTATTACTAGCACATGACCCTACAGGGGCTGTATCACGAGAAGTTATCGAAAAATATAAAGATAAATCTGGCTTTGTTATGGGGCATCCAGTAGGCACAGGACCTTATATGCTCAGTAAGTGGGTGCCTGCTTCGCGTATTGTTTTAAAAGCGAATCCTGATTATCGCGGTTTTACTTGGAACTTTGTAGCCAGTAGTGCTGAGGACCAAGCAATTGTAAAACGCCTCAAAGGTAAGCAAATGCCTCAAATCGGCACAATTGATATTCAGGTAATGGAAGAAAACCAGTCACGATGGTTGGCATTCCAGCGTGGTGAAGTTGATATTATTCAACTTGAAGGGCAATTAGTCTCGAAAGCGATTAAAGACGGTAAATTAAGTCCTGAGCTTGCAAAAGAGGGTGTGCATTTATCTCGTATTGTTGATCCGGAAATTAGTTATAACTATTGGAATCTTAAAAATCCCGTTGTTGGAGGGATGAGTAAAGAAAAAATTGCTTTACGCCGTGCAATTGCAATGTCGCGCTCAATAGATCAAGAAATTAAATTAGTACGTAATAGTGATGCTGAGCGTCTACATTTTCCAGTTCCACCAGGTGTAGTAGGGGCTGAACCTCAATATAGAAGCAGTACCCCATATTCGGTCAAAGCAGCAAATTTATTATTAGATAAATATAACTATAAAAAAGATGCATCAGGTTGGCGTACACAACCAAATGGTAAGCCCCTTGTTATTGAATATATGGCGCGCAATGACAGTATTGGTCAGCAAAGCGCTGAGCTTTGGAAAAAGAACTTTGACAGTTTGAATATTCGTATGGTTTACAAACCAATGCTCTTTTCAGATCTCATTCGGGCGCAAAAACAGTGTGATGGAATGTTTGGTTCCTCTGCATGGATTGCCGATTATCCAGATGGCGATAATTTTATGCAGAATTTTTATGGCCCGAACACTCATATGACCAACTGGTCTTGCGGTTCAATACCTGAGTTTGACCAGTTATATCGTCAGTCTCAACAGGTTAAGCCAGGCCCAGAACGAGACGTGATTTATCGAAAAATGACACGTTTGTTAGAAGTGTATATGCCAGTGCAAGTGTTGTATGCACGTTATAGAAATATGTTGGCTCAACCACGAATCATTGGATATAAGAAGCATCCGATTTTACATGCGGAATGGATGTACTTCGATATTGATACAAATACGAAATCTAATCATTAAATGAAAAAAATTGGAGATACGATGAAAAATAACACACTGAAAATAACTAGTTTATGTATGTTGACGATAGGTATAAGTCAGTTTGCATCGGCAGAGACGACACGTGCGACGTTACCATTACTTAAAGCAGAGCAACTTCCCACATGGTGCGATTCTAATTTAAAAAAAATCCAGCAAGAGATTTCAAATTTCGAAAAAACACCTGTTAAAATCGATGCTATCGCCGCTCCGATATTAGCAAAGTGGGACAAAATTTTTGCTCATCTTGAAGATTTTTCAGGACCTGTCGGTTTATATAGTAATGTAGACCCAGACGCAAAATTACGTAAAGCAGCAGAAGACTGCGAAATCAAAATTAATCAGTTACATACCGATATATTTCAAAACTCAAAATTATATAACGTAATTAAAAATACAAAAGCGACTGATCCTATTGATAAAAAATACCGTCAGGATATTTTGGATCAGTTTGAAGACACGGGGGTTCAATTAGAACCAGCAAAACGTGCAAGAATGAAAGCCATTCTGGATGAATTGACTAAACTCGAACAAGAATATAGCCGTAATATTCGTGATAACCCTGAAAAACTTGAATTTACGCCTGAAGAGATGAAAGGTCTGCCGGAAAGTTATATTTCAGGGTTAAAGAAAAATGGCAAAGGTAACTATCTATTAGGTTTTGAGTATCCTGAATATCGTCCATTTATGGAACTGGCAGATAATGATGATGCCCGAAAAAGATATCAAATCGCCTTTACACGACGTGGTACTGAACAAAACTTAAAATTACTCAAACAAGCAATAGATTTGCGTTATGAACTGGCGCAGTTATTTGGAAAAGCAAGTTATGCAGATTGGGCGTTAAAGGATCGTATGGCAAAAACGCCCGAAGCTGTAAATCAGTTTTTGGCAGAAGTACAAAAAACGGTGGCCCCACTTGAGCGCAAAGAAGTAGAAGAGCTCCGTGCATTTAAAGCACAAACTTTAAAAACACCATTAGATAAAACCGAGATAACACGTTGGAGTGAAGCTTACTGGAGTGAGAAACTGCGTAAGAGCAAATATCAAATTGATCAGGAAAAGCTTCGTGATTATTTCCCGACTTTAGCGGCACAAAAATGGTTATTTGCTATTTCATCTGACCTTTATGGCATTGATTTTAAACCTGTCAAAGTAAAAGCATGGCAGAGCGAAGTTGAATATTACGATGTAGTCGATAAAAAGACAGGAAAGCTTCTCGGTGCTCTATATATGGATAAATTTCCTCGCGAAGGGAAATATGGTCATGCCGCCGTTTGGGGAGTATATGGTGGCAGCACTTTAACCAACCGATTGCCAGTTTCAGTACTAGTCACGAACTTTAACCGTAAAGGTTTAAATAGTGACGAGCTAGAAACTTTTGTTCATGAATTTGGTCATGCCTTACATGGCATTTTATCTAATACCCGTTATGCAAGTCAGTCTGGAACTTCTGTAGAGCGTGATTTCGTAGAAGCACCATCTCAAATGTATGAAGAGTGGGCACGCCGTAAGGAAACTTTGTCTAAAGTAGCTGATTATTGCGATCCAGCATGTCCACGAGTTGATGATGAATTAATTGCCCGTTTAAAAGCAGTACATAACTATGGGCGCGGTTTACGTTATGCACGTCAGACACTTTATGCACAGTACGATATGGCACTTCATACGGCTGATGCCTTAAAAGTAAAACCTTTAGAAACTTGGCAAAAAATGGAAGCAGCTACGGCCTTGGGATATGTACCAACAACAGAATTTCCTGGACAGTTTGGACACTTAATGGGTGGTTATCAAGCAGGTTACTACGGTTATATGTGGTCTGAGGTTTTAGCTTTAGACATGCTTTCTGCTTATGGTGACAACCTTAATAACCCACAAGTCGGGCAACGTTACCGTCAGACGATTTTATCCCAAGGTAGCCAAAAACCGGCAGCTGAGTTGGTTAAAGATTTCCTTGGTCGTGATCCTGACAATAAAGCATTCTTTAATGAAATTACCGGACAACGGGTTAAATAAGGAATTATCACTATGCTGGCATATGTTATTCGGCGGTTATGGCAGATGATTCCAACCATGTTGGGAGTAGTACTGTTTATCTTTATTCTTTTTAACTGGGTAGGTGGAGATCCAGCCTATATTCTGGCAGGTAAGATGTCTAATCCTGAGCAGATTGAAAACATTCGTAAACAGCTAGGGGTAGACCAACCTTATTACGTTCAGCTCTGGATTTTTATTAAGCAGATTCTCACTTTTGACTATGGTGCAAGTTGGAGTACGGGGGAACCGGTTTCACAAATTATTTTAACCCGCTTGGGGCCTTCACTAACGCTTTTAATTCCACTCACTATTTTACAAACCGTTATCTCAATTGGCTTGGCATTGGCTGTATCGGCTGTACGTGGCTCTTTAACAGATCGTATGGTCATGATGTTATGTACCATTGGCATGTCGATTAGTATCTTGGTTTATATTATTGTTTTTCAATATGTTCTGGCTTATCAGTTAAGTTGGTTCCCAGTACAGGGCTGGAGCGATAATTTTACCGATAATTTATTTAAGTTCGCCTTACTTCCAATTTTAATTATGTTGGTGGTGAGTATTGCACCTACTTTACGTTTATACCGTAGTTTTGTGCTTGATGAGATTAACCAAGATTATGTTAGAACGGCACGGGCTAAAGGTGTAGGTGAAAGCCGAATTTTAGGTGTACATGTTTTACGGAATGCCTCAATTCCTATTATTACCGATGTGATGGCGACTTTGCCTGCGTTGCTTATAGGTGCATTTTTAATTGAACGTTTTTTTGGTATTCCTGGTATTGGTCGAGAAGTAATTATCGCAGTTGAGCGAAGTGATTTTCCTGTGATTAAAGCAATTACAGTCTACATTGCAGCTGCAACCATGATTTTTAATTTGATTGCCGATTTGGTCTACAAAGTGGTTGATCCACGTGTACAGTTGAAGTAGGTGGGTTATGCTAAGTGTTCTATCAAAAAGAAAATTACAAACCCAGACAGCGCCTGCTTCAGCGGGTTTATGGCGCCTTGCAATGCGCCGTCTTCGGGCTGACAAAATTGCAATCGCATCACTCATTGTTGTGCTGTTCTATCTGGTCGTATTACTACTATCATTTACGGGAGTGATTGCATCAGACTGGAATAAAGAAGTTGCTGTCAGTTATGCACCTCCTACATTTATAGGTGCAGATAAAACAAATGAAGCTTTGCAAAAGACAGCTACTGTAGATGAAGAGTTACCGGAAAATCCAGTCGATCCTTTAAAAGATGTCATTCACCAACTCAAGGCTGAAATTAAACAAGAAAAGAGCTCTGGAAGTGCAATTGATTATTATGGTGTAGTTGACCCGCTAGCTGATGATATGAAAGCAATTGATCAGCAATTAGGTGGACACTTACTCGATCAGCAAAGTGAACTAAAAAGTACTCTTATATTTGGGGCCGACAAATGGGGGCAAGATGTTCTTAAAAAAACCATTAAAGGTGCTGAAACTTCAATTATTGTAGGGCTAGTTTCTGCATTACTCGCAGTGACCTTAGGCACACTGCTAGGGGCGATTTCAGGGTACTTTGGTGGTTGGGTAGATGACATCCTTAACTGGTTCTATAACATTTTTACTTCCATTCCATATTTATTATTAGTACTTGCGATAGCTGCCGTACTGCAACAAAAGGGCATTTTATCTATTGTTCTAATTTTAGGTTTAACGGGTTGGACTGGTGTTTACCGTTTAATTCGTGCGGAGTATATGAAACATACCTCACGTGAATATGTTTTAGCGGCCAAGGCAATTGGTGTTGGACATTTTCGCCGTATGTTTATTCATATTTTTCCTAATGTCAGCCATATTGCTTTGGTTCAAATGTCAATTTTGGTGGTTTCTTTTATTAAATCTGAAGTTATTTTGAGTTTCTTAGGCTTCGGTGTGCCAGTAGGCGTAGTGTCTTGGGGCAGTATGTTAAATGAAGCACAAAGTGAACTTCTTTTAGGAAAATGGTGGCAGCTTGTCGCAGCCTCTGTCGCAATGGCTGTTTTGGTTACGGCATTTTCAATGTTTACTGATGCACTGCGTGATGCATTAGATCCAAAATTAAAATAAGAGGAAAACCTAATGTCAGAACAACAAAAAAATGTCCCATTACTCCACATTGAAAACTTACGTGTAAGCTTTAAAGGTGAAGACAAGCAGTATATCGAAACTGTTAAAGGAATCTCCTTTGATATTCCAGCAAATACCACTGTCGCTTTAGTTGGTGAGTCGGGTAGTGGCAAGTCAGTTACTTCTTTGGCAACTATGGGCTTACTACCTGTAGGCCAAAGTAAAATTGATGAAAAAAGTAAGATTGTTTTTGAAGGTCAAGACTTACTCAGCTTATCCCGTAAAGATATGCGAAAAATCTGTGGTAAAGATATTGCCATGATTTTTCAGGAACCGATGTCATCATTAAATCCCGTTTTTACGGTAGGTAATCAAATCGCAGAAGTGTTGTGTTTACACATGGGTATGAGTCGTAAACAGGCCCGTCAACGTGTTTTAGAGTTACTCAAAGAGGTCGGGATACCTTCACCAGAAATGAAAATTGATGCTTATCCTAACCAGCTGTCTGGTGGTCAACAACAACGTGTCATGATTGCAATGGCGATTGCTTGTGAACCTAAGTTACTGATAGCCGATGAACCGACTACGGCACTCGATGTCACCATTCAAAAACAAATTATTGATCTGCTTGAATCGTTGCGTCAGCGTCGTCAAATGTCGATGCTCTTTATTACGCATGATTTGGCCTTGGTGGGTGAAATTGCAGATCAAGTGATTGTCATGCGTCATGGTGAAATTAGAGAGCAGGGACTTGCAGAACAAGTTCTAGAGCAACCTAAAGATGTATATACCCGAGCATTGCTATATTGTCGTCCTCAAATGTCACAGCGACCTTATCGTTTGCCTGTGACCAGCGATTTTATGCGTCAAGAAGACAATATATTGGTAGAGCAAAGTTTTGATGTTTCAGAAATTCCACAGCGTAAACGTGGTTTAAATGGCGATGAGCAAATCGTCTTAGAAGTAAAGGATTTGAAAAAAAGCTTTTATAGCCGTAAAGGGTTATTTGGCAAGGAAGAATTTCAAGCAGTAAAAGGTGTTTCTTTCAAACTGGCAAAAGGGAAAACGCTTGGTTTAGTGGGAGAGTCTGGCTCAGGCAAAACTACTGTGGGCTTGTTACTTATGCGTTTACACGAAGCAACCGGTGGTGAAGCCTTAATTGAAGGTAAAGATATTCTTTCATTAACTGAAAAAGAGTTTGCTAAATATCAGCGGAAGATTCAGATCATCTTTCAGAACCCATATGCTTCGCTTAACCCACGCTTTACCATCGGGCAGATTTTATTAGAGCCTATGCAAATTCATAACATTGGTAAAGATGATGCGGAGCGTAAACAAATTGCACTTGGGTTACTTGAACGAGTTAATTTACCTGAACAAGCTTACTATCGTTATCCACATGAGTTCTCTGGTGGGCAACGCCAACGTATTGCTATTGCACGTTGTTTAACGCTAAAGCCTGAAATTTTAATTTGTGATGAGTCTGTTTCGGCACTTGATGTTTCAGTTCAGGCACAAGTACTTAACTTATTACAGGACTTACAAGATGAGTTTGGACTAAGTTATATCTTTATTTCACATGATTTATCGGTTGTGAAATATATCTCGGATCAAGTCATGGTCATGAATCATGGGGAGGTTGTTGAAATTGCCAATTCGGATGAGCTCTATGCACATCCTCAACATGACTACACTAAGCGATTATTGCAGGCGATTCCACAAGGCATTCAACACGTTTCATAAGCGTAAAGTTATGTCGTTAAGGGCACTTTCGAGTGCCTTTTCATTTGGTTTATGTGGTAAATGCTTATAAAATAAGAGAAGTAAAAGTATAGTGTTTTATTCTTGCTATGTGTGCCAACTTTAAACCTTTAACGCTTGCCCAATTACAGCAACTTCAGTTGCCTGTGGTCGGCTTTAGCTATGCCGATGAGGTTTATCCTGCTGGCACAACGCCGCTATTATTCAAATCACCGCAAGGTCTTGAATGGCGTGAAGTCATGTTTGGATTAGTTCCCAAATGGGCGGAAGATACAAACATAGCAAAACATACTTATAATGCGCGTCACGAAACAATTTTCCAAAAACCGAGTTTTCAAGAAGCAGCACGTAAATCTAAGTTCGGCGTAATTCCCGTGACGGAGTTTTATGAAAGTAAATATATAAATGATAAACCTGAGCGATGGGCTGTACGCCGTAAAGATGGAGAGGCATTTTTCATTGCAGCAATCTATGAAATTTGCAAAATGAATGAAACCATTGTTCGTTCTGCAAGTATGTTAACCATGGACGCGATTGACCATCCTATGATGAAAGACTTTCACGAACCGGGCGATGTCAAAAGATCAGTCATTGTGATTCCACATGACCGTTTAGATGAATGGTTAAGTTTAGAAACACCAGATATTTCGAGTTTTGTTGAAGGTTTTCCTGTTGAGGAGTTTGAATGTTTACATGTTCCCAAAGAGAAAATTATAAAACCAACACCTCAATTAAGTATATTTGAATAGCAATAGTGGGGCTAGGTTATTGGCTTAATTGTTAAGTCAACAACCCTTTATACTTAGTCAATATTCTTACTTAAAGTTTGTACCTGATCATCATGTGCTAGATAAGCCAATTCAATTGGTGAAATTACAAAAGTTGAGTTATCTGAGGTTTGTTTAAATACAAAGCCATATTCAAACGATTGAGTATTTTTACTTGGTAACCAAAATAAATAAGGGCAACCTGTATAGCTACCGTCCCAACCCATTTCTTTAGCCAAAGCTAAAGCGGTATCTGACTTAGCAATAATTTCTTTAAGTGATTCTTTGTCTCTTTGAGACACATCACCATCATCGTCTGCAAATGTTTGTAAAAACTCGTTTAATGGGGTTAAGTCTTCCCAGTTATTTTCAATTGTTGAGAAATGATATCCATATAGCATCATATTTTAGTCTTCCGTTTTGTTATTGTACTATTGAACATAACAAGAAATGCTTGAAAATGAAATGTTTGAATTTATGTTAAGTTGTTTATTTTTCATAAGTTAGAATAGAATTTATATACAAAAATTAATGTTATTTTCTTTTGAATATAAGTACTTTACTGATTCAAAATTTAAAGCAAAGCTTATGAAAAAATTGTAATGATTCAATTAAAAAGAATGTATTTTTAAGGATACTAGACTCTTGTTGAATACTGAATTTGTCATAATTCACTTATAATGAAAAGGAAAGTAAATAGAGCTTATTTATGTTTATAACAACAACTCGTCCCAATGATGCCTTAATTGAACAGCTGCTACCAATCTTGGAAGAGGCTAGTCAGATTTTATTACAAGAATATCAAAACTATTCAGCAGGATATGAGTTTAATATTCAAGAAAAACATGATGATTCACCTGTAACTCAGGCAGATTTAAAGGTAAATCAATTTTTATTAAAACATCTTGCAGAAATTACACCAGAGTTACCTGTCTTATCAGAAGAAAGTGACTATAGCGCTCGCCATGACTGGTTTTCTTGCTGGATGTTAGATCCGCTTGATGGTACCAAAGAGTTCATACATGAGCGGGATGAGTTCACGATAAACTTGAGTTTGATTGAAGGGCGTGAAACTATCTTCTCTGTAATCGTTGTACCTTGTGAACAGGTTGTTTATTTGGGTTATTTAAAAGAGTTGCCTTTTAAATATAGCTTTAGCCAACAACAATGGTACCAATATCAAAAAGAGCCGTATTCAACACAAGCACCTGTACAAATTGGTTTAAGCCACAGTAGTAAAAATCCGAAATATCATAAATTTATTGAACCGATTGAAAAAAACCGTACCGTGATTCGACGTGAAGCGGGTAGTGCTTATAAGTTTTGCATGATGTTAGAAGGTGAGATTGATATTTACCCTAGATTTCATCCTACCTCTGAATGGGATACCAGCTCAGGTCAGGGATTATTAGAGAGTATAGGTGGGGGGGTACTCACCTTAAAAGGTAAACCCTTTGAATATAACCAGCGTGATACTGTATTAAACGGGGGCTTTATCGCATTTCGTGATCAGGAAAGCAAAAAAATAGCATTTGAAGCTTTGGCTCAATCGGGTGTTTTGGATTGAGAGTTATGCCAGACATGTTATAGTGACAAAGTATTGAAAAAAGATGACACGATAAAATGGCACTCGATTTATTGCCTAAAAGCATGTTTGAAGCAATTGATTTATTGCCAGATGCTTCAACCCCTGTAACCCTTTTTACACGGCACTCGCTGAGAGAGTTGGTCGATGGGCAAGGCTTGGCAGGATACGATTTGCAACTTACTCCTCAAGGGCGTGAGCTAGCACAAGCATGGGGAAGCTATTTAATTAAAAATACGGACCGTGTGATTCAACACTGTATATCTAGTCCAATCCAACGTTGTGTAGATACTGCGGCGCTTATGATTGAAGGTGCAGATGGGGTAAGCCCTGAGCCGAATACACATACAATTGAAATTGTTGAACAAGGCTTACTAGTAGAACCTGGGAGCTTTGTACTCGATATTCAACAGGCTGCTCCTTATTTTCGTAAACAAGGGGCTTTGGGTTTTATTAATAGTTTTGTGAATAACGCATTACCTGGTATGAAACATCCCATTACGGGTGTTTTAGACGTGTTGGAGCTAATTTATCAGACTCATCCTAAAACGAAAAGTGGGTTAAGTTTAGCTGTTAGTCATGACACAATCATTGCTGCGATTGTTGCTGTAATTTCGGGTAATAATCAGATACAAAAGGCAGATTGGCCTGCAATGATGGAAGGTTTGTTTGTATGGTTTGAAGGGGATGAATTTCCCAACTGTAAATTAAAGTGGATTTGGAGAGGAAAGGCTTATGAGTTGGACGTATCAAAATTTCATAATGAACAGTAAAAGCAAAAAATATAGATAATAAAAAAAGCCCTATTGGGCTTTTTTTATATGCTTCAAATTAGTTAGCTAACGCTTTAACTTGAGCATTTAAACGGCTCTTATGACGAGCAGCTTTATTTTTGTGGATGATGCCTTTATCAGCCATGCGGTCGATTACAGGAACAGCTTTTTTGTAAGCTTCTGTAGCAACTGCATAATCACCACCAGCGATTGCACTTAAAGTACGTTTGATGTAAGTACGAACCATAGAACGCAAGCTTGCGTTGTGTTTACGCGCTGTAACGTTTTGACGCGCACGTTTTTTAGCTTGAGCAGAGTTTGCCACTCTTGCACTCCTTGAAAATAAGTTGGTCTGGGCGGGCTGTGGTCAATCCAGTAAACTGGTGTAACCATCACCAGCCCGTAAACAAGTGCCATATTGTGATGAATCAACACCGTGAAGTCAAGCCTTGCGAGCATTTTAAGCGGTTTTAGGGGCTGCTAAAAGCGTAAGAAAAGGTTAAATTTGAAACAAACTTAAAGAAGGTTGGATAAAAAATGACTATAAGCAAGAAAAAAGCAATTGTAGTAGGTGCTACAGGACTTGTTGGTTTAGCTCTTGTAGAACAGCTTGAGCAAACACCAGAATTTGAAGCAATTACGGTAGTAGTAAGAAAAGAATCGCAACTATTTAATACATATAAAAAAGTTACTCAACTAGTCATAGAGGATTTTTTATTACTTAATGACGAAGACGTAAATGATCATACTCATGCATTTAGCTGCTTAGGTACAACTCTAAAAATAGCAGGTTCAAAGCAAGCCTTTTATGCTGTTGACTATGAAATAAATGCTCATTTTGCCGACTTGATCCAAGATAAATATATTCATTTCTTAATTGTGAGTGCGCTTGGAGCAAATGCTAAGTCACCAGTTTTTTACAATAAAGTAAAAGGACAACTCGAAGACTATATTCAAAGTTTAGATATTGAAAAATTATCGATTTTCCAACCATCTTTATTAATTGGTAAACGTAGCGATGTGCGTTTTATTGAAGATTTAGGACAAAGCCTATTTAAATTCATTGAAAATAAATGGCATAAACCATTCAAATATAAACCCGTTACTGCTGAGCAATTGGCTCATACCATGGTCGTAGCGGCGCTAGCGCAAATTGAAGCATTTAAGCGATATGATAATCTGAGCATACAGCAAACTCGATAAGGGAGAATAAAAGTGTCTACAGTACCATTTGTGACATGTGATTTATTGGATGATAACCCAGAAAAAGATTTACAAGTGGTCATACCCTCAATGGATGGTAAGTTCTTTAAAAGTTATGGTGCGCGTCAAACCTTTGGTGGACAAGTTGTAACTGTAAAGTGCTTTGAAGATAACTCACGTGTAAAAGAGTTATTGGCAACGGATGGTACAGGGAAGGTGTTGGTTGTGGATGGTGGTGCTTCAATGCGCTGTGCACTTATGGGAGATATGATTGCTGAGTCGGCAGTTAAAAATAACTGGAATGGCGTGATTATTTACGGCTGTGTACGAGATGTTGATGCACTTGCAACTCTGGATTTAGGTGTACATGCATTGGCAGCAATTCCACAAAAAAGTAATCGTAAGGGCATTGGTGAAGTAGATCTTCCTTTGTATTTTGGTGGAGTCACAATTCAATCTGGAGATTTCATTTATGCAGATAACAATGGAATTGTGATTGCTAAGGAAAAATTAGTTTAGCTCCACAATATAAAGGAACATGACATGGTGAATCATCAAATTAAAGTGCTGCAAGCAGTAGCATCTGCAATTGCTGAGGGTGGTAGAGGGGTTACAGGTACAGCATTTCCTAATCAACCTGTTAAAGCATTAAAACTCTATGAATTTGAGGGTTCACCATTTTGTCGTCGTGTTCGTGAAGTGATTACACTTTTGAATTTGGATGTTGAAATTTATCCGTGCCCTAAAGGAGGAACAAAGTATCGTTCAGTTGTAAAACAAATAGGCGGTAAATTACAGTTTCCTTTTTTTATTGATGAAAATACAGGCGATAAGCTATACGAATCACAAGATATTATTCATCACTTATTTAAACATTATGGAAAGACAGGACAAACACCTCAGAAATTTTCAAATTATCCAAAAATGCCATATCTGGCATTTGCAGGAACGTTATTGAATGGTGCACGTGGAGTCTGGATTAATAAAAAAATAGTAAATAGAGTTGCACCTGAGCAAAAACTTGAACTATGGAGTTTTGAAGCAAGCCCATATTCGAGAGTAGTAAGAGGTTTGTTATGTGAACTTGAAATTCCTTATATTTTGCATAATGTTGCAAAAGAAAGATGGCAAGATATGGGACCTGCTATTCTTCGCTTAAAACCGGGTAAATATGTACCTTTAAAAGATGGGAAAAGAGAAAAGTTGTTGCCGATTATGCAAGGTAAAATGCAAGTACCTTATCTGGTTGACCCAAATACAGGGGTTAAAATGTTTGAATCTGCTCAAATTGTAAAATATTTAAAACAACAATATGGTAGTTAAGATAAATTAAAAAAACTTAAAAGAGATTGGAGAAATTCAGTCTCTTTCAAGACATAAAAAGAATAAGAAATCGTACGATAAAAAAATGAGTATGCTAAATTACTACCGTAAATTGTGAAAAATAAGGCCTGTTTTTATGGAATGTATGAGAATTCAGCCAGTAACAAGTCATCCTGGAGAAAATGCATTATTTATTGTATTGGGGTTAGCTCAAGGTGATTCTGTTGTAGAAAAAGTAAAAGATTTTGCTGCTAATTTTTCAGCGTTAACTCGAAGTTTGTCTAATCGTTATCCAGAAAGTAAATTTAATGCCACATTCGGTTTTAGCTCAAATGCATGGGATGTTTTATTTCCAGAGCAAGCAAAGCCTCAAGAATTAGAAACATTCCAAGAAATAAAAGGCCCAAAGTACACAGCTGTTTCAACACCTGGTGATTTATTCTTTCATATTCGTGCTGATCGACAAGCTCTCTGCTATGAATTGGGAAGCATAATCAATGAACAGTTGGGTAAAGTGACTTATCCAATCGATGAAGTACATGGTTTCCGTTATTTCGATGGTCGAGCGATTATTGGCTTTGTAGATGGGACAGAAAACCCTGAACCTGTCATTGCTGCGCAGTGGGCGCTAGTGGGTAGTGAAGATCCTGAGTTTATCGGGGGAAGTTATGCATTTATTCAAAAATATACTCATGACATGGAAAAATGGCGTGCTTTAAGCGATGCAGAACAAGAAAAAGTGATTGGACGCAAGAAGTTTAATGATGTTGAACTCGGTGATGATGAAAAGCCTTTAACCGCCCATAATGTGGTAAGTAAAGCGCATGATGCAGAGGGCAATGAACTAAAAATTATGCGTGCCAATATGCCTTTCTCGAATCCTTCAAAAAATGAATACGGTACTTTTTTTATTGGTTATTCTCGTAAATTTAGTACAACACGCCAAATGCTTGAAAATATGTTCCTAGGAAATGAACAAGGTCATCTTGACCGTTTACTTGACTTTAGTACTGCGCAAACAGGTACTTTATTTTTTGTACCGACTGTAGATTTCCTAGATGATTTGGGTGACGAATAGTCGCTAGAAATTAATTAAGCATAAGTGATGGAGGCGAATAAGTTGCCTCCATTATTTACATTGAAACTAATATGATGTGATGAAATGTTTAAAAAGTTAAACCAGCTTTTTCAAGGCTCGAAAGAGTCACCAGAGCAAATATATTTACAAGAGAATCAACTTAGTTTTGATTCTGAGCGTGGACCCGTAATTAAAAATATTGTCATTAACGAAAAATGGTCAGAGCATCTTGAATATTTTTCAAATCGTAAATTACAGAACTTTGATGATTTACGTAAGTTATTTCAAATTACGCCACAAATTAATGAAAAAATCGACTTAGAGATTGCAAATCAGCGCTATGTTGAAAGATTGGGTAATACTCAAGAAAAGTTACTTGAACTTAAAGCAATCATACAAATATTGAACCAATATTATGTGATGTTTCTACGTGATAAATAAGTTCAAACATTTGTTTAAGAACTATAAAAAAGTATCGTAAAGTAGTAGCTTGATTTCAGAAAAATAACTCAATTCAATAAAAACATCATGCTACTATTAACCTCATATCTTTTTAGCTCATAAAAGCCATATACATGTTTCAACAAGAAATCTCTCAATTGAATTTGCAACAGCTCAAGGCCGGTGAAAAGCGTTGGGTGGGGTCATTATTAGGTTCATCAGCCGCTTTATTGCTTAAAGAAATTGCGACTCAGCATTCTTCTTTATTAGTTTTAGTCGCTCGAAATAACCAGCATGTTGCACAATTAGAAAGTGAACTTGAGTTTTATGGAATAAAACCGACAATTTTCCCTGATTGGGAAATTTTGCCTTATGATCGGTTATCTCCGCATCAGGATATTGTCTCGGAGCGTCTTGCGATTTTATCGAATATGCCGCATCAAGGCGTATTACTCATCTCAGCAAGTACTTTGGCTCAACGCGTTGCACCTTATTCATGGGTTTTAGGTAAACACTTTGATATAAAAGTGGGACAAAAATTTGATTTAGAACAGCAAAAATTAAGATTGGTTCAGGCTGGCTACCACTTAGTAGATACAGTATATGATCATGGGGAATTTGCGGTACGTGGCAGTATTATGGATATTTTTGCATCTGGGCAAGAAGCTCCTATCCGTATAGACCTATTTGATGATGAAATTGATTCTTTAAAATTCTTTGATCCTGAAACCCAAAGAACAACTACAACGCTAAAAAGTTTTACAGTTTTACCTGCTAAGGAATTTCCATTAAAAGAAGCACGGTCAGTTTTTAGAGATCGTTATTCTGAGTTTTTCCCGACAGCAAACCCTAAGAAAAATCCAATTTATCAAGATGTTTTAGATGGTATAGCATCTCCAGGAATTGAGTTTTATTTACCTTTATTTTTTGATAAAGAACAAATGCAATCGCAAAGTATGTTTACAACGTACTTACCAAAGAATTGTATTGTAATTACAACTAATGATGTTGATATCGATTTAACAAACTTCTGGAAAGAAGTTATGCGTCGTTATGAAGATCGACGCCATAATATTGATCAACCTATTCTTGCTCCTGAAGAGTTATTTATTTCTCCAAATCATTTGTTGAGTGCTTTAAATCAGTTTCCACGAATGCTTGTGAGTGCGGAAACGGTTGAAGAAAAAGCTGGTGCACTTAACCTTAAAACTGAACAACCTCCTAAATTACCAGTCGATCCCAAAAAAGAAAAACCATTTACCGCTGTAAAAAAATATATTGATGATGCAAACCATCCTGTTCTATTAGTTGCGGAAAGTGCAGGACGTCGAGAAAGTTTAAAAGATGCATTGCGTTCAAGTTTGGGGGAAATTCCGAATGTAGAGAATTTTGAGCAATTCAAAACCAGTCAATTTGCAATTGCGATTACCAATGCACCTTTAGACCGTGGCTTACTTATAACTGATCAATTAACAGTTATTTCAGAAAATCAGCTTTATGAACACCGAGTTGTACAGCGTCGTCGTAAGCGACAACAGGAAGTTTCTGAAGAATTTCTGATTCGAAGCTTAACTGAGCTTAGTATTGGTGCTCCTGTTGTGCATATTGATCATGGCGTGGGGCGTTATGCTGGCTTAATTACACTTGCTATCGAAGGGCAAGACTATGAGTTCTTGCAACTCGATTATGCTGAAGATGCTAAAGTTTATGTCCCAGTAACAAACTTGCATCTGATTAGCCGTTATAGTGGTGGTGATCCAGATTTAGCACCATTACATAAAATTGGTACAGATGCTTGGAGTAAGGCAAAACGTAAGGCTTTAGAACAAATTCATGATGTTGCAGCCGAACTTTTACATATACAGGCACGTCGTCAATCAAAACCTGGCTTTGCTTTTGAATTAGATCAATCGCTTTATATGCAATTTGCAAGCGGCTTTGCGTACGAAGAAACGCTTGATCAGGCCAATGCAATTGAAGCCACACTGTACGATATGCAACAAGCAAAACCAATGGATAGATTGGTGTGTGGCGATGTAGGTTTTGGTAAAACTGAAGTTGCCATGCGTGCAGCGTTTGTTGCAGTACAAAATGGTAAACAAGTTGCAGTTTTAGTTCCTACTACATTGCTCGCTCAACAGCACTATGAGTCTTTTAAAGACCGTTTTGCTGATTGGCCTGTCCGTATAGAAGTATTATCACGATTTGGCTCAAACAAAACTCATGTGAAAAATATTGAAGACTTGGCTGATGGTAAAGTCGATATTGTGGTAGGTACACATAAGCTATTACAAGAAAATGTTCAGTTTAAAGATTTGGGTCTAATGGTTGTAGACGAAGAACATCGCTTTGGTGTACGCGATAAAGAGCGAATTAAAGCTTTACGTGCCGATGTTGATATGTTGACTCTTACAGCAACACCAATTCCTCGTACGCTTAATATGGCTTTCTCTGGTATGCGTGATTTGTCAATTATTGCAACTCCGCCTGCACGTCGTTTAGCAGTGAAAACCTTCGTACAAGAGCATACAGATGCCTCGATTAAAGAAGCAGTTTTGCGTGAGTTATTACGTGGTGGACAAGTTTACTTCTTGCATAATGAAGTAGATACCATTGAACGAGCTGCTGAAAATATCCGTGTTCTTGTACCTGAAGCACGCGTAGCTGTGGCACATGGACAAATGCGTGAACGTGAGCTTGAGCAAGTCATGCAGCAGTTCTATCACAAAGAATATAATGTACTGGTATGTTCAACTATTATTGAAACGGGTATTGATGTTCCAAATGCCAATACAATCATAATTGAACGTGCAGATAAGCTTGGTTTAGCGCAATTACACCAACTACGTGGCCGCGTAGGTCGTTCACATCATCAGGCTTATGCTTATTTATTGATACCTTCAATCAAACACTTGAAAGGTGATGCTGAAAAACGCCTTGATGCAATTCAACGAGCTTCTACATTGGGTGCAGGTTTCATGCTTGCTACTGAAGATTTAGAAATTCGTGGTGCTGGTGAGTTATTGGGTGAGCAACAAAGTGGTTCAATGCAAGCGATAGGATATAGCTTGTATATGGAAATGCTTGAGAAAGCGACCAAAGCAATTCAACAAGGTAAAACGCCGAATTTTGATGCACCATTGTCGTTAACTGCTGAAATTAATTTACATATTCCTGCGCTTATCCCGGATGATTACTTAGGCGATGTTCATCAAAGATTATTATTCTATAAGCGTATTAGTAGTACCGATACTCAGGAAAAATTAGATAATATTCGAATGGAACTGATAGACCGTTTTGGTGTTCCTCCACAGTCGGTTAAGCATTTGTTTAGTGTGCATCAGATTCGCTTAAAAGCAGAACATTTAGGTATTACAAAAATTGATATTAATACTCAGGGGGGACATGTTGAATTCTCACCAGATACCCCAGTTCAAGCCATTAGTATTATTCAATTGATGCAAAAGAATCCGACCTATTATCGTATGGAAGGTGGTCAACGTTTAAAGGTAATGGTTCAGCTCGAAGAGTATGAAAAACGGATTCAATTTATCAATGATCTACTACAAAAATTGATGAGTGAACTACATGTCTGAGATATGTTTTTTTATAAACGATAACTGAGTAAGACATTTGTATTGCTACAATTGAAAGTTATGCACTATTTATACCTTGAGATATGAATAAGTGCATAAAATCATTATTATTTGTAAGCAAACAGGCTACTAATAATATTCACATCAAAACTGATGTGATAGTATTAGCCATTATTGTTTATTGTCATTTATAAAAGATATGTTTAGTTTGCATCCACAACTTGCTCAAGATACTTTTTTTGTAGGCGATTTTCCGCTTTCAACATGTCGTTTAATGAATGATATGCAATTTCCTTGGTTGATTTTAGTACCACGTGTACCAGGAATCACGGAATTATACGAATTGAGCCAAGCTGACCAAGAACAGTTTTTACGTGAATCAAGCTGGTTATCTAGCCAGTTAGCTCGTGTTTTTCGTGCTGACAAAATGAATGTTGCAGCTCTAGGTAATATGGTACCTCAATTACATTTCCATCATGTTGTCCGCTATCAAAATGACGTAGCTTGGCCTAAACCAGTGTGGGGTACACCAGCAGTGCCATACACAAGTGATGTTTTAGCTCATATGCGTCAGACCCTTATGCTTGCTTTACGTGGTCAAGGTGATATGCCTTTTGATTGGCGCATGGATTAAATCAATGTAATGCCACATCTCAGTGTGGCTACATTGAAATGTGGAGGATAGGGTGCAATTAGAGAGGTTTATAGATCGAGAACCTAAACAGTTTGCATATTTTCATCGTTTGATGGGATATTCAATTCTGTCATTGATTTTAGTGATCTATGCTTTCACCTCACCAAATACTAATTATCAAATCTATATTCCTCCTTTTTTTCTTTTTTTACTTTTTATCAGTTCTAAATTAGAACATTGGTTACAGTATCAATTTGATAAGAAAACACAAAAAAGTGTTTTTTTTGCGATAGACACGATTGTGGTGGCAGTTACTCTTGCAGGAGTACACCTTAATCTTGTTCCAACATTTATTGCAGTTTTTGCTTTATTTTACTCAGCTATTAATAGTCGTATTTCGTTTGCAGTGATTTGCTTAACGAGCTTACTTGGTGCGATTATTTTTTATTTAAGTACTTTTTTCCTATTCGGTTTCCATCCATATTTTGAAGCTACGAGCCAAGAACTTACAGTAATTACTTTGCTTGGTCTGGTTATGTTTATAACCATTGGAAATTACTACCAACATCGCTGGGTCAAAAAAATTAGTCAGCAACGTCAGCATTATTATGACCAAATGACACGTTATATTGCTTTTGCTAATCAGTTAAGCCGCTATGCGCCATTACAGCTATGGCAATCTATTATGCGCGGTGAGGCTGAGGCAAAAATTGAATATAAACGTAAGAAAATGACAGTATTCTTTTCTGATATTCAGGGTTTTACGGAGTTATCCGAAACCTTAATTCCAGATGATTTGGCTTTTTTGCTTAATGACTATTTAAGTCATATGACTGAAATTGCGAAGCAATACGAGGCGACTGTTGATAAATTTATGGGAGATGCGATTCTCATATTTTTTGGAGATCCGAACTCACAAGGTGTTGAGCAAGATGCCAAATCATGTGTAGAAATGGCAATTGCTATGCGTCAGCAAATGAAGTTGTTGCGCGAACGCTGGAAGAAAATGGGATATTCAGCCTTACATATCCGTATGGGGATTAGTACGGGTTATTGCCACGTTGGGAACTACGGGGCAACACATCGTATGGCTTATACGATTGTGGGTCGTGATGTAAATTTGGCGGCACGTTTACAATATGCTGCTGAAATCGATGAGATACTCATTTCTGATGATACTTATCAACTTATTAAAAGTGATTTTCTATGTGCACCTAAAACACCTATTTATTTAAAAGGTATTCAAGGTGCAGTAAAAACATGGCAAGTCATGGAAAAATATACAGGTAACAAGTCAGATCATCAGCAATGGTTTGATTATGAGTATAAAGGTTTTCATTTAGTCCTGAACTTAGAAGAAGTACAGAACTACGAATATCCAGAGTTGGTTGAAGTGCTTGAAAAAATGATTCAACGCATTAAAGTTCAACAAACTTTGATTAATACTCAAGGTGTTGCTCAGCTTAAACTTGAAGACGAAGTTAAGCAGATAAATATCGATCAAAAGCAAAACCAAATATAAATTTTATTAATAAAAAAAGCTGCCGAAGCAGCTTTTTCACTATTATATTTTAATGATTTTCTGATGCATGATTAATTGTGTATTTCGGAATCTCGATTTCAAGATCTTCATCTACGATTTTAACTTGGCATGAAAGACGAGAGTCTGGCTCTAAGCCCCAAGCACGGTCTAAAAGATCGGCTTCAACATCATTCATTTCTTCTAAGCTATCAAAACCTTTGCGAACAATTACATGGCAAGTTGTACATGCGCATGACATGTCACAAGCGTGTTCGATTTTGATACCTTTGTTGAGCAGGCTCTGGCAAAGATTTGCATTTTGTTCAACCTCAAATTCTGCGCCTTCGGGACAAATCTGAGCATGAGGAAGTACTTTAATACGTGGCATATTGATCACCTATACCTTTTAGTTTGATTTTGACCAATCGTCGAGTTTTGTGCCTTTTAAGGCATGGTCAATATGTCGATTCATTCGTAGTGCTGCAAACGCATCACTATGTACTTTAAGCTGTTGAACTGCTTGCTCAATCGCTTGGATATCGCTGCCTTCAAGCTGAGCTTTCAAGGATTCTTTTGCAGAGTTAAGAGCTTCACGCTGGTTTTCATCAAGTAAATCTGCATCTACTTTTAATGCTTGCTCTAGAGCCTCAAGTTCACGTTCTGCTTCAACTTTGGTTTCCTTTAAGTGACGAAGATTTTTGTCTTCTTCGGCATGTTGAAAACCTTCAATTAATAAGCGTTCCGTATCTGCTTCAGATAAACCATAAGATGGTTTAATATCAATATAGGCTTGTACACCAGAAGTTGTTTCACGAGCAGAAACAGTGAGTAAACCATCTGCATCAACTTGGAAAGTGACTTCAATACGAGCTTGGCCTGCTGTCATTGGTGGAATACCATGAAGCACAAATCTGCCTAATGAGCGGCAATGTTCAACTAAATCACGCTCACCCTGAACTACATGAATTAACATGGCAGTTTGGCCGTCTTGATAAGTTGTAAACTCTTGACGACGGGCTACAGGAATAGCGGTATTACGAGAAATTAGGCGTTCAACTAAACCACCCATTGTTTCTAACCCAAGAGAAAGAGGCGTTACATCTAAAAGAAGTGAACCATCTTGACTATTGCCGATTAACTGATTTGCCGTAATCGAGGCACCAATAGCCACAACTTCATCCGGGTTGATTGTACAAAGAGGCTCTTGATTAAAAACGTCACGGACCGCTTTTTGAACCGCATAAGAGCGGGTAGAACCACCTACCAAAACAACATTTTGAATGTCAGTTAACTCAAGCTTGGCATCACGTAGTACACGCTTACAAACACTAATGGTTTTATCTAGAGCCACTTGAATAATGCTTTCAAATGTAGGGCGATCTAGTGTAAGAGTTGTATCAATCAGCTTTAATTCAACTGAATCTTGATTAGATAATTGTTCTTTAGCTTGACGCGCTGCGACTATAAATACGGCATAGTCTTCGTTACTTAATACATCAATATTAAGCTGTTTTTTTGCCCATTTCACAATTAGACGGTCTAAGTCATCACCACCTAGAGCTGTGTGACCACCAGTCGCTAGGACTTCAAATACGCCTTGTGAAAAACGCAAGATTGATACATCAAAAGTACCACCGCCTAAATCGTAAATTACATAGTTACGGTCGGTCTCTAAGTTACTTTCTTGATCCAATCCATAAGCAACTGCGGCAGCTGTAGGTTCATTTAATAAACGTAATACATTTAAACCAGCAAGTTGAGCAGCATCACGAGTTGCTTGGCGTTGAGCTTCATCAAAGTAAGCAGGAACTGTAATCACAGCACCATTAACAGGATTTTGTAGACTGTCTTCAGCACGATCTTTTAATTGTTTTAAAATTTCAGCTGAAATTTCTACAGGTGTTTTACGTCCAGCACGAGTTTCAAAAGCAGGCATCTCGTTTTCTGAGCCTACTAATTCATATGGATGCTGAAACTTAATATCTGCTTTTGAGCGACCCATAAATCGTTTAACAGATACAATCGTATTTTTTGGATCTGCAATGATAAATGGCTTAGCTTCTTCACCATAATGAGTTGTATTGTCCCCATAATGAACGATAGAAGGAAGTAATCTTCTATTTTGAACATCATTGAGTACTTTAGGTTTGCCTGATAACACTGTCGCAACTAGTGAGTGTGTTGTTCCTAGGTCAATACCAATCGCAATGCGATGTTGGTGTGGGGCACTGGATTGACCCGGTTCAGCAATTTGCAAAAGTGCCATGAGTTAAATCCCTTGAAAATAAAGTAGAAAAAGCAAAATTAAAAATCATCGTCTAAATCAAAGTTGTCTTCTTCATCTAACAGTTGATCTTCTGCTTTATCAATATCGTTCAAAACACGTTGAAAGAAACGTAACTTACGTACGGTATCACGTGCTTCAGCCCAATCTTCTTCACTGTAATCAATTTTGAATTCACGAACCAGGCCATCAATCCATTGTTGTACTTCTAGCTTTAAAGTACGTAAATGTTCAGTTGTTGTCGCTTCGTCAAGTTGTTCACGAAGTTCTAAAGCAGATTGTAGAAATTCAAAATCACTAATAGATTGATCAAGATGATGATCTTGCTTCTTAAGAGCTAAAAGATAAGCAGCACGACTATCTACTTGTGATAGTGTTTTAAAAGCTTGATTGATTTCACTTGATTTGATCAATGCTTGATCTTTATCTGAGGCTTTATCTGGATGATATTGTTGCTGCAAACTCAAGAAATTTGATTTTAAGCTTGCCAAATCGATATCGAGTGCCACAGGTAAATTGAACAACTCAAAATGATTCATTAGAAATGGGATCCGCGTTAATTAAATACATTAAAACAGTGCTTGATAGACACTGTTTTAATGAGAAAAAGGAAAGGAGAGGATTAAACAGTGAAAGATTCACCACAACCACATTCACCCTTTTTATTAGGATTGTTAAATTCGAACCCTTCATTAAGGCCATTTTTAACATAGTCCATTTCTAAGCCTTCTAAATAAACTAGGCTTTTCGGATCTACAAAAACCTTAACGCCGAACTGTTCGAAAGTTTGATCATGTTCATCGATTTCATCTACAAACTCGAGAACATAAGCCAACCCAGAACAACCAGAAGTTTTCACACCAACGCGAATGCCTTCACCCTTACCTCGGTTTTTAAGGTAATTGCTAATATGAGTCGCAGCATTTTCAGTTAAATGAATCATGAAAACTCCAACGTTTATAATGGTAACAAATTAAGCTTTTGACTTTTTACTACGATAATCTTCAATCGCAGCTTTAATCGCATCTTCAGCTAAAACAGAGCAGTGAACTTTTACTGGTGGAAGAGCTAACTCAGTCGCAATATCAATATTTTTGATTGCTTGAGCTTCATCAAGAGTTTTGCCTTTTAACCATTCAGTTACAAGAGAACTTGATGCAATTGCAGAACCACAACCGTAAGTTTTAAAGCGTGCTTCTTCGATTACGCCACTGTCATTTACTTGGATCTGTAAACGCATCACGTCGCCACATGCAGGTGCACCCACCATACCTGTACCAACATTTTCAGAGTTTTTGTCTAAAACACCAACATTACGTGGATTTTCGTAATGATCAATTACCTTTTCGCTATAAGCCATTTCGCTTCTCCAAACCTCGGGGTCAGCCTAATATTAATATGAGGGTTAAAACACTAATTTCAATAATTAGTGTTCTGCCCATTCAACTGTAGAAAGATCGATACCTTCTTTGTACATATCCCAAAGCGGAGAAAGTTCACGTAATTTCTCAACAGCGGCTTTGGTAATTGTAAGCACGTGGTCAATGTCTTCTTCAGTCGTGTATTTACCAAAACTAAAGCGAATTGAGCTGTGTGCAAGCTCATCAGATAAACCTAATGCGCGAAGAACATATGAAGGCTCTAAAGTTGCAGAAGTACAAGCTGAACCACTTGATACGGCAGCATCTTTAAGCGACATCATTAAAGATTCACCTTCAACAAAGTTAAAGCTGACATTTAAATAGTTTGCAACGTTTTGAGTTGGATGACCATTTAAGAACACTTGTTCAAGATCTTGTAAACCGTTCCAAAGTTTGTCACGAAGTTTACGAAGACGCTCTTGTTCAGCATGCATTGTTTTGCCTGCGATTTCAAAAGCCTCACCCATACCTACGATTTGGTGAGTAGCCAAAGTACCAGAACGCATACCGCGCTCATGACCACCACCATGAATTTGTGCTTTTAAGCGAACACGTGGGCTACGACGTACATATAATGCGCCAATACCTTTTGGACCATAAATTTTATGAGCAGAGAAACTCATAAGGTCAATTTTCATAGTAGATAAGTCGATATCAACTTTACCAGCTGCTTGTGCTGCATCTACATGGAAAAATGTTTTGTTGGCACGTGTTAATTCACCAATCGCCGCTACATCTGTAACTGTACCAATTTCATTGTTTACCATCATAAGAGAAACAAGAATAGTATCTGGGCGAAGGGCAGCCTTAACCATATCAGGAGTAATTAAACCTGTTTGTGGCTGTGGCTCTAGATAAGTAATTTCAAAACCTTGTTCTTCTAATTCACGACAAGGATCTAGAACAGCTTTGTGTTCAATTTTACTTGTAATGATATGTTTGCCTTTAGAAGCGTAGAATTGAGCTACACCTTTAAGAGCAAGGTTATCTGATTCGGTTGCACCAGAAGTCCAAACGATTTCACGTGGGTCAGCTTTAATTAAATTTGCGACTTGCTCACGTGCATATTCAACTTTTTCTTCTGCTTGCCAGCCATAAGCGTGGGAACGAGATGCAGCATTACCAAAGGTACCGTCGAAAGTTAAACACTCCATCATACGTTCTGCAACTTGCGGATCTACTGGAGTGGTTGCTGCGTAATCAAGATAAATTGGACGTTTCATATCAAATACCTGTACCCGATAAAAGAGCTGAATCTATGCCAGTCACATTTTGGCGTAGTGCAACAGTTTGAACGTTGTCTCGGCTAATGAGGTCGGCAAGAGTGATTTTGGCTAAATAGTCGGCAATATGATGAGAGAGTTCTTGCCATAAATCGTGAGTCAGACACATTGCACCATTTTGGCAGTTACCTTTATGGTCGCAACGCGTTGCATCAACAGTTTCATTTACGGCTTCAATGATTTCTAACACAGTAATTTCATCAGCGTTTCGAGCCAAATGGTAACCACCATTTGCACCGCGAACACTAGAAACTAACCCATGACGCTTAAGTTTAGCGAACAACTGCTCTAAGTAAGCAACTGAAATAGATTGACGTGCGGCAATTTCGGCGAGCGTGATCGTTTGTTCAGTTGGCTGCAAAGCTAAATCAAGTAGAGCAGTCACTGCGTAGCGACCGCGAGTTGTAAGGCGCATGATTCGATACACATGTTAAGACTAGATAATAGGATTTTATGAATCCCGACTAAAATAGTCAAGTTTTTTTATTTTTAATTCAAGTGTAGGATCAAGATAGAAAAAAATGAATTATGCTGCCCATAAATTATATATCAAATAAGCAAAAAATATTAGGCTAATTATACCAAAGCACAAGTTAATATTGCGTTGGCGTTGCTGTAAACGTGCAATTCGATTCTGATATTGTTTAATTTCTACATTTAATGAATTGATCTCTGAACGTTGTTGATCGATTTTTTCAAGTAATGGGGCAATTCTTTTGCGTGAAGCAAGTGTCTCAGCTTCGTCATCTGGCGTGTTGAACCATTGTTTCCAGTCTGCTAGAAGTTTAGGTAATGTGAGATGTGAAATTAAATCGATGAGTTCTTTTTTAGTTTCTGAATCTCCATCAATTCGCATGTTGTTTAAACTGCGTTGATTTGAGAAAGCGAAAATCTTGATAAGATCGATAAGTGTACTATTTATTTCTAAGTCAATACGACGGTCATATGAGTGAATATCAAATAGCAAGCCTTTTTCAGTAAATTGCACATAGAAGTCGAAAAATGGCAAATAGCTATTAATGCGGATTGTGATTTTATTAGCGATAAACTTTTTCGCTTGCAAGCGAAGAACACCATCGTGGGTGAGAATAAATGAGAAAAAAGTTTCTAAAATAATTAGAACAATATTCAGCAACAGACGTGGATGTTTTTGTCTTTGTTGCGTTTCACTCATAAAAGTTTATCCTTAAATATTAGAGATTAATTGAGGGAATGAGACATCCTATCTCAAACTTAGCATAATGTCCTGTTAAATATATTTACATGACATGATTGTTTTGTAGAACAGTTTCATAAATGTATCAAGTCTTGACTTTGATATTATAAGAATATTTTGTGGTTAAATAAGACTTCGTCTGTCTCATCCGATCAGGAGCTTAGATCAATGGATAATGCAAATATAGAAACACAAGTAGAAGAGCAAGGAGAAAAAAATAAATTAAAATCAAAAAGTTCTAGGAAGTCTGCATTAGATTTTAGAAAGTATACTAAACAGATCTGGTTAGCAGGTCTAGGTGCTTTTTCTCGTGCTGAAGAAGAAGGCAATAAACTATTTGACTCGCTAGTCAAAGTAGGTGAAGAGCTTGAGTCCAAAACAGGTGACTTAGCAGATACAACTGTTGGTAAAGTAACCGAAAAAGCCAAAGAGTCTGTTTCTGACACCAAAGACAAAGTTGAAAAAATCTTAGATACCAGTGTGAATCATTCTTTAAATAGAATTGGCTTAGTTACTCCTAAGGACTTACAGCACATAGAACAACTCTTGGTTCAACTGCATATAAAGGTTGATGCTTTAATTGAAGAAAATCAAAAATTGAAGGCAAAATTGAATGAAAAGTAAAAAAATGTAGGGATTTAGCAAATATATAACAGTTTTTTAGCATTTATTTTTGCTAAAAGCTCTGCTCTAGTATTGCGTTTTCCCCCAAAGCATTGCTATAAAGGCGTCATGGCCTTTTAAACTATAGCCTTGGACCTTAAACAAACGATATTAAGAGGATGTTTTATTCATGAATAAATCAGAATTAATCGATGCAATTGCTGAAAAAGGGGGAGTATCTAAGACTGATGCAGGCAAGGCACTCGATGCGACAATTGCGTCTATTACTGAAGCACTAAAAAAAGGTGACACAGTAACTTTAGTTGGTTTCGGTACTTTCAGTGTTAAAGAACGTGCTGCACGTACTGGCCGTAACCCTAAAACTGGTGAAGAGCTTCAAATTAAAGCAACAAAAGTACCTAGCTTTAAAGCTGGTAAAGGTCTTAAAGATTCAGTTGCTTAATCTTTTAAGATGATTAAACGCGCCAATATAGGCGCGTTTTTTATTAAAAATCTGAATTGACCAATATTGCTCATTCATTCATTGTGGTTTTTCAGTTAAAATTCTCCTCGAAATAAAATATTGGAATACTTATGGAATCTTTTCGTACAGTCATTAAGGGTTGGCTAGGCAAAGTCCTTTTAATTTTGTTTTTGACCCCTTTAGCGCTTGTAGGTATTAATGGATATTTTAATAGGGGAAACAAGGCAGATGTCGCAAAAACTGTCAATGGACAGGACATATCAAAAAAAGACCTTGAAACTTTAACGCAAAGGTATAAAGAACAATATTTAGCTGCTGTAAAGGGTGATGAAAGTTTACTTAATTTACCGGTAATTCAAGCGAAAGCACTTGATATATTGGTATCTCGTAATTTACTTATTCAGCAAGCTGAAAAACTCGGTATCTCTTTAAGTGATGCTCAAATCGAGCAAATGTTGGCTCAACAGCCAAGTTTGCAAGAAAATGGCCAGTTTTCACAAAAATTATATGAAAATTATTTGCGCTCGATTGGTATGACAAGCCAAGCTTTAATTGCGAGCTTGCGTCAAGATCACGCTTTAAAAATGTTGACTTCAACTTTCTCAGATTATTCTTTAGTAAGTAAAGTTGATTTAATGCAAATTGCGAATTTGCAAACAGAACAACGTACATTACATTTGGCTAGTATCAAGTTAGACAGTTATAAAACTGGCTTAACTGTATCGAATCAAGAAGCTACTGACTATTACAACAAACATCAGAATGAGTTTAAACAGCCTGCTTCAGTTGATGTGGATTATGTTGTTTTATCTCCATCTTTAATGGCGAAGCCTGCACCAGCAACAGATGCTGAGCTTAAGCAAGCCTATGCGAAGTTTGTAGAAACTCAGCAAAAAGATGCTAAACGTGTTGTTAAACATATTCTTATTACGACTGATGGTCGTGATGATGCAGCAGCCCAAAAGCTTGCTAAAGATGTATACGCAAAGATCCAAGGTGGTCTTTCATTTGCTCAAGCAGCAGCCCAGTTTTCAGAAGATCCAACTTCGAAAGCGAAAGGCGGCTTAGTTGAAGCATATGCACCTGGTATTTTCTCTGATGCATTTGATAAAACTGTTTTAAGTTTGAAAAATGGTCAAGTTTCACAGCCAGTAAAAACACAATATGGTTACCACATTATTGAAGCAGAAACCCCAGCGACTCAAATTCCTTCATTTGATGCTGAGAAGGCACGCTTAACTGCAGAAGTTGAAAAGAATAAAGTTGCTACTGTTTATTCAGATACCGTTAATAGTTTGAATGAAACGATTGTTGGTAATGATTCTTTAGATGCAGTTGTACAACAAGTAAAAGGTACAAAAATTGAATCTTTAAATGGTGTAACTTTAGCTACTCAAAACCCGCAGTTAAGTGATCCAAACGTAAAAATTAAGTTGTTTAACGATGATGTGAAAAATGGTGATCGTAATGCTTCATCAAATATTCAATTAGCGAATGGCGATACAGTTTGGATTAAAGTACGTGACTATCATGCTGCTGGTGTTAAACCAATTGCTCAAGCGATGAATGAAGCGAAAGCTAAAGTAATTGATGAAAAAGCACGTAAAGCGGCTCAAGCAAAAATTGCTACAATGTTGACTGAATTCAAAACTCAGCCAGCTGAACAGGTTGTTGCAAAAAATAAGGTACCTTTTGAATCTGCAGGTGTATTTGCTCGCTCACAAGGTTTGAAACGTGCAATTGAGCGTGCAGCATTTAGTGTTCCTACGCCAAAACCTGGTATGTGGTCTGTTACAACAGCAAACTTGCCAAATGAGTTAGTCGTTGTTGCTGTATCTAATGTAAATTCAGCTGCAGTAAATGCTATGCCAGCCGACCAGTTAAAGCAATTACAGCAGCTTTATCGCCAGTCTCGTGGGCAGCAAATCCTTGAAGATTACAGCGAATACTTAAAGTCACACGCTAAAATCAAATAAAACTTATGTAATAAAAAAAGCGCTTCGGCGCTTTTTTTATTACTGATCTAGACTACTCCCAATATAGTTTTGTCTATATTGTTTAGGCGATAAATCAAATACTCTTTTAAATGCCTGACTAAACGCTGTTTCTGAAGAATAACCGACTTTATTTGAAATTTGTTGAATTGATAAATTGCTTGTACGAAGATATTGGCTCGCTAAACGAAAGCGATAATGCTGTAAATATGTAAGAGGAGGTTCACCAATAATACTATTAAAAAGATTGGCAAACTTAGATCGTGACATGCAACATTGTTCAGCTAATGATTCGACAGTCCAGCTTGCTTCAGGTTGACTATGAATTGCTGATAGAGCATTACTCAACTCAGGGTGAGTTAAGGCACCTAACCAGTTTTGCTGATCTGACATTTGTTGAATATGATCACGAATACATTCAATTAAAAGAATACTCACTAAATGATCGATAATCTTGTCATGCCCAGGTTGAATTTTTTGTGTTTCGACTGCTAAAAAATAAAGTCCTATTTGCAACCATTCAGGAGGAGTGGTTTTGTTCTCTCGTTGAATATGCATGATAGGTGGTAATGTATTAATAAGTGGTCCTGCCATATGCGTATCAACTTGACAGCGTAAACAGAGCAGTAATGTATTTTCAGATGCTGCTGAACCGAGCTCAATCGGGTCTTGTCGATGTCCGTTAAATAACGGAGTAATATCGACAGGATCTACAAGTTTACTTGCAGTCGCTTTTGAGTCTGTAGCATGGTGAGCTTTTCCAGAGGGAATTAAAATAATATCTCCAGCCTTAGCTGTTATTTTTTCTGAAGCATTTATTTGAATATATACAGAACCGGTTAAAACGATATAAGCAAGTAAAGCAGATTGATCTTGTGTTTTAAAAGCCCATTCATTTTGTGCTTTGATATAGATATATTCTGACTTATTTAAGTGGATATCATCAAAAAATTTACTTAGTGCATCCATATTTACGCGATCAATCATTATTTTAATAAAATTATAGTGAGCTGTAAGAATAGATCAACATGTGTTTTTAGGACAAAAAAGTGGAAGAAAATGCCAAAGACTTTGAAATAGGTTTTTTGGACGGTTACAACTGTTAAGCAAATGGTATTTCTTTAACTATATAGATATATAGAAAAAGGAAATATGACTATGAATGCACCAGTAAATGTTCAGCAAGAACTTATGCCAGTGCCAGCGTCTATGCGTGAGATAGATCGTAAGCGCTATTTATGGATGATTAGTCCGGCTTTACCTGTAATTGGTTTAGGTATTTTAGCTGGTTACCATTTTGGTCCACGCCCATTAAAGAAAGTATTTGCTTTAGGTGGTCCACTTTTATTACATGTTGTGATTCCTGCAATTGATACGATTATTGGTAAAGATGCACGTAATCCAACTGATGAAGAAATTAAACTTCTAGAAAAAGATCCGTATTATTCACGTTTGGTGAAGAGCTTTATCCCATTACAATATGCAGCAAACGTTTATGCATGTTATTTAACAAGCCGTAAAACTACTTCTTTTATAGATAAAATTTTACTTGGTATTTCAATGGGTGCAATCAATGGTATTGCGATTAATACTGCTCATGAACTAAGCCATAAACATGATCGTATTGACCATATTTTATCTCATCTTGCTTTGGTGCCTACAGGTTACAACCATTTCCGTATTGAGCATCCATATGGCCATCATAAGCGTGCGGCAACGCCTGAAGACCCTGCATCTTCACGTATGGGTGAAACATTCTATGAATTCTGGCCGCGTACAGTTATTGGTTCTTTCAAGTCAGCAATTGAAATTGAGAAAAACCGATTAAAACGTAAAGGTAAAGAGTTTTGGTCACTCGATAATGAATTACTGCAAGGCTGGGGTATGACTGCTGCTTTTCATAGTTCGATGATTGGACTTTTTGGTAAAGGTACGATTCCGTATTTAGCGACGCAAGCATTTTACGGTATTAGCTTATTTGAAATTATTAACTATATTGAGCATTATGGTTTGCTACGCCAGAAAAAAGAAAATGGTCAGTATGAACGCACAATGCCAGAGCATAGCTGGAATAATAACAACGTAGTGACAAACTTGTTCTTATATCAGTTACAGCGTCACTCAGATCACCATGCTTATCCGACTCGTCCATTTCAAGCGCTTCGCCATTTTGATGAAGCACCTGAGTTACCAAGTGGTTATGCAAGTATGTTGCTACCAGCATTAATTCCTTCACTGTGGTTTAAAATGATGGACAAGCGTGTATTTGATCACTACAAAGGTGATTTAAATAAAGCAAATATTTCACCAAAACGTCGTGCAAAAATCTTTAAAAAATTCGGTGTAGTTGATAAGTCATTAGAAGTTACGCCAGTTAAATAAATAAATAAATAAAAATATATTCCTGAAATACCAAACCCTCTAATCATGTGATTAGAGGGTTTTTATTTTGTAGATAGAGTAGTACTAAGCAGCAAGGAAGTTAAAACTCCCTTACAACGTTCTTATTTTAATTCGCTTGACGATTTACCAAGCTCACGTCGAGCAATAATAAGCTGTTGAATTTGTTGAGTTCCTTCAAAAATATCAAGAATTTTTGAATCACGTGCCCATTTCTCAAGTAATTCATCTTCGTTATAGCCAACACTTGCTGCTAACTCGACACACTTCAAAGTAATTTCATTACCTACACGGCCTGCTTTTGCCTTGGCGATGGAAGCTTCTTTTGAGTTTGGTTTCTTGTTGTCAGCCATCCATGTTGCTTTCAACATGAGTAACCGTGCTGCTTCCCATTCGGCCTCCATACGGTAAATTTGTGCCGCAAGATTGGATGTTTGCAAATATGGCGTTGAGTAATTTGGGTCCAACTGATCTTTAAAAATTTCTTTAATACGTTCTAATGAAGCTTTAGCACAGCCAATGGCCATAGCAGCGACTAACGGGCGTGTATTATCAAAAGTTTCCATTACACCTGCGAAACCTTTAGCCACATCGACTTCGGCATTACCTAAAAGATTTTCGGCTGGCACACGGCAGTCAGTAAAACTAATAACTGCCGTATCAGAAGCTTTAATTCCCAATTTATGTTCAAGGCGCTCCACCTTCATTCCAGGCGTGCCTTTAGGCACTACAAATGATTTGATGGCTGCACGTCCAAGTTTTCGGTCGAGTGTAGCCCAGACAACCACAGAGTCTGCACGTTCACCAGAGGTTACGAAAATCTTTTCACCATTTAAAATGTAGTCATTACCATCTTTAGTTGCTGTAGTACGGATAGCAGCAGAGTCTGAACCACAGCCGGGTTCAGTAATCGCCATTGCAGCCCAAGTACCTTTAAAACGTTCTAATTGCTCATCATTTGCAACCGCTGCGATGGCAGAATTTCCTAAACCTTGGCGTGGCATACTGAGTAATAGCCCAGTATCGCCATAACACATTTCAATGATACCTAGTGCTGTCGACATGTTGGTGCCGTTACGGACACCTTCATTATTTGTTTCACCTCGTTTGCTTGCACCAGCTGCACCTGCATTAATTCCTTCGCCACCTTCGTTCATACCGTCGATGAGTGAGGCAAGCATATCAAGCTCTTTGGGATAAGCATGTTCTGCTTTATCGTATTTACGGGAAATAGGGCGTAATACATTGATCGCAACATCATGTGCTTGATCAATCATCATTTTGAATTTTTTTGGATTTTGTAAATTCATGGAAATGTCCTCAGATTGATCTTAAGCATGTAAGCCAGAATGTAAAATTGCGGTCGCACGTAAATCACGGTACCAACGTTCAACTGGGTGTTCTTTTGTGAAGCCATGACCACCCAAAATTTGTACGCCATCTGTTCCTATTTTCATGGATTTTTCTGCGCAAAGAAGACGAGCTAAATATGCTTCACGATGGAAAGATTTACCTGCTTCAGCAAGACTTGCTGCATTTAAAATCAGCATACGCATAGCATCAATCTCAATTGCCATGTCTGCAATCATGAATGCGACACTTTGACGATGTGAAATTGGTTCTCCGAAAGCAGTTCGCTCATTGGCATATTTAATACAACAGGCTTTTACAGCTTCACATGTACCTACAGCCATTGCACACCACATCAAGTTGCCCAAATCTACAAAGGCTGTGTAATCAAAATCTGTTGTGCCTAGTCGTAGAGCAGGTGTGTGGCTAAATTTTAAAGTAGCTGTCTCTGTTGCTTTGAGGCCCATTGCCGGAGTGTTCTTAATAGAAATAGTGTCACCCACTTGCACTACAAATACATCTGGCTTGCCATTAAAGTCAGCACTCACCAATAACACATCAGCCAAATCACCTAAAATGACTAAGGTTTTTTCACCATCAATGTAAAATTGATCATTTTCAAGAGAAGCTTTTGTTTTTAAAACATAAGGGTTGAATGCTGGAGTTGCTTCTTGTACTGCAAAGGTTGCTGTAATGTCTGAGTCTTCAGCAAAACATGGCAGATACATTGACTGAACCTCGGCAGATCCCCAACGTGTGATTGCATTAATAACGCTAAAGGTACTGAGTAATCCTGCTGTAAGACTAAAATCACCTTCAGCTAGTTTTTCAGCGATGAGTAAGTTGCTTACAATATTTTGTTCAGCAGCAACGCCACCTAGTGCTTCTGGTAGGGCGTAATAATTTAGCCCTAAATCTTCAACATATTGCCAAAGGTTTTCTGGAAATTGTGCTGCTTGATCGGCATCATGAGCTAATGCTAGTAAAACTTCTTTAGCAAATTGAGACATTGCTTCAGAAGTCATTTGTTGTTCTTCAGTTAGGCTTAAATCAAATAGGTTTTTCTTTTGCTGAGGTAGTCGTTGTTGTGGAATTTGTTTAGGTTTAAATGCTTTTTGAGTTTGGCTTAATGCTCTAAAGCCAGCTTTTGAACCTTGATAAAGAGACTTTTCAAGAAATTTACGTAGTTTGAGTTGATCAAGTACATCGCTTCCAGCTAATTTTGTGATCAGCGATAAACCCAACCCTTGGGCTTTATTGATCATATTTGTCATGATTATGGTGTCCTAACACATTGTTATTGGTTTATGCTGACACGCAGTATAAGAAAAAACTATGTCGTTACTGACATTCAAAAAAAGAGTAGATAAATGGTAAAAATAAAATAGACTTGATTTTATGTTTTTGATTTTATAAATAAAAATTAGTTCTTAAAAATAATAATTTTGTTTGCATTGACTAGAATGACATTGAGCCATTCTAGTCGTGATCAAATTAAGCAAAGTTACGAATCATACGACGTACATTTGTTTTGGCATCAATTACAGTCATGAATGTATATGCACCAATAAACTTACGGCTAATAAACATAAACTCTTTTGGAGGGACAGAGAAATATCGGGATGCCATTGATTTACTTGCCTGCTGCATAACACGACTATGTAACTGGCTTTTTTTCCAGTCATAACGTTCATGTTCATCCATCAGGCCGGCTGGCATATCTGGATTATTTGCAGGTGTGCTGAATGCTTCTGTCGCAAGTAAAAATACATCTGCCATGCCAGGTTTAATACTTTCAGGCATTGCATCGAAAAACTCATATCCAGTCATTGCTTGGACCATCGCATGTTTATCATGCTGATAACCCGCTTGTATGAGATTACGTGCAACTGAGAGTAAGTGTTCATCGAACTGACGAATCGCGCCGAAGTCTAATAGTACGATTTTGTCCTGAACATCTTGGCCATTACCTAAACGAACTAGGTAGTTACCAAAGTTAGGGTCAGTTTGCATTTCACCCCACTCAAAAATCTCACGAACTGCAATCTCTAATGACGCTTCACCAAGTTGATTACGGCGTTCTTGTGGAAGAGAAAGCATAACAGGACTATTAATAGGTACGCCGCGTTCAAACGTCATACATAAGACTTGATCTGTGCAGTAATCATCTACAATTGTAGGGACAATATAGCGCTCATCATCTTTTAAGCGCTCACCAAAGCGGCGAGTGGTTGCTGCTTCTACATCATAATTGACTTCACGATGCATCATTTCACGTACTTCATCAAACCACTGATCAAACTCACGTGTCTGAGGAACCATACGTGTAAGCTTAAGCATGTTTTTAAATAGACTCATGTCTGAGTCAATTGCACTCGCTACACCAGGGTATTGAATTTTTAAAACTAACTCTAATCCATCTGATTTGCGGATTGCGCGATGAACTTGTGCAAGAGACGCTGTACCAATAGGTTCATGATCAATGGTTAAATCGTTTAACTTAGAACCAAGTTGTTCTTGTAAATGTGGCTTAATCGCAGGCCAGTCTAAAGCAACCGTTTGGTTGTTTAAGGTATTTAACGCCTGAGTAATTTCTTCTGGTAAAAAATGTTCACCATAAAGAGCCATCATTTGGCCAATCTTAACAATAGAACCTTTAAGTTTGCCAATTTCAGAAACAAGATAATTAGCTTGTTCGCTCATTGCCTTTTTACGCTTCTTCTCTTTTTCTTCTTCACTAGAAAAAAGGGTAGAGGCACTTGCAGTAGCCCAACGTGTTCCTGCCAGTAAAGAAGCTTTCGCGATTGATAAGCGTCGATCCATGGAAGAAGTTTTTAAACTCTTAAGCTTATCGTTCTGATTTGACATGAAAATAGAATCCTATGCGCATCATGCAGCCAAACGCTGGTGATCTAAAATTGTAACGAATATTACATGTTTTGAACGTATTAAAATAGTTCCCTCAGACTGAATGGTGAGTTGAAAGTATCATTTTATATCTTAATTTTCTAAAATAGCCTAAGCAATATAATAAAAATTAAAATACAATTTCTCCAGAAAGAGGAACTAGATTAAAAAGCCATTAAATATTAATCATTAACTTACATTTTAAACTGAATTTTTAATTCAGCTTTTTGCATTAAGTGGATACGATTAGCTTGAATATGTTGAATAACCATTTGCTTGACAGAATCATGCATAAAACCAAGAGCATGGGCCTTTACAATAACGATGCTCGGTAGTGTATAGAAAAAATACTTAACATCCTCAAAAGTGGCATTATTAAAAATACCTTGTTCGATTAAGGTCTGCTGTAAAAATTGCTTTTCATTTAATACATGATCTGAAGATTCATCCCAAAAACGGTGACGCATTGCCATCAGATTATTGTGTTTGTAACTCATAAATTTGCCAGTTCAGACTTTAAATCTCAATTAAATATATTGGAGTCATCTACTCAATATCAAGTTCAGATTGTTTTTTGTTCAGTGTCTGTTTGATTTTTCATGTAAATGACGTAAATAGCCTAAGCAAATTTTAAACTTTTCTCTAAAATAAATATAATCAATCCCATTTCATTAAAATCTAAAATCCTATGACACCTGCATGTAGACTGTTAAAAAGTAATAAAATCGAATTTTCTATTCATGAATATGAACATGATGCAAATGCTAAAAGTTTCGGTTTAGAAGCTGCCGAAAAATTAAATCTTGATGTAAATGAAGTTTTTAAAACGCTACTTGTAACTGATGAAAAAAATTATTTTGTCGCAATTATACCTGTTAATCATCAACTCAATTTAAAAAAGGTGGCTACGGCGGTTGGCTGTAAAAAACTACAAATGGCAAATCCAAAAGATGCAGAACGTTTAACAGGGTACTTAGTGGGTGGAATTAGTCCATTAGGACAAAAGAAACGTTTGAAAACTGTGATAGATGCTTCTGCACAAGAACTTGGCAAAATTTATGTAAGTGGGGGAAAAAGAGGATTAGATATTGGTCTAAATCCGAATGATCTGGCGCAAATATTGACGGCGCAATTTGCAGATATCCTTGATTGATTAAAATAAGGGCAATATCAAATTGACTTATTAAATGAAAATGATTATCATTATTATATGGAGTTTGGTTCTACCAGAAGATAACAAGAGTTAGATAAATTTCTGGTATTGGTAGACCTGCAAGACATAATAAAAACAATGCAGGTTTGTTTAGCAGTAAATGGACCTAAGAAAAATAAACATGATCAGCGCAATAAAAAGAACAAGTAAAGATAGCAAGCAAGGATAGCTTGCTATCTTTGCATTAGAACTCGGTTTCAGAATTATTTTCATTATTCAACCTTTTAGAGTTTTTAAGTTCTCTCAGTAACAGATTACTTATATTTTTGATTAAAAAATAACCAGTAATGTTTCATTTATTATCATCCTGCCTTTTTAATCAATTTTTTGTATACCCTGAATAAAACATGATCAAAAAAAGAGGTAAAAACGTGCTTATTTTTCATGGAAAACCTGTTCATGGAGCTATCTTTGATATGGATGGGACAATGTTTGACACTGAGCGCTTACGGTTTCAAACATTGCAACAAGCATCTCAAGAGCTGATTGGGCAGGAGTTTTCACACGAATATTTAATGCAATGTTTGGGTTTAAGTGCGACAACAGCAGAAAAACTAGCACAACGTTTATATGGGGTAGATGTTCCGTATAAAGAAATAAGAAAAAGAGCTGATGAGATGGAGCTTGAGCATATTCGTAAACACGGCGTGCCTATTAAAAAGGGATTAGTTCAAGTTCTTGAACGTTTAAGAAAATCTGGTTTAAGAATGGCTGTAGCCACTTCAAGTCGTAGAGCAATTGCCGAAGAATATTTAATAAATGCCAATGTTTATAAGTTCTTTGATGTGATTACTTGTGGTGATGAAGTAGAACAGGGAAAACCTCATCCTGAAATATTTTTAAAAGCAGCAAGCCAACTTAATTTAAACACTAAGCAATGTTTAATGTTTGAAGATTCTGAAAATGGTTTAACCTCAGCTTACACATCTGAGGGTCTAACGATTTTATTAAAGGATATTAAAGAGCCAAATGATGAAATGCTCGAAAAAGCAGATTTTTATTACGATCAGATGTATGACTTTTTAAGCGATCTTGACCAGTTCATTCCTATTATGGATATGCCGGAAATACAAGAACCTTTTCCACAGAGCCTGAATCAACTTACGGTTGGTATACATGGCTTCGGTGCTATTGGTGGGGGATATATAGCTCAAATATTGTCACATTGGGATGGATATACAAAACCAAGAAAAATAATTGCTTCAACTCGTAATAGTCTTTTTCGCGAGGCCGTAAATGCGTTTGGAACCTATAGTATTCGCTATGGACAATTTTCTTATGATGAACGTATTGAGAATATGACGATTGTCGACTCTGACAATGAGCAACAAATGTTAGAGATGTATACTCATTCAAGTTTGATTGCACTTTGTTTGCCAGAGCAAGCGATTGAAGCTGAATCAAAAATGATAGCCAAAGGACTATACGCCCGTTTTAACTCGCCACTTGAAACATGTATAGAACCGCTAACTTTTTTAATTATTTTAAATAAAGTGGGTGCTAAATATTTAGTGATGAAGCATCTTCGTGAAGCTCTATTAGAGTTAACGAATGATGAGGATGTGACTGAGCATATTTTAAAAGAGCATTACTTTTGTGACACTGTAGTAAACCGAATGGTTTCAAAACTTTCTAATCAGAATTTATATCGTCAACTTCGTATTAAGCATAATTTCCTTGAACAGCATTTAGAAGATTTTGAACAAGAAGATCAAATTGAAATTGAAGACTGCAATAAACTGACTACAGATCAGCAAAACAACGCCTCGGTTTATGTTGAAAATATGCGTCGTAATTTCCAACCTGGTCATATCTTACAAAGTATGGATTTAATCTTATTCCACAGTGAAACGGATATGCCAATTTATGTTGAAAAAGGCAGTCCTTTACTTGAAAAGCTACGTCAGGTTGTATTGGTTGAACAAATTACAGATATTCAACTTATTAAAAACCGCCTATGGAACGGCGTGCATGCGATGCTTGCTTGGTATGCATCTTTAATGGGTTATGAATCTATTGGGATTGCTATGGGTGATCATTCAGTAAAAGCATTTGCAGAAAACTTAATTACAGAAGTAAAACAGGGGCTTGCAATTGTATTACCTAACTATGCAAAAGATCTGAACCGAATGGCTCAAAGTTTTCTAGACTCTTGTGAATACGCATTTAAAGATCCGTGTCAACGAGTAGCTCGAGATCCATTACGCAAACTCAACTATAATGAACGTGTCATGGCATCAATTGAAATGAACATAGGTCATGATTTACCTTATAAAAATTTATTAAAAGGTACTGCTCTAGGTTATGCGTATGCGATTCAATTTTTAGAAATTGATGATAATGCTGCTATTCAGCATCTACAGCAACAAATTCTAAAATTAGATCTGAATATGACTCAGAAAAGACAGCTTGAAGTTGATTTGGTCCAACACATTCAATATTTGTTTTCTGAACAAGACCAACAGCTTTTGGATATGAAAACTAACAAAGCCAGAACGACAGCTACCCAATATGTTTGAAGGCATTTAATGATTTAACACTCTACAATTGAAAGGCAAACATGTTTTAATACAAAACTTAAGTGACTTTGAATTAAAACTGTGCTGCTAAAACCTACGACGTTCATGGTGCCAACGACTATACGGGATTATCAGGAATGGCACCTAGGACGTCAAAATTATGCTTTGTGGTATCTAGAGATTAATGATCAGAAATTAGTTGATTATCTAGATGTCTTACGTACACATTTTTCAGAATTTTTATTAGAACCGAATAACCGTCAATATCATGTCACATTATTTATATGTGGATTTTTAACCCATGAACCTCGTGTTTATAGTGATGACTTTAGTTTCCATGATTTCTCAAAACAAAGAGAAATTTTAAAAAAAGAAAATATTTCACCATTTCGATTAAAAATTGGTTCAGTTGATAGTTTTAGTAGTGCTTTATTTGTAGAAATCCAAGATAACGATAATGTTTTATCTCACATACGCCAAAAATTAGGCATAGTTTCTAATGAAATTGCTACTTTAGATTACTATCCCCATATCACCTTAGGCTTATATAAAAACATCTGTAGTAGTGATTTGATTTTGCAAAAAATTTCTCAATTACCTGTACAATACAAAAACGCTGAATTTGAACTGAAAGTTGAGCATTTAACGTTTGGTTTTTATGAAGCTCAAACTTTACAAGGTAAGCTGTTTTCGTATCAGCATTTGTTTTTAGGTGATTCATGTTGCAATTGATTTTAGGTGGTGCTCGCTCTGGCAAAAGTCGACTCGCTGAACAAACGGCAATATCTACACAATTACCTGTGACTTATGTGGCGACGGCGCAAGCACTTGATCCAGAAATGCAAAGTCGAATTGCACATCATCAAAATCAGCGACCTGTTCACTGGGCATTGGTTGAGGAACCATTATTTTTAGGAAATGCTCTGAAAAAAATTGATCAACCTAATCAAATTATTTTGGTAGATTGTTTAACGCTTTGGTTAACCAATTTGTTACTGTTAGATGATCAAAATATTCAACAATTTGAATGTGAGCAACTATTAAAAGTTTTACCTACACTTGAGTCAGAAATTATTTTAGTAAGTAATGAAACAGGGCTTGGGGTTGTACCACTCGGCGAGATTAGTCGCCGTTTTGTCGATGAAGCAGGAAGATTACATCAAGCTTTAGGGCAAATTGCAGATAAAGTTGTGTTTTGTGTGGCTGGTTTTCCAATGATTTTAAAAGGTGAGAAGTAAAATGAACTGGTGGTTAGAATCTGTAAAGCAACCTAATCTAGACGCAAAGCAACAAGCTGAACAACATCAACTCCAGCTCACCAAACCTACAGGTGCTTTAGGTGATTTAGAGCAGATTGCAATTACACTTGCTAGTTTACAATCAAATGCACATCCTCATGTTAACCATCCATGGATTACAATTTTTGCCGGTGATCATGGCGTAGTTGAAGAAAATATCTCTGCATATCCTCAAGCTGTTACCCGTCAAATGTTGCAAAACTTCACGACGGGTGGCGCAGCAATTAGTGTACTTGCTAAATATCATGAAGCTCATTTACAAGTGATTGACTGTGGCACAGTGGGCGAAGCATATGAATACGCAGGTGTTGAACGTCACTGTATTCGTGCTGGGACTGCAAATTTTGCTAAACAAGCCGCAATGAGTGCTGATGAATGTCGTGCTGCTTTAGAGTTGGGAAAAAAGAGTGTAGATACAGCTAAAGCCGACGGCGCAGATATTTATATTGCAGGTGAAATGGGAATCGGGAATACCTGTTCTACTTCTGCCTTAGCTTGTCTTTTACTAAATGATACTGCCGAGCAATTGACTGGAGTAGGGACAGGAATAGGTGCCGATCAGTTAAGACATAAAATTGAAGTAATTGAGAAAGCAATAGAACTTCATCATAAACATGTCGTTGGTGATGTCTTCAAAACATTATGCGCCGTCGGTGGTTTGGAAATTGCCGCAATTACCGGTGCTTATATTCGATGCGCACAAGTAGGTTTACCTATTATTGTGGATGGTTTTATTAGTTCTGTAGCCGCTTTATGCGCCGTGCGGATGAACCCTAAAGTACGTGACTGGATGTTGTTCGGTCATCAATCGGCTGAATACGGCCACCAACGTATTTTACAGGAACTCAATGCTGACCCGATTTTAAAAATGAACTTGCGTTTAGGTGAAGGTAGTGGTGCTGGTGCTGCATTGGCATTAGTTAAAATGGCATGTGTATTACATAATCAAATGGCTACCTTTGCCCAAGCTGCTGTAAGCGGGGATAAAATTGGGTAAGTTTAGAATCGATTTACTCAGACATGGCGAAAGTCAGTATAGCCATACTCTACGTGGGCATTTGGATGATGAGTTAACAGCAAAAGGTTGGCAGCAAATGCAGTCAACCATTGAACAAGTTAGAGACCAGACATGGGATGTCATTGTAAGTTCTGCATTAAAACGATGTGCTTGTTTTGCTGAGCAACTTGCCAAAACAGCAGAACTCCCTTTGCTTTTAAACCATGACTTAAAGGAAATGTATTTTGGTGAGTGGGAGGGTGTATCAACTCAGCAAATTTATGAAACTTCACCAGAATTACTGGCAAACTTTTGGCAAAAACCGAGTCAATATTGTCCACCACAGGCAGAAACCTTAATACAATTTCAAACGAGGATTTTGAAAGGCTTTCAAGATTTACTCTTAGAGATGCGAAAACAAAACTGGCAACGTGCATTGGTTGTTACGCATGGAGGCGTGATTAAGTTATTGTCTTGCTTAGCACGGCAACAGCCTTTAGATGACTTGCTAAAAATGCAGGCAGAACTTGGAAAATTATACTCATTCGAATTTTTTGAAGAAGAAGAACAATTAACTTTTATCTTGAAATAGTGGTTTTATATTTTTATACAATTGTAAGTTATTATTTTTATAAAGATATTTAAGTCCGTTTAATAGAACTGTAATTGCTAAAAACTAAGCTAGGGGCATTTCGTATTAATAGCCTATCTAACTTATGAATATTTTATTTAAAACGACTGTACTTACCGCCTCATTATTGCTTGCGGCTTGCAATAACAATGATGATCAAGAAGTTCAAACTACACCATCTACAAACTCATCGAAATATTATCAAACCAAAACACCTTATCAACCGCAACAAGATCTAAAAAGCTATGAACAAGCACCCAATGGGTTCCAACCAGTTTTTACAGAGCTAGTGGCACGTCATGGTTCACGAGGACTCTCAAGTCTTAAATATGATTTAGCACTTTATAACTTATGGAAACAGGCAAAAGCAGAAAATGCTTTAACGCCGTTAGGTGAGCAGTTAGGTACTGACTTAGAAGCAATGATGAAAGCCAATATCCTGTTAGGTTATGGTGTTGAAGGTATTCGCCAATATGGTTACGGAAATGAAACCATGACTGGTATTTTAGAACACCGTGGCATTGCCGATCGCCTATTACAACGTTTACCAACACTTGTAAACTCTCAAGCATCTATATTGGTACAAAGTTCTGGGGTAGATCGTGCGGTGGATAGTGCTAAATTCTTCACTGCTGAACTTATTAAACAACAACCCCTCTTGAAAGATAAGATTGTACCAACGTCTTATACCAGTTTATCGAGTACAAGTGTTCCAAGTATTTTAGATGATGGTGTTGATCGTTTTAAACTTTACTTTCATAGCTTAAATGCGACTGAAGACTTAACTCAACCACTAAGTGCTACCCAACAGAAAATTTATGATGCAAGCCAGACCTATCAATATTTTGAAGCAAACAATAAAGATTTAGCTCAAAAGTTAAGTGATTTATCAAAAAATCCTCAGGCAGAAAAAACTGCTCAGACCGTACTCACTCCAATTTTTAAAGCAGACTTTATTAAAAAACTTGGTACAACAGGTTATAGTTTTAGCAATAATGGGGCTTTTACAGTAACTTCACCTAAAGGCGAACAAATTACAGAAAAGGGTAAGGGTAAAAATACCATTGCTAGTGCAGTAGATGCTGCGGCTTATATTTATGAACTTTATTCTATTTCTGGTGGCATGAAAGATGAGTTAAAAGGTGTTGATTTTGATAAATATATGCCTTTAGACGCCGCAAAATTTTATGCTGAATTTAATGATTCCAATGATTTTTATGAAAAAGGTCCAAGTTTCACAGAGTCAAACCAAGTTACCAGTGAAATTGCACAAGGACTCAAACAAGATTTATTTCAACAAGTTGATGCAGTTGTAAATAAAGCCCAACCATATAAAGTAGTTTTACGTTTTGCTCATGCTGAAATTATTATTCCTCTAGCGACCAGTTTAGATCTGCATAATATGATGCAGCCTTTACCACTACGCCAAACTTATACCTATTCAACAAGTACATGGCGTGGTGAAGTAGTTTCACCTATGGCAGCCAATGTACAGTGGGATATTTACCAAAATAAACAAGGTAATACTTTAGTGAAGATGCTTTATAACGAAAAAGAGACGTTATTTAAGTCTGCATGTAATTATGCACGTTACACACCAACAAGTTTTTACTACGACTACATCAAATTGAAACAGTGCTATCAAATGCAATAGATTTTCAGTTTTTAAAGTCTTTCATGGGAATAGGGATTGCTATTCCCATTTTTATTTCTTCATAATTCAGTTTATTTTAAAATATAGTTCAGTTAGAGAGTTGGATATGACACCTTTTTGGATTGCATTGCAATTTTTAACTGTCCTGCCTATTGAGTTAAAAACAATACCAACGGCGCAACAAAATGGTCGAGCTATTTTGTTTTATCCACTGGTTGGGCTGATTATCGGTGGCATACTTTTTATTTTCACCTGTCTTTTGGCTAAACTCCCTATTGTTCTACTTGCCTCAATCATACTTACTTTATGGATTTGGTTGACTGGTGGATTGCATCTAGATGGATTAGCTGATACTGCCGATGCGTGGGTAGGTGGTTTTGGTGATAAACAACGTACTTTGCAAATCATGAAGGACCCAAGTTGCGGTCCAATTGGAGTACTGAGCTTAGTTATCATATGTTTGCTCAAATTTGTACTGATCTATGTGTTGATTGAACAACATCAAACACTATTTTTAATACTTGTACCTATAGTTGGACGCGTTGTACCGTCTATTTTGTTTTTAACTACATCATATGTTCGTGAAAAAGGTTTAGGGCGTTCTTTGACAGATCATTTACCTAAAATTGCTTCATGGATAATAACTGGCTTTGTTCTGCTATTGCCATTGTATTGGGAATTGCAAGGGCTTATCGCGATTATTGGCTTTTTAAGCAGTCTTGTTTATTTAAGACATTTATTTATAAAACGAATAGGCGGTATTACAGGTGATACAGTAGGGGCAGCAATTGAGCTTAGCGAAACCGTGCTACTTTTTGCTTTTGTGGTGAGTCATTTTTATTTAGTTTGATGTTGAATTCCGACAAAGAAAAATAAAAAAGCCCTCAAAAATGAGGGCTTAATTGATCTTCTTAAAAAGATGAATTAACGATTTGGTAAAACGTCTTTTAAAGCTTCATGCATTTCAAGTAATGTTTTTTCAGTAGTTTCCCAGTCAATACAGCCATCAGTTACCGATTTACCATATTCAAGGTCACAAAGATTTTCAGGAATATCTTGGCGGCCACCTTTTAGGTGACTTTCAACCATAATCCCTACAATTGACTTATTGCCATCTAAAATTTGTTCAGTAATGTTTTTAAGCACAAGTGGTTGTAAGTACGGGTCTTTATTTGAGTTAGCATGACTCGCATCGATCATGATTTTATTGCTAACTTTTGCTTTTGCTAAAGCATTTTCTGCTTCTGCAACAGAGCCTGCGTCATAGTTCGGTTTACCATTACCACCACGTAATACAACGTGTGCATAAGGGTTACCATTTGTATTAATGATTGAAACCTGACCGTCTTCGTTCAAGCCTAAAAAGCTATGACCATATTTAACAGACTGCATGGCATTGGTCGCAACAGTTAAACCGCCATCTGTACCATTTTTAAAACCTACTGGAGATGATAGACCAGAAGACATTTCACGGTGAGTTTGGCTCTCGGTTGTACGCGCACCAATAGCAGACCATGAAATTAAGTCTTGGTAGTATTGTGGCGAGTTAGGATCAAGTGCTTCAGTTGCACAAGGTAAACCTTTTTCATTTAACTCAAGCAAAAGCTTACGACCAATACGTAAACCTTTTTCGATGTTAAATGAGTCATTCATATCTGGATCATTGATTAGACCTTTCCAACCAATTGTCGTACGTGGTTTTTCAAAATAAACACGCATAACCAAATAGAGAGTATCTTTAACCTTTTCGCTTAGCGCTTTTAAGCGATCGGCATATTCGTGAGCAGCTTTAGGATCATGAATAGAGCAAGGACCAATAACGACAAACAAACGCTTATCAGAACCGTCCAAAATATCGCGAATAGTTTCACGGCCTTTTAGAACAGTTTGTGAAGCAACATCAGATAAAGGAAGTTCTGACTTAAGTTCAGCTGGTGTTACAAGAGTTTGGATGCTTTTAATATTAACGTCGTCGATATCTGGCTTTGAAACGGAATTTAAATGTGTAGTCATTGCTGTCACTGGTTCGATCATACTAAAGGTTGTTTTGTGTACTGAATATACCATGAAATAATTATGAAAATACTACATCGCATGGTATTTCAGTTTGGAAAAATCCTATTGATTTTACTATCTTTCAGTCGAGTTGCCTGTTTTTTCAGCAACTTGAGCTTGTTGTTGTACCACAGGTGCTTTCGGTTTTGCTTTGACTGGGTGAACCATAAAGTTAACACCAAGGGCAAATAGAGTGATACCTAAAATTTTACGGATTAAACGTTCAGGCATGCGAGAGCTAATTAATGTTCCTACAATAATTGCAGGAATTGAACCTACCAATAACCATGTAAGCAACATAAAGTCGACATTACCTGCACTCATATGCCCAAGACCAGCAACTAGAGTAAGTAATACGGCATGTACAACATCTGATCCAATAATTCGAATCATTGGCAAGTTCGGGAACATAATCACGAGTGCCATAATTCCAAAGGCACCAGCACCAACAGATGATAGTGTTACGAATACACCTAAAATGATGCCCATAATCACAATGTAGGTACGCTTATTTTGTATAGCTAATTGTTCATTTTCACTATGAGTAGTTTCTTTGTTACGGAATTTACTAAAAAACTTCTCAATACGAGAGCGGAAAATAATAGAAACACCCGTCAAAGTCAGCATAAAGCCTAACACCATTGTTAATACGGCTTTATAGTGCGTAGATTGACTTAAATAATGTTCGAGTACCCAAGTGGTAACGAAAGAAGCAGGAATACTACCGACTGCGAGCCATAAAACAATAGGCCACACGATATTCAATTTCTTTGCGTGAACCATTGATCCACAGAACTTTGAAATTGCGGCATAAAGTAAATCGGTACCAATTGCGATATGAGGTTCAATTCTAAAAAGGCCAATTAAAATTGGTGTCATTAATGACCCACCACCAACTCCTGTAATCCCTACACAGAAACCAACTAACATACCCGCTAAGATAAATTCAAAAGCACCAGACATCTTTATCGCCACTTATCACGAAACGCAGATATCTTATTCCTTTTAGAGATAAACTTTTGTCATGAATAATGATTTACTTATGCAAAAAAAAGCTAAGCAATGCAAATATTACTTGGTTTGTTTTATTTTTAATCATTATTTTTAATAAAGAGATTACTTTGATGGCTTGAGTGGATTAATTAAAAGTATCAGAGCAAAAGTTAAAGGTGTTGCAAATATCCACCAGCTAACAAAACCAATAGATAAGCCATTTTTTTTGATAAGAATAAATCCGCTCAAAACAAACAACAGATAAGCGGATATTCTTAACAATGAGTGAGATTTCTGAGCTAAGGATTTGAAATAACCAGTTGATTTCGGTGATCGATATTTCTCGCTCGATATGAATAGTAAATACATACCTAGCACAGTCAGGGTAAAAACAAAGATCATCATGAATTCACCTCAATATTTAACTTATTCAGTTTCTTTTGAATTTTTTGTGTAGCTTTATGCTGAATAGGTCTAATTTTGCAGAATATGAAAAGTGCTAAAGCTGCAAATATCCATAAAAATACGTCTATACGGGCAAACATCCAATAATCACCTAGGCTTTGAATATAATCATATTTGATTAAATAACTTAGATTTAAGATTGGAAGTACAATACAAAGCAGAATAAAAATACTCAATTGAGTTCGCCACAAATACTGCTTTTTAGTAGTTAATGCAATAATTAGGCTCATGAGCCAGACTAAAAAGAAGCTATAAATTTCATAATTGATTGTAGTTATGGTGGCGGTAAACAATCGATTCGCATATAAATAAGCAAGTGTTGCACAAGGCAAGCCTACAAATGTGGCAACATTTAAACGGTCAACTAAATAGTGCCCGAAATGAAACTTAGTATTTTTATTTTGAAGTTGGCGTTTAAGGCTCCAAAGTAACAAGCCAGACGCAATCATCACACAACCTAAAATGCCTGAGAAAAATAATCCTAAGCGAAGTAAAGGTTGAGCAAAAGTTGCCATGTGTAAACCATATACTCCCGCATAAAGTGTGGCAACGGCACTATGATTACGTGTATCACTTAAGACTTTGCCAGTTGTAGCATCTAGGATGATTTGCGCTTGATTACGAGTAATGGAGCGGTCTTCTTGCTGAATAAACGTAATTTGAGCCTGATTCGTATTTGGGTTTTTAACACTCATAGTTGCTAAAGTTTGATTTCCCCAGCATTGTTCAAGTTGAGCTAATAGTTTTTCGATGGGTAGATTTTGCGCAGGATGCGGAGCATTACTTTCTGAGACTGTTTTGCTACGTATATCATTGAAATATTGATATGGATTATCTGGATAGAGTTTTTGCATTCCCCAAGGTAGATATAAATAGAAGAAAATAGCTAAGCCTGTAAAAGTAATAGTCAAAAAGAAGGGTAATGCAAGTACAGATGATACATTATGAAAATCTAGCCATGACCGCTGAGACTTAAAGGTGCGTAAGGTAAAAAAGTCGGTAAAGATTTTTTTATGGGTAATAATGCCTGAGACTAAGGCGATCAACATAATAAAAGCTGCTAAAGATACAATTAGCCGTCCAATGAATATCGGAACACCAAAAAGTTGATAGTGGAAACGATAAAAGAAGTCACCACCTTCGGTTGCCGAAAGTTTTAGTTCTTGACCTGTGTTTGCATCGAGTGTGGCATTGCCATAACCACCGTCAGGTTTTTCCCAATACATGGTGTTAACGGGGCTTTCTGCGGTAGCAACGGTTAAATACCAAGACTTGGCATCTGGAGCGTGTTTTTGTAAATATTGATATGCTGTTTTAACTGCTACATCTTGTTTTATTTCGTATTGTGCAAGTGCTGGTTGCATCCATAAATTAATTTCATGGCGGTAATATGACAAACTTCCCATTAAAAAAATAGCAAATACGAGCCATCCAAAAATTAATCCAGTCCATGAATGTAGCCATGCCATAGATTGGCGTATACCTTTATGCATAACTCACCATCCGTGTCACAAAAAAGAAAAGAAGACATAACGCGATTGATAGCCCAGTGAGTTTCAAAAGTGATTGAATGCAGAAACCTATAATCACGAAAAGTACATAAAACAAAATAGAGATAAATGCTGCCAAATAAATGGCTTCAGGTTTGTCTAGGGTCAAATGAAAAATGCCAGTAAGACCAAGACTTAAATAAGCCATACAGGCATAACCCATACCGAAAACGACTAAGAATCGATAGAAAACTTTTATGCGATATGACATAGGGAGATTTAAAGTTTTGGACATCTTTACTGGCACATAAAAAATAAAAAGAAAGCCAACACCTAAACTGGAGTTGGCTACACGATTAATATTTAAACTTTACAGCAACTGTATAGTTAGCTGAGGGTCCATAAAAACCTTGACCATTAGGGAAACTATACAAATATTTCTTATCGAAAATATTATTACCGTTGGCTTGAAGCGTAATGTGGTTATTCACCTCATAGCTCGCCATTAAATTCACTAAAGCATAGGAATCTTGTTTAATGGTGCTGTTTGCTGTCGAGTCATATAGTTTCACGGCGTCTTGCCATTGTAGCCCTGCGCCAACTTTCAGCTTAGGTAAAACTGAGGGTGTATAGGTCGTCAGCAAGTTAAGGGTTTGGTTCGGATTATACGTTCTCGCTTCACCACCATTTTTAATATCTTTAATACTAAATTGAGCATAGCCAAAAGTAAGATTGACGTTATCAGTGATTTGACCTGATAAGCCAACTTCAACACCTTGTGATTCTAAATCACTAGTTAGTACTTTTCGGTTAAATGGATTTCCGTCTGAATTACGTAGTGGATAATTATTTTGCTCGGTTTTAAATACTGAAAAAGTACCTGTTAAACGGTCGTCTAGCCATGAGCTTTTAACCCCCATTTCATAACTTTTACCCTCAACAGGTTTCAAAGCTTGATTAGTATTTTGGTCGATACCAGTTTGCGGACGGAAAATAGAGGTATAGCTCATATAACCTGTATATTCAGGCGTAAAGTTATAGGTTAGGCCTGCATAAGGTGAAACTTTACTTTCACTATATTCCATGGGTGAACCATAGCTTTCGCCTTTACTCTCAGCTCGCACATAGTTTGCGCCAAGCAAAAGTTTTAAATCTTCATTGAGATGTAAACGTGTAGCTGCATAAATTGAATCTATATTTTGCGTATAGTTCGCTGCTTCCGTGAAATCTGACCATGTTATAGATTGAGGGGTCCAGCTTGCCCAATTTGTAGTGGTAGAATTGATAACATTGGTGTCGTTAATTGTTCCCGTAGATTGATTATCATGCTGACGACTACGTACATAGTTATAGCCTAAAGTTGCTTCATGCTCTCGATTAAAAAGTTTATAAGTTCCTTCAAGATTAAAATCTACAGCATGTTGTTCTTGATGCTCTTGACCACCCCATGGTGTCAAAGACACTCCTGAACCATCAGCTTTTGGATAACCATAATAATAAAGAAGGCGACTATTGTGTTTACTATCAAGATAGTTATAAGTCAGCTTAGCTGCCCATTGATCATTAATTTTCTGTTTTAATTCAACAAAAGCATTTTGCGTTTCATTATCCCAATGCGCCCAGTCAGGGTTTGGGTTATATGAGCGATCATAAGAAATTTGTTTACCATTGGCATCCAATAAAGGTAGAGCACCCCAGTTGTTTGCATTCGGTTTATTTTTTTCTTGGCTATAACCTACGGTAAGTAACGTGGTATCTGTTAAATTAGCTTCAACAATACCAGCGAAACCATTTTTTTCTGAAGAATATCGGTCAAGGTATGAGTCACCAGTTTGTTCATAGCCCATAATGCGACCACGGACTTTTCCACTCGGTAGAATTGAGCCAGAGACGTCAGCCTCATAACGCTGAGTGTTCCAAGACCCATAACTTACACCGCCGCTTGCTTGAAATTCTTGAGTTGGGCGTTTTCGAATATTGTTGATGGTTGCACTTGGGTCACCAAATGCATTCGTTAAAGAGTCAGCACCTTTAACGACTTCTACACGATCATAAAAATAAGTATCAGGATTGGTGTTGTTGTAGTTATAACCTGAGAGGGGAAAACCTACGCCGTCAGTCAATATATTTGAAATCTCGAAACCACGAGCCATATAAGTAGTTCGCTCGGTTTCCTGATTGGTAACTGTGACTCCGGGTGTGTTGTTTAGAACATCTCGGGTGCTGGTAAGGCCAAAGTCCTCAATTTGTTGACGAGTAACGACATTGATAGTTTGAGGCGTTTCTTTTGCTTCTATATTAAGCTTGGTTGCACTACTAGAGTTTTTAACATTATATGCTTTTGTTTGTTCAGAAGACTGCTCAGCATTGGATGCTTTAACTTGAATCGTCTGCAAAGATTGTACATCTGTATCTTGAGCATAAGTGAGATTTGCATAACAAATCGCGCAAGCGATTACAGAAAGTTTAAATGGTCGAGGTGGGAAGGTCATAATAGTAAAGATAATGTAAATAATTCTCATTTATTTTATTGTTTGTAAATGTAAGCTACAATTCAAATAACATTGTTAATTTAGATTAAAAAATAGTGAATGAGTGTAATTTTAGATTAGGGCAGGTGGTGATCTGTTGTTGTGAGTATGCATCTAGCAAGTTCAAGATTAATAAACCTCTATGCTAGAATGCATTATTTCAAATTCTTGGATAAACCGACTTGGCAAATCGAAAACTTAAAATAGGCATTGTAGTTGGGGAAGTTTCTGGAGATACGCTAGGTGTCAAACTTATGCGTAATTTCCGTGAGCAAGGAATTGATGCTGAGTTTGAGGGAATCGGTGGACCCCAAATGATTGCTGAAGGTTTTAACAGTTATTACCCGATGGAAACTCTATCTGTGATGGGGATTGTTGAGGTATTAAAAGACTTAAAAAAATTGTTCGCCGTACGAGATGGTTTAATTAATCAATGGACTCAGCATCCGGTTGATATTTTTATTGGTATTGATGCACCTGATTTTAACCTCAGACTTTCAAAAAGTATTAAAGAAAAGAATCTTCCAATAAAAACAGTTCACTATGTCAGTCCATCTGTTTGGGCGTGGCGCCAAGGACGTGTTCACGGCATTAAACAAAGTATCGATTTAGTACTTTGCTTATTTCCGTTTGAAAAAGTTTTTTATGAACAATATGAAGTTCCAGCGGCATTTGTGGGTCATCCATTAGCTAGACAATTACCACTTGAAAATCCAATTCAAATTGCCAAACAGCAATTAGGCCTTAATGAAAATCAAAAGCATATTGCTTTGTTACCAGGTAGCCGTAAAGGTGAAGTAGAGCGGCTTCTTCCTATGTTGCTGGGTGCTGCTAATATTTTGCATACCAAATATCCAGACATCCAGTTTTTAATTCCGGCAATTAATGATGCCCGTAAGCAACAGATTGAGCAGGGTGTTCAACAACTAGCACCTCATTTAAAGGCTTCTATTCATATTTTAGAAAATACTGATAGTGAATCTAAAATTGGCCGTATGGTCATGAATGCAAGTGATATTATTGCGTTAGCTTCTGGAACGGCGACTTTAGAAGCAATGTTAATGCATAGACCGATGGTCACTTTCTATAAGTTGCATTGGTTGACCTATATAATTGCTAAGCTTTTGGTCAAAATTCCTTATTATTCTTTACCGAATATTATTGCGGGTAAGAAAGTTATTGAAGAGCTGATTCAGGCCGATGCAACACCGGAAAATTTAGCCGCTGAAATAGAAAAACTAATGAACGTTGAGACGGCTCAAATTCAAGTGATGCAACATTTAACTATGCATAAACAGCTTATTTCTGGAGATACAGAAGATCCAGTACAGGCCATTTTGCAATGTTTAAATCGCTAATTTTTAAGATTTGATTGGCTAATTGCTTTTAATCCTGCCAATGAAAATTTTTTAAAATGTTCAACTAAATCATGTAATGGCATCTGAGCAATATTTTTAAGTGGCTCAGGTGCTTGAGCATTAGGTCCTGCAATAATGAGCATCATGCAAGGGGTCATCACACTTAAAATACAAGGCAAAACAGCTGGATCATTTTCATTTAAACCTGCAACTTGACTAATGAGCTTACGAATAAGAAAAAATTTCCTCATACCTGCAAGTTCAATAAAACTTAATAAATGCTCAGAAGGTGAGAACAACTCACGAATAAAGACCTTGCCATGCCAAACATCTTTTTCAGTCAACTTATGCAGTAAAGTTTCAAGTAATAAGCTCAGCTTTTCTTCTGATGAGTGAGTGCTCTCGACAAGTTCTAGTAAGTATTGCTCATCTAGATAGTGGGCATGCGCTTCCACCAAAACTGCTTTATATAAACCATCTCGACCATCAAAATGATAATTAATTGCAGCTAAATCGACATTGGCAGCGCTAGCAATTGTTTTGTTCGCTGTCTTTGCAAAACCATATTGGGCAATTAGTGGTCCTGCTGCCTCAATAATTTTAGACTTGGTTAAGTCACCATCACTTCGTCTAGATCTGGACATGTTTAAACCTAATTTTCATTCACCATAAAAGTATATCTTTTATTCAAAGATTGGAGTAATTTAAATTTAAATTGAATTTAAACTAAGAAAATTTGAATTTAATAAGAAGGATAATAAGATGAATAAAAAAGTGATTGCCATAGTCCTAGTTATTTTAGCTCTGGTTATCATCAGCTTCTGGGTATGGAAATATAATAATAAGAATCAAAAAGATAATGATTTGACTCTATATGGAAACGTGGATATTCGCCAAGTTTCCCTCGCATTTGAACAGTCTGGCCGTATAGAGAAACTCTTAGTTCAAGAAGGCGATAAAGTTAAAGCAGGTCAAGTACTGGCGACCCTGAATACCAATTCTTTAGAAATTCAGGCTAAGCAAGCTCAAGCACAACTTAAAGCTCAGCAAGAGGCAATTGTTAAACAACAAGTCGGAGCTCGGCCAGAAGAAATTAGTCAAGCAAAAGCACAACTCGCTTCTACTCAAGCTGACTTAGATAAAGCCAGCAAAAACTTGCAAAGGTTACAAATATTGGTGAACAGTACCGATGGTCGGGCAATAAGCCAACAAGAGCTCGACTATGCCAAAAGTAATAAAAATAGTGCTGAGGCAGCAGTCCGTGAAAGACAAGCTAATTTAGAATTGATCATTAAAGGTGCCAGAAAAGAGGATCGGGAAGCGACTAAGGCACAATATGAAGTGACGAAGGCTAATTTAGATTTAATTAATTATAACCTTACCCAAGCTGAACTAAAGTCTCCTGTAAATGCAGTGGTACGGGCACGGTTACAAGAAGTTGGAGATATGACCACTGCGCAAAAGGCAGTTTATACATTGGCCTTGACCGATCCCAAATGGGTTCGTGTATATGTAAATGAAAAAGATTTAAGTTCCATTCATATGGGTGGTACGGCACAGGTCATTCGAGATGCTTATCCGGATCAACCTATCAATGGAAAAATTGGCTATATATCTTCTGTGGCTGAGTTCACTCCTAAAACTGTACAGACTGATGAGATAAGAACAACTCTAGTTTATGAAGTTCGGGTTTATGTAAATGACCCGAATGATCAATTGAAAATGGGTCAACCAGTGACTGTAAAAGTACCACTTGTTTCAGGTGAGAAAGCTCATGACTGATAATAATGTAGTGCTTCAAGCTCATAATTTATCTATAGCTTTTAAAGCTGAGAATAAAAAATCAGCAGAAATTAAGGCAATTAATGATTTGAATATGCAAATCAAAAAAGGTGAGCTTACTGCTTTAGTTGGCCCAGATGGTGCAGGAAAAACAACTTTATTAAGATTAATAGCTGGACTATATAAAGCAACTTCTGGTTTTTTGCATGTGCTTGGATTTGATATCGATAAACACTCGCAAGCTGTGCAAGACCGTATTAGTTATATGCCACAACGCTTTGGGCTCTATGAAGACTTAAGTGTACAAGAAAATTTAGATTTATATGCTGACTTACACGGCGTTCCAAGGGAAGTACGTAGTCAAAGATTTAAACGTTTATTGGAAATAACGGATCTTACTCAATTCACTGAACGTCTAGCTGGGAAACTTTCTGGTGGTATGAAGCAAAAACTAGGTCTGGCATGTACTCTAGTTCGTTCACCAGAGTTATTGTTACTTGATGAGCCTAGTGTTGGCGTAGACCCCTTATCAAGACGGGATTTGTGGATCATTATTGAACAACTTGTTCAAGAGGAAAGCTTAAGCGTTATTATAAGTACTGCTTATATGGATGAAGCAGAAAAGTGTGACTACGTGTATATCATGTATGAGGGCAAAATTTTAAAGCAAGGTTCACCTGAGCAATTAAAAGAAATAGCGCATGGACAAACATGGCAAGTAAAACTTTCAGAGCAAATTAAGGCACGGACTTTACAAGCCCAATTGCTTGGAAATTCTGTTGACATTATTGATGCTGTTCCAAAGGGTGAACAAGTAAACTTTATCAGTCGCCAAAAAGAATTATCAACAGATATTTTACCTCAGGGGCTAGTCGCTCATAGGCGATCAGCCGGACTTGAAGATGCGTTTATGATGTTGTTGCAGCAGACTCAAAAGCAACGAAAACTAGTATCTGTTCCTGAGCAGAATTTTCAATTAGAACAAAACAATCATTTGAAATCAGAACAACCCGTCATTGTTGTTAAAGATTTAGTTAGAACCTTTGGTGATTTTACTGCCGTTGCCAATACATCATTTGATGTTCAACGTGGTGAAATATTTGGATTACTTGGGCCGAATGGAGCTGGTAAAACCACAACATTTCGGATGTTATGTGGATTGTTACCAGCAAGCAGTGGGTATCTAGAAGTTGCTGGTAAAAACTTACGTACAGCTCGTGCTGAGGCCAGAGCCAAAGTAGGGTATGTTTCTCAAAAATTTGCGCTTTATAGTAATTTAACAGTTTTGGAAAACTTAAAATTTTTTGGTGGGGCCTATGGATTAGCTGGCAAAAAACTAAATCAACAAATTGATAAAGCCTTACAGCAATACGATTTAAAGCCACATATTAAAAGCGGTGATTTACCTGGGGGTTATAAACAACGATTATCTATGGCTGCGGCACTGTTGCATGAACCAGAGATTTTATTTTTAGATGAACCTACGAGCGGGATAGATCCGCTTGCACGACGCTCATTTTGGTACAGCATTGGTGAGCTGGCAAATCAAGGGATTACTATCATTATTACCACTCATTTTATGGAGGAAGCAGAATATTGTGACCGCATTGCAATACAGGATGCTGGAAAGTTATTGGCCTTAGGTTCACCACAACAAGTACGCAATTTAGCCAGTCAAGATAAGCATATTGCTGACATGAATGAGGCTTTTATAGCGATTGTAGAACAAGCACGTGCATTAAGGCACTCTGTTTAGGAGGTCTGCAATGAGCTTAGGATTTTGGAATCGATTGATCGCATTAGTTCGTAAAGAAACTAAGCAGCTCATTCGTGATAAAAGCAGTCTTGGAATTGGACTTGTTTTGCCTGTTATTTTAATTCTACTGTTTGGTTATGGACTTTCTTTTGACTTAAATCAGGCCCGGGTCGGAGTTGTAGTTGATCAGTCTTCACCACAAATCCATCAGGCTTTAGCGGGTTTGAATGGCTCACGATATTTAACAAGTCAAGAGTTTCATAATTTGCCTGAAGCAGAGCAGGCCATTCGAGATGGCGAAATTGATGCCATTTTGCATTTTCCTTCAGATTTCGCCACTCAGGCACAGCAAGGTAATGCAAAGGTTCAACTATTATTAAATGGTACATCCACCACCATAGCAACAGCCTTAGAAGGTTATGTTGCAGGTGCTTTAGCTACTGCGCCGTCTATACAAGTTGACCGTGGGCAAATATTAGCAACGTCAAGCGCCGTTAATATTGAACAACGAATATGGTTTAACGAGTCTGCTAACAGTACTTGGTTTTTAGTCCCTGGCTTAATGGTACTTATTTTGACATTAATCGGTGCATTTTTAACTGGTTTACTTATCGCCCGTGAAAGGGAGCGAGGAACACTAGAGGCCTTATTTGTCACACCTGTAAGACCATTTGAAATTGTATTAGCAAAGCTCTTTCCTTATGTTGTTCTGGGCATGATTGATATTGTGATTTGTATTATTGCTGCCTATTTTATTTTTGAAGTGCCCATGCGCGGTTCATTATTCTCAATTTTATCGGCTTCATTTCTCTATTTAGTTGTTTCTTTATTACTTGGTTTAACTATATCCGGTTTTGCTCAAAGTCAGTTTCAGGCAAGTCAAATTGCTTTATTGGCAAGTTTTATGCCCGCACTTATGCTGTCAGGATTTGTTTTTGATACCCGCAACTTACCTTTAGTCGTGCAAATTATTAGCCAATTGCTTCCAGCTACACATTTTATGATTTTAATTAAAACCTTATTTATGGGAGGTGATGATTGGAAGCTATGGTTTAAAGAGTGCGGTTTTCTGGCGGGATATATCGTTGTTTTGATATGTGCCGTGAACTTTTCACTAAAAAAACGGTTGAGATAAAGTTATGGGGCAGCAACTAATCGCTTGGCTAAAACACTTAAGTTTTTTAGTTAAAAAAGAATTCTTAACCATTTTTAGTGACCCTGCAAATAGAGTCATTCTATTTGTACCAGCCCTCATGCAGGCACTTTTATTCGGTTATGCTGCAACTTATGATGTTAACCGTGTGGACTATGCAATTTTAGATCAGAGTAATGGGCAAGTTTCGCATGAACTGATCTCAAAGCTCGATGGCTCTGGTATTTTTAAACGTGTTGCAACACTTGAATATACCGAACAAATCAAACAAGTAATTGATAGTCGTCAGGCATTGGTCGTGATTACGATTCCATCAGACTTTGAGAACAAATTAAATGATAACCAAAGTTCACCTATACAGGTCATTGTTGATGGCAGGAATTCATCAACCGCAGTCGTAGCCGGTTCATATCTAAATAAAATTATTGGTCAGTTTAATCAGCAAAAATTTAACTCAGCTTTGCCGATTAGTCTTGAAACAAGAACATGGTACAACCCAAATCAAGAGTCTCGTTGGAGTTTAATGCCATCATTAATTGCAGCTTTAAGTATGATGCAGACATTACTTTTATCTGCTTTATCAGTTGCTCGTGAACGTGAGCAGGGCACATTTGATCAGTTACTAGTGACACCGTATACGCCATTACACATTATGATTGGTAAGGCCTTACCGCCAATTTTTGTAGGGCTGATGCAGTCAACCATTATTTTATTGATTATTTTGTTCTGGTTTAAAATTCCTATGAATGGCTCTATTGGGCTGCTTTATTTTGGTTTATTGAGTTTTAATGTAGCTGTAGTTGGTGTGGGTTTATCTATTTCAGCGTTATCTTTAAATATGCAACAAGCCATGCTATTTACGTTTTTACTCATTATGCCTTTAATGTTACTTTCAGGCTTACTGACTCCTGTAGAAAATATGCCGAAAGTATTACAAATAGCAACGTACGCAAATCCATTAAGATTTGGAATTAACTTGGTACAACGAGTTTATTTGGAAGGTGCAGGCTTTGCACAAGTCAAATACAACTTTATCCCAATGATTATACTGGGAGTAGTTACTTTACCTTTAGCAGCTTGGCTATTCAGAAACAGATTATCTTAATTAAAAAGCCCCATTTCAGGGGCTTTAAAACTTATCTAGGCACGTATAATAAGCTCGTAACCCGTATATTTACGAATGTTGATAACACCAATATCAAAGATTAAATATTGGCCTTTAATACCTTGTAATACACCACGAATTTTTGGTGTTTTATCTAGGTTTAGAGATTTAATTTTTTCAGGATATTGTTCTACTGGGTAGACAAATTCGCGCGGTAACTCATCTTCTAATAATTCAACAGTTTCGTTAAATTCAAGATTTTGGCTGAATTCCTCACGAATCGTTTGAATTTTTGGTGCAAACTCCTCGATTAATTGATCACGCTGTTCTGTCAGTTTAAGAGGTTCAGCTTCACCCTTAAGGAGTTTACGCCAATCAGTTTTGTCAGCAATTAAAGAACCAAACATCGTTTCAAGCTGACCAGATAAACGGCGTGATCCAACTTTCATAATTGGTAAAGCCTGAGTTGCTCCTTGATCTAACCAACGACCTGGCATATGACTAACACGAGTAATACCTACTTTTAAAGCACTCGAATTTGCCAAGTACACAATATGGGGTTGGAAACAAACATTATGGGCAAAGTCATCTTCACGACATGTACCTAAATGGTAGTGGCATGTTTCTGGTTTCATAATGCATAGGTCACATTCAGCTTTTGTTTTAAAACATTTAAAGCAGTGACCTTGAGAATAAGACTTCGGTGTTTTAGTGCCACATGAAGTGCAATAGATATTACCTGTCCATTCGATTTCTAGTTCTTGTCCTAAATTAAAAGGAAGATCAATTTCTGAACGGTCTAATACAAATTTGTATTCAACATTTGCCTTGGTTGTCTGTTGATCAGTTACACTAGCATCTTTTAGGTCTGCATGCATTTTATGGCAAATGCCTTGTAGTTCCATAAAGTTTAAACTCACATCTTTCAATTAAGGGTTGCAGTTATGGCTGAACAAAATGTCATCACTTCTATGCTAGACGATTTATCAAACGAACAGCCCATTCATACTGCACTTTGTATTGGCCAGAAAATTGACCAGAATAACGCAATTCAATGGCACTATTTTACCGTAACTGAGCTTTTAAGTCTGCCTTTTACTCAGCGTTATGACTTGGGTTTTGTATTGTTTGATACAGATGAAATGCAAAACATTGGCGATGTTCAAAAGTTACAATTATTAGTGAAGCTAAGAGATTTGTTGGCAAAACGGATTGTTGTGGTAAGCAAACGCAGTGATGAACAGCTATTACGTTCTTTAGGCTTCACGCAACTCATCGATAAAACATCACATGATAGTGATTTTGCTTTATGGCAATTTAACATTTTGACCTATAAACATGTGCCAGACTGGTTTAATTCAAAATTTTGGGCGAACCCAGAGAACTGGAATAAATTTCGCTGGTAAAAGGCAAGCAAATCTCTTTCAAAATTTAACAATTTGGCTTTTGCTGTGTTCATAAGAATCCGCGTATGCTCATGTATAAATCATGCATAAGAGATACACATGACAAATTTAAGCAGTATTGTAGAAGTTTTGGCTCAGCAAGCTTTAGGTGGGAACCAGCAAGCATCAGGTCAAGGTGGTTTGGGTGGAATTTTAGGTTCGGTATTGGGACAAATGGGCGGTAATACTTCTTCTGGTGCTCAAGGGGGTCTAGGTGGTGTATTAGGTTCGGTATTGGGACAAGTGACAGGCAACAACAATGCACCTCAAACAGGTGGTGGCGTACAAAGTTTATTAATTGCGGTTGTACCTTTAATTTTAGGTTGGGTTCAACAACAAGGTGGATTACAAGCAGCTTTAGAAAAGTTAAAAGGCGCTGGCTTAGGTAGCCAAGTTCAAAGTTGGGTTGACCCAAATCAAACTAATAGTGAAGTTCCTACCCAGCAATTACAAAGCCTATTTAACCCAGCAGATATTGAGCAAGTTGCCCAGCAGGCTCAAGCGCCAAAAGAACAAGTTTATGGTGCGATCGCATCTGTGTTACCTCAGGTTATTGACTCTTTAACACCTCAGGGTGACAGTACAGATCATCAAGAAGCGAATCAAGACATTCAACATGTGATGAATCTGGTAAGTGGTTTCTTAAAATAAGAGATATACTTTAAAAAAAGCCGATCATTTTTATATCGGCTTTTTTAGTACCTACTAAAAAATAAAAGGGCGTAAGCCCTTTTATTTTATGCAAGATGGTTAATAACTTAGAAGTTATATTCCATACCAGCACCTACAACAGTACGTTTGTCGTCTTGAGCAAGCCAGTCACGTTTTTGTTGAGCAACAATACCGTAGAAACGTGCTTGTTTATTGATTTTGTAGTCTAAGCCTACGCCATATTGATCAATTTTACGGTCTTGTTGACCATCTACAGAAGCTTTAGATGATTGGTATTGTCCTTTTACAACAAAAGGTGTTTCACCAATTTTGTAAGTTATAGCACCAACCCATGCATCTTCTTGTAAGCCTTTATATTTAGTCAACTCATCAGTTGGTTCAGCATGTTGCCATAAACCACCCAACACAAGACCAGTTGCACCAAGCTTGCTAAAATCGTAAGAACCAGTTACACGGTAAGCATCAGAGAAAATATTGCTAAGGCCATAAGCATTGTATTTACCTTGTACGCTGTAGTTAGCAGCAGCAGCCAATGCTAAACCAATGTCTTTATTTTCGTAGCCGAGAGAGCCTGAAACTGAGTCACCAAAACCATTACGTTTGTCATCGTTACCAGATGCGCCTGGAGTTGGATCAGCAGGCGTTTCACCTTGTTGGAACATTACGTTGAATGTTACACCAGCAAGAAGTTTAGGATCAGATTCAAAACCAATAACGTTATTTAGACGTTCTTCACCATACATTGTGTTGGTAATATCTAAAATAGTGTGGTCGTTATAGATGTCTTGGTAGTTACCAGCGGCATTTTTGAAGTAAGAGTCAAATTTACCAACTTTCAATGTACCAACATTATTTGATTTAATACCGATATAACGGTTACGTTGACCAAGATCTGTACCATCACCATCAGCATTAATTTGCCATTCAGCTAAATAAACTGCTGACAAGTTATCAGTCAATTTCTCTTCGCCTTTTACCCCAATACGAGACGCGTTAGAGTTAACTTCGGTAACGTCACTTTTACCATCGAAATTTTTGTTGTCAACTTGGTCAATGGTAACATTGAGTTTACCGTACAAAGTTGGCGCTGCTTGCACCGCGTTTACGCTTAGAGTTGCAACTGCGGCAGCGAGAAGCAATTTCTTCATTGAGATTTCTCCAAAAGGTATTTTTAAATGGCGTATGCCTAGCTAACTTTTATTTTGTAGTTGGCTTATGTACAAAAAGTTACAGAAGCTCACCAACTTGCTAAGAAGTATCTGTAAACTTTGTGACAGTGGAGTGAAGAAGAAATGACAGTTTTATGACAAATAAGAATTAGAAATACTTTATTTTATTTTGATTTTATTACACTTTTTAAATAAAAAAAGCGGAGCCTAAGCTCCGCTTTTAACTCTTTAAATCAAAGAGCTGCTTTAATTTTTTCGGCTAAAGCCTTGATTTTATCTTGATCTCCTAATTGCGCAGCATGTTTACCAAGCTGGTGAACATTTGTTGGAATTAGGTGAAAGTGAACGTGAGGGACAGTTTGTCCAGCAGCGGCGCCAGATAATTGCATGAGAACAATACCATCTAGGTTTAGTGCTGTTTCCATTGCTTTCGCAATCTTTTGCACAATCTGGATGGTGTAAGCTGCTGCCTCAGGGGGTAAATCAAGTAAAGTTACTGCAGGAGTTTTTGGAATAACTAATGCATGACCATCGGCTTGGGGCATAATATCCATAAAAGCTAGAACTTGATCATCTTCATAGAGTTTTATCGCTGGAAGTTCACCACGTAAAATTTTTGCGAAGATATTTTGATCATCATATGCCATGAATTATTCCTTTAAGTACTATTTACACTTCAATTCTTTTTGACGTTCTTTAATTGCGTCTAGACGTTGCTGCTCTTTATCAGAGAATTTTGGCTTAGTCGTATGACAGTTTTCATTACCATATTTTTCTTTAGCATCTTGGTCTTTAAAGCAAAAGCCTTTTGATGCATAAATCAAATTGTAATCATCTTGCAATTTTTGACATTCTTGCTCAGGTGTTGCAGCTTGAGCACTGAAGCCGGCAAGAGATACCATTCCAGTGAATACTGCAACCAATAATTTATTCATGAGCTTTTCCTCAGTTAAGGTATGAACCTGTACTCAATATAAGGTTTATTCCCAATATTTCAATGACTATTAATTACTCAAGTGTTATTAAAAATCATGTTTTATCTTATAATACAAAAAAGCTTTACATATCAATATCTTTTTTAAAATTTAAATTAAATCAATTGGTTATATTTTATTTTGGATTAAATAATAAAAATATATACATAATAAATATTTAAAACGATTATTAAAATTTCATAGTGATGAATTAAATACGCTATATGAGTAACATCGGTTCTTGTTTATGTAATCAAGAAAATTTCTATATTTCTTTAAATGAAAACTATTTATTACTATCATTGCAGTTTATGGCTAAAACAAACGGGTACAGGAGCGAATGCGGGACTTTGGTCGAAGAAAGCTTTCTGTATAAAGTCAAAACATGAATGGGTCGTATTAACGAAGGCTCATAAAAGTTTCGGCCCTTTGCCTGTTATTGAGGAATTCTTAAAGTACTTCGAATAACATCTTTTTAGTTTTATATCTTTTAATATTTCTTAAGTGTTTGTTACATAAATGATGTGTGTTCACTGTTGAATATATCCGGTATTTAATTGAGCATGAGATGACATAACTTAAAAAGGATGAATCACATGATAGATGAAGAAAAGCCTTTAAACTTTGAAGATGATGAAGAGCCTCTTGATTTTGAAGATGAAGAATTTATAGACGATAAAAAAGAGGATGAAATGTATAACTCGATCACTAAGGATGGATCTAGTGTTGATCCTGCCGATGACGGAACAAGACATATTCGCCCTGAAGATGGTGATCCGATAGAACTTGATGAGTAAAAACATCAATTTAAATAATATTATTCTTTTTAATATTTAAGTATAAGTGTAATATCCGATCGCTGTTACAAACAGCAAAAGTCCTGAATGATCAGCGCAAAAAATCAAAAGGGTAGAGCCTGCTTACAAAGCGGGCTTTTTATTTTTTGTATAACTTTAAACTGAAAAGTTGGCTGAATGAGAAGAAAATATTCTTGTTTTTAAATTAATGAAATATGCATAAAAATAACAGCTTACAGCTAAATACTCCACTTATTTATAGTGAGCATTTAAAAGGAGCACGAACGTAAATAATAAAAATAAAAAAAGTAGAAAAGCCATAAGTTAAAGCATATCATTAAATTATTTAGGTATTTTACACAATTTAACATTTTATGCAAATTGGTTTGCATTTTATTAAGATTTGTTAAAATTCGATCAAAGTATGATCGTTTTAAATATATGACAATTTTTGTTTAATTTGATAGATTGTTTTGTTTTTTACAACAATGGGTAAGCTGTATGGAAAAATTGTTATTCGCTTTTGCTGTGGTACTGACGCTGAATGGTTGTGCATCACTCACCCATAAAGCTGATGAAAATTATGTTAGCAAGTCACCAGTTACTCCGGTGAATACCGCATTTAATGGAACGAAAGTACCTGAGCATGGAATTTTTACTGAGCAAGATATTGCTAACATGCCTGAACATTCAAATATCAATTCATGTTATGAGGTAGCATTTTAATAAGTGAACAAAATTTGAAATTGAATAGTTAAACTAAATAAACTGTTCAATTAGCTGAAATATTAAATTTACTAGCATTACTATTTAGTAAAAGCTGCTAAGTATAAAACCACCAGTTTTGTGGTTTTTAAAAAGATAAAATGTTAAATTTTAATCATTGAAAAAATTGGTTTTATAAATGAAAAGTATCATTATTTTTACTTCTATATTTTTATTATGCGGGTGCGCAATTAATACTAAGTCATTATCATCACCAAAAAGTAATGATGATAAAACGATATTAGAAGCTGAAAAATATAAGCAACAATATCAGAAAAAAATCTTTCGAACTTGGGATGTCCCGTCATCTTCATCTGGTATGAGTGCTAGTGTTAAAGTTTTTTTAACTGACACAGGTCAAATTGAGCAAATTATTTTTCTTGATAAAGAAGATCCAAAGTTTAAATCAAGTATTGAAAAAGCTATATGGCGTTCAAGTCCATTTAATTTACCTAATAATCCTGAGGTTCGTAAGCAAGCTAGAAAATTCAATATAAAATTTATATCTAAGTAAATTTTTCAATATGAACTTGTTCTTTACTTCAAGAAACTACCAGCAGGTGGTTTCTTTGTTTTTATAGGGAATTTTACGATTTATTGATAACTTTAGGTTATTAATTATTTAAAAACTAATCATTATTTTTTATCAGCTTTTTCTTCTATGTTTAGTTTATCGAAAAAGAGGAATAAGCCATGTTGAATCAACATGAGATTAATTTAAAGCAGTACCACAATAAATCTTTAAGTTATTTGAATAGCACCGCTCATTCTGAAGGGGTTGAATTTGATAAATTTATTAAAGAAATTGAGAAATACCCAAATGCGGTTGTTTTAGATTTAGGTTGTGGTGGTGGTCATGTGGCTTATAACGTTGCTCATCATGCTGATCTGGTTTTTGCTTATGATTTATCTCATGAAATGCTCGATACTGTTTCAAAAGCTGCCAATGACCGAAAAATAAAGAATATCTTTGTACAACAAGGTATAGCTGAAGATATGCCTTTTACAGATGAACAGTTTGATGTAGTCATTAGTCGATATTCTGCTCATCACTGGCAACATGTACCAACGGCCATGAAAGAAATAAACCGGGTTTTAAAACCTAATGGTACCGTTATTTTTGTTGATATTGTTAGTTCAAGTTTTCCCATATTAGATACCTTTTTGCAAACTATAGAAGTGATTCGAGACCCGAGTCATGTAAGAAATTACAGTATTAAAGAATGGGTTTACTTCATTGAGGACGCTGGCTTTGAGTTAACTGCTTTAGACAAACAATCGCTCATGCTAGATTTTGATAGTTGGGTACAGCGTATGAAAACACCTGAAGATCAGATAAAAACGCTTAAGTATCTACAAGAAAATGCATCAGATATTGTCAGAAAATATTTCAACCTTCAAAAAGACGGAAGTTTCGAAAGTAAGGTAGGGTATTTTGTATTTAAAAAGATATCTTTTTAACTCGGTTGTATGTTGAAGATTTCTAATATTAGCAATCTTCAAAACTGATCAAATATATAGTTATGGTTTATAAAAAATGAAAAAGCCCTTTATATCAGGGCTTTTTCGTAGTTGTTTTTTAAATTATAGTCGAACGTTCCGTCAACCAATCTGCCAGTTTAGGCCAAAATTCTTGTGCACTTGCTTGGCTAGACATCAGTCCTAAATGACCTCCGGGAATAAGGGTAAATGTCACATCTTGGCTACTGGTTAATTGACTTAATGGCTGAGCAGCATCTGCTGTGACTAATTGATCGCTACGACCTGCACCGACTAAAAGAGAACAAGCAATATTTTTTAATTCAATTTTTTTATCTTTTAATTGAATAGAGCCTTGATTCAACGGATTTTGTAGCCATACGTTGAATAACATGTCCTGATTAATACCACCAGGATAATCAATCATATTATTTAAAAAACTACTTAATGTGGCGTGCTCTTGTACAAATTGAAGGTCATGAAGGTTTTTGAGTAATTGAATATGACCGTCGAACCAGCCTTTAGGGTCAAGAATTTTAAATCCCAAAGAATTTAAAATACCTGGAGTATGAATCAACCGCTTTGGTAAACCAGAATAAATACGTTGCTGAAGTTTTTTATTATGACTAATAGCATTATTTATGGTTCTGTAGAGTTTCCCAATATAACCAGATGCATAACTATTGATAGGGCTGCCTAACACTATAAGGTTTTTGACATAATTAGGTTGGTTATGCGCTGTATATAAAGTAACGAATATGCCTGCCATACTCCATCCATGTAGTGAAATTTGATTGCTACTTGAATGCGTTCGTATTACCTCGATGGCTTTAGGAATAAAATCTTCAATAAATGATAAAAAGTTTAGATGTCTATCTTTAAATCCTAAACGTCCCCAATCGACAAGGTATACGTCGAAACCTGCATTCTGGAAATGTTTAATAAGAGAACGATAAGGATATAAATCATAGATCGCCATATTAATCGCTAAAGGTGCAACAAAAACTAAAGGTTCTTTAAAGCGCTTTTGAGCAGCAGCATAGTAACGAATGCGAGTTTCATTAAATTGACCAATAACTTCGTAATGCGTGCTTTGAGACAACACCAGTGTTTTGGGGTGGAATAGTCGGGTAGAGAGGTGCTTGATTTGACTTTGTTCAGAGACAAGGGACTTTAAGCGTTTCATCTTGTTTTACCAACTATACTAAAGATTGATTGAAGTCTAAGCGATAATTTTCAGGTTTACCTTGACCTTAAATACCCTAGGCACTCAAAATGATGATAGTTTTTAGTACATGACCAGTAAAGGCGAACATTTAATGAACCAGTCTGATGATTTAGAATACCAACTTGATACTTTAGCCATTCGTACCGGACATACTCGTAGTTTTGAAGGTGAGCATGGCGAACCGATTTTTTTGACTTCATCTTTTGTATATGAAAATGCTGCTGAAGCGGCTGCAAAATTTTCTGGTCAAGTTCAAGGAAATATCTATTCTCGTTTTACCAATCCGACTGTATCGATGTTCGAAAAACGCTTAGCAGCTTTAGACGGTGCTGAACGTGCTGTTGCGACAAGTTCTGGAATGGGCGCGATTTTGTCAGTTGCTATGGCATATTTAAAAGCGGGTGATCATGTTATTTGCTCAAGAGCAGTTTTTGGTTCAGTTGTTGCCTTGTTTGAAAAATATATTGCCAAGTTTGGTGTAGATATTACATTTGTCGATTTATGTGATTTGGACGATTGGAAAAACGCAGTACGTCCAGAAACTAAACTTTTATTTGTTGAGTCACCATCGAATCCTTTAGCTGAGATTGCAGATATTCAAGCACTTGCAGATATTGCACATGCGAATGGTGCATTACTTGCAGTTGATAATAGTTTCTGTACGCCTGTTTTACAGCAACCATTAAAATTTGGTGCAGACCTTGTGATTTACTCGGCAACTAAATATTTAGATGGACAAGGGCGAGCATTAGGCGGTGCTGTTGTCGGTAATCATCAGTTGTTAGAAGAAGTTTTTGGTGTCGTCCGTACACTTGGGCCATCAATGAGCCCGTTTAATGCATGGGTTTTCTTAAAAGGTCTAGAAACTTTACGCTTACGTATGAAAGCACACTGTGAGAGCGCTCAAATTCTTGCCGAATGGTTATCTACCCATGACAAAGTAGAAAAAGTTTACTACGCAGGCCTTCCAACTCACGAAGGACACGAACTTGCAGCAAAACAGCAAAATGGTTTTGGTGGTATTGTTTCTTTCGTTGTTAAAGGCGAACGTGAAGGTGCTTGGAAGGTCATTGATAACACCAAATTTATTTCAATTACTGGTAATTTAGGTGATGTGAAGTCAACAATTACCCATCCTGCGACAACAACACACGGCAAACTTTCTGCTGAAGCCAAACAAGCAGCAGGAATTCAAGAAGGTTTAATCCGTGTTTCAGTTGGTTTAGAAGATATTAACGATATTATTGGTGATATCTCACGCGGATTAGATTTAATCTAATTAATTTATATATTTAAGACTGAGCCATACTGGTTTTAGTGTGGCTTCTCTTTAAATTCACTTTTACTTTTAACCAACGATTGAAATAAAAAAACTACATTTTGTTATAAATGACTTTAAAATCGAAACGTAAAAAAGTTCTAAAGTTAATAAAAATAACAAAGCGAGTTTTTAACCATGCTTAAACCTATAATTTTTTTAGTCGCTATAGGGGCAATTGGTTTAATTGGATATAGAGTATTTGCCCAAAAAGATGAACCAACTCAAATCAGCGAAACTGTATTGTTGATTAATGATGCGAACAAATCAGTTGAAGATGCCGATCATTCAATTAAAAAAGCAAATGCCTCTTTTCAGAAAATGCCTTTAAATGAATACAAACCTGACAATAAAAATCTTCAAGCTTCACAGTAGTGTCAGTTAAATTAGAGAACCAGTTCCTAAGTCTCAAAACTTTTGTATAGAAAACTTTAAATGGATGAGTTAACGAAAATAGTTTCATAGATACCAATAGAAAACATTAATTTATTGTGTCAGAATTGCGGATTAATTTTGATTTAAACGTAATGACCTCAATGATCTTGATGATCGGTCGGGGTAATAAAAGAGTTTAAGTTCCGAAGTGTTATGTGACTATCAATCATATTTGATAGAGATACGGAGTTAGGTTTATGAATATCAATATGCTCATGCAGCAAGCGCAGCGCATGCAAAAAGATATGGAATCAAATATAAAAAAGGCCAAAGAAGAGCTTGCTCAAACTGAAGTACATACCGAAGCTGGCGGTGGTTTAGTTAAAGTAACCATGACTGGTCGTTATATCGTAAAACGTATCGAAATTAATCCAGAATTACTTCAAGATGAACCAGACATGATTGAAGATTTGATTGCTGCTGCGGTTAATGACGCTGTGCGTCAAGCAGAAGTAATTTCTGAAGAGAAAATGCAAAAAGCTAACTCAGGTATGGGTTTACCTCCTGGTTTAGCAGGCATGTTCTAAGGAAATTCAGTGTTTAGTGATAGATTTGAACAACTCGTTCAAGCTTTACGTATTTTGCCAAGCGTTGGACCGAAGTCGGCCCAACGTATGGCTTTACATCTGTTGATGAAAAATCGTGAAGGTGCCTTTGCTTTAGCGCATGCTCTACATGAAGCATCAAGTTATATTCATGAATGTAGTGTTTGCCACTCTTTAACAGAGCACGAAATTTGTGACATTTGCGCCTCAACAGAAAGAGAAGATCAACTGCTTTGTGTAGTTGAGTCTCCGGCAGATGTGATGGCAATTGAGCAAAGTGGTAGTTTCCGTGGCAAATACCATGTATTAGGTGGTCATCTTTCTCCTTTAGATGGGATCGGGCCAGAGGAAATAGGTATTCCTTACCTAATTCAACGCTTAAGCCAAGGAACTATTGAAGAAGTTATTTTGGCAACTAATGCTACAGTAGAAGGTCAGGCGACAGCACACTATTTGGTCGAAGCCACGAAACATTTACCTATTCATATGACACGTATTGCTCAGGGTGTACCACAAGGTGGTGAACTTGAATATGTTGATAGTCATACATTAAGTCAGGCTGTTCATAACCGCATGCGTATGAAATAAGTACTTCGGTGCTTATTTCAAAGTTTTTAAAATCAATCCTATTATTAAAAATAGTTTTAAAAGACAAAAGTATATTTTTAAAAATTACTTAGTGAATATATAAATTAAAAAGAAGCAGTTGTGGAAAAATAAATTTTATAAGGGTGTTAAATTGAAAAACTTTAAAATAATGATCAAAAAATTATCTCTTTTTAGGGAAATTGTTCAAAAATAGATTATTCATCCGAGATTCAGTAGCATTTTTCTATTGCTATGTTATATATACCAGAGTTTAAAGCACTCTTTGCATTTACTTGAGAAAGCATGTTTCAGTTTATCCAACAGCAAACCGAATTGGTTGATGTTCTTCAACAAATGGATCAATGTTCAACATATGGACTTGATACAGAATTTATTAAGGTTGACACCCTTTGGCCTAAACTTGGAGTATGTCAGGTCAATGTCAACGAAAACGTATATTTGTTGGATGGGGTATCTTTAGATTTAACTGAGTTTTGGAAAAAAATCTTTGTTGCTCAACAAAATATTTTTCACGCATGTAGTGAAGATATCGATTTAATTTACCACTATGCCGATGAACAAAACCTGTTAAATGTTTTTGATACGCAAGTTGGACTTTCTTTTCTCGGACATGGTTTACAAGTCAGCTATCAAGGTGCTTTAAAGCTTTGTTTAGACATTGACATTGAAAAAGATCAAACACGTTCAGACTGGTTGGCGAGACCTTTATCTCCTCAACAGCTATGTTACGCTGCAAATGATGTTTTATATCTTATGCAATTGGCTACCCATATTCAGGAGCAGCTTAAGCAAAAAGGGCTTTACGACTATGTTGTTGAAGATTGCAGTAGTCTCACCAAAGAAATTATTAGTGAAACACCAACTTCATTGCTTTATACAGATGTAGGGAATTATAGACATTCGCGTCGTCAATTAATGCAGTTGCAGAATTTGAGTGAATGGCGCGAACATATAGTTAAAGCAACTAACCAGCCACGTAGTTTTGTTCTTAGAAACTCGACAATGATTGATTTAGTCGAAAAGAATCCGCGTAATAATTTCCAATTATCTCAAGTCAGAGATATTCGTCCAAATGTTGTTCGTGAATATGGCAAGATTATTCTGGATCTTTTAAAAGACTTACCAGTAGAAGGGCAATGGCCAGCTAAAATTGCGAAACCTTTTAAAATTACTTCGAAAGAAACTTTAGATAAAATGGATGCGTTAATTGCTAATGCTATAGAGCGGACCTCCATTCCAAAAGAAGTTTTGCTTCGTAAGAAATGGTTAAATGCGATTCATCAGCATGTGCTTTCTAAAGGTGACGAACAAGATTTACCTGATTACTTGTTGGGATGGCGTTACGAATTACTCACCAAACCACTTATTGAGCTATTTACAGAAGAGAAGGCAAGTCTCTTATTATAAATTTATAAAGGTGTTTTTAGTTCAAATAAACTCTTTGTATTTAAGAAATAGTTTGTTTGGTTAATATTTATTCAAATAATGCTTGTTAATATTACTTTAAAATAAGACTCTTTTATAAGCACAGCTTTATGAACTTAATTTTTTATTTAGCTTTGCTTTATATTAGTGGACTTTTTTAAAGTTTAATTACTATAAATATGAGTTAATCTTAATTATATATACCTATGCTGAATTAAATTAACTTTATTCATGAGAAAAATTCAATTGTGTATATATACAGGTCTGTATATTCTTGGCAGCAAGAAAAACAATTTTAAAATAAATAATATATAACTATAAGTTTGTTTCGGTGCAGAAATATAGAGGCCTTCTCGGGGAGAGGAGGCCTCTAATTTTATTTATGCAATCTTAAAAAGTTTTTAAAATCAATAATAAGTTAATATTGAAATTAATTTTTTATGCTATAAATAAAGCTTACTAATAACTAGAGAGATAAACATGACTAATAATTTTAATGCTGAACAGGCAAGAAAAAATGCTAAAGATGTAAAAATTGATCAAACAATATTGTTAGAAAAAATCTTATCTGGAACCGAGGAAATTTCCAAAGAAGGTAAACGCCGAGCAGTGTTTCAATTTCCAATAGATGCCTTACATCCTGAACATATTACCCAAGTAGAAGAAGAGCTAAAAGCTCGGGGTTTTAATGTTTCAACCAATATTGAACAGTCTGGTACAACGGTCAATATTGAAGTTAGTTTCTAAATTTTTTATCAGACGCCCATACTTTAGGGCGTTTCTTATATTTTTTTACAATCTAAATTTATAAAAATCAATATATTGTTTGACAGGCTTGTACTTCTTCTGTAGCTTTACTTTTTGAGTGGAATATGGATATGAACTTCCAAACAATACTTTCATCTTTCAAAAATCAATCTACTGGTACAGATGCATTTAAAAACTTAAAAAATGCGTGTGAGCAGTATCTAAAACAATCTCCAGATCTAAACCAAAAATCAGCGACTTATCTTATTTATGGGTTTGCTCGTAGTTATGTAATCTTATATGAAGATGAAGCAGTGACTACCGAGTTTGCGCAAGCTTCAAAAGAAACATTAATGGATTACATGAGTCATTTAAATGAGGCCTTACTTACTCAAGATGACAGCTTAATTTTGAGTGCGTTAAATCAGGTGAGTAATGATTATATGCAAGGCTCAAGAGTCTTTTAAAATCTTTGTTTAGCTTATTAGTAGGATACTTCTTTAGTCATCAAGTTAACCAAAGAAGTATCTAGTGGTAATTTTAATGTGATTTTTTCTTACCACCGCCATCTTGTTTATTGACGGTAGACCATGCAATACGTTCAGCTTCCTCTTGAGAATGACCTCTATCTACCTCACTCTCAACAATATGTTTAGCCTGACGCTTTTGCTTTGCTGTATAAGATGATTTATCGCCACGAGACATAGCATAGACCTCCTATTTATAGATCTATAGTTATTGAAACACATCCGAATTTATGATCGGTTAAATAATGTCTTATCCTGTATGCATAAGTTAAAGCTTATCAATGTTTAATTTAAAGCAGAATTTAAATTAAATTTATAATTTTCAATAAATTAAACTGGTTTAACTTCAGTTAAATTAAAGTTTGATTGTTTTCAAAATGTAATTTTTTCATTTTATAAAAGTAGTTCAAAGGATTTTTTATGTAAAATTAATAGGTTATTAAAGGTAGAAAATTTAAAACTTTAGAAAATTAAAAGTTATTTGTCGACCTTAATGATTGTTGTGGGTTAATATTTCGCAAGAAAAGAAAAAACGACTGATGCGTAAACAAACCTGCGTGTGTCTGTTGTTTTTTTTCATGTATGCTGTCCTTAGTTCAAGAGTTGATTTGAAATGCACTGTGATATTTATAGATCGAGCAAAAAAGATGAAATGTACATTTATATTGCTCGTCCAAACTATCCTGATGATACGGAGCAAACCGATCCGTTTGAAAAAGTTCCAGAAGCTGTTTTACAAGCATTTGGTCGTGCAACATTTGTCATGCATTTAGAATTGGCTCCAACACGTAAATTAGCGCGTGTAAATGTTTTACATGTTCTAGACTCATTACAAACAAAAGGTTTCTTTATTCAGATGCCGCCAGAAGGGTTAATTAACCCAAATGCAGTTGAACCAGAGGGCTTACGTGGTGCGTGAAGATCAAGCTGGAGTTTTAAATCAATTACTTTCTTCTCTCGATGCAATTCCTGAGGAAATCATTGCTTTAACAGCTTATGGCGTTGGCGCTCTTATTGCTTTGTGGTGTTGGTGGCGTTTAATGCGTCGCTTACCTACTACTTTTGGCGCAATAAGCTGGTTAGTTGTGTTTGCTATTTTATTGACGCCAACCGTTTCGGAAGGGCCTAATGCATCTGTAGCACCAGCTATTTTTGGTTTACTGTTTGGTGTGTTAACTAAAGACAGTCCTTTAATCTGGTCAAATTTATCCTTAATTCTGTTTGTGGTTGGTCTAGGTTTGGTTATTGGCTATTGTTGGTCAAAATATTCAACAAACAAGAGCATGCGTTCCATCTAACCATTGAAATAGAAAAATAAGGTCTCTACATGTCTGCTGATACCCAACATTTTACCGGTACAGATCAATATATCGCGACTGATAGTCTTAAACTTGCTGTAAAAGCAGCTCGTGCTTTGCAAAAGCCTTTATTGGTTAAAGGTGAGCCAGGTACAGGTAAAACTTTACTTGCTGAGCAAGTTGCAGAAAGTCTAGGTTTAAAACTCATCACTTGGCACATCAAGTCAACGACTAAAGCACAGCAAGGCTTATATGAATACGATGCTGTGTCCCGCTTGCGTGATAGCCAACTCGGTGATGATCGTGTTTACGATATTAAGAACTATATTAAGCCCGGTAAACTGTGGGAAGCTTTCACCAGTGAAGAGCGTTGTGTGCTTTTAATTGATGAAATTGATAAAGCAGACATCGAGTTTCCAAATGACTTGTTACATGAACTTGATAAGATGTCTTTTTATGTTTATGAAACAGGCGAAACGATTACGGCTACTCAACGTCCAATCGTAATTATTACTTCAAATAATGAAAAAGAATTACCAGATGCGTTCCTGCGTCGTTGCTTCTTCCACTACATTGAGTTTCCAGATGAAGCAACTATGCGTGAAATTATCTCGGTACATTTCCCAAGTATCTCTGCAACCTTAGTAAATGAAGCACTTCAAGTTTTCTTCAAACTCCGTGAAATTCCTAATTTGAAGAAACCACCATCTACTTCAGAATTAATCGATTGGTTAAGTCTGCTTATGGCAGATGATATGCCTGAAGATGTATTACGTAATCGAGATACATCAAAAGCGATTCCACCTTTGTATGGCGCACTCATTAAAAACGAGCAAGATGTGCAACTGCTTGAACGTTTGGCTTTCATGTCACGACGTTAAAGGAGGGAATAACCCATGTTTGTGCGGTTATTTTACACCTTACGTAAATACGGTGTTCCAGTTACTACACGTGAGCTCATTGACTTAAACCGTGCAGTAAGTGAAGGTTTAGTTTTTGCCGATCAAGAAGAGTTCTATCAGCTTGCTAAAACCATTTTAGTTAAAGATGAACGCTTTTTTGATAAGTTTGACCGTGCCATGAAAGATTACTTTGATGGCATAGAAACCTTTGATATCGATGAGTTACTCAAGCAAGTCCATAAACTACCAAAAGACTGGTTCGATTTAGAACTTCTCGAAAAGCATTTAACACCAGAGCAAAGAGCTGAGCTTCAAAAAGCAGGTTCTTTAGAAGAACTGATGAAAATGCTAGAAGAGCGCTTACGCGAACAGCATAAAAAACACCAAGGTGGTAACCGTATGGTGGGCACTGGTGGAACATCACCTTTTGGCGCTTTTGGTGACCATCCAGAAGGCGTCAGAATTGGTGGGCCAGGGCGTAAACGTTCGGCGGTTAAAGTCTGGGAACAGCGTAAATACCAAAACCTAGATGACGACCAAGTCCTTGGAACTCGTCAGATGCAAATTGCGTTACGACGTTTACGCAAATTTGCTCGTCAAGGTGCTGCTGAAGAGCTAGATGTTGACGGAACAATTCGAGAAACAGCCAAGCAAGGTATCTTGGATGTTCAAATGGTGCCAGAGCGTCGTAATCGAATCAAAGTACTCATGTTGTTTGATGTGGGCGGTTCAATGGATGCTCATATTGCCCAATGTGAAAAGTTATTCAGCGCAGCTAAAACAGAATTCAAAACACTGGAATACTTTTATTTCCATAATTGTCTTTATGACTATGTTTGGAAAGATAACTACCGAAGAACAGCTACGCGTATGAATACATGGGATTTGTTTCATACTTACGGACGCGACTATCGGGTAATTGTAGTCGGTGATGCCAGTATGGCACCGTATGAGCTGAAATCGGTAGGTGGCTCGGTTGAATATATGAATGATGAAGCTGGTGAAGTTTGGTTACGTCGCCTACGTCAACATTTTGATAAAACAGCATGGTTAAACCCTGAAACAGAAGGGTATTGGCATTACACACAAACAATTGGTTGGATTAAAGAGATTTTTGAAAACCATATGTATCCAATGACGCTAAAAGGCATTGAGGATTTAACGCGCTACCTTTCTCGATAAACTTGATAACTTTAATAATTTAAAATAGAGGGATGATATGCAACATCAAATTAATGGTATTGCTTTACCGAATGAACAAGGATTTTTTGGTGAGTATGGAGGGCAATTTATTCCTCCACATTTAAAAGAAGCAATGGATGAAATTAATGTTGCTTATGAAGAAATTCGCCATACAGCTGAATTTCAAAATGAATTATCGGATCTCTTTGCAAATTATGTAGGTCGTCCTAGTCCTTTATTTCATGCAAAGCGTCTATCTGAACAGTTAGGTGGCGCACAAATTTACTTAAAGCGTGAAGACTTAAATCATACGGGTGCCCACAAAATTAATCACTGCTTAGGTGAAGCTTTACTTGCTAAATATATGGGCAAAAAGAAAGTCATTGCTGAAACTGGAGCAGGCCAACATGGAGTTGCTTTGGCAACAGCGTGTGCTTTAGTGGGTATTCCGTGTGAAATTCACATGGGTCAAGTTGATATTGAAAAAGAACATCCAAATGTCGTCAAAATGAAAATTTTGGGTGCACATTTGGTGGCAGTTACACGTGGTACAGCAACCTTAAAAGATGCGGTAGATAGCGCATTTGAAGAATATTTAAAAGACCCTAAAAACTTTATTTATGCCATTGGTTCTGTGGTTGGACCACATCCATTTCCTAAAATGGTTCGAGATTTTCAATCTATTATTGGTAATGAAATTAAAGATCAAACGCACCAGCGCTTTGGTAAAAATCCAGATTATGTGGTGGCATGTGTTGGTGGCGGTTCAAATGCTATAGGTGCGTTTACGGCATTTTTAAATGACTCAGATGTAAAACTCGTTGGGGTTGAACCAGCTGGACATGGGTTAGACACCAATATGCACTCGGCAACCTTAACTTTAGGTAAACCAAGCCAAATTCATGGGATGGCGTGTTATGTGCTTGAAAATGAGGCTGGTGAACCTTTACCAGTGCATTCTATTGCTTCAGGACTAGACTATCCGGGTGTTGGGCCACAACATAGTTTCTTAAAAGATTTAGGTCGTGTTGAATATAGCACTGCAACCGACCAAGAATGTTTAGATGCTTTTATGACACTTTCTCGTGTAGAAGGAATTGTTCCAGCGCTTGAAAGCTCACACGCTGTTGCATGGGCAATTCGTGAAGCGCCAAAGCTGCCGAAAGAAACCATGATTGTGGTGAATCTTTCTGGACGAGGAGATAAAGACTCCGATTATGTTGCAGAAAAGCTTAAGCTTTAAGCCAACTAGAGTTCATAAGCGGTCAGTATTTAAAGGCCGCTTTTTTGTTTCAGAGACTACATATTGCGCTACTTATAAAGTTCATTATTTCTTAATTAAAACAAAGTATTCTAATTTAAAGCCGTGATTTCTATAGATTGAGATGTAAAACACTGGTTCACAAGGCAAAGCGTTGCGTTGCTTTGTCTCACTCAGTAGAATAGTCACTTTGCAAAATTTGCCTTTGGAGACGCCTAAGTGGAGCGACCGACGATTAGCCCTGAACATTTACAGGAAGCTGCTGAAAATTTATCAACAATTCGAGACTTTATTCGTTTTGGGGTATCAGCATTACGTCAACATGATGCACATTTAGGACAAGGTACTGAAGATTATTTTGCAGAAAGCTCTGCATTAGTTTTACAAACCTTATCTCTTGAATGGTCAGCAGATGCAGAAATTCTAGATGCTAAACTTTTACCAAGTGAAAAAGCAGAATTCTTAAGCTTGCTGGAGCGTCGTATTAATGACCGTATTCCAACTTCTTATTTATTAAATTTAGCTTACTTCTTCAATAAGCCATTTTATGTTGATGAACGCGTACTTATTCCTCGGTCACCAATTGCAGAGTTAATTGAGCAACGTTTTGCACCATATTGCTTAGATGAAAATGGTCAAATGCGTGAAGCGCTCAACAACTTACCAGAAAATACCAAACCTAAAACTCCGCAACGTATTTTAGACATGTGTACAGGTTCTGGTTGTATTGCTGTGGCTTTAGCTTATGCTTATCCAGATGCTGAAGTGGATGCAACAGATATTTCTAAAGAAGCTTTAGAAGTAGCCTCAATTAATGTTGAACACCACAATAAGCAATATCAAGTTGCGTTACTTGAATCTGATTTATTCGCCAAGATTCCAGCTGAAAATCAGTACGATTTAATTGTAAGTAACCCGCCATATGTTGATGCCGAAGATATGGCTGACCTACCAGAAGAGTTTTTACATGAGCCTGAACTTGCATTGGCAGCAGGTCAAGATGGTTTAGACTTAGTTCGTAAAATGCTTGCTCAAGCAGCAGATTATTTGACAGAAGATGGTTTAATTGTCATTGAAGTGGGTAACTCTGAATGGGCAATGCGTCAGAACTTTAATACAATTGACTTCAACTGGCTTACTTTCCAAAAAGGCGGTTCAGGTATTTTTGCTTTGACTGCTGAGCAATGTCGTCGTTATAGAAAATTATTTGCAGAACAATCTTAAGGAGTTGTACGTATGGCAGGGAACACTATTGGACAACTCTTTCGTGTAACTACATGTGGTGAATCACATGGTGTTGGCTTAATGGCAATTGTTGATGGCGTGCCACCGGGCCTTGCATTGACCGAAGAAGATCTGCAAATAGACTTGGATCGCCGTAAACCTGGTACATCGAAATTTGCAACTCAACGCAAAGAACCTGATCAGGTTGAAATTATTTCAGGTGTATTTGAAGGGAAAACTACAGGTACCCCAATTGGTTTACTCATTCGTAATACTGACCAAAAATCGAAAGATTATGGAAATATTGCGCAAACCTTTAGACCGGGCCATGCGGATTATACCTATACACAAAAGTATGGTTTCCGTGATTATCGTGGTGGCGGTCGTTCAAGTGCTCGTGAAACTGCTATGCGCGTTGCAGCAGGTGCTATTGCGAAGAAATATTTAGCAGAAAAATTTGGTGTCTTCATTCGTGGTCACGTCACTCAAATTGGTAATGAAGTTGCCGAAAAACTGGATTGGAATGAAGTTCCAAATAATCCATTTTTCTGTGGCGATGTAGACGCTGTTTCTCGCTTTGAAGCTTTGGTGACTTCTTTACGTGAACAAGGTACAAGCTGTGGCGCTAAGCTAGAAATTTTAGCTGAGAAAGTTCCTGTAGGTTGGGGTGAGCCTGTTTTTGACCGTTTAGATGCTGACATTGCACATGCAATGATGAGTATTAATGCGGTGAAAGGTGTGGAAATTGGTGATGGTTTTGCAGTTGCTGGACAGTTTGGTCATGAAACACGTGACGAATTGACGAGTCATGGCTTCTTAGCAAATCATGCTGGTGGAATTTTGGGTGGTATTTCAAGTGGTCAAACCATTCGTGTAGCGATTGCCCTAAAACCAACAGCAAGTATCACAACTCCGGGGAAAACGATTAATTTAAATCGTGAAGATACTGATGTATTAACTAAAGGCCGTCATGATCCGTGCGTCGGCGTTCGAGCAACTCCAATTGCGGAAGCAATGCTGGCTATTGTTTTAATGGATCATTTCCTACGCCATCGTGCTCAAAATGCAGATGTTGTTCCTCCATTTGCTCCGATTGAACCTTAGCCATAGCTCTGGTTGAATTAAGAAAAGCCACATAATTTAAAGTATGTGGCTTTTTTATTTATTGATAGCAATTTTTTTAATTATATAGACTTATGAATAATTAAGTTAAGTCTACAATTTGTTCTTCATTTACAGCAATTTGATATTGATTACGACCATTTGTTTTTGCTTGATAGAGTGCATGGTCTGCGCGGCTAACAAAGGCAGAAATTGAATCATTTAGACGCGGAACAGTAGTTGCCACACCCACACTAATGGTTACATACGGTGAAACACTGCTACATGGATGAACAATTGCAATTTTTTTAATTGCGTTCATTAATCTTTCAACTTGAATTTGAGCCTGTTGCGGGTTTGTCATAGGGAAAAGAAGTAAAAACTCTTCACCACCATAACGAGCAACCAAATCTCCACTACGAGCGGCAATAGATGAAATTGCAGTAGCAATATCTCTTAAGCACTGATCACCCTTAAGATGGCCCAAGGTGTCGTTATATGACTTAAAGAAGTCGATATCAACCATCATAATAGTAAGTGATGTCTCATGGCGTAGTGCACGTCGCCATTCATTATCTAGTGTTTCATCAAGATAACGTCGGTTAGCAAGCCCAGTTAAAGCATCTTGTTGTGAAAGCAAAGATAGCTGCTGCGCTTGTTGCATAAGTTCAATACGGTTGAGCTCAATCATACAGTTTTGTAAATAGTTTTCTCGGTGTTGACGGTCTGTTGCGTAAGCAAGGGTCATCCCTAAGAAACTACTAAACGTATATGTACGGTTTAAAAAGGTCCAGTCAATGTCACCTTTTACATAGGTACTGACTAAAATACCAACAAAACCACCAACCCATCCGGCAATAATGGCAGTATAAAAGCGCATACCTACAGCACCGTAGATAATCACAATTGCATACATCATCGCTGCATGAAAAAGAACATTATCTTGGCCATTTTCTAAAACGTTAATTAAAATAAAGGTGATAGCAACGGCGGAAGCAGAGCCAATTCCGACATAATAATCAAACCACTGATTTAATTTTTTAATAAATGATAAAATCCATGCAATTAAAACTATTATACCCACCCAAGAATAATAGTTTAACCAGGATAAAACTTGTTCAGTCGGTAAAACTTGGTATATACCAAAGCTTAAAAATAAATATAATATTAAAATAATAGGTGCTCTATAGCGAAACTCATAGGCCGCACCTTCTTGATATTGAAAACGATAAATCGTTTCAAGTTGCTTTGGAAACCTGAGGAAATTTAATCCGCGTGTGGTTAATAAATCTATTTGTTCCTGTCCCAATATATTGGAACCTTGCAACTTCATAATTAATGCTCTCTATATTGGAAGTTGGCATAAAATGAGACTTGGTTTATTAAAGTTCCATCTAAAAGTATTGGTTATATAATGTGTGAATTATTTAAAAATAATAATACAGATTTTTTAAAAAAGTAATGATTTTTATACTCTCTAATTGTGATAAAAATCACGACATTTCAATGATTAGCGTCACAATTATCTAAAGACCCCAAACCTTTGAGAAAAAATGACAAATGGTCGATTAAAGATTGTATCTTTATCATTTTCGGATAGACTTATAGCCGTGAAGTACAGATGATTGCTGTCATATAAATAGGAAAATTAGCAATGACTGCTTTAAATCAATATGGAATGAATTTAGAAATTACAGCGCATAATGAATGGTCTCAGCGATTTTGGGATGATCTTTTACCAGTTAAGGAGCGAGTCAGTAAACATCCGTTTTTTACTGAAATGGCCAATGGGGGATTGAGCCTAGAGAGTTTCCGTTATGCATTACTTAATTTCTATCCATTAGTAGCGCACTTTCCATCATATATGGCTGGTGCATTAGCTAAAGCGACTGCTTTTGCTGAACCAGGTGTAACGGAAGCACGAGACTGGTTAATTCAAAATATTAAAGTCGAAGAACGCCATTTGCGGTGGTATCGTGATTGGGCTAAAGGTTTTGGATTAACTATAGAACAGCTTGATAGCGTGCGACCACCAGCTGCAATGAATGCGGTGAACCATTTCCTATGGAATATGAGTCATCGTGGTAATTTAGCTGAATGTTTAGCTGCCACCAACTTAGCAATTGAATGGGCGACAGGTGACTGGTCTATTCAAGTCTATAAAGGTATTCATGCTTATACAGATCACCCAGAAGTCACGATTGATAAGCGCTCTTTAGCTTGGTTGCGTGCCCATGCGCATTATGATGATTTACATCCTTATGAAGCCATGGAGTTGATTAAACGTTTGTCGAATGACCGCCCCGATTGGCAGCAAAAAGCATTTCATGCTGCTGAAGAAGGATTGCGTTATTATGAGCTGGCTTTAGATGATTGCTATAGGATACAGCTTAAAGCTTCTGCTTAAACTGATCTTGAAAAGGGAGAATATTTATACAATATTCTCCCTTTTATTTTATTCAAGCAATTTTAAAAGCTTTACTCTATAAGGTGTATCCTCAGGTAATAATTCAAGTAAGCGTTCAACAGCATCAACTCGATCAGGCACACGACTGACTACACGTAACAGTTGATCTATATCATCAATTTGATAAATCACATGGCTCAATCGAGCATCAAAACAATCTCTCCAAGCACATAAGAATGGGCTTTCTGATTTGGCTAAAAAACTACCTCTGTAGAGTGTTAAAGTGGTTGCAGTAAATCCTAGGTTTAACGCCTGCTCAGCCATAAGAAAGTCACATTGAATTTCACAGTTGAGTCTATATGGCCGTGACTCGATAACATCTGGAATTAAGTTTCGAAGTTGAGAGAGTTCAGATTTTAGTGTGGTTGTACTCACTGGGCGGTCGCCATATAAAGCGTAGTGTAGTTCTTCTAAGTTTATACCTTCTGGACACAAGGCAAGAATACATAATATTTCGATTTGGCGCTGCGTGAGTGTTAAGCCTTGTTGATTGTATTGAACTTTAGGCGTGCCTAGCGCCTTAATATATAAAATGTTTTTTTGATGAAGTTGAATGGCTTGTTTTACAAGATCTGCACAGCGTTCAACTGCTAAAATTCCAAGTGAATTATGCTTTTGGTACTTCGTTGATAAGTTCATAATGCCATAAAACTGGCCTGTGTTTGCATCGGTGATTGGGGCTGCATAACAGACCCAGTCTCTAACGCTGTTCATCTGGTTTTCATGTGAGTAAACACAGCTTGCTGAATGTGTATTGAGGGCAAGACCAATTGCATTTTGACCAACCGCTTGAGTAGACCATTGCCCACCTTCAACAAAGTGGACTTGTTCAGCAGATGAACGCATAGGTGTACTACTCCATGTCCAGAGTAAGGTACCGTGAGGATCTGTCACGCCAATTGCCATATCCGCATCTTCAGCAATATGCATCAAATTTCTATGGCACTCTTGGATTGAACGACCAAATAAGGAATGTTGCCATTCCTGATCAAGATCAAATATAGGGGCCGCATCTAAATCGAGTGACGGCTTTTTCACTGAATAGGCTGTTTCAGAGGTTGTTTCCGGTCTAAAGAAAGACGGAAGGTTATCTGTAGAAGGCAATAATAGTTGTTTTGACATATCCATATCGAAATTCCTTTATTGTTGAAATGGCGTATCCGTAGCCGCTCAACAGGTTTAGCTTTCTTATTGTGACTATTTCCTCTTAATTCATTTACCTTAAATAATTTTAAAGGGTTTGACCATTAGCCAATTGGGTAAGTTTTGTTATTTACGATTGCGCTAAGACAAAACGTCCTCTCTTGAAAATGGCTTTGGTGCAGATTCACCGAAATATTGCCGATCGGCAAAATAGCTAGAACGGACCATCGGCGCACTCCAGATATTTTTAAAGCCTAAACGCTGACCATGCTGAGTGTATCTTTCAAATTCTTGTAAATTCACAAACCGGTGAATAGGGGCATGTGACTTTGAGGGCTGTAAATATTGTCCAATAGTCACTAAATCTACATCGTGATCTTTTAAATCATTGAGTAGAGCAAGCACTTCTGCCTCAATTTCACCTAATCCAACCATCAGACCACATTTGGTTTTAATGTCAGGGCAGTATTTTTTAAAACGTTTTAATAAATTTAACGAATGCTGATAGTCCGAACCGGGACGCATCGCTTTATACAAACGTGGCACTGTCTCAATATTATGATTAAACACATCGGGTGGTGATAAGCTTAATGTAGAGAGTGCTGTTTCTAAACGGCCACGAAAGTCTGGAACTAAAATTTCAATTAGCGTATCTGGACAACGGTTTCTGATTTCTTCAATACACTTCACAAAATGTGCTGCGCCACCATCGTGTAGATCATCACGGTCTACAGAGGTAATGACTACATATTTTAAGTTTAGGTTAGCGACCGTCTCAGCTAGATTTTTAGGTTCATTTTCATCTAAAGGCATTGGACGACCATGTGCTACATCGCAGAAAGGGCAACGTCTTGTACAAATATCGCCCATAATCATAAATGTTGCCGTACCACCACCAAAACATTCAGGTAGATTTGGACATGCGGCCTCTTCGCAAACACTATGTAGCTTTTGTTGGCGTAATAAATTTTTGATACGTTGAATTTCTTCGAAATCATTTATTTTTGCTCGAATCCATTCAGGCTTTTTAGGTAATTCGTCGGTAGGTAAAATTTTAATAGGAATACGAGAAACCTTATCTATTCCTCTTAACTTAATACCTGTCTCTATTTGCCTTTTTAAGTCCATATATAAAATTCCATTTTATATTAAATAAATTTGCAACTAGACTAGTTATAATAAAAAACCTTATTTCTATAAATAAGAAATAAAGAATTTATTAATGCGTATAGTGCACAGCAAATATTATAAATTAATAAAGGTTGGTTAAAGGTTTGTTTTACAAGTACATGAAATGAATTAAAATTTTTTAATTTTATTTTTGCGGTGTAAGCTTGTGATAAATAAAAATTAATAGCTAAAAAACTTATTTAAAACTTTTTAGTCTAATAGCATATTAAATTAAATTGAGCTTTATTATTTATAGCGAAATATATAAAACTCGCTGAAACTTGGTTGATTTTTAATAATCAAGATAATAAAGGAAAAGGATATGCAATTAACGGAAGAGCAATTACTCGCAGCATATAAACGCATGCGTGATATTCGTGAATTTGAAGATCGACTTCATGAAGAAAATACCAATGGTGATATTCCAGGCTTTATTCACTTATATAGCGGAGAAGAAGCTGTAGCAGTCGGGATTTGCGAAAACTTAACCGACAAAGACTATATCACTTCAACACACCGTGGACATGGACACTGTATTGCAAAAGGCTGTGACATTCACGCCATGATGCTGGAAATTTTCGGTAAAGATGACGGACTATGCCGTGGAAAAGGCGGTTCTATGCATATTGCCGATTTAGATAAAGGTATGCTCGGTGCCAACGGGATTGTGGGTGGTGGACCTCCTTTAGCAATTGGTGCAGCTTTGACAGCAAAAACCTTAAAGACTGGTGGCGTCGGACTGTCTTTTACAGGTGATGGTGGCTCAAACCAAGGCCTTACTTTTGAAGCGATGAACATGGCTGTTGTTCTTAAACTTCCAGTGATTTTCGTTTTCGAAAATAACGGCTTTGGTGAAGGAACAGGGCATGATTATGCAGTAGGAAGCAAAGATATTGCTGGCCGTGCAGCAGGTTTTGGTTTACCTGCGGTTAAAGTTGATGGTACCGATTTCTTTGCCGTCTATGAAGCTGCTCAAACTGCCATTGAACGTGCACGTCGTGGTGAAGGCCCAAGTGTGATTGAAACCATTACAAACCGTTTTTATGGCCATTTCGAAGGTGACCCTGGCTTGATTCGTTCTAAGGAAGAAGTCGAGTTTATTAAAGAAAACAAAGATCCTTTGAAAATTTTCCGCGAAAAAGTCAAAGGCAAAATTGATGAAGCCAAACTAGACGAGATTGATGCATCTTCTAAGGCAAATGTTGATGATGCCGTTGCAAAAGCTCGTGCTGCGGCATATCCGAAACCAGAACAACTCCTTACTGACGTCTATGTCTCTTACTAAAGGAATAGTAAAGATGCCAAATAAAAGTTTTCGTAATGCAATTAAAGAAGCCATTGAATCAGAAATGCGCCGCGACCCAACCGTATTTGTTGTTGGTGAAGATGTTCGCGGTGGACACGGCGGTAAAAACACTGAAGACAACCAGTTAGAAGGTTTCGGTGGGGTACTTGGCGTAACCAAAGGTTTATGGACAGAATTTGGTTCGGAACGTGTGATAGATACGCCAATTACCGAGTCTGCAATTATTGGTATGGCCGCTGGTGCTGCTGCAACAGGTTTACGTCCTGTTGCTGACTTAATGTTTATGGATTTCTATGGCGTGTGTCATGACATGCTTTATAACCAAGCCGCTAAATTCCGTTATATGTTTGGTGGAAAAGCAAAAGCACCCATGGTTGTACGTGGCATGATTGGCGCAGGTTTTTCTGCGGCAGCCCAGCATTCTCAGTCACCGTATAATGTATTTGCCGCAGTTCCGGGCTTAAAAGTTGTGGTTCCATCTAGCCCATATGATGTGAAAGGGCTGTTAATTCAAGCTATTCGTGATGATGACCCTGTAGTGTTCTGTGAACATAAAATGCTTTATGACATTAAAGGCGAAGTTCCAGATGATGCTTATACCATTCCTTTTGGGGTAGCAAATTACACCCGTGAAGGAACAGACGTGACCATTATTGCTTTAGGTTTGATGGTACATCGCGCTAATGAGGTAGCAGATAAACTAGCAAAAGATGGTATTTCAGTTGAAGTGGTAGACCCTCGCACGATTTCCCCTCTAGATGAAGAAGGAATTTTAGAGTCTGTTGCGTCGACTGGACGAGTTGTTATTGTGGATGAATCAGCAGCACGCTGTGGTTTTGGTCATGATGTTGCTGCACTAGTTGCACAAAAAGGTTTCCACTATTTGAAAGCACCTGTTGAACTCGTAACGCCACCACATACGCCTGTTCCATTCTCTCCAGTTTTAGAAAAAGAATGGATTCCAAGTGTAGAGCGTATTGAGCAAGCTGTGCGAAAAACATTGGAGGCTTAGGATGAGCGAAATTAAAACGCTGGAGATCCCGAAATGGGGATTATCCATGGAAGAAGGTACGATCGCCCAATGGTTGATTAAAGAGGGTGATAGCTTTAATAAGGGCGATGAAATTTGTGAAATTGAAACCACAAAAATCGTCAATGTGTTAGAAGCGCCTTTTGCTGGAACGCTCCGTAAAATTTTAGCAAAAGATGGTGATACTTTACCTGTTGGTGGGCTTATTGCTGTATGTGCTGAAAGTGAAATTTCTGATGCAGAAGTTGAAAAGTTTATCGCATCACTAGGTGGTTCAGCACCTAAAGCCCCGGAAGCACCTTCGGAGCAAAGTAAGGCGGAAACATCTGCACCTGTTGTTGAAAAAACAGAACAACCACAGTCTGTAGCTGCAAGTGCTTCAGCTCCAGTAAAGGCTGCTAAAGGTGACTACGCTGTACCAGAGCCATTACAAGGCTATCAAACATCTGATGATTTGTTTGCAACACCACATGCGTTAAAGCTTGCAGAAAAGCACAATGTAAACTTGGCAAAAGTCACAGGTTCTGGTCGTGAAGAACGTATTAGTGTTCAAGACATCCAGAAAGCTGTACAAGCTGCTGGTGGTCAGTGGCCTGATGTTAAGCAGCAAACTCAAGCTAAAGTAGTTAAATCTAAGGCCGATGATAGCCAAGTTTTAGCGACACCTGTAGCAGGCCGCTTAGCAAAACAATGGGGCATTAACCTAAATGACTGCCGTGTTTCAGGTACTCGTGGTCGGGTCTGTAAAGAAGATGTTGAAGCGGTTTACTATCGTAATAACCCTGCATCGGTAAATGAACAATCTACTCAATGTGCTGTTCAACAACAATCGACCGTTACTACTGTAGCGATGAATGGGATGCGTAAGGCGATTGCTTCACGGCTACAGGCTGCAAAACGTAATGCACCACATTTTCGCTTAGTGGTCGATCTAAACGTAGAAGCTTTGCAAAATTTACGTAAGCAGATTAATGAGACTGTTCCACAAGTGAAACTTTCTATTAATGACATGCTCATTAAGGCAGCAGCAGCGGCGCTGATTAAAGTACCTGAGGTGAATGTTCAATTTGATGAGGCAACTCAATCAATTTTACAGTTCTCTCAAGCGGATATTTCAGTGGCTGTAGCGATTCCAAACGGTTTAATTACACCGATTGTAAAAGCAGCAAATCAGAAGTCTTTAGCACAAATTTCCGATGATATGCGTGATTTGGCAACGCGTGCCAAGACTGGCAAGTTACAGCCTGATGAATTTCAGGGCGGTAGCTTTAGCATTTCAAATTTAGGAATGTTAGGCATTAAACAGTTCGACGCCATTATTAATCCACCGCAAGGTGCAATTATGGCATTAGGTGCTTCTGAATCACGTGCTGTTGTTGAAAATGGCAATGTAGTGGTTCGTGAGATTGTCACAGCGACATTGTCATGTGATCACCGAGTCATTGATGGCGCAGTTGGGGCGAAATTCTTGGCCAGCTTTAAGCAGTTTGTTGAAAACCCTGCTTTAATTTTGGTGTAGGAGAACCCGCATGTCAGAAACTCAATTTGATTTAATTGTGATTGGCGCGGGACCGGGTGGGTATGTGGCTGCAATTCGTGCAGCCCAGCTCGGGTTAAAAACCGCAATTGTAGAAGAGCAACATTTAGGCGGAATTTGTCTAAATTGGGGCTGTATTCCAACTAAAGCTTTGCTTGCAGGGGCTGAGCTTGCAAACCAGTTTAAACATGCCGGACAGTTTGGTTTTCAGGTATCTCAACTCGATTTTGATATTCAAAAGCTTGTGCAACATAGTCGACAAGTGTCAGCTCAGTTAGTACAAGGCATCGACTACCTGCTGAAAAAGAATCATGTGACAGTGCTTAATGGCCGTGCTCAACTTACGGCTAAAGAAAAACTTGAAGTGACAGATGCTCAAGGTAAAAGTCAGGCTTTGAGTGCACCGCATATTATTTTGGCAACTGGAGCTAAAGCTCGACATGTTCCTCAGCTTCCTGTCGATGGAACCTATGTCTGGAGCTATAAAGAGGCTCTTGTTCCAGAGCAGTTACCGAAAAGTTTACTGGTTGTAGGTTCAGGTGCAATTGGTAGTGAGTTTGCGAGCCTTTATCAAGACTTGGGTTGTCAGGTCACGCTTATTGATTTAGCCAAGCAGATTTTACCAACTGAAGATGCGGAAGTTGCTCAATTTGTTAGAAAGCAATTTGAACAAAAAGGCATGAAAGTCTTAACCGATGCTGTTGTTCAAAGTATTCAAATTGAAAATGATCAAGTCCACTGTGTAATTGAAACGGCAAATGACGTTCAAACCCTTGTTTTTGACCGTGTGCTTTCGGCAATTGGTGTACAGCCGAATACCACAGGGTTAGGACTAGAACGTTTAGGTGTAGAACTGAATCCACAAGGTTTTGTGGCAATTGATGACTATTGTAAAACCAATGTAGCAGGGCTTTATGCGATTGGTGACGTGGCTGGAGCACCGTGTCTTGCCCATAAAGCAAGCCATGAAGCCATGATATGTGTCGAGAAAATTGCTGGTGTAGCAAACGTACATTCACTCGATCGTAGCCAGATACCCGGTTGTATTTTTACACATCCACAAGTGGCGAGTATTGGTTTAACGGAAAACGTAGCAAAAGCTCAGAATTTACCTGTACGAATCGGCAAGTTTTCTTTAACTGCAAATGGTAAAGCTTTGGCAATTGGAGATGCGTCAGGTTTTGTGAAAACTATTATTCATGCAGAAACGGGCGAACTGCTTGGTGCACATATGGTAGGCCATGAAGTAACCGAACATATCCAAGGATTTGCTATTGCCAAATACCTAGAAGCAACTGATGAAAGTTTAGCTCAAGTGATTTTCCCGCATCCAACATTATCAGAAGCTATGCATGAATCCATTCTAGCTTCAATGCAACGAGCGATTCATATGTAGAAATTCTGCATTTACAGGAGTTGAACATGGTTAAGGGATTAAAAAATAAAGTCGTTTTAGTGACGGGGGCAGCTCAAGGCATTGGCCGTGGGATTGCCCTGCGCTTGGCGCAAGAAGGGGCACATATTGCATTAGTGGATATGAAACAAGATCGACTGAACGATGTGCAGCAGGAAATTCAGGCTTTAGGTGTAAATGCGAGCACATTTATTGCTGATGTAAGTGACCGAGAGCAAGTGTATGCCGCTATAAATCATGCTGAGCAGACACTTGGCGGGTTTGATGTCATGATTAATAATGCTGGAATTGCACAGGTTCAGGCGATTGCTGATATCACACCTGATGAATTTCAAAAAATTGTTGATATCAATATTGGTGGCGTACTGTGGGGTATTCAGGCGTCTGCTGCAAAATTTAAGCAACGCCAACATAAAGGTAAAATCATTAATGCCTGTTCAATTGCAGGCCATGATGGTTTTGCTTTACTTGGTATTTACTCGGCAACCAAATTTGCGGTACGAGCACTTACGCAAGCTGCGGCAAAAGAATATGCCAGTCATGGTATTACGGTAAATGGATATTGCCCCGGAATTGTCGGAACAGACATGTGGGTTGAAATTGATAAACGTTTTGCTGAAATTACTGGTGCTACTATAGGTGAAACTTATAAAAAGTATGTAGAAGGCATTGCTTTAGGTAGAGCCCAAACACCAGATGATGTGGCTGCATTAGTTGCTTTTCTGGCAAGTGAAGATTCAGACTATATTACGGGTCAATCCATTTTAACGGACGGTGGAATAGTCTATCGCTAAAACAACATCCTGATTTGAGGGAGATAATAATGAAAGCAGCGCGTTTTTATGACAGAGGCGATATTCGTATTGAAGATATCCCTGAACCAGAAGTCACTCCCGGCACTGTAGGCATTAAGGTAGCTTGGTGTGGAATCTGTGGTACAGATTTGCACGAATTTATGGAAGGGCCAATTTTTATTCCACCATGTGGACATCCACATCCTATTTCAGGTGAATCTGCACCGATTACCATGGGCCATGAGTTTTCAGGCGTTGTCTATGCTGTAGGTGAAGGTGTTGATGACATTGAAATTGGTCAGCATGTGGTGGTAGAGCCTTATATTGTGGCCGATGATGTACCGACTGGACCGGGCGATAATTATCATCTTTCCAAAAATATGAACTTTATTGGTTTAGGTGGTCGTGGTGGTGGTTTATCGGAAAAAATTGCGGTTAAACGCCGTTGGGTACACCCAATTTCCAATAAAATTCCACTGGATCAGGCAGCCTTAATTGAACCGTTATCGGTAGGTCATCATGCTTACGTACGTAGTGGTGCAAAGTCTGGTGATATTGCACTGGTTGGCGGTGCTGGGCCAATTGGTTTATTGCTTTCGGCAATTTTAAAAGCGAAAGGTCTTAAGGTCATCATTACTGAGCTCAGTGCAAAACGTAAAGAAAAGGCCAAAGAGTCGGGAGTCGCAGATTATATTTTAGACCCGTCAGAAGTTGATGTTGTTTCTGAGGTCATGAAAATCACGAATGGCGATGGCGTCGATGTCGCGTTTGAATGTAGTAGCGTTAACAAAGTTTTAGATACTTTGGTTGCAGCAGTCAAACCAACAGGCGTTATCGTTATTGTTTCCATTTGGAGCCACCCAGCATCAATTAATGTGCATAGTGTAGTAATGAAAGAGCTTGATGTACTAGGCACTATTGCCTATGTAAATGACCATCAAGAAACGATTAAACTGGTTGAAGAAGGTAAAATAAATCTTGAACCTTTTATTACGCAGCGTATTCAACTGGATGATTTGATTTCACAAGGTTTTGAAACCTTAATTCATAATAATGAGTCGGCAGTTAAGATTATTGTACAACCCTAAATAGAAACTTAAACATGTAAAAAAGAGCGAATCATCGCTCTTTTTTATTAAAGTAAATTGTTGTTTTTGGCTTCAATAATAGGAGGTAATGGCTGTCCTAAAGAGCTTAGAGACTCACGTTCAATCAAACGTACAATAGAATCGAGCGGTAAATCATTTTCTTGCAAACCAAAAGGTTCTTCAATTTGAGCACTTAAAGCATCTAGCCCTAAAAACATATAAGCGATTAAGCCAACAATAAGCGGTGTCCAAATACCTAAAGCTGCTTCAAGGCTAAACGGTAATATGAAACAGAAACAATAAACAGCGCGATGTAAAAGTACAGAATAAGAGTAGGGTAAAGGTGTACCAGCAATACGGTCACAACCCGCTTGAATATTGCCTAACTCAATAATATGTCGATTTAGCGTGCTATAGATAATGTCACTAATTTCGCCGTCTTTTAGTATTTTAACTAAATCTTTTTGAATGTTTTCGAGTACAAACTGCGGTGCATTAATATGATCATTTAAATAATCGAGTGAAGAGTTATTTAAATAAGCATGTTCAAGAAATTTGGTCGGCTCAGCGGTTTGCTGGCGCAGTCGATCACGTAGTAAATTACTAAAAATTAAGACCTGATGAATTAAATGTTCACGTTGTTCATTGTTAAGAACGTGACTATCTCTAACAATATGTCTGGCATTAGCAATTAATGCACCCCAAAGTTTGCGGCCTTCCCACCAACGGTCATAACAGGCGTTATTTCTAAAACCCGTACAAATGGAAAGAATCACACCAAAGATTGTAAATCCAATTGCGGGTACAGTAGGAATTTGAATCCAATGATAATAAGAAAGCCAAACTACACATGCTGAAATAAATACAACAAAACTCAATGCTGGCAAGACCTTGGGTAGAACAGTTCCTTTCCATGCAAATAAGAGTTTAAAAACGTTGCTTTTATCGCGAACAATCATAGAAAGCCTTTGAATTTAATGGATCTAACCAACTGCAATATGATACGCCTTAGATTCAACAAATACCTAGCTAAAGCTTATGTTTTTGTCTATAACGCCAAAGCGTTGTACGGCTAATACCAAAAATATTAGCAACCATATTTAGGTTATGGTCATATTTTTCTAAAGCAGCTTGTACATTTTCAGGGGTAAGTTCATTATTTGTCTCAGGCAATTTAACGTAATCTTCGGCATTTAAGAGTTCATTTGGTAAGTCTTCGACTTCAATTTCATCCTTACCATTTGCCATGGTTAATGCATAAAGCAATGTATTTTTAAGCTCACGAACATTTCCAGGCCAGTCATAGTTTAGCAAAATCTGCATAGCTTTTTGATTGACGAGATGAGGCATTGTGTCTAGTTGAGTTGAGCTTTCTTTTAAAATTTGATCAACAATAAGAGGAATATCGACTTTCCGCTCTCTGAGTGGCGGTATAAAAATTGGAATTACGCGTAAACGGTAGAGCAAATCATGACGGAAACGCCCAGCTTTGGCTTCTTCGCGTAAAGCTTTATGTGTTGCGGTAATAATTCGGACATTGGCTTGAATCGGTTTTTCACCACCTACAGGAGTAAATTCACCTGTTTCTAACACCCGTAATAATTTAGCTTGAAGCTCTAAAGGAATCTCGGCAATTTCATCCAAAAACAGTGTTCCGCCTGCGGCACGTTCAAATACACCTTTATGGTCGCGAATTGCTCCCGTAAAAGCACCTTTCACATGCCCAAATAGTTCACTTTCTAAAATATTAGAATTTAAAGCTGCACAGTTAATCGCTACAAAAATCTTATTTTTACGCTGGCTATAATCATGAATTGCTTTTGCCACTAGCTCTTTACCACTACCAGATTCGCCGCGAACGAGCACAGGAAACTCAGTAATTGCTACTCTTTGAATGATTGAAAACATACGGGTCATTTCAGGCGAACAGCTATTAAAAACTTTAGCCAAGTCTTGCAATTGTTCTGTGAGCTCTACTTCATCAGCAATATCATTCTCTATGCTAACGGGCTGTAGGATATGCAACTTCCCGATAATTCGATGCTCTGCAATGTAAATATCATTTTCCTGATAGATAAATCGCTTTCTCATTTTAGGAGTATTAACTTCGAGATATTGATTGTGATGGTCTTGAGTAAGCGCTGCCATGCTTTCAACAGAAATGTCATCTGTATTAAATTTATAGTGAATTGCTTGAGTCGTTGTGTCTGCTAAAAACAGACTCGCATTTGGGAATAAAGCTTTTAATTGCTCAAATAAAATAAAAAAATCTTGTTCTGACTCAAAATTTAACTTTGCCATTGTCTATGTTTCATAATTGTTTCATTGAAACATACTTGAGTTTCAAAGGAACATCAAGCTGAGTTTATTTTCTAACTTTAATTTTACCTATTATTTTAAATATTTGATTTTTATATTTATTATTTAATTTTAAATAATTGGCACCTTATTTGCAAAATATAGGAAAGAAATAAATTATTGGGGTATAAATCATGTTCTTTAAGCAGTTTTTTGAGCAGGAAAGTTCGACTTATACATATATGCTTGGGTGTGAAGAAACACGAGAGGTTGTTTTAATTGACCCAGTCGCATCAGATATAGAGATTTATACAAAAGAATTAGAGCAGCATCAATTTACGCTCATCTATACCTTAGATACCCATGTTCATGCAGACCATATTACTGCTGCGAATTTGCTTCGTGAACGTTTTCATTGCAAATCAGTTTTACATCGAAACTCAGATGTGAGTTGCGGAGATATTTTAATTACAGATGGTTGCATGCTTAAAGTCGGCAACCTCAGTATTGAAGCACGTTATACACCAGGTCATACCAATGCTTGTACGAGTTATTTGGTTGAAAACATGGTTTTCACTGGTGATGCATTATTAATTGATGGATGTGGTCGAACTGACTTCCAACAAGGTAATGCAGGCACACTTTATGACAGTATTCATAAGCAACTTTTCAGCCTACCTGACGACACTATTGTGTATCCGGGACATGACTATAAGGGTCGTTTGTCTTCAACGATTGGTTATGAACGTTTAAAAAATTCACGTTTAGGTCAGAATCGCTCACGAGAAGATTTTATTAAATTGATGAATAATTTAAATCTGCCATATCCAAAACAAATCGATAAAGCGCTACCTGCCAATCAGGCCTGTGGCTCAACTTCACAATCATAAGGTGGCGATATGGAACTTAAACGAGTTAATCAAGAATTTTATGTTGCTCCTCAAATCACCGCTGATGATGTCGCAAAAATTGCAGATCAGGGGGTAAAAACACTCATATGTAACCGCCCAGATGGAGAAGGTGCAGACCAACCTAATGTGATTGAAATTGAAGAAGCAGCTCAGCGACATAGCCTAAACGTAATCTATCAGCCTGTTACCAGTGGTAAAATTACCGATCAACAAGTTACCGAGTTTAAGCAGCTTTATCAGAATGCTCAGAAGCCCGTTTTAGCATATTGTCGCTCTGGTATGCGTGCAATCAGTTTGTGGGCTTTGGCTGAAGTTGAACCAAAAGATACAGCGCTGTTAGTAGAATCGGGTAACAAACTTGGTTTTAACTTAAAAGGCTTAGTGCCACGTATTTTAAAACGTGATCATGAACCAGCGACAATTCCTTGTTATAGCGTTGTTATTGTAGGAGCTGGAGCAGCAGGAATTTCTGTAGCATCTAGTCTTTTATGTCGTGAACCTAATTTAGATATTGTCATTATTGATCCGGCAGATACACATTATTATCAACCGGGCTGGACCATGGTTGGTGGTGGTATTTTTAAACCACAAATCACTGCACGCTCAATGGCAAGTGTGATTCCTTCAAAAGTAAAATGGATGAAAGCAGCAGTTGCCGGATTCGACCCTGAGCATAATCAGATTATTTTGGAAGGATGCCAACCGATTCAATATAAAGCGTTGATCGTCTGTCCTGGTTTAAAACTCAATTGGCATGGCATTGAAGGTTTAGTCGAAACCTTAGGAAAAAATGGGGTGACGTCTAACTATCGCTATGACTTAGCGCCCTATACATGGGAATTGGTACAACAGCTAAACAGTGGAAAGGCAATCTTTACCCAGCCGCCTATGCCGATTAAATGTGCCGGTGCTCCTCAAAAAGCGATGTACCTTTCTGCTGATTACTGGTTAAAGCAAGGCAAACTTAAAGATATCTCTATTCATTTTTATAACACTGGCGCTGTTTTATTTGGTGTGAAGGAATATGTTCCTGCACTAATGCAATATGTCGAAAAATATGGCTCTGAACTGCACTTTAACCATCAACTTGTCAAAGTAGATGGACCTGCAAAAAAAGCATGGTTTAAGGTAGTGAATGATGAAAATGCAGCATTGGTCGAGACTGATTTCGATATGTTGCATGTTGTTCCACCACAACAAGCGCCTGATTTTATTCGTGCCAGTACACTCACTGATGAATCAGGCTGGGTGAGTGCGAATCCTCAAACCTTACAACACACACAGCATGCCAATATTTTTGCTTTAGGCGATGTGATGAATGCACCTAATGCCAAAACGGCTGCGGCGGCACGGGCACAAGCTCCGATCGTTGCGGTAAATGTACTAGCACAATTGAAAGGTGAGCAAAACTTCTGCGAGTACAACGGCTATGGTTCATGTCCACTCACTGTCGAGCGTGGAAAAATCGTTCTGGCTGAGTTTGGTTACGGCGGTAAGCTTCTTCCAAGTTTTCCAAAATGGGTAATTGATGGGCAAAAACCATCTCGTTTGGCATGGCTGCTTAAAGAGCAGATTTTACCTCCGATTTACTGGCAAGGCATGCTCAAAGGCCGCGAATGGATGGTCAAACCTGAGCGAGGTTAAGCAAAGCAAAGCTTTGTACGAGCGCAAGGCGAAAGCTGTGCTTGAGCGAAAGAGGATAAGTAAAGATTAATAATCTTTACCGCTGAGAAGCGGTTAAAGCTTCGCAAGAAGACGAGATCTATTCACTCATTAACCAGCAGTCTACTGCAAATAATGTATATGCAATTTTAGGCTTTTGATATGTTATTACTTGTCGTTGAAGGCATCGTGATTGGCTTTTTACTCGGTCTGACTGGTGCAGGTGGTGGCATTCTTGCTGTACCTGCGCTCATGACTAGTCAAGGCTGGAGTGTGGCGCAAGCTGCGCCGATTGGGTTATTGGCAGTTGCGCTATCTACTCTCATTGGAACCATTGAAGGCTTATTTAAAAAGATTGTGCGTTATCGCGCTGCTATTTGGATTGCCTTAATTGGTGCCCCTATGGCACATATCGGAATTTTAATAGCCAACGCGATTTCACCTGTTTGGCTCATGTTAGTGTTTAGCTTAGTCATGTTTACAGTAGGTTATCGACTTATTAGTAACCGAGTATCAGACTTTCATAACCCGCCGTGTCAGGTCAACCCAAGTACGGGACGCTTTATCTGGAATTTTAAAACGGGAAGCGTTCTTGCCAGCATCGGAATTATTGCGGGGCTTTTAACTGGTATGTTAGGGGTTGGTGGCGGCTTTATAATTGTGCCAGCGCTTAGAAAAGTCACAAATTTGGATATGCATAGCATTGTTGCAACTTCACTTATGATTATTTTTCTCATTAGTGGAATGAGTATTGTGATGCATATTGCAGAGGGTTTTCACTATCCAGTAGTAATCACTAGTGCGTTTGCGCTCGCATGTGCATTCGGTATGTTATTAGGGCGCAGAGCTATTCGTTTTATTCCGTCTGCAATTGTGCAAAAAGTCTTTGCTTTAATGGTTTTTGCTGTCGCAATTTATATGGTCATTAAGATAGTTAATCTAACAAGTATCTAAGTGATATAGTATTTTAACTATCTCTATAGTTAGCAATTTCCCAAAGACGAGATGTTAAAATTCTCTTTGGAAATTTGATTTAAACCATATAAATTTTTGAGAAAGCGATATGAAGCAAGTTAACGTGGCAATTTGTGGTTTTGGACGGATTGGGCAACAAATTGCAGAGCTTCTTTTAAATCGATCGACATACTATAAACAAAAATATCAAATTGATGCTCGCTTAGTAGGAGTATGCAACTCATCATCAGGTTTAATTGATCAAGATGGTTTACAAGTTGCAAAGTGGTTAGATAAAACACAATATCAAGCAGGCTTAACTGAGCAAAGGTTTTTAGAACAGGTTCAGGCGGATGTCATTATTGAGACAGGGCCAAGTGACTATGTGACAGGTGGAAAGGGCCTATTTTATTTAAATTATGCTTTAACACATAGCATGAATGCGATAGCAGTATCTAAAGGTGCTTTAGTCGTAGAGGGTAAAAAATTAATTAACTTGGCACATCAACATAATAAAAAATTATTTTTTAGCGGTGCGACGGCTGCGGCTTTACCGACTGTTGATTTGTTTGAATATAACTTAGCAGGCTGTCAGATTTTAGAGATAGAAGGTGTTTTTACTGGCACTACAAATTTTATTCTAAATGATATGTTGCAACATGAATGTGCATTTGCAGAATCTCTTGAAAAAGCTCGAGCAAAAGGTATTGCAGAGCCTGACAGTTCTTTCGATGTAGATGGATGGGATACCGCTGCAAAAATTACAATACTAGCCAATACTGTTTTGGGAGCTGATATAAAAATTAAAGATATTCCAAGACAAGGAATCAGTCATGTAACTGCCGATCATATACGTGATTGGAAAAATGAAAATCTAACTCCTCGTTTGGTTGGTTTTATTCATATTAAAAATCAGCAAATTCAAACGGGTGTTGAATTAAGACTAGTTGCAGCAAATCATCCTTTTGCTCATTTGCAAGGTTCTAATAAATGCATACGAGTGTTAACGCAAGAGATGGGTGAGTTTGTGGTCAGTGGAGGGGCATCTGCGCCTTTAGCTACAGCAGCTGCAGCTTTAAAAGATTTCGAGTTATTGCTAAAAACGGGCTGTTAAAATTAATTATGATTTATAAAAAAGCAGGCTTAGGCCTGCTTCTCACAACTTTTTTGACTATTAAATAACTTTTTTCCAATTTCTAACTTACTAAACATTAAGTAATTGCCAAGTAAAATTAATAAAATTCCAAGTACAGCATTTAAAGTCCACTCATATCCTTCAAAGAAAGTAGAAACTGTTAAAGCAACTAAAGGGAAGAGCAACGTGCTATAAGCTGCTTTGGCTGCGCCAATTCGTCCAACCAGAGAAAAATAAGCAGAGAACCCAATAACTGTACCAAATACAGCCAAGTAAAGTACCGAACTTAAAAATGGGAAATTCATCGGTGGCATTAAATCTTGTCCTGTAAATAAAGCTAGACTTAACATCACCAATGCACCATAAGTCATGGCATAACAGTTTGTTGAAAAGATATTTAGACCACGTTTTTGGTGTCTAACACTAATCATATTTCCTAAAGAAAAACCGTAAGTGCCTATTGCACATAGCCCAATACCCATTAATAACTGCGCATTAAACTGACTATTAATGAGGTCATGCCAAAACAGTAGAACAATACCACTTAGACCCAAAAGTGCAGCTGGCGCAAAGTTTGGAGAAGGTTTCTGTTTAAAAAAGATAAGCGCATTAATGGCATTAAAGAAAACTGCCATTGAAAAAATGACAGACTCTAAACCGCTATTTACATATTTAACTGCAGTATAAAAACAAATAAAGTTTAGGCCGAAAACACAGAGTCCTTGTAGCATACAAAACAAGTGATCTTTTAAAGCAATTCGCTGTAATTTTCCTGAAAATAGTAAAACAACCCACAGTAATAAGGCTGAAATGGCAAAACGCCATAAAATTGCGACAACGGGTGTTGCATAGTGGCTTTGAACGGCAATTCCAATCCATGTTGTTCCCCAAATCAACACCACCGCAACATAGAGTAAAATATTCATAACTTCATCCTCGATTACCAAGCTTAAGTATCTAGGAATGCTTCATTTTTCACGTATATATTCTTGTGTTATACATGCAAGATCTTGCGTTTTTTATAGATCTAAACTAGCTGAATTTTGCTGAATATGGTTAACTTAAGATCAATGATATTCGTTTTAATTTTGCATGGCCTATCAAACTTTAGAACAGCTACAGCAATCTAAAGCCAAGCTTCACGAAACTGTGGTGCTTGATGAAAATATGCAACTTGCATTTTGGTCTAATCAGCAAGATCGTGTAAGTGTCTGTAGCGACCACCATACTTTAAGTCTCTATATTCAAGATGGCTATGAAAGCTATCAAAAAACCCCTGCGGGCTGGAAAAACGGCGGTGGGCCGGGGCGTTTTTGTTTGTTGCCTGAACATCAGGAATCAACTTGGGACATACGTGGTGGGCTTAAATTCGTTCACTTGTATTATACCGACCAACATTTACGTGATGTTGCCGAAAAAATATGGGACAAAGAGCCGAATCAAATTCAACTAAACGAAGTTGCATTTAGTGATGATGAACGGATTCGAGCACTTTATCAGTTCTTCTTACTAGATTGTGATTGGCAAGATTCTTCAAACCATTTACAAATGAGTACAACAGCAAGTTTGTTGTTGAATCATTTAATTCGAAGATACAGTAGTGTTCAATGGCAACAGCCTGCCATTAAAGGCGGACTGGCACCTCATAAACTCAAATATATTCAAGAATGGATTGAAGATCATCTAGGTCAGGCGCTCGCTTTGTCAGACTTGGCAAATGTTGTGAATTTAAGCGAATACCATTTTGCTCATATGTTTAAACAGTCCATGAATATGGCGCCTCACCAATATGTCATGCAAAGACGTTTAACTAAGGCAAAAGGGCTAATTCAGTCATCTAAGCTTTCTTTACAAGATATTGCCCTAGTTTGTGGGTTTAGTTCAGCGAGTCATTTAAGCCATCGCTTTAAACAGTTTTATGGCATGAGTCCTTCACAATTACGTTAAAAGACCCATGACTCATTTTTATAAAAGATAAATACCTAAACCAATTAGTGCTGATGCAAAAATGACATAGAGTACATTAATGTTAAAGCGGAATAAGGCAATAAATGCAGCCACAGTAATGATCGCCGAGATAACATCAAAGTGACCGGAAAAACCGTGTGGCCATAGCACGTGATAACTAAAAAATAATGCTAGATTTAAAATGACACCGACCACAGCCGCGGTAATCGCAGTGAGTGGTGCCGTAAACTTTATTTCATTATGAGTAGATTCAATAAAAGGGCCACCTGCAAAAATAAATACAAATGAAAAGAGAAAGGTAAACCAAGTCACAATGACAGCGCCGAGTGCTCCAGCAAAAAATAGATGTTCAGGCCCAAGTAATGAATGATTAACGCCTCCTAAAAAACCAACAAAGGCAACGACCATAATCAGTGGACCGGGGGTAGTTTCACCTAAAGCTAAACCATCAATCATTTGCGTAGGTGAAAGCCAGCCAAAATGATTTACAGCTCCTTGATAGACGTAAGGTAAAACTGCGTAAGCACCCCCAAACGTGAGCAAAGCAGCTTTAGTGAAAAACCACGCCATTTGCGTATAAGAATGATGCCATCCAAAATATGCGCCTAAAGCTAAAATTGGCAATAACCATAAAGCGATTGCCACAAAAATAAGTTTAGCTAATCGTGACCAATGGAATTTAGCATGCTCTGGTGTCGGGGTATCATCATCAATAAATGCCGTGCCATAATCTTTCTGACTAGTTTTATGTCCAGCTGCTGAGGAAAGTAGCTCAGGGTACTTTTTACTTACTAAATAACCTGCAATGCCTGCAGATAAAACAATAAGTGGGAAAGGAAGCTTTAAGACAAAAATGGCAAGAAACGCAGCAATTGCGACGAACCATAAAAATTTATTTTTAAGCGAACGGCTACCTATACGGTATGTTGCATGAAAGACAATTGCGGTGACGGCAGGCTTTATCCCGTAAAAAATACCTGCAATAACCGGAACATCTCCAAATTTTATGTAGACCCAAGACAGCCCAATTAAAATAAATAAAGACGGTAGTACAAATAGAATGCCTGCGACTAATCCTCCCGCAGTTCTGTGCATAAGCCAACCAATGTAGGTCGCTAATTGCTGCGCTTCAGGGCCGGGTAACAGCATGCAGTAGTTAAGTGCATGGAGAAATCTTTTTTCAGATATCCAGCGCTTTTGTTCAACGAGTTCCTGATGCATCACAGCGATTTGTCCAGCTGGCCCGCCAAAGCTAATAAAGCCAAGCTTGAGCCAAAATAAAAAGGCTTGCCAGAAGGTGACTTGAATAATACTTTCAGGTAAAGGGGATTTTTCGTTTTCCATTTTTATCCCATCAAAAAATTGATTTATATTGATCAGCAGCATCAAACTTAAAATTGCTAATGAATTAAGCAGGTGCGTTGTACTATGTAGTTATAAGATACAGAACAAAAATGAATTTCTTATTATTTTAAAAAGATATTCTTCTAAAAAAAGCTCTAGAAGAATATCTAACTTTTAGTTTTTAGTGATCATGTTCTAAATAATCTGGATTTTTCGGAAGCGCAAGGCTACATAAGAAACAGATAATCAGCATGACAATCACGTAAATAAAGAAAGTATTTTCAATTCCAGCAGCTTTGAACTGTAAGGCAACTGAAGGTGCAGAACCACCAAACAGCGCATTACCTACTGCATACGAAAAACCTACGCCTAAAGCTCGTACATGAGGTGGGAACATTTCAGCTTTTACCAAACCACTAATAGAGGTATAGAAACTGAGTAACATCATCATAAAGATGAGTAGCAGGGCAATAATAATCGGAGAGTCAATATTGGCTCGCATCCCGACCACCATGACTGGATAGATAAATATGGCGGACAATAAGCTAAATGCCAACATTGAAGAGCGGCGCCCAATACGATCGGATATTGCACCAAATACAGGTTGAGCACACATATAGACAAATAGCGCGAAGGTCATGATATAACCAACGGTTTTTCCATCCATCCCTAAATTGGTCAAATAAGTTTTTGAATAAACAGTTTCTACATAAAACGTTAATGAACCAGCAGAAGTGTATCCGACCACCAATAAAAAGGTTTTCCAATGCTTTTTAAAGAGTTCTCTTAAGCTACCAGACTCTTTACGCTCACTATCTTGATGAGAAAGTGTTTCTTCTATACGACTACGAGCAAGTAAAGATAAAATTGCCGCGATACCACCAATCACAAATGGAATACGCCAACCGCCGTCATGTAATTGTTGCTCACTTAAAAATGCCAACAAAATAACGCCAAGTAAGCTTGCGAGTAACTGACCACCAGAGAGGGTGACATACTGGAAAGATGAGTAAAAACCACGCTGACCTTTTAAGCCTAGTTCACTCATGTAAGTTGCAACTGCACCATACTCGCCACCCACAGATAAGCCTTGAAGTAATCGCACTACAAGTAAAAGAAAGGGTGCAAATAAACCAACTTGGTCATAAGTTGGCAAAGCTGCAAACAAAAATGAGCTTAGGGCCATCAGACAGATTGAGATAATCATCGACTTTTTTCGACCATGTCGGTCTGCGATGCGTCCAAATACCCAACTACCGATCGGACGCATAAAGAAACTTGCAGCAAACACACCCCAAACATAAATAGACTTAGTCGTACTATCCATATCTGGTGCGGTTAGGGCTTGAGTAAAGTAGGCAGCAAATACTGCATAGATATAAAAGTCGAACCATTCAACTAAATTACCAGAGGCTGCGCCTACAATCCCACGTATCCGGCTACGTTTTTCTTCCTGAGTATATGTCATATTTATTCCATCGTTTTGTAGACAAAAACTAGGAATTTTTTAGGTATGCTATACAGAAAATAGAATGAAACATTAAAAATCACTCGACCTTGAGCACTTCCTTAAAATTCCTAACCATTCATTTTTTCTAATTTTAAAATTCGATTCTAGTAAAATTACGTCCTTTTGTTCGATTTAAAGATAAATTAACTAATGATCGAACATTTCCTTTCATTCAATTTGATAATGAATTGCATTTAAAATCATTGAGCTAATTTTAAAAATATATCTATTGTTAAATTTCTCCTGACTCCTCTAGTTTTGAGCTTAGTTTCATTTTTGCTATTTTGTAATACTTAAAAAGTTATAACCTCAATTTCAAAGAAAATAAAAGAAATTTATATATTGATAAGTAAGTGCATAAAAGTTGCATCAAATTCACTTAATCGAAAAAATACAGAATGTGTTGTTTCTCAATATGGGTGCCTGTATTCTTGCGTGGCTGAAAAATAGGGCACATAACCGTTTTTTAGCTTTATAAATTATGCTCGCTATGGCAGGTAACTATTCAATGGAAAGACGCGCGTTAAATCTTCACTTCATGACATGCTCTAAAACAGCATTGGCTTCATCTATTGCACTTATAAGCTCTGTAGTTTATGCAAATGAAGCGGAGGTTTCGCAGCTCCCAACCATTACTGTGAATGCCACACAAAATAGTGATGCGCTATACACCTCAAAGAAAGTTAATCTATCTGGTTTTCAAACTGGCGATGTAAAGAAAGTTCCTGCCTCCATTACAACCATTACTTCTGAGCGTCTAGCAGATCAACACGCAAAAACACTCACCGATGTTATTAAAAATGATTCATCGCTAGGCGATGGCTACGCTGCTATTGGCTATTATCCAAACTTTGTCGCTCGTGGTTTCGCACTCGATTTAGGTTCAAGTTATCTCATTAATGGTCATAGTATACGTGGTGAGCAAAATGTTGCTTTAGAAAATAAAGAGCAAGTTGAAATCTTAAAAGGTATTTCTGCGATTCAAAGTGGAATGTCGACACCCGGTGGTGTGGTTAACTACGTGACCAAAAGACCTGCCGATATTAAAACTATTACCGTTGATGCAAATTCAGAAGGCGGCTATACACTGGCAACGGATGTAGGCGGCTTTGTTAATGACAATTTTGGTTATCGCGTTAATTTAGCGCATGAAAGTATCCACCCAAACGTTGATCACGCAAATGGTAAACGTGAGTTTGGTTCAGTTGCTTTAGACTGGAAAATTAATGATCGCTCTAAATTACTGTTTGATATTGAAGCTCAGCGTCAAAGCCAACGCTCAGTACCAGGCTATCAACTGCTTGATGGACAAGAGGTACCAACAAATGTAGACCAAGACCGTTTATTGGGTTACCAGTCTTGGAGTAAACCTGTTGTAAATAACAGTTTAAATGCGAGTTTAAAGTATCAATACGCTTTTAATGATCAATGGAATGGTAGCTTAAGTGCATCACAAAGCCGTGTTGTGATTGATGATAATAGTGCTTTCCCATGGGGATGTTATAGCAGCATTTGTGAAGTTACTGGCTTGGGCAATACTTTTGATAAACACGGTAATTATGATATTTACGATTTTCGTAGTCCAGATGACACACGCATTACTAACCAGTTTGCAGCTGGGTTAAATGGTGAATTCAACACTGGTAACATTCAGCATCAAGTAGCTTTTGAATTACAACGTACTTATAAAACCTTAAAGCACCATACACCTTTGAATGTAGCGGTAGGAACAGGCAATATCTATGAAGATACGGTCGACTACAGTCCATCATCAGAAAGTCCAGGCGATCGTTACAAAGCTCTAGAGAGTGATCAGACTGCATTTACTGTATCTGACCGAGTTCAATTTAATGATCAGTGGTCAACTTTATTGGGTGGGAAACTTATTCACCTTGATGAGCAAGCTTATAATTCAGATGGGCAGCAAAGCCGTGATACGGATTTAAACAAATTCTTGCCACAATTAGCGCTCATGTATAGCCCAACTACTACAACTAATCTTTATGCTTCATATGCTAAAGGTTTATCAGATGGTGGTGAAGCACCATGGTTTGCTAATAATGCTTTAGAAGTTCTATCACCTAAAAACTCTGAACAATATGAACTTGGAGTTAAACAACAGATACGCAACTTCTTGGTAACAGCAGCTATTTTTGATTTAAAACAAGATAATCAATATAGCAAAGTAAATGCAGATGGAACTTTCGATTTTGTTGAACAAGGTGAGCAACACAATCAAGGTATTGAGTTAGGTTTAACGGGTGCCTTAACCGATACACTCGATGTAAGTTCAGGTGTTACCTATACCAAATCTCGTCTTGTTGATATTGATACTGACAACTACAAAGGTCATCAGACTCAAAATGTACCGAAAATCCGCGCAACTGCGCAGCTATCTTATAAAGTTCCTTCTATTGAAGGATTACGATTACTGAGTGGTATGCAATACAGCAGCAGTAAATATGCAAATAAAGAGGCAACGGCAAAAGTAGGTGGGTACAGTGTCTTTAATATTGGTGCTGCCTATAAAACAAATTTTGCTGGGCATGACACAACTTTTAGACTCAATATTGATAACTTATTTAATAAGAAATATTGGCGTGATGTAGGGGCATTTATGGGTGATGACTATTTATTCTTAGGTAATCCACGTACAGCCCAGTTCTCTACAACGTTTAGTTTTTAAAAAATTATGAAACAAATAAAAAGGAGCTTTAAAAGCTCCTTTTTATTTTTCAGGAATTAAGCCGACATTTTTGGTTTAACCATATTATTAATCGACAAGATATCATCAAGCACTTGAGTTGATAATAAACCTTCTTTTTGAACTAAAACCAATACGCTTTGTCCAGTTTCGTTTGCAGTTTTAGCAATACGAGTTGTAGTTTCATAACCTAGGTATGGGTTGAGTGCAGTCACAATACCAATTGAGTTTTCAACTAAAGCTTTACAGTGTTCAGGATTCGCTGTAATTGTATCAATACACTTGCTTTGGAACATTGCCATTGCTCTACCAAGTAAGTCCATAGACTCAAATAGTTTGAATGCAATAAGTGGTTCCATTGCATTTAACTGTAGTTGACCTGCTTCAGCAGCTAAAGTTACAGCCAAATCGTTTGCAATAATTTGGAAGCAAGCAAGGTTCATCGCTTCAGGAATAACAGGGTTTACTTTACCCGGCATAATTGAACTACCAGGTTGACGCGCTTCTAAGTTAATTTCATTAATGCCAGTACGTGGGCCACTAGAAAGTAAACGCAAGTCATTAGCAATTTTTGAAAGTTTCGTAGCAGTACGTTTTAATAGACCAGATAAAAGAACAAAGTCACCCATATCTGAAGTTGCTTCAATTAAATCTGGAGCTGACTTAATTTTCTTATCAGAGATTTTTGCAAGTGCCTGAATAGCCAGTTCACGGTAATTATATTCAGTCGTAATTCCCGTACCAATTGCTGTACCACCAAGGTTCATATAAGCTAAAACATTTGGAATAAGCGTATTAATTTGCTCAAGATCTTTCTGCAAGGTAACTGCAAATGCACCAAACTCTTGACCTAAAGTCATAGGTACAGCGTCTTGTAATTGAGTACGGCCCATTTTTAAAATGTGCGCAAACTCTTGAGATTTGTTAAGAAAACTTAAAATTAAATTGTTAAAAGGAAGATTTAACTCATCTAAGCTTAATAACAGACCTAAACGGATTGCAGTAGGGTATACGTCATTTGTTGACTGCGACATATTAATGTCGTTATTTGGATGCAAGTATTGATATTGCCCTTTAGAATGGCCCATATATTCCAAAGCAACATTTGCTAATACTTCATTTGCATTCATATTAGTTGAAGTACCAGCACCGCCTTGCATCATGTCGATTGGGAACTGGTCATGGAAATTACCACGAATAAGCTGATTACAGCTGTATTCAATTGCTTCGAATTTAGTTTGATCTAGGTTTTTAAGATTATAGTTTGCTTCAGCACAAGCTAGTTTAACCATAGCTAATGCTTTAATTAAATTAGGAAAATTTCCAACTTTACTATTTGTTAAGTTGAAATTTTCTAAAGCACGTAATGTTTGAACTCCGTAATAATGGTCATTGTTGATTTCTCGATGACCAATAAGATCCTTCTCAATACGGGTAGTAATATCAGCGTTCATCATTAAACTTCGATTCATTAAAGATGATTCATCTTAGAATTCGAAATGCTTCACTTCTAATGCATTTATTAAAGCAATTATGCATTTTTTGCATATCGAAAAATGAGTTAAGCAAAAATGAATAGTTAAAAATTGAATAGATCAATAGACTGCATTTTTATTAATATTTAATTATTTCAAATAATTATATTCATAGTTAATGTGCAGAATTGTAAAAATGATTACGTCAATTGAGTGTTTTAAATATGGTTAGGAGATAATTTTATTTTTTAAAAACAGTAAATTTAATTGAAATTTCATGTGAATATTAATTTTAAAGAATAAATAGTGAGCTTTGTTTAATAAATTTTAATAAAATTGTGATGCATTTCACATAAAAATACATATAATACAGAAAATTTTGATTTATTAAGTTTATGTTAAAAGTAACTGCTGGATTATTAATATTGGGAAGTTTTGCTTGCTATTTTCTTTGGGGCACTGAAGAAAAAGCTGAAACCAAAAGTTCACACATGCTTAAAGAGGCTGAGCAATCAATAAAAAATGCTGAGCTATCCATTCAAAAAGCAAAGCAAAATATTCCAACTGCATCGTATCGATGAGTTATAGCTTGAGATTGTTGTCTATTAAATAATCTCTTGATTCAAAATTATTGAGATGTAAGCGCTGTAAGAGACAAATGCATGAGAATGAAGTTTATTGCATATGACCCTAATTCTGGTGAAAAATTAAGCTTAAAAGAGCATGTTCATCACATGGATAAATATACAACTTATGTTTTTTTTAGCGATGAAAAAGACAACATGGTATTTAATCCACAAAAAAAACAAATATTTGAAATTAGTCAATATACTGCAAATATGATGGTTGAAATTTCAAGAAAATTATACTACTTGATTGGAGAGTATTAGTTTGCTTTGAATATCTCCTGTGTCCATAAAGTCATTATTGTGAATGATGACTTTATAAGTTCAAAATAAGCAAATCGATACTTTAGTATAATAGTCGGAATTGAATTTTCACTTTATACTCTTTATAAATATTGTATGAAATACAATTAATTATTATCACTACATAGAACTTGAAAATAAGTTGTAGTAATTATTCATTAAATTTATTTTTACTTTATAAGCTATTGTAAGAGTAAATAAAAGATTCTTATTTCTTGGTGAAATAAAAATGGAAAATGTTGTTTAATCAGATTTTATGATTGCTCTTAAAGTTGAATAGTGTACTAATTTAATAGCATCAAAATTTAGTCAATAACTTAACAATGGGTTATTGAAACAGTTCATAGTCCGCATTCTTCCCCAAGGTGCGGACTTTTTTTATCCAAATTTTACTTCATTCCTGAAGCTATATTTTTTATAAAAAATGATTAAATAAAAGCCTATAGTTATTTCTAAAACTTATTTGGTTGAACTGAATTATTTATTTTTCTGATGTTCTTTTATTCATTGATTTCAAAAATTTTTTTTATTAGATCGTACTTATGTTCATCTCTTAACGTGTTAAAACAAAACCTATTATTCTCTTATCTTGTTTTCTATGTCAGAATTATTAAATACTTCATTTTCATAGTTTGGCATTGTCCAATCTTTTCTCGCATTTTTGCAGGTACTCCCTATGTTTTACCATTTTTATTCATCTCTACATTTATTCATACGACTTCCCAAAAATATCAATTAATAAAATTATAAATATAAAAGGGAATAGATAAGATGAATTTAGAAGTTCGCTGGGTAGAGGATCTCCTCACTCTAGAGCGTGAACGCTCAATTTCAAAAGCAGCAGAGAAAAGGTTCATTAGCCAATCTGCCTTTACTCGAAGAATTCAGCAAATTGAAGAAATGATTGGTGCTGAAGTCATTATTAGAAACAATAAGAACAATATCGAATTTACAGACATTGGACGAATTTTGTTGGTAATGTCTAAAAATATTGAAAAGCAAGTCGAGGAGACCGCAAAACTCATTAAAAATATTAAAAATGAAACTGAATCTACTATTCGTTTTTGTGTTGTTCACTCACTAGCTTCAGGTTTTTTAACAACATTTTTAAAGAAATTTCCTACTCTTATTCGTGATTTAAAAATTGAAATTGTCGCAACGAATAGTGGAGAAGGCCTGTCTTTGTTAAAAGAAGGTGCCTGTGATTTCATGATTTGCTATGCAGATAAAAGCAATATTAGAAAAGTCGGAGATGATATTTTAAGTGGTATTAAAATTGCCGAGACAGTTATTGTTCCTGTTTCTGCTACAGAACCTGACCATAGCCCTAAACATACAATACAAAGCAATTTTGCATTGCTTGCTTATAGCAAACATGCTTACTTAAGAAAATTGGTAGACCAACTGATAGAAGGTAAACTTGTTTATAAAACGTTATATGAAACGGACAATGCAACTAACTTAAAAGAACTGGTTTTACAAGGTTTAGGGGTTGCATGGATTCCGAAAATTAACGTTGAAGAAGACCTTGCAGCTGGAAAATTAGTTATTTTAGATCAGCAAGAATATTGCCTCGCACAAGATATTTATATCTTTAAAAATAATTTGAGCGATAATAAATCGGTACAACAAATATGGAATGGTTTTAAAGCCCAGCAAGAACAATAACGCATACTCATTCGCAAGATGAAGTACACGATATTTATATATAAATTAATCAAATAAGTAGATTATGCTTGGGTCTTTATGATGAAAGGCATGATAAAGCATTGCCCCTCATCTAAGTTCTTTGCTAATTTAGAGTAAATTTCAATAAGTCAAAAGTAGGGCATAGGAATCTTTCTATCATTTATACCTGCTTTTGAACTTATTTCACTGGATTATTGAGTCCAAGCGGAGACAATTTTGTTTGATCTAGACAGTAGATTATTAAATATTTTTTATCATATTTATCGGTTTAAAAGTGTTTCAATGGCTGCAGATGCTATTGGTTTAACACAGCCGAGTGTAAGTAACGGTCTAAACAAAATTCGCCAACATTTTAATGATCCATTGTTTATTCGAGTTGGAAATGAAATGATTCCGACTGAACTTGCAAAGCAGATTTTTCCTCTGATTAGTGAAGTGATTGATAAAGTTGAAAGTATTAATAACTTTAATGTGAACTTTGATCCGCTAACGTCAGATCAGCTGTTTACCATTGCAATGACTGATGTATCACATTTGGTTTTATTGCCTCAGTTAACTAACTATTTAAAAGAAAAAGCACCTCTCATTCGTTTAAATATTAGACCAATTACGCCAGAAACCAGTTATCAAATGGCAAATGGTGAAATTGATTTGGCGATAGGTTTCTTGCCACAATTAGAAGAAGGTTTTTATCAACAGAAGTTTTTCCGTCAACACTATGTTGTGATTAGCTCAAAAAGCCATCCGCGTTTAGACCCGAATAACTTTACTTTAGAAGATTATATGCGCGAATATCATATCGATATTGATGCAGGTATTGGGCATTATCACATTAAAAATGAGTTGCAGAATAAAGGGTTGGATCGAAATATTTTGATTCGATTACCAAGTTATCTAGGGGTAGGTTTAGTTGTTCAGGAAACAGATGCAATTGCCACTGTTCCATATTATTTAAGCCAAGTTTTATTGGTTAGAGAGAATTTACAGATTTTACCTGCACCGCTTGATTTTCCAACTTATGACGTTAAGCAACATTGGCATATGTCTTGCCACCATAAGAGTAGTCATAAATGGTTCCGTCAAACTTGCTATGAGCTATTTAAAACAGCCTAAGAATTTTATTTATAAAAAAGAAGATGCAAGGAAAGTCCTTACATCTTCTTTTATTTTTTAATTAGATTTCAATTGCAACAGCAGTTGCTTCACCGCCACCAATACATAGGGCTGCAACACCTTTCTTTTTACCTAAACGTTTTAGTGCATAAATAAGAGAAAGGATAATTCTTGAACCTGTAGCGCCAATTGGATGACCTAACGCACAAGCACCACCATGTACGTTCACTTTTGCTTCATCTATTCCTAGCTCTTGAATTGGTGCCATTGCTACCATTGCAAAAGCTTCATTAATTTCCCAAGTATCTACTTCATCAACTGACCAACCAGCACGCTCAAGCACTTTTTGAATCGCACTAATTGGAGCAATTGTGAATTCGCTTGGATGCTGTGAGTGAGTAGAAGTTGCAACAATTTTCGCCAAAGTATTTAAGCCATGGCTTTGAGCATATTCTTCAGTAGCAAGTACTAATGCAGCAGCACCATCTGAAATTGAGCTTGAGTTCGCTGCTGTAATTGTACCGTCCTTACTAAAAGCTGGGCGCAATGTTGGGATCTTATCAAGATTTGCTTTTAATGGCTGTTCGTCTTGATCAACAACTTCCACGCCTTTACGTGTTTTTACTTCAACAGGAACAATCTCTTCTTTGAAATAACCTTCTGTAATGGCAGTTTGCGCTTTTTTAAGTGAAGAAATCGCAAAGTTATCCATTTGCTCACGGGTAAAGCCTTTGGTGTTTGCCATGTCTTGAGCAAAAGAACCCATTAAACGGCCTGTTTCAGCATCTTCAAGGCCATCTAAAAACATGTGGTCCTTAATTTCGCCGTGGCCCATACGGTAACCACCGCGAGCTTTCGGCAAAATATAAGGTGCATTGGTCATAGATTCCATGCCGCCAGCCACAATAATATTGGCACTGCCTGCTATTAAGGTATCCGATGCCATTAATACGGCTTTCATCGCAGAGCCGCAAAGCTTGTTTATGGTCACAGCTCCGACATGATCAGGTACACCAGCTTTACGCATAGCTTGGCGAGCAGGGCCTTGACCAATACCTGCACTGAGTACGCAACCGAAAATAACTTCATCTACTTGTTCAGGTTTAACACCTGCACGTTGGATCGATTCACGGATGACAGCAGCGCCAAGATCTGGAGCGGTTAGAGAAGATAAACTACCCTGAAAACCACCCATTGCCGTACGGCTACCTGAAACTATAACTATTGAACTCATCTTAATATCTCTTATTGGTGTTTTTGCTAAATTTGCCTTTAGCCTAAACCAAAGGCGCCACTAAATTAAAAAGTTGGAGGGGTGTAACTGAGCGTTCTACCAAAGAACCACAGCAAGAATAAAACTAATGGAAAATGCACAACGAGCTGAGTGACTGTAAACCCAATCACATCTTTTGCTTTTAGTTTTAAAATGCCTAACATTGGAAGCATAAAAAATGGATTGATTAAGTTTGGTAAAGCTTCAGCTGCATTATAAATTTGTACAGACCAGCCCAAATGAACCTTTAAATCATTTGCTGCTTGCATGACATATGGGGCTTCGATAATCCATTTTCCACCACCTGACGGTACAAAGAATCCAAGTACAGCAGAGTAAACTCCCATCACAATCGCAAAGGTTTCTTTTGACGCGATTGAAACGAAAAACTCGGCAACATAATGAGACAGTGATAAATCCTGACTGTTTAAAGCTTGCGTCATAATAAATGCAATACTTCCGTACAGAGGGAACTGAATTAAAATTCCTGAGACAGCCGGAACTGCCTTTGCAACAGCATTTAAGAAGTTTCGAGGTGTGCCATGTAATGCTAAGCCAAGCATTAAAAACACAAAGTTGTATGTGTTTAAACTTGAAATGGCAATAATTGGATTACTTTTTGAAAATTCAAAAAACATCCAGATTAAGCCTAATGCCACTACAATGACCGTTAAAATAGGCGAGTTTTCTAACCAATCGCCCGGACGATTTGATTTCTCCTCATATGGTTTGTCTTCTTCAAACTGCACATCAAAACTATCAATCGTTTTAACACTATTGCCTTTTGGAGCTGAAAAATATGCAATCGCGATTGAAACAATCACCAAAATAATGGTCATTGCAATTGATTGCCAAAGGAAAATCGTTTCAGTAAATGGAATAACACCAGTTAGGTTGTAAATTGACTCAGGTAAGCTACTTTTATTTGCCTGAAGCTGTGCTGCTGAAGAGCTGATTCCTAGTGCCCAAGTCGCCCCCATACCAATGATTGCTGCCGCAGCTGCTGCACGGTAATCCATATTCAGCTCTTTACGTTTAGCTAATGCAATCACTAAAAGCGCTGTAAGGATTGTACTAACAGCCCAATTGACCAGTGAAATTAATAAGCTGACAGTTGCTACCAAAACAATGGCACCGCGACCAGAGCTTGGAATACGTGCCATTTTTTGGATGAGGTATTTGACGGGCTTAGATACAGAAACGACATAACCTACAATAATGAGCATCGTCATTTGCAGGGTAAATGGAATAAGACTCCAAAAACCGTTACCAAATGAAGTCGCTACATCATGGATTGGGGCGCCAATACTCAAAGCAGCAATAGACACAATAATGACGCCAAGCAAAGCAAAAATATATGAATCAGGAAACCATTTTTCAGACCAGTCACTAATCCGAAGAGCAAATCTTTCAAAAATTCCTTGCTGTTTTTCCATAGCTGAAAAATCCTTCTCGTTCTTATTTATAAACAGCACATCCGGTGCTTAAAAGGGCTAAGACTCAAGCTCACTTTCTAACTTGAGTCTTGTACAGCTAACTAAATCTTAGAATTTACGCGACTAACGTTTTATAAAACTCGACACCTGTAGCGGCTTGAATTTGTTCAAGCGTGACATCTTTAGCAAGTTCAATCAGCTCTACGCCTTGTGGGGTAATATCCATTACACCCAAGTCAGTAATGACTCGATGAACTACGCCTTTACCTGTTAAAGGTAAACTACAGTTTTTTACGATTTTTGGTGTACCATCTTTTGCACAATGTTCCATAAGCACTACAACTTTTTGGACACCAACAACCAAGTCCATTGCGCCGCCCATACCTTTGACTTTCTTACCTGGAATCATCCAGTTGGCTAAGTCACCATTTTCAGAAACCTCCATTGCACCTAAAATTGCAATGTTGACATGACCACCACGGATCATGGCAAAAGATTCAGAGCTTGAGAAAAATGCAGCACCAGCGCGAGCAGTAACCGTTTGTTTACCAGCGTTAATTAAATCAGCATCGACAGTTTCTTCTGTTGGGAACTCACCAATACCTAATAGACCATTTTCAGACTGAAGCCAAACATTAATATTTTCTGGAATATAGTTAGCAACAAGGGTAGGTAAGCCAATACCTAAATTGACATAAAAACCGTCTTTAAGTTCTTTTGCAGCACGTTGTGCCATTTCGTTACGTGACCAAGCCATTTTATACTGCCTCCGTGCTTAAAGTTTTATGCTCAATACGTTTTTCAGGTGATGCATTCAGTACAATGCGGTTTACATAGATACCCGGCAAATGGATTTCATCCGGATCCAATTCACCAATTTCAACCACTTGTTCCACTTCTGCGATTGTAATTTTTCCAGCCATCGCACATTCAGGGTTAAAATTTTGAGCAGTTTTACGGAATACTAAATTACCTGCTTTATCTGCCTTATATGCTTTTACAAGAGCAACATCAGCTGTCAAAGATTCTTCTAGAATGTAGTTTTTGCCATGAAAAGTACGTTCTTCTTTACCTTCCGCAATGAGAGTACCTACGCCAGTTTGAGTATAAAATGCAGGAATCCCAGCACCGCCAGCACGTAACTTTTCAGCTAAAGTGCCTTGTGGTGTAAGCTCTACATCAAGTTCACCATTTAAATATTGGCGTTCAAACTCTTTGTTTTCACCAACATAAGAAGAAATCATTTTTTTGATTTGTTTGGTTTTAAGTAAAATGCCTAAACCAAAATCATCTACACCTGCATTATTTGAAATACAAGTTAGACCAGTTACACCGCTTTGCTTAACTGCAACAATTAGTTTTTCAGGAATTCCGCATAAACCAAAACCACCTACGGCAAGGGTTTGATTGTCTGCAATAACATCTTTCAGTGCTGCCTCTGCATTGGCATAAACTTTATTCATTCTGTTGTTTTCCTATATCCCTTAGTAGTTTAGTTTTAGCATCACAATTTGCGTTATAGAAGTTAATTTTTTTAAAGGATTAATAAGTATAATCAATGAATGGTATTAAATTTATAACAAAAGATCAGTTTTGGACTATGTAAAAAACTTTAAAAAATAATTTTAATTTATTGAAAAGTATCATTATTAATTAATTTTTATTAAACATGAGCGAAACTCATCCTAAAATACAGTATTTAATTTTTTAAAATTTATATTGAACCAAAGCTTCAATAAATTGAGTAGAAATATTTGAAATTTCAAAGTTCTTCTTATAAACAATTCCCACAGTCTTATGAATAGATTCATCCTTTAACTCAATCAACACGTTATGTTCTTTATCAATATGTTTTGCAAAGTGTCTAGGTATTGCACTTACCCCTATACCGTAAGCCACAAAACTTGAGAGTGATGAAATTTGATGACATTCCACTTTTAAATCGAGCGTTATGTTATTTCGCAGACAATTTTGCTCAACTAAATAACGAACAATTGAAGGTTTTTGTAAGGTCACAAATGGATTTGAACAAAGCTCATGCCATGTAATAGAAGATGATCGAGCAAGTGGATGAGTCTTTGGCAATAGAGCCAAGAAATCTTCTTCAAATAGAGGCTTAAATTCTAAGCCTTCTGTGAGATCGGGTTCAAAACAAATACCAAGCTCAAAAATACCATCTTGTACTTTTTCTATAATGGTCTCATTTGGAATATCGTGAATTGAAAAATTAAGATTGGGGTGAACAGCTAAAAACTGGTGAATTACTTCAGGTAAAATTGCATGAGTCACAAAAGGCATAGATGCAATACTTAAAGTCCCCCGATTAAGTTTAAAGCGTTGTTTAACATCATTTTCCATCTCATCCCAGTTGGCTAGTAACTTTTTTGCATAGGGAATAAGAGATTTACCTTCCTGTGTAAGCTCAACACGGCGTGTATTACGGTTAAAGAGTTTACCGCCTAACTCTTCTTCTAAACTTTTGATGGTAAGACTTAAGGCAGATTGGCTTAGATGTAGCTCTAAAGAAGCATTGGCATAGTTGAGGGTACGTGCAAGAGCTAAAAAAGCTTTTAATTGTTTAAGCGTCATTTCTTACCTTTAGATTACTCAACTTACGTTGAAGGGTAATTTATACGAAAATTTGCCTAGAATTATGTTTTTTGACAAAAAAATTAAGAAAAAGACTGATCAAATTCTTACTTAATATGGAACAAGCAATAGATATTAAAAATACTAGCTACTTTAGTAAGTCGTTCCAGCAAAATTCATCCTTATTATTTGCAAAATATATGAACATGCCAATTAGATTAAAAAATAAATAACCCATCCAAATTTTTTGAGGGGTAACTTTCAAACCCTCTAATAATATAGTTATAGAATAGATAGTGATCATAAACGTGAAAAAGATAATATAGGTCGTACTTACTATCAATTTATGTTTTGGTGCTAATTGAGCAATTTTATATCCAATCAAAATTTGCATTCCCCAATTTATAATGAGTGTAATTATAGTCAAAAGTAATTTTGGTGCATTTAAGCTTTCTAAGGAAACCTGTTCGATTAGGAAAATAGTTTGCCACAGTACAAACATACCAAGAGGATACAAGACAAATTTAAGCCACATAGTTTTTCATTTTCTTATAAATATTTATCTGGGTATTCTATTGAATTATAAAAATAAAATAAATACTATTGTGCAAAAAATATATCTACATGCAAAGTCGCCCTTATTTCAATTAAAATATTTGTGAAGTTTAAATTCTTTAGAACTTAATTTAAAAGATAAATGAAATTGTGCAAAGGTAAAATTGATGAATAAAAATGTTCTTGGCTTAGTATTGATACCATTTATATTGAGTGGTTGCGTCAAAAAAGCAGAAGAGAAAACTACAGAGAAAATAGAAAAAACACCAACTACAAAGGTGAAAGAACCGCCTCCAAAAGAAGAGAATGTTATTCCTGCCATGATAGCGCGCAATTTTGTTGTAAAGTTTGAACAGCCCAAAATTTGTGGACCTAATCCCGATGTAGAGGGGATTGTATGCACATCTAAAGAAGCTATTGCACTTAAAAGTAATATTAATTGGATTGATGAAATAATTGATAAAGAAATCCGAAAGGATTATGCAGATGCTATTACCCCTCCATCAGAAAAGCAAAAGCAATTAAATCAAACCCAAGCTGAAGGTCTTAATAACTGGTCAGAAAGTGTAGCTTATCGCTTTAATGGACAGTTTGGTCAATATGTGCAAATTTCAAAAGTTAGCTCGGAATATTCTGGTGGAGCACATGGCATATCCACTTTTGAAGATTATGTTTTTGACTTAAAAAGTAAAAAACGCATTGGATTAAAAGATATTGTAGTCACTGGAAAAATGAATGCACTTAAAGACGAACTGTGGAAACAATACGAATATTGGTGTCAAGAAAAAGATATGGAACCCTATATTAGTAAAGAAGACTTTAAAGTAAGTGAAAATTTCTATATTAACCAATCAGGTGGGATTACATTTGATTTTCAGATTTACGAGTTAGCTCCATATGTCTTAGGTCCTGTGAGTTTAGAGCTACATGATACAGACCAATTGATAAAAACTGAGTTTTTACCACCAAGGCCTGCTTTAAAAACTGAAGTGTAGAGATTCATAATAGTTTGTAAATTGATTAAACCACCTTCGGGTGGTTTTTTAATGCATGAGATGTTAAATTCCATCTCTAACAATATTGGGTAATATCATGAAAAAGATATTTTTTTTAGGATTAGTTTTAAGCTTAACTGGGTGTTCAACAGCTCCAGTTGTTTCAAATATTGCAAAATCAGTACCTAATGAAAGAATTTACAATCAAAAGTATTTAAAGAAACAGACCCCTGAACAAGCAAAAGTTACTTTTTTAAGAGATAAAGGTTTTTTAGGCTCTGGTTGTACTCATGATATTTATGTTAATAATGAAAAGGTATTTTCAATTCGCTCAAATGAAATCGCTACAATTTATCTTGAGCCTAAATATTATATTTTTAGATTAGAAACAGGTGCAGGAATGTGCCCGAATATTGCAACTTCTCAAGAAACGGAAGTCAAACCTGGAGCGGAGATCGAATATCGAATCTTACTTCCATCTGACTTTAACTTAAGACTAACTCGAATGAAGTAAGAGATTAAAAATTTCTACACCAATGAGTTGATTAAAATTAATGTTCATTAAGTTTTGATTAAACCCACTCATTGTTAAGTGGTTTTTTTCTTAATTGAACTAAGAATTATTAATTGCTTTAAAATTATTCTTTATGCAATTGAAGCCGTTTTTAGAAGAATTACCCTTAATATAAGAAATTTTAGATCCATATTTTTCGTTTAGTTAAACTTACCAATGGTAGAAATAATAAACCTCTGAATTAAATTGAAAATATGAGTTAAAACTTATAGTTAGCTAGTTATATTGGTCATACTTTAGTCTTGTTTTAAGAATTAAGGCTACCGATGCACAGACTGTAAGAACAAGTCCTAACTGTTGTACTAAACCAGCAAGTCCGAGCATACAACCCAACAGTAAATAATACGTTAAGCCGAATAAAGCACCAGCTTTTCCTGCTTGTTCTCGATAATGACGCAGTGCCAGACTAAGTATGTTTGGGATGACAATACCATAAGCAAGAACGACGCCAGCCATCGGAATCAAGATCCATATGGTTGTTTGTAACATCCAGGCAAACATGCTTGATAACATTGCGATGTGACAAGCATATCTTACCAATATTTCTGGTTCTATATTTGAGGCAAGTAGTTTTCTATTTAGTAAACTACCCATAAGAGAAGAGATTGCTAATAATAATCCTGTCCAGCCAAATTTTTCTGAACTCCAGCCAAGTTGATTAAAAAGAAATGGGGCAAGGCTGTAATAACTGAAAATCATTGTATTAAACAAGGCAATTAGCATGGCATTTTGCCAAAGCGAATTATCAAGGAACATACGGCCAGCTAATGTTCGTATGCGAGTGTGAGTTATTGGGTGAGACTGAGTTTCAGGAAGAAAAGCAGCACTTAGTATTAACAATAGTATGGCAAGTAAAAATAAGGCAATAAATACGCCCATATAACCCCAATGACTTACTAACCAGCCTCCACTTACTAAACCAAAAACAGGGCTTATAGCTAGTGCGGCTCCCATAAGGGAAAATACACTTGCTAGTTTTGTCGATTCATAACTGTCCCGAAGCATGGTTTGTACTACAACAGACCCAGCGGCAGCGCCAAAAGCTGAAATCATACGGGCGAATAACAAAATTTTGAAATTTACTGTTGTAATAGCTAATAATGTCCCAGCCCCATAACAGATAAGTCCTAACATCATGGCAGAGCGGCGACCAATTTGGTCACTTAACCATCCCCATAACCCTACACCTATAGCAAAAGCGATGAAATAAACTGAAAGCGTCTGAGCTGCCTGTTTACTATTAACTTCAAATGTGTGGGAAATGTAAGGTAGTGCCGGGCTGTATATGGTTTCAACTAATTGAGGGAACATAATCAGAAGTGTTAAAAGCCACAAGGGTGGACGATGTATGGCATTCATAAAATGTCTTAATAAATGAATATTAAAGGTTATTATTCTTGAAAGATGAAAGTCTGATTATCATAATAAGGACTGAATATATTAATTATTGGACAGATTTTGAAAATTGCATCAGATAGTATTTTTGATCCAGATATTTTCGCTGATCCAGTGATTGGTATTGCATCAGATATAGGAAAACATGATTCTGGTAAGCATTGTCATCTTCGTCATCAGTTACTGTTTTCGGCTGCTGGTAGTATCACAATAGAAATAGGTAAAATGACTTTTTTACTTCCACCACGACGTGCTGCATGGATTCCTGCAGGCACAACTCATCGAGCGATCATGCGTGGTGTAATGGCTTACCGCTCACTATATTTTTTACCAACATCAAATTTATCTCAGTTGCCAGTACAGATTGTTGAAGTCAATCCATTATTTTTTGAAGTAATTGAAAGAATGGCATTTTGGCCATGGGGAATGCAGGCCGAACAACAGGTAAGTTTAATTACTGTTTTTTGTGAAGAGATATGTGCTGCACGAAGTGAAAATTGGCAATTAATGTATCCATCAGATACTCGTCTAGAATCTTGGTTAGAGCACGTCCGTATGGGAGAACTACCTCCACGTTTAGGTCAGCTGGCTCAGATAGTAGGTGCTTGCGAACGTACTATTAGCCGAATATTTATTCGTGATACAGGAATGAATTATCAGAACTGGAGACAACAATGGAGATTATTAAGAGCAATAGAAATGCTATCTGAAGGTATACAAATAAGTGAGGTGGCGCAACAACTGGAGTTTATCAGTGATAGTGCATTTATCGTTTTTTTCCGTCAACATACAGGTACTACTCCAGTCCGTTATCTACAGAATATTTTTAGCGAAAGCTTGTATAAATAAAATTTTCTCTATCGGTAATATTAGAGTTAATCTTAAAACAAGTAGCAAAAAGACTCTCTTTTAGTACTTTAATTTAATCCATGTTCTTCATAAAAATTGATCTTATTAAAACTATTGGAAATAGGAAAGTGTTTAGAAAAGTTAAAGTATCTTCTGGATTTTTTATTCGAATTAATTTATTACTTTTATGTTAAAAAGCAGTTCCTTATACAGAATTTCTACTAAAATCCCTGTTTTTTACTGATTGCATTATGGTTATTTATGGGAAATTTAAGAATTTTAGGTGAATCTCTGGAAAATGCGGAAATATTAAAAGACGTTCAATATCATATTAAAGACAGGAGATTACCTATCTCTTTAAAAGATGATTTAAACAAACAAGTTATTGAGATTGAAAAATATTTTGGTGAAGATGACTTTGAGAAACTCGAAGTTAAGAAAAACAAAATTAACATCTGGACAGGAATTCTTGCAGTTCCTATCTTAATTTATTGTATTGCCTTGTTCTTAAGTCGATATGTACATAATTTTGGAATTAATATTGATGTAGACATGATGAATCATATGTTATTTGAAAATATATTGAAGTACATATGGGCTATTATTCTTTATGCAGCAGTATTTTTTGGATTAATTTTTTACTTTTATTTAATGAATAATCAAAGTAAAAAATTAATTGAAAAGAATGTTGAGAAGCTTCTGAGTAAATAAATTTTAGAACATTTAAGCCTCGCATTGGCGAGGTTTTTTTTGTCGGCATATTTAAACATTCTCTGGGCAATTTTTTCTAAAATTTCTTCTAAAAGAAATAGTAATAATAATTTTTAAAACTCAGAAAATAAATTATGTATGATTGACGTGATGATAGTGATAAGAGGATCCTTAAAATATTTAGGCATAAATTAGCAAGAAAATAATTAATGTTTAAAAAATGAATTATTTCAAGTATAAAAGAACCTATTACTTTATAAAAATGAGTTATTAAAAATGTCTCCTATCAAAGTACTTTTTGTTGCTGGATTTGGACCAATTACAAGAGTTAATGAAGAGAGTAAAGCACTCTATCAAGATACATTAAACCTTCCAATAAAAGCGATGGAAGGTAATGAATCTTATATGAGTACAGAAGATAGCGAGCTGGGTGGTGTAAAACACTTTGCACTGTGGCCATTACATCAAGCAGCAGAGTCCTGCTTTGGTCGAAAAGAATGGCCCGAGGAGTTTACTGTTCCTCAAAGTTGGATTGAGTTTGAAGTTGAGGATATTAATGAAGCTTCAGCTCATATGATTTCTAAAGGATATCAACTACTGGTAAATAATCGTTTAGAACCATGGGGGCAGTCAGTTACTCGCTTTTTAAGTCCTGAAGGAGTACTTACTGGGTTAACAGTTACGCCATGGCTACGTACCGCAAATGAATAAATTAGTAACTTTATCTAAAACATATGAGAAAAAATGTTTACTCAGGAATACCGTAGTTTGGTTTTCTTTGTCAAAATCTTGATAATCTTAAAGACCTGATTATTCAGTCTTATTTTTTGATGAACGGTGGCATTGTCAAGTTGATCCCATAGTTCAAATGGTAAAAACTCTGAACTATGATCAAATACCCATAACCATTGGTAACTATGATTCAGTGTATTACTATCAAAACGAACATCTTGAACTTTGACAATCTTAAATTGTTTATGATGTTCGTCTTGAAGAGTGATTTCATGGTTCTCCATTAGACATCCACAAATTAAAGACAGTTTTAATTTTACTAAAATTAAAAGTATCTGTTTAGTTGATTAAGTTGGCATTCATTTACAAAAGATTTCTGCTTGTTAAAGTTTGTCATTTTCAAAATGATAATAATCTTTACTTTTGAAATACAAGGTTTTAAGTAGGTTGCATTGTAAGGATAGTATGTAAGTGTCAGAATGCACCATTGACATTTACCTTCGAGTTATCGCTATGAGTTTAATAGGCTTTATGTATGCAAGTAAAACCAATAGTGAACATAGTCAAATAAAACAAGATTTAATTGATATTCTTACAGAAGCTGTCAAATTTAATTCTAAAAATGACATTACTGGTGTGCTTTACTATGGTAATGGGTACTTCTTACAATACTTAGAAGGAGAGAAAGAAAAAGTTGAGGCGCTGTTCTATAAATCAATTTTGAAAGATTCAAGACATCAAAACTGCGAAATCATCTTTTTGGAACCGTCTGAACAACGGTTATTTAAACATTGGAGTATGAAATTTGCTCCTATCAATACAAAAATAAAAGATTTCTTTTTTCATCATCATGTTGATGACTTTAATCCATATTTGCTTAACACTACATCAATTCCATCTTTTATTGAATTACTTGTAGATCAACCCAATTTGAAAGCGGATCAATATCAAGTTTAACCAATATTATAATTTTTGATTAGATATAACTTGAACAGGAAAATAGTAAAGGGCGATTATATTACAGCTTCTAAAAAAGCCCTGCATGACCAGGGCTTTTAAATTTTTATCAAATATAAATATGACAACTTAATGTTTATGGATGACTACTCACTAGTGATTTTTCAAACGCCATTTCCGCATCTTTTACAATACTAGAAAGTTTTTCTGGTTGAATAAATGCATTGGTTTGTCCAGCATCTTTACGCGCCTTATTGCCCAAGACATCTGCAACTTCTGGATGGCTAGTAAGCACAATATCTGCCTTCATATTTTTCAAAAGCTCAAAACTCTTACGATAATCTGCAACAATATTTGGATACTGATGATTATTTTGTAAAACATTACCAGCTACAGAAAGACTGCAAGGGAAAACAACAGTTAGGTTCTTACCGTTAGATTTAATTTCAGTTGACCAAGTTGTACAACCCGGAGTATGGCCCGGGGTAAGCGTGGCTTTAAGTTTTAATTTTCCTAGTTTAACTACTTCTCCATCGTGAATGACTTTATCAACTTTAACTGGAGTAAAAGGAATAGTTTGGAAGGTGTTTTCACCTATAGGTTTTCCTATTTCTAAAGCCTTAACATCCTGCTGCATTGCAATTAATTTAGCACCAGTATCTTGTTTAATGCGTGCAAGTGCACCTACATGGTCCCAATGAGCATGGCTTGTAACCATAATTTTTACATCTGATAACTTAAAACCTAATTGTTTAATGTTCTGCTCTATTTGCTCTGTATTTTCTGGAAGGCCCGTATCTATCAATAGAGCTTGATGACCAGAAGCTAACAAATAAGCTGCAAGACCATGAGTACCTACATAGTATATATTTTCAGTAATTTGAAATGGCTGAGTATTTTGAGTCCAGTCATCGGGTAACTTTATTGGTGCAGCTGAGGTAGATAAAGAAGTCAACAATATACTTCCTATAAACAACATCTTTTTCTTCATCTTTATTGGACTCGTAGGTTGGTCGCAGTAATTAAAGTTTTATATTTTAACGCCTTTGCCATGATTAGACCCTAATCTATTCATAAAAAACCTGATTATTCGTATAAAAAATTTCTGCTTAATTGTTAATGTAAAGGATGGAATGTATTTAGTAATGAGAAGTTAACCTTCTTAATATTTATTAATTTAATGATGTAATTAAACTAATTTAAAAAATATATTATTTAATTATCTTTATTAAATAATATAGAGATATTAATTTAATTTACTCAATAATTAATAAGTTTTATTAAAAAATAATGGTTTTTAAATGGTGTATTTTTACCATTTAAATTATTTAAGTTTCTGTATTTTATTGATATTTTAAAAATTAAATAAATTACATTGTTTTTAAATATTTTAGTGATATTTTATTTTTAAGCTCATTTACCTATTACCACTCATAGATACTGTGATTTTTATCATTTTAGGTTTGGGATAACCTAAATATCTTTTGGTAATTTTATTGAACCTAGTATTTATTCTTTAGGGAGAAAGAATATATGTGGGAATTATTTGTAATTCTACTTTCGCTTGGGCTGTTAATGTATACAGCTTACAAGGGCTTTTCAGTCATTCTCATGGCCCCCATTTGTGCCTTACTTGCAGTTTTACTGATTAACCCAGCCAATGTTTTACCGTTTTATTCGGGTGTATTTATGCCCAAAATGGTGAACTTTATTAAAGATTACTTTCTTGTATTTTTACTCGGGGCAATTTTCGGTAAAGTCGTTGAAATGTCAGGAATTGCTGAGTCTATTGCTAGAACCATAGTAAGATGGATTGGAGCAAAAAAAGCAATTTTAACCGTTGTATTGTTAGGTGCAATTTTAACATATAGCGGTGTAAGTTTATTTGTTGCTGTATTTGCCATTTATCCTTTTGCAAACCAGCTATTTAGACAAGCCAATATTCCAAAACGTTTAATTCCGGGAACTATCGCGCTTGGTGCATTTACATTCACCATGGATGCATTGCCGGGTACTCCACAAATCCAAAACGTAATTCCAACCACTTTCTTTGGTACCAATATTTATGCCGCACCTTTCTTAGGAATTATTGGTGCTATTTTTGTTTTATGCATGGGTTTAAGCTACTTAGAATGGCGTCGCCGTGCTGCTGCAAAAGCTGGGGAAGGATTCTCTGGTTTTGGTATAGACAATATGCACTCTCAAGAAATTGAAGCTGATATGGCTCTACAAAATAATGGAAGTTCGGCTCGTCAGTTTCTAGCATTTGTACCGCTCATTCTTGTTGCAGTAATGAACAAATATTTATCTAAAGCAATCAAAGAATGGTATCCAAATGGCTTTGATTTTTCCTCAGTTGGTCTTGCTGATTACACCGTAGATGTTGCAAAAACTGGTGCGATCTGGGCGGTTGGTCTTGCGCTAATTGTCGGGATTATTACTGCAATTTTGTTTGATTACCAACGTGTAGTGACGAACTTTAAAGAAGGCATTAATGCCAGTATTGGTGGCTCACTTTTAGCAGTGATGAATACGGCTTCTGAGTATGGCTTTGGTGCAATTATTGCGTCATTACCGGGCTTTGCCATGATTAGTCATGCAATGAGCAGTACCTTCACAAATCCTTTAGTCAATGGGGCGGTGACCACAACCGTATTAGCAGGTATTACTGGTTCAGCTTCTGGTGGTATGAGTATCGCTTTAAGTGCGATGGCGGAACATTATAACGCCGCGATTTTAGCTGCGGGTATTCCACCAGAAGTTATGCACCGCGTGGTTGCAATGGCGTCGGGTGGTATGGATACGCTTCCGCATAATGGTGCTGTAATTACTTTACTCGCTGTTACAGGTTTAACCCATAAACAATCGTATAAAGATATTTTTGCAGTTACGGTAATTAAAACATTAGCGGTATTTGTAGTGATTACGGTCTTTACCGTAACGGGTATTGTTTAAATCAGCACGTTATAAGTATTAAGGAGTAAATAGATGACTAAACTTTTAGACGGTAAAGTTGCTTTTATTACAGGCTCTGCAAGTGGTATCGGTCTAGAGATTGCTAAGAAATTTGCTCAAGAAGGTGCCAAAGTTGTTATTTCTGATATGAATGCCGAAAAGTGCCAAGAAACGGCGAATTCACTTAAAGAGCAAGGCTTTGAAGCATTATCTGCACCATGTGATGTGACCGATGAAGACGCTTATAAACAAGCAATTGAGCTTACTCAAAAGACCTTTGGCACGGTTGATATCTTAATTAATAATGCTGGCTTTCAACATGTTGCACCTATTGAAGAGTTTCCAACGACTGTTTTTCAAAAGCTAGTTCAGGTCATGTTAACAGGAGCATTTATTGGTATTAAACATGTTTTACCAATCATGAAAGCTCAAAAATATGGACGTATTATTAATATGGCTTCAATTAATGGCTTGATTGGTTTTGCTGGAAAGGCAGGTTATAACAGCGCGAAACACGGTGTGATTGGTCTAACAAAAGTTGCCGCTTTAGAATGTGCACGTGACGGTATTACGGTAAATGCTTTATGCCCAGGTTATGTAGATACGCCATTGGTTCGTGGGCAAATTGCAGATTTGGCTAAAACCCGTAATGTAAGTTTAGATAGTGCACTTGAAGATGTAATTTTGGCAATGGTTCCTCAAAAACGTTTACTCTCTGTTGAAGAAATCGCTGATTACGCAATTTTCCTTGCGAGTAGTAAAGCAGGTGGGGTAACAGGTCAAGCTGTCGTGATGGATGGTGGTTACACCGCCCAATAATTTAAGTGTTTTAAAAGCCGCTTATTTTAAATAGGCGGTTTTTTTATTCATTAAAATTTACGGTAGTCTACTGTTCAAAATAATGATTTATATCTACTCTATTTGTTTATAAAAAATCTAATAAAATAAGTTTGTTAAAGTATGAAATTATACTTTAAAGGTATTTAACTTATTTCCATTTTTAAAATCTAATAGAATATGAGAAAGTAATCTTTACTCTCTTTCTTGATTAGATATTTTTCAGGAAAATTCGTCAATTAAAGGATATTAATTGGCATACAAGTTGCTTTTTAAGCAATAAGTTATTTAGCTAGGTGAAAAGGATATGATATCACTCAGCCAACAGACGGAACTCAATCATTATTCTCGCAAAGCTGAATTTGCGCAGAATTTGATGTCCACAATTTGTGGTGAACACCGTCTAGACACAATTTACAAAGACACTCTCGATTTTCACTATGACGGAATGCGTTTGCCTAATAAAAAAATGGCAATCGGTACAATCAGTTATGGTGCAAACGTTGCCATTAACATCTCAAATTTAAAAGCATATAGCATTAGTTTGCCGATACAAGGTCGACAAGCCCTCAACATTCGTGGTGCTCATTATCAATCTGATGAAAACAAGGGCCTTATTGTTTCAAATAACGATCAGCAAGATTTGATTATCGATAAAGATTGCAGAAAATTTCAGGTGGTTATTCCTGAACGAAGTATGCAGATTGTCCTTGCGGATCTACTGAATAAGCCCATAGAGTCGCCTATCATTTTTAATCCTGAAATGCATTTGGACTCGGAGCAACTTATTGGTGCATGGTGGAAGAACATTCAAAATTTTTTACAGCTAAAATCGCAATATAGCAATTTTTATGGTTTGCAGATGTTGTCTGAAGACTATGAAAATTTTGTAATTAAAGCCTTACTATTATCTCAAGAAAACAACTACTCTGAAGCCTTAAAGTCACTCTCACATCAGGATGAGCCAGCTTATATTCGTAAGGTTCGTAATTTTATTATTGAACATGCGCACGAAGAAATCTGTGCAGAAGATTTGCAGCGTCTCGCTGGAGTTTCAAAATCAAAATTGTATGACGAATTTCAACAATACTACGGCACCAGTCCAATGTCGTATTTAAAAAAATATCGTCTCCAACAAATTTATAAAATCCTGAGCACAACAGGAGCAGATAGAAAGGTTTCTATTTCAAAGCTTGCCTATGACTGGGGCTTTAACCATTTAAGTCGTTTTTCTCAAGAATATCGCGAAGAGTTCGGCGAAAATCCAAGTGAGACTAAAGGCAAAATTTTCTAATATTTAATTTTTCCAAATAAAAAAACTGATTTAATTATTTAAATCAGTTTTTTTATTTATCGATTAATATTTATAGACTTTCTTCTAGCTTTAACACTTGTTTATTTTTAGATTTCTCATAAATCACTTTCAGGCTAAGTGCAATAAATGAGATGAAAGTTGGTAGTGCAAGAATAAAGAAAATACCGCTTAAGCTTAGGTTGAAAGTGAAAATAAGAGATCCAAAGAAAGCACCTAAAATTGCACCAATACGACCAATACCATGCATCCATGAAACGCCAACTGCGCGGCACACTGCCGGATAGAACATAGCTGCAAGTGGCAGTAATGAAGACTGAGCACCTGCGAGTAATGCACCAATTAAGAAAATAGTAAGGCCTAATAAGAAAATATTTGTGCTCACTAGACCTGCAACAATGAATAGTCCAAAAGCAATCAGGTATGAATATTTAATGACTGTAGTTGGATTCAGTTTATCCATGTACCATCCCATAATGGTTGCACCAATTACACCACCAAAAGGGAAAATCGCGGCAATTAAACTAAACTGTTGCGTACTAAAACCTGCTGTTTTTAAAATCGTTGGCATCCAGCTTGTTAAAAGATAAAACACCAAAAGACTGGTAAAGCAGCAGAGCCAAAGCATGCTTGAACCCCACAGGTATTTACCTAAAACGACTTTAACTGGATTTTCATCTGAAGCATTTTCTGCTTGAGTTAAAACAAGTTTTACCGGCTCTTGAAAAGAATGACCTTGAATGTTTTCTAAAATACGCTGAGCTTTGTCTTGTTGATGACGTGTAATTAAGTATTGAGTTGATTCAGGTAATTTAAGCAATAAAGCAACTACTAAAATGAGCGGAATGCTTCCGCCAATAATAATCACCTTAGCCCAGCCATAACTTTCTAATAGATAAGCTGACAACACACCACCACAAGAAATACCCAGCATAAAACCACAGCCAGCAAGACCTGTAAGGAATGCTTTACGCTTTACAGGCATATATTCAGACACAATGGTACTAATGTTTGGCATGGCTGCACCTAAACCAACACCTGTAATAAATCTATAAATCATTAAGTCTTGGGTTGAATTAGCAAAGCCACACAAAATCGTAAATATGGAAAATAAAAGACTTGTAAAAACAATGACGCCTTTACGTCCAAATTTATCGGACAAAGGCCCAGAAATGATTGCACCTATCGACATACCGACTAAGGCAGCACTTAAAACTGGAGCAAGTTGGGGCTTGGTAATTCCCCAATCATCTAGCAATGCAGGGGCAACAAAACCAATAATTCCTGTGTCTAGACCATCACAGAAGAAGACAAAAAAGCCTAGGATAAAAACCATCCACTGTAGTGGAGATAGTTTCTCACGGTTGATAATCGTGTTTGCATCTATCGTTTTCATACGTATTCCTTATTCATTAAAATTTTTTGCTGTAATTGACGAAGAAACGGTTTTCAGAGAAATCATTTCCATGCTTAACGTCATAATTGATGAAGATATACTGAAGCGCTAAGCCTTTGAGGAATGGCTGTTGAAGGGCATAATTGACAATAACGTTTGCTTCACTTTCTTTATTTTTTAAGCCATCTGCTGTCTTAAAGTGATCGCCATATACATATTTGAAAGTGGTATTTAAGCCAGGCACATAATCTTTAAAGTCATAGCCATAAATAAAGTGATAGGACTTTTCATCTTTTTTGAAGAAACCAGTCGTGTTCCAGTTAATGAAATAAGTTTCAGGCAAGAAACCATCTGGTAACGGGTAAGCAGACTCACCAATAATTTGCTGATAACCCACACCAAAACTATGATTTTTTACTTTAAGCGTTTCTAGTAGCCCTACATTTTGTGCATCGATGTCAAAAAGATTTCCATTATCTTTGGCATTGAAATATTTGAACTTTGAATTAACTGAAAAATTAGAATTTTTCCATATATAGTCAACGCCGACATAATGTTTGTTATATAAATCCTCCATATTCCCAAAGTAATATTCACCCTTCAACGCAGGCGTAAATTGATAGCGAAGATCTATGTAGTTAAGTCCATCGGAGTAGCCAGTCACACCTTTTGAAGTAAAAGAAAATCTGTGAAAGTCTTCTTCATTTCGCGGTGATACTTTTTCAATACGGCCAATTTCAGCAAAAAGCTTATCGTTTAGCTGACTCTTAAGATTAGTTCCCCAATAAGATGTCAGGAGTTGTCGACTTGCATCTACAGTGGTTACGGGTAAATCCAGCCATAACTCACCAATGCTGAGTACTGTCTTGTTGTAGCCTAGCTTTAAGGTCGCGCCATATTTTAGGTAATCAGGTGCTTGGGACTGCGTGGCTTTATCAAAAGGTAATACCGTATCTGCAACATGTTTATCTTGGCTTAAACGAACCGCATATTGTGCTGAAGCATTTGCGCCAATTTGAATTGGGGTTCCACCAATTTCTAACGGCGTATCATGCATATTTGAGTTGTAAAATAGAGAAACTGATTGTGACCAGCTACCTGTATCTTTTACATCTGGATTGTCATAGTTTCTGTCTATATATGCATTTTTTGATGTAAATTTCCATTCTTCATCCGCTGAATAAGCCTGAGTAGAAAATGCACTACAACATAAAATATTGATGAGCATTAACGTTTTTTGTTGTCCATAAATTGGCCATGGTCGATGCATAAATAAAACGCCTTAATTTAGAAAATGACTGGGCTTTTTTTATGTAATCAAACGAATTACATGACTTGATTGAACTATTTTTAGCCAATCGTCACTATCCAATAAGTCCTAATCTTCATCCATTTTTTCCAAATGAGATAAAAAGTATTAATTTAATTTTTTAATTTAAACTTTTGAAATATAGGTATTTCTTATTTTTTTAGTTTTTATCCAGTTTGATGGATTTTGATAATTGCGCAGAGATTGGATAGTGCTTGCAGCTTTTGGACAGTCTAAAAAAAATTTCGGATAGAAGATAAAGCCATAACAATGTCAGGAGTTGACACTATGGCTGGTCAAACCATTCAAATTAAAACAGCATCTGGAAAGCAGTTCAGTGCATATCTAGCGACGCCAGAAACAGGAAAAGGACCCGGTGTGGTGCTTTGTCAGGAAATCTTTGGGGTGAATGCAGCCATGCGAGAAAAAGCAGAATTTCTTGCAGAAGAAGGCTATACCGTTTTAGTTCCTGATTTATTTTGGCGTGTAGCACCTAATATTGAACTGGGTTATACACCAGAAGATTTTCAAAAGGCTTTTGAACTTTATCAGCAATATGATGAAAATCTTGGGGTTGAAGATATTCAGGACAGCTTATCTTTTTTAAAGACTCGACCAGAATGTGACACTTCTACAGGCCTCGGAGTTGTGGGGTACTGTTTGGGTGGAAAGCTTGCGTATCTGGCAGGTTGTCGACTTTCGGAAGTGGCATGTGCTGTAGGTTATTACGGTGTAGGCATTGAAAAAGCGTTAGATGAGTTAGCTAACGTAAAGGGTCGTTTGGTTTTACATATTGCAGAACTGGACCAATTTACACCGCCAGATGCAAGACAAGCGATTGTTAATGCAGCCAACCAATATTCAAATGTACAGACCTATGTTTACGAAGGTGTTGATCATGCCTTTGCACGCCCTAAAAGCAATCATTATCACAAACCGTCAGCACGTTTTGCCCACGAGCGTACAGTAACCGCTCTACATGACACGATTGGACCGAAATATGACTTAGTTGCGCTATGGGAAGAGCATATTCGTCATGAGTTTGATACGCGTGATGTGCCAGCAACCATGGCAACGATGGTTGCAGAACCTTATGTCAACCATATTCCAACTTTAACTGGTGGTGTAGGCCAAAGCCAGCTTGCCCGTTTTTATCAATATCACTTTGTTCATCAAAATCCGAAAGATATGAAGATCACTTCGATCTCTCGTACGGTTGGCTCAACGCAAGTAGTAGACGAGTTCATAATGAGCTTCACACATGACGTTGAAATTGACTGGTTATTACCGGGTGTAAAACCGACTGGTAAATATGTCGAAATTCCAATGTTAGGTGTAATTCAGTTCAGAGGTTCAAAGTTGTGCCATGAGCATATTTACTGGGACCAAGCATCGGTGCTCGTTCAAATTGGTTTATTAGACCCAACAGGTTTGCCAGTTGCAGGTGTCGAGACAGCACGAAAACTTCTTGATGAAGATCTTCCTTCAAATACGTTGATGCCATCTTGGTCAAGTAGTGAAGGCAAACCAGTCAATTAAGGAGGATCTGCAATGAATATAGATTTAAAAGGAAAAGTCGCTGTGGTGAGTGGCGGTGCAACACTGATTGGTAAAGCTGTGGTACAAGCCTTAGTCAGTGCAGGTGCTCATGTCGCTATTTTAGATATTGATGCCAAAGGTAAGGCGATTGCCGAAAGCTTTAACCATGATGTGATGTTTATTCAAACCGATTTAACCAGTGATGCAGCTATTCAACAAGCTGTGGCAGATATTCATCAACATTTAGGTGAAGTGAGTTACTTGGTCAATCTGGCATGTACATATTTAGATGAAGGTTTCAAATCTTCACGTCAAGACTGGTTACAAGCACTCGATATTAATTTGGTCTCTACAGTTGAGCTGAGCCGTGCTTTATACCATGACCTAAAAAAGCAGCAAGGTTCAATCGTTAATTTTACTTCAATCTCGGCCAAAGTAGCACAAACAGGGCGCTGGTTATATCCAGTGTCTAAAGCCGCGATTCGTCAACTCACACAAAGCATGGCAATGGATTTTGCTGCCGATGGTATTCGCGTCAACTCAGTTTCACCAGGTTGGACATGGTCTCGAGTCATTGCAGAAGTCAGCGGTAATAACCGCGAAAAGGCCGATAGCGTGGCAGCCGATTATCACTTGCTAGGCCGATTGGGTCATCCCGAAGAAGTTGCCAATGTTGTTTTGTTTTTATTGTCACCCGCTGCGAGTTTTGTCACCGGAGCAGATTATGCGGTCGACGGTGGATATTCAGTAATGGGCCCTGAAGGATCACAGCCCGCTATTCCACGTTTAGCCGAATAGCACAGCGTTTTAAAAGCACATTTAGAAAATTATGGAGAAGATTATGCGCCGTATTGCAATTGTTGGAGCAGGACAGTCTGGTTTACAGCTTGGTTTAGGCTTATTAGATACAGGCTATGACGTGACCATGATCACCAATCGAACTGCCGATGAAATCCGTAAAGGTAAAGTCATGTCAAGCCAGTGTATGTTTCATACCGCTTTACAAACTGAACGTGACTTGGGACTAAATTTTTGGGAAGAACAATGTCCAGCGGTAGAAGGCATTGGACTAGCTTTAGTTAATCCTGAAAATGGTGATAAAGCATTTGAATGGAGTGCTCGTCTTGAGCGCTACGCCCAATCGGTCGATCAACGCGTCAAAATGCCATATTGGATGGAAGAATTTGAACGCCGTGGTGGCCGATTGGTAATTCAGGATGTGGGAATAGACGAGTTAGAACAACTCGCAAACGACTACGAACTTGTATTACTCGCGGCTGGTAAAGGTGAAGTCGTTAAGCAGTTTGAGCGTGATGATGCACGTAGCGTTTTTGATAAGCCACAGCGCGCTTTGGCATTGACCTATGTCAAAAACATGAAGCCAATTTCGCCATACTCTCGTGTGACTTTTAATATTATTCCAGAAGTGGGCGAATACTTTTCATTTCCAGCACTTACCGTGAATGGTCCTTGCGACATTATGGTGTTTGAAGGTATTCCAAATGGGCCAATGGATTGCTGGCAAGATGTCAAAACATCTGAACAGCATCTGCAATGCAGTTTGGACTTACTCAAGAAATTTGTGCCTTGGGAATATGAACGCTGCGCGAATGTTGAGTTAACCGATGCTGGTGGATATTTAGCAGGACGTTTCCCGCCGACAGTACGTAAACCCGTTTTAACCTTACCGTCTGGCAAGAAAATTTTTGGTATGGCAGATGCCTTGGTGGTGAATGATCCGATTACTGGTCAAGGCTCAAACAACGCTGCTAAGTGCAGCAAAATCTATTTCGATGCCATTTTAGCCAATGATAATCAAAACTTTAGCGAACAATGGATGGTTCAAACTTTTGAACGTTATTGGGCTTATGCAGAAAAAGTGGTGGCTTGGACCAATAGCCTATTAGTACCACCGCAGCCCCATGTTGTTGAACTCCTAGCAGCTGCAAGCCAAAACCAAAGCATTGCTTCAATTATGGCCAATAACTTTGATGACCCTCGTGCCTTTGCTCCTTGGTGGTTTGATGCAAATCAGGCTCAAGCATTCATGGCCTCAAAAACCGCAGCAAAAGTAGCCTAGGTCATAGTCAAAGAGAGATATGAAAAATGGACACAATTGAAACTTTAGCTTTACAAGCGATTAATGCTGAAAACCCAAGAGAAATCCGTAATTTGCTTGGACAGTTTGCAACTGGCGTTACCGTGATTACAACTCGTGGTAAAGATGGTCGGAAAATAGGAATGACGGCCAATTCATTTTCGTCGCTGTCTTTAGACCCACCATTAATTTTGTGGAGTCTTTCAAAAACAGCGCCAAGTTTGTCTGATTTTGTAGAGGCTGAATATTTTGCCATTCACATGTTGGCACAAGAGCATCATCAGCTTTCAGGACATTTTGCTCGGGGTGCTGAAGATAAATTTGCAGGCATTGCCCATCAGCAATGCAATGCAGGTGTTCCTATTTTGACCGATGCACTCGCGACCTTGGTTTGCCGCAATGTAAATCAGTATGAAGGCGGCGATCACCTGATTTTTATTGGTCAAATTGAACAATACCAACAACGCCAAGGTGAACCATTGGTATTCCACGCAGGAAAGTATCGGATTGCCGCAGAGCATCCAGAATTAGCACATTAATTCACCACAATCACGATCAATCCGGTCGTGATTTTTTTATAGGAAATAAGAAGATGAAAAGCACTTTAATTAAGCATGGCTTTTTAGCAGGGACATTGTTGGGTTTGCCATTAGTTTCTCATGCCTATGATTTACCGACCGTAAACTTAGGTATGACCAGCTTTCTCGATGGCGGTTTACCCGCAGGACCTGGCTGGTATGCTCAAACTTACTTTCAAAATTACGATAGTAATAAACTTGCCGATCCCAATGGACAAAAATTAGGTTTACCTAAAACAGATTTAAATTATCAAGTATTGGTTGAGCAGATTAGTTATTTATCGAATGTCCGAGTAAAGGATAAAGCCAGCCTGGGTATGAATTTTTTAATTCCTTTTGTCAGCAAAATGGACATGGATGATGGATTGAATAATGCTGCTATTAAAGCCCAAAGTGGCTTTGGGGACATTATGATTGGACCTTTTATTCAGTTCGATCCAGTCATGGGTGCACAAGGGCCGAAGTTTGTACATCGTTTTGAGTTTCAGGTGAATTTACCTACGGGCGAATATGATCGGCAAAAAGATATTAACCCCAGTAATAACGCTGTTTCATTTGACCCTTATTGGGCTGCAACGTATTGGTTTAATCCTAAATGGACCGCATCCACACGTATCCATTATCTCTATAACTTTAAAAATAATGACCCAAGCTATGCTTTTGCTGGAGCAAATGATATGCAAGCTGGGCAAGCAATTCATGCAAACTTCGCAACAGACTATGCCATTACTGAACAGTTTCGCTTAGGACTAAATGGCTATTGGCTAAAACAAGTCACTGATACCGAAGTCGATGGTGAAAAAGTCAAAGGTAGACGTGAGCAAGTCTGGGCGATTGGTCCGGGTGCGATGTATAGTTTTTCTAAAAATGATCACTTGGTTGCAAATGCTTATTTTGAGCAAGATGCTGAAAACCGTCCAGAGGGAACACGACTACAAGTTCGTTATGTCCATCATTTTTAAATTATAAGAAAAGCCTTTTATATCAATCAATATAAAAGGCTTTTATCTATTTTGGTTTAAGAAAAAATTGAAGTAATTAAGCCTGAACCTTCAATGTGACCAGAACGGCGAGTAGACGAAGGTAACTCACCATAACGGCGTTTATATTCTTGAGAAAAACGGCCTAAGTGAGTAAATCCCCATTTAAATGCAACGTCTGTAACCGATAGATTTTCATTATGCATCAGCTCTAAATGAGCTTGTTCAAAGCGTAATTCTTTTAAATAAGACATTGGGGTAGTCCCCAAATAGTTTTTAAAACCAGTAAATAGGGTTCTTACGCTCACGCCTGCATGTTCAGCTAAAATTTCGACATTAAGTGGCTCATGTAAATGTTCTTTTATATAGGCTTCTGTACGCTTCACAAAATAAGGAGAGACTGTTTTTTCTTTATACTGATCTATTTTATGTAATGCGTTATTGGGTTGACCATAAATGAGTGCATTAAAAAGATTTGACTCAAACTGTTTAAAGGCTAAAGGATGATGAAGCGGGTGTTGCTCACATGCTAAAGCATCCATCAGTGTTCTAACGAGCTGTAAAAAGTAGGCTCCACTTTGTGTAGCAAAGTCTAATTTTGGGTCAAAAATGAGTAAGTTGTTTTCTGAATCAGCAATGTGCTGACGGCAATGATAAGTAAAATCATCCTTTGAAACTTTTAGAATGAGCTGTGGTGAGTTCGCGTGCCAGCGCATACGTAAAGATTGCTGAGGGGAAATAAGAGAGGCAACTTGAGAATAAGAAATAAACTTTTGCGAACCAAACTCGATTTCTGCATAGCCTTGAGTTGGAATTTGAATTAAGTAAAAGTTATCAAGATGATCTGGTTCAATAATGACATCCGCACCATATTCCAAGCGACTAATAGACAGGGCACCTGTTTTAACATGGTGCATGGTTGCACTGAAATCTCGCTTCTGTTGAGAGATTTTAAGATCATGCGGTTTAAAAATTTGCCCAACATTTCGGCAGGTTTCGCTTAAATCGTGATGATCAAACACTAAATTATGATTGGTAAAGATAGACTCATTTTGAAAATGACGTCCACTGAGTTCGTGGGAGTTGGCTTGGTTCATATTTATCCCTTTTGGCTCACTCCTGTATTTACCTGTGTTGTAAAAGCTTTAAAACTTCACTATGCAGCAAGTAAATACGGCACTTAAAAAATTAAGTTACTCGCAAATTACTATGAGATATAAGCAAAATACAGACCAATTTAACCGCTAATTAATGTGATTTTCTCAAATTTTTAGTTCGGATCTAGTCCATCAATTTAATAAATTCGAGAAAGAGAATAGAGGGATATAAAAGGTGCTATAAGTTAATCTCATCATGACCTTATTCCTTAAGATCTATCAAATTTATAGCAAATCCAAGTGAACTGGTCAATTTATTTTGTCGGAATTTATTGTTTTATATTATTGATATATAATAAATTTTAATTTAAATGCAAAAATTCAATATACCCCCTACAGAGTATATTGAATCATTTCAGGTTTTAGTGGTTTTTAAATTATTTATACTTTTAACGTGAGGTATTACTCTGTAAAAACTTCTCGCTGTAAATACGGTAGTTTTGCAAAGATTGTTCATCTAACCAATTTTTAACAGCTTCAATCATTGGCGGTGGACCACATAAATACATATCAAAAGCCTGCTCGGCCAGTTGATCTTTATTCAAGTGCTCATGAATATAGCCAGCTTTGCCTTGCCAAGCTTCGGTTGCTTTAGTCACAATCGGGTGATAACTAAAGTTTGGTAGCTGCTCCGCGTAGGCATGTAAACGCTGTTGTTCGCATAAATCGGTTTCATTATTTACGCCGTAGTACAACTGAACTGAAGGTGAGTTAGGTTGCTCAACCAAGTTATCAAGCATTCCCAAGAAAGCTGATAATCCTGTTCCACCTGCCACAAAAACAAGTGGTCGCTGTACTTCACGTAAATAAAAACTACCAAGCGGCGCTTCAATAAGTAGGCTTTGTCCAACCTGACAACGGTCACGCAGGTAATTGCTCATCACACCGTCTGGCAATAGACGAATTAAAAATTGCAATTGATTGGTTGTATTTGGTCTATTTGCAAAAGAATAAGAACGCCAATCTTCAGTATCTGGAATTTGCAAACGAGCATATTGACCCGGCAAAAACTGAAGTTGTGCGGTATGACTGCTCGCATCAAGATGTAAAATTGCTGTTGTTTCAGAAACCAGCTCAACCGCTGTCACTTTGGTTTCAATTTTTAAGGTATCACCAGCATTACAGATAGCAGAATCATGATCGAAATAAAAAGCTGCATCGGATTTCACACGTGTCTGGCAAGCTAACATTTTACGCTCAGCCAAATCACGCTCACTTAATGCATCTTCATCAACATATTCTTGTTCATAAATGCCGGTTTCACACTGACCCTGACAGGTACCACAAACACCTTCGCGGCAGTCAAGAGGTAGGTTAATCCCTTGGCGAACTGCTGCATCAAGCAACAATTCGTCGTTATTTACCGAAATGAAAAAGGTTTTGCCATCGGCAAAGTTAAGTGCAACTGAATGTCCCATTTTCATTCCCCTTAAACGTGATAAAAGTCTAAAACGGAATCAATTTTGTCATTAAGCAAAATGCTGTGCTGACGACGAATGCGGAAACCATCTGCTGTTTGGCGTAAAAGATAAGTAGCGTGTCCGTAAAAACAGCCTTCTAAACCTTGACGGTTATAAAGCGTTTGCCATGCAACTTTTGCTTCAATTAATCCATCATCCAGTGTTTTAACTCGAATGTTATTTATGCTGTGCAAAGTACGTGGTAAAGGTGTTGCCGAGGCTGCTTTTCCAGTACGAATACGGAATACACGGTCTTCAAGGCCTGTACGGTCCGCATAATAAATATAAGACAAGCCCTGATTTGGATCTTGAACATAGTTATGGTCATCAATCCACTGTGGAATATGATATTCACTATCTTCATCGTAAAGCTCTAGATAGGCATCCCAGCCATAAGCATCACAAAGTTCTGCTTTTTTGTACAAAAACTGAGATACAGCAAAATATAGTTCTTGTGACATGGTTACACCTCATCCATTACAGCATTGTTTTCGAAAGTAATATCCTGCATTTTCAATGCTTTCTTGTTTAAGCCGTCGAGCATTAGACGTTGCCAGTGTCCATGTTGATTTACATAGAGTCCTTCATGGGTAAATTCACGGCCAGTAATGACGGGTTGAATGCCTAAATCTTGTGAGTTTTTGGTCGCGCCATATTCCCAAGACTGACAACCACGTGAAATATCGCTCCAACGTTCAAGACGTGCTTGGAAACCTTTTTGTTGCTCACGGAATTCAACTAAATCGTCTGGCGTACCAAGGCCCGACACATTAAAGAAATCTTCAAACTGGCGAATACGGTTACGGCGTGCTTCTGCAGATTCACCTTTAACGCCAATACATTGACTAATGACTTCGGTTTTATTCCATGACACAGGGCGAACAATACGAAGTTGTGAACTAATTTGGTCCATAAAAAATAGGCTAGGGTACAAGTTTAAGTTTCTTAAACGGTGCATTGCCCATTCAGCATATTTGTCACCATATTTTTCGACCATATATGGCATAACCGTGCTGTAGCCCGGACGAACAGTTGGGTTCGGCATGTCACTAAATAAAACACTATGACCATTTTTAAAACTAAACCAGCCATCGTCAGTTTCTGAATCACCGGCACCTAATTTGCTGTAATCGAGCGTGTCGAGTTCTTCACCTTTTGATGCATTGACTTGCTGACGGTGTTGAACTGTAGAGACATAGTTATAGTGAACAGTACTTACATGATAACCATCTAGGCCATTTTCATTTTGTAGCTTCCAGTTACCTGCAAAGGTATAAGATGACTTGCCTTGAAGTACTTCGAGTTCACCTGTTGGCGACTGGTTAACCATTAAATCAAGGAACAATTTGGCATCGCCCAAAAAGTCTTCTAGAGAATCTGTTGCTTGAGTATCAAGGCTTACAAATACAAATCCACGATAGCTGGCAATACGGCCTTGTTTTAAGCCTCGGCTTGATTTATCAAAATCTTCACAATATTCACCAGGTGCTTTAACTTTCACCAAACGGCCATCTGACTTATAGCACCATGCGTGGAATGGACAAGTGAATGTAGATTGGTTGCCTTTAGCAACACGTGTTAATGTTGCGCCGCGGTGCTCACAAGCATTAACCATTGCGTGTAATTCGCCTTTACCATCACGGCTCACAATAATTGGTTGACGGCCAATTTGAACTGTTAGGAAATCATGATTGTTTGGAATCTCACTTTCGTGACATGCATAAATCCAAACCTTTTCAAAAATAAGTTCCATTTCCAAGTCAAACAGTTCAGGCTCGGTAAACATATTTCGTGCAATACGAAACACGCCATCGTTAGGACGGAAGTCGATACATCCATCTACAAAATCATTCCATTGTTTTAAATTAGATGAGGTCATTTGCTCAATCCTATTCATTCAGCTTTTAACTGATTGAACCGTGATTAGGCTTTGGTCTCTATCCGTTTTTTCCAGATCTTTATCCACTTTGTGCAGTTTTGATTTTTTAATAAGACTCTTTTTAAGAGCTAATCGAGATTTAAATTTGTATATGTCTTAGCTTGTTAAACTTCCCTATAATGTTAACGAGCATAAAATAAACTTTTGTGAACTAAGCCTATGAAAGAAAAAAACTTAAAATTACAGATTAGAATTCTTTTAGAGCAGAACATTGCATTTGGACCGGGTAAGGCAGACTTACTTGAAGCAATTGAGAAAACTGGTTCGATCTCACAAGCTGCAAAATCTATGAATATGAGTTACCGCCGTGCGTGGCAGTTGGTAGACACCATGAACCAGTGTTTTGAAACAGCTTTAGTTGAAACTCAAACAGGTGGAACACATGGTGGTGGGGCTGCCGTTACAGCTTTGGGCCAGAATGTCTTACAGCATTACCGCCAAATGGAAATCAATGCTCGACAAGCCTTAGAACAGGGCTATCAAATTATGGGTAGCTATTTAAAGAAATAAGATGAGAAATATTTTATAAATCAAAGAATTTAAGCGAGAATCAGTTTTTGCTTAACTATAATTTTTAACTGCTTAGAAAAAAATATCCATCTTTATAAATAATTTCTACTTTTCATCGTCTATGCTTATCGCTATATTCTTGGGTATATATCGCTGCAAAAAACGACAAAAAGGTAAACATAATGGTAAGTGATACGAATATAAAAAAGTTGGCTTTAGTCTGTTCGGTGCTCAGCATAGGATTAGTCTTTAATGTTCCAGCCAAAGCTGAATCGGTTACCGTTTATGCAGCAGCGAGCTTAACCAATGCTATTAACGATTTAGAAAAAATTTATGAAAAACAAAATAAAGTAGAAGTTAAAACTTCATATGCAGGCTCATCGACCTTAGCGAAACAAATTGAAGCTGGGGCACCAGCGGATGTATTTATTTCAGCAGATACCCAGTGGATGGATTATCTGCAAAATAAAAAATTAGTTGCAACAAATGACCGTATAAATCTATTAGGCAACCGTCTGGCTGTAATTACCCCTAAAGGGCAGTCACTAAATGTAAAACTAGATAAAACCACCGATCCCAATAAAGTATTTACTGGCAAGATTTGTACAGGGGATACCAAAAGTGTGCCTGTAGGCAAATATGCTAAACAAGCATTTACTAACCTAGGTTGGTGGACCCGTATTGAGCCAAAGTTAGTTGAAACAGAAGATGTTCGAGCGGCATTAAACTTTGTTGCGCGAGGTGAATGTCAGGTTGGCATTGTCTATGCAACTGATGCAGCGATTAGTAAAGATGTAACAGTAGTTGGTGTATTTCCAGAAAATACGCATTCACCAATTATTTATCCTGTAGGGTTGATTAAAAAGAATCCAAGCTCAACAAAGTTCTATCAATTTTTACAGAGCAATCAAGCCAAAGCTGTTTTTAAAAAATATGGTTTTAGCGTGTTGGCTCCAGCAAAGCCATGATGTTTTCTTTAACTCCAGAAGAACTGAGCGTTTTGCAACTTTCTTGTAAGGTGGCAGCGAGTTGTCTTGTCGTCAGTATTATTCCTGCAATTTGTGTGGGATGGTTTTTGGCACGTAAAGAGTTCTGGGGGAAGTCATTCATTGAAACATTGGTGTTTTTACCTTTAGTGCTACCGCCGGTCGTTCCTGGTTATTTGTTATTACAAGTTTTTGGGAGCCGCGGCATTATTGGACAATATTTGGCACCGCTCGGAATTGATTTTGCATTTAACTGGAAAGGTGCCGTTCTTGCTTCAGCAGTAATGGGTTTTCCGCTATTGGTGCAATCGATTCGACTAGCGATTGAACTGGTCGATCAGCGCTTAGAAATGGCAGCAAAGACACTAGGTGCCTCATCTTTAGGGGCATTTTTTCATGTCACTTTACCTCTTGCCAGCAGTGGTATTTTAATTGGTGCTATTTTGTGCTTTTGCCGCAGTTTAGGTGAGTTTGGTGCGACTATTACCTTTGTGGGTAATATTTCAAATGAAACGCGTACTTTGCCTTTGGCTATGTATAGCTTAATGCAACAGCCCGATACAGAAGCAGCTATTCAAAGGCTTATTGTTTTATCATTAAGTGTGGCTTTTTTAGCCTTATGGTTTGCACAGTGGTTTCATCGTTATCAAAAGAAGCGTTTAGGACGGTAAGGTTATGTTGATTGATTGCCGTTTTCAGCTACAGATGGGTCAATTTCATATTGAGCCTAACTTCCAGTCGGATGCTTCTGTTATTGGGCTATTTGGTGCATCGGGTTCAGGTAAAACATCAATTTTACATGCCATTGCAGGGCTGAACACACCGCATAGTGGACTCATTAAGATACAGGGCCAAACATGGTTTGATTCAGATCACAAAATTAACTTGAGCACGCAAAAGCGACATGTTGGATTGGTCTTTCAAGATGCTCAGCTTTTTCCGCATAAAACAGTAAAACAAAACTTATTATTTGGTCTTAAGCACCTATCCCAACAAGAACGTCACTTTGAAGCAGATTACATTATTGAATTATTAAAGTTAGGGCACTTATTAGAACGTATGCCCATCAAACTCTCAGGTGGTGAAAAACAGCGCGTGGCACTGGGTCGAGCATTATTATATTCACCTAAGCTGTTATTGCTTGATGAGCCGTTATCAGCACTAGATGCGAATCATAAAGCTGAAATTATTCCTTTTTTTCAGAAGGTAAAAGAGGAAATAAAAATTCCGATGATTTATGTGAGTCATGATATTCAAGAAATTAAACAACTGACCGAAACAATGTGGGTTTTATAATTTTTCATATTTCACACATTATTTCAGTCTAGTCGATTTATGGTTGTTAGCTAGCCCATAAACTACCCGTTGGAGCAGATTTTCGGCGATCTTGGGCTTGTTGATAAAAACGCCAGAAAGCGAAAGCAAAAATGATAGCTAAGAAATCAACCACTAAGATTTCTCCGCCATGTACCCATAAGCCACTTTGAGGAATGAAGTAGGCTAAAAGGGATGTAAGCGGAATCGCAAATAACACTAAAACCAAGGTTAACAGCAGTTGTGGTAAAGCTTTTGCATAGCCAATCACAAAGGTATAAATCAAACTCAGTAGGAAAATCGCATAATAACCATACATAAAGAGGTGATTCATGCTTTCAATATTGAGTGTAGCGAAAAGCCAACGACTGGCCAACATTGTACCTACGACAGCTAAAACACACCCTAAACATGCACCTATCGTTAAGTTCGCAAGGAACACTAAATCTTTACGTTGAACAGGAACAGGATCTTCAGCACGCTTTTGCTTACGTGCACGAGTTTCAACCCAAAGGATGTTACCTGTATAAAACAAGAAAGCGCCACCGACACCTAACACAAAATAAATCCAACGTACGCCCGTACCCCCAAAACTTCCAAAATGTAGGCTAAACATGGCGTTGATTAACTTATTCCCGGCATCAGTCTGTGTGTTAATGCCTTTATGGTTAAAGTGCTCAACTGCATATGGGTTCATACGCATAAAGTCATGATTTGCACCACGCAACATCTGATCTGAACTATACAGGGCAATACGTGCATTGGCTTTTTCAGGTTTATCTAGGCCACTGAACTGGATATAGTCAACAGAATATTCAGGTGCTACTTTTTTAGCTTGAGCTAATATTTGCTGCACATCAATTTGTGTTTGTTTAGGTTGAATAAGCGCTGGGGGAGAACGCTGAAAAACAGGCTGTCCTTTGAGTGCAAGTTGTCCAATTGCATCATAAAAAAGGTCATGAAAAGCAAAGACAATAACGCTAATACTAATAATGATGTGGAACGGTAAGCTCGTAATTCCAATAACATTATGCGCATCTAACCAAAAACGCTTTTTATTTTTACCAGGGCGAATAACAAAGTAATCCTTTACCAAGGTTGGCAAAAGAATAATGACTCCTGAAAGTAAAGCAAGAAAATATAAAATCGAAACCACGCCCATCACATAGAGACCTAATCCGTGATGGCCTGCCATGCCCGGTATGCCTGCTGTTTCATGTAACTGTTCAATTAGCCAGCCTGCTTTAGATAAGTTTTCTTGGGCAACGATTAACTGACCTTTATCATCTAAGCTAGCCATCCACGTAGACTGAGCAGCATTAAAGCCATCTCCACGTTCATGTTCACTCCAAGTAATGGGTGCATAGTGAAATTCATTGGACGATAAATTTAGTGTGAAGTTCTTTTGTGCAGCAGGATAGGCAGTCTGTACTTTTTGAATGAGTTCATTATATTGGTCGGGTGAGACTTTCGGTAAAACTTGCTGTGTTGGCGTAGCCCACTTACTAATATGGTGCTGAAACATGCTGAGCCCACCAGCAAAGAAACAGATAAAAAGCAAAATACCTGCACATACACCCACCCAAGTATGCATACTTTTTGCTAATTTCATGATGTCTGAACGTACTTTCATGTTTAACCCCGTAAGACAAAAATACAGCTATACGCTAGGGCATTAGCAATGAATAAATAGATAAGCGCTTTTCGTCCAGTCGTAAAAAAATAACTGCCAAACATAATAGGCATCCAAAACCAAGGAACACTCCACATTCCTACTTGCACCAATAAATCCATGGCAACATAAGGTTGGCCTAATAAAACAATTAAATTACCAATAGCGATAGAAAGACTTAGACCAAAAACACCACCAGCAAAAGTTTTACTCCACCAGTCTGGCTGGATCGGAGACTGAATTTTAGCTTTCATGAAATCAGTTTCCGTTTAAAAAGCGCCATAAAAGGGAGGAAAGACCACGCAAAAATGATGAGCATAAACCAACAAAAAGCAGCAACCACTTTTGGTAAGCTTGCAAAGAGCGCAATAAATCCAATGCCTAATAGCACTAGACCCAAATACTTAAAGAAAGTAGGAAGATGTTGAGACAGTAGATTTTGGTTGCTATGACTACAATAGATACTGACCGCTCCCAACAGGGTCAAAAAAAGTCCTATAAGTTTCATAATCGATGTTTATAAGTAAATTAAAGTCAAAATTTACCCAACAGTATAAGTAAATAATAATTATTATCAAATGATAAATATAATTATTTATATGTTTGTGGTGAGTAAGTTAAGATAGGAGGTAACTCATTAAAAATATTTATTTTGAAGTCGAATACATTGAGCAATTATCTATACATTCCTGAACAAATCAGTAAATCAATTTATGAAATCTCGAGTCCTATTTTTCTTACATCAGAGCTATTTTGTTATGGGCTAGATTTATCGCAAACAACGCATTTGCATATACACCAACGATTAGAGCATCCCCTAAAAATTGCTCAAGCGCGTGTCGAACGTAAAAATGAGTACTTATGTGGCAGGGTCTTAGCTCAGGCTGTTTTAAATCATCATTTCGGTTTAGATCAGCCAATAACCTCTATGTATGAACATTTACCCATTTGGCCCTCTCGTATTTTGGGTAGTATTAGTCATTCACAAAATAAGTTAATTGTTGCGCTATCTAACCATGCGGTTTATTTGGGAATTGATATTGAGCACTGGGTGACCTCAGAATTTGCTCAAGAGAGTGCACATCTTGTTTTAACGCCGTCTGAGTTCGATTTATGGAAAAGTAAAGCGGCTGATTTTTTTGATTTTGCCCGTTATGTAAGCTTGATTTTTTCTATAAAAGAAAGTCTATATAAAGCGGTTTATCCTACTGCAAAGCAATATATCGATTTCTTAGAAGCATCTATCGTTGATATTAATTTTGAAAATCAAACATTAACGCTAACTTTCTTGCCAGAAATTCAACAACGTTATCAACTCTTAGAACAATATCAAGGTGGTTGGACTGTAGAGCAAGACCATATTATGACTTGGGTTTTTCAAGCACGAAATTTTGCTTAAAATAAAAGAAGGCAACGAATTGCCTTCTTTTATTTTAGGGTTTAATTTTCTTGTAATTTAGGATCTTGGAATCCTGTTTCACGCATATCTTGAGAGTTGAATAAGAACATAAATCCTACTGCAAAGCTTAATATGCCAAAGAAGAGAATACTTCCTGATATTGGTAAAAACCGAGTTAAGAGACCTAAAGTTGTAGTGGCAATTGAGTCGCCTAATGCATCTTGTGCGAGCCAGATTGCGTTAATCCGCCCTAGATATTCATCAGGAGTATGTCCTTGCACAATGCTGTATTGAAGCAAGTTGGCAATCGACATCAAATATCCGAAAACACATAAAATGGGTAAAGTCACGATGAGCCAAGGTGAAAGTCCAATCATAATCATACAACCAAAAACACCTAAGCACGTATAAAGCATAACTAAGCCGGGTTTAAGTAACTTTGTTGTCCATCCACTCAATAAGGCACCTAAAGTTGAGCCTAAAGGCACGGCCGAATACATAAGTCCGAGTTCAAATGCGCCGCCGTGAAAAATTTCATCTGCCATTTGCGGAAAAATAATACGAATAGCACTGCTAAAACTGAGCAATGTTCCAATTAAAATGGTGCTACCGACTACTTTATTTTTAAAAACAAACTTAAACCCTTGAGCTAATTGGCGAAGAGGACTCTCACCATTTGATGCATGTTGCGGTTTAAGGGCAGGTAGTCCCATTAATAAAAACACAGTGAGTAAAGTACCCACCGTTGAGACCCAATATACGGTTGCAACACCACTAGCAGCAATTAAAATACCGCCGATTGCTGGTGAAATAACGGTTGCAAGACGTACGGATACCATACTGATCGCACGGGCTTGTACAATATTCTCGCGCCCTACAATCACAGGCATGATCGCCATCATTGCTGTTACACCCAGTGCACCAAAGAAACCATCCCATGCTGAGAGAAAATAAATCGCATAGAGCGAAGGGTGCTCAAACATGGCGTTGATGGCGAGGCCTGCAAAGCCTAAACCACACACACCACGTGCCAATAAAATCAGCCATTTCCGATCTTTGCGGTCTGAAAGTAAGCCACCAAGTAACAAGCCAATAAACATGGCAATGCCTTCAAAAGCCATTGCAACTGCAACGTTCAATGAGCTACCAGTGATGTCATAGACTTGTTTTGGAATAGCTACGACCAACATGCCAATAGTTAACAATGACAGTGTGCGAGCAATAAATACATGTCGGAAATGAGCATTACGTTTTAAAAGACTAAAATCGGTCAATATAGATTTGAAGCTCATGGCGTGTGCTCCTCTAAACCGCGTGCCTGACAAATCATACGGTTTAAAATCGGACCAAGTGTTTCAAGCTGCTGTGGAGACAATATATCGGTATGGTCTGCTTCGCTTAGTCGAACAATATTAAGTTTTTTAACTAAAGGTGACCATTGTTGTTCTGGTTGGATATACGGCAGCAAGTCTTTTTCAGCGACAACTAAGTGTAGTTCACCATCAAAGCTCGGCATCTTATAAGGTTTTAATAAACGGACGGCATCGCGATAGTTCGCAAAAATATCCTCTTGTAAACGGCGGGTTTCTTCACTTAATGCCGTATCTGCATCTGCTAAAATATCATTGAAGAATTGAAGCTGTTCTTGTTCGGCTTCTGCATTCATTTCCTCTACCGACAAATGTAACCACTGATGAATTTCAGCAGGGTAAGTGTCTAATAAGCCGAGATAATCAACTTTTTCACCTTGTTCAGTGAGCTTCGCTGCAACTGCATAAGCCACAGTGCCGCCAAGTGAATAACCTAGTAATGTATAAGGTCCAGTTGGTTGTTGCTTGCGAATAATCTCAAGTTGTTTTTCAACCAGTTCGTCCATGTCATTGCTATTTGCCAATAGGCCATCTGGTCGAGGAGACTGCAAACCGATAATAGGCAAATCAGAATGCAGATAACGATTCAGAACCGTATATTGCCATGCCGAACCAGAACCTGGGGAGAAACAGAACAATGGATGCCCAGAGCCAGAACGGATTGGTAAAATAGGTTGCATACCAGTTTGTTCAACTTCTGCCAAACGTTCTTGTGAAAGAAGCAAAGCCGCTAAATGCTGAATAGTCACATGACTCATTAACTGACCAATTGGAATGGTCCGCTTAAATACTTTTCGGATTTCAATTGCAAGCTTCATGACCAAAATGGAATGTCCACCAATGGCAAAGAAATCTTCGTTAACACCAATATTTTGATCCGTATTTAAAACTTGTTGGAAAATACGTGTCAGTTCATGTTCAAAAGCAGTGGTGGCATACTGTTTTTTTGTATTTGAAGACTCTAGCTGCGGTTGTGGCAGTGCTTTACGGTCCAGCTTACCATTATGACTTAATGGGAATTGTTCGACCAACATATAGTGTGTCGGCACCATATATGCAGGAAGCTGTTTCGCCAATTGTTTCTTTAACTTGTCGATGTCCACAGGTGCAGTTGTTTGCAAGTAAGCAACCAACTGAACATCAGCTTTATTTTGTTCAGAAGAAATAGGGTGTACAACCACATCAAGACCACTGATTAAGCGTAATTGTTGTTCAATTTCACCCAGCTCAATACGTTGCCCACGTATTTTTAACTGGTCATCAGCACGGCTTATATATTGAATACTGCCATTTGCATGCCAACGGGCAATATCACCAGTGCGGTACATACGTTGACCTGCTGCGAATGGATTTGCCACAAAACGCGTTGCTGTTAAGTCCGCTCGATGCAAATAACCCATTGCCAATTGATGACCTGCTAAATAAAGCTCACCGTCTACTCCAACAGGAACAGGGCGTAAGTATTGATCTAAAATATAAAGCTGGGTATTCCAGACTGGATAGCCAATTGCAACGCTACTTTCTTCCGGATGTAGTCCCAGTGTTGCGTCCATATAACTCACATCTACCGCAGCTTCTGTTGGGCCATATAAGTTATGCAACTCACAGCTAAAGTGCTCGGTAAATGATTTTGCTAAAGCTGTTGGTAATGCCTCACCACTACAGAACACTCGGCGAATTGGTAAACTGTGACGCTGAGCAGATGACAAAATTTCGGTAGCAGCATTTTCAAAAACAGCCAACATTGAAGGTACAAAATGTAATGTTGTTACTTGGTATTTTTGAATGAGGCTTAATAATGCCAATGGGTCACGGTGTGCATCCACATGTGCCATAACCAATCGTGCACCTACTAAATATGACCAGAAAAACTCCCATACCGAAACATCAAAAGTGCATGGCGTTTTTTGTAAAATTGTATCGGTTGCTGACAGTGGATACTCTGATTGCATCCATAAAATACGGTTCACAATGGCTTGGTGAGAAACCATGACACCTTTTGGTTGGCCTGTTGTACCCGATGTATAGATTAAATATGCCGGATGCTGTGGCGTAATGACTGTTGTTTTATAGCTGCTTAAATCAACCTTTGTTTCATCAAACAATTCATTAAAAGCAAAGATAGCTATTGATGTAGAGGCAATAGCAGCTAGATCTTTTTGTTCACCAATTACAAGTTTAGATTTGGCATCCTGCAACATAAATTTGATGCGTTCAGACGGATGTTGTAAATCAATAGGTAAATAAGCTGCACCTGCTTCAATCACCGCTAAAATAGCGATACTCAATTTGACTGATCTTGGTAGGGCAACCGCAACAATATCTCCAGCCTGTACGCCCGCGCTTTGTAATTGCTGTGCTAAAGCACAAACTTGCAAACGCACCTCACTGAAACTGAGCTGATGATTTTCATCTGATAACGCCGTTTGTTCAGGCGTAATTCGAGCTTGTTCTCTGAGTAATTGCTGTAATGTGCTCTGACGAACATAGTATTGAGTTTGATTCGTTTTCTGGATTAAATCGCGTTCTTCGGCCAGTTGTAAGCGATAATGACTTAGAGAAGTCTCTGGTTCATTTAATGCAATTTCAATCAATTGAACCATTCGCTCTAGGAAATGTTCAGGTTGATCAATTACACCACGCTGTTCGAGTAATAGTTCAATTTGATGATCAGGAATAACTAACAAAGCAAGTGGGTAATGGCTATAGCCACGATTTGTGAGTTTTGAAATCGCAGCATCACCAAGTTTTTGCTGTAAATACTGATTATCAGGATAGTTTTCTACGACTAACAAACTATCGAAAAGATTGCCTTGTCCCACTAATTGCTGAATTGCACCCAGACCCAAACCATCATGTTCTAAATGTTCAACATGCAATTGCTGTAACTGAGTCAATTGTTCCCAAAGTGTTTGCTGCATGTTGAGCTTTACACGCACTGGAATCGTATTTAAAAACAATCCGATCTGCTGATCTAAGCCATTGATAGGTGCTGAACGCCCAGAAACAGGAGTACCAAACACAATATCTTCACGATGAGCATAAATATTTAAAGTCATTGCCCAAATCATTTGCATGAAGACATTGAGCGTGATGCCTTGCTGGCGTAATTTGTGTTGAAGTTTCGCACCCAACTCAGCACTTAAACGATATGAAGTTTCCTGTACAGCTTGCTGTGCTTGATTAAATAAAATAAGTGGCCGTAAATCTGCTAAATCACGTTGCCATATTACTTTTGATGTTTCATGGTCACGTCCAGATAAAGCTTTAATCACTGTTTCATAACTATATTCAAGAACAGGCAGTGGTTGGTTAGTTTGCTGATAGGATTTAATAAAGTCTTGTAAAAACAGCGGAGTTGACCAACCATCTGTTAACAGATGATGCACCATAATCAATAGTTCTGACTGTTCTGGAGCATGTTGAATTAAGGTTGCCCGAATTAAGCCATAGGGTTGGTCAAGGTGAATCGGTTGCTGCAATGCTTCTTGAATGGTTTGCTCAAGCAGATCGGGAGTGACTGAGCAAAACTGAACTGGCCAAGCTTGAGTAGGATGTAATGAATAGATAAAAACAGGTTCTTCAGCTAATTCACTATCAAAATGTCCACCTAATTGAGGGTGACGTTTTAATACGGTAATCAACGCTTGCTGTAAACGTACCGGATCAATATCTCCATTTAAACTAAGACGAGTAAAGGCATTATAATTCGATTGTTTTTCTACTTGAGATAAGAACAGCATGCCTTTTTGCAAAGGAAGCAAAGGTAAAATGGTGCTATTTTTTCCATATTTTTCTTGAACTTTTTGTTCTAGCTCTGCTGAAAATAATGGTTTTGAAATAGCCGCTTGTTGCTCATCTAAACGGGTGAGTTGCGGTGCCATAGCGGCCACTGTTTTAAATTGGAATACATCACTTGGTCTTAAGCCGTAACCACGTTGGCGCAATTGAGTACAAAGCATAATGGCCGAAATACTATCGCCACCTGTCATAAAGAAGTCGTCATCAATTCCAATTGCGTCAAGCTTAAGAACAGATGCAGTAATTTGACATAGAAGTTGTTGTTCAGACGTTTCGGCCATTCGGCTATGGGTACGAATTTGAGGTTTTGGCAGTGCTTTTTTATCAACTTTGCCGCTTACATTTCGTGGAAATTCGGACATAACAGTCAGGGCAGATGGCACCATATATTCAGGTAAGTTTTGACGTAACTGACTTAAATATTGCTGACTTAATTGCTCACTGGTTTTTTCATCAAGTTCAATGTCTTTAACCACACAATAACCGAGTAAACGATGACTATTATTAATCGGTTCTGCAATGACTACTGCGCTTTCAACATTGGCTAAAATCGAAAGCGCATTTTCAACTTCACCGATCTCAACTCGATAACCACGAATTTTGATCTGGTCATCACAGCGCCCCATAAATTCAAGTTTACCCGCGCTATTCCAGCGAACTAAATCACCCGTACGGTACATGCGCTGTCCATGTTCAAATGGATTCGCTACAAAGCGGGCAGCACTTAAGTCAGCGCGACCTAAATAACCATTGGCAATACCAAAGCCAGAAATATAAAGCTCACCAATAACCCCAGTCGGGCATCGTTGCAAGTGGCGATCTAGTACATAGGCCTGTGTATTACCAATCGGGTTACCAATGACAGGGCGAGCGGTCTGTTTTAATTCTGCTCGGAAAGTATCAACCGTATATTCTGTTGGGCCATATAAGTTATGAGCAAAAAGCGCTGGCTGAGCATTAAGCTGTTGCCATAAAGCTAACGGTGCAGCTTCACCACCAATCAAAATAAGACTTGGATGATGCTGATTTTCAGCAAATAAACCATTCGTCATCATTTGCGCGCAAAAAGATGGCGGTAAATCAAGTGTATCAATTTGTCGCTGCTGAATTTCTTGCACTAGACCAAATGCATCTCGACGCATGTTTTCATCAAAAATATGTAGCTCTTGGCCCCATAACATCCAGAAAACTTGCAACCAAGATGAGTCAAACGAGAACGAGTGTGTATGCGCTGCACGTAACGGACGCTCAGGGAATCGCTCATTTACAGCTTCTAATACAGGCCAATAAATGGTTGGCTTATGCGACAAAATGAGGTTGAGTAAAGAACCATGTGTGTTCATTACCCCTTTAGGACGACCAGTACTACCTGAGGTAAAAATTATATAAGCGACGTCTTGGAAATTAAATTTACGATTTTCGGCAGCTATATCACTCGCATCTTGCTTTCGAATGTGTGTTTGAACATCTTCATGATCAAGATATAACTGCTGAATGTTTTGTGGTAGTTGCTGTGCAAGTGCTTGAGTAGTTAATACAAATAATGGGTTGGCATCTTCACACATCATTTGCATACGATCGATTGGGTAATCTAAATCGAGAGGCAAGAAACTCGCACCAGAATTGAGTACAGATAACATCACCACAACTGAATCAATCGAACGAGGAATAGCGCCAGCAATGACAGTTTGCTTTTTGGCTCCATTTTCTTGTAAAAAACGAGTCAGTTGATTTACTTGTACTGCAAGCTCAGCAAAACTCAGATGCACAAGGTTTGGACGTTCGCCACTCACGATTGCCTTACGTTCGGGATACTTTTTAACTTGTTCATAAAAAATATCTAGAACATTATTATATTGTTCGGGGTGACTAACACGTGGTCCAATACCACTTTGGGTCAGGGCAGCAAGTTCATGCTGTGGGGTAATATTAAAACTATTCCATTGTTGTTCTGGTTGAATCAGCGCTTGTTCAAGCAATAGAGTTAAACGTTGCCCATGCATAAAGAGCTCATCTTGTGTATAGCGCTCTGCATCTGCACGCAGTTCTATAATCAGCTCTTGGTCTTGAACAATAAAAGAAAACTCAAAATCATCAATTGGTCCTGTAGAAATGTGGTGTGTTTTGACCTTTTCACCATCTAACACTAAATCTTGGTCAAAAGCTTTATAGTTCAAAATAGGGCCGTACATTCGTTCATAAATGTCGATACTATTTAAATCTCTTAAAATCTGTTCAGCATCATATTTTTGATGTGGACGTATCTGTTGCAGCTGAGTTTGTACATGCAGCGCTGAGCTCATCCAGCTGTCTTTTTCACTCACACTGAACTTTACCGGTAAGACATTTACTGCGGGTAAAGTCGAGCGAATTGCTTTTGAACCTAAACGGCGCATAAATGGAATACCGACAACCAATTCTGCTTTGTCGGTCATTTTGTAAATATATTGTAATGACAATGACATCATCATGTCATTCAAACCAACTTTAAGATTTGAAGCAATCTGTTGTATCAGGGCTAAAATTCCTGAAGAAAAACGAAGGTGATGCTTAACAAATTGTGCTGTTGTTTTTGCTGCCAAGTGATGAGTACTTAAAGTGACAGGACTCGGTAAATCTTGGCAATATGACTTCCAGAAGTTCTGATCTTGCTTAAATTGATGGCTATTTTCATAAGCCTGACGTTCTTGAATAACATGTCGAACTTCAATAAAAGGCGAAGGACTAAGATCTTTTCCTGCACGTAATTGCTGGTATAAATCAACAATACGTTTAGTCAGGTTAATCATGCTAAAACCATCAAGCATGATGTGATGATAACGCTGATACCAATACACTTTGTCATGCGTCGTAAATAACACCTGACGGTATAAGTGATTATCGGTTTCTTTAAGTGATTTTGCGCATAACCGATCTGTTGGCATCCAATCCCATAAACGTTGCTGAGCTTTTTTAGGCGTTAAATGACAAAAATTAAATTCTTCTATTTGTATTTGAACTTGATTGTTAAGCTCAATAAACGGTTGAGACGCGTCAGATGAATATGAAGCAATGACCGTATCGGCTTCATTTAAACCAATTTGAATGGCTTGTTTAAATAATGAAAGATCAACCGATTTAGGAAGTTCAAGACAGTGAGCAATGGTATATAGATCATTAATAGAACTTAAATGATCGGCTAGAAATATCCCCAATTGTGTAGAAGTAAGCTCAAAGCGTGTTGGCCCAGAAAGCTCTTGGGTAAATTCATTATGTAATGCTTGATTCATGACTGTTCTCCATTACGCTTGTTGAAAAGGATTAATGGTTAACCAATGCTTTTTTACATATGCAATACATGAAGCCCGCGTATCTGGTCCATGCTGAATATCCCACCCCGATGGCACCTGATGTTGAGCAGGCCATAAACTGAACTCACCTTGCTGATTTTTTAGAACTTGAAAAGATAAACTTTCGTTATCAAATGGATTGATATAATTTTCCTGTAAGTTACTCATGATATTGTTATCCTTGATGAAACAAATGGTTATAGTGAAAGAGTTTGTTGCAATGCCTTAAGCAAGTCAGTACGCCAGTTCACGGCATCATGTCCGCCTGAAAAACTGTGAAAACTCACTTGATTGAATGATTGCAATTGTTGATAAAGCTGAAGGGCATCGTCCCGCATATCGGTTTCATACGTGCCAGCACTGATATAAATTCGAGTTGTTTTTGATAATTGATCAGATAAGTTTTTAAGCAGTTCTAAAATATTACCTTTATGCTTTTGCCCTAAAATACTGTTTGAAAAATCTGACCACCAATAAGATCCAGACTGCAAAATCAGGGAAGTAAAAATGGTCGGGAACAACAAGGCGCTATGTAAAGCGCATAATCCACCTAAACTTTGACCACATAACGTAATGTCTGTTTTAGAAACAAAGGAATATTCTTTTAGAAGCGTTTCAATGAGTTCATCAACCAACGCCCGACTAAATGCATCATGGCAACCATAATCTTGTTGGCGTTGTTGACTATTTAAACTATGAACAAAAACATAAACTGCTGGACGAATCTTATTTGAATCAGTCAAATGTTGAATTTCGGGCAGAATTGAAAGCTCTCGACTCCAGATTTGACCATCAAGCAATATGACGAGTGGCAGGTCTTCTTGAACCGATTGATGACTAATAAAAATGTCGACCAAATAGTCTTGTTGGCATAAGCGACTTGACCATTGGAATGTCTTTGTAATCGGGCAATCGTCTATGAAAGATATTGTGTTTTCGAGTTGAATTTGATTGATGTATCGGGCCAGATGTCCCGTATAAAACTCATTTTGATTAAATGAGTCAATTTGAGCATTTTGTTTAAGCTGTGTTTGCCACCATGAGCGTCGTGTTGACGCACAATCTGTTTCTGGCGCTTCTTCACTAGCGGTCACTACAACATAACTACCAGCCCAAGCTAGAGGCAGCTCTATTTCAAAAAAATGCACATCTGTCCCAGCTATACGGCTAAAACGATTCCACTTTTGATAGATAGAAGGGCTTTGTGAATAAATATCAATATAGACAAAGATACTTTCTTTAGGCTCAGGACTACGCCAAACAAAGGTACATAGCGCTTTATTTTTTTGTAGGTTAACGAGTGGGCTACCTATTTTTTTAACGATATTCCACCAGACCTCACTCCCAACATTGAGTTGTTGGAATAGGGGATGTAAGGGATGAGAAAATGGCTTCATTTTGAGTCCATCTCGACAAGAAAGCGCGGTCAAATTATCAAAATGATTATCATTAGTAAATGAAAACAATTATCATTATAATCAATAAAGAAATGCTTATTTTTATAATATTAATTAAAAACAATAACTTAATTTAAAATTATGGTTAATAAATAGCTTAATTTAGATTGTAATCATATGTTTGATATTTATTGCACTTGATAATAATGATAATTATTTGCAATTATGTTGCGCAATTTAATATTGCTTCAAACAGGAGTTAAATATGAGCTCTACCATCGTAGTCACAGGTGCTGCAAGAGGTATTGGAGCTGCTATTGCAAAAAAATTATTGCAGCAAGGGTATCAAGTGATTGGTATTGACCAACAGGAAAACCCAGAACAATGGGAAATCATTCAAAAGCTAGAAAACTATGAAATATCACGTTGGCAAGGAATTTCACAAGACATTACACAGCAACAAACTACTCAAAATTTGATTGCGGAGCTTTTGGAAAAGCACAACATTACAGGCTTAGTAAATGCAGCGGGCGTATTAATTATGCGTTCTATGCTTGAAGCAAAAACAGAAGACTGGCAAACACTTTTTGCTGTAAATGTCATGGCACCCATCGCAATTAGTCAACAACTTGCCAAGCACTTTTGTGAAAAAAAGCAGGGGAGCATTGTCACGATTAGCTCGAACAGTTCACGTATGCCACGTATACAACTTGGCATGTATGCAACGAGTAAAGCTGCACTGAGTCATTACTGCCGTAATCTTGCACTTGAAATCGCACCTCACCAAGTCAGGCTCAATATTGTTTCACCAGGCTCTACGCTCACTCAAATGCAGCAGCAGCTTTGGACAGATAATTCGCCTCCACCTGCTGTTATTGATGGTGACTTAAACCAGTACCGCACTGGTATTCCACTTAGAAAACTTGCTCAGCCTGAAGATATCGCTAATACCGTTAGCTTTTTACTTTCAGACCAAGCAGCACAAATTACTATGCAAGAAATTGTGGTCGATGGGGGAGCCACATTAGGCGTTTAAATATTAATTCATCACAACAAAATAATTTTATAAGGAGTTGCGAGATGTCGGTACAGCATCCGTATTTTATCCAACGAGAAAATTTTACTGAAAGCAGAATTACACTCGCAAAAGAAGTTTTAAATTGCACTGATAACGCTGGTTTTATATTTACGACTCCTGAATACATCATATCGAGTCATCAAAAACTTAAAGATATTGAGGTTACAAAAGACACTCAGTTAAAAGAGTGGCTAACCGAAGCCCGTTTACAATTACAACAAGCGATTGCAGATGGTTATAGCGATGCCAAGGTTATGGGTGGGTTGCCATTTAGTTCATCGGCAGATGTTAATTTAATGCTGATGCAAGATGCCAAGGTTTACCAGAAAGCTTTATTTTCACAAACCGATATTAATCTTGATGACTTAATCTTAAAGCAGGCCGATTATTTACCTTCAGGTGAACACTATAAACAGCAGGTTGAATATTTAGTACAACAAATGCGGGCACAAAAGCTAGATAAAGCAGTACTTGCTCGTATTTTACAACTTGAATTTGAAGAGAATCTTCCAGTCTCAGATGTATTTTATAACTTGGCCAAGCATAATCCTGAAGGATATAACTATGCAGTCGCAAGACACCCTCAAAGCGAAGGTTGGTTTGTTGGTGCAAGTCCTGAACTATTAATTGCAAAGCAAAATAATAAAATCTGGAGTAAACCTGTTGCGGGCACATTAGCACGCGATGATGATCCGATTGTTGACCAAAATAATGCAAGAGCTTTACTAGCTTCACAAAAAGATCAACATGAGCATGCTCTTGTCATTGAAATGATTGCTGATGAACTCACACCTTTCTGCAAGCAACTGCATGTGCCCAAACAGCCTTCACTTATTCGCACCAAACGTCTTTGGCACTTGGCCTCACACATTACGGGTGAGCTTAAGCAAGCCGATACTCATGTTTTTGACTTAATTCAACGTCTACATCCGACACCGGCAATTTGTGGTGAGCCAAGCTCTGTAGCAAAAAATTTGATTCATCAACTTGAACCATTTAACCGTGAACTATTCGCTGGAACAATGGGTTGGGCCGATGCCGAAGGTAATGGTGAATGGTCGGTGACTGTTCGCTGTGCTCGTATTTATCAAAATATTGCCCGTTTATTTGCCGGTGCCGGAATTGTGGAAGCCTCACGTCCACAAGCTGAACATGCCGAAACTGCTGCAAAGTTCCGTACTGTACTTGATGGCTTGCACATTTCACCAGACCAATTACCACGATAAGGAATAAATAAATGACAACTAAGAATTATTTAGTTGGCGCTGTGCCATATCCAGCTGAATTTGCTGAGGTTTACCGTAAAAAAGGTTATTGGCTTGGACAAAACTTGAGTGATTTCTTGCGTGAAAGTGCTCAAAAGTATGCGAAAAATATTGCAATTTATGATGGTGATAAAGCTGTTAGCTATGAAGAATTTGACAACCTAGTTGATTGTTGTGCCAACCATTTATATCAATATGGCTTACGTGCGGGCGATAAAGCCGTCGTACAAATGCCAAACCGCTATCAGTTCTATATTCTATTTTTTGCACTGATTCGATTAGGTGCTTTACCAATCATGTCTTTGCCTGCCCATCGATATGCTGAACTCAGTAGTTTTTTCAAACAAACCCACGCAAAAGCTTATTTCTGCGCAGATTTTGGCGCCCAAAAATTTGATTACCGAGAGCTTGCTGAAAAGCTTCAGCAAACAGCACCTTGCTTAGAGCATGTATTTGTACTTGGTGATGCTGGTAATTTTGTTGCTATCGAAAATCTATTAAAAGAAACAGAAATTCTAGCGGAAGCAATCTCGCCAACTACAGCAAATCAAGTGGCTTTTTTACAGCTTTCGGGGGGTAGCACAGGTGTTCCAAAACTGATTCCACGTACTCATGATGATTATCTCTACAGTGTTCGTGAGAGTGCCAAAATCTGCCAACTTAATCAGTCATCACGCTTACTCATGGTTTTACCTGCGGCACATAACTTTTCAATGAGCTCGGCTGGTTCTTTAGGCATTTTTTATGCTGGTGGCGCAGTGGTTTTAGGTACAGATCCAAGTCCGGAAACTGCATTTCCACTTATTAAAAAACACGGTGTGACAGATGCTTGTTTAGTTCCTGCATTGGTTCGACCTTGGATGGATAAAGCAGCCAAAGATCAAGATCCAATATTATCGACTCTACGTTGTTTACAAGTCGGAGGAGCGCGTTTACCCGATGCTGTTGCCTCACGTTTAATTGATGAGTTTAAGGTTAATTTGCAACAAGTCTTTGGAATGGCTGAAGGACTTGTGAACTACACCCGTTTTGGCATGTCAAAAGAACAAATTATTCATACCCAAGGTTTAAAAATTTCGCCAGATGATGAAATTTTAGTACTAGATGATCATGACCAACCCGTAGAAGTGGGAGAAGTGGGGCATTTACTCACTCGTGGTCCTTATACCATTCGTGGCTATTACCAAGCACCAGAGCACAACGCTCGTTCTTTTACACCAGATGGTTTTTATCGTACAGGCGACCTCGTTCGTATTCGTGAAGATGGCTGCATTGTTGTAGAAGGACGTTCGAAAGAACAAATCAATCGTGCTGGTGAAAAAATTGCAACTGAAGAAGTCGAGCAAGCTTTATTAACTCATCAACAAATCCGCTTGGCAGCACTTGTCGCTATGCCTGATGAGATTATGGGTGAAAAAAGCTGTGCCTTTATTGCATGGCAATCACAAACCAATGATCCAAGTCCAATTCGCCTTGCTATGTCAGTTCGTCAGCATCTTAAAGACTATGGACTGGCTACCTACAAAATTCCCGATCGAGTCGAATTTATCGAGCAATTTCCATATACAGCCTTTGGAAAAATCGACAAAAAAAGATTACGTCAACAACTTGAAACTAAAACCAATGTTCTTGCTTAAAGATAAAAAAGGAAAAATTTAATGAGTATTCCCAAAATTGCCAGTTATAGTATGCCTCAAGCCCATGAGTTTACACCTAATAAAACCCATTGGCAGTTACATACCAATCGCGCCGTGTTATTGATCCATGACATGCAGCAGTATTTTTTAGACTTTTATGATCAAACTCAAGCGCCTATTCCAGAGCTTATTAAAAATACTAAAGAACTGATTGAAACTGCCCGTAAGTTTAATATCCCTGTGGTCTATACCGCACAACCTGGTAATCAGACACCTGAACATCGCCAGTTATTAACTGATTTTTGGGGAACTGGTCTAAAAGATGACCCGTATATTACTCAGATTTTGCCGGAAATATCGCCCCAGAAAAATGATACCGTTTTAACAAAATGGCGTTATAGCGCATTTAAGTTTTCACCACTTGAACAACTCATGCGCGAGTCAGGTCGTGATCAACTTATTATTTGTGGTGTTTATGCCCATATTGGCTGCCTCATGAGTGCCGCAGAAGCATTTATGCTCAACATACAACCATTTTTATGTGGTGATGCACTCGCTGACTTTAGCCGTGAAGAACACGACATGGCATTAAAATATGCAAGTACACGTTGTGCTCAAGTCATGACAACTCAACAAGTGACTCGCGCTTGGACACTTGAACAAGCAGCCTCGCCATTAACCCAAGCTGGGATTGTTCAAGCGGTAAGTGAGCAACTACAGATTCCAGCTTCGGACATTCAGTTAAATGATGATCTACTCATGCTTGGGCTTGATTCTGTACGACTCATGACTTTAGTGGGTAAATGGCAGGCTTATGGTGCTCAAGTGAGCTTTGAAGATTTAGCAGAACAACCAACTTTAGAAGTATGGATTGAGAAACTAGTCGCTTAAATTTAATCAATAAAAAAGCAGATCATTGATCTGCTTTTTTATTCTATAAAGATGGATGATCTTTTCTATATTTAGATACGCGTCTAAACCACCCCCGTCCAAGCGACCATTGCAAAGCCGGTAAACTATGTACCAAAACAAAGAAAAAGACCGTAAATACAGGGACCAGTAAGGTTCCAATAATCACACTGCCAAATACACTCATACCAATTTCATGGCGACTCACTGCACCAGCACCTGTAGCAACGACAAGGGGAATGACGCCCGCACCAAAAGCTAAAGACGTCATTAAAATAGGACGTAAGCGCAGGGCTAAAGCTTCACATGCGGCGGTAACATAGTCTTTACCTTGTTTTATGGCTTTAGTCGCGAACTCCACAATTAAAATTGCGTTTTTACAAGACAAACCAATACCCGTTAGTAAGGCAATTTGGAAATACACATCGTTTGGTAAGTTAAAAATTTGAGCAAATAAAATAGTTCCAGTAATTCCTAGCGGAAGCCCAAGCAAAATAATAAGAGGCACTTTCCAGCTTTCATATAAAGCAGCTAAACATAAGAAAATAAATAAAATAGAGATAATATATAAAAACAAGGCTTGCTGGCTCGATTGCTGCTCTTGTAACGAGAGACCACTCCATGCGACATCTACACCAGATTGTTTACTCACCATATCACTTAACTGTTGCATTGCCTGACCTGAGCTAAAGCCAGAACTAACATTTGCTTCAAGTTGTATGGCAGCAAGTCCCATAAATCTTGCTAGTGTTTCTGGGCCACCAGTCCACTCACTTTGTCCAAAATGCGCAAGAGAAAGCATTCCACCTGTATTATTACGGACGTGCCAATAAGCTAAATCTTCAGGTTTAGAGCGAAATTCAGCATCACCTTGCATAATGATTCGTTTAATTTTGCCTCTTTCAACAAAATCTCCCACATAGTTTCCACCCCAAGCAGTCGATAAAGTTGAACGAATCGCTTGTTGATCAATCCCTAATATCTTGGCTTTATTCTGGTCGAGTTGAATAAAAACTTCAGCCTTATTTTCATCTACAAGCGGACTTAAATTTTCAAACGCAGGATAATTGTGAGATTCTTTTTCTAAGGCTTTATATTGTTTAATGAGTTCATCACGTCCTTGACCATTTACATCTCTGAGCCAAAGTTCTAAGGCATCAGACTGACCTAAACCAGAAACACTTGCCGGCATACCCACCATAACTTTGGCTGGTAAGTTTTTTTGCAAGTAATTTTGCGCACGCTCACGTATAGCACTTGCAGTATTAGCTTCACCTTTACGTTCATTCCAATGTTTTAAGGAAACAAACGCCATACCTAAATTTGGACCGCTCCCTGAAAAGTTTTGTCCATTGACTACAAGAACAGTACTAATATTTTTAGCTTCATGTTCAAAGAAATAGTTATTAACCACTTTACCTACTTCTTGTGTTTGGCTCATAGACGCACTGTTATGCAAACTATAAGGCACAGCCAATAAACCCTGATCTTCATTTGGAATAAAGCTCGTCGGCAAACTACGATAAATCACAATTAAAACAGCAGATAAAGCTAACACTACAAGACATGAAAGTGCTCTAAATTTGATTAAACTTTTTGCTAAAAAACTAAAACCAACTTTAACTTTTTCAAGTAAAGTCTCAAGTTTTTGTCCCCATTTAGGTTTTTGAATTTGTTTTTTTAGTAAGACAGCACACAAAGCTGGCGTAATAAACATGGCTACCAATAAAGATAACAACATCGCAGCCGCTAGGGTGATTGAAAACTGGCGGTAAATCATGCCCGTTGAACCACTAAAAAAAGCCATGGGAATAAATACGGCGGTTAGTACCAAGGTAATACCAATCAATGCACCGCTAATTTCTTGCATCGATGCTAAGCATGCATTCCGAACACTTAATTGTTGTTCATGCATAAGCCGTTCAACATTTTCAACCACGACAATCGTGTCATCGACCAATAATCCGATTGCTAGAACCAGTGCAAACAGGGTAAGTGTATTAATACTCATTCCAGATAAATACAACACAACAAAGGTACCGCAAATCACAATAGGTACAGTAATGGTGGGAATAAGTGTAGCGCGCCAATTTTGTAAAAAGAGATACATCACAATGACGACTAAAACTACTGCTTCAAGCAAAGTAATGATGACTTGTTTAATCGACTCTTCAATAAACGGTGTATTGTCCCGCGGATAAACTACTTTATATCCAGTGGGTAGATGCTGCTTGAGCTGTTCAATTTTTGCTTTAATTAGACCAGAGGTTTCAATCGCATTCGCATCAGGACTGAGTGAAATGCCTAAACCAGCGGAAGGGTAGCCGTTTAGCGTATTAATACTTTCATAGTTTTCGGCGCCTAACTCGACTCTCGCTACATCTTTTAAATAAACCAGACTCCCATCTACATTGGCTTTAACCACAACCGATTTAAAATCGTTGACTGTTTTTAGCCGAGATCCTGCAGTGACTTTGGCATAAATATTCTGGTCAGAAGCCGAAGGCATGGCACCAATCGAACCTGCAGCAATTTGGGTATTGTAGTCTTCAAGTGCCTGTTCAATATCACTCGGCATAAGTTGATAATTTCTAAGCTGATTTGGATTTAACCAAATACGCATGGCATAACTTGAACCAAATACATCAACTTCACCAATTCCTTGCAATTGTGAGAGCGGCTGTTCAAAGTGATTAACCATATAGTCCGATAATTCGATATTGCTGGCTTTACCTGTCTCATCGTATAGCCCCACAATTAACAGCATATCACCTGTGGTTTTCCAAATATTTACTCCTTGCCGTTGTACTTGCTCGGGAAGACGGTTTAATGCACTGTTAATGCGGTTTTGTACTTGCAGTTGTGCCTTATCAATATCTGTACCAATTTTAAAATGAATATCAATACTGGCCGTTCCTGAAGATTCACTATTTGATGTGAAATAGAGTAAGTTATCCAGTCCTTTGATTTGTTGTTCTAAAATCTGAGTTACGCTTTCTTCAACAGTTTCAGCAGACGCACCTCGGTAATTAGCAACCACTGTGACACTTGGAGGAGCTAAGTTTGGATAACGTTCAACGGGCATTGCACGAATAGAAAAAAAACCAAAAATAAGAATAGTGATGGCAATGACAGATACAAAAATAGGGTGATAAATAAAAAATCGAGAGAGCATTGTTATGTCTACTTTAAGCTTGTTTTCAATAGGTTTTTAGGCACACCAAATTGTAATATTAACTTTTTTAAATCAAACAAACAATAATGATTATCATTATATAAATAATAATTACTTTTATCTTGAACAATAAAAGTCATGAGGCTATCATGCTCGGCACATCATAAATGATAACAATTATCATATGGTAATCGTTATAAAATATAAGGACCGAGAAATGACATTAACGAAAAAGGCGCTGGTGGTCGCTCTCTCAACACTGCTTCCATTCGCAGTCCAAGCAAATACAGATATTGAGCAACAGGGTACAAATGAGCCTGTTCAAAAACTTAAAACTATTGTGGTTTCTGCTGCTTTAAAAGAACAAGATGTAGATAAAGCACCCGCATCGATTAGTGTCATCACAAGTGAAGATATTGAACGTAGTGCGGCACTCAGCCTTGCCGATGTTTTACAAAAACAAGCTGGGGTTTATAACTATAACAGTGGCCAAGATAAAATCGTTATACGGGGAATGCTGAATACCTCGGGGAACTACACCTTAATTCTTTTAAACGGTAAACGCATGTCATCTAATGGCGCCATGTGGCGAGGTAATGACTTTGACTGGAGCGCAATTCCTTTAAATAGCATTGAGCGTGTTGAAGTGATTCGTGGGCCTATGTCATCACTCTATGGTGCAGATGCGATGGGCGGTGTAATTAACATCATTACTAAAAAAGCAGAAGATGGACAATTACACGGTTCTATTTTTGGTCAATATAACCGGGCTGACCGAGGCGATGGTAAAAACCAGTACCGTTATGGATTTAACCTATATGGTGGTTTAACCGATAATTTAAGTTTTACTCTGGCAGGTGACGCTTATAATCGCGATGCGTGGTATAGAAAAGGCCAGCCAGATCCAGATGGTGCATATTTTGTAGAAAAAGACACCAAAAACGTAAATGGTACTTTAAGCTGGAATATTAATGATCAGCAAACTCTAGATTTAGATTTGGGTTATAACAACGATAAACGTCCGCTGACGCAAGATGCAGCTACATCTATTCAAGAATCTGAAATGAAGCGAACCAATGTAGGCATTGCTCACCGTGGTAAATGGGCTTGGGGTAAAACAGAAGCTTATATTGGTAAAGAAACAGCTAAAATCTATGACTATGACAGTGAGTACGATGCGCCGCAAAGCCGTCACTATAAACAAGAAAATTTAATTGGTCGTGCTTTTGCCAACTTTGACTGGCTCATGAATAACACGACTGCTGGTTTCGATTATAAAGACCAGAAAATTACAGACGTTGTAAGTTATATCGGCACTGGAAAAAATCAGCAAAAAAGCTACGGTATTTTTGTGCAAAACGATACCCATATTAATGATGCACTTACCTTAACATTAGGTGGTCGTTACGACGACTTTGATGACTTTGATGGTAAAACGACTGGTAAAGCCTATTTAGCATATCAACTTGCTGAAGGAGTCATACTTAAAGGTGGCGTGGGACAAGCTTATAAAGTTCCGGCTCCTGCTCAGTTAGACATTAACTACTCGATGATTTCATGTGGAGGTAGTTGCCACATTCGAGGTAATCCAAATTTAGCACCTGAAGAAAGTACAAATTATGAAGCATCCTTAATTGTGACCCGTCCAAACTGGAATGCTGGCGTTACAGTTTTCCAAAACGATGTGAAGAACTTGATTGAAGCAATTACCTTGAGTGATGGTGACCCGCGTTTAGTAGGTGATTTTAGAAAAATCTGGACCAATGTCAGTCGTGCAGAACTCAAAGGTGTTGAGCTTACAGGTGGATATGATTTCACTGACAATTTAGGCGTTAAGGCAAACGCAACTTATCTGGATGCGAAAAACAAAACTACAGGTAAAGACTTAACTGAACGACCAGAATGGCTTGCCAATGGCTCTATTTCTTGGGCACCAGTTCAAGACTTTCGTGTAAATGCAGGCGTGAGTTATGTAGGCAAACAAATGTACTCTGCAACTAAGGAGTTACCAGCTTATACGACCTATGACCTTACGTTTACCTCGCCAATTTCGCCACGTTTAACACTGGATTACGGTGTGAAAAACCTGACCGATGTTGACTTGGAAGATAAAAACAAAACTTTTAATACCAAACTTTATGGCCGCAATTACTTTGTGAAAGCGACTTATAGTTTCTAAGTTAAATCTAGACTCAAAGCTTATTCATAGGGGAATAGGCTTTGAGCTTTTCAGTTAGAAAACATCCATAATTTTCAAGTAAATATAGACAAAATAATTTTTAAAACTTTCTATATTTCTAAACTTTAAGGTTAATTAACATGACGACAATATCAAAATCATTATTAAATGGATTACCTATAAAAAAATCGAGAATACAGGTTTTTGAAATTTTAAATCAGAACCCACATGGCTTAAGTGCGGATAGCATTTATGCACAAATTAAAAATGAATATAAAATTACACTAGGCACCATTTACCGAATTTTATCTGAGTTTGAAAATCGCAAACTCGTTAAAAGAGTGTTTTTGGGAAAAAGTAAAAGTATTTATAAGCTCAGAAAAGATAAAATGAGTTGTAACCTGATTTGCCTAAAAACAGCAGAAACTTCAAGTTTTGAGCATGAAAAAGTGAAGGAACTATTGCACGAAGTTATGGATATTATTTTTGCAAATACTGGAGCAAACATCAGTAGTGTAGAACTTAATCTCTATACTGAATAAAAGCTCGTTTAGCTTTTCATATAAAAATAAAGGACAGCTTCGTACTGTCCTTTATACGTCATTAAATGAAATTATTTGATGACTTTAATTCGAGTTGTAGCCGGAATAATGAGTGGTGAATTTTTAGCAACATAGCTCTCAAAGGCATCAATATCTTGACCGCCACCAACACGGTTCTGACCATCCTTTAACACTGTAAAGTTGTCACCACCATCTGCCAAGAAGCTATTGACTGTTACGCGATACAACTTGGTGTCAACTAATGGAGAGCCTGCCACCATAATATTGCTTGCTCTTGGTGAAATAGTTGTATTTGCTGAATATTGATAACTTAGCTCTTTAGAAGGCTGTAAAATTTTAGGTGAACTAGCATTTCCACCAGACCATTGTTGCTCAAGGACATCTCGAATTTGTTTACCGGTTAAACTCAGTGTCACAATAGAGTTACCAAAAGGCTGAACCGCAAAAATATCACCAAAAGTAATTTGGTTATTGTTATTAATTAAGAGGTCGGCACGTACACCACCTGGGTTCATGAGTGTAAAGTCTGAACCTTGGTCGCTTGCTTTAAGAGCAGAGGCTTGTTGTGCATCAGCAATCATATCGCCTAACGGACTTTCACCACTTTCAGCCTGAGTACGGCTCACAACGGCAGTAGACGTTCCAACCACCCGCCCAGAAATAGTTGTTACCGCTTGACGGTATTTATCTAAAATTGCTTCGATACTTGGTGTCTTACTAAATTTTTGATAAAGATCTGTAAGGCTTACAGTGGTTGTACCTGAAGTATAGGCCTCACTTTGTACTGGAACTTGTTTAGCATCTTTTTTAATAATGTCGCCAGTTTTACCATCTAGCTCAATCTTAATATCGGTAATAAGCGTGCCGTATTGGCCAGCGGAAGTCAGTAAGAACGGTTTAGCCGGGTTTTTAGTTGCATAGTCACAAATATAAGATTGATGCGTGTGACCTGAAACAACAATATCAACTGCAGGATTTAAGCGATCTAAAATACCTAAAATCGGCCCACTTAAACCATCACATGTTTTTTGATTAAGCTTAATACTTGGTGCTGCACCTTCATGGACAACCACTACAAAAGCCTGAATTCCTTGTTTTTGTAGTTCAGGAATGAGGGCATTGACTGTATCGGCTTCATCACGAAACTCAACGTCTTTAATACCAGCTGCAGACACAATGCTTGGAGTTGCTTTAAGCGTTAAACCAATAAATGCAACCGGAATTCCGCCATAAGTTTTGACTTTATAGGCTGGAAAAATCGTTTTGCTTGCATCGGTTTTCATTGCGACGTTTGCTGCAAGGAAGTTAAATTTTGCACCACTAAAGTTTTTATTAATTTGGCAGGGTGCTGTGCTTGTATATTGTTGACAGCCACCATTTTGCAAACGGCGTAACTCATCTGTACCGCGATCAAACTCATGGTTACCCACAGCATTAAAGTCAATTTGAATATCATTCATGACATCAATGGTAGATTCATCTAAAAATAGTGAAGAAGTGAGTGGAGAAGCGCTAATTAAGTCACCTGCTGAAACAACAGCATTATTAGGGTTTTGAGCTCTAAGTTTCTTAATTGCGTCTGCAAAGTAACTCACACCCCCAACAGGAATACGTACTGTCTGAGATGCATCATTTGGGTTAGCTGCATCAACGTAGCGTTTAGGCGGTTCTAAATTTCCATGAAAGTCATTAAAAGCTAAAATATCGACAGTCTGATTACTTCGTGGTGCAGATGTATTTGAATCACTGTCATTGTTATCATTACAACCAGCTAATAAAGCCATCGCCAGACATAAAGATGTTGTCTTAAATAATATATTTAAAGTCGTCATTTTTTATCAATTGGTGAATTAAGATGCATAAAAAATACGCATACTGTGTGAATATTTGATGAAAACTAAATCTTAATCAAAATCAGATGATCTTTAAAAAAATAATGCTAAGATGGTGGTAGATAAGCATGATCAAAAGGAAATAGATAAGGCGCTAAAACAGATCGTAATTTTTAAGGTTTTCATAAAAAATTCATGAATTTGCAATAAAACAGTTACAAAATGTCCGGTGAATAAAATCGGTTATACATTACTAAATTAATCTTTTTTTATTCATGTTCACTTTTTATCAATTATAAGAGTCAAGAATGACATCATTACCAACTTTATCTAGCTCAAACCAGCATAATTTAGAGACATATATTAATAGAGAACTCTCTTTATTAGAGTTTCATAAGCGAGTGCTTGCTCAGGCCAAAGATATTGAACACCCATTACTTGAACGTTTAAATTTTTTAATCATTTTTTCACGCAATCTGGATGAGTTTTTCGAAATCCGTGTGGCAAGTTTAATCCAGAAAATTAGCTTAATGAGTCAAGCAACTGGGCCAGAAGGTTTGCCATTAGCAGAAGTATTAAAGCAAATTTCGAAAAATGCTCATGAAGCCGTTGAAGAGCAATATAACATTTTAAATTATACGTTGTTGCCACAGCTACAAGGCTATGGCGTTCACTTTATTCAGCACGGCGATATATTAGAAAAGCATAAAGACTGGATTAAAGAATACTTTTTTAAAGAAGTACAACCTGTAGTCACACCAATTAGTTTAGACCCTGCACATCCATTTCCAAGACTGGTCAATAAAAGTCTTAATTTTATTGTGACTTTAGAAGGTAAAGACGCTTTCGGACGTCAAATTGATTTAGCTATTGTGCCAGCACCGCGTTCGTTACCAAGACTGGTTAAAATTCCAGAGCATATTTCTGGTGGTGCAGAACATTACATTCTGCTCTCGGCTATTATTCATCAGCACATTTCAGATTTATTCCCCGGCATGAAAGCCACAGGTTGTCATCAATTTCGCGTAACCCGAAATGCCGATTTAACCGTTTCAGAAGATGTAGAAGACTTGGCCGTGGCTTTAAAGGGTGAATTGTCTTCACGCCGTTTTGGTCAAGCAGTTCGTTTGGAAGTAGCAAAAAAATGTCCTGAAGAAATTGCTAACTATTTATTAGAGCAATTTGATTTAGATGCAGAACATCTTTATTACGTCGATGGTCCCGTCAACCTAGCCCGCTTTATTTCAAACTTTGATTTGCCAGATTTACGCTATAAACCGTATCAACAAGTTTTACCAAAACTCCTCTATAGCAAAAAGCCAATTTTTGATGTGTTAAAAGCAGGGGATGTTTTACTTCATCATCCGTTTGACTCATTTGCACCTGTCATCAAGTTTCTTCGGGAAGCTGCCCAAGATCCGAATGTCTTGGCAATTAAACAAACCTTATACCGTAGTGGAGCGAACTCGGAAATCGTTCAACTTCTTGCAGAAGCTGCACGTAATGGAAAAGAAGTTACAGCGGTCATTGAGTTACGGGCACGTTTTGACGAAGAGTCCAATATTGAAGTAGCTAACGTATTGCAAGAAGCGGGCGCAGTTGTGGTTTACGGCATTGTTGGTTATAAAACTCACGCTAAAATGATTTTAGTTGTTCGCCGTGAACAAGACAAAATGAAAAGATATGTCCACTTAGGTACAGGCAACTATCATGCGGTGAATGCCAAAATTTATACCGATTTTGGCCTGCTTACGAGTGATGCTGAAATTTGTGAAGACGTGCATAAGATTTTCCAAGAACTTACTGGTATGGGCAAAATGGCAAAGCTTAAAAAACTTTTTCATGCACCGTTTACCTTACACCCACAGTTACTTGAGCTTATTGAGCAGGAAATTAAAAATAGTCTTGCTGGCAAGAAGGCGCATATCATCATTAAAGTGAATGCGCTTACTGAACCACAGCTCATCAGCGCGCTTTATAAAGCCTCTCAAGCAGGTGTACAAATTGATTTAATTATTCGTTCCATTTGCTGTTTAAGACCACAAGTTGCAGGACTGTCAGATAATATTCGGGTACGTTCAATTGTTGGGCGCTATTTAGAACATACACGGGTTTACTATTTTTATAATGATGGCGATACAAAAGTATTTTGCGCTAGTGCAGACTGGATGGAACGAAATTTGTTCTCTCGTATCGAAACGTGTTTTCCAATCGAAAGTAAAAAATTAAAGAAACAAGTGATTGAAGATGGGCTAAACAATTATCTAAAAGATAATCGTCAAGCGTGGGAGCTACAAGCCGATGGAACTTGGGTGCAATATCAGCCTAAAGAGGGGCAAGAGCTTTATATTGCGCAGCAACACTTAATGAACTTAGCCGTGTAAAACATCTGCCATAGCAGAATATTCATTTGCTATGGCTTTTTTAATTTCCTTTTATTGATAAGGAGTTATTAAAATTTGGACAAAAAACACAATTATCGAACAATATCTTGTACCAACCTTATCTACAAACGTGACATTTTTAATTAGAATAAATTTTTAATTGCTTTATAAGATTTGATCAAGTGATTCATTTCACAAGATTAATCCTGACTGGAGAAAAATTTATGCAATGGACAAAACCAGCTTTCACTGATTTACGTATTGGTTTTGAAGTAACAATGTACTTTGAAGCACGTTAATTATTTCTATTCAAATCTGTCATAAGCCCTAGTTTTGTTCTAGGGCTTATGTCTTTCTAATAAGATATTAATTTTATGTATATTTATATTTTAGGTTCAGCAGCTGGAGGCGGCTTCCCTCAGTGGAACTGTAATTGTCCTAATTGTCATGGTGTCCGTACAGGTACGATGAATGCCAAAGTACGTACTCAATCTTCAATTGCGGTTTCAGAAAACGGCGTAGACTGGATTTTATTAAACGCATCACCAGATATCCGTCAGCAATTATTTGACTTTAAAGCAGCTCAACCTGCACGTAAATTACGTGACACGGGCATTACCAACGTTATTTTGATGGATAGCCAGCTTGACCATACCACTGGACTTTTAACTTTACGTGAAGGCTGTCCAATGAATGTGTGGTGTACAGAAATGGTCTATCAAGACCTGACCACAGGTTTTCCAGTTTTTAATATGTTGAAGCATTGGAATGGCGGTCTTCAATACAATGAAATTAATCCTAAACAAGCTTTTAGAATTGATGGTTTCGAAAATCTAGAATTTTTACCTTTAATTATTCAAAGCGCTGCACCACCATATTCACCACATCGCCATGACCCGCATGAAGGCGACAATATTGCCTTAATCATCAAAGATCATAAAACGCTAAAACAGTTGTTCTATGCGCCAGGGCTTGGAAAGATTGACGATCAAATCATGCAGATTATGCAAAATTCAGATTGTGTCATGATTGATGGTACACTCTGGACCGATGATGAAATGCAACAAACGGGTGTAGGTAAAAAAACTGGCCGTGAAATGGGTCATTTATACATTAGTGGTGAAGGTGGTTCGTTGTCTTATTTGAACCAACTCAATACACCGAAAAAAGTACTAATTCATATTAACAATACCAATCCAATTTTAAATGAAGACTCCGCTCAGTTTGCCGAACTAAAGGCAAATGGTGTAGAGGTTGCCTATGATGGCATGCAGATCGAACTCTAAGGTGCGCTATGACACAAACACCTGAAGCTTTAACAACCGAACAATTTAAACAGGCTATTATTGATAAAGGTCAGTATTATCATATCTATCATCCATTTCATCTAATGATGTATGAAGGTAAAGCGACTCAGCAACAAATTCAGGCTTGGGTTGCAAACCGTTATTATTATCAAATCAACATTCCACTCAAAGATGCCGCGATTATGGCAAATTGTCCAGACCAGCGCGTGCGTCAGGAATGGATTCAACGCATGATTGACCAAGATGGTGAATATCCTGATGGTGGTGGTCGAGAGGCATGGCTACGCTTGGCAGAAGCTGTTGGTTTGAGTCGTGAGCAAGTGATTTCCGAAGAATTGGTTTTACCGGGTGTTCGCTTTGCTGTAGATGCCTATGTGAACTTTGCACGTCGTGCATCATGGCGTGAAGCAGCAAGCAGCTCTTTAACTGAATTATTTGCACCGCAGATTCATCAGTCTCGCCTTGAATCATGGCCACAACATTACCCTTGGATTGATGACAAAGGCTATGAATATTTCCGCTCTCGTTTAAGTCAAGCACGCCGTGATGTTGAACATGGTTTAACAATCACACTTGATTCATTTACCACACATGAGCAACAACAAAGAATGCTGGAAATATTGCAGTTTAAACTAGATATTTTATGGAGCATTTTAGATGCCTTAACACTGGCATACGTACACAATGAAGCACCATATCATAGTGTGACTCAAGAACGTGTATGGCATAAAGGACTATTTAAATGAATAAAGAACAATTTGATGTAAATCTTGTGCCAACATGGCGACAAGGTTATCGTTTCCAATTTGAACCCGCTCAAAATGGCTTTGTGATTTTATATCCTGAAGGCATGATCAAGTTAAATGAAAGTGCAGGGGCCATTGGACAATATATTGATGGGAAAAATAACGTTTCTGCCATTATTGCCCAACTTAAGCAACAATTTGGCGATATAGCTGAAATTGATAATGATGTTATTGATTACATGTTAGTTGCCCAGCAACAGCACTGGATTGATTTTATATGACCAATGGTGTTGGTTTACCCCTATGGCTACTAGCGGAGCTAACGTATCGTTGTCCGCTACAATGTCCATATTGTTCAAATCCTTTAGACTACGCACAGCACAAAAATGAATTGACCACGCAAGAGTGGTTTGACGTTTTCGATCAAGCACGTCAAATGGGTGCTGTACAACTCGGTTTTTCAGGTGGTGAACCTTTAGTGCGTCAAGATCTGGAACAGCTTGTGGCGCATGCGCACCAACTTGGGTTTTATACCAACCTCATTACCTCTGGTATGGGCCTTACCGAACAGCGAATTTCCCACTTAAAGCAAGCTGGCCTAGACCATATTCAAATTAGCTTTCAGGCAAGTGACCCAGTTGTTAATGACGCTTTGGCAGGATCGAAACATGCTTTTGAACAAAAGTATGAAATGTGCCGACTTGTTAAGAAATATGATTATCCGATGGTTCTTAATTTTGTGATTCATCGACATAACATTGACCAGATTGATAAGATTATCGAGCTTTGCCTTGAACTTAATGCAGATACAGTCGAGTTAGCAATTTGTCAGTTTTATGGTTGGGCATTTTTAAACCGTCAAGGTTTATTACCAACACAAGAACAACTCATACGTGCTGAACGTATTACCAATGAATATCGCGACAAGTTAAAAGCACAAAATCATCCTTGCAAACTTATTTTTGTAGTGCCTGACTATTACGAAGAAAGACCAAAAGCCTGTATGAATGGCTGGGGCAAAATTTTCTTTACCGTTGCACCAGATGGTATGGCTTTGCCTTGTCACGCCGCTAGACAGTTACCAATTTCTTTCCCAAATGTTCGTGAGCAAAGCCTTTCCAATATTTGGTATGAATCTACAGGTTTTAACCACTTCCGTGGCGATGCATGGATGCCAGAAGGCTGCCGTAGTTGCCCAGATAAAGACCGCGACTTTGGTGGCTGTCGTTGCCAAGCCTATATGTTAACAGGCGATGCAAGCAATGCAGATCCTGTCTGCGGTAAATCGCCATATCATCAGCTTATTGAACAAGCACGTGCCGAGAGTGAACTCGATTCCTCTCTAGAAAAACTAGTGTTCCGTAATACTAAAAATTCAAAGCAATTTACGGTTCAGCAAAACATTCCTGTTCAAAATATTGCAGATGAATAGTGGTGAGAACGTAAATATGAACCATAGCTCAATTCCTGTTTTTGATGGTCATAATGATGTACTAACGCGCCTTTGGTTAAGCGATCATCGCAATCCTGCTCAAGCTTTTATTCAGGAACGTTTAGCAGGGCATCTCGATTTAAAACGCTGTCAAGAAGCGGGTTTTGTTGGCGGTATGTTTGCTATTTTCTTACCACCTTTTGCCTATGTTCAGCAGCACCATCCTAATAAGCTTTTTGACCAAACCTCATCTGACTTCACACAACAGCAAATTGAACAAATTTGTCTGGAACAACTCGATTTAGCAAAACAACTCGCCGAGTATTCTAATGACATTCAAATTTGCACAACTGTTCAGGATATTCAGCACTGCTTAGCAAAACAAAAGTTAGCCATTGTATTGCATATGGAAGGCGCCGAAGCACTACAACTTAATCCAGATTTACTCGATGTATTTTATGATGCAGGGCTTCGTAGCATCGGGCCGCTTTGGAATAGACCCAGTCGTTTTGGACATGGTTTAAACGCTAAGTTTCCCCATTCTCCTGATACAGGGCTAGGTCTTACACACGAGGGCAAAGCATTTATAAAGCGCTGTGCTGATAAAAAAATGGTGATTGATGTTTCCCATATGAACAAAAAAGCTTTTTGGGATACCGCTAACATTCTTCAACAGCCCATTGTCGCGACTCATTCGAATGTCCATGCCTTATGTCCACAAGCCAGAAATCTAACAGATGATCAACTCAAAGCGATCGGAGACTCTAAAGGGATAGTTGGATTAAATTTTGATGTCGCATTTTTACGTAAAGATGGACAGCGTGATGCAAACACATCCATTGATGTCATTTTAGAACATCTAGAATATTTAATAGACGAAATAGGGATAGATCATGTTGGTTTTGGTTCCGACTTTGATGGGGCGCTCATTAGTCATGAAATTGAAGATGTAAGGGGACTACACCTACTCATCGAGAGAATGCAAAAAAGGCACTATTCGCATGAAATCGTTGAAAAAATCTGTTTTTCTAACTGGTTGACTGTGCTTAATCGTATTTTAGATGAATAATCTATCGCTAAACTTATTGAAAATAGCGAATTATTTTACATTTTTTATTGGCCGAAATGACTAGAAAAAGTACAACTGGTTTAATTGTCAACCATTCGGTAAATTAACTAGAATCAATATTACTAAATGTAAGAACATTTGGTATTTCAGGTCTTTAGTGGTTTTCACTTGCGCCCATTTTTTCTTGAGAAGTAGAAATGGGCGTTTTTTATTGCTTATAAAAAATGAGAAGTTCATCACATGATTTGCTAATTAACTGCAAATCATCTCTTTACTATATTGACTAAAAGTTCAGCATTAAATACATTTAAGTTGTATTCAAAGATAAATAAGATTGCTTCAAGCAATTAATAATACTGCTTAATCCTGAAATACAGTAGAAAGCCTATTCTTTTTTTAGAATAGGCTTTTTGCTTTGTATCAAAATTTATTTTGAAACTATTACACTCTTCAATTAACATAAAAATTAAATACCTTACAAAAGCGGCTCAAATCAAAGCCCTTAAATAACAAATAATGTGCTATTAATTTAAGCTGATTTATAAAAAGTTTCTCCGTCGATTGAAGAGGTGTAAAATGTTAAAATCAATTTTAGTACTAGGAACAGGTATTGCAATTGGCATGTGCATGTACAAGAAAAAGCAGAAAAATAGTAAGAGCTTTAGCACAGGTAGTGACACTGACTCATTAATTAATAAAGATAATAACAAAGTTAAAGATGATGGTTCACTCGATAATGCTGTACAAGTTTAGAATTTCATAAGGGTTCATCAGTGAACCCTTCTAATATTTAAAATTAACTTTATCTAAAATAAAAATAAGACTAATAAGTTAATTTAAAAATAAATTTCATGTTATATAAAATTTTATTATTCTTTAATTATTTGAGACATATTTAATAAAACAAAAAGAACACTTTAAATGTTAAACTTTACACATTGTAGCAAAACAAACTCTATTATTTTTTATGTTAAGAATAAGAAAATGGAGACTAAAATGTCTAAACGTCATATTTTAAAAGAAGTTAATGCGAAAAGTATGTGCGGTATGGAAATTGTAGTAGAACAAATTTTCGAAAATACATTTGAAAAAAATTTGGTTTCAAGTGAAATACAACAAAACTGGTTACCTCTTTCCAAGATTGTGATTTCAGACAAAGTCATCAATTTGGATCAAGACAATACCTTTGCTCATCCTAGAACAGGTAAAGTCTTTAAGGTATTAAACTCTTAAATAATCTGCTTTTTAGCATGAATATAAATCTAGAAATGATTGAGGCGAGACACTTAACTGTTTCGCCTCAATGAGTTTTATGAGTTAGTTTTCTTCTTTAAAAATAGTTTTTCTGCTGCTCCCAACACAAAAATAAAGAAGACCGGTACGAAAAATATAGCCAGAATTGTCGCAGAAATCATACCTCCAAACACGCCAGTCCCTAACGCATGCTGGGTTTCAGAACTTGCACCACTTGCAATTACCAGCGGAATCACACCAAAAGTAAAGGCAAGAGAAGTCATTAAAATTGGGCGTAAACGTAACTTCGCTGCCGCAACTGCTGCTTCAATTAAGCTCATACCTTCTTCTTTGAGCATTTTTGCGAACTCAACAATTAAGATCGCATTTTTTGCAGATAAACCAATAATGGTAATCAGACCAATTTTGAAGAAAATATCGTTTGGTATTCCTCTTAACATAATCGCTAAAATAGCACCAAAAATACCTAAAGGAACAACCAACATAACTGAAAGTGGAATTGACCAGCTTTCATAAAGTGCAGCTAACACTAAAAACACGACCAACATCGATAAAGCAATAAGAAATGCCATTTGCGATTCAGACTGTTTTTCCTGCAAAGAAATACCCGTCCATTCATAGCCAATGCCTTGAGGAAGCTTAGCAATCAATTTTTCCATTTCTCGCATTGCATCGCCTGAAGAAACTCCAATATTAGGAACGCCAGAAATACTTAATGAAGGGCGGCCATTATAGCGATTATATTGCTGCGGTAACTTGTTCCACTGCGGAGTGACCACCTCAGATAAAGACACCAGTTGTCCATTTGCACCAGCAACTTTCAAGCTCAAAATATCTTTTAAATGCATACGCGATTGTGCATTGGCTTGAACAATGACTTGTTGCATACGCCCCTGATTTGGGAAGTCATTGATATACATAGATCCCATAGAAGTCGAAATAATATCTGAAACAGAAGCAAAGCTTACACCTAAGGTATTTAATTTCTCACGGTCTATTTTCAAGCTAATATTGTCGCCTTGTGGCAGACCTTCAGGGTAAACCATATAAAACTTTTTGTTTTGAGCCGCCATTTCCATGAGTTTTGTTTGTGCTGCGATTAAAGCTGGCATTCCTAAATTTGCTTTATCTTGTAAGCGCAAACTAAAACCTGAAGAGGTACCTAATTCATCAATGGCTGGAGGAAGTACTGACATCGTTGTACCTTCCTTGCTTTTCGCCATTTCTGCATTAACGAAATTGGTATAGTCGGTTGTAGATTTATTACGTTCACCAAAATCTTTTAAGGTTGTAAAAGCGAGCGCAACGTTTTGACCAGCACCACTAAATCCCCAACCCATAATTGAAATATTGCTTGTTACATCGGACTGTTCATTTAAATGATCTTCAAATTCTTTAACAATTTTTTGAGTGCGTTCAGCAGTTGCATCTGAAGGCAATTGGAACGAAGTTAAAAACCAACCCTGATCTTCTTCAGGCATAAAAGCGGTTGGCCAATATCTCATACCAGCAAAAGTCAAACCTGTAATCACCACAAAAATGATGAGAGTCGGAATCGTATGCTTAACAACTTTTAGCAGAATAACTTCATACTTTTTTGTGACTTTATCAAAGCTTCGATCAAACCATGCGAAAAACCCTTTTTTTTGATGATGAGCATCAATTGGTTTTAGCAACGTTGCACAAAGTGCGGGAGTGAGGGTTAAAGCTAAAAATGCCGAGAATAAAATTGAAACTGACATGGTAATCGTAAACTGACGATAGATAATGCCAACCGAACCACTTGCCAAAGCCATAGGTAGAAATACAGCCGCCAACACTAAGGTAATACCAATAATCGGGCTGGTAATCTCTGTCATGGCCTTAGAGGTAGCCTCTTTGGGCGATAAGCCTTCAGTTGCCATAATCCGTTCAACATTCTCCACCACCACAATCGCGTCATCGACAATAATCCCGATTGCAAGCACCATACCGAACATGGTCAACACATTAATTGAGTAACCTGTCAAAAGCATGATGGTAAAGGTGCCGAGCAGGGCAATTGGCGCTACAATCGCAGGGATTAAGGTGTAGCGAACATTATGAAGAAATACATACATCACAATAAAAACCAGCGCCATGGCTTCAAGTAATGTATGAACTACTTTTTCTATCGAGATTTTAACAAAAGGTGCAGTGTCATAAGGAATACTAAATTGCATACCTTCAGGCAGGTTTGGTTTTAATTCATCAAGTTTCTGTTTTACTGCATCAGCTGTTTTTACTGCATTTGCACCAGGACTAAGCTGAATTGCCGCAGCCGTCGCAGGCTTACCATTTTCTAAAATTGCGAAGTTATATGATTGTGCGCCCATTTCTACATCGGCTACATCAGATAACTTAATATGAGCACCGCTAATATTGCTCTTTAAACTAATATTTTTAAACTGTTCAACTGTTTCGAGTTGACCTTGAGCAGATAACGGCACTGTTATTAGCTGCCCATTGACTAAAGGGCGGTCACCAAGCCGACCCGGTGCAATATCAATGTTATTGCTGCGAATCGCATTGTTTACATCACTAATTGAGAGTCCATAAGAAACCAATTTGTTTGGGTCCACCCAAATCCGCATCGCTTTTTCAGCACCAAAGGATTGAATCTTGCCAACACCTTCAACACGTTTAAGTTCTTCAACCACATTGCGGACCAAGTAATCACTTAAATCGACTTCTGAATAACGATGGTTAGGTGAGTTTAAACCGACCAGCATTAAAAAGCCCGAGGATGATGCTTCGACTGCTAAACCTTGTTGACGAACAACTTGCGGTAAGCGGGCTTCAACCGCTTTAATCTTATTTTGTACGTCGACCTGAGCCATATCGACATCAGTACCGGGTTTAAACGTCGCAGTAATTTCAGCAGTCCCTGACGAATCAGTTGTAGCGCTATAGTAGAGTAAATTTTTTACTCCAGACATTTCCCGTTCAATGAGGGTAATAACACTATCATTAATTGTTTTAGGAGTAGCGCCAGGATAGCTTGCCGTAATATTCACCTGAGGAGGTGCAACACTTGGAAAGCGTGCAATAGGCAACTTTGGAATACTCAGTACGCCAAATAAAATAATAAAAATTGCAATTACCCATGCAAAAACAGGACGGCGAATAAAGAATTGAGACATCATTTAGCATCTCCTTGCTTCACCGTATTTGCTGCCGAAGGGGCTTTCCATGCTGAAATCGCTAGCTTTTGGTTGGGCTGAATACGCTCAATCCCTTCAACGACAACTTTATCTCCAGCATTTAGACCTTTATTGATGAGATAAAATTGTTGATATTGTTGGCCTAGCTCTACAGGGCGTACATCTGCACTACCTTTGGCATTTACAACATAAACTTGTGGGTCGCCATTCATATTGCGCTGAATAGCTTGTTCTGGAACAAGTAAAGCCTGAGGAACAGAGGCGCGTTCAATGTTGACGCGAACATACATGCCCGGTAATAATTTTCGTTCAGGATTAGACACTTCAATACGGATAGTGACATCACCTGTTTCAGGGTCGACATTAATATCTTCAAAAAGCATTTTTGCCGATACGTTATAAGGCTGTCCCAAACTATTTAAGATTTGTACACCTTTTTGATTGTTGGCAGATAACTCGCCACTTTGTAAAGCTTCCTTTAAGCGCTCATATTCACCAATAGATTGTTTTACATCGACATAAACACGGTCAATTTGTTGAATGGTAGCCATTGTATTGCTATCAGCTTGGCTGACTAGAGCACCTTCGGTCACAAACGATTTACCAATACGGCCTGAAATTGGTGCTCGTACTGTGGCGTACTGTAAATTAAGATTTTGACGAGCCAGCAAAGCTTTCATTTGGGCAACATCTGCAATCGCTTGTCGATATTGCGACTCGGCATTACTTACTTCTTGCTTACTAATTGCGTTGCTTGGTAAGAGTTGTTGATAGCGTTCAAGTTGTACTTTTAAACGATTAACTTCTGCTTCAGCTTTGTTTAGGCCAGCTCGATTACTATTTACATCAGCTTCAAAAATCTCCGAGTTTATTTTATATAAAGGTTGTCCAGCCTTAACTTCACTACCTTGTGCGAACAGAACTTTTTCAACAATACCACCTACCTGAGGACGAATTTCGGCTATACGGAAAGCCTGAACACGCGCAGGTAAGTTTTCACTAAAATTCACAGACTGCGGTTGAATTGCTAAAACAGTGACTTTAGCTTCTGGTGCTTGAGCTTGATCTGTCGCTTGTTCTTTACCACAGCCATGCAAAACAAGGCTAATTGAGAGTATGAATGGAACTAAAAAATGCTTCTGCACTTTTGTAACACCTAATGGACTTCTAGATGCTGGCATTATTTTTGATGTGTGTGTAACCAAAATCACTAATATGTGGAAAAAGTGTGGAGACTTAAGAAAAAATGCGCGTATCATAAATCAAATTTTTATCGCGTTTTATTGCTATGTTTGAGTCAACCTTTACGTTTAATTGTCAGGATAAGCTTATTCTTGTGGTAGAAGATGACTATGATATTGGCGATATAATTGAGCATTATTTAAAACGTGAAGGCATGCGTGTTGTGCGTGCCATGAATGGTAAACAAGCCATTGAAATACATACAAGTCAGGCTATTGATTTGGTCATACTCGATATAAAAATGCCCGAATTAAGTGGATGGGAAGTTCTAAATAAAATTCGACAAAAAGCAGCCACACCTGTAATTATGTTGACTGCTTTAGATCAAGAAATTGATAAAGTCATGGCTCTAAGAATTGGGGCAGATGACTTTGTCGTAAAACCATTTAATCCCAATGAAGTGGTTGCACGCGTACAAGCAGTATTACGGCGCACCCAACAAAATCAGCAAATGTCTAACCGAAATCTGATTTATAAAAATATTGAAGTAAATACTGAAATACATACTGCTTATATTCATTTGGGTAATAAGCAACAAGCACTTAATTTGACCCTAACTGAATATAAAATTTTGCTGTTGATGCTACCTCATCCATATAAAGTTTTTACCCGCTCGGAACTGATGAATCATTGTTTGCCAGATCGAGATGCACTTGAACGTACTGTTGATAGCCATGTCAGTAAGTTACGAAAGAAAATGGAAGAGCTAGGTTTAGTGAACATGCTGATTAATGTTCGTGGAGTAGGCTACCGTTTGGATAATCCGCATGAAAAATAAAACCGGCATTAGTAAACAACTGATTATTGCACTTAGCTTTACCAGTCTAATTGTTACGTTGAGTTCGCTCATATTAGGTTATGGTACTTATTATGTTGCGATCGAAGTCGGTCTTATTTCTCTTAAAAAATTAAAAGAGAGCGATGAGTTTTTTCACTACTTAGACGGCATATGGCTGTTCGCCGTACTTCTATTTGGTACGGCATTTTCCATTATATTAGGAATTAAGCTTGCTCAGCGTTTTATTGTGCCAATTAATCTACTAGCAGATGCAGCAAAAAAAATTAGTCAGGGTGATTTAACTGCACGTGTAGAAAGCTCTATGCATCATACTTCTGAAATTGCTGAACTCATGCATAATTTTAATGATATGGCACAAAAGCTTGAAACTTCTGTACAGAACGCTCATGTCTGGAATGCTGCGATTGCACATGAGCTAAGAACACCTGTCACCATTTTACAAGGACGGCTACAGGGTATTATCGATGGTGTTTTTAAACCAGATCCGGTTTTATTTAAAAATTTACTGAGTCAAGTTGAAGGCTTATCAAACCTTGTGGAAGACTTACGCACTCTAAGTCTTTTTGAAAACCAACAACTCAGACTTAATGTTGAAACGATTAATTTTAATGAAACTGCCTATAAAGTCGTGCATATGTTTCAAGAAAAACTACAGACTGCTCAACTTAAAGTAACTTTCAATATTCAGGCACCAGAAGTGAAATGTGATCATAGACGAATTGAACAAGTTTTAATTGCTTTACTTGATAATGCCACGCGATATGCAAATCCGGGCAAGTTAAAAATTTCAACCCAATATCATCAACAGGATTGGGTTTTAGAAATAGAAGATGAAGGCCCAGGCATTTCAGCTGAGCATCATAAAGAATTATTTAATCCTTTTTTTCGGCTTGAGCAATCAAGAAATAAAGAATTAGGTGGAACTGGTTTAGGGCTTTCGGTTGTACAAGCACTAGTGATTGCACATAAAGGAAGGGTAGATTACATCAACGAGAACTCACATAGCATTTTTAAAATCAGCATACCTCAACAATAGGATATGGAATAACTTAACGTTTTGATTAACAGAATTTGCATTTATTGACTCGTGATTAATCTGAAAATGCGTTAAGTTATTTATAAACTTTGAAGTAAATACTGATTTTTTATGATAATTGAGATAGAAACCCATCCACTACAACCATTTTTACCTGAAAATGCTCGTTTACTAATGCTAGGGAGTTTTCCACCACCTCGTAATAAATGGAAGATGGATTTTTATTATCCAAATTTTCAAAATGACATGTGGAGAATTTTTGGCTTAATCTTCTTCCAAGATAAAACCTATTTCTTAAGTGAAAATCAAAAAACATTTAATGAAGAACGTATCCGAGAGTTTTTAACTGAAACAGGTATTGCTATTTTCGATACGGCTTATCAAATTAAACGCCTCAAGGGTAATGCTTCCGATAAATTTCTGGAAATTGTGACTCCAACGGACTTGGCTGCTTTACTTCAGCAAATTCCTTTATGTCAAACGATTATGACGACAGGCGATAAAGCCACTGATACCTTAATTTCGGTTTTACCTGAAAATACGGAAAAACCTTTAATTGGGACATCGACATCAACCTACTTTGCAGACCGAGATATTCATTTATATCGGTTACCATCTTCTTCTAGAGCATATCCTTTGGCACTTGAGAAAAAAGCAGAGGCCTATCAACAATTCTTTAATAAAATCGGATTCTTGTAATATTGAAAAATTACATCATCCATTCAATAGGCAGGTAAGAAACAGCTTTAATCATTGTTCGTTGAAAGCGGCTAGTTCCCGGGTCTTTATTATATTCAATCACTTGCCCATTCGACTGGTAATCGAGCCAGACAATTTGTCCTTCACTATTTAATTTCAGTTGATAGGCCACTTGAGTTAAGTGTTGATCTAACATAACGGAAATTTGGGTTTGTAATTGATTAGACTCAATCACTAAGCCAACTTCGGTATTTAAATAGGTAGAGCGGGGGTCAAAGTTAAAAGAACCAATAAATACTTTGCCGTCTACATCAAAAAATTTAGCATGCAAACTGGATTTATTTTTACCTTTTGCCGGAATAACGCTACCCGTTACGATTTCGTACCAAGTTCTACGCCGCCGTTCTAGCACAGGTTTAAACTCATAAAGCTCAACACCATTTTTAAGCATTTCTACGCGGTATTGACTATAAAAAGCATGTACGATCGCAACATCATTGGCGGCAAAAGAGTTGGTTAAAGCGCGAACTTTGATTCCTTCAACTCGTAGTTGTTTTAAGTAATATGTACCTTGTTGGGTTGGTACAAAATAAGCCGAAGCTAATTCTAAATGCTGCTTAGGTTTACCCATAATAGACATGACTTGCCCATATAGCATTTCATGTTCAGTTGCTGTTCCTAAAATCTTCTTGGGTGAGTCTGCCACAAAGTGTGCTTTAGACCACTGAATAGGATTATGCTCTAAAAGCTCTTTTAAATAACTCTGGGCATCATAAAGCTTATCTTCTGTAAGGCTTTGGCCTTCATGATGTAATTGTTCATAATGCTCTCTTAGAGCTTTTAAATGATGCTCAGCACAAGTTCCAATAATATCGGTTGCATTTACACTTAAGGTACTTTCCCAAAAATCAGTAAATACAGCTTGGGCATGTCTTACAGCATCTCCATAGAACAAAATATCCATATCAGTAAATTGAAACTTACTGCTTGCTTCAAAGTATTCACTACTAATATTCCTACCGCCTGTTACTGCAATAGTGGCATCCGCAATAATAAGTTTATTATGCATGCGGTGATTCACTTTTTTGAAGCGAAAAATATAATCAAATATTCTTAAGTATCTAAATTTATAAGGATTAAAGAGTCTGATTTCAAAGTTAGAGTGCTGTAAAAGACTTCTTAATATGCCATCAAGCTTTATACCGTTTTGATCATCAATTAACAGTCGAACTTTTATTCCTCGATCTGCCGCTTTAAGTAACTCATGCAGAATCAGGTTACCTACAAAATCATTAGTCCAAATATAATATTGTAGATCTATGCTTTCCTTGGCATTTCTAATGACATATATACGTGAGGCGATACTCATAAATGCATCATCGAGGGCTACAAAGGCGGTAAGACCCTGACGCGTTTTTTCTTCTGCTGCATCATCATTCAACCAGCTATTTGTCTTTATCACTATATCTTTCTCATTAGGATCGTATCTATCTGTATAAGAAGGTAAATCAGTAAAACCCCAAGCACTTAAGGCCATAGTACTATATTGCTCGTACATCTGATGAAATTTAGTCATATATTTTGGTTAACATTACCAATTTGACTATTTTTTGCATATTTTTATGAAACTAAAAAGAAAGTGAAAAAAATAGAAGTGAAGCTTATCTTTTACGATGTTAAAAATATATCTATATAATTAATATATATAATTTTTTTAATTAAATCTCTTTAAATATTCAAGTTGAATTTAATAGTTGTAAAATAAAAAATTTAAAATAAAAGGGTGCATAATCCTTTGATAATAATTCATAAATTAAGAAAAAATCGTAATTATATTAATCAATATAATAAAGAAAAATAAATTAATTTTTATCTCATCTTTAGAAGATTTTTCTAATACTGTTATCTTATATATTATTTTTTGGTAAATTTTACCTTTCAAAAAAGACTAACCTTTAAATCCTTCTTTAAAGATTAGAATCATTAGCTATGAAAACGATAACTTTAACGACATTAAAAGCTATGAAAGAACAAAAACAAAAAATAGCTGTTCTGACTTGTTATGACTCTACCTTTGCTAAGGTCGCAAATAATGCAGGAGTAGACGTTTTGCTAGTTGGAGATACTTTAGGTATGGTATTACAGGGATATGACAGCACTTTACCTGTAACAACTGAACAAATGGTATATCACACTGCTTGTGTTAAAAGCGGAAATACTAACGCATTTATTATTTCTGATATGTCATTTATGACCTATGGAACGCTGGAAGATGCGCTAAAAAATGCTGGCCTTTTAATGCAAGCCGGAGCACATATGGTAAAAATCGAAGGAGATTCATGGCTTGCTGAATCAATTCATAAATTAACTCAAAATGGCGTACCTGTATGTGCTCATATTGGGTTAACACCTCAATCTGTAAATGTTTTGGGTGGATTTAAAGTTCAAGGTAAAACTGAAGACCAAGCAAAAAATTTAATTAATACAGCAAAGCATTTAGAAGAAGCTGGAGCAGCAATGCTGTTGATTGAATGTGTACCTTCTGTTGTTGCAACACAAATCAGTCAATCGGTTTCTATACCAGTGATTGGAATTGGTGCTGGTGCCGATACAGATGCTCAAGTACTGGTCTTACATGATATGTTGGGTTTAAACGATAAGCCTGCAAAATTTGTGAAAAATTTCATGGAAGGACAATCAAGTATTGAGTCTGCTATTAAAGAATATGTTAAAGCTGTAAAAGAAGGTTCTTTCCCAAGCGAAGCACATCAATATATTTAGAAAATTGATTTAAACATAAGGGAAGATAATCAAAAGTTCAAAAATGATTATCTTCTTTTTTTTAAATTGATGTAGTTAAGTATTTTGAAAGCTGCTATTACCAACACTAAAAATTTATTGTTAAAAACCGAGACATACCACTTCTTCAGTGTAAATACTGTGAATTATTTATCACTAGAATTTCACAACTACACATTAATTACATTTGGATATTTAAGAATCACAAGAAAACACATGTTTTGTATCATACTTCTTTAAAAGGCTGAGTAAGCAACCGACCAAGAAGGAAGGTAAAAAGGAGATAGGACATGCCCCAATATTTGATGATTGCTGAAAAGGTTTATAAACGATTTAAAGATCAAGATCTTTTTTCAAATATTCCCACCGAACAACTAAACAACTTAATAGCAGTGATTCGTAAAGAAATTAAAGACACCAAGTTTAAGCTTAAATATAACTTCATTGATTTTGAAGAGTGTCTAACCAAACCACTAGATCAGTGCGCCGTTAAAATTGATATTAGTTTGATGCCTAGTTATAAAAATAAAGATGAGTATATTTTATGGCTAGCAGGATTCATTGAAAGAATCACTACTGGTGGAGAAACTAGACTTCCGTCTATTTCAAAGTTAATTCCCCCAGATTTTAAGTTTAATAGTGAGTTTGACCACTATAAAAATTCTTCAGAAACTGCACAGACAAATGATGATGGGGAACTGATCATTAAGTACTTTAAATCGGAAGATTTTAAAAAAATGGTAAAAGAAAGAAAATAATTTAAAGAATATAGAAGTGTTTCCACCACACTTCTATGTATCGCTGTTAAAATTCAGCAACCGCCTTCTGGGGCGGTTTTTTTATTCAAATTTTTTTAAGTTGAGCTAATTTTTCACGGTTCTTGACGTGGAGCAGAATTCATCTCATGTCTAGTTCTACTTATATCTTCGTAAATAATTTTACGCATTCTATTTATTCCACCTAAAGGCTTATGCTCAGGTAAAGCATGCCACGGCGTAAAAGAGAGATTTTCACAAAATTGATTTTGTTCAGGTGTATCAAAGCTCTGTTTTGGTATATGAAGGGTCGCAACTTGGTAAAAAGGTGCGTCGGTTTCTTTCCACTCAGACATTGCATCTTCAACTTGCATTTTATTTGAAGTTCTTGGCTGTATTAAAAATTCCATACAAACATCTTGCTTCTGCAAAGTATCTTTTAAAGCTTCTCTTAAAAAATTATGGCTTGGATGATCAGGGAAAGCTGGGGACACCGCCGAGCAATTTCTTATTGAATATTTAACAGCTTGACGGTCATTACCTAATCCTAATTGATAGGGCACCATAGACCAGTAACGTGCATAGAGTGGATTGGAAATTTTAGAATTACGAGCTCCTAAAGCATTGATTGTTCCTTTAAAACCTAGGGCAAAAGGAATGTGGAGTTTATTAAAGAAACCCTTATTGTTCACATCATGAATAAATGAAAGATATCTTTGACCGTCATTTACAAAAAAGACTGGATGATTGATCATGATAAAATCTTGAGTTGTCGCTTCCTTTTCACTCTCTAAAATTTTGTCACCCGGTACACCTAAGACTTTTATAGCCATGCCGCGGGCATCTTTTTCAATATCTGCTTGAGAAGCATCGTTAGATGCATTTGAAAAGCGAATCCATGCCTCATAGCTTTTATCGGGAACAAATACACCTTTTGCAAGTTGAGTTGGAATATTTTTAAGTACATGAAACTCTGCACGAACACAGCCATGTGCTTTAGGATGTGCATCTCTTAAGGCTTTGCCGGGTGAGTATTCTTTTCGGATAGATTCTTCAATAACTGTGGATATTTGCTGAGCCACTAACTTTTCATTTGGTTGCAGTTTTTCACCCAAGTATGCATCTGGCTCAGGATAAGAGTTTGCAATACTTGAAGAAATAACTGTGGGCTTATTATTTTTATGAAATGCTGTATCACTGCAACCACTTAATAATGATAAAGCTGGAGTCAAAAGTAACACTATTCTAAAGTGTCCTAACCGAGAAGGATTTGGCATTCATTGCTCCTTATTGCAAAGTCCACTTTAGAACTAAAATAATGTGTTAGGTTCATATTATTTTAATAATGATAATAATTATCTACTCTTCGTAGATTAAACTCAATTGTTACTTATCCAAACAATATAAATAAAATAATTATTTAATATAAGACTTCTTAAAGCCATTAAGAGCATTATGACATGATAAATAACTCACAAAATGTACAAAATAATTCTACGGTTTCTCCTCAACCCATTACTCAAAATATACTTATTGACAGGTTCAGTCCAAGCTATTGGACAATAGATGGCCCACAAAGTATGTCTTTTGCTATTACCAATTATGGCAATGGTTTTGAGGCAACTTTCCGTTCACGTATGACCACAGACTTAGCAGGTATTAGTTGGAACTCGTATGACACTAAGGATCATAAACTTTTAGCTTATGAAACCAAGTATAGCTATTCAGGCGTGATATGGGACTTTGACATTGAACTGTCATCCTCTATGCCTGTTTTAAATAATGAGTCATTAACCCCAACTCTAACTGTTTACTATAACGACACTGGGGTAGATAAAATCGCGTATATTGTTCTGTTCAACTACGCCAATAATCCATCTTCAAGATCTGCTCATATTCATATTAATTGGGATACAGTTAAAGCAGGTTTCTCAGCTACAGACAGCTTTCCAATTACAAATATTCAGCGAATTTCATTTTCAGCGTTTACGAGTAGCTATAACGCCCACTCATCTTTGCCCTTGAGTCAGTCAGAAGATGGTTATATTCGTATTACCAATTCAGTCGTTACTGGTACAAATGCACAGTTAAATCTAAGCCGAGTGATTGTACCTCAGCATAATTATGGCTTATGTACTAGCTATGACGACCATTACGATCTGAATCCACAGCGAATAGTAGATAACATGGCTGCTTTGGGATATCACGGTTTTATTAATCATTACTGTGGTATGTCACATTATCCTGAAATGATCTGGAGAAGTGATATTAATAGATTCCAGATTCCAGACACACTCGTTACAGGACAAGATGTCGTTAACCCATGTACCCGTAAATGGCATGAGAAATATGCTCAAGCTCTGCATAATGCAAATATGCAACCCGTTTTTGGGGTAAGTTTTGAAATGTACTCCTTAGGAGCAAATGAGTTTTGGGCACAGCGCGACTGGAATAGTAATTTGGGTAAAACAGGCTACCAGCCTCCAAGTTATTTCTTTAGTTTATGTGATCAAAATGCTTTGGCATACTTACACAAAGTTTTTATTGAGTTTGCAGATACCTTGGTGACGGGCGGGTGTGATGTCAACATGCAAATTGGTGAGCCTTGGTGGTGGTACAACACGGATACGAACTTACCATGTGTCTATGACTATCCAACTAAGTTAGCTTTTAATGCAGATACAGGTTTATATGCGCCGGACTTGGGGACAATTTATGATGCAATGAATAAGACTGGAACGCCGTACGATGAGTTTAAGTCATGGTTACGAAATAAATTAGGACAAACATGCCAAGATATTCGAACAGCGATTAAAGCAAAATATTCAAATGCTCAAGTGTGTCCATTAATCTTTTTCCCATCTATCCGTTCTCCAATACAGACCTTAGCAACTTATATCAACTATCCAAGTGAATACTATTCTTATCCAAATTTTGATTACATCATGACGGAAGCCTATGATTGGCTTTTAGAAGCGAAACTAGATTTAGCTCATCAGGCTGTTTCACAAATACCAACTCAAGATTTAGGCTACCCTGTAAATAAAGTGGCTTATTTATCAGGATTTGTACCAGATGCATCTATTGCTTATATCTACGGATTCGATAAAAACAAACCATATCGTACACCGATCTGGCAACGGATTTTTGGAGATATGCAAAACAACTTATCGCTTGGTCTGATGAAGCAGTTTATCTGGGCATATCCGCAAGTGATGTTTGACTCGATTACGATTGATACTACTCAAGCTCCAAATGGCTTTTTTGTTGAAAATACGCTATATACACCTATTAGTGATAACACACCATATCCACCAGATATTTACCTATAAGTAAAGATAAGCTGTTTAATATATAAACAATTTAATCAGAAGCCTCTTAACATAAGAGGCTTCTTGTTTTTGAAAAACATGCTTGCCTAGACGTGCTTGACTGGCTATGCTGTGATGGATTGTCATGAAAGCCAATTTAATTTAAGCAAAATTAAGCTCTTGTATTACCAATATATAATCTATTTTGCTCGACTATAAATACCGAATGATTTAAAGGAACCCCAAAGATGAAATCTCGTGCAGCTGTCGCCTTTGCCCCAGGAAAACCTTTAGAAATTGTTGAAGTTGATGTTGCACCACCTCAAGTAGGTGAAGTTCTCATAAAAATTACCCATACAGGGGTATGTCATACCGATGCTTTTACACTATCTGGTGACGATCCTGAGGGTGTTTTCCCTGCGATTTTAGGTCATGAAGGCGCAGGTGTCGTAGTTGAAGTGGGTGAGGGCGTAACAAGCGTTCAGCCGGGTGATCATGTTATTCCTCTTTATACTGCAGAATGTAAAGAATGCTTATTCTGTAAATCTGGAAAAACAAACCTATGTGTTGCTGTACGTGCTACACAAGGTAAAGGTGTAATGCCAGATGGAACTACACGTTTTTCATATAATGGTGAGCCGATTTACCACTACATGGGTTGTTCAACTTTTAGTGAATATACAGTAGTTGCTGAAGTATCTTTAGCTAAGATCAATCCTGAGGCGAATCACGAGCAAGTTTGTTTACTTGGATGCGGCGTGACGACTGGTATTGGCGCCGTGCATAACACAGCAAAAGTACAAGAAGGTGACTCGGTTGCAGTATTTGGCTTAGGTGGTATTGGCCTAGCTGTTGTACAAGGTGCACGTCAGGCAAAAGCAGGACGTATTATTGTAATTGACACAAACCCAGATAAATTTGAACTTGCTAAACAGTTTGGTGCTACAGATTTCTTAAACCCAAAAGATTACGATAAGCCTATTCAGCAAGTGATTGTAGAAATGACGGGCTGGGGTGTAGATCATTCATTTGAATGTATTGGTAACGTCAATGTTATGCGCTCGGCTCTAGAGTGCGCACATCGTGGTTGGGGACAATCGGTTATTATTGGTGTAGCGGGTGCAGGTCAAGAAATTTCGACACGCCCATTTCAGTTAGTGACAGGCCGTAAATGGTTAGGTACTGCTTTTGGTGGTGTGAAAGGCCGTACACAACTTCCTAAAATGGTCGAAGATGCGATGAAAGGTGAAATTCAACTTGAACCATTTGTGACTCATACTATGCCTCTACAAGACATTAACGAAGCTTTTGATTTAATGCATGAAGGTAAATCAATTCGTACTGTTATTCATTTTTAAAAAAGAAAAAGGGCTGTGATTCAGCCCTTTTTTATAACTTATAGTTTTATATCTTAGAGGGCATTACCACACATGTCAGTTGTGCCTTGAGGATAGCTAAACTGTAGCGCATTACGGTCAGTAATGAGTTCACTAGATAGTTCATGACCAAGTAAGTGTTCTGAAAAAACACCAGCACTATTAGTTATCATGAAACTAATATTTTCCAATGGAGCAGGTAGCTTCGACGTATAACCTAAATCAACTCCATTTAAAATAAATCCTACTTGCTTAGTAGTTTGATTAATGTATATTCCTAGACGTTGATAATTATCAGTATTTAAATATAGTTTTCTAGAATCATAGTAACTATAAATAGGACCATTCAGATTGCTAAGGCGATAAGTTAAAGAGTAATTTATATTGGGAGGAATTTTCTTAAAATCAGTACTATAAGCTCCTGAATTAAAACCATAATGTAATCGAACTGTGTATTGATTGTTTGTAGTACCTGTTATAAAAATAGTTGATATATAGTTGGACTTATCTAACTCTATTACGGGAACCTTAAGTTCCATTTCTAATGCAATAATGCCTTTTGTAGGTAATAAAAAATCACCTATATCATTTGTTGAATTAAGCTTATTCTTACTTTCGGCCACATATTCTATATAGGGATATTGATCTTTAGGAATTGGATCAATGATAAAACCAAACTCTTGATCTTTGATCAATGGAAATTTTTTGATAGGAGTATCCTCTTCTATATTTTGCATATTCCATAAATCAAAATCTTCTTGATCGGCATCAAAATTATATTGGCAGATTTTACTATAAACAGGCTGTGCCTTTTCAGTTAAGGAGAACTTAGATAATTCTTTCTGATTAGCTAAAAATGTTTGAGGCATTATTGTACTATTTGCTGGTGCTGTAATAGATAAATCATCTGAACTCAAACTAGTATCAGCGTACTTTGCCGCCCATATGAACATAACTATACTAATGCCCAATATACTCATTTTTTTCATAATTATTCCTAATAAATATAAAATTTAGAAAGTTTTGATGAAGTAAAATCTATAGTTAGTTTTTTATAGTTTTTATTTTAAAATTTTATTCTGTTTAAGAGCGATCAAATATGATTAATCATATTCGATCGTTACAGTTGCCATTGCACGAACTTTACCAGCAGTCACATTTGTTGATGTTTGATAATAGCGAGCAGTCATCGGTACGTTATATTGAAGCGTCTGGTTAGAAGTCAAAGTACCTAAGGCCAATTTATCGCCTTTTTTAATGACTTGATTTTTATTTTGATAGTTCCACAGTAATTGTACCCCTACACCATTTGCTTTTTCAGAAGCAGCAGCTGTATTTGCTAAAACCTGATTATTTGTTCCATCTTGAGTAAAATCGTAAGTCAAACTAATAAGATTTTTCTCTTCATAGCCAGTAGGGTTAATACCACCATTACATAGAATGTTCATATCAAATGTTTGTTCACCTTGAGTTGAACCAACGCCTTTGAAACCAGCCTTTGTAACTGTAGGAAGCTGTACAACCTTATTGATATTACCTTGGATTTCACATGAAGATGAAGCAATCGTAATTGCATTACCATAAACAGTACTCGTTAAAAATGGGCGATCCATATTGCCATTAACATAATAACGGCTATATAAACCCGGAACCAAAGTACCAGAACCGGTCTGAGTAGCAGTTTTTACGATCTCAACAACAAAATAACCTTGAGCAAGGTTATAAGTAGTTCCAGGAGTCAAACTACGGGTATATGGATAGTATCCAGAAAAGTTAGTAGCATTTTCAGCTTCACGATATAAACGGATACCGATACCAGGAATATTTGTAGAATAAATACTATTTCCTAGAGAACTTAATGGATAATTTTGAGTTAAGGCAGCTGTAATGGTATCGCTATATGAAGTACAACGTAATGTTGAACCATTTGGATTAATAGGAAAAGTTGCTTTTGTTAGAACTTTGCCAACCGCGTCACTTGGACGTACTACGACTCGGCCAACAGCCATTGAAATATCAACAGTTGTAAAACCAGAACTAAGTGTACAGTATGCATTAGCTTCACCATACACTCCAAGACCGGCAGTAAATAGAGCACCCGTTAATAATATTCTTTTCATTTGCAGACAGCCTCAGTCATTACCACGCTTTGTTGCTTATTTTGCAACTGGTTACTCACATTGTACTCAACCGAACAACGCTCATTGCTTTCATCACCCCATTTTACATAGAGGCGATCTTGAGCTTGTGGGGTACGTAAGTAAATCATACTACCTTGTGCAACAATACCTACAGCTTCGTCTTTTTGGTTAAAGACTTGTGCTGCAAACGGCAAGCTGTTGCCATCTACAGTTTTACTATTAATATAAACTGCATAACCAGTTTTGGTTGCAAAGTCCACTTTAGCAATTGCACCAGCAAACGGTGCAATTCGTTGACTCGTTTCTTCAAGTTCTACTTTGCTAGACATTTCTTGAGGATCAAGCGTAATGTCATTAAGACGGTAAGGAGTAACATATGGGACTACTGCATAACCCGCTTTGTTAATACTTAGACCCACTGTATTGCTTACTTTTGCTCCTGCTGCTTCAGGTGCGTGAACAAGTACCATCGTTTGTCCTTGTTCAGGGCCAAACAAAACACCTTCTGAATGGGCAACAACACTACCGCTTAAGCTCACCATCGCTTGCTGATAAGAGTCAGCTACGCTATAAGAACCACCAACAGTTGTATAGTTGGTACGATAACGACCATTTACGTTAAATGATGGATTTGTATAGTCTTGATGCGACATAGAAGCACCATAACTAAAGCGATCACCCACCATACCACTTGCACCCACTGTACGACTATCTTCAGACGCAGTAATGTTGACATTGACTGAATTCTTTTTAAAGTTCATTGGGAAAGATAGTGTCATCAAGTACTGAGTATCACGTGATTGAGTGTTTGAACCATATTCAACTTGACGGTTAATCGCAGATAAACCATAAGTTAAACCATGGTAATTATTGCTATAACCAACTTGATATTGTTTAGTGGTTTCACTACGGTTCCAATAATCGACCCATGAACCTACCATGTAGAAGTTACCCCAACCTTCAGGAAGACCTTGGTTTAAGGTAATTTGGAATTCACTACGTTGGCGACCAGCAGCGTAAGTATTGATCCCTTTGTCTTCTAAATCTCGAATAAGCAGGGCATCACGTAATTTATAGAAGTTTTCTGTTGAGTAGCGATAAGCTGCAAGTGTTAAATTTGTATTCGTTGGAGAAATTAACTTGCTATAACTTAAACGGAAACTTTGACCTGATTGTGAAGCTTGTTTTTCAAAGTCCGCTTCAGAGTGAGTAACGTCAAATGCAACAGCACCAATAGGGGTTGCAAAAGCAGCACCTAACAATAAGGCTGTATAATTTTCAGAAGCTTGAATTCCAGTATAACCCGTTAAGTAGTTGTTAATACCTTGTTGATATTTACCTTGAACTACCCAAGGATTAAGATCAATATCACGATCACGGAATTGACCGACTGTTAATGAGTAACGGTTCACACCGGGACGTAACATCTGTACAACAGATGCATAAGGCACAGCAAATTTTTGTATTTCACCATTTGCTTCAATAACAGTAACTTCAATTTCCCCACCAAAACCAGTAGGGTATAAGTCGTTAATTTCAAAGTTACCCGGTGCTACTGTTGTTTGATAAATTAGTTGACCTTGTTGGCGAACTTCAACTTTTGCGTTGGTTTTCGCATTACCACGAATACGTGGAGCATACCCCAACATACTGTTCGGTAGCATTCGGTCATCACTTGAAAAATCGATACCACGATAACCATAAGAGTCAAATACTTCGCCGTTGGTAAAGCTATCACCAAGTGTTAAAACGCCGCGATATTTAGGGAATGCTCGCTGTAAATAAGTACTGGTTTCTTCGTAACTTGATTTAGACTGATTTTCAGCAGGAGTGTCTTGCCATTGCCACTGACCATTATGACGTAATTGCCAGCCGGCTAAATTTAATCCGGCTGTAATCCCCATAAATGCATTTGACGTTTCACTTCTATCGTTAGAATTAGTAAACGTTTTATAAGCACTACCATTATAAGATAAAAAGCCTGCATTAATGCCACGATCCCATACACTTGGGTCAACATAACCTTGAGCATTTTTTTGTAATGCGACTTGTGGAATTGAAATATCTACACGTAAGCGAGAGTTATCAAACTCATAAAATGCGTTTTCTACCCATTCTTCGATTTTGTAACACGTATTATTTTCTTTTTGAAGCGGAGCATGCTTAGATAAAACCTCTTGCTTTACGCCGTATTCAAGAAGATTCATTCCTGTAAAGCAAGTTACAGCATTTTGTGTTGGATCTACTGCTTTAAACACCATGCGACGTTTACCAAACCATTGACCATTTACATATACGTCAACGTTATATTCGCCTGGTAAAACAGGATTACCGTATTTAAAACGAGAAATATCAACTTTTTTGGCATCGCCAATTAAGAAAGCAGAATCAAACTCAGCTTCGACAGGAGCACTCGCAGCTGTTTCTTCAGCGTGCACGAATACAGGCATTGTCATTGTAACAACGCCAGAAGCCAAGTAATAACAAATATGGCGTTTTAATAATTTATAAGATTCTTGCCGTTTTTTTGGCATAGCTAAGTCCGCCTACTCACATAATAGGTGCTTAAAATTTATTAAAAATATAAATCTGATTATTGAAGTTTTATCGTGTGTTCGACTCGACCACCGTAGTCATTCACATTAATAAAACTCATATCCTGAACATTGCCATTCTTAAGCTGAACGGATGCATCAGAAAAAGGCTTAACCATTAGCCCTTCAGGTAATAAATCAACTTTTTTATCACCAACTTTCTGAAAAATAGAAGTCATTGTGATATGAAAAGGTGTTGGATTTTTTACCGTTAAGTTTTGACCAGATTTAACCCATTGAAGCTTATCTGCTGCTAAGTTCGCGTCATCTTTAATCGAAGCTGGACGATAGAAGAATTTAATACGTGAGCGAATAGCTAATTGCAGAAAATTATCAGGTGTCGTATCTGCACCCTTGGAAGTTGGTCTTGGTGGAATATCCAAAACGTTCAACCATAAAACTGTTTCTTGCTTCTGATTTAACTGAGAAGCAGTAGGTAGGGCAGTAATACGAAAAGTCTGACTTTTGGTTGCTTCAACACGAGAAATTGGAGGAGCAATCATAAAAGGAACTTTTGATTGATCCGGAGTACTTTTTGGGTCGCCTTCATCAATCCAAGCTTGAACAAGAGCTGGTTTTGAACCGTTATTGCTAACTTGTAGCGTCACTTCACGAGCATCTGATGGATAAATTACACGAGTGCCATGAATTACAATTTCTGCATGAGAGGCAGGTGCGGCTAGCGCTGAAGCAAATGCCAAACCTAACAAAAAATTATAACTGTTCAATTTCATTTCTGGATTCTCAGCCAAGGAAGTTCGGGAAAGCGTACACAAAATAGGGCTTCTATAAAAATATAGAAACCCTATTGTCTATCAATTATTGATAGATAATTGTGTATTGAACAGAAGTGTTCACTTTACCAGCAGTAGAAGCGCCAGTTGCATAGTATTCAGCGTAGTAGTTAAGATCTGCACTACCAGCTGCAGCAACGTCAACCCATTGAGAGTTCGCTTGAGCACCATTTGCACCAGCAGCAAGAACTGGAATTACTTGGTTATTGTTACCTAAAAGTTGAACATTAACGTTTTTAGCACCAGTAGCGTCTTGGTTAAGTAAACGACCAGTATTAAAGTCAACAGTTGCACCTGGTTCGAAATAAGTTGCAACTTTACCTTCTGAACAGTTAGCTAACTTGATTTGGAAAGGAGTACGACCAGCAACATTTCCAGCAGCAGCTAAAGTTTGTTTAGAAACAGTTGGAAGAGTAACTGTGAAGTCTTTACCAGCAGGTGTAACGATGTCACAAGTTTTGTCTGTTACTAAACCATTAATTGTAATTGTACCATCAGCCGCTTGAGCGTTCGCAATCCCTACAACTGAAAGAGCAGCGATCAAAGCAAGTTTTTTCATAGTGTTTTCTCAAAAAGTCTGGATAAAAGTTTAATCTCTTACTTTTCCAGAGGTTGGCATCTTGAAAAGTAATGCGGCGATACTAACATTTTTTCAACAAAATGCAAACCTCATCACACTATTTTTAAATAATAAGAAATAACATGCTGTTTTGAGCTAAACTTAAGCATAGTTCTATCGATCTAATCAATTGTTTTAAAAAAAGAATTGTGTATTAATTAATGTATAAAAAAAATTACATAAGAGAAGTACTAGAAATAATAGATATTTGAAAAAAATCAATAAAACAATTATATACGATAATTTATCTCTTTGCCCAACAAACTGTGAGAAATTAATCATTTTTTAAGATAAAAGGCGAATTGTTTACTATTTTGATCAAATGATAAACGATTCACCTTAATTTCTATGTTAGCACTTTATCTAGAGAAATGAGTCTGGACTAATCATTTTAGTGATAATTTAGAACTACTACTTTTTTATTAGCGGTTATTGTTTCAATACTCGTATCCATTTTTTCAGTATGACTTGCCAATTTGAATACATTGTCTTTATTTAAATATTGAGTATCGATAGTCGTATTCAGAGTATTGATTTGAGCACATGCTTTTTCAACATTTACTGTAGAACAAGTGTCTTCAACAATATTTCCTTTAATCATTATTGTGTTATTTGCATAACAAAATAGTGGGGAAGTGGAAATTACCGCCAAAACCATAAGTTTAAATATATTATTTTTCATTTTATATATACCTATTTATTAAATAGTTAATATAAGAGATACAATAATTTTTATTTAAAAACAATATAAAAATTCGCTTTAACAAAAAATAAATAAATAACATGTGATCTATATCTCATTAATTATTTTATTTATATAAATAGTTAATACTTTATAATTAATTTAATAAAAATGATAATAAAATCACACTTTTATAATAATAATGAATCGCAGTCCATATAAATTTAAATTACTGATAATAAATACTTTTAATAAAAACATGACCTTTCAGCGATAGATTAAACTTATTCTTGTATATTTCTTATTAATAATGAAATTTATATAATATAATTTTTCAATAATCACAAAAATAATTGATAATATAAAATACAAACCTTTAAAGCTCTTTCAAATTTTCAATTAATAAAAATAGCCAAATTTTAAAATATAGTTAAATAATTGAAAAAATTATTTAGAATAAATTAATAGTTTTAAAATTGAACTTTGAAACTACTTAAGGCTCCAAAAGCTAATTCTTGTGCTATGACAACTGCTAGCTACTTGTATGAATTTGTTTTAATCCTTAACTTTGAACAAAAAAAGAATTATCTAATGATTCATAAGGGTAAATATAAAAAAAGCGCCTAATACATAGTCAGCAAACAAGAAGCCAGAGTGGGCGTATGTTTAACTCAACTTGTTCCTTTTTGGTCTTATAAAATTCAATAACTTAAGTAATAAGGTAACAAGTTAAGTTAATTTTTTTTAACTGAACTTGTTACCTTAATGAGCACTAATATAAGGATATTTTTAATGAAGCCTATGTAGAATTGCTTTCAGTCCATAATATTAGTGAGATGAGATAACTGATGTTTTTTTATATATACACATTGAATCCTTAGCTTTCTGATACTTATATCTTGAAGATAGTGTTCTGGCATCCTTAAAAAATCATTGAATTAAAAAGTGGTTATAACAAATATATAGAAAGTTATATTTGTCTAAATTAATTGTTGATAAAACAACACTAGCCTTGAAAAATGATGAAATATAAACATTTTCAATCCTGCCATATTCGCATAAATGATTGAAAATAAATAATAAATTAAATTGGCATAAAAGCTGCTCAATGTAAGTGATGAAAGTGGAATTATCCTAAGGAATCCGTATGTCACTTGTAGTAGATAAAAAAGAAAATTCTAAAGAATTTGTAAAAAACATCCTGTCTGAAATTTGGGTCACTCGATGTCCAGTACCCACAGCAACAGGTATTTCATTAAAACGCGGTACTTTAGTTAAAAAGTTTGAAAAACACGGCATTGATATTGCCGTCTTGCAAGATGCGCGTAAAGGTTTATCGGTCCATCATTTTGATCATCAATTGCCAGCTCTGTTCCGAGAGGGTGGAAATGTACCTGCGTTAGCTGCACGCTCTGAAGGCGCGCCAAGCCGACTCATTGGATTGACTTGGATTGATGAGTGGCAAGTCATTATTGTGCGACCTGATTCAGATATTAGCCAGCCAGAGCATTTAAAAAATGCGAAAGTTGCTTTACCAGAATATGCTGACAAACGTGCTGGCAGTATTTTTAGAGCCATGTCATTGCAAGGTATTCGTGGCGCTTTACAACTTGCCAATCTCACTTTTCGTGATGTGAATTTTATTGAAGTACCTGAACGTGCTGGATCTAAAGAGAATCGTGATGCTAGTACGTATTGGTCAGGTCTTGATGCATTAATTACAGGTGAAGTTGATGCCGTGTATGTAAAAGGAGCTTCTGCTGTTGAAGCTGCAACTAAACGTGGCCTAAAAGTTGGGATTGATTTAGATAAATTTGAAGATGTGACTTCTCGTGTTAATAACGGTACACCTCGTCCAATTACAGTCCATGAAGACCTATTAGAAGATCATTTTGATGTGGTCGTCGATTTTCTTGAAGAGTTGTTTGATACCGCAGATTGGGCACAAGATCATTTAGATGAGGTCTTGGTCATTTTAGAAGATGAAACGATTGCAGGAGCAGAAAGTGTTGCAACAGCCTATCGAAATAATTTTCATAAGTCTTTACATCCGTCATTAAGTGAAGACCGTTTAGAGCTATTAAAACAACAAAAAGATTTTCTTTGGTTGCATGGCTTCTTAGAGCGCGATGTCGATATTGAAACATGGGTTGATCATCGTCCTTTACTCGAAGTTTTAAAACGCCGTCAAAATAAAAAATTTTAAAGAGGATTTGATCATGACAACACTTATTCAAACGCCATTGTCTCGTGAACTCAATGACTTTATCGAATTGAATCGTGAAAAAGCTGAATTTGCTTTTGAAGTATTCCGTGAAACAAGAACAATTACTGCAAACGGAACAGTTAATTTTGTTGAACGTGGACCTGAAAATACCTTAGTCACTTTTAACTATGCAGGGCCGTGGTCTAAAGATAAAAAAAGCAAAGTATTGGTGGAGACAATTGATGGTGAAGTTTTATTGGGAAGAAAAAGTGCAGGTGGCCGCTATAACAAGCTTTTTAAAGAGCATGCAGATGTCACCACAATATCTCATGTACACGCGCCGAATTTAGGCGCTTGGGCTCAAACCCATCGCACTTTACCGATTCGTTATGTGCCTGTTCAACGCTTTCATTTGTTTAAAGAGTTGCCGATTTACATTGATCGCCGTCAAACTGAAGTGGATTTTATTTTAGATCAACTCAAAGTTGATATTGAACATCGGGCCATCTTGGAAGCCAATGGCGGAGCGACTGTATGGGGACGCCAAGGACTACAGGAAACTGCTGAATTTATTTTATTGCTTGAAGAAGGTGCTCAAATTCAGCTGCTCGCTGAACTAGTCGGTGGCAGCCGAGAATACGGGCAAGGGGTTTTACATCAGCAATGGAAAATGAGCGGATTGACTGAAAAAGCAAAATCGCTGGGCTTACTTCCCCTGAATTAGATAAAGATTTAAAAAATAAAGATCGAGAATACTATGGCTGTAAAACTTTTATGGTATCTGACTTCTCCAGATGGACCATATCCTTGGTTGGAATCTGGGCGATGGGATACCGATTATGAACATTTGCAACAGATTGCGATTACCGCAGATCGACTTGGTTTTTACGGTTCACTCATGGGTACAAGTGAGTATGAAACACTTGCTGTTGCTGCAAGTTTAATTCCATTTACTGAACGTTTAAAGTTTCTGGTTGCTCAACATCCCGGAGAAGTTCAGCCAGCAGTTTTGGCAAAATATGCGCAAACTTTTGATGCATTTTCTAAAGGGCGTTTGTTATTTAATGTCGTTAATGGAAATGATAAGGGTTTGGCAGCTTTAGGCATTCACTATACTCATGATGAACGTTATGACTTTAGTAAAGAATACTGGAATGCATTTCAACAAAACTACTTAGGTGATACCTCGGGATTTGAGGGCGAGTTTATTCAAATTGCTCCGCGCTTAGAGGGTGGATCTCCAATGTCCAAATGGCGTGGTCCGACTCAAAAACAAGGTGTTCCGTTGTGGGGAGCTGGAACTTCTGCCAAAGGCGTTCAGCACTCTGTTGAATTGTTAGATGTATATTTAAGTTTTGCGAATACACCGCCGTTACTTGGAGAAAAGTTTAGCAAAGTTGCGGTTGAGGCAGCCAAAATTGGCCGAACTTTAGAATTTGGGACTCGATTACAAATTATTGTTCGAGAAACAGAAGAAGAGGCTTGGCAATATGCTCAGTCGTTACTTGACAAGATTGATGTAAATTATGCAATCGAAGCTGTTAAACGACAGCTTCCTCCAAATGAAAGTTTTGAGAGTTATCAAAGTAACAATCCATCTATTCAAAAGAACTTAGAACAATTACGTCAAGGGGTTTTGCCTCAAGCTAAAGACTTTGAAATTTACCCTAATGTTTGGACTGGCCCATCTTTATTTGGTTTCGATATTTTAAACCCAGCCGCAGGAACTGCCTTAGTGGGTAGTGCTGAAAATATTGCCAAACGGATTAAAGAATACGAAAGCTATGGTGTATCAGCCTTTATCTTATCGGGTTTTCCTTTAATTGGAGAAGCCTATCGGGTAGCAGACTTATTATTTCCATTATTAGAGCTAGATCATGGTTTTGAGTTACCTAAGCTAAATAAAAATTCATCCATTGATTCCCTCTTGAATCAAGAAGTCGTGGTTTAAGGGAGAAGGCATGAATAAAATTACACGTAGAGAACTCATCAAACAGACTGGATTAGGTGTTGGTGCTTTTGCTGCAATAAGCCTTATAGGATGTTCTAAGCCCGATTCTTCATCTTCTGAAAGCGCCACTGCCGCTTCACCCCAAAATGATACGCCGAAAAAAGGTGGTGTTATCAAAATTGGAGTGATTAATGGTAACCAAGCAGGCAACTTAGATGCACATAAACCTATTGGTATGTCCAGTGCATTTAGAGGCTGGCCTTTATATGCAAAGTTATGGGAATGGGGCCGAGATATTCAGCCAAAACTTGCCCTTGCTGAATTTGCTGAACCCAATAATGACGGAACCAAATGGACTATTCGCCTAAAAAAAGGACTCGAATTTCACCACGGTAAAACCATTACAGCCGATGATGTCATTTTCTCTTTACGGCGATTAACCGACCCCAAACTTGCCTCACCATTTGCAGCTTATCTTTATTCTTTGCAAAGAGATGCAATTAAAAAGCGCGATGAATACACCGTTGAAATTCCTTTTTCTCAAGGAAAAGGATTGGTTGCTTTACCAGAAGCATGGATGAGCTGGGGTGGTATTGTTCCTACAGATTACGACCCAGTTAAAAATGTAGTCGGGGCTGGCCCCTTTAAGCTTGAAAGTTTCACACCCGGCCAGCGTTCACGTTTTGTACGTTTTGAAAATTATTGGAAAGAAAATCAACCTTATGCTGATGCAATAGAAATTATTGATTTTAAGGATCAGACAGGGCGTCTTGCTGCTTTGCAATCTGGCCAAATTGATATTGCATCTGGAGTAAGTGCTGAGCATATTGCTTTAATTCAATCTAATAAACGGCTAAATCTAGTTTCATCGGAAACCGATGCTTGGCAATCATTTGATATGAATACATCTAAAGCACCGTTCAATGATCCTCGGGTACGACAAGCTTTTAGATTGATTGCTAATAGAGACGATTTGGTCAAACGTGCTTTAGCTGGGCAAGGACGAGTTGCAAATGACCTTTATTCGTTTAGCGATCCTGTATATGACCACAGTATTGCTCAGCGCAATCAAGATTTGAATAAAGCAAAAGAGTTACTCAAAGAAGCTGGTTTTAATAATAGTTTAACGGTCGATTTATATACAGGCCCAGATAGCAATGCCGCATTAGTTTTTGCTCAACATGCTGCTCAGGCTGGTGTCATTGTTAATGTAAAACAGGTTGAAGCTGCTACTTTTGCGGATGCAGTAAAACAAGATTGGGCCTTTAGTACAGGCTCGAACGTTTCACGTCCTTTCTTATTAACAGTTTTGCAAATTGATGGGCCGGGTGCGGCAAATAATAAAACTCGTTTTAAGAATGAGCGTTTTACGGAACTAGTGCATGCGGCATTGCAACAACCCGATTTGGAAAAACGAAAAGTTCTTGTTCATGAAGCACAGCATATTCAACATGAGCAAGGTGGTTTACTCATTTGGGGCTTTAATAATGTACTTGATGCACATTCGAACCAAATTGGTGGTGTAACTCCTGATCGCACAGGCTTTGCTGCTTGGCGTACAGATGAATTCTGGCGTAGAGGGTAACCGATATGACAATTCAATCCAGCAAAATAGAAGCATCCATTCAACAACCAACAATTGCCAAGTCATTTGAATTTCCTGCATGGTTACCTTGGTTTTTGACACGTTTGGTGTCAGGGGTATTGGTTGTATTTGTTATTAGTCTCATTGTTTTTATTGCGACACAAGCACTTCCATCTGACCCAGCTCGCGTCATTTTAGGGCCAGAAGCGCCTGAAGCGACGGTACAAATACTTCGTGAACAATTGGGATTAAATGATCCGATATTGCTTCAATACTGGCATTGGTTGAGTCAATTGTTACAAGGTAATTTTGGACGGTCGATTGATTCCAATGTGCCTGTTTTAGAAATTATTCAGAATTATTTTGGTAATACAGTTGCACTCACGAGCCTCGTGATTGTTATTACTGTACCACTTTCAGTCGTGTTAGGTGTGTGGCTCTCGCTTCATCGCGATAGCAAACTCGACCGTATTATTGTCTCTAGCTCTATTGTATTTAAAGCGGTGCCAGGGTTCGTTATTGCGATTTGGTTAATGATGTTTTTTTCAACATCAGTTTTACACATATTGCCAGCCGCATCGTTGCTGATTCCTAATGAGTCGCCTTATAGCCAACTAGAGTTTTTAATTTTACCAATTTTAACTTTAGCCTTATCACTTATTCCATATCTGATGCGTTTAGTACGTGGTTCTATGATTGATGCTCTAGAGTCGGAATATGTGACCTCTGCACGACTGCGAGGTATTCCTGAGCGCCGGATTATTTGGAAACATGTTTTACCAAATGCATTAGTTCCCGTGGTGCAGGGTACAGCATTGACCATACGAGTTTTGCTGAGTGGTGCTCTCATTATTGAAGTGGTTTTCAGTTATCCCGGTATTGGTAATGCACTCAATGCAGCAATCGAAATGAGGGATATCCCGACCATTCAAGCAATCGTTTTATTGCTCACCATTTGTGTGGTGGTTGTTAATTTAATTGCAGATTTAATCACGACTTTACTCACACCAAAAATACGAACTGCAAAAAGACATAAAGCACGTTCGCCAGGGCGACGTCAGGCATTACGTTTATGGAAGTCTGGCCGACCAATTACGGTAAAACCTGTCGATCGTCGCAATGCTTTAAAGAATATTCAGCAAGGAGGTGGGAAATGAGCTCACTTCATTGGTACCAAAGAAACTTTTTTCAAACATTAATTCGTGAAAGACAAGTACGTTTTGGATTTGTAGTCACAGCTCTAGTTTTGATTTTTGCACTGATTGGACCGTTATTTGTTGCATTTGAGCCCACTGCATTGGTCGGCATGACTTATGGACCACCCGAAGGAAAATCATTTTTAGGCTATGACTATATTGGTCATGATGTTTGGTCACGTGTACTTGCTGGCGGTGCTTCAATTATCTGGATGACACTGGCTGCCAGTTTGGTCGCATTAGTGATTGGTTCTAGTTTAGGCATATTAGCTGCTTTTGCCCGAAATAAGATTGATCAGTTCGTGACTTGGCTGACTGATGTTTTTATGGCCTTTCCTGATCTTATATTGGTCTTGCTTATTGTTTCGATGTTAGGTCGACAGCCTTGGCTCATTGTTTTAACGGTTTCAATTGCTTTTATTCCTGGGGTCGTACGTCTTGCACGAAGTGTCGCTCTTAATTTAGTGGAACAAGAATATATCGAAGCTGCCCGAATTCTTGGTTATTCAAAAACCTATATTTTATTTCGTGAAATTTTACCCAACATGTTGACGCCTTTACTCATTCATCTGGGTGTGATGCTGACATGGGCAGTGGGTATGTTATCTGGTTTGGCCTTTCTTGGTTATGGTGTAGCGCCTCCAGCAGCAGATTGGGGACTCATGATTAATGAAAATCGCGCAGGTTTATTAGTTCAACCATGGGCCGTGTTTGCTCCTGTCATTTTAATTGCTTTGTTTGCACTTGGAACGAATGTATTGGCAGAGGGAGTTGGACGTGCAGCAGCTCGGATTGAGGAAAAATAAACATGGCAAATACATTTAAAAATACAGTATTGACCGTAACAGACTTAACCGTGGCATTGGTAAACACTGGCAATCATATCGTTTCTAATATTTCATTTAGCTTGAGAGAAGGTGAGGTTCTAGGGCTGGTCGGAGAAAGTGGTTCTGGTAAAACGACATTATCGAGTGCCTTATTGGGCTATGCACGACATGGTGCCAAGATTATTCAAGGCACAATTGAACTGGATGAAGAAGATATTCTCAGTTTAGATGATCATGCTTTACGTCAGGTTCGTGGCTATAAAATTAGTCATGTCGCTCAAGATCCTGGAACGGCACTCAACCCGGCATTAAGTATTGGTCAACATTTATTTGAACTATTAGAAGTCCATCAGGCCCAGTTATCGAGTGCTGAAAAATACCAGAAAGTAGCCAAAATTTTAGATGAAGTGGGGTTACCTCATGATGAGCTATTTCTCAAGCGTTATCCCCATCAACTTTCAGGTGGACAACAACAACGAATTTTATTGGCCTTGGCATTCTTATTACAGCCACGTTTGATTGTTTTAGATGAGCCAACTACTGCCTTAGATGTGACGACGCAGACCTTGGTATTGAACATCATTCGTAAATTATGCCGTGAATATAATGTTGCTGCTATTTATGTATCGCATGATTTAACGGTTGTAAAAGACATTGCAGATCGGGTGATTGTTTTATATTCAGGGCGAATTGCTGAAGATGCGGTATTAACCCAACTATTTGAAACCCCTAAACATCCTTATACGCAAGGTTTACTTAACACCATTCCCGATGTGGCCATTCGTAAATATTTATCTCCAATTGAAGGGCACGCACCGTCACCAAATGAGCGTCCAGCGGGATGTGCTTTTGCAGTACGTTGTACTTTCGCCACCGACATATGCCGTCAAAAACAACCTGAATTAACTCAATTAAAAGATGAGTTTGATCCGCATTTTGTTGCTTGTCACCATTCGGATCATGTTGGCGTGATTAATTTTAAAGAGCTTGATCATCAGGTTATTGAACGAGAAACTGATCGAGAAGCACTACTAAAAGTTGAACATATTAATGCATGGTATGGGCAGCAACAGGCTCTTTTTGATATCTCATTTCAACTCAAAAAAGGTGAATGTTTAGCATTGGTTGGTGAATCTGGCTCAGGTAAGACAACCTTATCACGTGTGATTGCTGGCCTGAATGAAAATGCAGATGGACAAATTACCTTAGCAGATGAAGTCTTGTCATTGCTTGGGCAACAGCGTCATTTGCAGCAGCAACATAAACTGCAATATATCTTTCAAAACCCTTATAAAGCCTTAAATCCAGCACATACGATTGGTCAGACCTTAATTAAAGTCGTGCAGCATTTCTTTGGAGCATCTCGACAAGAAGCCATAGAAAAAGTCACACAGGTACTTAAACAAGTCTCTCTGCCTATACAAGTTCAAGAACTCTATCCTAGAGATTTATCGGGTGGGGAGAGACAACGCGTGGCGATCGCGCGAGCTTTGCTGTGCCAACCTGATGTTTTGATTTGTGATGAGATTACCTCTGCTTTGGATGTTTCAGTTCAGGCATCTATTTTAAAACTGTTACAAGACCTTCAGCAGCAAGGTGTGACCTTACTATTTGTGACCCATAACTTAGGGGTTGTTCGTGCAATCGCAGATCGGGTCGCCGTATTAAAAAATGGACATATTGTTGAATACGGTGAAACAGACCAAGTGCTTAGTCATCCTCAACATATATATACCAAAACTTTGCTTACACATGCGCCAAGCTTGTTTAAAAACAATGTACTTGAAGTTAGCGCATAAAAAGAACAGATTTTCCGGAGTTAAAAATGAACGATATTAACCAACGCAGTTTTTTAGAATTAGTTAGCGTAAGACATATTCAAAGTGAGCAAGAAGCACTTGAGATTGCAAAAGAGGTGGCAAATCAACTGAATCAATTTGCTCGAGATCCAAGTTATAACAAGACAGTACCTTATGATCAGGCGCGTTTAATTTCAGAAGCTGGTTTAACCTCGATTATTGTGCCTAAGCAGTTTGGAGGCTTAGGTGCCAGTATTTCAACATTGGTCAATGTGGTGAAAATTATTTCATCTGCCGATGGTGGTGTAGGGCAGTTATTACAAATTCACTTCACTATGTTCCGAGGAATTTTAACTGGCTATGACGATGAAATTCGTGATCAATTACTTGCCGATGTATTAAGTGGAAAGCGTTTGGGCAATGCACTTGCAGAAGTGGGAGGCAAAGATAAGTTCCAGCATAAAACACGTGTAGAAAGGAATGCAGAAGGACAATTAATTTTAAATGGCAGTAAGTTTTACTCTACGGGCTCTTTACTTGCAGAATGGATTTCTTTATTTGCGGGTAGTGATGATGGACCAGTCTCAATTTTAATTCATCGAGATACACAGGGAGTAGAGTTGCTCGATGACTGGGATGCAATGGGACAAAATAATAGTGTCAGTGGCACTGTTAATTTTAAAGAGGTAGTTGTTGATGAACGTTATGTTGCTAAGCGGAATACAGGCGGTTTAGGCACGGTTTTACGTACGGGACTGACTTGGCCTCAGATTTTACATGCTGCAATGGACACAGGAATTGCCAAGGGGGCATTACAAGGCGGGATTGATTATTTACAACATCATGCTCGTCCTTGGGTGGAAAGTGGCGTCGATTCGCCTACACATGAATCTCATATTATTAAACAAATTGGTGAGTTTGCTGTTTTAGTGCGTTCGGCTGAGGCATTATTAGATCGTTCAGCACAGATTTTTGAACAGCATTTGGCAGATGTAGAAGATGAAGACTTACAAACCGAACTGATTCTATCGGTTGCTGCTACCCGTAGTCAGTCTGATCATGCATCTTTAAAAATTTCGAGTGAAATTTTTGGATTACTCGGCGCAAGTTCAACTTTATCGAAATGGAATCTAGACCGTTTCTGGCGTAATGCACGAACTCACACCACGCATGATCCGATTCGCTGGAGGCTCTATCATGTTGGAAATTATTATTTAAATAATATTCCACCAGGAGAATACAACTCAGTGCTTCTGAAGAAGCAGGCGGAGAATGTGACTAAATTTTCTAAGTAAAATGAAGTCAATAAAAAAGGTTGTCATCAAGACAACCTTTTTGTTTTTGTACTATTAAGCCACTTGAGCTTGAATAAAAATATCCTGCGCCAGCCATTCACGAACATTAATCTGTACAGGAATAAAATTCCAGCGATAGAGAAAGTCACTTAAGTCTTGTAAAGCAATAATAGAAGTCTCATCAAAGTTAGTGTTGAGTTTCAGATGTGCGTCTGCACCATACGCCGCATGAACCCATTGCTCACTACTATTACATTCTTTTGCCAAATAACGATGGGTTTCATCGGCATGGGCATGTGCCCATTGTTCTGCTTGTAAAACAGCATCGACAATCGATTGGGCTTGCTCTGGATATTGTGTTAGAAAATCCTCATCAACAGTGAGCGTTCTTGGTGTTCCATTATTTGAGCGTAAAATAGGGTCTGGATGTGAGCCAATATCAATAATGGTATGCAGGGCGAAGTCATGAGCAATTTGCGCAGCGTGTGCACCTTTTAGGAAAATAGCATCAACATCACCTTTAATTAATGCCACGATCTCTGCACTTGCATTAATTTTGTTGCGATTACCATAAAAACTAGAATCATTTTCTTCAGGTTGTTGTTGCTGTGCGGCTAGAATATCTGCTCGTAAACAATCTACCAACTCAAGATCGCTTACCGTCAAATTCACTGTTTTTAAAGCATTTTCTAAACCACGAATTGCCTGTGCACGCGAGAAATCAATAATTGCATCTTGATTCAGTGGAATACCAAAACGTTTGCCTTTTAAGTCTGCAACAGTTTTGATGTTTGAATCGTAGCGCGTTAACAATAGTTGAACTTCATCCGCCCAAGATAAGCCAATTACTTTCGTTTTTTGACCAGATGAATATGCCCAGATAGCTGGAATACTACCGCCGTGTCGAACTGAGTTGGCAAGGGTGTGGTTAAAATGAGAGTTACGAATATCTTTGGAGTTTGATTCTCGAATTGATTTTATTTCAATTTGCTGCTTATTAAACTTTTCTTTGAGCCAACCTTTTTGAATTGAAATGCCTAGACCAGTTGGTACAGGGCAGCGTGTATACCAAAGTGTGTTTAATGGTTGAGTTTGAAGTGTTGTCATCGTGACATCCTTTTGTGGTTTTCATGCTTTAAAGCAAAATTGATGCCATTCATTAATTTATTGATATTTATAAATTATTTTTAATATCTTTTTTTGTGATGTTGATATATCAAATTTTGTTGCGATTACAACACAAGAATTGCGCTGGTGTTTTAAAACCAACACCCCCATACATAGCACCATATAAAACCAATATAAAACAATGGTTTAAAATATTCTTGGAGACCATTAATTTGGCATGAATCTCGCAATAAAACGGAATCTTAAATTTTTACTATCTTTTATGTTTAAAAATTATCCATTATTACGAAGTTTGGCTTTATATCGTTTTATGCCATTTCGTTTCTTATTGACGGCGACCTTATTTGTTATTGCAAATATCGGGTTAGCACTTCAACAGTATTCAATCGGACATGCGATTGATACCTTAAAACATAGTGAACGAGAAACCCTATTTCAGCATGCTATCACTGATCATTTAAATCCTTGGTTTTGGTTCATTCTACTTACGAGTATTGCCAGTATTAGAGCTATTATTCAGTATCTGGCAGGGTTAAGTGCTTTAACCATTGGCCAGCAACTACTGAGTATTTTAAGAGAAAGAATCTTTAGTCAAGTACAGCATTTAGATGTTTCATGGCACTGGAAACATGGGCTAGGAGAAGTATTATCTCGTACAACACGTGATTCAGATAAATTAAAAGAAGCGCTCATCAATTTTTGGCGTCAAGTGTTTGAGTCAAGCTTGGTTGTTACCGTAACCGTTGGGCTCTTGTGTTGGTATCATCCTTGGCTCGGCCTAGTTCCTTTATTATTTATTTTTTTAGGGCTTTGGGTTCTATTTAAACTGACCAATCAATTGGTGGTTCTGGACCATCAAGTTGCATCTGCATATGAAAAAGTCAGCGACACCTTGGCAGAGAGTGTGAATGGAATTCGGGTAGTTAAAGCTTTTCAACTCGAAGAGAAACTTTTACAACGTTTTAACCATGCTGTAGATCTATTTATTCATCATTCTATTCAGACTATCAAGACAAGTGCGAAACGGTTGCCTATTCCGCAAGTGATTATCGCTGGTTCTTACTTATGGGTTATTGCTTTTGGTGCTTATTTAATTGGTCAAAATCAGTTGCAAGTAGGGCAATTTGTAGCTGCCATTCTCATGGCAAATTTATTGGTGTTTCGCATTGAAAGCATTGGTCAGGTCTTACATATTTTTGCTGATGCGCGTTCGTCCGCGACAAGAATCTGGCAAATGTTAGATGAGAAGTCCGCAATTGAAGATCAACAATATCCTCTAACGTTGCAATCGCGTGATGAGTTAAGCATTAAATTAGAAAATGTCAGCTTTCAGGATAAAACAACAAAAAATTATATTTTAAAGCAATCCAGTGTTGAATTTCGAGCAGGTGAAGTCGTTACTGTTGTCGGTAAAACGGGGGCAGGTAAAACGACTTTGATGAATTTACTCAATCGGTTTATTGACCCGACAGAAGGGCAAGTATTGATTGGCTCTGAGCAAATGGGCTGGACGAATATTAAAGATTTAAGCCTATTTGAATTACGACATTTAGTTCAGATCATTCCTCAAGAAAATTTCTTTTTTAGTGGCACACTGGCAGATAACTTAAGAGTTGCTAAACAAGATGCAACTGAGCAAGAGATGAAAGAGGCTTTACATTTAGCTTCTGCATCTGAACTATTACAAAGACTTGATCATGGCTTAGACACGTTGATTGGGGACAAGGGCGTTACTTTGTCTGGAGGACAAAAACAACGACTTGCCTTGGCCCGTTCTATTTTAAAAAATTCGCCAATTTTAGCGTTAGATGATTCTACCAGTGCCTTAGATGCGACTACAGAAAAACAAGTTTTACAGCGTCTATCAGCGCTGTCTGATAATGGAAACCATTTTAAGAAAACAATCATTATTAACTCTAATAAACAAACCACGATTGCTTTATCTGATCGCGTTATTGTGCTTGATCAGGGTCATATTATTGCCCAAGGCACACATGCTGAATTGGTTCAAGATTGTTTGTTTTATCGAGAGTTGATGGGTTTTCAGTTAGAGCAGCAGGAGATTGATGCATGAATACCAGTGTTAAAAATTTCCGCCCATTTGCAAAATCAGCTGATCTACAAATCGAAGAAAATTTGGCAAATGCCTCAATTCATAGAGGCATGCTAAAAAAACTTATTCCTTTAATTTATCCCATCCGTTACTTGCTCCTAGCTCTAATTGCAGTAGAAATTTTACAAGTGATGAGCGTTTTTGTTCGGCCTTGGGTGGTGAAATATATTTTAGATTCGGGCTTTCAACACATTGCTGGAAAAATGGTATTGAATCAGCCTGTTTTATTCATTGCGATTAGCATTTTAACCTTAAGTTGGATTTGTCGTTTTGCTTTAGCTGGCGTATCAAAATATCTTTCAGGCCGAGCAGCTTTGAAAGTAATTAATGGTTTAAGGCGGTCGTTATTTCAGCATATCCAAAGTTTAAATATTGGTTATTTTGATCGTACCAAGGCTGGCAGGATTATTTCACGGGCTGATCGTGATGTCGAAACACTAGAGCCTGTTTTAATACTAGGACCACCAGAGTTACTTTCGGCAATTTTGCGTTGTGGATTAGCTTCAGTACTGCTTTGGCATATCTATCCACCATTTTTCTGGTGCTTATTTGCGACGCTACCCATTTTATTTGGTATGACCGCTATTTTTAAAAAGTCATCACAAAAACATTGGGGACGAGTTGCGGAAGAACGCAGTCGATTTACTGCTCATTTGGTTGAAACAGTAAATGGAGCAAAAATCATTCAGCAGTTAAATTATACTGAAACCAATCAATCTCGTTATCAAGAGTTATTAAAAGACTTTAATAACTCTATTATTTATGGCAGCAAGCGGACCAGTTGGTTTGCTCCCTTTACAGGTTTGCTTTCGACTCTAGCTACTGCCGGATTCATTGTGATTGGTAGTTATGCTTATAGTGACGGCATGATTAGTATAGGACAATTTGCAGAAAGTATTTTCTATGTGTTTTTATTCTTAGCGCCGTTGCAGGAACTGACTGATCTATTTGAACGTTATGCCAATGGAGCGGCATGTGCGCAGCGAATATTTCTACTTTTAGACACTCAATCTACAATTCAAGAACAACCGAATGCTGTGAAGCTTGAACATTTAAATGGTCATATTCGTTTTCAGTCGGTAGATTTTGCCTATACCAACAAACCTGTTTTACAAAACTTTAATTTAGACATTGAAGCTGGAAAAATAATTGCGATTGTAGGGCCAACAGGACATGGCAAAAGCACCATGGTTCAGTTACTAACGAGATTTTATGAACCCCAGCAAGGTGGAATTTTTCTAGACCGTTATCCAATACACAGTATTCATCTTGCAAGTTTAAGACAGCATGTGAGTATTGTTTTACAAGATAATGTTTTATTTAGTGGAACAATTTTAGATAACTTACGTCTAGTTCAACCTGATGCTTCAGATCAGAAACTTATCCAAGTTATTGAAGACTTAGGAGCGGATGAGATATTGCAACAACTGCCGCAAGGCTATTTAACCGAAGTTGGGGCGCTTGGTAAAAATCTTAGTCATGGACAAAGGCAACTTGTTTGCTTAGTTCGTGCTTATTTGGCAAACCCCAAAATATTAATTCTAGATGAAGCTACCTCTGCAATCGATATTTATACTGAGCAAAAAATACAATATGCGCTCAGACGGCTATGCCAAAATAGAACATGTATTGTCATTGCACATCGGCTGAGTACCATTCGTGAGGCCGACAAAATTGTTGTGATTGAAAATGGCCATGTCGTAGAAGAAGGTTCGCATGAGCAGTTAATACAGCAGCAGTCAGCTTACTTTCAGTTATATCAGTCATATTTACAAAACCAACTTGTTTAAACGATTTGCAAATTTAACAACTGTAGTTTTATAAACATTTTTTTGAATCATTGTTTAAATTTAAACAATGATTCTTTTATTTAATCTTCTTAATACATTGATAATAAATAATAAAATATTTGGCATCGGCTTTGCTATATCGGTCTAGATCGTTAAGGAAGCCAATATGCGTACATATTTTTCTCAATTCATTCTTCACTCCTCAATTTTTGCACTGAGTACACTCACTGCCTCAATTACTTTGGCAAATGATCAAAAGAATTTGCCAGAGAAAGAGGATGCTATCACATTACAATCTGTGGTCGTCACAGGCTCTAGACGAGCAATTAGTAGCTCTCTTGATGCACCTGCACCTGTTGATATTTTAACTGCCAAAGAGTTACAAGAGACTGGTGCAACTGATCTTGCAGCAGCATTAACACGGCTGTCTCCTTCAGTGACTTTACCGAGTTCTCCTGCAGGTGGGTTTGGGGCATCGGTTCCGCCAAGTATTGCACTTAGAGGATTATCTGCTGATCAAACTCTAATTTTAATTAATGGAAAACGTCGACATACATCCGCTTATTTCACCCGCCAAGCCTATGCAGGTGGAAGAGGCGCAGCGGTAACTGATTTAAGTTTAATTCCAGTGAGCGCGATTGAGCGTATAGAAATCTTGCGGGATGGTGCTGCGGCACAATATGGGTCAGATGCAATTGCCGGTGTCGTTAATATTATTTTGAAATCACGAGATCATGGAGGTGGCGTAAGCTATCAAACGGGTGGCTACACTCAAGGAGATGGTGAACAACATAAAGTTAATCTTTGGAAAGGTTTTGCGCTCCCTAATGATGGTGCGTTGACGGTTGCATTGGATTTAGGCAAACGTGAAGCTGCAAGTAACACGGCACCTGATACGCGAACTTTTTATGATGGTTCAACCAAGGCTCAATATACAGAACAAAATACACCCTATAGAACATGGAAATTTGGCTCCCCCGAACAAAAAGATCAAATCAATGTGACTGCCAATCTAGATTTGCCTTTGACAGATGACGTTGCACTTTATGGTTTTAGTAGCTATGGACACCGTAAAACAATAGGGGAAAATTTTTATGAGCCACCAACAACCAAAACAGTACTGAATCAATCCAGCTATTTTAAAGAACGTTATCCAGATGGACGCTCGCCATTGAGCTTAGTCACTGTAGATGATTTTGCAACGACAGTTGGAGTTAAAAAAGGAGAGCAGAAGTCAGGTAAATATGATCTTTATGCGACCTATGGACAAAATAAAGTCAGCACAGAACAAGGCAATGGCATTAACCCAAGCTACGGGCCCAATTCTCCTTCAAACTATGACTTGGGCGAAAATATTTTTTCGCAATTAAATACAGGGCTAGATTATAGCCGTGATATTTCAATTGACTGGTTAGCAAGCCCACTCACGTTGTCTACAGGGGTTTTATATCGTTGGGAGCAATATAAGCAAAATGCAGGTGATCCAATTGCCTATACCCGCGGCCCATATTTTAATCCAAGCACAACTTTGGGCGTTGGTGTTCCGGGAATATATGCCGGAATTACAGACCAAGATGAACGAAAAATCAGCCGTGATGTTTACGGTGTCTATCTAGATTTAGAAGCAGATATTATTAAAGACTTGAATGTTGGGGTAGCAGTCCGGAGTGAAAAATATTCAGACTTTGGTTCGACCACAAACGGAAAATTATTTGCTAAATATGATGTATCACCTAAATTTACGGTACGTGGTTCAGTCAATACAGGATATAGAGCGCCGTCATTGGCACAGCAGGGCTATTCGGCTTATAGCGTACAAACAGTGCAAACACCTTCAGGTTGGCAAGATGTTCAACAAAGAACTTTAGTTGCAGGAAGTGAGGCGGCTTTACTCATTGGCGGAACTTCTCTTAAACCTGAGAAATCGACGAATTATTCTTTAGGTTTTGTTTGGAAGCCACTTGTTAATACATCGGCAACTTTAGACCTTTATCAAATCGATATTAAAAATCGTATTTTGCTTTCAGACAATATTACTGGAAGTGTAATTACCAATGCTTTTGCCAATACACCATATTCAAATATTGCCAATGTGGCGTTCTTTAATAATTTATTAGATACACGTACTCAAGGCTTAGAGCTCGCGCTTAAGCATGATTTAAACCTTGAACAATATGGCAAGTTAAATCTGAATCTCGGTCTGGCATATAACAAAAATGAAATTACCGAAACTAGAGATTCTATTACCGCAAAAGGTGAGCGAATTCCTGTTTCAAGCATTGCAGGACGAAATACACAAAGCCTGATTGAGTCTGCTGCACCGAAAACAAAGCTAACGCTTGGCGCACTTTGGTCAAATCAAGCATGGAGCGTGAATACGGCTGTCCGTCGCTACGATAAGTGGACCACTTTAAATAATACCAATACTGCACTAGACCAAACTTTTGACCCTCAATGGATTGCAGATTTGGATATTGGCTACAAAGCGGATGCATTCGTGCAAGGCCTGAAATTCAATTTAGGGGCGATCAACTTATTTAATAGCCATCCTGATCAAGCCAAAGACTCCTCGGTCGGCAATATTGTCAAATATAGTTTTAATGCGCCTGAAGGAGCATTTGGAACATATTTATATGGCCGCGTAAGTTACGAATTTTAAATCAAAAATGATGAGACAGTTTTTAAGGTAAATAACAATGCAACATACTTTTTTATCAACTCTATGCAAGTTTTCTTTAATCACAACGATGTTAACTTCAAGTTGTTTGGCGACTGCTCAACAAGCTCCAGCGCCTGAAGATAAATATGGAGATGGACGAGTTTCCGAGTTTTACACATGGAAATCGGCTATTCCAGCACAGGCTGGAAAACTATTAAAAACAGAAGCGATTCATAATCCTTATATTCGTTTGGCAAATGACAGTCAGGCTATTCGCATTCTTTACAGTTCTACGAGTGGTAAAGATAGCAAAACACCTATTGTGGTTTCAGGAAGTATTCACTTACCGAAAGGAACTCCACCGAAAGAAGGTTGGCCAGTGGTGCTATGGGCACATGGTACGGTCGGTTTGGCCGATGCTTGTGCGCCGTCTTGGAGTGGACGATCATACCGAGATGTACAATATTTAAATCGTTGGCTTAAAGAAGGATTTGCGGTCGTTGCCACAGATTATGAAGGGTTAGGTGTTGCAGGACCGCACTTGTTAATTAATAACCCAATGCTGGCTTATAGTATTTTAGATAGTGGTAGAGCTGCTTTAAAAACCAAGTTGCCACTCGCTAATAAGTTTGTGATTGTTGGTCAATCACAAGGAGGCGCTGGGGCTGTTGCGGCTTCTTCCTATTCGGCAACGTACGCACCTGACTTAAATATTAAAGGTTCAATTGGTACAGGCGTGATTTATCAAGACCCTGAAGCGACGCCTGAAAAAAATCAGTTAAAGTTAAATCCTTACGAAGTCAGCCCATCACTCGCTTATGGCATCTATAGTTTTTTAGTGACACAAAGTTTATATCCAGAAATTAAAACAGAAGATATTTTCACTCCTGAAGCTGCTCCTTTAGTTGAACAAGCAAGAAATACCTGCTTAACAAGTTTTATGGGCGATATTCAGACCGCAGGACTTTCGCCAGCACAAGCATATAAACCTAATCCGCCGGCAAGTTATAAAAAGCTGCAAGAGAAACAGTCAAATGATTATGGTTATTACCCTACATTAAAAATTAGTCATCCATTATTTATTGGGACAGGAGCAAATGACCGAACTCCAGATGCTCGTTCTCAAATGAAACTGGTGGCAGATGCTTGTAAAGCAGGTACAGTGGTCGAAGGTCATTTGTATCATGGCTTAGGACATAGCGAAACTGTGAATGCCTCATTAAAAGATTCAATTCCGTTTGCTAAAAAGGTGATTGCTGGAGAGAAAATTCAGGCTATTTGTAAACCTGACTTGCAATAAAAGATGGACTAAAGATTTTCTCACTGAAGAAAATCTTTATTAAAAAAAGCCGCTCTTCAAACATATTGAATGGACGGCTTTTTGCTTTAAATGTTTAAGCGATTTGTTTTAATCTTTTGGCTGCCTCTTCACGTACAGCGGGGATAATATAACGACCATAATCGACCGTATCATAGATCGGATCATAGCCCCGATTTAAAAAAGTCGTCACCCCTAAATCTACATAATCGAGTAATGAGGCAATAATGGTGTCTGGTGTACCAACAAGGGCAGTCGTATCGCCATAAGCCCCTACAGCAGTTGCAGTTGGCATCCATAATGCACGGTCATGTCGATCACCTTGCTGGGCTGCTGCTAATAAGCGCTGTGAACCAATGCCTTTGATTTTATGTCCCGATAATGTGCCGTTATTTTGAAAAGTTGGATTATTTTGGATGTCTGCAAGAATTCGTTCTGCTCGTTGCCAAGCAAGTTCTTCAGTTGCACCAATAATAAGACGTACAGATAAGCTAACAGGAGGCTGCGGTTTATTGGCTTTTTCTGCTGCGAGCTTTAATTTAGTAATTTGCTCTTTTACTCCCACCAGTGGTTCACCCCATAGTGAATAGAGATCTGCATGGCGGACTGCAATATCATAAGCGATGTCTGATGAGCCACCGAATGAAATCGGGATTGTACCGTTGACTGGCTTTAATGGGCAAAAAGCATTATCTAACTTAAAGTATTTACCTTCATAGCTAATCGGTTGATCGCTTTTCCAAAGTTTCTGGATGATATCTAGATATTCACCCGTCCGTTCATAGCGCTGAACTTTATCAACAATATAATCACCTTCTTGAGGCTCAGCTGTAATTCCAGTAATGGCATGTAAACGGATTCTTCCACCACCTGTAGTATGGTCAAGCGTAGCAAAAGAACGCGCAGCTAGATTTGGAGTGACGAGTGCAGGACGATGGGCAATCATAAATCCAAGACGTTCTGTATGTTGGGCAAGATATGCCGCGATTTGTGTACTGTCTGGACTAGTTGGTCCGCTAGCAATTAAGACTTTATCAAAACCCGCATATTCATGTGCCCGTGCATGGTAACGTAGATATTCGAGGTCAATTTTATGGCCAATTCGCGTTCCTTTGGTTTCAGACCATTGGTTAGGGAAAACCATACCTACAAATTCTATGCTCATTATTAAACCTATTTTATGGATTTTAAATGAATGAGCAAAATAAATGCCAAGCTTTATACCTATATAAATCAAATATAGGAATGGATTATAATTTTTTAGAGTGTTTGGATTTAATCAAAAAGACAACATTGTGTTTGATAAGCAACATATCATAAAAAAAGAATTGTGTTTATTTTTAATTTATAAGAGAAAATATTTTCAGAATAAAATAGGTGAATTTTGGATTAAATATATTTATTTGTTATTTATTAAAAAACACACTGAAATGTAATATAGCCTTTTAGAATGCTTATATCATAAGTTTTATGGGGTAATTATGAAGACCTTTTTAGATAATGATTATAAAGTAATTACTTTGCCTGATAATGGTGTTCCTGTAAAACCAATAAGAGCAAAAGCAATTATCTTTTCAGATCAGAACTCCCGTAAATTATTAAATCAAGTTGAAACGATTGCTCCAAGCTCTGCTAGTGTCATCATTCAAGGAGAGTCTGGGACAGGTAAAGAGTTAATTGCACGCGAAATTCATTTGAAAAGTGATCGTAAAAATAAGCCTTTTCTTGCGGTCAATTGTGGTGCTTTGGTCGAGACTCTTGCCGAGTCTGAACTGTTTGGCTATGAAGCTGGTGCTTTTACGGGTGCAAACAAAACTCGAGCTGGTATTTTTGAAACAGCCGATGGTGGAACTTTATTTTTAGATGAAGTAGGTGAGTTGCCTCTATCCTTACAAGTTAAGCTGTTAAGGGTATTGCAAGAAAAAGAAGTCGTACGCGTGGGTGGTCGAAAACCAATTCCAATTAATGTCCGTATTTTGTCGGGGACGCACGTCGATCTACGTAAAGCTGTAGCAGAAAACAAGTTTCGTCTAGATTTATATTATCGCTTGAACGTGGTTGTGCTTAATATTTTGCCACTGCGTGAACGTAAAGGAGATATTTTGCCTCTGGTTGATTTCTTCTTAAGCTCATACTCTCAGAAGCTCATTACGACTAAGCCAAATATCAGTGATAGAGCAAGAAATGCGCTGCTGAACTATAGCTGGCCGGGTAACATTCGTGAGCTAGAAAACAATATTCACTATGCTTTGCTGGTGAGTGGCGGCAAAACCATTGATCTTGAGCATTTAAGATTTTCTGAGGAAACGGGCTCCGCCGTGTTACCAGACAATGATCTTATTCAAGAGTTTGAAAGTATCTTGAAGCGTCTTTTTCAAGAATATGATGGGGAGGCATGGCATATTATTGAAGATAAAATAGTAAATACTGCATTTTCAAGTTGCTGGAATAATCAGGTCAAGACAGCAAAAATGTTAGGCCTATCGCGTAACGTTTTACGTAATCTTCTATCAAGATATAACTTACTACCTAATAAGAATGAAAATGAAATTGCTTAAGGGTTTTATATAGAAAAAACATCCATTTTTTAATGGATGTTTTTTTGCGTTGTGAATTTTGTGACCCATAAACCCAATTCAAATAACAACCACATTGGGACTGCAAGAGCAAGCATGCTAAAAACATCAGGAGGGGTAATAAACATTGCAATAAAAAAGAAGAATACAATGATGTGCTTACGATGTGCTTCTAGCTGTTGAATAGAAATAAGGCCAATAAAAATAAGAATATAAGTTAAAACTGGGATTTGAAATGCCAGACCAAAAGCAAGGAAAAGTTTTAAACAAAAATCTAGATAGCTATTGATATCCGTCATGGGTAACACATTATCAGGCGATGCCAAGACGAAAAATTTTAAAGCGAGAGGCAAAATTAAAGTATAGGCAAACACAATTCCTAAATAAAATAGGAGGTTACTTGAAAGCACAAGTGCTATACCGAATCTTTTTTCTTTTTGATAAAGAGCTGGAGCAACAAATTGCCAAAATTGATACAGAATAAAGGGAATGCTTAATAAAATCGCAAAATAAATATTGAGTTTAAATGGCGCTAAAAATGTACTCATCACATCTGTTGCAATCATGGTGGAATTGCTAGGAAGTAATGAAATTAAAGGATGAGCAAGAAAATGGTAGTTCTTCTGAGCAAGTGGAAGTAATAATAAAAAAATCGCTAAAACAATACCAATGCTATAGATCAGCCGTTTTCTTAATTCTTTTAAATGTTCGCTATATTTCATTTCAGTGAGGCTTTCACTGACAATATGTTCCGTCATGCGGCTTGATCCTCACTGAATTTATTGGCTGTTTTAAAATGAGCTAAAAATGGTGTCTTTAACTCATCTTGTGAGTGGGTATAGATATAGTCATTAATGTGGCGTGCTTTGGTTTTTTGTTCAATAGAAACAGATGTTTGTACATTTTCAATTTCTTGTTGCATAAGAGCGAGTTGTTGTTTGAGCTGCTCTTCATTTTGTTTTATTTTTTGCAGCTCTTCTTGCAAGACTCTCTTAAGTTCGATCAGGTCAAGTTCGTTTTCAATATCATTTTGAATTTTACTAATTTGGTTTTTAACTGCTCTGTATTTGAGGAGGACTGATCTTAACGTGTGAGGAAGTTTTTCAGGTCCTAAAATAATAAGCGCAATAATTGCAAAAGCTAATAACTCTCCAAAGCTGATATTAAACATAATAATAAATCACTCATATTTTATTTTGTTTTTCATTATGAGATTCAACTGGACTAATATCTTTGTATTGTTGGTTTTGCAATAACTTCTGATCATCAGAATTAACTGAATCTTTAAAATCTTTAATTGCACCACCTAAGTCCTTACCTAGATTTTTTAATTTTGAAGTTCCAAATAATAAAACAACAATCACTGCAAACAGTAAAATATGCCAAATAGATAAACCCATTTTCTCCATCCTATATTAATTAAATGTAAATAATATTAATATCACGATATTATCTATTTTCTAAATCATATTAATATCGATCAATATTCAAATTAATTATGCTGTATGATCTAGCATATTAAGTGCCTGATTGCGAAAACCAAATAAAAGTTCACTTTCTTTATGTCGAGGATGTGTCAGCGGAACTTGAATAATTTCTTTAATTTTTCCCGGTCGGGCTGACATCACAATGACACGGTCTCCAAGATAGACAGCTTCTTCAATATCGTGGGTAACTAAAATCATGGTGATTTTTTCGTGTTGCCAGATACGCTGAAGTTCAGCTTGTAAGTGACTCCGTGTGATGGCATCTAAAGCACCAAAAGGTTCATCCAAAAGTAAAATATCGGGTTTATTGACGAGTCCACGGGCAATTGCAACACGTTGCGCCATGCCACCCGAAAGCTCATGTGGATAAGCCTTTTCAAAACCTTTCAGCCCGACAATTTCTATATGCTCATTTACCCGTAAATTTCTCTCTTCACGGGTGAGTAGAGTCTCTTCAAGTGCTAAATGGATATTTTCAAAAACAGTAAGCCATGGAAGTAATCGGTGTTCTTGAAAGATAAGACCACGTTTTAAATCTGTGCCTTTTATCTGAGTTTGATTCAATAAAATTTCACCGTCATAGTCTTGATCCAATCCAGCAATAAGACGTAATAGTGTTGATTTTCCACAGCCACTACTACCAACAATCGAGATAAATTCACCTTGCTCAATGTTGAGATTAATACCATCTAAAACGGTCAAAGTATTTTGATCACGTTGAAAAGATTTATTGAGTTTTTTAATAGAAAGTAGTGAGAACGACATATAAATTCCTAACAATATTTTTTAAAAAGACAAATTAGGTACGCCATTGCAGCAGGCGTTTTGAAATAAGATGAATACCTGCCGTCATAAAGGCCCCACAAAGGGTAACCGTAATAGCGCAAACCAACAGAATATCCATTTCGGCATTAATCTCGGCTTTCATCATTAAGTTGCCGAGTCCTGCACCCGCATTGAATAGCAATTCACTTGCTGTAGTGGTGATCCAAGTAAATGGCACGGCTAAATTTAGACCAGTTAAAATATGGGGTAGGGCTTGGGGAAGGCGTATTTTTTTAAATTTGCGCCAGAATGAAAATTGATAAATACGTGCGATTTCCTCGTATTTTGTATCATTGTGGCTGAGGCCCTGAAACGTATTGATTACTAATGGAAAAAACGAGGCAAGCGCGATAATAAAGATTTTTGCTTCTTCTCCATTACCAAACCATAAGGCAATTAAAGGTGTTAAACCCAGTAATGGAACTTGTCGAATACTGTTAAATAGTGGAGAAACTAAAGCATTTAAAACTTTTGAATAGGCAAGCAAAGTACCTAAAATTAATCCGCTTATCGAACCTAAGATGAATCCTATTCCAGCTTTTTTAAGACTTCCCCATGTGTTTAGCCACAATTCACCTGTTTCAAGCAATTTGATAAATGCGAAATAAATGTTTTGCAAAGGAACAAATGCATAGGCATGACTAGCACCTAAGCTTGAGTTGTATTGCCATAAGCCTAATAACAATAATGGCAGTACTAAGCCTTGTACTAAAATAATTGGCCGTTGCCATGATTGTTTTAAAGTAAATGAACGCTGAGACATTATTTTTCCCCCGAACTAAGCACAGGTGAGATAAAGCGTTGTTCCACTAAACGTAAAACTTTATCTAAACCAAACCCGATCACGCCTGTGATAAACACACCAACCATCACAACATCTAAGCGCAACATTTGACGTCCTAGTTCCATCATTTGCCCAATACCCGTTCCAGCTGCCAGTAGTTCAACGGCAACTAAAATCAACCATGCGCGGCCAAGTGCAATTCGTAGCCCACCAATTAACGGCGGGAGTATGGATGGAAGAATAATAAGCCTGAGCCAAGCTCGTGTTTTAAGCTTGTAGATTTGTCCTAGTTCAATATATTTTTTGGGAATATTTTTGACTGCATCGGCCGTTGCTAATGCAATTGGAAAAAAGCAGGCTTTGATAATCAGTAAAATTTTAAATAATTCACCAATCCCAAAAACTAAAATAAAAATAGGAATAAGGACAAAGATTGGAATTTGATAAAAAACGTTAAATAAAATATAAGTGTAATTGCGAAAGAGAGTATTTGCCCCGTAGGCAATACCAAAAGCAATTGCACTGATTGCTGCAATAGAAAATCCCAAAAACAAACGTGAAAGACTATCTTTGAGATGTATTTGAAGCTCACCGCTTTGTAACAACGCGATGAAAGTATTCCAGACAGTTTTAGGTGGCACCAAAATTTGGGTTGGAAAAATCTGTAAAGAACTGATCAAATGCCAAATGAATAATACTAATAAGGGTGAAATCACAGAGAGCAACCCATACACCTTTTTAGAAGAAAATTTCTTACGGAGTGGGGTTTTAAATAAAACGTTATTTTGCTCAATAAGCGGCTTTACTAGTATTTTCATTGTCTAGTTTCCCTGCTTATTTGAAGCATGATTCGCCTGTAAATTTTGAATCGCTTGACGGGTAAACTTCGGATTCAACAGTTCATCTGCTTTGATTAGTGTTTGAATAAGCTGATTTTTCACTGCGTGATTAATGACTTTTGAATAATGCTGTTTCAGAAAGTCGACTTGATAGTCTGGAGACCAGTCTTGTTGCCATGTGCTTGCCGTGTTCTGGCTTTCACGTTGAATCACACTAAGAGGTTGGCCAAACTTGGTTTGACTTTGCTGAAACTCATCTTGATGGTGCGCAATCCAGTCCATTGCACGTACTGTCGCATCAGCAAGTAATTGTGTGGTATCTGGATGTTGGTCAATGTAGCTTTTGCTACCCCAGAGTTCGGCACGCATTTTCCAGTCCGCTGGCAAAGATTGTGACGACCAAATGATTTTACCCAGATGGCGATCTTGCAAAGTAAGCGCATCGCTTAAGGTAAAAAAGGCATCTACACTTTTAGCAGATAAAGCAGCGGCCCCAGCTTGCGGGTTTAAATTCACAATTTGAAAGTCTTTTAAGCTTAATCCTTTACTTTGTATGAGTTGTCCAAAGTTAATTTCCCATGGACGGCCACGGTGTAGTGCAATTTTTTTACCTTTTAATTCCTCAATAGATTTAATAGGTGAATTTTCTGGAACAATAAGGTAGACGTTATTACCGATACCTCCAGGTACAACAATTTGCGTTTTAACGCCTGTTGCATTGAGCACTACAGCGGGAAGGTTTCCATAAAAAGCAAAATCAATTTTATTATTTATAAAACTTTCATTGACCAGAGTCGCTACAGCAGCAGTCGTCACTGGTTCCCACTTTAATTCAATATTATTTTGCTTTAATGCTTTTAGAAAAATTTGATCTTGTGAAATAAGTTGTGGCACACCAATGAAATCTAAGCTACCTGAAGTGCCATTGGCAACGACAGCAATTCGGAGTTGTTGCTGTTCAGACTGTTTTGGGGTGTTCTCTTCTGTTTTTTGTGCACCACAAGCAACAAGACCCAAAAAACTAAAACCTAAAACTAGACGTGGAAAAATACGCATATCATCATAAGAATTAAAAAATATATGAGTATTGAGCAAGAACCAAGCCAATAAAATTATATTAAACAAATCAATTAATTATAATTTTTTAGAATTATTATTGAGGTTAAATGCCGCCGTTGTGTTGTGATTGGGACACTCTTTAGCGTTTAACTGTTGAAATATCAACACAGCCTTTAAACTCGATTTTTTAATATTCATATAAAACAGTAGTATAGCTAAAAATTAATTTAAAAAAATATCGGCATGATTTCTGCTCATAAGACTTTTAACGAATTAAATATCGTCAAATCTTTAAATTATCGAGATTCATTATGTCAGTTGAGTTTTTATGGAGAATCCCTGTTCATGGGGATGGTCGTCGAGCACATCAATTACACACACGCGGTGAATGGAATCAATTAACTCCAACAGTCCAATCTCCACAACGTGTTGCACCGCAACATGAAGATCAGTTATTTGCTTACTATGACTATGTCGAGCAAGTGGCGAAAGCAGCCGATATTGTTGGTTTTCATGGTGCACTCATTCCAGCTTTTCCACATACTGAAGAACCATGGGTGTTAGCGTCTGCACTGGCAAGAGAAACTAAAAGACTTCGTTTGCTCATCGCAATTCAGCCTTGGTTTATTCATCCTGCTTATGCAAGTCAAATGGCTGCAAGTTTGCAGCGTTTAAGTCAGGGACGAGTAGAGTGGAATGTGATTTCAGGGGGAGGCGGTGCACAGCAACGCGCATATGGGGACTTTATTGAACATGATCAACGTTATGCACGGACCAATGAATTTTTAGAATTTGTGAAAGGTTATTCGCACCATGCACCTTTCAATTACGATGGAAAGTTTTTCCATGTTGAACAAGGTGGCCTGAAATACCCAATGAATCAATATGACGTTCCACGCTTATGGTTAGCAGGTGCAAGCAATGCAGCTTTACAAGTCGCAGGACGTCACGCAGATATCCATTTAACTTGGGGCGAACCTGTAGACCAACAGAAGAAAGTGATCGAGCAGGCTCAAAATTTCTTTGAGCAGAATTCGCCAGAAAGAAAAGTTAAATTTGGCATGCGTATTGATATTTTAGCGCGACCAACCCAAGAACAAGCCTTCCAAGAGCTTAAACAAATGTATGAAACCATTACTGTCGATAGCAATGCTTTTGAACGAAAAGACACTGAATCTGTAGGAGCAAAGCGCCAGCAAGCCTTAGCACAAGGCAACCGTTTTGAAGACCTATTTATGAGTCCGAATGTGTGGGCGGGAATGTCAAATGTACGAGGTGGCCCAAACTGTATTTTAGTGGGGAGTTATGAGCAAGTCGCAGAACGTTTGCAAGAATATATTGATATTGGGGTGGGACATTTTATTTTAGCAAGTAACCCGCATTTAGAAGAAGCATATCGAGTGGCTGAAGAAGTCTTACCCTTAGTAGGATATAAATTAAAATAATAAACTTAGATCCCTTTGCGATATCAAAGGGATCTTGTTGTTTGAACAGCATAACACTGTCTGAAAACCAACATCTTTTGTATCAATTATTTAAAAAATACAAATTAAATTAATAAAAAATAATAACTTATAGTTTTGGCATGGCTTGTGCAATTTACGACTTAATCTTTTATTTTTAGTTTAAATTTTTATGCGTGATCAAATCTTTAATCCCCATAAGCGGGCTTTGCTCTTTGAGCAATTTGCGACAGTTGCAGCCACAACTGAAATTGCAGATCCGTTTGCACAGCATGATCAAGACGTTATTCAACCTGCTCCAGTGAAGTTGAATAAAGTCTTAATCGCAATTATTGCGGTTGCTTCAGCACATCTTGGAATTTGGTATGTTGCAAAACAATTGCCGACACCAGCTTTAGATATTCATAAACCAGAACCTGTGGTGATTGAAATCGTAAAACCGGTTGAACCACCTAAAGTGATTGAACCCAAAATTCCACCCATTACTGAAAAACCAAAAGTTCCACCTGTGGTGGAAAAACCCAAGCCAATTCCTAAACAAGTGGAACAACCCAAACCTGTCCAAAAAAGTGTGGAGCAACCTAAGCCAGTTGCAAAAGCGGTGGCTGAACCAACTCCACAAAAAGTTGCAGAACCTGTGGTCACAAAAGAAGTAGTCACAGAACCGGTTAAAAAAGTGGCTGAGCCTGTAAAAGCGTCAGATGACAATTTACCTGTGACTGAAGCCAAAGGTTATGCCGGATATCTCAGTAACCCTGCACCTGAATATCCTGAACAAGCTTTAGAACGTGGTTGGGAAGGCTCAGTCATTTTACGGGTCAAAGTATTAGCAAATGGCAGCCCGGATACAGTCAGTGTCAAGCAAAGTAGTGGCAAAAAACTTCTAGACAGTGCTGCCGTAAGAACAGTAAAGCAATGGAAATTTTCACCTGCGCTAAAAGGGAAAACCCCTGTAGAAGGCTGGGTCGATGTTCCAATTCATTATCAATTACCGAAATAAAATTTAAATTAAGAGGATATTTTCATGTCAGATATTAATTCATTGATCCATGACGGCACGATCTGGTTATTAGTTGCTTTCTCAATTGTGACTTGGGTGTTGATTGTGGTTAAAGTGGTCCAGACGCAGCGAGCAACAAAACAAAGTAAGCTTTTTGTAGAAGAGTTTTGGAAAGCAAAAAATTTATCAGATGCAGTAACTAAGTCTGAACTTGGTGAAGGCCCAGCAGCTCGAGTAGCTAACACAGGTTTTCAGACTTTAATTGAAGCAGATGAAAAGACGCATCAAGACTTACAAAACAGTTGGAGCCGTCAGGACTTATTAGAGCGCCATTTAAGTAAACAAGTTCTAACTGAGCGCCGCCAATTAGAAAAAGGTTCGGCTTTACTGGCTTCTATTGGAAATAACGCCCCATTCATTGGTTTGTTCGGTACAGTATTTGGGATTATTCATGCATTACAAGCGATTGCTCATTCAGGTAATGCAAGTATGGATGTCGTTGCGGGACCAATTGGAGAAGCGCTGGTTGCAACGGGTATTGGTATTGCAGTTGCTGTACCTGCGGTGCTTGCCTATAACTACTTTGTGCGTAAAGTAAAAACAATTGGTGCAGATCTTGATGATTTTGCAACGGACTTCGTGAGTCTAAATCAAAAAGCAGGATTCCAGCTACCAACTGCTAAAAAAGGTACGACTGGTAATACGGCGCTTAAAGATAATTCTGCTAAAGAAGTGAAAGAGAAAGGAGTGTTTGCATAATGGCAATTTCTACCTCTCAAGAAGATGATGTCGTCAGTGAAATTAATATTACGCCGCTAGTCGATGTCATGTTGGTCTTACTCATCGTATTCATTGTGACAGCTCCTTTGTTAACAAATACGGTGAAAGTAAACTTACCAAAAGCGGCTCCAACTCAATCGACAGACCAAAACAAAGCTGTAGTGATTAGTGTAAATCCACAAGGTGAAATATTCCTTGATAAAGATAAGGTGACACTTGCGAACTTTGAACAAGAAATAAAGTCACGCAAAAGCAGTAACCCTAAATTAGCATTAAATTTAAATGCTGATGAGACTGTACCGTATGGAACAGTTGCAAAATTATTGGCAAGTATTGAACGTGTAGGTGTAGATAAACTCTCTGTGATTACAGTGCCTAAATAATTAGGCCTCCATAAAAAAAAGCTGCTCCGGCAGCTTTTTTTATGGTGAGTTTACTGATGAGTATTAAGCTTTCCAGAGTTTTTCAAAGCGCCATGTCGGAAAAATTGTATGTTCAGGAGCTAAACCACCAATATTTTTAGCTGCTGCGTCAATCGTATGGCTAAAACCCCAAATGAGCATTCCACCACGTTCATGTTGAATTTTTTGTGCTTGCGCTAAATGGATTTTGCGTTTGGCTAAATCAGGCTCTGCCAGTGCTTTAAAAAATAACTCACTATATTCAGGGTCTTTAAAATTCACACGATTCGTCGTGGAAATTGGGGCATCGTTAACAACGGCCGTCGATAAGTAGGGCGTACCGACATTGGTCGCATTACTCGATAACTGCCACTTACTGCGGTCAGGGCCATTAAACGTTGCAAAATCCACTTGTTTAACTCGAATATTCACATTGGCTTGTTTCGCTTGCTCGGCAAAAATTAATGCAGGTTGAGCGCTACTCAGTGGGGTAACAAGCTCTACATTCAAACCATCTTTAAAACCTGCTTGCGCTAATAGATTTTTTGCCTCGGTAATATTTTGTTGGCGCTGCGGCAAATTGAGAAAGGCAGGGTCTTGCGGTGAATAAAGATCGTTGGCGATTCGACCTTGTCCATTTAAGCCTCGTTGTACCAACTCCTCTCGGTTTGCAATCAAACGAAATGCCTGACGCACTCTAGGGTCATTAAACGGCGCTTGTTGAGTATTAAAGTCAAAACTATTATGCGTATTGGTCGCAGAGCGTATAGTTTGAATGTGTTTTGCTTGCTCCAAAATTTTAATATATTCGGGTGAAATCGCATTTGCGACATCAATTTGTCCAGCCAATAAAGCATTTAATCGAGAGACCTGATCTTTAAAATCAATCACTTCAAAACTATCTGCATAAGGTTTGTCTGCTTTAAAGTAATTATTAAAACGAGTAAAAACAGAACGCTGCCCCGGAATAAACTCTTTGACTTTATATGGACCAGCTCCGACTGGATTATGAATAGGGTCGAAGTCAGTCGGTACAATTCCTCCAAAGTTTACCCAAGTTTCGGGCAGTGCTACAAAACCGGGAATCGTACTAATAAAAGGAATACGAACCGTATATTCATCTAGTTTTTGAATACGATCTCGGTCAATCCACTGCACCAGATTACGAAATGGTGAAGCGAGTTTAGGATCGGTTAGACGTTTCACTGAAAAAATCACATCATCAGCAGTAATGGTTTTACCGTGATGAAACTCTAAGCCTTTGCGTAAACGGATGGTCCATTCACTTGCATTATGATTAGGTTCTGCAAACTCCGCTAAAGCAAGTCGGGGCAGCATATTTTCATCCCATTCCCATAACTTGTTATAAATAGCGAAACCTCGTGTAATACCACTTCCCGATGCTGAAAGATGAGGATCTAGACTGCCTGATTGTTGTCCTCCAATGAGACCCAAGCGTATAACTCCTCCATGCTTAGGCGTTGCTGAGGAGGTAGTTTTTGATTCGTTACTAGTATCTGGAGAGGGGCCACAACCTGATAAACTGCCCATCAAAGAGACGCCACCTAGCACCGTGAGACTTTGTGTTAAAAATTTTCGACGTGATAACTGAAATGTTTGATTTGTCATTATAAATACCTGATTAGATCTTCATCTTCTAAGGTATTGCAGAATAAATGCCAATATTTTTTATATAATTTCAATATATTTATCAAATGCTTATATAATTATTGTCTTTGGTGAGTGTCTCTATTTCAACAGCTTTGTTGAAAAAATAAACATGAATAGAATTGATAAGTAAACACTGATAAATTAAAAACAACTAAATCAAATGGTTAGGATAAATTATTTAGCCCTTTAATGGTTGGCATAGGCTTTGCGTAACGCATTGTAAATTTACTTTACTGAGTGTGATATGAAACAGCCTTTCCAATTAAAACCTTTAGCTATTGCGCTTAGCGTATTAGGGACAACTTTACCGTTATATGTTTTTGCCGAAGAAACGCCACGACAAGCAGGTGATTCTGAAAGTGATGTAATTACTTTGTCAGATGTAGTCGTTACTGGAGCAACCAAGAAAACTACCGTAGTTCCTAAACGCAAAGTTACCTCAATTTATGGAACGGATAGCTCTGTATTGGATACCCCGCGTGTAGTATCCCAAGTATCAGAACAACAATTTAGAGAAGATGTTATTCGCAGTGCGGATGATCTCGTCAAATATGCACCGAGTATTACGCGAGGCGGGGGACAAAATGCTAACTTTGCTCCACAAATTCGCGGACAGAACTCGGAAGTTTTTCAAGATAGCCAACGCATTTACAGTACCCGTCATCCGACCAATCTCAATGCTTATGAAGGAGCCGATATTGTGGCAGGACCTACAGGTGTAATTTTTGCGCCGACTTCAGGTTCTGGCGGGTATATTAACTACCTGACCAAAAAGCCTAATTTTAATAAAGCCGAAACCAATATCTCTGGGACTGTAGGTTCTATTTACTCAGGTAAAGGCGCAGAGCCTAATTTCTCTGTCAGTATTGATCATACAGCCCCGATTTCAAAAGAATTAGCATTTCGCGTGAGTGCAACAGCTCAAAAAACAGATGACTATTATGACAATGTGAAAAATAACTTTAATGCATTTTATGGAGCACTTGCTTGGCGCCCAAATGATCGTTTAAGGGTAGATTGGAATATCAGTTACGATGACTATTACGATTTTAATGTGACGCATGGCTGGAATAGAGCATCGCAACAATCGGTTGATAATGGCCTTTATTACAAAGGTAGAGCTACGCCTATTATTCAAAACGGTTCGACTTTTTGGTCTCCTGTATTTGAATCGGGTGCGGCAAATTCTAAAGTCATTGGTTGGCAAACTCGTCAGAAGAACGATAAAAACCAATATGTTGCTGTTGGTGGAGTTCAGACCACACCGTTACCGAACTCAACTGCTGATCAAGCAGGAACGATTAAAGGTTGGGTCTACGATCCATCAATCCCAGGCAATGAATTGGTCAAGCTAGATGATAATGTTTCAGGGCGTAGTGAAGATAAAAATAGTGCTAAGCGATTTAGCACTCAATTAAAAGTAATTAAAGATTTAAATGAACATTGGTCTATTGCAAACAGTACGCTCTATCAAAATAACAAAGATTTAGGCGACTCTGTTGGAAGTTTCTTTACAGATTTAGATCATGAGTTAATTGATAACCGACTAGAATTTTTAGGTGACTATGATTTTGAAATAGGTGGCGTAAAAATTAATAATAAAAGTAGTACAGGGGGAACATATCGTCATGAGAAGTTTACGTCTTTAGCTGCAAATAATAGCTTTAATATTAATCCTTATGATTTAACCAATGATCCATCGCAGAAGAATCCTGGTGATTTACTGGGGTTAATTAACAATAGTGGTTCAACAGGAGGTTGGATTGGACAAGCCGGAGTACCACAATATTCTCAATATTTTGGTTATTTAAATTTACCGCGCATGTACCCAATTGGAAATGGTTTATATGCAGAAAAAGGTGGCTTTCCACCGAATGGAGGAGGCGCTGTCTATACGGGCTCTGGTTTCTGGGATACGTTGAGTGTGTTCACTCAACAAAACTTTACCTTTAACGATGTATTCGGTATTAACTTAGGCATTAACCATAGTTCTGTAAGAGCAAAACTTGAAAACCCACTTGTTTTAACCCCAACAGATGTCCGTTCGTCGAGTGATAAATATAGTCTATTGAGCTATCAACTGAGTACGTTTATTAAACCTACTGAGAAAAGCACACTCTATTTTACCTATGACAAAAGCACTGCATTAAATACGGGAGTATTTGGGCCTTTCTTGATTTGGGGTGCAGGAAATCAACTCAATCCTTTAGCTTTTGACAGTCAAAGTGAGCTAAAAGAAGTAGGATTTAAATATGAACCTATTACTGACCAGTTATTTTTAACCCTAAGTGGATTTGAACAAAAACGAGATCTATCGCCCGATACGAACGGTAATATGGCTCGCTTTGAAATAAAAGGTATTGAGTCATCATTAAGATGGCAACTCAAAAAAAATATAGCGATTGGGGGCAATTTCACTTATTTAGATGCTGAATACAGCTCTATTATACCTGCTGGTTTTTCACCATTTGGCTTTCATGCGGACAATGCTACGGTTTGGGGGGACAATAACGCTTTAAACCAACGTAAAGCCGGACGTTATGATGCAGCAGGAATTCCCAAGTACTCTGCAAGTGCTTATGTAGATTACCAACATCAGTCTGGTTTTGGGGTCAACCTATCAGGATGGTGGACAAGCTACTGGTACACAAACTTAAGTCAAACCGTGAAAGTACCGAATAACTATAATCTAGATTTAGGTCTTTATTATCGCCAACCACAGTGGACGGTGGGTCTTAACATTCTTAACCTAACCAATGAACGAAATTTTGTGAATGGTTTGGCAGGAGCGAATAGTGAGTTTTTACAACCCATGCGTCCTCTGACTGTACAAGGCCAATTTAGTTATAAATTTTAAAACCAATCAATCATTTCCAAGAATCTTAAAAAGCCATACGCCTGTATGGCTTTATTATTAATACGGGATATAAAACACGTTAAATTGTGAATGTTGAAATAACAACAATAATACCTTTCAGACTGTCTATCTATCAGCAGCATTGAATCTTTTTCATTTTCAATTTTTCATTAAGTATTTGAAATTATTTAAATAAATTAAATGGCATAGAAGTTGCCAATATAAGAATAGATTTATTTAAATGGAGTCACCATGTTTAAGGTTACAAAAATTAGGCAGAGTATTTTAACTGCTATGTGGGGAGTAACGGCGAGTGTTTCGACATTAGCTTTAGCGAACGATGATGCCGATGCAATTCCTGCTGAGCAACAAGCTCAAGTGGTAAATGCTAAAGATGTAAAAAAATTAGGCGATGTCATCGTTACTGCACAATATCGTGCACAAAACATTCAAAAAGTTCCAACTGCCATTACAGCAGTTTCGGGCAAAGATTTGGCGGCAAAAGGCTCAACATTTATTGGCGATGTTTTAACTTATACGCCCAATGCAGCAGCTGAAAACCCAGATGGCGATAGCCGTCCACGTTGGTATATTCGTGGTTTAGGAACTGGCGATGTTGCAGCCTCTACAGTTTTTCCAGTTGGTATTTATGCAGATGGGGTTTATTTAAATGCACCTGTTGCTGGTGCTGGAGATTTATTCGATTTAGAACGTATTGAAGTTCTACGTGGTCCACAAGGCACGCTTTACGGTAAAAACACCACGGCTGGTGCGGTGAATTACATTTCACGAAAACCTGTTTTTTCAGACAAACCGACTGGTTATGGAACAATAGGTATAGGCGACCATAATCTTCGTACTTTTGAAGGTGCTGTGAATGGAGCTATATCAGATAACGTTGCTGTGCGAGGAGCATTCTATTCAGAAGACCGCGATGGGTATGCAAAAAATTTAGCCAATGGTGAAAACTACGGGGATGTAGATAAAAAATCATTTCGCTTCCAGATATTAGGAAAAATTAATGATGATTGGAATGCTTTAGTGAATCTACATAGCCAAACTTATAATGGTCTTGGGAATAATGGCTCTTTAAGTATTGGAAAATACTGGGGTGTTTATGAAAGACCACAAGGCCGAGATACAAATTTAGACTTACCTGAAAGTAATAAAATTCAACACGATGGCGCTTCACTCACCTTAACAGGAGATTTAGGCGGCGGTCATACTTTTACATCCATTACAGCGTTTGATAAAACTACTCAAAAATCTATTTCTGATGGTGACTATACGCCTTACGATGTAGCAAGGAGCTATAGCGATAATGAGTGGCGCCAATATAGCCAAGAGTTTCGTGTTTCTTCTGATGCTGAAAAAAGACTTAGTTGGATCGCAGGTTTTCACTTCTTTAATGAAGACTTAGACTCAACAGGTGTAAGTGCGCGAGTAAATAAAACATTACCGAATGGCGCTCCAGCTCAAACGGCGGGAACACCAGCTTTTAGGGACATTACCTATAATCAAACCACACAAAGTTTTGCCTTGTTTGGTAACAGTACCTATAAATTTACCGATAAATTTAAAGTGACAGGTGGTCTACGTTGGACAAGTGAAGAAAAAGACATTGATCTAGATCTTGTTCAAATTACCTCAGGTGATTACACCAAAGGCAGTTGGTGGCAAAAGGATGGGTATAGCAATGCGGTCTATAACCCAGCGCCGAATGCAAATGGTTCAACAAGTCGTAAAAAAAGATGGAATGAGCTGACCTACGATATTACACCAGAATATGAAATCACTCCTGATATCAACACATACTTCCGTTTTGCTCGAGGTTTCCGTTCAGGCGGTTTTAACACCGGACTTTCAAGTAGCCTGACGCAACTCGCAGATGTTAACCCTGAATATTTAAATAGCTACGAGCTAGGTTTGAAGTCTAGCTTGTTACAAGGCAATTTAACGGCCAATGCCAATATTTTCTATTACGACTACAAAGATATTCAAACAAATTTATTGGTTGCGACAGAAGGACAAGGTGGAGGAGTAACCTCAGTTCTGGCAAATGGACCTAAGGCAGAAGTAAAAGGTGCCGAATTAGAATTAGATTATTTAGCTACCGATAACTTACGCCTACGTTTTGCAGGCGCTTATTTAGACAGCGAATACACCGACTTTGTTGATAAAAACCCAGTAACCAATGTCGTAAATGCTGACAATACAGGTAACAGCTTGGTTCGTTCTCCAAAGTACACCATCGGTTTAGGGGGTGAATATACCTTTAATCTTGATAGTGGAGCACGCGTTATTGTGGGCACAGATGCAAAATATCGTGACCGTGAGTTTTTCTTAGTCAATCGTCAAGATTATTCTGTTGACCCAATCTTGAGTCAAAAAGGGTACACCTTATGGAACGCAAACGTTGGGTATATCAGCGCAAATAATAAATACCAAGTTAATGCTTACGTTAAAAACTTGCTAGACGAAGAATATCAAGTTCATGGGCGACCAAATGGTCCTGCTGGACAATATGTCTTAACCTATGGAAACCCACGTCAAGTTGGTGTTTCTCTCACTGCAAAATTCTAAGCTTTGCTTTACGGAGAAAATAATGGGAATTGAATTTTTTACACGTTTACCACTTCATGGCGAAACAGAATTTTTACCTGGTGATCCACGTAATCGCGGTGATTGGGCCAATATTGAAAATGTTGAAAATACCGGAGCTGTTTCGAACTATGAAGTAGGTGATGACTTTACCTATATTGATTACTTAAGTCAGGTAGCACGGGCAGCAGAAATTAATGGTTTTGCTGGTGCACTCATGGTAAACGCACCAACGGGTGAAGAGCCTTGGACAGTATGTTCATTGCTGGCAAGAGAAACCAAAAAACTTAACTTTGTGACTGCATTTCAGGCTTATCATTTTAGTCCATATAATGCTGTACAAACTGCGGCAACGTATCAGCGTGCAACGGGTAATCGACTAGTTTGGAATATTATTAATGGCGGCTCGGAAGTCATCCAACGTCAAGTAGGCGATGAATTACCTCACGATGAACGTTATGCACGTGCTACAGAATTTCTAGATGTTGTAAAAGGATATTGGAATAATCCTTCATTTCACTATAAAGGGAAGTACTATTCGGCAGAAGGCGGTGGTCTAAAATATCCACTAAATAAAGCAAGTCTTCCCATTATTTGCACAGCAGGTTCTTCGGAAGCTGCTCGTGAGTTTGGAGCAAAACATGCCGACTATTATTTAATGCGAGCTGAAAAACCAGAAGAAATTGCAGCATTGATTGCCGATGTACGTGCTCGTGCAAAAAAGTATGGTCGTGAAAATATAAAATTTGGTCTATCAATCGATACCATTGCTCGCCGTACTGAACAAGAAGCGTTGGCAGAGGCACAGCGCTTTCTCGATGAAGCTGCTGAAAAGCAACGTTTACACGCGGCAGCAGCCCATGCGGGGTTACGCTCAGCACGCGTATTAAGCTTCGAAAAAGAGTATGCCGAAAAAGATGGCAGTAAAAATGTTAGCGACTTTTTTATCCATCCAAATGTTTGGTCAGGATTTGGATATATTGGTGTGCCACCCGGTGTTGCTTTGGTAGGGAGCTACCAACAGATTATTGAGCGTATTGAAGAATACAATAGCATTGGCATAGAGTTATTCTTCCTTGCAGGCTATCCACATCTTGAAGAGTCATACCGTCTTGGTGAACACGTTCTTCCACACTTTAAAAAGCAACGTGCTCGATTACAACCTACGGTAGCTAGCCCAGAGTTTGATATTGCGCTTTAAAGTTTAAATGTTGTTTAAATAAGCCTGATTAGTAAGCTAGTTGGGCTTTTTTAATTTTTGTTCCTTTTACGCGTTTGATCTTTTATGAAAGGTCTATACAAGAATTCTTATCTTTATCTCTTATTTATAAATATAAATATTTTCTGATCTTTGTACCTGTGTAGGCAGTTAAACAAAACATCTCTCTTTACACTCATCCAGAGCATAACACCAAAGATGATCACAACACGTCTCATATTAGATCTGTATGACACGGATAAATGATCATCAGGTATACGTTTAGTTAAACATTCTGAGAAATCTATAACAGCAGAATGTATGGATATATATCGAGATATGAAAGAAATAATTTCGCAAAAAAACTCATCCGGCATTGTCTGGAAAAGTACCAAGAAACCATGGTTCATTTCTGTTGGGTATTTTAACTCGCTTGCGATCTATTGGATTGTACCTCTTTGTTTATTCTTACTGTGGTGGGTAGCGTCAAACGAGCAATGGATGCCTGCCCAAATTTTACCTACTCCAAAAGACACATGGCATTCTTTCGTTGAAATCGCATCTCAAGATCTATGGTCACAGCTTGCGATCAGTCTTGAGCGCTTTGGTCTTGGCCTATTATCAGGTGTGTTAGGCGGCGTATTTCTAGGTGTTTTACTGGGTTATAGCCGCATTGCGGAACAATACCTTTCTGCAACGTTTTATGCGTTGGTCATTATCCCAACATTGGCTTGGTTGCCTTTGCTCATGATCTGGCTCGGCATCGAAAATAGTTTAAAAATTTTCATAATCTTTAAGGCCACAATGGTGCCGATTGCCTTACATACTCAGGCAGGCGTACGTGACATTCAACCCAAACTCAAAGAAATGGCAGCAATTTTACAGTTTAATCGTCTAACCTTGCTCACAAAACTTGTACTGCCAGCCACACTTCCATATTTCTTTACTGGTTTAAGACTAGCTGTTGCAGCAGGCTGGACGAGCTTAATTGCTGTTGAGTTGTTGGCCTCATCGGAAGGCATTGGATATTTGATGGTGACAGGTCGTCAGCTATTTCAGCTTGATATTGTTTTTGTCACGATTTTTGTGATCGCATCTGTAGGAATTATTTTCGATTTTATCCTACATCGCATTGAACGTAAGTTTGTGTTTTGGCCACATGCTGCTTTGAGTGCTCATACTTTTCACAAAAAAAGCCGAACCGATATTTTCAAATCGTGGGTTTTACCTTTGAGTTTAGTGGTGCTTTGGGCAGTGAGCAGTTGGTTTAACTTGATCTCGAGTCAAGTTTTGCCTGCGCCGTGGAAAGTATTAGAGGCACTATGGTCAGGCATTCAAGATTTCTCACTTACTACCGCCATGTATTACAGCCTTTATCGTGCAATTTTGGGTTTGATTATCGGCGGGTTAATTGGGGCTTCTGTAGGCATTGTGGTAGGGCTATTTAAACCTATTGAAAATCTGTTGGCACCTACACTCAACACATTACGTCTCATTGCCATTTTTGCTTGGATTCCGCTACTGACAGCTTGGTTTGGGCTCGAAGATTTATCAAAAATTGTTTTCATTTCAATAGCGACATTTTTTCCAATGTTTATTGCGACTTGGAAAGGCATGTCGAGCATTCCAATGCAGCTTGTTGAAGTCTCAAGCACCTTAAGAATGACATTGCTTCAACGCTTAACGCTTTTAATTTTACCGAGCATTGCACCATCAATGTTTGCTGGATTTCGATTGGCCTTGCTCTATTCGTGGATGGCATCTTTTGGAGCTGAATATTTGATGGGCTCTGGAATTGGCATAGGTAGCTACATGATGGCTGCACAGCAAAACTTTGAAATGGAGCGTGTGATAGCAGCAACCGTTTTGGTCGCTGGTTTAGGGGCGATTCTGGCATGGCTGGGCAAAATAACTGAAAACTACGCAACATCTTGGCGAAAAAATTGAGGTCCGATCATGACAATTACCCTTAATACAAATACTGAAAAACAGCACCAGTCTTTTCAAGCTAATGCTCAAACACGTGTGGCATTTCACCATGTCCACAAGTCTTTTGTCGTTAATCAACAACCTGTCAAAGTTATTCACGATTTTAATCTAGAAATTAAAGAAGGGGAGTTTATTGCGATTGTAGGTAGCAGTGGCTGTGGTAAATCTACGCTCTTACGTCTTTTGGCAGGACTAGATCAAGATTTTGATGGTCGAATTTTAATTGATGGTGCCGATGTAAGCGGGATTGGTGGCGATCGAGCAGTAGTTTTTCAAGAACATCGCTTATTTCCTTGGCTTACCGTTGAGCAAAACATTGAGCTGGGTTTATTAAATGAGGCGTTAACTTCACGTGATAAAGATATTCTGGTCCAGAAAGCAATTGAGTTAATTGGCTTAAATGGCTTTGAAAAGGCGTACCCACACCAACTATCTGGTGGGATGTCTCAACGTGTAGCCATTGCACGTAGTCTTGTTGTGCAGCCTCGTATTTTTCTGTTAGACGAACCGTTTGGTGCTTTGGATGCATTAACACGGCATCAAATGCAAAATGAATTGCTGCGCATTCAATCTCAACAAAAAATGACCACTGTTTTTATTACGCATGATGTGGAAGAGGCTGTAACTCTGGCAGATCGTGTGGTGATTTTAAAACCCAAACCTGGTCGTGTTGAACAGATTATTCCCGTCAACTTGCCGCGTCCTCGAAATCGTTCAAGTTTTGAATTGCATCAATTAAAAGAACAGATTTTTCGGATTTTGACCGAAGACAAAATTGGTTAATAGGAGTTATTGATGAGTGAATTTAGTCAAGGCTCGATTAGAAAAGCATTTTTATTTGAGCAACTATCCAATCAGGTCACCCATACAACGACGGTTAATGATCCTTTTAGCCATAACGTAGATGTTGGAAATGATCCTGCTGAGCCAAAAAAGAATACTTTGGCAATTGCGATTGTCACCGTTGCTGCGGCACATTTGGGAATCTGGTATATCGCCAAACAACTTCCTACACCTCAGCTTGATGTCAAAACACCTGATCCTGTGGTGATAGAGATTGTCAAACCGCCTGAACCACCTAAGGTGATTGAACCTAAAATCCCTCCAGTGGTGCAAAAGCCAAAGATACCGCCTGTTAGCCCAAAGCCTGAGCCTGTACAAAAGCAAATAGAGATACCAAAACCAGTACAGAAACACGTTGAGCAGCCTAAACCTGTTGAACAGCATAAGGCAGTAGAGCAACCAAGGCCTGTAGCGGAACCCTTAAGTAAAAACCTGGTGGCGGCTCCTGTTCAACAACCCGTTTCAAAACCCGCTGAAGCACCTGCGAAAGCTGTTGATGACAATTTGCCAGTTACCGAAGCAAAAGGCTATGCGGGTTATTTGAGTAATCCAGCGCCTGAATATCCTGAACAGGCTCTCGATCGAGGTTGGGAAGGTTCAGTCATCTTGAGAGTAAAAGTCTTGCCAAATGGCAGCCCTGATAGCGTGACAGTCAAACAGAGCAGTGGCAAAAAAATACTCGATAGTGCAGCGGTGAGAACCGTAAAACAATGGAAATTCTCACCCGCTTTAAAAGGGAAGACACCAGTCGAAGGTTGGGTCGATGTTCCTATTCACTATCAGCTCCCAAAATAATTTTTAACTTAATATTGATCTATAAGGAATTTTAACATGAGTGATATAAACTCCCTGATCCACGATGGGACTATCTGGTTATTGGTTGCTTTTTCAGTTGTGACGTGGGGTTTGATTGTCATTAAACTGGTTCAAACCCAAAAAGCTGACCGACAAAGTAAAGCCTTTGCCGAAGAATTCTGGAGTGCCAAAAATCTGCAAGATGCGATTCAAAAATCGGAAGCAGGGCAAGGACCAGTGGCACGTATTGCAAATACTGGTTTTAAAACACTTGCCGATGCAGACGATGATACTCATCAAGATTTACAACATAGCTGGAGTCGTCAAGATTTACTTGAGCGCCATTTACGCAAACAAATTTTGTCAGAACGCCGCCAGTTAGAAAAAGGTTCTGCCTTGCTTGCATCAATTGGTAATAATGCACCTTTCATTGGCCTATTTGGTACAGTCTTTGGGATTATCCATGCTTTACAGGCCATTGCACATTCGGGTAATGCCAGTATGGATGTCGTTGCAGGGCCGATTGGTGAAGCGCTAGTTGCAACAGGCATCGGGATTGCAGTAGCGGTTCCAGCGGTACTGGCATATAACTATTTTGTACGTAAAGTAAAAACTATTGGTGCAGAACTAGATGACTTTGCGACCGATTTTGTCAGCCTAAACCAAAAATCAGGTTTCCAGCTTAAGACAGTCAAGGCGAAAACAACAAATACGAGTACTCCAGCCAGCGAGTTAAGCCATAACCACAATAAAGAAAAGGTATATGCATAATGGCAATTTCAACATCAGAACAAGATGATGTCGTCAGCGAGATCAACATTACCCCTCTAGTGGACGTGATGTTGGTTCTGTTGATTGTGTTTATCGTCACGGCACCCTTACTGACCAATACTGTTAAGGTAAACTTACCCAAAGCGGCACCAACGCAGGTGACAGATCAAACCAAGGCTGTAGTCATTAGTGTTAATCCAAAAGGGGAAATTTATCTGGATAAAGATAAAGTTACTCTTGAACACTTCGAACAGGCCATTCAAACGCGTAAGGCGGCCAATCCTAAACTGGCTCTGAACCTGAATGCAGATGAGACGGTTCCATATGGTACGGTTGCCAAGTTACTGGCCAGCATAGAACGTGTAGGCGTTGATAAACTATCAGTCATTACATCGCCTAAGTCTTAAGTTCTATCAAAATAAACAAGACAAAAGAAAATCAAGATCTAAATTTGAGATCTTGATTTTTATATAATTGTTTAATCTAAATTTATATTAAACTTGAATTTCACGATTAGGTTGTATGGTCTATTTTAGAGCTTCAATTTGATGGTGAGATGGCGAATGACAACACTTGTTTATAACGATAAAAGAAGAAATAACTATGATCATTTTTTAGATTTATTAGATCAAACTCATATCAATCGTTATCAAGATTTCAACATTACCTTTGAATATAAAAAACTGGCTGAACAAATGCTGTCAGAATGTGAATTTATGGACGCATGTTCGCTTGAAGAAAAGCAGAAATTATTTAATGAAATTAAGATAAAACATCTTTATCAAGGGCAAGTGCTATATTCGAGAAATCAAGACTGTCGTGAACTCATCATTGTTTTAAGTGGCGTACTCAAGTTAGGTTGGAATTCATATGATGGGAAATATCTTATTCATCGTTTTATTCCTACAGGCGCACTATTAAATATTGTCTATCTAATTTCTGAATCTGCCTTAGAGCATGAATATGTTGCACACGAAGCAACTGTGATTGCAACCATTCCAGAGCATATCTTTAAGCAAACCATACAGCACAATTCACGCATGCTATATCAGGTTTTAAAATTGGTATGCCAGAGAACACGGCTTTTAGACAATGATATCTATCACACCTCTACGCAGCCTTTAAAGGTACAAATTGCGCGACAGCTCATCTATTTAATCGAATTTTTTTCGACTCAAACTCAAAAAGGCATTGAGGTTTTGTTAAAACTCTCACAAGAAAATTTAGCTGAACTTTTAAAAATATCGAGACAAAGTATCAGAAAGGAAATTCAGTGGTTTGTTGAAGAAGGCATTATAGAAACAAAATACAATCATATCTCTGTAAAAGACATCGACAAATTAAAAGCCTTACTGCACTAAAGAGATTATGACGAATTATGAATAATTTTTCATAAATGCAGAAATGCTATGTAATTTTTGTTGCAGAATTTAAAGGGGGTAATTTCTAAACTCATATCATCAATGACGAGAACGATGATATGGCAGATTTATTAATAAGAAAACCAGTGAGTGAGTTAATCGATGTGATCCCTTTAACAGGTCGTATCGGTGCGCAAATCAATGGTGTTGAATTATCTTCAACCCTTAACCCTGAGGTTTTGAATCAAATTAGGCAGTCTTTGCTTGAACATAAAGTTATTTTTTTCCGTAATCAGGAACATTTAACCGATCAAGAGCAAGAAAAGTTTGCCGAATTGCTTGGGCAACCTATTTCTCATCCTACTGTTCCAGTGGCAGAGGGTTCGACTTATATATTTGAACTTGATTCCCGTCATGACGGTCGTGCAGACGTTTGGCATACCGATGTCACCTTTGTATCAAATTATCCAAAAATCAGCATTCTAAGAGCGGTAACTACGCCCAATCGAGGGGGCGATACCACATGGGCAAATACAGAAGCAGCCTATGATGAATTGCCTGAGCCGCTAAAGCTCCTTGCCAATCAGCTCCGTGCAATTCACACCAATGATTTTGATTATGGTGGTTTTCGGCCTTCCGCAAGTGATGAAGTCGTAAAACGTCATCAAAAAATCTTTGCTTCAACGGTCTATGAGGCGGAACACCCATTAGTCAGAGTACACCCAGAAACAGGCAAGCGAACTTTAATTTTAGGCCAATTTTTTAAACGATTTGTGGGTCTGACTGCTAAAGAGTCCAACAAGCTGTTTGAAATTTTTCAAGATCGTATTACCAAACCAGAAAACACAATTCGCTGGACGTGGAAGGACGGAGATGTCGCTATTTGGGATAACCGTGCCACTCAGCATTTAGCCGTCAATGATTATGGTAATGCCTTGCGTATTATGCGACGCGTTACGTTGGCAGGCGATGTTCCTGTTGATATCGATGGTAAAGCGAGTAAGCAAATTAAGCCATCTACGTCTTAAGCGTCTAAGCAATACGACGCTGATTTATCAATAAAAATGTGGAAGATATAATGAAACCATCAATTTTTAAAAAATTGATCTTGCTGAGCTTATTGGCTTTTGGACATGCCAGTTATGCTGAAAGCCTTAAAACAATTCGAATTGGCTCTCCCGATTTGACTGCTGGTCAGAAAAACGCGGGTGGTGGAGTTGTTGATGTGCTTTACAACAAAAAATGGCTTGAGCAAGAACTTGCAAAAAAAAATGTCAAAGTGGAATGGCACTTCTTTAAAGGTGCTGGGCCAGCCATTAATGAAGCATTGGCCAACAATCAACTGGATTTCGCCTTTTTAGGAGATTTACCTCCAATCATTGGTAAAGCCAATGGATTAGATACCCAATTACTTGTTCCAACGGCGCGTGGCATCACCAATTATTTGGCAGTAAGATCTGATCTTCCGATCAAAAACTTTGCTGAATTAAAAGGAAAACGCGTTGGTTTGTTAAGAGGGACAGCAGATGAATTGTCATTTGTGAGTGCATTGAACAGCCAAGGTTTAAAGCTCAGCGATGTGCGAGTGGTCAATTTAGACTTTAACGCCGTCAACGCTGCTTTGGCCGCAAAAAAAATTGATGCTTCATGGGGACCTTCTCGATTTTTTGCGTTACGAGACAAACACATCGTTAACTTGCCTATCAGTAGTCGTCAGTTAAATGGGGCAGGATCTACTCAAGGTGTGTTTTTAGGTCGTCAATCGTTTATTCGACAACATCCAAATGAAACACAACAGGTTGTGACTCAGGTTGTAAAAGGACTGAACTGGCTCTCAAATGAGCAAAATCGAGTACCACAAGTCGCACTCTTTTTTACCCAATCTGGCTATCCGGCATCTATCTATGCTCAGGAACTTAATGGTGTAAATCTGAAGTTTTTATATTCACCGTTATTTGATGGCTATTACACCCAACAATTGCAGCAAAAAATCACTTTGGCTACGCAACAAGGGTTGATACGCAAAAATATTGACGTCAAAAGCTGGATTAATCCGTCATTTGTAAATCAAGCACTTGAACAATCAAATTTAAAGACTTACTGGAAGCCAACTCAGCAGTACGAATATCTGAAATCAGTGAAATAAGCACCGTCTTTTAAAACTTAATTATGGGGTAAATAATGTCGATACATTCGAAAAATGTAGCGCGTGATCCGTTCACGTCAGCAACTAAACAAAAAATTTTAAATCTAAGTCTACTTTCGCTGAGTATCTTGTCAGTTTGGGGACAAGCTCATGCAGAAACAGTCTCAAATACTGCACGTTCTTCAGAGGATGTGGCTCAGTTAGAGACCGTAGTTGTAACAGCAACACGCCGTGAAGAATCACTTCAAAAAGTACCTGTTGCCGTTTCAGTCATTAGTGGAAAGGAACTCGATAAGCAACAGAGAAACTCACTTGAAACATTGGTAACACAAGTACCGAGTGTTAACTTTCGGGCAGGAGCTTCCAATAAAGATACTTCTTTATTTGTTCGCGGTATTGGAACTGTTACCACTTCACCGGGTGTGGAGCCTTCAGTCTCAACAGTGATAGATGGCGTTGTGTACAGCCGACCGGGGCAAGCAACACTTGATTTGTTAGATGTGGATCGTATTGAAGTCCTACGTGGTCCGCAAGGAACACTTTTTGGTAAAAACGCATCGGCAGGTGTAGTCAATATTGTGACCAAAAATCCAACCAGTGAAACCTCTGGTTATATTGATGCCTATGCCACTAATGATGGTGAACAACGAATTAAACTAGGAGCATCTGGTACATTAATTCCTGAGAAATTAACTGCCAATGTCTCGGCACTATTAGGTAATTTTGATGGTAATGTAGACAACCTTACAACAAATCAAGATGTTAATGGCTATAAAAATTATGGGTTTAGAACCAAATTTGAATATACGCCTACCGATAGTTTAGTTTTAGGCTTTACTGCCGATTATTTACATAAAAAAGGGAGTGCTCCAACAGGCATTGTGGTTAAAAATACCGATGCCAACTATGCAGCAGCATTATCGCCTGTTGTGGCATCTCCAACCAATCGAAGTACAGTTGAAAATACTCAAGCCTCGACTGATGATACCAATCAGGGTATAGCGCTTACCGCAGACTGGACATTAACCAATCATCAATTATCATCCATTACGGCCTTTCGCCAATGGAAAAACACACAGATTGGTGACAGTGATCAGCTTGCTGCTCCGACACCAAATTTTGCCGGAATTGCCGATTTAGGCCATGTTAACAGTAAGCAGTTTTCTCAAGAAATTAGAATTAAGCCGCTCGATCATGGCTTCTTTGATTATGTCGCGGGTCTATATTTTTCAAAGAACAAAAACGATGAGACTTATCAACGCGAGTCAACTTGGTACAACAATGCCTCTAATGCTTATGTCGTAGATTTTGGTAAGGCAATCTATAACACAGACAGCACCAACTATGCTGCATTTGGTGAAGGTACCTTTCATTTCACAAATCGGTTGAGATGGATTGCTGGTTTACGTGTTACTCGAGATGAGTTGTCTTATGACCACAGCCGAGTTTCAACTGTTCCAAGCGGTGTAGGTGTCCGAAATGCCATTCGTTCTTCATTTAGCAGTGATGGATCGACCAGTGAAACTGGAGTTTCAGGCCGCATTGGACCTCAATATGACTTTACACCGAATATATTGGGCTATTTTACCTATTCGAGAGGTTATAAAGGTCCTGCATATAACGTTTATTTTAATATGCAGCAAAATGATACGCCTGTCATTGATCCAGAAACGGCTAACTCTTACGAACTTGGTCTCAAATCTCAATGGCTGAATAATCGTCTGCGTGTCAATGTGGCGTTATTTAACACTGATTATGATAACTATCAGGCAAATTTTAGAACCCTCGACCCAAATGGTTTCCCGATAACCCGCTTGGTTAATGCAGGAAGTGTCTCTACCTATGGGGCTGAAATTGATTCGGTATATAAGATTAATCCAAATTGGGCATTAAACTTTTCAGGTGCCTATACACATGCACGAATTGATGACTTCAAATGTCCGGCTGCCGATACATCGTGCCCAAATGTAAATGGTAAACCGTTGCCATTTTCTCCGGATTGGAAATTTAATACCCAGCTTGATCGCTATTTTACTCTGGCAAATAACAAACAAATTGAACTTTCAACCCAATATGCATGGCAGAGCAAAGTGCAGTTCAGTCTCGACCAAAACCAAAACACCATTCAGGGTGCATATGGACTTTTGAACGCGAGCATTGCTTTAGCTGATACTGCTTCTGACTGGCGATTGGCATTGAATGTACGAAATATAACGGATAAATCATATGCAACCTTACTGAGCACAAATGGTAGCCGTATTACTCGTCAAGTCCCTAGAGATGATGAACGCTATTTTGGCATTTCATTCCGTAAAAATTTCTAAAAAGTATGTCTAGTACGCCTCGTTTTTTAAGAGGTGTACACCCATCGATTGGACTGATTAAAATGAGTAATCCTTCGTCTACAAGAAAGCTTCACCTTAATTTATTTTTAGACGGTTACGGCCATCATTTGGCCAGTTGGAGACATCCAGCGAGTCAATTAAACCTAAGCCCCTATGAACGCTATTTAAGTGCAGCAAAAATAGCTGAAGAGGGGAAATTTGATGCCATTTTTTTTGCCGATAGTTTAGCTGTTGATCCAGCAACTGCGACATCCGGCAAAATTCGCGGTAGCGAGATTGAACCTCTCACATTACTTTCGGCAATTGCGACACAAACCCGTCATATTGGACTCATTGGAACAGCCACGACAACCTACAATGAGCCATATCATATCGCAAGAAAATTTGCCTCTTTAGACCAGATTTCTGCTGGACGTGCAGGCTGGAACCTTGTCACCACCGATTTTGCACTTGAAGCGAAAAATTTCAGTACAAAGGAACATGTCAAACATCACGACCGCTATGCACGTGCTGAAGAATTTCACGATGTCGTAAAAGGACTTTGGAATAGTTGGGATGAGGATGCAGCTATTCACGATAAAGCCACAGGTATTTTCTTTAATCCAGATAAGGTACACACGCTCAATCATTGCGGTGATATTTTTCAGGTAAAAGGTCCACTCAATATTAGCCCAAGCCCACAGTCTCACCCTGTGGTGGTTCAGGCAGGCAGTTCAGAACGAGGTAAAAATCTGGCAGCTCGTACCGCAGATGTCATTTTTACTGCGCAATCCAATTTAGCCGCTGCACAGCAATTTTATAGCGATGTAAAGCAACGTCTTGAAGACTTTGATCGCCAAGAACATGAGCTAGTGGTCATGCCGGGTGTATATGTGCTTGTTGCCCATACACATGAAGAGGCTAAGAAACAGCAACAGCTTTTAGATGAGCTCGTTGATGATGACATTGGCCTAGGGCTTTTAGGAAGAATGCTGGGCAATTTTGACTTAAGCGATGTTGATGTGAACGAGCCTTTAGCTTCGTTAGATTTATCTGAAACCCAAACAGGGCAGCAAAGTCGCCAGCAATTGATTCAGGCACTCGGGCAAGAGCAGGGTCTAACCATTAAACAGCTCTATCAACGTATTGCATCGGGACGAGGGCATTTTTGTTTGGTTGGAACGCCAGAATATATCGCCGACCAGCTTGAGGAGTGGTTCGTTAGTGGTGCAGCAGATGGATTTAACATTATGCCTGCTGTTATATCAAACGGCATTAGAGACTTTGTCGATCTGGTTATTCCCATCCTTCAACAGCGCAATTTATTCCGCAAAGAATACGAAGGTCAAACATTTAGACAAAACCTCGGCCTCTTGGCTGCTGCCGAATAAAAGGACAAAATATGTATTTCGCAAATTCAGAACGATATCAATCATTTCAATATCGAAAAATTAAAAATAGCGGTTTGGTATTACCACCATTATCACTTGGTTGCTGGCATAACTTTGGAGATGACACTCCAATTCAGCAACAAAAATCGGTACTTTACACGGCGTTTGATCATGGAATTAATCATTTCGATTTAGCCAATAATTATGGAACACCCTTTGGAAGTGCAGAGAAAAATATTGGGCACTTTTTAAAAACCGACTTCAAGCCATATCGAGATGAACTCATTATTTCGACAAAGGCAGGCTGGGACATGTGGCCTGGACCTTATGGACAAGGTGGTAGCAGCCGAAAATATCTGATGGCTAGTCTTGATCAGAGCTTACAGCGACTGGGGCTTGATTATGTCGATATTTTTTATTCACATCGTTATGACCCTGAAACACCGCTTGAAGAAACAGCCAAGACACTTGCCGATATTGTGCAACAAGGTAAAGCACTCTATGTGGGGATTTCTTCTGGGTATACACCAGAGTTAACTTTACAGTTGATAGAATTGCTTAAGGCTTATCACGTTCCACTTACTTTGCATCAACCGATTTACAATTTTTTTGAACGTCAGATTGAGCAAGGTTTAACGGAGACTGCTAAACAAGAGGGTTTTGGTGTAATTACATTCTCACCACTGGCTCAAGGCCTATTGGCTGGACGATATCTGAATGGTGTACCTGAAGATTCACGTATCGGGCGTGGTAGTCGCTATTTACAGTCAGAGCACCTCGTTGCATTGAAGCTACAGCAAATACAGCAGTTAAATGAAATAGCAAAGCGTCGAGACCAAACATTGGCTCAATTGTCATTGTCATGGGTTTTACGTGATGAACGTATTACATCGACAATTATTGGTGCTAGCCGACCAGAGCAGATCATCGAAAACTTAAAAGCATTGCAAAACACGGTGTTTAGTGCAGATGAGTTGACTCAGATTGACGCTATTCTAAATACGCCATAACTCTATACAAAATTTGCAGCATGGCTTTTTAGGAGCCAATGCTGCAATGATTGAGCATTTTATTTGTTAAAAGCTAAGTTTCACGGTTGCACCAATGGTACGAGGCTGACCTAAACTAGCGAGAACAATACCATTAGAAGAATTCCATGTATTGGTCACATAGGTTTCATTAGTGAGGTTTTTTACCCATAGCGCAACATCCAGTTCATTTTCACCAATACGATGTCGTGCACCTAGACTCGCATTCGTCAATCCATAGGCTTTGATAACACTGTACGGGTTATTATCTAAAGAGCCATATGACCAATCTCGCCAAGCATAACTACCCGAAACATAGGGCTGCCAGTTATTATGCTCAGCTAAGTCATAACGGAAATTGAAATTTGCAATCCACTTCGGTACGCCATATACACGTTCTCCAGACAGATCTTGTGTATTTACACCTGTTGGAATGCTGATATTGGATGGAGCAGGCGCGTTTTTGTATTCTGTATAGGTGGTATCGTTAAGCGAACCATTAAAATTAAGTGTAAGACGACGAATAGGCTGATAGGTTGCATCGAGTTCAATCCCTCGGCTGCGTACTTTACCTGCATTTGCCAATACACTCACGACAGAGTTACCGACTTGTTCATAGCTTGTGGTTTGATAGTCAGAAACATCAATCCAGAATATATTGCTATTGAGCTGTAAGGTATTATTAAGAAAATTCTGTTTCAATCCAATTTCATAGTTATCTGCTTTTTCAGGATCAACCTTTAACGAGTTAGCACCCGCTGCTGGTGCAGAACCAATGCTCAGGTTAAAGCCTCCTGATTTCTCGCCGTGTGAATACGTTGCATAGGCCAGTGTGCTCGGATTTAAACGATAGCTGCCAGTCAGTAAGCCAGAGTAACTTAATCCATGTTGCTTGAGTTCACCCGAGTCGTATGCGCCAAGCTGGGCATTTAGTAAATTACGCTCTGCCGCACTTAATCCCGAAACTGGAGTACCCCCAATAGGGTCGGTTCTATAGATACTGGCAGACTTATCTTCATAGGTGACTCGTGCACCTGTGGTGATGTCTAGCTTCGGTGTCGCATGCCATGTACTTTGACCAAATATTGCTGAGCTTTTTGTCTCAGTTGTTCCGTATGCATACGAATCTCGATTATTCAAAATATTCGATTGACCATTTGCAATTAAGGTTCTCACGCTCGGAACGTTATAAAGATAGAATGCGTCAGCCGTATCTCCATATAAAGAGAAAGTCGTATTGTCTAACTGTTGCTGAAAGTAATATAGGCCCGTTACCCAATCCACTTTTTGATTTCCAGCAGAGGTTAGGCGTAGCTCTTGAGAATACTGTTTATCTCGAACCGAAACACCGGCATTCGTCAATGCATTTGAGCTAATAAAATCACTGTTGGTAGGGGTGAAGTTCCAAAAGCGGTATGCACTGATCGACGTAATTTTTTTTCCGCTATCTAGCGACCAATTGGCTTCTGCCGATCCACCACCTTGCTCAACAGACATATGTTGTGGGGCATCTGAATGAATCTGTTTGTCTTTCCAGTTGGTGTAAAGATTTTTTGCACCTGACTGTGTAGCGTTTTCTAAGTAACGATTGTAGTTATTGCCATATACGGTACTGTTAAACGTTGGCCCAGCGTAGTACACCACCATCGCGCCTTGATCGTCATCTTGTTTGTTGTAATCTGCAATTAGACGTAAATTAAAATTCTCTTGCGGCTTCCAGAGAATTTGACCGCGAACACCTTCGCGATCTGTATTGTTATAATCTTTACCATTATAGGTGTTATCAATAAAACCATCCTGAGTGGTTTTATAAAAAGAGAGTCGGCCTGCTACAGTTTCGGATAGAGCATCTGAAAATGTTCCTTTAGCCTGCAAATAATTGCGTGAGCCAAAAGAAATTTCAGCAGAATGGTCTGGGTCGAAGGTAGGCTGTTTTGAGCTAATGTTTAATAAGCCCGCCGTGGTATTTTTACCAAATAATGTCCCTTGTGGCCCGCGTAATAATTCGAGTTGGGCAATATCTAATAAATCAAATACAGCCATGCCGGGGCGACCTAAGTAAACATTGTCCAGATAGACCCCAACACTAGCTTCCAAACCATCACTGGCTGGGTTATTACCCAAACCCCGAACCGCTACACTCGATTGACGAGGGTTTAAGAAAGCAACATTAAGGCTGGGTAGGGCTTGTTGTAGATCTTCAAGTTTGCTGAGTTTTTGTGTTTCCAGTGTTTTAGCACTTAAAATACTAATCGGTGTTGGAACATTTTGTGCTTTTTCTTCACGTCTTCGTGTAGTCACAATAACATCTGCAAGCTGAATGACATCATCTGCTTTACTGTTTGACTTTGAATTTGACGTACTGGCTTCCGTTGCCGCTGTACCTGAAGTAGCGGAAGTGTCCTCGGCATAGACAATAGATGAATATCCTGCACACCCTATAAGTGAAATAAACAGACTTTGCGTGATTTTATTTAAAACTAATCTTTTTCTCTTGAAGTGAAAGGTGTGCTTTTGAACTGACATTAATGACTCCATTTTGTGTTTTCTTTGTGATGATTTTAATTTTTATGTAATTGAACACTGTCATTATCAGTACAAACTTAAGTTTATATTTTGATGATCTTATCTTTATATTTAATAGTAATTTTTAAACATAATATTTAATAGTAATTTTTTTCAACAGAGGCCTTTTAAAATATTGTTCAGGTGGCAAATGTAAAAGCCAGCATTAGGTGCTGGCTTAGTACAATCAGTTGATACCAATCTCTTCGTTATTTTTATGCTTCAAACGGTTCTAGCTGATCATTCTGTAATAATCTTCGTTGTTGCACATTTTCAATCACACCATTTTCTTTGACATAAGTTGCCCATTCTTTGAGTAATTCATCGAGCTTTTCGGGATATTGTTTTGCCAAATCATGAGTTTCACCTTTATCATCTTTAAGGTTATATAGCTGCCAGCGATTTGGGCCATTTGGCGCAGGGATGAAGAGCGCTTTCCATTCGCCTTTGCGCAGAGCCTTTTGACCAAATAACTCCCAACCTGTGACATGATCTTCACTGTGAATGTGATCTTGTTGTACTTGTAAGTATGGCAAGATAGAACGACCACGGAGGGGCACCAATTGACGACCTTTATACACTTGACCAGGGTGCTGAATATTTAAATAATCCAGTAGGGTTGGTAGTAAATCCATGACTGTCAAAAATTCGTGACTGATCTGATTTTGGCGTTTAAACCCTGCGTAGTGAATGAACGAAACTGTTCTAATTCCACCTTCACTAGTATGGGCCTTATATAAGCGAGCAGGAGCGGTGGCTGCTTGAGCCCAATGTTCTCCGTACCAAACATATGAGTTTGCGCGTCCAATATTATCAATACTGTTGTCGTAATATTGCTCGATAATTTCATTAAGTTGACCACCAAAGACGGGTAGAGCTTCGAGTTGAGCACCTTCTGCACCATTGTCTGATAGAAAAATAACAATGGTATTGTCTAATTCCCCTCGATCTTTGAGGTATTCGACTACACGTCCAACGTTTTGATCCATACGATCTACCATAGCCGCATAGACTTCCATAATTCTTGAAGACTTATCACGTTGCTCTTGGGTAAGATTTTCCCAGAATGGAGTTCTAGCTAAGACAGGGTGAATTGTCGTTTCCGCATCTACCAATTGAAGTTGCTTGAGTTTCTCAAGGCGCTGTTCACGCAATTTAACGGGGCCATCCACATAGCGTCCTTTATATCGATCGATATCTTCTTGAGGTGCCTGTAAGGGCCAGTGCGGTGCAGAGAAAGGTAAATATGCAAAAAAAGGACGTCCTTGGCGTTCTTCATCATCTTGTAAAAAGTCTAGAAGGCGAGTGGTAAAATAATCTGATGAATAAAACCCTTGTGGCAGTTCTTCTGAAAACTCATCATCTTCTGCATAGAGTCCTTTTGTGGACTTAAGTAAGCGTGGAATTTGGTCTTCTGGAATATCTGCTTCAAATAGATAATGATTGGCTGCACCTGGTAATAGTGCAAAAGAACGTTCAAACCCTTTTTTAATTGGAAAATATTCTGGTTTTAGTCCCAAATGCCATTTCCCAGACATAATGGTGTAGTAACCCGCATCTTTTAATAATTCTGGTAATGAGGCAACTTTGTTATTTAACACACCTTCGTAGCCTTCTTTACCTTCAAGTTCTGGGGTAAGGGCCTCTGCCATAGTTCCTAAACCAGCTAAATGATGGTCAGTACCTGAAAGTAACATCGCACGGGTGGGGGAGCAGGTTGACGCCGTATGAAAATTAGTAAGTCTTAAGCCGTTTAATGCTAATTCATTCAAATGAGGTGTATTGATTTCTCCGCCAAAAGCACCTAAATCTGAAAAGCCTAAATCATCTGCCACAATTAATAAAATATTAGGTTGGTTATTGATATTTACATCTGTCATGTTTTATCCAACAAAGCGACTAAAATGCTTAGTGTAAATATGACAAATTTTTATTCTGTTTCTATTGTGACAGTTATCTCCTAATAAAATCATATCATTATGACAAAAGCAGATATATCAAAGAAACTTAGTGGTACTGTTGAACTGATGAGTCTGTGCAATATCGCTTAGCTTTTCAAAGTCTAAAATAAAGATTTGGTTATATTTAACCTCAATGATGTTTTGGTTTGAAAGCGCTGCTAGTTCTTTATTAATGCTTTGTCTTGAAGTCTGCAAAAGTTCTGCCAGATTTTCCTGACTCAATTTAAGATTCAGTAAAATTTTATCTTTGTCCTGATAGGAATGATAATCCACTAGAAAAACTAGTTTTTTAGCGAGACGAGTTTGCAATGTTTCAGTTGAATAAATGAAGTTTTGTTCACGATTTAGCTGTGTTCTTACACAGATTAATTTCAACACCATAAACAAAGCATCTGCGTTATTTCTGATGACATCCATAAACAATTGGCCAGGAAGGTTGGCAATTACCGTTCTACCTTGTGCAATGTGGTCGTGAAGTAGGGGTTGACCCGTTACGATCGGAACAATATTGATTAATGTACCTGAGGGCACAAAAATATCGGTGTGATATTTACCTTGCGATGTGCTCCAGCCAAGTTTAAGCGCGCCTTCAAGCAAAATATTGATATCAGTACACGGATCATTCTGATTGTATATTGTTTGATTATGATAATACTTTCTTATTTTTAAATGCTGAATAAGCGTAGATTTCTCTGAATTAGATAAAGATTGAATAACCTGATAGTTTTCTAAAATACGAATACTTTTATGAATAAATTCATTCGTTATAATTTGATGATCCGAAGATTGTCCGCCGTCAAAATCATTCTGATATTTTGAGATAGGATTCCTGAACTCGATAATTGATGATGCTTTCATGATAAATCAGAGATATAAACTAAGATTTTAAACAGCTTATCAGAGTTAAAATTTATTCAAATTTCAAAAAAATATAATTTCATATTTAATTTTCATATGTGCGTGTTATTAATTATTTAAATATCAAAATAATTTTTTACGTGATGGATTGTCTCTGAAATAACAGAATAAGCCGCCGTTTCTGATAAAAATTCAGTCATATATTATGACAGGAAATTAACATGACCACATTTATTCAGAAACCAGCACAACAACTACACGTTAAAAAATTAACTGGTCGAATTGGGGCTGAAATATCAGGCATTCATTTAAGCTCTGAGCTTGATTCATCTACAGTTCAGTTTATACACGATGCGCTACTAGAGCATAAAGTACTCTTCTTTCGTGGCCAGCAACATTTGGGGGACACGGAACAAGAAAAATTTGCAGAATTATTTGGATCACCCGTTAAACACCCAACAGTACCAGCAGTGGATGGCACAGATTTTATTTTTGAACTTGACTCACAAAAAGGTGCACGCGCCAATTCTTGGCATACTGATGTAACTTTTGTTGATGCCTATCCTAAAATTAGTATCTTGAGAAGTCTAATCATCCCTGCAACAGGTGGTGATACAACTTGGGCAAATACTGAAACTGCTTATGAGGATCTTCCTGAGCTTTTACAGCAATTTGCTGAGCAATTGGTAGCTGTACATTCAAATGAATATGATTATGGTGGACCAAAACAAAATGTTGAGCCGGAACAGCTAGAAAGACTGAAGAAAATTTTTGTATCTACCAAGTATGAGACAGAGCATCCAGTAGTCGTAGTACATCCAGAAACTGGCAAGAAAAGCCTCTTACTTGGGCATTTTTTCAAACGACTTGTGGGGTTTAGCCAAAGTGATTCACAGCTTTTATTTAATATTTTACAAGAAAAAGTAACGCGACCAGAAAATACAGTGCGTTGGCAATGGCAGGAAGGAGATGTGGTAATTTGGGATAATCGCTCTACACAGCACTATGCGGTTAACGATTATGGCGATCAACATCGCGTTGTACGCCGAATTACACTTGCCGGTGAAGTAACGACTGGTGTACATGGCTTAAAAGGTAAAACCACATTACCCAAGGATTTATCAGAAGAACAACTCGAAAAAGCCAAGCTTCACGCCGTTTTAAATGCCAACTAAATACCATTTTAAACATGCAAAACGTCATTGCCGTTAAGCAGTGACGTTGTATATGTTGTTGAGAAAAACGATATGGCCACACTATCAAAACGTAATCGATTTATCTGGATTATTCCTGCACTTATTTTTATTGCTTTGCTACTATTTATTTTCAAACCATCTTCATCAGCACCATCAAAAACAACAAATCAGACTGAAAACATTGTAAAAATTCGAATTGCTGTACCTGATCTAAGTAGTAGTGAAAGACACAGCAGCGGCACACCATTAGTTGATTATATATATTTAAATCAGTTACTTGAAAAAGAATTTGCAAAGAAAAATATTCAGGTTGAATGGCAATTTTTTAAAGGTGCAGGGCCTGTAATTAATGAAGCCTTAGCTAATAAGCAATTAGATTTTGCATTTTTAGGTGACTTAGCAGCCATCATTGGCAAATCGAATCAAATCGATACCACATTACTGGTAGCAACTGGTCGGCACATAGATGCTTAATTAATTTGGATCCTGCTGCGGCCAATGCAGCACTTGCAGCTAAGCAAATTGATGCTAGCTGGGGTTTAATGCCAATCCTAGCGTTAAAACAGCAGAAAATTGTAGAGGTTCCGCTGAGTACTGGTCAGAGACAGGATGGAGCTGGAACAATTCAATCAGGTTTGGTGGGTCGTAGTGAGTTTATTAAGCAACATCCTGAAATTGTCCAAACATTGGTCAATACGGTTTTACAATCAGCACATTGGGTCTCACAGCCTGAAAACCGCGATAATGCCATTCAACTTGTCACTAAAAATGCTGGATTACCAACAGAACTCTATGCATTGAGTCTACAAGACAAAGCCTTAAAAACAGTTTTTTCACCACTTTTGGATGAATATTATCTAGGGCATCTACAAGAAGGTGTACAGACTGCATTAAAGGCAAAACTGATAAAACGCGATGTTGATGTAAAACAATGGCAAAATGCTGAGTTTGTCGAACGAGGAATTCAACAGTTGAATTACGTCAATTATTGGAACTCTTCAAAATAAAATGATTAAATTAATTTAGCTGTGCAAAAAGACCTTAACAAAGGTCTTTTTTATAAATTGCATAATACGCATCTAAAATAATTAATGATTTTTTGTTGAGCCAACAAGTATAGCTAAACGTACAGCAGCAGAATCAAAGACTTAATAGTGAATTATACAACTGTTCGTATAATGTATATTATGTTAAATCCGATACACCTAACAATAACTTCATATTTTGCATTCTGTGACCTCTATTCAATAACTTAAGTGATTTCTATTTTACTTAAAAAATATGATATGTTGACCTTAAGAATACTTCATAAACTTTACTATGTTTGCTCTAAAAACAATTCATTTAGAAAAAAAAGTCTCAAACGAAAATCAAATTATTCTGTTGTTTGATATGGATTCATCTTGTCCATGTTTATACCCTTTGCTGTACACCATGAAATTTCTCAGATTTCAAAGTATCTCTACGCAGCATGCAGATTTGATAGCATTAAAATTTTGGTACGAATTTTGGTATGAGAAGTTTGCCACATCCTTTTGTGAATCTTTCTATTCGACGTCCTACAACTTTGAAATCATTCAAAGTGAAATTGATAACTTCATTATCTATTTAGAAAACAACAAAAAAAATGAAAGTAATCTCATAAGATTAAGAAATACAGCACATAATAACTACAATACAATTGGCCATAGAATTAGATCCTTTTTAAAGTTTTACAGCTTTTTAATTGATGAATATCTAACTATCCAATCTCAGCCACAACTTTCACTGAAGGAAATCCAAAAAATTAAGGAAAACTTAAATAAATATATGACTATAAAGAAAAAAATTATAAATAACTTTTCAAAGTCCAATAAAACTATTAAAAGTGAAATTAATTATTCGTTCAAAAGTATGAATGATGAGATGATTAAAGGATTGTATTTAATTATCTCACCGAGCAATTCTAATAAATACAATATTTTAAATCCATTTAAGTCAAAAAACGTACAACTCAGAAACTTTCTAATCATACATCTCATGCTTAATTATGGTCTTAGAATTGGTGAGCTTATGCTGCTAACAACCAATTCTATCAAAAAATCAATTCAGAATCAGAACTTTAGTTTAATTATTACAAACACAGATGATGAGTTTGATGATCGCTCGAAAAAGCCAAAAATCAAAAATGAGTATTCTTATCGAGTAATTAAGCTCCAAGAAAGAGACTATAAAATTCTTCAAATCTATATAAATGAAATCCGAAAAGAAATTCCTTCTCAGATCTTATTTACTTCTTTAAAGCCACCCTACTCTGCTTTAAGTTATGCCAGTATGAAAAAAATATTTGATAAGGTAGACTCATCCCTAAAAGCCCTGTTACCAAATTGTTTTGATACTTCGAGCTATGATTCAATAGAACGGCTAACGCCACATGTATGTAGACATTCTTGGGCCTATATGATGTTAAGCTTCTCTTTTGAGAAGTATAAAAAAGAAAATGTTAGTCATTCTGATATTAAACAAAGTGTGAATGATGCTCTGCTAAAAGCGCAGGATGATCTAAGAGCCTTAGGCGGGTGGTCAACGACAAGTACAATGCCCATATATTATGGTAAACGCTTTATTGTAGAACGTGCTAATTTTATGAATTTAGCTCGAATAATAGATTCCAGTATTAAATTATGATTGATAAAAATATGCCTCAACTTAGTCTAGATTTTGAAAAAAATGATAATAGTCCTAATAAATTTATGATTTTCCATGATGCTGACCTTAGACTCATAGAGTCTTTGCATACACCATCAATCATTAAATTTCAAAGAGCTGATAAATTTGATAGTAAATTTGTTCAGAGTTCTTCTGATCTCTGGAGCTTTAATTATTCAGGAAGAAATATTAAATTAGACTTTTCTCATTTCAGTAAATTTGAGAAAAAATTAGCTAAATTTTTTCTTGCTAATTACATTCAGGTTAATACCCCCTCATCACTTGACGCTAAATTTCAGGCCTTTAGTTATGCCATCGAAACATTAAAAACTAATAAGCAAAAACTTGATTATTCTAATCTAAAATCGATATTAGCTAATTTGGCAAAAGAAGATAGATCATCTTACTATTACCACTTAAAATTTTTGATTAAATTATTATTTTTAGAAGATTTTTCACATTTTGATATTGATCAAGAATACGAATTAGAATTCCTTGAACATCCTACAGCCTTCAATTCAAGATTGTATTATCAAGAATATGAAGATCTTATTGATTACCCAACTATTACCATGATTCAACATGGTTTTAGCCAATTGAATCATCAGTTAAAGCAAGACTCTTTACAAGTCACTAATCAAACTTTAATAAACTCTTCACTATTAGGACTCATCTATGTATCAGGGCTTAGACCTGTTCAATTAGCTAAATTATCGGTACAAGATATAAAAGTAGACACTACACGTACGGTAGATCAATTCCATCGCTATAGTGTACTAATTCCTTATGCAAAACAAGCAAGATATGTACATGAGAAAATAGCTGTAAAGCTACCAGAAGAAATTGCTGAAATTATTCTTTCATATATAGAAAGGTTTAACTTATATCCAGATGAAAAATTATTTGATATGGGCGAAAATGCAGCTCGTTTCTGCTCGAAGGCTATTAACACTCAATTATTTGCTTTTTCGCCAAAATCATATCGAGATGCTGTTTTAGCTGGAGAAATGATTAGACAAAAATACTCATTTTCAGACTTTAGACATCATGTTGGTTATAGTCTAGCTATGGCTGGCTCTTCAGCTGAAGAAATAGCATATATCTTAGGTCACTCATCAGTCGTGACAGCAAGGCATTATATTTTCTCTACACCCCAATTAGCACAAATTAGGGCCCAAGCTTTAGGTAGAAATTCTTTATATAAACACATGATTGCTATGTTACTCACTGGACGTTTGGTTTATAAACAAGAATGGAAACACAAAAAAGTAATGGGCAATATTGGCCATAAAATTCATTATGACATCGGTGGCTGTTCTTACAATGATAAATGCCTATTTCAACCTGTTCGCAACTGCTATGGATGTATATATTTTCACCCTTTTATTGATGCTAACCACACTAATGTTTTAGAAAGTATTCAATGTGAAATTAATGAGCTGATTAGATTATCCGATGGTATAGGCGTTTCAAGAAATCCATTAATTAGAGTCCATGAATCAACAAAATTTGAAATTGAATCAGTAATTGTTCGTTGCAAAATACAGAAGGATGGCATTTGATGAATCTTGAAAAGTATAAGGCTTTTATAAACGAACAGAAAAAATTTTTTGATGAAAATATTCAAAAAAACTTTAAATGGACATGGGATGACCCTGAATGGTCCGGAGGAGAAATTGGTTCTGGGTGGTTGCTTTCACGAAGTGGAAAAACAAAATTCTCCTTTCCGACAGGGAAAAGATTGAAAGGAATAGATGACTTTTCAATAGATATAAAATATCAAGAATTTATGAAAGCAGTGATGGTTCTTAGTTATAGAAAAGCTAACTCACAAACATCACCACAGAAATTATATGCAGAGGTTCTTATTCTTAAGCGTTGGTATAATATATTATATGAAAACAATATAGAAAACCCCCATCCCTGCTATTTATCAACGCTCACGTTAGAAAAATCATTTAAAATATTAGCTGAAAATTCAAGTAAAACGAATCTTCCCGACCATGCGGGTACATATCTTAGATTACAGCAAATGCTAAACCATTATGGTTTTACTGAAAAACCATTAGAATTCTCTAAAAAATTTTTATACTTAAACCCACGAAATAGAACCCCTAATGCTAGAAAAACAAAGGCCCTAATAGAACAATTAGAACTAGATGAAGATGAATTAAACAAAGAAAAGTTGATTTCTATTCAGACTTTTTTAAATATTGTTTCGCTAATCAGTTTATGTAAAACAAATGGTGAAAAAATTGTACTGAATCTTTTACTTTTACTTATTATAACAGGTTTACGCTCAACAGAAGCACTACTTCTAAAAACTGATGCTTTAATCAAACAACCTATAATTGATCCAGTAACTAAAAAACATGTAACTCTAGATGGCATTAAACAATATACTCTCGGTATTCAATATCATGGTGCAAAAGGCTCAGGTTTGCGGATTCATTGGGTTGAGCCTTTGGCTGTAAATTTAGTAGAAAAAATATTTCAATCTGTTTTAGAACTTACAAAAGAATACAGAGAATATATTAGATATTTAAGATCAAAAAAATGTATTAATTTTTTACCCAAGGCAATAGATGAGATTGGAGCCGATTATATTGAATTAGATGATTTAATAGGAACGGTTTTTAGATTAAGGGCTAAAAATGAATACAGTGGGTATACTGAGAAAAGTGGTATAGCGGCACAGCGTTTTGTAGTTCTAACCTCATTAAATAAAGTACCTATTTTTAAGAGAGTTAAGGAAGAAAGAATAAAAACATTTTATTTAAAAAAAGATATTAATAATTTTATTATATCACTAACACCCAATTATTCTTCAGATTGTCCACTCTCCCATATATTTAACTATGAAGGCAAGATGGAGAATTTGAAATACGAGGATTTATTATTCATTCATGAGTATAAATCAACTACACTAAAAAGAAATTTTTCTCATATTACAAATATTATTCCTTTATCTGTGGTTATTTTAAATAATTTTTTAGGTTCGAGAAATGGTAAAAGTTCGAATATTTCTGTATTTGTTAAATATAATTTAATGGAAAATGATAAAGAACATACATCATTAACAAGCCATCTACCACGGCATAATATTAATACTTTCCTTGCTTTAAGCGGATTATCTGAACATTTACAAGCAATGCTGATGGGACGTATAGACATTAAGCAAAATCAGTATTATCAACATTTAGCATTAAAGCAACGTAAAGCCACAGCTAGTTTGCTGGAAAAACATGAATTGGTACTTTATGAGAATGATAAACAAGAACTCAAGCTAGACTATCCAATTGATTCTATTAAACATGATGGATTAATGTACTTTTCAGAAAAATTGGATCTAGAAAATAATTTAAAGATGAATTTACAAACATTTGACTCGAAAAATGAAGTAGCGAGTTATGTAAAGGAATCTTTCTTTGATGAATATTTTCAAGATATCGCAGAATCATTTAATGAATTAGTTAAAGAAGATCAATCATTAGCCAACGCATTAGTTCAACGCCATGCTTGTTTGCATCCTTTACCTTTCGGTGGTTGTATGCGTGAAGTCGCTGTACACGATTGCCCTAAGCGTCTTGCATGTCAATCAGGTGAACAATGTGGAAACTTTGCTTTAACTGGACGGAAAGGTGAATTAGAAGCTCTAGAATACATTCTGAATAAATTACACGATGAGTTTGCACATATAGAACAAACTGTTGTCCAAGATTTATCCTATAAAGAAATGCATGAAAATTTACGTCAAAAAATACTCTATTTAACTGACTTAAAAACTAAAGCATTTAATAGGCAAAATAGTTTAACTCCTATTCCCATTTTTTATTATGGAGATGCAATCTCTAAATTACCAAGCACATTAAGTGAACTTTTCGCTATTGAACAACAAAAAATTGAGTCTAAGGGAGCCTGATATGTTACGTGGTAAACAACTGGATGAAGTCATCGAACAAGAATTACAAATTATGTTGGTTGAAGGTTTTGAGAAATCTCCCATTTCGCACAAGGCTCTTCATAGTCGGCTAACGGCTAAGGGGTATATATCAGGTGGGCTAAGTACTTTGAGTTCTGCTGAACGGAGGAAGCTTATATCTTTGTATGTATCTGAGCAGATTTCACCACTAAATCTAAAGAATAAGGAACAACAACTTTATGTGAATAAAAAAACTAGACAGGCTCTTACTGATACGAATAAAAATCTACGCATACAAATTGATGATTTGGAATCACAACTTCATCAGAATACAGAAACACTTATAGATATCATTGAAGAAGTAAAACTAAGAACGAATTTGAAAGTAGATCATCTATTAGCTCCTCACCTCCTCAAAAAATACCTTTCATTTAAATAGATTTACTACCCAAGGAAACTTTAATGCTAAATTATGCTGAGACTCTTGTTATAAAAAAGGATGAAATGCTTGCATTTGAAGATTTATTAAAAGAATTTATGGTTAATGTACTAGGATTAGCACCTAAATCTATAAGAATAAGTGGCATTGCATCTGAAAGTAAATGCGTAAATATTAAAGTTACCGTACACAACCCTAATAATGATTTTTACTTTAGGTTAGGATACTTCGATGAAAATAGTCAAAACAAAGCAATTATAGTTGCAAGATTAGGATTTAAAACTCCTAGAAAAGGTTTTGGTACGAAATTAATCAAAGAGTTGTGCATCTTTGGCAAGAAGTTTGGTTATTCTTTTCTAAGCATTGAATGTCCTAATAAAGACTGTCAAAAATTCATGTTGAAATTAGGTTTTAAAAGTAACCAATACAAAATTGAGGTGCAAGAGCTATTACTCTTAATAGAGAGTAGACATAAGACTCCTATACTTCTCGAACACTAGTCTGTGTGTAATGGTTTAAAAAACTAGTCAGCAAAACAAAGATGTATGTTTCACCCTAAATAAAGGGATACTTCATTTGGGCTGACTACATATTTCAGCAATGTACTAGTCATTCTTACTAAATCTATATATTAAATAGTATCCAAAGACTTTGATGAAACCTCTTTTCTGTAATTAATTAAGTACAAATATTCTTAATTAATTTAGGTGTATAAATGAAGGTTGTTACCTATTATGATTTACGGAAGAATCTAGAACATTTACTAGATAGTGTTATTGATGACCATACCCCAGTACTTGTCACTAGACAGAATAAGCAAACGGCTGTATTGATTAGCTTAGATGATTTCAATGCCTATGAAGAAACTTTACATTTACTTAAAAGTCCTAAGAATGCAAAAAGATTGCGTGACCCAATTGCTCACATCGAAACAGGTAAAACAATTAAAAATGAGCTGATTAAATAATAATTTTAAATTGGACTGTCCAAGCTTTGTATGATTAGCTATATTGTTAGACCTGCCCCCTTGAAACCTGACTTATATGGTACGTATAAGAGCTAGTGATTGCCATATTCAGTATATTGTAGGATAGACAAATTCAACTCAGATTTGAGCAAATAAATATAAAAAATTGATTAAAAGAGACTTATTTTCTAAAAATAACATGACTTATAGAATCTACTCCTACCACACAAAAAACTCCATTTTGATCAGCTTTAAAGTGCTTAATTGAACTTTGCTCCAATCTTGCAATCTCTATAAGATCTTCTACCATTTGTTTACCAAGTTCTTCTCTTTTTTCATTTTCTAACATATTTAAAATCTCTCCCATATGATCTTATTTTATTTCAGGATAAATTATTAAAATTTTATTTGTTTTTTGATGTTTGTCAACATGAATTAAACTTTGATAAACACATGTTCGGAACTGACCAATGAGTAGAGCAATTTAAAAAATCTTTTAAATTTAGTAATTTATGGATAATTTTTAAATAAAAACTATAAATTCTGGCTATTCAGAATAAATGTAGATAGAGTTTGGAGGTTCACTACCAAATAGTTTTTTGCTTCTTTCTTTTTGCCATTTTTTACAACGGTTTTTAATGTCATTAGTAAAACTTTGATAAAAACTATCGAAAAGAATATTTTTATTTAAAATAGATTCATTCCATGTATAAAATCTAGAGTCTACAATTTTTGTAAATAAAATCATATTTTTCCAAAATTCTTCATTATTTTCTGTAGATACCATTTGTTTAAACCAATATTTAGACCAGATGTTTCTTTCGTAGATATATAAAGATGCGTTGTAAGCCTCCCCAATTAGCCCCTTATAATCCTTATATTTATCAAATATTTCTTGAGATAAAGAATTTTCATCTAAACATCCAGCAACTAGAACTCCTCTAGCAATTTGAGATGGTTCTACGCAATTAATTTTAATATTAATATAATCATAAATAATAGCTTCATTATGATTTACTATTGCTGCCAAAACATGACTATATATTTTTTCATCTGAAAGCGCTTGATCAAGTATTCTAAATCGATATAAGTTTAAATCTTGATTTTTACTACCCCAAATTGACATTTGTTTTAGTGGAATTTTTTCCGGACCTACTATTATATTTATAATAGATTCACTATTTTTGATTTTATCCCAAAGTAATTGAGATTTGTGAGGATCACTATTTGAATAAGCAGATGCTAGTAGTAAAATAAAGTTATAAAATTGCGGTATATAATTTTTTGATAAATTATAAAAAATATTAAACCATTGATTTTTCAATTCTGGCGCTGAATTTAGTATAGTTGAAAACTCTTCTGGTAACATGCCATTTAAGAGAATGTTAGCACCTTCAGATTTTAGATAATCTATATAATTTTTAAATTCTAACTTTTGATCTTCCTGTCTTTTTTCGAACTCTCCAGCAGATTCAGAAAGTAACTTTAAGTGTTCTTCTAAGTTAATTTTATTTTCTCTTCTATCAATTAAAAATATCGAAGCATTTCTTTCATGTAATGATAAGTTTTCAAATATTTCTAAAATTGGAAAATTAATTTTCGCATCAATTATGCTTTTAAATATATAATCAATGGTATAAGATAATTTTCTAAGTCCTGTCTTAGAAAGATATTTATTAGCAACTCCGAATGCACAAGGATCAATATTTATTATAGCAGTTTCTTCAGCAATTAAATTGTTCTTTGCTGACAATAGCCATAATGATGACCCATAAAATAATTCATGATTATTATCTGTTGAACTAACAGACCAATTAGTATTAATAAAAATATTTAACAATTCAATATCTTCATATAATAATATTGATTTAAAAACCTCAGTTCTTATAAATGAATTATGACTCAGTATATTTTCTTTTAAAATCTCCCGAAACTTAATATTTAATTTTAATTTTAATTTTTTAATGTTTACATAGCAAAGTAAATTAAAAATTTGATTTTCTGATAATTTTCTATCAAGAACAAGATTAAATTCTTTCGATGATACAGCTGTCATAATTTCTATAAGATTGATAAATACCATATTTTCTTTTTTGAAATTCAACAAAATTTCAAGCTGTTGAATTGGTTTAATATATGGTAAACACATCATGACTAAAAATTGGTTAACAAAATTTTTATCATTTTCAGATAGTTCATCAATTATATCAAACCCTTTATTTAATTTATGAAAATTTAATAATTTATCGATATGCTCTTTAGTAAATAAAACATTATGCTGATCTATATTTATTACTCCACATCGTAAAGGATATTGTTTTCGACATAAAATATTAGTAATCAGTTTTCTATATTTAGATATAATTTCTGATGATCTAAAACGTGCCATCCCGGTTTCAATATCATGTAGTAGAAGACTTTCTGAAGTCTGATTTAGATCATTCCAAATTTGATTAACATCAAGTTCTTCACATTTTTTAGTTGTATTTACAATATTTTCTGGTTCAAATGACTCCGGGTCACACGGATCAGTAGAACAATAATCTTCAATTCTTCGCCATCCTCCTGAGTGAGCATTAGGCCTAAGTTTATTTATAATCTCTTCAGCAATATTTTCATCTTCAGAATCCCCTGTTGAATAAAGCACTCTAATATAAGCCCATTTTGCGATATCTGAAGTATCTGAAGAGTTTAAAATCTGTGCTTCATTTAATAATTGAGTCCTTGTATTCTCCCAATCAACAAGGTTGTATCGAATTAAATTAATAAATTCTTTATTTGGAGAGCTATAACTTGAATTTAAACTGCAACTAAAGCTCCATTTAATAAATTCTGGTGCAAATTTGGCTAAAGGTTTTCCCGCTAAGATATGGAATGCCGTAATAACTAATGTATCAATATCTTTTTCATTTTCAGTTAATTGAGTAATTAGTCTTTTTTCAGATGTTGATAGTCTGTTTAATTTCTCTGAAATTTCGATCTTATATTTTTCAAATGCAATTAGGCGATCATTAGCATCTTTTTTTGAAAAATATGAAAGTTTTTTTTCTGGTGATAATGAGTAATATTTCAACCATTTCTGTATCTGCTCTTCGATACATGGCCAAGATTGTGAAGTATGTGGGATACAAATAATCGACTTTTCAATCCAATTGTAATTTGGTTGATTGCCACCATTCAAACATAACTCTTCTAAAATATTTATAAAATCAGAAATTTTCCTTTCAACAATCGTAGCAAAATAACCAAGGTATGACTCATCGGTATTTTGCAGAGAAACAAAACATGAAACTAAAGCCGTAAGAACCTCTCTAGAGTAATAATTAGGTTCAAATATCAATATTGTAAGACTAGAAATAATAATATCTGATGTCTTATCTAATGCATTTATCGGTTCAATAATTTTAGCTAAACCATCATCCAGATTTTTACCATTTCGCTTCATTCTATTTAATTGAAGAATGATTTCTAATCCTAGTGAAAAACATAAACCTTCATCTCTTAACTTATATGAATCAAGATCATCTTCCACAACTTCAAAAAAACGACCTTCAGCAACAGCATTGAGATTTCCTTCGAAATGATTCAGATCATCTTTTTCATCCTTGACCAATCTGTTTATAATTTGTTGTGCGTGATTTTGAAGGCTTTTTAAAAATTCAGAATATGATATTTCTTCATAATTCTCTGATTCCATTTGTCTAATGTGTTCTAGTAATATTCTATTGACATCCAATTCATCAATTTTCTGAATTTTTTGTTTTTCGAATAAACTTAGAGAAATATTTAATAATCTGGGATTCAATAAAGAATCTGCTACACTATCTGTAAGTAAACTAGGGTTTATTCCCTTTGAGATTAAAATCTCGTTTCTTTCGTCTTCAGACCAATCTGTTACTATTACTGTTCCATAATTATTTATAATTTTTCTTTTGACTTTTTCATTAAAAAAAATGGTCCTTGATGTAACTAAAATTTTTACTTTCTTTTTTTCAAATAAATGCGAAATTTTATTGATAATAAGAGGCCAATCTACATTAGGTTTTTGGTTTATTCCATCAATAGTAACTAATAGATTTATATCAGTTTTATTTGAATCAATTTCCCACCTTTTAAACCTCTCCGACCATTTTTTAAAGGCGATTTCACTTTCTTCATCATTTGTTTGTTCAAGAATCTTTTTTATTAAAAAAGATTCTAAATCATTCTTGCTTAATTGGCTAAAATCTTGAGCAGTCAAAAAAACATGTAAGGGTTTATCCTCAAGAAGTAACCAACTTTGTGCAGTAACCCATGATTTACCTACACCTTCTTTTCCTAGTATGAAATTAATTTCTCCTGAAAATAAATTATGATGAATTGTATTAATTAGGCTTTCACGAGGTAATAATTTCGGTAAATTTGGATCATTAGGAGCTAAAGATTGACCAAAACTATGTTTTGCTGCTTTGTTATTGGAAAATGATTCTAATAACCATTCTTGGTTCTTTTGTAATAGACACCTTAGTTCATCTACTTCTATATCTTTTTTTCTATGAAAAACATGACATTCAAAAAAAGTATTAATGTAATCGAAGTCTAGTTTTTCAAGATTCTCTGCACCAAAATCGTTATGGTTTTCATTATGAATAATTATTGCTTTTGCAATTTGTTGAGAATGATCTTGATGATAAGTGAAAACGACTGAACCAGATATTCCTTTAAAATTATCTTTTTTTTCTACTAAATTTGGATTTGAACTTGAATGGCGATAAAAAATCAGAGATCCGAAATCTTTAGGTTTATCTAAATCTAAATTAATCCAATCGTTATCCTTCTCATTGAAACCTCTTGCAATATATGAGTCGGTATAAATTTCTTCATTGATGATTAATTTATCAGTAGCCCTTTCATTAACCTCAATAATCGTAAGATCTTTATTTTTATCACAAAATATTTTACTAATACTTAGTTTTTCTTGACTCCCTTCCTGTAATAAATGAATATTTTCCATAGTGAACTCTTTGGGGCAGGTTCTACAACAGCCATCTTCTTTATTTTTGTAAGGGTCACAATTATCTTTTTGGTCACAAATACTATGTTTAGATGTTATGACAAATGATTTTTTCTCATCATGTGATAAAAAAAGATACCCTGTAGATTCTGCCTCTAGTGTTTCAACTTTGATTAAGCTCTCTTGATTCATAGTATATTCAACTAGATAAATATTTGATAAAAATTAATTGCTCAGCAACTTTTTACTTTTTGGAAAAAGTTACTTTGTTGAAGGGCTGCACTTTTTCGATCACCATGATCAACTAGCCAATCAATAATTCTTAAAAATTTTTGTCGTAATTCTATTGGCATCATTTGTTCCTTATCTATAAAAATTTGGATAAGGCTAGATATCCTTTGATATACGTAGTCGTCCCAATTTAATACTTCACCTGAAGAGATTAATCCTAAAATTTGATCAGCATATAAATATGATGGATAATTTTGGATTGATCGTTCGCACAATTTCAAGAATAGATGAATAACATCTTTAATCCAACCTACTGCTCTAACATACTTATCAACTAAAGGTAAAATTGTACCAATTTCAGTCCAATCACCATTTACGAATCTATTGGCTAAAGGCGCATCTTGATCTAGTGACACAAACATCAGTGATTTTGCGATTTCAGATAAGTCGAGTCCTGAAATTTTTCCACTTCTATAACTTTTTTTATCAAAACACGATACTTTTAAAAAACGATCCAAACATAAATCTAAAACATCTAACGCATTGTGAGGAATGTTCTGTGCATCATAAATATAGCGACAAATATAATTACTAATGAATGGATTAAGCAACTCCCAACAAGTATCTGTTCTAAGATTAAGAATTGGTATAAGGAATTGTGAGTTGATTTCTTCTGTAGGCAATATTCCAACAACTCTTACTAAAGCTCTAGATATGCTATGATTCCATTCATGAATAATATCTTTGTCATCAACCCTTTGATTTTCTTCAAGCCAAGAAGGTTCCTGTTTTTCTATAGTCCATTCTAAGCAACTTTTTAAAAAATTGAGAATATAGGTTTGAGAGGTATCATGAAGTAGTTTCTCAGGTAGTAAGTGAATAACTTTTTCTGAGAACTGATAATCCCATTGATTATCTGATTTTACCCACTTTGAATAATTTTTATGAAGACCTAATCTAGGCTTATAGCCCACTCTTTGCTTATTTATTATATCAGTAATTCTTTTATCTCTTTCTCTTTTGTTTTGAATTGTTTGTTCATCCAGTTCTACCCAAGGAGCATCAGGTATTGGTAGTACACACCAATCATTTTCTGATTTTAAGTAGTTTTTCAGATGTTCATATACTTGATCTACTTCTTGTTTTGCTTCGGGATACTTATCCAATCGATAAAATCGATATTTTAAATTATTCTTACATAGAGCAAATGAAAAATAAATTGCTGTCCAAGTGAATTTAGGATTTATATCAAATAATTTCAGACATTCTTTTAGAGAGATTAATGAAATTTCATGACATGGGCTCACTACAATATCTAGAAGATTCATAAAAGTGAAATTATTCATAGTGTTATGAATAATTTCACTTGCTAAAGCCTGAGCAAGAAACTTCTTCGGATGAAAAGTTAAGGAAGCTTGTGGACACCCTACTTCATAAGAACTATAAGGTAGTTGGACTGCTTGATTTAAAATATCACGAGCCCACTCTAGATCGTCTTCTTTACTATTTGCTCTAAAGACTAAGATCATCGTAGCTAATGCACTAAAAGCATTTTGTTTCATACTTTTATGCGTAGATGAGCTTTCTTGCACATCACAAGCATCTTCAAATAAGTCTTTTTCTTCTAAATCTTTGAATAACTTAATGACTGAATCTATGGTGTAATTATTTTGAATTGCATTAGCTTCTAATGATTTTTCAGCCCAATATGCTACTCCAAAATATGTGGCAAACTCATTCAGTTGTTTATACTCTTTCGATTCAGATTGCTTTCTATACTGAGGATGATTAAAGAAAATACCTATTTGATTCTCATCTATTTTTTGAGAAAAGTAATTTTCGAAATTGCCATATTCAGCGTAATAAGCAGCTCGCTGTTCTAAAAAATTAATTATTGATTCATCTACCTTCTGATGTTCAAAATTAAAAGGAAGATCAACTTTTAAATTAGATAACTTATCTTTTGTAAGTTCCCTGAACTCAGAATTTATAAAATAATATTTTAATAAAAACTCTAAATTTAATTTATGGCCTTGTCTATTGAAGTTGTGTCTGACAGCTTCAATATCATTTTGATATTTTGATTTATCTTGAAGAGAGAATAAAGTTGTACTAGGTTCTTGTAAGCATTGCTGAAAACGATATTTATCTAATTCTAAAATTTTAAAATTAGTAACAACTGGCAATATAGAATTAGAAACCACTTGCTTATTAAGAGCTAAAACACTTACTACACCGAGAATTCCAACGGACTCATTTCCTGATGTAATTTTATGAATGAGTTCATCAAAATCTCGCCCTTGTTCTAGCTGTTCAAAGCACCAGTTCTCTAAGACCATAAAGGCCGATGAAATCGCATTATTTATCCAAACAGTTTTTTTCCAGATATATTGCTTTTCATTTCCCCAAAATTCTTGTACTCCCCAAGGAAATTCAATAGTAGTTGGTATAGGTGCTTGTTCAGAAATTTCACATAGTTGTTTCCATGCTTTAATAGCATGGTTAGATAGATCACGTATGAGCTGTAATGCATTATCTTCTGAATGCTTCAATAGTGAAAAAAATGGCTCCTTTAAAGGTGAGCTAGGATAAAAGTATTTAGATTCATATTTAATTGATAAATTTTCCCAATCCTTTCTCTGAATTTGTTGATATGGTGCTTGATGAAAAAATAAGGCACGACGATCAATCATTAATTGTTCTTCTTTTGATCTTTCTTCTTCAGGTTTAGCCAGTAATTCTTGATAATATTGCTTTGTTCTTTGATAGCTTCTTTGCTCACGTTCTATACGTGTTTTAGGCAGTTCATCTAATAAAAATTTTAGCGTTAAATCAGCAAGTAATTTTGGATGATGTTGTGAAATAAGGGATGAAGCACCTACTATATGTGCATAAGTATCTCTAGAAACTTCATTTTCCAAAAGTAGAAAATTTAAATATTTTTCCATATAGGATGGATTTGAATGTATTGAAACCAAAATTAAGTTAATTAGACCCAACTTAAAATCTTTTAAGTTAACTATTTGTCCCCAGTCGTTAGATCTTTCTTTTTGAGAAATTTCTAAAAGCCAGTGAATTGATACATCCAAAAGCATTTTAGACATTTTATTTGAGGGTATATGAATACCTAAATATTGCCAAACTTCAAAAATCTTCAGTATTTGAGGATATACTTTGGGAGGTATGCTTGGGATTAGCTTAAAAATATATTCTAAAAGTGTTCGCCATAGTGAAGCATCAGATGGCCAAGGATATTGAATAGCCATCTCTAGTTTATCAGACTGTATTAATAATACAGGATTTGCTTTAGTCTTCTCTGCTTGAAACCATGTCAATAACTTATTAAAGAGATCAAAATCATTTTCGAGTAAGACTTGTGTATATCCAATACTCAACTCAATGAACTTTGGGTATCCTATTGGTCCAATCACCCATGCTCTTAACCATTGTGATCTTAGCTCTTTAAATTTTGGGTTTTCTAAATGACTAATCCACTGATCGTCAATAAATTCTCGTTGAGCAAGCAATTCTACAACCCTACTTATATAAGGAGGTTGTCCAAAGCTTTCTATTTTATTCAACCAGTCTTGTTCTTCTTCTAAAAGAAGATAAAGTAATGACCATTCATAAAATATGTCATGTGTAAAATCAACAGTAGAACTTTTAGAATTTACATGAACTATCCCGTCAACAACCAAGCTATCTAAAACATCAATAGGCTGAATCTCTCTACGCTTGACACTCTTACTAAGGCTTTGAGATTTAAGTTCAGAAAGTGTTTTTAAAAAATCTTGTCGATTATAAGTAGATTGACCAGTTTCATTAAATCCGCCTCGTTCCCACCATGCATCTATTAATTCTAGTTCTGACTCAGGTTCAAAATTATTGGCTTTTAAACTGGTTAAAACTTTAGCAAAAAAAGGACGTCTAATGATCTCTCTGACTTTACTATCACTGAATAATAGCTTCTGAATGCCAGGAATTTGTTGAGCTAATGTATAACAATCATCATCACTTAAAAGATCTACGTTTAAGGTTTGGATGGCTATATTCTTCAATAGAGCACCGACCCATAGTTTTAATGGTTCAAGTCCAGTGTCTCTTAACGTAGTAACGATTTTCCAATTGGTTAAATCGTGATTATTAAAAATTGTAGTAATTAACTCTTCAATGATTGGTTTACTATTTTCACTAATTCTGTCTATACCATCAATAAAGACAATAGGAACTCCCCCAACGGCTTCCAAACTTATTAGCCACTCTGAAATTGAAAAACTAGGTAGTCCAACTCTAGATAGATATTCCAACCAAGTATTACTTCCCGTAAGTTGATCTGATTTAATGAATAAAGATGGTAGATTATTAGCTTTTGACTCTGCGATTTGTCTTAGTAGAACTGATTTACCTGTACCTGACAAACCTGTAATTTGTATAAATCTGCCTAAATTTAATTTATCTTCAAACTCTTTATGTAATGCAGGTCTAGATAACTCCACCCCATCAATTATCTTCGGAATTAATTCTAAACTTTGTCGACTAATATCTTTAATTTTCTGTATTTCTGAAATATAAAATCTTTGATCAAAAACCTTGCATTCAAAAAATTGATTGATTTCACTGAAATTTAAAGTATCAAGACATTCTGCTCCAAAATCATTATGATTTTCATTATGGACGATTAGTGCTTTTGCTGTTGGGTAATTTTTATGATGTGTAAAAACTACAGAACCCGAAATTCCCTGAAAATTTCTTTCTTTTTCTATCAAATTTGGTGTTGGATTTGAATGTAAATTATAATATATAAGCGTATTAATGCTTCTAGGCGTATCCAATATTAAGTTGGTCACCCCTGATTCTAAGTTATTAAATCCAGAAGCTAAATAGAGATTGCTACAACTTTTTTCATTAACTATTAGTTTATTGGTAGCAGTTTCAATAACATGTATAATTACTAAATCTTTTGCTTTCTCATAATAGATTTTTTCTATGTGAAGAGAAACATCATTACCATTACTAAGTAATTGAATTTTTTGAGTATCAAACTCTAGTGGACACGTTCTGCAACAATCTTTAACTGAACTCTCAATAAGATCACAAGTACTTCTGAACTCGCAAATACTATGCTTTGATGTGATGACAAATGATTTATTGTCATCATAGGATTTGAAAAAATATCCACTAGATTCATTTTGGAGTACTTTAACTTGTATTAGATTACTTGTATTCATAATAAAGTGTATTCACTCCATTAGTCGGATATGTTTCATTAATACTAAAACCTAGACTTTTACACTCTTCAATTTTTACTAATAGATCAGAGCTATTTGAGCTTAAATGAATAGTTGGATTATTATCGAAACTTAGAATTCTAGCTAAGGTAATGTTATTAGGATGCTTATTTTTTGTTTCATTATCTGCACACAAGATATATTCAGTTTTTCCAATAAGCTCTAGTAAATCGATATTTGTATTATGTTCACTACCATGATGTGAAATCTTTACCACATCAAATCGATGTTTTATAAAACCTGCGATATTTAAACCTTCTATAACATCTTTAGCATGAGCATCCCCTAGAAAAAGCCCCGAGAAGTTTCCATATTCAATGATTAATCCTATACTTGATCTATTTGTAATAGATGTATCTTTTACAAAACTATCTTGACCAGATTGTATTTTTTGTAAAGCTTCTGCAAGTTTTATTTCTTCAGTTTTCGAACTTGAAATTTGTTTTTGCCTTTTCTTTTCTTCTTCTCTTTCTTTTTTAGCATCAGCGTCCTTTAACATTCGCTCTAGGATTTCAGCTGTTGGTGTTATTGCAGTTAACTTAATATCTTTAAATATTAAAGGAGTAGAATTTCTGGTCAAACATTGAATTTGAATTCCACGTTCTTCCAATAATTTTTGTCTAAGAATATTATCTTGGTTATATGAGATTTGTTTCTGTGAGCTTTTTATAATGTCAGGAATATCTTGGAGGCTATTAAAAATAATAGTGTTAATTTTAATAGAAGTATCAAGCAAAAATTCAAATCCACCGATGTGGTCATCATCATTATGAGTGACTATTGCTATATCAACAACACTATTTCCACCTATAATGTTTTCTATATTAGCTAGTACATCTCTACGAGCTTTGAATAATTTTGGACCACAATCGATCAAAATTTTTGAATGATCAAAATCAAGAAGAAGACAATCTCCATGAGTCGCATCTATTATATGAATTTTTAACATTTAATATTTGTATAAAATAATGATTTATAAACATTTTATCAATTTATATTAAAAATGGAATCAATTTTAAATGAAGTTGATGAAGTTTTTTACATTATACTTTTATATGATTGGTAACACTTTGTTTTATATACATAAAATTTAATAAGAATTATAAATTAGACGTCAGGTGAACATAAATTAAATAAATAGCAAATGATATTCAATTCATTAATTCTGATCTATGATGAATTTTACTCTATATCGCAGTCAAAATATATCTTACATGATATTTACTTATGTTTTGATTAGGTAATTGCGATGAATATACCCATTTTCCACACTTTGTAAAAGACAAAATATTTCGTCAAATGTAGATATAACAGACATGTATATTACGTAGTGCCTAATAAAATCTTATCTATATGATAGTATTTATTTAAATAATAATTTGAGTTAGCAATGAGTTTAGATCAGGCAAATTTACTTAAAGCTTGGCAACGTTTCATAGAGATTACAGGTTGTGAAAAGTCCAAAATTCCTGTGATCGGTGTTAATAACTGCCAAAATATTATTTTTAAGGGCTCTGATTTAATTGAGAATGTTGACAGCCATGGTGTATTTATTGAATTGCATCCAATGCAAATTGCACATCTCAAAGAAAAATATGTAACTTTTGATGAAGATCTAAATGCAGAGGTCATTCGAGACCAACTTTCTTTTGCATTTCCTTTGCTTACGATGCACAAGAACCGCGAGACATTTTATCTTCCCTTATTCATCGTAGAACTTCCTTCGGATTTTTTGGTGAGAGATGGATTCACTGGGTTTGATATATCTTCAAATCTACCCGATAGCATTAAGGTGAATATCTCTGTACTGCTGAATTATTTTGATGTTGATATAGATCAAATTGATGAAACTCGTAATTTCATTGATATGATTAATTTGCTATGCGATACCAAACACTCAGACTTTAAATCAGTATATGAAGGTTTCTTAAGTTGGGCAAATGAGCGCCTGCAAATGAAGAACAATAACTTCAATCAAATCTTTTTGGCTCCAAATATAAGTGGACTAATCTTTTCAGTTATTAATGATGATTTGAGCAGTAACCGCGATCTCGAGGACTTTAAATATTTATTATCAGAAATAGAAAAAACTGATCAAAGTAGCGAAAACTATGTGTCAAAAAATTATCCATTACTAAATATCTATTTAAGTAAAACTAACAAGAACCAATCGATTATCAAAAGCTGTCCAGTGCATGAGACCAAAATTTATGGCCTATTTGAGCATGAATACTCATTAGGACGTGGACAGTTTCAATCAATACAAGCAGCCAATATAAAACCTGAATTACCATTGATTGCAGTTCAAGGTGCTCCTGGTACTGGTAAAACCACTCTATTCAAATCCTTAATTGCTCAGCAAATTACTGCTCGTGCACTTTCAATTATTAGTGGTGAAGATAAAAATCATAATATGTTGGTATGCTCTACAGCGATTAAAGCTGTAGATAACGTCATTGCCGATCTAAGAGCAGATGAATTCACAAAAGAATTAAGTTGGCTTTGGTTTCATGGCGGTTCAAAGCAAAAAATAGAAAATGAAGTCAAAAACCGATTAGAGCCCTATATTTCGCATCTTGAAGCGAATGATTTTGATCAAAATAAATATGATTCTCTTAAAGCGAAAATTATTGCCGGTAGCATCGAAATTAATAAGATTGCCAACCAATTTCAAAAAGATTATCAGTTGCTCCAAGAAAAAAAAGCATCTGTTCCATTCATTAATCCTAATAGCGACTTAGATCCCACAGCACTTCGTGAGGACTTGAGTAAATATCAGATGGAGCTTGGTGAAAAGTTAGATACTGAATTAAAAGATAAAGGATATTCAGATGCAATACTTGAACAGCGCCAAAATCAACTTAGTTTTGAAAATAAAAAATTGTCTGAACAAATTGATGAAATCAATGTTGCTATGGAGTGTGTAAAAAACTTATTGGCATATTGGCCAAAAAAATTCTCACCTTCACAATTCGCAGATTGGATGCTGAATAAAAAAGTACGTGGTAAGTTCACATTATCTTTTGGTGACTTCTTCAAACTTCAATTTTTAAAACTGGTTACAATGTTTTCTCCAGCTAGAATTAATCTTTTAGCCTCTTGTGAAATATTGAGTCGATATGATGAGTTAAGTGAATTTGAAAGAAAACTCAACCATGGAACTGAGCAACTTAAAATATTGAATATACTTCACCAGACATCAATCAATTTTAATGCTTTTATAAACGCTCATAAGCAATTTAATGAAAGCTTTAAAGGATGTCAGGACTTATCAGATGCATTACGTTTAAAGGCGGTTGAGTTAAATCGCAAGATGTTTGAGGATTCTGTACAATTCCTTTACCAAGAGCAATTGAAGCGTAAACCTGAACTCATTGAGGCATTATCTCATTGGTCAGCCATGTTACTTGGTGGAAATACCCCTACTCCTAATTTTGGTAAATTCATCAAGCAAAGTAAAAATTTTTATAATCTCACTTCATTGGCGTACCCAGTTGTTGCGTCTACATTAGCTTCAGCACACAAAATGTCTGGTTATAAGAAACTTGATCATCTTAAAGGCATAAAACCTTGGAACTTGGTATTAGTCGATGAGGCTGGGATGGTTTCAGTAGAAAATCTAGTTCCAGTATTGTCACGTAGTAATACAGCGATGATCGTTGGTGACCCCTTACAACTAGAGCCAATCCGCACAATCTCAAAACCATCTATTCAAAAAATCTACAATGAGTATTTCCTTAATCATGACGAGGAATACAAAATGCTTGGTCCCGGTCAGGTTACAGCATATCACCGAGCAGCTGGAACCTTAACTGGTGAAATCAGCGATATAGGTGATGGGATCATTTTAGATGAGCATAGACGATGTCAAGCTCCGATCGCGAAATTGTTTATTGATATTGCTGAATATAAAGATCTCAGTGTCACTACTTTCAAGCCTAAGGAATCAATCGAAAAAGCCTTCAATGCATTTGGTGGGCATCATTTGATGTTCTACCATGTCGATGGTTCAAGGTCGATTGGAAAGACAAACCTAGATGAAGTTCGTGCCATTGGTGAATTATTAAATCAACTAGAAAAGGCTGGTTACAACCTGAAGGCTGATGTCGGTATTATTACACCGTATGCGGATCAAAAACGCTTGTTGTTGAATGCTTATGGTAAACGCCTTGGATGTGAATTTGAAACTCGTATTGGCACAGTTCATCAATTCCAAGGTACTGGCTTTGACGTGATTATTTATAGTCCAGTGATCTTTGATGAGTTAGACAGCCCATCTTTCCAAAACACACGACCAAACATGCTTAACGTAGCCGTATCTCGTGCAAAACAGCAGTTTATTGTAATTGGTAACTATCACAAGCTTAAGCAAACAAATGGTCCATTAAAAATGGTAGCTGAACGCACGTCTTCAGATTTCTATTTAGAGCTTGGTAGCCAGAGTCCAAGTTACCATGATTTTTCAATAAGCTTTGCTGTAGAAAAGCACATCTATGATGCTCAACATATCAAAGCATTTGAGTACTACCTTGAGAAAGCCGAGAAATCTGTTGTGATTATAGTTCCATGGATTCGTAAGCCACACTACGTACAAGTCCAAAAACAGTTGGATCTAATCAAAGCAGCTAAAAAACGTGGCATCAATGTGAGGATTTATTATGGTTACAGCAACTTAGAAATCAATCAAAAAGATGACAATGATCAACAGTTGGTTCAAAAGTACATCAAAGCACTTGGCCCAGATAATATTATCCGTATTCCACAAGGCACTCATGAGAAGGTACTACTGGTAGATGATCGATTATTAGTGATTGGCAGTTGGAATTGGCTTTCTAACGCATACTACAAATGGTATGAAACTCAGAATACTGCGCAGACTAATTTAGCGATACGACGTGAGACTAGTATTATAATCATGAATAGAAAGCTCATTACAGACTATAAGGCACATAACAATATAACCTAAAAAGGAGTAAAAACTTATTTCATATGCATGATTGTCGCATTCTTTAAATAGAGCACCTATTATTATTAAATAAGTGCTTTTCCATATTTATAAAAAACTCATACTTAATAATCACCTTCTCTCACAGAAGATGGATGTCTATTTAAAGCCATCACTTCAATTTTCATGTACGGGTAAAGTGGTAAGCCTTGTAATAAATTATGTAGCTCTTCATTACTTTCAACATCAAAAATACTAATGTTTGCGTATTGCCCTGTTATTCTCCATAAATGGCGACATTTACCTTGTCTTTGGATTTCTTGAGAATAAGCACGTTCTCTTGCTTTAATATCTTCAATTTCCTGCTCAGTTAAATGGCTAGGTAAAATCACATCTTTTCGTACGTAAAATAGCATTAGTTCTTTCCTTTTAAATAACACGTTCAATAATCAAAGCAATTCCTTGACCTACCCCAATACACATTGAACACAAAGCGTAGCGACCACCTGTTTGTTCAAGCTGGTTTAGGGCTGTTGTCACGAGGCGTGCACCTGATGCACCAAGTGGATGGCCTATAGCAATTGCACCACCATTTGGATTTACCTTGTCAGAATCATCTGGCAAACCTAAATCACGGGTCACTGCCAAAGCTTGTGCAGCAAACGCTTCATTGAGCTCAATTACATCCATCTGCTCTAAAGTCAGGTTGGCTTGTTTAAGTAATTTTTTAATTGCTGGTGCCGGAGCAAAGCCCATAATACGTGGTTCTACACCCACTGCTGTTGAAGCAATGATCTTGGCACGTGGTTTTAGGTTATAAGCCTGAACTGCATCATCAGAAGCAATCAGTAGAGCTGCTGCACCATCGTTAATGCCTGAAGCATTACCCGCAGTGACCGTGCCATCTGCTTTAACCACAGGTTTAAGTTTGCTCAAACCTTCAAGGGTGGTTGATGCACGAGGATGTTCATCGGTATCAATCACAACAGCATCACCCTTACGCTGAGGGATTTCAACTGGCACGATTTCTTTAGAAAAAAAGCCTTTGGCTTGCGCGCTTGCGGTGCGTTGTTGGCTCACCAAGGCAAACTGGTCCTGATCTGCACGATTGACGTTAAACTGTTCAGCGACGTTTTCGGCAGTCTGGGGCATGGTGTCTACACCATACAATTCTTTAAGTTTAGGGTTAATGAAACGCCATCCCATGGTGGTATCTTCAATCTTCTGGCTACGGCCAAAAGCACTGTCAGACTTTCCCATCACATAAGGTGCACGGCTCATGCTTTCCACACCACCTGCAATCACCAAATTCGCTTCACCAGCCTTAATGGCACGAGCAGCAATGGCAATGGCATCGAGTGAAGAACCACACAAACGGTTAATGGTGGTTGCTGGTACTTGATATGGTAAACCTGCAAGTAAAGCTGACATACGGCCAACATTACGGTTATCTTCACCGGCTTGGTTAGCACAGCCATAGATCAAATCATCGACCTGTTCCCAATCTACACTTGGGTTACGCTGCATGAGTGCTTTAATCGGCACAGCACCAAGGTCATCGGCACGAACAAGTGTAAGGCCACCGGCGTAACGGCCGAATGGTGTACGGATGGCATCGATGATATAAGCATTTTTTAATGTCATTTCCCTACTTCCTTACCCTTAAGTCGCATCAATCAAAGTTGCACCAGTCAAAGCCTGTAACTCATCAAAGCTAAGACCTTCCACTTTCTCAATCACCTTTAAACCATCTTGGGTCACGTCAATCACACACAGGTCGGTGTAAATACGGTCAACACATTTTTTACCCGTCACCGGATAGCTCAGCTCAGCCACAATCTTCGGTTCACCTTGTTTAGTCACATGGTCTGTAGTGATAAATACTTTCTTAGCCCCTACAGCTAAATCCATCGCACCCCCAACCGCAGGAATCGCATCGGGTGCCCCCGTGTGCCAGTTCGCCAAGTCACCATTCGCAGCAACCTGAAATGCACCGAGTACTGCAATATCAAGGTGACCACCACGCATCATCGCAAATGAGTCGCCATGGTGGAAAAAACTGCCGCCTTCAAGCATGGTCACAAATTCTTTACCCGCATTAATCAGTTCAGGATCTTCTTCACCTGCCGCTGGCGGTGGGCCAAAAGCCAACAGGCCATTTTCAGAATGAAGAAAAATATCTTTATCGTTAGGTAAGTAGCTCGCGATCTTGGTCGGTAAGCCAATACCCAAGTTCACATAGGCACCATCTGGAATATCTTGTGCCACACGTTTTGCAATCTGGTCACGGCTGAGTTTCTGGTAGCTCATGTTATTTCTCCTTATTGCTTACTGTGCTGGCGCTACTTGTACAACGTGCTGTACAAAGATACCCGGGGTGATGATGTGCTCTGGAGCTAATCCACCTAGCTCAACCACCTCAGAAACCTGAACAATGGTGACATCAGCAGCCATGGCCATAATCGGGCCAAAGTTACGGGCAGATTTACGGTAAACCAGATTGCCCCAGCGGTCACCCTTGTAGGCTTTAATCAAGGCAAAGTCAGCCTTGATTGGATATTCAAGTACGTAATCTTTCCCATCAATCTCACGGGTTTCTTTGCCTTCAGCTAAAAGTGTTCCAAAGCCTGTTGGTGTAAACACAGCGCCTAGGCCCATACCCGCTGCCTGAATACGACAAGCCAGATTACCTTGCGGGACCACTTCAAGCTCGACCTTTCCGGCACGGTACAGCTCATCAAACACATAAGAGTCTGACTGGCGTGGGAAAGAGCAAATCACTTTTTTAACCGAACCGGCTTTAAGCAGTTTAGCCAGACCATAATCGCCATTACCGGCGTTATTGCTGACAATCGTTAAATCTTTAATACCCAGTTCAATCAGTCCGTCAATGAGTTCAGCGGGTTGTCCTGCGGTACCGAAACCACCAATCAGGATGGTTGCACCATCTTTAATCTGCGATAGTACCTCGCTAAGTGAGGACTTACTTTTGTCAATCATATGGAAAAGTCTCTTAAAGCCTTAATGCACAAAATCGATTAGAAACGAACGTTCTTGAACGTTCGTTTCTTTAAGGAACAACTATGATTTTTTCGCGAATTGTTGTTTAGCAAATTTACCAATGGCATCCGCTAAAGCTTTCGGTTGCTCTGGAACTAAGGCATGACCTGCATTTTTAATTTCGACTATCGTCACTCGATCCCCTAAAGCACCTTTTAAAACACCTCTTAAAGGTTTAGGCGCAACTGTGTCATATTCTGGTTGAATATCTAAAATTGGTGCTTTGCCAGCAGCAAAATAGTCATCTACAGGAGTGTTATTACGCGCATAACCTTGTGCATCGTGTGCTTCGTGGTGCCAACCAGTTAGCCATACGCGCGGATCATTCATTGGTGCAAAGAATGCACGTTTTAAATATTCAATACGCTTAGCTTCTGGAAGCTCTTCATTTCCAGCATTATCAATCGCCTCACGAATTTCAGGACCAATTGGTTTACCTTTATATCCCTCAGGCACTTTACCTGCGGAAGCGCCTGCTAACACCACCCCTTTAACCAAATCTGGACGTTGCGTTGCAACCATACGGGTTGGGAAATTGCCCCATGCATGACCGACTACAATTGCAGGACCAGCTTTAAAATGTTCGATCACTGCTGCAACATCATTTCCATAATCTTGGATATGCAGTTTTTCCATTGGACCACGGCTTAAACCAATTCCACGAACTTCAGGTCGAATCACTCTAAAGCCTTGTTTAACTAAATCTTGTGCAACTACGTCATAGTCACGTACAGAACGCCCTAGTGACGACATAATCACAATGGTTGGCCCCTTACCTTGTACATAAGCTTGAATAGAGACATCACCATACTTCACCATCTCATAAGGCACATTGCTTACCTTAGAGGCAGCTGCCGTATGCGTTGCTGGTGTAACGTTTGTTTGCTTTGCTTCCGTAACCGTTGCTGTGGCTAATAATATTGCTGTAGATAAAATAGCTAAGGTTTTGTTCATCTTAATCAACTCCATGTTTTAGATGATTGTGGTTTAAAAATTAAATAAGCAGATTTAAGTCAACTAATTGGCTGAATAAACTTGTTTGGAAAATTTGACTATCGCATTTGCCATCGCTTCTGGTTGTTCTGGTACCATCGCATGACCTGCGTTTTTGATGACCTGTTCAACAACTCGTTCAGGCAAATACTCTTTCATTACATTTTTGACGACAACGGCATCGTACTCTCCTTGTAAATCAAGGATTGGAACCGTTTTCCCACCTGAAAAATACTCATCAATTGGCGTTACAATTCGTGCATGAGCTTCAGCAGCATGGTTTTTTTCATACCAACCGTTTAACCACACATGTGGATCATTCATAGGTGCGAAGAAAGCTTGTTTTAGATATGTGATACGTTGTTCTTGAGGAAGCTTATAATTCCCTGCGTTATCAATTGCATCTCGTAAACGCCCATACGGTTTTTCAGTTGAATCTTTAGGTAACTTACCTGCTGAAGCAGCGGCCATGACAATACCGCGAACCAGATCTGGTCGATCAGCAGCAAGCATACGTGCAGGCTGACTTCCCCACGCATGTCCAACGACTACCACTGGACCAGTTTTTTCAGCATCCAAAACTAAAGCAACGTCAGCAGCAAAATCGTGGAGAGTTAAATTCTCTAAAGGCCCTGTACTGCCATTGATACCTCTAGGTTCAGGACGTATTACTTTAAAGCCTGATTTTGCAAGATAATCTGCAACAACATCAAAATCCCTAGCTCCACGACTTAACGAAGGCAATAATACAATTACGGGGCCCTTCCCTTGCACATAGAACTCAATTGAGACATCACCTTGTTGGATCTGCTTTTTATGAACAGAGAAATTTGAAATTAAATTTGCTTGATCCATATTAGATTCAACCTTATCAAGACTTGAGCATCCCATGAGGCTCAATGATGTCGATAAAATTGCAGTTAAGTATTTCTTCATGGTGATTCCTCACTTACCAATTGGTTCTAAACCGCTACTGGTCAAAATACTTGCTGCTTGTTTAGATTTTAAAAATTGTATAAATTGAGCTGCGATTTCAGGATGTTCAGCTTTTTTAGAAATCACTGATGAAAACTTACTAACGTATTGCAAACTTTCAGGTAAAGGTGCAACAAAGGTAATCCCTTTAGTATGCTTAAGCTCACTAATCTGTTGCATTCCGACATCAGCCTGATGTTCTGCTAACACTTCTCCGACCAGCTTTTTACCCGGAACCTCAAGCCCCTTTGTTTGCATTTCTTGTTCAATATTCAATTTTTTGAATAATGTTGAACGAATATAGACACCACTTGAACCTTGAGAGTAGGCAACTTTTTGGGCTGACAATAAGGCTGCCTTTAGGTCTGATTCATTTTTTAACGGTGGCACTTTAGTGCCTTTACTTACAGCTAAACCAATTTTTGAATTTGCCAATTCAGTACGACTAGATAAGTCAAAATTTTGACTTAATTCATTAGATTTAAGTGCATCATCCAAAATAATAGCCAAGTCCATCTTTTCATTGTTTTTAATTCGCATTGGTAATGATTCAGGAGACTTTCCGGCAGAAGGTCCCCATTCGATATGAACCGTATTTCCAGTTAATTTTTCATACATTGGAATAAGAGTATCCATCGCACCATGAAAAGAACCAGATGCAATAACATTTAATTGCGCTGCATGTGCTGGCACGACCATAGCAATTGATAAGCCCATTCCTGAGACTAGTTTTTTTAAACTCATTTTTAACTTCCTTTTAAGTAAAGAAGTATTCAGTCAATGAATACTTCATTGGTTTTAAAACATTAATTTTCTCTGAAATATAAATTTCGTGGATTATCGACAAATACGGCTTGTTTTAATTCGGGTGTATCGAGTGCTTTTAATGCAAACTTTAAAAGCTCATCATCATTAGGAACTTCACCTTTCAAATTTGGATGTGGCCAATCTGTTCCCCATACCACTCGGTTTGGCGCAAGTTTGATTAACTTCTGAACCCAATTCAGTGAAGCCTCCCAAGTGCTGGCAGGCTGCCCATTCATTGCGCGGTCAATTCCGGAAATTTTTAGCCAACGCTTCGGATTCATCATGACTTGTTGCAACTTGGTAAAAGTATTTGCTGCATCTTGTGAGTCAAGCAAATTAGGTCGCGCCATATGATCAATCACAATATCGACATCTATGTCATGCCAAGCTTCAATCGCAGGTAAAATATCTTCAATTTTGCCGTGTATCTGAATATGCAATCCGAGCTTTGCAACTCGTTCAACCAAGCTACGTAATACTTGCGGATCACGGCTTCCCGGCAAATGCCCCATCATGTTAAAGCGAATACCACAAATACCGCCTTGCTTTAATTCAACAAGTTGCTCATCTGTAATATCGTGATCTACTAAAGCAACACCTCGATAATTAAAGTTACTTTGTTCAATCGCATCTAAAATGATGAAGTTATCTGAACCATAGGCGACGGCTTGAACAAAAACACCGTGTGCAATTCCTAAACTTTTGTGTAATTCAAGCAACTGCTTAAATGTTGCTGGTTCAGGATGATATGCAGCATCTTCAGGTAACGGAAAGCGATCAAAAGGCCCGTATATATGAAAATGGCAATCCCATGAACCTTTTGGCAAATTAAATGACATAGTACTTCCTAAACAAATCTTATTAGGTTCAACAAATATTCCATGCACCTCACATATTTGGAGTTACTCAGAATTCACCTTAATCACAACGTGCAGTCATTCCGCCATCGACCACAATTTCTGTTCCAGTAACAAAACGGGCTTCATCACTTGCTAGAAACAGAGCAGCAAAAGCTGTATCACGACCATCTCCCATAAAGCCTGCGGGAATTCGTTTTAAACGACTTTCAAGCAATTGATCGACATCACCGCCAGTCCGTTGTCCTGCTAAACGAACCTCAACCATCGGGGTATGTAATTGACCAGGCAAGACAGTGTTTACGCGTATTCCTTTAGAGGCATATTCGACAGCAGTCACTTTTGATAATTGAATAATCGCGGCTTTACTTGCGGCATAGGCAACTTGCGGAGCACCTGTAAAACGGATTCCAGAAGTTGAAGCCGTATTTACAATCGAACCACCGCCTTGTTGCTCCATATATGGAATGGTGTGTTTACAAGTTAAAAAGACGCTTTTTAAATTTAAGTCGAGTTGTTTGTTCCAAGCTTCTTCTGATAACGCAACAGCTCCACCAGCGGCAGAGCCACCTACGTTATTTACTAAAATATCGACACGACCATATTTCTCTACACAGGCTTCAACCATGGTTTGAACTGACTCACTGTCAGTCACATCACATGCAAAAGGTGTCACTTCACCACCGAAGTTTTGAATTCGATTTAAAGTCTCTTGCATTGCATCAATCGAACGATCTACAGCAAAAATTTTTGCCCCTGCTTTTGCAAAAAGTACTGCCGCTGCACGACCATTTCCCCAACCTGGACCAACACAACCGGCACCTGTAATGATTGCAACTTTATCTTTCAAACGTCCTTGAGGATTAATTTCATCAAACATATTAAATTCCTGCTTCTGGGGTTGGTAATTCAGGAGTTACACCTGCTGGGGGTGGAACCTCGAAAACATTAATCGTCATAGAAATCAGGGTGTAATAACCTGCTATCGCGACCAAATCAATTAAGGTATCTGTTCCAAGTAGTTGCTCTATTTCTCTATAGATCTGTTCAGAAACCCTTTTAGTTTCATGAAGCTCATAAATGAACTGATAAATTAATTGTTCGTCTTTATGAATAAATGCGGGTTGCTCACCTAAACGAATTGCTTCAATGACGTCTGTACTTAGACCTGCTTCAATTGCATAAGGTTTATGAGCAGCCCATTCATATTCAGCGAGCCAGTGTCTACCCATTAGTAAGATGGCTAATTCACTCAAACGCGGCTCTAAACAACTATCGTATCGGCAATATTGACCAAGACTTTGGGCTAAATTGGCTAACTTGGAACGATGCAACCAGATCGCTAAAGGACCTCGCACACCTTTACGTGGACCACTTGCAATTGCATCGAATACAACCTGTTGTTCAGCAGTTAAATGTTCTGGGTCGATAGCTTTTAAACGCATGTCTATTCTCGATATAAGAAGTTGAGATAATTAATTGGATTTATCTAAAACTTAACTTGATTGATTTGAATCAGAAGCTAATGGCGTCTCTACCAAAGAATCTTTCGCCCCTAGCAAACTACGCTTAGGTCTTTTACCTGTTTGTTTTTCAAAGGCATCAGCATCGAAAGCATTTTCCCAACGAGCAACCGCATAGACCGCAAGCGTGTTTCCAATAATGTTGGTAATTGCCATGATGGTTGCCATAATTCGGTCAACACCAAATAACAGTCCCAAACCACCTAACGGTAAAGTTTTTACAGACTGTAAAGTCGCCGCCAATTTAATAAAGGCGCCTCCAGCAACAGTAGTTCCACCTTTTGAGGTAAAGCTTAAAATTGCTAATAGAACCAGTTGGTCGATTAAGCTCAAAGGCGTGTCAGTCGCTTGTGCGATAAAGCCCACAGCAATTGCCATATATAAGGCTGTGCCATCTAAGTTAAAGCTATAACCTGTAGGTAATACGAACCCGACAACGGCTTCATCACAACCAGTTTTCTTGAGTTTTTCAATCAGTTTAGGAAAGGCAACTTCACCAGATGCTGTACCGAATACCAAAAGTATTTCGTCACGAATCACTTTTAAAATGGTGAGGAAAGGTAGACCAATAATCCACGTAACTGTGCCAAGGGCGAATACGATAAAGAAGAAGCACGCTGCGTAGAAAACACCAATTAATTTCATTAAATAAATAAGTGTTTCACCGCCGTAACTACCAATTGCAGCCGACATCGCACCAAAAGCACCGAGTGGAGCAAGCTTCATGATAAAGCCGAGCATCTTGAACAAGATGGTTTGTGCTTCATCAATTCCTTTAACAATGACAGAGTCTGGACCACAACATAAATTGATAGCCATACCTGCTAAAATTGAAACAACCAATACTTGTAATACGTTTCCAGTCGCAAAAGCATCTACGATGGTATGGGGAATCATATTTAAGAAGAAATCAACCGCTGAAAGCGTTGCTGAGCCCTTTGCTGCGTCAGGTTCGGCTAAGTCCGTTGCATGAAGCCCTAAACCAGGTTGCAACACATTGACAAACACAAAGCCAATCAGCATTGCTACAGTTGTTAGCACTTCAAAATAAATAAGCGACTTAACACCCAAACGGCCCAGTTTTTTCATATCTTTAATATGAGTTAAACCATGAACCAAGGTAAGAAAAATCAAAGGAGCTAAAAGCATTTTTAGTAAAGCAATAAATGCTTGACCTAATGGCTTCATTGCCTTTGCCCATTCAGGGGAGACTAAACCCAAAATAATGGCAGCAATAATTGCAATAATTACCTGCACATGTAGTTTTTTTAACATGTCGAATTCCTATATCGAAACTTTAAAATGCTTGTGCTTGAACACATCCCTGCATTTTTTTGGCAAACGAATCCCCTATAAACAACATTCATATGTGTTTAGATTTAAATATAACGGGGGGTTCAATTGTCTAGAGTGTTTAACTCATCGAAAAGCTAGATTTAAAAGATAATCTGTCATAGAATCAGTCCTTAATCATATTTTTCCAAATAAACCTGATCAATCCTATTTCCTAGATCAGGTTAAAAATCAATAATGATATCAATATCTTTTGACCATAAAATTGATATCTATTGATAAAGTATTACGTAAATAAGAATCTTAACTATCACTTTCCATATAAGTTCCGTTCATTACGTCTGAGTTCATTGTTATATAATCACCATCTTTGTGGAATAGGATTTAGGCACTATCAGATATGAATGAAATTAATATCGCACAAATCGACTTAAATCTATTGAAGTGCTTTGAAGTCCTATATGAAGAGCAGAATGCTTCGCGTGCAGCAGAACGTTTAGGAATTACTCAATCTGCGGTCAGTGCATCTTTAAGACGACTTAGAGACATTTACCAAGATCCACTTTTCCAACGGACTGGTCGAGGACTTGCGCCAACAACTAAAGCTCATGCTTTAAAGCCCTTAGTCAGTAATGCCTTAAATATTTTTAAGGAAACGCTGCTATCTCTACCTGATAATACCAATGCTTTACAGCAGCGAATTATTACCCTTGGTATGTCAGATGATTTTGAAATTGCGTTTGCACAAGAGATTATAGAGCAAGTTAGATTAAAATTTCCGCATTATAGAATAGTGATAAAACAGACATACATGCATATTATTGCTGAAATGTTAGTAAAACATAATGTTGATATTGGTGTAACTTCTGGTGGAATCTACTATCACTCTCTGTATCGAGAATTAATGGTTTTAGGTGATTATTCTTGTTTAGTAACTCACCCTGAAGATGCTGTTGATTTGACCTTAGAAAAGTTTTTGGGTTTTGAACATTTATTAATTTCTAATACAGCACAGATCGGAATAGTTGACGAACATTTAACAAAATTAAATAAAACCAGACATATATTTGCATCTACCTCTCATTTCGCAGCTATTCCTTGGTTATTAAAAAGGAAAGGAACTGTTTGTACGCTTCCAACCCATGCTGCAAGAAAAATTTCTGAAATTGTACCCTCACTTATTTATACAAAATGTCCAATTTCGATACCGACCTACCCAATGGTTCTTTCATGTAGAAAAACATCTCTAAAGGACAAAGCAATTTTGGATGTTCAAGAAGTGATTAGATCCGTTATTAATAGTTATAAATAAGTTTTTTCTTAAATAATCTTCATTTTGGAGCAATAAAATTAGTATCATTCTTTCAGTATAAATATTCTATATTAAATATTTTACTGTATAATTATTAAGAATAAATTTAAAGCAGATAAAACGTAACATATATAAATTATAGCCTTTTAAATGAGATTTAAAAAGATGGAAGTAGATTCAACCAATTATTTTATAAAAAAAATATACCAACATAAAATAAATGGATTACCTGGTATTTGTATACAAATAGATTTTTTGTATAATTATTATAATGATAATGTAACTTTTAAATTACTAGGAAAACATTTACCTGAATCATTGAAATATGTTGCTATTAAGAGGAAAGCTGAATACACTGCTGGTCGTTATGCAGTCCAAAAAGCTTTAAGATTATTAGAATATAGTAGTGATAATGAAGTATTTATAGGACAGCATGGGATACCTATATGGCCTCAACTTTTTACAGGTTCAATTAGCCATACATCAACAAATGCAATGTGTGTAGTTTCACATACCGATGAAATAAGAAGTATAGGTATCGATATTGAAAACTGGTTTAATAGTGACTTGTTTAATAATATTACTAGTTCGATTTTAACAGGAGCTGAATATAAATTACTGAAAAAATATAAAACTCTAGATCACAATATAGCTACTCTAATCTTTTCGGCTAAAGAAAGTTTATTTAAAGCGATATATTTTGAAGCTAAATGTTATTTTGGTTTTGATGCAGCAGAAATAGTATCAATTGATTTTCAAAAGAATATATTTACTATTAAATTAAATGTAGACTTAAATTCAAATTTAAAAAAAGGCAGACAATTTAGTGGTCTATTTAAATTTTATAAAGATTTTATTTTTACAGCGGTTATAATTTACAAATTATAAAATCCAAATTTATATAAAGAATATATTAGTAATTTTAATGACCTTTTAAGATATTAAAGTCCTTATAAAAGGACTTTAATATAATCTTAAATTAATAAATACAATTTTTCTTTAATTAATGTTGGTAACTAGCAATTCCTGGTTCAGGTACAGTAGTGTAACCAGGTGGGTATAATTTTGCAGAAGAAAATTCACGAATTGCCTGAACATTAATTAAACAAGGTTTACTTTCTTTTGCAGCAATTTTATAGCATCGCTGTAAAGCTGCTCTCATATCTTTTGGATTTGTAACATACTCGCCATGTACGCCTAATTGTTCCGCCATAACATCATAACGAGTATTTTCACGCATATGATGTAATTTTTCAGCTTCAGAGCTATTCGTATTAAACCATGTCCCCCAACTATTATTATTATAAACAATAACAATTAAAGGCAATTTGTACATGACGGCTGTTTCCAATTCAAGTAAACTGTATCCTAATTCAGAGTCCCCACATTGAACTAAAACAGGAGCTCCTTTAAATTCTTTTTGAACCCCCACTCCTTGTTTAATCGCTGCTGTTGCCCCAATCATCATAGGTATCGCAGTTCCTAATGCACCCATTTGATATAAATTAACAATAGTTTGGCCTGGGCGAAATGCACGAAACCGTGGGGGAATATAGCGCTGATGGGTAAAACCGCCTGAACCAGTCACTGTTTGTCTAGGATCAATATCACCATTGAAGAAAAACTCGTATATTTCTTTTCCAATTACCGCAGGGTGCACAGCGTTTTCTCTACTATATTTCAACCCAATCTTATAATCATTATCTAAATCTTTTTCGTATTGTATACGTGAAATTTTAATTTCACTTGTCCATTCTGGACGGCTCTTTAACGGTAATGCATTAGCTAACATTTCAAAAAATAAACGCTCATCACCTACCACGCCGAGATCAACTGGCCAATTTCGGCCTAAATCTTCTGCTGAGGGATGTACACGAATCGTTTTTACATTTTCAGTTATTGTGTATTCGATTGGACTAGGCATACAATACTGTCCAACAAAAATAACAAGATCTGCATTTTTTACAGCACTAGGTGACAAACTCATAGATAAAGGATGTTCATCAGGGAAATGACCCCTATTAGGACCAGAAATTGCTACAGCAATATCATTTTTTTCAGCAGCTTTTCTTAGTTCTTCTGAAGCATGTCGATGGAATACTCCATGTCCTGCAATAATCATTGGGCGTTCTGATTTTTCAATATAATTTACAACATCCTCAATATCTTTTAAGTGTGGGGTCGCTATATTTTCAGAACGATAAAGATGTTTACTCCAAAAATCACTCAATTGCGATTTATCTTTAAAATGAGCATTACACACCTCTTCCGTAAAGTCTAAATGCACGGGTCCAGGTATACCTGTTTTTAGATGACGAAATGCATGCGCACCATATTCATAGATTCTTTCAGGAACAATAATTCGCTTTCCATATTTACGAATACCTTCTGACATTGATTGTTGTGGCAAGTTTTGAATCTCGAAATCACGATCTTCATAAGTAGTTGTACAATTACTTGCTAGTATTAATAATGGAGTTCTTGCAGCCCATGCCGCCGAAATACCCATCATCATATTAGCAAATCCAGGGCCTTCAGTGCCAGAGCATGCAGCTATCTCACCTGAAGCACGATAAAAGCCATCAGCTGCAGAACACATCCCACCTTCAGTACGCCCCCCATAACTAGTTATACCTGCTTCAGCCATAGCATGGGTAATAGCATAATTACCGGGTGCACAGAATAAAGCTGCCAGTCCTTCTTCTTTACATAATTTAGCAAATATTTCGGGAGCTGATATTCCTTGTTCCGAAGAAAAATCCCAATTAGGTTGTCTATCTAAACTAATACTCTTATTCAATTTATTATCTGAAGTAATAACTTTATGTTCAGAAGTATCTAAAGATATCATTTCGTTTGAATCATCATACATATTCATAGTTTATTATCCAATAATTAGTATATTACAATTTTTTTAAGCTAAATTAACTTCACCACCGTCTACAAAAATTTCAGCTCCATTTGTAAAACTTGAATCAGAGCTTGCTAAAAATAGTACGGCTTTGGCAACTTCTTCTGGCATTGCTAGACGTTTCATAGGGATGTTTTCTAAATCTTGATTAAGTATATGCAGTGGATTGTGATCTTGGGTTCTAGAACGACCATATGCTGGAGTATCAGTTGGTCCTGGACTTACAACATTTACCCGAATGCCCTTATCAATAAAACTTGCAGCTAACGATCTAGCTAATGAACGTAAGCCTGCTTTACTAGCACCATACACTGGCGCTGATGCTACAGAAACAGTACCTGCCACAGACCCTGCTAATACAATTGAACTTGGATTGTTCATCATTTGCAATATAGCTTGAACTGTAAAGAACAACCCTTTTAAATTAGCATCCATAACCCAATGCCATTCCTCTTCAGTAACATTTCCAATTGTTGAAAAAGAACATTGTCCAGCACTAAAAAATAAAACATCTAAATTTTTGAATTTTGACCGAACAATTGATGCCATTTCTTCTATTTGTTTATTACTGGATACATCACATTTAATTGATAGAGCATCTTTGCCAATTTCATTTAGTGCAGATTTTAATGTTTTATCATTACGACCAGTAATAATAATATTTGCACCTTCCTGAGCAAATAATTTTGCAGCTGATAAGCCTATTCCACTATTACCTCCAACTATTAAAATATTTTTACCATAAAAACGCTTATTAATCATATCAATCATCTCTCTATATTAATTTATATTAATTTCATATAACTTAATTCAAAATTTATTAAAATCATGAATCAGATTATATAAATTTGTAACAGCTTTTATTGAATATTAATATTATCTCTATAAAAAATATTAATATAAAAACAATTAAATTTTAATTTATGAATATAAAATACATTTCAAATTTATTTACTCACAAATTAAATATTTATAAAAATATATTATATTTTCTCACTTTCAGGTTTATATAAATATTTTTTTCTAATCGCAAAATCTATGGTTTTTTTAAACCATGCTATAGTAGGATTTGGAAAATAAATTCCTAATCTACTCATAATTTCTAATGTACGCTCGCAATTATATTTAACTTTCCTATTCGGTCTATCTTTCCATTGGATAACTGTAGCTGCCAATACTTCATCCAGTTTATACACTTTATCAATAGCCTTATCATACTCTTCAGAAGAGCAAGGCATCACAGGATAACCTAGATTAGTTAGCCAGTTAGCTATTTGAGTAGGTTCAACTATATATGGATTTTCAACATGAAAAACTTGGGCAGGTATAGAAGGATTTTTAGCAATAGCCACAATAGTTGCTGCGACGATATCCACATGTGAAAAAGATATACAATAACTATCTTCATCAGCAATTGCTCCCGAAAGAATATAACTTTTCAACATTTGATATATTCGATTGTCACTAAGGTTAGATTGAAATGTTCCAGTTTTACTGTGGCTTGCAATATGTCCTGTACGATATATATATGTAGAACATCGTGTAGATGAAGTATCACGAACAATACGTTCAGAGTTAAACTTTGCTTCCTCATATGGAGAAAGGAACTGCTGACCTATATCAAATTCAGTCTCTGAGAAAATCTTAGGTGTATTTACTGTGCCAGCTATGGCTAATGTTGAAACGTAATGTAAAGGAATCCCGCCTTGTTTTGCTATCCATTCAATAACGTTTTTAGTTCCGATTTCATTAGTATGAGTTAATTCTTCTACGCTTCCTAATAATCTTGTATCCGCTGCTGCATGGAATACTGCTGAAATAGGAAAATTTATAACAGTAGAAATACCAAGATTAGGAGAACGAATATCACCACTCACTACTATCACCTTTTCAGCAGCGATAAGCATATCTTCATAACCAAAAGTTCGAGAATATGCTTCTAAAAAACGAGTATGCGCCTCTAAATCAGATTTTCCACGAACCAAACATACTGGTCTAAAAGCCTTTTGATTTAACATTTCATGTATTAATTGCAATCCTAAATATCCAGTCGCTCCAGTTATTAAAGCCGCAGGTAGATCCATAGCTAAGTCTATAGGCGCTTCATTACGGGAAAGCAAAATCAAACCAGATGTTGAAAAATACTCTCGAGTCAAACAACCAACAATCTGTTCATGTTTACTATCAATTGAAATAATTTGTCCTAATCTTTTACTTAATGTTGATATAATTTTGTCAGCTTGAGAAATAGAAATGCGTGAAGGATCATGGACAAAGTCTATTGTCAATGCATTATTTACAATTCTTGCAGTTAAACGACCAGCATAAACTTGGTCAATCTCTAAATTTCTAGTAGGACCATGCATCTCTTTTGCTGCGACCCATTCCTGATCAGAGGAGAAGGTTGAAAAGATACCTAGAAAGTTAAAACATAGCTCAGCTGTGTCTTCTTCATTAACTAATGGATCAAATAATTCACTATTTAGTTTTTCTTGCAAAGAATCAATACGTTGCATAAAGTTTATACTATCACCAATAGAAAAAGCTCCTTGCTTTATTGATGTGAACCAACCTACTGTCCCGAAATAACGTTCAATATCTCTAAGATTTTCTCGACCGTGTCTTTCTACGTCAATAACAACCTCAGACATTGAGCTTACAGCACCAATTCCGTCTAAGAAGCTTTGAAGCAAATATGCTTCTAAAGTAGTAGTATTTTTTGCAATATTTACTAGTTTGTTTGTTTCTATTTCACTTAATGATAAAATTAATGACTCAACTACTTTTTCATTCTTATTAGAATCTTTTACAAATATCTCTTGTTTTTTGGGCCGTATTGTAATTTGTCTCTGTTCTTTCAATTCAGAAGCAAACTCAGATGTCCAGTTCCAAAAACTTGCAGGTATATCAGATAACCATTCTTTTTCATTGATACATGCAGAGTAAGCTGAACCAAGCTCATTAAGTAAAATTCGCCAAGAAACACCGTCAATTGCCAAATGATGAACAATAATTAAAAGTCGATCTTGAGTTTCTTCTTTTGATTTAAATATATGTACTTTGAATATTTTTCCACGCTTAATATCTAGTGAGTGATTCAAATCTTTACTTACACTAATAATACTATTGTGCATATCTACTAAATCTGTCGGTAGATATGAAATACTTACATTGGTTAGCATGCCATTATTATTCACTTTACCAATATTATTTTTTTCAAAAGTCTGACATAACATTGGATGACGTTCACATAACAGATGTATTGCTTTTCCAAGTATAACTGGATCAATACTATTTCTAGATTGTAGAAGTACTGCATGATTATAATGGTCTTGGTCATTAGTATCTAAGTCAAAGAACCATTTTTGCATAGGTGAAAGAACTCTAACATGTGTTTCAGTTTTTATTTTTCTAGAAACCTCCATTTCAGAATTTGATTGAAGATAATTTGCTAGTTGACGAGATGTAGGATATTCATGAATTTCAGGAAGTGTTATTTTCCAATTTATAGCACGTAATCTTGCTATAAATTGCATTAGCATTATAGAATCTGCTCCCAACATAAAAATATTTTCATCAATATCAACTAAAGAAGTTCCTAAAAGTTGTGACCAAATATTAGATATCTGATGTGCTAAATTAGCATCTAATTGAGTTATTATTGATAATTGCTCATCTTTTTCTTCAAGCTGCTGAATTAATCTATCGATATTTTGATAATCAAGCTTGCCATTATCTGTGAGTGGCATTACAGGCAAAGAATATATTTTTGTTGGAACCATCCAATTTGGTAAACATTCTTTCAACTCTTGTCTTAAGTATTTAATTTCATTATTATTTTCTCTTAAACTATCTTCAAACTCTACTGCACAATAAATACGGGTTAAGCCATTATATTCATAAGTTAAAATCGCCGCCTTAATTACTCCTGCTATTTTTTCAATAGCAATTTCAAGTTCAGGGGGATTTACTATGTATCCACTAATTTTAATTTGACGATCTTTGCGCCCTAAAAATTGTAACTCTCCATTTGGTAATTTTGTACATAAATCACCAGTATGAAATGCTGTAAGACAATTATTATTAATTTCGAAACGAGTACTGGTTAATTCAGGTCTACCCAAATAACCTAAAGTAACCCCTGGGCCTCTAATAACTAATTCTCCTGCTTCACTTCCATCATCTCTCCTAAATGAATTTTCAAGTGTTAAATTACCTTGGCCAAGTGCTACACCAATTGGTACGCTTTCCTCATAATTAGCAAGCTCTTCCAATGAATCTATAACCTTACAGCACACCCCAATGGTTGTTTCACTTGGACCATAATGATTAATCAACCTTTCCGTGTAACCTTGAACTAAAATACCTTTTGCCAAATCAATACTTAATTTTTCACCACCTAAAATAACAGTGTTAATCATTAAGCTATTATCTATACGACCCTGCATAAGTATACGAAAATGTGAAGGTGTTGTTTTTATGTAGTTGATTTTATTCTCTTTGACCCATGTCCAAAAAGCAACTGGATCACGAGCAATATGACCTGAAGCTACACAAATACAACCTCCAACTAGTATCATGGGAAAAATAGCTGTATAACCTAAGTCTGCAGCTAACGTTGTAACATGCGCAAAATGAGGATTTTCATTTTGATTTATATCTAATCGTTCAATAATAGCTTTTGCATAATGAAATATATTCTTATGACTGACCGCCACTATCTTGGGTTTACCAGTAGAACCTGAAGTTAGTATCAAGTAAGCTGTAAGAGGTATATCAAATAAAAAAGAACTATTTACTTCATAACTCTTCAAAAACTCATCTGGCTCTACAATAAGAAGATCTAATATTGCTAGTGGAGAAGCCTTGTCTGAAACAATTAATTGTAGTTGGAGATCTTCTAAATCTTGCAATAAAAGATCAATAGGTTTGTTAGGTAGGGCCACTACCGTAAAACCTGCCGCCATAAGGCCTAGAAAAATTGCAATACTTTCTGCCGAGCGGTCAATATTGACACCTACTCGATCCCCACTTTGTAAATTATACTTCAGAGCAATATTAGTAGCTGCTTTTGTAATCCGGACTAAATCCTTATAGGTAAATGAAGATGAAGTATCATCCACAGCAATGCGCTCTGACCAAAGATTAGCAGCTGAAAATATTAACTCTCGAATGTTATCTGACTTTTGTATATTTAAATCTAACATTTTAAAATTCCTATATATTCATTTGTTTATTTTTAAAAAATATTTAATAAGATATATCTGATAAACTAACTATACGTTCCATTGCTAACATGATCATTTCTTTATTAAAATCAGGAACTTTTAAACCAGATAGCTCAAGTTCTTTTTGTGTTTTCAGCCAGCAATAGTTTAAAATACCTTGATTTTTTTCACTTTGATAACTTTCAAATTCAATTTGATTCATTGAGAAACTAGATTGTATTAAAGGAACCGCTGATAACGATTGCCCGTTTTCATGAAGATTTTTTATTTTCTTAATCCATTTAAAAAGTGGTACAGGGATTAAAGACAAAGAGGAATTATTATTTAAACATTCAGAAATGTTAATTGTTGTGCCTGCTGAACCACCGATGTGAAATATACGACCTCCTTGGGGGTTCTGTTCAGCTAATATCGAAATTGCATTTGCAACGTAGTCAACGGGAATAGGTTGCATATCATAACTGTAATTAGTAATCCCATAACCAGAATGTATACAACTCTCTAGTATTCTGTACTCACGCTGTTTAGGATCAAAATATCCATTTTTAGAATCGGCCCAAACAAGACCCAATCGATATACATTACAGCGTATACCTCTGTCTTGAGCTAATTTAACGATATTCTCAGCAACCCACTTACTTGTTTCATAACCATTTTCTTCTAAATGATTTTCATTATTAATAGGATGTAATTCATCTATAATACGTTCTTTAGGCTGTGAATTTGAATTGAACACAGCTAATGTAGAAATGAAATTAAGGATCTTAGGACGATTAGTGGTGGCTAAATGAAATAAATCACCCATACTATCTACATTTACTGCTTTAGCCGCCTTATAGTTTTCAAGATGGTTAACATGTGTTCCACAATGAAAAATTGAGTCAATAGTTTCGGATATTTTTATATAAGCATTATTACTTAATCCAAATTTTGGCTTAGAAATATCTCCTGAAATTACAATCAAACGTTTTTCATCCCCATTCCGCCACAACTTATATCGCAACATGATTTCTTTTAAACGTTCATTCGCTTTAGATTGACTTTCTCCACGAATTAAACAGTAAATCTTGCTTTTTTCATTATCATCCAGTAATTGGCGTAAAAGAAAACGACCTACAAAACCAGTAGCTCCAGTTAGCAGAATTGACTCAGGAGGATTTTTTGGTTGTCCTAAAAGTGGTTGGATATCTTGACTTAAAGTAGCTTCCCTATTCAAGGAAACATATTCTGCTGACTTTATTTCTTGGCCATGAATTAACTTTGCTAATTCTTTCAAAGTAGGGTTTTGATAAACATCAGTTATTTGAAGTTCAAAACCAATTGACTCATTAACTTTATGCAACATTTTTAATGCACTTAAAGAATGCCCCCCTAATCTGAAAAAATTATCATTCTCACCTATATCACTAACTTGAAGTGTTTGTGACCAAATAGTCTTCAACTTATCAATTAGTTTATCTTCCTGTAATTTAATTGAAAAAATATTAGAATGTATACCTAAATCTATTAACAATTTAGATAATTCAAAAACCGAAGGGGATTTAAATAAATCTCTAACTGTTATATTTATATTGAATTTAGAATTAATTAATGAAGTTAAATAGACACCTAATAAGGGATCACCATTTCTTTTAAAATAGTTTTCTTTAATATCTACAGTTTCGAAATGTAAAGCCTTTTTATATAAATCACATAATTCTTTTTCCAAATCTGATATAGTCAAATTATTTATATTTCTATAATTTGCCGAAAATTCTAATAAAGCTTTACGATCAAGTTTACCATTAGATGTGACTGGTAGAGCTGTAAGCTTAATATAAGAAGAAGGCCTCATAAATTCAGGTAATTTTTGTGTAATATAATTTCTTAATTTTTCTTCTAGATCGCTAAATTCTTTATTATCTGTAACAATATAAGCAGTTAACTCTTTACTATCAACGGTGGTATCAACTGCTAAAACAACAACATCTTTTATCAATCCGCTTTCTAATAATGATGATTCTATTTCTTTCAGCTCTATTCGAAAACCTCTAATTTTAACTTGATCATCAATTCTACCTATATATTCTAATATTCCATTTGGTAACCAACGTACAAGATCACCAGTTTTATATAAACGTTTACTACTACCTTTAATATTAGGATGGTAAAAAGGATTTTTAATAAATTTTTCAATAGTCAACTGATCTTTATTTAAATAGCCTCTAGCTAATCCAATACCACCTATATGTAGCTCTCCAACAGAACCTGTAGGGATAATTTCCTCTTTATTATTAAGTACAAAAAAATGAGTATTATGAATTGGACGACCAATAGGGACACTTAATAAATTTGTCGTATTTGGTTTACAAGCCCAATAGCTAACGTCAACTGATGCTTCAGTTGGTCCATATAGATTATGTAACTCTAAATTAGGACATTTTTGTAATAAATTATTGACTAAATTTATAGGTAAAGCTTCACCGCTACAAAATACTTGTTTTAAAGTCACACAATTAGAGAGATTTACTATGGATAACATACTAGAAAGCATAGAAGGAACAAAATGTATTTTTGTAATTTTCTCAGTATTTATCAACTCAAATAAATAATGAGGATCTTTATGCCCACCTGGTTTTGCAATTACTAAACCTGCTCCAGTACTTAAAGGCCAAAAAAACTCCCAAACTGAGACATCAAAACTAAAAGGTGTTTTTTGTAAAAATTTATCTTCAAATGATGAACCATATTCCTTATTCATCCACTCTATTCGATTAACTATTGAACTATGTTCGATCATCACACCTTTAGGTTTCCCGGTTGAACCAGAGGTATAAATTACATATGCTAAATGATTACTGTTCAAACCTAACTCATCTACTTTAGGATTGGTTATTGGTTGTTGATTTAGGATATTTATAATATTTATATCTTTAATATTAAGTATATTTTTTGAATTAAATTCACTCAATTCAAGAAATTTATTACTAGTAATAATTGTAGATAAATTCGAATCCTCAATTAAATACTCTAATCTAGACTTTGGATAATCTGGATCTAAAGGGACATATGCACCACCAGCTTTCAAAATAGCCAAAATACTAATAACCATTTCAATAGAGCGATCAAGACAAATTCCTACTAAAGTATCAGGTTTAACACCTCTATAGTTTATTAATAAATGAGCAAGTTGATTTGATCTTTTGTTGAGTTCAGAGTAGGTCAACTTTTCTTGACCAAAAATTATAGCAATATTTCCACTATTATTAATTACTTGTGTCTCGAAAAGTTCATGGAGACAAAGATTATTATTATACGGAGAAAAAGTTTTATTCCAGTTTTGCTGTTGTTCTACTAGTTCAGTTTGTGGAATTATTGAAATATCCGAGGCTAATGATTCAATTCTATTATCAACTATCTCTATAAGTTCAAATAAAACTTTCTCTATATATTCATGAATAAGGTGAGGATTAACTGATTCATCAACATTTAATTCAATTTCAAAATCATCTTCAAAATCATTAATAGTTAATTCTAATGGATAGTTATGAAAACCAAAATCTATTTGCTTTATGCTACTTAATGTAAAATTATTTCCTACTGCATTAAAAATATTATTTGTTTTAATCTTACGATAATTAATCAAGCTACTATATAGTATTTCCCCATTTTGTAAACCACTACATTTATAAACTAATAAAGGTGAGGTATTTATAAAAGATTGCAACCCAACTAATTCATTTTGAACATACAATAGCAAATCAAATATGTTGATATTTTGGGTTTTAAAACGTAGAGGTAAAATATTAGAATAAGCACCTACTTTCCTATAATTATTTTCATCAATATGAGATCTCATTAGGCTACCTAATACGATATCATCGTTATCACTACATTTAGCAATTATTAAAGCCCATGCTGTATAAAAAAAAACTTTAGGTTCTATATTGTTTAGTCTAGCTGTATTTAATAACTTTTTAATAATATCTTTTTTCACAGTACTTTTATAATTTAAAAACTTGATCTTATTAAAATTATTAATATTAAAAGGAGTTGCAGCTTCATTATAGTCATTTAACTTATTGCAAAAATATTCTTTTGCATATTCTTTCGTATTATTTAAATAGTTTTCTATATGTAATTTATATGGAGTCGGATTTTGCAAATAATCAGTTTTGTCATTAAGGCAAAAGTTTAATTCATCTTTGATTATTTCTAAAGTAAAATAATCAGAAATAATTTTATGTACTTTAACCTTAACAAAATATTTAAAAGTTTGCTCAATTCTAATTAAATCTACACTAAACAATGGAACTTTTTCAAAATTTAAATTTTCATTACATTTTTTTTCATTTAATTTATTGTATACATCATTATAATCTTTAGCTTGCATACTATTAATAATAAGATTCATGTGCTTTAGAACAACTTGAACAGGTTCAGAAAGCTCTTCAGACACTATAACTGTCCTCAGAGCATCATGTCTATTTAATATAATCTTAAATAAACTTAAGATTTCCTCATTGTTTTTATCGCTTTCGAATTCCATTATAGAAGACAAAAATAAATAATCTTGATTTTCAATAATATTACTTTCAATAAAAACCTCTTCTTGAAAAGGTCCTAGTGGATATACATCCTGTATATTATCAATACCACCCGGGATATTATTAAACACGGATTCAAGATTATTATTCTGCAGATTAAATATTCTATCTAAAGAAGAGTTTATTTTTAGATTCTCATCTTTAGTGTATTTTTCAAATAATTCTTTCATTTTAATTTCCTTTGGTTTGGTTGTAAAATCACACAAAATAGTTTTTTTTAAATTCCTAAAAATTAGATTTTTTTTCAAGGAATATGGATAACTCAGAGCTAAATAACTTAACAAGAGTATTAATTTGTTCATCCAAAAATAAATCTATCTGATATTCAAAATATAAAATAAATTTTTTATCAGTTGCTTCAATATTTAGTGATAAAGGAAATTTTGAAGTTCCATTAAAAGAACGATAATATTTTTTCTCAATATCAGGTAAATTTAAAAAATCTGTTGCTATATCATCATAAGAAATAACAAAATCAAAACCATAAAAGTCTTTGATCTTATTATTATCTCTAAGATGATCTAAAATGATTTTAAGAGGAATTTTTCCATGTTCTAAATTATTCCAAATTGTTTTACTTACATTTTCTAGAAAATTATTATTTGTCATATTCTTTTTAATTTCTATGAAACATGGTAATAAGTTTGCATAACACCCTAAAGTATCAAAATACTCATCAGGACGGAATGCTGATGTAAACCCGATAATTTGGTTAGTACATCCAAATAAGCTATATAATGATTTAGCATAAACAGTTAAAAATAGATGAAATGGTGTTATACTTCTATTATCAACCTTATTTAAATAATTATTAATAAGATTTTTATCTACATCAATAGCAATTTCTCTTCCTAAAATTGTATTTTTACTTATTTTATTTAAATTTGCTTTTTTGATAGCATCATCCATATCAAAAGTAGTTAAAATTTTATCCCAATAACTAAGAGTATTTTTAACTATATCTTCATTATATATTAGATTTTCATCTCTCTCCTGTGTTTTAAAAAAAAGATGCTCCCATTTAGAATACTTTAAGAAACGATAATCTTTTTCTTTAACTGGTAGTTTCCTATCTTCCACAAAATATGTATAAGCTTTTGAAAGCTGATCCATAAAATTTTTTACTGCTAGCCCATCAAAAACTAAATGATGAAACTGAATTATTAGTAGGTTTTCTTCATTGGATAATTTTACAACTCTAATATAATATGGTGGTGACTGCTCCAGATTTAATCGCATATTTGAAACAAGATGTATCTGATTCCTAATATAGTCATCCTTAAAATCTTTTTCGAGATTGCGCGCCTTTATAATATCAATATTAGGAACAATATTTTCGTCAATTCTTTGTTTAGGACCATCTGAAGTCATAAATACTCTAGAACATAATACAGGATTATTTTTTATTATATATTCTAATGATTTTTGTAGAAATTCTGTATGTAATTTTCCTGTTAAAAGTACGGAATAAGTAATACCATAGGGATTACCTTCATAAATTATTTTTTCATGTAAATATATTGCTGTTTGAGTTATAGATAGTGGTAATTTACTTGTATTATTAAAATCATCCTTTATATTTTCTTCATAACGATAATATTCAGTTATAAAACTTTTCTTTAAAATTTTAAATTGATTTTCATCTATAATATTTGAAATATGACTAATATCTGGTTTCTCTAAAATATCTTTTACAGACAGCGTGCAATTAAATTCTTTCTGAATAGTATTTATCATAGCTATAAATGTTAGAGAATCACCACCAATATTAAAGAATAAATCAGTAATTCCCACATCCGGCAAATCTAAAATTTTGCACCATATATACCTGACTCTAGCTTCTGTTTCAGTAATGTCATTTCTTTCTATTATGTTATTAATTACTATATCATTTGTAAGAAGAGCCTTTCTATCGATCTTTCCTGAACCTGTTCGTGGCATTTTATCTATAATAAAAATTTTATGGGGAACCATATATTGTGGTAAATTATTTATGCAATATTCACGAACATCCTCTTTTGTTAATTTTTCACTCTTCGATTGAACATAAGCAGTCAATATAGTATGACCATCATTATTAACTGTAGTAACTACTGCTGCTGCAACAATTTTTTGACATTTTAAAATAATATTTTCTATATTATCTAGCTCAACTCTATAACCTCTAACTTTAACTTGTCTATCCACTCTGCCACAAACAACAATATTTCCTGTTTCATTTTTATAACCCCTATCTCCTGTTGCTAAGAGCTTACTATATGAATTATTAAATGGATTCTCTAAAAATTTTTCTTTTGAAAAATCTGTTCTATTCAAGTAACCATCTACTACGCTTAAACCTGATATATATAGTTGCCCTTCATCCCCATCCTTAACTGGAACAAGATCCTCATCTAATATAAATATATTTGTCCCTGGAAAACATTTACCAACAGGTACAATTTCATTTTTATAAATAGGTGTTTCTATTTTACTTGTATCATAACTTGTTATATCAGCACTAGTTTCAGTTAAGCCATATTGATTTAATAAAATAGCATCAGGTAGAGCCTGATAAAAAGATTTTACCAAATCTGAAGTAAGTAACTCACCACTCACAACCCATAATTTTAACTTTGGTATTTTTTTATTTAACGCATCTACACTATTAATAATAGAATATAATAAAGAAGGAACTAAACAAATTCGTGTAACATTAAATTTATTTAGTAGATTAACTAATTCATAAGGATTTTTATTAATCTCATCATCTAATAATACTAGTGGAATTCCTTTTGATAAAGGTCCCCAAATTTCCCAGTGAGAGTCAACAACAGTCAGAGCTGTATTTTGTATGGCGATTTCATTTTCTGAATAGGGTTGTAAGTTCCATAAATTTAAACAACGTTGTACTATTCCACGGTGCAGACCTCTCACCCCTTTCGGTTTACCTGTCGAGCCCGATGTATACAATATCCAAGCTAACTTATCTTCTGGATAACTAGGGCTTTCATATTGCTCACACTCAGTATTGAATATAAATTTATCAATTCGTAAATGATTTATTGATTTTTTAAATTTGAATTCACTATCAGTAATAATCAACATAGGATTTGAATCTTTTATTATAAATTCAATAAAAGATTTTGGATAACCTTTATCAATAGGTAAATATGCAAATCCTGCTTTAACACAAGCTATTACAGCAATAATTGCGTTAATTGATCTTGATAAAAATATAGCCACTAAAGGGTCTTTAGTATTTATATTTCTTTTTAATTCTTGAGCAAAAACATTTGCCCTTAAATTTAGTTCATGAAATGTTAAGCATCCATCATTACTAATTAATGCAGTTTTATTAGGGCTCTCTAAGACTTGTTCTTCAAAATATTTTTGAATTGATCTAAAATCATCAAAAATATTTTCTGTATTTGAATTTTCGTCAGGATATTTTTTCTTATTAATCGTTGATGATTTTTCTAGTATATAATTAGACATTAAAAGACCTTTGAAATCAGATTTATTGTTAATAGAAAATTAATTTTTAATTATTCTAATTTAATTGATTTGAGTGGATATGAAATTGACATTACTGGATCTAACGCATATACACAATGATACCAGCCAAAAGGTATATATAAAGCATCACCAGGATTTAGAATAATTTCAATTGGATTTGCACTTTTAAATAATGGATAGTTTTCATTATCAATAACATCTGGCCCCGTCCAACAAGAACGATATTGATTAAAAGCTCGATAAGGATATAAATATTTTTCTTCGTATGGAGGATACATTAATATCTTTTTTCTGCCAAAAATTTGGCATAAAACTCCGTGGACACAATCAAAGTGTAAACCTGTTACTGATCTTTTTTCTGGTGTCTTTGACGATCCCAGCCAAAGCTGAGGAAATCCTAATATTGCAGTTTCTTGGAGCAATTGAGGGTTTTTAAAATCACTCATCAATACTCCTGGCAATCCTGTCCCTGCGCTATATTTTGAGGTTCCATTTTTAATATAATCTTCAATAGTCCATGGTAAGTACGAAACAACTTGGTACTTACCAAATTTTTCTAATAAACTTTCTATTGACCATTGGGAAATATTCCATTCATCTAAAATACCTTTCATTAATAAAGGTTCATATTTCTTAATACTTGCTACTAAATCCTTTGATTTTGGATAATGTAATACAGGAATATCTATAATTTTATCATTTTCTAACGTCGTTTTTTTTGCTAATTCTAATTCATCTAAAGTTTCCTGAGTTGGTCTCATGACAAGATTACATAAAAAATTTGCCAGTTTTTTATCTCCAGTAATATTCATAGATGAAGAGAATTCAATAACACGTGGATCATAAGTAGTTGCCATTTTCACAATATTTTTAATAGCAAACTCACTCATTAAAACTACTGCTTCTGGTGATTCAAATAAACCCTCTGTAAAAACAAGTGAAGAACTATTAACAGTTATGTAGAATTCTTGTTTTGGATTATCAAATATAAATTGAACTACTCCTGTTATATCCGCTTTCTCAAATCCATTTTCAAGCTCTGCAAAGAAGTGTCGACCATAATCAATTGTCATAAAATCACCTTACATTCCTAAATAATTTATATTAAATTCAATTAATTAGATTTAAATTGTGTTATTAAGTTAATTTAACCGAATGGTAAAAAATTTTAAATTACATTAATGTTGGTTTAATTATTTTTAAATAGAATGAAACATAAAATTTACATTACAGCAACCTAAAATTAACAATAAAATATTTTGTTACTCTTCTATCATTGCAATTAAAAATTCATTAATATCAATAGCTTGTATATTTATTAAATTTTATTTAAAAATTATTTTAAGTAATTTTTCTAAAATAAACAGCTAGATAAAGCATTGTTATAAAAAAATATTATCTTTCTAGTTGAAAAGTTTAATTTATAATTTTTATGAACTACCTAATTAACTAATTTTTCATTATTTTATTACCATGTAAAACAAAATAAACCTTAAAAAAAGCACTTAAAAATTAATTTAAAATATTGACCAAATTTCATTTTCATAGTTTATTAACAAATAAATTTTATATTAAATTTACTCAATTAAAATTATCTAAACGCATTCTTAACTAATACTTAATTAAAATTGGAGAATTTATTTGTTAAATAATAGAGTTGCGATTATTACAGGTGCAAGTTCTGGCATAGGAAGAGCTATTAGTGAATTATTCCTATCTAAAGGTTTTTCTGTTGTGGGAAATGCTCGTGATAAAGAGCGTTTAAGTGATCTTGAACATTGGAGTAAGGACATGCCTGGTACTTTTATTCCAATAGTTGGAGATATTACAGAGGAAGATGTAGTAAAAAAGCTTTTAACGGCTTGTTATGACAACTTTGCCTCTCCTCCTTCTATTGGAATTGTTAATGCGGGTAGAGGTTTACCAGGTAATTTTATAGATTCTGATTCGGATAAATGGAAGCAAATGATCGATCTCAATGTTCTTGGTACTTTTTATCAACTTCGAATGCTTGCCTCTGCGATGACAACAAATCAACCGAATAATCATGATAAAAATCCTCGAGATATAGTGATATTAGGATCAACTATTGGTACTAATGTTTCTCCTTCTAACCCTGTATATGGCGCAACCAAATTTGCGGTTCATGGTGCTGCAGAATCCCTAAGACGAGATTTAGGTCCACTTGGTGTACGCGTAACTTTAATACAGCCAGGATTTGTTCGGACAAATTTTCAGGAGGCATCTGGTTATGATCTTAAAGCCTTTGCTGAAATGACTCAGAAAATTGGTGATTTAGTAGAAGCTAGTGACGTAGCTAGAACGGTAGAATTTGTTATTGATCAACCACCTCATGTGCATTTACATGACATTATGCTACGATCTACACGTCAATCATATCCTTAATTAAAATCCTTTTTTAACCTAACACTCAATTTGTTGAATTAATATGCTTAGTCGTCGTTATATTATTGAAAATCAAGATGAAATTCGCTCTAACATTAGACGTAGAAATATGAATATTAATCTTGATAGATTTTTAGAATTAGATGAACAGGTTCATACTATTACTAGAGAACTTGAAGAAATCAACCGACAAACAAATGAACATGCTGCTTCTTTAAAAAATATTAAAGCTTCGCCTAGTGAAGAAATGCTCCAATTAGGACGAAATTTAAAAGAACAAAGATTTTCATTGAAAGAAAAACTAGCAGATAAGGAAATAGAACTATCAAAATTACATAGATCTATTCCTAACCTAATCGACCCTCGAGTACCAGATGGAGCCACAGATGAAGATAATGCGGTAAGGGAATATGGCAAAACTGACAAACCAGAATTTGCGTTTAATGTCCGTGATCATATAGAACTTGGTGAAATTCATAATCTTTTTGATTTTTCATCAGGAAGTAAAGTTTCTGGTCAAGGATTTTATTATTTAAAGGGTGATGCGGTTAGATTAGATCTAGCTCTACAGCTCTATGCTATGAGTATCATTGAAAAACGTGGTTTTACCATCCACACCACTCCCGATATGGCTCGTTCTGATATTATTTCTGGAACAGGATATAATCCACGAGGAGAAGAAACTCAAATTTATTCAATAGATAATTCAGACCTAGGTTTGATTGCAACTTCTGAAATTACTTTAGCTGGTATTTATTTAGATACTATAATCAATGAAAATCAATTACCGATTTTAATGGGAGGTTTAAGTCACTGTTTCCGTAAGGAGGCTGGAGGAGCTGGGCGCGCTGGTCGTGGTTTATATAGAGTTCATCAGTTCTCAAAAGTTGAAATGTTTGCTTTCTGTCATCCAGATCAAACGGAAGAGCTCCATAATCTGATGTTAGATATTGAAAAAGAAATTTTTGATGGGCTTGGCATACACTATAGGATTGTTGAAAATTCAACTGGAGATTTAGGTGCATCCGCTTATCGTAAATTTGATATAGAGGCATGGATGCCTGGCAAAAATAGCTATGGCGAAGTTACTAGTGTAAGTAACTGTACTGACTATCAAGCACGCCGTTTGCAAGTTAGGATGCGTTCGTCAGAGACTGGTAAATCTGCTGGTTGGGTGCATACTTTGAATGGCACTGCAATTGCTACTGGTAGAGCAATGATAGCTATTTTAGAAACATATCAAGAAGAAGATGGCTCAATCCGTATTCCAGAACCATTACAAGCAATTATGGGAAAACAGAAGATTAGCTTGTAGAAATTAAGAACTAGAAATACTAGTGCTTTTTTTAGAACATGAAAATCTAATAACCTAGTTGATTCATAACTAGGTTTTTTAATTCTGAAAATTAATAATAAATTAAGTTCATGAACTTAATTTATTATTAATGAAAAACTATTGGTTTCAGTTAATAAATTTAATGTATATATTATTCATTATTTTTATGAACTAAATTTCTAGCAAACATAAGTTAAATAAATATCCCCTGCCATTTAATTCATTATTTTTGATATAGATTAAACCTGAACCTGGTCGTAGTCAAGGTGGTAAAGTTATTTGATTATATTAATAGCAGAGTCTATGGTAATAGATGAAATTGATTATAGAACAACAGAAACTAACGAAAATCTCCAAGATACAGTTATTTTTACGTAAAACTGTTACTAAGAAAAATTTCTAAAATTGTAGTCTCACTAATTTATACAAAATGTTCAATTTCGATACAGACCTATCCATTGGCTCTTTCATGTAGAAAAACATCTCTAAAAAACAAAGCTATTTTGGTTGTACAAGAAATGATTTGATTCGTTATTAATAGTAGCCTTAATAAATTCCCTGCTAAAAGCCAAAATACTAATAATTATCTAAATAATAAAAAATATACGGTCTTTAAATATGTAAAATATATTTAAAATCAACAACTATAATGTAGCCAAACTAAATAAATTGCCTTATACATTACTAATGTCATTTTAGTTATATATAAGAAATTAGTTTTAAAATTTTTAGCAATATTAGGTATATAAGATAAAGAATGATGAGAACAGTTATCAAATTTAAGTATATTTAATAGACAATATTGACAGACAGATCTGTATGAATTAATTTAGAGTAAATGCTCTAAATTGGAAAAAAGAATGTCTATAAAAAAAATTGGTAGCTTTGAATGGATGCAATCAACAGATGGTCATCTCACCACTAAAGAAAAACTTAAACTTCTAAATGAAATTCTTTTGCCTAGTATGCTGGGTGTTATGAAGTCTCAACTTCATATTGGGAGTTCAAAAAGCAATATAAATTTAAAAGATATAAAAGTTCCTGATACTAAGATTATTGTAGAAGCGATAAATGAGCTGAATGAAAAAGCTCCAGGTACTCTTATCAATCATTCATGGAGAACTTATTTTTGGGGTGCTGCGATAGGCCTTCAGGATCAAAGAAAATATGACCCTGAAGTTTTATTGGTAGCTTCTTTGTATCATGACATCGGTCTTACAGATAATCATAAAGAATCAAAAGGTTGTAGATGTTTTACATATGAAAGCTCAATGCAATTTGAAAAGAAAGCAAAGCACTTAAATTATGACGAAAACAAAATCAAAACTGTCAAAGATGCTATATGCATGCATATGAATGGTCATATTGCTGAAGACAATGAATCTGAAGTAATTCTTCTTCAACAAGGTGCATCCTGTGATGTAGTCGGGGATAAATTATTTACCTTATCAAAGAATTATAGAACGGAAGTTCTAGAGAAATATCCACGTTTGAGATTTAACTCAGAATTCAAAAAATTATTAGCAGAAGAACGAAAAACTGTTAAAAGCTCACGAACAAAATTCTTATCACAATTAGGTCTACCAGTGATGATTTCCATGAATCCATTTGGGGAATAAAGCCATGAATGAAACTTTTCTCTTTAATAATAAGTTCCCTGTTACAGTAAAAAAATTCGAAGCAGGTAAATCTACATCTGAAAATATAACTTTTATATTATTGCCTGCAATTGGTGTACCAATTAAAAAATATCAAAATTTTATAGCTGAACTAAATAGCTATGGATTTAACGTAGTTACTGCAGACTATCCTTGTTGTGGAGAAAATCAACCTCACATTGAAAAAGGCAAAGACTACGGATATGCGGATTTAGTAAAGGATTTTGTGCCTCATTTAATCAGTTCTGCTGATACAAAAAATATTATCTTACTTGGACACAGTCTTGGTGGGCATTTAGCAACTTTATATGCAATCGATAAAACAATACCTGTCATAGGAATTGCAACCGGTAATATTCATTATAAAAATTGGGATGGCCTGGGGAAACTCACTATTCTGAAAGCTGTCGGCTTATTTAAAATTTTAACAAATTTATATGGTTACCTACCAGGCTATAAGATTGGATTTGGAGTTAAAGAAGCTAAGACTTTAATTAAAGATTGGTGCCACACTGCCCTTACAGGTAATTATAGCTACTATTTAAATAATGATAGTTTATCCGAAGCCAAGGCTTATTTTATTAATATTAAAGGTGATGATTTTGCCCCCCTGCAGTCAACAAAAAAACTAGCCGAAATGTTTAATAATTATAAACTTGAAAGTATTGATTTAGGAGAAGATATTAAAGGAAATAAACATAGTAGCTGGCTTAAAGATCCCCAACAAATAGTGAAGGGAATTAAAACAAATATAGGTGAGTTATGCTAAACAAAATTCATTTCCTTAAAAAAGAGAGTTTTTATCTTTTTTTTATTTCAATCATTTTAACAATAATTTTATTTAATCAAATAAATATTATTTATTATCTAGTCTTTTTTTTATTGATTGATTTAATCGGATATATACCAGGTAGAATATGGAATTTATTAAAGGGTGATAATGATACCGCAAAAATATTCTATAAACTTTATAATCTATGTCACAACTTTGCCACCATAACAATTATCAGCCTCATTTGGCTTTATTTCGTCAAGAATGATTATAGTTTTATTGCTCTGTATACGCATTTATTTCTTGATAGAGGTTTACTTGGTAATTTCCCGAAGGAAGAAAAAGATACATTTAAAACCCCAACAATTAATCTAGTGGATTGAGTTACTATGAATTTACCTGGTTTTTTATTAGAAGCTACTAATATGAAAGCAAAAGTTGAAAGTAATATTTTGAATGATTGGTTTACTACTAAAAGTACTGAAAATAAGATAGGTACTTTTAAGGAAGATATCCAATTAAATAACAAATATTTAGAAAATTCTCTAAAACAAGAACTTAGCTTTAAATCATTAACAGAATTTTATGCTTCTAAAGCAATTCTAGATATTGTGAAAATAGCACCCTCATTAAAAGAATATGATTTTTTAAACACCCTATTAATTGATGAAACTCACCATAGTTATCTTTTTAGAACTTATCTTAAAGATAATGGCTTATTAGCCCTTACAAATCCTTTAGAAGAGATGGCTGAAGTACTAAACCATTCTCATCAACAAGTTGTGATTCCTTTCCAGGATTTTATTAAAAAATGGGTAGTTGATAAAAACGATTTTTATGCGGGTATTAGTATTATTACAATTATTTTGGAGGGGATCCTTGCACCAACTGCAGAATTAAGTGAGGTTAAATGGCTTCCGTTTTATAAAAAAGCATCTGAAATTCAGAGATATGCCAATGTTGATGAGGTTAGGCATTTAACCATATGTGCCGAAATTCTTAAATCAAAAGTAAATACTAATCCAGAAATTAAAAATGGTCTTCAAGAATGCATCCATGAAGGGTTAAATATCTGGAATACCTCTAATATTCAAAAAATTATTTTACAAAGGGAATCTCTTTATCAGCAAGGGATAGAAGAAAATCAACACTTAATCGAAGATTATTATTTAGTTGATGGAATATTACTTAAAGATACAACCCCTGAGATGCGTCTTGAAATTTCAAACTCAATGGTTCATCAAATGCAAAAATCACGACTCGAGTATATAGGGATTTAACTTAATGATTAAAAATAAATTAGTTAATAGAGCTTCTACTCATATTGTCCATTTATATTTAAATAGTAGTTTGAGAATTATTGGTAATATTTTAGATAAAGCCAGTAAAGAAAACTATGCGCTTAAAGAGCAAATTGAAGATTTCAGAGATGGGGCTAGAATTTTATTTAAAATTAATTATTTAAAAAATGGATATATTGTTTTACAGGTCTGGAATAACTCTTTTCATCTTATTAACGAAGATGAGAAATCTATTACTGATTACGACTTGGCGATCATAGTTAAGCACCCCATTCTGGCGTTTAAAATATTAACTCTCCAAGAGAGCAATACAGTAGCTGTAGCAAATAATAGATTCTTAACAAGCGGTGATGCTTCGTTAGCTATACGTTTTATCAATTGTCTAGAAATTGTTGAAGCCAATCTCTTACCTTCATTTATTGCTAAAAATATTGTTGCTAAGCATGAGCATATTCCAATAAGTGGAAAAATTAATTTTATAAAAAATTTAATTATCTGAGATATAAATAATGTTTAATAACTATGAATTTTTTAGCCCTGTACGAATTCTATCAGGAATAGCAACGCTTAAATGCTTACCAGAAATCATTCATAAGCTTGATGGATCTAGTGTTTTCATCATGACAGATAAAGGAATTTCAGCAGCGAATGCGCATGAGCCTGTAATAAATGTCTTGAATGAAAATACTATTCCATTTGTGATATTCGATGATATTCCACCAGATGGTAGTGTTAATGCAGTCTACAGTGCACGTGAACTGTATGAAAAGCATAGATGTAATTTGATCATTGCCATTGGGGGTGGATCTGTAATTGACACTTCTAAGGCATTAAATATTGCAGTCACTTTACCGGGTGATCTCGAGAAATATCTAGGTGTAAATAATCTTCCACATAGATTAAAACCTTCTATCATCATTCCCACAACTGCTGGTACTGGTTCAGAAGTTACTGCTGTTGCAGTTGTTGCAGATAAACATAAGAAGCTGATTTTTAACTCACCATATTTAATGGCTGATTATGCCCTACTTGATCCGCTAATGACGCTAAATTTACCGTTGTATATTACAGCAATGACAGCAATGGATGCTTTAACACATTGCATCGAGGCATATACTTGCAACGGCAGAAATCCGATTTCATCTGAACTTGCCTTCTCAGCCATTAAAAAAATATTACTTAACCTACCTATAGTAATGAAGGACTCTCAAAATCTTGAATCAAGATTGGCTCTAGCAGAAGCATCTACTATGGCAGGAATGGCATTTTCTAATTCAATGGTTGGTTTAACACATTCTTTAGCACATGCATTAGGTGTTAATTTTAAAGTCCCTCATGGTTTGTGTTGCAGTATTTTTCTACCACATGTCTTAGAGTTCAATAAAAATTATATTTTAGATGAGTTAAGTGAACTCTCTTTACTTTTTCTAACAGAAAATGAGTATAAATCCAGCAGCAAACAAAACCGTGTAGAACTCTTAATCAAGAAAATCAGTCAATTAAAACAAGAGTTAGAAGAAATGTCTAAACTTCCTTCTAAGCTTAGATCAACCAATAAAGTGCAATTAGATGATTTTAATTTTATTGCAAAAAAAGCCTTGGTTGATGGCTCCATAATTTATAACCCAGTAAAGCCTACAAGGCATGAAGTTATTGAAATCTTAGAAAAAGCATGGTGATATAAATGAATATAATGCAAGAAAATAATTCTGACTACATAGTAGTTAAAGATAAAGTAAGTTTAAAAGAATATCTGCAAAACAATAAACTTTTATCTGTTTCTTTAAATACTAAGGCAAATGAGTCAAATGAGTCTCTAAAATCCCTTTCTGACCTTATTCGTAAAAATGCGGCATTAGAGCCAAGTTTGGGAATAGCTTTAACTATGCATCACCATATTGTTTTAGTTTTAGCTAAATATCCAAAGATTTTCAGAAATGCATCTCAGATATTGAAAGAAGTGATTCAAAATGAAGCATTGGTCGCCTCTGCTTTTGCAGAAGGAAATGCTGGCGTAGATGTCTTTAATCCTTCTTCTGAAATCACTATCACCAATGACTCTTTCATCTTAAATGGTCAAAAGAAACCTTGTACTTTATCAAGTATCTCTGACTTTTATGTCTTATCAACAGCATTAGACAATAAACTTAAATTAATTAACTTACCCTCTAAAAGAGAGGGAATTTCAGTACAATCTTTTTGGAACTTAGAAGTTTTCAAATATTGTGATAACCAAGCAGTAATATTTGAAAATGTAAGTTTACAAGAAGAAGAGCTTTCCACTCTACAAGATGATGAATTATCACTATGTTTAATTTATGGGTTATCTTTATTTAATTATTTTGCAGTAAGTGCATATATTGGCATAGCTGAAGAATTAATGAATAATATTCCAGAAAATTTATCGAATATTCCAAATATAAAAATAAGATTAGTTGAATTTACTAATTTGAATACTACCCTCTTATCTCAAATAAACAATATCTGCTCTGAAAGTATTCTTACCGAGCAGAGCTTAAGTGAAGTTCTAAATTTGAGATATTTGGTAGAACAAAATTTAGATAATATTAAATCCTTTGTTCTTCAAAATATTGGTGGAATAAATGTAATGAAAAACCCATCAATTTTAAAATTAGTTAATCATATTGAAATGCTTAAATATCATCCAACAGGTAAATTTCAATTTTATAAGCAATTCGTTTAAAAGAGATAAAAAATGTATAAAATTAATGAATATCGCCAAAATCTTCTAAATAAATTTAAAATTAGCCTTAACCCTCAATCAGCTAAAGACAATATTTTTTACTTGTCTAATGGTCAGATTGCTTATGATTATTTAGCGCAATACGGGGCTGTACCTTTTGGTCATAATCCAGAATTTTTAAAAGAAGCCATTCAAAATTATTTTTCTTCTAACCAGGCTAATTTCATACAACCTAATATTCATCCTAAAGTTGAGGAGTTTGCAACAACTTTAATTGAGTCAGTTAATTCCAATCTATATTCCAGATGTATAACCACGAACAGCGGAGCTGAAACAGTTGAGGCTGCACTGAAACTGGCTCGTATTAAAACTGGTAGACGTAAGGTCCTTGGTATTTTTAAGGGCTTCCATGGTAAAACATTTGCAGCCTTATCTGCGAGTGGATCAAATCGCTTCAAAATGCCTTATATTCATGACAGTGATAGTTATGAATATGTGAATTTAAATGATACAGATGCCTTGATCAACAAATTAAGCACGAATGAATTTGCTGCTTTTATTGTTGAACCAGTATTAGGTGAAGGAGGAATGCTTCCAGCTACATGTGAGTTTTTAAAACTGGCTGTTGAACTCTGCGAAAAACATGGGACTATGTCCATTTTTGATGAAATTCAAACTGGCTTGGGACGGTTAGGTGATATTTGTGCAGCAAAGAAATATAAAATATTCCCAGATTGTATTTTATTTTCAAAGGCATTAGGAGGTGGAATTGTACCTATTGGTGCTGTAATTTATAAAGAACAATTCTATGATTTTAATTTTGATAAGAAACATAGCTCTACATTTGCTAACAACTCCCTTTCTGCAACAATTGCTCTAAATGTTATTAATCATTTGGATAATCCTGATAACAAGATATATGAAAATGTGAACAATTTAAGTAAATATCTAGATGAGTGCATAAGAAACCTTACAGATCAATATTCAGATATTATTAAGTTTACGGGTCAGGGATTAATGCGTGCTTTTGAGTTTTATAATAAAGAGGCTCAGCAAAATATATTGATTAATTTCTGTCAAAACAATGGTAGTTTAGCTTATATCATTTGTGGTTTTCTTTTAAAGAACCATAATATATTTGTAATGCCTCTATTATCTCAACCATGTTCAATTCGATTTGAGCCTCCTTTAAATATTAATTCTCATGATATTGATCGTTTTATTAATGCCTTGGAAGAAATTTGCAAAATAATTAAGAATGGACGTTATGACGTACTGTTCGGAAATTTGATAGATATAGATAAAGATTCTTTACCAGATTTGAGTATTTCATTCCCAGTTTCTTATGTAGATGACACTAAAATAGCCGAAATTAACTATAAAACTGTAGATAAAAATTTAAATGCAGGTAAAAAATTTGCTTTCTTCATTCATGCTACTTCCGCTGAAGATCTAGTAAATACATTCCCTTATTCGATTAAACAAAATTTTAATGATAATCAACTGCGGCAGCTTGCAGATGAAATTCTGGATATTGCTCGAATTGATTATAGCCCAGATGTAGGCGCTTTTTTTAGTGTATACAACGATAAGACATATGCAAATGGAATGTTTATCTTTTCCCCACTTAGCCCAAAAGATATGATGCGGCTGAATGAAAAAGAGAAACTAGACTTAATGCTTGAATACCTACAAGTCGCTGAAGAAAATGGTGCTGAGCTGGTAGGACTAGGCGCATACACATCTGTAATCGCTAATGGTGGGACTAGCATTTTACCTCATGCCAATAACCTTACAGTTACTAATGGGAATTCACTTACTGCTCTTTCCACAGTAGAGAGCTTATTTTCACTCATTGAAGATAAAAATGTAGAAGATGCATGCGCGGTCATTGTAGGAGCAAGAGGATCCGTAGGGAAAATAGCTGTTTCAGGAGTGGCCCACAAATATGGCAATTTAATATTAGTAGGCCGGCCAGGAAGTGAATTAAAAATTCAGCAAGAAATTATTCCTTATTTAATACAAAGCTGTCTAACTACAGATTATCAAATTTCAAGAAATTCCTTTTTTGACAAATTGAGTTCTTACCTAAGTACTACTGATTATAAGAAGATCAATTTTGATAAATTAGTTGATGATTTTCTTGAGTTAGGACTCTCTGTGGAGGTCGATTATCAAATTGCTTTCTCGAAAGCAGATGCAGTCATTTCAGCGACAAGTGAAGGAAAAGGCTTCCTCAATACTAAATATCTCAAAAAATCGGCTTTAGTATTTGACGCTGCCAGGCCTTTTGACTTTGTAAATGATGATGATTTCAAAATCTATGAAGGTGGTCTAGTGAGACAGCCTAATGAAGTATTTTATAGTGACTGCAATATGGTAAAAGCCCCAGCTGGAATTAATTTAGCTTGTTTATCAGAAACTATTGCATTGGCTTTGGATAATACAGAAGAACATCAAAGTATTGGGAAAAGTATAGATTTCAAAAAAGCAAGCAACATCTTAAATGTTGCTAAAAAGCAAGGCTTTAAGTCTGTAAATTACAACTTAGAATAAGAGTTAAATATGTTTTCTATTAGATCCTTACATGCTAATGAATTAATTGATACAGAGCTTTTAGATCTTTGTGGAAGTTCAGTATCGCCTCTACTTTTTGAAAAAAATCTCACGTGGTTTATATCTGATAAATCCGCTATAGCCTTTTTTCAATACAAAAATACTTTGATTAGCCTGGGTGGAATCCTAGCAAGTCAAAATGATAAAGAACAAACACTTAAGAATTTCTTGAAATACTGTAAAGACAAGAAATACCAATACCTTTTTTTACATTTTCCTAAAGAGGATATTCCAGTTTTTGAAAATAACTCATTATTGATTAACCAATTAGGAGCATCTTACACAATTGATATTAAAAACTACTCACTTGAAGGAAAGAAGTTCCAGCAACTGCGTAATAAAATTAATAAGGCTAAAAAAAGTGGGGTTTCAGTAGAAAGAATTGATGATCAGGATAATTTTGAAATTCTTAAACCTAGACTTAAAGAAATCAATAAATCTTGGTTAAAAGACAAAAAAGCTAAACATCTAACGAATTTGGTTACTGACTTCGAAACCTTAAATTTAGATTCTGGACTTCATAAGCTCTATACAGCTAATAAGGAAAATGAGGTCATCGCATATATTATATATAGTAAAAACTTTGGTAAGTTTAAGGGGTGGTTTCATAACATTACTCGTAAGGCCCCAGATACTCAAGATGGAGTAATGCAGTTAATCAATCAGAAAGCACTCAATGAATTAGAGGATTTAGATTATCTGAATTTTGGCTTTACACCTTTGGTGGAACTACAGCCTAATTTGAACTTTAACTCCTCCCCGACTTTTCATAAGATAATGAAATTTATGGAAAGTAAAGGTGGTGTTGTCTATCCCGCTCGTTCTCAACGGCAATATAAAATGAGCTGGCGGCCACAGATAATTGATTATGAATATATTGCATTTCCACAAGGAAAAGCTATCAAATCCCTTTTGACCCTATTGCGTTCAACGAATAGTATATGAGTAATTTTCAAAAATTTAAGGACACCATGAGTTTTTCCTCTCATGGGGTTTCTTTATTTAGCATTAAATCTCGAGACAACCATATATTAGGTACAACTATTACTTCTTTTATGAGTGTCTCGACTGAACCTAATTGTTTCTTATTCTGCCTAAACCAAAAACTTAAGGTGAACAATCATCTTGATGTAAAAAGTTTGATTAATATACATTTTCTTAATAGTAAGCAGCAATATATCGCGGAAATATTCTCGAACAAGCGTGATGTAGATGCTTATAAAGATCTGTTTACTCTGGATGAGTCTAATAATGAAAGATTATTTTTAAAAGATTCAATTGTTGATATTTTTGCACAAATTAGATCAATTAGTCCTATAGGTTCTCATAACATTTATATTTGCGAAGTAATTAATAGTGATATAAATGAATACGTTAGCTATAATCCACTAATTTATTACAACAGAAAATATACTTCAGTAAAGTAGTAGTGATTGTTGTCATTATAAATGATAGCTGTAGGCTTTTTTAATTAAGTTATTAAAATTAATTCAATATGCTCAAATTAGTTGAGCATATTGAATTAAATTAAACTTATTTTGATGCCATCATTTATCATTGTCTGATGATTGAACGTAAGAGAGATATAACAAATAGCTTTTTATAAATATAACTTTACGTAAAGTTGATAAAAATTTAGAAAAATTGATCTAACCCCAAAATTATTGAAATCACTTGTTTTAGAATTTTATTTGAACAAAAATTCCTACTTCATGAACCATCAATGTCTAAAATTAAAAATTAAAATCATAACTTATTATTATTATTCATCTATTTTTAAAATTGGCTTATGAACTAGATTTTAGGTGAACATAAATGCAGTAAATAACACCTGTTATTTTATTCATTATTTCTGATATAGATTAAATTAGGTTTTATTAGTTGTCAAATTACGACTTTTATTTGGGTACGTGAAAAAGTGGAAAACTTATATTTTTATATCTTACGCCAAAAGCCAAACAGAAATAGTAGTTATCAAAAGTGTTTTGCATTAAAGAATGCCCATGATTAAGTAACATGGGCCTTTTATATCTAAAATGTTATCTGATGATAGACATTTAATTTTTAATGCAATCGTTATAGCTCTAATAAAGGTGGCAATTCCATTCGGGCAATTTGAAAAGCTTCTTCACGGCTAATTCCAAGTGCGCAAAGTAATAATTCAGCTATCTCTGTACCAGAGTCTCTCCAAGTTTTATGACCTTCCAACACTAGAAAGATTGAGGTTAAAACTGAGCCAGCAATCAAAGAAATAATAGAAATCAACTGATCTTCTCGAAAGGTATAACGCTTACCTTCCAATCCGGCTATGACATCTGGTAAGGGTGAATCACTACCAGTCCATAATGCCATTAATGAAGTTGAGCTAAATGCAAAACGGCATATGAATCGTCCCCAGTCTGGTTCTTCATGTGCACGACGAATATACATGCGAACACCTTGAGCAAGACGAATAGCTGGGTCTTCTTCATTACCAAAACTTTTAATAATTCTGGCATTCATTTCAACTGAAAGTTGAGAGGCAATATCTTCAAATAAAGTTCCTGGTGATAACTTATTATTATAGATTGTGCCACGAGCCACACCTGAAGCTGCGGCTAATTCAGAAACACTAATGTTAGTTGATCCACTTTCAGCAAAAAGTTTCAAAGCTGTTTTATGGATTCTTTGCTGAGATGAAGATAAACTCACTATATAAGACCCTTTAAACAAAATAATAATATTTGAACAGATTTGGCTATTATTATACAGTTTTTATTACCCATTAAAACTTTTTGTAAGCTTCTTTCTCAGCCATCCCCAATTTTGATTTTTATCAGACTCTCTATAATTCTTTAAATCAAGAACCTGTTTTTCGATTGAGTGAGCAACCTGTTCCCTTATTTTCCATATATCTTTTTCATTAAGGACAACCTCAGCTGTAGAAATTCTTTCTCCAAAGCTAAAATAAAATCTTTGAGGCTTAGGAATAGGTAAGTAACCCACACCAGTTGGTATTGGGGGCAGGATGTCTCCGCCTCTCAATTTTTCGTTCAGATTTAATTTTGAAATCATTTTCTGGGCTAAAGCATTATTCTGTATATCATTCGCATCAAGAACAATATCAAAACAATCATCAGCTCCTAAAGAAGCAAATGGGATAATGTCATAGCTATGTTCTATCGCTAGACGCGCAAAACCTGTACGCTTTTTCCAAATTAATTGATAGCTTTCTCCTTTACGACGCATTACCTCACGTGCACCACCAGGAAAAACTAAAATAGATTGCCCACTCGACATTAATGCATGGCAGTTTTCCGGTGTACCTAATACCATTCCTCCTTTAGTTAAAATATCTCTCCAGATTGGGATATTAAAATGCATACGGTCACCTAAAGACCGTAAGTGAACACCATGTTCTAATCTTAGATGTTCTAGAATAAGAGGAACATCTAATAGACCATACAATGTATGATTTCCTACAAATAATGCCGGTTTTGACATATCGAGTTGATCTGAGTTAAAAAAAACTGGATCAAAATACCATCGTTCTAAATTACGTCCCCACTTGCCATAGTTTTCTTTTGGGGGGATGAACTTATCCATTTTATTCTCCTGTTCACATTAAGAAGACGTCCCTGTATTCTTAACTTAAATTATTGTTTTACCCAATTTAGACTTTGTTCCCACAGCTCATTTGCTAAGTTTATATTTTGAGCAGCATGCGAAGAAACTTTGACTTTACAATCTTCATAATAGAAACCTGTGTCACCAGCTACTTGTGGTTGAGTTGCACAATAAAGTGTAGTTTTCGCGCCCTCTTCAGGACTAATCATAAAATGGCTAATTAACTTAACAAACGGTTGTGGCATTGCTCTCCATACATTTGTTGAAACAACCCCAGGATGTACTGAATAAACTGTAACGCCTGTCCCATATAAACGACGACCTAGTTCTTTAGCAAAAAGAATATTTGCAAGTTTAGCCACCGCATATTCTTTTAAACCACCAAAACTGTTAGAAGGTTTTAATACTGCATTGAAATCAATACCCCGAGCATGTCGATGGGCTTTACTAGCGACCACAACAATACGTGCGGGTTTAGATTCAATTAATTTTTCAGTCAATAATTTAGTTAAAAGAAAGTGACCAACATGACAAACACCAAACGTTAATTCGAAGCCTGATTGCGTTAGACCTTTCTGGCCTGCTAATCCAGCATTTGCTATTAATAAATGCAAAGGAAGATCTCGAGAAAGAAAACTTTGGGCACAGCGACGTACAGAATCTAGATCAGCTAAATCTAACGCTATGAATTCAACTTTTGCCTGACCATGGGATAAACTTTGAATTTCTTGAATTACAGATTTCGCCTTGTTAATAGATCGGCATGCCAAAAAAACATGATAACCTTGGAGTGCCAATTCTCTGGCAGTGACTGCCCCAATACCTGAGTTTGCACCAGTTACTAAAGCAACTTTTCCATTTAATTTTAAATAAGACATGTTCTTATCCTTCTTGTTTTTGTTTTAATAGATCTAAGGCAACATCGACAATCATATCTTCTTGACCACCAACCATACGACGACGCCCCAACTCTACCAAGATATCAACCGTACTTAAACCATAACGCTTAGAGGCAATTTCTGCATGGCGTAAGAAACTTGAATAGACGCCGGCATAGCCTAGCGCAAGTGTTTCTCGGTCAACGCGTACAGGACGATCCTGTAAGGGTCTTACCAACTCATCAGCAGCATTCATCAACGTGAATAAGTCTGTCCCATGATGCCAACCCAAGCGTTCAGCAGCAGCGATGAAAACTTCCAACGGTGCATTACCAGCGCCTGCTCCCATACCAGCAAGACTTGCATCAATACGGTCACAGCCTTCTTCTACAGCAACAATTGAGTTTGCGACACCTAAGCTTAAGTTATGATGAGCATGTATACCTGTTTCAGTTGAAGGATCTAATATATCTTTCATGGCTCTAAAACGTGCACGGATATCATTCATAGACATAGCCCCGCCAGAATCTACGACATAGATACATTGAGCACCGTAGGATTCCATGAGTTTGCCTTGTTGCGCCAATGCTTCAGGTGTAGTCATATGACTCATCATTAAGAAACCAACCGTATCCATTCCCAACTCTCTAGCATATTCAATATGCTGTTTGGAGATATCGGCTTCAGTACAGTGTGTTGCCACACGGACAACGCGGGCACCAGCGTTATAAGCCGCCTTAAGATCATGGATGGTACCTATACCAGGAAGCAGTAAAGTCGCAATTTGTGAATGCGTGAGTACATCTGCTGCTGCTTCAATCCACTCTAAATCTGTGTGTGCACCAAACCCATAATTAAAGCTTGATCCTTGCAACCCATCACCATGGGCAATCTCAATACTATCTACTTTTGCCTGATCTAAGGCTTTAGCAATTCCTTGTACATTCTGAATTGAATATTGATGACGGATTGCATGACTACCATCACGTAATGTCACATCAGATATATATAACTTTTTTAAAGATGTAATCATTTTAGACTCCGGCAGCTGTATTGTTCATTTGAATAAACTCTGCAATCTTTTCTCCTGTTGCCAAAGCAGCTGACGTCATAATGTCTAGATTCCCAGCATAAGCAGGTAAATAATGTGCGGCTCCTTCAACCTCTAGAAAAACACTAGTTTTAAGTCCTGAAAACTTTCCAAGCCCAGGAATATTTAAAGGTGATTCTTCTGGAATTACATCAAACTGAACTTTTTGTTTTGATCGATATCCGCTCACATATTTTTGAACTTGTTCCACGATTTGTTCAATTGACTTTTCAACTTCAACTTGACTTGCATTTTCAGAAAGAACATATACCGTGTCACGCATCAATAATGGCGGTTCAGCTGGATTTAGGACAATGATTGCTTTTCCTTTAGCTGCTCCTCCTACCGTCTCTAAAGCTTTTGATGTCGTTTCAGTAAACTCATCAATATTTGCTCTAGTGCCAGGACCTGCTGATTTACTTGAAATAGAAGCAATAATTTCAGCGTAATGAACTTTTGCAACTTTAGATACGGCAGCAACAATAGGTATAGTCGCCTGCCCACCACAGGTCACCATATTTACGTTCGGCTGCTTAACATGTTGTTCAAGATTAACCACTGGAACGCAATATGGGCCTATTGCCGCTGGCGTTAAATCGATCATACGAATATTAGGTTTATAACTTCGCAGTAAAGCATCATTTTTAATATGTGCATTTGCTGAAGTTGCATCAAAAACGATTTCAATATCTTTAAACTCAGGCAAGTTAATAAGCCCTTGTACACCTTCAAATGTTGTTGAAATTCCTAATCGTTTAGCTCGTGCTAATCCGTCAGAATCAGGGTCGATTCCAACCATTGCAGTAATTTCAAGATGCTCGCCATAACGTAACATCTTGATCATCAAGTCACTGCCAATATTGCCACTACCAATAATCGCAGCCTTAATTTTGTTTTTTGATTGTTCACTCATTAAGTTATCTCCCTATATTAACGTACAGCTAACCGAACCTAAGCGGTCAATATAGGCAGTCACATTATCGCCAGCTTGTACATTTACCATGGGGCCTAATGCACCCGATAAAATAACTTCTCCCGCTTTTAAACCAATCCCTTTTTCACACATCGTACGAGCTAACCACCAAGCAGCCTTTAAAGGATGTCCTAAACAAGCAACACCACTACCTTCGGATGCAATTTTATTATTGTGAAGAAGTTCCATCTTTACTTCTGCAAGATTGAACGTCCCGATTTCAATGGGTTGATTACCTAAAACGAATAAACCACAAGAAGCATTATCAGCAACCGTATCTTCTAAAGTGATTTTCCAATTATGAATCGCACTATCAACTATTTCTAAAGCAGGTAATGCGTAATCTAGTGTTGATAAAAACTCTGCCCATGATGGAATTGGCCCCTTTAAATCACGACCAACAATAAAAGCAATTTCCGCTTCAATTTTAGGTTGTAATAAATGGCTTACTGGAACCTCATCTCCATCAAGAAACTCCATGTCATCAAATAAAATCCCGAAATCTGGCTGATCAACCCCTAACTGCTCCTGTACTGCTTTAGAGGTTAAACCAACTTTTTTACCGATAATTCTTGCACCTTGGCTTAGTTTAAAATCGGTATTAATTTTGGCTACCGCATAGGCTTCATCTAAACCTGAAATTTTATATGACTGTGATATTTGCTCTATTGTCTGTCTGGAGTGTCTAGCATTTCGTAATGCAATTGCCGCAGTCTCTAAACGTACTTGATCATTGATGCTCATACGCTTGCCTCACTAACTACATGTAACTTACGCTGAGCCGTAGTTAAATCCAGCTGATGCTTAAGCTGCTGTATGGTTGAATTAATGTCGTCTTGGTTTACAACAGCAAAGGTAAATTTATCTGGCCGTAACAAGGCAATAGGCTGAGATGCTTTACATGCTTTTTTAAGCCAGCAGACCATATCACCAGCAATATCTTCAACTTCAATCACGTCAGGATTTAAATTCCGGCTGATATGACCTTGTGGACGATCAGAATATGGATACAAAGTAATAAATTTACAGCCTATTTGCTTCAATACTTGTTTTGACGTATTTGATAAACCAATTGTTGGATCTACTGATAATCCAATCAAAGAATAGTGCTCACCTAATAGAGAATCTAAAAGTTCAGGTCGCCCATCGAAACCACGGACTATAGGTTGTGGAGATAAACTACCTTCAGGGCTTAAACGATGTTTACGTGCCAAACCAAAATATTGACCTTTAGTGTAAATGGGTTTTGGTTTGAAGCCCCCTTCTTGTCCCCACTCTTTTAGTTTTGGAGTCGCAAGTACGCCTTTGATTACACCATCTCGAATTTTCCCAATCACAGGATTGGTCATTGAAACAAGATCTTTTAAGAGTACTGATCCTTGAATCATTGCCTTAGCATGATCACGACGTTCACTTTCATAGCTATCTAATAACTTATCTCCAGCCTGACCATTTAATACAGCACTCAGTTTCCAACCTAGATTCCCCGCATCTCGTATACCTGAGCTCGCACCTTGTCCCATAAATTGCGGAGTCATATGGGCTGCATCACCTGCCAAAAGTACACGTTTATCACGCCATTGATTAGCTACTAAAGCATTAAAGGTATAAACCAATTTACGCTTTACTTCGAAATCATCAGGATTCACAAATTTGGATAGCAACATGCGTACTGTTTCTGGTTGCTCCATATATTCTTTGGTTTGACCTTTTTTCAGCATAAACTCAAAACGATGAAATCCATTAGGCTGGACACAACTCACAACCGGCAAATCAGGATCAACAACAAAATTAAAATAAGGTAAATGGCGCAAACCTTTATTTCTGTCTTTCTGTTTTAAATCAACAACGAGCCATGGTTCTGGAAAGTTCTTTCCTGACATTTCAATACCCAACTTGGCACGCACTGTACTTCGACCACCATCTGCACCAACTAAATAACGGGCTGTGATCTGTTGAATATCAGTATCGTCCTGTACTTCGGTTTTAACATCTGATTCATCACTAAAACGATAGACTTGTGTTGCTTGATGGGTCACAGTGACACTATTTACATCCTGACTAAAATTAATCAGTTCTCGCCCACGTAAAATCTTAACGTTTGGATATTTGGCTAAACCATTTGTTAAAGAAGTTTCCAAATAAGGCTGATAATAGAAATTAACAACTGGCCAACCAAATGGACGCTTTAATGGTTTGTATTGAGCAATTACAGATCCATCTGGTCGAACTAACTGAACAGGTGTATCAATGAGCATATCCTTTTGTAACTCTTCAGCCATATCAATAGACTGAAAGATTCGCATACACTCATCATCGGTATAAACAGCCCGAGCATTACCATAAAATACGGGTTCACGTTCTAATACCAAAACTTGGTGTCCATATTTTCCTAAAACGTGTGCCAATACCAAACCAGTAGGTCCTAGACCTGCAATAATCACATCAACATTCAATGATGTAGATTTTTTTGTTTTTTGATCATTCATGTTTAGAGCCTCTAAAGCTAGATGGGAGAATATTCAGGGTGAATTGCCGTTGATATTCCCTGCTTAAAATTACTCAAATTTGTAGAGAACATATAAAGTTTAGTGGGGTTTTCAGGCTTGTGCCCCCAAGAACTGATCGCAAAATATTTGGTCGGTTTCCATGTTGTCTCGTTTACAACCAATGGAGCCCAACCTAGCTCAATTTCAAAGCCAGACGGACTGATCACATAAAATGACAGTTCTTTGTCATTTGGGTGTTGTCCAATTTCGTGAGCCATTTCATATCCAAGTTGCTTACAACGCTGAAAAGCACTAGACAAATCATCTAAAGACTCGCCTTGTAAATTCATATGCTGAACTTTGGTACGAATTGGGTCTAAAGGGATTTCTCTTGTGGTTGCGATCGCAATCGAATGATGGCGTTCATTAAGACGAAGAAAAGTAATATCTAAAGTGACACCACTGATCACCTGCTCAATATAATCACTAACTCTGGCATTAAATATTTCCTGCCAGAATCTTTGCATTTTCATAGGTTTTCTTGATGTAATGGCTACATGCCCCATACCAGCTTTGTCAGTAACAAAACTCGAAGTCAGCATATTTAAGGGTTCATCTGTCAACGTAGGTTCAACAAACAGCTCTATATTTTGTTTCTTAGGGCCTAAAATTCGCCAAAATTCTTTTACACCTCGTTGCTCAGCCTCAGCTAAACTACTTTTTTCTATAGTAATTTCACGTTCAGTTAACCGTTTTAAAATAATTTTCAGGGTTTCTTCATCTTCAACTTGCCACCCCAAAGCAACAAAGTCTTCTGCACTACCTTTTTGAATGATCAGACGTTTAGAATGCTTATCCATTCGAAAACTTATTTCATTAATAGACTTTTCATCCGCATTGAAATGCAAACCTAAACCCTGTTGCAGAAAAGTTTTCCAATCTTTTAATTTGTTTGATTCAATGACTGCATAACCCATGCGTACTGAACCAAAAATATCTCGATCAATTGTTGAGGTGTTCATTTTTCTTCCTCCTCAAACAATGTTCTGTCTATCAAAAAAATCTAGGCTAAGCTTGTTAAATTCGTCTGCTCTTTCCCACTGTACCCAATGCCCCGTATTAGCAAATAAATAAACATCACAATTTGGCATTATTTTCTGCAAAGTTAATGCGCCACTTGGACGATTAACCAAATCATTCGCACCCCATACTACTAATGTAGGAACTTTGCATTTTTTTAGTCTCGAATCACGAGTGAAGTCCATTCGGATTGCCCCTTTCAAACCCGTAGGTCTTCTTAATGGTGGGGCTGCAACGACTTCAGGATCAGTACTTGCTTGAAAACGCTCTCGAATAACACTTTCAGGAACTTGACTTCCATCAAATACAAGATATTCGCGGATAAAAGTTCTTAATTTATCGATGGTTGGTCCTTTACCGCCGTAGTAATTTAATAAACAGTTCAAACCTTTGGTTGGTAAAGCTTTAGTCGTATTAATACCGCCAGGGCCCATAAGAACTAAGCTCGAAACTCGTTCAGGTTGTTCTAAAGCCATGCGTAATCCGCAAGCACCTCCAAGTGAATTTCCAATGATGTGGACTTTCTGAATTTTTAACTGGTCAAGCAGACCAAACATAGCATCGGCTAAGTCACCAAATGGATCATTACGATTCACACCTTTTGAAGACTGACCATACCCCTGCATATCAGGTACAAGTACACGATATTTTTCCGCCAACGCATCTATATTCTTTGAATAATTCGACAATCCAGAAGCGCCTGGACCACCACCATGCAACATAAGGATAGGAAAACCTTTTCCTTGTTCATTAAGAAAAATTTGTCTATCACCAAATTTAACTGTTTGGGATATCAAGGTATTCGCTTTCATCATTTTATTTCTCAAATACTCCACAAAACAAATTTGAACATAAGTGTTCAAATTAATCAATATTTGTTCATATTTTTAAAAATTTATAATTTACAGATAGATAGGATTTTTATTTTTTAAAATTACTATTAAAAACATACATATAGTTAATTTTACAATAAATTTGATTTTTGAACACTTTTGTTTAATATTTTATATTCATGTTTATTTAGATGGATATAACTGTGATCGGATCACTTAGAACAAAATTAATATTTATGAGTTTAATGGCCCCAACTTCTTTAACTTATGCTTCTGGTATTTTTATAGATACACAGACTGCTGCAGGCGTGGGTTATGCCTTTGCAGGCTCGTCAGCACTCGCACAAAATGCTAGCGTGGTTGCCTATAACCCTGCTGCTATGATGGGTTTAAGTTCAGGTAATTATTTATCAGGTTCAGCATCTTACGTTGAGGCTACAACCGACTTCAAAGCAGAAAATACTTCATCAATTTCACCTATCGTTCCAGTAGGTAGCGTAGAAGCGAGTATTGATCGAGAATTTACAGTTCCAAGTGTTCAATATGTATATAGAAGTGACAAACCATTCGCTGTAGGGCTGAGTGTTTCTCCCTTATATGGAAATAAAGGATCATGGGACGATGACTTTGTTGGACGATATAAAGGATTAAAAACCGAAGTTACTGGTATTAATATGAACACATCACTAGCGTACGAGATCAATCCTCAGGTGATGATTGGAGTTGGGTTAAATTATCTCGATTTTGATGCCACTTTAACTAGAAAAGCTGCCCCTCTTATCAATACAAATGCACCTGTTTATTTAGGTGATGCTCAAGGTGAATTAAAAGGTGATGGAGACGGTTGGGCGGGAAATATTGGTATTTTTTTGAGGCCAACCGATAAACTAGATATAGGTTTAACCTATCGCTCTGAAACCAAGCTTAAACTAGATGGTTCTCTTACAGTAACAACACCTGCAACTGGCCTTAGTTACCCAGCAGAAGTCGATATAAAAATGCCGCAAAGTGCAAGTTTAGCAGGCGCATATCGCTTTACACCCCAATGGACCGCTCTCGCAGAAATAACTTGGACTGATTGGTCAGTATTACCAGAATTCAGTGCAGTCAATCCAGAAAATAATACAGTTGTTTATGAAGAACAACTACATTTTAAAGATGGTTTAAGATCAAGTTTAGGCGCTCTATATCAAGTTACCCCTGCTACACAACTTCGATTTGGTATGGCTTACGACAAATCTGTGGTTGACTCATCATCAGACCGAACTGTTCGTTTTCCTGACGCAGATAGAATCTGGCTTTCATTGGGTGCAGGTTTTCAGGTTAACAAGAATCTAAGTATGGATGTTGGTTATTCACATGTTTTTGCCAACGAAGCAACTATTGACAGCCAAACCATTGTGGCTGGTAAACCAACTATGCAAACACTTAAAGGAACTTTCGATACAAAAGCAGATATTTTTTCACTCCAATTGAATTATAAATTTTAATCAGATAGCCCGTATTAAACATACGGGCTATTTTCTCTAATTCCAATTTTTTAACTGTAGTATGAGAAATCTAAGTGAAATTATCTATTCTGGATGAGTTCATAATTGAAAGCATTCTAATACGTAACAATAAAAAAATATACAAAATAAATAAACATCAGTGTTCAATTTTGATCAATACTGTCCTAATATAATTTCATTAAGATTTTTTAGAAATGTAAGTATCTAAAATAAATTAAGGCTCTTTTGAGGATGAGATATGGCTAATACAATATTAAAGCAAGGGAGAATTGATGTTCATCATCATATTGTTCCTCCAGTTTTTAAAGATGCAATGCTAAAGAAAGGTATTGATAAAGTTGCTGGTGCCCCATTACCAGTTTGGACACCGACTCAATCTATTGAGATTATGGATCAGATTGGTACTGAGACTGCAATTGTCTCTTTATCTGCACCAGGCGTGTATTTTGGAAATGTTCAAGAAGCATGTACCTTAGCCCGTGCATGTAATGAATATACAGCTGAAATGCGGCAGAACTATCCAAACCGTTTTGGATTCTTTGCTGTTCTCCCAATGCCACTAACCGAACAAGCTTGTGCTGAAGCAATCTATGCCCTTGAAGTTCTTAAAGCAGATGGAATTGTTTTACTAGGAAGTACTAATGGTATTTTTCTAGGTGACAGTCGATTTGAAGAATTAATGTTTGAATTAAATAAACGTAAAGCCATCGTTTTTATACATCCTAACTTACATCAAACCAGTGAAAATTTAGGTCTTACTACCCCTGGATTTATTTTAGAATTTTTACCAGATACAACTCGTGCAGCGGTCAATCTCATCACATCCGGCGTTATGGAGCGTTATCCAGATATTCAGTTTATTTTAGCGCATGCTGGAGGGTTTTTACCTTACGTTGCTTGGCGAGTGTCTTTAGGCAACATGATGACAGAAATGAATAAAAATGCTCCTCAAGGAATCATGACTTATATAAAGCGTTTTTATTTTGATACAGCTTTATCGCCTTCACCATACGCAATGTCGGCATTAAAAGAACTTGTAGGCTCTGAAAGAATTTTATTTGGTAGTGATTTTCCATTTGCACCAGCTCCTGTGTCACATATGGAAGTAAATACACTAGATGAACTCAGTATTTTTAATGATACAGATCAATATAAAATTCAAAGAGGTAATGCTCTATCACTATTCCCACAGTATAAAAAAATAAATGAAGATGTTAGCCCACGACCTATTTATCAACAGGAATCATTAGGGAATAAATTTAAACGCTGGATGGTCCAACCCATTATCGCAATCGCTGAAAAAAAGCGGTCCCAATAATATTTGGTGAAATTGAATCTTATTTTCAAGTTATTCATCTTGAACTTCCAACTTAAAAAACTTGGAAGTTGAGTCGTTGTGACTATTAAATTCCTCATTGTTCATTCGAGAAACTATTGTTATGAAAAAATTTTTATTCTTATTTTTACTTAGCTCTTGTTCAGTTCATTCATTTGCTGCCGACAGACTTAATGGCACAGTTTGGAAAACCATTGATGATGAAACGAATCAGCCTAGAGCAATCGTAAAATTTAGTGAAGATAAGAATGGTAATTTGTCTGCCAACATTGAAAAAATACTTGTTTCAAGCGATGCCAATAAATGTACAAAGTGCGAAGGCGCTTATAAAAACAAGTCTTTAGTTGGTTTAACCATTGTCAGAAATTTGAAAAACTCTGGTCAAAATAACAAATATACGAATGGATCGATCCTAGATCCAAAGACAGGTAAGACATATAGCTTTAGTGCAACATTATCACCAGATGGACAAAAGCTTAGTGGCCGAGGATATATCGGTATATCTGCGCTAGGAAGAAATCAAACGTGGCTTCGAATTAAATAAACTTTAGAAAAGCTCTATTTATAAGATTACATGGTTTTTGATACGATTATTTATCTAAAGCCATGTAATTTAAATCATTATTTAGTTTGACTGATGTTAGCTTACTAGTAGTTTTCTAAATATTAAAAGATTATTACTTATTTAAAACTATCCGAGAATAATGCATATCTTTTTGCTTCATGTACTCAATTTTTTATTACTTTAATGCATCAAAAAATATTCAAGCAATCTCTCTTGCTCATTAGGATTAAATTCCAACCCTCTCATTTTTCAACTAGCTCAGGTTATAATAATGGACTCCCAAAATATTGTTGATCTATTATGAACGCCTCCAATGACCCTTTACACGGCAAAAAACTTGCTGACATTTTGGATGAATTATTGGATTACTACGGTGGATTTGAAGGCTTAAGTCGTAAAATTGAAATTAGATGTTTTTGTATAGATCCAAGTGTTAAATCATCATTGCGATTCTTACGTACCACGCCATGGGCACGTGAAAAAGTAGAAAGCTTATATTTGTATGTCTTACGCCAAAAAGCCAAACAGAAATCATAGCTATCAAAACTATAGCCTCAGCATTTTAATTAGTGGTGGACTGCCACCACTCTTCTAGACAAATTTAGTCTATTCTTTAGATCTTTTTAGTAGAAAAATATGTATTTATAGCTAGGTTCATGAACCAAATATTTTACAAGCTATCAATTTTGTGCTCTAAGTAATTAAATTTATTGTTTATTCAACATAAATTTAATTGTGAATTAGATTCTAGGTGAACATAAGTGCAGTAAGATATGTAGAAACCTACCTATATATGACTTTGGCTACTCTACGTTGCTGCTGCGCCGTTTATTGTTTGCTGCGGTCAATTATTAAGCTTGTGTCTCTGTCTGCTGAGCCTTCATGCTCTTAATTACCTTTGGGATAACCCTATTTCTAATTTTAGTCAGAATAATTCTCTAGGCAGCCTTCTACAAAATGTAATTACACTTTTATATTTGCCCTAGCGAGATGATCGACTCACTACATCCTAAATTCATGATCTGTATTTGTGGTTACTGGATACCTAGAGATTATTTTGCTAAATCGCCTTTTGGCTCCTAAAGTTTTTAATTTGCTTAGGCTAAATTGCAATACACAAAAAATTTTCTATGTTGTTGAAATTTATATAAATATTTTTAAAACCCTCTTTACATGCTCTTAAAAACTGATATAGTACGTGTGTGCAGCTATTCTTTAAATTTAACTCACTGATAGTGCTCAAATTATTTAAGCCATAGCTAAATCACAAAAAATAAGATCCAACTCAAAGCTGTCTTTTGACCTTTTCTTTTTAAATTTTTATTGAGGTGTCATATCTAATCTAAGCCAGATTCATAAAATAATTTTTATAATTTAAATAATGGATAATTAAATATGGATTGTTTTAAAACTATTTTATTGATTACAAGTGCCTGTTTAACCACAACTCTTTATGCCAAACAACAAGTAGTCTGTGTATTTGACCCAATTGGTAAATCTGGAGAAGCTTTTGCTTTAGCAAAGGATTATGCTCTTGAAGCTAAAAATTGGGGAGCTGATCTATCTTTAAAAGCATATGTTGATGAACGTGTTGCGGCTGAAGACTTAAAAGTTGGAAAATGTGATGGCGCTATTATTAGTGGTTTACGTGGCCGTCAATTTAATAAATACACAGGATCTTTAGATGCTGTTGGCGCATTAACAAATATGAAAACGGCAATTAATGCCTATAAGCTGTTGTCATCACCCATGGCCGCAAAAAACATGGTGGTAGGCCCTTACGAAATTGCAGGTTTAGGGACTATTGGCCCTGCATATTTATTTGTAAATGATAGAAGTATCAATACACTCGCTAAAGCTGCCGGTAAGAAAATTGGGGTATTTAAATATGATGAAGCTCAACCAAAGCTTGTGCAACAGGTTGGCGGTCAGGCTGTATCGGTAGACGTCACCAACGCTGGCGCAAAGTTTAATAACCATGAAATTGATATTGTACCCGCTCCTATTGTGGCATTTAAACCTTTTGAGCTATACAAAGGTTTAGGTGAAAAAGGAGCTATCGTTCGTTTTCCTTTGACTCAAATTTCAGCAAACTTCATTATTCGTAAAGACCAATTTCCAGCAGGTTTTGGGCAAAAGTCTCGGACTTGGGTAGCCAGCCAACTAAACAGAACGTTTGGCGTTATTGCTAAATATGAAAGTGATATTCCTTCAAAATACTGGATGGATATTCCTAAAAATGAACAATTAAACTATATGAAAATGATGCGTGAAGCACGTATACAGCTAACCAAAGCAGGTATTTACGACCCTAAAATGATGAATTTTTTGAAAAAGGTAAGATGTAAAGAAAACCCAATTAATTTTGAATGTGCGTTAAATGATGAATAAATTAAGCAAATTTCTTCTTTCATCATTAACTTAAACCAATTTTCTTACACGGATGTTCTGAAATACCCATGTTTATTTAATGAGCAGCTATTTTTTATTAAAATTTTCTTTTAACGCATCAATTAAGATATTTAATAAAGGTGCTTGCTCACGTCTGTGGGGATAATACAGATGATAAGGTTCATAGCTATGTCGCCAGTCCTTTAGCGTTTCTTCCAGTTCACCACTTTCAATATAAGGCTGAACCATATCAATAGGTAAATAAGCGATTCCTACACCGCTCCTTACTGCTTGAAGCACTGGAGATAAGGTTGTAAAAACGATTTTAGCATTAACAGTAATTATTTGTGTCTTACCTTGTTTGGTAAATTGCCAACGATAGAGTTCACCATGTGTGGGTAATCTTAAATTAATACAGTGGTATTCTACTAAATCTTTTGGATGCTTTGGGTGACCATAACGAGCTAAAAACTCTTTGGTTGCAACAGTGAGCATTTGTATTGGCTCACTCACCTGTAAAGCGATCATATCTTTAGAAACCAAACCGCCTCTTCTAAGTCCTGCATCAAAACGCCCTTCTACAATATCAACAAGACCATAATCAGATATGATCTCTACTGAAATTTTTGGAAATTGTTGTATGACTTTTTCAACTGCTGGCCATAAAACACTTTGTATTCCATATTCATCTGCGCTAATACGTAATGTTCCTGCTGGATCATTTTTTAAAGCACTAATTTGATTTATGCCATTTTCTATTTCTTCTATTGCAGGTTGAAGCAAATTTAATAGATATTCACCTGCTTCTGTCGGTGCGACACTTCTAGTAGTTCTTGATAATAGTTTTATGCCAATTCGGTCTTCTAAATTACGGAGTGTTTGACTAATGGCTGACTGTGACGTTCTGAGTTTTGCGGCTGCACGGGTAAAGCTACGTTCCTGAGCAACGACCATAAAAGTGTGTAAATCATTTAAATTTTCTTTCATTATTTATAAGTATTCAATATAAGTGCTATCTGATTATAGTGGATTATCATAATAAATCTCCACGGTTATATTAATTTCATCGACCTAGTTCTTCTTTCGGAGAGAAGATGATGAAAACTGTAACTTTCAAAAATAAAAACATCGATGTTTCTGCAACTATACGTTTTCCAAAAGATTTCGATGAAAACAAAACATATGCAGCCATTGTATGTGCGCATCCAATTAGTAGCTGTAAAGAACAAACTGCCGGCGCAATCTATGCTGAAAAACTCACTGAAGCTGGGTTTATTACTTTAGCATTTGATGCATCGTATCAAGGTGCTAGTGGTGGTGAACCTCGTTTTCTTGAAGACCCTGCAACACGTGTAGAAGATTTTCGCTGTGCAGCCGACTATTTAACAACGCTTACTTATGTTGATGAAAACCGTATTGGTGTATTAGGTGTGTGTGGTGGCGGTGGTTATGCTGTTAATGCTGCTATGACTGAACGCCGTTTTAAAGCAGTCGCAACTGTGGTTGCAGCAAACTATGGTCGTTTAATGCGTGAAGGCGACCAAACGCCTGAAGCTGCCATTAAAACTTTAGAAGCCATTGCAGCACAACGTACTGCGGAAGCTCGTGGTGCCGAACCGTTTATTACCCAGTACATTCCAAACTCACAACAAGAGCGTGAACAAGCTGGAATTCATGATATTGATATTAAAGAAGCTGTAGATTACTACAAAACCCCGCGCGGTCAGGCAGAAGGTTCACCAAATAAACTTCGCTTTTCAGGTTTAGCGGCTGCTGTTGGGTTTGATGCGTTTCATTTGGCAGATCACCTACTCACTCAACCCTTACAAATTGTGATTGGCGGAATTCCGGGAGGCTTCGGTTCATATCGTGACGGTTATGAGCTATATGGCAAAGCGGCTTCTAAAGATAAAAACCTCTTTGTGGTTAAAGATGCAAGCCACTATGACTTATATGATCAACCTGAACCTGTTGCTCAAGCCTTAGAAAAAATTATTCCATTTTTTCAAAAACATCTTTAATTCATAAATTGGAAAGTTTCCCAAGCGGGGAAACTTTCCAAATAGATAGGCTTTAGCGATAGTTAAACAAGCCTTTTATAATAAATCGCTGTGCCGTCATAGTTCCCGTTTGAACTTAATGCAAAACTTGGAATTACTCCCACACGAACAAATCCAATTTTGCTATATAAAAGTTCGGATACATCGCCTTCACGTGTATCTAAGACAAGTAAACGCAGACCTTTTTCTTTTGAAAAATTTTCTAGTTCATTCATTAGTAATATTGCTATTCCTTGTTTTCTTGCAGATGTAAGCACCATAAGTTTTTCAACTTCAGCTCTATGAACACCGTTCTTTTTACTCACTAAGGATAATTGAACACTACCAACAACCGTTCCTTCTTGTATGGCAATCCATAGACGGCTATTACCTTGTGTTAATTTATGGTTGACCTCACGCCAATAATTTAAGACATCGTTCTTTTCTATGGGAGCTAGAAAACCTATAGAAGCTCCACTATTGATAGAATCTTCTAACAGTAGCGATAAACCATCTTCATAATCGCCAATTTCTTTTATTTCTAAAATTTCGATATCTTTCATATTTCTTCTCAAATTTTTAGCCAGCAGAGACAATATCTATTGTCTAACCACTGGCTAAAAATTTATTTACAAACCAATTATGTTAGTAAATATCCCTTTAATTTTTATCATATTCTTTTAGACAAATACTGAAAAGAACACAATAAAAAAAGGTGCTAGTACTGTTAAGATAAATCCACTGAAAATAGCAATTTGAACATCTAATTGGGAGCAATTATTTTTTACAAATGGAAGTGTCGAATCCATAGCGGTAGCACCACACACCCCAATCACAGGATTCGGATAATTTCTTCCAAGAAGATATAATAATCCTATAGCATAAAACTCTCTGATTAAATCAGTAAGTAGAGCAAATGTACCTTGCTCTGGTCCTAAGATTTTGCCTATTAATGGTCCCGATAGAGAAAACCATCCAAAGCCACTTCCTAAAACTAGCAGTTCAAAAAAAGATTTATCTAAAATAAATTTTGCTACATAAGCCGAAACGAATAATGAAAGGATTGTAACTAAGGGTACCTTGAAGTGATTGATAGTTAGAGATTGAATCCTAATAGTTGATAAATCAATTCCCACTAAAAAAATTAAAATATAGAGTAAAATACTACTTATAACCTCACTACTCCAACCACTAGGCAGTAAGAGATATAAGATCATCCCAATAATAACCATAGAAATGGCAATCAAGCATTCTTTGATAGGTTTAAAAATCTCAGATAAAGATTTTTTATGTTCATTTACATTTTTAACCTTTTTAAATAGGAAAATAAAAGTAATTAAAGTGATTATTGTTGAATAAACAAAAGATTCTAAAATTACTTTTGTACCTAATTGCTTATCAAAAAGAATACTACCAAATTGAAATCCTATAGATATTAAAAGTAACCAAACTAGAATAGATATATAACTAACTAACTTATCTCTAGTATTACTATTTGCTGCTTGTCCGACTCCCCATCCTGAGACCAGAGCTAATAAGATAGGGAGTAATGAAAATATAAGGCTATTTATCATATGTTTTGTTTCGTTAGGGAATAATCAATTAAAATCATCCATCTTTCACCCATTAAATCATCTTGAGATGATTCAACTTTTTTAATTGGTGATACATAATGGCATACAGAAGAATCATGGACAGCAAAACTATCAGAAATATTTTTTAATGTAAAATGACTATAAATATTCTCTACATTAACTTCTTTTAAACTCTTATTCCTCTCACTTGGATGAGCTATATAATTCTCTCCTCCAACAATATTATTACTGCGATAAATTAAGTGAGCAAAAGTAAAAGGTTCTCCATCCTGATGAAAACAATCTGGTGAACTAATTCCTAAAATACAATTTGAATTAGAAGTTAATTTAACAAAATGTACCCCAATATAAATAGGAAGATAATGGTCATTTAGTCCGAATGTTAATTTATAATCATCAATAACTAATTGATTTAAATACTTAGTCTTTTTTACATCTTCACTTAAAGCATTAAAGTATCTGATAGAGCTATGTTCGGGGTTGTTATTTCCTTGGTCATATCCTGATAAATATTCACCATTATCATTTGCTACAGGCGGTAACCAAATTGGTTTTATCTCTTTTTCCCATGGCAATATTAAAGCATTTCCGTACCGACGAAAACGTTGAGTATCTGAGGGAGCAAATTGATCTTTTTCTAACATTTGAAACTCTTCAAATATTACTCTTTTTGAATCAGAATCAACCTCAGCAGCCTTATATTGTAAAAAGCCATTTTTTTCAAACGAACTTTTTAAAGCTAAAAAAGAATCTTGATAGTTAACATCCAAAAGTTCTTCTGAATTTATTGTGTTTGAATATGCAAAGTTTTTCATATTTTACCTATTTAAATATTATTGATTTATATTATGTGAAATAGCATTATACAGAACTGTCTGTACTGTTCAATATAAAAATAAGAATTCAAATGTGTATCCATGGCTTGTCCGAACTCAATCATCTACACAATTATTCAATGAATTATTTACCCCCATCCCCCTCAAAAACACCTCCAACACCCTTTCATCAACTTCATCCGAGCATAAACGCTGAATGATTGCACCATCAATCATATATAGAAATAATTTGACATCGGTAAAGGAAACATCGGAGTTAAGTGCTCTAAGCTGGCTATATATTTCATTGGTGAGCCATGTTCTATATCTCACGGCGGTTGTGTACGCGTTTGGATAGTTATTTTTCGTTTCAAAAATGGCTTTAAACAACAGGTAATACAGCCCGTCTATGTCTGAGTGTAAATCATAGAGCTTTTTGAGTTTATCGGCTGCGCTGATGTATTCGTCGTATTCGACCATAGACACCACTTTTTCTTGGAGTCGTTCTTTTTGTACGACTAGACAAATATCAATAAAGCGTTCTTTAGAGTGAAAGTAGCGATAAAACGTCATTTTGGTTATTTCGGACTCGCTCGTAAGTCTGTCGATACCGACCAAATGAAAGCCGTGGTAATGGAACAGCTCAATTGCTTTATTTACGACGTTAAAAGCACGTGTTGGGAGAGTTAAATTTTGCATATTTTTACCGTTATAAAAAATTATTGTTGTATATAAATGAGATATAAAAGCCTTCCACTTTTCTAAAGGTGAAAAAAGGCGTAGCAAAGCCGTAAAGACTGTGCCGAGCACATCTCAAGTTTTAGTTGTTGATGAAAGTTTTAAGTAATAACGAGCTAAAGCCTGAAAAAGCCTTACGGCGATCAAGCTGCGTTAAATGTTTTAAGCTGTGTTGTTATAGCTTTTGGCAAAGGTTGCCAAGAAATTATGGATGCGCAAAGCCAACTCCTTATATATGGAGTTCTGCCAGAGCATAAGATTTATGGTGGCAGAACGGAAGAGGGTTAGCAGACTGGTTTCGACTCCAGCACACCCGAGGGTGTCCCTCTCCCGTCCTACCGCTACGGGAGGGAACTGGGAGTGCGCGCACAAAACTATTCCTCAGAAGAAATAATTCCTGATGCGGTCGAAACAAACGGTCTGCTAAAACCGACTGGCAATGTAGGCCAGCCCGCAAATGGTAATCTTCAATATTTGAGGTGTCAATGTGAAATTGGCTAGAAATTATTTAAATAGTTATTATTTTTCATTTAATTAGATAATTAAGGAAACTCTTAAGTAATATTTACAATCATCTTTTATATCATTAAGTTAAAGTTTAAAATTTCAAAACTTAAGGGCTGGTTTTGTTCTTATTAAACAAGAAGGAATAAATAAAAATGAGCAATTACTCTTATGCCTAACTTAAGTATTCAGTATAAAATTATGACCTAAGCGACCATCTTACAAATTAGGCCGCGTCATATACTTAAAGTGATAAGAGTAAAAAATGACTCAAAATCAAGTTGAACTCGCAGAGACATTGTCTAAAGAATCTCATCAAGGTCAAAAGTATGGCCCTCATGATTACTTTGAGTACCATATTAAAGGTGTGGTCAATTCATTAATTAAGCATCAATTTTCAGAAATCTACATTATTACCGCCCTTCTACACGATAGTGTTGAAGACACGCCTCTTACGCTAGACAAAATCGAAAGCTTATTTGGAAAAGAAATCCGCGATGCTGTAGATGCATTAACTAAACGAGAAGATGAAACACGCGAAGAATATTTAATTCGTTGTGGTTTGAACCCGATCGCTCGAGTGGTGAAACTCCATGATGCAGCCTTTAATGCACATAACTCACATAAAGACAATAATCACTCACGTGTCGATTATTACCTTCAAACCATGTTAGCTGTTTCAACGGCGCAAGATAGGTTGGCCTAAAGGGTCAAATTTACTAGGTTTATTAAATCAAAAACGTTTTATCTTGATTTTGTAACGTAATCAAAATCACTATTAAAAAGTCTCTTGCTCTAGCGAACATTCATCATTTTGCGCATATATTTGCTCAAATTTATTTAACATTCATAAGAATTGAGCAAATTTTTGCGCATTAATGACCTACGGCGAAGCTATATAAGGGTTAAATACGCCCAACTTCTAAGTACGGAATCAGGTTTTTATCAAAATTTGGTCTTGGGTCACCCTCATAACTAATAAAACCATGCATACCCGTTAAACGCTCCCCTTTATAAAACTGATTTAACTGATAACGCGGGTCTTTATGAGAAAGCGTAAAACTCACCACACCAACGCCCTGTTGTTTTGACAGGTTATAAGCGTCTTCGAGCATTTTATGATGCAAAGCCAAATCTTCGGGATGGCACATAAGTGTATGCAATACATGGTACTGAATAGAATCACCCAGTTTAGGCAAACGCATGCCTTTGGTAATTGGGGTTAGCAAGTTATAAACGGGTCTAAGCACACCTATAGCCGAACTATAATTTAGAATCTTGGTTTGCTTAATACTATGCTGATCCCACAAGCCAAACATACCCACCAGTTTTTCACCCTTAAAGTAAAGTGAAAAGTCAGATAGTTTCATGCCTGAAAAATACTGATGACCTTGGGCGAGTTCTTCAAAGTCATAGGCAGGTATAAAGTTATAGTGTTCTGCCATGTCGGCAATAAACTGATTCATGGCTTCCACATGTTTAGCTTCGGCTATACAACTCTGAATCTCTTGAACATTACTCTGTTTAGAAGTCTGCTTTAGAAAAGCCGTGATTTTTCGTTTTGCACCTGTACTCGTCAGGCTGAGTGTCTCTATAAGCCCTTCATCATAATAATCGGGCATTCCCGTTTTACCCGTTTGTATAGCGGCGCGTGCGGCATGGTTATCATCAAAAATAATCATCTGGCTAAAGTTGGGTGCATGCATGGTCTGTTTTACATGCTTGGCTAATACCTTCACCAGTGATTTACCCCGATAACTATGATCTACCCGTAAGTCTCCAGCATATCGTAAGTTTTGAACGCTCCGATCGACATAACAAGGACGATAGCCATTGCTATAACAAGCGAGCTTCTTTTGACTCTCGGTGTCTTCAATCACAACATGTAGTTTATGCCGATAGACAATATCAGACGCTCTAAAATAACTCGGTTCACGCTGAAAGCTAATTTGTATACCTTTGGTGGTCATCGGTACGGCGATTAACTCTCGTAAAGCCTCGTCATCTGCCAAAGTTGCTTCACGGGTAATCAGGGTATTTTCTGCCAGTGGTGTATTTGTTTTATTCATTATTCACCTGTTGTGCGGTCTGCATAGGAACCAAACTATTTAAACGTCCCATTTGGTCGAGTAACTGATAGACAAATACCACTTCGTCTTGGTCATTTACGGTTTTTTGGGTTTGAGCATCGAGTAGCTTCTGCTCGGTATTAAGCAAATCAAAAGTGGTTTTGGTGCCTACATCAAACTCTTTACGTGTATAGACAAAGGCAATAGACGCTGCCTCTATGGCATTTGCCAATGCATCTTTATTTTGTCGGATGGTTTGAAGCTGCGCATAGGTGGTACGGGTACGTTTATTTAAGTCCAGTTCAAGACTTCGTATTTTCTGATGAGCCAAATCGATATCAGCCTGCGCTTTTTTGACATTGGCGCGATTTAAGCCATCGTCATAGAGCGGTACATTGAGCTGTAACCCGACCATATAGTTGTTACTTTCAGAACCAATATAACTTGCTTCATCCTGCTTTCCTGCACGACTGGTCAGCATAACCGTTGGCCAGAGTTCTCGTTTAGTTAAAGCATATTGTTTCTCGGCGGCTTGCATTTCATATTTAGCGCGCATTAAAGCCGGATGATTCTTGGTTTGCGCCAAAATCTCATCTAGCCCATTTGGTATAGCAGGCAATTGTTTAATCGCAACAAGGTTGTCAGGTGTTGTACCAGTTACTTGATAAAACTGTGCTTCACTCACGGTCAAGTTAGACTGCGCCTGTGTAATATCGGCTTGGCCTTGCGCGACTTGTGCCAAAACCTGAGCCAAGTCTGCACGGGTAATCATACCGACATCAAAACGGCGCTTTGACTCATATAAAGACCGTTGCAGGTTCGCCATAGTCTTTTGTCTAAGTTCTAAAATGGCTTTCTTTTTTAATACGTCGGTATAGACCATCACGGTATTTAAAATGGTTTCCGACCGTTGATCTGACAAGCCTTGGTGTTGGGCGGAAAGCTGACTCTCGGCAATATCTACCCCCAAGCGATGCCGCCCAGAGGTATAAATCGGATAATCAGCCTGTAACTGCAAACTTCGTCCTTTACGGTTTCCTTCGGTTGGAAACATGACTTTTGGCGGTGTATCTATTCGTTCATAGTCAAGCTGCCCAACTAAATTGACTTTGAGTCCATCGCGCTGTTTAGCTTGCTCAAGCATAGCGGTAGACTGGTTTACGCTTAAACGGCTGACTTCAAGCTGACTTTCATGTCTTAAACTGGCAGACAAAGCCTCGTCTAAAGTCATGGCATATGTATTCGACACAACCAACACACCTAAATACAAGGCGTGTCGAAGTGTTAAAAATCGAGTATTAAATGACTTCATCCCTTTCATAGTTGTTCCAAACTATTGAGGGTGACTTTTTTAAGTGGCTCAGGTTTGATATTGCCTTCGATAATGCCATCAAACATGACCAGTTGCTTATACGCATTCCAGCCGTTATTGGCTTGACGAATTTGAGGCTGGTCGAGCTGCCCCAAGTTTCGTGCAAGTTCATAATGGAAGTTTTGACGTAAGATACTATCGATATATTCATTGCTAATGCTGTGATGAATTTCACCTTCAAAAAGCACGCAATAAAATGGTTTAACTTGTTGTTGGGTATCAATCGCAAGTAAGGAAATCGCTTTAGATTCCGTTTCATTTAACTGAGACAACAACTGCTGAGCAGTTTCAGGTGCAAGTTTCTCACCAACCAGATCTACACCAAAACGGCGACCTTGGAACTCAAAACACGGGATTTGCTCTAAAAAGCCAGTCACTTTTAAGCAATCGTCTAGACAGTAACGCAGTAAGCCATTACCCGAAGTAATGAGTGGGCTGACCACGTCCCCTTGTTTAAGCTGCCATGAAGGAATGATTTGACCTTGTTTCTCACCCTCTAAATATTCAAACTCATAGAAATGACTTTGGTAGGCCAATGGGTATTGGTTGTTATAGGGAATAGTCACTACACCTTCGGTCGCCCATAGTCCTTTACCTTCAAACTGAACACTGGGTAACTTCTCTTTTAATTTTTCTGCCCAAGCTTTTGAACCAGCAGTGTCCCAACTCGACACTAAACTTAACTTTGGCCAAAGCTTTTTAAAGTCGATCTGTGCGCTGTTTGAACTTGCAATTAAGGCTTGAGCACTTTCAGCACTATGTGGTGCAGTGACTTCTTTTAAGGAAGCCTCACGATTGCCCCATTTGCCACTGTTAAGCACTTCAACCACATCTTTTTGCAATGACTCCAAACGCTCCAGCAATTGCAGCGCAAAAGTCGGACTCCATACCGAAATCATGGCTAAGTTACGGTTTGCGACCAAATAACAAATGGTGGCAAACAGTGCATCGTCAGCATTGGCTGCAAAGGCAACGTTACTTGGAACGGCTTGGGTAAACTTAGATAAAATGCGCTTACCTACACCAAGTAGCGCACTGTCATCATTTAAGTTTTTGTCTTTTAAAACTTCACGCTGACTTTCAGGCAACCATGACACCGACCAGTAATGTGTACCTGAACTCAGCTCTGGGCATTTACGGTATAGACTTGCCATCCACGGCGCAATCGCATGGTCAAGTTCATCTAAAAACAGCTTGGTGTATGGAATAAACTTAATTTGTTCACTCGAACCACTGGTCGGCTGGAAACGAACCAGCTTACTGCTAGAGAGTGAAAGCTTTTGTTCACGGTAAAGCTGAATGTCTTCTCGCCATGCGCTATAGCGAGTCGCAGGAAAGGCTTTTACAAACTGCTCATAGTTTTGAACCTTTTTATCTTTGGCAAACGTAGAAGTCTGTAATATTGAATGCAAAATTTGACGTTGTGTGGTCTCTAAAGCATTAAACTGTTTTTGGAAGTTACGATCAGATGCATCACACCATTTTTTTAAAATAAGATGTGAGCCAAGAGTCAGCCATTCATTAGATTTCATTGGATAGCCTCTCTACGTTTTGTTTTATGAGTTATACGTGCTGCTTCACATTTACCTTTACTGGTCGGCTTCGTCATGAGCTTGACGGGAAAACGGGCAATATCTTTCCAGCCCAAACGACCTATACATGGCAGTTCTGTGCCTGCTTTCCAAGTGGGATTTTTTTGTTCAAAGAAATGAATGTTTGGATTCTTTTCTCTCATTTCGGCGGTAATCGGTGCAACTTCGCCTTTTAATGGCTGGTAGTCATCACCAAAGTTGAGTAAGCCTGCTTCACGGTCGTAGTATTCACCAAAGAATTTTTCACAGTAGTGCTCAACCACTTCCAAGAGATGTTGATTTTCATCTTTAATATTTGGGTAATACACATAGTAATTATTGGCAAGTAATAGATAGGTCTTATAGCCCTTAGAAATAAGTAACCAATAAAGTTCGTTAAAAGGATATTTGATTCGAAGCTTAATCATGAGCTTGAGCATGGTACTTTGTAAGCTACGCGTGCCCCAGAACTTCTTCAAAATAACCGTATCACCGCTAAACAACACGGTGTAGTCTTTACCGTTTAAGTAGAAGTGCTGCACCATCACAGTCGAGAAACCCACAATCTCATCTGTTTCTGAGTCAAAAATTAAGATCGCACCGCTTTTATTTTTAAAATCGTCTACAAAAATAGAAAATCTGGTATTTTCATAATACTGTTCGTAAATGGAATACATCACTTTTAGTCGATCAGTATCAATTTGCTCTCTTTCAAAATATTGCCCATAAGTTGTGTTTTTCAGGTTCAATTTTGAAATCAGTTTATATGTTGTATTAATCATAATACTTTAATCTCCCACATCCAGATCTGTGAGTTCCGCTCGCTCGTACGACGATGTTAGAAACTCGTATAAATGTTCTTTTTCTAAGAAGGGATACGTTTTGATATGCCCTATTGTTTTCATTCTTTAAAAAGCTGTCTTTTACTGCTAAAACTTTACATATTCATTTTCTTCCCCCTGTCCATAAAGATGGTTAAAAAGGCGGTCACAAACATGATGATTGCGAGCATGCGTAATAGATCATTAAAGCTAGAGGTCAGTGCCTGAAAATGAATGTCGCGATAAATCACACTCAGCGCGATTTGCTGAGCATTTGCACCGACTTCTTGGTATTGCGCCGTGAGCTGATCAAGTCGCTCTGTAAATATCCAGTTTTGTGGTGTCATCGCCTGATTAATTTGGGTGACATGCATAGCCGTCAACCAGTCTAAGGATGAGTTAATCAGCGCCAGTCCAACCGCGCCGCCAATGTTACGCATCAGGTTATAAATACCGCTGGCATCGGCCACTTTACTAAGTGGCAAAGTGCTCATCGCCAAATGCGACACCACAATTAGGCAAATCATAAGACCAATACCGCGGTAAATTTGCGGCCAAAACATAAAGTCATAATCGCTGTGAATGCTGAGGTGCGAATTGAGCCATACACCAAAACCAGCCAGAACCATTCCGACAAATACGGTTTTACGGGTATCAAAGTTAGGAATAAGCCACGCAAGGAACGGCGCAAAACAGAACATGACAATGCCTGTCACCATCATGACATGACCAATTTGGCTACTGTTCATTTCACGGACTTGCCCAAGAAACACGGGAATCATGTAACCCAAGCCATACAGCGCCATACCGATCACAAACGTTGTAATGGCACTTAAGGTAAAGTTTTTGTTTTTAAATACCGATAAATCGAGCAAAGGCTTAGGCTGGGTAAAGCTTCGAGAGAAGAAAATCATGCCGCCTATCAGGCAGACCATAAAAGCAATACGAACGCCTGTGTCTGCAAGCCAGTCATGGCGCGCACCTTCATCGAGGAAATATTCAAGCCCACCCAAAAACATCGCCATACCGACCAGACTAAACCAGTCCATGCTTTTGATGAGTGAATAGTTTGCACGGTCGATATTTGGGCCTGAGTAAATGACCGTGGCAATGATAATGCCCGGAATAATATTGATCAGGAACATCCAGTGCCATGAGAAGTTATTGGTGAGCCAACCGCCAATGGTGGGGCCAATCGCAGGCCCTAAAGTACTGATCATGCCAAACATGACCAAAGGCAATGAACGTTTTGGTTCGGGAAACAGTAAGTACAACGCCGTCATGGAAGTCGGAATCATACCGCCGCCCATAAAGCCTTGAATACCACGGAACACCAGTAAACTTTCCAAGTTCCACGACAAAGCACAAAGTAAAGAACTCACCGTAAAACCGATTGCACACATGGTGTAATACACCCGTGTTGAAAGCACTCGCGAGACAATACTCGACATTGGAATTGCAATAATTTCGGCTATTAAATAAACCGTTTGTACCCAAGTGACTTCATAACGACTTGCACTCATGCCAGCTTGAACTTCGTTTAGAGAACTCGCCACAATCTGAATATCAAGAATCGCCATGAAGTTGCCAAAAATCATGGCAGCAAAAATTGCCCATGCAGTTTTTGCAGGAAACCTCCACTCGGCTTCAACATGTTTATTCATTTTCTTATTACCTAAAATTTTATTATTAAGTTCTTAGGTCAACGGTGGCACTCACCGACATTCCAGGTTTTATCAAATCAATATGCGGGCTTGAATCTATGGCAATACGTACAGGAATACGCTGTACAACCTTGTTAAAGTTACCCGTTGCATTGTCTGGTGGCATGAGTGAAAAAGTTGCGCCTGAAGCTGGTGAAAAACTCTCAATTTTTCCGGTATAGGTGAGGCTCGGATAGGCATCGAGTTTTAACTTCACCTTCTGACCAACATGCATTTTTTCAATTTGGGTTTCTTTGAAGTTGGCTTGTACATACAAACTATTTTCAGGAATGATTGCCATCAAACGAGTTTGCGGAGAAACACGTGAGCCTTTTTGAATTGCAAGGCTACCGATCTTACCCGAAACAGGACTCACCACTTTTGATGAAGCCAGATCGACCTGATAGAGATTCAAATTTGCATTAGCACTTTGAATATCTGCTAAAAGCTGCGCTCGACTGGCTTGTAAGCTCCCCAATTGAGCTTCTACTGCATTTACGGCGGCTTGTGCTTTACTGAGCTGTGCTTGAGCGGTTAAATATTGAGACTGAATACCCTCAAAGTTTTGTCGGGTAATCACGCCATCTTTTAATAAGTCTTGATAACGTTCAAACTCTTTTCTTAAGCGAGTTAAATCGGCTTGTGCTGCCACTACACCACTATTTGCTTCTGTAATTGATGACTTAGCAGACTTTTCATTTTGTTGTTGTACACCTAGTGCGGCTTCTTTTAAGCTGACCACAGAACGGGCTTGATCATAACGAGCTTGATAATCGCGGTGATCTAATACCGCTAAAGTTTCCCCTTTTTTTACCACCTGATTATCATTAATTAATAACTCCATCACTTCGCCTGAAATCTTTGGCATCACCCAAGTTACATCGGCTTGCACATAAGCATTATCAGTAGATTGATAAAATCGGTATACAAAAAAATAATATACGATACCAGCAACTAAAAATAACAACAGGACACTAAAAACACCCCATGTTATTTTCTTTCGACTTTGGAAATTAGTATCAGTTTCTAGCTGAGCTACGTTATCCATATTCATTCCGCTTATTTGTAATATTCGATTTTTTATTTAAGCCAATAAAATTATTGGTTTCTTATTTACGTAACTTTTCACTTGGTTTTATTCAATGAATCGTGACAGCGTAAAATTTGGTGCAAATTATGGTTCTGAAGTGAATTAAATATCATTGACCTCTTTGCCATATATTTTTTCTATTTATGTCAATAAATCATGTTATATAAACTATATTTAAAAAATATTTAATTCTAATTACGATAGATTTCTCTTAATAAATCGATTTAAAAATCAAACATAAATATTTGTTAATTAACAAATTACCAAAATTATTTATATTTTATTCAAACCTCCAAATTGGTTAATTTATTGCAGAAATGTTAACAACAAGTTTTATTGTGTAATATTTAAGTATTATTAATTAAAATAACATGTAATTTAAAAATGAGTTAACAATCAAAATTTTTATACTTATACATATAGAATATATATAATTTATAAATATTATATTTTTTAAAAACAACAATAAGAAATCTAACAAAATCATTAAAGATGATAAACGGTAATTTTTAATAATTAAGTCACTCTACCGAGTAAAATGACTTATATTTTTCCAAATAAAATAAAAGCAGAAAACAACCTCAAAGCCATTATTTAAAAGCAAAAACAAACCTTTAAAAATAGTAGTTTAAGTGATTTTTTATTGATTTAAACGTTTGAAAATTTTTTCTAAAGTTATTCCAATAGCAAGTATTTCACTGTCCTGATGAGCTAAGCCATCTATTTCAAGTCCAACTGGCAGTTTTGATTTCGTAGCCATTCCAATAGGTAAACTCAGTCCCGGTATTCCTATATTACTGCCGGGGTCTGTATTTCGCATGAGGGTCTGGAAAGTTTCAATTGAATAAACTTGTTCATTTGCTAGTGGTGCCACAATTGGTGATGTTGGGAATAATAAAGCATGTAAGTTATGCGCTTTAAATGTGTTTTGGTAGAGTTCAAGCAATTGTGGCCGAGCTTCGCTAATCGCTTTTTCATACAAAGGTAAAACTGGAACAAGTTGCCCCGTCGGATCTAGAGTTAGCTCAGGAAGAATATTCAGTTTAAAAATTGCCTGTACATCTGGGCTTGAGATCTGATCGACTACAGCCTCTATGGTCAAATTTACATGATGATCTTTCAAATATTGAATTAGGTCATATTTGCCTTCATAGATGGCCACAGGAAATGAAATAGCTTGATTGAGTTGTTCTAAATTTGGCATATCGACAGGAATAATTTCGACTCCAGCATTCTTTAACATTTCAAGCGAAATATGTGCCTGCTCATAAACGTCTTCATCTAAATTATTCCAAAAGTATGAATTGATACCGAGCCTAATTTGATGAGGCTGTAATGGTTCTTTCTTTGGCTCTTGAGTAATAAGCTGATCAATTAAGATAATGTCAGATACGGTGTGTGCAATAGGGCCAGCTGTATCCCGTGTATGTGAAATTGGGGTAATACTCTCTTGTGAATATCGTCCTACCGTAGGACGAAAGCCGACACAACCATTTAACGCACTTGGCAAACGAATAGAAGCACCCGTATCGGTACCCATAGCAATCGGAACCATGCCCGCTGCAACAGCCACCGCACTACCCGAAGAAGATCCACCAGCAATATGTAACGGGTTTACGGCATTTCGTGTACCCACAACGCCTTCTATATGCATGGCAGTATTATAACCTGTTACACCAAAGGCCAATTCGTGCATATTGGTTTTACCCACAATGATCGCGCCGTGGTCAATAAGCTTTTGAATAATCGGTGCGGAACTTTGAGGCCTAAAATCAGCTAAAGCTGGTGTGCCTGCACTATTAGGGAAACCTGCAACATGAATATTATCTTTAACCGCAATTAAAATACCCATCAAAGCTGGACATGGTTTTCCACTCAGTAGGTATTTATCCCAATATTGAGCTTGCTGAATTGCCGAAGCTTTATCTGTGCTAATAAATGCATTTAAAGATTGCTGTTTTTCAATATTATCGAAGTAATGATGCACAAGCTCTTCACAAGATACTTTTCTTTCATGAATGAGTTTAGTAATGATATCTACTGAAGCGTTTGATAAATCAAGTGATTCGATCCCATTATTTTTTTCATTTGTATTTAACATAGTAACTTAGAGTCCATTTAAGTTGTAATTTTAGGAACTTAGTACAAATTGATTATTGATTCGCATCCTCAAAATTGAGGATTGCTTAAACTTTAATGTCGAATGAGCAAGGCCATTTCAGTGCGATTATTGCAGCCGATTTTTCTCATAGAACTGTTCAAATGAGTTCTTAATGTAGTAAAGCTAATATCCAGTAAATTTGCCACGTGTTTATCACTTAAACCTTTAGATACCAAGCGAACCACTTCTTGTTCACGCGAAGTCAAACCGTATTGGCTTGATAAATCAGTGGGTAAGGCTTGAGTAAAATAAGGTTCAAGCAGATTTAATATTCTTTTTTCACGCTCACCAAACATGTCAGCGTCTTTTGCACGCCAAATACGTAAATCACCAATATCTATACCATTTCGGACAAAATAAATATTTATGCCGTGATACAAACCATAGGCTCTCAAAAACTCATTGTAATAGGGTGTTTTTTTCAGGTCTGCGAGAGGCATGACCTCGTTTACGAAAGTTGGTTTTTGACGTTTGCGAAGCTGTGCTGTAATCGGATCATCAAATTGCCAAACACACTCATAGTCCTTCATAGCTTTTGGGTCGATTTTCCATATCACACCTTCTTTCGATAAGTTATGGGTTGAATCCCAAATATAAGATGCCGCGAAATCAGCCCGTAATAAGATGGCAATATCTGCAAGGATACTTTCACGTAAATTGTATTGCCCTTTCCCTGAGCCAAGTTTCCATAATATTTCAGAAAACAATGTAAACTCAGATGGGCTGAAATCCTTTTCTAAAAGTGCGGTCATCATCTACCTATTTAATGAAATCCATCGAATTTTGAGAGGATCGGTTAAGTGCTTCCTTTGAGCTTAATACCAATCTCATCCTTTTCTATAACACATCTATTTTTTGATTTGGTAGTAAACATTAGCTATATTTTATTTTAAAGAGTGAATATTTCAGAAACCACATATATATTTGATTAATATTAAGCTTATTAGATTTCTTTTGATATGCTGCAAAAAAGTTAAATCTAATAATCATTTTACTCACATAAATGACAACATCTTGTTCTTCAGGCATAAAAAACCCACTTTTTAGTGTGGGTTCATATCAAAATTTAAAATGACTTTAAAATTTCAGACGTATATTTTCTTCAGATTTTTTAGCCTTAAGATATTCATCTAAATCTTCTTGGGTTACTTTAGAAATATCAACATAACTAAGCGAACCGCTTTCCAGATCAATATTATATTTTTGAGATAAAAGCTTATTGTAAAGTGATCTACTTGAACCAGTTTTAGAGTTTAAAAGCGTGCATAAACTACCAATAATCTCTAAGTCTACTTCCGATTGCTTTTCCTTTACAAAAGCTTTTAATTGCGCATCTCTAAATATATCTTGTGTTACTTCCATAACAAACTTTTTATATTTCGGACTATTTTCTTCGGCAGCTAACTGAATAGTTTCAAGAGGTACAGTTGTATGCCATAATGATTTCCTGAGTTCACAAATAAAAACCAAATCATTGGTTTTTAGATCTTTTGTTGCCTTATTTTTTATTAATTTATCTATTTTATAAGAGTTACTTTCATATTCCTTTGAATGTTCATTTCTTTGGTATTGCATATAAAGATAATTCCCAACTATATAAAGAATTGAAGAGAGAGCTAATACAAGAATTCCTATTAATATTTTATTAATCATATTTGATACCCTATAAACGTATTAACAAAGATATCAAATTGACTATTTAATGTCTCTTAAAAAATCTTATAGGGCATTAAGTGCCTTCAGGAAAACTGCTTAAAACTCAATTAACTCGTCATTATCTTCCGAATTGGATTAACCAGTTGGGTGTCTTTAGTTTCCATGAATAATTCAGAAATAATGCAAATCTTAAGCTTCCACACTTAAATACCAATTTTTCCAAGAACTAGTTCCCCTAGTTTCAAGAGACACAGTTGGAATCAGTTTTTCTTTTAATATTTCAGTTTGTTCAACCGCTTTTGCAAGTCTCGCTTTGACTGAATGAATGCATTCACGGTCACCAAATTCGCAGCGGTCTAAAGTTGTACCACCACAAGGCCCGTTGGCTAAACCTTTTGGACACGTTTCAGGGCAAATATATAAAGTATCGCTTAAGCGACACTGACCACAGCTTTCACAACCCACTAAGCTATGTTTACTCAGTACTTCTGTTTTAAGTAAGACTTTGGCGACCAAAGTATTTTCCCAAAAAGATGCTTTGAAAATAAAACGTCCGATGCCTTTAGCAATTTTTGATCCAAACATTGCTTCATGCATAACATGTAGCTGGCGATATTTAATTAATTGTTTAGACGTTGGCTGACACGAAAACCGAGCAATTTCAGGCGAAAACTCTTTGCCTGTAGTAACTTGCCAAAGTGAATTCCAAAGCTCTTCTAAAGCTTTAAGTTCCAGATGTCTGTATTGCTCGACATAGCTTTCAAGCAACATTTGCTCTTCGGGCTTATGGCAGGCAGATAAGTGAATTCCTGCATACCCTAAGTGTTTACATATCAAAATTTGCAAAGCACAGCGTAAATAAACGCGGTCTGTATGTCCTGCCTGTTTTTCATCTGCCAAGACTTTTAGCATGTGTGGAGTAATTACAATACCTGCAACTTTATGCTTCACCATAAAATTGGCACGACCTAAAGTCAGTGGCATGACGCAAGCCAGTATTTGCTGTGAATAATTGTTTTTGGTTAAAAATGCTTTGGCTTGTTTTAAAGCTTCAATGTCATAGCCCAATTGGGTAATGATAAAGTCAGCACCTGCTTTAATTTTCTTATGTAGTTTTAAATACTGTGCATCACGCTCAGCTTCAACATATTTAAATGGGTTAAAAGCAACCCCCATACGAAACCCGCCATGTTGCTTGGCAGCCATTACGGCGTTTACTGACTCTAAGTAACGACTACGAGGCTGCCCATCTCGACCATTATGGTGTTCTTTAAGTTTATCGCCTGTAAGCAATAACAAGTTTTGAATATTGGCTGCTTGAGCTTGTTCTAAAAATTGCTCGAAGTCTTGTATGTCTCGGGCCTTACCTGAAAAGTGTAAGACTTTATCGATTGAGTCAGGATAGCTTTTGCTGGCTTCAAGTGGCGCGATATCATGATCTGAATGTACACGATCTGCCAATGTCATTGCAGCCGGATATCCTGCAAACTCATGTTTCACAGGATAAATTTCATGTAGTGAAGTGAGATATTCCACCAACACAAAAAACTGGTTTTGCTGGAAGCAGGGAGAAACGTGTGACATAGGCAAAGTGCTGATCAAAACATGACATCAATCATAAGCGCGGCATTATAAATCAAAGTGCATCAAGATGCGCTAGTCAGAAAGCTCATTGTTTTGCTTATCTTCACCCTCTTTATTTCTAGGTAATTCGAGTGAGCGAGGAAACATAAAATCGAAAGAATCGAGTGCATAGCGATAAAGCTGAGCTGGTCGTTTGCCTACAATTTTACTTTGATTGGTTTCTTCAACTGCACCGGCTTCTATCATACGGCGTCTAAACGCTTTTTTATCTAAGGATTGCCCAAGAATAATTTCATAAATAGTTTGTAACTCAGTCAGCGTAAACAACTCGGGCATGAGACTGGCTGGCAATGCGGTATAGCGAGTTTTATTGGTGAGACGCTCTAATGCCAAGCTAAGTAATTCATTATGATCAAAAGCCAATGCTAAATCTTGTACTTTTGCTACAGGCACCCATTCGCTGTACTCAGCCAAAGCTTGGTGTTGATAGGCATTAAAATCAATTAATGCAAAATACAAAATGGTTACTGCCCAGCCACGCGGATCACGTTTGGCATTACCCACAGAAGCAACTTGTTCCAAGTAAGGTGAAGCAATTCCTGTTTTTTCGACCAGCTTACGATATGCAGTAGCCATCAAGTCTTGGTCATGGGTTAAATCTGCAAAACCGCCCGGTAAAGCCCATTGGTCTTTGGCTGGAAAGTTGGGGCGCTTAATAAGTAATACCTGCAACTGACCATTAAATACCGAGAAAATAGCCATATCGACCGTGAGTAAAGGTGCGTCATAATCTCGGCGATCATAACTGGCAAGGAATTCTTGTTCAGTTTGAATAGTCACGTTCAGTCTCTCAATGAAAATGATGAGCCGATGCCCATGCAACGACTCATCTAAACTCAGTTATGCGATGGATAAACGCTCACGTATTTGATCCAAAGTACACTCATATTGAAGTTTACCATTTTCAAAGACGGTTTTTAGTGCTCCACCTTGTTCTTGTTCGGCTGTTTGCTCATCAAACAAGGTAAAACGATTTTCACTTTCTTCGATCCGTAACAGACCTTTCGCAGATTTTTTCACACCTGAGTCAGTAATTGGGTCTTTAAACAGCTCGCGTCCTACACCATTTACTTGCCCCCAAGTCGCTTTCACAGCAAATCCAAAGGTATCGCGAGTTAAATAGTTATAGGTAAAGCTGCCTATACCAAACACCAAGTTATTTGAAGCAAAACCTTTGGCTTCAAGCCCTTCTAAAATACGCTGTGCACGGTCTAGGGTAATTGAGTCACCATAAATTAAACCAACACGTTCATTGAGTACTTTATAGCCTTGATCAGTTGTTGTACCGCCAAACACTTCCCATAAACATTCAACTGCGCCTTTATAAGCTGGGCTGCCAATTTCCGCGTCTGGATCACCACAAATAATTTTAACTGGGTCACCAGAGTCTGGACGGAAAACCAATTTCGCCAAACCTAAAGCATTGGGTTGTCTTGCCAGAATTTCAGATTTTAAAGCCACCGTAAATTCTGTAATCACTCGCCAAAAGTCCCAAGTATCAGACACAATACTGACAACACCCGACGGATAAAGCTCGCAAATTAAACGTTTAAATGTTTCTAGCTCACTGTCTTCAGTGCCCATACACATCACACTGTGTTCGGTCGCTGGTACAGAAACCCCAATCACACCTGCTGCATTGTAATATTCTTCTGCGTAGTCAATTGAAGCAACCGAGTCTGTTCCAATAAAACTGGTTAAGTGCCCCACACCCGATTGTGCCGCATCATAAATTCCACTCATGCCACGGCTACTAAAATCGTGTCCTTGCACAGGTACAAAATCGAGTGGTGCGCCAGTTTTTACGGCATATTGCGTTAATAAACGTTTGTACTCGTAGGCAATCGTTGCTGTAGTGCAGCTTTTCCAAAGCTCAGCACTTAAAACTGTTTCAATATAGTTGGTTAGCCAAAAGAAACGTGGGTCAGTGTTAATCACGGTGAGCACAGGTACACGCATATTGACACGGCTGCCTTCTGGCAAGGCTTTAATGCGTAATGGTAAATAGCCCAAGTCGTGTAACGCTTCAATGTGATCAACAGGTACTGCGTCTTCACCTAGTGAACTATCCATACGGCGTTTATAAGCAGCCACCACTTTTTCTTTAGGTTGTTTGAAAAAGCCTTCATTCCATGTATCGATTAAAAAGTGTTTGATAAAACCCTGAAGACCAAAGAACACAACTTTATCGTCAAAGTCAGGTAGCATTTTTGCGAGTCGAGATGAACGCGGCGTAAAGTTGGCGTATACATACTCTGTGCCTTTCGGATACTGACGTCTGTGATCAGCTTTATAAAAATCGATAGCGTTTAATGGATTAAGTTTAATAGTCATCTTTGTTCTCTTTATTTTGCTGCAAAAGCAATTACTGAAATTTTGTCTGATGGTTGTTGTGGAAAGCTGTCCGAGGTAAACATTTGGTCAAGCAGTCCATCAAAAACCTCTATTCCTTTACTGAAAATACCGTGGGTCACATATAGAACGACCTTATGGCAATTGAGGCGACGGAGTTCTTTGGCAATACCAATAAAGGTTGCACCGCCGTCACAAATATCATCGGTAATGACCGCTGTTAGACCCGATAAATCAGTCGCATGTACATGCGTACCTAAAATTTTGCCAGTCACTGGGTCGCGTTTTTTATCACACTGAACAATAGTGATGAGTTGTTTGCGCTCGCGGTTAAAAGCGTCTGCAACCATTTGTGTGCGTGCTTTTGCGCCTTTGTCTGGGCAAATCAGTACTGTTTTTTCATCTTTTAATAATGTGCTTAGCGCTTCACTCTTTGCGATAATGTCGACTGAACTCACATTTACAACTTCGTTAAAAGAAGTATTGGCAGCGAGTAATGCTGTTGTTACTTCACTATGGCAATCCCAAACAGTCACCTTGCCTTGTTTACCCGCTTTTTTGTCTGCATTGATATTAAGTAGCTTCGTCATCACATCGAGCGAGAACGCTTGGCCTACTGCACAAATACGGTCCTGACGTGCATATGGAAAATACGGAATTTCTAAGTCAACTGTTAGCCCCTGATTCAGCAATATATTTTCAAGTAACAAATAGTCCATCACATCGTGACTTGAAATCATTTTGGCGCGGACCAATACCTTGCCAGATAGTGAACCTAAGGTTGTCTCATCAATCTGAACATGACGCTCGCCACCAGAAAACTGCGTAAATTTCACTGGAATTTCATTTCTTGCCGCATCTAAAAGCTGGATAGCCATATCATCCTCTTTTTGTCTGATGACCTTCAATGAACATATAGTGGCACAAAGCCACTATATATTTCAAGTCTATTTTCAAACTTTTTTCAAAGCCATTTAAGGCATAAAATTTGCAGTTTTAGAGCATTTAGAGATTTGTTATTTAAGAAAATTTATTCTTCAAACATTTGAAATAAAAAATTAATTTACGAAAAGCATGACGAGTAGAACTATTATTAAAAGTAGCGGATATAACTTTGCCCGCCATAAATCAGGCAGTTTTGAAATAAATTTTTCTGAAAAATATAGCCCGATCCATGTTCCAGCGACCAAAAATAAAGCAGCTTCTAACCAGATTAGACCGATAAATCCACTAGGTGCCCATTTAGATTGCCAAAGTGACAACACACAATAAGTTAGCGTTGCAGTTAAAGACAAAGGCAGCGTGAGAATGTTTGCAATAGCCGCAGCCTCTGCCATAGAACTACCCCGCCGCCGTAATAACGGAACTGTCATTACACTGCCACCCACACCTAAAAGTGCTGCAACCCAACCAATAATTCCGCCTTTAATAAGTTCGCTGTTTTCACTATAGTTTTGCTTTTGCCTTGAGGTCACCATAAAGCCTGGTCGGTAATAACAATCAATAATAGTTATGAATACATAACCCATAAATATCCAGCGAAGCCAATTTCCATTAAACAATGAGGCCATTAGCGCACCGACAACTCCACCCAATGCGATGCCACTCCATAAAAAGCGGATTTTTTGCCAATCAATCTGTCCGGACCGATAGTGTCGAAAAGTTGCAAAACTTGCCGAACACAGCATCACAAAAGCTGATGTAGCTACGGCGATTTGCATCGCATGTATTCCAGCCATACTTTCGCTACTGTACTTTTGAATAATGACTGTATAAAGCAAAGGTACAGCAACAAAACCGCCGCCAAAACCAAATAACCAAGTGGTAACACCGGAAAGTAGTCCAAATAAAAATAGCTCATATAGCATCGTTATCTTCCTCACATTTATAGAGGCATGATATAAAATAGCTCTATGGCAAACTAACGTAGAAAAGCCATCTTTTTATTTATTTCAGACAAAAATATATGCGTAATATTCCAATTAACGATGTAGACCATCTACCACAAGCGGTTTTAGCGTTAGGATCGGACTATCCTGCTGATACTTTGTTAGATACGCATAGTCATCGCCGTGCTCAGTTCTTATATGCACCCGAAGGGCTTATGAAAGTTGAAACTGAAGATGGACAATGGCTCGTGTTACCGTACAGTGGTGTATGGATACCCGCAGGCAAACCACATCAGGTATGGCTATCTAAAGTCAGTACTTATAGTTTGTATATAGAAATAAGTAATGCCCCAAGACAGGCAAACTATTGCGAGGTCGTGCAAGTTTCACCGCTAATGCATCAGTTGCTGATTCAGGCAAATCAACTGCCTGTTGACTACCAACGTTCAGGCCGTGACGGCGCTGTTATCGATTTATTGTTATATGAATTAGAAGCTGCACCAGCCCTGCCTCTGTTTATTCCATTGCCTCACAACACATTACTATCTAATCAGTGTGCTGAGTTTATGGAGCATCCCGATATTCATAGCAGCCCTAAAGATTGGGCACATGTCCATAATAAAAGTGAACGAACTTTTCATCGTTGGTTTAAGGCAGAAACGGGCATGTCATTTCAGGCTTGGCGTAATCGAGTCTGCATCATCTATGCTTTAAATGCATTAAAAGCAGATATCTCGATTACTGAAATTGCCTTTAGTTTGGGCTATGAGCACTCGGCAGCATTTACTGCAATGTTCAGTAAAATAATGGGTTATCCACCTACCCATTTTCAAAAAAGATTTCATACGCATAATAAAGCGCTATAAAGATTTACTCATGTGAATGGTGTCATAGGTCTCGATCCACTCACGGTTAATGACATCAAAGCCTTGTAGACGCCAAAACTTTTCAGCCGCTGGTAAAAATGGATGAGTGTGCAAATACAAAGTCGTAATTTCATTGTTTTTTGCATGGCTAAACAACATGTCACATAGCTGAGTTGCGATACCATTACGGCGGTATTCAGGCAATACAAACAACTTAACCACTTCCACTGTATTAGATGGCAAATTTAAATCAAAACGATGGTCATACGCCCGATATGCAATAGTGCCAATAATACGGTTTTTATCTTTTACCGTAATAAAGCAACCTAATGGATCATTAACATAATATTGCCCAAAATTTTTTAAATCTTTGGGAACTTGCCCATGATAGATTTCTGGGAATAATAAATGTCTTGTATAAAGTGCAAACTCTACAGCAGATGCATAGTCTGATTTGTCAGCTAGATGATAGTGAAAAGTCATATTTATAGCCAAGAATGGTCAGGGATAACAATGGTTTTGTCTTGAATCATGGCTTCATGGAACTCAACATCATAGACACTTTTTAAAAACTTCGGATCGGTGATTCGTGTTTTAGACTCAGGCTTAACTACTTCGTGTTGGCGCATAAAAAACAAATGATCTGCAAATAAAAAAGCCAAGTTGGGATCATGCATAATTGCAATCACCGTAAAATTTTGCCGCGACAACTGACGCAATTTTTTCATTAAATAAGACTGGTAATAAACATCGAGATGATTGGTTGGCTCATCGAGCAAAATCACTTTTGGGGCTTGCACTAAAATACGGGCAATCATAACCAATTGCCTTTCACCACCCGATAGTTCTGTATAAGGACGGTCACGTAAATGCTCAATATCTAAATCAAGCAAAGCTTGGTCTACACGCTCCCAGTCTGATTTTGAAGGTCTATATCTGCTAAAAGCGGCACGTCCCGTAATTACTACATCTTTAACTAAAAATGGAAATACGGTTTTATGAAACTGTGGTAAAAAGCCAAGTAAAGCAGCCCGATCTTTGCCTTTAAAGTCTGATAATGGTTTTCCAGAGTAACGGATCAACCCATCTTTTACAGGTTCTAAGCCAGCCATCAATTTAAAAAGTGTCGATTTGCCACAGCCATTGCGCCCTAAAATGACGGAAAACTGATTTTCAGGAAACTCCAGATGAATGTTTTTGAGAACCTGTTTATGCCCATAGGCATAATTTAACTGATCAATTTGAATCATGCCCAATGAGTCCTCTGTGTTTTCATTAATAATAAGAAAAATGGCGCACCAAGTAGCATGGTAAAAATACCACTCGGTATTTCAAAGGTTAGTAAAACCCGTGAAAAGTTATCAATCATGAGTAGAAAACTACCGCCTAACACCATGTTGGCAGGAATACTGTAGCGGTGATCTGGCCCCACCAACATTCTCACAATATGCGGCATAAACAGCCCATATAAACTAATAATGCCAGCAGCAGCCACAGAAGTTGATGTACATACAGTCACTAGAACAATTAAAAGAAGCTGCTCCCAACGTGGATTGACACCCACCGCTTGCGCTTCTTCAGCACCAAGTGCCATTAAGTTTAAGCGCCAACGCATTGCAAATAATCCGACAAGGCCAATACAAATCGGTAGCACGGCGTATTGAACTTTTTGCCAAGAAGCTTGATGTAAATTGCCCATCGTCCATTGCACAATGGCTTGTAATTTAAATGGATCACTTAAGTATTGAATAACGGTAAGTCCTGCCAAAAAAAGACCAGAAACAATCATGCCGGATAAAATTACCATCACTAAAGACGTCTGGCTTTCATGTTTTTGATGTGCAAATAAATACGTTAAGGCAACAGCACAAACGCCAAAAATAAAGGCGGATAGATTTGGTGAAAGCCAACTTAGAGAAAGTGCCAAAGCTGCACCAAACGCCGCACCAGAAGAAATACCGAGTACATACGAGTCAACCAAAGGGTTACGAAACAATGCTTGCAAACCATTACCCGCGGTTGCTAATGCAGCTCCCACCATAAAGGTCAGTAAAATTCTGGGTAATCTGACATTGACCAGTATGTTCTGCATCAGTCTAAATTGTTCAGCATCAAAATATGGCGTACCAAAGACTGCTTGCACACCCCACCGCAAATAGTCCCATGCACTCAATGTTTGCGTAGGGCCAATGAGCAAAGAGATAAAAATCATGAAGAAAGGTAAAGGGTAAAACCAATAATATTTGAGCTTTTCCATATTCATGACACCAACGCTTTGGCAAGGTGCTCACCATACAACTTGGTTAAAATACGCTGTTGTAAAGCACTTACTGGTAAATCGGAATGTTCAGGGTAAATGCTGTGGTTCAAATAAATCGCCGTAATAATGATTTTGATGGTATGTGGGTTATAAATAAATGCAGGGCTCAAATTAAATACCTTACGGTTTTGTACGGCACTTAAGCCTTGTAATTCTTTGCGTTCATAAATCAGTTTTGGGTTGGTATTCCAAAGCACAATATTGTTAGGATTCCATTCAATGAGAGTCTCGGGATTTACATTGGGTTGATTGGCATTGGTCTGAACAATGTTGTAAGCACCTGCCAGCTCAATAAAGTCATTGGTAATAGACTGACGTCCCGAAGTGGAAAAAATTCGCCCACCTGACCACGCATAGTAAATCGATTGTTTATTTGGCTGACGTGCTGTTTTGGCTGCGACTTCTGCCATAATTTCATCAGAAAAACTCAAAATTTCTTGAGCTCGCTTTTGAGCTCCACTTAGAACAGCAATTTCAGATAGCTCTTCTTTCACTTGCTGGTAAGTGCCAGACTCCATTACATATACAGCGATACCAAACTGTCTTAATAATGCGATCGTTTGGGTCTGCCCGCTCCCCAAAATTACTAAATCGGGTTTTAACAACACAAGACTTTCAATATTGGTTGCATTGGCACCTTGTGAAGGTGTTGCAAGCTGTTTATTGGCAATGCGTTGATCTATTTTTGAATAGGCGTTAAATAATAAAGGTTGAATGTATACTTCGGCTGGTATGCCAATCACTTTATGACCTTGCCCTAGCATATATAAGCCATCTAAACCCGACTCAAATAGAGAAACAATTCTTTGCGCTGGCTTGGCTACACACACTTTTGTATTTGTACTATCAAAAACGCATATCGAATGAACTGCTAAGTTTTCTTTAGTTTTTCTACTTTGTTCAGATGAAGAACATCCACATAGAATGAGTAAAGTGAGTATTGAAGCCCAAAACCTCATCACACCTCTCCACGCACAAATATGGTGCAAAATAAAAAGATGTATTTATTTGGTGCAATTTTCATGTGAAAAAAACACCATAAGAGAGCAAAACGGTTTGAATCATCATTTATAAGGGGTGCAAATTAAATGTTTAATTGAAGATATGAATAATTAAGCAATAAAAATGCCAGAATTAAAAAATAAATTTATCCATCAATCGGTTGTTATAGTTGTTTCAAGTCAGAAAAAATATTTATGGGCTTTCACACTTCTCTAATAATGAGTTAACTAATACCAGTTATTTTAAAATCTAATTGAGTAAAATATTTAAAAATAATGAGACCTAAAAAACATAAAAATTAAAAAAACGAAACACAACACTCAAAAATATAGTTATTTTCTCATTTTTAATTTTATCAATTAAATAAAGAATTAATAATAAACAAAATCTTAGTTAAAATAATAAAATTAAGTTTTTCTAAAAAATTACAGCTTTAAAAAGTAAATTAATCTAAAGTTAATATTAAATATAAATCTTTAATAATGACTATTTTATGTGCTAGATTAATGTACAAGAATTATCCAATTACTTGGAAATTTCTCATACTACAAATAACTTACGAACTATAAGAATATTAAACATGACAAGGATTTTAAACCATGAAAAGAAATTATTATATATTAGGCACTCTTTTATGTGGCATGAGCTTAGCAACACATGCCGACTCACTACGAATGAGTGCCACGGAGTTTGCAAAAGACCCAGCCAAAGTAAGCGCACTGCAAAAAGGTCTGGAAAAAATGCGAGCAAATAATAATGCAAATCCATTATCTCCGGAGTTTCGTACAAGTTTTAATTATTGGGCAAATACTCACGGCTATTTTGGTACCGGTACACATGGCACTGATAAAACTACATATCTTAAAAACCGTATGGCAGGTTGCTTACAAGATAATAGTCAAGCCTTATGTGATAGTTACTATAAACATATTCAAAATTCTACAGTTCCAAACGATGGCTTTACCGATAAAGTTTGGGGTACATGCCAACATGGCAATCTAAACTTCTTACCTTGGCACCGTATGATGCTTTATTTTTACGAGCGAACAGTGCGTAAGTATGTTGGACAAGATTACTCTCTTCCTTATTGGGACTATTACCAAGAAAAAGCGGCTAATGGGAAAGGACTAGCGCTGCCTCAATTGGTTCGAGGTAAACAAGCAGGTAGTTTATATGACCAGTTCCGTACACCAGGTTTAAATGAGAATATCAGCGCTATAGATCCAGACGATGCCAGCGCTGCCCAAGCATTTAAATGGAATGACTTCACATCATTTTCCAACCAGTTACAGTCTCAGCCTCATGGTGTAATGCACTGCGCGGTAGGTAAAAACTGTGTGCTGCCAGATATGGGATTTGTACCAATTGCAGGTTTAGACCCTGTATTTTATATGCACCATGCCAATATCGACCGCTTGTGGCAATGTTGGCTAAATAAAAAAGCCAATGGACAACCCATTACACTTGAGTGGGCAAAGAAAAACTTAGGTATGCCAGATAGCTGGTATAACACTCGATACACCTTTGCAGATGAAAACGGCAATAAAGTCACCATGACCATTGCTGATGTATTTACCCCTGGTAAAATTCCGGTGCGTTATACCAATGAAAATGCATGTAAAGTTCAAGCACCAGTTATGAGTAGTCAAGCAGGAAAAGTAAATCTATTCAAAAAGGCGCATAAACCAGTCAGCAGCAATAAAACCATTAAACTGATGGGTGTAAGTCAAAAAGTAGCTTTAGCACCTCAAACCACAACGTTCTTAAAGAGTGCTAGTCAACTTTCTCAAACCACACTTTCATCAGGACAAACTTATTTAATCTTAGATAATGTACAAATGGTGGGTAATCCAAATCTGACATACAAGATTTATTTATCTCCTAAAAATAAACCTGACCAAAAAATTTATGTTGCCACAATTAACTATTTCGGTGTGTTAGATCATAGCCACGGCGGGCATGCGAGCAATGGTGCTATGGGTCAATTGGTCTATCAAGTCAGCGATCAAGTTAATCAATTAGGCGTACCTGCTGAAGACTTAGAGGTTCAGTTTGTTGCTACCGATTTAACCCTTAACCCAGTGAAGCAAAAGGTAAGTTCTCAAGGACTGAGCATTTCTCAAGTTCGCTTAGAAACTTCAAAATAATAATTAAGGGAGAGGCCTGATTTTTCAGGCCTATATTTATTATGAAAATAGCTCATTTAATATTATGTACCCCTCTAACGTTAGTGAGTGGGTATGCCTTAGCAGAGGAGTCTTCTGACCGTATATTAGAAGACCCTCCTGAAATGTCTGTTGCACGTAATCATCAAGCTTTACTTGCGGCACCAAGCCCTACTACTGCCACAACAAACGTTCCGCAAATGCAGTCTTCAAATGAAGCACTGTTTACTTGGGAGGTTAAAAAAACAATAAATAGACTCTGGAACCCAGCAACAAACAGTTATGACAAAGTCATGTTACGCAGCTATCAAGGCACAAATACACAGCCCAATACGCCTTATATTGCTCCAACCATTGAGGTGTTTCCTGGTGAAACTGTACGAGCAACTTTAGATAATCAGCTTGATATAGATCCAATTACCCATAAAAAACTTCCTAAAGACCCTAGTTGTACTGGTGATCATTTTGACGTGAATAAACCACATTGTTTTGATGGTACCAATATGCATACACATGGGTTATGGATTAACCCAGCAGGAAATAGTGATAACGTTTTAGTTTCGATTAATCCGGGTGTTCACTTTCAGTATGAATACAATATACCGCCAGATCATCCAGCCGGAACATTTTGGTATCATCCGCATCGACATGGTTCAACCGCGATTCAAGTCGCAAGTGGTATGGCGGGTGCTTTGATTATTCATGGATATCGTCAACCCACACCAAATAAAACAGGTGATTTAGATTTACTCACCTATGGTTTTAAAGAAAGAACGCTGGTTTTTCAGCAAATTCAATATGCTTGCTATGATGCTAACGGCAAAATCCAAACTGACTCAAAAGGTAATTATATTTGCCAAAATAATCAAATTGGTGAAATTAGGGATTATCAGGGCTTTGGTGTCGGCGGTTGGGGAAAATCAGGACGATATACAAGCATTAATGGTGAAGTTCAGCCTTTCATTACTCAAGCTGTAGCAGGACAAGTTGAACGTTGGCGAATGATTCATGCTGGTGTGCGCGAAAGTATTAACCTGAGCGTTCGCCAAATGCAAAACATCCCTTCTAAACTCGATTTAACACCAACGGGTGAAAAGCAATTATTAAGAGAAAGCTGTACAGGCCCGATTGTAAGTCAACACCTTATTGCAGTCGATGGCTTAACCCTCAAACAAGTCATGGACAAAACAGTCACTGTTTTTCAACCTGGTTACCGCTTCGATGCCTTAATGCAATTCCCGCAAGAAGGCCGCTATTGTCTGATTGATGAAGCTGCTTCAGCTTCTGCTAACGTGGACCGTATATCTTCTGAGAGACGCTTACTGGGGATTATTCAAGTCAATAAATCCACTTCAGCACCTCAGTCTTTAACAACAGTGTTAAGCAATAATGCAACACGTAATATTGCACCAGATATGCGTCTTGCTGTGCTTCAAGATTTACAACAAAATTTAAAGCTCAGTCATTTTGTTCCGCATCAGGATTTACCGGCAACACCAAATAAACAATTTTTAGAATTTAATATTGATACGAATGCTAATCCAACTCAATTTCAGGTCGATGGAAAACCATATAAACCAGACCGAATTGACCGTACGCTCGAGTTGGGCAAAACCGATGAATGGATACTCACCTCTAAATTAGCCAGCCATCCATTCCACATTCATGTAAATCCATTTCAGATCGTTGAGATTAGAGATCCTAGTGGAAAAGATGTCAGTGATATCAACGCCGTTGATGACTACGACAAATCCGCTCCACCCGACCCATAATACCGTGGTCTAAAAGGCACATGGAAAGACACCATTTGGGTTAAAAATGTAAAAGGAGCCAGTTATAAAGTCATTGTTAGAACCAAGTACCAACGCTACATTGGTGACTTTGTATTGCACTGCCATATTTTAGATCATGAAGATCAAGGCATGATGCAAAACATTCGCATTAGCCTTCCAGATGGCAATGGTGGTGTTTCACAGGGACATCATTAACCATAAATCTTTTTCAGACAGAATTAAAAAGGCCGCTTCTCGCGGCCTTCGTTTTATCACTTTTATATAGAACTTTTATTTCCTTGATAATTCATATTCTTTAAAAATAAATCGACTACATATTCAACCCAAATACCAATTTCACTCTCAGATATTAAATAATCAGGATGGGTCAGACATTTTAAATGAGCATCACTTCGTAAAAGCGATAAAAAGATATTTGCCGCAGCTTCAGAGGAAGAACTTAACTCAATTTCTCCTTGTTTGACCGATTTTTCAAGATAACCCGCAATAATATTTGCCAGTTTTTGTGGTCCAAGTTCAAAGAATTTTTCAGATAATTCTGGGAATCTGACTGCTTCAGCAATACAAACCCTAAAAAAAGCCAAACCTGAATGTGACAATATAAAGCAGAGATAAGTTTTACCCATCTCGGTTAAAGCTGAACGTAAATTTTTAGCTTGCGTCTCAACTAAAATAATTTGCTTTTGCATGTTGGTGCATTGACGTTCAATGACTGCAGCGAACATCGCTTCTTTATTTTTAAAACAACCATACATGGTGGCTTTTGAAACACCAGCTTCTTTTTGAATCATGTCTGTCGTTGTGCCACTAAAACCGTGGATCAGAAAAAACTTTGTTGCTGCATCTAGAATTTTTTGATCTTTTTCATTGGCTTTAATGCAATCTGACATACGAACCTACAAATATATTTAGAAATTTCATGATTAGTGTAACTCATCGAAAAGTTCAAAATCGAGAATTGACGTAATTTTAATAAGATAGTAGAGTACCGATCGGTACAGTTAAACTCAATAACTGCACTATGCAACGAGTTCATTTTTAAAATTTAAGGTAAAAGATGAATATACGACCACTCATCGGTTTGGCAGGTGCAATTTTTGCAGCAATGACTGTCGAATTTAATAACCGAATTACCAGTATTACTTTGGTCGATATTCGCGGTGCAATGGGTATTAGTGTCGACTCTGGTTATTGGGTCAGCAGTATTTATGCCAGTGCCATGATTATTGGCATGATCCTCTCTACCAGTTGGGCCGTTATTTTTTCAATGCGTAGAGTCCTTCTTTTTGCCATAGGTCTTTGTCTCGTCTCTAGCGTTTTAATTCCTTTTAGTCCCAACATTGAAATATTTTATTTATTGCGTGGCTTGCAAGGACTTGCCAATGGGTTAACCATTCCTTTACTCATGGCCTGTGCACTTAGATTTCTAGGGCCAGAAATCCGTTTATGGGGTTTGGCCTGCTATGCGCTAACAGCAACTTTCTTTCCCAACTTAAGTGCCGCACTCTCTGCGTTTTATTTAGATGTGGTTGGTTGGAAAATGATATTTTTCCAAACCATTCCTTTTTGTGCGCTAAGTGCTGCGCTAGTTTATTTTGGTATTCCCCAAGATCCATTAAATTATTCAAAAATAAAAACTTACGATTGGACAGGTGCCATTTTAGCGATTATTAGCTTAGCAAGCTTAAGTACCATGCTTTTACATGGTAATCACTTGGACTGGTTCCATTCTAAATTGATTAGTGTTTTGGCTTTAATCAGTGCCATTACCTTACCTTTATTTTTAATACATGAATGGCGCTATCCAACTCCATTAATTAAACCGCAAATGCTCGAAATACGAAATTTTGCCTATGCAGTTATTGCCCTGTTTTGTTTTGTGGTTATTGGCATGTCAACAAGCACTTTACCACTCAATTACTTAAGCGCTGTACATGATTATAAACCAACTCAAACCATGTGGATTGGTTTACAAATTGCGGCCTTACAATTTATTTATATTCCAATTGTTATTAAGCTTTTAAATCAAGCTTGGGTCGACAGCCGTTATGTACATGGCTTTGGTTTACTTCTGGTAATGGCCGGTTGTTTAGGTGCAAGTCAACTCGATACCACTTGGAATCAAGACCAATTTTACTTTTGGCATGCCATCTCATGTTTGGGCCAAACCTGTGTCGTGCTCTCACTCTTAATGATGGGTACAAACAGTGTTCATCCAACCATGGCAATTTATGCATCACCGATGATTAACACTCCGCGTGCGATTAGCGGTGTACTGGGTGTGTGCATATTGGATTGGGTCAATCGCGTACGTGGTGAATACCATTCAACACGGTTGATTGAAAATACCGCACAACATGTTTTCCAAAATATTCAAGGCCCTGTCATTAATCCGCTTACTCCCCCTGTGCTTACCACAAATGGTGCAGATCGTGTTTCAGGCGGTTTATCTGCCCTAAATTCTGCGATTCAGGCGCAACAATCTGTTTTAGTGATTAGCGATCAATATCTCATCTTAGCTGGCCTTACTGCAATTTTATTCATTGTGATGCTGATATTACCCGTTAGAACTTATCCACCACGCATTGCTCTCATTAAGTTAATGAATAGTCATAACTCAGGAAAATCTTTATGAGTACTCTAGAAGCCCAAGATCACTCTGCGACCGAGTCATCCAAATTAACAAAGGTGCAATATCTCAAAAAGCATTGGGTTATGGTTATTGCGTTCATTATTGTTTTAGTCTCTATTTTATGGGTTTTAAAACTTATATTTTTACCATCTTCGACTATTGAAACAGACGATGCACGTGTAGATGTAGAGTACTCAACCATTGCTCCTAAAGTCTCTGGAAATATCGAAGAAATTTATATTAAAGATCATCAGACCGTAAAAAAAGGCCAGCTTTTGGCACGGATTGATGCAAGAGATTATGAAGCTGCTTTAGCTGAAGCAGAATCTAATTATGCTAAAGCGGAAGCTGATTTAAATGAAGCAAAACTGGCAGTAGAAAGACAACCGACTGTTATTCGAGAAACAGAGGCTCAGCTTAGAAAAGTAGAAGCTGGAATTAAACTCACTAAAGATAATACAGCGCGTTATGAGCAACTACAGGCACTTGGTGCTGAGTCTAGATTAATTACACAACAGTCAAAAACCACATTGACTGAGCAATATGCTGACTTAGACAGCAGTAAAGAAAAAGTTACCGATGCACAGTATCAGCTCAACCAATATAAAATTCAGGTTCAAGCCAAACAAGCTGCTCTTAAACAAGCACAAGCAGCACTTGATAAAGCAAAGTTGAATTTGAGTTATACAGAAGTTCGAGCACCTATTGATGGCATGATTGGTCAAAAGTCAGCTAACGCAGGTAACTTTGTAAGCGCTGGTAATCCACTCATGGTCATTGTGCCTTTAGATCAAGTCTATGTAGAAGCAAACTTCCGTGAAATTGAGCTAAAACAAATTAAAATCGGTCAGCCCGTCACTGTCTATGTTGACGCTTACAATGTTGAGTTAAAAGGTATAGTAGACAGCTTCTCTCCATCTACTGGCGCATTTTTCTCTCCAATATCGGCGACCAATGCGACAGGTAACTTTACCAAGATTGTTCAGCGTTTACCTTTACGAATCAAGCTTATTGAAAACCAAAAAGATATTAAGTTGTTGCGCCCAGGTCTATCTGTTGTAGTTTCTGTAGATACCAATAAAAACTAAATTTGAGGTTGTGACGTAATCAAAAAAAGAGACCATTGAATGGTCTCTTTTTAAATGATGCGTTTTAAAAAGTCTTTAAAACTTTTTGGTATAGTTTACAAACAAGCGATCTTCACCAAAGTCATTGCCATGTTTAACGTTGTAATCAATCCGAATATATTGCAGGGCAAGACCTTTTAAGAAAGGTTGTTGAAATGCATAGTTTAGAATGACATTTGACTCAGTTTCATGATTTTTCTCACCATTGGCTGCTTTAAAGTCATTTCCGTAAACATATTTCACCATCGCATTTAAGCCCGGCACGTAATCTTTAAAGTCGTAGACATACATGACATGGTAAGACTTTTCATCTTTTTTAAAGAATCCCGTGGCATTCCAGTTAATGAAGTAGGTCTCTGGTAAGAAACCATCCGGTAATGGGTATGCCGATTCACCAATAATTTGTTGGTAACCCAAGCCAAAGGTATGATTTTTTACTTTGAGTGTTTCTAGTACTCCAATGTTTTGCGCATCGATATCAAAAGTATTGCCGTCATTTTTTGCATTGAAGTACTTAAACTTAGAAGTAAGCGCAAAGTTAGGTTGTTTCCAATTATGCTCAAGTCCTACATAGTGCTTATTGTAGAGGTCTTCTAAATTACCGAAGTAATATTCACCCTTCAGTGACGGCGTAAATTGATAGCGTAGGTCAATGTAGTTCAAACCATCAGATTCTTTAGTAACTCCATTTGATGTGAAAGAAAACTTTTTAAAGTCTTCTTCATTGCGTGGTGACACTTTTTCAACTCGGCCAATTTCGGCATAGAGCTGATCTGAAAGTTGCGACCTAAGATTGGTTCCCCAATAAGAGGCAAGCAATTGTCGGCTTGCATCCACAGCCGTTACAGGTAAATCTAGCCAGAGTTCACCGACACTTAAAAGTGTTTTGTCGTAGCCCAGTTTTAAAGTTGCACCGTATTTTAAGAAGTCGGATGCTTGTGACTGAGTTTCTTTATTAAAAGGTAAAACTGTGTCTGCAACGTGTTTATCTGAACTTAAGCGCACGGCGTATTGAACAGAAGCATCGGCACCAATCGTAATCGGCTTGTCTGCAATTTGCAGGGGGGTATCATGCATTTTAGATTTATAAAATAATGATGCTGCCTGAGACCAACTGCCAGTATCTTTTAAGGCATCATTATCAAAATTACGGTTGATATAGGCATTCTTTAGCGTGAACTTCCACTCATCTTCGCTTTGTTGAGTGGTATCTGCTGCCCACAACAACGAATGACCACTACAGATAAATAAAAGGGTAGAAAACTTTAAATATTCGATTTTTAAATATTTCATGAAACAAATCATCCTTTAACTATTGTCTGCGCCATCCTTTGGCACAGACATATATTTTCGGTGGAATCGTGTTATCTCAATTTGAAGCGACTAAAAGTTGAGAGCGATTTTTCTTTAAACGTTTAATGAGTAACAACGAAACCGCAGCACAAAATGCTGGTACCGCTAAAATGCTTAAAATTTCAAAACTGGAGAGATTTAATGACATTAACCAGCCGCCCATAATTGATCCCACAATCGATCCTAAGCGCCCTACTGCGTTGGCCCAACTTACACCTGTTGCTCGGCAATGTGTTGGATAAAAACTAGATGCAAAAGCGTTTGCTCCCACTTGCGAACCACTAATTCCTGCACCTACCCCAAACATGGCAAACATCAATAAAGCCGTATTTGCCTGTTCAATTCCAAACCCCAAACAAATCAGGAACAATCCGCCAAAAACATAAGCCGTACTTAAAATTTTGGTTGCATCCATCTTATCCATTAGCAGGCCTAAGACAATCGCACCAATGGTTCCACCTATTTGGAAAATTGAAGTCAGCCATGACGCGTTGGATAAATTAAAACCCTCATTGGTCAGTAAAGTAGGCATCCAACTTGAAATCATATAAATAATGAGAAGGCTCATAAAAAAGGTAAACCAAATCAAAAAAGTACCCAAAGCAAAGCCTTTATTAAACAAATCTTTCAAACTTGATTTTTCGACTTCATTGACTGTTGGAACCAAAGTTGGTGTGATATTTAAATGCGGTGCGATACGGTGAATAATCTTTTCAATTTTTTCGGTACCCTTCTTTTTAAGCACTAAAAATCGAATAGATTCAGGTAATAAAAAATATAAGAAAGGTACAGTCGCTAAAGGTAATACTCCCCCAATGAGCAAAATACCGTGCCAGCCAATATGAGGAAGTAGCTGAGCCGAAAAAATACCACCAAGCGCAGAACCCACAGTAAAGCCACAGAACATCATGGTCACTAAATTAGAGCGACGAGATGTAGGCGCATATTCAGAGGTTAAAGTAATTGCATTGGGTAAAGCCCCACCTAGACCCAAACCAGTGAGAAACCTCCAAATAATCAGTGTTTGTAAATCTACTGAAAAAGAGGCAAAAACACTGGCAATTCCAAACATAATGACAGAACCAATCAAAATCGGTTTACGGCCTAATTTATCTGATAACGGTCCGAAAATGAGTGCGCCAGCCATCAGTCCAAATAAGCCAGCGCCAAATAAAGGTGCCAAATCGGTTGCTTGCAACCCCCATTCTGCCTTTAAAGCAGGCGCAATAAATCCAACTGCTGCGGTATCAAAACCATCAATCGCAACAATCAAAAAACACAACCACATGATTAATTTTTGCAAAGACGATAGCGGTATTTCATCAATGAAACTTTGTACGTCTATAGAATTTTGAGACATGAGAGCTCCTTTCGCCAATATATTGGCGTATATGCAATCCTTAGCAAAAGTGCCCAACTATATTTTTTATTTAGGTTGAGCACCTATTTCAATAAATCAGATCAATTTGATTTATTTCACATTCACCGTAATGCCAGTCAGCCCGGTAATGTCTGCACGCATAACATCACCTTTCACTACAGCACCCACACCTTCTGGAGTTCCTGTAAAAATCAAATCACCTGCTTTTAGTTCAAATAACGTAGATAAATTCGCAATCGTTTCAGCCACAGACCAAATCAGGTGACTGACATCGCTGTGCTGTTCGGTTTTACCATTTACAGTTAAATGAATATCGGCATTATTGATTTCACCCGTTTGAGTAATCGGATGAATTGGGCCAATTGGTGCAGAAAAATCAAAAGCTTTACCGATTTCCCATGGGCGACCTTTTTCACGCATTGCCATCTGTAAGTCACGGCGTGTCATATCTAAACCAACTGCATAGCCATAGATATAGTTCGCTGCATCCTCAACCGAGACATTTTTGGCATCTTTACCTATTGCAACGACCAACTCGATTTCATAATGAAAATTTGAAGTTTCAGATGGATATGGAATATCAACCGCATCTGTATTTACCGGAATAACTGACTCAAGGTCATTTGGCTTACAAAAGAAAAAAGGTGGTTCACGATCTGGGTCAAAACCCATTTCACGTGCATGAGCAGCGTAGTTACGGCCAATACAATACACACGGCGTACTGGAAATTTATGCGCTGAGCCGTGAATAAATAGACCCGCAGTGGTCATTGGTTCAAAAATAAATGACATATCTAAATTCCTTCTATTAAGTTAATCACGACTCAAAATGCATCGGCCTGCTGTTCAGGTGCTGCCTTTTGAAATGCTTCTAAGGTCATGCAATGTTGGTAAATTTCATTAATGTTTGGATAAGCCGATAAATCGACTTTAAAACGCTCAGCAGAAACTACTTGTGGAACTAAATAAGCATCTGCAATGGTCGGTTGATTGCCATAGCAGAACTTTTCGCGATTCTGGTCTTGTTCCAAAATATGCTCTAAAGCTGCAAATCCATCCTGAATCCACTTGGCACACCATGCGTTGATTTGTGCATCATCCAGCCCTAAGTTCTGGCGTAAGTATTCAAGAACACGCTTGTTGTTTAATGGATGAACGTCACATCCAACTAAAGCAGCAATAGCACGGACTTTTTCACGACCTAATGCATCTGTAGGTAATAAAGCGGGTTCGGGATATTGTTCTTCCAGCCATTCGATAATGGCTGGACTTTGCAACAAGTTCCCCGATTCAGTTTCAAGTACCGGTACAAATCCTTGCGGATTTAAAGCTTTAAAAGCAGCTTGATGGTGTTCATTTTTAGCGAGTGAGATATAAATCGCTTCGTAAGCTAAACTCTTTAGGTTCAACACAATGCGAGTCCGATGCGATGTACCGCTGCGGAAAAAGCTATAGAGTTTCATGCCACATTCCCTTGATAGTTTTTCACTGCATCAAGGCAGTTATTGACATTCCAACCATATAACCATTCCATTGCATCATAAAAACGTTCAGTAGGACGTCCACGCCACAAATCGTTGCGAACCAAGCGTTGCACACCTTTGGCATGGTAAATTTTGCCCATTTCACGTGAAGACAAAACAATACGTGCTGTACGGGCCACACGTGCTTTTTGATAAATATCAAAAGCTTTTAAAATGTCATGGTCGGTAACACGTAACGCTTCCCCTAAAGTTACGGCATCTTCCATCGCCATACATGCACCTTGCGCCATATATTGCGTGGTTGGGTGTGCTGCATCGCCAAGTAATGTCACACGGCCAAAAGTCCATGTTTCAATCGGCTCACGGTCTGCGGTTGCCCAGCGGCGCCAACTTTTAGGTAGCTCAATCAATTGACGAGCTTTCGGGCAAATTCCTTGAAAATAAGACAGCACTTCTTCTTTAGAGCCGTCGGTTACGCCCCACTGTTCTTTCTCACGGCTATGGAACGTCACAACAACGTTATATTCCTTTCCGCCGCGTAGTGGATAATGCACAAGGTGGCAATTCGGCCCGACCCAAATACTAGCTGCATTCCATTTCAAGTCTTCAGGAAACTCGCTTTCAGGTACAACAGCACGATAAACCACATGACCTGTAACCAATGCTGGGTCACCCACATAAGTCTCACGCACAACAGATTTAACACCGTCAGCACCGATAAGTGCCTGACCATGATATTGCTTCCCGTTTTGATCGGTAATCGTTACGCCAGCATCATCCTGTTCAACTTTTTGAATTTGGCAATTAGTGATAATTTCCAAGTGGCCGTATTGTTTAGCACCTTCGACCAATGAAGCATGAATATCGGCACGGTGAATCACCGCATATGGGTTACCAAAACGTTCACGGAATTTTTCATCGGTTGGAATTTTGCCGACCTGATATTCATCAATCGCATCATGCATAACCATATAGTCGGTATAAACTGCTTTACTACGAGCAATTTCACCAATTCCTAGCGCATCAAAGGCATGAAAAGCATTCGGCCCTAATTGAATTCCTGCGCCGATCTCACCAATTTCAGGCGCTTGTTCAAAAACCTGTACTTTAAACCCTTGTTTTGCCAAAGCGAGTGCAGCTGCAAACCCGCCAATTCCACCACCAGCAATTAATATCGGTTGTTGAGTATTTGACATGATCTATATCCTTATAAAATATTCTGTTTACTGGCGCTCACGCACAGAGTACAAACCCAGCTTCCTTTGTAAGGGCGCTTCATCTGCAATAAACAAATAACATGGTTGATCTGAGGTATTGATTAAATCAATATGAGAAAAACATGGCGCACATGCCGTATCAGCTTTATTTAAATTGAAATCTTTCTGATCAATTTTGACTTGGAGCTGACCGTCAATCACATGAAAAATTTGGGCAGTAGAGCGCGGTTGGAGCTGTAAAGTTTCATTTGGTCTGAGCATTAAAGCCGAATAACCAATAATATTTTGGCAGTCATCACCAGTTTCAGGATTGATGTAAGTCACCTGAATTGGAGCTTGATGGTTGTTATCATCTGCAAGCGCATGCAAAACTTTTTTGGTTTCTTTCCAAGAGTAGCGCATGATCGGATATGAGGTATTTTCACGGGTAAAATGAGCTGTTGGTACAATGCCCGTTCCATAATGATGAGCATTTCCGGCACTGGTCACTTTTTGGATTTCACCCGGTTGTACATAAGAAGCTTCCATGTAATAAACCAAAGGTAAATCCAGCACATCTAACCAGATCACTGGCTCTTTGCCATCATGTCCATGTTCATGCCAAAGTCCAGATGGTGTAAGGATTAAATCTCCATGCTCCATCATGCATTTTTGACCTTCAACCGTCGTATAAGCCCCTTCACCTTCAACAATCAGGCGCACTGCATTTGGGGTATGTCGATGTGATGGCGCCCACTCTTTTGGCAACAAAAGCTGCATGCCAAGATACATGACCGAACTGGCTTTCATATTTTCTAGACCATGTCCGGGATTGGCTAAAACCAATACACGGCGTTCAGCTTTTTCAATCGGTGTTAACTCACCTGCTTCGAGTAATAAAGGTTTAATATTCTGAAAATACCAAGCGGTTGCTATGGTCTGCGGCATCGGTTTATGCGGGGGCAATACATTGCGTAAACTTGGCCATAAAGGGACTAAATTTGATTCTTCAAGTTGACCAAGATAACGTTTTGGCAAGTCATCTAGTGTTGCTAACTGTTCCATTTCAGATCCTCTATTTAAGGCCAATTTGTACAAGAATGCTTTGTACTTTTACGACCTATTCTTCCTTGATCATCAATGTAACAATCGAAAATTGTTGAATCTATGCACAAAAAACAATAGTCTGTATTGATAAAATCAATACAAGGAAATTAAAGTGTTTGATCTTGATACTCGGCTTTTACAAATTTTCTTTGAAATTTATAAACATAGCAGTGTATCTAAAGCTGCCGAACAGCTTGAAATTGGACAACCGACTTTAAGTATTGCATTAAATAAATTACGTGAGCATTTTCAGGACCCACTTTTTGTCCGTATTGAAAATAAAATGCAACCTACTGAGTTATCTAAACAAATATACCCACTGGTTGTAGAAATTCTGAATCGACTAAAACTGGTTCAAAACTACAATATTGAATTTGATCCACAGACTTCAAATTATCAATTTAAAATCAGCATGACTGATATTAGTCATCTGGTTTTATTACCTAAACTGATCAATTATTTACGTGCCCATGCACCGAACATTCGCTTGGAAATTATCCCAATTGATGCCAATACGCCAGTGATGATGTCAAATGGAGACATTGATTTAGCCATTGGTTTTTTGCCTCAGCTTGAAGCAGGTTTTTATCAACAAACGCTTTTCCAACAACGTTATGTTTGCATTGCTAGTAAAGAACACCCGAGACTTACAGGTACAACGCTTTCAGATCAAGAATTTCGCCAAGAGCTACATGTCGATATTTTTGCAACGGGTGGACACTACGTGCTGGAGCATGAGTTACAAAAACTAGGAGTAAACCGAAATATTTTGGTTCGTTTGCCAAGCTATTTAGGGGTTGGCTTGGTTGTACAAGACACCGATGCGATTGCGACTATTCCTCATTATTTAAGTCAGGTGCTTCTAGTAAGAGGCGGTTTAAAAGTTTTAGAACCGCCTTATCATTTTCCAACTTATAGTGTGAAGCAGCATTGGCATGCACGAGTTCATCAAACACCAAGCAACCAATGGTTAAGAAAAGTGTGTTTTGAACTTTTTTCTGAATAGAATAATTCAGTAATGTACCAAATTCGTTGCATGTTTAATTTTTCATCTGGATTTTTTAGATTCTGCCGCTACCATAAAAGAACACTCAACTAAAGCAAAGCCACTCTTTAAAGTGGCTGTGATTACATTAAAAATTGTATCGACCTAATAAGTTGATTCGAGATAGTTTTCCTTCTAAATCTGAAAATGTTTCTCTCTTACCGTAGGTGTACTCAACACCAAGATCGACTTTCTCAACAGGTGTCCAGAATAAGTTGACGCTTGCATTGATGAGCCTTTTATTTTGATTAAGGTTATTTTCTGAAAAATCTGAATCTTTGTAGACGAGGCTACCAGCGGACAAAGAAGAACGTAAATTTTCATTCCATTTGCGCATATACCCCAACTCGACAGAATCAAATTCACTTAAATACATTCGATTTTGATCAAAGTAGAACGCATCATTATCTTTTGAATAAAGCATATAACGGTTATCACCTGCTATATGGTAGTAATTGAAGACAATCGCATCATTTTCAGAAAGGTTATACTTCGTGCCTAATCCAGCTCCCCAAGCAAGTTTAGTTTGCTCCTCATTCGCATTAGAAATTGCTCGATTTTCATGAAGCATGCCATGCAATTGAACCAATAAATTTGGATTCTTAAATTCATATCGCATGGTTAATGCAGGAAGACTGCTTCCACCTTCTACATTTTTATTTTCAACATCACCGCCTTCCAAAGCAACTAATATTTTTTGTTTGGCATCAACAATATGCTGATAACGAATTTGGATATTACGCTGAGTTCCTGTGCCCATTGCACCCGTAAAATCAGCCAAACTTGGAGCTGTATCACTATTCACAAAAGGTGAAGTCGTTTGACCAATCAACCAATTTCCTAGTGAAATATAAGCGAGTCTAACCCGAACCGAACCATTACCGTTATCTCCACCACTTCCCATAAAATCGGCTTCTAGCTTTCCAACCAAATCTCCTTTCGAGGTAGGCTTGACAATATCCACCCCTACACGTGAAGTCGCAGCAGAAACATTTAATGATTTACTTGTTGAATTTGTATTGCTTAATGGTATTGCTCCTGTTTTATTCGCAATAGAACGCGTTGAAGCTTCAAAATCATATGCAGCATCAACACGTATATTTCCATAAAATTTAATTTTAGTCTGATCAGCCGAAATAGGCTTCTCAGCATCTGATGTTTTGTTTTGAATCAAATCAGGTGCTTTCTTCAATCCATTATTTTTACTTAAATTTTGCTGCTCCATCAGATAATCTATTTGCTGTTGTAATTTAATTATTTTTTCATTTAGCGCTGAGTTATCTTCGCTTTCAGCTTTGGCTTGCTGCAGAGTCATACTCATTAAGAGCGATAAATAAATAATCCCTTTATGTTTCATGTCCTTTTCCTTTAGACGAAATCACATAGACCGAATTGAAATTTCCTATTTTTCAATCAGTAAAATAATGATTATTTAATTAACTTTAGATAGGCTAACGAAGCTCAACCATTGACTTCGTTAGTTCCCTTCCTGCTCGAATGTTTTTAAGTGACCTTATTCAGGTAATTCACATCCTTTTTGTTTTAAGCTGTTGATCACCCAGCTACGGTCATTTTCACCTACGGCGATTTGCTCTAATTGCTTTTGTTCAGCGGCATGTTTAGCACTTGCCTTCAGATAAACTTCTTCTACTTCTGCATACGGCACGCTTAAAAGCCCATCTTCATCCCCTAAAATCAAGTCTCCCGGTTCAATTACCATTCCATTGATTGCGATAGGGACATTAATTTCCCCCGGTCCGTCTTTATAAGGTCCTCGATGTGAAATTCCTGCTGCAAAAAGTGGAAAATCTCCCTCTCCAATTACAACCGAATCACGAATCGCGCCATTAATAACAATGCCGGCTATACCTTTTTTAATGGCATAAGCAACCATCATTTCCCCAATTAATGCATTGGTTAGATCACCACCCGCATCAACCACAATGACATCTCCCGCTTGGGCAATATCAATAGCGTAGTGCAACATCAAGTTGTCACCCGGACGCGCCTTAACTGTAATGGCTGGCCCACAAAGATATCCCTTTTTATGCATTGGTCTTAATTGAGCCCCACCTGAAGTCATTCGATTCATTGAGTCACTGACATTAGCGACTGGTAGATCTCGATATTGTTCAATCCATTTCTGCTCAACTTTTCTGTCGTTTTTTAGCACTCTAAAACCAATTGCCATAATTTTTCCCTTACATCAATTTTCTTGTGCAAATTAATATGACAGTATTTTTTTGAAATGTCATTTCATTTTTAAATTAAATTTAATTAAAATTCGCTCAATTTTTAAATTTATTTTTTCTATTGACTAATTTTTTGAAATGTCGTTTTAATAATATAAACCACTAAGGACGTATTTTTCTCAAAATACTTAAATGGAGTGCAAGTCAAAATGAAACGTAAAGTTCTTATCACGGGGCCAACATTAACTTCAGATGCGTTACTGTATGCTCAATCCCATGATATCCAGTTGATTCCAACTGAACCCTACATGGCAAAAGATGAAATGGAAAAACTCATCCATGATGAACAACCTGATGCCATCATTGTTCGAACAGGCAAACTTTCTAGAGATATGATTTTTGCTTCTGATAATTTAAAAGTGATTGCAAAACATGGCGTTGGGTTTGACACAATCGACACTCAGGCTGCTGCTGAACGAAAAATTCCTGTCACTATTGCCGTAGGCGCAAATGCACAATCTGTTGCCGAACACGCTTTTGCCCTTATGTTTAATGTTGCTCGACAAGTCACGTGGTTAGACCAACGGATCAGAGAAGGTCATTGGGATAAAGCAAGTGCAAATGGTGTGGAGCTATATGGCAAAACGCTGGGCTTAATTGGTTTAGGGGCAATCGGCAGCATACTTATGAAGTTAGTCGCTCCCTTAAATATGAAAGTAAAAGTATATGACCCGTTTCTAGAAAATTTGCCAGAGCTCGATTATGTAGAACAAGAGCATGACTTTGAAAAACTTTTAGAAACCAGTGACATTATTAGCTTACATTGCCCCCTTACAGCAGAGAATAGACACTTATTTTCTTACCCTCAATTTGAAAAGATGAAACGCTCAAGCATCTTAATTAATACAGCACGTGGTGAATTAATTGATCAGGCTGCCTTAGTTGATGCACTTAAAAATAATAAAATTGCTGGTGCAGGTCTAGACACTTTTCCTTCAGAACCGCCAGAAAAAGATAATCCATTATGGGAATTACCTAACTTGGTTGTTACTCCTCACATAGGAGCAAACACAACAGATTCACGTAATCGCGTTGGTCTTTTAGCACTTGAACAGATCGTTAGTATTTGGAGTGGCCAATTATTAAACCCTCGAGCTATCGCTAACTGGAAGTTACTCAATAGCTAATCATGGAACTCAATTGTTTCTAAGCTTTTAGATGCAAGAACAATTAAAATATTGAATATAAAAAAGGATTTTTTTATGTCTACAGAATACTCTCAACCGAGTGCGATTGAACGTGAAACAATGCGCAAGGTAGCGTGGCGATTACTGCCTTTTTTAACGATTTGTTATGTCATCGCTATTATTGATCGTGGCAATATTGGTATGGCTTCATTACAAATGAATGAAGATCTTGGATTAACAGCTACTGCTTTTGGTTTTGCCAGTAGCTTATTTTTCTTTGCATATTTTCTATTTGAAGTACCCAGCAACCTCGCCATGCAAAAATTTGGAGCAAAAGTATGGATTGCCCGAATTATGGTGACGTGGGGGGTAATATCATCCGCAACTGCATTCGTTGAAAACTCCACATCGTTATATATTATGCGGTTCTTACTCGGCGCTGCCGAAGCAGGCTTTTTCCCTGGTGTAATTTTATATTTAACTTATTGGTTGCCTGCAAACTATAGAGCAAGAATGATTGCAATATTTATGGTGGCAATTCCGGGTGCAAACTTTCTAGGTTCACCATTATCTGGTTTTTTATTATCCCTAGATGGGTGGCTGGGCATGCGCGGATGGCATTGGCTATTTATTTTAGAAGGTATTCCTGCTGTTTTACTGGGTATCGCCTGTCTATTTGTACTGACAGATCGACCAGAACAGGCAAAATGGCTCAATAGCGAACAAAAAGCTTGGTTAGTTGAAAGACTACAATTTGAACGCCAACAAAAAACCCCAATTGGTCATATTTCACTATGGCAACTTTTAAAGAATAAATATATTTGGGCAATGATCATTATTTATTCTGGTGCTTCTGCTGCTGGTAGTACGATGAGTGTTTGGGCACCACAATTAATTAAGTCATTCGGTTTAAATAATTTAGAAATTGGCCTAGTCAATGCAATTCCTTATGGCATCGCTTCTATTGCCATGATTCTTTGGGGTCGTAGTTCAGATCGTAAAAACGAACGCCTTTGGCACACAGCAATCGCTCTATTGATGATCTCAATTGGTTTATTAATTGCTTTGTTCACGTCGTCACTTATTGGCACAATCTTTTTACTCAGTATCGTTTTAATTGGTGCTTATTCTGCAAAAGGTCCTTTCTGGGCTTTAGCATCATCATGGATGTCGCCGAGTACAACGGCGGCAGGACTAGCAGCCATTGGTGCATGTGCCAACCTCATTGGTGGCGGCATGATGGTGAATATCTATGGCGCAATTCATGATGCAACAGGAAGTCATGCTATCGCCTTACTTCCACTTGCAGCCTTAAATCTCGTGTCAGCTATCATGGTTTTCATTATGTCTAGAAAGAAAGCTGTTTTGTTTAACCAACCACAAAGTACTTCGTAAATAGCATATATAAGAAAGGGGCTAAATCATGAGCCCCTTTTTTACATTTAAAACATTAAAATTAATTACGAATACTCTTACCACCTAAACTTTTCGTTAAATCATCTGCAATTTTGAAGAAAAAATCACTTACCGATTTTGCGATTTCTAAAGTAAAACGGCTTGATGGACCTGAAACAACCAATGCTCCAACCACATCATTTTGCGCATCAAATACTGGCAATGCCATTGAAGCAGCATGTGGTTCTGTTACACCCGTTGAATAAAAAGGTTCAGTTCTAGATAAAATTTGTTCATGGGTAGATCGTAAGGCTTGAGCACCTGCAGCCCCATCCATTGGTCGAACTTCGCCCGGCTGAATATGAACGCGTAATCGATGAGTAGAATTAATACGATATTGGCAAAGGCGATATGCGCCATGCTTAACGTAAAATGAAGCCGTCTCACCAATTTCATCTACAAGTTGCTGTAAACAAGGCACGACGTGTCTTTCTAAGTCTAAAGCATCTTGATAAATTGTATTTAAACGCATAACTTCACTAGCAAGCGTATATCTACCATCAGAAAGACGGTTAACAAAACCAAAATCTTCTAGCGAAACAATTAAACGCATGATGGTCGCTTTATTTAATTCTGTTCGTTCAGCGAGCTCTGCTAGGGTTAAAGATTTATCACCTATTCTAAAAGCAGTTAACAAAGTTAAAAGGCGATCAGCCGATGCATTTCCGCTTGTTGCTGGGTGAGGTTTAATTTTAACCATGTTTTTCCTACAATAGCTTGATATCAATTTTAATGTATTGAATTAGGTTTTTAACTTTACCATATTTCTTATATTTTAATTCTATCTCTCGACAGCAACTTCATTCATTTATCAACGTACTTAAAATATAAAGTATAGCCTCATTATTAGTAGGCTTTACGACCAACAATGAGACCTATCTTAATTTTAATCTTAAGCTTGTATTACGCTTCTATCTTTTTATCTTTACTACTTGAATAGATAAAATATAAAGCAATACCTAGGCAGATTAGCGCTCCTAATCGATACGGTGAAAAATGGAGCATTTCATTACCAAACCAGCCAAAGTTATCAATCAAAATACTCATCAAAAGTTGCCCAAAAATCACAGCCACCGTAGCAACTGCAGCCCCAATTCTTTGTACAGCCAGTACCATTATGACAATATAAGGTACTCCACACATAGCCCCCAACAACTGCCATTTAGGAACATCTAATAGCGTTAAGGTATGTTTAGGTTCAAAGTAAAAAATAAGGAGAGCCGTAATTAAAGCACCGACCGAGAAAGTCAAAAAAGCACTACGAAATACACCAACTTTCGCTCCAAGTTGACCATTAATTGCGGCCTGCACACTCAGCAAAGCACCGCCAATGACGGCGAGAAGAATCATTAAAATTGTCATGGGTATCTCCTACGCTTTTGCCACAAGTACAAGTGCGACAACAATAAAGATGAGTGCTACTATCCGTTTACGGTCTACTTTCCGATGTGGAGTTCCCAGTAAACCATAGTGGTCGATAATCAGACTTTTAGATACCTGTCCCGCTAAAATGCCAATCATGGTCATTGCAATGCCAATAATTGGAGTGGTAATGGTCAAAATAATGACGTAAGCAGGGCCAAGAACACCACCCAGCAATTGCCAAGATGGAAGTGCAAAAAATGAGGGGCTATTCCGTGGGCTAAAAAACAGCATGAGTAAAAAGGTAAGTGCTGCACCCACACCAAAAATACTAAAGGTGGCCCATAACTCACCTACTTCCTTTCCTAACGGTCCTAGAAGCCCTGCTTCGACCGATAGTCCCATGCCCCCTAAAATGGTTAGGAGTAGTAATAGAATTTGCATCTACATTGTCTCATATGTATCTAGGCAACGAATACTAAGATAGCCAATTCATCAGAAAAACAGCATAATTCATGAATCACTTTTGCAGAAATTGCACAAATGGATTTAACAAATTCAATTGATATCCGCACGCTTCGCTTCTTTATTAGTGTTTACAATGCTCAAAACTTCTCAAATGTAGCACGTAAAGAAGATGTGTCTGCCTCCATGATTTCTCGCACCATTCAACAACTTGAAGATGCATTGGGGCAGCAACTTTTCTATCGAAATACGCGAGCAATCACACCGACCGAATCGGGCAAATTATTTTTTGAATATGCAAAAAAAATTACCGAACAATTTGATGAAGCTCAAAAGGCTTTACAAGATAAAACCATAGAGCCATCGGGACTCGTCCGAATCAATGCACCAGTGTTTTTTGGGCAACGACATATTGCGCCGTGGTTAGCTGGGTTATCAGAGCGTTATCCAAGACTTTTAATAGAACTGATTCAAACCGATGAATTTATAGATCCATTACGTGAAAGCACAGATTTAATATTTCGTATTGGAGCACTGACTGATTCATCATTTCATGCACGTATTTTTGGTACACAAAAATATCATTTGGCAGCATCTCCTCAATATATTGCCAAATACGGTACGCCTAATCATCCGACAGAACTTAATCAGCACAAATGCCTAGTCTATAAAGGTTTTGAAGGTCCTAACCGGTGGTTAGTAAGAAAGCCCAATGAAGAATGGGTACATTATCCAATTACTCCATTGCTGTCTTCAAACAATGCCGAAAGTTTAATGACAGCCGCGCTTCATGGCATGGGGATTGTTTTATTTCCTGATTGGCTGATTGGTGAAGCTTTAAAACAAGGTGATTTAATAAAGCTTTTACCTGAATATGAAGTCGCGATTAAATCACAACCCCAGCATATCGCGGCTATTTATCCAAATGTCCGCCATCCACCACTTAACATTAGAGCAGTGATAGACTATTTTACAGAAATCTATGGAGACACACCGTATTGGCAGAAGTAAATTTTTCTTTTAATCATCGTTTATAAAGACAAAAATACCCTGATTGCAGCAATCAAATAAACTCTGAAATCGGGGATCATCGTTAAATACTAATTAATCGCTATCTCATAATGAAAATTATCGGCCAAACCATAAGACTCACGGTATTCGACTGCCACACCTTCAAGGTTTTTTGCGATACGACATACCTTAACCAAAGGATTTTCAAGCTTATTATTTAAATGGCTATCTTTGATATTTCTCTCGAAAGTTAATCGTTCTGTTGCAGAAGAAATAAATTGACCGCAGTGCTGATAATAAAAAGGATAAAGTAGATTCCCAAACTCAGCGATTGGAATTTCTTCCAGATTTTTAAATAAGCGTTCAGGCAGCCAGATTCTTTCGCTTAACACAACGACTTCTTCATGTTTACGGACACGCTCGATATAAAGCAACTTTTCGTCAGGAGCAATCCCTAACTCTGAATTGACTTCGGGTATGGCATCACAGACTTCTACTTTTTTGATTTGCCCTTGTGGCTGAATGAACTCGCCTTTTTTATTACGCAATCTAAAAAAACGAATAAGTGAGTTTTCAAAGTTAGGTTGCTTAAGGAAAGTACCTTTGCCCTGCTGTTTAACTAACAAACCGTCTTCAACTAGTCCTTCAACCGCCTTTCTAACGGTTCCTACCGATACACTATACATTTGAGCAAGCTCTTGTTCACTTGGAATAGGCTCTTCAACTGTCCATTTTGATTGGATCAGTAGCTTTTGAAGCTCCCAACGGACCTTTTCATATCGTGGCAATTTAAAATTTTTAAATGCAGTCTCATCAAGCATTTGCGTTAAACATTATGAAATCGATTTGACAATATTAGCATAGTTATATGTAATACAAAAAACCAAACATATATATGTTTAGATGTTTATATATTTATCAAGGAAGATAATATGGCTGCATTGATGCTTATAGCTTTAGCCGTATCTATAGGTTTAGGATATAAAACCAAAATCAATATTGGATTATTTGCAATAGCATTCGCATATCTCATTGGCTGCTTTGGGATGGGTTTGAAACCTTCAGAAGTTATTGAGCTATGGCCTGTCAAAATTTTCTTTATTATTTTATCGGTCACTCTTTTTTATAACTTTGCTTTAGCAAATGGCGCTTTAGAAAAACTTGCCAGCCATCTTTTATATAAATGCCGTGAGTTTCCTCAGTTTTTACCCTTAGCGATTTTTTTTGCAGCAACTATTATCGCAAGTCTAGGCGCTGGTTTTTATACCGTACTCGCATTTATGGCACCCATTACGCTAATGCTTTGTAGAAAGACCAATATGAATATGATTATTGGTGGAATGGCTGCAAATTACGGCGCTTTAGCTGACGCAAATTTTATGACATCACAAAGTGGCATTATTTTCCGAAGCTTAATGGAAAATACTGGTATTAGCTCACAAACCGCTTTTTCATATAGCAGTGGAATTTTTATTATCACTTTGATTATTCCAATTATAGTGTTGGGAATTTATACACTGTGGAATAGAAAAAGCAGCTCTATCGTTATTGAAGATCAAAAGCCTGAGCCATTCGACAAAAAGCAGAAACAGTCCATCTTCCTTATAGTTTTAATGATGTCGATTGTTTTAATTTTTCCAATATTGCACCTTGTTTTCCCAGATACAAAAACCAACAGCTTTTTAAACTCTAAAATTGATATAGCTTTCCTTGCTATTACTTTTTCACTCATCAGTTTACTTATGAAACTTGCCGATGAGAAAAAGGTGGTTGCACTTGTGCCTTGGGGAACACTGATCATGATTTGCGGTGTCGGTATGCTCATCTCATTAGGTGTGAAACTTGGCATTATTACAACCCTTTCTGAATGGTTAGCACACAACGTTCCTGTCTGGGTCATTCCAGTGTTGTTATGCCTCATTAGCGCCATTATGTCTGTATTTTCAAGCACTCTCGGCGTAGTTGCTCCGACCTTATTCCCGATTGTTCCAGCTCTTGCTTTGAGTTCTGGCCTAAACCCACTAGTGCTGTTCATTTGTATTGTTGTGGGCGCTCAGTCTACAGCAATTTCTCCTTTCTCGTCTGGCGGTAGCCTCATTATGGCTTCGGCACCAGCAGATATCGACAAAACCAAATTCTTTAATCAACTGTTATTTAAAGCAATTCCTGTAGGAGTTATTGCCGCTTTAATCGCCATTTTCACTTTAAAAATTGTAATGTGAGATGAAAATGAACTGTATAGATACACATGCACATGTTTTTTCGGTACAGGACCACAGTATCGAAACAGCGCGCTATACACCTAATTATGAGGCAACTGTGCAAAGTTTTATCTCTCATCTTGATGAACACAAATTCACGCATGGTGTTTTAGTTCAACCTAGCTTTTTGGGCACCAATAACCAAACAATGCTAAATGCTATTCAGCAGTACCCTGAGCGCTTAAAAGGGATTGCTGTCGTTCAACATACCACTGCTTTTGACGAGTTAGTACAACTCAAAGAGCAAGGCATCGTTGGTGTTCGTTTAAATCTATTCGGTCTTAACCCTCCTACGTTAAATACTCCTGAATGGCAAATGTTTTTACGAAATGTGGAAAGTCTCAACTGGCAAGTTGAATTACATGCACCACCGAAATATTTAGTTCAGCTTTTACCTCAATTAAGTGAATACAACTTAAATGTGGTGATTGACCATTTTGGTCGAGTTGACCGTGTTAAAGGGATTAATGATCCAGATTATCAAAAGTTTTTAAGATTACTTAATGTAAAACAGCACTGGATTAAAGTGTCTGGTTTCTATCGTTTAGGTACTGCCCCAAATCATATCAATACAGCCCAACAGGCCTATCATATTTTTAAAGACAAAGGTTTTTTACACAAGCTCGTTTGGGGAAGTGACTGGCCCCATACCCAACATGAATCATATATGACCTATGAAGACGCGATTCATGCCTTTAAAAAAATTGTGTTTGATAAACATGAGCAATGTTTAATTTTAAATCAGAACCCAACCGAGCTGTTTGATTTCTCACGTACATAAGGAGTATGTATGAAAAATGATATCGCTATATCGGAAGTAGAAAAGTCAACAATCCGTAAACTTTCTTTTCGTATTCTTCCCTTCCTCATTCTTTGTTATTTCATTGCCTATATTGATCGGGTAAATATTGGTTTTGCCGCACTAACCATGAACCAAGAAATTGGTTTAACTGCTACTGCCTTTGGTTTTGGTGCTACCTTATTTTTTATTGCATATGTCATATTTGAGATTCCAAGTAACATGGCTATGGAAAAGCTGGGTGCGCGCATCTGGATTGCCAGAATCATGATTACTTGGGGTATTGTCGGTTTCTGTACCGCTTTTATTACTGGCCCTATCTCATATGCAATTTCTCGGTTTTTACTTGGTGCTGCCGAAGCCGGATTTTTTCCGGGTGTATTACTGTATTTAACACTATGGTTCCCTAAGCGATTTATGGCCCGAATTGTTGCCGTATTTATGGTTGCCATCCCTTTATCTAACTTTATTGGATCACCTTTATCTGCCTTACTATTAGGCTTACATGGTTTAGTTGGTTTAAGTGGATGGCAAGTTCTTTTAATTTTTGAGGCATTACCTGCAATTTTGCTTGGTATATTGTGTTTAGTTTGGCTTCCAAATAACCCGAATCAAGTAAAATGGTTAAGTTCCGAACAAAGAGAATGGCTATCAAGCACTTTAACTTTTGAAAAGAACCAATTATTAAATACTGAAAAACAAGACACTGCCGAGCAGAAAAAAAGTAAGTTTAAGCTTCTAATTACCAATAAATATTTATGGTTCTTCGCGATTATTTATGCAGGAAGTTCAGCAACCAGCAATATTTTATCGTTATGGATGCCTCAGATTTTAAAAGCCTTCCATCTAACTGCCATGCAGACGGGTCTTTTAAATATGATTCCTTTTGGGTTAGCTGCCGCTTTCATGATTGTTTGGGGTGTGCATGCTGATAAAAGTGGTAATAAGAGCCTTAACACAGCTATTCCATTGTTTGTGACGAGTTTTGGTTTACTTCTTACTCTTTTCACATCATCTTTAACATTGAGCTTGCTTTTATTCTCACTCGTTTTGATGGGTAACTATGCCATTAAAGGTCCTTTCTGGGCGTTGGTTTCTGAGCGCTTACCACCTACTTTAGTTGCTGTAGGTATTGCAGCAGTAAATACGATTGCGCATATCGGTACAGGGCTTATGAACTCTATTATGGGTATAGTCAAAGATTATTCGGGTAGTTTCCCTGTGTCACTTTTACCGCTCTGCATTTTGACATTTATTGGTGCCGTGATTGCATTGTATTTGGGAAGAAAACCAACTTTACCGAAAGCACAAAAGGTTCAAAAAGCAGTTTAGGTAATCATTTATTTACTCTCATTCTTTAATCGAACCCTGCTAATAATCAATATTTAGCAGGGCTTTTTTTACCGTAATGAATACGGCTGATTTACAGAAAAAATATTAAAAGCGATAGCCTACACCCAAATAAGTAATTAAAGGATCAATATCAACTTTAGTTGATGCATGAATTAACTGCTTACCTGTTTTGCTATCAATCACATCAATATTTGCTCGGTTATTTAACTTTGCATAGGACACGGAACCAACAGCATACCAATTTGGTGTAATGTCATAAGTAGCACCCAAACTCACAATTGGAGCAATCGCATCAGTCGTTTTCACTCGAACATAAGGGTTTGCACTTGAAGTTTTACCATCTAATGCAGCGCCAGCATTATTGTCTAGCACATTCTGAATCATGTGGCCCGCAGCAATTAAGTCTGAGTTGATTTGGTCATTTAACTTAATATTGGAGAAGCGTGAATACATAACACCAGCACCAATATAGGGACGGAACTTATTTACACCCGACTTACCAAATTGATATTGGGCTTCTAATGCTGGGGTCCATGCACGTACCGTAGCAGCTTTCGATTTATTACCAAGATTGGTGATTGGAATATCTTGCAGTAAATCTAGTTTATCTCCAATGACTAAAGCTGCTAACCCTTCAGGATTTGCAAAACCAGATAATGGCGCGTTGATTTCTCCTTTCCCCTTAATATCAACTTTTGGAGGAATCCCACCGATTAACTGTAAAGACACGTTCTCGTTAATATAGTAATTGAACATTAAGCCCAATGTATCTACATCTTCTGCTTCAAGCCCTGTACCTTTTCCTTCCCATTGCTCTAGACCTTTGATAGTTGCCGTACCTGTTATATCAGATGAAACCATGTCATTTTCATCTACGAGTCCTAATAGTTGACCAACCGACTGCTCTTGATTGCCATTTTCATCGACTGGATGACTAAACACCATATCAAGAATTTCTTTAGCATTTTCACCCGTTGATAATTTTGCATTAGGGTCTATTGATTTCATAAATGCTGAAGTAGAAATAGTTCCAACTTTGGCAGTAGTTCCATTTGCTACAGCAGTATTTATGTTGAATGGATTTGCCTTTCCTTGTGGCATGACATGCAACCATCCAGCAGATACGGAAAACCGTTTAAATTCTGCATGTGCTGTCTGTGTTCCCGTTATAAAAGCCAAAGCGAGCAGATTCCCGCCGATTAATTTTAAAATATCCATTTTATTTCCTTTATTTTATTTAAGAGGTTTCCATTAACCTCATCATTTAAAATAAAGATTTTTTGAACTTTTGGTAAAATTTTCCGATAAAAAGTATTATAAAACAATATATTAATTTTAATTAATATATTTTAATTGATTGAAAAATATACAATATAAATGTCTTTTGTATGGAAATGATAGATTGAAAAAAAGCCCATCTTCCGATGAGCTTTTTATTTAACTAAATTTAAGAATATGCATTAGACTTTAAATTCTGCTAATACAAAGTTTTTTACGATTTCATCAAAATTTGGTTTCAGAAGAGTTGGCTTGCTATCTTTTATAGTTTTATACCAATAACTTGCTGCAACTCCCATGCTAATCAAAGCTAACAATTTCATTGCTCACCTCACTTATTGGGAAGAGTGGACTTCAAATTAGCATCCGCGTTTGTAGCGTTCCAACTCGTTTTAAAGAGGTTTGTGTATATATTTTAATCAACGTGTAATAAAAAAGCCTACAACTTTGAGAGCCGTCTTTAACACCAATAATAGTGCAATTTTCTTAGATTTCGATTTAGCATTTACTCTATATAGAATGAAATTCTCAATAAAGATAAAAAAGAATCTTCTAGAATAATGAAATATCTGATTATTCTTACCTCTACAAACGCATAAAACTTATTTTAAATATTAGAAGATCACTTTTTATTTGTTACTGATCTTATGAAATCGATTATGGGTATAGTGAAAGATTACTCAGGGAGCTTCCCTTTATCTTTTGTACCGTTATTCATTATGATATTTGTTGGTGCCGTGATTGCGTTGTATTTAGGAATAAAATAAACTTTACCGAAAGCACAAAATGTTTAAAAAATGATTTAAGTTTTCATTAAAAAAAGAGACCATTCAATGGTCTCTTTTTTTAATGCAGATCTTTGCTTTTTCATATTATGAACATGCTAGATGTTATATTTAATATGTTCATATCATTAAAAGAAAAAAAAGAACATAAACATAAAAAAACTACCGAATACTATTGCTACCCATGATATTAGCTTAGATATAAAACTATTTTCTTTAAAAAAGAATGGTAAAGTCCATTTTTTAATATCTATTTTTCTCAACCATGATAAATACCAAGGAAAAGTTAATGCGAATATAAGAGAACTTATTAACACACTGACAAAGGAAGTCCATTTATAAAATTCAGACGCGCTCATCTTAAAAAAAAATATCCAAAAAATCACTTCTAGAGCACATAGCAAAACGCATAAGTAGACATAAAATTTATTCTTCGGATTAGTGATAAAAATTGGTGTCAGCATCCAAATTGGATATATAAAACCGAACATAAGTCTAAAACCATATAAGTCATGCTTACCATCTAATAAATAATATCTAGGAAATACTATTACATAATAAATAAAAAATAGAATAAGACTTAAATATTTCACTCGATCGACATCATTACAATCAAGGTTTCCCATCATACTCTTAAATATAAAATACCCAATAAAATAAGTAATATAAAAATCAATTAGATAAATTATTGAAGAGTAATAGCTTTCAAAGTTAATAAGCCCATACCAAAGTAAAGATAATGTCCAAACCAACCCAAAAATAAAAAAACCTTTAACAATAATAGCAATTGGAGATTTTTTTATAATAATTGATGAATTAATCATGGTTTACAGCCTTGTGCTATTGTATATCCCATTTCTATACAACCATATTTTACACGGCTATTATAATCCAATAAGTTAACAGGATTATTACGAAATTTCGTAGGCACCCAAGTTTGAAGTACCCATAATTTAGAATTTTTAAAATACTTTTCATGTATAGGCTGCAATAGTTTTTGCTCTTGTTGCATTTGACCAATATTCCAAGCAACTATATCGGTTACTTTACCATCATAAAGCTGTTTGAAATTGTTGTAGCCAGCTTTCATCAATGCATAACCAGCCTCAGACCTCCAGTTATAAACATCACGTAAATTGACAGACCCCCCAGAAGTTATCGTGCCCAAAGCACCACCTAGTGCAAAGGTTACTCCTGAATATGCTCCTTCCGCTCCCAAGCCAACAACAGCGGCCCGTGAAGTTTCATTAGCAACCCTAAACCATTCAGCTCCTGTTTTAGCATACATGGCACTGAAAAAATCAGCTCTTAAATCAATATCATCTATCATGCTATACCAGTTATTAGTATCTTTAAATATATTTTTTAATACGAGCTCTCTACTTCTGATCTGATCAGCTTTTAAATTAGCCATTGCTGGAGAATTTATTCCATAAATTTGGTTAAAGTCACTACCTGCATAGTCTAACGCTGCTTGTAGCATATTATTGCAATCTCGACTTCGAGCCGCATTATTACAAACTGTTGCAAGTTCTATATCATTAGTTTTAGAAAGATTTTGATAATTTTGAATAATATTATCGCAGTTTGATGAAGATACTTTGCATTTTGCTAAATCTGCAACAAATTTCGCTTTACTATAATGAGTTAGATAATTGTTCTGTATAGCAATATCAGCAGAATTAGCTGCTGTATTTACATCATAACCAGCATATGCAGATACTGCACCAGCAACGACTTTCCCTACATTTTTAATTTTTACTTTTTCCTCATCATTATATTCAATTCCATTGATAGGTTTAGGCATTAAACTAGCAACAATTTCACCAATTCCAGCTCCTATTGCTCCTGCTTCACAACTAGATTTAGTTGCGGCTGCTGCAGCACACCCAGCTGCAGCATGAGCAATCTTATGTATTGTATATTGTAATATTGTTGGATCTGACTTATATAAACTATCTCCAATTTGGCTTGCTAATTCACCATGTAAAGCTCCTGCAAGACCAGAAAGTAGAGCAACTTTCAGATTTTCCTCTAAATCACCGCCCTTAATAGCTGTTTGTACTAGAGTCGAACCAACAGAACTGGTTATATTATTCAATAATCTATCAGGTAACATTGTACTATCTGGTTTTAAATTTAAAGTAGAACCAACTTGACTCATTAATCCAGCTGTCACCACTGCTGTCGCAAGATTTTTAACTGTATCTTTAGAACCTAAATCTTTTAAAGTCTGTGTAATATTACCTTGATTATTAATTAAACTTACACTTGCTTGGGTTGCTAAACTTGTAATAGCTGCGTTTGCCATCGCACCAAGTGTAGAAACACCTGTAATTGTTGTAACACCTCCAACGGTTGCTGTTGTAACACCAGCTGAGCCAATCATACTTGCACCAAGCCCAACAGTAGTACCACTTGCTGCTGTTCCACCAGCAGCGCCAGCTGCAGCTGCTGTACCTGAACCCATCGTAGCAATAGTTACAATGATAACAATAAGTGCAGCACCAGCCGCCGTTAACCCTTGTGACTTATAGTCCCAATCTTTTTGAGTAAGAAGGACCTGCTGCCAATCTACATCTTTACGATTAACTAATTCTTTTAAGTAAGCATTGCCAGGCTGATTTGCCAGTTTTAAAATTTCATCTCTTAATTCAGCTTTATTCGCATCTTTTTCACTAATAGGAACTTGGACTACTAAACCTCCTGCAGCATTAATGGTTGGTAAAACAGGCCCATTGAATCTTGGCAATTGAGCTGTTTCGGTAATTGACCCTTTATCTTGCATCGATTGCCAAACCACAGAATTTTTTTCTTTTTTCACGAGGTCTGTAATAGATGTTTTAGCAGCAATTAACTCTAACTTACCACCAGCTTCAATTGATGCACCTTTTAAATACTCAAACTCTGTTCCAACAAGTCTTGTATCAAAACCCGATTTAGTACCAATGTAATCAGCTTTTAAGGTTGCAGGTAACTCACTTACTTGAGTACGTGTTGCATTAGTTTTAGAGGTATTGTATTTAATACCAGCAAATGATGATTTTTTGGTAATATCTACATTACTGCTAGAACTTTCTTCTACTGTGTAGAAATTAAGATTACCACCAGAGTTAATCTTAATTTGTCCTCCCTCTGCGGTGAATCGACCTGAGTAAATATCAATATTATTATCTGGAGTATTCACATTTACAGATGGGTCTAATTTTTTCGTCTCAATGAAAATATTTTTACCAGAAATATCAACTGAGGCTGCATTAGTATTATTACTTTCGGCTATAGTAGTAATATACTTTTTCTTTAGGCCACCCCATGATTTTTTCTTTTCCGTAGTTAATGAACGGTCATAACTTTGTTCAACTGCAGCATCGAACAAAATACTTTTGTTCGATTCTATTTTTACATCGCCATTTTTTGAAGTAATACCTGTAGCTTGTAAAACTAAATTATCACTTTTGCTCTTACCTACAGTTCTTATATTAACCCCTTTATCACCATTAATAATAGTAGGACTAATTAATGTTCGCATACTATAATTTTGATCACTTTCATTACCTTTATCATAGAAGTCTGCATGACCATCAATAATAATACTTGCATTTAATACTTTAGGTTGTGCATTTGCACCTATAGTGGTTGCAGTTTTATATTGTTCATTTAAAGCACCACTTGCTTCCAAATTAACTTGGCCTAATTGAGAAGAAATATTACTTCCACTTATTGTTAAACCTTTGACAGATGTAATATTAATATTTCCAGATTTTGAAGTTAAATTAGTTTCCGCATGTTCGGTACCATTAATATTACTAGTAAGAAATTCCTTTGTTCTTAATTCTGTCTGTTTCTGAGACTGCAGCTTATTAAGCATATTCTCCAGATCTTTAATAGCCTTACTCTCATTTAAAGTTTTATATTTTTTTATTTCTGTTTTATAAGAATTTAATAGAGGCTCTATATAGCCTAATGAAGGTAAGAAACCTTGTATACTGTCATATGGACCAGTAGGAATCACTATAATATAAGTATCACTCGCTCCCTCTGATGAAATTGATTGGATATAAGCATTTTCATAGAACAAGATATTACTTACATTTACATTGGATAAAGCCCCAGCACCATACTCTCCATTTGAACCATTAAACAGATATGACATAGCTGATTCAAGATTATTTTTTGCCTTTTTGATATTATCAAGAAGTACTTTTCTTTCCTGAAACTCATTTCTATTAGACAAAATATTTATATTGTTATCAATTTCCTTAATATTATTTTCAATATTAAGTATATTCTTTGAATCAGCAGACCTATTTTTTAATGTATTTTTTATTCCATCAACTAGCACATCATCTTTACTTGAAACAATCTTAATATCTTTCTGTGCTGTTAACTGTGAACCTTGAATATCGACTTTGGCACCTTCTAAAGTAATACCGCCATTGGCTGTATCCAACTTAACAACTTGTTCAGATCCATTACCCGCAGTTCCTTCATAGCCTTTTAAAGTTAAAGTACCATTCTTGGAAACAAGTTCAATATTACTTGTTGCTTTTAAGTTGTGAACTTTAGGGTCAATCGTCAAGTTTGAATTCGTTTGAATACTTAAATTACCATTTAGATTATTTAATTTAGTATCATTCTTAAGTAAATCACTTCCTGTGGCGTTTAAGTCAACTGATTTTGCTGTATTTAAGGCATCACCTTCAATTAAGATTGCTCCACCTGTAAGTTTTGAATTCTGAAGATTTAAACCTTTATCACTGACTAATGACAGTACTCCTGTTGAATTCAGCTCACTGTTTTTAATGGAGCTAAAGTTTGCTGAATCATCAACATTAGCCTGACTATTGATATAAATATTCTTTTTAGAATTTAATGCAGTGTGCTGTTGCGATGTAGATTTAACACCATCTAGAGTAAGGTCATCTGTAGCAAATATTTCAATATTATTTTTAGCGTTCAATGTACTATCAGTTAATTTATTTTTGGCCCCACTAGTCGCAACAATATTGCCATTTTGGCTTTCTAAAATTGCATTCTGTACTGTTAAATTACCTATACCACTAGTGCCAATAGTAACACCTTGACTACCTTTTAATACTGTGTTGGTTGTTCCAGCATTAGTGAAGAGAGTATCTTTTGCACCTAATATTGAAAGTTTGCCTTGAGAAGACGTTGCATTTAACCCCGTTGCAGTAATTTTTCCATCTAAAGATGTAACGTCAATATTATTTTGTGCAGTTAGTGTTTTATTTAAATTTAGATCACTTTGAGTTGCATTAAGGCTTAAGTTTTTGCCAGCATTTAGATCTGTTCCTATATTTAGAGCCTTAGCTTGTAGTTTTAAATCTCCTGTACTCGATAGACTAGAGCCTTTCAAATCAATTATGTTGCCTGCTTCAACTTTTATATCGCCATTAATTTGTGGTAATGCTCTAGCGCTACTGTCCCAAACTAAATTATGGCTACTATAAGCATTAAAATTCTTGGAGCGAGTAATAGAGTTATCAAGTACAAATCCTAAATTCTTTAAAGTGAGATCTCCTGAACTATATATGTTAATATCTTTTCCTACATTAAAACCATTCCAATCTAATATAAGATTTGAATTAGCATTTGCAGTATTAAAGTTCAGATTTCCAAAATTAGCCCAAATATAAGTATTATTAAATGATAATAAGTTTCCAGCATATAAATTCAAATCATACATACTAGAAATATTTCTAACACGATCACCTTGTAAATTTTGCTTGGCCTGTAATGAAATTGCTCCATTTACACCTAAGTTTACATCATTACCAAGATTAATATTATTTGCATCTAAATAAAGGTCTCCACCCTCACCAAAGTTTTGAATGTTTGCACTATTTTTAATATTAATGTCATTTTTTGCGTTCAAAGAAACAATATTTTTATTATCAGCACCGTGTTTTTCTATTCTAGCATGATCGACTATTATATCTTTTCCAGAATCTAATATTAAATTACCATTTGTGATCATTGTTCCTGTATGAACAATATCATTTCCCTCACCTGAACTTAGGCTTAATAAGCTATTTTGAGGATTTTTATTGTAGAGCGCACCTGTATTTTCAATTTTACCTGCACTTGTCACAACAAGACTATTTAATGCTTCAAGAGTTCCAGCATTGCTAACACCTAAACCCTTTTCAGTGCCAACCAAATAAATATTATTGGCATACATTCCACCCAGCGCTTTAACGTCCACAGCTAATGTCGGTGTTGTTCCTGTACCAGTCTTAGCAGTTGTATCCTGTAAATCTGCACTAATATCATTTACGCCAGTAATTACCTGAATATCATTTTTAGCACGAAGCTCTGCACTGAGTTCTAATGCACGTGCATAGATATCTACATAATTTGCATCGTTATTATTTCCACCCAGTCCAAATTTAGAATTAGGGTTTGCTGAAACCGTAATTTTTCCTTGGTCTACAGTAAATTGCTTGATACTGCCATCAGCATTTAACTGAGGTTTACCTGTGGTAAAAATTGCCTTATTGGCATTAATAAAACCACCACCTTTAATATTGATACCAGACGGGTTGGCAATAATGACATCCGCCATTTGCCCTGCAACTTCCAAGTTCCCTTCAAAGCGTGAAGCGGCTGATGAATTTACTTCATTTAAAATAACTCTCGCTTCACCTGTAGCCAAAAATGGGTTGGCAGATACATTACCGACGGTTTGAGTAGCAGCACCTTGGCGACTGTTGTTCAATACAGCACCTTCAGCTAATACATCAAATTGTTTATAAATATTATGAGACACACCATTTTTTGGCGTTTGAATATTTACCACAGGAACAACTGTACCTGCCGAGTTCTTACCAGCACCAATCACTGCTCTATTCGCAGCATTTGCAGCACTGTCCGCTACAATATCGGCATATACAGGTGCTAAAGGCATCCATAGGCTAATGCTGGCAACCAACGCTTTTACTTGCCAGAGTTGATGAAATGCCTGAGATTCAGTATGCGCAATATTGTTCGGTGCACTTGCTTCACTTTGGCCCGAAGCCTTGGTTTGGCTTTTTACATTTTCAGCCACGGCAACAAACATTTGACGTGCTTTGCTATAAATAATGCGATAACTATTCTTGTTCATGAATTAAGTCTTTTCTAAAGTAAATTAATAAGAAAGGTTGATACTAAAACCGGTAATCCAGTCTTTTTTTATGCTGTCAGGTGCAATAAGCCCCCGACCTGTAAAGGCATCCAGATAAAAACTATTTTGATAGGTGCGTAGCCCTAAAACACTGCCGAGTAAATAACGCTGACCCGGTATGCTATTACGTCCATTTACCCAGCCCTGATCGACTGCCATATAAAACTGAGTGTTAGGCATAGGAGTATTTAGGCTAATTTCTTGCTGCAAATACTGTCCGTTATCCCCTGAAAGCATGAGTTCACCATCAAAACCACGCACGCTATAACGACCACCAATATAAAAACGATCGTTGGGTACTAAAATTTTCGGTGCATATTGTCCACGCCAATTAAGGCGATATTGCGCTGGGGTCTCCAGTAAAAGAAAAGGCATGGTAAAACGGAGGTCGGCATTCCAAAGTGGAGCACGAGAGTAACCTTCTACAGCAAGACGTTTACCATTAATATCGGTAATATTTTCTTCTGGTGCAGTCAGTGCATTTATTCCCATACCATGACGGTAATCAATACTGCCATCTAATACTGCATTTCCTAAATATTGACGGTGCTGGAGACCCAAAACCCAACCTGAAGTTTTACGGTGTAGGACATTAATCTCAATATCATCAATAAAACTTTGACTTTCTTTATGATAGAGTTTGCCATATACGCTGGTTTTATGTTGTCCACTACGGCTAATGACACGAGAGAGGTTTAGGTTGGCTTGTTGACTATTACCGTGATACAGCAATGGACCATTCGCCCCTATAACTGTTTGCTTATATTGATAATCGTTATAGCTAACACCTAAATCGTAATAAGCTAAAGGCACTTGATAACTAATGAAATAACTTCGGTTTAAGTTTTCATGGAAGTCATCTAATGAATGGCTCACGTTTAAAGATAAAATATCATTTAAATGAAATGGGTTATTAACTCCTACACCTATATTACCCATATAGGTTCCAGTTTCCTGATTACCAGAGTTATCTATACTTAAATTAAAATTAACCTTTTGCAGTGGTTGTAGTTTAAGTATTACGTCAGTAAAGCCCGTTAATTCTTTATCTGTAGAAACTGCTGGGGTAAGTTGCATATCTACAGCATAAACACGTTTTAAGTTTTCCAGTCCTTGATCTAATTTTTTTAGATTAATGATATCGCCTGTTTTAAATGGTAGTCCTGTTTTAAGCTGTAATGACGATATTTTTCCTTCTTGTATAACGACCTTATTCAATCGACCAATTTGTATACTTAAATATAAGTTACCCTGATTTAAATCTTGAGGGTTCACGACAATTTGACTGGTAATAAAACCCTTCTTTAAAAGCTCATTTTGGGCATAGTTCACAATGTTATGTAGGCTTTGCGTGCCAATACATTTTCCTAAAACAACCTGGGGGTATTTTTGAATGGCTTTTACTACAAAATCAAATTGCTGTAAGTCAGCAACAGACTGATCTTTTAACGATAAAAGACTAATTTTTGTAACCGCTACACAGGGACTCTCCTCAACAACCAGATGTTTAAAATCCTGTAAAGGCTTGCTGTTTTGATAAGGAGTTTGCTGAGTAAGTTGGTCTTGTAGTTGCTGACTCAGCTCTTTGAGTCGTTGCTCTTGTAGCACTTGCCCTGGTAAAGAGACATCTTCAATGGCATAAGCATATTGACTGAAACCTGCAAAAAAAATAATGGAAGAAGTTATAAAGTTTTTATTTAACATCTAATATACAGAATAGTACGTATAAAAACTTTATTTTACATAAAAATACAAACTATTCAATTTTTCCTACATTTACAGGTGCTGAACTTTTAAACAAACAGTCATTTTTTTATTTGATTGAATAGATATATATAATAATTACTCACGATTAATTAGTATAAAAAGATAATTAAACATTAACTTTCTTTTTAAATTCTAACTTAATAAAAGAGCGCGAGTTTAAGAAATAGAAATTAAAAAAGAATCATTATCTAACCCTAAAAAAACCTCTCCACCACCACATCCCTTTCATCCAAACTATTTGAGCTTAAAATCTGGAACATCAAACCATCAATTAGGTTTAAAACCAAGTCAGCATTTGGTTTTAACTCATGAGTTTCTAAACTAAAAATAAGGTCAAAAATCTCATGATGCAGCCATTTTCTATACTCGATTGCCATACGGTAAGCCTGTGGGTAAGCGATTTTAATTTCAAAATAGGCTTTAAGTAAAAGGTAGTACAGGCTATTAAAGTTGACATGTAAAACGACAATCTCTTTGAGTTTATCTTTTGAAGTACGATAACGGCTTGAGTAAATAATGGCGAGCACTTCTTCTTTAAGTTTGCTCTTTTGAAAAGCAATGCACATTTCAATAAGGTGCTCTTTCGAGCGAAAGTAGTTATAAAGGGAGCCTTTCGGTATTTTGGCTTCTTTGGAAATGAGGTCTACGCCTGCTGTGTGAAACCCATAAGTTGTAAATAGTCGTATAGCAGTTTGAACAACATGTAGTTTTTTCGAAGATATTTCTAAATTTGACATAGTTTTACCGTTTTAAGTTCTTGTTGTTTCTAAAAAAGATTAAAAAGCCTGTGCCTTTTCTGGGAGAAAAAGGCACAGCAAAGCCATAAAGACTGTGCTTGGCACATCTCAAGTTTTATTGTTGAAGCAAGTTTTTTAGACGTAGTGATTTAAAGCCTGAAAACCTTACGGCGATCGAGCTGCTTTAAAGTGATTTAAGTGGTGTCGATATAGATTTTGACAGTGACTGCCAATAATTTATGAATGTGCATAGCCAACTCCTTCTTTTGGGAGTTCTGCCAAAGCATTATAAATTATGGTGGCAGAACGGAAGCAGGTTGACGGACTGGGTTCGACATCCAGCACACCCGAAGGTGTCCCACTCCCGTCCTACCGCTACGGGAGGGAACGAGGTGTGCGCACATAATACTATCCCTCAGAAAGGAATAATCTGATGTGGTCGATCATCGGTCCGTCAAAACCGACTGGCAATGTAGGCCAGCCCGCAAATGGTAATCTCCAAAAATTAAGGTGTCAATGTGAAATTGGCTAGAAATTATTTAATTAATTATTGTTTTTCATTAGATTAGATATTCTTAACTATAGCCGCTCATATGTCGGCTATAGACCATGAATAAGATGAATTAAAAGGTCTTATTCATTATTTCTGAGTCAGAATGTTACATCCCATACGTGGACCAAAAGCAACAAAGGTTTTAAGTAATCCCTTAGCTTTGGGTTGTTGCCCACGGCTAATACGGCGGAATTGGGTAGCGTGCCATGCCAGTTGTAAATAAGCATCTACAGGTTTATAGCCAATTGAAGGCACATGAGCGGGTTCTATTATCGACTTCCCTGCCAAAAGTTGCTTTGCCAAATCTGGTTGTGTTGCAAATGGACGAGCCATTCCAACAAGGTCAACTACTCCATCCGCCACAATCTGATTCATAAAACTGGCTTTACGTAACCCACCTGTTAACATGAGTGGTAATTTGCTTTGTTTGCGAAGTGCGGTGGCATAGTCAATAAAATATGCATCACGCTGAGCAGAACGATCTGGTGCATAGCCTAACTGTGCAGGAGACTCATAATTTCCACCCGAAATTTCGAGTAAATCGATTCCCTCTTTTTCGAGTCCTAAAGCAATATCTATCGACTCTTCAGAGCTTAAGCCACCTTTTTGAAAATCAGCAGAGTTGAGTTTTACACTTAATATTTTGTCTTTGCCTATTGCAGCTCGCACAGCCTGAACTGTTTCAATGAGCATACGGCGTCGGTTTTCAGGACTACCGCCCCACTTATCTGCTCGAACATTGGCTAGAGGTGATAAAAATTGTGAGAGTAAATAGCCATGTGCTGCATGAACCTGTACTCCATCAAAACCAGCTTCAACAGCGAGCCTCGCAGTTTGAGCAAATCGATTGATCTGCTCATATATTTCTGCTTCGGTCATCGCACGAGGAATGCGAATAATATTCATAGCAGGTAAATCAAGCCCAACTGCTGAAGGCGCTATTGGCTTTTTCAAAAGTGGTAAAACTGCAACACGACCAGGGTGATTAATCTGCATAATAATTTTACTGCCATTGGCTTGTGCAGCCTGAGCCCATAATTTGTTTGCTTGCAGAAATTTTGCAGACTCTAAAACTACATTTCTTGGTTCAACAAAAGCACGGTGGTCAATCATCACATTGCCCGTGATTAACAACCCTGCTCCACCTCTAGCCCAAGCTGCATATAACTGTTGCAAGTCAATTGTCGGCGAACCATGCCGATCAGCAAGTTGTTCACTCATAGCAGATTTGGCAATTCGGTTTGGAATGGTAATACCACAGGCTAAAGTTAAAGGGCTTGCTAATGTGGGCTTTGGATTGGGTTTTGTCATTTTCTTTCTTCCTAAATTTAAAAATCATTCATTGAGATATATGTCTTTTAATTTCATCATTTGTTCACGGTTATCGTGTTGCCAAGGGTGAAAATCTTTAGAATAAAAATCTAAGTAACTGCGACTAATTTTTCGGATCACACCTTGACCACCAAGCAAATATTTCAAACCCACATATAGACTTTTAAAATCTCTATTTTTGCCAGAAGCCTTTAAAAGCTCTTTTGTTCCTCTGGTGGTAATGATGAGAAAAGAAAGCGTGGTTTCTAACATCACCAACCGTAAGAAATAAGGTCTATTCACTAAAGATTGGTAAACATCAAACGCCACAGCTTTATGCTCTGTTTCTTCAATCGCATGCCAAGCCCAAATTTTTCGCAAATGAACATTAAACAACTCTAAGTCTTCGGGCGCGATGCTAATAAAATAGTCCGCTAAAATTGCCGTTAAATGTTCCATACATACCGTGCAAGCCAACTGATGCTCTAAAGAAAATCGTTGCTGCAACATACGGTTCATCTTTTTAAAACGTTTATAAATGCGTTCAACTGGATAGCCTTTTTTAAGCATCGCAGCATTAAGCGCATCGTGCTCTTTGCCGTGATGGGCTTCTTGACCAATAAAAGCTCGGACTTGTTTAAGCAAAATAGGATCGCTAATTTTGTCCTGATAATTACGCACACTATAAATAAACTGCCGTTCACCATCTGGGAAAGCACTCGACAAGGCAGTAAATAACATGGTCAGCAAGGGATTATTTTTAAACCAAAACTCTGGTATTTCATCTGGAAAAGACAAATCTAATTGGCGCACTGTAATGTCAATTGATGCAGAAATTTTAGAAAAATCTTGAGCTGGCTTTGACTGAAAGAATGCATTCATATTTATTCTCCAGTTATAAAACGCGTGGATTAAACTGGCGTAATAAAAATAATGGCGTGCGTAAACGAGGTATTTGAATCGGTGGAATTAATCCTCCCGACAAATCAACGCGATGTAATCTGGCCTCAATAACTTCGCCTAACCCCATATCATGTAAAGGGTCGTTTGCTGTACCTGTAAAACGTAGGTTCATTTCAACCTGACGCACTTCAACGGGATGCTCTTTTGGGGTAAATCGGACTTCACGTGGTAAACCAATTCCTAATCCACCCGTAATATTCCGATGTGGTAATCCTAAAATTGGAGGTGCATCATGAATGACTTCACCCAGCTTGGCTTCCATTTCAATGAGTGTTGTACCTCGGCGTGAAGCTTTGCTTAAAATGCGTTTGCCATCATTTTCCCAGCTAATTTCACCCATCTTTTTAGGATAGCCTAACAATTCACGGCCAATAATCATGGCGCGGTCATCGTCCAAAATCATCCAAGGACAAAAGATTCCTGTTCTGTTGCCAACTTTAATATGAACAAATAAACCCGCTTCATGGTAAGCACCCGTATAGACATTTTCTGGGAAATACGCACAAAACAGATCGGCTCTGGCAGGTTTAACCAGTGTCATTCCAGACGGTAACCAACGTGCCATCGCTTTTTCATCAACTTCAACGACGGCAGTCAAATAGTGGGCATTGTGATAAAGCTTATTGCCAAGATTGGCTAAACCCACAGGCACACGTAAGTCATTAATTAACTGTTTCATGAGCTTAATCTCGAAAATACTTGTTTAAGGATGGGCAGTAAAATAATGCGTGGTGTGTAACGCCCACCAAAGGTTTGAGCCTGTGCCACGAAACCCGGAATCACAATTCGACAATTCCGATCCATTCCTTGAATGGCTTCTTTGGCGACGCGTTCTGCTGTTACCCAAACAAGACCGCCACCTACACCATCAATTTTTGTAATGCCTGCAACTTCATTAAAACCAGTTTTTGTTGGTCCCGGAGCCAGCAATGTACAGCTAACCCCTGTCCCTTTAAGTTCACTATGTAATGACTCGGCAAAAGAGTTGGCAAATGCCTTGGTTGCTGCATAAGTTGCGTTTGCTGGAGTTGGCTGATGCCCAGAAGTAGAACCCACAATGAGTATTGCCCCAGTTTTTCTTTTAATCATTTGTGGCAACACGGCTAAAGTCAGGTCATGAATTGCCACCGAATTAACTTCAACTTCTTCACGCTCTCGGTCTGCATCTAAGTCTTGTAGGCAACCAAAAGTTGCAAATCCCGCGTTATTACAAAGAATGGCTACTTCAATATTTTCTAAATAATCACGAAATTTAGCTCGCGCCGTCCGATCACCCAAATCACATGGATATAAATCTACGGATATTTGATATTCGGCTTTTAGTTTTTCTGCGAGTGTCTGTAGTTTGTCTACACGACGAGCCACTAAAACTAAAGAATAGCCCCGTACAGCAAACTGTTTTGCTAGCTGTTCACCAATGCCCGATGAAGCGCCAGTAATCACAACTCGAGAGGAAGTTTGTGGAATAGGTAAGCTCATAATTGATGCTCAAAATACAATAGTTTGATTATTCCGAACTTTTAACTTGAGCGTGAGATGTGGATCAGACATACTGATAATCATTTTCGGCCAAAACAAAAAGTAATATGAAAGATCCGTATGGGCTTTCCAAAGCCAGCATTCCTATTTCTTATGCGCATTTATTATTAGAAATCATGGTCGACAAAGGATTTTCAGCCCTTGAAATTTTGAAGAAAAGTAAAATTTCATTAAACCTTTTAGATCAACTAGATGCGCGAATTACCCCTGTGCAGTGGTCTAAGCTAGCGTGGGAAAGCTTGTTATTGTCGAAAGATTCTGGCTTAGGATATGAATATGGACTAAAACTGCGTTTAACTGCTCATGGCCCGATGGGATACGCCCTTATGAGTAGTCCAAACCTTCGTCAAGCCATTGAGGTTTCAACGCAATTCTTTAACATGCGATTAAAAGATTATCGTATTGCTTTGCTTGAAAATAATGAGTTTTCTATTATTGAAATAAATGAAACTCACCCAATTGTCAGCAATCAACCCGAACAAGCTGAAACGCTTAGACGATTTTTTTATGAATGCTTAATGATTGGGGTGATTCAAACTGGCCAATTTCTAATAGAGCATGATTTTGCTGAAATTGAGTTATGGGCAGATTGGCCTGAACCTATCTATCAAAAAGCCTATCAACAATTACTGCCACCTATTCGCTTTAACCAAGCGACCAATCAAATTCGATATAAGAAACAGCTTTTAGATTTACCCATTAAAATGGCAGATCCGATCGCTTTTAAACAAGCTCTGACGCAGTGTGAAGCTGAACAAATACGTTTTTCAGAACAAATTAAAGATATATGCCTGACCGTAAAGGCCGAACTAAACTTAAAACCACAGGTGGGTTATCCCTCATTTGATGAAATAGCGACTCGCTTAAACATGTCTAGTCGAACATTACGGCGCCATTTGAACCAAGTTGGTTCTTCATATATTCAACTGCTTGAAGAAGCTCAACAAAAAGAAGCTGAGCATTTGTTACTTCATAGTGATATGGATATACAAGAAATTGCGCTTTATCTGGGCTATATACAACCTACAAATTTCACACGAGCTTTTAAGAAATGGACAGGTCAAACACCCATTACATTTAGAAAGAATTCGATATAATTTTAAGAAAAGCACTCTAGCTAGTTAAATTATAAACTTAATAAAATGGGGCCTGTAAATACGCCCCATTTTGGTTAATCCTTTCTATTTATTAGTTTTTATTTAAAAATTCCAAGTCATAGATAAAGTTGCCTTTAAAGGTTCACCGGGTTGTACCCATTCATCTGTATAACTTGAAACGTAATAATCTTTATCAAAGATATTATCAACATTTAACTGCACCCTTAAATCTGGGCGCACTTGCATATAGCCACCGACATTAACCACTGTAAACTCAGGCAAACTTGTTCCATTATCAATATAGTTGGCACTACGTTTCCCAAAGTAATTGACGTTGCCTACTAAGCCAGCTGCCCTTCCAAATAACTCAAACTGATAATCTGCGTTTAAGTTTGCAGTGTGCTTAGGAATATTTTTAAGGCGAGCGCCTTTCGCATCGACTTCACTTTCTAAAACAGAAGCTTTCGTTAAAGTATAATTCGCGCCTACATTAAGATGATCGCTAAACTTGTGCTTTAACTCTATTTCAACACCATGACTTTGGACGCGACCACTATCTACATAACTGTCGGTTATACCTTCAGTCAGTAAATGTTGTTTATCTAAATCAAAATAAGTTAGACCAAACCAGCTTTGCGGTAAAAATTGGTATTTTGTCCCAATTTCCCAACTCTTGGTTTTCTCTGGGTCATACAGTCGATTATCTTTATTAAGACCTGTATTTAACTCAAAAGATTTCCCCCAATTACTATAGAAAGAAAGCTTTGTTGTAGGTTGATAGTTCACTCCAACACGTGGACTCAAAGGTGTAAATCTTTGCTGAGCCGATATTCCTGTTCTGTAGTCATCAATTTGTTGTTCAAGACGATTAAAACGCCCTCCAAGCAACAAATTCCATTGATCATTCAAAAAAATCTGGTTTTGTAAGTTCAGTCCCAGCATATTTTGAATTTCTTTGGTATTTTTGGTTGTTCTGGTCAAAGCTAAAATATTTTGTCCGTAAACTGGATTATAAATATTAATCGGGCTAGATGTACCGACTGCATTACGAAGCTGAGTTTGGTCAATGGTATAGTGCCCAGCTTCAATGTTTGCGACTACTTCGTGCCTGATTGTTCCTGTATTTAGTTTCCCGCGTAAAATCGATTGGAACTGAAATGTATCTGTTTCAAATTGACGGTAACGTCTAAATCGGTTTGCAGTTTGACCATCTGCTGAAATACTCGAAATTTCAGTAGAGGTTCCTTCCCGTTCGCCATGACCGTAGCTTAAAGCTGTCGTGTTATTCCAGTTTTCATTAAATTGATGATTTAACCGTAACTGGTACAGTTGATCTTTAACCTTAATGTCCCCATCTGAAGGCTCACCCAAAAAGGTCTTTTTATTGACAACAAATGCCCCGTTTACCATTGGAACACCGCGATCAAACACGCCTTGATGTTCAGAAAATTCTGTATCTAAATTAAGCTGTGTCTGATCCGAAATTTTCCATGCAAGTTGTGGAGCAATAAAATAATGCTGACTGTCGACATGGTCTCTGAAACTCTGATTATTTTCATAAGCCAGTCCAAGCCTATAGGCAACAGCATCATTTAATGCGCCTGTGCTATCTAGTGAAGCTCGATATTCTTCTAATGTACTGCCACTTAAACTTACTTCATTTTTTGGCGTCCATTCTGGTTGTTTGGTGGTAATGTTCATAATGCCACCTATAGCTCCTTGCCCATACATGGCTGCCATAGGTCCTTTTAAAAAATCGATTGCCTGAACATTCACCATATCTCTTGCAGTATGAATACCACTTAAAGAACTCAAACCATTACGTAAATAGTTTGTTCCCATGTTGGGGTCGGTACTAAAACCACGAAATGAATAGTTATCCCAAAAACCACCACCATAACTATCTTGATACACCACACCATTAACTAAAGCTAATGCATCACTCACACGTTGAATATTATTATTTTTAATATCTTGAGCCGATACATGAGACTTAGTAAATGGAACATCTAACAAACTATGGTCAAATTGGGTTAACGCTGTTGAAGAATTAGAGTTTTCACTGCTCTCTTCGGCTTTAACCGTAATTATTTCAAGCTCGGCAATCTGGCCCTCAGGTTGGCTTTGTGCCATGGCTGACATAGAAAATTGAGCAAATAAAATGCTCCACGCAAGTGGATGAAGTAAAAATTTAGACATGACAAACTCTGTTTAGTAATTAAATAGGAACAGACACGTACCTAGTAATAAATTAAGCAAAACAAAGTTGTTTAGGTGGGGCTCGCCCTTGCGGTGAAAGAAATAAGCGTCTTAAATAAAATAATATATAACTCAAAGTTGCCAGCATAATAAGACGAACAACGACACCAATTGCAAACAAGGTGAAGTTGAAGCCATCAATATTTGCAATGTGGCTATAGAGATAACAAAAATGACAGCTTAAGCTTGAGTCATGCTGAACGTTTTTGTTTAAGAGCTTTTCATGAGAATCATTTTTTATATGGTGAGATAAATGTCGTTCAGACTGCATAGTTGAATGATTCATCATTCCACTAATTTGTTCACATACCATTTGCTGATGCATTTCGCTGGGCAATAGGCTTTGCCAGAACACGAGGTTCTGTAGCAATATTGCTAGTAAGCCGATTAAGAGCCCAAACCGATACATGAAAAATTAGTCTCACCAAAGTGCTGTGAAAAATAGCATATTTTTTTATAGGCCACAAAGTAAGCCAATCTCAAAAAAAAAATTGAATATACTTTTTAAATCAATAATATATTAATCAAACATTAACTTATATAAGATAATCTGCCTAAGGTATAAGCTTTCATGATTTTTTTTCTTAATCGATTAATATTTTTAACTTTAACTATTATTTTTCTACAAAATACTGTTTATGCCGAAAGTAGAACGATTAATATGGAAAAAGTTTCAGCAGCTGTTGCGAAAGGAGATGTAGAAGTCATTCACTTCATGGGCAATTCATACTTTGAGGGATTATATGGGAACCCTAAGGATTATCATAAAGCATTTGAATGGTATGAAAAATCAGCAAAACTTGGTTATACCAAATCACAAATTGCAGTAGCAGATATGTATTTTAATGGTTTTGGAACTGATAAAAATCCAGCCAAGGGTGTTGAATGGCTTCAAAAAGCCATAAATAAAAATGATACGAATGCAATGGTCCTCTTAGCTATAATGTACTCAAAAGGTAATATCATTGAAAAGAATAATAAAAAGTATCTTGAACTATTAAAGAAAGCAGACGCTCTTGGAAATTATGGAGCTACATCTCTATTAGGTGTTGCTTACTTACAAGGAGATGGCTTAGAAAAAAATCAAGATAAAGGGATTGAGCTTTTAACCAATGCATCTAATCATGGCAATACTGTAGCTCAATCAATGTTAGGTTCTATTTATTATCAAGGTAAATTAATAAATCAAGATTATACAAAAGCACTTACTTATTTATTAAAGGCAGCTGAATCTAATGATAATTCTGCTGAATTTCTACTAGGCTATATGTATGAAAAAGGGCATGGCGTAGAAAAAGACAAAGTTAAGGCAAAAGAATGGTATGAACGATCAAAAGCGCATGGCAATAAAACAGCTGAATTAATGATTAATCTTTTGTTTTTATCCTAATTATTACGCAAATATTTTGATTCACTTGCACTTTGCTAATTTCGGTGTATGATTGAGTAATCACTCAATTAATGTGTTTGTATATGGCTCGTCCACGCAGTGAAGATAAACGTAATGCAATTTTAAGTGCTGCTATTGAAACATTAGCAGAGCTTGGCGAGCGTGCGTCTACCTCAAAAATCGCTAAAGTTGCTGGCGTGGCAGAAGGTACTTTATTTACCTATTTTAGTAATAAAGAAGAATTGCTGAATCAGTTATATCTTTCGCTCAAGGCTGAGCTACGTCAGGTCATGATGCTTAGTTACCCAACTAACGCTGACCTACAAACACAAATGTCGCATATCTGGCAAAGCTATTTGGACTGGAGTTTAGAAGCTCCGCTTAAACGTAAAGTAATGGCACAGCTTTCAACCTCGGAACAAATTACCGAGCAAAGCAAACAAGTTGGCATGCAAACCTTTTGTGACCTCACCCAAAACATTCAAGAACGTATTAACGATGGCAAATTAAGAGATTATCCACCGTTATTTATTGCTTCGATTTTAGGTGCGCTTGCAGAAGTTACTCTTAATTTTATTGCTCAAGACCCTTCTCAAACTGAGCGTTATCGCAAATCTGGCTTTGAAGCGTTTTGGCATGCAGTTTCAATTTAGATAAAAATAAGGATGCACGGCGTCCTTATTTTTAAATCAATTAATGAGTGAGTAAATACTCATTTTAATTAAATCAAAATAAGTACTTAGCCCAAGTTCTTATTTGCATATATAGGTTTGTTCCAATAAGGAAAAACAAGATGACGATTTCAAACACAACAGACTTGCCTTCTCCCTTAATGCCATCTCAGCAGCACAATGGCAAATTTAGAAATACGCGTCCAAACCAACACAAGCCTTCTTTTGGCAAAACACTTCAACTTATGTGGAAGTTTCTTTTTAACAAACCAAAAGATACAGTACCCAACAAAGAAATTCCTGTTTTAAGCTTAACCAAAGAACAGCTTTTAACTGCGCCTGACCGCTCGCTATTTCGTTTGGGCCACTCAACCATTTTGTTAAAACTGCAAAATGAGTTTTGGTTAACCGACCCTGTTTTCTCGGATCGTGCTTCACCTTTTCAGTGGATTGGTCCAAAACGTTTTCACCAGCCACCAATTAGCATTGCCGAGTTACCACCGATTAAAGGCGTGATTTTGTCGCATAACCACTACGACCACCTCGACTATCATGCAGTGATGCAACTGAACGATAAAGTTGAGCATTTCTTAACACCACTTGGTGTGGGTGACACGCTCATTAAATGGGGAATTCCAGCAGAAAAAGTTCAACAACTCGACTGGTGGGATACTACACATGTGGATGGACTAAAATTGGTTGCCACCCCTGCTCATCACTTTTCAGGCCGTGGTATGGGCGATAGTAATGCGACGCTTTGGGCTTCGTGGGTAATTATTGATAATGACTTACGTGTATTTTTCAGTGGTGACACGGGATATTTTGATGGGTTTAAAGAGATTGGACACCGTTATGGTCCGTTTGATTTGACCATGTTAGAAACGGGTGCTTACGACCCTGAATGGCCCGATGTTCACATGCAACCAGAGCAAACTTTGCAAGCACATATCGATTTAAAAGGTCGTCATTTATTACCTGTTCACAATGGTACTTTTGACTTAGCGCTCCATGCTTGGGATGACCCGTTTGAACGTATTGTCGGTTTGGCCCATGAAAATAATTTAGCGATTAGCACACCGCAAATGGGGCAAATACTCAATTTAAATGAACCAAATGCAGAAAATTATTGGTGGCGTTCGTAAGTTTTTCGATAATTTTTTTAAATTATTTATATCCTTCAATTGTACTTTAAAGGTATTTAAATTCAGTTATATATCCTCTACTTCTGCCATCTATCCCACTACAAAACAAAACTAGGACTAACTTTGTCTTAGTTTCACTATTGACTAAAAACACAGACTACATTAGTCTGTGTTTGTAGTTGATCAATTATGAAATTAAATGGCTTATATCACTAGTAGCGTCGAGTATGCGATTCACTGTCTTCTTTTTCTTGTGAACAATGAAGATAAACCTTTGAGTAGTAAGGATCTTGCTGAATTACAAGGAGTCTCTCCAAGTTTTATGGCCAAGATTTTTCCTAAACTTGAAAAGGCTGGTCTCGTTATTGCTCAAGAAGGTGTTCGTGGTGGGTATTTACTCGCCCGATCTGCTCATGAAATCAGTTTTTTAGATATTGTGAATGCGATCGAAGGTGAAAAACCGCTTTTTGAATGCCAAGAAGTTCGTGGTAAATGCGCGGTCTTTAATCATGCTCCACCAGACTGGGCAACCAGTGGTGTGTGTGCAGTGCATGCCGTCATGCTACAGGCCGAAAAAGCCATGCGAGACGCTTTAAGTGCTCATACACTTGGTGATATTGCTGACCGTTTTAGCCGTTATGCACCCGACGTATTTTTTAGTGATGTAAATGGCTGGATCAATGAACGCATTGAAGGAAGAACAGCAAAAATGCGGAAAAATAAAATCTCACAGGATACCTCCGACTAATGAGCTTAAAGGGTCTTAAACCCTAGAGCAATAACACCCCCTAATCGTTTTAAACGCCTTCTCAGATTTTTCGGACAATCAGGGAAAGGATTCGCTCACCCTAAATTTAGTGATGAGTTGGAATGTATTGTCCGAAAAATCGATCAAAAGGATAATTAAATGAGCAAGCGTATTATTATTGCAGGTTCTGGTTTTGCTGGTTTGTGGGCTGCACTTGCTGCACAAAGAGCAATTTACTTAGCGTCGCAAGAACAAAATATTGAAGTAGTGATGGTTTCCCCTAGCCCGAATGTTGATATTCGTCCTCGTCTTTATGAAGCTGTACTAGAAAACATGAACCCTGATATTTCAGATTTATTAAGTGTAGTTGGGGTTAAATTTCTAGCAGGTTGGGTAAATAAAATTGATGTCGACCAACAGGCAATTGAAGTTTCCACCACCGATGGCAGCAAACAAACCTTAAGCTATGACCGTTTTATTCTGGCAACCGGAAGTACTACGTTTATGCCGCCTATATCAGGTCTTACCGAATATGGCTTTAGCGTAAGCACACTAGAAGATGCCGAAAAACTAGATCAACATCTTAAAAACTTAGCCCATAAACCTGCAAATGCAGCGCGTAATACGGTGGTCGTTGCAGGTGGTGGTCTTACCGGGTTAGAAACCGTTACCGAAATGCCTGAACGTCTGCGTAGCATTTTAGGTGAAACTGATGTCCGTGTAGTTTTAGTTGATTCCTCAACAGAAATTGGTGCAGCAATGGGTGACCAAGCTGCTACAGTTATTCGAGAAGCTCTCACAGAACTCGGTGTGGAAGGTAAAGCTGGGCTACGCGTTACTGCACTTGATGCATCAGGGGTAACGCTTTCAAATTGCGAAAGAATTGAAACAGAAACCGTGATTTGGACTGCGGGCATGCGAGCTAACTCGCTCACCTCTCAAGTTACGGGTGAAAAAGATAATTTAGGACGTATTTTAGGTGATGCTTATTTACATGCACCTGAAGCAAAAAATATTTTTGTGACTGGCGATACGGTAAAAGTTCCAACCGATGATTTAGGTAACTTTAACGTGATGTCTTGCCAACATGCCATGAGTCTAGGTCGTGTAGCGGGTTACAATGCTGCGGCAGAACTAGTTGATTTACCACTTCATCCATACAGCCAACCAAAGTATGTGACATGTGTTGACTTAGGTCCTTGGGGCGCACTTTATACTGAAGGTTGGGATCGTCAGGTTCAATTTGTGCGTGATGAAGCTAAAAAAATTAAACAAGAAATTAATACCGTCTGGATTTATCCACCAGCCGCAGACCGTGAAGCAGTTTTTGCAATAGCAAACCCTGATTTTGTAATTGTTCCTTAAAAATTAGCCGTGCTACATCAAACCACTTTATTTAAACAACAGACAAGCAAAACCGTCACAGGTTTTGCTTGTCTGGTTCATATTTGAATCATTAACAATTACGACTTTTTTAGCTCTTCTACTATTGCTAAAGCCGTCTTTTTAGCTGAAAACGGGTTTTGACCAGTAATCAAATTATCGTCCTGAACCACATACGGCGCAAATGGGATGAAAGCTTTTTCATAACGAGCGCCATATTCTTGCGCTAGCTCTTCGGCATTATATGGGACTTTTTTCGCAACCCCTGCCAGAACTTCTTCACTCCAAGCAAAGCCTGTTAACTTTTTGCCTTCTATTAGTCGTTTGCCATTTGAAAGTCTGACGTTGAGCAAACCGCAATATCCATGACAAACACTCGAAACGATGCCGCCATTTTCATAAATGTTTTTAGTGATTTCTTGCAGTTCAGGATTATCTAAAAAATCCCACATCACACCATGACCACCCGTATAGTAGATCACGTCATAGTCTTGCCAATTGATATCTGAAGGCTTAAATGTATTGGCCAGCAGCATTATAAAAGATTGATCTTTTTCTCGATCTTTAACAGATTTATCTGCAACTAAAGGCAAAAGTGACTTAGGTTCAATCGGTGGTTTACCACCATTTGGGCTAACAATATCTTGTATATAACCTTGCTTTTCAAACTCATCATAGGCATGGGTAAGTTCGCCTAACCATAGCCCTGTTGGTTCATCAACATCCTTATAGCGTGAAATATTAGTCACGACATGTAATATGCGTTTAGACATTTTTTTTCACCTCATTTCCATATTTATAATTCTATTCTTATATCTATCAAAGCATAGAAAGCTGTTAATGAAAGTGTGTGCTTGGTAAAGTTATGAACCTTGCTTTTAAGTGACTATAAGTCTAAAGTTAACTCGAATGTCAATAGAGTCTGTAGCTATGAATATTAGCGAGTTATCTAAATTAAGTGGCTTAAGCACCCCTACAATTCGTTATTACGAGCAAATCAAACTTTTACCTAAAGCAAAAAGAAAATCGAATGGTTATCGTGAATATAACGATAATGATTTGAAGCAGCTTTCTTTGATTCAGCAAGCCCAGCAAGTTGGTTTTTCTTTAGCAGAAATTAAAGCTTTTTTGCCTTCAAAAGTTGCCACTTGGAACCATGACGCACTCATCCAAACAATTGAATTAAAAATTCAGGAAATAGAACTTTTAGAACAAAAGCTAAAGGTGAGTAAGCAAAACTTACGTACCATGATTGATGCAATCAACAACAAACCCGATGAAATTACCTGCGAGCAAAATGCAGAACGTCTTATGAATCTCTATTTCGACAAAGCAAAAACACCGTAATTTTTTAACAACTCTATTGACCTTAAAGTGTGCTTTAAACATACGATTGGCTACAGGTGATAAATGAGGAGCCTGTGATGTTTAAAGTTTGGAATTTTCAGCGTTGGTTAAGCATTATTTTTGCCATTTTTTTGACTACACATGTGGTACATGCCGCAGAGTCAGATAAAGCTCAAAGCCTTACCAAAGTAAATGGAAAAATTCTAGTCGTAATGACCAATCACTCGGCTTACCCTTCCCGTTCGGATACAACAGGACTTTGGCTGACTGAACTCACTCATTTTTACGATGTGGTCTTAGCTGCTGGCTATGAAATGGATTTTGTAAGTCCTTTAGGTGGTCAAGTACCACTAGATGAACGTAGCTTAAAGTCTATTTACTTAGACAAATCTGCTCGTCAGCATTTAGCTGACCCGGCCTTTATGCAGCGCTTAAAAACAACATTAGCTCCGAGCGCGATTAATCCTACTCAGTACAAAGCTATTTACTATACTGGCGGACACGGCACCATGTGGGATTTCCCAAACAATAAAGCTTTGCAAAACATTAGCGAACAGATCTATCGCCAAGGTGGAGTCGTTTCAGCGGTCTGTCACGGCGTGGGTGGTTTATTGCCTTTACAGGATGAAAATGGCAAACCCTTAATTGCAGGTAGAACTGTTACAGGTTTTGCAAATATAGAAGAAACACTTTCAGGTATTAAGTCTCAAGTTCCATTTTCTTTACAAAATGGACTCATTGAACGTGGAGCAAAATACAAAGAAGCATTTATTCCGTTTACGTCGTATGTGGTTTCAGACGACAGAATTATTACTGGACAAAACCCTCAATCAAGTAAAGAAATTGCTGAAGCAGTGATTAAGCGTTTAAGTACAATTCAATAAATCTAAAAAGACGAATTACAGACTACCCCTGTAATTCGTCTTTTTCATATAAATATTATAGAAAAAATTAACTTATCTTTTGATAGTGAAGAGCTATCGCACCAGAAGCAAACGTTTTATTTTCAATAAGCTTAAGATTGGTCTTTTCCTGAATACCTTGGAATAGTGGCAAGCCACTACCAATTAAGACAGGCGAAACCGTAATTTTATATTCATCAATTAAATCAAGTTGCATCAGGTAGTGCGCGAACCTTGGACTCCCCAGAATCACCATATCCTTCCCCGCTTTTTGTTTCAGCTTATTAATTTCTTCTTCGACATGGTCTTTTACCAATCTGGAATTATTCCACTCCACTGTATCTAATGTGGTTGAAAAAACGATTTTTTCAGTCTTTTCAATCCGCTTAGCGTGATTGCGTTCATGCTCTGAAGCTTCCGGATTTGAAAGCATGGTTGGCCAGTAATTATGCATCATTTGGTAAGTCGCACGTCCCCAAATCACCGTATCGGCAGTGCTCAAAATTTCTTTGGCATGATTTGCCAAATCGGCATCGTAAGCAATCCAGCCTATGTCCATTGCCCCATTTGGACCTTCTACAAAACTGTCTAGCGATGTATGAAGAAACAGTATGAGTTTTCTCATTATTCTCATTCCTTTGTTATGAAAAATATTTATCACTTTTTAGTATATTCAATTTGAATTATTTCTTATGGGGTGTTTTGTTTTCTGTTTTTCTTTTTATCTATAGAAAGCTATATTTACTTGAAATATTTAAAAAATAACCCGAACAAGAATGACTCCTTATCCGGGTTATCTATAAACATGCTGTTTTAATAAAGACTTGGTTAAGTAATGACTAGCGGACCAGAACCCGGTAACTCAGTCACTAGCTTATAACCCATCAATTTTGCTGGCGTATATGTACCGCCTTTCACGGTATTTTTGAGTAAATAATTCACCACAGTCAGTGAACCATTTACGGTAAGGCTATAAGCGTTTTCCGTTTGGATACGGGCGGTTTTGATTTCCCCACGCGTATTTCTTACCTCACCCCAAACATAAGTAGGTACTTTCGCGCGGAGTTCCTCATTTGGCCCAACAACTGTTTTTTCAATACGCGACTTAATAAACTTCTGCACAGCATTAATTTTTAATACTGGGCGTAAATAGTTCATCATTTTGGCGCCAAAAATCATTTTAGGAAATGCAGGTACAAACACTTCAATGTTTGGAATGCCGGTTGTATAGAACGCTGTAGATACGTCTCCCCACGGAACACTCATAGCACTTTTTTTACCGTCACCAAAATCAATGACTCGAACATAATGTGCTAATGGAACGGTGGTAATTTTTCCGTTCTTACGAATTTTTCCGCCTTCGGCCATGCCTTCTGTACTTGTTTTAGCAGTACCCGGTGAAAACCCTGTTCTAGAGTCAAAACCAAGTGCTAAATGGGTCGCATCTGGCAATGCTTCTTTGAGCGCGGCAGCAACACAGTCTGTCGGGATTACATCGAAACCAACACCCGGACAAAGCACAATATCGGCTTTTTCAGCTTGGCTGTTAAGTGACTGTGCTAATTCAAATACAGCAATTTCACCGGTAATATCTAAATAGTGAGCGCCGACATTTATACAAGCTTCCATCATGGGTTTTGATGTTGCAGAAAATGGCCCTGCACAGTGCATGACCAGTTTAAAACCTTGGAGTTGCTCACTGACCGCATTTACGTTATCAAGTCCAAAAGCTTTATAGTCAAGTCCCAACTCTTGAGCAAGTGCTTCAACCTTAGCTTTGTTACGGCCAGCCAAAGTCGGTTTTAGACCTTGGCGTACAGCTTCACGAGCGATTAACTCGCCCGTGTAGCCATTTGCTCCATAAATTATCCAGTTTGAATCGTTAGGATTTGTCATAACACAACTCACTTATTAAGAAGCAAATGTATAGTCACGCATGCCTTTTTTGTATTGGCGGGTACGGCATGACATCGCTGATTGTTGCAAAATTAAAGCCCAAGCTGGTGAAACATTTGGTTTTGTTTTTTTACCAGCGCTTACATTACGTAACTGGAATTTGACCACTGCCATATTGGCAAGTGAAGCCAATGTTTTATTTTCCCATGTAATTGGTTTTAACTCAGGAGTAAGATTCTGGCCTTGTTTCCAAGCATTTGGCAAATTAGGTTCAATTGCTAGAGCTGTGGCAATACCGACCATATCTACACCACTTTCAATCACTTTCTCTGCCACTTGTTTACGGCGTATGCCACCTGTCACCATAACAGGCATTTTGGCAACTTTACGAATTTCTTGTGCAAATTCTAAAAAGTAAGCTTCGCGAGCAAGTGTGCGACCATCACGTGCTTGACCTTGCATGGCTGGCGCTTCATAGCTACCGCCTGAGAGTTCAACTAAATCAACCGCATGCTCATTTAACATTTTAACCACTTGTTGAGCATCTTCAGCGCTAAACCCACCACGTTGGAAATCGGCTGAATTGAGTTTTACCGCTACAGTAAACTGAGGCGAAACCACTTTACGAACAGCTTCCACAATCTCAATTAAAATACGAGCACGGTTTTCTAAAGAACCACCCCATTGATCTTGGCGTTTATTGCTCAGTGGAGAAAGAAACTGACTTAACAAATAACCATGCGCTGCATGAATTTCTACACCAGTAAACCCTGCTTTTTCACCTAAACGCGCTGTATTTGCAAAACGCTGAATCACCTCTGCAATCATAGATTCAGTCATTTCGATTGGCGTATTAAAGCGATTTGACATTTTTCCTAAATCTAAAGCAACAGCAGAAGGCGCCCATGTTTGTTGCCCTAAATTTGACTGCATTTGACGCCCCGGATGGTTAATTTGAAGCCAAATCTGAGCACCTTTTGAGCGACCAATTTGTGCCCATTTTTTAAAAGTATCTAGATGCTTTTCATCTTCAAGCACTACACCGCCCGGTCCGGTCATCGCTCGGCGGTCTACCATCACATTTCCGGTAATAATTAGACCGACACCACCATTTGCCCAAGCTTGATATAAACGCATTAATTCTTCTGATGGTGCATGGTTTAAATCAGCCATGTTTTCTTCCATTGCTGCTTTAGCAATACGGTTCGGAACATATGAGCCATTTGGTAATACTAATTTTTCGAACACTTTCATTGGAATGACCTCATTCAGTATGGCTTTACTTTAAGGTTAAAGCTAACTTTAATGTCAATACCTTTTAGCATTTCTATATTTATTACTTTCAATTTCATTTATTTATAAATAAAAAAAAGAGGCACTTAATAGGCCTCTTTTTTTAAAGTCTAAAGCTTTAAATTATTCGCGAATAAATGCCAACAAGTCCGCATTAATCACTTCATGATTCACAGTTAACATGCCATGAGAAAAACCTGGATAGATTTTGAGTTGGCTATTTTGAAGTAACTCTGCAGATTTTACGCCAGACGTTTTATAAGGCACGATCTGGTCATCATCGCCATGCAACACCAAAACAGGAATGGTGATTTTCTTTAAATCTTCGGTGAAGTCAGTTTGTGAGAACGCTACGATACCATCATAATGCGCTTTTGCACTGCCTGTCATACCCTGACGCCACCAGTTAGCAATGATACCTTCAGATGGCTTTGCATCTGGTCGGTTAAAACCATAGAACGGGCCAGATGGAAGGTCTCGGAAAAATTGCGCACGGTTTGTGAGAACCTGATTTTGCAGATCGTCAAAAACTTCTTTTGGTAAACCTTCAGGATTATTTTCAGTTTTAACCATAAGCGGCGGTACTGCACTAACAAGTACAGCTTTCTTAACATTTTCCTGACCATGACGTGCAATATAGTGAGCTACTTCACCGCCACCTGTTGAGTGGCCAATATGAATTGCATTTTTAATATTCAGATGTTTAACCACTTCTGCAACGTCATCTGCATAATGGTCCATATCATGACCATCCCACACCTGACTCGAACGCCCATGTCCACGGCGGTCATGGGCAACTACACGAAAACCTTCTTTAAGGAAAAAAAGTAATTGAGTATCCCAATCATCTGAACTTAAAGGCCAACCGTGATGAAAAAATAATACTTGGGCATCGCGTGGACCCCAATCTTTATAAAAAATTTCTACGCCGTCTTTTGTGGTTACATATCCCATCTTTGTTCTCCTGATGAAAAACTGCTTGTTGATTCGTTATAACGGGTTAGATAGTTATACTAAGCTTAAAGTTAACTTTAAGGTCAATTACCTTAATGGTATTTTTAAAAATAAAATTTATATGAAAGTACCTTCTTAAATTCTTCTCATCTTTCCCCTTTTTTATTTCATTTAAATGTCAAAGACTTTCATCTTCAAAATTAAAATCTTGACTTTAAAGCTAACTTTAAACTTATAGTTTCTGAACTGGCTCTAAATTAACACGTCTTGAAATATACAGCATTAGCTACTCGGTCAATTAATGTAAAGGTGAACTTTCATGAATACAAAACAACAGTTTACTGAAGTTGAATTTGGGCAACAAAAAGTCAAAGTACCGAAAGGTGGTTATTATGACCGTTTCAGAATGAACCCCGATTTAGATGAAGTCGCTCAAGATCCTGCTGTTGGTAACATCGACTTTTTCCGTCATATTCCTAAAAAAATTGTGGAATCCCGAGTAGGTCCTGTCTGGGCACCTAACTTTTATTATCGTAGTGCAAATGTGCAACTGCTCATGCTTGCGCCTATTAAACATATTAAAGCAAAACTTCCTGCTGACTTAACACCATTACAACCATTTCCAGGTTACGGGTTGGTCGCTGTTACGTTTTTTACCTATTCTATTTGTGACAATGACCCTTATAACGAAGTGTCGATTGCGATTGTTGTACGTCAACCTAATGCTCGTGGGCCACATATCGTAGAGTTAATAAAATCGATGCGTCAACGTCATTTTTATGCACATGTTTTAGCTTTGCCAGTTGATACTGAAATCGCCAGAGTGCGCGGTGTATATGGTTACCAGCTACCAAAATGGTTAACTAAAATTGATGTTGAGATTAACTCAAAAGAAGTGCAAGCCAATATTTCTGATGTTAATGGAAAATTAGATTTAAGTTTAAAAACTGCTGTTCCTACTTTAAAACATGTCGATTCTGAAACACATATTAATAAAGCAACTATGCTACATGTAGTTGATGGAAAATGGCATCAAACAGAAGTTCAATCCAATATTCTTTCTTTTGCGCAAAAGCTTTTTCCAAAGAAAGTACGACTTGTGAAAAATGAAGGTCCTTTAACAAAGTTATTAAATGAACTAGGTGCTTCAAAAATTCTACGCTTAGATGTTATAAAAGATGCACAAGTCGTCCTTAATTTGCCTACCTTAATTAATTTAAAAGCATAAATAAAAAGTCCATTTTAACTACGTTTGAAATTTCGAATTTAGAGATATCTTTTCAAGCGTAGTTAATTAGACATTACTTATAAATTTAACTTAGAACACCTTTTTTACAGACACTGTAAAAGTCGAATCAATCGGATTTGAAACAGGTGCACCTACCTCACCATTACTATACTTTTTATAGTAACTATTTTTATCCCATGCCTTGGTATAAGCGAGTCCTGTAGTCCAGCCATCACCTAAATCTTTAATAAGTTCGGCTTTAACATCCTGAAAATTCGACTCTGAAAAGTTTTTGATTCTTTCATAGCCATAGTGAGCGCCAAAAGTCCAAGTATCACTGATAGGCTGGGTAAAGTTAAGATCTAAATAACTTGATCCTCTCGACCTTTTACCAGCAGGTCCCCCCATGGTTTTAGAGTTATAACCAGCATAATCTGGTGTGTAAGTCACAAAGTATTTAAGGCTTAAAGGACCATAGCCAATTTGAGGTACGATCTCACCATAGTTATAACTGCTACTCCCCGTTTCTGGTGTACTTTTCGCACCTGGGTAGTAGTAGTAAAAAACCGACATCCCAATTGAAAATTTATCGATTGTTTTTAAATAACCTGTATAAAAATCCCATTCAACCGAGGCATCTCGCAGATAGTTAGAGCTGACACTTGATGCCCAAGTCCCTACAAAAAAACCATTAGGATTGGCATAATCCAATCCACCTTGTAAGGCTGGTTTACTCCATGTTTGTTGGAAACCACGTGAAATATATTGACTAGCAAAAGTAACATTTGCGCTATATGGAGAGGTTTTTTCTTGTTCTTTTAATTGTTCTGCATGTACAACGCTAGTAGACATAATAAGTGAAACTAAACCTAAAATTTTTCTCATTCAATAATTCCTTTTACATATTACCTATAGGTTTAAAGTTTTAAAATAACATGAAATATCCACTTTAAGAACCTTAAAGATTTATAAATTCAAGTTTCTAGACACATCTTCTTCGCTATAAATCTCTTCAATGCAATCTAAAATTTTAGGAATATAGGAACTTTGATCCATGTTGCGCATGGATAGAGAGATTGGACTATAGGCTTCTAAATCCAAGATATTTAAGTAAGTTAAATTCTTCATACCAATATCACAGGCACTTTCCGGAATAATACAAATACCTTCGCCAGATGCAACTAGTCCAAGTGCCATATGAATTTCTCGGACTTCTGTCAGTTTGGCTGGAACTAGACCTAATTTGGTAAATAAAGCTTGAATAGTGGTCGAGAAATTCGGTTTAGGTGTAGTTGGATAAGAGAAAATTGTCTCATTAATAATTTGAGATAAATAAATTCCTGACTCTTGGAACTCACTTAAAGGATGTTTTTTATGAATCGCGAGTTTTAATTTTTCTTTGCGAAGTAAAAGCCTTTTAATGGCAGGGTCACTAATTGGCAAGCGACCAAAACCTAAATCGATTTTACCGAGTTTTAATGCTTCAACCTGATCTCGTGTACCACACTCAATAAGCTCAACATGAATGTCAGGATTTTTTTGTCTAAATAGATAGATGACCTGTGGTAATCGTCCATAAAGAAGTGAACTCACATAACCCACTTTAACAACGTTCTCAACTAGCTTCATTTTTTTAGCCATCGAAGCAGCTTGAGCCGTATGCGTCAAAATTTGCACCGCATGTTGGTAAAAAAACAGCCCTGCTTCCGTCACTTTTAATGGACGAGAGCCTTTTTCGAATAAATCGATCCCTAATTCTTCTTCTAGTTTTTTGATTTGGCGTGTTAAAGGCGGCTGGGCAATAAAAAGCTTTTCTGCGGCTTTGGTCAGGCTCTGTTCTTCAACCACGGTAACAAAATAACGTAGATGTCTTAATTCCATTAATATACCTTTTTAGTATCTTAAAATACCGTTCTATATCTATTTTAGGCTATTACATTCTTCTATGGTATACAAACAAGTTCGTAATAGTTGAAACTTCATGTATAGAACCATAGAAACCATACTTGTGGATATTCCAACTATCCGTCCTCACCAGTTGTCTGTGACTACTATGCGTACCCAGACTTTGGTACTCGTTAAAATTACGACCACGGATGGTATTGTCGGTTGGGGTGAAGCCACCACCATTGGTGGGCTGAACTATGGTGAAGAAAGTCCTGAGAGTGTCAAAGCCAACATTGATACTTACTTTGCACCATTACTGACATCAGTTAAAGATTTAAATGTTGCACAAACGCTAAAACTGATTCGTAAAAATATTAATGGTAACCGCTTTGCCAAGTGTGCCATTCAGACTGCCCTACTTGATATTCAGGCCAAACGTTTAGGCGTGCCATTAAGCGAAGTTTTAGGTGGACGTCTGCGTAATAGTTTACCTGTACTTTGGACGCTCGCGTCTGGTGACACAGAAAAAGATATTGCTGAAGCTCGCAAAATGATAGAGCTGAAGCGCCATAACACGTTCAAACTTAAAATTGGTGCACGTCCTTTACAGCAAGATGTTGACCATGTGATTGCGATTAAAAAAGCATTAGGTGCTGATGTTAGTGTACGTGTAGATGTAAACCGTGCATGGTCAGAACTTGAATGTATTCATGGTATTCAACAGCTCCAAGATGGTGGAATCGATTTAATTGAACAGCCATGTGCAATTCAAAATACCGAAGCACTTGCTCGCCTCACCCATCGTTTTGATGTAGCCATTATGGCGGATGAAGCTTTAACTGGTCCTGACAGCGCATACCGTATTGCAAAAAATCATGGTGCAGATGTATTTGCCGTGAAAATTGAACAATCTGGTGGCCTGATCGAAGCTTGTGAAGTTGGCAAAATTGCTGGTTTAGCTGGAATCGACCTATATGGCGGTACCATGCTTGAAGGCCCTGTAGGAAGTATTGCTTCTGCTCATGCATTTGCAACTTTTGAAACGTTAGCGTTCGGTACTGAATTATTTGGTCCTTTATTACTGACCGAAGAAATTTTAAAAGAGCCGCTACGTTACGAAAACTTTGAATTGCATTTGCCAACAGCTCCGGGCTTAGGCATTGAAATTGATGAAGATAAGATTGAGAAATTACGTCGTTAAGGCAACAGGATAAGGAGTTTCCCATGTTATTTCATGTACGTATGGATGTGCATATTCCACTTGATATGCCAGCCGACAAAGCAAATGAAATTAAAGCTGTTGAAAAAGCTTATTCGCAAGAATTACAACGTCAAGGTAAATGGCGTCATATCTGGCGTATTACAGGCCAGTATTCAAATATCAGTATTTTTGATGTTGAGAGCAATGAGGAATTGCACAACATTTTACAGGGCTTACCTCTCTATCCATATATGGACATTGAAGTGATGGCACTTAATCGCCACCCTTCTTCTGTTCGTGATGATGATTCGTAAACCAAAAGAATTTTTTAAATGTGATCTCTGAAGTCCATTTAAAAACCAAGCAGATTATTCAGAAGGTAACAAGGAACGTGGCGGCACTTATTCGCTAGCAAAACAAAATGCCCGCAGCGCTGCCACCCAAAACCGTATTGCATACTTAAGGAGTTTTAGTATGAACCGTCAACAAATTGATGCGCTTGTAAAACAAATGAATGTCGACACTGCTAAAGGTGAAGTCGATGCACGTGTTCAACAAATTGTTGTGCGCCTTCTCGGGGATTTATTTCAAGCCATCGAAGATTTAGACATCCAGCCTTCTGAAGTTTGGAAAGGTTTGGAATATTTTACCGATGCAGGCCAAGCAAACGAACTTGGACTTTTAGCAGCTGGCTTAGGTTTAGAACACTATCTTGATTTACGTGCAGATGAAGCAGATGCCAAAGCTGGTGTTACGGGTGGCACACCACGTACCATCGAAGGCCCACTTTATGTAGCTGGCGCGCCTGAATCTGTTGGTTTTGCGCGTATGGATGATGGTACAGAATCTGGCAAAATCGATACCTTAATTATTGAAGGTACTGTAACCGATACTGAGGGCAATATCATTGAAAATGCTAAAGTTGAAGTATGGCATGCCAACAGTTTGGGTAACTATTCATTCTTTGATAAGTCTCAATCTGACTTCAACTTACGTCGTAGTATTTTGACTGATGCAGATGGTAAATATGTTGCATTAACCACGATGCCTGTTGGTTATGGATGCCCTCCTGAAGGTACAACACAGGCTCTTCTTAACAAGTTAGGCCGTCATGGTAACCGTCCATCTCACGTTCACTACTTCGTTTCTGCACCGGGTTACCGCAAGCTGACTACTCAATTCAACATTGAGGGTGATGAGTACTTATGGGATGACTTTGCCTTCGCTACTCGTGACGGTTTAGTGGCAACAGCAGTAGATGTAACAGACCCTGCTGAAATTCAACGCCGTGGTTTAGATCACGCTTTCAAACACATCACATTTAACATTGAATTGGTTAAAGAAGCCGCTGCTGCTCCTTCAACTGAAGTTGAACGTCGTCGCGCTAGTGCTTAATTGAAAGTGTATGTGAGTTAAAAGTTCGCTTTTGACTCACAAAATTTACTCCATTTATTACTACCATTAAGAATTTCAATAAATTTTTAGCGGTAGTAATACATCACGTTACCTCATGCTCTAAGGTTTCTCAAATGATTGACAAAAGTAAGTCCTCACTAAGCGAGGTTTTATCGCAGATTAAAGATGGTGCAACCATTCTGATTGGTGGTTTTGGTACCGCAGGACAACCCGCTGAACTCATTGACGGTCTTATTGAACTGGGTGTTAAAGATTTAACGATTGTCAGCAATAACGCCGGTAACGGCGATTATGGTCTGGCTAAACTGCTTAAAGCTGGTTCAGTTAAAAAAGTGATTTGCTCTTTCCCACGTCAGTCAGACTCTTATGTGTTTGATGAACTGTACCGTGCTGGGAAAGTTGAGCTTGAAGTGGTACCACAAGGTAATCTGGCTTGTCGTATTCAGGCAGCTGGTATGGGTTTAGGCGCTGTGTTTACCCCAACAGGCTTTGGAACACTTTTAGCTGAAGGCAAAGAAACCCGTGAGATTGATGGGAAAGATTATGTACTTGAATATCCAATCAAAGCAGACTTTGCCTTGATTAAAGCCTATAAGGGCGATCGCTGGGGCAATCTGGTTTACCGTAAATCTGCACGTAACTTTGGCCCGATTATGGCCATGGCTGCGGATGTCACCATTGCTCAGGTTTCTGAGGTGGTTGAATTGGGTGGATTAGACCCTGAACATATCATCACCTCAGGTATCTTTGTACAGCACGTTGTGCAAGTACAGCCCGCACAGTAAGCAATAAGGAGAAATAACATGAGCTACCAGAAACTCAGCCGTGACCAGATTGCAAAGCGTGTGGCACAAGATATTCCCGATGGCGCCTATGTGAACTTGGGTATTGGTTTACCAACCAAGATTGCCAGCTACTTACCTAACGATAAAGATATTTTCCTTCATTCTGAAAATGGCCTATTAGCCTTTGGCCCACCACCAGCGGCAGGTGAAGAAGACCCTGAACTGATTAATGCGGGTAAAGAGTTTGTAACCATGCTTGAAGGCGGTAGCTTTTTCCACCATGGTGATTCCTTTGCGATGATGCGTGGTGGCCACCTTGATATTGCGGTACTTGGAGCCTTTCAGGTTGCTGCGAATGGTGACTTGGCGAACTGGCACACAGGTGCACCGGATGCGATTCCTGCTGTTGGTGGTGCGATGGATTTAGCAGTTGGTGCTAAAAAAGTATTTATCACTACAGACCATGTAACCAAGCAAGGTGAGCCGAAGATTGTGGCTGAGCTGAGCTATCCGGTTACGGGTAAACACTGCGTTGACCGTATTTACACCGACCTTTGTGTGATTGATGTGACCAAAGATGGTTTAAAGGTGATTGAGAAAGTGGAAGGTCTTAGCTTTGATGAGTTACAGGCTTTAACAGGTGCAACTTTGATTGATGCGACTCAAGGGTAAAGTTTACACAGTAAAGCCCTAATAGCCAGTGCTACTACCGTCATTGCCTGTAAATGATAGTGATCTTCGAAAGCCCTTTGTATAGGCAATACCTTACTTTTGAAAGGTCAAAAGTAACAAAAACCTTTGTTACTCAGACACAACCTCCCTGTTGTGCTGAGCAACGAGGCGACATCCATGTCGCCAACGCGAAACACTGAATGGAACTCTTTAAATACGGTTCTTGCTTATTAATTTAGATTTTACCGTAATTTACTATCGTGACAGGCGACATGGATGTCGCCCGTTGGACAGGGAGGCATGGAAGCCTCCTCTGTTCAACAAAGGTTTTTGGTTACTTTTTTAAAAAAGTGACAAGAATTAGCTACTGGCATTTGACTCAACACGATAAGACTCTGTCATGACTACTTTTAACTTAGTAACCATGATGATCGCCAGCAAAATCTGGAAAGTCTAACAATGTGGCAATGACAGCAACAGATTTCAAAATGGAAATGTAAGAATGAAAAACGCTTATATCATCGATGCCATCCGTACTCCATTCGGCCGTTATGCCGGTGGCCTTGCACCTGTCCGTGCCGATGACCTTGGCGCTGTGCCTATTAAAGCCCTCATGCAGCGTAACCCAGGTGTAGATTGGGAACAGGTCGATGATGTGATCTATGGTTGTGCCAACCAAGCCGGTGAAGATAACCGTAATGTTGGCCGTATGTCAGCACTGCTTGCTGGGTTACCTTATCAGGTGCCAGCAACCACCATTAACCGTTTGTGCGGTTCATCACTCGATGCCATTGCCATTGCTGCCCGTGCTATTAAAGCAGGCGAAGCAAACCTGGTGATTGCAGGTGGTGTGGAAAGCATGAGCCGTGCACCTTATGTGATGGGTAAGTCTGACAGTGCTTTTGGCCGTAGCCAGAAGATTGAAGACACCACCATGGGATGGCGCTTCATTAACCCGAAACTTAAAGAATTGTATGGTGTAGACACCATGCCCCAGACTGCCGAAAACGTGGCTGAACAGTTCAACGTCAATCGTGCAGATCAGGACCAGTTTGCCTTGGTGAGCCAACAACGCACCGCAAGCGCGCAAGCCAAAGGCTTTTTTTCTAAAGAAATCGTGCCAGTTGAAATCCCTCAGCGTAAGGGTGAGGCTGTTGTGATTGATACTGATGAACATCCACGTGCATCCACCACACTTGAAGGTTTAAGCAAACTTAAACCTGTTGTGAAAGCAGATGGTACAGTTACTGCGGGTAATGCTTCAGGTATTAATGATGGTGCAGCAGCTCTACTGATTGCTTCTGATGATGCAGTTCAGGCTTACAACCTCAAACCACGTGCCAAGATCATTGCTTCAACAGCGGTGGGTGTAGAACCACGCATTATGGGTTTTGCTCCAGCACCAGCCATTAAAAAATTACTGAAACAAGCCAACCTGACTTTAGAGCAGATGGATGTAATTGAGCTCAATGAAGCCTTTGCTGCACAGGCTTTGGCAGTGACCCGTGATTTAGGTTTGCCAGACAACTCTGACAAGGTCAATCCAAACGGTGGAGCAATTGCATTGGGCCATCCACTTGGTGCCTCGGGTGCACGGCTAGTTACTACAGCTTTAAACCAGCTTGAACAAACAGGTGGTCGTTATGCCTTGTGTTCAATGTGTATTGGTGTGGGACAAGGGATTGCACTCATTATTGAACGTGTTGAAGCACTTTAAGGAGAAACAAATGCCATCTTTTCAATCTGCCGATGCACAAATTAACTATCAAACTTTTGGCGAACCTTCTTCCCCTGCTCTGGTGTTTTCCAATTCTTTGGGCACTAACTATGGCATGTGGCAAAAACAGTTTAATGAGTTAAAAGATCAATTTTTTGTGATCTGTTATGACACTCGTGGTCACGGTTCATCATCTACGCCTGACGGTCCATATACTGTAGAGCAATTAGGTGAAGATGTTGTCCGTTTACTCGACCATCTAAATATTAGCAAAGCTGCTTTTTGTGGTATTTCAATGGGCGGTTTAACAGGTCAATGGCTTGCGATTCACTACCCTAACCGTTTTAGTCATGTCATTGTTGCAAATACTGCCGCTAAAATCGGACAAGAACAGGCATGGCTTGACCGTGCAAAATTAGTACGTGAGCAAGGTTTACAGCCAATCGCAGCCACAGCAGCTTCGCGATGGTTTACAGATCCCTTTATCCAAAGTCATGCTTCAATTGTCAACAACCTGTGTAACGACTTAAGTGCTGGCAGCGCAATGGGTTATGCCAATTGTTGTGAGGCTTTGGCTAAAGCGGATGTCCGCGAACAGTTAAAAGACATTAAAATTTCTGTATTAGTCGTTGCTGGAACTCAAGACCCTGTAACAACCGTTGCAGATGGTGAATTTATGCAGCAACACATTCCACAATCAAAACTTGCAGAAATAGACGCATCTCATATTTCCAATGTAGAACAGCCAGAAGCTTTTAATAAAATCCTAAAGGATTTTTTATTAGGTTAATTTAATGATTCAAAAAATGGCCTATAGAGGCCATTTTTTTATATCTGCATTTACTTTTTAAAATTAATACCGAATCATGACCGATTTTAATTCGGTGTAATCTTCAATAAATGCATCAGAAAACTCTCTGCCAATTCCTGAAGCTTTTACCCCGCCAAATGGAACAGATGGATCTAAGAACGTATGCATATTGACCCACAACGTCCCTGCTTCAATCTTAGGAATTAAACGCAAAGCTTTAGATAAGTCATTTGTCCAAATACTTGCGGTTAAACCAAAGCGCGACTGATTCATCAGTTGAACGAGTTCTTCATCAGTTTCGAATGGCATTACCCCGACCACTGGACCAAAAGTTTCTTCTAAAAATAAAGGATCATCCGTATTTTTAAAGGAAATTAAAGTCGGCTGTACAAAATACCCTGTCTGATCTAGAGCCTCACCACCTGCAATAATCTGGTTATTGGCTTTTGCCATATCTAAATAATGTTTCACTTTATGAAAGTGTGGCTGATTAGAGAGTGGACCAAACATACTTCCTTCATCCATAGCCGATCCAATTTTGAAACTAGAAAGTGCTTTAGAGAGTTTTTCGACTAGTTCATTATGTTTTGTATGGTGTACAAAAAAACGCTCTGGGGATGCACAAACTTGACCTTGATGTACAAAAGTTGCTTGCAACAAAGTCGGTAAAATCTCATCAATATTTGCATCGGCTAAAACAGCTATGGCATTTTTACCGCCCAGCTCCAGACTTACACGGGTTAAATCACTACTCATCGCAAGTTTACCGATGGCAATACCTGTTGGTACCGAACCTGTAAATGAAACTTTCTTAACGAGTGGCGACTCAATTAAATATTGCCCTGTATCGCCCTTACCTGTAACCACATTAATCACACCTGCCGGAATACCTGCCTCAATGGCAAGTTCAGCTAAACGTAATAAAGATAAGCTGGCAAACTCACTTGGTTTAAGCACAATGGTACAGCCAGTTGTTAAAGCTGAACCGATTTTCCATACACCAATCATGAGTGAAAAATTCCAAGGCACAATCCCTGCAACCACACCCACTGGTTGTCTTAAAGTAAAGGCCGTATATTTTTCACCTTGCATAGAAGGAATAGAAGGTTGCATGGTTTGACCATTAATTTTGGTTGCCCAACCAGCAAAATATCTTAAGAAAATAACGGATTGTGCGACTTCAAGATGACGGGAAATATTGATAAGCTTTCCGGTGGATAACGTCTCAAGCTGAGCAAGTTCTTCACCATGTTGCTCAATTAAATCTGCCAACTTATTTAATTTAACGCCACGTTCATACGGTGTAGTTTCGGCCCAAGCATTTTGAAAAGCATGTTCAGCACTTTTGACGGCGCTTGCGACATCTTGTTGACTACCAATACTAATTTGAGCAACCACTTGTTCAGTCGATGGATTTACAATATCCACTTTATCTAAAAGCTCGGCAGCAACTAATTTTCCATCAATAAAATGTCCATGTTGACGTGCCATAAAATGCTGCACGCTTTGTAAAATCTGAACTTCACTCATTTTTATTTCTCTCAATTCATTTAAAAGGATCTATTAATAGATGTATTGCAGAATCAACTGCGCATATACATTGGTCTTGTCATCGTAGTTTTGAGTACCGCCACTATGGATATCGTGTTTTGGTTTATAGAGTCCCATTAAAGGAATAACATTGAATTTTTTATTGACCGACCAGACCGAAAAAACATCCAGCTCATGTCCATCTACATTAGTTAAAGATTTATTTACTGTTTTGAACTTATAGGCCAAAGCACCCAACATAAAGTTTTCTTTTAGATTCATCGTGTAAGAGACTTGATGAATATCTGCATTTTTATTAAATGGACCAGCATAGTTTCCGGCAACTTCGCCCTGAAACCACGTACCAAAGCCGACTGTATTTCCATAAAACATAGGGTCGTATTGGTCTGAAAAATGACTAAAACGGTAGCCTAATGAGGGCGTATATTTTGAAGATAAAAAGTTATAGTTCAGCGCTAAGTAGCCAGCATTTTCGTGGCTATCTTTTTTATCTTGAACCACAAACTCAGTTTTAAATTGCAGCTCTGGTAAGAGTTGATAATTCAAACGTAAAGCATAATTTTTAAGATCTTGTCGCCCTGAAACCTGTTCAGCATCTTTAAGGTCTAATACGTTTAAATAAGTGAACCCAACTCCCTTATCTTTAAGTTGATACATCAAATCAGTTACAAACAGTTCAGGTGAAAATTGTGCTTTATTGTCTGACTTTAAATAACCCAGCTTTAGCGTTGTATTTTCTTGCGGTTTGTATTGAAGCAAACTTGTAAAATCAAAGCTTCGACGAGCTGCTAGATAATATGCCCCGCCCCGATCTAGGGTGCCATCCGCAGGAACTTTACCGAGATTTAATGCATCACCCGCAATGAAGAACCCGTCACCAATCATGATATTTTGTCGACCGATACTTAAATCATAGGTCGTTAACTCATCTTTATTGGTGCCGTCTTTAAAACCAATGATCCATTCATTCACATCCGTTTTGCGTTCTTTACCATTACTATTTTGGCCAGCATCGCCATCACCAAATGTTGCCGAGCTAATACCGCTCAAGCTTGCATAGAGCTGATTGTTTTTAAAGGTGTAGTTTCCTTTCGCACCATATTTAAGATGACCTTCTTGCCAATTGACTCTTTCATCCTCTAGGTTTTCGCCGTTATAGCTTTTACCGCTACTAAAAGCCGCAAAAGTTGCTTCAAAAGTCGGTTTAATTTCAATTTCACCAGCATGCACAGTTGAAAAAAATGAGACAAAGAGAGTCCCTCTCACAACCTGAGAAAATAAATTTTTCATTGAGAAATTCCTTTTTTGCGAACGGTCTAACCGTGCTCAAGTGTGGGTAACCGATTCGTTACCCACTCTAGATCATGCACCCGTTTAGTGATGGTCGTGCTGTGTGTTTTGCTCGTCTTCACCCAAGTTTAAAGTTGGGGTACTGTCAAAGAAGTTCCAAGGTTTGATTAGGGTATAAACCCATTCTGTCGGCATAATTGGCCATTCTTCAGCACGTGCCACATGGGTTGTTCCTGTTGTCATCCACACTACAAGGTCTTTATTTTCAATATTTTCATTGTTGCCAATGAATTGTCCTAATCCTGTGTCATGAGTTGAGCGGTTTGAATATTTCCCTTCAGGGTAGCGTTCATCTGGATTGTACTGTGTCACCCAAATTTGCTTATCCATAAAGTTCAAACGTTTAAATAACCATTCATCTTTAGCAAAATTGGCACCCTTCGCCACAGGGTGTGTTCCACCTGCAAAAGGAATAATTTGATAAGAAACCGGATTGCCTAATTTATTTTCCTTGTTGAAATTGGTGAGTAAGCGAATAGTGGATGGATCAAATTTTTCAGCCGCATTTTGCTCATTGGTAATGACTTTACTGTCAATTTGCATTGAGCTTGTACGAACACCACCTTTGTCATTGGCTTTCACCACAGGGTCCATATGCATAAAGCTGTTATTTTCACCATCGACATCCATATCTAAGCGGAAGTTATAGATGTGCTGATGCGTTGTGCCCACAATATTATGGTCAATTAAAGTTCCATATTTGGTATCTTCTTTGGCGGTACTGTCATGCATAGTGCGTGATTTAACACCTTTAACAGCTTCAATACCGGTTGCACCCGCATTAATTCCAATTACACCATTTTGGGCAAATACCCAGTCAAACATGTAATCGTAGTTCCCCACTGTACTAATCCAGCGCACGACAAGTTCACGGCGGGCTTCACTGGCATCTTGGTTACCAAAAATTTCGTGATGTTTATATTCAGGTCCAGCATAACGTTCAAATACAGCAATGGCATTTGGAATTACTTGTGGATGGCCTTTATAGTCTGCAATCACAGCATCAAGCAAAACTGCATTGTCGGGTGCATCTGTTCCAGGAAGAATAGATGAGGTAAGTGTTCCCATACCATATTCGCCAGAGTCCAAATAAGATTTGAAGTACCATCCAATATCAGGGTCACCATATGGAACCACCATTCCACCCAAGTTACCTTCATACATGACTTTACGCTTCACGCCTTTATCTTTATAAGTCACAGTTGAAAGCTGTAAGCCAACACGAGAGTCTAAAGCCACATGTAAACACCAGTTCCCCCAATGTATGGTTTGACCGGTAATGCTAAAGTTCTTACCCTCAGGTTCAGTAATATTGAGTGGTTTTAGCTTACTTGCTACGGGCTTATTCGACATATAAGGTCGATTTGCCATCGGCACAGGAATGATTGCGCCTTCTTCAATCTTGATAATTTTTTCTTTATCTAAATCAACTACAGCAACTAAATTTTCAATTGGATGCGCCCAGTAGTTACCATCGCCGACATCGAGATAAGCGACGACTTTTAATATATTGAGTTGTTTATCAAGCCCATCTTTACCGCCAAAATATCCAACCGTTAGCGGTGTAGCAATCACTTTCTTCACATCGGTAATGCCGCGTTTGCGTAACGCTTCCTGATATTCTTTACTTGTCTCAATTACACGCTGTACGGCTTCAAAATTATCGAGCAGCACCATTCCATGAGTGTCTTTAAGTACATTCCATTTGGTGACTTGTTGAGTGTTGAGGTTAACTTCACCTTCAATCGCTTGACTCCCCTTTAACAAAATAAATGAGGCAATACGATCTTCTTTAAATTCTATGTGATTAATAAAGTAATCCCAGACTTTGGCTTTTTCCGGTTCTTTAAGCTTTAACTCGGCAAAACGCATATTTTTATAAGCGTATTTCGAGCGGTTAATCACATCAAAGGTCTTTTTAATTTCGTCAGAGTTTAGGCTATTGAGCGGGTGAAACGTATTTTCAATTTTAAAAGTTTGATCTAAACCAGACTGGAATACTTCATTAAAAAAATCTTTTCCAATAACAGGCTTACCATCCTTAATTAATAAAGGCACGCTGAGTTTGAAAGGTTTGCCATTCACCAAAACCTGATCCGAATTGGGTTTGGCCCGAACTACCATAGAACCTTTGGTGATCATATAAGTATTGGTAAAATCATCTTTGACAACTTTAGCGCCTTGCTCACTCATGTTTTGATAAAGTGAGACCATTTCGGCATGGCCACCATGCGCAAATGCTTGAGTATTGAGTCCCCAAAAGCTTGCAGCGATTGATAAGTTAAGTGCCAGTATTTTTTGTATGTCATTCAATAATCGTTGTTTACGCATTGGTTTCATCCTTTTCATCTATCCCTGAACTATCTGAATCAGATAGTTAAAATGCACTTCCTGTGAGTGAAATTCATTAGACCAACTTAATAGTTTTATGGTTATTAAGCTTATCTAACCTGCTCTAATGAATTTAATTTCAACACAGTTACATAGGGCTAGCTTGTTCAAGAATGACGTCGAACTTGTCTAAAAATGACATTGTGAGATAAAAGATTTAAACCGACATCCCCTCTCTAAATTCTTTAGGGGAAATACCATAAGTCTTTTTAAAGATTTTTGAAAAATGAGCGCCATCCCAAAAACCCCATTTCAAGGCAACTTGGGTAATTGAGCTTTGTTTGTTCTTTTTATCAAGCAAATCTGCTTTAACTTTTTCTAGGCGTTTGAGCTGTATATATTTGTTAATAGATAAATTTTCTTGAAGAAATAGACGGTAGAGATGACGTAGCGACACTCCAATATGCTCTGCAATTAATTTAGGTGTTAAATCTGGTTTTGCTAAGTTTTCTATAATATAACGCTCAGCCTTTTCCATTAAATTATTTGAACTATTAATATTTTTATAATTAATTGTCGGTTTGATTAAGGCTATCAGTGCATCTTCAAAAGCATTGCCATCTTCGGTTGCGTACCAAAGTTTGATGTTTTCAGCAGACATGTTTTTCAAAATATTTTTGAGTAAAAAACCACTCATATTTTGCGTAATCAGTTTTCCAAAATATTCGGTACTAATATTTTCTTTAAGTAATTTTTCACGCGACAGATGGACTGAAATCTGGCTCACCAAGCCTTGCGGATACATCGAAATGGTTTCGACCGGGTCCACCAACACAATATCGCCTTCATTTAGGCTTAAGGTTTCATTTTTATACTCAAGCAGCATTTTTCCCGAATACTGCAAAATCAAAAAACAAAAACGATTATTCACTCGATCGATTTCATCGGCTTTTCGGACAATTTTATTGGCATTGTTTTTGATAAAAGCAATTTCGGTATCGCCCAATAAAAAGCATTGAACTTCACCAATGAATAAATTACGGGTTCCGTCAAAATCGGTTTCAAAATTGCCACACACACTTTTAATATGGTGCGTCCATGTGAGTAATGCATCGCTTACATATTGGTTCATCCCTTACCTCTCTATACATGTGCCACCGCTCAAGATTTTGCGCTTGTGGTGGTGCACTGTCTTGGCTTATTTGCAATCTTGTTTTATTGATAAACAAATTGTGTGCCAAAAATTCCTTATCCTTGGAATTGTTTTGATGATAGTCAGCTAGATGTAAAGAAGCTGATAAATCAATTCAATTTATCAGCTTAATGGGACTTATGCTACTCCTGCGAAATCTCGTAGCATGGTAATAAAAATATCCTTTTGTTCATCAGAATACTTTTTAAACACCTCATTTTGATGGCTATCGGCAATATCAAATAAATACTGCGCCGTTTGTTTACCTTTTTCCGTTAGTGCGTATAAATTATCGTGATCAACTAATAATCCTTCAAATTTTAGAATTTCAGCCGATCTTTCAACTTCCTGCATTGGCATAGCAATATCGCGTGGTAAATCTTCTTTACTTGAAGCAGTTCCACTTGCCAAAACGAGCAAAAGACGTGATTCACTGGTACGGAACCCTGAAGCCATTTGCTTAGGAATATAGTCGGTTTGATAAGCTTTAAAAGCACGACTCATCAAGTAGCAGACATTATTATATAAGTGCCCATAATGAGTCTGGTCTACGCCGTTCTGTTCAGTTTGCTTAACTTGAAGGCTCGGATGCGGCATGACACAAGAATATGCACCTTGATGGTAGACCAACGGGCTTCTGCCTTGGTCATGGAAACGAACCACTTTACCAACAATAATCCAGTGGTCGCCCCCTTCAATCACTTGATAACGTTCGCACTCAAACACCGCAGAACAATTTTCTAAAATGGGTGCGCGTCCTGCGCCAAGTTGAAAATTGGTGTCGGCAAATTTATCAATATTGCGTCTCGAAAACTTATTAGACAGCTCAATTTGCGTGCCCGATAAAATATTGACTGCAAAATGTGTTGCTTCTTCAAATACTGAAAAACTTGAAGACTTTTTATCAATACTCCACAAAATAAGTGGTGGATCGAGTGACACCGAGTTAAAACTATTTGCGGTTACACCGACTTTCTCACCTTGTGCATTTTGTGCAGTAACAATGGTAACACCTGTTGCAAAATTTCCTAATGCTCGTCGGAACTGTAGTGGATCGACCGTAAACTCATCTATTTGTTGTAATACATTCATCATCTTTCTCCTAAACCTTCTCTTACATCCATATAAATCGCGAGAGCATTAGATATCTAAAACTAGTCTCGATGTTTTAGAGCGTGAACAGCACACCAATATTTGTTCATTGCTGGCTTTTTCTTCGTCAGTAAAATAAACATCTCGATGATCAGGTTCACCTTCAATCACATCGCACATACAGGTTCCACATACGCCTTGCTCGCAAGACATTTCAATGTCGATGCCTTCTTTAGCTAAAGCCTGCAGAATGGTTTCGCCAGCTTCAACCATAATGATTTTTCCGCTACGCTCAGCCACTACCTCAAATGAATCTCCAGAAGTATCAGTTTCAACTTGGAAATATTCTTTGTGGATTTGCTGCTCAGGAAAATTGTGAGTCGTGGCAAGGTTAATCACCCAGTCCATGAAACCGACTGGACCACAGGTGTAAATGTGGCTCTCTAGGTCAATATCTTTAATGGCAGATTCAAAAAATGCTCGGTGGCTTGCACCTTCAGATTTAAAATGGAAGGTTGTGTATTTTGCTAACTCACCATTTTTAATTTCATCAACAAAAGCACAATGTTCAGGACTAGCCCCACAGTAGTGAAGCTCAAATGATTCACCTTCATGTGCAAGTTGATACGCCATCGTGATTAACGGCGTAATTCCAATTCCACCGCCAATTAATACACTGTGTTTGGCTTTTAAAAGTGGAAATAAATTTTTTGGTTCACTGACCTGAATTTGCATGCCATCTTTAATTTCATCAAAAGCCGAGACTGAGCCACCACGTGATTCAGGGTCACGTAAGATTCCAAGGCGGAACTTTCCTTCGTCATTTGGATTTTGGCAAAGCGAATATTGGCGCACCATGCCATTCGGTAAGTGCACATCAATATGCGCACCCGCTTCAACTTTTGGCAAGGTTGTAGAAGTTGCAGATTCAAATTCCATGACTGCAATATTTCCACCTTCCACATGGCGATTTTTAACGACAACATCATAAAGTGTAGTCATGATTTAACTCCCTTTTCATGGTTAAGCGATTGGCTTAACGCATGAATAAACCACCGTTAATATCCCATGTTGCACCAGTCACAAACCCCGCATTTAGACTCGCGAGCAACCCACAAGTTTCGGCAATAAAATGCATACTTCCTAAGGATTTAACCGGAATATTCTGGATGAACTGTTCCATTTTTTCGTCAGACACCACACTATGAACGATTGGTGATTCCATCGGTCCCGGCGCAACCGCATTGACCGTTACCCCTTTTGCCGCAAACTCTTTGGCAAAAATTTTGGTTAACGTCACAATCGCGCCTTTGGTTGCCGCATAGTGTGCACCCGTTGCCGTACCGCCATTTTGTCCCGCTAAAGACGCCATATTAATGATACGTCCATAGCCTTTTTTAGCCATATATTGGCCAATAATTTGACAAGCTTGAAAGGTGCCGCGTTGGTTAACTTGCGTGATCCAATCAAAATCAGCTGCGGTAATTTCTAATACTGGCGTTGCTTTGGTGACGGTTGCGTTGTTAATTAACACATCAAGTTTAGAAAATTTCTCTTCAATCCATTGCACCGCAGCATGAAAATCTGCCTCAACTGAAATATCTAATTTCAAGGGAAACATATTTTGTGCATATTGACTTTGTACCTTGGCATTTTCGGCTTTTTCAAGCGTACTTGCTGACAAAATCACTTGATGGCCTTGGCTCGCAAAATATTCAGCAATCACATTACCGAGTCCAGAAGCAGCACCTGTCACTAAAACAACTTGTTTCATGTTACCGCTCCTAAAGAATGTAGCTAATACCAGCTAAGGTATCGGTTGAGTTAACCAAGTTAATAATTTTACGGTTAATCTTAAAACCTGTAGCCGCATCACGAGTTAGATGGTAGGTAATATCAGCTGTGTAATGCTTGAGGTTTTCTTTACGGAATTCACGTAAGTTTTGAGCACAACGTAAAACGATTTCATTATCTTGGTCTTGAATAACTCGTACACGAGAAATGCTACGCACAGTATTTGCTTTAGGCGCTGTAGAAATCGCTTCACCATTTTCAAGACGCTGTACACGTAAAGTACGCATATGATTATCGTCATAGGCATAATTTAAGTTGTTTTCATAGTCCGTTAGGTTTGGGTCAATTGGAATGATATAAACGCCCTTTTCATTCCATAAATTGAGCCATTCACGGTATTCGCTGTGGTCTAACATATCTGCTTCGGCCCAGATGAAAGCAGTGACTTCATTTAATAATTGCAGATTCATATTCATTGCTCTCTCCTTAAGCCGTCATCATCTTTTTCCACTGCTGATATGCTGCACGCATACCTGTTTCAGCACTGACATCACTTTTTAAGCCATCTTCGGTTTTGACTTCGCCCGGTAAACCACGATTGAGCATGATCCATAAATCATTACCCGCATTGGCACCATGTTGTACGCGTTCCCAAGCTTCCGAGTCATCTGGTGTACCAAAACCAAATGGACCTTGGAAATGTTCATGTAAACGTAAGCGGTATTGGTTGGCAATTTGTGGACCGCCGTCCATCGTAATCACCGAGTGATGAATTTCTGTTTCAGCGACTGAAATTGGCTGTAACACACGGAAGAACGCCATTGAACATGCGATGTTCGGGAATAAATTTAAGTTAAAGCCAGAACCACCAACTGCTCGAACAATACGGCGTACTTCTAATTCTTCATGACCTTCATCACGCAAAGCTTGAGCCAAGTCTTCAAAACGCTCTTGAATTGGACGCTCCATGAGCTCTTCGTCTAAATCAACCAGTTCAGGAATCATCACCATCACACTGTGACCGTTTCCTAAGTCCTCAACAAACCCCGGTTGGTTTTCGAAGTTAAAGAGTTCTTCTGTTTTTTCATCTACAGAACTTAAGAATGACTTGTGAACTAATGGAAAGTGATAAGCATCGGTCGTATTTTCAAGCTGAATTTTCCAGTTACCCGGAAAACGGAAACGGTGTTCACCTAACACTTTAATTGGATAACCCGCGCCCTGTTTCATAAACAGGTCAATCCATTTTTTTGCTGGTCCAAGGAACTCTTCAAGCGGTTGAATATCTTCTTTAAATGAAGCGAAGATCATGCCGTTATATTCTTCTACACGTAGGCTCACCAACGGTAATTCTGACTTATCTAAACAATCGCCGTAACTTTCCGGAGATGGCACACCACGTAAACTACCATCAAGTGCATAACTCCAACCGTGGTACGGACATACAAAACTATTGGTTTTTCCTTTTTTATGTTCGCATACGGTTGCGGCACGGTGACGGCAACGGTTTAAAAGTACATGGACTTTCTTTTTACGGTCACGCACCACAACCACAGGCTGTTTACCAATATTAATGGTTTTATAGCTTCCACCTTCTGGAATTTCACTCGCATGTGCAACCCACACCCAAGTGCTATAAAAGATTTTTTCCATTTCTTCATCAAAAATGCGTTCATCTTTATAAAGAGAAGTATGGGCACGGTCACTTTGAACCAAAGCATCGTAATCAGTGCCAATGTTATGCGTCGGGATAATACTGTTCATATCAATAGTCCTTTTAAATATGTCCTGGGTCATTCCTGGGAAGGTACCGGCAGTTCGGCTTCACTGTGCCAATGCGATACGGGACGACTGAAAATATTCTGTGTTTGGAAATGTTTAATTTTCCATGTTCCATCTGCTTGCTTTTGGAACTTCACGTTGAGCTTTGCTGTATTCAGATGACTACGGCCATCTTTAAACGTTGAAGTTTGCAACATCAGCCATGAAGCATTTGCATCATTTTGATTTACATAAATTTGTTCTGAATTTACAAAGTGTGCATTCATAACAAAGTGAGATTCTTTTTGGGTATAGCTTTTAAACATGTCATAAATCGACTGCCAAGAATCATAACAGCCAAAGGATTTGGCATATTTCTCGCCTACACCTTCCCAAATACAGTCTTGATCAAAAAGATTCATCAGCTCGTCAAGGTCTGTATTTGCATTGAGCTCGTCGCAGATTTCCATATAACGGTTCAAACAATTACGAATGGCGTTGTGCGCTTCTAACTGTTCTAGTCGCTCTATGATTTCTGCAAAATTCACTTTGTCATTCATTGCCATCGCCTTAACGTTGAATAATCAATTCGCGCCCAACACGAGCTTCAACTTTGCAATATTTCCAAAGTTTGTATGGACCTTCACCCACCACCGTCGTTCTAAACAAGTTACAAGCTGCATGTACTGTTTCAATATCTGGAACATCGGCAAGCAAGTACGTTGTCCAAGGCCAGCCAGCACTTGGGCCAACCATGCTTTGGTCATCATCAAGATTTCCAAAAACATGTACGCCCGGTAAGTCATGAATGCCATTCCACATTTCACCAAATGCTGCCCAAACTGCTTTTGCTTCAACAGGTTCTGCATCAAAAAAGTTTTGATTAATACCCATGCAGAACAAAACGCGTAATGATTTTTTAGCTTCCATCTCAATATTCCTTTTTTAAAATTAAAACTTATAGATAACCTGGGGTTGGCTTTAACCCGAAACTGATTGAGCCTGCATTTTGTAAAGTTGCATCGCCCATAAAGGCATGCTGAGTCACCACGTTGGTGTCATTCACAAAACGGCTAAATGGATTGTTGGTATAAATTGCTGTCATACCCGCGAGCATTTGTATTTTTCGGGTGACTTTGGCGCAAACTCGCGCTGCATGAGTACATGCCAGACGCATATCGCTAATTTGTTCAGCAGTTGCTTCACGTCCAGCAATAATTTCATTCCAGACAATATCCATGGTTTGATAAAACCAAGACTTTGCAGCCTGAAACTCTGCATCAGCTTGAGCAAACTCATATTGAGTCACTGGGCGGTTGGCAATTTCTGACCCACCCGTAATAGATGCTTTACCCGGCGCCAATTTTTCAAATTCTTCTAATGCGGCAGCTGCAACCCCAATACCCACCACGGTTAATACTTGCGTCGCTAAAGAAAGTGACGGATATTTAAAAAATGGCTCGCTGAGTTTTGAAGGTTCACCACGGACAAAGGTCCATTTCTTTTCGACCAATACATCTTCGACGACTAAGTCATGGCTTCCCGTGCCTTTTAGGCCAACGGTGTCCCAAGTCATTTCAATTTTGGCTTTTTTGGCAGGCATCACTGCCATGCGAGGTAAGCCCTGCATTTCATTATTTTTAAGCGGTGAAATTCCCACGCCAACAATGTCTGCTCCCATACAGCCACTTGAGAATTTCCAACGTCCACGGACTACGACACCTTCATCTGTAATTTCAGCAGGTTGTGGCGGGAAAATACCTCCGGCAAACACTACATCTGGCCCGTTTTGGTACAATTCTTTAAGTGTTTCTTCTGGCAAACTTCCTAAATACGCAGGGCTCATACCGAAACTTGCCACCCAACCGACTGAACCATCAGCCTTAGATAATGTCTCGATTAATTCACAAAACTGTCGTGGTGAACATTCATCACCACCAAAACGTTTCGGAACCAAAGCACGGTAAACACCGATTTGCTTAAGCTTTTCAATAACGTCTTGGCTCACATACGCTTGATTATCAAACTCACCTGCACAGGCACGCTCACGAATTTCTTGGCACAAAGCCTCTAAGTCAACTGCTTTGTCTTGAGAAACAAACTCCATTTTAGACAACTTATTCATCATCTAACTCCTTGTAATTTATTGCATTGCATCAACACAAAATTTAGCTATAGCGCATAATTGCTCATCTTTTTGATGCTTTGATACGATCTGTAAGCCCACTGGTAAACCTTCACTGGTTTCAAGTGGCACTGAAATGGCTGGATGACCTGATAAATTAAATGGTCGAACTAAACCCGTAAGATTTAAAAAAGCGACCGTGTTTTCAGCTTCAGAAACTTTTGGTGGAATTTGTGGAAGTGACGGTAGAACCAATGCATCATATTTTTCTAATAAAGCATCGAGTTCTTGGGTCAACTGTGCTCTCACAACTTCTGCTTGTTTCACTTGCTCTAAAGTTGTTGCGGCTGCTTTTAATAAACGACCATTTACATCAGAACCAATTAAGCCCGTTTGAGTTAATTCACCAAAAGCTTGCCAATTTTCATAATTAATAATCTGCATGCCTGCATCATAAGCCGCTTCAAAATGTTCAACTTTTTCTAAAACGGTCTCTAAATTCGCTTTTTGAAGTACCTGATGAATACCATCCCAAATAACGTCATCTGCTTTTACATCTAAAACAGCAATTTTTGGTGTACGAGTAAATTCAGTAGGTTTAAAAGTTGGATCAATAATTTGCATGGCCTTTTCAATCATCTCGACTGAATTTGCAAAAGGGCCAACGCAATCTAAAGAACTTGACGGCGGATATACGCCTTTTCTGCTCACACGACCAAAAGTTGGTTTTAAACCAAAAACTCCGCAGCACGCAGCGGGCATACGGATAGAGCCGCCCGTGTCGGTGCCTAGAGTAAAGTCAGCTTGTTTAGCAGCAACTGCCGCAGCCGAACCACTCGAAGAGCCGCCTGGAATAAGTTCAGGATATTTAGGGTTGATGGGTGTACCAAAAGCATGGTTAATGCCTGTAATACCAAAAGCCAATTCGTGCAAATTTGTTTTGGCAATAATTTCACAGTCAGCTTTTAAAATGTTTTTAACCACCTCAGCATCATCTTGAGCAGGTTCAACATTTAGTAAAGCTCGACTACCAGCAATGGTTTTTAGACCTTGAATATCAATTGTGTCCTTGACCATCACCTTGAGCTTGCCACTTCCTTTGTGCACGCTTTGGCTAACAATATTCATTCACTTTTCCATGTATTTTTATTCATTAATTAAAATATCGGAAAATTTAATGGAATTGTCAAGTATTTTTTATAATTTGTTCTCAAGGAAATATCCAAAATTTTGTTTATAATAGGATTACCCTTTTTTCACTAAGTTATTGCTTAGCTATGCTTGATCATTTAGAACAATTTCTTCCTAATAAAGAACCGTCGAGTATTCAAAACTTCCCTTTTTTTTGGGTTTCCCAAGTTAACGGAAAATATTCACAACTCATTGAAAAATCAATAAAAAAACTAGGTATTGATAATACACGCCGTAAAATCATTTTAAGTGCTAATGCTTTGGGTGAAGCCAGTATTACCGATATCGCTAATCTTTCTACCTTAAAGTTAACTACGGCAACAAAAGCTGTATATCGCTTAGTAGAAGATGGAATTGTCGAGGTCTACTCTTCTACCACCGATGAACGAATTTCGATGGTGAAATTAACGGCCAAAGGTGTTGAGCTGGTTGAACAAATTAATCAAATTAGTGTGGTTACCTTGGCAGGCATCCTAAATGCTTTTTCAGAAGATGAGCTTCACAATTTAAATCACCAGTTAAAAAAATTATTTGATCTCATGCCATCAAGTTAATTATTTGACTTGATATCGGGTTCAATGCGCTCAAGAGCAGCATGAAACAGTTCTTCTTTTCTCGCTGCTCTTTATTAAAATAAGTTTCAATATTAAAAAATAAATAAAAATCAGTTTCTTAATCCAATAAATTATTACTATCTGTTTACTTAACATACTTTTTAGGTATTCTAACATACTCAATAAGTAATGGAATTTTACATATAAAAAGAAAATAATAATTCCATGATCTTTAAAAACCCATTAACTCCTAATTGGGTTTAGACGCACTCTTCCAGTCTATACGAGACCAAATTACTCATTTCTAGCCTATTTATTATTCTTATCTAAAAGGGGGAAATATCGAAAACTTCAGAGGAATAATAAAAGTTAGATATCAATTTCTTTAAGCGTTTTACACATAAGGATTAAGTGTATGAACCAAAGTAATATCGCTGTTGAAAGGACCCAGAAGAAAAGCAATGCATATGCATGGTATGTGGTCATACTTTGTATGTTGGCATATATATTTTCATTTATTGATCGCCAAATTCTGGCGCTGATGATTGAACCCATCAAAGCAGATCTCCAACTTTCAGATACACAATTTAGCCTGTTACATGGGCTTGCCTTCTCACTGTTTTACGCGGTTATGGGGTTACCCTTAGCCTATATTGCCGATCGTTTTTCACGACCAAAACTAATTTCAATCGGGATTATTGTTTGGAGTCTAGCAACGGCAACTTGTGGTTTAAGTAAAAACTTTATTCAACTGTTCTTGAGCCGCATGGCAGTTGGTGTGGGAGAAGCTGCGTTATCTCCAGCCGCTTATTCAATGTTTAGCGACATGTTTAGTAAGGACAAACTAGGTCGTGCTGTCGGGATTTATTCAATTGGCGCTTTTTTAGGTGGTGGTATCGCCTTTTTAGTTGGCGGTTATGTCATTAACTTACTTAAAGGCGTGACACTCATTGAAGTTCCACTATTAGGTGCACTCAAGGCATGGCAAATTGGCTTTTTAGTAGTCGGTTTACCTGGCATCATTATTGGTCTGCTATTTATTCTGACCGTTAAAGACCCTGCACGTAAAGGACAACAGCTCAACCAAAATGGACAAGTTGACCAAGTCAAATTCTCACAATGCCTTCAGTTTATTAAAAAGCATTCGAAAACATTTGCTTGTCATTATTTAGGTTTTACCTTTTATGCAATGGCACTCTACAGCCTTACCAGTTGGACACCTGCATTTTATATTCGTAAGTTTCAACTTGCTCCGACAGAAACAGGTTACATGCTCGGTACCATTCTTTTAATTGCAAATACATTAGGGGTGTTTTGCGCAGGTTGGTTAAATGATTGGTTTATCAAAAAAGGACGCCAAGATGCTCCGATGATTACAGGTGTGATTGGTATTGTTGGTCTGATTATTCCAATTTCATTTTTTACCCAAACAGATCAGCTTTGGCTTTCAGTTAGCTTATTGATTCCTGCAATGTTCTTTGCATCTTTCCCTCTAGTAATTTCGGCAACAGCATTACAAATGTTAGCGCCCAACCAATTTAGAGCACGTCTTTCTGCCCTATTCCTTTTGGTGAGTAACTTAATTGGACTCGGTATCGGTACAACATTGGTGGCCATTATTACAGATAAAGTTTTTGGTAGTCCGTTAATGGTGGGTTCTTCTTTATCTATTGTCGGTGGTCTGTCATGTGTACTGGCTCTAATACTGCTTTTTAAAGGCTGCAAATTCTTTAGTGAAAGTATGAAGCTTGAAAAATTAAATTAATAAATCTCACAAATTGCAAAAATGTACTCTCTAACCAAACGCTTAGAGAGTACCGAAATATTCAAAATTACGTAGTGCCGAGGACTGGCATACATCTGGGAAATGGATTATGGAATTATTTCACCGTTTTAAACCACACACTTTAACCGTTGCCACTTTATTACTGATGTGCAGCAACTCATGGGCCGCAAATCCAAACCAGCAAACTGAAGATGAATGGAAATTCACTTTAAAAAATGCCTATATCAACCGTGATTTTGATAATGATGCCTTAAAAGATACTGGCAGTTGGTCTCAGGCAGCGTCTTTATTTTATAAATCAAAAATGCATGACACCCCGTTAGTCATAGCTGACAAGCCAATCACAATTGGGGCCGATGCTTCTGTTCAATACGCCGTTCGCTTAAGTTCAGACAAACATGTCGCAGATACTGTTCTGCCTTTTAATAAAGAAACGCAATCTCAGGCTTCAGACTATTTAAAATACGGCGCGACTTTAAAGCTGGGCTATGACAAAACACTTTTAAGTGTCGGTGAACTCTGGCTAGATTTACCTGTAACGGCTGTCGATGCTAGTCGTCAGCTACTCACTTCATATTGGGGAACCAACTTAAAGTCACAACTTTCAGATCAGCTTTATGCCGAAATTGGACGAGTGGAAAAAGTGTCTCCACGAAACGAAGAAGACTTTAAAAAGTTTTCTTTCACATCCAATGGAATGACTAAAGAATCTGATGGTTTGAACTACATTGACCTGCGCTATCAATTTACGCCGTCTTTAAAGGGCGAATACTACTTCGGTAATTTAGAAGACCTCTACAACAAGCACTATGTAGGACTTGAGCATAATTGGAAACAACCTAACTTTGCGCTTACTTCTAAGTTTAAGTACTTCAATGCAAAAAATGACGGCAATACTTTTGATATCGATGCGCAGAATATTGGGGTACTAGAAACAGTTAAAGTAAAAAACCATACCTTTGGTTTGGGTTACCAACAAATTATTGGTGAATCGGCATACCCTTTACCGGATGGTTTCTTACCAGAAACCTATTTCATTAACTGGAACGCCACCGGATTCTTTAAAAAAGATGAAAAGTCTTATCATGTCATGTATGGCTATGACTTTAAAGATTATGTACCAGGCCTAAACGCGATGGTGAAATATGTTTATGGCCATGACTTTAAAGCAGCCAATGGTGAGAAAAATCATGAAACAGAATCGAATGTGATTTTAAACTATGCGTTTCAGCAACCCTTCTTAAAAGGCGTGGCTCTGCAATATATTCGTATTGATTACAATGTTAAGCACGGCAATGACTTTGGCGAAGACCGTTTTTTTGTTAATTACACCAAAAAGTTCTAATAAACATTACCCCCTAAATTTAGGGGGTATTTTTTATCCTAATTTATTAACTAATCTTAAAGGCAAAACCTTCATGGCAATACTCATTGGTAACCATGGCCACTGTGGTACATACGCTTTCACAGGTTGTTTTTCGATCGCTTTGACTAAAGCTTTACATCCTGTTTTGGCATCTACCTCAAAAGGTAGATGTTTAGCACCTTCATTCATTTCGGTACGGATGTAACCCGGGAAAATGGTTGAGACTTTAATTGGAGTATCTAGTAATTCAGCACGAATACCCTCGGCCAAGTGAGCAACTGCAGCTTTACTTGCCGCATAAGTCGATAAATGTTTTGGTAACCCGCGCATCGCACTCATAGACGACATGACCACCAAATGACCAGCGTTTTGCTCTCTAAAAATTTCAACTGCTGCCTCACACTGTGCTAAAGCAGAAATAAAGTTTGTTTCAGCTGTGGCTCTGTTAATTTCAAAATTACCTTTACCAATACGACGGCCATTTCCGACTCCCGCATTTACAATAATTCGGTCTAAATAGCCAAACTCTTGTTTAAAGGCGCGAAATACTTCAAAAACCTGATCATAATTGGTAACGTCCAGACTTTTTGCAATTACTTTAATACCATACTGATTTTCCAGTTCAGTTTTTAAAGTTTCTAATCTGTCTAAACGGCGTGCACAAATCGCTAAGTTATAGCCTTTGGCTGCAAATTCATGCGCCATACCTGCGCCCAATCCAGAACTTGCACCTGTAATTAAAATTGTCTTTGCCATGCTTTTATCCTTATTTTAAATCCATGTCAGTAAATCTGGACGCTCAGCTTTTATAAAATGATGTTCATTTAAACTTAAAACCTGAGCTTCATTTCCAACCAAACGTAAAGTCGTGAGGCTTGTATTAGCAATTGCCCAATTCAATGCAAAAGTTCGATTAGGACTGAGTTCAAGCAGTTTTCCAATTGCTACAGAAATCACACCACCCGAGGTAAAAACAATTGCATAGCGAGGTTTGGTTTTTGCTAACTCATCACAAAGTTGCTGCAATGCTGTTTCGACTCTTTCTTTAAAATGTGGCCAAGACTCATCATATTCATGATGAAAATCACCATCTGTCCATCGTCCAATTGCACCTTCAAATATTTTGGCAAGATATGCACGTGGGTTCTGTTCTTGTGCTAAATCAGCTTTTAAAAGTTCAGGCTGTTCAAAACGCGGTTCATAGCGTGCAAAAACTTGTTGATGGTTAAACTCATTCCATAAATTATTATGATGAATTACCGCATCTGGAAAGGATTCATTTAGTGTGAGCTTTGCAGTCTGCTCATGACGCTGCATAGTTCCAGCAACCACATAAGGTTGTTCTTTCAATATTTGCTTAAAATAACGACCTAACAAAGTCGCCTGAGCTTCACCATTTTCAGACAGCTCATCATAGTTACTTTTGCCAAACGAGGCCTGTCCGTGTCTTACCAGATAAATTGTGGTCATCTTCTTAAAATACCCTGTATTTTCTGCAGAGATTGCTGAGCAAATTCAGATTCTTGCAATTTTTGCTGTGCGATAAGTTTTAAAGCTCTGATATGTAGTGCATGAATCACGATCCAGAAATCTTTAAATGCAGGATTTCGGGTTTGTTTATGGTAATAACGGTAATATATTTGCTGGGCAATCACTGCTAAACGGAATACACCAAACACTTCATAAAAAGCCCAGTTTTGAGGCTCCAATCCTGTTTTTTGCAAATAATACTCAACGACTTCTTTACGAGAGAACATTCCCTTTAAGTGAGTCGGCTGACGGCGTGTCGACTTAAAAATCATATTGTCCGTAGACTCAACCCAATAGGCTAAGGCACTTCCCAAGTCCATTAATGGATCGCCTAAGGTCGCCATTTCCCAGTCCAGCACACCAATCACTTTAGTTGGATGCTCAGGGTCTAAAATCACATTATCAAATCGCCAATCATTATGAATAATGCAAGTCGTGGAGTCTTGAGGGATATTATCGTTTAGCCATTTTCGAACATATTTAAATGAAGGAACGTTGATTGTACGGACTTTTTCATAACGCTTATCCCAACCTTCAACTTGTCTACGGCAATATCCTGTTCCTTTGCCAAGTTCAGCTAAAGGCGTTTTCTCATAAGGAACTTGATGTAATTCAATCAACTTATCAATAACATTTATGCAAAGCTCATGAACATTTTCTTCATTAAAGCCAAGTTCAGGCGGTAATTTTGCACGAGGAATAATTCCTTCAATGCGTTCCATCACATAAAAATCACAGCCAATGACCGATTCATCCTGACAAAGTGCCACCATTTTAGGAAGCACAGGATAATAAGGTGCAAGATTTTTCTGCACCATATATTCACGGGCCATATCGTGGGCTGACTTCGCTTTTGTGCCTTTAGGAGGACGACGTAAAATTAAATCGGTATTTTCATACTTTAAACGATAAGTCCAATTTGAAGCACCACCTGTATATTGAGTAACGGCTGCCGAGCCGATCAACTCAACACCTTGTTTTTTTAACCAGTTTTCAACTGCCCCAATATCAAGTTCTTCACCTTCACGTACTTCACCGCCTATATCAATTACCGACATCTTCATTTCCTTTAAACTTATACTTTCTTATGACGACCGAAATAACCACGTTTGGCCAACTCTAATTTGGCAATCATGCCTTTATGTACTTCATCTGGTCCATCAGCTAAACGTAAACTACGTGCTTGAGCAAAGAAACCTGTTAATGGTGTATCTCTTGAAACGCCTGCACCGCCATGTAGCTGAATCGCCATGTCGACTACTTTTTCTAAAACACTCGGAGCCACTACTTTAATTGCAGATATTTGTGTTAAAGCAGCCATATTTCCTAAAGTATCCATTTTATAAGCAGCATACAAGGTTAAAAGTCTAGCTTGATCTATGGCTACCCTTGCATCAGCTACGCGTTCAAGGTTCCCACCAAGTTTTAAAATTTCTTTGCCAAACGCCGTTCTAGACATACCTCGATCAATCATAAGTTCTAGCGTTTTTTCAGCAGCTCCAATACAACGCATGCAATGGTGAATACGCCCTGGCCCTAAACGACCTTGTGCAATCTCAAAACCTTGGCCCGCTCCACCAATAAAGTTATCAAGTGGCACTCGAACATTATTAAAGTGAACTTCACCGTGTCCATGCGGTGCATCGTAGTCACCAAACACAGGTAACATACGCTGAATTTCAACACCCGCCGTATCAATTGGCACTAGTACCATAGAGTGTTGATGATGTCGGTCTTTGGTTTCATCTGGAGTATGTGCCATAAAAATAATGATTTTGGCATTTGGATCACCTAAACCAGACGACCACCACTTTTTACCATTTAAAACAATTTCATTACCGTCGATGAGTGCAGTGGCTTGCATATTGGTTGCATCGCTTGACGCGACATCTGGTTCAGTCATACAAAAAACTGAACGGATTTTTCCTTCCAATAAAGGTTCTAACCATTGCTTTTTTTGCTGCTCACTGCCATAGCGCCATAACAATTCCATATTTCCTGTGTCTGGTGCATTACAGTTAAAAACGGTAGGTGCCAATAAGCTACGGCCAGTTAATTCAGCTATGTGCGCATATTCTTGAACAGTTAACCCTGCACCTAGCTTTTCATCTGGTAAAAACATATTCCAAAGACCAGCTTGTTTAGCTTTAGATTTCAGAGTTTCTAAAAGCTCGGGCCACTGCCATTTTTTCCAGTTTCCATCTGGATTTAACTCGTGAACTTCTTCCCAAAATTTTGCTTCGACAGGTTCTATTTCTTCTAAAATAAATTTTTTAGTTCGCTCGGTAAAATCCTGAGCTTTTTTTGAGAGTTCAAACATTCTTTTTCCTTTACATCATTATCTGGTCTTTACATCAACATAACTTGAAACTTAATATGAATGAAATGATTTTATTAAATACCGTCACATGAATAATATTCATAACCTTCACGGTTTAGACTTAAGCTTTTTTCACCGAATTGATATCAATTTATATCCGCTATTTATCGCAATTTATGAGCAAAAAAGTATTTCAAATGCGGCAAGTAGTCTCAATATTACGCAATCGGCAGCAAGTCATGCTTTACAACGATTACGCCAGCAACTTGAAGATGATGTGTTTATACGAGTAGGCAATAAAATGTCTGCAACGCCTTTTGCCGAGCAGATTTACCCAACTGTGAAGCAAGCACTTTTAACGATTCAAAATATTAGCCAACAGAAACATGTCTTTGATCCAACCAGTTTAAAAAGCTTAAAAATCGCCGTTCATGACGAAATTGAGCCAATTATTCTTCCAAGGCTTGCTCAACATTTTCAAAATCTTAATTTAGATTTGCAGTTTGTCAGTATGAAGCTAGATCGAAAACATATTATGGCGGACTTGGCGACGCAGCAGCTCGATTTCGTGATTGACCTAGAACAATACTTGTCTCCTAAAATTACCTTTGATCATTTGGTCACAGACGAGTTCGTCATTTGTAGTCAATTTAAAGAAGTCGATTTATCTCTTTATATTAATGGACGACACATTGGTGTTTCATCACGCCGTACAGGTGCTTTACTTGAAGATATTTATTTAAACCAACACCAAAAAATCTCTAGAAATGTATTTATGCGCTGTCAAAACTACTCAACGGCGTTACAAGTTTTGGGAGCTCAAGCCGACGCAATATTGACCATGCCTCGTATGATTTTGCAGCATTTATCTTATAGTCCTAAAATTTGCTCACATTCTCTACCTTTTGAGATAACCAATATTAAAATGGGTATGTTTTGGCACGAAGATTTAAGGGATAATTTAAGACATCAATTTTTGCGACATGAAATTATTAAACTTTTTCAGTAAAGCAAATTGATCTACTAAGCTTCTATCGTACAAGGACCAGTAATGAGTAAAGATGAACGGATAATCCAGAATCAGGACAACAAAAAAACGATTCGTCATGAAGATTACATTGCTGGCATCGGTAAAGGCATGGCGATTTTAGATAGCTTTAGCAGCAATCAACATCGTTTAAACATTTCTATGGCGGCTGAAAAAACTGGACTCACCCGAGCGGCAGCAAGACGTCATTTATTAACTTTAGAATATTTAGGTTATCTTGAGTCAGATGGCCACTATTACTATTTAACTCCGAAAGTTCTTAAATTTTCAGGAGCTTATTTAGGTGCAGCTCGACTTCCAAAAGTGTCTCAGCCTTTATTAAATCTGTTAACTAACCAAACTTCTCTCATTTATTCAGTGATGGTGCTTGATGGTTATGAAGCCATTACCATTGCCCGTAGTGCCGCCCACCAACAAACCGACCGTGTAAATCCATATGGTTTACATTTGGGTAACCGCTTACCAGCTCATGCGACCTCGGCGGGTAAAATTTTACTGGCACATTTAAGCCAAGAAGAACAATTGGACTGGCTTCAAAAATATCCTCTTCAGCGTCTAACCAAATATACGCATGTCGAAAATGATAAATTTTTAGAGTTACTAAAAGAAATTCGAGAGCAAGATTGGTGTTATTCACGTGAAGAACACGAATTAGGTGTTCATGCGCTCGCCGTACCCATTTATGGACAAGACTTTAAAGTGGTTGCAGCTTTAAATATTGTTTCTCCAACTATGAAAACAACTGAAGAATATTTAATCCAACACATTTTGCCTTTATTGCAAGAGACTTCGCGGGATTTAAGACAAGTTCTTTAAATCTTACTTAGGCTATTTCATAAAGTGTCAATTTTATAACTAGCTTAGGCTATTCGGATAGATAAAAAAGATCCAGAATAACTGCTTAGGCTATTTTTAGAAGTAGTTGAAAGGTATTTTCAAATAACGGATGCCATTTGATTCTGGTTCCGGAAAGTTTCCACCGTTCATATTAATTTGAATGGAAGGCAGAATTAATTTTGGCATTGCCAAAGTAGCATCTCTTTCTTGACGCATTTTTATAAATGAGTCTTTGGAAACTCTTTGGTTTAAATGAATATTGCTTTGCTTTTGAGTTCTAATATCTGTTTGACAGACATATTCATTACGGCCTTCGGGTTTATAGTCATGGCATAAAAACATGCGCATGTTGTCAGGAAGTGTATAAAGCTTTTGTACCGAATCATAAAGTGCTGCCGCACTTCCTTTAGGAAACCATATTCCCTCCATAGTTTATACAAACAAACCATAACTATTTGTTTTTAAATTAAATAAAACTAATATTTTTATTGTAATATACAGTATCAATCTACAATTATGATAACTTGATCCAAGACTACCATCTTATTAAATATTTTCGATATTCAAAACATTGATAAACTCAAAAATTTTAATTAAATTGAATAGCCACAATATAATTTGAACTTTTACCTTATTGTTTATTGTTTATTGTTTATTGTTTATTGTTTATTGTTTATTGTTTATTGTTTATTGTTTATCAATACAGTTATTGGATCATTACAACCTATTTTAGTTTATTAGGATAATACATATTGATATTAAAGCTAACTTTAAAGTTATAGTAATCCTTCAGACAGAAGTTAAAGTTTCAAAAGGTGGTTATTATGATCGCTTTAGAATGAATCCTGATTTAGATGACGTTGCGAAAGATCACGCAGCTAGGAATATAGATTTTTTCCGTAGCATTCCTAAAAAATTAGTTGAATCAAGAGTTGGAAGAGCTGATTAACTCGATTCGTAAATGTTATTTTTATGTGCATCTATTAGCTTTACTCTTCAACACATAAATAGTCCGTGTGCATGGAGTGTATGGTTATCAACTCTCAAAATGGTTGGCTGAAATTAATGTAATAACTAATAAGAAAAAGTTGAAGCAACACTTTTAACTTACAACAAATTAGATATCAGCCTAACAACCGAAACTTTGTTATTAAAAGAGTTAATTCTGAATCACGCATGAGTAAAGCCATAATGTTGCATTTAGTCGATGGTGAATGGTATCAAACTTTAGTGCAAGGTAATATTCTATCTTTCGGTGAAAAACTTTTTCCATGTAAAGTGAAAGTGACACACCATGGAAGTTATTTTAGCCAGCACATAGTCCATTGTTAATTTTTAAATCGCTTTTCTGGTCATTTTACTGCTCTGGGGTCTTAAAAAATTGATTCTTTTAATATACCTAAAAAAACAGATACTTTAGATTTATAGTGCTGAATTAATGGGTCATACTTCTCATCGAGAATAGTAAGTAATATGATCTATACCCTTTTGAGATATAGATCATTGGATATTTAAACTAAATTTTGAATTACTTCTAGTAATACATTCGCACCATTTATAAGCTGATTTGGCTCTGTAAACTCGCGAGGATTATGGCTCACTCCCCCTTTACTTGGCACAAAGATCATAGCTGTAGGAGCAATTCTCGCAATCATTTGAGCATCATGACCCGCCCCAGAAGTCATACGGCGATAACTATAACCTAATTTTTTCGCCGAACTTTCTATTAGCTGAACAATTTGTTCATTAAAATGAACTGGCTCAAATCGAGCTAATTGCTTTTGTTCAACCTGAACACCTTCTTGTTCTTCCAATAATTTTAAAAAATTATTTAATTTATTCTCAGCATTTTTCAGCTTACTTTCATCTGGATCACGCAAATCAACCGTAAATTCAACCATTCTTGGTATGACATTAATTAAATTAGGATGAAACTTTACACTTCCAACGGTTGCCAAAGTTGTCTTGGCTTCTACAGCTAACTCTCTTAAAAATGTATTTACTGAAGCTGCTGCAAAACCTGCATCATGTCTCATTTGAGTTGGAGTAGTACCTGCATGATTTGCCTTTCCTTTAATAATAATCTGTTGCCAAGAAATTCCCTGTAAATTTTCTACAGCACCTATTTCTATATTTTCTTTTTCTAAGATCGGACCTTGTTCAATATGGAGTTCAATATATTCTTGGGGAACAATTGTTCCAACCTTTAAATGACCGGCATAGCCAATTCTAATTAATTCATCACCAAGACGTGTTCCATCCGTACCAATTACATTGAGCGCTTCCTGGACTGGCATTCCACCGGCATATACTAATGATCCCATCATATCTGGTTGGTATCGAACGCCCTCTTCATTCGTAAAAGCAGCAACAGTGATTGGACGTAATGGAAGAATTCCAGCTTCACGATAAGCCCTTACAATTGATAAACCAGCTAATACACCATAACAACCATCTAGTGCACCAGCATTTTGTACAGTATCTATGTGTGACCCTATCATTAGTACATTTTTATGACAATTTCCATTACTAGATGGTAAGGTCCCGAAAATATTACCGATCTCATCGATTTCTATCTTTAGAACAAGTTCGCTCATCCACTTAACAATTAAGTCACGGCCTTTTTTTTCGTCATCAGTTAAAGCAATACGTGTGCGACCACCAATTTCTGAATCAGCACCTATTTCACCTAATTCATTAATTTGTTTAATAAGAAGCTCACCATCAATTGAAAGTTTCTCTTGCAATGACTTAACATCTTCCATTTCAAAATATCCATAATATTTACCGATAATTGATATAATATTTCTTTAACTTGATTTTTTTTTGATAAAATATGGACTAATATGAAATTTTATTGCATATTCACCTAAATTAGCTGAGCAAATTATGTCACAAATTCAACTTGATCAATTTGATCTAAAAATCCTTAAGATTATTCAAGAAGATGCCCGAATTGCTCAAAAAGATTTAGGTGACCGAGTAAATTTATCTACAGCTGCAGTAAATAGACGATTAAAAAAATTAAGCGATGAGGGTGTAATTAAATCCTATACAGCCAACATTGAACCAGCTTTTATAGGTCTTCCCATTACTATTATTACTATGGTTGAAATTTTAAGTGAACAGCATGAACATTTGGATATTACAAGAAAGCTATTTTTAAACTGCGAATACATTCAACAATCATATTATGTCGCTGGTGAATGGGATTTTGTACTAATATTTCAAGTCAAAGACATGGATCAATACACTGATATTTCTGAAAAATTATTTATAAAAAATAATAATGTAAAACGCTTTAAAACCCTTGTCGCCATGAAAAAAGATAAAGCTTCTCTTTCAATTCCTATTTAAACAACAAAAAGGCAAGGTTTTAATTTACCTTGCCTTTTAAATATTAAACTAAACCATAAAAAATTGCAGATACAGTAATTACTCCAATCAGTGTAACAAAAATATTGCTAACTTTATTCCGATATGGTGCAAGTGAAGGAATTTTATGTATAGCATACATAGGTAGTAATAAAACTAATATTGCTCCAGTAGGTCCACTAATACTCACAATAATGTCAAGAATACTTGGATTCTTATAAGCAATAAACCAACAGCTAAGAATCATAAATATAAAGATAATTTTATCTACAGCGCCTTTACTGAGATTAATTTCCTTTCTTTGACATTGATCAGTAATAATATCTGTTAGTGTCTCATGCGCACCAATGTAATGTCCTAGAAAAGATTTCATAATTGCAATGAAAGCGATCAAAGGAGCAGCCCATGCGATCACAGGTGTGTCAAAATGATTAGCAAGATAAGAAAGAATCGAAATGTTTTGTTCTTTCGCAGATGCTAGGTCTTGTGGAGATAAACTTAATATACAACTATAGACAAAAAACATGACAACACACACCATCAAGATATAGCCATACCTCTGAATCTGTGCACATTTTTTATCCACCTCTATCTCACCATATGTTTTACGTTGCTTGACTACAAAAGGTGAAATAATCGGATAATGATTAAATGAAAGGACTAAAACTGGAAATGTCATCCATAACGTCATCCATATATTATTATGATTACTTGAAGTTAAAGTAAAATTTTCAAATATGGCAGTATTCCAGTGAGGAATTAGCCAAATAGCCATAAAAATTAATGAGATAATAAATGGGTAAACCAGTATACTCATTACCTTTACTGTAATATCTTGGCCAAAACGGACAATGAACAACAAAATACAAATTAATATAAATGACAATAAAGCACGTGGTGGTGCAACTAAATGCAATTGGTGAATTAAAAAAGATTCAACTGTATTTGTTACTGCTACTGCATACACTAATAGGATAGTATAAATAGCCCAAAAATAAATTAAATTAAAAATACGACTAGCTGTAGTTCCCCAATATTCTAAGATTACTCCAGTAATACCGCTCTCTGGTTTACTTGAGGATAAAATAAATCGAGCAAAAGCACGGTGGGCAAAAAAAGTAATTGGGTATGCTAAAAGTGTAGTAATTAACAATGGAATTAGACCACCAATTCCTGCATTAATTGGTAAGAATAAAACACCAGCTCCAATTGCTGTTCCAAACAACCCTAGCATCCATGTAGTATCTTGCGAATTCCATTTATTACTATCCAAAAATCCTTTCGTCTGATTTAAAATCTTTGACATAATTCTTGCCTCTGAAACTTATTTAGGTTTTCGAGGAATGGAAATGCCTTAGAATGCAGAATGGTTAAATATCTCATTATAAAAATTGAATATAGTTCCCCATGGAGTAAATTTATGAAATTTACTCCTCATTTATAATTCAATTTATTTAACGTTGTTCTGCATTAAATGGACATAACAGTTCCTTCTGTTAAATCATTAGAAATACACTTTTTGTATTTCTTCCTTTTATAAAGGCAAACGTGTTCTGATTATCTCAGCAAAATATTGGGCACCAACGCTTAATATATCGTCATTAATGTCGTAATTAGAGTTATGAAGAGGAATAAATCCCTTTCCTTCTTCTTCAACACCATTCCCAATAAAAGCGAAACAACCTGGTACTTTCTCTATAAATGCTCCAAAGTCTTCTGAAGCCATCATAGCTTGGACATTTGGATCTACTTTTGATTCACCCACAATATTAATTGCCGCGTTAACAGCAGTATTTACACAAGTTGCATGATTGACAGTTGGGGAAAATTCATGTGTATATTCGAATTCACATTCGGCGTCATGCATTTTGCAAATGCTTTCACAAATGGTACGCATTCTATTTTCTAACATTGCCTGTACATCTGGAGAGTAACTACGCGTATCTCCTGTAATAACAACATTGCTAGGAATTGCGTTACGAATACCATCGGTATGAATTTCTGTACAAGAAATCACGGCAGGAACACTTGGATCAAGGTTGCGTGAAATAATAGTCTGGAGAGCTAAGATAATCTCAGCTGCAATCACTAAAGGGTCTTTGCCCATATGAGGTCGAGCTGCATGTGTTCCTTTGCCTTTAATTTTAATAGTGAAATTATCTTCACTTGCCATAATTCCACCCACTCGTGTACAGATACTTCCCGCTGGTAAGCCTGGCCAATTATGGACACCATAAAATTCATCAATTGGAAAACGCTCTAATAACCCCTCACTCATCATAGCTTTCGCGCCACGTCCATGTTCTTCTGCGGGCTGAAAAACGAATCTAACCGTTCCATTAAAATTACGATTTTCAGTTAGTAATTTAGCAGCTCCTAACAACATGCTCATATGACCATCGTGACCACAAGCATGCATTTTTCCATGATTTTTAGAGCAATAAGATTTACCGGTAGTTTCAGTTATATTCAACGCATCCATATCAGCACGTAAACCAATAACAGTGGGATTATTCCCGACTGTTAAGCTCGCAATGATACCTGTTCCACCAATTCCAGTATGAACATCCAAACCCATGTTTTTTAGTTGTTGAGCAATATATTCCGCTGTAGTAATTTCTTCAAAACCCGTTTCAGGATTAGAGTGAAGTTCGTGTCTCCAACGGTGTAACTGTTCTTCAAAACTTATTAAACTCATCTAAATTCCTTATCTATCCAGACTATCTCTATATTTGATTAAATAACCTTGTAGCTAGTAGGGATAACATCCTTCCCATACCACTTTTCTATAAAGATCGGTATTTGTATCGCCTTCCGTACTAAAAATCAGTACAATTGATTCTTCATTTAAACCTAGACTTTCTTTTAAACATGCCTGATCTGGGCTGCTACTAAGTGCGTAAAGTAAACCTAGATTAATTGCACCAGATGGACCACTCGTTATTGGTTCATCACCATCTAACGGATTACCTAAAACTCTCATTCCAGTCGCAGCTATAGAATCTTCGACTTTGGCAAAAGCAAAAGTACAATCTTTTAAGATCGGCCATGTAATTGGATTGACCTCGCCACAAGCCAAACCAGCCATAATTGAATTTAAGTCGCCATCGACTGCAATAAGCTGTCCAGATTTATCTTGTGCAGATTGATAAACACAATCGGCAGTAACAGGTTCAGAAACAATGGCTTTAAAATTTTGGATACCAAGTGCATCAACCAAATATCCTAAAACTCCACCAGCCATCGCCCCGACACCTGCTTGAAGCATAATATGGGTAGGTACTAAATCTTTAAATTCATTGAGTTGCTCTACAGCCTCATCAGCCATAGTCATATAACCTTGAGAAATCCATGTCGGAATCGTCTCATAACCATCCCATGCCGTGTCCTGCACAAGAAGCCATCCTTTTTCATGGGCTGTCTTGTTAGCTAAACGAACTGTGTCATCATAATTTACATCTGTGACGATACAATCTGCACCTAACGCTTTGATTCTTTCTACACTGGTATTAGCAGCACCTTTAGGCATAAACACAACTGCTTTTTGCCCCATTTCTCTCGCAGCCCAAGCAACGCCTGTCCCATGATTTCCGGCTGTAGCGGTCGTAAATACAACGGGTTCTTTCAGCAAAGTTTTAATATTTTTTAAATCAAACTGATTCATGTCAATATTTAACTTTTCAGCAAGTAATTTAGCTAGCGCATATGAACCACCAAGAACTTTAAATGCATTTAAACCAAAGCGTCGTGATTCATCTTTAACTAAAATTTTTTTTAAGCCTAACTTTTTAGCTAAATATTCTAATGAGATTAAAGGTGTGGGTTGATAACCTTCTATTTTACGATGCAAATTACGAACTTTGCTGGCAATCTCCTTATTAAAAAGTGGGCTACTCTTTCCTGAATACAATTCGTTATTACTAATACTAAACATGCTCTATTTTGCTCTTTAAATCATGTGAAAAAATGGCCCATAACCCTATTCAGGTTTAAAAGCGATAACTTCAATTTCAACAAGTGCATCTTTAGGTAATCGAGCAGCTTCAACACATGAGCGTGCAGGTGGATTATTTGTTCCAAAAAACTCCAGATACACTTCATTGAACTCGGCAAAATCTTTCATATTTTCTAAAAAGCATGTTGTTTTTATTACATATTCAAGCGAAGAACCTTGAGCTTCTAATATGCTTTTAACATTTAGTAATGATTGATATGTTTGCTCGCGAATACCGCCTTCAGGAAATTGCATTGTTTCCGGAATTAGAGGTAACTGACCTGAGGTAAAGATTAAATTTTGAAATTTAATACCTTGTGAATATGGACCAATTGCTTCTGGTGCATTCTTCGTGCATATAATCTGTTTCATTTTAATCCTCATTGGACTACATCATAACTTTAAATATACGAACTAACTTACAATCATTTAATTCGCGATATTTAAAGTTATTATTAATGATGGTGAATATAACTGTAAATTTAAAATTCATTTTCCCTACAGCTTAAATCTAGCTATTGAAATAGCATTTCAAAAACATTTAGGCTTTATTTACTTAATTACTAGATATTTACATGATTCAATAATAACTAAATATCGAGTCAATAAAATAAAAACTATAAATATGGAAAATAAAATAATATATTTATGCATAATCTTAATATTCTAGTAATATTTATTACTAAGAAGTTATTTAAGAAATATACATAACAACACAACAACTTAATTATTTGTTGTAGACCTAGAATGTAATGAGTAATCAATAAAGTCAAAGAACTTGAATGAGATTTACTTAAATACATTTTTTTTATGTTTTTTGGGCCTTTTTAATGAATTAAATTTACTTTTAAACTCATTTAGAGGAATTAAATTTCTTATAGATTTATCAATTTCAACATATGACTATTGAGAAAATATTGATAGTAATTATAGTTCTGCTCCAATTTACCAATTGGGTTTTATAAAAATTAATAAAAAAAGTCAAAGAGATATGATAGAAAATTTATCTTCTGAACAAACGCACCAACGTTCATTGGGTTTATAACTCTTGCTTTACATGTTCAACAAAGCCATTTCTAATCATAACTTCTCGCAAATTTTTGGGGATAAATATCCTTCGATGAAATCAATTCACTACCCTATCTTGCGCCACCTGAGCATCCTACTTGGTTCAATTTATTAAGACATATGCATGACTCCTACCTCTTAAACTTCGCAATAATCAATAAAAAATTAGTTCCTAAATTATTTATAAATTCCGCTAAAAGCAACTAGACTCTGTGATAATACATCTTTAATTATTACTATATCTTCAACTATTTAGTGGAATAGCTGGGATAACGATCTATCAGGATATGACCATTCAGGAAAGACTTTTTCGAACTTTTATAAGCTTGAAAATATTGATGACTCAATCAATTAGTTTTCTCTAGACTTTAATTTTTTCTGAGATCCTTTCTACATTCTGCCATATATGAATAGTTCTTTTAAGGCATTTTATGAAAAGCATCCTCCAATAAAGATTTTCTTTCAACCCATAAAAGTTAATCTGATTTGTTAAGTAATAAAAAAAACTCAAAAATAAAATATATGAATGTTCTAAATTTCATTTGTTTTACTAACAAGGATCTCCCTTTATGATTTTCTTAACGATTACATTAAAAATTCATATATTTAATCAATCTGAAGTAGCTCCTGATATTCATATCTATCTGGTGGCTTAAATGAATAAACAAAATTCTTTCAGTATTCCCAAACTGCCTCCCAAAGCATTAAACATACTGATACCTTTTTTCTTAACTTTCATTATGAGTGGTGTCATATCAGTCATTAGCGTTATCAAAAGTATAGGAATAAATACAGCACTAATCGACATATGGTTACCGACTTGGCTGTATTCCTGGACGGTAGCATTTCCAACAGCTTTGATTGTATTACCTTTGGCTAAAAAATTTAGCCTGCTCTTTGTGAAGAAACCTTAGAACCAGAGTACCAAAAGATGTCTCCAATATCTGAAACAGTATACTTAATCTATAAAACTCTATTTGTTGGTATAAGTACTACATTCATCTTGGATTTATGGGCTTTACTCCTAAATAGGTTATTTCATATACCTATCACTAATTGGGCAATGGTTGGTCGATGGTTAGGTCATTTACCCTCTGGTCAATTTGTACAAAAAAGATTAGAAAATGCTCGTCCAATTACTCATGAAAAAGCTCTGGGTTGGTTAGCTCATTACATTATAGGCATGGGTTACGTTGTACTACTCATAAGTATTGAGGGAACGTATTGGTTTACGCAACCGACAATTCTTCCTCCTCTTTTAATCTCATGGATACTATTAATTGCACCCTTCTTTGTGATGATGCCTGGTATGGGAGCAGGAATAGCAGGATCAAATACTCCTCATCCAACAAAAACCAGATTTTTTAGTTTTATTGGACATTCTGTCTTTGGGCTAGGCATGTTTATCAGTGCGTTTCTTTCGAATATTCATATTAGTTGAGCAGTTACAATGTTAATTAATGCTGATTTCTCACAAATCTCTATTATCCGATCACAAGATTATCATTGGGTAAAATCTCCAGGTGGTGAGGTTGAACGAGTTATGCTTGACCGCATTGGTGATGAAATCGCCCGAGCAACAAGTTTAGTGCGATATGCTCCACAAACAACTTTTCCAGAACATCAACACCCCCAAGGTGAAGAAATTTTGGTGTTGTCAGGTACATTTACGGAAAACTCTCATCAAGATTATCCATCAGGTTGGTATTTACGTAATCCGCATGGTTCATTTCATACTTCTTCAAGCGGTCAAAATGGTGCATTAATTTTTGTTAAGTTAATGCAGATGCCTGCATCAGAAAAAGAACCCTTACGTATCAATACAAATGATCCTGAACAATGGAAAGTAATTAATAATCGTTTGATTTGTCCATTAGTTACCTCAATTTACGAGCATACTTATTTAGAAAGGCTACATATCAAGCAACTCTTTGAAGCTAAATCTGAAAAGGGATTCGAGATCCTAGTTATTAATGGTCAATTATGTCATGAACATCTGGTCTATGAAGCTGGTAGTTGGATACGACTCCCACCTAAAACTCATCTCAACTTCCATGCAGGTTTTGCTGGTGCCACACTATATATAAAAAAAGAGCATTTGGGAGGTGATCTTTAAATGATTAAATCCAAAATTATTATTATTGGCGGTGGCTTGAGCGGTTTATATGCTGCCTATTTATTGGAACAGGCAAACTTTGTTGATTATCTTTTATTAGAAGCAAGAGATCGTTTAGGAGGTCGCATCTTTAGCTCACATGGCTTTGATTTAGGAGCAACATGGATTTGGCCAGAAATGAACTCCCAATTAATACAATTGGTGAATGAATTAAATCTACCTTTTTTTGAACAAGATGAAAATGGTGATTTACTTATTGAGCAAAGCCGCGAAGCACCACTAATCCGTCTCCCCAATAATGCTCGGACTACTCCTTCAATTCGGCTTAAAGGTGGAATGAATCATCTTATTTATGCTTTAAAGCAAAAAATTCCAGCCAATAAAATCATCATGGGGCAAGAAGTTACTGATCTCATTTGCCACAAAAAACATGAGATTGAAGTGATCACTCAAGATCATACTGGGTTAAAAACTACTTATCAAACATACTCTATTTTATTAGCTATTCCACCACGTTTGGCTAGCCATAAAATAAAATTCACACCTGCACTCCCTTTATCCATTTCACAGCAATGGCAGGAAACTGCAACGTGGATGGCACCACATGCCAAATATATTGCGATTTACCCCGAACCATTTTGGAAGCAAGATGGTCTATCTGGTCAGGTTCGTAGCAATCTTGGACCTTTGGTTGAAATTCATGATGCATCCATACCCAATGATCAAGCTGCATTATTTGGCTTCTTAGGTATTCCATCCGTAACACGGCACAAAATTGATAAAAAAGATCTTTTTACTGATTGCCAAGCACAACTCGTTCGACTATTTGGAAATAAAGCCAAAAATCCACAACTAACGTTTCTTAAAGATTGGTCAACAGATTTATTCACGTCAACAAAAGCAGACTGGATGAACTCAACTTCAACATACTCTTTTTCACCAGATATCACATCTACTACTTCCCTCTGGGATGACCAAATAATCGGAATTGCAAGTGAATGGTCAAAACAGTATTCAGGCTACCTTGCTGGCGCAATAGATGCTGCAATTGTAGGTGTTTTGCATCATTTAAAAAACAATCGAAATATTTTCAAATAAGGATTAAAAAATTGAAGACAACATATAAAGCATTTCAAGTGAATCAAACTGGTTTACTTGAAATGGTTGAACGTAAAATTCCAGTACCACAAACAGGTGAAGTTTTACTCGCTCTAGAAGCCTGCGGCATTTGTGGTGCAGACATGATGACTGTAGAAAATAGTAATCCAAATTTCTTTCCACGTGTTCCTGGACATGAGGTTGTTGGTCGTATTATTGCTCTTGCAGATCATACTTTGGGCCCATGGAAAATTGGCCAACGTGTAGGAGTAGGTCGATTAGGTGGACATTGTAATCAATGTCCTGAATGTCGTCAGGGGTTATTTAATTTGTGCAATTACCAGCCTGTTATGGGTAGTACCCATGATGGGGGTTATGCAGAAATGATGATTGCCAAAGAAACTGGTTTAGTCGCCATTCCAGATGAGTTGAGTTCGGTTGATGCAGCTCCCTTACTTTGTGCAGGTATTGCAACCTTCAATGCACTAAAAAAATCAGGGGCACAGGCAGGTGATCTAGTCGCTATATTTGGTATTGGAGGGTTAGGTCATTTAGCTATTCAATATGCAAAAAAAATGGGATTTAGAGTTGTTGCTATTGGACGTGGGCAAGATATTGCTGAGCAATCAGTAAAATTAGGTGCACATATCTACATCAATACCGACCTAGAAAATTCTGTTGAAAGACTACAACAACTAGGTAAAGCACACGTTATTTTATCGACAATTACCAATGGTGAAATAACATCCAACTTATTTGCAGGCCTTGCTCCACATGGAAAATTAATGATTGTTGGCGTAGGTAAAGAGCCTCTCATCATCCCAGCCCCATCCTTAGTTGGAGGAGAACGTACAGTTCAAGGTGCAATCACAGGAACACCTTATGAAATAGAAAAGGCCCTTGATTTCAGTATATTAACTAACACACGTGCCATCATTGAAACTTACCCATTAGAACAAGCTCAAGAAGCCTATTTGAAAATGAAATCTGGTCAGGCCCAATTTCGAGTCGTTCTGACCATGTAGAAGAATGTCAAACAAACCCTCTTTCTTAATCTCAAAATTCAATACTTTACAGGCTTTCTATGCTTCAAAACACCATGCACCGCCAAGTGTTAATTTTGGCGAGCTCCCAATCCCTTTTCCAAACCGTTTCTGTCATGGTCATGACCATTGGCGGTTTGGCTGGGGCAAATATCGCAAATACCCCCACACTTGCAACACTACCCATCGCATCTATGTTTTTGGGTACAGCTTTAATGATGTTCCCAGCTTCAATGTTAATGGCACGTATAGGAAGACGTAGTGGTTTTCTTTGCGGTGCATTCTTAGGTGTGCTCGGTGGCATTATTGGATCAATCGGCATTTTTTATAGTTCACTTGTGCTTCTGGCTTTAGGTACACTATGTGTTGGGGCCTATCAATCCTTTGCCCAGTTTTATCGTTTTGCTGCCAGTGAGGTTGCAAATGATGCTTTCCGCTCACGGGCTATTTCTTGGGTTATGGCAGGTGGAATTGTTGCTGCACTGATTGGCCCGACTTTGGCTCGTTTTGGTGGGCCTTTATTCCAACATTTAGAATATATCGGTTCATTTTTAATTATTAGCATTATCTCATTTGTTGCGATGGGAGTTTTATCTAGCCTACACATTGCCGATACCGTTGAGCAAAAGTCTGACTTTACTGCTGGCCGTCCATGGCAACAGATTGTCTTTCAGCCTACCTATTTAGTTGCTCTGTTTGGTGCAGTAACAGGTTACGGCATCATGATTTTAGGTATGACTGCCACACCCATTGCCATGCGACATTCACACCATGAACTTGGATCGATTACGACAGTCATTCAACTACATGTGCTTGGTATGTTTCTACCATCATTCTTTACTGGAAATTTAATTGCTCGCTTTGGGGTGCTTAAAATCATGTTTGCAGGTCTTTTATTATTTGCCTGTTACATTGGGTTTGCCCTCTCAGGTATTCAGTTCGCCTCTTTTGCTGTCTCTTTAGTTTTATTAGGTGTGGGATGGAACTTCTTATTTATTGGCAGTACCTCTTTATTAACAGGAACTTATACCATAGCTGAAAAAGCCAAAGCACAGGCTATTAACGATATGACTGTTTTTATTGTCGGTTTAATCTGCTCTTTTAGTGCTGGTGCTTTACTCGACTTATTTGGCTGGAAAGCAATGAATATCGCGTTAATACCATGGTTAGTTTTAACAACTCTTTCACTCTTATGGCTACATTCAAAACAGGTTAAACAGCATACAACCATATAAGTAATGTAAAACACCTGACTCATTTCCAATAATTCACAAGCTTAATACATGATTAGTTGTATATTTATAGAAAATAAAACAACTAATCATCAGAAATACCATATACGACAAGGATGTTAATATGATGCTTAGTTCAGCTACCCTTACTCAAATTAATATTTTCGTAAAAATTGCAGAATCAGGAAGTTTATCCGCAGCGGCAAAAGAACTTCACCTCACTCCATCTGCAATAAGTAAAAACCTTTCTCAACTTGAAGAGCGATTAGGTGTACTTCTTATAAAAAGGACAACACGTAGTCTAGTCCTAACAGATATTGGTAAAGCCTTCCTCGAAAAATCTCATGCATTAATTATAGATGCAGAAGATACGATGAATGCTATTCGTCAATTTTCTTTACCAACAGGCTTATTACGTATTAGTTGCCCTGTTTCTTTTGGCTGTAGTCACATTGTTCCACTTATAAATAGTTATCGAAAAAAATATACTGATGTTCAATGTGATATTTTTCTTGATGATCATTGTATTAACTTAAATGAAGAAGATATTGATATTGCCTTTCGAATTACATCCAAATCAGATTGGGCATATGCAGCAAGAAAAATTGCCGATATTAACTGGATTTACTGTGCATCCCCAGAATATATAGCACAACAAAATACTAATCTGAATGATCCAAAAGATCTGAACCAATATGACTGCTTAATTAACCCATCAATGTTGATTGAAGGGGGATGGTCATTTAAGAAAAATGAAGAGCATCAAATTATAAATATTAAAAGTAAAATCGCTTCAAACTCTAGTATTCTTTTAAAAGAAGCAGCAATTGATCATCAAGGTATTGCATGTCTTCCTACTTATATTGCTTACTCAGATATTTGTAGTCACAATTTAGAGCTAGTTTTACCAGAATATAAATGTGGTAAAACTCACACCTTATATGCTATGTACTATCCATCAAAATTTAATAACCCTCTTATTCGTACTTTTATTGATTTTGCTTGTAAACATTTTGGAGATACTCCTTATTGGGACCAATCAATAATAGATAAAAAGATAGTTGATTTTTAATCATTTATAATCCATACGCATTGAAAAAAGAATTTCAACACCCTGACAGATACATTCATTATCTCAATATTTTATATTCTCTTATTTTTGACATTTCGGAAAAAGTGATTTTCCTATTTTTCGTTACTTCTACATCTGGATAAATGCAATATTGAATAAATCCGTAAGTCACGGATTTATTCAATAAGGAATATTATATATGTTTGATATTGACAAGGTTACTAACCAAGGCGATGAATTAGAAACTTATCAGACCGATCCATTTAATTTTGATGAAGTAATTGATCGAGTACATACTGGCTCATTGAAATGGGATTCAACAAATGATTTCTTAAAACCTGAGCACTCAATTCACAACCCTCTGCCAATGTGGGTTGCCGATATGGATTTTAAGGTTGCTCCTGTTATTCAAGAACACATTATAAGAAATGCTCAATTTGGCGTATATGGGTATGGTTATGTACCGGCAAGCTTCAGAGAGGCTGTGATCAACTGGCAGAAAAACAAATTTGGTTGGGAGCCTGAAGCTTCGTGGATGGTACAAACTCCAGGTGTAGTAAATGCCTTAAATATGGCTATTCAAGCTTATACACAACCTGGAGATTCTATCTTGATTCAATCTCCTGTGTATTTCCATTTTCATGCAGATATTGAAGCTAATGGACGTGTTGTTACCAATGCCCCGCTTAAACTAAGTAACAATCGCTATGTCTTTGATGCTAAAGCATTTGAAGCAGCAATTCGCCCAGATACTAAACTATTCATTCTATGTAATCCTCACAATCCAACTGGGAATGTTTGGAGCTATGAAGAACTTACTCTCATGGCAAATATCTGTCTAAAATATGGAATTATCATTATTTCAGATGAAGTTCATCAAGACCTCATTTTTAACCCAAATAAAAAGCATATTCCTCTGCCACTAATCAGCGATGCAATCGCAGATCAAACTATTGTTTGCACCGCACCAAGTAAGACTTTTAATTTAGCTGGACTCCAATGTTCAAATATTTTCATTCAAAATCAGGTTTTACGGGATCAATTTAAACAACAATGTGCAAAAGCTGGCAACAATATGGTCAACACATTTGGAGTAATAGCTTGTGAAGCAGCTTATCGCTATGGACAGCCATGGCTTGATGCATTATTGAAATATCTTAAAAAAAATCGAGACTATTTTAGTGAATCTATTCAAAACAGCGGCTTGCCATTAAAAGTCATAGAAAGTGATTCTTTGTATTTATTATGGATCGATTGTCGCGAACTTAATTTAACTGATGAGCAACTAATTGATCTATTCATAAAAGAAGCGCGTGTTTGGCTAGACCCTGGTATCAAATTCGGATTAGGTGGAAATGGCTTTATGCGTATTAATCTTGCTTGCCCATTATCTGTCATTAAGCACGCGACTAAAGAAATTATTAATACAGTAAATACATTTAAAACAAATACTTAAAACATTTCCAATTACACCTAACTCGCTCCTTTTCATGGATTAAGAAGGAGCAAAAATAATAGGCGGTTTATTCATAAAAAACTCTCTTCCAGTGAATAGGAAGTGATTACAAGGAAATAAAAATGGACTTAGTAAATAGCAATACACATGGCATCATTACTATCAAAAATAAATCTATTCCTTTTACTCGTTACGATATAGGTTGGGTAGTTTTATGCATAGGAATGGCGATTGGTTCAGGTATCGTATTTTTCCCAATCCAAGTTGGTATAAAAGGTGTATGGGTTTTTGCCCTATCGGTTATTGTTGGATATCCAGCAGTATACTATTTGCAGAAGCTTTTCATTCAAACGGTAGTAAGAAGTGATGAAAAAGATTCTTATATCAGTATTATAGCATCGTATTTAGGTGGTAGGTGGGGTATGGTACTTGGTGTCATCTATCTACTCACAATGATGAAATCCTTAGTTGAATATTCAATGGTACTTACCAATGATAGTGCATCATATTTACAAACATTTGGAGTTACTCAAGGTTTAATTTCAACGCATTGGTGGTGGGGCTTAACATTAATTAGCATTTTAGCTTTCATTGCTTCTAAAGGAGAAAAGTTACTTTTTAAAGTTTCTGGTGGAATGGTTATTATTAAAATGCTCATCATTATTAGTATAGCCTTCATTGCCATTCCCTCTTGGAATTTAAATAACATTTCATCAATCCCAGCTATGGGTCCATTACTTCTCGATAGCTTGCTTACCTTACCATTTGCGATATTTTCAATACTTTTTGTACAAATCCTAAACCCAATGAATTTAGCGTATAAACGTCGTGAAGAGAATGTAAATATTGCAACTTATAAAATTTTAAGAGTCCACAAAGTAACTTATACGATTTTAGTGATTGGGGTTTTGCTATATGTCTGCTCCATCACCTTGTCAATTAGTCAAACTGAAGCAATGAGTGCTTATAAACAAAATATTTCTGCATTGGCACTGGCTGCAAAAGTTTTACCCGGAAATACAATTAAAATTATGAGCTTAATTCTTAATGTATTTTCAATTGTTACAGCCTTCTTTGGGATTTTCCTTACAGTTCATGAAGCAGTATTTGGAATTATAAAACACCCCTTTAAAAAATATATTAAAGATAAATCTACTGCTGAGAAGACAATTTCATTAATAGCTATCTTTGTGATTATTCTTATATTGTGGCTATTCATTATGTCTAACATTTCTATCTTCAAAATATTTGTTTTTGGAGCTCCATCCTATGGGTTTATTAGCTGTCTCATTCCTGCATATCTCATACTCTCCCAAGAGAAACTAAAAGACTTACGTGGTCCTGTCACCTATTTTGTACTTATTATTGGCATATTAATGTGCCTAAGCCCATTCGTAACATTCCTTAAATACTAAATTGAGTAACACAGATATGAAGACTGTAACTGCAAAATATGCTCCCACTGCTATTGGACCTTATTCACAAGCAACAATAATAAACAATATATTATATTGCTCAGGTCAAATTCCTATTGATCCTACTACAGGTGAGATTCAAACGAAGGATATTAGTGGGCAAACTGAACAGGTTATTATGAATATACAAGCTATATTAGATGAAGTAGGTATTCATTTTGATTCTGTTTTCAAAACCACATGTTATCTAACTGATATGTGTAATTTCACTGAATTTAACAGAGTATATGAAAAATATTTTATTTCAAAACCTAGTCGATCTTGTATAGCAGTAAATGAACTACCAAGACAAGCATTAATTGAGATAGAAGTTACAGCTTATATTCCTCAGCAACCTTTATTATAAATAAATATTTATCTACCAATTCAGTAAATCATACTTGAGTTATTCGTAGAAATAAATCCGAATATTATTGCTCATGAATAGCTCATCCCACTCTTAAAAAGAGGAACTGCTTAATGTCTATAAATTTTTTGGCAGATCATGTTCAATCTCTAAAGTCTTCAGCAATACGAGAGTTATTACAACATAGCAAAATGCATGATGTTATATCTTTAGGTGGAGGTATTCCTAATCCTGAGTTATTTGATAATGAAGGACTGAATCTTGCGTTAGAGGCGGTTATGAACTCCCAATTTAATGAAGCATTTCAATATGGCTTGAGTGAAGGTTATCCTTTGTTACGTTATACAATCCGTGATTTATGCCAAGAACGAGGGATTTCATGTCAACCTGATGATATTTTAATTACCTCTGGATCTCAGCAGTCTCTTGATCTTTTAGCGCGTACCTTAATTAACCCTAAGGATAAAATTGTAGTTGAACGACCTACTTATTTAGCTGCTTTACAGGTCTTTGAATTAGCCCAAGCAGACATTCATTCTATAGAGACTGATCAAGATGGTATGAAAATAGATGAGTTAGAAGCTCTTTTAGCAACAACTACAATTAAAGCAATCTATATCGTTCCAACATTTAGTAATCCGAGTGGTGTAACATTAAGTGAAAAACGTAGAAAACGATTAGTAGAATTATCTAAAAAATATAATTTTTTAATATTCGAAGATGATCCTTATAGTGAAATTAATTTTACAGATCGCTACTTCAAAACCCTACACGAGTATTCCACAGAATTAGGATGTTCAGAAAACATCATACACACATCAACTTTTTCTAAAATTTTAGCACCAGGCTTAAGGATTGGTTGGTTAATTGCTCCTAAATGGATAAAACAACAAGTGATCAATTTAAAACAAGCTACCGACTTACATAGTAGTTCCTTCTCCCAAGTTCTAATTCACCAATATATTCAAACTGGGCGGCTAGAAAACCAAATTAATTTGATTCGTAAACACTATAAGCAAAAGTGTAATCTACTATGTGAAATATTGGATAAAGAAATGGGTGAACATTTAAGTTTTAATAAGCCTCTCGGAGGAATGTTCCTATGGTCATCTTTTAAATATGATTTCGATACAACGCGTTGGCTCAATAAAGCACTTAAACATGGTGTAGTCTATGTACCTGGGGAATTTTTTTACAATAAAACTCCAGATAAAAAAACACTACGTATATCTTATGTCACTGCAACTGAATCACAAATTGAAATAGCCGTTAAACGGCTTAAAAATGCTTTAATCTAAATAACTATAGATAAAGTATTGTAGTCAGTACTTTATCTAATTCTTTTCTTGAATCAACCATTCTTTAAATGCGATTAACTTAGATAACGTACAACATTCTTCGCGATAAACAATATAATAAGCTAACGGTGAAATACAGGTTATTTCAGGATAAAGACGAACTAATTTACCTTTTTTCAAATCGTCACAAGCTATCACGCTTCTGGCTAATGCAATACCGTGCCCATCTATGGCTAATTGGAGCACCCCAGCTGAATTGTTTATTTTAAAACCTGTTTGATTATATTCCCCCATAATATAATTCGATTTAAGCCATTTATCCCAAGTAATAAAACCAGAATCATTATCCATTGATAAACAATGTATTAAAGGAAGATCTAATAAATTTTTAATATCTTTTAATTGAGATTGATAATTCAGATAAAAACTAGGTGAACAAACAGGAAAAATTTCTTCTTCCATTAATTTTTCTGCAACTAGGCCAGACCAATGTCCCGTCCCATATCTAACTGCAATATCAATGCAGTGACTATTAAAATCAACTGGCTTTAAGTCAGTATCAAAATTAATTTCGATTTCAGGATGCACTTGCTGAAATCGATTAATCCGAGGTAATAGCCACTTACTCGCAAATGTTGGGCTAATAGCTACTGTTAACTTTTGCTCTGTATCAATTATTTTTACCTTATTGACTGCTTTACTTAGATAGTCAAATCCAATTTGAATATCAGGTAAAATTTGTTCTGCAAGAGCCGTTAATTCTAATCTCTTTTTACCACTTGATTGACGATAAAATAAGGTAACCCCTAATAATTCTTCTAATGTACGCACAGACTGACCAACTGCAGCAGAAGTAACATTTAATTCTTGAGCAGCGCCTGAAAAGCTTAGATGTCTAGCACTTGCTTCAAAAGCTTTCAGTGCATTTAAATGTTTAGGAATATCCATTGCATTAAAGATTTTCTTTAGAGAATACCAATTATATATCATTTGATTAATAACCCAAATATATAAAAAATATCTAAAATTTATAAAGAAATGGATATGAGCAGAGTATGCAATCATCTCGAATCAGACTAAGTGTTTTTCTTTGTCTTAGTATGTGCCTAGGTATCGGTATTTTAAGATTTTCATATACAGCTCTCTTACCCTCTACACGAGATGCATTCGGTTGGAGCCAAGATTTTGCGAGCATACTGAGTAGTGCAAACTTATTAGGTTATTTAATTGGTGCTTTTGGAGCAATGCGGCTACCACAAACAAAAATCATGAGTAATATTATTCAAGGTGCAGCTATTTTTGGGGTGATAAGTTTAATCAGTTGTTCTTTTTCAAATTTTGATGAATTATGGTATATCTTCTGGCGCATAATTTCAGGGGTTAGTGGGGGGTTATTGATGATCTTATCTCCAAGTGTTATTGCACAATGTGCCGCACCACAAGATCGCTTTAAAATAAATTTTATTGGCTTTAGTGGAATAGGTATAGGAGTTTTACTAGCAACTCTATTTTTACCTTATTTAGATCGCTTATCTATTCAAACTGCATGGCGCGTACTTAGTACTTTTGCATTTATAATATGTATTGCTCTGAGTTATTTATTACAATTTTTTAAACATCAATTATTTGAGAAAGTACAAATAGATGATAATTCCACAAAAATTGGGACTCCATTTTATAGCTTACTCATTGCATATAGTTCGAGTGCATTTGCATATATACCTCATTCATTGTTCTGGATTGATTATTTAAGCCATAAATTAAAAATAAATTTAATTCTAGTAAATATAAACTGGATTTTATATGGTACAGGAAGTGCACTAGGTGCTTATATCGCCTACCTTCTAGCACGTAAACTTGGAAATTTTATTACACTGAAAATTTTATATAGTTTTTATGTTATAGCTATTTTATTAGCTATATTTAGCTACAATCATATATTTGCTTTTTTATCTTCATTCCTAACTGGATTACTTAATCCAGCTGTTGTATTTTTAACCTCCTACACCATTCTACAATTATATGGACTTTCCTATAAAAAACTTTGGAGTGTAGCCACCTTAAGTTTTGCTTTAATCCAGTTAGTTGGCGGAATTTGTTTTAGTTTCTTACAAAAAATTGGGCTTGAATATAATCAACAATTTATACTCGCATCAATTGTCTTATTAATAGGTACCATACAATTAATATGGTTTACAAGTGTATCAAATACTAGAACTCTTTCTCGATAAAATTTATAGAAATATAAAACAAGCTACTTATAAATAGCTTGTTTTTATTCTTAATTCTCTTTTAATTGAATTGCTAACATCTCACCTGTGGCACATATTATGTCATTTGCTAATAAAGCAAGTTCAACCTTTACTTTTCTATTTTCTATAGAAATTAATTTTGCTGTTATTGTTAATTCACATTCTGTAGGTGTTGGTTTCTTGAAACTAACTGTTAAAGTCCCAGTTACAAATCTAACTAATGGTTCTGACCCATCAAATTTATTACCGATATTTAAACTTTTGAAGGCTGCAGCTGATGCAGCACCATGACAATCTAACAAAGATGCGATGAGCCCACCATAAAGGTGGTCTGGTACACCTCCAGTATAAATATTGGATGGCGTTATTTTAGCAACAGTAAAATTCATATCGTCACTCCAAAAACTTTTTAGCTGATGGCCATATTTATTATTACGACCACATCCAAAACAGTGACTATATTCCTCAGGATAGAGATCCTGAAATGCATTTCCTTGCATAATATGACCTATCGTTAACCAATTTTTAACTATGTTTAATTAATATAAATTTTTTAATATCACATCATATTAATATATAACATTAACTATTTAAACACTATCTCATTAAGTTAATTTACTAAATTTGTAACTTTCTTGAATTATCCAATCTTTAAAAGCTAAAATTCTAGGTAAATGAGAGAATTCATGGCGATAAACGATATAGTACGCTAATGGTGATTGATAACTAATATTTGGAAAAAGTCTGATTAATCTACCAGCATAGATATCATCCTGTGCCATTACACTCCGTGCTAATGCGATCCCATGACCATCTATAGTTGTTTGTAAAACAGCAGCAGAATTATTCATTTGTATATTACGTTTATTATGGAATGACTTAAATCCAGCTGCTTCTAACCATTTTTCCCATGTAGGGAATTTAGAATGAGCCTCCATCGATTGATCATGAATCAGAGTTTCTGTTAATAAATCTTCTAAATAAAATTTTGAATCTCGGTTCAGCAGAAAACTAGGTGAACATACTGGATAAACTTCTTCATCCATAATTTTGATTGCATCTAAATCATCCCAACTCCCCTCTCCATATCTTATCCCTATATCAATTTTATTTGATAAAAAATCTATAGTCTTAAGATTCATATCTAACCGCACATTTAAATCAGGCCATTTATTCTGAAATTGATCTATTCTTGGTAGTAACCATTTCGTAGCAAATGCAGGACTAACTGTAGCAGTTAAAACACCAGTAGAACTACCTAATTTTAGTTTTTCTAATCCAATAGCTAGTTTATCAAAACCAGCCTGTATATCTGATAATGCCATTTCCGCCACTTCAGTGGTAATTAATCTATTTTTTCCTTTTGATTGTCTATAAAATAAAGGAAAACCTAAATAATCTTCTAATGATCTTACTAATTGTCCTACTGCAGCCGGAGTAACATTTAATTCTAGAGCTGCTTCAGAAAAACTTTTATATCTAGCACTTGCTTCAAAAGCTTTTAGAGCATTTAAATAAATCGGTTTATTCATAAAGATAAAGATTTTCTTTTGATTAAGAACATACTATATATTATCTTAATTATTAAAAAGCCTTGTCTATAAATATATTTTTAATTAGTTTTTTCTTTCAATTTTATATAAAAAAGACAACTTGCAAAATGAAAAACAAGTTGTCTAAAATTAGAATTAGACCAATAATTTCAATTATTTATAAAATTTCATACATTAAGGATGAAATATTTTCACTTTAACTTAATATCAAAACCAAATCCATATTTCGAACTTGCTTACCTGCACTCATTAAGACTTCCTGAACCACACAGTCCTGATCAGCTTTAATGGCAAGTTCCATCTTCATCGCTTCAATGGTAAATAAGGTTTCACCTTTCTTGACCGACTGACCCAGTTTCACAGGTACTGTACTAATCATGCCCGGCATCGAAGCACCGATATGTTTCGGATTTGTCGGGTCTGCCTTCGGATGAGCCGTTACTTCTTTTTGGCTTGCCTGTTTAATCTGAACCAGACGCAACTGACCATTCAGCTCTACAAACAGATCAATCACGCCATCTTTGGCTTCTGAACGGCCCAGCAATTTTATTTCCAGTGTCTTACCGCGTTCAAGCTCAATTTCAACAGGACTTTGCTCTTTTAAACCATAAAAGAAGGCTGAAGATGGAATGCTTGATACCGTGCCATATTTCAGTTTGTGCTTCATAAAGTCGGTAAAGACTTTTGGATACATCAAATATGACGCCAGTTCCTGTTCGGTCAGTTGTTTACCGAACATATTTTCAAGCATTGCTTTTTCACCTGCCAAATCGACTGGTGGCATAACTGCTCCTGGGCGATCACTTAACGGGACTGCACCCTTTAACACCTTGTGCTGTAACTCTTTTGGAAAACCATGTGCTGGTGTGCCTAGCTCACCTTTAAATAGCGAAACTACCGATTCAGGGAAATCAATCTCAAGCTTCGGGTTTTCAATATCTTCTGAATTAAGGTTATTCGACACCATATATAAAGCCATATCACCCACCACTTTAGACGTTGGGGTAACTTTCACAATGTCGCCAAACAATAAGTTGACTTGTGCATAGGCATCGGAAACCTCAGACCAACGTTCTTCAATGCCTAAGGAGCGAGCCTGTTCACGTAAGTTGGTATATTGTCCACCCGGCATTTCATGATGATAAACATCGGCCGTACCCGCACGCATATCTGCCTCAAACGGTGCATAGATATGGCGTACACCTTCCCAGTAAGTAGAAAGCTGTTGCAGGTTGTTAGGGTTCAGTCCTGTATCACGATCGGTATTTTGTAAGGCTGCAACCACCGAGCCCATACTCGGTTGTGACGTTAGACCACTCATGGCATCCATGGCGGTATCAACTGCATCAACACCAGCATCGATGGCAGACAAAATGCTGGCCGCAGCAATACCGCTAGTATCATGGGTGTGAAAATGAATCGGCAATCCGGTTTCTTCTTTCAATGCCTTGATCAGCTCACGTGCTGCAGCTGGCTTACAAATACCGGCCATATCCTTAATGGCAAGGATATTAGCCCCTGCTTTTTGCAGTTGCTTTGCCATATCGACATAGTAGTTAAGGTTATATCTGCGGTTGTTATCGAAGATATCGCTGGTATAGCAGATTGCTGTTTCACACAGCATGCCAGACTCTCGAACTGCATCAATGGCAACCCGCATGTTATCGACTGCATTGAGCGAGTCAAATACACGGAACAGGTCGACCCCACCTTGTGCGGCCTGTGCAATAAATTGACGGACGACATTATCTGGATAGTTGGTATAACCCACTGCATTGGATGAGCGAAGCAGCATTTGAAATAGAATGTTTGGCACTGCTTCACGAAGTTGAGCAAGACGCTCCCATGGGTCTTCTTTTAAAAAACGCATCGACACATCAAAGGTTGCCCCGCCCCAACATTCCAGTGAAAACAGCTCACTGGCCATATGGGAATAATAAGGTGCAATCGCCAGCATATCTGCGCTACGCATTCGTGTTGCAAATAAGGACTGATGGGCATCACGCATGGTGGTATCAGTAACCAATACACGCTTTTGATCTAGCATCCAGTTTGAGAAACCCTCTGCACCCAATAATTTAAACTGATCTCGGGTGCCACTCGGAAGAGGCTGGTTTAAGTTAAATGTTGGTAACTGTGCCAGAGCTGGTACAGTTTCAGGAAGTAAACGCCCTTTGAGTTCGTTTTGTCCATTGACGGTAATGTCACCTAAAAACTCCAGTAATTTAGTCGCACGGTCCTGCTTAGGTTTAAGGTTAAATAATTCAGGCGTGGTATCAATAAATCGGGTGGTACAAGTACCTTGTGTAAATAAAGGATGGGTTACCACATTTTCAAGAAATGCCAGATTATTTGAGACACCACGAATACGAAACTCCTGTAACGCTCGCAACATACGGGCATTGGCTTCATCACCACTTGCACCGCGAACCGTGACTTTAGCCAGTAAAGAATCATAATATGGCGTAATGACAGCACCTGTATAGGCCGTGCCACTGTCTACCCGCACCCCAAAACCCGTTGCGCTACGAAATGCAGTGAGACGTCCATAGTCCGGCATAAAGCCATTTTTAGGATCTTCTGTGGTGAGTCGGCATTGCAATGCATGGCCTAATAATTTGATCTGCTCTTGTGGTGGAATAAAACTACTGCCATCTCCGACTGCAGCTCCCTCGGTCACCCGAATTTGTGCCTTAACAATATCAATGCCAGTAATTTCTTCAGTAACCGTATGTTCAACCTGAATGCGCGGGTTAACTTCAATAAAGTAAAAGTCCTCTGTTTCGGCATCCATTAAGAACTCAACCGTACCCGCATGGGTGTAATCTACCGCACGAGCCAGTCTTAAAGCAGCGTCACAGATTTTACTGCGCTGCGTTTCAGACAAATAAGGTGCGGGTGCACGCTCCACGACCTTCTGGTTACGTCGTTGTACAGTACAATCCCGTTCAAACAGATGCACGATATTGCCATGTGTATCACCCAAAATCTGTACTTCGACATGGCGGGCATGGCGAATCAGTTTCTCTAGATAGACTTCATCATTGCCAAATGCAGATTTGGCTTCACGACGTGCAACAGTAATTGCATCTTCGAGTTCATTTTCATTTTCAACCACACGCATGCCACGACCACCACCACCCCAGCTCGCTTTGAGCATGAGTGGATAACCCACTTCAGCGGCCAGTAACTGGCAGTCTTCAATACGTTCCGGTAGTGCCGATGTGGCAGGAACAACAGGCACACATGCAACCATTGCAACGTTACGTGCCATTACCTTGTTGCCTAACTGACGCATTACTTCCGGTTTTGGACCGATAAAACGAATTCCAGCTTTGCTACAGGCCTCGGCAAACTCAGGGTTTTCAGACAAGAAACCATAGCCCGGATGGATGGCATCTACCCCTGCCTCAAGTGCAATACGGATAATATCTTCAATATCCAGATAGGCCGCGATTGGTTTTTTGCCCGCGCCTACCCGATAAGCTTCATCCGACTTAAAACGATGCAGGGCAAATTTATCTTCTTCTGCATAAATTGCGACCGTGCGGATGCCCATTTCTGTGGCTGCACGCATAACTCGAATTGCGATTTCACCACGGTTGGCAATTAGTATTTTTTGAATAGGTTTAATCATCTCTTTAACCATCGAATTTATAAATCTTTCTGAAAATCTTTTTTTGATAACTTTTAGAAGTTATAGAAAAATAAAAGATTCAATAATCTACTCCACCCTTGATCATCCCCTTGGGCAAAAGAGTCTGCATTTCCACCTATAAACGGGTCATTTTTTCCGAGCATATATTCAGCAGCGACAGAAAAATGCCCTTTATCTGCCTGAACACCAAAAATATTTCGGGTAGAAGTTTTAAAATCTTTAGGGTCTTTACGCAAAGCACTGTATGTTGCATAGGGGGTTAGAGACCAACCGTAAAATACATCCTTAAAAACATAATTGATGTCTGCGGTATAGAAATCACCTTCATTCGCTAAGTTATAAGAACTATCAAATGAACCGATTACGGAATAATCACGACCTAAAACATCATGATTAGAAACCTTATTTTTGCCTGCAGTTAGCGTAATATTTGCATTCTTATAATTTATCTTACTAAACAGAGCCCAAGCATTTCGGTGACCAGTTTCAGAGCTATCTTTATTTTCAATGTCTGAATACCAATAAGACGATCCCACATTTAGGTTTAAATCTGGATACGCAGATAAAGGGACTTCTTGTTGAATCCGTACAATAAACATATTTTTTTCTTTTACATATGGATCACTGTCATTATCAGGCTCAACATAGTTAGCCGAATAACGGGAAGAATCTTTAGTATTACCCGTATAATTTCCCGCATCACGTGCAAAAAATGCTGCATCAAGTTTAGTAGTCGTAAAAGGTTTTGTTGAATAGCTGATTCCCAGATTATGTACATCCTCTAAACCAGCATTAATTAAAACACCACCATACCAACTCGTAGACCAGCCACGCCCAGGACCAAAAGGTATTTCCTGAACACCTAACGTAACTCTATTATTTTCATTGAACTTGTATCCTAAATTAGCATCAACAAGTGATGAAAAATCGCATAATTTATCGAATTGATAACAACGATATTCAAAGTTTCCAAATAAATTCTTAGCATCGTATTTAACAGCTATTTTTGCTGCATCAAACTTTAGTTTGTGCTCATTATCAGAATAGTCTTTATCCTGAATATTAGCTCGTAACCAACCGAAAACTGAGACTTCACCAGAATCACTATTTACATCCCCAAATTTTAATGTGTCTGCAAAAAGATGAGGTGAAAGTGTAGATAAAGCTCCGCCAAGAAGAAGATTGATTCTCCATTTTAACATTTCATATTTCCTTTAATATCAAGATTATTCTCTTCTTTAATTTCCTTTTTAAAGAAGAGAGATGGGTGCTTAGACTTATTCAAATCTACATAGGGGAAGCATTTAAGCTATTTTACGACTACTGTTTTTTTTTACAGAAACGGACTTTTCAATAGGAGATGTGATCAGTGAAGCTTTCTTTTGATCAGCATATTCTTCCCAATAAGTCGCATTTTTGATACCTACTTCTCTTGGGTCAAACACAGGATCTTTTCCAGCTTTGCGCTGTCTGTCGTAATCTTTTAATACTTTCAATAATGGTTTGCTTAACAAAATTAAAGCGATGAGATTGACATAGGCCATACTGCCGAAAGTGATATCACCAAGTGCCCACATTGTTTCAGTACTTGAAATACTGCCCATGAACAATGCGGTAAGACTAGCAATTTTAGCAATTGTCTTAAAAATTGGATATTTATTTTGACGATCAAAATAAGCAATACCGGACTCAGCAATATAGTAATAGGTCATTAATGTTGTGAAAGCAAAAACTAAAATTGCTAGAGAAATTAACCAAGCACCAGCGTCATGAAATACAGTTTGCAGTGCCATAGAGGTCCATTCAGCACCTGCTGCTACCCCTGGTACATGTTCTACTAGCGGTGACGTACTGCCAGGAGGTGTAACGTTATACATTCCGGTAATTAAGATCATTAACCCAGAGCTTGTTAAAATTAATGCGGTTTCAAAGAAAATAGAGAATGCTTGAATTAAGCCTTGTTTTACTGGATGTGAAGTCATCGCAGCAGCTGATGCAAAAGTAGACTCCCCCGCTCCCGCAGCGCTTGCAAAAACGGCACGACGTACGCCCCAATTCACAGCTTGACCAATAATTGCACCAAAAACTGCATCCATTCCAAATGCACTTTTTACAATTAAAGCAAAAGTTTCAGGGATCTGATCATAATGTGCACAGAGCAAAACCACTGTAGCTAAAACATACAAACCAGACATAGTCGGTACAATTTTTTCAGCTGCACGAGCAATACTTTTTACACCACCCCAAATAATTAATCCGATCCCAATAGTCACCACAATACCAGAGATATAGGGAGGGATATGGAATGTAGATTTAAATGTAGTTGCAATCGTATTCATTTGAATACCAGGCATCATAACCGTATAAGAAATAATTAATACGACTGCGGCTATAGCTGCAAAAGGCTTAAGTTTTAATCCACGATCAATATAGTAGTGGACACCACCATAATATTGATCGCCTTCTTTAAACTTATATAACTGAGCCACTGTGGATTCACTGAAAGCTAATGCGCCGGCAAGAAACCCCATTATAATCATCCAGAAAATTGCACCTGGACCGCCCATACCAACAGCTAAAGCTACCCCTGCAATATTTCCAACACCAATACGTCCAGCTAATGCCATAAATAGTGCTTGTCTTGGCGATATTCCCGAACTATCTTCTTTTTTCTCACGTATTACACGGAACATTTCGCGAAAGTACCGAAATTGAACACCTCGAGTAATAAACGTAAAATAAATGCCAACACCAAGCGCCAAATAAACTAGCGTATCGCTCCATAGATATCCAACTATGGTATGTATTAATTGTTCCATTCCCGTTACCTTATTCCATTTCCTTATACGAATTAAGCAGGGTTCAGTTTTTTTAAAGATGCAAGAACCCTACATAATGCATGTATATGTATATTTGAGCTATATGCCATAACTACTATTTAGTAGAACTAAAATGGCACAATCGAAAACTTCCTTATCTAGTCGCTATATCCTTCTTATTCGTTTTAGCTCCTGAAATACTCTTCTAGATTTAGGCCATGACAAAATAGTCTTAAGACTTTTGCAGTTGTACTTACTTGGTTTGAAAGTAGATTTTGTCTCATAATTATTCCCTTTATGACTAATCCAAGGTTCGTATCTCAAATTGATATGCGTACTTGAATGCATCAAATGCTTTTGAAATTTCACTATTAGATTCATCCCAATAGCTAACTTTCTATAAGTACAAACTTAGTTTTTCATCCATTTTAAGTTGTGTACAATATTGCATACATTAAAAATATAACGAACTTTATTACTTGTCAATGAAAAAAGATAAAAAATAAACAAATAAAAAAACCACTTAAGTTAATGTTTTTTAGACAAAAAAAGCCAATAAAGATCATCGAAAACAATCTTTATTGGCTTTAGTTATTAGATAGATTTGCTGAATATTTTTTAAGTTGCTACGCTTATCTGATCGATTAAGTTTTCTTTCATGTGTTCCATAAAACGATCCCTAAAAAGCAAGGTGTGGGCATGTGCCTCACTTTCAGCTTTATCCAGTTCTTTATTAGCTATCGCTTCTATTAGGCTTAAATGATCACTTTCCAAATTATCAAAACTAGTCGATTTAGCTAGATGATCAAAATGTAAATAGAATAGTCGTTGGCCCTCTTCTAATAGCCGCTCATAGTATTCAATTAAAAATGGATTTCGTCCTGCTTTAGCAATCTCAAGATGTAATTGCTTATTTTGTTCAAGCATTAGTTGATAGTTACCTTCTCTTGCTGCTTGCACATAAACAGTATCAATATCTTTAATTCTTTGTATATCATCATGCGTACAATTGGCTGCTGCCAAACGTGTTACAGCACGCTGTAAAAGATCTAAAGCACTAATATATTTTGAAAAATCTTGTAAATTAAACGGCCGAACAATTGTCGTTCTATTCGGCAATGTCATTGCCAAACCTTCAGCAACAAGACGTGCAAGCGCATCACGAACAGGCGAACGTGAAACCTCAAACCTCTCAGCAAGTGAAATTTCATCAAGTTGAGTATTCGGTCTTAGCTTTAAAGTTAAGATTTCTTCACGGAGTTGATCATAGACATACTTACCATTATGTCTCTTCTTTACCCCGTCTGTTTCTTTTTTTACTAAACTATTCATAGGCTAGGCCTTATCCAATTCTAACTTTAATTTAATTATATACCTTCTCCCCATGTATCACTTACCATAAAACCTTCTGATAATGGGTCTGTTGGGTCAATACCAAGTTGATGAATACCATATAGCCATGCACGGCCAGTAATATTAGGAATAATCGCAGATTTATCGCCAATTTGCACATTACTCGCATACTTCACTTTAAACTGTCCGCCAATAATTGATTGTGAAATTAATTCATCCCCTGGTTGGACAAGTCCACGTTTTGCTAAGGTAGCTAAATTAGCAGAGCTGCCTGTTCCGCAAGGAGAGCGATCTACACGACCAGGTGGTAAAGTTGTACACGTCTGAACTGTTTTTTCATCCAATTGATTTCTAAACATAACGTAAGCAATTTCATTAATATCAGAATAAATAGGATGTTGAACATTAAACTGTTGATTAATGAGTTTTCTAAGCTCGATACCTAGTGTTGCTAATTTACGAGCATTATCAGGTGAAATGGTTAAATTAACTTGATCAACATTAATAAGCGCATAGTAAACACCACCAAAAGCGATATCGAATTTGATTTTCCCGAATGGTTCGACATCTATTTCAGCATCTAACTGTTCTACAAATGCAGGCATCATTTCTAAGGTGACACTTTCACAGCGCCCATCTTTACACTGAGCTTTTGCAGTAACCAATCCGGCTGCTGTATCTAAAACAACATTTGTGACTGGTTCCTGCATTTTTACTATACCCATTTCAAGCAATGCAGTTGTCACACAAATACAATTACTACCAGACATTGGGTGAGTCTTATCTGCTTGAAAAATTGCAAAAGCAGCATCTGCGTTGGGAACTGTAGGAGGTAGCAATAAATTTACAGATATCTGTAAACATCCTCTAGGTTCTTGGATAACAAAGCGGCGTAAACTATCATCCACCTCGTTCAAGTAATTAACTTTTTCAACCATGCTCTTACCTGGGATATTTAATACCCCTCCAGTAATCACTTTTCCAACCTCACCTTCACAGTGAACATCTACAAGTTGAATCGTTTTTTCCCAACGCATATCATCACTTCCTTATTGGATATACCAAGCCCATGGTTCTTGACTGTCGTAACTCGTAATCTGTTTAACTTCTAGATAATTTTCAAGTCCCCAGACTCCTAATTCCCGACCAATACCACTTTGTTTATAACCGCCCCACGGAGCTTCGGTAAAAGTAGGTTGAGAACAATTAATCCAGATAATGCCAGCTCTTAGTTTTCGAGCCACACGATTACATCGCTCTAAATCCTTCGACATTACTGCACCAGCCAATCCAAATATAGAGTTATTAGCAGATTTGATTGCTTCTTCTTCAGTTTTAAATGAACGAATACTCACAACTGGACCAAAAATTTCTTCAGCCCACAATGGGTGATCTTCTGGAACATCAGCAAAAATGGTTGGTTCTATAAAATAACCTTTCGTAAGATCTTTAGGCGGTTTTCCACCACTTAAAAGAGTGATGTTATCTTCAATACCACACTGAATTGCATCCACAACATTTTGATATTGTTTTTGGTTAACGAGTGGACCAAGTTTCACGCCTTCATCAAAACCATTTCCGATTTTAATTTTTTGGCTCTCTTCTACTAATCTTTCCATAAGTTTTGGATAGATGCCCTCTTGTACCAAAACTCGAGATGTCGCTGAACAAACTTGTCCTTGGTTCCAGAAAATACCAAACATGATCCATTCAACGGCAGCTTCAATATCACTATCATCAAATACGATAAATGCAGATTTTCCACCAAGCTCTAAACTAATATTTTTAACATTTGAAGCCGCTGATAGCATAATTTGCTTACCTACCGGTACACTACCTGTAAATGCAACTTTATCAATATCAGGATGTTCTGTTAAATACGGACCAATTTCTCGTCCATATCCAGTCAAAATATTTAAAACACCTTTCGGTAAACCCACCTTTTCAGCAATACGCCCTAATTCAACAGCTGTAAGTGAGGTTGCTTCAGCAGGCTTAAGAATCATAGTACAACCTGCGGCCAATGCAGGTGCTACCTTCCATGCAGCCATTAATAGTGGGTAATTCCATGGAATAATTGCACATGCCACCCCTACTGGTTCTTTTGTTGCTACGCAACTAAAGCGATCATCACTCAGCTCTATTTTCTCTTCACTATTTTCATCCAGTGATTCAGCTAAATTTGCATAAAAATCGAAGCAACCTGCAGCATCACTGATATCCCACTCAGCTTCTGGGTAAGGTTTTCCATTATCTTTAACTTCTAAAGACGAAATTTCTTTTAAATTATCTCGAATTTCTTGAGCAATTGCTCTTAGATAATGCGCTCTCTCTTTACCTGATAACTTCGACCATGAACCATTATCAAATGCTTCTCGCGCTGCACGAACTGCAAGCTCGGCATCTTCCACCGAAGCACATGCAACATTAGCAATAACCTCTTCAGTACTTGGATCGATACTTTGGAAAGTATTTCCTTTTCGTGTCGGAGTCCATTTTCCATCGATATATAATTGATCGTAAGTCATATCTATTTATCCTTATTTGTTCAATAATTAAAATCTATTCGCTTTAAATGGTGTGAGATCCACTTTGGTAGGTTGCTGACATAGCATCTCTGTGACTAAACGTCCTGTAGTCGCACCTAAAGTTAACCCAAGCTGCCCATGACCAAAGGCTAAGGCAACATTTGGTAAACGTGAGCTCATATCAATAATTGGCTTTGTATCAGGCAAAAACGGTCTATAACCAACACCAAATTCCATTCCTTCGGTATTTAATTGAGGTAAAACTTTTTTAGCTTTATCCAAAATAATTTCAGCACGTTTCATATTTGGTTTTGCGCCAGCTGCAGCAAATTCAATCGTTCCACCAATTTGTAGACCTCTGCTCATTGGTGCAAAACAAAAGCCACCTGACGCATAGATAGTTGAATGCTTAATGTCGACTTCAGGTTTAGGCAAAACGACTTGATAACCCGCAATGCCTGCTAAAGGTGGATCTATACCGAGTTGTTTTGAAAATAGTTGTGAACCAACACCTGCAGCAACCACTGCATAGTCAACATCAATAATTTGGTGATTACTTAAAAGAACTTGGTGCAATCTATTATTTTCTTCACGTAATTCGACAACTTCTGCACGTATCCTTTCACCACCCTTTGCAATAAAACTTTCAGTGAGTGCAGCAATAAAACCTTTAGTATCCTTTACAGCGGTCCAATCATTAAATAACAAACCGTGTTTGAATTTACCTGTAAAAACAGGCTCTAAGTCTGAAATTTCTTTTTCATTTAGAATTTGATGTTTGAAACCAAAATTTTGTCTTAACTCTAAATATTTCTTCTCATGTTCAATATCATCAGCACTGTCAAAAAGCTCTAAAATAGGTCGTGTGCCTATTAAGTCTTTGTCTGGGCAGTCTTCCAACAATACTGCATAGTCTTCATAGACATGTTGAGTTAAAGAAGCCAAAGAGCTAGCAATCTCATTTATACGAGACTCTCTTGCACAATTTAAAAAACGTAAAAACCACGGAATAATGCTTGGAAAAGCGGATGGTCTTAATGCTAAAGGTCCCTGTTGATCTAGTAACCAACCAGGAATCTTCATTAAGATCCCTTTTTTTGAAAGTGGAATAATTTCACTCACAGCCATCTGTCCACAGCTCCACTTCGCGGTGCTTTCACCAGCTTCGGATGGGTCAACAACAGTGACTTTAAAACCTTTTTTTTGCAGATAAAGAGCGCAACAGATACCCACTATACCGCCACCAATTACAACAGTATTTTTCAAATTAGATTCTATAGACATTTTTACATTCCATTGATTAATTGAGGTTTTATATTGATGAGATATAATAAAAACCTATCCTACTCTTTTAAAAAAACTTTATTCAACCTATGAGCCTTTTGACTCATAGGCTTCAAATTTACTTACTTATCGATTGCATCAAATGCGCGTTTAAATTCAGCTTTTTCTTCTTCAGTTAAAGGTAATAATGGCATACGTGCATTACCGACTTTAAATCCAGCCAATTCACAACCATATTTAACTTTTTGAACGAATTTACCTGATTCCATAATTGCCATAACTGGGAATAATTGACGCATTACATCCTGAGCACCTTTAATATCACCAGCATTATATTTATCGATAATTTCAACGACTTTGTTTGGGAAACAATTAGCTGGACCACAGATCCAACTTGTTGCACCCCACAAGAAGAAATCCAATGCCTGATCATCTGAACCACATGAAAGCTGGTAGTTATCTTTATACTTTCCACCAATTTCAATAGCACGTAGTAAATTACCACTACTTTCTTTAATACCAATAACACGAGGATGGTCTTTAAAAGCTTCAAGTACTTCGTAACCAACTTCTACATTTGTACGAACAGGATAGTTATATAGAACAATATTAATTTGTGGAAAAGCATCTAAGATCGCATTGTAGTGAGCAATCAACTCTTCTTGAGATGGTAAAGCATAATAAGGAGGCGCAATTAAAAGGTTTGTATAACCAAGATCAACTGTTTGCTGAACCTGTTCTAAAACTTCACGTGTACATGAACCATTTGCACCAGCAATCAAAATACCTCGATCACCTACAGTTTCTTTTACTACTTTAAGAATTTGACGACGCTCTTCATTAGTCAGTGCGTAATACTCACCAGTAGAACCTAATGGTACGAAACCTTTAACACCTGCTTTTAATTGATATTCAATAATATCAACCAACGTTTTATAGTCGACTTGGTTATTTTCATCAAAAGGTGTTACTAGAGCAGGAAGAATACTTTGCAACATTTTAAATTTCTCCATAAAAATTTTTAAATCTGAATTTCCCTATCTCGTACAAAATTAAGAAAATAACTAATGTTATTTCAATAACTTAAAATTGAAGATTTAGTATTCAATTCCAGATTACCACATTGTGTACAATATTGCATACACAAACAATATCTGCAATTTTTTTAGATGTCAATCATTCATGAGAAAATTAATTTACCTATAAAAATAATAGATTTTTCAAAGATATATTTTTTAAGAAAAAAATTTTTTATATTTAACTCATCTTATTTTTAATAAAGATTTAAATTGTGAGATATCTTTTAAATAGAATTATTAGAAATAATTAAGATATTTAAGAGCCAAATAGATTTTTGTTTTAATTGGATATTTCTCTTTTCCAAACTAGATCTTGTCCGAATGTTAGAAATTTAAATAAAAAAATCTTTTTTGAACTGATTGACAGGATAATTTTTATCTCTTAATCTCATTGCATACAATATTGCATACATTTTAAATTCTGCATTTTAATGTATTGAATTTTAGTTATTTAGCTCGTCATGCTCATCAGATGAATAATAGAAATATTGGATTTGCTGAGTTAAAGCGATTACTTCGCTAACCATTTTCATAGGAACGATTATGGATATGTCCTCAATCAGTCATGTATCAACCATCGATAACGATGATGTTTACGCAATGGATCGCAAATACGTATTCCATTCTTGGTCAATCCAAGGCAATTTAAATCCTTTAGTTATTAAATCTGGAAAAGGATCGAAACTGTGGGATTTTGATGGTAATGAATATCTGGATTTTAGCAGCCAATTGGTGAATACAAATATTGGCCATCAACATCCAAAAGTAGTTGAAGCAATTGTTAAACAAGCTCAAGAATTAATGACAATTGCCCCTTCAACTGCAAACTTAGCAAGAAATGAAGCTGCAAAAAGAATTGTAGAATTAGCTCCTGAAGGCTTTAATAAAGTTTTCTTTACAAATGGTGGAGCAGATGCCAACGAAAATGCTATTCGTATGGCTCGACTATATACGGGTAAAACTAAAGTTTTATCTTCGTACCGCTCATATCATGGCAATACAGGTTCAGCAATTGTAGCAACCGGTGATGCTCGCCGTATTCCAAACGAGTATGCACGTGGTCACGTTCACTTTTTTAGCCCATATCTTTATAGATCAGAATTCCATGCATCAAGTGAAGTGGAAGAATGCGAGCGTGCTTTACAACATTTGAGAAGAATTATCGAAAGTGAAGGCCCATCAAGTATTGCTGCAATTTTACTTGAAAGCCTTCCAGGCACCGCTGGAATCTTAGTGCCACCTAAAAATTATATGCAAGGTGTTCGTGAACTCTGTAATGAATTTGGCATCATCATGATTTTTGATGAAGTCATGGCTGGCTTTGGCCGAACTGGCAAATGGTTTGCACTTGAACATTATGGCGTTATTCCAGATTTAATTACCTTTGCTAAAGGCGTAAATTCTGGATATGTGCCAGTAGGTGGAGTGATTATTTCTGAAAAAATTAGCCAGTACTTTGACAGCAATTTCTTCCCTGGAGGTTTGACTTACTCAGGTCATCCTTTAGCAATGGCATCTATTGTAGCGACTATCGATGCTATGAAAGAAGAAAAAGTTCTTGAAAATGTGGAATACATCAGTAATGAAGTTTTAGGACCTGGTCTTAAAAAGCTTGCTGAGAAGCACAATATTATTGGTGAAGTACGCGGTGCTGGTGTTTTCTGGGCAATTGAATTAGTTAGCAATCAAAAAACAAAAGAGCGCGTTTCAGCTCAGACTATGACTGAAATTAAGAATCTTTGTGCACAAAAAGGTCTTTTAACCTTCCTTGCAGATAACCGCATTCATGTTGTGCCTCCATGTATCGTTACTAAAGAAGAAGTTTTAGAAGCTTTAAAAATCTATGACGAAGTTTTAACAGAAATTGGTTGCCATTAATTTTAGGAGATAATAAATGAGCGAGTTGAACGTTGTTGGTCATTTGATCAATGGTAAAAAAATTCACGACACTCAAAGAACACAGGATGTTTTTAACCCATCAACAGGCAAAGTTTCTAAACAAGTTGCATTAGCTTCAAAAGAAACTGTAGAGGAAGCAATCGCTGCTGCTCAGGCCGCTTTTCCAGCCTGGAAAAATACGCCGCCCTTACGTCGTGCACGTATTATGTTTAAGTTTAAAGAGCTACTTGAACAAAATGCTGAAAAAATTGCTCACCTTATTGGTGAAGAGCATGGAAAAATTTTGCATGATGCAAAAGGTGAATTACAACGTGGTATAGAAGTTGTTGAGTATGCATGTGGTGCTCCTGAACTATTAAAAGGTGAATTCACTAAAAATGTAGGACCGAATATTGACTCTTGGAGCGATTTTCATCCTTTAGGTGTGGTAGCAGGCATTACTCCATTTAACTTCCCAACAATGGTGCCGTTATGGATGATTCCAATGGCTCTAGTTTGCGGTAATACATTTGTTTTAAAACCATCAGAACGTGATCCAAGCTCGACCATGTTTCTTGGGGAATTACTGTATCAAGCTGGTTTACCAGAAGGTGTTTTTAACATCGTTAATGGTGATAAAGAAGCTGTAGATGTTTTATTAAGTGATAGTCGTGTACAAGCTGTGAGTTTTGTAGGTTCAACCCCTATTGCTGAGTATATCTATAAGACTGCTGCTGCAAATGGAAAACGATGCCAAGCCTTAGGTGGTGCAAAAAACCATGCGATTGTTATGCCTGATGCTGATCTTGATAATGTTGTTAATTCATTACTTGGTGCTGCATTCGGTTCTTCAGGTGAGCGTTGTATGGCCTTATCTGTTGCTGTAACTGTAGGTAAAGAAATTGGTGATCAACTAATTGAAAATCTTTCTAAAGCTATTGGCTCTTTAAAGTACGGTGCATATTCAGAAAATAGTAACGATTTTGGCCCAGTTATTACTAAAGCCCATAAAGATAAAGTCGTTAGCCATATTACAAGTGCAGAACAGCAAGGTGCAAAAGTTGTCATTGATGGTCGTGGGGCAAAAGTTGCAGGTCACGAAGATGGTTTTTATGTGGGTGCAACCTTAATCGACGACGTTACGCCTGAAATGGACAGCTATAAAGCTGAGATTTTTGGCCCGGTATTACAAGTTATTCGAGTTGATACTATGGAAGAGGCTTTAGAACTCATTAATAAACACGAATATGGCAATGGTACATGTATCTATACTCGCGATGGTGAAGCTGCACGTTACTTCTGCGATAACGTACTTGTAGGTATGGTTGGTGTAAATATTCCTCTTCCTGTCCCAGTTGCTTATCACAGTTTTGGTGGGTGGAAACGCTCCCTATTTGGTGATCTTCATGTTTACGGTCCAGACGGTATTCGTTTCTATACTCGCCGTAAGACAATTACTCAACGTTGGCCATCTTCAAGTATTAGAGAAGGTGCTCAATTCTCAATGCCAACTCTGTAGTTGTTTATAAATATAGCGTTAGAATCAGCCCATTCTGATTTTAACGCTATTTATGTTTTCTAAAATACACAATATCTTACTTATATAGTTATATGTCTATGAACACTTATCTAAACGAACCTAATTTAAGTAATAATGATATAGAAAATATATTTATAAACTACAATGCTTTTGATTGTTCAGAATCAAAAAATGATTTTGGAATTTTCATCTATTATTATTCCAAAAAATCAAATGTCAGTATAGGTTCAACTCTAATTCAAGCCCCTCCCTCATATGGTGTCTGGATACCAAAAAAATATTTAAATGAAAGAATTACTATCAATTCTCAAGAATATTGTGTCATCAGTATCCCCAACGAACTCGCTAATACATTACCACTTGTTATAAGTACAGTGATTTGCAATTCCATAACAGATTCAATTTTGAGGCACTTTAAAGAGAAAACCATTTCATCGATAAGATCTGAAAAAGATAGGCACTTATATCAAGTATTGTTAGATCAAATTACAGATTCAGAATATTCAAATAGTTTTCTTCCTCTCACAAATCATCCAAAGCTCGCGATTATACTCAAATATATAAAGGACCACTCTTCTCAAAACATTAATATATCGACTTTAGCAAAACAATTTGAAGTAAATGAAAGAACCTTAAGTCGACAATGCAATCACGAGTTAGGAATGAGTCTCATAGAATGGAAACAACGATTAAAGATCCTAAATACAATTTCCTTATTAGATAAGAATTCATCAATCGATAGTATTGCTAGAAACTTAGGTTACTCTACAACCTCAGGATTTATAACCATGTTTAAACAGTGGACAGGATTAACACCTAATAAATATAAAAAAGAAATACTATCCAGATTTAACTAAATAAAATTTTATACTTCAATTTAAACAATAAGTTACACATTGAAGCATTCTGCTTAACTTTTAATTTTTACTACTTAATTTAACTTAAGGAAATCTAAAATGAAACTCCCTTTAGAAGGCCAGAATATATTAGTAACTGGTTCAGAAAACGGTATAGGTAGCTCAATTATTAAGAAATTATCAAGTGAGGGGGCTAAAGTTATTATTCAATTTGAAAAGGATAAAAATTCGGCTGAATCTCTACTCAAAGAAATTGATAATAAAGGCTGGACTATTCAAGCTGACTTATCCGCTCTAGATGGGCCATTTATACTATGGGAAAAGGCTCTTATAGCAGCAGGTCAAATACATGCGATAGTTAATAATGCCAGTATTCGAACTGAACTAAGTATAGATTCACCTCCTGAATCTTGGCAGGCAATATGGAGAAAAGAGTTTCAAATAAACTTCTTTGCTGCCGCAGATCTTTGTAAAGAAGCGATTGCCCATTTTAAATTAGCTGGTAAAGGTAGAATTATTAATATTACAAGCCGTGCAGGACAACGAGGTTATGTAGCAGAAGCTTTACCTTATGGTTGCAGTAAAGCAGCTTTGATTAATCTAACAAAATCTATCGCACGTTCTTTCGGAAACGACGGTATCACTGCTGTTGCGATTGCTCCAGGATGGGTTCAGTCTGAACTCGATGAAAACTCAATTTCGAGCAATGCACAGCAATCCGCCTTGGCTGAAATACCTATTGCTGAAATGGTAAAACCTGAAGAATTAGCAGAACTAGTTTCATTTGTTCTTAGACCTTCGCAACTTTCTTTAAATGGTTCAACTATAGATATTAATGGTGGTAGCTATATTCGTTAATTTTCTCTCAATTAAGAATTGACAAATTCAATCATCAAATATAAATTGTATACATATTTGTATGCAAAAAAACATAAAGTATTAAACAACCATTTAAAAGGAAATAAAATGGCTAGATTCATTGGTAAAACAGCTTTAGTAACGGGTGCTGGTGGTGGTATTGGCTCAGCAACTGCTCGTCGTTTAGCAGAAGAAGGTGCTACAGTTATCGTGGCAGATGCCGTATCTGAGACAGCAGAAAAAACTGTGAGTAATATTATTAAACAAGGCGGTAAAGCGGAAACTTTAGTATTTGATTTGACGAATGGGAATGCATGCCGTCAAGCGATTGCAGATGTAGAAGCTAAGTATGGGCATATAGATATATTAGTTAATAATGCTGGTGCAATGCGTCGTGGTGATTTACTGCATACAAGTGAAGCTGATTGGTTATTAAGTTTAGAAGTGAATGTGAATGCCCTCTTTCACTTATGCCAAGCAGTATTACCAAAAATGATTGCTGCTGGTGGTGGAGCAATTGTAAATACAGCTTCTCAATGGGGTTTAACACCTGCTCCAGGTCATATCGCTTACAATGTAAGTAAAGCAGCTGTAGTCGCTTTTACTAAGAGCTTAGCTCGTGATTATGCTCCTCATAAAGTTCGAGTAAATGCAGTTTGTCCTGGTGAAATACATACACCGATGCTTGAAAAAGGGATTGCAGAAAAAGGGAAAACAATTGCGGACTTAGATGCAATGGTTCCATTTGGGCGCATTGGCAAACCAGAAGAAGTTGCAGCGTTAATTGCTTTTTTAGCATCAAATGAAGCAGCATTTACTTGTGGTGCATGTGTAGAAATTACCGGTGCTCAAGCTGTAGCGTAAGGAAATACTAATGACAAATACTGCTCTAGATCTACAAAATAAAATTATTTTAGTTACAGGTAGTTCACGAGGTATAGGCTTGGCTACAGCAAAGCTTCTTCATAAGCGAGGAGCTAAAGTAATTATTCACGCACGTTCTTCGACATCTCATTTAGATGAACTATTAAATCAGTTAGATGAAAATGTTCGTTTAGTATTGGGCGACTTAAGTAGTATAAATGGTGCAGAGAATGTTTGGACCAAAGCCATTAGCTGCTTCGGGAATATAGATGTATTAGTTAATAATGCAGGAGCTTGGTTACCATCTGATATCAATTCTAGCCAAGCTTGGCGTGAGGGATGGGAAAGCAACATTGCTATTAATCTTGCAGCTCCTGCTGAATTATGCCGTTTAGCTTTATTACATTTTAAGGAAAGACATGGCGGCATTATTATCAATATTACCAGTCGTTCAGCGCATCGTGGTGATGATGCAGAGCATTTAGCTTATGGAGCAGCTAAAGGCGGCTTGCTTGCTTTGACAAAAGGTATTGCCAGAGGATATGGTCGTGACAATATTCTTGCTTATGCAATTGCACCAGGATGGGTTGCAACAGATTTAGCAGAGGGCGCAATTGAGCCTTCTGTATTAGAAAATCTGCCTTTGGGTGAAGTTACTCCTGCGAGTGATGTTGCTGAAATGGTAGCCTTTTTAGCTACTGGTCTTTCCCGTCATACGACTGGAGCAACGATCGATATTACAGGAGCAGATTACGTTCGCTAAAATTAAATTATTTGAGTATTGGGTCTTTTCCCCCAATACTCTTCTTCTAAAAATTAGATTATCTGTTGTTTAGTATCTTTAAGAAATAAAAAATATAGAAGAATTATCGATAATAAAGTTATACAACCCATTACTCCATAAAGATTTTGCACGGAAGTAATCGGGATTAATAGACCTGCAATTGGACCAATTAATAATAAAGCGATATCAAAAAAGGCTGTAAATACCCCTAAAGCTACACCTTTGTTTTGATCATTAAACTTTTTCATTGCTTCAACACCCATCGCTGGGAAGACCATAGAGAAACCTGTCCCGACAAGGAATGCTCCCGCATAAGCAATTATTCGGTCACCTGATTGCCAAATTGTTAAGAGGCCAATAGCTTCGACAAGAAATGCGCATAGAGCCACATTCTTACCGCCGAAAACTTGAATAGTATTAGAGAAAATAAATCTAACACCTACAAATCCAATACTGAATAAGCTCAAAGCCAGTGCTGCATTACTCCAACCCTTTTCCAAGAAAAATAAAGCGACAAAGGTAGAAAGTACACCGAAACCAAGAGTACCAACAGCCTGCCCTAAACCGAAAATCCAAACTTTAGAAAGTACTGATAAAATTGGTAGACTTACAGGTCGAACATTCCCAGTCCGTATTGCTGTCTTTCTATATGCAAGAAAAAATCCAACAATAGCTAAAATTATAGTCAAAATGGCAAAGCCGAATTGACCAAACTGCGCATTACAAAAGACTCCTAATGGGGCCCCAATTGCCATAGATAGATATGTTGCTGCGCCATTCCAAGAAATTACCCGTGAAGTTTCTGTAGGACCAGCCAGCTGCATTCCCCAAAGTGTTGCTCCAGTACTGCAGTAGCTTTCACTACTACCCAAAAATAGTCTTGAAATTGCGAGTAAGGAAATACTTACTAGTGGATATGAAACTAACGAAAGTGCTAAAAAAGCGAATACTCCACTTAATCCACAACAACTTAATCCTAAAAGAACTACATATCTGGAGCCCTTTCTATCGACAAGTTGACCAGCACTATGGCGAGTCAATAGCGTTGCTAAATATTGTAAACTGATAATTAAGCCAACCAAAAAAGGTGCAAAATTAAGGTCTTTTACAATAAATTTTGGTAAGACTGCTAATGGCAGCCCTACAGATAAATAAGCAAAAGCTGTAAAAATAACGACTGAAATGATTTTCCTTGTCACGTCTAAATTAGACTGTTTCCCTAGAGTCAATGCTGCCATCTTTTTTACTCACTTAAAAAGCCCCGTAAATTATTTTACGAGGCTTAACCAACTCATTTGATGAAACATATTTAGACAGAGTGAGTGATGCCTCCATCTACACGAATATTTTGTCCCGTAATGTAGGCAGCCCCTTGGGAAGCCAGGAAGCTGATGGTTGCAGCAATTTCTTCACTGGTACCATATCTTTGTAATGGTACAGATTTGCGGCGCTCTTCTGTTTCAGGAAGACTATCTATCCATCCAGGTAAAATATTATTCATTCGAATATTATTCGCTGCATATTTATCAGCGAAAATTTTAGTAAAGGATGCTAAGCCAGCACGAAAAACAGCTGATGTCGGAAACATATCGCTTGGTTCAAATGTCCATGCACTAGAAATATTAATAATTACACCTGAATTTTGCTTCTCCATAATTGGAGTCACTAAACGAGTTGCTCGAATGACATTCATGAGATAAGTATCTAGACCTAAATGCCATTGCTCATCTGTAATCTCTAAAATAGGAGCTCGAGGACCATGTCCCGCACTATTAACTAATACATCAACTCTTCCCCATTTTTGATAAGCTTGATCAACAAGGTTACCTATGTCTTGAGTTGATTGGTTTGTTCCCGTCACACCAATACCATTAAGCTCTTTGGCAATGTCTTCTCCTTTTCCAGAAGAAGAAAGAATACCTACATGATAGCCATCTTTATTTAATTGTCGTGCTGCAGCCGCTCCCATGCCACTACCACCCGCTATAATTAGCGCTACTTTTTCTACAGTCATATATGCTATCCTTTAAAAGTGCTAAAACCATGCACACCTTAATATTTTGAATAGAATATCATGGTGAACTCTTCAGCTGACTTTAACTTTTCTCTCCATTGAATGAAGAAAAACTACAGTATGAATCAAGCTAATCGTCTACCATCATTAAATGCACTTAAAGCTTTTGAGGCAGCAAGTAGACATTTAAATTTTAAACTCGCAGCAGAAGAATTAAATGTTACTCAAAGTGCGATTGCTCAACAAATTCGCAGTCTCGAAGAAGAGCTAAGTTCAAAATTATTCGAGAGACATTCTAAAGGCGTAACTTTAACTCCAAATGGTAGAAGCTACTCTCATAGCATTACTCAAGCTTTTAATTTGATTTTTGAAGCAACTCAGTCATTTCGTCATTCAAACAAACATATTACTATTAGCGTAACCCCAACATTTGCTTCTAAGTGGTTAATTCCTCGGCTCAACCAGTTTACTCAAACTCATCCCGATATTGATTTACAGATTTTAGCTACAGAAAGAATTTCACATTTTCAAAATGATGGAGTCGATTTAGCAATCCGTTATGGTAAACCACCCTTTGGTGCTGGTCTTCATACAGAGTTACTCTTACAAGATTCCTTTATCGCTGTAGCAAGCCCTCACTTAATCTCTTTAAAAGATCGGCCTTTAGAGTTAAATGATTTATATAAATATACATTGCTACATGATGCTAATAATCTTTGGCCCCACTTTTTAGATAAATTAGAAGTAAAAAAAACTAAAAACCTATTTAAAAATATCCGTTTTAATCAAACCTTATTGGCTATTGATGCCGCAGTTGCTGCACAAGGTATTACATTAAGTAATCCCATATTTGTCAGTTCGGACTTGGAAACTGGAAAGCTCATTAAAATTTTTAAGCAAGACTTAAAAATGGAAACTGGATTTTATTTAGTTACTCCTCGATATTCTATAAATGCTGAATCTATAGCTAAAGTTCGTAAATGGTTATTTGATCAATTCAATTGAAAATGAAATTTTTCCTTAAAAATTATTTAATTTATAGTTTTATTCTTAATAAGTACTTTCAAATTAAGTTTTTCTTTTAAAATTATTTCACAATCAACTATATATTTGATAAATTTAGTTTTATATTGTCCAAAAAACCACCAACATGAAGCTCAAACAATTACAGCAAATTAGCAATGCTGATATCAAGCTTTTAAAGATTTTTAAAACAGTTTGTGAATGTGGTAGCTTTACCTCTGCTGAAAGTATGTTGGGTATTGGCCGATCTGCTATTAGCTTACATGTAAGTGATTTAGAGCAAAGAGTGGGGTTCAGATTATGCCAACGAGGTAGATCTGGTTTTGCTCTAACAGAAGAAGGAAAAGAACTATTAGAGTATATTGAGATACTTTTAGTATCTATTGAAGATTTTCGCGTAAAAGTCAACCAAATCCATAATAAGCTCAAAGGTGAATTTAATATTGGCATTATCAATAACTTAGTTACAATGCCAAACTGTAATATAACTAATACATTAAGGCAGTTAAGTAATGAACATCCTGATGTAAAAATAAATATTAGTATGAGTACTCTTTCAGATATTGAGAGTAAAGTATTAGATGGTCGCCTTCATATTGGGGCTATTCCATTTGTTGCTTCCCTATCTGGACTCAATTACCTTGATCTATATGAAGAGAAATCTTATCTTTATTGTGGCGATAAACATCCTGTATTTTCTTCAACCACTTTATTATTAAAAGATGATTTGAAAAATTGGGATGCAGTCATCCCTAACTACAATATAACTGCAGAAGCTATTAATTTACATCAACTTCTTAACTGTAAGGCTACTGCTACAGATAGAGAAGGAATAGCATTTTTAATTTTGACAGGAAACTTCCTTGGATTTCTTCCAGTCCATTATGCTTCTAAATGGGTAGTAGAGCAGACAATGAAACCCGTATTGAATTCAGAAATTAGTTACAACACTAAAATTTGTTTAATTACTAAAAAGAGTAAAGCGAATAATATGATTCTTAATTACTTTTTAGACAAAATTAATATTAAACTTTGATAGCTATTATTAAAAAACATTGAATGAAACATTTTCATTTTCAGTCACCTCTGTATTTAAAATAATAATTGAGAAAAATTAGAAAATAAATAACCTAACATAAGTAAGCTTGTTCCTTAAAAGAAACAATAGATAAGTAGTAACCTAATTTTCATTGATTACTACTGATTTTATTATTTGCCTGTAACTTTAATATTTTGCCAAACACTTGATGGAATCATCACTAATCCATACATAATAGGTCTAGCAGTACGTATAAAACCATATTTAGTAAATTCATATTGTGAATTGCGCTCTAACAATACAGTAAAACGGCCCGAAGAATGTTCAATATCTAGACGTTGCTGAAGCTCATACGTTGTTACAGCAATATCGTTAGCAACAGTTCCCTTGATCAAGCATGCTGTTGCAACACTCGTAGCTCCAAAAAAACATAGGACGAATACGTAGTGCCAATAACCCTTTGCGTCCTTGAGCTTCCTGTACTGTAGCCACGCCATAAGTAGCTAGGTTTTTTATATCTTCAGGATCTGCTCACTTAATATTTCGAACAACTACTCCTTTTCTTCCTAAAAGACTCATGGGCTAATCGGAATGTCATGTGGGATTAATTCGACTATTTTCAAAATAGAACTATCTTGTATTAATCTTTCGGCAACAAAATTTGCGGTTCAACTTTAAGAATATACGCAATTTCATAGAGCTTAAGAACTGTGATATTGACTTCGCCACGTTCAATTCTTCCAAGATAACTACGATCAATATTACATAGTAATGCTAATTTTTCTTGAGTAATTTTCTGATCAACTCTACATATGCGAATTGCATGTCCAATTTTTTTTGCTAAATCGTTCATAAGTTCTATTCCGATAAAGAATAGAACTATTCATTTTTGAGGATTAAGTATCCACGGCTTATAATCCTCATTAGCTATATACTTATAAATATACTCCCATTAAAACAGCAATGATCTTAAATTCATTAGATATAACACACCAGACATAGTAATTTTCTATAGTATGTTTAGGCGTAATTGAATAAAAAGTAGTGTAATTTTCTCAGGTGTAAGAGCAAAAGGATGGTCGATTAGATCCATAGATCAATCTAACAGAATCAAATGACAGACATACTCTATTAAAAAATATTTAGAAGAATTTGGATATGTAAGAAAATAAGGTAAGTTAGCTTATTTATAATATACAGAAAAAGATAAATTTAGGTTTATTTACTATAAGTAAGAGAAAGTATAAAATACTAACATAAAAGTTTTAATATATTTTAGTGTATGTTCTTATCTCTTTTAGAGTAACCTTCAAAAGAATAAAATGTGCAATAAGACATCAGTAGGGATTGAAAAAAAAGAAAAACCTCAAATATTCCAAAAATTAATTATGTCGAGAAGCTAATGTTTGAACATGAACAAAAAATTATGATCGATCGTATTGTAAAAGAATTAGAAGAAAATAATTTTGCAATATTTGCAGGGGCTGGCCTATCTGCTCCAGCGGGATATGTAAATTGGAAAGAACTATTACGTCCATTATCTATTGAGTTAAACTTAGATATTGATAAAGAAACTGATTTAGTTTCCTTAGCTCAGTATTATGTTAATGAAAATCATGGTCGTAATAGATTAACTGAAAGATTAATTGATGAGGTTGGGGTAGCTCGTGATCCTACGCCAAATCACAAAATTTTAGCTAAATTGCCAATATCAACATATTGGACAACCAATTATGATGATTTAATTGAAAAAGCTTTAGATAATGAGGGAAAAATAGCGGATAAAAAATTTACTAAAAATCATTTATCTCAAACTAAAAAAGGACGATCTGCAGTTGTTTACAAAATGCATGGTGATGCTAGCTTACCGGATCAAGCAATTATTACTAAAGATCAATACGAATCCTACCCCCTACATTTTGCACCATTCGTAACAGCTCTATCAGGAGATTTGGTTTCAAAAACATTTTTATTTCTAGGTTTTAGTTTTAACGATCCAAATTTAGATTATATTCTTAGCAGAATAAGAATTCATTTTGAACAAAATCAAAGACAACATTATTGCATTTTTAGAAAAGTTAATCGTGCTGACTACAGTAATGATGAAGATTTCTCATATAATTTTTTGAAGCAACAGTTTGTTATTAAAGACCTTGCTCGTTTTAGTATCAAAGTTGTATTAATTGATTCGTGGAATGATCTCTCTCGTATATTAGAAGAAATTACAAAAAAATTTCGATGCAAAAATGTATTCTTGTCAGGGAGTGCCCATGAATTTAGTCCATGGGAGCAAGCCGAAACAGAATTGTTTCTATCCAAACTAGGGGAAGTTTTAATCCAAGAAGGTTTTAAAATTACATCAGGTTTAGGTCTGGGTATTGGTAATGCATTTATTAGTGGTGCAATTAAAGAAATCTATAATAGAAAATATACAAAAATTGATGACTATTTAACAATGAAGGTATTTCCTCAATTCGTAGCTGATCCTACAGAAAGAAAGAACATTTGGACAGTATGGAGAAAAGATTTATTGAGTCAGACAGGAATTGCTCTTTTCTTTATGGGAAATAAAATTATTAAAGATCCTGAATCTGGCAAACAAACTATTGTGTTGGCAGATGGTATGGATGAAGAGTTTCAAATAGCACACCAGTTAGGTTTAAATCTAATACCAATTGGTGCAAGTGGATATAAAGCTAAAGAGTTATTTGATCGTATAATGTCTGATTTTGATCAATATTACCCCAATGCTACAACAAAATTTCGTGAGGCTTTTGAAAAATTAAATGAAGAAGTCGATGAGCCAATTAAACTTTTATCAAAAGTTCACGATGTTATTAAATTAATTTAACTTGGAGAAAATTTATGGCTAGAAAAGTTTTTTTTAGTTTTCATTATCAACCAGATAATTGGAGAGTATCGCAAGTAAGAAATATTGGTGTAATTGAGGGCAATCAACCAGCAAAAGATAATGATTGGGAAACAGTTGTAGATGGTGGCGATACCCAAATTAAACAATGGATTTCTAGTCAAATGGATGGGCGGACTTGTACGGTTATCCTTGCTGGTCAGGACACAGCTAACAGAAAGTGGATTAATCATGAGATTGTGCAGTCTTGGGACAAGGGAAAAGGTGTTGTTGTAATTTACATTCATAATCTAAAGAACTCACAAGGTGTACAATCAAATAAAGGACAAAATCCTTTGGATTATGTAACACATGGTCTTACAGGAAAAAAACTATCCGAAATTGCAAAAGCTTATGATCCACCGTACTCAACTAGTCAATTTGTTTATGAATATATTCAAGATAATATTGATAGTTGGATTGAAGAAGCCATTAAAATTAGGAATGCAAATTAATACTCAATAGTTTAAAGATTATTTTTATCATGGTTAATGGAACACCATTTTAGGAATATAAATGGTGTTCTTTCAGTTCCAAATTCAATATTTCTATATATCTGTATTTAGAATATTGATTTTTAATAATTAGCGATATGAAATAGCTTTATACAGAGCATCTAAAGGATGAATGTTCCGATTTGTAGAGGGGTCTTGATAGTTTTCAATCCAGCTTTTCATTTTTTGGTTTTTTAAAGTAGCATCTGTCATTGGAATTGAATAAGCAAAATCTATTGCACTATCATAAATAACTGTTTCTGATAATTTTATGTCTCTCGTTCCAGATGATGTTTGTCTCGGTTTGCTTCTACGAACTAATTTTGCAAATTGAAGTTCTGAGTAAATCCAAGGTGAAGAAAGATATTTTTTATCTTCAAATGTATCAGTTATTGAAATTGAATTATCTGTGCCTAAAAATAGAAAGGTTTCACAATTATCAATAACTCTATGTAATGCAGAATTGAGAATCATAAATACATTGGACATTGTATGATTTCGTATCTGATAATTAAATGTATCTCCATTCAAGCTATATTTATTATCAAGTTTTCTTAGAAGTTTAAAAGCATCCCCCCAAATACAAGAGTCTATAAATACACTTAAATTTAGTTCTTGTTCTATTAATATGGCTAAGCGTATTACATCATCTTCATCAGCATGTGAATGGGAGAGAAATATATGAGGTTCAACATCTACAAATAATTTTTTATATATTTTTTCGACACTTAATGTGTTTTTTTTATTAAGTAAGTAATCTTCAATATTGATTAAAGTATTTTTATTTCTCTCTTTATATTTATGCACTTTTTGATCACTAATATGTGGAAATATCGAGAAATCAAAATCTTCAATCTGAATGCTCTTATACATTATTAGCTACTACTCTAAAATTAATGGTTTAAATCTTTATTAAAAATTCTACGAAAAAGACTAGAATAAGTATAGTCATTTTCAAATCTCGGATCTAATTGAAACCTAGGTTTTAGTTTATTATATTCATTATCATAAACAATTTTTGCTGCTGCACCTGTAGATGCTAAAGGAATTACTTTCGCATGCGGATGATATTCTAAAAAAATTTCTAATTCTTCTATTACACCTTCCATCCCACCAATTAATACTATTGCATCAAATTTTTGACTTTGTATCATAGCTTGTCGCATTACATTAAGGCTTTCTTCACGCTCTTCGGGATTGCCATCTATTAAGGTTAAATCTATAAAATCATAAACACTTTTTGGAAAGTCTGGCTTAAAAATATTAGATTGATAAATAGAAATAAAATTTCTGTCTTTTTTACTATTTTTGGTAGCCATAGCTAATAAAGGAGTAATAGCTGGATGTCCTCCACAAACAATACGACCATTAGGTATAACTACTTCAACGAGTGAACGAATAGCTTCTTTAATAGCAAGGACATCAGCAGTTTCGTAGAAGCATTTTTTTCGATCAGAGAGAGGAATGCTTGCTGATAGGAAAATATTTAACATTTTTTATCACATATTTTCTAATAATAAAGGGGCTTTAGTCATATTTACTGCTTTAATTGGAAGATGTTCATCCAACCAATCTAAATGATCTAACCATTGCTTTAAAATTCCTCGATTATCATAAATGATCCATTTTTCACTGTTTTTGAATTTTGAGTTTGATACAGCATTATAAATATCATTGATTCTATCTGCTGTAGGGACACCTATAGCTGGTATTACAGCTAATCCATTGTCTTTCCAATCAGCTATAGAAATCCATTGATCTATTTGTACATTTGGATTGTATCCTGCATCTCTAGCAGCATCACAAAAGTTATCAACGAGATATTTATATCTAAGAGAAATTGCTCTTGCCCTTAGCTGTTCAGTCTTTATTACAATATTTCTAAGAGTTTTTTTTGTAATATTTTTTCCTGTATGTGGAATGCCTCTTCTACCAAGGCTTTTCATTTTAAAGTCTTTCGAGGTTAGCTTAATGAACTGGTTAAAAGAAGCAATACCTTCTTCCTTTTGCTGAGGCCATAGTACATGCAAAATGTGAATGTTATTTTCGTTAGCGAACATTAATTCTTCTTTGGTCCACCTACTTGTTCTAAACCGTGGAGTATCTAATAAAATTATTGCATCTGAGTCAGTCATACGATGCCATAACTGATCTTGGAAATTATGTGCAGGCGGTACTGATCGAGTATCTAGAAATACATCAAAACCGTTTGCATCTAGGATGTCATAGAGCTTGTCAGCTGTACCTTGTGAATCTATACGTCTATAACTAAGAAAAACTTTTCTTTCTTTTCTTAGGAATCTAAAATTTTCTAATATAATTGAAACTAAACGTTCAGTGTTATCATTTGTAATATTAATTGGTAAAGCATTTATATGGCTAATTATTTCTGGCAATTCTTTAGGAACTAGTTCATTACTTTGGACTATAGGAATAATGACTATTGAGTCTTCAATAAGATTTGATAAGTGTAAGATGTCTGATTTATCGCCACCAAAATAAATTGCAATTGTTGGGTATTTAGGATCTCTAGACGAATAATTATCACTACGAATAAATTTGATAAAATGTTGATTAATTTTCAGATCAATAAATCTATCAGTAAGACTTTTTTGAATACTTGTAAGTCGTTCATCAACTTTTCCAAGTAATATAATTTGATAGTAATTTTCAGACATAATTATTTCCCCATTTGATTCGCAGCATTTTCGATCCATGAAAATAATGAAAATCTTCCATTATTATCTATAAAGTCATACATCTTGAAAACTCTTAATAGTTGAATTACCGAATTTTTATAGTGATGACATGTATCTACCACTAGTAGTAGTGTTCGGTTTCCAAAATGCTAAAGGACCTTGTTGAGACTCCTCAATTCTCTGATATATCTGTAGATATTCATTTCCATAATAAAAACCATAACGGTCTTGTGTGGGAATTACAAAAATAGACTCATATTCTTTTACCCCATCTGCATAGCCAATTTCCCAAGGACACCATCTTGATTTAACAGAGTTTGGTGTTGCGAGAAAAAAGAAATAATCAGCTTCTTGAATTTTCTGTTGAATTTTAACTGCTGTTTCTCGATTGGGACTATCAGGCATAGAGCTATCTAGCCAATCAACATATACATTAATGTTTTCATCTTTTAGTAACTGAATAAATCCTTTGACATATTGAGTATCAATATGGCTATGGCATAAAAAGGCCGTTCTAGACCTCTGATTAAGATTGTAGCTATTAGCACTCCTACTAAAACGTGTAGAATTATTGGACAGTTTATCTAGAGAGATAGCCATATAGTTTCTTTACAATTAAAATTAATTACAATAAAGGAAAAATAAAAAAAATCAATAATATGAAAGTATTATGCGACATAATTCGACGCCAAATTTGTCTGATAAATCTTTAGCATCCATTTTTTAAGCAGTAATAAGATCATATAGCTTTTCTATGATGATATAAGCTTCACCTCTTTCATTTCGTCCTAATGATAGCTACGGCTTATATCATAGATTGAAGCTAATTTTTTCTTACTAATTTCTTTTCTGAACCTACCATTGTGTATTAACTGACCAACTACTATTTATAAAATTCACATGCGATTTCATTTGTTCAAATATCAGGAATATTGCTAGTTGAGGACTACTTATTAGAGGATTATAATCCCCATCCATTCTTTTTGCCATGGAGCGAAAAATTTTCATCCTAAAGTGACTAGAAGGCATTATTTCAAATAATGCTTATTTCATACCACAAGCTCCAGATATGATGTCTCGCATATTAACACCGCATCAAAATATTCGAGGCATTAATTATTATTTACAGAATTCAGAGACAACTAAACATGCTTAAACAATCTGTCAAAGTTAAGTTAGAACAGCTTAAACTCAAAGGTTTTCATCGTTCAGCAGAAAGCCAACTTGATCAAATTTGTACTAAAGCCAAAATTATCCCAAAATGAGATAAATAGTATTAAGGCTAATAGTTATGGATAGAAAACAAGTACTTGAGATAATTTTTTTAAGTTTTATAAAGGAGAATAGATTTATAGATCAAGACTTTAAATCAATTTGGGATGCTTTTGTAGAAAAAAGGAAACGTTCTGATAACGAAGTTAATTTTAATCTCGCTTACTTTTACTTTAGAAATACTCTTGAAGCTGAATATTTTTTTGTTGATCGATCTACAGTTCCTTTTAGATATACATCTATTTTTCAATTTAAAGATCCGTCTAACTCGTGCAATCTTAATGAAGCCTATAGAAAGATCTGCAAAGCAATAGAAACTCTCACAGATGATTTCACAAGAAATAAAATTGAACTTTCTGTACTAAATACATACTTAGTGGAGTTTCCATTAATTTATGATAAGTTAGATCATTTAATTTTTAAGAGAAAGCAATTGGAAGTCGAAATTCAATCGAAGATTAACGTTCTCAATGACTTATTGAAGGAATTAGCTACTTAAAATAAACATATAATTTTACTTATAAGAAAGGTTTTGAAGTTCATCTTTATGCTTTTGGATTACTCACTTAAAAATATGTTTAATGGCCTAATCATTACTTAAAGTCTATATAAAGCTGACATGATCTACTGGTACGAATTTCTCTATTTTCAATTTTACTTTACAGTCTAAAAAGACGTTTAAAGATAAATAAAACTTTCATGTTATTCATTAAGTCTATTTTTAAGAGTTAAGTCAACATCAATTTCAGTTACTATAGTTATTTTAGCTGCATTGTTATTAAGCATATCTTCTATACCTTGTAAAATTTCAGCTCCAATATCTCTATTTGCTTCAAATTTCTCAAACTCTTCATCAGTCATTAAAGTAGTCATATATCTTACCCATTAAAACTCCAAGAATCATTAATCAATTTGATTACGCTCTTTTTACTATAGATCTTAACTAGCTAAATTGCATTCTCTATTTGTGGTTGATTAAGATTACAGAGTTAAAATATCGGTTACTTGAAAGTAAAATTTACCATAGTTAAGTCTATTCAGAGGGGGTATTTACATGAAAAGTATAGCCCTAATCATAAGCTAATATAAAGAATACTTTAGTCAAAATTCTTGACTATCGCCCTTATCTCTCCAAAGTCAGCACAACATTCACTGACAGTCTATTCTAGGCTGGTTAAACCCATATTATAAATCTTGACAGATGTGCTTAAAGCGGTAATCTTCCCATAAATAACTGAAGTTAAAAGTAGAGGTTAAACAGCCATCAAAGGTGGTTTGCCTCCGTTGGCTTGATGTGGTCGCTCATGGTTATAGAACCACAGCCATTCTGTTGCAGAATTTTGTACTTTACCCAACGTGTCAAACAAATGTTTCCCCAACCAATATAGTCTGCTGTTCGATTATAACGTTCAATATACGCATTCTGCTGTGGTTTTCCTGGTTGAATATATTCAATACGAATATCACGTTCATTTGCCCAATGTATAAATTCATGACTGATAAATTCTGGGCCATTGTCGCATCGAATAATGAGAAACCTGCTTCAATGGCTAGACCTTCGCGACGTTAATCATCAATTACATTCAATAGAAGAAAATTTCGACCATCGATCAGCTGATCATGCATAAAATCCAGTGACCAGACTTGATTCGCACGGATTGGTTCTTTCAGTGGTTCTGGTGCATGCTTTCTCAGTCTTCTTCTTCTTGGCTTATACGCAGATTCAGTGCAAGCTCACAGTAAATGCGGTAAACACGCATATGATTCCAACCATAATTTTCAACATGGCGTATATAAGATAAGCTTACCCCAAAGCCCCAATCAGTGTTTTCCTCGATGAGTTGAATGAGCTGTTACGTAATAAGTGCATTGTCATCACTTAGTTTAGCCTGATAACGATAGCAGGTTTCACTAATACTAAATACTTTGCAGACCAACCGAATGCTGACGGCATGATCGATAATGGCTTGTTGCGCAATCTGACGACAACAAGATGGCTTTACCACTTTTTTTGATATGGCTTCCTGAATGATTTCGGCTTTTAGCCGTTCTTCTGCATACATCTTTTTTAGCCTAGCATCTTCTGCTTCAAGTTCTCCCAATCGAACAATTAATGAGCATCCATACTGCCATATTTGGCATGCCACTTGTAGAAAGTCCCATTACTCATGCCATGTTCACGGCAAAGGCTAGCAACAGGTGTACCAGACTCTGCCTGTTTCAAAATAAGCATGATCTGACTGTCAGTAAATTTAGATGTTTTTATGAAGAATCTCCTGCTTCTATCTTAAGAGAAAATTCTACTATTAGTCTCTATTATTTTTAGAGGATTACCAAGCAACTTCAAAGTGAAGTTGTCTGTAGCTACAATATTAATGGATAGCAGTCCATATAGCTTAATAACTGATAGATTGTTGCAAAATTGAATTTTATCAACGTTGTTTATAAAAAATTAAATATTTAGGGCTAGTTCTAAGTATGACTTAAAAAGTCTAACAATTTTTTCAAAGCCAAAATATATCCAGATTTATATATTTGCTCGCCATTTAAATCCTTGACTAGACCAGACTCATCTATATACCAATATTTTCTGATTAAATTTGTTTCATTATTTATAGCATCTTTCAAAGCATCAACTTCTTGAACTGAAAATGTAAGTTTTAGGTCATTAGACAACTCAACTTGTTTGTTGATTTTTCGTATATCCACCATATATCTTGGTCGCCCATCCACTTTGTCCGTAAATACTTTTAACTTTCTTTCTAAATTATTTTTTTCAACAAGAAGTTGTAATAAAACTAACTGTACAGCTTGATCATGTATTTTATCTCTAATAATTTTTTCGTAAGGACCCAAATGATATTTTTTATTCTTTATGATATTTTTATCTTTACCAACTTTTTCTTTCCACTTATTAATCAATAATTGATAAACAATACCAGTTGAGTTTCTAATACTACTTTCACTTAAAAAATTTTTTTTATTTGTTATTCTGCAGATAGTCGCAATAGAAAAGTCCGTAGAACCAGATAAATAATGCTCATTAAGAATAGAATTAAGCCTATCTAGAGATTTTTGAACACGGCTATGCTTATCCACCTTCAACTCCTCCAAGAATTCTTCAATATTATCAGTCATTTAATCATTAATCCTTTTTTTTAGTATTGATATATTCAATAAGTGAAATAGCTTCTTTTTGTTCATCATTACAATCTAAATTGAACATACTTAAAAGTTTTTTTAAGTTTGTAAATTTATCTGCAATTAATCCATTTTGCTCATTAAAACTTCGGATCAAAGAGTTAATAGCAATAAACTGTTCATCTTTATCAAGATAAAGTAAAAAGGGATCCTTTTTTGAAGAGATCAAAAATTTACTAAAATGTAGAATTAATTTCTCAATAGCGGGAGTTTTATATATCTCATTTCTAATTTCAGGATAAACATTACCATCACTGCACAATAAAAGTAAATGTAACAATTCAGAATTTGTTTCTTCAAAAGCTAAAGATAAATCTGAAATTTCACCCAAAGCCAAGATATTAGATTTATTACCATCTTTTTTAGATTCTATATCAATTATACTTTTTATTATATATAGGGTAGAAAAAGAATCTTTAGCATACTCATCCATTTCAATAAGTTCTCTTTTTTTAAGAGAATATAATTGATTAATTTTTTTGGAGATATCATTATTATTATCTTGTTCATACTGATATAATTTTGATTCAAGTTTATTTATTTCTTCATCATATTTTCGGGAGTTTTCTGCACAGTTAAAAGTCTTATAACTTAAAAAATTAAAGTGAGCAACAAGAGCCGATAGATATCTTGCGTCAGTTATGAACCACCTACACCTCACACAGTTTTCTTTATGATGGGGTACGGGTTTATAACCTAAAATTTTTCCATTCTTTTCGCCTATAATTTTTTCACCACCATTCATACATCCATTTGCTAAACTTTCATTCTCTAAATTTTCAAATGAGTTAGCTGAAGCGAGACATAAACCATAATATCTCGGTTGCCAAGTAACAATATTTTTATTTTTTAAAGCCTCCTTTATAGTATTAAGATCATTATAAGAAGTAAAATTTTCTATATTATCAATTTGTTGGTCTCTAAAAAATACTCGTATATCATCATGAGATTTTGACTGAGCCTCAATGTAAGATTTGTTTAGATGCTCAGTAATTTTGGTATTTGAAGGTTTTATATAATGTAAAGTCATAATTAAACGGCTATGACCAGCAATATATTTAGAAATAAATTCTAGTGGTAAGCCACTATACTCTGAATAAATTGTTAATAATGAAACCCTTAAACAATGCAACGGAAAATTAGTCGTTGTTCTAGATCTTGATTTTAAAAAATAAGTACTGGAATTTACAAATAGTTCATCATTTTCCTTTTTTAATTGTTCTTCCAAATTTTCTAGTAAGAAAAACCAAATCCTATTGACAGAATAATCTGAAATTGGCTTATCTTTTTCAGTTAAATTCTTCGCAGCTGCGTTTCTAAAAAGAAAACATATTTTTCCTAATTTATTCAATTGATAACTAGATATTAGACGTTCCAAATGTTTGGGTTCAAATAAACTACAATCTGTTATTGTATTTAATGGGTTATATTTTTCCTGCCAGTTTCGTAATTTTTCCAACCAATATAAAACATCAATATTATTCCATTGAATTGTGTAACCTAATTCTTTAGTATCATTAAATGTATCTGCAGTTTTGTTAGTAGATATATAAATTGACGTAACCCATTTTTTTATTTCGCTATCATATTGTCTTCTAAATACTCCTCGATTTCTTTTTTTAATTATCAGAGGATTGTGATTGAGATCCCATTGTCCCTTAACGTATCTCCATTCATCAGCTTCCCCACTATCTAGCATTCTTACTTGAAATGTGCGTAATGGAAGATTCAATTTTACCCATAGTGCTACGGCTGCAACAGGAGACCACATAAAAAATTTTTTATCAGTTTGAATCCACACACAATCAGGATCACTTTTATCAATAGTTTTCTCTGAAACCTCAAACCATACAGAAGAAAATAAATTTACGTCACAATAAGATATTGCCCATTTCCAGTCAGAAAAATTGCCTCTAATTTGTGGGCATAAGATTTTTTTTAATCTCGAAATATATTGATATGGTAAAGCAGAGTAAACTGATTCTAAATTTCTAATTCTTTTTGACAAAACTCTTTTAAAAGGGACAGTATAAATAGGTATATCTACACCGAAAGCATTCTTATAATAATATCTTTTATTTATTACCCAACCTAAAAAATTAACGATTACCGATATTTCTTCCGAAAAATCTTTTGCATCGCTAAACTCTTCCAAAGAAAGAATAAGATCATCTGTAGTGAAACTTTCACTTAATTTAAAAAAATTCTCAACATCAGAAAATTTATCATCTAATTTAATTAAAAATCCTTCTAAAAATAAAATAACGGCTTTTAATTTTAAAGCAACATTTGTAACCTGAATTTTCAACCATGCACTTGCTAATGATATCCAGTCTGTATAAAAAATTCCGTACTTTTTAGTAAACCACTTTATTTCAATATCAGTAGTTTTCCCATAGTTTTGAATAGTGTTAATTTTAGTTAATGGATTATTCAAACCAATATGATCTAATTCTGGTAGAATTTTCTTAAAAATATAATCAAAAAATTTATATATATAATTAATTAAAACAACTTCATGCTTTTTACTTCCAGTTTTAAAATATTCCAATAAATTATTTTTAATATCACTATTATATAAAATAAAAAAATTAATCACATTTGCTCTACTTGCATCAAATATTAGAAATTTCTCAAATAAAAATCTAATTGCAGTAAGCTGTCTTTCTGATATTTTAATATATGAATGTAACCATAATTTACAGTAATTTATCCATTGCAACCAAATTGGGCCATATAATTTTTCAATCCAATCAAGACTTCGATCTGAAGCTATATATATCAGTTCTCTCCTTTTATTTCCTAATGGATTAAGTACTCCTTTATAAAACAAATTTTTTAATTTTTCTTGTAAAACCCATGTTGTAAAATACTTCAATGATTGAATCATTATTCCAGCATCAACTGCCTTATGCCCTTTTCTTATCAAAGAATTTTTTATTAAATCTAGATAGTTATTTTCAGTTTTAGTTTTTATAAAAAACAATTCTACTTTACTGTATTCAGTTCCATTTTGTTTTAAAACTTCATTAAAAAAAATAAATATAGGGGTTTCTTTAAAATAAGTTCTCCTATATAAATCAGAATTAGAATTTATCCATTCTTTAGCTAAATTACACCAATTTGTCCACTCACTACCATTTTCATAAATAAATTTATCAAAAATAGTTAAAGAATGTTTTTGCTTATAAATTTTAAATGGATTTAAAATTTTATCTGTATTGAACTTTTTGTTATTATCAATAATAAAATCAAAAAAGTCTCTTATGTGTGCCAAAAAGGAAATTACCATTGAATTACTATAACCATTGTCAATCAAATATTCTTGAAATTTTTCTAATAAATCTTTTCTTAACAAAACATCTTTAATTGTTATATATTCAACATCCATATTTTTAGCTAATAAAAAATTAAATAAATTTGCTTGTGCTTTATTTATTCTTTTTTTAGTTTTCTTATATTCTATAACTTTATTATATTTTCCTACTACCTCAAACCACTCTTTAGAAATTCTCTCTTCACAATAAAAACTCTCTAAAGTATTATTCTGATTACTCTTCAAACTACAACTTTCAAATGGATTAATTAAATTAGTACTATCTCCATAAATTTTTGCTAAGATAAAATCACATAGCCTAGTTACTACAAATTCAAATCTTCTAAGAACGTTATCAGTTTGAATATTACAATGTAATATTAGATATTCTTTATAAATTTTATTAGAAATATAATTTGACCCTTCTCTAAAAAATTTTTTTGGATCTGAAAGATGTTTATAATTAGTAATAATATTAAAGAAGTACTTCAAAGCAGATCTTTTTGTCGCAGCATGATCATAAATCATATAATTTTCAAACCATTCACCTGCATACTCTACCCACTCTTTCCATTCATCTCCATGAACCTCTACTATCCATTGTAGGTTGCTATCACGATAATCCAGCAAGGGATTTATATTAGATTCTGTTCTACCTCCATATCGATTTATTAATACAAACTCTAGAAAGTTATAAATATTATTTTTAGTAGCACTAATTTTTTCATTAAGGAAATTATTCAAGAATTTTATTAAATTATATTTAAAACTATTGTTCTCTCTGGAAAAGAAAAAATTCAGATTAGAATAATTCTCATCTTCTTTCAAAAAGACTATGAAAATTTTAAAATATATTTTAGGTTCCAAATTATTTAATTTTATAAATTTATTTATATACTCAACCCAATGATTCCATTTACTATCAATTTCAAGTATATCTACCACATCATGTATTCGTGCATGTGGTTCGCAATAAATATATAAATATGGATTTTTTAATTTTTTTGATATTCTATAATTAGAAATATAAAAAACATAATCGACAAAGTTTGCAATTACATATATATCTTTCTTAACTAAAGTTTTTTTTTGATTGTTTCTTTTAAGAGTATTTTCTAATATAGCAATATTGTCATTATTTTTATTAATTTCTTCTATAAATTTATCTAAAGAATTTAGTTTTCTTTTACCATTTAGATAAAATATAAAGAATTTTTTTAATGACTTTATTTCTACTATTATTTCATCATAACTTTGTTTTTTACTTCTATATTCGCACCACTTTTCACAATAACTTTTCCATTCCAACCATTCCTTTGCGTCTTCTTCAGCAAACCATGAATCAAATTTCAAATAATACTCTATAAACATATACGTACCTATTTTGCTGATAAATCATTCAGAATTTTTGTAATTTCAATACTTGTTGGTTGCGTATACATTTCTTGTGAAATGAGAGAGGAGTGATGCATAGTTATACGAATTGTTTCATTATCTATGTTATATCTACGCAAGCGTTTTGCATAACTATGCCTATGTGCATGAGGACAATATCCTTCTTCATAACTTTGATTGAGCCCAATTCTTTTTAAATATTTTTTATAGTTATTATTAAAAGTTGATAACTTATATGGTTTGCCTAAATTCCCTTCTTCAAAGTTTACAAAAGCATATGGATGAGTGTCATCAATATTTGCTCTGGAAATTAAATATATCTTCCAAATTTCAGCAAACATCTCTCCATAAAACCAAGGGAAGAAATATATATCGAAATAATTACCTTTATTTCTAAAAGCTCTCGTTTTAAATCCTACTCTATCTTTTCCATGTAGTGTATTTCTTGGTTTTAAATTATATTTTTCACGTAGATAATGCTTTCGCGTATTAAATCCATCTATACTTTTCCATCCATTTGGAGCTCGGCCTTCTTCTGGATGAAAAATTTTTATTTTGGCTACTAATTTATTTTGATTGATTGTATTATTTTGTATATTTTCTTCTACTATTTTTACGTCATGAATCCACAAATGTAGTGCTTCTGATTCTCTTAACCCCGCACCATGTAGTAAAAGTAAAATTAATGTATCCCTTAATTTAACATTTATATTCTTACATTTTCCCACTCCATCTATTAAAAGTTGATTAAATTTTTCATCTGGAAATTCTATTACATTTGTATTTGTTGTTAAAATATTTGGTTTACCCATAATTGTTCTTGCAGCTAAATTATTCAAATCATGATTAGGATGTTTCAGATGTCCTAAAAAAGAATTTTTATTATAGTGAAATAAAGCAGCTATTTTTCTTACATCATTATTATTTATTATTTTTTTAATCGGATTTAGCTGATCAAATCCATATTTTTCAACTATCCAATCTCCAAAACCATTAAGTGATTGCAAATATATGCTTGCCACATTTCTTGATAAAGGAAACCAATATAACAATAAGGGATCATCTAAATTTTCATCAATAGTTCCTGAATATAGAATTTGTACAAATGATTCAAATAAATTTTGTAAATTCTCATATTTATTTTTTGCAACATTAATATACAAGTATAATAATTCAGCTGCTTTAACAAAATTTTTAATAGTTGATTCACTTTTATCGATATTATGCAGATACAACGAATATTCAAATACTGGAATTATTAAATTAAATTTTTCATCAATTAAAATAGGCATAATAAACAATTCATTATTAAGTTTTATTGTTGCATTTATTTTAATTATTTCCATTTTACTTACCTACTTTTTGCAAGTAAAACTAATTGTATATTGTAGATAGAGGTATTAACAAAAGAATTATGGTTACTTTTTGTACAAAAATTATGAATATTTATTTGTTTGTATATTTTTATAAGGAGGTAATAAGAAAATCGCATCTCGCTGAGCCATAATCAGGCATAAATAAAGTATCACCTACAAAAACAGCATCACCCATCACATAGCTTAAGCAAGCGGGTGTATGCCCAGGTGTAGGAATGTTATAGGCATCTAACTCTCCTATTTTGAAATATTCATGATCTTCAAATAAATAATCAAAAGGCTGATTTTCATTGAATTTCTTAAAATCAAAATTATAAATAGCAGAAAATGTTTCTTGGACAATTGAAATCTTTTGACTAATCGCAATTGTACCACCCAATTGAGACTTTAAATATTGAGCCGCGGTCATGTGATCCGCATGTACATGGGTTTCTAAAATCCATTGTACTTTAAAGTTCTGAGCCAAAACATAATCGATAATTAAATCAGCGTTGGTTGTTTTTGTAGTTGCTGAAGCCGCGTCGTAGTCAAGCACACTATCAATAATCGCGCATTGACGAGTCGCTAAATCTGCAACAACATAGCTAAAAGTATTGGTGTTTTCATCAAAAAAATCTTTTACTAGAGGTTGTTGCATAAGTTTAATTTCCTTTATTTAAAACTCGGTAAATAAACATTCCTAATAACATTGCGACAATAAAATAAAGCGCTTCAAAATGTCCTAATCCGATAAGTGTTAAAGCTGGCGCTGGACATATTCCAGCTATTCCCCAGCCTATCCCGAAAATAAAAGCACCAGCAATTAGCCTTTGGTCAATCTGTGTATTCATTGGTAATTGAATTTGTTCATTAAAGATTGTTTTAGGACTTTTTATAGCCTTTTGAAATGGAATAAATGCCACGGCAATCGCACCTAACATCACAAACATTAAGCTAATATCCCACTGCCCAAAGATATCTAAAAAACCTAATACTTTTTCAGGATTAGACATGCCAGAAATCATTAAACCTAACGAGAACAAACTACCAAATATAAAAGCCAAAATGTTTTTCATGACATTACCCCAAAACATGACGAACGATATAAACAGTTAACATGCCAGCGAACATAAAAACTCCTGTTGCTATCATGGAGCGTTTTGACAATCTGCTCATCCCACAAATACCATGACCACTTGTACAACCTGATCCAAGCCGAGTACCAAAACCAACCAATAAACCTGCTAAAATAAGAGCAAACATATTCGCTTTAATTTCAATTTCGGGTTGAAAAAAATAGCCATAAATAAAGGGCGTAATAATTAATCCAGCAACAAACCAGAATGCGGAGCCTTTAAAGATATCTTTAGATGGATTAATGATTTGAGCAAGCAAACCACTAATTCCAGCGATGCGACCGTTTACATATAAATAACCGACTGTTGCAATGCCCAGTAGCAAACCACCTAAGAAGGCATAAACAATATTTGACATGTACTTACCCAAACAATATATGTTTTTATAATATGTATTATACGCTTTTTTATTTAGAAATACTTAAAACAAAACTCTTAAGTCTATAAATATTCTTAACAAGAAAAAGCCCCAAATTATGGGGCTTTTATCGTTAGATTAAATCTTTGATGCCTAATTGTTCAGGTAACTTTTCCATAACTTTATTTAGTCTGTTGTTTGCTGGAGAAATACAACCTGTGTAATGGCTTAATTTTGTTTCCGTGCCATTAGGTTTAATCCAAGTAATGTAATAGCTAGACATGTCAGTTGCAGTTTGCTGGCAACCCGCAGTTTTTGATTGAGTTCCTGTTTGAGGACGATAAGTTTTTAATTCACTGGCAAGTTTTTGATAATCTTTTACGCTACCTTGGATTTCTTTAACACCAAGTGTTTTTGTATATTGTTTACCTTCAAATCGAATTAAACCAGTAGGTGTTACTTCTACAGAGTATATTGGACATGCACCAAAACATGGACTAGAAGCATAACGAATTGTTTCTTGTGTATTAGGTGCTTGCTGAACAGAAGCACAACCCATTAAAGCTAAACCAGATAAAGTTGCAAGAACTAAAAATCTCATTACATCACCTATTATTATCAAGTGGCTTTAATCTAACAAATCATATCTAAATTGTCATTAAAGACTCATTTTTCGTCTCTTTATTTAGTAATGCTTAGGCTATTTTCAGATTTTTATAAAATTAGGATAGAATGCACATAAAAAAAGGCCCATCTTTCGATGAGCCTTAAGCCAATTAAAGCTTAAATTCCTGAAATACAAATTATTACTGGGTAGTAATAACCTGCGCCGATCATTCTAGCGTAATGCAATAAATTATATAAATATAATATAAATATATATTTACGCTCGTTTTTCCAACAAAAAAAACTGGTTTTTGATGATTAAAAACTGAATAATGTTTATTTTTAATTAAAATTCACGATCTTAAGTTAAACAAAACTTAATAAATTTTTAAAGTTTATTTATAGTTAAAACATTATAAAAAATTGCTTAATAGTTAGGCTATGACTAGTGTTCGTGTCGATTCGTTTATAAGAATTTTCTAAGTTTAGTAATAACTTCAAGCACTTTTTTACTATTTGGTAAAGCTATCCAACTAAAAATATAGAATTTCCACAAATACCTTAATATAAAAAAGATATAAAAAAATAAGGGCAAAAGAAAATTTATCCTTTTGCCCTCTTTAATCACTTCTCTAAGCTATATGCGATTACATAATCACCGTGGTCAGGAGACTGACGTGCTCCTCCCGCAGAAACAACCACATACTGTTTACCTGTTTTAGGCGAAACATAGCTGATAGGTGTTCCTTGGCTACCAACAGGCATACGTGACTTCCAAAGTTCTTTACCTGTAGAAGAATCAAAAGCACGTAAATAGTAATCTTGAGTTGCAGCAAAGAATACTAAACCACCCTGAGTTGCCATTGGGCCACCAATAGTCGGCATTCCAATTGGTGCTTTCAAGCCCATCTTAATACCCATAGGTCCCGTGTCTTCAACTGTACCCAATGGTACTTGCCATGCAACTTGACGAGTTTTCATGTCAATTGCCGTCATTGTACCAAATGGTGGTTTTTGACAAGGAATACTTAAAGCAGACATAAAGCGGTTTTTATTCACTTTATAAGGTGTACCTTTCATTGGTACCGCGCCCATACCTGTATTTACTTTTTCACCGCCACTCGCCTGAATCTTAATATCTTCAGGGGTTTGTTTAAGAAGTTGAACCCACAAACCAAGACGCATATCGTTTACAAACATGTAACGATGTGTTGGATCGAAAGCAATACTACCCCAGTTCATACCACCTAAAGAACCTGGGAAACTTAATGAAATATCAGTACCCGGTGCAGTGAATAGACCTTCGTAACGCATTGACTTAAAGTTAATACGACACATAAGTTGGTCAAACGGCGTTGCGCCCCACATATCTGACTCGGTTAAAGTCTGATTACCAATTTGAGGCATTTCAACAGAACGAGGTTGGGTTAAACTGTATTGTTCACCCGGAATATTTGCAGCTTTAACAGGCTGTTCAATCACTTTAGTCAGTGGTTTGCCTGTAACTCGGTCAAGAACAAAGAATTGTCCCGACTTGGTTCCAATCACAACAGCTGGTTTCGTCGTACCATCTTTTAATGGGAAGTCGACTAGACTCGGTTGCATTGGTAAGTCAAAGTCCCATAAGTCGTTGTGAACAGTTTGATATACCCACTTCTCTTTACCAGTTGTTGCATCAAGTGCTAAAACTGAAGTGTTGTACTTGTGGTCTAATGGATTACGGTTACCACCCCAAATATCAACAGATGAACTACCCATAGGTAAAAAGACTGTATTCATTTGCGGGTCATAAGACATAGCAGCCCAAGAGTTTGCCGAGCTACGTTTATACGTTTCACCTGGTTTTAGAACATGATTAGGATCAGGATTACGAGGGTCAAATGCCCAGCGGAGTTTACCTGTAATCACATCATAACCACGGATAACACCACCCGGCATATCCGCTGCTACGTTATCAGCAATACGGCTACCCACCACAATGGTGGTACCTGCAATCGTTGGTGCAGAAGTGACTTCAAAACGTGGAGCTTTTGTTCCATCGCCTAAGCCTTCGAGTAGATTAACTGTTCCATTCACACCAAAGTCTGCACAGCGCTCCCCAGTATCCGCATTCACTGCAATTAAACGAGCATCTGGAGTATTGGTATATATACGGCGTGGACATGGTGTATTGGTCGCAACCGTAGTTACTGCATTCGCACCAGCCAAAGTTGGTTGAACAAGTGGTTTAGTCGAATCAAAGTATGCAACACCACGGCAACGTTCCCATGCATCGGCTTTAGAGTTTACTTCAGCTTTCCAGAGTTGCTTGCCCGAATCAGCATCGATTGCAAAAATGTTGTTATGTGGCGTACATAAAAAGACTTTATTTCCAACTTGTAGTGGGGTCATTTGGTCTTCAGCACCATTACCACTACCCGTTGTAAAATCACCCGTTCTAAAACGCCATGCTTCTTTTAGTTTATGAACGTTATCTCGGTTAATTTGATCGAGAGCAACAAAACGGCTACCACCCGTATCATTTCCATAATTTTCCCAATTCACCTGCTTTTTAGCTGGGTCAACTGGTACCAAAGGTAGCTTTTCACCTGAACTTGCTACTGTTGGGTGCGGCTGGAACATTTGATAGAGCGCAATCAACATACCTACAACAACTAGACCAGCAACACCATACGCTGGAGCTGCCGATCCATTTTGGAATTGATAACGTCGAATTGAAGGTAAGGTAAACAGTAATGCAGCAAAAAGACCAGCAGGAAACATTAAGCGTGAGAATAACGGCCAAAATTCCCAGCCAGCATCAACAAATGACCAGATTACCGTACCAACAAAAACAGCAGCAAAAATCCCAACACCCAGTGCTTTTTTACGGAAAATGCTAATTGCTGAAACCGTTATAAATAATCCTGAAATAAGGAAATACCAAGAACCACCGAGAGATACTAGCTTCCCACCACCTACAATATAAAAAACACCGGTAGCTAATAAAACTAGGCCTAATATAAAACACCATATTTTGAATAAGATATGAAACTTAGAATCTGACTCAGACATAGATCCTACTCCACATATACTGAACACAAATAGTTCAAGCATTTGGGCCAGTTAAACTATGTCTAACCAGCCATCAATATTGTTAAAAATTAACTTTTACACTCAAACCCGCCACCCAAGCATCATCAACTTCTTTTACACCAGCAGGTTGATGGATATATTGAATATTTGGTCGCAGCATGACGGCCGGAGACCATTGATAGGTATAGTTCAATTCAACGTTTAGTTCGTCGTCCTGAATTGGAATATAGTTAGATGCGATCGGATCATAGCTATAGTATCCGCGGCTTTCATTTGTCGCGATCTGCTTATCTTTAGCACGGTCATTAACGACATAATTGGCAATACCAAAACCAATTGAATCATTTGGTCGGCTGTCAAATGGGCCCTTATACCAAAGTGCAAGTTGTTGTGTACTTTGTACAAAGGTCGTTGCTTTATCATTTACAACGCCATTAAAACTTACATATAAACCGCGTTTCGGATCTTGGCCGGCATGGCTAAGTTGTTGCTGCGCATTAATCCAGAAGCTTTGTTTTCCGTCATGAACTTTACCTGCAGTTTTAATATCATTTGCTTCTGCGGTTGAGTAAAGTGCACCTACTTTATATTCACCCGGTAAACCATTGAAAGCAGCAAGTTTTGGTTTCCATGCAAGTTCAACCGGTATAGTAGCGCCCTTGACGTTATTCATATCCAGATTAAAACCATCACTGTTTGATTCGGTTTTAATATTGTCTGGATTGACCTCATAAACACCAACACCTAAAGACCATTCAGGTGCAAACTGATATTTAACATTTGCAGCCCAAACACCAACTGGTGAGTTATACCAAATTGAACCAATTGATTTTCCTAACTGCCCACCACAAAGCAATAAGTTCTGAAACTCACATTGAGAACTATTGAAGTCCTCTGACATTCCCATACGACCAACTTTGACTTGTACGGTATTATCAGCAAAGCCTTTTTTTATCCATGCTTGAGATAAACGCCAGATTTTGCCACGACCATAAATCTCTTGAGCGTTACCAAGTTGGCTAGAGCGTGGGTCTTTAATACGCTCTAAAGTAAGCGCATTACCATCACGTTTAGTAACAACTAAGCTCGCGGTTGTATCTTTCCATCCAGCAATTTTGTCTAAATCGAAAGTTGCACCCAAAGAAAGCTGCGCAGCATTCTCAAAAGTATTGCTGTCGTTATACCCACCATCTAAATTTGTGGCAGCTTGGCTCATGATAGAAGCTGTAAATTTATAACCCTGTTGCTCTAATTGTTGACGCTCACCATTCCAGTCACCCAATAACCATTGGCGGTCTTGTGACCAAGGTTCATTTGCAAGAGCAAATTGGCTACCCATCACAGCAATCGTTAACACACTCAGTTTCATTAAATTTGGCATTTTAAATCCTTTTATCTTTTCTAAATGCGCCCCTGTTTGAGGCGCTTTATTTGTTGTTATTTAACTTGTGTAAAGCCAAGCTCTGAAGTGGCGCCAAAGTGATCTGTTACATTTGCTGTAATTGATGCAACTTTAACACTTGGTTTCCAATTGGCTTTTGCGTTGCCTTGTGTATCTGTAGCAACTGTTATTGTTCCTAAATATTGCTCAGCTTCTTTTGAAGTCGCTTTTTGGTTGCCAAAAAACTCAACTTGATAGCGCTGATTTGGTAAACCATTAACTTCGATATTAACTGAACCATTATTTGCTGTTAACTTAGGTGCTTTAATACCCTGATTAGGTTGAGAGTTACAGCCTTGTTCATTTGGTTGAGTACAAGTTTTTTGTAGCTTAGATGGCTCAATCACTACACCGCCACCACGTGAACCAACAAAACCTTCATGTTCAAGTGCAGGTACACCAAATACAATTGCACCTAAACGCTGATTTGGCACACATGATCCACCAGCTTCGCAGCGTTTAATATCTTTACCGTTGTCCCAAATCAGGTTTTTAGTCAATGTAATTCTTGCATTTGCATCTTTTTCTGAGCGAATGGCAACACCAATACGATTGCCATGCACTTTATTGCTATCAAGAATATTGCCATCACCCGTCATGTTAAAACCAATCGAGTTATTGGTCATTTCGTTGTAGGCAATATAGTTACGCTTACCCCAGTTAATCTGTAAGCCATCCGAATAATTTTCAAACTTGTTTCCAACTACAGCATTGTCATTGCCCCACAAGATTTCAATACCTTGTGATGGCTCTGGATTTACTTTGGTAGAAACAAAATGGTTATTCGCAATTAAGTTAAATGCTGCACCACGTGTCAGTTCTAAACCATCACCATTGTCTTGGAAAATGTTATCTAAAACTTTGTTGTTATTAGTCGTGGTTGCAGTTGGATTGCCTTTACCATCATCGCCCGTGATCATGACCCCAGCTCCACCATAGTTATTACTAATACGGTTATGCTGAATAAGGTTATTGCTTGAACGATTAACCAATACCCCGATACAGAAGCGATGGATATCTAATCCTTTTAAAGTCACGTTATTGACATCACGTAGTACAAAACCCGGTAAAGTCATAGTACGAACATTGGTACCATACTGCTCAGGGTTTGCACCTGGGCATGCTTTTGCTCCTTCGCCTTTAATGTAATTTGATCCATCAATTGCGATGTATTCACCAGTTTTATCCCACTCTGTACCAATAATTTTGACAGGTGCTTTAATTTCAGGAAGTGCGCTATTTAATTTAATCGCATAAGGTGTTTTGCCTACCGCCTGAATCAAAATATCACTTGCTTCACTTGGGTTAGCATTAGCTTGCTCAATTGCCCAGCGTAAAGAACCTTTGTTGCTATCATCTTGATACCGATCAACAACATAAGTTTGTGCTGCGGTTATTCCTGAAACCATTAAACCTAATGCAAGAGTAGTTAAACGTAATGTATTCATTTCATCATATCCTTATGATTTATGGGTTTGTTGGTTGAACGGTTTTTAAAATCTGTTTGAGCTTAGTCACATCGATTTGACCCGGCGCAGAAGCCTGACCAATCATGCCAAAGCTATAACTTCCGCCCATATTGGCAGTCGCAACACGAGAAATCGTACCTAATTGCCCCATCGACATTGTCAATAATGGCTTAGTGGTTTGCTGACTTACTTTTAAAGTGGCATTCATTAAAGTGAAGACGTCTTGTTTAGATTTCGGCATTACCGCAATTTTGAGAATATCTGCACCCATCTGATCTTGTTTTAACAAGCGTTTTTCAATTTCATCTTGGCTTGGTGTTTTTTGGAAGTCATGATTAGACATAACAACCAGCACTTTCTTTTGATGTGCTTTTTGAACAATTTCTGAAACTACTTTTTGATCACGGAACATTTCAACATCTAACCAGTCCATGAACGGATTTTTTAAATAAGCTTGATAAGTCTTCGCATAATCAGCATCGCTAATTTCGAGCTGACCACCTTCATTTTTAGTACGAATGGTGGCGATCATTGGCTTATGACCTAAAATCTTTTTCAATTCATGTCCTAATGCAATCACTTGTTTTGTATCACTTGCAAAACTGAGTAAATCGATACGAAACTCAGCTAAATCAGCATCCGCTGTATTTGCAATGACTTGAGCTTGAGCTAAAGCTTGCTCTTTAGTTTTTGCAGTGATCGGAACAATCGTTTTAACTGTTGTCATAGCAGGTTGTGTCTGGGCAGCCAAAGCAACAGGTTCAGCATTCACCTGTGCTACAAAAAATGGGAGTGTAAGCAAACTTAAGCTTAATAATGTTTTCATTTTCATATCATTCATCCTTAAAAAGGCTACACATATCCATGAATAATCAGGTGTAGCCTTAGGTGTTCCTTAAATATCAAAAAATACAGTTTCGTTATCGCCTTGAATACGAATATCAAAACGGTAAACAACTTCACCATTCTCTTCAAAACGTTTAGCAACAAGAGTTTGGCGACGCGGTGCCCACTCAATGCTATTTAAGATCGGATCATTAGCATTTGCCTCAGCTTCATCGTCAAAATAAACACGTGTATGAAGACCTAAGTTAATACCGCGAGCGAAAATGACTAATGCAATATGTGGTGCCTGAGTTGAACCTTTACGGCCAACTGTCGCGCCTGGTTTAATCGTATTGAAGCTCCAAATGCCTGTTTCAAAGTCTGCACCTGTACGGCCCCAACCTTGAAATGCTGGATCAGCTTTTTGCTCACGTGTATCTGCCTGACTTGGGTAAATACCATTTGCATCAGCCTGCCAAATCTCAATGAGTACATCTCGTAACGGTAGACCTAAACCGTCAAATACTTGACCTTCAAGACGAATACGCTCGCCTTTGGTTTGGTCTTGTACTAGCTGGTTATTAAAGTTGTTTTCGAACACTTCAATATTTGCTTGTTGTGGCAATAACCCAATATGAACGTAAGGACCACCTGTTTGAGATGGAGTTTCTTTTAATTCCTGAAAATTCCAGTTATTCATGCTCGTGCTCCCGATTAAGTCAATTCGTTTTCGAAGTAAGTCGCTCGACGGCCACGTAAAGTGATGTCAAAACGGTAACAACGGCTATCAGCTTCGATAAAGTTGTTTTTATCTTCTAGTGCAATCAAGGCACGACGTTGATCTTCAGAAGGAATCGTTTTTAAGATCGGGCAAGTATCAATGAGCGTATCGCCTTCAAAATAAAACTGCGAAATTAGGCGCTGAGCCCAACCATCAGCAATTAAAGAGAAATGGATATGCGCAGGACGCCATTCATTAATGCGGTTACGCCATGGGTATGGACCCGGTTTAATGGTACGGAAAATATAAAAACCGTTTTCATCAGTTAAGGTGCGACCACAACCACCAAAGTTAGGATCCATTGCACCAATAAACTTGTCGTTTGGATGGCGATAACGACCAGAAGCATTGGCTTGCCATACTTCTAGAAGTGCATTTTTTACAGGACGACCAAATTGGTCACGAACATAGCCATGGACAATGACACGTTCACCAATTGGTAAACCATCTTTGGCATAGTTCAAAATCAAGTCGTTATCTTTTGGACCGAACAAGTTTGAAGAAAAATGCGGCGCAGTAACTTCGGTTAGAGTCTCGTTAATAGAGATCAATGCATTTTTTGGCGAACGCAATACACTTGTTTTATAACCTGGCGTATACGCTGGTGGATGATCATCTGTATTACGTTGGGCGTAAGCACCCCAGCTATGTTGTGACATCTTTATCTCCTTAATCCTGTTCTTTCGCTGCAATTGGGTTTACTTCTATTCCCAACTCTTTAAAGACTTCTTCAGCCATATGCATTGCAGCGTTTGCCGCAGGTAAACCTGCATAGAGTGAACTGTGTAAGATCAACTCTTTTAAATCTTCTTTAGTTACACCATTGTTGAAACAAGCGCGTAAATGCATGCGTAGTTCATCTTCACGGCCAAGCGACAATAAAATTGCGATAGTGACTAAACTACGTGTATGACGCGGTAGGCCCGGACGAGACCACACTTCACCCCATGCGTAACGGCTAATAAAGTTTTGAAAATCTTGGTTAAAGTCATTTAAGTTTTGCAAAGACCGACCAACATGCTTTTCACCCAAAACTTCCGTCCGCACCTCAATGCCTTGTTTATAGCGTTGTTCATCATTCATCGTGATAGACCTCTATTAAGTTGCATCGGTATGCGCAACAAGTGATTTAACAAATACAGCAACAGCAGCAGCAGACGCCGGAATTAGTAATAAGCTAAGAATGGCAGTAAATGACCAATCATTACCAAGTAATACAGCCCCAATCCAAGCACCAAATACCGCACCGAAACGACCAATACCTGTCATCCAAGACACACCCGTAGCACGGCATTGTGTTGGATAGAAACGAGCACTCAAAGCTGGCATTGAAGATTGTGCACCGTTAATTGCGATACCAGCACAAAGCACCAATACAGCAAGTAATGTTGAGTTTCCTAAGCTTTGACCAACAGCAATCGCAAATAGACCCGCAGCAAAGTAGAAAATGGCAATGACTCGGTTCGGGTTGAATTTGTCCATCGCCCAACCGATGAACAATGCACTTACCACACCACCGAACTGGAACAATCCACCGATAAATGCAGCACGTTCCATTGAAGCACCCGTTTCACGCATCAATGTTGGTAACCAGCTTGTAAGCAAGTAAACAACTACTAAGCCCATGAAATAGGTCAACCAAAGTAAAAGTGTTCCTTTCGCATAAGGTTTAGAAAACATAATCCCAAAGACATTTTTCTTTTGAGCTGTTTCAGTTTTCTCTTCAGGTACATGAAATGCAGTTGCGTCTTGAACCTGAGTTGGTGCTATATGATTTAAAATTTTGCGTACTTTTTCTGGGTTTTTACCTTTAACAATTAAGAAGCGGTAAGACTCAGGTAAAACTAAAACCACCAGAACCATTAAAATTAAAGGTGACCAACCGCCAAGTAAAAATAGACTGTGCCAACCATAGGTCGGAATGAGCCAACTGCTAATAAAGCCACCTGTTGCCATACCTAAGTTGTAACCACAGAACATACATGTCACGAGCAGTGAACGAATGCGAGTTGGACAGTATTCAGAAAACAATGTAGTCGCATTTGGCATCGCTGCACCCAAACCAATACCTGTCAAAAAGCGTAAAACAACAAGGCTATCTAAGTTGGTTGCATAAGCAGAAGCTAAGGTAAAACCACCAAATACAAGCATTGAAATAGCTAGAACAATTTTTCGGCCAAAGCGATCAGCTGTTGGGCCAGAAACCAAAGCTCCAATAATCATTCCACCAAGTGCAGCACTCATGACTGGACCTAACTGAGAGCGATCAACACCCCAGTCCTGAGCCAATGCTGGTGCAATAAAACCCATTGCAGCTGTATCGATACCATCAGTAAAAATAATCAAGAAACAGATAATTGCGATCATCCACTGATACTTACTGAGTGGTGCATCATTAATTAGTGCTTGAGCATCGATACTTTTGTTTGGTGTAGCGTAATCCTGAGACGCCATATTTGCCTCCTTAAGGCCAATTCCTTTTAAACTACTAAGCTATTAGATTTGCTGAATAAACCTAGTCAATTCCTGAGTAAATCTTTGCGGTTGCTCAATATTAGAAAGATGAGATGCTTCCAATTTAGCAAGCTGACTATTCTTAATAGCCTTCTGCATAAACTCAGCATCGAATACTGTAGTTACTGGATCTTCTGTTCCTACAATGAGCAACACTGGAATTTGAATTTCTCCAATTTCATCTCTTAAATCAGCATGTGCTAAAGCACGACACGCATTGGCATAACCTTGTGCTGGTGTGTTTGCCAGACTTTGAATCGTCGTTTGTGCAACTACATTATGTTGATAGTCGAATTTTTCGCTAAACCAACGTGTATGTGTGGTTTTTACCAATTCAGCGAGCCCATTTTGTTCTACTGATTCGGCACGACTTAACCACGCTTCAGCCTGTCCAATTTTGGCTGCCGAGTTCGCAACGGTAATACTTAGAAAGCGCTCTGGATAATGAATACCCAACCAAAGTCCTGTAATTCCGCCCATTGAAATTCCACAAAAATGAGCTTTTTCAATATCTAAGGCATCTAAAATATCAACAACATCTTCAGCTAAATTTTGCAATGTGGTATTGCTAATTACATCGCTTTCACCGTGACCACGTGTGTCGTATGTAATTACATTAAAATGACTTTTAAGCTCATTTACTTGCGGCTGCCACATTCCATGATCTGTTCCTAACGAGTTAGATAACACAAGTGCTTGAGCATCTTTTAGACCATCTGTATAAACTGCTAACTGTTTTCCTTGACGATTACGAATAGTCTGTTTCACTTTGACTCTCCTTGTGCTTCTTGCAGAACAGCATCAATTTGAGCTTGAATGTTGCCCAAATAGTTTTCTGCTTTAAATATTTCCAAAATTTCTGTTTGACTAAAATGTTCTTTTACTTCATCTAACTGACTAACAACCTCAGATAAATGCTTCTTTTGGGCTACGGCTGTTTTACAAGCTGCTTCAACAATATGATGTGCATTTAAACGTCCAATTTTTGGAGCAAGTGCCATCATCACAGCTTCTGCCATAATCAGCCCGTTGGTACACTCAAGGTTCTGCTGCATATGCTCAGTATTAACTTCGAAACCTTGTAAAACTTCACCAGTACGACTTAATGCTCCAGCACAAAGCTGAAAAATTTCAGGAACAGCTAACCATTCTGCATGCCATGCACCTAAGCTACGCTCATGTTCCTGTACCATGCTTTGATAGATACTAGACATAAGTGCTGGTACACGATTTGCTGCTGCAAGTACTGAAGCTGCTGCGACTGGATTACGCTTATGAGGCATGGTTGATGAACCACCACGACCCTTTGCAGTAGGTTCAAACAATTCTGCAATTTCAGTTTGCATCATGAGCGACCAATCACGTGCCATCTTGCCCGTATTCCCAACAATCATGCCAAGCACACTTGCGATTTCTACAATACGGTCACGCTCACCATGCCATGTACTTGTCGGTACAGTCAGATTTAGTTTTTTGGTAAATGCACTGACCACAGATGAACCTTGATCTTGCAAAGAAGCTAAAGAACCCACAGCCCCACCTAACTGAGCAGTAAATACACGTGATTTCATTGCATTTATACGATCTAAATCACGCTTAAATGCAGAAGCCCAACGAGCAAGCTTGTGTCCCAAGGTAATAGGCAAAGCTTGCTGTAACCATGTACGCCCAATCATGACTTGATAGCGATATTGCTTGGCTTGTTCTAATGCAGTCGCATAGCAGTGTTGAAGTTGAGCTTCTACAATATTCAACGCATCACGGCATTGCAAAATACAAGCTGTATCTAAAATATCCTGACTTGTTGCGCCCCAATGCACATAACGTGAAGCATCTTCATCAACATCTTTAACAATTGCCGTTAGTTGTTTTACGAACGGAATTGCAATGTTTCCAGCTAAGCCAGTTGCCACGGCTAAGGCTGAAAAGTCAAACTTTTCTATTGCTTGCTCAGCTACTTGGGTAATGGTGTTAGCCGCATTTTGAGGAATCACGCCAACTTGTGCCTGTGCTTGAGCTAACGCGACTTCAACCTCAATCATATATTTGATTAAAGATGAGTCACTAAAGATGTCGGTGACATCTTTTTGATAAAACAAACTGGCATATAACTGGCTCATGATTAGACTCTCTCAATAATCAAAGCAATACCTTGACCTACACCAATACACATTGAACACAAGGCATAACGACCATCTGTTTGCTCAAGCTGGTTTAAAGCTGTGGTCACAAGACGTGCACCTGATGCACCAAGTGGATGGCCTAAAGCAATCGCACCACCGTTTGGATTTACCTTGTTGCTATCATCTGGCAAACCTAAATCACGGGTCACTGCCAAAGCCTGTGCAGCAAAGGCTTCATTGAGCTCAATCACATCCATCTGCTCTAAAGTCAGGTTGGCTTGTTTAAGTAATTTTTTAATCGCTGGTGCCGGAGCAAAACCCATAATGCGTGGTTCTACACCTACGGCTGTTGAAGCAATGATCTTGGCACGCGGTTTTAAGTTGTAAGCCTGAACTGCATCATCAGAAGCAATCAGTAGAGCTGCTGCGCCATCGTTAATACCTGAAGCATTCCCCGCAGTCACTGAACCATCTGCTTTAACAACAGGTTTAAGTTTACTTAAAGCTTCAAGGGTGGTTGAAGCACGTGGGTGCTCATCGGTATCAATCACAACAGCATCACCCTTACGCTGAGGGATTTCAACTGGCACGATTTCTTTAGAAAAAAAGCCTTTGGCTTGCGCGCTTGCGGTGCGTTGTTGGCTCACCAAGGCAAACTGGTCCTGATCTGCACGATTCACGTTAAACTGTTCAGCCACGTTTTCGGCAGTCTGGGGCATGGTGTCTACACCATACAATTCTTTAAGTTTAGGGTTAATGAAACGCCATCCCATGGTGGTATCTTCAATCTTCTGGCTACGGCCAAAAGCACTGTCAGACTTACCCATCACATAAGGTGCACGGCTCATGCTTTCTACACCACCTGCAATCACCAAGTTCGCTTCACCTGCTTTAATGGCACGGGCAGCAATGGCAATCGCATCGAGTGAAGAACCACACAAACGGTTAATGGTGGTTGCCGGCACCTGATACGGTAAACCAGCAAGCAGTGCTGACATACGGCCGACGTTACGGTTATCTTCACCGGCTTGGTTGGCACAGCCGTAGATCACATCATCGACCTGTTCCCAATCTACATTTGGGTTACGCTGCATGAGCGCTTTAATCGGCACAGCACCAAGGTCATCAGCACGAACGGGAGCTAGGCCACCGGCATAACGGCCAAATGGGGTACGGATGGCATCGATGATATAAGCGTTTTTTAATGTCATTTCCCTACTTCCTTACCCTTGAGTGGCATCAATCAAAGTTGCACCTGTTAAAGCCTGTAACTCATCAAAGCTAAGACCTTCAACTTTCTCAATCACCTTTAAACCATCTTTAGTCACGTCAATCACACACAGGTCAGTGTAAATACGATCAACACAGTGTTTACCCGTAACTGGATAGCTCAGCTCAGCCACAATCTTCGGTTCACCTTGCTTGGTCACATGGTCTGTGGTGATAAATACTTTTTTAGCACCCACAGCTAAATCCATCGCACCACCTACCGCAGGAATTGCATCCGGGGCACCCGTGTGCCAGTTCGCCAAATCACCATTCGCAGCAACCTGAAATGCGCCAAGCACGGCAATATCAAGGTGACCACCACGCATCATCGCAAATGAATCGCCATGGTGGAAAAAGCTGCCACCTTCAAGCATGGTCACAAACTCTTTACCTGCATTAATCAGTTCAGGGTCTTCTTCACCTGCCGCTGGCGGTGGGCCAAAAGCTAATAGGCCATTTTCAGAATGAAGGAAAATATCTTTGTCGTTAGGTAGATAGCTCGCAATTTTGGTTGGTAAACCAATACCCAAGTTCACATAGGCACCATCTGGAATGTCTTGTGCTACACGTTTTGCAATCTGGTCACGGCTGAGTTTCTGATAGCTCATGTTATTTCTCCTTATTGCTTATTGTGCGGGTTGTACTTGTACAACATGCTGTACAAAAATACCTGGGGTGATGATGTGCTCTGGATCTAGGTGGCCTAGCTCAACCACTTCGGAAACCTGAACAATCGTGACATCAGCAGCCATGGCCATAATCGGGCCAAAGTTACGTGCAGATTTACGGTAAACCAGATTGCCCCAGCGATCGCCTTTGTATGCTTTAATCAAGGCAAAGTCAGCTTTAATCGGATATTCGAGTACATAATCTTTACCATCGATCTGACGGGTTTCTTTACCTTCAGCCAAAAGAGTTCCAAAACCTGTTGGGGTAAACACAGCACCTAAACCCATACCAGCAGCTTGAATACGACACGCCAGATTACCTTGTGGAACCACTTCAAGTTCGACCTTTCCGGCACGGTACAGTTCATCAAATACATAAGAGTCTGACTGACGAGGGAAAGAACAAATCACTTTTTTAACTGAACCAGCTTTAAGCAGTTTCGCCAGACCATAATCGCCATTACCGGCGTTATTGCTGACAATGGTTAAATCTTTAATACCCAATTCAATAAGACCGTCAATGAGTTCAGCGGGTTGTCCAGCGGTACCAAAACCACCAATCAGAATGGTTGCACCATCTTTAATTTGCGATAGAACCTCGCTTAGTGAGGACTTACTTTTGTCAATCATTAGACAACTCCATTGTGCTCATTGAAGAAGAGAAAGGTAAGAGAATAGGCACACTGGGGTAATAAGATAGATAAATATTTCACTCAATCCCGAGTGTTTCCCTTAGATTTCCCTTTTGATTATTTTTGATAATTTTCAGATTTTGATCTAGTAAGCTACATACACTTTTGTTCGATTTAGGATTTTTTTGTTCGACTATCGAACATTATCTAATTAAATTACATAATGATGTTATCTACTTCCTCTATAAAAAAATATAAATTATTTTGAATAGATGTGTAGAAATGAAACGTATACTTAGGCTATTTTAAAATAAAATAGCCTGCTATTAAGTATATAAAATATTAAGATTGTGATTGCAGAATCAAACGCGCAAGTTCTAAATCATCGGGATAAGTAATTTTTATATTATCAGCCCGTCCCATAACTACATGTACGCTCTCCCCCATAAACTCAAGCGCGCTTGCCTCATCAGTAATAGTCAAATTATTAATTAGCGCTTGTTCAATCGCCTTTTTAAGTGTCCCAATTTTTGCAATTTGAGGAGTTTGAGCCTGCCACAACAACTCTCGATTTACGGTTTTGTTAATCTGCTGTTCTTTATCTACAAGCTTCAACGTATCGCGCACAGGAATTGCCAAAATAGCACTTTGATTTGAACTTATCGCATGCAAAACAAGAGCATTTAAGCAATCAAGGGTTACACAAGGTCGTGCAGCATCGTGTACCAACACCCAATCATCTTCATCTGTAATTTGTGACAGATAATTTAGCGCATTTAAAACCGAATAGACTCGCTCAGCACCACCATTACAAAAATGTGCCTTATGCTTTTCGCTAAAAGCTAAAGTAGAAGCAAGAGTATCCTGCGCACCAATTGCTAAGACATAGCCAGCTAATGGAAGCTCAGCTAAACGCTTAACAGTATGCTCTAACACTGTCGCATCTTGAATGTATTGATATTGCTTTAATTCAGTTTTGGAAAAACGACTTCCTGAACCAGCAGCAGGAATAACTGCCCATAGTTTAGTCTGGGATATCTGGTGATGGAGGTGTCTCATTAGTTTCCAAATCTACTTTAGCGTTCGGGTCAATATAAATAGGTTTATAATTAGTACTGATCGTACTCATTTGAACAAATGTTTCGTGAGGCTTAACCAAACCAAGATCCAGACGAGCATGTTCTTCTATCGCTTCCGTACCATTTTTTAGGTCGAAAACCTCAGCTGCCAAAATACGGTTTCGCTCTTTAAGCTCATCATTTACTTCAGCTTGTTGTTGAATTTGCTGCATAAGTGCTTGATGAGGAAAATAACCACCCTCACCTAACCAGAACTGATATTGCAATATAGCTACTAAAACAATAACCAGTAGCAAAATAAGTTTGCTTGAAGTGGATCGAAATACTTCTAACATAGCATTAAGAGCTTTAATTAAAAACTTTATTAAGTTTTTGTATTGTATGACAATTTACAAGCGACATGCAACATTCCTGCAACATTCCTGCAAAACTATGAATGGCCATATTACTTTAAATTGACCATTGTGACATGTTTCATTTTGTCAAAATTAAACTCAATTGGAAAGGAAAATAATGTTTATAAACACAACTGTTTATAAATCAATCTATGCATATAAAAGTTAATGTTAAGAATGATTAAAAACTGCCAATATCATCGAAAAACCAGCAACCACCAACATACAATCTAGCAATAAATCAAAAGTTTTCTCAGACATCTTTATTACAAAAGTTTTACCAATATAATTGCCAATAATTAGAGAAAAACCAACAGCAACTCCCGCAATTAAAATATTTTGTTTTAAAACGCCTAGTGCACCAAAAGTTAAGCTTTTTGTTACGTAGATACCAAATGAAGCGGCAGCCTCTGTTGCCAAGAGAGCCCCCTTCGTTAAACCGAAACCATTAAAAACTGGGAGTAATAAGGGGCCTGTCGAAAAAACAACACCTGTGATATAGCCCAGCACTCCCCCAGCAATGACCATTTGCCATGAACTAAATTTAAAACTATGACGTTTGGCGTAATGTCTAATTGGTATTAAACAGAAGAAAAATACACCTATACATAAGTTGGATAACATGGGTGACATCACCCATAATGTATTGGCTCCTAGTATCGTTGCTGGTATGCCCAAACTTGTAAACAAAAGAAATGCTCTAATATTCAACTCTTTACGCCACATTATCACACGTGAAATGTTCCCCATAATTGCAGCAATTGCCATAATAGGTACAGCAAGTTTGGCCCCAAAAATATAAGCAAGAATTGGTAATAAAATAATTGATGATCCAGTTCCAACCACTCCACTAATCAGCCCTGAAAGAACTCCAATAAAAGCAAGTGCCACATAGATCATAGGCCAAACCAAAATAATTATTCTTAAGAGACTACAATAATCTATGTTTTAAAATCGCACTACGAATTTCATTTATTTTTAATTAATACACGATCACACATCTTTTGCACTTTTAACCAATAACCACTTAAAAACTATAGTTTTTTGATTTTTATTTTGCTATGAATTTTAAATCTACCCTATCTGTAAAATTTTAAAAAGCGAGATAAAGATGGATCTTTCTAATATTTTTATAGGTGATACCACATGGGGCTTTGCTTTAGAAATTCTAATAAGATGCACTGTCATGTTCATTATTATCATTAGCTTTTTAAGACTATCTGGTAAACGTGGTATTCGACAACTCTCTTTATTCGAACTGGCTATCATTTTATGTTTAGGATCTGCAGCTGGTGACCCTATGTTTACTAAAGACGTTCCAATTGCACACGCTTTAGTGGTTTTTGTTGCAATCCTCTTTTTATATCGCCTTATCACTTGGGGTATGGTAAAGCACAAAAAAATTGAAACATTGTTAGAAGGAAGAGCTCTTTGCGTCGTCAAAGATGGTCTTTTGGTCTACAAAGATTTTCAGAAACAAACATATTCTCACGATGAATTTTTCTCAGAAATGCGGCAACAGAATGTAGAACATTTAGGTCAAGTCAGAACAGCCTTACTTGAATCCGATGGGATTTTGAGTTTGCTTTATTATGAGGATGAAGACGTTAAATGGGGTCTTCCTTTATTCCCAGATGCCTATCTTAAAGCTGATGTACTTAAAATTAATACTTTTTATTCTTGTATGAAATGTGGCGAGACTAAGGTTTTAAATAAACTCGATCAACAATGTTCTCGTTGTCATCATCATAGTTGGGTTGAATCTTTAAAAACTCGGCGTTTAGGATAAATAAAAAAGTGCTATTTCTAAGAAGTAGAAATAGCACTTTTATTTTAAATATTAATTTTTCATCAATATTTAAATAAGCAAAGCATTATTCAAAAGATTAGTTTAAACCTTTGAACTCAGCTTTACCGCGGTAAGCCGCTTTAGTCATTTCTTCAATACGAAGCAATTGGTTATATTTAGCAACACGGTCAGAACGGCAAAGTGAACCAGTTTTGATTTGACCAGCTGCAGTACCTACTGCCAAATCAGCAATAGTTGAATCTTCTGTTTCACCAGAACGGTGAGAAATAACAGTTGAGTAACCATTTGCTTTAGCAAGGTAGATTGCATCTAAAGTTTCAGTCAATGTACCAATCTGGTTGTATTTGATAAGAATCGAGTTACCAACTTTCTCATCAATACCACGTTGTAAAATCTTAGGATTAGTTACGAATAAATCGTCACCAACCAATTGGATTTTATCGCCAAGGATTGAAGTTAAGTAGCTCCAACCTTCCCAATCAGATTCATCTAAACCATCTTCGATTGAAATAATCGGATATTGATTTACAAGACCAGCTAAGTAGTCTGCAAATTGATGACTTGTAAATGCACGGTTGCCTTCACCTTCTAAAACGTATTGACCGTTTTTGTAGAATTCTGAAGATGCACAGTCAAGTGCAAGCATCATATCTGAACCAGCTTTATAACCAGTTTGTTCAATTGCTTGAAGAATTACAGTAATTGCTTCTTCGTTTGAACGAAGGTTAGGCGCAAAACCACCTTCATCACCCACAGCAGTATTCAAACCTTGTTTCTTTAAAACTGATTTTAAAGAATGGAATACTTCAGCACCGGCACGTAAAGCTTCAGCAAATGAAGTAAAACCTACAGGCTCAATCATAAACTCTTGAATATCAACAGTGTTGTCTGCATGCTCACCACCGTTCAAGATGTTCATCATCGGTACAGGCATTGTCAAAATTGTTTGACCACGAAGATCTGCGATATATTGGAAAAGAGGAAGTTTCTTTTCTTCAGCAGCAGCACGTGCAGCAGCCAATGACACAGCCAAAGTTGCGTTAGCACCTAATTTTTCTTTGTTTTCAGTGCCATCAAGCGCGATCATTGTGTTATCAATGTCTTTTTGCTCAAAAACTGATTTACCCAACAAAGCATCACGAATCAACGTATTAACGTTATTAACTGCTGTACGAACGCCTTTACCTAAGTAACGTGATTTATCACCGTCACGCAGTTCTAAAGCTTCACGAGAACCAGTTGAAGCACCAGACGGTGCACATGCACGACCAACAACGCCAGATTCTAAAATTACGTCTGCTTCGATGGTTGGGTTACCACGAGAGTCCAAAATTTCACGTGCACGAATGTCAACGATTTGGCTCATGAACAATTCCTCTGTTGAATGAATAACGAGATGCAGATTACTGCATCAATGGGTGTCTAACTTTTTGAATCCTTTAACTAAAGTATCCAATTCTTTTATTTGCGCCAAGAATGGCTCAAGTTGTGACATACGTAATGCACAAGGTCCATCGCATTTTGCATGTTCTGGATCTGGATGAGCTTCCAAGAATAGCCCAGCCAAGCCAGTTGCCATTCCAGCACGTGCTAAAGTTGTAATTTGAGCACGACGACCACCTGCCGAATCAGCACGACCACCAGGGGTTTGCAACGCATGTGTCACATCAAAGAAAACTGGCACATTCATTTCTTTCATGATGTCAAAGCCAAGCATATCTACAACAAGATTGTTATAACCAAATGCTGAACCACGTTCACAAAGAATGAGTTTGTCATTTCCTGCTTCTAAACATTTGTGCAGAATATGACGCATTTCATGAGGTGCTAAAAACTGAGCTTTCTTAATATTAATGATGGCTTGTGTTTTTGCCATCGCTTCAACAAGATCAGTCTGACGACTTAAGAAAGCAGGTAACTGAATAATATCGGCTACTTCTGCAACTGGTGCAGCTTGATATGGCTCATGCACATCAGTAATGATTGGAACATTAAAATGCTTTTTAATATCACCTAACCATTCAATACCTTTTTCAAGTCCAGGGCCACGGAATGAATGTAGACTAGAACGATTTGCCTTATCGAAACTCGCTTTAAAAACATAAGGAATTTCTAAACGTTTGCAAATATCTACATACGTTTCTGCAATTTCAAAAGCTAAATCTTTTGATTCAAGTACGTTCATTCCGCCAAATAATACAAATGGCAAATGATTTGCCATTTGTATATCGCCTAAACGTACAACTTCTTGTGGTTTTAATTGTGACATTTAAACTTTCCCAGTTTATTTAAATCGCATTATTTACTTTTTTGATGCTGAGTTTTCGCAGCGTCAATAAAACTAGCAAATAATGGATGTCCATCACGTGGTGAACTTGTAAATTCCGGGTGGAATTGTACAGCAATAAACCAAGGATGTTCAGGAATTTCTACAGTTTCAACCAAATGTTGTGCTGAAGAATAACCAGAAATTTTCATACCAGCTTTTTCAATCGACTCGATGAAACGGTTATTCATTTCATAACGGTGACGATGACGTTCAGTGATCTCAGCTTTTCCGTAGACTTCACGTGTTTTTGTGCCTTCAACCAATTCTGATTTTTGTGCACCTAAACGCATTGTTCCGCCCAAATCAGATTCGAGACTACGTTGTTGTAATTCACCACGCTCATCCAACCACTCAGTAATTAAACCAATAAGTGGATATTTTGTAGAGCGGTTAAATTCTGTAGAAGAAGCTTCTGGCATACCTGCAACATGGCGAGCATATTCAATAACTGCCAATTGCATGCCTAAACAAATTCCTAAGAAAGGAATACGATTTTCACGAGCGTACTGAATAGCTTTCATTTTGCCTTCAGTACCACGTTCACCAAAACCACCCGGAACTAAAATTGCATCAGCTGTACTTAAAATAGATACATCTTGACTCTCAAGCTCTTCAGCATTGACGTAATCAATTTGTACTTTTACGCGATTCTTAATACCAGCATGTAATAATGCTTCATTTACAGACTTATAAGCATCTGGTAATTCAACATATTTACCAACCATAGCTACACGTAAAGTGTATTCAGGGTTCAATAATGCTTCGACTACATTGTCCCAATCTTCTAGATTTGCTTCTGGAAGATCATTAAATCCAAAACGTTCACAGATCAAGTCATCAACGTTTTGTTCATAGAATGTACGTGGAATTTGATAAATTGTTTTCGCATCTTTACATACCACTACAGCACGCGCTTCGACGTTAGTGAACAATGCAATTTTGCGTTTAGTATCAACATCTACATCATATTCAGTACGGCAGATCAGAATATCTGGCTGAATACCAATTGAAAGTAACTCTTTTACAGAGTGCTGAGTTGGTTTAGTTTTTAACTCTGCCGCCGATTTAATATATGGCAACAAGGTTAAATGCATAAGCATGGTGCGTTTATGACCAAGCTCAACCATTAACTGACGAACCGACTCCATGAACGGTAATGATTCGATATCACCTACGGTGCCACCAATTTCTACAATAGCAACATCATAGCCTTCGCCTGCGCGAAGAACACGTTCTTTAATATTATCGGTAATATGAGGAATAACCTGAACTGTACCACCCAAGTAATCACCACGACGCTCTTTATTTAAAACGTCTTGATATACGCGACCACTCGTAAAGTTGTTTAGCTTGGTCATTTTAGCGCGACGTAAGAAACGTTCGTAATAACCCAGATCGAGGTCGGTTTCTGCACCATCTTCGGTAACAAAAACTTCACCATGCTGGAATGGGCTCATTGTCCCTGGATCGACATTAATATAAGGATCCATTTTAACCATTGTGACTTTCAAGCCACGAGCTTCCAAAAGTGCAGCAACAGAAGCAGCAGAAATACCTTTACCTAGTGATGAAACCACACCACCAGTGACAAAAATAAAATGGGTCATTAAGTTTCTCATACAATCAAGCCGAAATCGGCCTACAATGTTTGGCAATTTTACTGTACTCTGCCCCTATAAAGCAAAGTCAAACCGCATCAATTCAAAGAACAATAAACAACTGGTTATTCTAGCAGCATTTTTAATAAAAAATTAGCTCAATCTCACATGATTTTTTCATTGCTATTTACTGTTATAATGCCAATTCCTCAATTAAATGTTGTTTAGGGCAATGGCAAATAAAAAACTTTTAATCTGTGCTGCAATTGCGGCTGGACTATTGTTAACCGCATGCGTTAAAAAAGAGACACCTAAAGAAGAAGAGCAAGACAAGGTTGAAACTGCTGTTTCAGAACCTCAACCAGCGAAACCTGCAAAATTTGAGTCTTTAGAGAGTGTGGATACTCATCAAGAAGCTCAAGTTGAAGCACAACCACAAGTTGAAGTTCATCGTGAAGAAACAAACAACACTACAACTGAAATTCGCCGTGAAACTCGTCCTGCACATTCTGATGAATCTTCACAGACACAAGTTGCTGAACAACCTAAATCTGAGACACCAAAAGTAGAACCTAAACCAGAAAAGAAAACTGAGGCTAAAGCAGAACCTAAAGCTGAAAAAGCTCAGTCAAAACCAGCTAAAGCAACTGAATCTGCTAAGACAGAAGATGATGCAGTGGCTGCTGCAATTGCCGCTGCAACACCAGCGCTTAAGAACTAAGCGTGTGTCGGATAATGCCCAAATTAATTTTTTGATTTGGGCATTTATATAATATTCATAATAAAAATAAATTTAATTTCTTTGCTTTTATCTTCAAAACTTCTCTGCCTATCATTTCGGGACAATCTAGTTTCATCCATTCAAAAATCATTGACTCCAACTCTATCTACTTATACTTTTTATCTACAAGTTCCCTTTTAGAACCTGTATATAAAAAGATTGGAGCAAGAAAATGAAAACAGCTTTAAACCGTGTACCCGCCTCTTTTCCAGTACGTCGCATGGACTACAATTTTGACAATATTCCACGTTATTGGTGCAATCACGAGCCCTCACTCACCCATTATTTCACAGGTCTTTCTACTTTGTTTCCCGAAGGAGAATCATACTTTGTTAGATCTGTTCGCGCTTTACGTGCTAAGGCAAAAGAAAATGAAACTTTAGACAGAGAGATTGGTGCCTTCATTGGCCAAGAAGCAATGCATTCTAAGGAGCATCATGCTTTTCATGTTAGTGCACAGCAGCATGGTTTAAATCCTGAGTCTCTAGAAAAAGCAACAGGGCTTATTATTAAAGGTATTGAAAAAGTTTTTAGCAAAAAATGGAATTTACTTGTAACGGTTGGTTTAGAGCACTACACCGCAGTACTTGTAGTTAGCATGATGCAGTCAGTAAATGAGCTTATGACTGACACAACTATTCGTAACTTATGGCTATGGCACAGCGTAGAAGAAACCGAACACAAAGCTGTTGCATTCGACTTATATCAGCATTTATATGGCAACGGATTAAGTGCTTATATTCCACGTATTTCAGTATTTACTTTTAGTTTAATCTTGATTACCGCTTTTTCGACCATTTACCAAATTGTTTTAATGAAACGCGACAAACAACTGACTAATTTTAAAACTTGGCGCAACTTTTTTGGTTTTGCAAGCACACAATATAAAGCTTTAATTCCAAAGTTTCTTGAATATTATCGTTTTAACTTTCACCCCAACCAGACAGATGAGAAAGCTCTGGTTGCTGCTACCAAAGTAAAACTTGGAATAAATGATAGATCACTACTTTTATCTTAAAAAGTAAAAAATAAAGCCCAAAGTCTGGGCTTTATTTACGCATCTGATGATTGTCTATTTATTACGTTCAATTAAAAAATAATCAGACATGAGACGTGCTGCCCATGAAGTGCTACGCCACCCTTCATAAAATGCACAATGACTCCCTTTTTTAGTTGTCACTACAGCTACAGTACTCATTTGTTGAATTGGCTCTTTATATGGCTCCAAATTTTTAATTGAACAAACTGGGTCATCTTCAGCATTCAGAATCACTAATGGAATTTTAATATTCTCAAAAACATAAATCGGGTTAATAGATTTACAGTAAGTTTCGTAATCTTGAAAACCAGCCATTTCGAAGTATTCTTTTTCAAATTCTTCTAAATTGGTAGTCGATAAAACTTTTTCTAAAGATGCAATTTTGCTCCACGTATTTTGATACGGATAAATAAAATACTTAAAGAGCTTTTTGGTCATCATTTTACTGTAAAAAGGATGAACATTTTTAAAACCAATTTCCGTGTTATAACCTGGACACATCGCAAAGGCAGCTTTAAAAGGCGTATCTTCACCTTGCTCACCCAAATAGCGAACAAGCAAGCCTGTACCTGCCGATGAACCTACCGCATATAAATCTGATGCGGGAAATAAGCTTTGAATATGGTCAAGCTGTTCTTTTAAATCACGAGTTGAACCAAAAAGAGAAATTTGTGGCACAGGCATTGGTAAACCTGCGTGACCACGGCGAAGGCATAATGCAATTCGCCAGCCTGTATATTGATTTAAATCGCGTACCAACTCACGCATACTCTCAGGAGTACCTGTAATGGTATGCATGATTACAACCGTTGGTGTATCTGCTGGTAAATTATAGCCATACCAAGCAATTGCGGTAATACCGCCATCACTCATCGTAAGTTGATCAATCCGGTCATATTCCAATTTTATTGATTGTTTTCTAATAAGATCGAAATAGAGTAAATGAACATGATTATTCGTCAACCAAGGTGTAGGACGATATTTCTGCTTGAGTTGAGGAAGCTTCTCCAACACATCTTTTATTTGCCCTTGAGGATCATAATAAACTTTTGGATGCTCCGCCCCTAATACTAAATCGAACAACTCTGAACCGAAATCTTTAATTTTACTAAAAACAGATATGCCCATATCCAATGACTACCTATGACTATGAGTGAAATGATTGCCGCACTAAAGCTGCAATCTGCCTTCCCCAAATTTCGTAAACTTCCTTACTAGGATGAAAACCATCACTTGCCATTGTCAAATTCATCGCTTGAAAAGTTTCAATATCATATTGAAGAAATTTAAACTGGCTCTGTGGTGCTAACCATTGCTGTAATTTTTGATTCATTTGCTCTGCATATTGCCCAAATAACCAAGCCAATGGATTGGGTAAAGCTGGGAAATGTTGCATTGGAGGCACTCCAGAAACAATGATCAGTTTTGGTTGAAAACGTTTCTGAATATGCTCAAATAATTGTTTTTGTTGTTGGATCCATGATTTGGCAGAAGTCAACTTAGTAACATCATTTACACCAATAGATGTCACAATTACATCATACTTTCGCTCTTCTAAATGCTGTAAAGCATGAAAAACTTGTCGGGTCGTATCACCAGTTTTGGCATGAAGTTTCCACTGGAGGAAAAATTCATTTTGCAGTTCTTGAATAATAGCACCAGACAAAGCATCTTTTTGTGTTTCTACACCCACGCCAGCTGCTGCAGAATCTCCCAAAATAAGCAGAGATAAAGGCTTGCCTTGACCAATGCCACCTTCTCGCTCACCTTTAGGCTCTAATAAACGTGGAGTATTCTTTCGGACTTTATTGCCTTGCACAAATAATATGGGTAATAAAAGCAATGTTGAAAGTTTTAACCACATTTAATATACCTCAAAAAACTTAGGCTATTTAATAAAAACTATTGAGGTTTGAACTGAGTAATTCTTGCACCCATTTGCTCAGCCAATGCAGCTAAACCACTCATTGGACGAATCATTACTTCAAAGTCAATAATTTTACCGTGCTCATTAAAACGGATCATATCAATCCCTTTCAATGATTTGTCACCTACATTCGCACTAAACTCAAGCACTACATTTTCGCCATCTTCTGTGTAGAATTCTCTGTGATAGGTAAAGTTTTCAAATACCTGAATCACGTTAGTAAGAATAAAGAAAACAACTTGTCTTCCCTCATAAGGTTTATAAGCAACCGGTGAACGGAAAACGATATCATCTGCGAGCAAATCATTTAAGTTCGATAAGTCGTTTGATTGAATCATGTGGTGCCATTTTTCTAATGACTGTTTCGTTGTTTCAAGTGTCATTTTTCTTTTCCTTCAAATTGGTTTTAGTAGTGAGCATTCTCTTATTTAAGACAATGCTCACTTAACTTATTAAAGAACCGCTGCTAGTTCAGCACCTTGACGAATAGCACGCTTAGCATCCAACTCACCTGCTTCTTTAGCACCACCAATCAAATGAACATTCTTACCATCTGCTTTTAATTGGTCATACATCGCCGTAAATGATTCTTGGCCCGCGCAAATTACGACATTATCAACTTCAAGCACTGTTTGTTTTCCATCAACAGTAATATAAAGACCTTGATCATCGACTTTGTCGTACTGTACACCCGCCAACATTTTCACATTTCTGTTCTTAAGCCCTGTACGATGAATCCAACCAGTTGTTTTACCTAGTCCCGCACCTACTGAAGAAGCTTTACGCTGTAACAAATAGATTTCTCGTTCAGAAGCTTCAACTTTCGGCTGCTTTAAACCACCAACATGCTCATAGTGAGTATCAATACCCCATTCTTCATAGAACTTTTCAGGATTTAAACTGCCACTTTCACCTTCATGTGTTAGGTACTCAGCTGTATCAAAACCAATACCCCCTGCCCCAATAATGGCAACACGTTGACCTACTGGTACACGCTCTTTAAGTACTTGTAAGTAGCTCAACACTTTTGGATGATCAATACCTTCAAATTGTAATTGACGAGGTGTTACACCAGTTGCAACTACAATTTCATCGAAGCCCGATTGGCTCAACTCTTCATAAGTCGCTTTATGATTTAATACAAGTTCAATATTTGGACGTAGTTCAATTTGACGATTAAAATAACGTAATGTTTCGTAGAACTCTTCTTTACCCGGTACAGTTTTTGCGATATTAAACTGACCACCAATTTGATGGCTTGCTTCAAAAATTTTAACTTGGTGTCCGCGATCTGCCGCATATACAGCAAAACTTAAACCTGCTGGTCCTGCACCAATGACAGCGATATTCTTCTGATTTTGTGCTTCTTTAAAAATCAGTTCTGTTTCATAACATGCGCGAGGGTTAACTAAACATGTTGCGATTTTCATAGAGAAAATATGATCAAGACAGGCTTGGTTACAGCCAATACAGGTATTGATTTCATCACTACGACCTTCACTTGCTTTTAAAACAAACTCAGGATCTGCAAGCATTGGACGTGCCATTGAAACCATATCAGCATGACCCGATGCTAGTACATGCTCAGCCATTTCAGGTGTATTAATACGGTTTGAGGTAATTAATGGAACTGAAACTTCGCCTTTTAATTTTTCGGTGACCCAAGTAAATGCAGCTCTTGGTACTTTTGTGGCAATTGTTGGAATACGGGCTTCATGCCAGCCAATGCCTGTATTAATAATGGTAGCGCCTGCTTTTTCAATCGCTTTAGCAAGCTGAATAACTTCTTCTAAAGTAGAGCCACCTTCAACCAAATCGAGCATTGATAAACGATAAATAATAATAAAGTTTTCACCGACTATTTCACGTGTGCGTTTTACGATCTCGATAGGAAAACGAATGCGGTTTTCATAGCTACCACCCCATTCATCGTCACGATGGTTTGTTCTTGCTGCTATAAACTCATTAATTAAATAACCTTCAGAGCCCATAATTTCAACGCCATCATAACCGGCATATTGCGCAAGTTTCGCACAGTTTGCAAAGTCATCAATGGTTTGTTGAACCTCAGCAGAAGTCATTGCTTTAGGTTTAATTGGGTTAATTGGTGCTTGAATTGCCGAAGGTGCAACAATTTCTGGCTGATAAGAATATCGGCCTGTATGTAATATTTGTAATGCAATTTTTCCACCAGCAGCATGGACGGCTTCGGTAATGACTTTATGTTTTTCAGCTTCTTCTGTGCTATCTAACTTAGAAGCATGAGCAAAAGTTAAACCTGCCTGATTGGGTGCAATACCGCCAGTAACAATGAGTCCAACATCCCCTTTAGCACGCTCTGCATAAAAAGCTGCCATACGTTCGTAACCACCTGGCGCCTCTTCTAGACCAACGTGCATAGATCCCATCAATACGCGATTTTTTAATGTCGTAAAACCTAAATCTAATGGTTTTAATAAATGTGGATATAACGACATAACAACTCCTTGGCTTGCTAATATGCTTGCTTAATGCAACTTGTTGCACAAATTTATAATCAAATTTTGACTTTTATGCAACATGTTGCATAATCTTATGAGTCACACTTTACTTTTGCTTACAAACGGATTGCCATGTCACTTCCCCATGTTTTACTAACCAGCTTACTAGAACGTCCAAGCACTGGCTTTGAACTTGCTCGCCGTTTTGACCGTTCTATGGGCTTTTTTTGGAATGCCACACATCAGCAAATTTATCGTGAACTCAACAACATGCTTAAAAAAGGCTGGGTCTCTACTTTAGAAAATGAGATGGATAGTGGCCGAAAAAAAACTTATCAGGTCGAACAACTTGGGCGTATAGAACTGGCTTCATGGATGACACAGCAAAGTGAACCTGCACAGCTTAGAGATGACTTAATGGTAAGATTGCGTGCAGAAGCACAATTGAGCAATAATCAAATATTGCCCGAACTATTGCGACATCTTGGTTTACACAAAGAAAAGCTTAAGCTTTATCAAAGTATTTATGATAAAGATTTTAAAGACAACGATGACTTGAATAATCGAGTGCTATATATCCACAAAATGATCTTGGAACTCGGTATTACCATGGAAACTGAATGGATCAAATGGTTAGAACAAGTCATTCCTCAATTAAAACTTTTTGCTCAAGATAACGTATCTGGAGAATAAACATGCCTTATTACACCATGCCCGATCAGGAAAGTTTATTTGTACGCCGTGTTGGTCGTGGTGAACCGGTATTAGTATTATCTGGATTGGGTATGCAGAGTTGGCAATGGCTACCTTTTATCTATGCAAATCGTAAAGAATACGAGTTTATTATTCCTGACTGGCGTGGTTTTGGCGGTTCAAAAAATTGTGCCATTCCCGAGCAAGATGCCATTTCTAGTCATTGGCAAGATGTCGCCCATTTAATTGAGCAATTAAAACTTGATAACTTTATTTTAATGGGCTACTCAATGGGCGCTACCACAGCAATGCATGGTATGAAGCATGCTCATCTGGCGCAGCAATTAAAAGCCTATTTACATATTGATCAAACGCCTAAAATATCAGTAGATTCAACGTGGCAATATGGTTTATTTGGTCCGCTACATGTTCAATTTAAACAACTACTCAATGATATTTATCAATTATTAGCAAAACACAAAAATGCTAAATACCTTTATGAATTATCGCTTCCAGACCGTCAGGAACTTGTACGATTATGGGTAGATTTTATTGAATTGCAAAGCAACAATCCATTTAGTCCATTTGTTTTTAAAACGGCTTTAAAACAACCTTTTTTACAGAAGTATCTATTACCCATTCAACGTTTAGACTACTTATTTTGGTATGTCGAAAATTATCTTTTTCACAATGAAGATTATCGTGAGGCGCTTCAACAATTACAGTGCCCTACTACTTTCTTTATTGGTCGTAATTCGACACTTTACCCAGAAACTGGTCAAACACTGATTGCACACAGTGTTGAAAATGCAAAAGCAATTTATTTCGAGCGCTCAGGTCACACGCCATTATTAACCGAACCGAAAAAGTTCGGTCATGAAATCACCACTTTTTTATCCGAACTAAAACATGCTTCTTAAAAAAAGGGATCTGCTAAACAGATCCCTTTTTTAAATCTATAAAATATTAAGCTGAATGAGCTAACTCATTTACCTTTAATTGTTCAGCAACGCTTAACAAAAGCTGCTCCGTTTTATCCCAGCCTAAACAACCATCTGTCACTGACTGCCCATAAGTCATTTCACATGAAATTTTCTGATTACCATCAACTAAATGGCTTTCAATCATGACACCCTTTACTTGCGTTTTTAAGCGCTCAGCAACGATTTGCTGTAAAACCTCTGGTTGATGTAAAGGATCTTTACCACTGTTGCCATGACTACAGTCAATGACTAATGCAGGAAGATTTTGTTTATGTTTTTCACGTATTGCCTGAATTGAAGCTAAATCATAATTAGGGCCATGATTCGCTCCACGCAAAATTAAGTGTGGCAATGGGTTACCAGCACTCTGAATGACCGAAGGTAAACCTTGCTGATTCATACCTAAAAATTGATGCTCATTTTGTGCCGACTGAATAGCATCTAAAGCAATTTGAATTGAGCCATCTGTACCATTCTTGAAACCAATGCTATATGGCATGTGACTTGAGATTTCACGGTGAATTTGAGATTCGCTGGTACGAGCACCAATTGCACCCCAAGCCAACAAATCATCAAAATAGCCTGTTGCCATTGGGCTTAGAATTTCGCTCGCAATCGGCAAACCCTTTTCAATAATTTGTAAATAAAGCTCACGTGATTTTTCTAAACCTAATTGTAGATTAGATGATCCATCAAGATTTGGATCATACATATAACCCTTCCAACCCACAGTTGTACGCGGCTTTTCAATATAAGCACGCATCACGATGAATATTTGATCTTTAACTTTTTCTTGTAATTTTTGCAGTTTTTCTGCGTATTCAAGAACCGCAACTGGGTCATGAATTGAACATGGTCCAGTAATAACCATGAGGCGCTGATCTTTACCAGCAAGAATATTTTGAATAATTTGGCGGTGTTCTGCAATTTGACGTGCGAAGGTCTGCACAAGCGGATATTTAGCTTTTAACTGGACAGGTAAACTAACTGGTGTTTCTTTTGTATTACTTTGAGTTAGTAGAGTATTTAAAGCATTCATTGGTCTTTTCCTTTGGACTGAAACCAAATCAGTCCGATCATTTATTTAAGCGTTTTGGATCTATTCGTTGGCAAAGGTAGGCAAAAGTAAAACCAATAAAAGTTGCTAAAGTATGAATAAGTCATGTTGTTCATTTTGAGTTCCTCGATTTGAAAAAGATAAAGCATAAAAAAACCTGATCGGGGTTGCCGATCAGGTATTAACTGTGATGGGCAACTTTCGTGCCCGAATACGCTCAGGCAACTATCTAAATTGCCAGAAATAAAAGTAAGCGTTAGAATTCACAGATTGATTTAACATCTTTATCTCAAATATTAAAAATGTTCCTTAAATCTAAAATACGCATTGTTGATGAGTTTGACAAGTGTTTTTTGCGAAAATATTTCTTACTTTTTCACTTAAAACTTAACTGACCACTTTCATTTTTAGCGGATTAATCCTTGCGGCTGTAAAATAATCAAACTGGCACCACAAAGTACAATCAACCCTCCTAAAATATCCCATCTCGTTAAAGCAACCTGATCGACAAAACGTAGCCACATCAGCGCGGTAAAAATATAAATACCACCATAGGCCGCATAAATTCGTCCAGAGGCTGCTGGATGTAATGTAAGTAACCAAACAAAGACAGCTAAACTTAAGACTGTCGGCAACCACAACCAAGCGGACTTCCCTTCTTTTAGAATAAGATAAGGAAAGTAACACCCTAAAATCTCAGCGATGGCAGTAATAATAAATAACCCGAACACACTGAGTATTCGGGTTATAGAAAGACTATCAATTAACATAAATTAAGCTGGTTCTGCCGTATGGTGATCTTCAAAAACTTCAAGTTTAAGACCAACTGCTTTGCCATCTTCTTTCTTCACTGATACCGCCACATTACCGCCATGATCTGCAAGTTCACCAAACAGAATCATTTCAGCTAATGGTTTCTTCAAGTGTTCTTGAATGAGACGTTGCATTGGGCGAGCACCCATTAAACGATCATAACCATTGGTTGCCAACCAGTCACGCGCACTTTGATCTACATCTAGAACCACACGCTTTTCATCTAACTGTGCTTGTAATTCTGTTAAGAATTTATCAACTACAGATTCAATCACTGTGGTTGGTAAAGCTTTAAACTGAATAACACTGTCTAAACGGTTACGGAACTCTGGTGAGAATGCACGCTTCATTGCATCTTGGTTATCTAAGCTATGATCTTGCTCTGTAAATCCAATGCTTGCACGTGAAATACTTTCTGCACCAATGTTTGTGGTCAATACAATAATGACATTTCTGAAGTCAGATTTACGGCCATTATTGTCTGTCAAAGCACCATGGTCCATGATTTGCAACAACAGATTAAACACATCAGGATGTGCTTTCTCAATTTCATCAAGCAACAAGACACAATGCGGATTTTTATGGATCGCATCTGTGAGCAAACCACCTTGGTCATAACCTACATAACCCGGAGGAGCACCAATTAAACGAGAAACAGCATGACGCTCCATATACTCTGACATATCGAAACGAACAAGCTCAACGCCTAAAAGTTTTGCTAATTGCTTCGTAACCTCAGTTTTACCAACACCGGTTGGACCAGCAAATACAAAGCTACCCACAGGCTTGTCTGGTGATTTCAAACCAGCACGTGACAACTTGATTGCAGAAGCCAATGCAGTAATTGCCTCATCTTGACCAAATACAACACGTTTTAGGTCACGCTCAAGATTTTCAAGTACTGATTTATCATCTTTAGACACTGTCTTAGGTGGAATACGCGCAATTTTAGAAACGATGTCTTCAATATTTTCAACAGTAATTAAGCTGTCTTCACTTTCTGCTTTCAAGCGACGCTGAGCACCTGCTTCATCAATGACATCAATTGCTTTATCTGGCAAGAAACGATCATTAATAAATTTCGCAGAAAGCTCAACCGCAGAAACCAAAGCTTTGTCGTCATACTGTACGTGGTGGAAATCTTCAAACTTGGTTTTCAAGCCACGTAAAATATCGATAGTTTCAGAAATGCTTGGTTCATTTACGTCAATTTTTTGGAAACGACGAGATAACGCATGATCCTTTTCAAATACCTGACGATATTCTTGGAAAGTCGTTGAACCAATGCAACGTAAAGTACCATTTGCCAAAGCTGGTTTAATGAGATTCGATGCATCCATAGTGCTGCCCATACTTGAGCCTGCACCAATAATCATATGAATTTCATCAATGAATAAAATCGCGTTTGGATTTTTCTTCAAAGCATTCAGCAATTGTTTTAAACGTTTTTCAAAATCACCACGGTATTTTGTACCTGCTACCAATGCGCCAATGTCGAGACTATAGACTTCTGCATTGCTCAATGGTTTTGGTGCTTTACCATTTACGATGAGCCAAGCAAGGCCTTCTGCAATTGAAGTTTTACCCACACCTGGATCACCCACTAGCAATGGGTTGTTTTTACGACGGCGGCAAAGAATTTGCGCTGTACGCTCAATTTCTTTTTCACGGCCAATAAGTGGGTCTGTTTTTCCTTTTTGCGCTTCAACATTTAAATTGAGCGTATAAAGTTCCAATGGCCCTGCATTGCCTGAATTGCTTTCACCCTCAATGTCTTCAACTTCTTCTTCAACTTGAACTTCGTCTTTACGCGTCCCATGAGACAAGTATTGAGTCAAAGTCAAACGATTAATTTGATGACGTTTAAGTAAATAAACAGCAAAAGAATCACGCTCTGAGTACATTGCGACCAAAACATCCGCACCTTCAACAGTACGATCACCACCACTCGATTGAACGTGGAAAATTGCACGTTGCAAAATGCGGTCGAAACTTTCAGTTGGATGTGGAGCTTGCTCGCTATTTTCGCCAAGCTTAGGAGTATGTTGTTCTACATATTCTTCTAATTCTTTACGTAAAGAAACAATATCAGCTCCGCATGCTTTTAATGCATTCACAGCCGAATCGTTATCGAGTAAGGCTAATAGTAAGTGTTCAACTGTAAGAAACTCATGTCTCTTTTGACGAGCCATGCTAACAGCCAAACGTAATGATACTTCTAATTGACGACTGAGCATGTGACCCCCTTATGCTTTAGGCTCAATCTGGCAAAGTAATGGATGACCTTGCGATCGAGCGTAATTATTAACAAGGTTTGCCTTGGTTTCCGCGATGTCTCTTGGATATACCCCGGCAGTACCTTTACCTTCATAGTGTACTGTTAGCATTACTTGAGTTGCTTGGTCAAGATTCATTGCAAAGTATTGTTGTAAAATTTCAATTACAAAGTCCATTGGTGTGTAATCGTCGTTCAATAATACTACTGCATATAAGGGCGGACGCTTGAGTTCGGGAGGTGCTGTTTGAACAACAACCTCTCCATCATGATCTTCGTTTTGCGAATCACTTAAGCGTGGATTGAAGTGCCAATCGACATAGCCAGACTGCTGAAAAGAAGCCTTAATATCTTTTAAATTTGTTTGACGCTTATTTGTTCGCATATGATGTTACTATTGTGAATTTGCTTCAGCTTGAGGAATTTCTGCAACAAAAGCAGAAGGTGTTTCGACAGGTGCACCACGCTGCCAACTAAAACGCTTAATCACAGGTGTATCAGAACCACCCGTTAAACGCACTTCAATAAACTGAGGTGTGAAACCCTTAGGCATGGTCCAACGGCCTGTTAAACGCTCAAAATCAGTGAAGTTAAAGTTCTTATCTTCAAGCGGTACAACCAAAACTTCTGTATCTTTAATCAGTCTAATCTCTACTGAGCCAGAAGCACGGCGTTTACTTGGACTCACTTGTACCAGATCAAGCTGATATTCATAAGCATTTTCTGGTAATGGCTTAATTGCCAAATTTTGAATCGTTAAGCTTAAACCGCCGCGTTGTCTTAAAATTTCTCGGTAGATATTACTCATACCTTCTTGTTGTGTTTTATCAGCATTTGCTTGATTCAGTGCTGTAAACAGATCATTCGCATTTGTAACAGCAACATCACGCTCTTGTACAGCAGCGTTCAAGCTTTTATTGACTGCATCTAACGCTGTTTTTTGCTTTTGCACTACTTCAACCAATTGCTCTGCATCTGCATCGTAACCTACAACAGTTAAACCTTGACGGTGTCCAATTGTATAGCCGAGCGCAAAACAACCACTTACTAAAATAGCGGCACCAATAAACAAAGGTTTATTAGTGTTTAAAAATTTTTTCTTTTGCAACGAACTTTCTACAGAAGTCGTCTGTTCCGAGTTTTGCATCGTCATCTCAGTGTTTAAGATCAGAGTCAAGACACACATTTAAATCGAAATTTAAATGTGTGTGAAGCAAAAAAGAGTTTTTTATGGTAATAAACCAATCCCTTGTAAGCCTTCGTCTTCATTAAAACCAAACATAAGGTTCATATTTTGTACAGCTTGACCAGATGCACCTTTTACAAGGTTATCTTGCGCCGCCAAAATAATGAGTTTATTTGGTTGTGGTTTATACAAAGCAATACGCAACTCGTTTGCTCCACGCACACTACGTGTTTCAGGTGAGCTGTTTGTAGGCATAACATCTACAAATTTTTCATTTGCATAGAAGTTTTCATACAAAGCTTGTAAGTCTGTTTGCTTACCTGTCTCTGTCAAGTCCACGTAAATTGTACTCAACATACCACGAATCATTGGCACCAAATGCGGTACAAATAATAGACCATCAAACCCACCTTTCTGTCCCGCAATATTTTCTAATGCTTCAACAATCTCTGGATGATGGCGATGACCTGCAACACCATAGGCTTTAAAGTTATCGGCATTCTCGCTATAAATCATGCCTAAGCTCGCTTTACGGCCAGCACCTGAAACCCCTGATTTAGCATCAATAATAATGTTTTTAGTTTCAATCAATGCTTGTGCAGATTTTAAAAGTGGAGCCAAACCTAATTGAACAGTTGTTGGATAACAACCTGGATTACCAATGACTTGAGCTTGTTTAATTTTTTCACGATTTAACTCAGTTAAACCATAAACAGAATCTTTTAGTACATCTGGGCACGCATGTTCCATGCCATACCATTTTTCAAACTGTTCAAGATTTTGCAGGCGAAAGTCCGCTGCCAAATCAATAACTTTGGTCCCTGCTTCGATCAAATCTTTTGCATGTTGCATCGCAACACCATGTGGGGTCGCAAAGAATACAACATCACATTCTTTTAATGCATCAATGTTTAAATCTGAAAATTGAAGATCTGTATGCCCACGTAAGTTTGGGAACATATCAGCAACTGGTTTGCCTGCTTCTGTACGTGAAGTCAGAACTCGAACCTGCGCTTTTGGATGTCGTAATAAAATACGTAATAGTTCAACGCCTGTATAACCAGTTCCACCAACAATTCCGACAGAAATCACGTGCATTACCTCAAATATTGAATCTATACTTGCGGTAGTATGACAGGATGTCCAGGCTTACAAAACCATTTCATGCTTGGTAATTTTAATTTTTTTATTTTTTAGCGTTAATTACACAGCACTTGCTGGTCTGTCAGAACCAAACAAATATCAGTAAATAAATACCAGATTCATTTTTGGAGAGCTAGGATGCTTGATCAATCAAAAGAAACAAAGTTGCGCACTTATCTCGGCCTTAGTACTTTAATTTTAAGCGCAGCCCTTGTGGGGTGTGGTGGTGGCAGTAGTAGTAGTTCATCTAGTACAACGACGCCTACTGTGCCAACTCCTGAAGTTACGACAGATTTCACACTTAAAACCCCTGTCGAAATGCGTAATGTTCAACTTAAGGTCTATGACAATACCGATAATAGTATTTTGATTGATACCCAAGTTGCGAGTTTAACAAGTTATAATATTAAACTTCCAAGTACTAAATTGAACCGTCTCTATCGAGTTGAAGTCATAACTCAGGCTTCATCTCAAGTATTTGACCCGATTAATTCTAAATATCAAAGTATTTCTGGTGTTTATCACGCTTTTATTACGCCAAGCTCAATCAGTAATAAAACTCAACTGATTAGTCCAACTTCAGAAGCAATTTATCAACGTGCTGTAATCCGATCAGGGCAACTCCCGCAAGAAACTATAAATCCGACCCTGATTGAAGTATCTCATGCTGACTTGGCTTCTCAAGATGTTTACACAGCGCTTATTAGTGCATTTAAAGATGCAGCTATACCAAGCTTGAGCCCAGCTAGCCCTCTGACTGTTCTAAATTTATTACAGTATTCAATAAAGCAACCCAGTACTTATGTGGACAGCTATCTTAGCTTTGGATATTTACAATATTGGAATACGATCCACGGTAATTTGAATGCTTATCAAGAACTTACAAATAGCCTTGCAACCGATTTAAAAGATGGATATTTAGATGGCAAAAAACTTATTGGTGATAATACAACCATGACACCTATTTTTAGCCCTTCACCAGATAATATTGATCCTGTAAAAAATACACTTTTGGACATTGCAGCTAATCAAAAAGCAACTCGTGATTATTTTGCTACTAATTTAAAAGCTGCCACATTGCAATTGGCAGATTCACAAAGTCAGTCCAGTTTAGACCAAACAGGATATGCTCTTTTGCAGAAAAAACTCTATTCTGGGGTTGTGCCTTCTGGAAATACGACTGACTTTTTCCGTATAGATGGTGCGGGTGATTATCGACGTGCTGTTGGTTTTAGTGGTATTACGGCGACTTGTAATGGTTCGGCTTATCCATGTAAACAAGGTTTGACCAGCATCAATATAGCTGACCCTAAACTACCTGCCACAGACTATTTAGTCGGTCACTATGAAAACAGCGCATCAGGCTGCCAACTTAATTTCCGTGCAAATGGACAAATTGAGTTAATTCAAGGTTCTCAGATTTATCGTTCTGCATTGAGTGCTGATAGTACAGACAACTTACTGCAAACAGATGCTGCAAGTTATAGTTACTTACTTAACTCAAGCTCATCTGAACCAAACAATTCAACGCAGCAATATAATTTTATACAATTACACATTAAAACTAATAAAATCGTTAGCGCACAAGCTGGCCTTGATAGCCGCAAAGCACCAGATGTATTACAAACAAAACAATTGGAATGTAGCTTTAGCTAAGCTGTTATATACCACCAAGCAGGCAATGGATTGGCTTTTAATTGTCTGCGGTTCTGCATATAGTTGGGGTCGAACTTTGCAACTTCGGCCCAAAATGCAGGGCTATGATCGAAGTGTTTAGTGTGTGCTAACTCATGAATACAAACATAACGGGTAATTGGGGCTGGCATAAGAACCAGGCCTGCATGCAACATAATATTATGTTGACTACTACAACTTCCCCAACGTGTTTTAGGACGTCGAATTGCACATTCGGCATAACTCAGCCGAGTTTTTTGGCTAAGCTCTGACAAAAGAAGTGGCAACTCTTGTTTGGCATAAGCAATCACGGCATTTTGTAAAGCTTGATAAGGTTGTTGGTCTTTAATGAATAAATAATTATTTTCCCAATCAAATTGAAAAATACGATGTTGCTTTTGTACAACAACTTGAAAAGGCTGTTCTCTATTGAAAAAAGAAATCTCTGAAGGAATCTCAAAGGATGCTGATTGAACGTGTTGCTGTTTACTCCACGTCTCGATCAACCATTGTTCAGACTGCGCCAAAAACTGCTGAATTTGCTTCTTGCTACAAAATAGCGGGACAGTCAGTCGTATAGAGGCAGGCTCAACACGTAAGCGCAATTTTCTTGCCCTTACGTGACGAACAATTTTAATTTCCGGCATTTCCACAGACATTACTGTGCAGTACGCTCTTCAATACCATTATTTGTCGCAACAATTGCAATAGTTGCAGGGTTTAACGCAAAAATACCATTAGTCACAACACCTGGGATATTATTGATGGTCTTTTCCAAATCAATTGCATTTAAGATATTCAAATTAAATACATCTAAAATAACGTTGCCATTATCTGTCACCACACCTTCGCGGTAAACTGGATCACCACCTAAGCTGACCAATTTACGAGCTACAGCAGAGCGCGCCATTGGAATTACTTCTACTGGTAATGGGAAATCACGACCAAGTTGATCAACCCATTTCGAATCATCAACAATACATACAAATTTTTTAGCAATTGAAGCTACAATTTTTTCACGAGTTAATGCTGCGCCGCCGCCTTTGATCATATGCATATGACGATCAATTTCATCTGCACCATCCACATAGGCATCTAAGCCACCTACATGGTTCATATCAACCACTTCGATACCTAATTTTTTAAGACGATCTGCTGTTGCTTGCGAACTTGCTACCGCTGCTTCTAACTGTAATTCAGGCAATAAATCAATTAGAAAATTTACAGTACTACCGGTTCCTACCCCTAAAATGCCACCTTTGGGTAAGTGTTTTAAAGCAGCTTTCGCAGCAGCTTGTTTCTTTTCATCTTGGGTTGCATATAGGCTCATTACATCACTCAACTATTTTTTGACATTTATGCGCCAATAATCGGCGCAAATGCACAAGGGTTTGCTACAATAATTTCCTATTTTAAACTGTTATAGGGAAGATGAACATGCTGTCTCGTGTGGTACGACAAATTTTACAAGCAACGGTTTATGATGTTGCAATTGAAACACCTCTCGAAGCAGCTCCACGAATTAGTCAAAAATTAAATAATACAATTCGTTTTAAGCGTGAAGATTTACAACCAGTTTTTTCTTTTAAATTACGCGGTGCTTATAACCGTATTAGTCAAATACCGAAAGACCAACTTGAGCGTGGTGTAATCTGTGCATCTGCGGGCAACCATGCGCAAGGCGTGGCATTGTCTGGTCAACGTTTAGGCATTCCAGCAATTATTGTTATGCCAAGCACTACTCCTGATATTAAAGTTCAGGCAGTTAAGCGATTAGGTGGCCAAGTTGTATTGCATGGCGATAGCTTTGATATTGCGAACAAATATGCTCAACAACGTGCCGAAGCAGAAGGATTAGTTTTTATTCCTCCTTATGACGATGAACTGGTTATTGCTGGTCAAGGTACTATTGCGAATGAAATCTTACGCCAATGGCGCGATGTAGAATATGTATTCGTTGCTGTAGGTGGCGGTGGTTTAATTGCTGGTGTAGCAGCCTATCTAGGTGAAGTTGCACCACATGTAAAAATAATTGGTGTTGAATATGAAGAGTCTGCTTGCTTAAAAGCAGCTTTAGAAACCAATGAGCGTGTAGTACTACCACATGTAGGCTTATTTGCAGATGGTACAGCAGTTGCCCAAATTGGTGCTTTGCCGTTTGATATTATTCGTCTTCGCAAGTCAGATAATTCTGGCCCAATTGTTGAACCTGACATTGTTACTGTAAATACAGATGAAATTTGTGCCGCAATTAAAGATACCTTTGATGAAAATCGCAGCATTGTTGAACCATCAGGCGCAATGGCATTAGCTGGTATTAAAAAATATGTAGCTGAGCATAAAATTAGCGGTAAAAACATGGTGTCGATTGTTTGTGGTGCCAACATGAACTTTGACCGTTTACGTTACATTGCAGAGCGTACTGAACTAGGTGAGCAACGCGAGGCAATTTATGCGGTTACGCTTTCTGAAGAAAAAGGCGCATTTTTAGGTTTCTGCCGTGCCCTACAAGGCCGCAATATTACCGAGTTTAACTACCGTGCAAATAACACAGATGAAGCACAAGTGTTTGTGGGTATTAGCTTAAAAGGTGGTGATGCTGAACGTCATGAAATTTTAGAGCAACTCAAACAGCAAAATTATGTTGTCGATGATTTATCTGATGATGAAGTTGCTAAATTGCATATTCGTTACTTGATTGGTGGTCATGCCAATCTTGACGATGAAAGATTGTTCCGTGTTGAGTTCCCTGAGCGTCCAGGTGCATTACTCACCTTCTTAACTCGTTTAGGCCCAACCCACAATATTACCCTTTTCCATTACCGTAACCACGGTGCTGCTGAAGGTCGCGTATTGGTTGGCTTACAAGCAACAGATGCGAAACAAAATCCAGATGGCTTAATCGAAACTCTAGAACAAATTAGCTATCCATATGCAGAAATTACTGACAATGTGGGTTATAAGCGCTTCTTGAAATAATCTTTTATTTTGATAAAAAAGCCGGCAAATTTGTCGGCTTTTTTATGATTTAAGCTCAATATTTTTTATATTTACATTGCTTGTCTTTATCTCAAAGAAAATTTCATTAAAAATAAAGCCCTAATTAAGTATAAAAGGTTATTTATGGCACAGTTCGCGGTCATCGGCTTGGGAAGTTTTGGAGCAACAGTTGCTCAAGAACTCACAAAATTAAATCATGATGTTATTGGCATTGATACAGTCAAAAAAAATGTTGAGAACCTTGCCGATGTTTTAACTCATGCAGTCATTGCCGATGCTACAGACGAACATGTATTAGATGAATTAAACATTCAAAACTGTGATGCAGTCGTGGTTGCAATTGGTGAAGATATTGAAGCCAGTATTTTATGTGTGCTGAATTTAAAAAATCTCGGTATTGATAAAATCTGGGTAAAAGCAAAAACTAAAGCCCACCATACAATTTTGTCTCACCTCAATATCAATAAAATCATTCATCCCGAAGAAGACATGGGTGTACGTGTTGCACAAGCACTCAATTACCCTATGGTGAGCCGCTACATGTCTATAGATGATGATCACTATATTGTGAAAATTGATATTCCCGAGAAATTGAATGGCATTAACTTGTATGGAATTATGCAGCAAGCACCACAGGTTAAAACACTACTTGTAAAAAGACAGCAGCAAATTCTATTTGAAACTGATGAGACTTTTACCTTAAAAATGCATGATATTATTATTTTGGAAGGTCATTTACAGCAACTTAAAAAACTCTCACATTGTTTCTTATAAGAAAACGAACTAGAAAATATGTCTCTTAAACCTAAGCCACACAAAACACTGAATTTAAGTCCTCCATCTTTATTAGCGTTAGGGTTTTTAGCATTTATTATATTCGGCACATTGTTGCTTAAGCTTCCTATTGCCAATAACGGACATGTCAGCTGGATGGATGCATTATTTACAGCAACCTCAGCGGTTACGATTACAGGTTTATCTGTTTTAAATATTCATCAATCTTTTACACTTTTTGGGCAAGTCATTATTTTATTACTGATTCAGTCAGGTGGTTTAGGCTTCATGACTTTTGCAATTTTGGCTGCACTAAGTCTATCGCCGAAAGTTGGTCTTAAGCAGCAAATGATGGCTCAAGACAGTCTTGGTCAAACCAGCCTCTCTAAAGTGACCTTTGTTGCAAAAGGTGTTGTCGCCTATACTTTTCTTTTTGAATTGATCGGAACCATAATTCTTACGACTGCATTTACACCTGCGTTTGGTTTTGCTCGCGGTTTGTATTATGCAATTTTTTATAGTATTTCTTCATTTAACAATGCGGGTTTTTCTTTATTTAATAATAGTTTAATGGGGTTCCAAAACAACTATGTCATCTGCCTAACAGTGAGTTTACTTTATATCTTAGGTGGACTTGGCTTTTTAGTTTTGATGGATATCAAGCAGAATAAAAAGTGGAAAAAACTAAGCCCCAATAGCAAACTAATACTTACAACAATAGCGATTATTAATTTAGTCGCCTTCATATTAATCTGGGCTCTAGAAGCGCAGAACCCACATACATTAGGAATGCTGAGTGTAGGCGATCAAGCTTTACATGCTTGGTTCCAAGCAACTGTTCCACGATCTTCAGGGTTTAATACTATTGATACAGGTGCAATGACTAATAGTAGTTCCTTGGTTATGATGCTGCTTATGTTTATTGGTGGCGGCTCACTGAGTACCGCTGGTGGTATTAAGGTAGGAACCTTTGCGATATTGGTTTTAAGTGTACTTTCATTTCTAAGACGTACCGATGAAATTAGAGTCTTCAATCATTCTGTTTCTCATGAAACTACATATAAGGCCTTAGCAGTTACTGCAATTACCAGCATTCTTATATTTATTGGGTTCTTCATACTTTTGCTTTTAGAACCGAAAGCTGACTTTATGAACTTATTATTTGAAGTGGTATCGGCAGCCTGCACAGTTGGACTTTCTCGTGGTATTACACCAGATTTACATAAAGGTAGCCTGTTTATCTTAAGCCTACTTATGTTTGCAGGAAGACTTGGACCTTTAACTCTGGCATATTTGATCGCCACACCTAAAAAGAGTCGCCTCAAACATCCTCAGGCCAACATTCAAATTGGTTAATAAAAAAAGCCGCTTTTACAGCGGCATTTTTATCAACTTGAACTTAGTACCAGTTCATGAGTGAAACACCCAAACCTGCATAAGTTGCACGGTGGTTATAGTCAATTAAGCTTTCACCATATCCATTAAATAGCTGGAAGTGACCACGTAACTTACCACTAATTGGGAATGCCCAGTCAAACTGAACTGCGCCATGAGAGTTATCACCACCTTTTAAAGAGTGACGTAGCATTAAAGAGAAATCGTTATCTTTCCACTTATAAAAAGCAGTTAAATCCCCACGCCCAACATAATCTTCAATATCAGGGTTGTTATCATCTTTGGCAGCTTCATTAATGCGTACCCAAGGACGAAGCATGACAGCAAAGTTACCACGCTCTAAGCCCACATTAAAAATGACACGGTTCCAGCTACGAGATAAAGGATCTGAACGACCATTTGACTGGTGATTTAAAGTTACACCTAATAAACGACCATCTAAACCGAGCAACTCATAGTTTGTTCTAAACATTAAACTTGCTTCAGGCTCATAGTTCGTTTCACGGAAAGGACGAGATTCTTTAGCATTAAATGTCTGCCAACGTGAAGATTGCGTATATCCCACCCACAAATCACCATTGTTGCCAAAAATATTTTCCCAAGCTTTCGTTTTCAAAGAAATTTGAAATTTAGTTTCCGTAGATTTCAAATCTTGAGCTTCTTTAACAGTGTTATTGGGATTTGGACTACTTGGAAATTCATTTTTATCGCTAGTCCAAAATACAGGTAGTAAATAGACAGGCTGATAAGCACGAATATTCCAAACACCGAGCTTACTCTTTTCAGATAACTCCCACCGTTGGTCTAGTAAAGAAGTAGTAGGCTCAATTTTTGGAGCCTTCCCTATTACTTTAATGTTACTAACCGTATCTACAACCTTCTCTTTAAACGTTTCAGGTTGAACAGCAGGCTGATCAACTTTTTTAACAGGCTCTGGGACTGCTGCAGCTTGCAGAGCGGGCAAAGCCGAGGGTTTAAATACAGAGTCATAACAAGCTAGGCGATCAGCATTTGAAGCAAGGGCAACACATGCATCTACGGTCGCAGGTTTTACAGGGGCTAAGGTGTCAGCATATGCCACCGACGCACATAAACAGCTAAGCAGGGTTCCCATACTTAGCTGTAATGATGTGCGTTCAAATTGTCTGAACGCCATGTTCATCTCCAATTTTTATTTTAATTAACTTGTTTAATTGTAAAGCCCAGTTGCTGCAATTCATCACGTTTTGCAAAAGGTGCAACCACAGCTTTTACAGGTGTTTGTTCAATTAAGTATTGACGCGCAACACGCTGTAAGTCTTCTAGAGTCACATGCAATAGTCTTTCACGTAAGGTACGGCGGAAAGCTGGAGTTCTTGCATGTAACAGTGCATAACATGCTGTAATTGCTTCACCTGCTGGTGAACCAGGTTTGTCCATACTCGCCACCAGACCAAGAATTGCTTCTTCTAGTTGATGAGGTTGTTGCTCTGTATTTAGCAACCATTGCACACTCGCTTCAAAGTCTTTAAACGTCTCAGCTAAACGTGGGTCACGGTAACTAAAGAAACGGAATGAACATGCATTTCCATCATAACTAGCACCACCACCATAAGCACCACCTTTTTCACGAATAGCGCTGTGTAAGAAACCATTACGCAAGTATGCTGCCAACACCATTAAAGGTGCTGCATCTGGATGAGACACTTCAACTGCTTGATATGCAGAAGCACAGAACTGAACATTGGTTTGAATTAACCATGCTTCATGTTCGTTCGTATTTTCTTGAGCAACTTCAGTTAACTTAGTTGCTGCTTTATCAACGTTTAGCTTATCCCAAACATTTTGAATTTCTTCAACTAAACGCTCTGACTGATGCTCTTCACATACCAATAAGAACTGTTTAGGTGCTTGCAATAATTTGGTATGGATATGCTTCAATTCAGTAATAAGTGCATCGTAAGCGGCATCGTCTTGAGTAATTTTAGTAACAAGCTCACCCAACCAGTTCAACGCACCTAAGCCAGTGTTTTGATAGTCGCGTTGAGCTAATGCACTCATATTACGAGATGCAATCTGCATCGCATAACTATGACCCGCACCTGACAAACGAGACTGCCAACGTGTCTTACGTTGCTGTAACAACTCAATAATTCGCTCTTTCTCATCAAAGCGAAGTTGTTCAAATGCTAGTTTTAATAAATGAATCGCATCGAACTTCTGAGTTAAAGATTTAGTCGTTAAAGTTAACCAAGCACTAATTTTGTCTTTATCGTCAACTTTACTGCGTAACGAAGCACCCATTCCCAAACCACCACTTACAGCTGTTTGTAAGTTTTGTAGTTCAAGATAGTCATACTCACCTGCACCAACTTCACCCATTAAGATAGAGAGCAAATTGAAATATGGTGAGCTAACAACATCATCAGGAATCTGAATGAGGACTTGTTGATAGTAAATGCCATTCGTTCCAGCATGATACAAATTCAACGGCGTATCCATTCGATTACAAATAATTTCACGCAATTGACCTTGTACAATATGCAAGTCGGCAGGAACGTCTTCTAGACCAACTTTAGGTAACAGCTCAAGATTGTCTGGTGTATCTTGACGTTCTTGTAATGCTTTGGTTTTAGCAACGATCTCTGCTTTGTCTTCTTCAGTGAGTTTTTCACCAATCGCAGCTAAACGTGCTTTTTCAGCTTCTTGCTCTTTTACAGACTTGGTTGCATCAGGTACTAAAGTCATTTGGACACGATGCGGATTATCTAACAAATGTGTTTGAATTAAATTAGATAACCACATTGGGTCTTGAAGTTCTTCTTTGACCTGAGCAATGGCACTGTCAACATCCCAAATCTGAATTGGGTCATTATGGTGAATAGCGCCACTTAAACCATTTAAAATTAGGCTTAAACCATATGGTGTACCGTCACCATTAATTTCACGTTGATGCAATTCGATTTGATGCAAAATCGCATCAACCAAAGCCGAATCAATTGGTTTTTCAGCCACTTCACGTAAAATGTTTAAAACACCATCTTTAAAGCTTTCTGCAAACTCTGGGTTTGAACCTTGAACGCCACAATAGAATGTCATTTCAAAGTTACTGTCATCTACGCCCATTAATGGACCAGTTGACTGAGCATAACCACAAGTTTCTAAATAATGACGTAGTGGCGACGCGGAGTTTTCAAGTAAAACACCTTCGACCAAACGCATACCTAGACGTAGTTTGATATCACTCGCTTGTGGTAACAACCAAGACAATACATGGTAAGTTTTGTCTTTTAACTCATCGCCATCAACAGCATAAGTTTCAGTGGCTTGAACAGGTGCCGTTAAGCGTTTTTCTGGTTTCGAATATAAAGTTGTACCCGCAGCAAACTTATGTAGAGCTAGTTTTTCAAATTGCTCTTGTAACTCATATGCCGTTTGGTTACCGAAGGTCATAAATACCGCATTACTTGGATGGTAATGAGTTTTATAAAATTCGACTAACTGTTCATACGTTAAGTCAGGAATATCTTTAGGATCACCACCTGAGTTGTAGTGATATGTAGTTTCAGGGAATAGATGATGAGCCAACTGGTGATAAAGCTGATCAGACGGAGCACTCATCGCACCTTTCATTTCATTGAACACTACGCCTTTATATACAGGCTGATCATTTTCAAGTTCAATACGAATACCTTCTTGAGCAAAATCAAGAGGATTTAAATTTGCTGAAAAAGCCGCATCAAGATAAACAGAGAGTAAGTTTTGGAAATCTTTCTTATTTTGAGTTGCAAATGGATAGGCTGTCCAATCTGCTGCTGTAAACGCGTTCATAAATGTATTTAATGAACGGCGAATCATTAAAAAGAATGGGTCACGAACAGGAAACTTTTCAGAACCACATAAAGCTGTATGCTCTAAAATATGTGCAGTTCCTTTAGAATCCATCGGTTGTGTTCTGAACGCAACAAGGAATACATTTTCATCATAATCAGTTGCCAAGTGATAATGCACCGCACCTGTGATTTTATGCTTATATTCAGACACTAAAATATCTAATGCTTCAACATGGTGCTGACGTAGCAACTGAAACGCAGGGTGAACAGTTTGAGAAATGGTTTCAGTGACATCTACAGTCATGTGATCTCCTAACATATCGGACAAGTGAATAAGTCTCATTATAGCCTGAGTCGGCTTGATATTGGCGAACAAAAGCCAAGTAAAATACTATGTTTTTGTTGAGTATTAGTTTTCATGGGCATAGCTTTGATATCAAACACATAGCCCACGTGGTTGTATCCTAGCAGAACAAAACCTTTTAATACTATCTATATGCTATACAACACACAAAAAAGCTCATCATTTCGATGAGCTTTTTTTGATATTTGTTAATTAAAAACGATAGCGAAGTGCGACTTGTGCATTTAGCGGATCACCCATCATGTTTGAATCATTTGCTCCACTATGACCTGAAACAAAGTAATCGCGATCAAACAAGTTATTAAGGTTCAAGTTCACATCATAACGTTCAGTTTGATAACCTAAGGCCGCATTCACAACTGCATAACCAGGTAAAACGTTTTTGTTATCTGGCGCGCTAAAACGTGATGATTCACCACGACCACCTACAGCTGCATACCAATGATCATTAATTTGGTATTTTAACCACAGGTTAGCTGTGTTGTTTGGCGTAAGCGCTGAGTGATTACCCGTAAATCCAATGGTCGATTTTTCAATCTTACCATTCATATAAGAATAGCCAGCTAGCACTGACAACTGATCAGTCAACTGACCTGTTAATGAAAGTTCAACACCTTTGGTTTTTTGTTCGCCTGCTAACAGTGCTTGCGTTGGATTAGCTGGATCTTGATTTTGAATATTGGTTTGGCTCATTTCAAATAAAGCCAATGTCACATTCAATTGATCATTTACATCCCACTTTGCACCCACCTCATAATTTTCGGTTTTTGTTGGCTTTAAATCATCACTGTTTTGATAAAAAACAAATGAATCAGCCAAAGGCTGGAAAGAACGGTTATAAGAAGTATAGAGTGAAAGATTGCTTATTGGCTGATAGACCACTCCAATTCGTGGAGAATAAGTATTGTCAGTACGGTTTAAGTCTAAATTCGCGCTTGTTTTATCATCACGATCTTGAGATAAATTGTCATAACGTAAACCAACTAAAACTTTAAGCCGATCTGTAACAGTCATTAAGTCTTGCAGATACACGCCGTAGTTTTCAAAAGTATTGCTATTGTTATTACGTGCAGCTGTAGTTCCTGTATTAATAGGCGCCCAGTACTCTAATTTAGGATCATATAAATCTGTAGTTGTTTTAGCACCTTGCCAAAGTATCTCATCTTTATGCTGCTTGCTATATTCAGCACCTATTAAGGTATTATGCTTTAAGAAACCTGTATTAAATAAAGCGCTCAACTCTTGTTGAACATACACACCATCTTCATTACGCAAGCGTTTATTTTGAGTCAGAGTAATTTTTGACTTATCAGCAGGATGCGTATCAACACTATACTGACGGTCTAATGAGTAGTTATAGTGGCGAACTGCACCATGATATTTGAGTTGATCATTAAACTCATGGTCTAAGCTGATAGTTTGACTTGAGATTTCAGTGTCAACATCCCCGACTTCTTTACCGTTTAATGCACCATAAAAAGTTTTAGGATCTGTTTTAACAGGTTTACCTGTAATTGGATCTGTCGGAAAACCTTGATCAGCTAAACGGTCATCATGCAAATAGTCAGCCTGAAGTAAAAGTTTAGTTTTATCGCTAATATCCCACTGTACTGATGGAGCCACCGCCTGACGTTTTAAAAAGGCCTGATCACGATAACCATCTGAATCTTCAACTGCACCAGTTAAACGAACCTTAACATTCTCTGCTACTTTTTCATTCACATCGACTTCTGCACGGCGTTGCCCTGTAGTACTACCAATTAGGCTTACTTCACGTAAAGATTCATCCATTGGCTTTTTATTGATCTTATTAACTAACCCACCCGCTGAACCACGACCATAAAGTACAGAAGCAGGCCCTTTTAACACCTCAACTCGTTCAACATTCGACATATCTCGAAAATACAATGCATCATCACGAATACCATCTACATAATTATCTGTGATTGCTGAGAAACCGCGAATCATGACCTGATCACGCTGTCCATCACCGACACTAAAGCTTAAACCAGCAACGTTTTGCAAGGCACCTTGCATAGAAGTCACAGTCTGCTCTCTTAGGATTTGTTTAGGAACAACATTTACAATTTGAGGAACATCTTTTAATTGCATAAGTCCCTTAGTGGCACTTGATGCTTGTCCCACTTCTTGTTTTAAACTGATTTTCTTGTCAGCTTTGACTGAAATTGTTGGAAGATTGGTTACAGCTTGTGAGTCTGCCTCTGCGGCATATACTTGGCCTGTTATAACCCCAAACGATGAAATAAATAAAATAGAACGTTTCATGTAAGTTCGCTATGAATAATTTCAGGCGAAGTTTCAATGAAATACTATACATTTGTAAATATTATCAAGAATCATTATTAATTGATAATATTTATTAAAAGGATTGTTTCAATAGCCTAGTCAAAACATACTTTGTCTGCTAACCGCTGAATTACCTGAATTTTATTCAACAAACTACAGCAAATGTGAGCAATGGTGTAAACTTATAAATCTGATTTTTTACTCTGTGACAACACATATGACAACTGTAGATCTTTTTGCAATTGGTAATGCATTAATCGACCAAGAATTTAAAGTGTCTGATGATTTTCTTAGTCAGCAAGGCTTACAAAAAGGCACAATGCAGTTGTCTGACGGTGAAACACAATCTGCTTTATATGAAAAATTAAAGCAAACTCAAGATTATAAAGGTCAAGCAAGTGGTGGTTCTGCAGCAAATACAACTGTAGCCTTTAGTGCATTAGGCGGTAGCGCTTTTTATGGGTGTCGTGTTGGTCATGATCAATTGGGCGAAATTTATCTACAAGGTCTAAACGATGCAGGCATCCAAACCACTCCTAAGTCAATCAGTGAAGGTGTAACAGGTACCTGTATGGTACTTATTAGCCCAGACTCTGAGCGTACCATGCATACTTATTTAGGTATTACGGCTGAACTTTCTCAAGATCAAATCGATTTTGAGCCGTTAAAAACAGCAAAATGGCTTTATATCGAAGGTTATCTCTCTACAAGTGAAACTGCTCGTAAAGCAGTAAAACAAGCGCGAGAAATTGCAAAAGCTCACGGCGTTAAAATCGCTTTATCTTTATCAGATCCTGCAATGGTTCAATATGCCCGTGAAGGCCTAGAAGAGCTGATGGATGATGGTGTAGATTTATTGTTCTGTAATGAACAAGAAGCTTTAATGTATACCAATACGACTACCGTAGAAGATGCACTTGCTCAATTACGCTTTAAAAACCACACCATTGTGATTACACAAAGTGCAAAAGGTGCTTTAGTTGCAAACCCTACTCAACATTTTCATGTGGCAGGTCGTCACGTAGAAGCTGTAGATACAAATGGCGCTGGTGATGCTTTTGCAGGCGCATTCCTCTATGCATTAAACCATCACGAAGATTTAAATGCTGCTGCACAGTTAGCCATCCTAATTTCTAGTGAAGTTGTGTCTCAATTTGGTCCTCGTTTAGCCATTAATGACTATGCTAAACTTCTTGAAAATTTTCAGAAGGAATGTGCTTGAAATGGAAAGGATCTGTATGACGGAAGAAGTTCCTGAGCGTGAAGCTAGAGCTTTTGACACTTTACAAGGAACGACTATTTTCATTACACAGCGTGATGGCTCATTCTATGCTTATCAGAATTTATGCCCACATTTGCAAACCGAACTTGAATACTTAGAAAATCAATTTCTAGATCAAGACCAAGAATATATTCAATGTTCTACTCACGGTGCTTTATTTAACGTGGAAACGGGTGAATGTATATCAGGTCCTTGTTTAGGTGATTTTTTAAATAAAGTTGAGATTAAAGTCCATTCAGATGGTGGTATTTATATCGTAGACTAAGATCATCAACATTAGAGTTTCTACCATGGCTGATTTCTTTTTTAATTATTATCTTATGCCATTTCATTTAAGTGTTGTGGCTTTGATATTGCTCAGCGTGGTAGAAACCATTGGTATGTATATTGGATTACGTCCAAGCCAACTACTTAAAAAAATTGCACCCGACTGGCTTACTAACTCACCATTACTAAATGTTAAATTTTCTAAAGCTCTAATTTTCGTTTTTTTACTTATTAATTTCAGCTTTGCAGGTTATTTCTTACAACTCTCTTTCTTTGCAATACAGCATTACTTTATTACTCCTTTTTATTTAATTATTCCTGCACTGGTCATCGCAATCTTTTTTACTGTATTCATGATCCACTGTCTTGACCAAGTGATAAAACCAAAGCTCACTCACACCAATTACAATCTGTTAGGACGACTAGCAACTATTTCAAGTGGCAGTGCTAGACCAGGTTTTTCAGCTCAAGCACGCGTAAGAGATGAATTTGGTCAACTACATTATGTCCAAGTTGAACCAGAATATGGTGAATTAGAATTATATTCACAAGTGATTTTAGTGAGAGTTCAAAAAAGCCACTATCTTGCAAAAAAGATTTTGATGTCCAACGACTTATTTGCACCAGACTAATTTTTATACTTTTATACCCTTTTTAAGATTTATCAAAACAATATTTTTTATGGATACTCTTTCTTAACTGAGTCATATCCACTCCCTTCTATTTGTTCAATTTTTATTTTAAACCAACCAAAATACTCAGAATAAAAAATAACCAAGAATTTTAGTTGGATTTATTTTTTATTATTTACAAGTGTTTTAGTTGGATTTAACAATCAATTCAAACCATTTTAGTAAGATATTTTATTTCAAATTATTTAAACATCTAAGTTATTGTTTTAAATAATAAAGATAATTAAGTTTTTATTTAAAATATATTTATTGTTTATTTTTAATATATTTTGATTAATAATAAAATTAATATGTATCGAGGTTTATTTTATGAGCCTTAAAAATCTAGATATTAATGCCAAATTAGTTAGAGAAATCACGATTATTCTAATAATTAAAGTCGTGCTTCTCTTAACAATCAAACATATTTGGTTTGATGCTCCCACCATCCCCAAAAATTTCGACAATCAAGTCGCTGAGCATATTGCTGGCGATAATACTTCCCATATTAAGGAGACACGTTGATGATTTCTGAAAGCGTGGTTGATCTTTCGCGGTTCCAGTTTGCGATGACCGCAATGTATCACTTTCTTTTCGTACCCTTGACCCTAGGCCTTGCATTCATTCTGGCTATTATGGAAACCACTTACGTTATATCGGGTAAAGAAATTTACAAGGATATGACTAAATTTTGGGGAAAACTATTCGGTATTAACTTTGCCTTAGGTGTAACTACTGGCCTCACCATGGAGTTCCAATTCGGAACAAACTGGGCCTATTACTCACACTATGTTGGTGATATTTTCGGTGCCCCATTAGCAATTGAAGGCTTGATGGCATTTTTCCTTGAGTCAACATTTATCGGTTTATTCTTCTTCGGATGGGACCGTCTGAGTAAAGTACAGCATTTAGGGGTTACTTGGTTAGTTGCCCTTGGCTCTAATATGTCAGCTCTCTGGATTTTAGTTGCCAATGGCTGGATGCAAAACCCTGTAGGTGCAGCATTTAACTTTGAAACAATGCGTATGGAGCTTGTAGATTTCGGTGCACTTATTTTTAACCCTGTAGCACAGGTTAAGTTTGTACATACTGTTTCTGCTGGGTACGTAACAGGTGCAATTTTCGTACTCGCAATTTCAAGTTACTACTTACTTAAAAAACGTGATCTGCCTTTTGCCCGCCGTTCATTCGCGATTGCTGCCATTTTTGGTCTTGCCTCTACACTTTCAGTGATTTTGCTTGGTGATGAGTCTGGTTATGAACTAGGCGATGTACAAAAAACTAAACTCGCTGCAATTGAAGCAGAATGGGATACTCACCCTGCTCCTGCTCCATTTACTTTATTTGGTGTGCCAAACCATGAAGAAATGCGAACAGACTATGCAGTTAAAATTCCTTATGCATTAGGTCTAATTGCAACTCGCTCAACAACCAAAGAAGTCACTGGTCTAAAAGACTTAATGCAACAGCACGAAGTCCGTATTCGTAACGGTATGCTTGCTTATGCTGAACTTGAAAAACTACGTGCTGGAGACCGTTCACCAGAGTTATTAGCTTCATTTGAAAAAAATCAAAAAGATTTAGGCTATGGCTTACTTCTTAAGAAATACGCACCAAATGTCGTGGATGCAAGTGAACAAAACATTCAAGCTGCTGTTAAAGACACCATTCCAAATGTAACTGCTCTATTCTTCTCATTCCGTGCAATGGTGGCCTCTGGTTTCTTAATGTTGCTTCTTTTCATTTTAGCCACTTGGGCTGTAGCAAAAAGAAATGCTGAAAATAAACCGTGGTTACTCAAATATGCATTGTTTGCGTTACCACTTCCATGGATTGCAGCTCAAACAGGCTGGTTCGTTGCTGAAGGTGGCCGTCAACCTTGGTCTATTGGTGAAATTCTACCAACTCACTTATCAACTTCGAGTTTAAGTACAGGTGATGTATGGGGCTCTATCCTCGCGTTAGCAGCGTTCTACACTGTCCTGCTTATTATTGAAATGTACTTAATGATTAAATTTGCTCGCTTAGGACCAAGCTCACTTCACACTGGTAAATATCATTTTGAAAAGCAAGAGACAAAAGCATCTGTTAATGGGGAGGCTTTATCATGATTGAATACGAACTCCTAAAAATCATATGGTGGGTGTTAGTTGGAGTATTACTCATCGGGTTTGCCTTAACCGATGGCTTCGATATGGGCTCAATGGCACTTATGCCTTTTGTTGGTAAAACTGATAATGAACGCCGTGCGGCTATTAATACCATTGCACCGCACTGGGATGGAAATCAGGTTTGGTTTATTACTGCAGGTGGTGCCTTATTTGCTGCATGGCCAATGGTTTATGCAGTTGCATTCTCGGGAATGTATTGGGCCTTATTACTTGTGCTATTTGCCCTATTCTTACGCCCCGTAGGTTTTGACTATCGTTCTAAACTTGAGAATACAAAATGGCGTAACTCTTGGGATTGGGGACTATGTATAGGTGGTGCCGTGCCTGCTCTAGTTTTCGGTGTAGCGTTCGGTAATTTATTCTTAGGCATCCCTTTTAGTTTAGATAGCACATTGCGCTCTGAATATTCAGGTAGCTTCTTTGCTCTTCTTAACCCATTTGCCTTAGTTTGCGGTATTGTTAGTTTATCCATGTTGTGTGCGCATGGCGGTGCTTGGCTAATGCTACGTACAGATGGCGCTTTAAAACAACGTTCTGCTAAAGCTACCCAAATTATGGCAGCAGTATTCTTAATTTGTTTCCTTGTCATTGGTGCATGGTTGTACTTCGGTCAAGTACCAGGTTATAGCTATGCAGCCGCAATTGATCCAAATGCTGCCCTTAACCCTTTGGCGAAACAAGTCATCACAAATAATAACCCTGGTTGGATGAACAATTACAGTAACTACCCAATCACTAAAGTTGCTCCAGTTCTCGCAATTTTAGGGGCACTTATCACACTCTTTATGGCATCTAAAGCAAAAGCGGGTTTCAGTTTTGCTGGAACAAGCTTAATGATTGTAGGTGCGATCTTAACTGCTGGGTTTGCTCTCTTCCCATTTTTGTTACCATCGAGTGTTAATCCGAACTCTAGCTTAACAATGTGGGATGCTGTATCAAGCCATCGCACTTTAGGCGTTATGACAGTTGCTGCTTGTATATTTGTTCCAATCATTTTGATATATACCACTTGGTCGTATTACAAAATGTGGGGCGTGATTACCAATAAACATATCGAGTCAAACTCGCACAGCTTGTACTAATAAGGAGAAGCATATGTGGTATTTCGCATGGATTCTTGGAATTTTGATGGCATGTTTTGCGGGTGTACTCAGTGCGCTTTATATCGAACATCATCAAGATTTAGATGAGGAATAGATCATGGCAAATGCAATGACAACATCAAATCAACGAAAAGCTCAAGCATTTGCAATGGCCATTTCATTTCTGTTGGCATTGCCGCTTGCTACAATTTTATTGGTTCATCCTTCACTGATGCTAGATGCAAACGGACACTACAACCATAGTCAGCTTATGCTGGTTATGGTGGGAATTTCCGGAGGGTTTATCTACGGTGTTGGTTTCGTACCCCACTTCTGGTTATGGAAATGGTTATTTAGCCCATGGATAGCTTGGCCTCTTATGCTGTTAGGCTATTACATCTGGTTTTTAACCTAAAAAAAGGACCTCATTTGAGGTCCTTTTTCATTTCAATCAATTGTCCAACTTCTACCTTGTTGTTCTCTATACGATTGATTAATTAAATCGACCAGTGATGTTATGTCACTCAATTCTGCTAGACGGAAATTTAAATTCATCATAAATATACTTAGGCTATTTAAAATATTATAAAAATAAAGCCGATATTAAATCGGCTTTATTTTGAATAGCAATAATTTAATTTGATTGTTCTGCCAACCAAGCCATAAATTTTTGACGCTCAGCTTTAGAAGATTTCTGCCACACTTCAACCAACCGTTGATCATTGCTTTGCGCAGCACCTGTCGAAGGAACCGTTGCAGCAACAGATGTAGTAACTTGAGAAGTAGATGGCTTGGCAGCAGCATAAACAGCTTGAGGCTGAGGTTTAGAAGGTTTTGTTGTAAAGTCAGCGACCTTACCCAACAAGCCAGTTGCAAACCAAGGTTTTGCTTCGTTGTTTGCACCAGTTTGCTGAACAACTAGTTCATTATTTGAATTATATAAAGCCACTGTTGGTTGCTCAGCATATTTCTTTGCTTGTTCATATTTTTTTGGCACATCAACCATCGCCAGCTTATAAGTTTGGCCGTCTTTTAATGTTGGTGTTTGAATTGTAACCACGCCCGATTTAACGATATCGTGCTCACCATTTAAATGTTCAAAATATTCTTGATAACGTACGCTTAAGTTTGTTTCGCCAGCATCGACTTTGTAACTATTTTTAGAAGAACGAAATAATCCAGAGTTGACTTCTTGACCATTCACCGCAAGGATTACAATTTCCTCTGGTGCTGTAATTGTAACTGCTGAAAATACTGAACCGCTGAGTAATAAACCAATCGCAGCAACACTTAATCTTAAAGTCATCTGTTCACGTCTCTATAATATTTAATAGTTTGTAAAAACATGAGCAATATGCAACATGATTATGACCATTTTATGACAAGCTTTATTTATACAAACTTAGCCTTAATTTTTTTAAAATATATTATTGAATTTTAGTCATTATCTATTTTAAAACTAAGTTACAACCCATTTTTCAAGCATAAAAAAAAGAGCACCTACAAGGTGCTCTTTTCATCAACTAAACTTAGTTGAATGTTTTAAAACGATCTTCATCGCTAATAAATGCTTTCTCACCAGCAGGAGCTTCAACAGAACCAAATACTAGCTGAGCACGTAATTTCCAGTTTGCAGGTACATCAAATGCAGCAGCAGCATCTGCGTCAACAATTGGGTTATAGTGCTGCAAAGAAGCACCTAAGCCTAGCTCTGAAAGTGCTGTCCAAGTCGCGAACTGAGCAATTGCAGTTGAATGTTCAGACCAAACTGGGAAGTTGTCTGCATATAATTCAAATTGCTCTTGTAAGCTTTTAATAACAGCTTGATCTTCATAAAATAATACTGTACCAACACCAGCAACAAAACTATCAATTTTTGCATTTGTACCAGCAAAAGAATCTGCAGGAACAATTTTACGTAATGCTTCACGAACTAAATTCCAAAATTTAGCATGTGATTCACCATAAAGTGTCACTACACGTGAAGATTGCGAGTTGAATGATGATGGACTATGTTTAACCGCTTCACGAATTGTTTCTTCAATTTTAGTGCGATCTAATGCAACATTTTTACCAATTGCATAAATAGTACGACGGTTTTTAATTTTATCTAAGAAAGTAGACATTTTGTTATTTCCTACCTATTTGATTGACCATTGGCCGTTGTTTGGGAATGAATATAGTCTATGAAACTCATTTCTTATAATCAGCATTAAAAATATGACAGTTCGTTTTATTTTCGCAACAATAAAAAAGATATTAATATAAAAAAACCTCACTATTTCGTGAGGTCTTATCAACTTAACTAGACATTATTTTTCTGTTTCAAATAATGCTGCTACAAATGATTTCGCCGAGAACGGTCTTAAATCATCAATTTTTTCACCAACACCAATGAAACGAATTGGCACATGAGTACGGCTTGCAATATTGAACAGTACACCACCTTTGGCAGTACCATCTAACTTAGTAATAGTAATACCAGTTAAACCCACTGCTTGGTCAAATTCTTGTACTTGGTTAATTGCATTTTGCCCTGTACCAGCATCCACTACTAACATAATTTCATGCGGTGCGGTCGCATCAATTTTTTGCATAACACGCTTAACTTTCTTAAGCTCTTCCATCAAGTTGCTTTTGTTATGTAAACGACCAGCCGTATCAGCAATTAGTACATCAATACCTTTTGCTCGCGCACTTTCAAAAGCATCAAAAATAACCGAAGCACTGTCCGCACCGTGGCCTTGAGCAACAACAGAAATATCGTTACGCTCACCCCAAATTTGCAATTGTTCAGTAGCAGCTGCTCGGAATGTATCACCTGCAGCTAGCATTACTTTTTTACCTTCGCCTTGTAAACGCTTAGCAAGTTTACCAATTGTCGTTGTTTTACCTACACCATTCACACCAACCATTAAAATCACATATGGCGATTTATTTGGGTCAATATGTAAAGGCTTAACACGAGGCGCAAGCAAAGCAACCAACTCTTCTTGTAAAGCTTTATAAAGTGAATGTGAATAAATCAAATCGCCACGAGCGGTACGTTCAGTCAAGTTGGTAATAATTGTTTTGGTTGCTTCAACACCAATATCAGCAACCAATAACTGCTCTTCAACTTCTTCAAGCAACTCATCATCAATTTCTTTTCCACCAATTAAGATGTTGACCATACCATCAGTGAAATTACGACGGGTTTTAGTCAAACCATCTTTCATTCGTCCAAAGAAACCAGATTTTGGCTTTTCTGACTCTAGAGAAGTTGTAGTTTCAACAGCTTCTTCAACTTTTACTTCTTGCTTAACAGGTGATTCAACGATAGGAACATCGATAGCAGGTAAATTAGGCAATGTGACATCGTCATCCCCGATCTCAGCATCTATCAAGAATTTATTTTGCATATTCGATTGTTGTTGCATGCCGATTCCTTGAAAAGCAGCGTGTTAAAAAACGGAAAGTTTAACATAAATTCAAGTTTTTGCCTGCTCCAATAGCGAGCAAAACCTTGTTGAAATAAAGACAATACTTATTGAGTATCTTCTTGCGTTAATGCTGGATATTCTTTGATATGATTGTGTTCAAATTGATAAGCATGCATTAATTTCAAATACTCTGCTCGATGAATCTCAGATTGAGTCATAATCAACTCAGCCATATCCTGAGTTCTAGGATAAGTCGCCTGTCGAGAAAGTTGTACAATTCTTTGGTATTGCTCTGAATTGACAGGACGAAGTAATGCTAAATAAGAAAGTACAAATATACAGGCAATAATAATAATCACAACTAGATTAAAACATTGCTCTGCCTTTAACTCAGACTTTAATTTAAGAAAATTTTGTTTGAATGTGAGCATGACCTACCTCTAATTTATGTAGTGTAGGGTTCAATGCACTTCAGCACAAGATCAAAATCCAGTAAGGCTAATATTCTTTATCCTTACTGGATCGCAAACTTTAGCTGATGAGAGATCGAATTACAGAGAAGTATAAAATTGCAGCAATAATCACTAAAACAAGGAACATAGCAAAAATGCTCAAACCTTCTTCTGCATCTGCTGGGTGCAATTCATCTTCATCTGCAATTTTTCTAAGCTCACCATCATATATATTATAGAACTGAGCTTTTTGACTAGGATCTAATTGGCTAGCGTAATCAAAAACGCGTTTTCTTTGTGCCAAACAATAATCACCTAAATGTATTTCTTGATGAAAAATTGCTTCGTCTAATAATTTACGATGATAATGAGCAAGCTCTATTATTTGGTCCTCTTTAGGAGGAGTATCAAAAACAAAGCCATCGATTGTATTTGTCATAGTTATTCTCCTTGTCTTTTATTCTCATATTGATTTTACTCAAAATTATTTGCGAATAATGTTTAATCATGTATCCTAATAGTGAAATAAAGAAAGCTGATCAATAGTTGACAAATCAATTAATCTGTAATATTAGTTTAACAATTCTAAGTTAAATTAGATTAAAGGCAGCGACCTTTAGAAAAAGTAATCATAATTACAATAAGGAGTTTTATATGATTCAACGTATCTCTCATCATGATTTAGAACATGTATACGCAACTGCGGTTAACACAATTCACTCTCAAATGAATTTCCAAGATGCAGTTGCACAGTTAGAAGAAGTTGCTCGTGCTGGTCACGGTAAAGCTGCACTATTCTTAGCAGAATTATACTATCAAGGTTTCCGTGTTGAACGTGACTCCCTTAAAGCACAATATTGGCAGAAACTGGCCACCATGCAAGCATAAAGAAACGTCACCTAGGTGGCGTTTTTTTATGCCTATAAAAATTCAATATAGACAAACTAAATTGCTATTTTTCTTGCGCTTCACCAAAGCTTTAGTCGCTTTGTCTTACTCAGGTGGCGTTTTATACCCGTAAAAACTAAATGAATCATAAGCCTAATAAGCTTCTTAATAACTACGAAAACAATATTTTTATTTGATATTTACCATTGATATTTCTAGTCATCAATATTTGTTTACGTTTTGACACCTGTTTAAACTGAAATGTCATGTGATTCTCTTATAATAAGCTAGATAAGTTAAAACCTTTAAATTGAAAAATGAATAATTTAAGTAATCTACAACCGGTTTCTAAAGACTTGATGATCAAGATTTATATTTTAAGAACCATGATGTACTGCGGGGTTCTTTGGGGACTATTTGATGAAGGATGGGCCATTAAATCGGATCAGGAAGATTTCATTTTCCCGTTTTGGCTAAATGGAGTTCAGGCGCATCGATATGCTAAAACTCACTGGCCTAATTACAAACCTAGAAAAATCACTCCAAAAGACTTCCATGAATCTCTACTACCAACCTTAACACGGTTAAAAGTTACCCCTGCTTTGTTTAATTCATCTCACCGCAAGTTAAAGCTATCTACTCAGCAAATGCATCATTTCTTTTTTAATCATCCTAAATGGCAGGTAGCTTAATTTTTTAAGCCACCAAATATAGAGTGCTTTTTGAACGCTTGAGCATAAAACTTGTATTTGAGTGACTATCGAGTCTTTGCAATTTTCTAAAATCAGGCTAATTTAAATCAAAATGATAAAACAACAGGACAGAAGAAATGACTATCGTTGCACAAGTAATTAAGAACAAATCACAACAAGCTATTTTCACAATCTCACCCGAAGCAACTGTCCTTGAAGCAATTACGATTATGGCTGAAAAAGGAATTGGGGCTTTAGTCGTAGCAGAGGGTGAAACAGTAGTTGGAATACTATCTGAGCGTGATTACACTCGAAAAGTAACTCTAATGGAACGCTCGTCTTATAGCACAACAGTTGCTGAAATTATGACAGCAAAAGTAATCACTGTAGGCCTAAACAATACAGTTGAAGAATGTTTACAGCTCATGACCGATCGTCATTTACGTCACTTACCTGTATTAGAAAATGGAAAACTAGTTGGTTTTATTTCAATCGGTGACTTAGTTAAAGCAGCAATGGAAGACCAAAAAGTTTTAATTGAACAATTAAAGCAATATATTTCTGGCTAAACGTACAAAATAAAAATGGGCGTTAATCGCCCATTTTTATTGCTTTTAAAACTTAAAGATAATTGGTAATTAAAGCAACTAAACGTTCTAACAAAATATCAGCTTGAGCTTGAGTCATATTAATTGGAGGTAATAAGCGAACTACAGAACCTGCTGTTACATTAATAATAAGCTTGTATTCATCACGAGCAATTGCAACGAGTTCAGCACAATCTTTAGGTAATTGAATACCAATCATCATACCAAAACCACGCACTTGTACGCCTTTATCTGCTAATTGAGCACGTAATTGATCAACAATATAATTACCTACCAGGGCTGCATTCTCTACTGCATTTTCCTTCTGGATCGTATCAATTACCGTATAAACCACACGAGAACCCAATACCGTACCACCATAAGTCGACCCATGGCTGCCAGGCCCTAATAACCCTACAGCTTTGCCTTGGGTCATTACAGCACCCACAGGAAAACCATTCCCTAACCCCTTAGCAGTGGTTAAAACATCTGGAATAATATTGGTATGTTGATATGCAAAGTATTTACCAGTACGACCATTACCAGTTTGAATTTCATCTAACATCATCAACCAGTTGTGCTGATTACAAAGGTGGCGAACTTCTTCTAAATAGCTAAATCCCTGTGGCGCAGTATTAATACCACCTTCACCTTGGATCGGCTCAATCAAAATAGCAACAATATCTGGATGTTGTAGAGCAGCTTCTTGAATCGCTTCGATATCACCAAATGGCACTCGAATAAAGCCTTCTACTAAAGGAGCAAAACCATCTTGTACTTTCTTGTTACCAGTTGCAGAAAGTGTCGCCAAAGTACGACCGTGAAATGATTGTTCAGCCACAATAATCTTTGGCAGACTTATACCTTGTTGCGTACCAAATTTACGAGCAATTTTGATTGCACCTTCATTTGACTCGGCACCACTATTTGAAAAGAAGATTTCTTCCATACCAGAAACTTCAGCAAGCTTCTGAGCAGCAGCAGTTTGCCAAGGAATTTCAAATAAATTACTGGTATGTACGAGCGTTGCTGCTTGTTCAGCAATAGCTTCAGCAATAGCAGGATGAGCATGTCCTAAACCACAGACAGCTATACCCGTTAATGCATCTAAATATTCTGTACCATCTTGTGTGTATAGATATGCCCCTCGGCCTCGGACAAAACTGATCGCTTGGCGACCATAAGTAGCCATTAAGTGTGTTGGTTGATCAGGTTGTACTGGAGCTAGGGTAATATCAGTCATCACGAACTCTGTCTGTATGAGGTTTTAAGAAGGGTTTATATAAACAAAAACTTGCGCTGATGGAAAGTCTCATCACTCATTTATCTAAAATTTCGTCTGCTTTTTACTATCACTTCGGTTTATACAATAAAATATTGAATATTCTATGCAACTTTAGACAGCAAGGTGGTTTGCAAACCAATGTGAACACCCCCTATAATGCTGCAAGATTAGTTGAGGATCTACATATGACTGAACAAGCACGTGATACTGAAGCGTTAATTCGCGATCAAATTGCGAAGCATCCCGTTTTACTTTACATGAAAGGCACTCCACAGTTTCCACAATGTGGTTTCTCTGCACGTGCAGTAGAGGCGCTCAGTCAAATTGGTCGTCCATTCGCATATGTGAACATCTTAGAAAACCCTGATATTCGTGCAACTTTACCAAAAATTGCAAACTGGCCTACTTTCCCACAGCTATGGGTAAATGGCGAACTTATCGGTGGTAGCGATATCATGCTTGAAATGTTCCAAAATGGCGAATTAAAACCATTAGTTGAACAATATAGCGCAGCTCCAGAAGCTTAATAATAAAAAAGCCAATCGAAAGATTGGCTTTTTTATACTCATCAAATTATCAATCACTTATGCCGACATAACGGAACAAACCATCAACACCAAGATCTGATTTTAAAATAGTCAAATTTTTATATGATGTGCTCGTTATCGCTTCAAAAACATTCATATTTGGATCTTCATGTAACTCATCTACATTTTGAGTCATAGATTCTTCAAAACGGTCAGCCACAAATTCAAAGCCTAAATCCATTGCAATAAACAATGTATGTTCACAAGGTTGAACGTATTGCTCTTGTGACCAATCAATAACTGCAAGCTTACAAATTGGGCAAAGAATATTTGCAGTTGCATCTTTTAATTCAACTAACTGGTAAGACATACTTTAAAAAAATTTGATAAAAATATATTTTATGAAAAATAACGTATAAACACCATATTTGATTTTTAATTCGAAAAACGGCATACAAAACAATTTCAATGTCATTACATTTGCATTTCAAACCATCTAAATTTGCTTTTCGAGTCCTTTTTATATGCTTTTTACAAAAAATTAAAATCAAACTTTATCGTTGCAAAAATAATAATGTAAAATCTTTAGTGTTGCATAAATAGGATATTTTAATGCTCACCGATCTTGATGATTTTTATTGTTTTGCCCTTGTTGTTGAGCATGGTGGATTTAGCGCCGCTGAACGTGTTACTGACATCCCAAAATCAAAATTAAGTCGTCGTGTTTATAATTTAGAAGAAAATTTAGGAGTCCGTTTAATACAACGCAGCTCACGCCATTTCGCCGTTACTGATATTGGTATGGATATCTATAGACATGCTCAAGTCATGATGAATGCTGCTCAAGCTGCTCATGATCTAGTCGACCACTTAAGTATTCAACCTAGAGGTGTGGTCAAAGTAAGTGTTCCTGTAGATATTGCCCAAAACCAACTCCCTAAAATTTTGCCAGCCTTTTTAAAAAAATATCCTGAAATACGCTTACAACTTATCGTAAGTAACCGCCGTGTTGATGTTATTAATGAAGGTATTGATGTTGCTTTACGTGTCAGATCTAAATTAGATGATGATCCAAGCTTAGTGTTAAGACAATTTTCACTTATAGAGCAAAGTCTATTTGCAAGTCAGGCTTATTTAAATGAATTTGGCAATATCAAGACGCCAGAACAACTGAGTGAGCATCGTATTTTAAGCTTATCTGAAGAGCATTTAGATCAACAATTCACTTTACATGGACCAGACAACCAATTGAAAAAAGTCAAAGTCAGTCCAACTGTGATGGGGACCAATCTTTATATGCTTGCCCAACTTGCAAGTCAAAATTGCGGTATTGCCTTATTACCAGAAACAGCTGCTGAAGATTTTGTGAAATCTGGCCAGCTTGTACAAATTTTGCCAGACTGGAAAGCGGCTCATGGCATATTTCATGCAGTTTATCCGTCTCGTAGAGGATTGCTTCCAGCGGTACGCGTATTCATTGACTATTTGGTAGAGCATCTTTCCGAGCATTCATAATATTAAAAAATAAAAAAGTTCGATGAGACATCGAACTTTTTATACTTCTAGCGATTAAATTTTCGGATAGCTTCCCACACCTTCTGGCCATGGCGTCAACAATTCAAAACCTGTATCTGTAACAGCAACCATGTGTTCCCATTGGGCAGATAAAGAAAGATCTTGAGTAATAACCGTCCAACCATCGTTTAATTCTTTAACTTGAGGTTTCCCTGCATTCACCATAGGTTCAATCGTAAAGACCATACCTTTCTTCAAAACTAATCCTTGTCCACGTTGCCCATAATGTAGAATATTAGGCTGCTCATGATAGACTTTACCAATCCCATGCCCACAATATTCACGAACAATGCTATACCCTTCGCGATGAGCAACTGATTGAATAGCGTAACCAATATCGCCTAAAGTCGCCCCAGGTTTAACTGTGTGAATACCAGCAACCATTGCCTCATAAGTTGTTTCAACTAGTTTTTTGGCATGTGGATTGACATTACCCACATAGTACATACGGCTTGTGTCACCAAAGTAGCCATCTTTAATAATCGCTACATCAATATTAATAATGTCACCATCTTTTAAAATTTTATTTGGTGAAGGAATACCATGACAAACCACCTCGTTAACTGAGGTACATATTGTTTTTGTGAAACCGTGGTAACCCACATTGGCAGGAATCACTTTTAAGGTATTTACGATGTAATCATTACAAATATTATCTAAATATTCGGTTGTTACACCGGGTTTAATATACTCACCTATCATTTCTAAAACTTGTGCAGCCAAACGGCCAGAAATCCGCAATTTTTCCAGGTCTTGTTCAGTTTTAATTGTAACAGTAGAAGCTCTCATTCAATTTTATCCTCGTAGACATTGCTTTTACCATGTCTACAAAAATGTAAGTTAATTTCGAATATTTTAGAACGGATGTAGAGTAGGCAGGAAGCTGTAAATGCCCAAATATTCAACATTCATAATAGAAATTGATATTTTTATTTTTACATAATTTTCTTAAAAAGTCAGATATAAAAAATCTTTTCTTTATTTCTTTCAAAGGTTTTTCAACTAGATAACTTAACCACTTGATATTTTTCATATCTCTGAATGATTTATAAGGTCGGAAAAAAAGCTTTTTCACATAAAATAGCGCTTGATCATGCTCTCGTTTGCTCTAAAATTCTTTCTTTTTTGTTAAATTTGATTTATGCAACAACTTCGTACTGGAGATATTATTGCTTTAGGTTTTATGACCTTTGCGCTCTTTATTGGAGCTGGCAATATTATCTTTCCTCCCATTGTCGCTCAACAAGCAGGTGATCATGTATGGTTGGCAGCCATAGGATTTTTGATTACTGCAGTTGGCCTACCTGTCATTACGATTATGGCACTCTCTCGCATGCAGGGTTCCATTGAAATTATTAGTTCTCCTTTAGGCCGAATAGCAAGTCTGATTTTAACTGTTGTTTGTTATTTATCAGTAGGTCCTTTATTTGCGACTCCACGTACTGCAACTGTTTCATATGAAATTGGTTTTTCATCATATTTTGGAACATCAAGTAGTAGCCTTTTAATCTATAGCGCAATCTATTTTTCCTTTGTAACTGTAGTTTCGTTATATCCAAACAAGCTTTTAGATACTGTTGGACATGTACTCGCTCCCCTAAAAATTATTGCTCTCGCAATTTTAGGAATTGCAGCGGTTATGATTCCTTCCGGCTATGTTCCTGCTCCAATCAATCATTACGTGAACTCTCCTGTTTCAGAAGGTTTCGTAAATGGTTATTTGACGATGGATACTTTAGGCGCTTTAGTATTTGGTATTGTAATTATTCAAGCAATTTACTCTCGCGGTGTTACCGATAACAAACTAGTAACAAAATATGCCATTATTGCTAGCCTTATTTCAGGTGTTGGTCTCACTTTAGTTTACTTAAGCTTATTTAAATTAGGTTTGGGTAGCCACGAAGTTGCACCAAATGCAGCAAATGGTGCTGTAATCTTACATGCCTATGTTCAACATGCTTTTGGTAATATGGGTTCATTATTCCTAACTGGCCTCATTTTCTTAGCATGTATGGTGACTGCAATTGGTTTAACTTGTGCATGTGGTGAATATTTTGCCCAATTGACCAAGTTACCTTATAAGCTTTTAGTTTTCATTCTAGTGGGGTTCTCTTTCATTATTTCTAATCTTGGATTGACCAAACTGATTGCCGTATCTGTTCCAGTTTTAAGTGCAATTTATCCACCAGCTATTGTGGTGATTATGCTTAGCTTCTTCTGGAAATTTTGGCATAAGCCGTCTTTTATTGTTGGTTCGGTAACAAGTATTGCTTTCATTTTTGGAATCATCGATGGGCTTAAAGTTGCAGGTTTTGGAGATAATCTTCCTACATTCCTTCAGCATTTACCATTAAATGAACAAAACCTAGCATGGCTGATCCCATCTTTAATTGTTCTTGCAGTAACAACCCTTATCGACAAAGTTAAACATAAAAACATTTAATCTGGTGTTTTTTTGAAATCGAGTTTTACCAAAACATGATTTTATATATCGAATAAAATGCTGCGTTTACCCAACCAGCATTTTATTTCAAACACCAGTATTTGATGACAATTCAACTATAGATATAATTAATTTTTACTGTAATATTACACTAAAATAATTTTTAGCTTACTCAGGAAAGAAGAGCATAAATGAAAAGTAAATATTATCTGACATTAGCAGATGCAGAGTTTTTAATGGAAGAAGCTCAAAAATATGCAATAGAACATAACTTTAAAGTTAGTATCGCTATTGTTGATGAAACAAGTTCTTTATTACTTATGAAACGTCTAGATGGCGCTTCTCCTCTCAGTACACATATCTGTCTAGAAAAAGCTAAATGCTCATCAATGAGCGGCCGCCCTTCAAAATTTTACGAAGAACTTCTTCAAAATGGCCGTCTTGGTTTCTTAAGTCTGCCAAGTGCTAAAGGTATGCTAGAAGGCGGAAAAGCGATTATTTATGAAGGCCAGATTTTAGGCGCAATTGGTGTTTCTGGTGTCCAATCTTTTGAAGATGCTGAAATTGCACAACATGCCATTGATGTGTTTTTAAAGAAACAAAGCAACTAAAGTAAATTGTAAGAAAAGAGAAATTATTATACTTTTCACCTAAAAATTTCTCTTTTCTAAAATATTAAGTATTTTATACAAAAATATTTAATATTTACCTTTCTTATACCTTAACTATTTATAAATATAGAGGTTTTCATAAAACTGTTCAAAAATTTTTCAATTGACTATTGAATTAAGCTAAAAATACAAGTACAACATTAAACTTATTCTTGACTAAAACATTTGGTTTTAGCGCAACCACAAGGAGGGATGGAGATGTTATCATTACATTTCAACAAACAAGTCTTCATTAACACTCTGAACAGTAAAGATTCAGTTGTGTATGGGGTAACCACGCTTGCTCTTATGCTCACTTTACTGTTTCAAGGTATGATTAAAGGGAATCTGAAACCCGAGTACTTTGTATACGCCATGGTTGTTTCTTTTGTATTTTGTGTATGGGCCTTTGTCGATCACAAAATGCGAAAATTAGCTAAAAGACGAATGAGTCGACAGAAATAATAGAATTTAAAAAAATGGATGAGCGATCATCCATTTTTTATTTACCTAAAAATAATAGAATGGTTCCCATTAGCAAAATAGCAGTGGCTAATAACTCAGTAATAATTAAAGCAATCATCATGAAAGTCATCAACCATGTCGGTAAACTAAAATGCCCTAACCTATGTGGTTGTTTAAACTGATTGCTCGTATCCTGCAAAAAACCATGAATGATATAAACTAAAATTGAGAAACTAAAAAATAGTATATTTGCCAATACACACCATAGAGCAATATCTTCACTTAAAACGGTAAAATAGCTTAATGCAGCCAAAGTGAGTGTAGCTGCTGCATAAAGCAAACTACTTCTATGTGCAATGTCTACATAATAATGTGCACGGCTTAATTCAGAACGGCGAATTTGCCAATATTTCCATACTCCTGTTAACATTCCTATCCATGAAAAGACACCACTAAAGACAATAGCCAACTGTACAGCTTTCGATATTTCCATCATTTCCTTTATTCGTTTTATTAAAATTTGAAGAGCTGTATAACATAAATCTTGACTTTATAGTCACATTTTAATCAAGTACCTTTTCAGAACTCATGTACATTAAGATGAATGATTAAATAATTAGCTCTAAATATATGGATAAGACTTTTGAATCTTTTTGGATTACCTGTAAAGATGGCTATCAACTTGCAGCACAATTTTATCCTGCTCAAGAAAAGAAAGCTGACTACCCTATTCTTATTTGTCCAGCAACGGGTATTACTAAAAACTTTTATCACTCCTTTGCGGCATGGTTAAGCCAACAAGGCCACGATGTATTGAGTTTTGACTTCCGAGGAATTGGTGAATCATTACATGGTACTTTAAAGCAAAGTAGCGCAAGCATTACCGATTGGGGCATATTCGATATACCAGCTGCCATTGATACTCTATTAATTAAAACTGGAGCAGATCAGGTTATTCTTATTGGACACAGTGCTGGCGGACAATTACTTGGGGTCGTGCCTAATTATAATAAAGTCGCAAAAGTTATAGCCGTTGCATGTTCAACAGGAAACATTAAAGGTCTTAAAGGAAAAACTAAGTTTCTAGCGCCAGTGATGTTTAATCTTATCTTCCCTATTTCTAGTCTCGTTAAAGGATATGGCGCAACTCAATTCATTGGTATGGGAGAAAACCTACCTAAAAAAGTTGCTCAACAATGGCGAGAGTTTTGTAGCCATCCCGGATATGTCAAAAATGCCATCGGCAAGACTATTTTTCATGATTTTCATTCAGAAATTCAGTGTTCAATTACTGCGATTTGGGCTGATGACGATGAGATTGCAACCAAATGCAATGTAAAAGAATTATTAAGTCTATATCCAAATGCAAATAAAAAAATGATTGAACTTAATCCAAAAGATTTAGGATATAAATCAATTGGCCATATGTTGTTATTCAAAAAATCACATCAAAAACTTTGGTCTATTTTAGAACAAGAAATTAATCATTAATCACTGGTTTTATTTTCGCCTCTAAGTCAGTAATCCTACTTAGAGGTTTTTTTGTATTAAAAACGAACTACTTTTTACTTAAATGCGTCGATATACATTTAAAGTTCTGCTAAGGTAATTCATCTGAAGCTGTTGTCAAAAATAAGTAAATATACTTGTTTAATGCATACAGCTTCTTTTTTTCTGTTTTAGCTAAAGCCAAAGAAATTGTTCAAGGATAATTATGCTAGCACTAGAGCCTCAACATATTCATATGAATCAACGTGCTGTTGATAAAACACATGCATTAAAGTGTCTAGTAGATATATTAGAAAATGATGGGTTAGTTACACCTGAATATATAACAGGACTCATCAATCGTGAACAACAAAGCGCGACTTACTTAGGCCAAGGTATTGCCATTCCCCACGGTACTCCCCAATCACGTGAATATATTTTAAAAACAGGTATTCGCTTAGCCCATTTTCCGGAAGGCGTAATTTGGGATGGAGAAAATAAAATCTATTTAGCTGTCGTTATTGCAGCAAAATCTGATGAACATTTGCAAGTTTTGCAAATTCTTACTCGCGCATTAATGCATGATGTAAGTGAACAAGTAAAAAATGCTTCAAAACCTGAACAAATTATAGAATTACTACAAGCTCAGCCACTATCTTTAGCACTTCATGAAAACCTCATCCAAACTGAAATTGATGCACAAGATATCGAAGATTTATTTTGGACAGCTTCTCAGACACTAAAAAAACATAATTTTGTAAAATGTGGTTTCTTAAGTTCACTCAATCCAGAACAAGCCATCCAATTACAAGATCAAATTTGGTCTATTTCTAGCAATCAATTTGTTCAACAACCTGCTATTAGCATTACTAAACCATCAAACGTTTTAGAACTAAATGGGAAAAAGCTAAATACATTAGTTTGTATAGCAGCGAATGATCAGCTCGATAATGCAAGATTTAATCGTTTAATTGATATTTTATTCAACCCAGAACAAGTTGCAGAGTTAGATAAAACCCAAACTCCAAACGAAATTGCCAAAATTATTGGGGCTGATGTTATTCCAGACTGGTCTCAACGTTCAGTTGTATTAGCAAATGCACATGGCTTACATGCTCGACCAGCTACGCACTTAGTCAATTTGACCAAAACTTTTCAAGGCGACATTCAAGTTGCTGTAGATGATGGCAACTTTGTTTCCGCTAAAAGTTTAACTCGTCTTTTAGCCTTAGGTTGTAAACGTGGTCAAACTCTACGTTTTATTGCAGAACCAGAAACCGATGCAGTAGATGCCTTAGATAAAGTGATTTTTGCAGTAGAGCAAGGCTTAGGCGAAGAAGTCGAAGCAATAGCAATAACCAGTCAAGTATCCGAACAGGTTTCTTTACAACCATCTACATCAAGCGTAAAAATACTAGAAAACAACAACACAGGAATCGCGGCATCGAGCGGTTTGGCTTTTGGACCAGTACATGTGATTAAACCAAAGGTTTATCAATATGAACGTATGGGTTTAAGCGTAAAAGCTGAAAAAGAAAGTTTAGATATTGCATTACATGCCGTAAAAAACAATATTCATCAAGTTATTGCCAAATCCGATGTTTCTGAAATTAAGCAAATCTTTCAAGCTCATTTAGAAATGCTTGATGACCCTGATTTGATTAATGGTGTCTATCAAAAAATTAACCACAATCTATCAGCGCCAGCTGCCTGGCATGAGCACATTGAGGCTGCGGCTAAAGCGCAGGAAGCATTACCAGATCGTTTACTCGCTGAACGCGCAACAGACTTACGTGATATTGGTGACCGTGTTTTAACACAACTATGTGGTGAAGTGGTTATTGAAGAGCCTAAAGAGCCGTATATTTTAATTATGCATGATGTTGGGCCAAGTGATGTCGCTCGTCTTAACAAAGACCGTGTTGCAGGTATTTTGACTGCTATAGGTGGTGCAAGTGCTCATAGTGCAATTGTAGCACGTGCTTTAGGCATTCCAGCTATTGTTGGTGCTGGTGAACAAGTCTTGGAAATTGATCAGAAAAGTACCCTACTCATTAATGGTGACACAGGAACTTTTGTTTTAAATCCAGATACAGTTCAAATCGAACAAGCCAAGCAAGAGCGTGAGCAACAGCGTCAAATTCGTGAAGAAGCCGAACGTCATAGCCAAGAACCTGCTATTACTTTAGATCAACACCAAATCGAAATTGCGGCAAATTTAGGTAAAGTTCAAGCAACAGCACAAGCAGTAGAATGTGGTGCAGAAGCGATTGGATTACTTCGTACAGAGCTGGTTTTCATGTCTCATAGCAGTGCACCGAGTGAAACTGTTCAAGAAGCTGACTACCGAGTGGTATTAGATGCACTTGCTGGCCGCCCACTTGTTGTACGAACATTAGACGTAGGTGGTGACAAACCTTTACCTTACCTACCAATTGCTGACGAAGAAAACCCATTCTTAGGGTTACGGGGAATTCGTTTAACTTTAAGACGCCCTGAGCTTTTAAGACAGCAATTAACTGCTTTATTAAAAGCATCAGATAATCGTCCATTACGAATTATGTTCCCTATGATTGGGCGCGTTGAAGAATGGCGTGCTGCGAAAGCGATTCTTGATGAAGTAAGGACTCAACATCCATGTGACAATTTACAAGTTGGCATTATGATTGAAGTTCCTTCTGCTGCTTTGCTTGCACCAATTCTTGCACAAGAAGTCGACTTTTTCAGTATCGGTACAAATGACCTGACTCAATATACTTTAGCGATTGACAGAGGCCACCCAATACTCTCAGCTGAAGCAGATGGTTTACACCCAAGTATTCTGAACTTGATTGATCAAACTGTTAAAGCTGCCCACAAACACGGCAAATGGGTGGGAATCTGTGGTGAGCTCGCAGCAGACCCGAAAGCTGTACCTATTCTCATGGGATTAGGCGTAGATGAACTGAGTATGTCGCCAAATAGCATTCCTTTAGTAAAAGCCCAAATTCGTACGCTGAGCTATACTCATGCTCAAAAACTTGCGCAACAAGCTTTACTGTGTGATAGCGCCCCTGCTGTACGCCAGCTCTCTGAACAAGACTTATAAAATTGGGAATAGTAATGGCTAAAATTTTAACAGTTACTTTAAACCCTGCAATTGATGTAACCATCCAACTAAATGAGTTACAGGTAGGTGAAGTGAACCGACAAGAGTCGGTAGAAATTCATGCGGCTGGTAAAGGCCTTAATGTTGCACAAGTATTAAAAGACTTAGGTCACGATGTAATCGTAACTGGTTTTTTAGGCGAGCATAATCGACAAATTTTCGATACACATTTTTCCCAAGCTCAATTTCAATCAGAATTTATTTATATTGATGGAGAAACACGTCAAAATATAAAAATTGCTGAGCAGTCTGGGCGGATGACCGATTTAAATGGCAAAGGTTTCTTTGTTTCTGAAACAGACAAACAAAGCCTATTTAATAAGATTGAAGCTCTGTTACCACAAGTTGAAGTGGTTGCAATAGCTGGTAGCCTACCCCAAGGTTTTAGTATTGATGAGTTACAACAACTTATTCAATTAATCAAAAAACAAAATAAAAAAGTTGCATTAGATACTAGTGGTAAAGCTTTGGTTGCCGCAATTGCATGTCAACCTTGGATGATCAAGCCTAATACTGATGAGCTCGTAGAAAGTTATCAACGTCCTGCAACAAGCTATGCTGAACAAAGAAAACTTTTTGACAGCTTAAGCGATATTGAGCATGTGGTTATTTCAATGGGTGAAGGTGGCGTAAATTGGCTGCATGCCTCACGCCCCCTACATGCTCAAGCACCAAAAGTTATTGTAAAAAGTACAGTCGGTGCTGGTGACTCTCTCTTAGCAGGTATGATTCACGGACTTGTAAACCAACTTTCCCCTGAAGAAACTTTAAAAACTGCGACAGCAATTGCAAGCCATGCTGTAACACAAATTGGTTTTCGAATTCCTAATCCAGAAGTTCTAAACCAATTAAAAGCACAAACTACTATCAATTCATTGAGTGAATCTGATGCAAACTGCTAAACATTTATTATTTGTCACGAATAGTCCGCAACAGCAAGTCAATGCTTTGATTTTAGCTCGTAAACTTGCTTTAGTCGCAACACAACATGGCTATAAACACAGTGTTATTTCACTCGATGAATTTGAATCAAGTGATGACTTTAATCATGTGATTATTATTGGGCAAGAGCCTAAAAATTTAAATATTTTTGGTCAAAGTACTTTATCTCTAGTTTCTATTGAAGATATTAAAGAAGATGCAGATAAAGCATTTTTAACAGCACTTGAACACTCGAAACCTGCAAACGAATGGGCTCAAAAACCTAAAAAGGCTTCAAATACAGCAACTCACTTTGTTGCAATTACTGCTTGCCCAACTGGAGTTGCCCATACATTTATGGCGGCCGAAGCATTACAGCAAGGTGCAGAGAGACTTGGATATCAAATCAATGTAGAAACTCAAGGTTCTGTAGGTGCGAAGAATATTTTGTCAGCACAAGCGATTGCGAATGCCGATATTGTTATTCTTGCAACTGACATTGAAGTCAACACAGACCGTTTTGTAGGTAAACGTGTTTATCGATGCAGTACTGGCTTTGCATTAAAACAAACAGACAAGGCTTTTGCCGAAGCTATTGCAAATGCACAAGTTTTAGAACAAGGTAAACAACAAGCTAAAACGGAAAATAAAGAGAAAACTGAAAAAGTTGGAGTATATAAACACTTATTAACTGGTGTTTCTTATATGCTACCTATGGTTGTTGCAGGTGGTCTGTTAATTGCACTTTCTTTATGTTTTGGCCTGAATGCAGCAGAACAAGCTGGTAGCCTACCAGCTATATTAAAACAGATTGGTGCAGCAGCATTTATGCTGATGGTACCGATGCTATCAGGTTACATTGCATATTCCATAGCAGACCGTCCTGGTCTTGCCCCTGGTTTAATTGGTGGATTATTAGCTGCACAGCTACAAGCGGGCTTTTTAGGAGGCATTGTTTCTGGCTTCCTTGCTGGTTATATCGCATTATTTATTGCTAAAAAACTTAAACTACCAACTAGCTTAGAGTCTCTTAAACCTATTTTAATTATTCCATTATTAGGAACGTTATTTGTTGGTCTCATTATGTTCTATGTGGTTGGTCAACCTGTAGCACATATTTTTGAGTTAATGAAAGATTTCCTCAATAACATGGGCACCACAAATGCCATATTAATGGGAATTATTCTGGCAAGTATGATGTGTATTGATTTAGGTGGCCCAATTAACAAAGCAGCTTATGCTTTTACGGTTGGTTTACTTACAACCAATACCTATATGCCAATGGCAGCCACTATGGCAGGTGGTATGGTTCCTGCAATAGGTATGGCAATTGCAACCTTCCTCGCTAGAAATAAATTTAGTACAGGCGAGAAAGATGCTGGCAAAGCTGCTTTCGTGCTTGGCTTATGCTTTATTTCAGAAGGTGCAATTCCATTTGCTGCAAAAGACCCAATGCGTGTTATTCCAACTTGTATTTTAGGTGGCGCAGTAACTGGAGCACTGGTTGCTTTATTTCACTGTGAACTCGTTACCCCACACGGCGGTGTATTTGTACTCCTAATTCCAAATGCAATTAATCATGCTTGGTTATATCTAGCAGCAATTGCAGCCGGAAGCATCGTAACAGGTGTAAGTTATGCCATCCTAAAAAGGAACCAAGAAGAAAAACTATTAACAAACTCATAAGTTAATAAAAAGGGAGAATATTAATTCTCCCTTTTTATTGCGAGCTAATTTTTAATGTTGAATTTGAACTGCTCGCGCCATAATTTCTTCTGGAAGATCTTGGGCTAATACCACTGCAAGAGTTGGTTTTTGGTTAGACTCATCTTTTAAGTTTTGAGCTTCTAAAACTGCATTGACGTCTTTAGGAGCTAGCCTAAACATTGCACCAGTAAATGGGTCGACAATTAAAATTCCAATTAAGCCACCAAAAAGAATGTTACCTAAATACCACCCACTTAATGTTCCAGTTACTTCTACGGTTTTAGTTTGATAACCAGCTTTACTGAATGTTATTTCGTATTTTTCAGGCTTAAAGTATCCAGCTCCCTTTTTCAAACTAACCGTAACAGGTGTTTGACCAGTATGTATTTTCACACCTTTTCTGTTTTTTATCTCTATAGATGCTGATTCAGGCACACTCGTAAACGTAACGATCTGTGAAGGGCCAGTTATGATACTCGCACAGCCATTCAAACCGATAGTGAAAGCTAATATTGAACTGACTAATATTTTTTTCATCATGAATACGCAAAAATTTTCATTGCTAATTTGAACGCGCACTATACCAAAAATAAACAAAAAAACAACAATGAAACAAAACTTAATTGTCAAAAAATTAATCTAATATTCAAGTTAAAATAATTAATCAAAAAAGTTAAAACCATTAAAATATAATAAAAATCAAATTACTTAATAATCAAATATTTATGAAGATATTTTTTTATTTAGTTAAGTTAGTGAATGAATAATGTTAAATGTCTGGTAAATTTTTTAGCTGCAAATATATAATAATTACTTGATTATATTAAATATTTCTTTATTAAATGCATTTATTTTTTATGGTTATGACTTTGTAGACAAAAAATATTTAGAGAAATGTCACGTTCAAAACAATTTTTTTTTTCTAGGATTCTCTGGCAAAGAGATATCGTTCATTTTACGAACAAGCGAGCAGCCAAGTTCAAATCAACGGTAAGAAATAAGTTTTATCAGATTAGTAAAATTTATAGTTTGTCCTTGTTAAATCAAACAATATAAATTTTGCTCACGACCTAAAGTCCTGATATAACTTGCTTAGTGAAACTATATTTTTCAACTATTAAGATTAGTTTCATAAAATGCGATCCACCAAGGTATGGGGAAAAGTCAATGACAAAGAAGTATGCGCGTTTTTTACCTACAACAGAATCTTTCACTCTTGAAGATTTTCCATATTATTGGATTACTCAGGTCCATGCTCAATATGTTCAGAATATTGACAATGCCCTTAAAAAATATGGCTTAGATAACTCACGTCGACGGATTATGCTTGCTCTCAGTAGCAAACCACATGCTAGCGTTTCTGAGCTATCTGACATGATCATTTCAAAGATGTCGACTACAACCAAAATTGTTTATCGCTTAAAAGACGAAGGTTTAGTTGAAACATATTCTTGCCAAACTGATGGACGTATTACACGTGTATATCTTACTGAACGTGGCACTGAAATGATAAATAAAATTAATGACCTAACCAGCGTCGTACTTGAGCAATCTTTTGAAGGCATAACCCCTTTACAGTTAGAAAAAATGATGGAAAGCTTAAAAATGCTTTTAAAGAATTTATCTCGCTAATTACTTTCTATAACCTACTGAATTTTAAAGCCCTCTTATGAGGGCTTTTTTATATTTACTGACCATGACACGAAACTTAAATTTCATAAAGTAGTCAATTAAACACTATGCGTGTTGACTTGTTCTTTCAACTCCAGTAGAAACTCTCTTCTATTATCTACTTCGTAATTTTTGGAAAAATGGCTAAAAGAAAATATAAAAGTGATAAGTTTCAGGTACGTCGTATTAACCATCAATGGTGGGTACTTGAGAAGGATTTAGAAACTAATTGTTATAATAAGCATGAACAGGTAGCTACAAAAACTTTAGCTAACAATTATGCTGATGACTATATAGAGCAGTATTATATGAACCTTTATATTCAACAACAATTGAAAAAACCAGAAACCGTATAAAAAGCCATCATGGCTTTTTTTATATAATTTAAAAGTTAATAAACAGAAACATGATAAAATTATGGCATAAAAAAAACCTACATCTTGGGGAAAATGTAGGCTATAAAATGCACAAAAAGGATGTATATATCCTTTTCGACAAAAAGAATTCTACGATAATATAAGGCCTTATTTTATGTTACTTTTGTAAACTTAATAGTAGTTATTGTATTTGTACTTAATAATTTAAATTAATTATTTATATAAATTTTTCTAAGTAAAATATTGAATCTAACCTAACTTGCGCCTTAAAAAATATTTTATCTCATTTATACACCTCCATAATCTCTTCTTTTTTCTAATATATAAACAACTGTTTATAACAATTTTTTTACAAAAATAAGCATAATTTTTTAAAGTTAAAACTCTATTTTTAGTAACCTAAATAGAATTAAAAATTAATAAATAACATACGCATACATGAGTAATTACAATTATATTTTAGAAAAATATTTATTTGAGCTCAAAAAAACACCAAATGTCGAGTTTTTATAGCTTTTGTGCTGACGACACAACTATTACAATACAGTTTATAAATAGTTTAATTCTTCAGCAATTTTTAGGCATGTTATGACTTCAATGTCGAACACTACCCAAAAGCATTTTATTGTTGAGCAGATTCCTCTACCGACATGGGTTAGTGATGAAAAAGGCTTAATTTTATATTGCAATACGGAGTGTACAAAATACTGGCACGATACTTCTCCCCCATTATCTCAACAATGGCTAGATTTCGTGTACCCTGCCGATTTAGAAGAAGTTAAAAACAAATGGTTAGATGCTATAAGACTCCAATCAAGAATCGAATTTAAATGTCGTCTTTTACATAAAAGCCATGACTATCGATGGTGTAAGCTTTCAATTCAATTGTCAAAATATCATGAATCTTTGCCTGAAAATGAATGGTTTATTAGTTTTTTAGATATTGATCAAGACATTCAAGAACAACAAAACTTACGTAAAGATATTGATATACAAAATCAAATGCTTGATATCAGTGTCGATTGTATTAAAGTTTTAAATACAGATGGCACAGTCTCTCATATGAATAAATCAGGATGCGTTGCTCTAGGCGTGCCTGAAAATGAAAAAAAATTTGGAATGCCATGGTTAGACCTTTTACCACCTCATATACGTAAACGTGGAAGAGTTGCTTTAAAAAAAGCCTTACAAGGTAAAGTAGCTCGATTCGCTGGCATGAGTTCTTTACCCAATCAGGATCCTGAACATTGGGACAATATACTTACTCCAATTCAACATACAAACGGCGAAATTATTCAAATATTGTGTGTTTCTCGGAACGTTACTCAGCAACATCTTACTGAAAACCGATTAAGAGATATTAGTGAGCGTGATGAACTTACCGGATTATTTAACCGACGTTCATTTAAACTACAATTAAAGCGCACATTAACTTACTCAAGAGAAACTCAAACCAGCGTAGGGTTACTTTTAATTGATTTAGATCATTTCAAGCACATTAATGACACCATAGGTCATAGTGCTGGTGACCACTTACTAAAAATTCTATCGAAACGTTTTAATCAGTGCGTAGAACATGAACGATGTATTGTTGCTAGATTAGGTGGAGATGAATTTGCGGTCATTATTAGTCATTTAAAAGATGAAGATGATATTCAAGGTATCGCTGAAGTATTACTCCAACAACTCAATCACCCTATTACATATGCTGGCAATGTGCTCAACGGCGGAATGAGTATCGGCTGTGCCATTTACCCGCAAGATGCTGTTGATCAGTCGAGTTTATTAAGCTGTGCAGACATGGCATTACATGACTTAAAAGCTCGAGGTCGTGGTGGTATACGTATGTATAACCCCAGTATGATGCAATTAACCGAAGCAATCGCATCTCAGCTTAACATTGCTAGGCAGCTTATTCGTCACCATACCATCCAACCTTACTATCAACCCAAAGTTGATTTAAAAACTCATGCTGTCCTAGGATTTGAAGCATTATTACGTTGGCACACAACATCAGCTCAAACAGGTTTGCCTTCACAAATTGCTGAAGCTTTTAAAGACTATGATTTAGCCAGTAAGATCGGTGAAATTATGCAGCATCAAGTTTTGCATGATATGGCTAAATGGATAAAATTAGGTTTTCAGCCACTTCCTGTATCTCTAAATGCAGCGCCAGTTGAATTTTTAAGAGACAATTACGCTGAACGCCTATTAAAAAAGATTTATCAGTTTGAAGTTCCTACACATTTAATTGAAATAGAAGTTACTGAGCATATGCTTGGTGATCGTGGTTCTGAATATGTTATTCGTGCACTCAATAAACTAAAACAACATGGGGTACGCATTGCTTTAGATGATTTCGGAACAGGATCTTCTTCTCTAACACATATACGAGACTATCCAATTGATTGCCTAAAAGTCGATTGTAGCTTTATACAAAAGATGCAAAATGACCCATCAATTTATGCAATCGTCCAAGCAATTGGCTTACTTGCACCCAATCTTTCCCTTAGGCTAATAGCAGAAGGTATTGAAACACCTGAACAACAAGAGTTACTGCTCCAGTTCGGATATAACATTGGACAAGGTTTCTTATTTGAACAAGCTATTGATGCGAATCAGGTTATATCTATTCTTAAACAAGGTCAGGCTTATATAGAAAGCCACTATTCTATGAATTAGTCTGAATATTCAAAAGAAGTCGCTCGCTTTACACACTAAAAACACACAATAAAAACCATAAAATTGGCGATAATATAATCATAACGATAACTAATTTTTAGTTCTTCAACAATAAATATTGTCACAAGGCAATAAGGAGCAATATATGAGTTATCACCATATTTTAGTTCCAGTCGACGGTTCTCCTACTTCACTTATTGCGGTTAATCATGCTGCAAGTCTTGCAAAAGCATTTAACAGTAAAGTTACTTTAGTATATGCGCTCACTATTGATCCTTTTATTTCAGTTGAAATCATCGATAGTACAGAAATCGCGCAAGATTACTTTAATAAAGCGAGAGCTTCGATTCAGGGCATTTTAGATCAAGCTAAAGAGCAATTTAGTCAACACGGAATTTCTGTTGAAACAAAGATTGTTGAAGGTCAAACAATTCACACAGAAATTATCAAAGCAGCAACTGAGCTAAAAGCTGATTTATTAGTGATTGGTTCTCATGGGCGAAAAGGTTTTAAAAAGTTCTTCTTAGGAAGTGTGACTCAAGCACTGTTAGGAGAAATCCATGTACCAGTATTGGTCGTAACTGAATAAATAAATCTAAACTTGTATAAAAAACCCAGCTATAGAGCTGGGTTTTTTACATAAATTACTTTCCGTTATACGTAAATTTAATAAGAGAACCAGGATTCTCTAAAGTATGCGTTACAGAACCATCGTCTTTTTGCACATTCCCTGCTGTATCGGTCAGTACATATAAAACATTGCCCTCTGGACTTGCAATCACGTCACGATAGCGGTTATTGCTTTTAAACATCGGGATAGCATCATCCAAAGTCGCACTATATGTCGGATCTAGCTTAATACGGAAAATTACCCCACGTTTTAAAGATGGTACCAATAATGTATTTTCCCATCCCGGAATCGCCTTTTTGCCTCCCGTATATACATATGCCGATGACGGTGCAACCGTTGGCCAGCAGACATAAGTCATATCACCACAAGTTGGATCATTGTAGTTATAGGTATCTTGTACGGTATATAACGTTTTTAAAGGTGCTACAAAGTTTTTCCCAGTCCATTCAGACTCTTTAGTCACTGGAACGCCTTCGGCTACTTTTACTCCATTTTGACCCAAATCTTTAATTTGTGATTTATTAGTCGCAGCCGAATAGTTGGCATAGGCATAGCCACTATCGTCTTTATAACCAGCTACATTTGGCCAACCATAGTTCCCACCTTTTAAAATGAGATTAATTTCATCATCAGAATTTGGGCCTTGCTCAGACTGTAAAAGCTTTCCGTTTGGAGCAAATGCCAAACCTTGTGGATTACGATGCCCTAAAGTATAGATATGACTAACTACCCCATTAAAGCTTGGGTTATCTTTAGGAATACTTCCATCAAGATTTAAACGTAATACCTTGCCCATATAGGTATGGTAGTCTTTGCTATTCAGCTCTTGCTGAGTTGGGGTATGCTGCGCCTGATTTGGTAAAAACAAATAAGCCAACTGGTTACGACCTTGGTCACCAATTGTATAATAGATTTTTTGGTCGGGGCCAATAACAAGACGACCAGACTGGTGATCTTTCGATGATGGTAAACCTGCAATCAAATCGATAGGTTTTTCAAATGTATCTGTTATTTTATTATAGGTATACCTACGGATAATCGTTTGGTTTGGTAGTTCTTTATCTTTAGATTTTGGATTTTTAAAAGTACCCGAAATATAGATATAAGGGTTATGTTTAAAATCAGGATGAAAGGCAAAGCCTAATAAACCATTTTGTCCATCTGCATCATTCACAATTTCAGGAACCTGAAACACTGTTTTTGCACTACCAGACTCAGGATTGACTCTTATAATCTTTCCCGTTGCTCGTTCAGTTAACCAAATCTGATTGTCTGGCCCCCATAACAAAGCATGCGGTTTATTTAAGTTAGACAAAATAACTTTTTTATCAAAATTTTCTGTTCTTGCTTTAGCAAATTGTGCCGGGGTAAGAGGAATATCAGCAAACGCTGTATTGAATGCAAATATCTGGGCAGCACTCACTAAAGCAATTTTAGTCAATAAATGTTTATTCATATGTCCACCTTATAAATTTTCAAAATTTACGAGAATTTTTAAACTTTTAGCAAAAGTTTGGTACATGCTCTCTATATGATTTGTATTATGATGAATAGCACATTTATTAAAATCCAAATTTATGAAAGGCTCTGTTGCATAAAAGTAGCTATTAAAAAAAGCTCAACATCTTTATAAACTTCTTTTAAGTTAAACAACTTAAATTTATTCTTATCTCTTTTATTAATTTTTAGATCTTATGCTATTCCTCAAACACTTTTAAATGCTTCAAACTCTATATCCATGATGCTTACGCCACCTTAAGTTTACATCCTCTTATTTCTTGTAAATAACTCATCACCGTTTAGTGATGTCGTGTAGTTACGTGTGAAGGGATTGCTAATATTGCCTCAGGTTTTTTGGGTGGTATGGCCGGCTGTGCCATGATTGGTCAATCAATGATTAATGTAAAATCGGGTGGCCGCACACGTTTATCTACTTTCTGCTGTGGAGTTCACTAACACAATTTCAAAACAATCCTAAAAGCAGTAATGTTGTTATGATTGCTACAGTTATCGTGGTAGTTGCCACTCATAACTTAGCGTTAGGCGTATTGACGGGCGTATTACTTTCAGCACTTTTCTGAGCAAATAAACTTGAAAATGATATTCGTATAGAAACCTCCTTAGAAGGTGAAGCTCGTCTGTATAAGTTAAGTGGTCAAATATTTTTTAGTTCATCTGAAAAACTTATGCAAAGCTTTAACTTTAAAGAAGATATTAAAGAAGCCATTATTGACCTTACCCATTCTCATATTTGGGATGTGACTTCAGTTGCTATGCTAGATTCTGTAGTAAATAAATTTCAAAAGAACAATATTAAAGTAACTGTTCGCGGTCTAAATGAAGCGAGCTCAATTATGATAGATAAATATGGTACTCATGCAAAAATTTAAGAAAAGTCCTTCAGGACCTTTCTTTTTACGTTTGAGGAGCAATTATATAAAAATATAAAAGCATACTTATTAAAACAACTAGCATAACAGTCAAATAAGTACCAACTGTATTAAAACTTTTTAGAAACTTCAAAATATCCATAAAATCATAGAAACAATCAAACTTTTAAAAATTATTTAAAAATTCAATCAAATTATCAACCATAAGAATTTTACAATTTATTCAACTACAAATTTTTCGTATCAGAAATGTATAAATATATTAATTATTGATTTAGTTCTTAATAAAAAATACCCCCATATTAAAAAAATATGAGGGTATTAAAAAATAAATAACTTTACAGACGCAGTATATGCTTGAACTACTATAATCGCTTAAAGATGTATTTTCAATACCTCTTTGATAAATTTAGTGACTTATGACTATAAGTATGAGCAAATTTGATGATTTTATGTACTAAAATATTTTTCAAAAGAAAGTTTAAAAATAAAAAAGTCCGTATCTTGGGAAGCTACGGACTATAAAACTCATCTAAGCAACAGCTAAACAATTTGTCGATTAGAGAGAAAACACTATCTTTTTAATCTAATCGAGATATTAGTTTAGGTCAACTCTAAAGCATATATATCAATAAAAAAGTTAATTAAATGTGAAAAAGTTCACAGTTCAATCCACATATAATAAACAATGAATATATATTATTAAAATTTAAATAAATATATATAATCTAGCTCCAGGTTCAAGTAATTGATTTACCACATAAGGTCTAACAATCACTTAAAATCGTCTATACACTTAAATTAACAATTGAGATGGAGGTATTCTCTTTTATAGAGCAAGGATAAGTTTTTGATTTTTAAAATCTATAATTTATCCAATTTAATTCCCGAAGTTTTCTATTTCGCATTTTTCGATTTTATTAAAATATATACTTAAAGTAATAATCTAAAATAGAATAATGATTAACTTCTGAAATAATATCTAATGACATAAGATGCTGATTTTGTTTGCACTTATGATCAAAATAGTTTTGGCTTTGCCATTTCAACTCACTTAGCTCCAACTCTCCACACAAAAGCGTACAAGGAATATCAATATTCTCTTCCCAATAAATAGGGCTATATTTTAAAATATCGTCTTGTGATAACTTTAATGCATGGTTTAAATGAGTCGCTTGTATAGGTGTTAAATCATATATTCCACTTAATAAAGCCACCTCAGATAACAAAGGGTGGCTTAAACATAATGCTCCGAGATGCGCCCCTGCTGAATGGCCCACTAATAAAACCTCATCCGTTTTCCAATTCTGCTGTGCAATAAAATCTAGGGCTTTTTGAGTCTGAGCCACAATTTGCGAAATATGGCTTTGAGGAGCCAAGTCATATTCTACAAGTACACACTGCGCTCCTTTTGCCAAAATATACGGTGCTATAAAGGCAAAGTCCGATTTATCACACCACTGCCAATAACCTCCGTGTATAAAAATCACGGTTTTATTGGCATGTTCTAAAGGGAAAAAATCCATCGTTGATCGGTTCTGTGAACCATACTTAATATCTTTTACGTGATGATAGGCCTGATAACTTAGCAAGCTTCTATATTGAAAGCTTGCTAATATTTCACCTTCATTTGTTACCGTTGTAGCATTGTCATATTGTCTCATATCGCGATTACTTCAATGTCTCTTCAGTAGACTTAAGACTTACTTTTAAGGTTGAACGTTTTAAGTAGAAGCAAAATATCAGAACAAGCACCAAAGGTACGCCAAACTGTAAAGTAGACTTAAACTCATTCGTAAACCAAGTAGTTACTGTAATACTCAAAATCGCAATAAAACCAAATAGTGAGATGAATCGACTAGCAGGAATTTTAAATTTCAGCTCGATGCTTTGTTGAGCCATATGTTTTCTAAAAAACATATGTGTTACAAAGATGCTGCCCCACGTGAACAATGCACCAAACATCGATAGCGCAATCATGATTGGAAACGCAGAAGCCGGATTAATCGTATAAACAATACTAGCAATACCAATCCCCACCGCTGATAACAACAGTGCATTTACCGGTACACCGTTGCTACTGATTCGGCCAAAAACTTTTGGTGCATCACCTGCACGGGATAAGCTAAACAACATACGAGTTGAAATATAAAGCATGCTATTCATTGCAGATAAGGCAGCTACAATTACAATAAAATTTAAAATGCTATCGGCATATGGAATACCAACAATCCTCATGACCATAACAAAAGGACTTGTTGCATCCGCTCCAATCAAAACCGTCCATGGCACCAAAGTAACGATGAGAAATAAGGACAATAAATAGAATAAAATGAGTCGGAGTGCTGTGCTTTTAAATGCCTTTTTTACTGCTTTTTCAGGGTCTTTTGCTTCACCAGCTGCGACGGCGATCATTTCTATACTTAAATAACTAAATATTGAAATAATGACACCAATCCATACCCCACTAAATCCATTGGGGAAAAAGCCTCCATGCCCTGACAAATTAGTCACAACTTGCTTCATTCCCTGATTGCTTTGAGTCAAGATACCAATAGCCAAAAGAATAAACACGATAATGGCAAAAACTTTGATTGTGGAAAACCAGTACTCAACTAGTCCGAAGGCTTTAACACTATAGGCATTTACAACAAGTAAAGTTAGTGAAAAAAATCCAATCCAGACCCAAGAGCCTACATTGGGGAACCAAAGCTTCATATAGTCAGCTACAGCGGTAATCTCGGTACCTACAGCCAGTACAATACAAGCCCAATAACAGTAGCGAACTAAAAAGCCAGCAAGTGGACTCATATAATGTTCTGCATACGCCCCAAATGAGCCCGAAGTAGGATGCTGAACCGTCATTTCAGCCAAGCAAGCCATAAGTGCAAATGCAATTAAACCACCAATCGCATAGCTGACGATGACTGCGGGACCTGCAAAGCTAATTGCAAATTTGCTTCCCATAAATAATCCGGTTCCAATTGCTCCACCAATGGCAATCATACCCATCTGTTTTGCAGATAACTTTTTATGCAGCCCAGCTTCTCTATTTTGTATTTCATCAAAACTACTCATAGGCCCTCCTAGCCATTTGTTTTATTTTGATTCCTTAAAATCAGGTCACTTCACCGCGAACTAAATAGCGCTTGTTTTTCCATTCACTATTCAACATAGTTTCTTTTAAGTGCTGTACTGCATTCCAAATATCTTCAAATCCTAAGTACAAAGGTGTAACGCCAAATCGCAACACCGCAGGTTCCCTATAATCACCAATCACACCACGTGCAATAAGCGCTTGAATAATTTCATAACCGAATTCATGGCGATAACTAACGTGACTACCACGATATTTATGTTCTAAAGGCGTAATTAACTCAAAACCAAATTCAGAGCATTCTTGCTGTACCAATTGAATAAATAAATCAGTTAATTTCAGAGATTTCTCACGGATTTTTTGCATATCGGCATGTAGGAAAATATCTACGCCGCATTCAATAAGACTCATAGAGATAATGGGCTGTGTTCCACATAAATAGCGACGAATGCTATTAGCAGGCTCATAATGCTGTGCCATATCAAATGGTTTCTTGTGACTCCACCAGCCAGATAAAGGTTGCCAAAACTGATCACGGTGCTTTTCATTGACCCACAACATTGCTGGAGAACCAGGACCACCATTTAAATATTTGTAGGTACACCCAATCGCAAAATCACTGCCGCTTTGGTTTAGGTCCATTGGAACAGCACCAACGGAGTGACATAAATCCCAAATCACCAAAGCTTCTTTAGAGTGAATCTGCTCATTAATAGATGCCATATCGTAGAAATACCCAGTACGGTAATTCACGTGAGAAAGTACCACTACAGCAACATCTTTCTCTAACGCTCGAGCTAAGTCTTCTACACCATCAATCAATTCAACTTGATAGCCCTTTTGAATTAAATCAATGAAACCTTCAATAATATAAATATCTGTTGGAAAAGCATCTTTTTCCGCAACGATGATTTTACGTTCAGGATTTTTTTCAGCCTGAATTTTTACCGCTGCTGATAAAACTTTAAATAAGTTCAGTGTAGTTGAATCTGAAATAACAACTTCGCCTTGCTCAGCACCAATCAATGTGGCTACCTTATCTCCCAGTCTAGTAGGTAGCCCCCACCAATCAGCCTTATTCCAGCTATTGATCAAATCTTCTCCCCATTCTTGGGAAATAATGTGCTGGGCGACAGCCAAAGATTTCTTTGGTCTAGCACCTAAAGAGTTACCATCTAAATAAATGACACCTTCTGGCAATGCAAATTCATCTTTAAATTTTTTGAGTTCATCTTCCTGATCCCAATATAAACACTGTTCACGAGTAATCATTTGGTATTGCACCTATTTCAACATTTCCTTTGTATTTGAATTTTATCACGCCAATTCTTGCGATTTATTCGATAATATTTGATAAAAAATGACTAATTTCGTATAAAATTCTAATTAAAATTAAAAAATATGGATGGAATTCGAAAATGAATGTCGATGCAATCGATCTAAAAATTTTGAAGTATTTACAAGATAATGCCCGCTTAAGTAACCAAGAACTTGCTGATCTAGTCAATCTCTCAGCATCTGCTTGTCACCGACGTGTCAAGATTTTAGAAACCAACGGGATCATTGAAAAATATCAAGCGAAAGTTAACTACGAAAAATTAGGTATAAAAATTGAGGCCATAGTTGAAATTAAACTTGCTCAACTCACTGAAAATGATCACCAGTTTTTTTTAAGCCAGATCAAGAATTTTGATGAAGTTATTAATGCTTATATCATTACAGGCGAATCTAATTATGTCCTGCATGTCGCCACTAAAGATCTAGATTCTTTTTCTCACTTTGTTATTAATACACTCAATAAAATTAAAGGAGTGGTAAGCATTAATTCTAAGATTATCTTACAGAAAATTATACAAAAGCCACTGTAGACTATATGGTTAAATTAAAATTATATTTAAACAGCTTTTACTATGATCGAAACCGAACGTTTAATCTTAAGACAATGGAAAGAAACTGATGCTGCCCCCTTTATCGAAATGGGATTGGATAAAGATGTTATGCGTTTTTTTCCAAAGCTTTTATCTGCTACTGAAAGTATAAATTTAATTCAAAGAGCATCGGCGCTTATTGATGAAAAAGATTGGGGATTTTGGGCTGTAGAATTAAAAGAAAGCCACGACTTTATTGGTTTTATTGGCCTACACGACCAACCAGAACAATTTGATTTTTCCCCTTGCATTGAAATTGGCTGGAGGATTGCTACAAAATACTGGAAAAAAGGTTATGCCACAGAAGGAGCAAAAGCAGCATTAGACTATGCTTTCAATGTGCTTAATAAAGATAAAGTGGTTTCTTTTACAGCAACAGTGAATAAGCCTTCTCAAGCTGTAATGGAAAGACTAGGAATGCGTAAAGTTAAACACTTCAATCATCCCAAGCTTCCAGATGGGCACGCACTTCAAGAACACGTTCTTTATGAAATATACAATCCTTAATTTGAGTTATGAGTATATTAAATAGTGATATGATCAAAGATTACTAATAAATTTAAACCAGAGCTATTCATCAAAGTCATAACCTACCGAAGTTGAATGCTCCCAATACTCATTAATTTTATCTGCAATAGCTTCTTTGTCCATTGTAGTTAAAACATAGAAAAGTTTTGCCTCTTTGTTTTTTCTCAAAATTAATAAATTGTAATAGTCATATTCAGGACCATTTAGTCCTAGTGATGGTTCTTGACAGTGCTTTTCAGCCTTGTAATGCCATTCAAGTTTATAAGTATCAATGCCATTTGCGGCATTGATAACTATGCCATCATTGGCTCCTCCAATAAATCCAATTTTCATTGCCTACTCTAAATTATTATTCGGATAATTTTTAATATAACTTTAAACATGCACAGTTCAATTTATAAAATGTTCGTCAATACGTACACTATGTAAATCAAAATAGTGCGATTACTACTTTTATAGACATAAGAGTACTATTGATAGATTCCCATCATTTAAAGTTCCATTTATTATTTTGAATAAATTGATCAGAATTGCGATCACTCAATTTTCATTAGACTCTCCATCTAAAAAATAACAATCAAGTCCTTGGCAGCATTTGAATTTATCACTTTTAACAATCATTATTAATCAGCCTCGATAGACCTCTAAATGATGAAATAATAACAAATCAATCCGTTTTTATAGGCTTTAATGCTTATAATCTTAGCCTAACTTTCTTCCTTGTCTATTCAAATTGGAGTCCTTAAAACATGGCTAAAATAGTGCTTTTCGATATGGACGGAACTTTGTTAGATTTGGCTTTTGACGACTTTATCTGGAACGAATGTCTACCTGTACGGCATTCTCAGACGCATCAACTCTCTTTAACAAAAAGCCAAGAAATATTGACTCAGTTTTATCTTAGTAATAAGCACACTCTTTCATGGTACTCCTCAAATTATTGGACGAAAACTACTGGAGTAGATGTTTTAAATCTTCAGAAAGAATTTCAACACAAAATTAAAACGCGATCAGGATGTATGGAGCTACTTAATGCTCTAAAAGAACAAGGTTATCAATGTTGGTTAGTGACCAATGCAGACTGCGCAAGTTTACAATTAAAACTTGATAACATCCCTATTCAAGATTTTTTTGATGTGATTGTATCTAGTGAACAAATGGGTTATGCGAAGGAAGATCTTCAGTTTTGGCAAGAATTACAACGCTTGCATTATTTTGAACCAAAAACCACTATTTTTTTAGACGATACTCTTCAAGTTTTAAAAACTGCAGAAAAATTTGGTATAAGACACTTGTTTACTATATTACAGCCCTCAACTCTTAAGAGTAAAAGACAGCCACAAGATTTAGAGTATAAAGCTCTAGATCAGCTTACAGAGCTACTGTCTGTTTTGAATCAAACTGATAGAAAGGATAATGATGTCAAAATTGCATGAAAACGATGCTGTAGACACGATGCGTGTCGACAAATGGTTATGGGCAGCACGTTTTTTTAAGACTCGTTCTATTGCTAAAGCTGCAATTGAAGGTGGTAAAGTACATCACAATAATGAGCGTGTAAAAGTTTCTAAAGAAATTCGTGTTGGAATGGAACTTGTTGTTCAACAAGGTTTTGAAAAAAAGACAGTTGTTGTCAAAGCACTTTCCAACACCCGAGGACCAGCTCCAGTTGCGCAGCAACTTTATGAAGAAACTGAAGTAAGTATTGCGAGACGGGAGTTGATTGCGTCCCAACGAAAATTGCATAATCTAGCTCGACCTGACCATAGACCAAGTAAGAAAGATCGGCGACAAATCAATCGGTTTAAACAGGATAACGATCAACATTATGAAGACCATTGGTCTTATGATGATGAATAGAAACGTCGAGTTATGTCGCACTCACATATATAAGATATAGAAGCTAAAGAAAAAATCTGTCACTATTAGCCCTGTGAAACAAGTTGAGATTCAATGCATCCACTTGGGTTAAACGTGATGAACATAGAGTATTGAGGTTTTTGAGATGGATGAGAATAAAAGCAAAGCATTACAAGCCGCTTTGAGTCAAATTGAAAAACAATTTGGCAAAAATACGGTTATGCGTCTCGGTGATAACACTGTTCAAGCAGTTGAAGCCGTATCTACAGGTTCTTTAACTTTAGACATCGCATTGGGGATTGGTGGTTTACCAAAAGGCCGTATTATCGAAATTTATGGTCCTGAATCTTCTGGTAAAACCACAATGACATTGCAAGCAATCGCCCAATGTCAAAAGTCTGGTGGTACATGTGCCTTCATCGATGCCGAGCATGCCCTAGATCCTCAATATGCACGTAAACTTGGTGTAGATATTGACAACCTACTTGTTTCACAACCTGATAATGGTGAACAAGCACTTGAAATCGCCGATATGCTTGTCCGTTCAGGCGCAATTGATTTAATCGTTGTGGACTCGGTAGCTGCCCTTACACCTAAAGCAGAGATCGAAGGTGAGATGGGTGATTCTCACATGGGTCTACAAGCTCGTCTTATGAGCCAAGCGCTTCGTAAAATTACGGGTAACGCTAAACGTTCAAACTGTATGGTTATCTTCATTAACCAAATTCGTATGAAAATTGGTGTTATGTTTGGTAGCCCAGAAACTACAACGGGTGGTAACGCTCTTAAGTTCTATGCGTCAGTTCGTTTAGATATTCGTCGTATCGGTCAAGTAAAAGAAGGCGACGAAATCGTTGGTTCAGAAACTAAAGTTAAAGTCGTTAAAAACAAAATGGCTCCTCCATTTAGAGAAGCTATTTTCCAAATCCTATACGGCAAAGGCACTAACCAACTTGGTGAACTTGTAGATTTGGCAGTTCAACAAGATATCGTTCAAAAAGCTGGTGCATGGTATTCATATCAAGGTAATAAAATTGGCCAAGGTAAGAATAACGTGATTCGTTATTTTGAAGAAAATAAGCAAATCGCTGAAGAGATTGAACGCAATATTCGAGAGCAATTGCTGACCACAGGTACAAATGGCGCAGCACAAGTTGAAGATGACGAAGAAGAGCCAGATCTATTATTAGAATCTTAATTATAGATGAGTCATAAAACGCCCTTCGGGGCGTTTTTTACAAGGAAACCTATATGTTCAAAAGAAACGACGAGCAATCTCAACAGCGTCACCCACTTACTGGCCAGCGTTTACGATCATATGCTTTTGCTTTACTTACTCGCCGAGACTACTCTAAAGCAGAACTGATTGAGAAATTAGCCCGTTATGCACAAAATATAGAAGAAGTGAAACAACTCGTTGAAGAGTTATCTGAGCAAAACTATCAAAGCGACCAACGTGTTGCAGAGCAAATGCTTGCAAGTCAGATTCGTAAAGGTAAAGGTCCAAAACGCATTCAACAAGCTTTAAAAACCAAACAGATTGAGAACGATTTAATCGCTGATGAAATTCACGAAATTGATTGGGTAGAGCAAGCTTATCAGCTTAAAGTTAAGAAATTTGGAGAAGTTGTTGAAAAGGATCCAAAGCTTAAAGCAAAACAAATTAGATTCTTACAGTATAGAGGGTTTGATTTAGATGTAATTTTAAAAGCAATCCAAAGAAAATTGGATTAAAAGAAAGGTGGCAACCCCACTAGCAAAACTTCGGCACATCATAGATCTGCTACCGTTGCTACCTTCCGGTCCTGGCGGGGTTCACAGAGTACAATTGCGAAGCCACCAGCGGGGCTACCATTGCAAAACAAAGTATAGAGATTTTTAAAAGAGATGCAACCCTTCTATCCCATTTTCGGCAAGTTTCTGTTTCGATTGATTAATTCATCAACAATAATCGCTTAAAATTTGAATATGTAATTTTATGAGCTTAAGTTCCTTTTTCATTTTGCATAAAATATGCTTGAAGATTGTAAACTATCCTTGCATTTAAACTGTTAACTGTTTTAATTGCATTGATCAATGAAAAACCTTAGATATTTAGTGAATTGATTTTTATATTCCGGTGTTCAAGGTGGCTTTTATATAAAATTATGGATTTATACACATGCAAATGAAGAAGCATTCTTTATTATTTATTGCCTTAATGAGTACCACTTCTCTATACGCAAATATTCCTATCGAGTCTCGTGGTTTAAGTCAAAATGATGGTAGTGCATCTAATACTTCTTCAAGCAATATTTCAGTTCCCACCAATTTAAACTGGGAGTTGATGCAAAAAAATCAACAATTAGAGAATGATATCCGCACATTAAGAGGTCAATTAGAAGAACAAGCAAATGATATTGAGCAACTAAAGAAAGATCTAGCCAACCGCTATACAGACCTAGATCAACGTTTAGAGCTACTACATCAAAAAGTTGACCCAGACAGTGCGACCCAAGATGATAGCTCAAATACGACTGCCGATAGTAGCGCCACTACAAATACATCAGCACCTTCTTCTCAGCCTACAGATGGCAACAAAGTAGTTGCAGCTCCGCCTACTCCAACCACCTCTGAACAACAACCTAGCGCACCAGTAACAAACGCTCAACCACCCACTGCTGCTCAAAACCAGTCAAATCCACTTGAATTAGAAAAAGCCGCTTATACAGTAGCTTTAGATGCTTACAAACAGGGCGGAGCGAAAAAAGCTATTGCCCCAATGCAAAACTTTATTAAAAACCACCCTAATAGTATTTATACAGGTAATGCTTACTTTTGGTTAGCTGAATTTCATTTAGCCACAGACCCTGTGAACTACAATGAAGCGAAGAAAAACTATAATATTGTTGCGAATCAATATCCAAACTCTAGTAAAGCTCCTCGAGCATTGTATCAACTGTATAGTATTGCAAAGGATGTCGATAAGAATACTGCATCAGCAAACCAATATAAGAACAAATTACTTACGCAATATCCTAAATCTGAAGAAGTTAAATTCTTTAAAAAATAATTTAGAAATAAAAAAAGACACTGTTAAACAGTGTCTTTTTTTATTTCTTATTAATTAGCGTACAATTCCACGCTCTGATTGCTCAATAGAATCAATTAATAATTGAGCTTCTGGAACAGAAGGCAAAATTTCACTTTTAATTTGTTCAACAGCTTGAACAGAGGTTAGTCCAGACTTAAATATCAATTTATAAGCTTCTCTTAAACCCTGAATTGTATTTTTAGACCAACCTTTTCTTCGCATACCTTCAGTATTTATACCAAAAGCATGAGCAGGATTACCAGAAGCCATCACATAGGCAGGTACATCTTTTAAAATTAATGAAGCACCACCAATCATACTGTAAGAATCAATCTTGCAGAATTGATGAATTCCAGAATTCCCGCCCACAATTACGTGATCACCAATATGTACATGCCCAGCGACACCGACATTATTAGCAAAAATATTATGGTCACCTACGATACAGTCATGTGCAATATGCGTGTTTACCATCAATAGATTATGGCTACCTATTTTGGTTAATGCATTATCCTGCACTGTGCCTCTATGTAAGCTGCAATGTTCGCGAATTAAATTATAGTTACCAATTTCAAGCCAAGTTTCTTCACCTTTATATTTGAGGTCTTGGCAAACTTCACCAACACTTGCAAATTGAAAGATTTCATTATTTTGGCCTATTCTGGTAAAACCACCTACTACCACATGAGAATGTAATTTAGTACCAGCACCAATAGTCACTTGAGGACCAATAACACAATAAGGTCCTATTTGAACATCTGCAGCAATTACTGCAGATGGATCAATAATGGCGGTAGAATGGATTAAATCGTGATTGCTCATGCCTGCTCTGTTTTTTGGTGTGAAATCATAATCTCAGCGGTTGCTGCTACAATGCCATCAACGCTAGCTGTACAATTATATTTGTAAATGCCGCGCTTTTGCATTACCAACTCAGATTTTAATACAAGTTGGTCACCTGCAACTACTTGTTTTTTAAATCTAACTCTTTCAGCACCAGCAAACAGGAACAAAGAACCTGGTTTTGGTGTTTCATTGTTCATAATAAAGCCAAGAACACCTGAAACTTGAGCAAGTGCTTCAACAATTAGAACACCAGGCATAATTGGATATTCTGGGAAATGTCCTTGTAAGAACTCTTCATTGATAGAAACATTTTTATAACCAACAATACTATTGTCAGTAACTTCAGTCACACGATCAACCAACAAGAATGGATAACGATGCGGCAAATATTGACGAATCGTTTGAATCTGCATTGGTAATTCAGGGATGGCAAATTTAGGGGTAGTTGACTCGGTCATAATATTCTATTTACGCAAATTAAAAGTTGATTCAAGAGACTCTATTTGAGCTTGTATATGATCAAGTCGTTTAGTGATTTGGGTCAATGGCACATCTGCTAATTGTCGCAAGCGTACAACAGTCTTTTTCCAATGACTATTTTCAAATAATCCAATTCCCGATGAATAAGTTCCTGCAACGGAAATATTTTTTGTGACCATTGACATTGCAGTAAAAGTCACATTATCGGTAATTGAAAGGTGACCTGATACTCCACATGCTCCACCTAGAATACAGTTTTTGCCAATTTTTGTACTTCCAGCAATACCGCACTTGGCTGCAATAGCAGTATTTGAACCAATATGAACGTTATGTGCAATTTGCACAAGGTTATCAATAATTACTCCATCTTCCAAAATTGTATTATCAAGTGCACCTCTATCAATACTACAATTTGATCCAATTCGAACATCATTTCCAATTAAGACCGAACCTAGCTGAGCAATACGATGCCACTTACCTTGATATGGCGCAAAGCCAAAGCCCTCACCTCCAATCACAGTACTCGAGTGTACACGCACACGATCTTGTAATTTAGAGCTACCTGTAATGGTGACATGAGAATCGATAAAACAATCTTTTCCAACTTCTACATAATCATCAAGTTTAGTATGTGACTCAATGATCGTATTATCGCCTACTACACAATTTTCACCGATCACCACATAGTGACCAATATATGCCGTTTCCGAAATAATAGCAGATGGATGAATTTGAGCAGTGCTTTCTATCCCCGTTAGGGAAACCTTTTTATCAAACACATGTGTAAGGATTGCAAATGCAAGGTAAGGATTTTCAACAATAATGAAATTATCTTTTTCTGGAAGAAGTTCTTTTAAAGTAGCTGTAACAATGAAGGCACCAGCATTACTCATTTTGGCTTGCTCAAGATATTTCTCACCATTTATAAAAGTAATATGGTTTGAATTAGCTTTTTCTAAACTTGCCAAATTCGAAAGTTGAAGACTACCTTCACCAATTAGCTCACCTTGAACCAGATGAGCTAATTCATCTAAACGATATTGTTGCACTTTCATTAATTTATTTCATTGAATTAACCTTTTGAATCATTTTATCAGTTAAATCATACTTAGGGTCATAGGCAACAGTTGAATTTTTATTCAAAACAAAGTCAAGATTATTTTCTTTTCGTAACTGTTCAGCAGCTTGCTTAACTCTTGTTTCAAACGTTGTATTCATACTTTGTAAGCTAGTTTGAACTCTAGATTGTAAGCCTTGCTGTGTAGAGTTAAATTCATTTAATTTCGATTGATACTGAGATTGCAATTTCTTAATATCATCTTCTTTCATTTTTTGGCCTTGAGTTTGGGCCTGACGTTGAAGTCCCTCTAACTCTTTACCAAGTTGTTCAAGCTTAGTTGTCGTTGGTTTTACTGACTGGTTTAGGCTGGCATTTTGTTGTTTCAAATAAGTACTACTCTCAACAACTTTAGCAAGATCAATTACACCATAACCAGCTGCATTAGCTGCTACAGAAGCTACCGTTAAACCCAACCCTAACATTAATGTATTTAATTTTTTCATATAAATCACTTTCCTTATTTCGTTGTTCAATGAAGTCGTACTTAGAAAGTACGACCAATTTCAAACTGGATTTCTTTAGTTTCATCACCCGGTTTATCATTTAACGGGAATGCATAGCTAAGTGACAGTGGCCCAATCATAGTAATCCAAGTTACACCCACACCCACGCTATAACGTAGATTACCTAAATCGAAGCCATAGTTATCTTCACAATATTTCTTAACATCTGAAATTGACTGACCATTAATGGTCATGCCTTTACTGCCATAAACAGAGTTATTAATATTACACTTAGTATCAAAGACCTGACCACCTTCAGCAAACAGTACAGGACGTACCTGACGAGTCCAATCTCCTTTAAATGGCATAGGTAATGCTAACTCAGTACCAAATTGAAGTAGAGCATTACCACCTACATTTTCAGGTGAAGAATCATTTTGTTTTGTTTCTTGTAAATTTACACTAGCATATTTAGGACCTAAGGTACTGTTATCATAACCACGAACAGAGCCGTAACCACCAGCATAGAAGTTTTTATAGAACGGCAAATCATTACCATAACCAAGCTTACCATAACCACGAAGTACAAAGCCTGAACTACCAATTGGTAAGAAAGCTTGTGTATCATAAGTTACTTTTTGGTAATCAACATCACTACCTGGTAAACCAATTTCGAGGCCTAAACGGTGAGACATACCAGATGTTGGGAAAATCGGTCTATTTAACGTGTTATATGACCAACCTAAGTTTAAGTTATAGGTAAAAAATTCACCATCAAATGCGCTTCCATAAGGATCAGAAGTTTGACCAGTTGGGCAGTTTCCACTCGTGTCGAGATCTACTAAACAATAAGTGCTAGTTGCAGTAGTTTTACCACCATTTGCTAATAAATAATCACGTACATAGGTAGAGACATAAGGACCAGTAGTGACTTTAGTATTATCAACACCAACTGAAGCACTTAAACTTTGGTTTTCATCAATAGGATAACCAAAACTTAAACTACCACCCACACTATCAGTTACATAGTTATTAACGTTATAGTTATCATTTAGCTTAGTTTTACGATAATAAACGTTATAACCACGGCTTACACCATCAATGGTGAAGTATGGGTCAGTGACACTTAAATTATAATAATCTTGAGTTTCTGAACGAGACAAATCAATTGCAACTCGGTTACCAGTACCCATGAAGTTGGTTTGACTAAGTCCTGCTTGGAACGTGATACCACCATTTTGCGAATAACCTACCGCCAATGTTGTGGTACCTGAATGTTGTTCTTCAACATTTACATTCAAATCGACTTGATCAGGTGAGTTTGGAATTCGGGCAGGTTTAATATCAACAGTTTTAAAGAAACCTGTACGCTCCAATCGAACTTTAGACAAGTCAATTTTTTCATTACTTGCCAAAGCGCCTTCCATCTGACGCATTTCACGACGTAATACTTCATCAGAAGTTTTACTATTACCAGTGAAATTAATACGACGTACGGTAACTTGCTGACCTGGATTAACATAATAATTTAGATCAACAACACCAGTTTCATTATTAATTTGCGGAACAATATTTACATCAGCAAAGTAATAACCTGCATTACCATACTTGCGCAAAAGTAATTGCTTAACAGCATTTACCTTTTCTTGAGAATAAGTATCGCCATCTTTATAAATTTTTAAGGCTTGTAATTCTTCAGGCTTATACAGTGCATCACCCAAAAATTTAGTTTGGCCAAATTTAAACTGATTACCTTCCTCAACTGCAACTTCAATAAAGATATGTTTTTTATCTTCACTAATATTAAGCTGAGAGTTATTAATATTGAAATTAATATAACCCTTGTTAAGGTACATAGCACGTAATGCTTCAAGGCTTGCGGCCATTTTTTCACGCGCATAGCGGTCATTACGTGTAACGATTGAAGCCCAGCCGCTTTCTTTAAGAGCAAATGCTTGCTTGATTTCACTGTCTTTAAAAACAGTATTACCAATTACATTGATATCAAAAACTTTTGCTGCCGTTCCTTCGTTGAAATTGATTTTTAATTCAACGCGATTATTTGGTCGCGCAACGGTATCAACAGTAACGCTAGCATCATAACGACCTTGTTGAGTGTATTGCTGCTCTAATTCTGTTTGAATGGTTTGCAAAGCAGATTTCTTAAAAACCTCACCCTCTGCAACACCCATTTTTTTAAGGCCTTGTTCTAACGCCTCTTTAGGAATAAGTTTATTACCCTTAAATTCAAGTTTTGAAATAATAGGGCGTTCAATAACATTAAAAACCAAAGTATCGTTATCTTTTGACGCTTTAATATCATCAAAAAGACCCGTGGCATACAATGTTCGAATTGCTTCGGCGATCATCGGCTCATTAACGCGATCGCCACTGTTGATTGGCAACATGGTATAAACATTTGCAGGAGTAAGACGGACTAAACCGTTTACACGAATATCTCTAACAACGAAATCATCAGCTGCATATGCTTGTTGTACCGCTGCCATAGCGCTAACAAGTGCCAAAGGCATTAAAAAATGTGTGTGCCGCATGCCAGTTTTTTCCAGTAAGTTATAAATCCATACACGTTTACAAACGCATAAAATCATTAAATAAAGCTAAAAGCATCATACTACCGAGCAGTACCATACCAATTTTCAGACCAAACATTTGTATTTGTTCAGAAACAGGCTTTCCTCGAATAGCTTCAATGATGTAATACACTAGATGACCACCATCTAACATTGGAATTGGTAATAAATTTAAAATTCCAAGACTTACACTCATCAATGCCATGAAAGAGATAAAAGTTTGCCATCCCATTTCTGCACTTTGCCCAGCTACTTTTGCAATAGTGATAGGTCCAGAAAGATTTTCTAATCCAATAAGTCCTTTTACCATTTTCACTATTGAGTTCAAAATCATGCTAGAGATCTGGCCAGTTTTATCAAGAGCCATTTCAAAAGCTTGTATTGGAGTATATTGGATTGTTTGCTTATATTCGTCAGGAATTGTAATTTTTCCAGCGTCACTTTTTACACCAAGAACACCATTTACTTGTCCCATGTTATCGCGTTTTCCTTGTGGCATCACTTGCAAATGAACCAACTGTTGATGACGCAACACATCAATATTAAGTAACTTTTCTGGAGAGCGCTGAACAACCTCAACAACATCAAACCAATCTTTCATAGGCTGACCATCAATCGCAACAATACGATCACCCACTTTCATTCCTTGACGAATTGCAGCACCATCTGCTGTTAAATCTGCTACAACAGCAGGAATTACAGGTCGATAAGGTAAGAAGCCTAATACATCGAGTGCAGATTCATTTTGGTTTTTTAAAAAATCTTTTATCGGTAATACAAAATTTTTCTCGGTGCCTGCACGATTTACATCGATATTTACAGTACCGGTTTCACCTACCCGATCAATCAAAGCAAAATTTAACTTTTCCCAAGTTGCTGTTTCTTTGCCATCAACAGCAATAATTTTATCACCTACATGTAACTGAGCAGCTGCAGCTGGCGAGTTTGGTATAATTTTACCGATTTTAGTATTTAATTGTTGTTGCGCTGGCAAAAATAAGACCCAAAAAAGCAATACGGCAAAAATTAAGTTAATTAATGGTCCTGCCGCAACAATAGCTATACGTTTCCATGGTTTTTGACGGTTAAAAGCATATGGTAAATCTTGTTCTGCCACATTGCCTTCTCGCTCGTCTAACATTTTAACGTAGCCACCTAAAGGTAAAGCAGAAAGCTGATATTTAATGCCGGACTTTTTAGAGGTCCATTTGAGTAAAGTTGGACCAAAACCAATTGAATAAACTAAAACTTTAACACCAAGTTTACGAGCAACCCAGTAATGACCAAACTCATGAATTGCAATTAACGGACCAAGTAAAAGAGCCGCTGCTGCAATCATAAAAAGAGCATTCATTTCAGCCTCCAATACTTGATATATATTGTTGAGCTACTGAGCGAGCCATTTTATCTTTATCTAAAATGCACTCAATGCTCTCAGCGGCTGCATTCTCTAAATCTTGCAAAGTATGCTCTACCACTTGCGGAATATGTGTAAATCCAATCCTTTCCTTTAAGAATGCTTCAACAGCAATTTCATTGGCTGCATTCAAAATGGTAGGCGCCAAACCTCCTGCACGCATTGCTTGTCTTGCAAGATTTAGTGCAGGAAATTTTTGGGTATCCGGAGCTTGAAAATTAAGTTGAGAATACTCAAATAAATCTAAAGCAGGAACACTTGTTTGTAAACGCTCAGGCCATGCTAGTGCATGTGCTATTGGCGTACACATATCAGGATTACCCATTTGTGCTAATGTTGAACCATCAACATACTGCACCATAGAGTGAATAATACTTTGTGGGTGAACAACAACTGTAACAAAATGTTCAGATATTGAAAACAAATGACACGCTTCGATTAACTCTAACCCTTTATTCATAAGAGTGGCTGAGTCAACTGAGATTTTTTGCCCCATAGACCAGTTTGGATGTTTACATGCTTGTTGTGGTGTTACATGTTCCAATTGTTCTAGGGAATGATTTAAAAAGGGACCACCAGATGCTGTCAGTAGTATTTTGGATACACCTAATTGCGGTTGCCCAGTTCTCTCAACTTCTAAATAATTATGAGGTAATGATTGAAAAATAGCATTATGTTCTGAATCTACTGGTAATAACAATGCTTGATGATCCAGAGCAGCTTGCATCATGATTTCACCAGACATCACCAATGCTTCTTTATTTGCAAGCAATACTCGTTTACCTGCTTTAACAGCTGCCAAAGTAGGTAAAAGACCTGCAGCACCTACAATTGCAGCCATTACAATATCAACGTCAGCATGTGATGCAATATCAATCAGACCATCTTGCCCAACTAAAATATCAATATCTTGTATGTTTTGTTGCGCAAATAATGTTTTTAATTCAGCTATCTTCAGTTCAGGAACAACAACAACTTTAGGACGAAACTGTTTGCAGATTTCAACAAGTTCAGAAATTCGACTATGTGCCGAAACTGCAAAGACTGAATACTTATCTGGATGCTGACTTAAAATTTTTAAGGTACTTTGTCCAATAGAACCAGTTACACCCAATATGCAAACAGATTGTGTCATCTATAAATCTACACCAATAAGCTTTAATATATACATTCCCGTTGCAAAAATCGGGGCTGCTGCGAGTAAAGAATCAATACGATCCAACACACCACCATGACCAGGCAACACACGGCCAGAGTCTTTAATACCAGCACGACGTTTGATCATTGATTCAAATAAATCACCTAATACTGAACCAAATACTGTAATTAAAGATAAGATCAGGAATAAAAGTTGTTGAACCCAAGTTAGGTTTAAATATTGATATTGCACTACAAGCATGACAATCACTGTAGTTAAAATACCACCATACAATCCTTCTACCGATTTATTTGGACTTACTGTGGGTGCCAACTTTCTTTTACCAAATTTGCGACCTACAAAGTAAGCTCCACTATCTGCGCCCCATACAAGCAAAAACAAATACATCAACCACCATGGTGAGCTTTGCCATACTACAAAGATTGCAGTCACTGCTGCACAGATAAGAATTAAACCAATAATATAGAGAGTCGCGTTATACCAACCATCAAATTCAGGAAAAGACTTAACCCAATATACACTAACGAGCCAAGTTAAAATTGAAGCAGACCATAGCAACAATGCAATGTCATGAAAGAATAAGGCAACACCAGAAACAAAGGCAACAAGTAGACCATAACCCCATGCTTTAGGCTTTACTACCGCACCAGCTTCATGAGGCATTAACTTATACCATTCATACCCCGCAACCGCTGCTGCCACAATCATAAGTACCAACATTGGATAATGTGATTGCGTAGCAAACATACAGCCCAAAACAACTGCAACAAGTACCAATGCGGTAACAATCCGCTCTAACATTATAATTTCTCGATTTTCTCTTGCTGAATTTGTTCAGATGTTCTACCGAAACGACGTTCACGCCCTGAAAATACATTCAGTGCATGATCGAATTCCTCGACTGTAAATTCCGGCCATAAAGTATCCGTAAAATACAGTTCCGCATAAGCTGCTTGCCACAACAAGAAGTTAGATATACGGAAATCTCCACCTGTACGGATCAACAAGTCCACAGCTGGCAGATCGTTTAGACTGACATATTTTCCGAACAAATCAACATTTATTTGATCAGCGTCAATTTCACCACGAGAAACTGTTTGTGCAACCTCTTTAGCTGCATTTGCAATATCCCACATACCACCATAGCTAATAGCAATGGTTAATGTCATGGCGTCATGATGTACTGTTTGTTGCTCTGCATCTTCCATTAAGGCAACTAAATGTAAAGGTAATCGAGAACGATCCCCTATAAAACGCAAAGCAATATTGAATTTTTTCATGCGAGGTATTTGCTCATGAATCGTTTCTTCAAGAAGCTTCATAAGCAGATCGACTTCATATTGTGGTCGATTCCAATTTTCACTCGAAAATGCAAAAACAGTTAAAGCACGGACGCTAGTTTTTATACAATGCTCAACAATAGGATCAAGAATATTTTTACCTTCTCGATGCCCATCGCCTTTTTGCATTTGATTTTTCTTGGCAAAGCGGTTGTTGCCATCCATGATGATGGCAACATGCTGAGGAAGATGATACTCTTCTGATTCGGTCATAAAATTAGACCTTCATCAATTCTGCTTCTTTCGCTGCAAGACGTTTATCCACTTCTGCAACATATTTATCAGTGATTTTCTGAATATCATCACCTGCACGACGCTCATCATCTTCAGAGATTTCTTTCTCTTTCAATAATGCTTTGATATCACCTAAAACATCACGACGAATGTTACGAATAGCAACTTTTGCATTTTCAGCTTCACTGCGTGCAACTTTCTGCATATCACGGCGTGTTTCTTCAGTTAAAGCTGGTAAAGGTACACGGATTGAATCAGCAGTAATAGGGTTTAAACCTAAATCACTTTCACGAATTGCCTTATCAATTGCAGAAACCATTGTACGTTCAAATGGTTGAACGATAAGCGTACGAGAATCTTCAACACCAACGTTCGCCACTTGGTTTAAAGGCACATCAGAACCATAGTAAGGAACCATTACCCCATTTAAAATTGATGGGTGTGCACGGCCGGTACGAACTTTATTAAACCCTTGTTCCAAAGACTCAAGAGTTTTCATCATACGCTGTTCGCTGTCTTTTTTCAGATCGTTAATCATATGATCTTCCTTACTTATTTATTCAAGGATGTATATAACAAATTTAATTTAGCGCTAGTATAAAGAGCTTTGCAGCACACGTACATTATTTAGTAACGCGCGTACCCTCTTTTTCACCCATCACAACTGATAAAAGCGCACCAGATTTATTCATATCAAATACTTGCAATGGAACATTATGGTCACGGCATAGACAAATTGCTGTTAAATCCATAACGCCTAGCTTCTCATCTAACACTTGATCAAATGTTAAATGATCATATTTGACTGCATCTTCGTATTTGCTAGGGTCTTTATTATAAACACCGTCTACTTTGGTTGCTTTCAAAATTAAATTTGCTTCAATTTCAATACCACGTAGACATGCTGCTGTATCAGTTGTAAAGAATGGATTACCTGTTCCCGCAACGAAAACACAAACTTCGCCCTGACTTAAATGACGGATTGCATCACGACTTGAATATGACTCTACAACAGTACCAATTGGTAATGCAGACATAAGACGAGTTCTGATGTTTCGACGCACTAATGCATCACGCATTGCCAAACCATTCATGACAGTTGCAAGCATACCCATCTGGTCACCTGTTACACGGCCAACCAAGCCATCTTTTTGTAACTGGCTACCACGATATAAGTTACCGCCACCAACAACGATACCTACTTGCACACCCAAGCCCACCAAATGTGCAATAGAAAGTGACATCTGATCTAAAACTTGAGCATCAATACCCATATCTTTATTACCTGATAATGCCTCACCAGATAATTTTAATAAAATTCGTGAATAACGGGGGCTTATTGTTTCCGCCATGATTTTGCTCCAAGACCTCTTAAACTGAATGCTTTTTGAATCGTGATTCGATTAGACCGATTTAATTTTAATTAACTTTGCAAATAAGTCGTATTCATCCGCATCGGTAATTTCGACTTCCAACATATCGCCTGGTTGAATCGTGCTCTTATCGATATCTTCTACGAAGACATTACCGTCAATTTCCGGAGCATCGGCATAAGAACGTGCAACAGCAACAGGATATTCATCTTCCAAACCATCGACTAATACAGTCATCGTTTGACCGATACGTTTTTGTAATTTGGCAGCAGATATTTGCTGCTGCACTTGCATAAAGCGCTCGTAACGCTCTTGCTTAATTTCTTCTGGCACATGATCTGGTAAATCATTGGCCGTAGCGCCTTCTACTGGTGAGTAGGTAAAGCAGCCTACACGATCAAGTTGAGCTTCAACTAACCAATCTAGCAAAATCTGGAAATCTTCTTCAGTTTCGCCTGGAAAACCAACCACAAAAGTAGAACGGATCACAAGATCCGGGCATTTTTCACGCCACAATTTAATTTTTTCTAGAGTATTTTCACTATGCGCTGGACGCTTCATTAATTTAAGAACGCGTGGGCTCGCATGTTGGAATGGAATATCGAGATAAGGCAGGATTTTACCCTGAGCCATCAAATCAATCACTGCATCAACATGTGGATATGGATATACATAATGTAGGCGCACCCAAATTCCAAGCTGACCAAGTGCTTCACACATGTCAAAGAATTTAGTTTTTACTGGCTGTCCGTTCCAAAAATCCAACTTATATTTAGTATCTACACCATAAGCTGAAGTATCTTGTGAAATAACCAATATTTCTTTCACACCTGCGCGTTTTAACGCAGCTGCTTCTTCTAACACGCTACCAACTGGACGTGATACTAAATCACCACGCATGCTCGGGATAATACAGAAGGTACAACGGTGGTTACAGCCTTCGGATATTTTTAAATAAGCATAATGCTTAGGCGTTAAACGGATACCTTGTTCAGGAACAAGATCAATAAAAGGATTATGTTTCGGCGGTGCTGGCACATATTCATGTACAGCTTCCATCACATCTTGATAAGCTGCCGCACCAGTAACCTTTAAAACGTTCGGATGCATTTGACGAATTTTATCTTCGTCTTTACCTAAGCATCCTGTAACGATTACTCGACCATTTTCACTCATGGCCTCGCCAATTGCATCTAGCGACTCTTGTACCGCAGATTCAATAAAACCACAGGTATTAACAACTACTAAATCAGCACCATCATAATCTGATGCAACTTGATAACCTTCAGTCTTTAACTGAGTTAAAATTCGTTCAGAATCTACCAATGCCTTAGGACAACCTAAAGAAACAAAACCGACTTTGGGGGTCTTCATGAATCTGCGCTCCACTTGAATGCGCGTATTGTATGTCTTTTCTCGTCTCACGCATAGGTGGAAACCCCACTCTTTGTGTAATGCACCAAAATACAACCAATATTTGCACCAAAACCCAATATTGCACCAAGTTGGAACATGTTATTATTAGCAAGCTGGCTGCTATTTTTGACCAAAAGATATTAAGAACGATTTTAGCGCGCTTTAATTACGCTTGAAACCTCAAAATAATCCATAAACAAAGTTGGCGTACATTTTGCATCATTCATGTTCTATAACGGTGAATACCGATAACCAATGAAGATGCCATTGCGCCATTTTAAGACAGGAACGATTCGCTAATGGATCAACACGCACCTATCGACTATCGCCTTTTGGTAGACAATTTAACTACTGCGATTTTATTAATCGATAGTAATTTTAATATTTTTTATTTGAATTCAGCTTGCGAAGCACTTTTCGACATTAGTTTGCTACGCGCTTCTGGGCAGCCGGTTTTAAATTTACTTCATGCGCCCGATGATACCTTTAATACACATGAAGCTTTACTCAATACTTTAAAAACAGGACAACCTTATACACGTCGTGAAGCTGTGATTAATGTCAACTTTAAAGACTTACATGTTGATTATACGGTTTCACAATTAAATGCAGGTAAAAGTTACCATCCGCTTTTACTTATTGAGTTAAATCCAATTGACCGTATGTTGAAAATTTCTAAAGAAGAAAACTTAATTCAACAACATCAAGTGGCTAGACAGTTGGTTCGAGGCGTTGCTCACGAAATTAAAAATCCACTGGCTGGGATACGAGGTGCTACTCAATTACTTGCTCGGAGCTTAAATGACGAGAGTTATGCAGAATTTACAGATGTTATTATTAATGAAGTAGATCGTCTTACTAACTTGGCTGACACTATGTTAGGTTCAAGACAACTGCCGAGTTATGAGAACGTGAATGTTCATGAACCTTTGGAACGTGTTCGGTCTTTAATTGCAAACCAAACCAAGAAAAAAATTAAAATTACGCGTGACTATGATTTGTCTTTGCCAGATGTGAATGCTGACCGAGACCAATTAATTCAAGTTATGCTCAATATTAGCGTTAATGCCATTCAAGCGATTACAGAAAATAAGTCATTTTTTATAGATCAAGAACCCGAATTAATTTTACGTACCCGAATTCAACGTCTAGTCACTATTAATGGTGTACTCAACCGCTCTGCTGTACGAGTTGATATTGAAGACAATGGGCCGGGTATTCCTGAAAGCATTTTAGAATCTGTGTTTTACCCGTTGGTTACAGGACGAGCAAAAGGTACAGGGCTTGGCCTGAGTATTGCACAGAACATTATGCATCAACATAACGGAATGATTGAATGCCAATCAGTTCCTGGAAAAACAATGTTTAGCTTATATTTACCTTGGGAGTCAGACCGTGTCGCGAAATAAAATATGGGTTATTGATGACGATCGCGCCATGCGATGGGTACTTGAAAAGACCTTTAAAGAAGAAGGATTTGACGTCACCAATTTTGAAGAAGCTCAAACAGCACTCGAACGTTTACATCATGATGCGCCCGATGTCATCTTAACTGACATCCGTATGCCTGGTATCGATGGGTTGACTTTTTTATCCAAAGTAAAAAACACACACCCCGACTTACCCGTCATTATTATGACAGCTCATTCAGACTTAGAGTCAGCTGTATCAAGCTATCAAACTGGTGCGTTTGAATATTTACCAAAGCCATTTGATATTGATGAAGCTTTAGCTTTAGTCAATCGTGCGATTTTGCATATCAATAAATTGCAGCAGCAAGAAGCTACAAAAACTGCTTCTCCTCTACAATCGACAGAAATTATTGGTGAATCTCCTGCCATGCAAGAGGTTTTCCGAGCAATTGGGCGATTATCGCAATCACACATTACCGTTTTAATTAATGGCGAGTCAGGAACTGGTAAAGAGCTCGTTGCACATGCTTTACACAAGCACTCACCGCGCCGTGCCAAACCATTTATTGCACTAAACATGGCAGCAATTCCGAAAGACTTAATCGAAACGGAATTATTTGGTCATGAAAAAGGTGCTTTTACTGGCGCAAACACTCAACATCAAGGTCGTTTTGAACAAGCCAATGGCGGAACTCTCTTTCTTGATGAAATTGGTGACATGCCATTTGAAACACAGACTCGTTTACTTCGCGTACTTGCAGATGGTGAATTTTATCGAGTTGGTGGGCATATCCCGGTTAAAGTGGATGTTCGAATTGTCGCTGCGACACACCAAGATTTAGAAAAATTGGTGAATGAAGGTCGATTCCGTGAAGACTTATATCACCGTTTAAATGTAATTCGTATTCATATTCCTAAGCTTGCGCATCGTAGCGAAGATATACCAATGCTTGCTCAGCACTTCTTGGCCCGTGCAGGCAAAGAGTTAGGTGTAAGTCCAAAGATTTTACGTACTGAAACAACAGACTATATGCAACAACTGCCATGGCCAGGTAACGTGCGTCAGCTTGAAAATACCTGTCGTTGGTTAACTGTCATGATTACTGGTCGTGAAGTTTATCCAGAAGATTTACCTTCTGAACTAAAGCAAGTGCCACTTCAAAAAACTAGTGAAACTAGTCAGCCAGCCCCGTCTTTTGAGCGTATTTCTTTACATCATTGGGATGAGCTATTAAATCAATGGGCAATTCAAAAGCTAAAAAATGGCGAAATGAAGATTTTGGATATTGCAACACCGATGTTTGAACGCACATTAATTAATGCTGCCCTACAACAAACTCGTGGACGCAAACGTCATGCAGCTGAACTATTAGGTTGGGGACGCAACACCCTAACCCGAAAGTTAAAGGAACTAGGAATGGATTCTGCTGATGACGATGATGAGGACGAACACAAAGCGACTTTGTCTGAAGCTTAATTGTAAAATACATAACAAGAGCGGCTAATTGATTTTAGCCGCTTTTTCTTTATATCTATTTATAAGGAAATTAATCTTTAAATTAAAACGTGAACATATAGTTACATCACTAAAAAACTCCAAAAGATCGTGTAAGTTTTTATATTTTAAAATATTTATTCAGTTTCATACTTATATGACTGTTTAGCAGACAATCTAAGAATATAGCAATGTCCATCGGTAAAGATAGTTTTGATATACTAGCTAAGCAGTATTAATCGTTGTTATTAAATTTTATGCATGATCCAGTCCTTGAGTCACATCATCCTATATGTGACAAACCTCAGACGCGCCGCGGTATCGAACGTCGTTTAGCTTTATTGCTAAGCGCAACCGAGCTGTTTTTGGAAAAAGGATATGATGCTGTATCTCTTGACGATATCGTAAATCATGCAGGTGGTTCAAAGGCCTCTATTTATAAATATTTTGGAAACAAAGAAGGACTTTTTACCGCGATTTGTGACTATAAGCGTGAAATGTTTTTTAAAGATGTGTGTATTCCATTTAATCCTGAAAAAAGTACTTTAAAAGAATATCTAATTCAAACGCTCGAACGTGTTTACGTTCATATCATTCAACCGGAACATATCGCGTTTTTACGACTTATTATCGAACAGACAGAATGTAATACGGTCCTCATACAATACCTTTATGACAAATGGGTACACAACTTACAGAATACTCTTACTCAAGCATTAGAGTTTGCACATAATGCAGGAGAAATCACATGTCCTTCTCCTTATCATTCTTCACTCATGTACTTTGGGATTTTACGCGATATTGAGTGGCGTATGATTATGGGTATGCCTGCTCTACCCAATGAGAAAGAAGCTTTTGATTATATTGAATATTGTGTAGACATTTTCTTAAAAGGCCACCATAAAGTCTAATTCTTTTGCATTTTGAAATGCTTATAGTATAGTAGACTTCTTTTTCTCCACATCCACCCAGCCAACAACAGATAATTGTTGTATTTCAAAGACAATTATTATGGAGTAGCTACATGGCTCTAAGACATTTCCTGACTTTACGTGATCTATCCACATTAGAACTTAACCGCATCTTAGAACGCGCAAGTGAACTAAAAAAAATGCAACAAGGCAATAAGGTTTATCAGCCTTTTGTTGGTAAAGTATTGGGAATGATTTTTGAAAAATCGAGCACACGCACTCGTATTTCTTTTGAGGCTGGTATTAACCAATTTGGTGGCAGTGCCATCTTTTTGTCACCTCGCGATACACAACTAGGTCGTGGTGAGCCTATTGAAGACTCAGCACGTGTTATATCAAGCATGCTTGATATTGTGATGATTCGTACTTTTGGTCACGACATTGTTGAACGCTTTGCATCTTACTCAAAAGTTCCTGTGATTAACGGCCTAACTGATGACCACCACCCTTGTCAATTACTTGCAGATTTGCAAACTTATATTGAACATCGCGGTAGTATTGAAGGTAAAACCGTAGCTTGGATTGGTGATGGCAATAATATGTGTAATTCATATATTGAAGCTGCACATTTAATGGGTTTTAAATTAAAAATTGCTTCGCCAAAGGGTTTTGAACCTAAACCTGAATTTTTAGCAGAGTTTGGTCATTGTGTTGAGCTTTTTGACAATGCTGAAGATGCTGCTGTAAATGCTGACCTTATCGTTACAGACGTATGGGCAAGCATGGGACAAGAAGAAGAACAAAAATTACGTAAGAATGCTTTTTCAGCGTTTCAAGTCAATGAAAAACTGATGAGTCTTGCACATCCAGATTGTTTATTTATGCATTGTTTACCAGCACATCGTGGTGAAGAAATTTCAGAAACCATGCTTGATCATAAAAATTCAGTCGTATGGGATGAAGCAGAAAACCGCCTACATGCTCAGAAAGCTTTAATGGAATTTTTATTGAATGAAAATTTGAAAAAAGCTTAATCTCGATAGAAAAACAGCATCTTTAAGGTGCTGTTTTTTTTATTTCCATAAAACTCTTATTTTTCTTGTTTATTTTTAAAATTTTTCACGATGTTGCTGAATATATAAACAGTCTATATTTCAACTACACTCTAGAATCGTGTATAACATTCTACACAATAAGCCAAGCCTACTCTTGTAGAGTGCGATTATGACAACCCTTGAAGAATCACTATCTCAAATCCCTGCATTTTCAATTATTCACGAACACTTATTTAGTTCAGCACAACCTTCTGTTGAACAGCTCAAACTCATTAAAGAGTATGGCTGTAGTACTGTTATCAATTTAGCTTTGACAAATTCATCGAATTGTATTGAAAATGAAGATCAGGTTTGTCTTGAGCACGGTTTAAATTACATTCATATTCCAATTGACTGGGAAACACCTTCTTCTGACCAATGCTTATTGGTTTTAGATTTAATTGATCATTTGGTTCAAAATGAAATCGTTTGGTTACATTGTGCCAAAAACAAACGTGTAAGTTGTCTCATGTATGTATACAGACAATTTTATATGAATATGGACATGCCAACTTCTCAAGATTTACTACACGAAATTTGGGAACCCAATGAAACCTGGACAGGACTAATCCATAGCATTACCTTACAGCTACAAGGCCGTAAGGCTACCTTAGAACTTCAACAGTCTTTGCAACAAACTGATGATTTAGTTTAATTAGAGATTAATACCGTCGCTGTTGCTAAAATTCCTTCTTGGCGACCCGTAAACCCAAGTTTTTCGGTAGTGGTCGCTTTGATACTAATTTGATTTAAATCCACATTCAAAACATCTGCAATACTTTGGCGCATCTCTAAATTATGTTTCGCTAATTTAGGACGTTCGCAAGCTACAGTAATATCAGCATTATTCAAACGATAACCACGGTCTAATATTAATTGATAAACGTGTTTTAGCAGTACACGGCTATCCGCTCCTTTAAACTCGGGATCGGTATCTGGAAAATGCTGACCAATATCACCAAGTGCCAGTGCACCGAGTAAAGCATCACATAGCGCATGTAACACAACATCGCCATCAGAATGTGCTTTTAAGCCATGCGTATGTGGGATCTGAACGCCAGCCAAAGTTACGAAGTTACCCTCTTCAAAGGCATGTACATCCATTCCTTGTCCAATACGAATTTGAGCGACCATATCAACTCTTCCCTTCTATAAAAACTTAAGAAATCTTGTATTCAGCTGTTGTGTTTCGCTATAGTACACTTAGCAAAGTAGACTGAAAGTATAAGCGATCATGCCGTCGAATACTGATATGAATCAATTGAAAAGATTAAGTTTTGTCGTGACATTGAGTTGTTTATGCTCACCATTTGTTTTTGCGGAATCTATCGACTGCTCAAATTCAAACTCTGAGCTCAAAATCTGCTCAAAAACCTTTAGTGAAGCGCGTAAGCAACTTAACAATCAATATCTTTCTGCATACTTAGTTACAGATGCCCCCTTAAAACTTCTACAAGATACACAGACTTTGTGGTTTAAACATACTCAACAATGCAAAAATACTTCATGTTTTCAACAACAGTTTGATATACGTGGGGATGATTTAAACTTTTATGCATCACTTAAGCAAACCCTAACGCAGCATTATCTTAAATTTGAAAATGGGCATATTGCAGCTCAACCTGTTCATTTACAAATTCATCAACTTGCTAAAGATAAAATCAAAATCGAAGGATTAGCTTACCGTAATCCGAATAACCGAAAAGATACTCAAACTATTTCACTCATGGCTTATAGCTCTCCTGAACAGAAAAGTGAAATTTTAGACAACGAACATAACTGCAAATATAAGTTCGATTTCCAAAAAGCCATACTTGTAGTGAAAACCCAACAAAAAGGCTGTGAACGATTTACTGGTGTTTATCGACTATATGATTAATTGATATAAAATAAAAAAGCCAGTGAATCTACACTGGCTTTTCTTTTTTAAGTTGGATATTTTTGCAGAATATCTTGACTCACCAAAACAGCTGTCGCTGCTGATAAAGTCCAACCTAAATGGCCATGTCCGGTATTATAAAAAACTCGTGGCTGTTTAGACTGTTTTACGACTGGCAACATATTAGGCATCATCGGTCTTAAACCTGCCCATGGAACAACATGCTCAGTTGAAATGTCAAAATTACGATTCACCCAATTCACTAGGGGTTGAATACGATCCGCTCGAATATCTCGATTATAGCCGTTAAATTCAGCTGTACCTGCAATACGTAAACGATCTTGGCCTAAACGAGACGTTACAATTTTGGCGCTTTCATCAAGCAAACTCACCCATGGCGCATTTTTAATACTTTTCTCATCTTTCAATTGGACAGTAATTGAATAGCCTTTAACTGGATAAACATTTACACGCTCACCGACCATATCAGCCAACTGATAACTTCCGACACCACCACAAACAACCAGAACATCACCTTCCAATTGAAAGCTATCTGATTGAGAAAGATGAGGATGTTCAGCACTTGGCTGACAATTCAACACTACTTTATCTGTGTGACACTTAATATCAGTCACTTCAAGTCCAAATTTATACTGAACACCATATTGTTTAGTCTTTTCAGCTAAAGCTGTTGAATATTTATGAATGTCTCCAGTTGCATCACTTGGAGTGTAATACCCCCCAAAGTAATCACCAGTTAAAGATGGCTCAATTGTCTTCATTTCCTCTGGTGAAACTGAATAGCGCTCCAAAGTACCTTTGTTTAAGACGTCATTCACCTGTTTAGCAACATCATAATCAGCCTTACTGTGATACATATGAAGAATACCGCGTTTCTCCAAATCAAATTGAAGCTGCTCTTTTTCAGCGACTTTAAACAAGCGCTTACGAGCGAGCAATGCTAAGCGAACAGTTTCTATGGTGTTAGCCTCATAATTTTTAATATGAGATAGAAACTCAACTAACCAGCTATATTTGTGCAAACTAAAAGAAGGGTTAAGTAATAGAGGAGCATCTTTTTGCCTCATCCATTTAAAACCTTTTATAACGGTCGCTTTCTGGTTCCAGACTTCTGCATTACAAGCAGATAATTGCCCTCCATTTGCAAATGATGTTTCCATAGCTGGATAAAGATGGCGATCAATCACTGTGACTTGGTAACCTAATTGAGATAATTCATAGGCTGAAGTAACCCCTGTGATTCCTGCACCAATCACAATAACATGTGGCATAACAGACTCCTCTGAAATGCAAAAACATTTCATCAGTACAGCCCATCTGTCATTTGTACCTGAGAGTTTCGACCTAAACACTACCTTTTAGCATTTCGATCTTCCCCTTCGGTGAGTTTATGACTTATAAGTTTTTATTCTTCATGCTTATAAATCTTAAGCTGCTCTCCAGATTTTTTAATTATTACAGTCCTTTTGCCTGAGAGTTTCCGGGCCTGTTGCTCCTTCGGCGGGTTCCTAAGAACCTCTCTCCCGCAATAATTTTGTATTTATATAAGCAATGTATCTGCCACTTTTAAAAAAACGCATTCTTTTCTTGTAAACTTTTGTACAGCAATTCAATTAAACAAGAAAGTATTTGATTTAATTATAAAAAAAGGTGAATTATTTAAATTCACCTTTTGCTATTTATTAGAGCTTTCCTTCAAGCACTTGGTCAGAAACTAGACCTTTCCATTGCTCTCGCAAGGTTGGTAAATAAAACTTCTCACCAATTGTGACCAACTCAGCATCAATTAGTGCATGAATTTCGTGCATAAAAATATAATCCAACGAAACTAAAGACAGTTGATGATTTTTTTGTGCTACTTTTTTACGTTTAGCTTGAGCTTGTTTAATGAGCTCATTTGCAAAATTTTTATCTTTATATGTTGTGATTGCATTTAAACGAAGCTCAATAACACCCCAACCTGCCAACAATTTTTTGAAGATTTCATAGTCTTTTGTCGTTGATTCCCAAGTTACGTTTTCCAGATTATTATCTTCGGGTAAAACAGGTAACAGTAAATCACCAGTACTTGGAAAAATCTTTTTAAGATTTAACAGAAATTTAACAGGCTGATCACTTGGGTAATCATTAAACTGCACATGTTGTTCGGTATCTGTTAAATAAATCGAGAGCATTCAAAAATCCTTAGCTAAGCAACTGTTTATTATGTGTTTAATTTCTATATCGCAAAATAAATGCAAATTAAAAACAATACAAAAACAGGATAAGGTGGGCATTTTAACAATTATGACAGCTTATTCAACTCTAAGTTAGTTTGATTAAGCTATATAAGAACAATTAAATTCAATTAACTTTGTAAAGAGCGCTGATATGAATTAATAGCTCAAAAAGTGAGTGCTCATTAAATATACTACAACTCAGCCTCTTATTAAGATTTAATGTTACAATACAGTGATTTACTCAATTTCATCTGGCTCCCAAAGAAATGAATAGATCACAGTTAATTTTATTATTTTTAAGTATTGGTACTTTTTCTTCTTCTGTATTTTCTGAAACGATTACCTTCCCAACTGAACAAGAGTTTTATGACCAAAAATCGAATCGCCATAGAAGTATGCTTGAGATAAACAATTCAAATCATAAGTTTAACGAATCACAACACAATCCTTTTCGTTCCGATTCGAACAAGAAAGCAGTAGATTTTTTTGAAATTGCAAAACAATACCAAGATGAGAAACCACAAAATACATACTCTCACTCTCCAGATCCAACTGTGAATATGAGTGATCATGACCGAAGTCTCTACTACATTAGAAATCATGATGATATAGGTCTCAAAAGAGATATTCGTATTCAACAATATAGATCATTAAAACAGCAATACGATAAAGGGGTCATTTCCAATGACGAATACAAAGAGAAAGTTTACAAAATTTTAAAATAAGCTTTTATATATTCTGAAGCCTTCATTTAATTAATGGAAGGCTTCTATAAGAAATTTTGAGATAGAAGGTTAAAAATTATAAAAAACAAAGATTCATAGTAAATAAACAATAAAAATTAAACAGTTTTAATTGTTAAAAGACACCAAACTATTGAGGTCTTCCCTACAAATAAAGGAGAGATCAATGAAGATTCGAGCTTCACGTACCTATTCAACTTATTCAAATCACTATTTTATTTCAAAAGAATATGAATGCAGCGTTATTCCAGTAAAAGGAATGTGCTTTACCGATCTTGGTTTGACCGAAAATGGTGTGATTGAACCGATAGAAATTACAGAGGTCACTATAGATCCAGCCTCTAATTCTTATCATGTTCTTTTAGCAAAAGATGCTCATGAATACACGAAAGAAGAACTAAAAAGAAAATTTGAAGAAATGAAAGTAAATGGTTGGGAATATATAGAAGATCTACTGATGTAGCTTTTATTCTCAACCTAATAAGTTAGAGCACATATCAAAAGCTATAGATTTAATGCGTACATATAATAGCCATCAGTAGTTTATCTGTACATTCAGTACAAAATGGCACTACTGATGGCTATATAGACTGCTTATTTACTATTTGGCGAAACCATTTTTTCAGGTTTAACGACCTCGTCAAACTGTTCTGCTGTTACTAAGCCAAGCTCAACAGCCACTTGTTTTAAAGTCTTATTCTCTTTATAAGCAGTTTTCGCTACTTTTGCAGAGTTTTCATAACCAATAACTGGATTTAATGCAGTAACTAACATGAGAGAGTTATGCAAGAAGTGGTCAATTTTATCGCGATTAGGTTCAATCCCAACCGCACAGTGATCATTAAAACTATTACATGCATCGCCAAGAAGCTGAATAGATTGCAATAAATTATAAGCAATCACTGGCATAAATACGTTTAATTCGAAGTTACCCGAAGCACCAGCGATATTAATAGTGGTATCGTTACCAAGCACTTGTGCAACCACCATGGTCATTGCTTCACTTTGAGTTGGGTTCACTTTACCTGGCATAATACTTGAGCCTGGTTCATTTTCAGGAATGCGAATTTCCCCAAAACCACAGCGTGGGCCACTTGCTAACCAACGAATATCATTAGCAATCTTATTTAAGCTTACTGCTAAAGTTTTTAATGCGCCTGATGCAAAAACAGCGGCATCACGCCCTGCAAGTGCTTCAAATTTATTAGGAGCAGAAACAAATGGCAAACCCGTTAAAGCTGCAAGCTGAGTTGCTGCCTTAACAGCATAGTCAGGATGAGCATTTAACCCTGTTCCTACTGCTGTGCCGCCCAATGGCAACTCATACAAACCAGTTAAAGCTTGTTGTAGGCGTACTAGACCGTGCTCAAGTTGAGAAACATAACCACTAAATTCTTGGCCTAAGGTTAATGGTGTGGCATCTTGCAGATGAGTACGGCCAATTTTAACAATATCGTGAAACTCATCGGACTTCTTCTGCAAAGTCGCTTTAAGCTGCTCTACAGCTGGAATCAGCAATTCATTAATTTGCAAACTTGCGGCTACGTGAATAGCTGTTGGAAATGAGTCATTGGTAGATTGTGCACGATTGACATGATCATTTGGATGTACTGGTTTTTGTGCGCCCAATGCTTCGCCTAATTTTTGGTTGGCAATATTGGCAATCACTTCATTACAGTTCATGTTGCTTTGTGTACCAGAACCTGTTTGCCAAACTACGAGTGGGAACTGTGAGTCCCATTTTCCTGCAATCACTTCTTCGGCAGCGCCCACAATATATTGACTTAAATCTTGTGGTAACTGTCCTAACTCTGCATTGGTTATTGCTGCTGCTTTTTTTACCAATCCCATCGCTCGAATCATGGCACGGGGTAAACGCTCCTGCCCGATTTTGAAGTTCTGTAAGCTACGTTGGGTTTGTGCTCCCCATAGCGCTTCATTTGGAACTTCAATCTCACCCATAGTGTCATGTTCAATTCGTGTTTGCATAGAAACCTCGGTTATCTGGTTAAAGAACTCACGGGCTGAAGCAATTTTTGCTTTGGCTAGTTAATTTTAGTATCGTACTCAAGCATTCCATTATTGTAAATAAGAATCATTATCTCATCTTCCATTTAATGTGTTTTGATAGAATCTCCATTCATCTTCAATCATTTGCTTTAAAGTTCGTTTCGGATTCCATTGTAATAAAGTTTTTGCTTTTCCTACATTTGCACCAAGTTGAGCCAATTCTTCATGCTTATAAATTGCCGATTGTGTCGGAATTTCAGCTTGGGTCACTTGTGAAATTTCATCTAATAACTGACGAATTGAATGTACTTGGTCATGTGCAATATTAAATGCTTCACAGCAATGGGTTTGATCACGTAGCCATAGTAGAGTTGCACTTACAGCTTCGCATACATCTAAGACATGTAGAAAACTACGCTCTACAGTATGGTCTTCGGTAGACACTTGGTCTTGTAATTCAATTAAATCACGCTGCATGGCTGCTACTTGCAATGCAAGCGGTACAATATTTTTAGGAAGCTGCGCAACATACTCACCTAATACACCATGCTCAAAAGCACCTACAATATTTGATAGGCGTAAGATCGCAATTTTCCATTCATGATCAATTTTATAGGTATCACGGATGATTTCTTCAATCATCTGTTGAGATTTGATATATGGATTTGGATAAGCGTAGTTGAAATCTTGTGTTTCACTCAGTTCTAAATCAGATTTTCCATAGACTGCCAAGCTAGATAAATGGATAAAATGACGGACTCCTGTACGTTGCATCGCACGTAATAGACTCATGATGCAACTGACATTATCGTTATAATATTCGAGCGGTTTTAAGTTAGATTCTTCAATGGATTTAAAACCAGCGGTGTGAATGACTGCATCAATTGAGTATTGTTCAAATACCTTATTCAATGCAGGTGTATTACGTACATCAAGTTTAACAAACGGAACGTACATACCAGAGATGTATTCTAACCGCTCAAGCGTTTGCAAGGTCGAGTTAGCCAAATTATCGACAATAACCACTTCTTGGCCTTGAGCCAACAGACTCAATGCAATATGTGAACCGATAAAGCCTAAACCACCTGTCACTAAAATCATTGTATACTTACCTTTCTCTTAATGTATCTACGCCCATTTAGACGTATGACCATAGTGAATTCTCAATGAGTACATTACTACTAATAACCTCTGCTCCTACTTCAATCCATGCTTGGCATGCACTTGGCCTTGCTCAGGCACTCAAAAGTAAAAATGAAGACTTTCGTGTATTCTTTTACCAAGATGGCGTTCAAGTTGCGAATGATTTTCAGTGGGTTCCTGACGACCAGCGTAATTTAACGCATGAATGGCAAAAGCTCTCGATCCGACTTCCTGTCTGTGTCAGCGCCGCCCTTGCACGTGGTATTACCGATGCAGAAAATGCGAGTCGCCATCAACTTAGTCATCACAACCTAGCAGACAACTTTGAGTTAGTTGGACTAGGTGAACTTGCTGATGCAGTACAGTCAGCCTCTCGTCTTCTTCAATTCTAAGTTACTTTGTTAACTTAGATTGTTGCTTTTAAAAGGTATATTGTGTGAAAACTGTACTCGTTATTTTGACCCAAGCCAATCTAACCAGCCTACAAGTCAATGAAAGCCTCGCCGCTACTATGGTTTTAGCAACCTTTGGCTCGCCAGTCAAAGTATTATTGAAAGATGCAGCTCTTAGCCTCTTACAAAATGAACATAACTTTGACCAGTTGCAGCATGCTTTTAAAATTGCTTCAAACATGGTGGATAGCTTTGAGTTTTATGACTTGAGTCCCATTCTTGTTGAGACCAAAAATAAACAGCATCCTTTTGTTCAAAACAGTGAGCAGGAGCTAGAGTTTGTTCAGTTAGATACTGAACTCATCCAATCTTTCGATCATGTCTTATATTGGTAGATAAAGGTGTAAATTTAATGACGCAATCAACACTTTATCTGGTGCAAGCTTCTTATCACCATACCCCTCGCATTATTGAAGAACTTGAAAAGCTCTTTCATAAAGACGATCAAATTGTTTTTATGGGCGATTCAACCGCACAGCTTTCCATAAGCATTTGTCAGCAGTTTGGCTCAGTTTCTTGTTTGTCTCATGAAAAAGATTTAATTGATGGAGAAACCTTAGCTCAGGTTACTGTATTAAACTATGACCAATTTGCGGAGCTGGTTTTAGAATTTAATCGATGCATTTCTTTGAAGTAATATTGTTAGGCTCATTTTTATGAATTTAGAATTAGATCAAGATGGTCATTTAGTCGACTATACGATTTGGAATCCAGAAGTCGCACAGGAACTTGCCAAATCTCTCGATCTTGAATTAACAGATTGGCATTTTGAAGTTTTAGCTGCGGTTCGCCAATTTTATCAACAATTTGGGCATTCTCCAGCGACTCGTCCCCTCATTAAATTCTTAATGAAAACTGTCAGTCCTGATATCAATAATGCTGTTTTACAGCAAAAATTTAATACTGGTTTAGTTGCGCGCCATCTCAGTCGTTTAGCAGGCATTCCTAAACCAGCAAATTGTTTATAACTTTTTTATGCGAACTTTTTAGCGGCAGCGACACATAGAATTGTTACTGCCGTTACCATTAACATCGACCAACTTACATGTTCATGTAATAACAGTGCGGCAATCGCGAGTCCCATTAAAGGTTGTAAAAGCTGTAGCTGGCTAATTGCAGCAATACCGCCTTGTGCAAGCCCTTTGTACCAGAAAAAGAACCCGATAAGCATACTAAATAACGATACATATACCAGCCCTGCTATCGCCGATGTAGATACATCTTGGAAAGAAACAGGCATGTAAAAAATAGTAGCAAATAACATAATCGGTAAAGCTAAAATAAGTGCCCAACAAATCACCTGCCATCCACCTATTTTTTTCGAAAGTACTCCGCCTTCTGCATAGCCAAATCCACATAGAATAATTGCAATAAGCATGTATAAATCGCCGATGCTAAAAGAAGCTTCACCCGATAAAAAAAACATGTAGGTAAAAACAATCAGGCTGCCTAAAATTGCAAATATCCAAAAAAATAAATTTGGTTTTTCTCCACCTCTCACTACTGCGAATATGGCAGTAGCGAGAGGTAGAAGACTCACAAAAACAATTGAATGTGCTGCATTCATATATTGCAAAGCAAGTGCCGTAAATAAGGGAAAACCCACCACAACACCTAAAGCAACTATAGCAAGTGACCCCCAATATTGTTTAGCCGGTCTTTTTTCTTTAAGCAAAAAGATAAGAATTAAACCTAAAATACCCGCAATGGCTGCTCTTGCCGCCGTGAGAAAACCAGGATCAAAACTGGTAACCGCAACACGGGTGGCTGGTAATGAGCCTGCAAAAATCGCAACCCCAATAAAACCATTTACCCAACCATTCATAAACTTTTGCATATTATTCTCCGCAACTATACGAAGAATTTAAGCTGTGATATGGTATCAAAACCAGATACAAAGCAGTACAATTTCAAAAAACTGTTATGTATAAATAAGCAGTACAGTTAGAGATGGTTAACGTGAATCAGTCAAAAACAAAAATCGAGCTTGTTATTTCACAGATTGAACAGCAAATTAAAAATCGTTCTTTAACGCCAGGCTCCCGTTTACCTTCTGTACGTAAACTATCCAAAGATTTAGGTTTTTCTGTTTCTACTATTGTTGAAGCTTATGAGCGGTTAATTGCCGTAGGTAAAATTGAATCTCGTAGTGGCTCCGGTTTTTATGTCGTAGGACCGCTTGCCCCTTTGGCTTTAAGTGAATTAGGCCCTAAATTAGATCGTTCTATAGATCCGTTATGGATTTCGCGTCAGTCTTTGGAAGCAAAACCCGATGCATTTAAACCTGGTTGTGGCTGGTTACCAAATGACTGGATGCCACTTGAAAGTATTCGTAAAGCTTTAAGATCTGCTACACGTAACGAAGATGATAACTTAATGGGTTATTCGTCACCTTTAGGGCTACCAGCATTAAGAGATTTACTCGCTAGGCGAGCGCAAAGTAAAGGTATAGAAGCAAACTTGAACCAAGTTCTTTTAACTGATTCTGGTACTCAAGCAATTGATCTGGTTTGTCGTTTTTTACTTAAACCAGATGATGTTGTTTTGATTGATGACCCTTGTTACTTTAACTTTCATGCTTTACTTAAAGTTCATCAAGTTAAAGTTATTGGCATTCCTTATACATCAAGCGGACCAGATTTAGAAACATTTAAAGAAGCGATTGAGACCCATAATCCACGGCTCTACATTACAAATTCTGGAATACACAACCCAACTGGTGCAACACTCTCACTTTCGATCGCTCATCAATTATTAAAACTGATTGAGCAGTCTAATTTGATTGTGATTGAAGACGATATATTTTCAGATTTTGAACATACTTCAGCGCCACGACTTGCGGCCCTAGACAACCTTTCACGCGTGATTTTTATTGGAAGTTTCTCTAAAACACTCTCTGCCTCTATTCGCTGCGGCTACATTATTGCTAAACCAGAATGGATTGATCAAATTACCGATTTAAAAATTGCTACCAGCTTTTCTCACAATGGGCTCTCAGCCAAAATATTACATACAGCTTTAACTGATGGTTCATACCGTAAGCATCTAGATGTGTTAAAAGTTCGTTTAGCTCAAGCCATGCAGGAAACAATAGCGAAACTTAAATCGATTGGAATAGAACCATGGATTGAACCAAAGGCTGGAATTTTTGTGTGGTGTCGGTTACCCGAAGGAGTAGATGCAGCGAAGATTGCTCAGTTTTGTCTGAATCGAGAAGTAATTCTTGCTCCGGGTAATGCCTTTAGCCAAGCACAATCGGCAGGCCAATTTATTCGTTTTAATATTACCCAATCAAATCATGATTATATTTATCAGACTCTTACAGAGGCACTTCAGCAAGAGTCTTTAAAGAAAACGCTTTAAGCTTGTTTTTGCTTTTGTTCTATATAAGCAAAATAGCCCGGTCCAGCCGTAACTTGAACTTGTTTTGCATGTAAAGGTTCACGGCAGACCGAACATACCATGATTGGTTCAAATTTATGACCACAAGCTTTATGACGATATTCCAAAGGTTTACCTAAACCTTGATCCATCCATTTATCTGCCCAGTTCGCCATAGATAGTATAATTGGATAAAGCTCAAATCCTTTATCGGTGAGACGATATTCAAAGCGTTCCTGACGATCAAAATAAGGAGCTTTGACTAAAATTTCGTATTCAACCAAACGCTTTAAACGATCCGATAGGACATGACGAGTGACACCTAGCGATTTTTGAAAATCATCAAAACGGCGAATTCCCATAAAAGCATTACGTAATATTAGCATCGTCCATCGATCACCAATTACTGATAGCATACGGGCAACAGAACAAGGTTGATCACCGATGTCATCCCATTTCATCTTTATGCTTACCTCAATATAGAACTGGCCTACTTGCCTTATTATTTATACCCTAAACCACTTAATATGTTATATGCAATATTCAGCTTAAAAATAAGTTTTTAATGTACTTATGACGCTTATTTTTTAAATAACCATGAATAGAAATACTTATAAAATAGATTAACTTATAAGCATAAATTAATCATATTCAGCTTATTTATAGGCTAATTTGAAATAAATATTCCTTTTAATAATGTACCTGACTCTAGTTTTGTACTCGCAGGAATACGGACTAAACAATTGGCTTGCATAAGGTTACTCAGCATATGAGACTGCTGCTTAGCCAAACTTTTTACTCTAAGTTGTCCTGCATCAAAATAAGCATACATTCGCAAAAAACGCTCACGTGCATCTTCTTTTAAATCATGCTCTAAAATTGCAGTAAACCATTCTGGTCCCTGTCTATTACCCTGCAATGCATCAAGCAAAGATTTGCCGTAAACTTGCATTGCTACATATACCGCAGCCGGATTGCCCGGTAAACCTAGCAAATAGCAAGAATGGCTAGCTTGTGAATTATGGTATTCGGCAAAGAATAAAGGTTTACCCGGTTTTTGTTTAACTTTCCAAAATATTTGTTCAAACCCAACTTCGAAAGCGCATGGTCGAACAAAGTCGTAGTCTCCTACCGAAACTCCGCCTGTTGTTATGATGACATCATGACTATCTTTTAACTGGTTAAAGTAATGGGTGACCTGCTCTGCTTCATCTGCCACATGAATGAGTTCGATATCTAGACCATAATCTTCAAACCAAGCTTTTAATAAAGGCCCATTTGCGTCAAAGACTTTTCCATCAATTAAATCATCTGCCGTTTGAGCAACTTCATCACCTGTGACTAGTACTGCAACTTTTGGTCTACGATAAACCGTAAGCTCTTGCACTCCCGCCATACTTAAAGCAGCCAAGCTTCCAATATTTAGAAACTGTCCTACTTGAGCAAGCAACTGCCCCTGCTGGATTTCTTCACCAGTAAAGCGGATATCAGCTTGAGGACGTATATGCTCCCTTAAACAAATTTCTTGAGCCGAAATAACCGATACGATTTCTTGCCGTGCTACATGCGTTGTCCCTTCAGGAATTTTGCCGCCCGTAAATATACGAATTGCCTGACCTTCACCGAGTATGTCGTGACTCTCACTTCCGGCACGAATCTCACCTGTGACTTGGAAGTTTTGATTATTTAAGTCTTCTGCATGGCTACAAAGTGCATAACCGTCTACTGCACTTTGAGAAAAGCTTGGTAGATTAATTTCAGAGTAAATCTCTTTTGCAAGATAACTACTTAGGCTATTTGTTAGAGTCTTTTGAATAGAGTTTAAGTTTTTAGGCTTATTAATAACTAAATCTAGCGCTTCATCTATACTGATTAATCCACGCTCAGCACCACAACCTGACATTATTCATAGCCTCCCGGATGCGGTAAATCACGGCAAACATCAAAAATATGGACTAAGGCAGGTAAAATAGCTGCCATTGATTCGCTTGCTCCACCACGGCTTCCTGGTAACGTCACCACTAGAGAACGGTCAATAAACCCTGCTACTCCGCGCGACATGGCAGCATATGGTGTACGCTTTTGTCCAAATGAACGTGCGGCCTCCATTAAGCCATCTAATTTACGTTCTAAAAGAGGCTCTAGCGTATCAACTGTAATATCACGCTTGCCAATTCCTGTACCACCAACAGTCATAATGCAAGCATATGATTTGCTCAAATCAAGCACTAAGTTTTTTAAAGTATCCGCTTCATCTGGCAAAATCTGGTAGTGAATCGGATCAAATCCTGCTTCAGTTAACGTTTCAACCACAGATTTTCCGGCAGTATCCGGCTTTCTGCCCGCTGCGACGGTATCGGATAACACAATAACCGCAGCCGAAACAGGTTGACGCAATACCCGTTTAAAATGGGATTTTCCGCCTTTTTTCTTCAGTAGTTTACATTGATCCATCCAGAGTTCTTCTGGTTCACAATGAGGCTTTAACATGTCATAGATAGTTAAGCCTGCAAGGCTTGCCGCCGTTAAAGCTTCCATTTCTACGCCAGTTGGACCAATAGTTTCAACAACAGCAATAATTTTTACAAAGTCATGTTCTAATTCATATTCAACATCTGCCCGATAAATCGGTAGCGGATGACATAATGGAATCAGCTCATCAGTTCGTTTGGCTGCCAAAATTCCTGCAACACGCGCTGTTTTTAATGCATCACCTTTTTCCGTGTTTCCTTGTCTTAATAGTTCAATACAGTGCGGTGGTGCATATAAAATCGCTTGTGCTTCGGCAACTCGATAACTTTCCGGCTTCATTCCAACGTTTTTCATTATTTATCCTAGTATTACATATTTCAGTGTGAGTGTTCATGGCCGGCATGATGGTGATGTCTATGTTCGTGTGGTGCATCCTTACGAATACAACAGCCCTCTACATAATAACTTGTACCATCTGTAAAGAACTCTTCTTTAAAGACAGGTACTTCATGTTTTACCCGTTCGACTGCTTCCTCACATGCTTGAAAAGCTTCACGGCGATGGGCTGCATACGCAATCGCAATAATGGCTGTTTCACCGACATCTAGATATCCAATCCGATGAACCACTCGCACATAAGATACCTGATACTTTTTCTCAATTTCTAGTTCAATTTCACGTATCATTTTTTCTGCAAGCGGTTTATACGATGTATATTTCAGCGCCTTTACCGCTTTACCTTCGTGGTGATTACGAACCGTACCCATAAAAATATCGATACCACCGCATTCTGGAAAAGATTGAATCGGATCAAAAGTATCTAAGCTTAAAGCCTGCTCTTGTATTCTTGCGAACTCTTTCATGATTCATCCTCCAGCAACGGGTGATAATAAAACCAAAGTGCATGGCTCACTTAAGACAGTTTGTCTGGTGATGACATTGTCACCAATCGCACATGCACATTTTTCCATGGCTTTTGTAGATTCCGGATGCAATAAAACAATTTCATCTAATACATCTTTAACCAAACTATGGTTAGGACAAACTAGCGAAAGATTTTGAGGTAGCAATTTTTCGATTGCACCAAATGCTTCGACTTTAATTTGAATAGATTGTTGCATTTATCCCCCAAGCATATGCATGCTGATTTTACGGGTTTGTTGGTGTTGTAAGGCATGGAAACCTTTGGCTTTGTGCCAGATATAAGGATGAACCAAATGATTTAAATTTTGGACCGTCATATCATATTCTGGCGTATGTTGTTTACTTACCAATGCTTCAAGCTGAGGCTTAATATTTAAGCCTTGCGGTGCAAACAAACAGTTATATAGTTCGCCTTTTGCTGTAATTCGTATGCGGTCACACTGATGACAAAATGAATGCGTAATTGTGGAAATAATTCCTAAATGGTAGCTACCGTTAATTAGATATTGACGCGCTGGCTCATGTTGCTGCTCGATGACTTGTACCGAATAATACAGTTGCAATACCTGTAAAATTTCAGCCTCACTTACCACATCTTTATTTGACCAAAGTGCATCACCATCAAGCGGCATAAACTCGATAAAACGTAAAGGAATATGATTAGCAATTGACCATTTCACCATAGGTAAGATTTGATCATCATTTTTATCTTTCATTAATACGCAGTTAATTTTAAAAGGTAGTCCTGCATCTTTAGCAGCTTGAATACCCTCAAGAACTGGTTCTAACTTTTTCTTAGTAAGCTCTTTAAATTGAATTGAATCAAGACTATCTAAACTAATGTTTAAATCATCTAATCCAGCGTCTTTTAGTTGTTTAGCATATTTAGCAAGGTAATGACCATTTGTAGTCATCGATATACGTTTTAAACCTAATGCTTTTAAGGCCTGCAAATCACGAACAAAATGAACAATGCCTTGACGCATTAATGGTTCACCACCCGTAATGCGAATACTCTCGATACCTTGCTGCACCATAAAATGACAAAATTGAAAGAGCGCTTCAAAACTAAGCAAGTCCTGTTTATTTAACCATTCTGGATGCTCAGGCATGCAATATACACACTTAAAATTACAGCGATCAGTTACAGAAATTCGCAACTTACGCTTGATACGCCCATATTGATCTTGTAGAAGGCTTGGCACATTTTCAGAGTGATATTGTTTCATCATTTGCACTCATATCGAGAACATTTCAAATCTTGCGAGCACCGATTATGAACAATCAAATACAAAAAATTGCATCTTAATAGTGCTTTGATTTTTAATAGCAAAATTTGTTCCAGCTCTACTTATTTTCCATAATATTTAAATTTTTTATAGACTTTTCACCGCACTACCCTAAGAACAATTAAAAAATAAATCTCAAGTTAGCACGGTAAAATCTATGTTTTACTTGATTCTATTTCTAACACTTTTCTAGACGGATGGGTACATATTTATGGTACGGCGTTTTCGACAATGGATCACAATGTTCAGCAGAAATAAGTAAGTTTAATTGTGGCCCAATCGGTTCTCCATTTTGAAAGCGCATACCGTAGCCATGTGGCAGTGACACAACACCTCTTCTCATCCCATCATCTAACTCAATAGCTACCTGAATTTCTCCATGCTGTGAGATACATTTAAGCTGCTCTCCTGTATCTACATTTAAGTGCCTTGCATCTTCGGGATGAATACGTAGTGCACCTTCTGCATCTACTTTTCGCCAAGCAGGGTCACGATAAATTTGGTTGGCGTTGTAGCTACGGCGTTCACCTGACAAAAGGATGAAAGGAAACTCTTCAATATTAACGTTATGGCTTCTCAAGCTTGCGAGTTCACTTAACATCTCGGGAATTGCAAGACGTATTTTCTTATCTTTATAAGCCATCAGTTTCCAGACTTCGTCATATTCATGTTGCGATAAAACCACACCTGAACGTTGCTTTAAAATTTGTTCAAATAACCGAACGCCTAAAGTTAAAGGATTACCTTTATAACCTGCACGGCGTACCGCTTTGGTATGTAAAACAGCATATTGAATAGATAGCGGCAATAAAAAAGCAACTGAATCTGCAGAATTGCCAAGTCGTTTGCCAAGAGTTCGATAAATGATAGAGGCAGCAAAAGGGATATATTTTTTATGGCGTGCCAAGGTAAGTCCTAGCGCAGACAAGTAGGGTAAGTAGGCTGTTTTTTTCGAGTCGACCGCAGCTATTTTTTCTAGAATTGGAAAGCGTTTTGGAATCACCTGCATTGCTTCAAGTAATCGTGTATAAATTTCGGCTTCCGGTAAAGTATTTGCTTGAGCAGCCAATATGGGATGACGCAGGTGAAAACCATTCTTAGGAAATTCCAAGTTAAAACCGGTAAATTCCCATTTTTCAAACTGAGTATGAGCAGGCAAAATATAGTTGGCGAGTCTCGCGGTTTCTGTCATCGCAACATCGATTACAACCAATAAATCTAAGGCTTTAAATGCTTCCTCATAGGCAGGTGTATCAGGGTAAGTTAATAGTGGATTACAACTATCTACAAACACCGCACGAATTTGTTTTTCCCCTGCTTTTAGGATTTCATCGGGTAAAATATTAGGCGGGAAAAACCCTGAAATCGGGAACATTTTATGATAAACGCTACGTCGATATTTTGGATTTCTTTCATCTGTATCGGTCAAAATTGGAATAAACATGGTATGCAAATTATTGGTACCCTGTTTTCCAAAGTTCCCTGTCAGCAAGTATAAAAGTTTTTCTAAATAACCATTTAATGTTGTATTCAAAGTATGTTGAATACCTAAATCGATACGTACACAGCCTCTTTTTGCCTTGGCAAAATCTCGAACAATCTGATAAATCAAATCGACAGGTACATCAGCTTTAGCAATATAGTCTTCAATCGGAACATGGTTAAATGCAGCTTTTACGTCTTCAAACCCATGTGTGTGCTGCTCAATAAACGCTGCATCATAAAGCTTTTCTTTAATAATGATCGCAATCATGGCCGACATTAAAAAAGCATCTGTTCCCGGTTTTAGCTGTACGTGAATATCTGCTTGTTTTGCTGTTTCGGTAACACGCGGGTCGAACACCACCATAGTTCGGTTCGGATCTTTTTTAATATGTTTTAGTGTGTCTCGTGCGTTAGGAATACCGTGTGCTTGAAACGGATTTGTTCCAATAAAAAGTACGTAATCTGCATGTTCAACATCTTCTGTCGTATGGCAAGCCTGACTACCGAATAAGCGGCCATTGAGCCAGAAATCACCTGTTTTTTCTTGGGCAAGTGAGTTATATGCATAATAACTTTTCATAGCCAATAAAAGTTGTCGACCATAAGCTGCACCGAGGTGATTACCCTGTCCACCGCCCCCAACCGAAGCAAAAGCAGTACCGCCAAATTTATCTCTAATCTGCACTAATCGATCAGCAATTTCTTGTATCGCCACATCCCAACTAATTTCTTTAAATGAACCATCTGGTTGGCGTTTTAAAGGTGCGGTTAAACGGTCTGCATGTTTCTGGTAATGCTGTAATCTTGCCGCTTTTTGGCAAATGTAACCTTGAGAAAATGGGTGCTCAGGATTACCTTTAATTTTGACAAATTGGTTATCTTTAATTTCTACGCTCAAACCGCAGTTTCTTGAACATAAAATACATGCGGTCACATCTGTTTTACTTTGCTGAGCTGCGTCCATCATTTTTCTGGCTCCGTTTATTTTTATACATCTGGCTAGAATGAAAACAACTAGTTCCAAAATAGAACTTAAATTCTAAACAGTCAATAACTCAAAATTTAAAAAATGATTTCAGATTATCAATGTAAATTTTAAATCGATATGATTGAAGTTCTAATTTGTCGAAAAAATCTCTTTAAATGCTTTAATTTGTTTGTATTGTTGAAGTTCATCTAAAGAATTAATGCTATGGAAAAATAAGTTTTGCTTTTGAAAAATAGCGACTTGTGCGTGTAAAAGTTTGAAGCAACTTTTTAAACTCAATTGTTGCTTGCCAATTTGCTGCTCTAAAACCTCTAGACTTTCACGTTTTAACAAACAAAATGGGTATAAAGCATCTCCATTAATTGAAACGTAAGCTGCCTGAGCCTGTTTATTTTTGCGAAGTGCGCTGTGTAATTTCGCAAGGACTTGCGTAGGTATATACGTCACATCACAAGGAATAAACAAAACATAATCTGCTTTTACATGTGACCATGCACTTTTCATTCCCATAAGCGGACCAAAAAAACCGGAAGCATCATCTTGAAAACATTTAATATCGGGCACAATACTTTGATAGATTGAATAATCACGATGACTATTTACCCAAATTTCAGATACCGAAGATTTTAGTTTTTGATGAATTTTGAGTAGTTGCGTATCGCCATCGAATTGTTGCAACAGCTTATTTAAACCATTCATACGGCGGGCTTGTCCACCCGCGAGAATGACCAAATCAGTTACGGGATATCCCTTATTCACACTTCCACCTCTTGTTGGCAAGCTTTAATCAAGCCACGAATTTCAGGTAAACATGAACCACAGTTCCCACCTGCTTTTAAACATGCAGTGACCTGTTTTTCATGGGTAATGTTTTGTGTTTTTATCACATCGATAATTTTATTCTTACCTACTTTAAAACAACTACACACTAAAGGCCCATCATTATTGGTAGCCGACATTGGCATACCTGCTAGTAAAGCTTTACGGTGCAAGGCGCTCAAACGTTCTCGTTTAAACAGACTTGCTACCCAGTCACGGTCTGGCAATAAATCTGGCGGTGCAATATATAGACTTGCAATTACAATGCCATCTTTCATAATAATATTATGGCTCAGTTGTGAAGAAATATCTTCTATGCTTAACCATTCAAAGGTTTCATCGGCAAATGGCAAAAAGCTTTTCAGATTCTTTTGAGTATCATGAAAAGTTTGGCGGTCTGCAAGTTCATAGCGGCTGGTTTTCACCATTTTGACTTTGGTCCACCATGCACAGTGATGCAGCGATTCTTGAATATGCGAATCGTATCCTTCACGAATATAGAGCACACCTTGCCAAGTGGTATAGAACGGTTGAATAGTTACAGGCGTATGTTTGAACTCGGGCTCACCTGAAATTGCATCAACTTCTGGATTAACGACTTTACCAATACGGGCATCGGATGCGACCTGCTCAGTCCAGTGAATCGGTGCAAAAATTTGCCCACGACGGACACCAGATGAGAAGGTCACGCGTAGTACACAACTGCCCCATTTCGACCGAATTTCTACCAAACCTTGATCACGTACACCAAACTTCAATGCATCACTTGGATGAATCTCACAGAATGGTTCAGCACGGTGACTGGTTAAATTTGGCGACAAACCAGTACGGGTCATGGTATGCCATTGATCGCGAATACGCCCAGTGTTCAAAATGAGCGGATAATCTTCTGAAATTGCATGTACCGGATTAATTGCAACAGTCGGAATTAGTTTTGCCTTAGTATTTTTGTGACTAAACTGGCCCTTGCCAAACAGTTGTTGAACAGCTTTAGCGTCTTGATTTTTACTCCAGACTGGCCATTGCACTGGTTGCAGAACATCGTACTCAGCAGCACTTAGGTTCATTAAACCTTTTAAGTTGAAATAACGAAACGTATCAATTTGTTCACGTGTTTTAATGTCCGCATTATCTTGTGCTGACAAAGCCGCATGTTCATTGAAAATATCAACAGCACTCGTAAAGTCAAAACCTTTAAAGCCTAATTTTTTCGCAACTTGGCTCACTGACCACCAATCTGCTTTTGCTTCACCCGGCGCAGGTAAAAAAGCACGTTGACGTGAAATACGACGCTCAGAGTTAGTAACGGTTCCGTCTTTTTCACCCCAACCTAAAGCTGGAAGCAAAATATCGGCGTAAGCCGTAGTATCCGTATCGGCACAGATATCTGACACAACGACCAATTCGCATTTTTCTAAAGCACGTTTCACCTGATCGGCATCTGGTAAACTCACCACTGGATTGGTTGCCATAATCCAGATGGCTTTAATTTTTCCAGCTTCAACAGCACGGAATAAATCAACTGCTTTTAAGCCAGCTTGAGTTGCAATAAATGGGCTGTCCCAAAAGATTTGCACTACTTTTTGGTGCAAGGGATTATCCAAATCCATATGGGCAGCCAGCATATTAGCTAAGCCACCCACTTCTCGGCCACCCATAGCATTGGGCTGGCCTGTCATTGAAAATGGTGCAGCGCCGAGCTTTCCAATTTTGCCTGTTAGTAAGTGACAGTTAATAATGCTGTTGGCTTTATTCACGCCCTGACTTGATTGATTCACACCCATTGAAAATAGCGTGATTACCTTTTCAGTCTGCGCAAATTTCTCAAAGAACTGTTGCATCTTATCGAGTGCAATTCCTGTACGCTTTGTCACATATTCCATATTAGCTTCTGGCTCGCTGCTTGCCAAAACCTCTTGCAAACCTTCGGTATAGGCATCAACAAAAGCCTGATCGGCATGACCATTTTGATATAGATATTGGAATAAGCCATTGAACAATGCGACATCTTGGCCCGGTAAAATCGGTAAATGTAAATCCGCTTGTTCACAAGTACTGGTAAAACGTGGGTCAATCACCACAACAAACATATCCGTATTGTGGCTTTTAGCCTGCATAATCCGTTGATACAGTACAGGATGGCACCATGCGGTATTGGAACCAACCAAAACCACCATGTCGGCATGTTCAAAATCTTCATAACTTGCAGGGACAAGGTCTTCACCAAAGCTACGTTTATGACCTGCCACCGCAGATGACATACAAAGCCGTGAGTTGGTGTCGATATTTGCAGTGCCCAAATAGCCTTTTACAAACTTGTTCACCACATAATAATCTTCAGTCAAAAGCTGACCTGAAACATAAAATGCAATGCTGTCACGACCATATTTGTCGATACAAGACTGGAATTTATCGGCAATTTTATTGATTGCTGCATCCCATGTCGTTACCTCCCGATCAGCTTTTCGTCCCATCATTGGTTGTAAAACACGTGTTTCTAACCCCAAAGTATCCGCAAGTCGGCTACCTTTAATACATAAGCGCCCAAAGTTGGAAGGATGCTCAGCATCCCCCTCAACTTGCACCACAGGTCCTTGAGGTTTTTGTTGAACGTTTACACTAACACCGCAACCCACCCCACAATATGGACATGTTGTTTTGATTGTTTTTGCAACATGATCGGAGCTATCGATTTCAACACTTGGAATACTGTTCATAACTGCTCCTTTCCCCTATTTAGCCTGCATTTTTTAATGCAAAATCTCGACCAAATAGCAGCTTATTTCTGAATGAAGAAACAGGTGTTTGGTCTGCAATTAACTCTGCATACCACATGCCATCTTCAGTATCACCGAACAGTACTGCACCGATTACCCGATCGCTTTGAATGATAATACGCTTATAAATCTGGCGTTTTTCATCGTTCAGGATAATGTCTTCATAATCATCTTTCGGCTCAAAATTGCCCGCAGAGAACACATCGACACCGCTGACTTTTAACTGAGTCGGTACGGTCGGTGCTTTAAAAGTTAAGCTGCCGTGTTCAGCCAAATGGGTCGCGCAAATAAAAGCTTGCCCCCACAGTGGTTCAACCAAACCAAAAGTTTGACCACGGTGTTCGATACACTCACCCACGGCATAAATACTTGGATCAAATGTTTGCATGGTGTCATTCACCAACACACCACGATTACAACGTAGACCAGCACTTTGGGCTAAAACAATATTCGGACGGATACCTACAGCAAATACCACAAGGTCCGCATCCAACACTGTGCCATCTTTCAAACGGATTTGTTTGACATGACCATTTTCATCACCGATTAACGCTTCGGTATTGGCTTCGGTAATGATTTGAATGCCTTTTTGCTCAATACTATGACGAAGTAATTGACTCGCACGCCCATCAAGTTGGCGTTCCATAATACGGTCCATTAAATGCAATACCGTGACATTCATACCACGTTGCTTTAAACCATAGGCAGCTTCTAAACCCAGCAAACCGCCGCCAATCACGACTGCATTAGTTTTTGAACCACAGTATTCAATCATGGTGTTAACGTCATAAATATCGCGGAAAGTTAACACCCCTTTTAGGTCAACACCTTGAACTGGTGGAATAAATGGTGCCGAGCCTGTTGCCAGAATCAAACGGTCATAATCAACTGTCTGGCCTTTTTCGGTGTAAACCACTTTACGCGGACGATCAATTTTTACCGCTTTATCGCCAGCAATAAATTTAATGCCTTTATCGTCGTACCACTTTGGTGGATGCAACATAATATCTTCAATAGTTTTTTCACCCGATAAAACCGGAGACAACATAATACGGTTATAGTTACCCCATGGTTCTTCACCAATCACCGTAACTTCATAACGGTCTGGTGCCATATCAAGTAAATCTTCTAGGCAACGCATTCCTGCTAAACCATTACCAATCAATACCAGTTTAAGTTTGTCTTGAGACACACCTGTATTGGTAATATAAGTTTTTTGCGGCACCGCATTGACCCAAACACGACCATCAACAATTTTGCTCGGGTAAACCGCCAATTTTTGGTCTTTATCTTCTAAACAACGGCCCGTTGCCAAACTAAAATGTTGTTTATAGATTGGTGATGCAATAACACGCTCGCCTTGCAAATCACCAATAATGCCGCGGCTCATCACATTCGCTTGGCTAAATGGATCTTTATTACTCAGCACGTAAACACGTTTTTCATGTCCTACACGGAAGATTGCTACAGCTTGGTCACCCACTAGTGCACCTGCGCCAGTGTTTGGGGTTAAATCATCGAGTGCACACACATCAATCCATTGATCATCAGGAAGCATATTTTTGTCTTGTACAATATTCATATAAGTTCTCCTTTATGCTTCAACCATTGGAATACGGTCTTCTGAACGTTCAGCTTCGGTTAATGGGCGGATTTGACCGCGTTCAGTTGTAAATTGAATGTGCGGATCAGCCTGCTCATTTGCACCTGCGTTGATATACGTTTGGAAGCGTTTACGAACTTCAGGATTTTCTACCGCAGTACGCCATTCGTCTTGATATGTGCCAATAATGTGTTCCATACGGCGCTCAAGCTCGGCAGCCAAACCAAGAGAATCATCAACAATCACAGATTTAAGATAATCTAAGCCGCCTTCCATGTTGTCGCGCCATACACTGGTACGTTGTAAACGGTCTGCTGTTTGGATGTAGAACATATAGAAACGGTCGATATAACGAATGAGTGTTGCTTTATCAAGGTCAGATGCAAGTAACTCGGCATGACGTGGTTTCATACCACCGTTACCACATACATAAAGGTTCCAGCCTTTTTCGGTCGCGATAATACCCACGTCTTTGCCTTGCGCTTCTGCACACTCACGCGTACATCCAGACACTGCCATTTTTAATTTATGTGGTGAACGCAAACCTTTGTAGCGGTTTTCAAGCTCGATCGCTAAACCAACCGAGTTATCTACCCCGTAACGACACCATGTGCTACCCACACAAGATTTCACTGTACGTAAAGATTTGCCGTAAGCATGACCAGACTCGAAGCCCGCAGCATTCAGCTCTTCCCAAATGAATGGAAGCTCGTGAACTTGAGCACCAAACATATCAACACGTTGACCACCAGTAATTTTTGTGTACAAGTTATATTTCTTCGCAATTTGACCAATCGCAATTAAGCCATCCGGAGTGACTTCACCACCAGCCATACGTGGTACAACTGAGTAAGAACCATCTTTTTGGATATTCCCCAAGTAGTAGTCGTTACTGTCTTGTAGCCCTGCATGACTTGGCTCAAGTACGAAATCGTTCCAACAAGAAGCTAAGATATTTGCAGCAGTCGGTTTACAGATGTCACAACCTAAACCATGGCCATGTTGATGAATTAAATCATCAAAAGTTTTGATTTCATTGACACGAACCAAGTGATGCAACTCTTGACGCGAGTACGGAAAGTGTTCGCAAATGTGGTTATTTACCGTCACACCTTGACGTTGTAACTCTGACTTTAAAACTTGAGTCACTAATGGTGCACAACCACCGCATGCAGTTGCTGCTTTGGTGCATTTCTTTAATGCACCTAAAGAGGTCGAACCATCACTAATCGCTTGGCAGATGTCCGCTTTTGATACGTTATTACACGAACAGATTGTTGCACTGTCAGGTAGTAAATCGACTCCGCTACCACCAGATTTTCCTGCCGACTGCTCAAAGCCTGGCATGATTAAACTTTCAGGCACTTCAGGCAAAGCCAGACCATTTAACATCATTTGTAAAAGGTCGTTGTACTCTTTTGCATCGCCCACCAAAACTGCGCCCAGCAATTTGGTTTTATCTGCATTTACAACAATCTTTTTATAAACCAGTGCATGTTCATCTGCATAGAAATAGCTTAATGCACCCGGAGTCATGGCATGTGCATCACCTACAGAAGCAACGTCCACACCCATCAACTTCAACTTGGTGCTCATGTCTGCGCCAGTGAAGCAATTACACTCTTCATCTAAAATGTGTTTTGCTGCAATACGTGCCATGTCATAGCCCGGTGCAACCAAACCATAAATCTTGTTTTGCCAAAGCGCACATTCACCAATGGCATAAATGTTTTGATCTGAAGTTTGGCAATAATCATTAATGACAATACCACCACGCTCACCAATCGCCAGATCACTATTGCGTGCGAGCTCATCACGTGGGCGGATCCCCGCAGAGAATAAAATCACATCAGTTTCGAGTTCACTACCGTCGGCAAACTTCATCACATGAGTGGTATTTACACCAGACTCAATAGACTGAGTCGCTTTTTGTGTATGAACTTTTACACCTAAATCTTCAATTTTACGGCATAAAACCTTGCCCCCTAAGTCATCAATTTGAACTGCCATCAAACGTGGTGCAAACTCAACAACATGTGTTTCTAAATCTAAATCACGTAAAGCTTTTGCAGCTTCAAGTCCAAGCAAACCACCACCAATCACGACACCTGTTTTTGCATTAAGACTCGCTGCACGAATCGCGTCTAAGTCTTCAATCGTACGGTAAACAAAGCAGTTTTCACGGTCATTACCCGGAATTGGTGGAACAAATGCATATGAACCAGTCGCCAGTACCAATTTGTCATAACTAATCACATCACCATGATTGGTTGTTACAGTTTGTGCAGTCGTATCAATTGCAGTTGCTTTTGTATTAAGACGTAAGTCAATGCCATGAGCATCGGCAAAGTCAAAACGTGCTAAAGATAAATCTTTTGCCGATTTCCCAGAGAAATATTCTGTCAAATGCACGCGGTCATAGGCGATACGAGGTTCTTCCGCGAGAATAGTGATTTCCAGTTCATCATCTGCTTTTTCTAAAATGGCTTCGATGAATTTGTGGCCCACCATACCATGACCAATCATTACCAATTTCATAGTGTTTCTCCTCAAATCACGTTGCTTTTAAGCTGCGTTATTCCATTCTCAAATAGACATTGTTCTTTTGCTTTGTGCTCTATCGAGAAACGAATCAAGCTCACATGGCATGTAGCTACTTGAAACCAATTTTTTTCACTCGTTAATGACACCCAATGCACAGCAAAATCAAAAAAAGAAATAAAAAAAGCGAGCCTCCTCTTAGAGAAGGCTCGCATCGCTGAAACTGGAAATTTAGTTAATTCAGATGTAACTTTTTTATGAAATAAAAATAAAGACATGACCTTCACTCCGACTGAACGTAACTTCTTTGTATGTGCGGCTGCACTCACAAACTCGATCAGAACGGACATCGTTGGCCGTCTTTAAAACTTATGGTCGTCTTCGACCTGTAATTAAGTAAGCATTTTGCATGCCAATTCTTTTTTAAATTAATATTAATAAATTTTTATTATTATTTTCAAATATTTAAACTAAAACACCTTTTCATCCATAAAGAATATTTAATTTTCCCTGCCCTATTGGTGCTCCTCTATATGGTTTAAACAAAAATAAGTTTTGCCACAAAATGAATCGTATTTTTGCACCAATATCGGTCAAAGTAATGCTTTAGCATATTAAAGGTCCAATCATGCCTGATTTTTTGTTTAAATTTGGATGGCACTAATCTTGCTTAAAACTTAATAACAAAAAACGCGTCGAATTGGCGCATTTTCTTAGCCTGATTTTCTGAACTTATGCCAAAACTCAAAATAGCTCTTATCGATGATGATCATGCGCGGGCCGACTATATAAAAAACAGTCTGCTTGAAAATGACTTTGAAGTGGTGGCCTGCCTTACTTTGGACCACTTAAATATTTTTCGTCTTGAAGATTTACAAGCCGATGTCATCTTGCTCGATATGGACCATCCTCACCGAGACATTATTGAAAGTTGTGTGAGTAGCTATGACCTACCGACTGTCCTATTCACTAAAAATTCAGATAAAGACACCATCAAACAAGCGATAGATGCAGGCGTAACGGCTTATATTGTAGACGGCATAGACCCTGCCCGCTTACATACCATTTTAGAGATTTCAATTGAGCAATATAAAAAACATAAAAAGCTCGAAGGTGACTTAAAAGAAGCTCAAACCAAACTGGCAGATCGTAAAGATGTTGAAAAGGCCAAAGTACTGCTCATGCAACTGCATGGCTTACCTGAAGATACGGCTTTTCAATTACTCAGAAAAAATGCCATGAGCCACCGTATAACGATTGGAGAAATGGCACGGCGTTTACTTGACGCTCAAAAACTACTAAATGATCAACTAAAGGACGAATAAATGAGCACATTAGAAAAGACTCAATTGCAACTCGGCTATATTCCTTTACTTGATTGCATCGCTTTACTATGGGCAAAACAGCAAGGTTTTTTCGAAGAAGTTGGTTTAGATGTTACCCTAGTCAAAGAAGCATCATGGGCAAGTCTTCGAGACCGTTTAGCTTTTGGGCTATTAGATGCTGCACATTGTTTATCTGCCATGCTACCTGCAGCAGCCGTGGGTGCAGACCAAATTGGTATTGCACTGCAAACCCCTCTTATTTTAAGTAAAAACCGTGCCTTTATTAGCTTAAGCCAAAAATTAACTCATCAACTGGCTATTCAAGAAAACGATAATGCACAAGCTACAGCCCAAAAAGTGACGAGCTATATTGAAGCAGATCATCCTTTATCCTTAGCCCACGTATTTAAACATTCAATTCATCATTATTGTGTAAGAGAATGGCTTGCTTTGGCAGATTCAAAAATAGCTCAAACACTTAAGCTCAAAGCCCTTCCACCACCGTATATGGTCGAAGCTTTAGATAATCATGTCATTGATGGTTTTTGTGTAGGAGAACCGTGGAATACACAGGGCGAACTTTTAGGCTTAAGTAAAATCGTATGTTCAAGTCAAGACATTATTCCAAATGTGGCAGATAAAGTTCTTGCAGTAACTCAAGAATGGGCTGAACAACATCCTCAAACTTTAATTGCACTGACCACAGCAATTATAAAAGCTCAAAAGGAATTGAGTAATTTGAAAGACTTTTCACCTGTCTTAAAGTTGTTGGTCGATTTTGGAATTATCCGCTTTCACTGTTCTGAAGAAGTACATGTAGATAAATACTATATGATTCAAAATATTGTAAAAAACTTAGTTAAAGAAAATGCTGCTCCACAACCTGAAGATTTCCATTGGCTATTTGAACAAATGCAAAAGTGGGATGAACTTCAAATTGATCAAGCACAAATCACAAGCTTGGGTGCTCAATGCATTAATCTTGAGGCTTATGAACAAGCCAAACAGCGATATTCTTCATAAGTAATCTAAGAGTCAAATCAGCATAAAAAAAAGCTGTCTTTTATAAAAAAGACAGCTTGAAAGACCCATAAGACAAATGCGTTATACGCATTACTATATTTAAAGGCCTCAACCCATCCATTAAATATAGCTCTTATGGTTTTGATCATAACCAACTAAAACTTATCATTTTCAGACATTTCCATATCAATAACTGACAATTCATTACTTTTGCATCCTTTTCATAATTTCGACGAACAACCAGAACTCCCCTAGATATCTGTGCATAATTTTGTTAACTTGATTATGTTACAAATTCAAAAATATATTTTGAGTTGATAAATTGGGGGATGAAATGATGAGAGATATCTCACACCGTGAAGTTTATGCACTGGTTGATATTAACAATTGTTATGTCAGCTGTGAGCGACTTTTCAACCCCAAACTCATTGATAAACCTGTAGTTGTTTTATCTAACAACGATGGTTGTGTTGTATCACGTAGTGAAGAAGCAAAACTTTTAGGTATTAAGATGGGAGTACCGTGGTTTCAAATTGAGAAAGATGCCGTACAAGCTGGTGTTCAAGTCTATTCAAGCAACTACACTTTATATGCCGAGATGTCCCGTCGTTTTTTTGCTGTTCTCGGTGAATTTTTCTCTACAGATGATATAGAAGCTTACTCTATAGATGAGTGCTTTATTCATCTCACTCCTTACCTTCAATCTATTGATATATCTAACTACTGCTTTAAGGTGAGAGAAACTCTCCTCCAATGGTTAGGTCTACCTTGTTGTATTGGAATTGGATATTCAAAAACACAAGCAAAACTTGCCAATCATTTTGCTAAGAAAATTAAAAGTTTTAAGGGAATCTGTAATTTCATTACCTTAGATCCATTAATTATGGAAGACCTCATGCAACAGACATCGGTCAAAGAAGTATGGGGAATTGGTTATCAACTGGTCAAACAACTACAAAGTTATGAAGTATATTCATGCCTAGACTTAACTTTTGCCAATGAACACCATATGGCAAAGGCATTTTCTGTGGTCATGGCACGCACTATTCGTGAGCTAAAAGGCCAATCATGTATTGAACTTGACGATCCTAGTATTCCAACTAAACGGATTTTAGCGTCACGAAGTTTTGCTCAAGCTTTATCCAGTATCGAGATTATTAAACAAGCACTTATTTTTCATCTTAATCGAGCGCATCGCCGCTTAATGAAACAAGAACAGCTGTGTGCCTGTATTCAAGTCATGCTTTATGAAAAAACAGATAAACCACCTTATAAAAAAGCCACTTCTCAGGCCATTGGTCTTCACTATGCAACAGATGATTTATGCATAATCACAAAAGCAGCAATGCATCAAATTGATGTTTTATATAAAGAAAATAAAAGTTATATAAAAATTGGAGTATTATTTTGTGGTCTACACGCGCGTCAACAACATATTGATGATTTATGGCAACCTTTGGAACTTATTCATCAAAGACAACAATTAATGGAAACTTTAGGTACAGTTCGTAAGCGTTTTGGTAGTCATTATTTACAAGTCGGATATCACTCGCGTAACCCATCTTGGCAAATGAAACAATGCCATCGCTCAAAAAACTACCTAACTCGCTGGAATGAAATGTTAACAATTGAAGATGCCCATACCGTCGTTACACAAAATACATGAACTGTTTTTGTCAATTCGGTTTAAAATGAGCCTTGTTAAATTACTTGAAATTTTGTCATTTTTTAACATTGCTAATTCGTCGCAAAATTTACAATATATAAGCCGAATTTGGTGTACCCTTTCTGCGACAATTAAAAGAAATTATAAAAAACTTGTAGAAACATATGCCATAATAAGCAAACTTTGCAGACATCTTGCAAAGACTATTTGCAACTTTAGAGCTGGAGCAATCTGAATGAGTTCGACCATTTTGGTAATTCATGGACCGAATTTGAATTTGCTGGGAAAACGCGAACCAGAAGTATATGGTCATCTTACCCTAGACAATATCAACCAACAACTTATTGCTCAAGCTAAACAAGCCTCTATTACACTAGATACTTTTCAAAGCAATTGGGAAGGTGCCATTGTTGATCGCATTCATCAGGCACAAGCAGAAGGCGTAAAACTTATTATTATTAATCCTGCTGCCCTTACTCATACCTCAGTTGCTTTACGTGATGCTCTACTTGGCGTTGCCATTCCATTTATTGAAGTACATTTGTCAAATGTTCACGCACGTGAAGCGTTTAGACACCACTCTTATTTATCAGACAAAGCAATTGGCGTGATTTGTGGTCTAGGTGCAAAAGGTTATAGCTTTGCACTCGATTACGCCATTGAAAAAATTCAACCATCTAACCCAAACTAGTTCAGGAATAGTCGCCCATGGATATCCGCAAAATTAAAAAACTCATCGATTTAATGATTGAGTCTGACTTGCAAGCGATTGAAGTTAAAGAAGGTGATCAATCAATCGCTTTAACTCGTCGTAATCCTGTCGTTGCTGCGGCTGGTGTAGCACTTCCAGCAGCTCCTGTTGCTGAAGCACCTGTTGCAAAAACCCCACGTGGAGCAGTTGAAACTTCTCCTATGGTTGGTGTGTTCTATGCTGCTCCAAGCCCAGGTGAAGCACCATTTGTTAAAGTAGGTCAAACTGTATCTGCTGGTGAGACTTTGGGTATTATCGAAGCAATGAAAATCATGAACCCTATTGAAGCAACTCAAAGCGGCGTGATTGAAGAAATTTTAGTGAAAAATGGTGATGTGATCCAATTCGGTCAACCTTTATTCCGTTATCGCGCGTAATACCCCGGGGACAACTATGTTGCAAAAAGTTTTAATTGCAAACCGTGGTGAAATCGCTTTACGAATTACCCGGGCTTGCAAAACATTAGGAATCAAAACTGTCGGTATCTATTCAGATGCTGATAAAGATTTGATGCATTTACGTTTCGTTGATGAAGCAGTATGTATTGGTCCGGGTGCAAGTAGTGACAGCTATTTAAACATCCCAGCAATTATTACTGCTGCAGAAATTACTGGTGCTGATGCAATTCACCCAGGCTATGGCTTTCTTTCAGAAAATGCCGAGTTTGCTGAAATTGTAGAAAGCTCGGGTTTCACATTTATTGGCCCTCGCCCAGAACATATTCGTTTAATGGGTAACAAGGTTTCTGCAATTGTTGCAATGAAAAAAGCTGGTGTACCTACAGTACCTGGTTGTGACCATGCTGTAACCATCCACAACGCTTTAGCAGAAGCTAAAGAAATCGGTTTCCCGCTCATTGTTAAAGCGGCAGCTGGTGGTGGTGGTCGTGGTATGCGTATTGTTGAACGCGTAGACACATTACTTGAGTCAGTTCAAGCGGCTCAACGTGATGCAGAAATGTGGTTCGGTGATGACACCGTATACATGGAACGCTTCTTACAAAAACCTCGCCATGTCGAAGTTCAAGTTTTAGGTGATGGTAACGGTCATGCAATCCATTTATATGATCGCGACTGTTCATTACAACGTCGTCATCAAAAAGTTTTAGAAGAAGCTCCTGCTCCAAATCTACCAGAAAAAGCACGTGCTGATATTTTAGAAGCTTGTGTTAACGCATGTCAGTTAATGCAATATCGTGGTGCTGGTACATTTGAGTTCTTGTTCGAAGATGGTGAATTCTTCTTTATCGAAATGAACACTCGTGTTCAGGTTGAGCACCCTGTAACTGAAATGGTTACTGGTGTTGATATCATTGAGCAACAATTACGTATTGCAGCTGGTTTGGGTCTAGAGCTTCAACAAAAAGATATTGAAGTTCGTGGTCATGCTATTGAATGTCGTATTAATGCAGAAGATCCAACAACTTTCTTACCTTCACCAGGTAAAATTGAGAGCTTCTATGCGCCAGGCGGTGCAGGTATTCGTTTAGATTCTCATATCTATCCTGGATATAGTATTCCTCCATACTACGACTCAATGATTGCAAAATTAATTTCTCATGGTAAAGATCGCGAAACTTCGCTTGCTCGTATGCGTCAAGCGTTAGACGAAATGATTCTTACTGGAATTAAAACCAACATTCCTTTGCATAAAGATCTTATCTTGCAAGACAAAAGCTTCTGTGAACAGGCAATGGACATCCATTACCTTGAAAAGCACTTGTTGAAGCAATTGGAAGAAAAGAAGAAAGCTGAAACTGCATAACATGCATAATAAAAAAGCCTCTTAAATAAGAGGCTTTTTTATATCTATTTAGATTTATGGCAACATTCGACGTAAAGTTGCAAAACATTGCTCACCTTTAGCAGTTGAGCAGAAATTAATAGTATGGTCATTTTTCCACTGCACAAAATATTGGGAAACATCACCAGTCTGATCTTGCTGCTGACCAGAGCAATCTACTTTATTATTATCAAACTTAATCTGCATAACTAAAGCAGATAACTGCTCTTTAGGGTCATCAGATGGCTGGTATTCATAAATACCATATGACCATTCCTCACCACTTTTGATCACTACATCATTACTACTGCGGAAGTTATAGTACTCTACACATTTCTTATTATTTGGAATCTCCATTCCCCATAATCCCATAATCTCAGGACGCGTAACAATACGTATAGCATTAGGATTACTTGCAGTTCGAACAGGCTGTTCAGCAGGCTTTTGCGTTGCTGTTTCAGCCATAGCAAAACCAGAAAAAGCTAATAATAATCCCATAATATAAATATTTTTCATAGATTTATTAATCATTAAACGCATGAGTTTAAGTTAGCACATTTTTTTAGAAAATCATTGCTTCATAACCATATAAAAACAATATTTTTCAACCGTAACGAATAGATACTTTCCATAAAACAATTTAGCCGCTTAACCATGCAATGTTAACAATGTTAGTGATGTTTCGATTAAGAAGCTGGCTTTTCAATTTGTTTAGGTAACCAAAATACAAAACATAAACCGAATAGCACAACGAGCGCAGCAATCATAAAAATATGCTCACCCGTCAGAGTTTTCCAATAATGACCCGCTAAAATACTTCCAAATGCCACTCCCAATCCCCACATGGTACTGTATAAAGCCTGTCCACGACCTTGTTGTCCTATTGAAAAGTTTTGGAAAATAAGCCGCATTGCAATAAGGTGAAATAGGCCAAAACTAAAAGCATGCAAACATTGTGCAAATAGCTGACCTATAAAATAATGAGAAAAGAGAGCGACTAGCAACCAACGTATGCTGGTTAAAACTAAACATATAGCAACAAGACTACGCCAAGAAAAATATTTGAAGAAAGTAGCCGCACATGCAAACATTACTATTTCAGAGACAACCCCCATTGCCCATAAGAAGCCAATTTCAGTCGTACTATAATTTAAAGATTTTAGAAAGTTACTATAAAAACTATAAAAAGGCGCATGCGAAAAAAGGAGAATAAATTCGATTGTAAAAAAAGCAGCAACTTCAGGACGCTTTAACACAGGTAATAAAGGCTCTAAATGCTTTTGAGAAGTAGGAGCTCCCTCTGGCTCACGAATCGTAAAAGCCCAAATAAATGCAAGTGAAGCAATAACAAGCAATAAAATAGGCAACATAGAAATTGGAATAATTTCTAAAATGGCACCTATAGTAAATACACCTACAATAAATCCAACTGATCCCCATTTTCGAATCTTCCCATAGAGTTTTGCTCTTTGATCACCTAACCAAAATAAGGTTACCCCCTCAAACTGAGCTAAAATTGCATTTTGGAAAAAACTAAAAATAAGCATGAGTAAAGCGACAGATTGAAAGGTATTAGGAACTATAAAAATAGCCAACCATATACAGGCTTCCATCCAAGTTGCGAGTCGCACCAAAAGCATTCTTTTACCAGATTTATCTGCAATCCAACCCCAAACTAAAGGTGCAAAAAATCGTGTCACAATCGCAATAGATGATAAAATCCCGATTTGCTGATAATTAAACCCTTGATCTTGAAGATATAAATTCCAATACGGCATGAATGTACCAACAATGGAATAATAGAAAAAGTAGAATCCACCAAGTCTGGTTTGGATTGTAAGTGATGGGAGCAAGTGATAAACCTTTGTATTTTCAATAGGTTAAAATTTTAGATGGTTGCATATGTATATCTACATTTACCCTCACTTGTAGTTCAACAGTCTACAAATTTAATCTTAAACATTTTGTAGACTGTGCATTAGTTAGACAAAATAGATATCAACTTACCGACCGTCGCAATTCTATCATTTACATAAAAAACTCATAGCGTTATTCGCTATTCATAATAGAAAATATGGAATTACAAGATTTTCATTTAATAAATATTGATTAAATCTTGTTTTAATTTTCATAAATAAGTGTTTGTCCATCATCGGGTACTTGTACTCGGTCAACTACATTCATTTCATGCAGAATTTGCTTTATCTCATGTCGTTTTACAGGACAGTGATTCAATGCTTCAAGATGATTAGCAATAATATATTTAGGCGAAAGCTCAATAAATTCGCGTACTTCATTTTTCGACATAAGAATCGGCTGCCCCACATCCATTTGAGCTTGTCCCGCAGCAACTACCGCAATATCAGGTCGGAATTTAAGTAAGGCATTTTTAACATCATGAGTAAGTACGGTATCACCACTAATATATAAAGAAGGTTCATTTGGCAATTCTAAATAGAAGCCACAACCATTCGCCATCAATTTACTAATCCAGCCATGCCCATGACGCGCTGGTATGGCAACTAATCTTCCACCTAAAAACTCGATTTCTTTCCAGTAATCAATACCTGCCTGAACATTTATCCCATATTTAGATAAATACGACACATCATTTTGAAAGGAATAAACAGGAATTTGCTTTTGAACAAGAAAGTCCTCGCCCTTTTGATCTAGATGATCAGTATGTTGAAATGCTTTTATTCCAAAAGTTTGGCTATGAGTAATTAAACAATGGGTAACTTTGTTTAATAATTCTTGGGCATTCAAAGGTAGATCAACTAAAGGATTCTTTTTAGCCTTAAAGCGGAGGTATGAAAAAGCAGGAAGCGAACCTTTATCACCCAACATCGGATCAATTAAAATAAAATAAGGGCCAGCTTCAATAATAAAAGTAGCACTTCGCAAATGATGAATTTTCATAGCTATATAAATTATTTAATTATATAAAATGCAATTATAAACTATTAGGTTAGTAGAAATTTAATAGCTGATAAGTTATTTCTATTAGTCGTTTGATCAATCTATTGCTTAAGCCATCCATCATAAAGATATCTGAATATCTTTTTGCCTTAACTGACTATAGTCAATCTTATCCAATTTTCATAAAAATCATGATAACAAAACCTTATATCAACCATCTAATCTATTTATTTAAAAAAGCCTTTCTTACAAGTGCTTAGATATACAAAACATCCTCATCCCTTAATTATTTTAAAATTTAAGAATAAAGTAGATATACTTCACACCAAAGTTTGTTTGATACTCCTCAACATGCCTCATACCCCTAGCTTTTGGCGTAGTCTTTTTCGTCTTGTGCATATTTATGCTGGTATTTTTATTGCCCCATTTATATTCATTGCGGCATTTACAGGTCTTCTATATGCAATTACTCCTCAGATAGAACAATCTATCTATAAAGATACATTGTATGTTCAGCCTTTAAATAAAGATCCCTACTCACTAAGCCAACAGGTTGAGACAGCAAAAAAAGTGATGCACGAATCTGCACAAATTACAGAAGTTAGACCAGCTCCAAGCTCCACACAAACAACACGAGTTATTTTTTCTGACAAGGCTCATCATTTAAATAATGAAGCAGTTTTTGTAGACCCTTATACACTCTCTATAAAAGGTCAACTTGCAGTATATGGGACCAGTGGAGTACTTCCATTTCGTACATTCTTAGATCAATTACATAGTAATTTATTATTAGGGAAATGGGGTCGTTTTTATAGTGAGCTTGCAGCAAGCTGGCTGGGCATTTTAACCCTAACGGGCCTATATAATTGGTGGAAGCGTCGTCAAAATTTTAAAATCAGACAAACATCTAAAAATCGTTTATTAAAATGGCATAGTTCTATCGGCTTGACCCTATTACCACTTTTATTGTTCATTTCGATTACTGGTCTTACATGGTCCCAATGGGCTGGCGATAATATTCGTATCGCTCGTCAATGGTTAAATTGGCAAACGCCAACATTAACCACAACTTTAAATAATGCTCCATTACCCCAAATGTCTCATGATGAGCATAAAGAACATCATGGTATGGTCATGGAAACTTCGGATTTAGAAATCATACCAACTGAATTCGACTCTGCATTAGCAATTGCTAGAGCAAATGGAATTCATTCAGCCCAAATACAAATCAAACCACCAGTTGATGTAAATCAGGCTTGGACTGTTACTGAACTACAGCGCAAATGGCCAACTCAAGCGGACAGTGTAGCGATTGATGTACATCAACACAAAGTCATCGACAAACTGGCTTTTAAAGATTACTCGTTATTTGCAAAACTTACACGCTGGGGGGTCGATGCTCATATTGGAGTGTTATTCGGTTGGATTAATCAATTGATACTCGCCTTATATGCTCTTGGGCTATGTATCATGATTATTTATGCATATAAAGCTTGGTTTAAAACTTCTAATTTAAAACTTACGACTAGCCATTTTGTTAGCCAAACTTTATTGGTTTGGAAGCGTGCAACTAATCAACAAAAAATAATCACGGCACTTACACTTATTATTTTAGGAATTAGTTTGCCTATTTTCGGATTTAGCTTATTAATCACACTATTTATATTGCTAATACGAAAACAAAGCTCTCTACAAACTAAATAAGATTCATAAAAACAATATAGGTACCGACTCACTATCTGCTTGCTTTAAGTGAATAGTGAGTTGGTAAATAATTAATAGGTCACTGTAACAACTATGCTATCTGAGTAGTTACCGGGCGTACTTGAAATAGCGGTTCCTTGCGGAATTTTTCCATATACATTTGAAATTTGACTAGTGCCAGATCCTGTCTTTGACACTCCACCAGAACCACCCACCGTTGTTGTACCACCTGTAGCATCCCACACGGTGCTATAAGCAGAATCTTTGTATAACTGATAAGGAATATATTGACTGCTTCCATTCGTCATACGTCTAAATCCACCGCTTATACGATTATTACCGTCCCCCAAATAAATGCTATAAGGTGTTCCATTGTTGCAAGTTGCATTAATCGCACCTTGAGCAGTGTAGTCACGACTTGTTGTACCAATATCACTAATATTGCCAAAATCGACATTTGATGTGGAATCTAGCTGACAGAAACTTGGTACTACATAGTTAGCTGTAATCGTCATATTACCCGAGTCCCAGCCACCGCCACTATCACCCTCACATACACTGCTCGAATTTGCTTGCATGTCCCAAAATACTTGAACGGAGCCAATATAAGTCCCTACCGGATAGGCTGTTAAAGAGCCCGATCTTGCTGGAACTTTAACACTTACTGAGTAACTAATAATATTACTCGGTGCCACCGTAGTAACAGGACCATACCAAACATTTGAAGTTTGATTTGTAGTAGAAGAACCTGCTCCACCTACAGTTGCAATAACCGTATAAGGTAATGAAACATTACTATTTGAAGTAGTTGCACCAGTAAATACTGTTTTCATGCACATATATTTTGATATTTGAGCAGTAGTTCCACCGTTCGTACAGCGAATAGTTCCAGTATAAGTAATGGTAGCGTCACTATTAATCGTTGCTGCTGTATAATTATAAGTACTATTTGTGGTTCCAGTTACCGTACAGGCAGCATGTGCTGAACTAAAAAAAGCATAAAGCACAAATAACAATAAACTAGCTAAAACATACTTTAAAGTAGATGAAAACTTTTTGGCTAGCATGTAGGAACTATGACTTACAATACTTATTGACATACATAAGGCCCCAATTTTTTAGCACTGTATTGCTGACTTTCGTAAGTGAAATTAACTTGACATGAACCATGATCAAGAAGGTCTATTTCAAGTTTATTTTGCTTTAATAGGTTTGGAACGAAGACCTCACCATCATAGCCCACTACGGCATCTTGTTGTCCATTAATTCGGACGCTATAACCCGGTAACAATGGCGAGTTATTTTTATCTACAACTTTGACTAATCCTGAAACAACTCGATGAGCACCAAAGTCAACTAAAGTTCCTTGGCGATAGCCCACAAGTGCTGTTCGATTGGTCGTTGTCACATCCCATTCCAGTGGTAAATAAGATGGGTCTAGATAGATATGATGAGATTGATACGGTCTTAAATTCGCAATTAAGAATCTTCCTGACTTATCTGTCTCTCCTAAATTTACTCCACCATTTATAATTTGGCTTTGCGGTCCGGCATTGGTGACAACAGCATAACCATCTCCAATTTCATTCGCCGCAAATATACGGCCTGCTGCTGCAACTAAAGATCCTGTCGCTGAAAGTGCAACTTGGTCATTATCTCCAATTCGGTTATAACGACCTGTCAGGTACGCAGCTCGTGCTCGATAAGAGCCATAGACCGATGCATTGTTAGCATGTGCATCTTGATCTCGTTCAACATAACCCCCCCATCCAAATGAACCAATTTGCGGATCGGTAAATCCATTGATTTCTTGTCTGTAGGTTGTTTTACCACTGTCATTAGATACACTTGTAATTGCATTGACTCTGGTAGATGGCGTATAGCGCAGCGCAAAGTAAATGCCATAGTCCTTATGGTTTTCATAGTCTTTATAAGCTGAACTATAAAAGCCCCAGTTCTTGTTTAAACTTCCGCTTAAGTTAGCAGACAGTAACTTATACGAGTTATCACTATATTTGATCTGGTTATAACCGACATAAACACCATAGCCTGTATAAAAGTTATAGTTAATCCCTGCCCTAAAAATCTCGTCTGCCAGCGCGCTGTAGTTTAAATAGTTTTGTGATTCAGCATTAAGCTGATTTTCTTTCAAATATCGAATTTGCGACACCCGTGCCAAGTCAAAATAGTTATCAAATACTTTGCGGTAGCTGGTGTTAAATGAAATATTCTTGCTAATTCGCCCTTCTAAACCAACCAGAGCCGAATAGCCATTTTCATCTTTATACTGACTTGCAGCAATGTCGGCATTAATCACCCCAACACCAAACAGGTTCTTGGCAAAGCCCGTTCCCACGTTGGAAAGACCATCTGTGGAAGCTTCTGCACCGCCACTTAAAGTCAGTGAGTTGCTATAACCATAACGAATTGCACCAGAGACAAAGGTGGCATCATCATAATCGTTTGAATACAATCCGTAGTTATAACGCGGAACCCCAACATCGACTGAAAACTCATTGATACCTTTTGCCAAAATCTTCGATGAAAAGTAATAAGGTTTTTTAGTAATGGTTTGCTGACCTGTTGCATCGGTGGTGACCAGTGTAACTTCATTTCCTGAAATAAACGGGAGCTGCTTAACATCAAATGGACCTGAAGGAACAAGGCCTGAATAAATCTTTTGCTGGTTAACGTATAAGTCCAGTGTAGAAGGTAGCGCCGCTGAACCGGAAAACTGCGGTAATGCCGAGGTGACAATATCACCACGCTGAGTATAGGCACTCGACCACTGCAAACCGGCAAGACGCACACTACTGCCCCAGTCAGAACTATTGGAAATAAAGTCACCTAGGGTATATATCCTGACTTTTTCAGGATCTACATATTGCCACTTGCTCTCTAAGCGCACCCACTTCTCATGGCTATAACTATTTTCATTACTACCGTTGTATAAAATGCCTGATGAAAAATTACCAAGGGCGCTGTTAAAAATCCCTTCTGCCGAACCTGAGAAAATACTCTCATCATTAGTAATAGTGTGATACATGCTGTAATTCAGAATTGCAGCATTTAAAGGTTTCATTTTTAGTAAGTTGGTGTTTGTAGTCGGTTGACCAGTTAAGTCAACAGAATAGTCACTCAACATGCTCGCAGGAACTTGTAAGTTTAGAGACTGCTCATTTTCCAGATACTTAAACTGGATTCCTTTCAGTTCATTAATACATACCCATTGGCTGTCAGGGATATGCTCATCCATTTTCAGTCTTAAGGCTTTTAAGTCATGGACGCGTATATATAATTTTCTATCTTGATCTTGATGTACCGATATTAAGTCGGTAGAAGTATTAGAATTGATAGAAATATTTAAAAATAGTTGTATATAGCCTTTATCAGAACCAGAGGTCTGAAAAGCGGAGTTTGTAACTTCCGGAATATTAGGCAAAGCGGCATTAGTGTTGTCTTGTAATGATTCAGCAAAAGCATGAACCGGCAAGTACATAACACACAAAGCACTTACGAGATATTTCATATGTGCCTCGTTAAAGAGATGCTGGCTTACCGTTAATATTCAATGAAATATTATATTTATGATCAGCTTGGAATTTAAAATCCGGGCTAATATTAAAGTTTCTTGACTTTCCGGAAAGAATATAACCATTTACAGTATTTACTTTAATCGGGTAACTTTTATTAGAAGTAGTATCCACAAGCGTTAAATTATTTAAAAGCGCGTGGCGATTGCCAACATTACTAATAGTAAGATAAGCACTACTTTGTTCTTGCTGTATTGACCAACTCAGTTTTGTAATCGCATCTTTATTCACTACAAAGACAGGTAATGATGAGCGAAGTAATACATTTACACCTTGAGATGCTTTACGACTATCAATAGGCTTTGGTAATTCATCAAGAATAATACGATAAGTTTTTTCACCAGAAATTGGTTCTGGCTTAATGCGGACTACACGTAAATTATAAGAATCATTCGGTTTTAATTTTAAGAAAGGTGGACTAATTGCAATATCATCTGTTGGAATTAATTGATCTTGTCCAGCATTCTGAGTCCATTCAAATATACGTATTTGTAGGTCAGCACTTTCGTTCGACTGGTTATATAAACTAATTGAGGACGCAGATTGATCACTCAATATTTCAACACTCACAGGAGAAAGACGTATTGAGGCAGCATTTAACACACTAGGCAAAAATAACAATAAACTTGTAGCAACAAAGATATTTTTTTTCATAACTTGCCCAGAATTACTTTTCTCAAATTAAGCTAGAGCTAGCTCTTACAAAAGAGCTAGCGACAACAATGAACAGAACTTATTTAAAAAATTAATAAGTCACAGTCACAGTTACTGTGTCAACATAGCTACCAGCGCTTGGCAAAGCTGAACCAGCAGGGATACGGCCATATACGTTCACTGTTTGTACTGCACCAGTGCCTGTACCGCTATAAGCTGTTGTTGCAATACCAATCGCTGTTGCACGGTTAGTATCAGAGAAAAGGTTATAAGGAATATATTCGTTACTTGTTGCTCCACCAATCATACGGCGTTGAGTAGTCTGAGCATTTTTACCTGCGTCAAACGCCAAAGTCCATGGCACAGTGTTGTTACAAAGGACTTTAATTGCAGTACCACCTGTAGTAGTCGTGTCTGCATCTACATTGCTCGCAAGAGAACTTAAAGTACCGAAGTCTAAGATTGCATTTGCAGTTGTGCCTGTAGCTGAAGTATTAAGTACACAGCTATTCGTAATCGTGGCTTTAACAGTTAATGTACCAGTAGCCGTTGCAGCATTTGCAGCGGTGATAGACATTAAACCCATAGCAATTGCAGATAAACCGATGAGAGATTTTTTCATGATTGAAAACCTTTTTACATTACGCCAATAAGAATTAATAGATGTAAAAACTAGCCTTCCCCAATCCAATCACTAGCTTCTTTGACTGTTTTTTCAAAGCGTCTTTTTTTTTACTCTACTGTGCGCGCATCATACAAAAAAACAACAAAAATATAGCTATTCATTTCATTTTAAATATCTATTAACAAGTCAAATTTCGATGGATTTCTCAATTATGAGTATTTGTATGGTATGTACCACTTTTTAAAGAAATTTCCGGTAATTTTATTCAATTTTTTATTAGTTTTATTAAAAAATCACAAAAAATTCATTAGTTAAATTTTACCATCATTTTTTATATTTTATTATTTTCAGAACTAATATTAGATTAAAAGATTAAAAAATAGGCATTTTTTTAATTCTATATATTTTAAATGAATAAGAAATTAAAATTTAATGAATAAGAATTCTAAGAGTTTTGAATATGCTTTGATTGATTTCCTTAACTTTAGAACAAGATAATATTATTGATAAAGAAAGACATACTTGCTTAAGTATTCCTAAATACCAAATGAAAAATAAAACCCAACACCCCACCTACCAGCGCAAAGCTAAGTTGAACATAAGCCTTTCCGTACCAAGCCAACTTATTAAATGGATAATTTTCACTATATTCATCAATGATCAAAATATTTTTTATGTCCCAAGTATGAAATCCTTTAGGTCTTACAGCAAAAAAATCAAGAATAGGTGTGAAGCCTAAAATAAATAAAATACCTAATAAGGGATAGACAATACTTCCTGGAAAAATAGGTTTCTTTTTTTGTTCCATAGCATCAAAAATGATAGCAACTGCAACTAGACAAGATTCAACTAAAGCAACTTTCTTAAAAGTTTCAAAATCATAACCTAGATAAAACATTAAAACTAATAAAAATACATCAGTAAAAAAAACAGAAATTGTTAATAATTTCCAGCTCATTCCAATTCCCTACTTAATTTTTAGAGTGCTATATAGTTGTAATAAGATCGGTCTAAAATACTATATCAATCTACAAATATTACCAAAAAACAAATCTAAAAAATATCAGATCAACAAGTCAAAATTTACACTTACGATCAAATTACAAGCAAACAAGGCTCTAAGAGCCTAGCTAAATATTTAAGAAAACAGCAATAAACATAAAAAAATAATTTTTTATAACATTAAAGCTCTGGTTAAAAAATTATTTCTGTAATTATTCACATATTTAAAATCAATAAACGCTCATATTAAAAGTATAATATATAAATATTATTAGACTTATTCCTAATCTAAAACTTAATAATATCTAAAATATCCAAATTTAAAAAAATGAGTAAATAGCGCTCTGGGCATATAAGAATACTAAACTTTTTAATCTTAAGCATCATCGACTACTTTTGACCTCCACCTCATTGAAACTAACAATTCCATACTTGTAGTTTAAGTTGCTTCTTGGCAAGGTATCTACCAGTAAAACATTAGGAATTTGTTCACATATGGCGAGTCCAGCACAAATTATTCGACATAAATTTCTCAATACATTTTTTTCACGCCATTCTATCTGGTTCTTATGTATTTTTACTGTACTTAGTATCACTTGGTTCAGAACTGTATATACCCCACATAGTATCTATTATTTTATTTCTGATACTTTACTCAACGGATTATGGGTGCTTACAGGTGTATTAAGTCTAGTAGGCTTATATGATGTATTACAGAATAGGCACTCTATCTTAAGAAATTACCCGATCATGGGCCATTTTCGTTTTCTATTTGAAGACATACGTCCTGAAATTCGCCAATATTTCATTGAAGCCGATCAAGATGCACTACCCTTCTCGCGCATGCAAAGAAGTTTAGTTTATCAACGTGCTAAAAATGAAAATGCAGATAAACCTTTTGGTTCAATTATTAACGTATATCAAGAAGATTACCGATTTATTGTTCATTCAATTAGCCCATGTCCACCGGCAGACCCAAAGAGCTTTCGGATTCAAATTGGTAATAGCCAATGCCTTCAACCTTATAGCGCTTCTATTATGAATATTTCTGCGATGAGTTTCGGTAGTTTAAGCGCAAATGCAATACGCGCATTAAACAAAGGAGCACAATTAGGCGGGTTTTATCACGATACAGGTGAAGGTAGCCTCAGTCCTTATCATTTAGAAAATGGTGGTGATATTGTTTGGCAAATTGCCAGTGGCTATTTTGGTTGCCGTACTTTAGATGGAAAGTTCGACGAGCAAAAATTTGCTAAACAATCTCAATTACCACAAATCAAGATGATTGAGTTAAAACTTTCACAGGGTGCTAAACCAGGTCATGGCGGCATTTTACCTAAGCATAAAATTACTGCTGAAATTGCCGAAATTCGTGGTGTTTCTCGTGATCATGACTGTATTTCACCAGCAAAACATTCTAGCTTCTCCACACCAATTGAAATGATGCACTTTTTGCAAAAGTTACGCACTTTATCTGGCGGAAAACCTGTTGGTTTTAAACTGTGTATTGGGCAACCTTGGCAATTTATGAGCATTGTGAAAGCAATGCTTGAAACAAAAATTGTTCCTGATTTTATTGTAGTAGATGGTTCTGAAGGTGGAACTGGTGCAGCGCCAATTGAGTTTAGTGATTATATTGGAACACCGTTACGTGAAGGCCTACGTTTTGTACATAATACACTTGTAGGTGCTGGGTTAAGAGACCAAGTTAAAATTGGTGCAAGTGGTAAAATTATTAGTGCATTTGATATTGCTAGCACATTTGCACTAGGTGCAGATTGGGTCAATTCAGCACGAGGATTCATGTTCGCAGTTGGATGTATTCAAGCTCAAAGTTGCCATACGAATCAGTGCCCTGTAGGCGTAGCAACCCAAGATAAAGATCGCCAAAAAGCCTTACATGTACCCACTAAAGCAGAACGTGTATTTAATTTTCATAAAAATACATTACATGCTTTATCTGAAATGATTGCTGCTGCTGGCTTACGCCATCCTTCGGATATTAAAGCCCATCATTTAGCACAACGTGTAAATGACCGTGAAATTAAGAATTATGCTCAATTGCACTTTTTCTTAAAAGATGGAGAGCTTTTGCAATCTGAACTTAATAATGATGGTGATAATTTTTATTACCGAATGTGGAATATGGCTGATGCCAATCATTTTTAATTTATATTAACTTGATAATTTGAGCATCATAGTTAAGTGTGATGCTCTTTTCTATTTTAAACTTATATGTGATTTCTACTTAAATTAGTTTCTTATTTTAGTTTGTATTTAATGTATTTTTCACCTACTATTAAAGTATAAATAATATACATGCTTTAATTTTATTAAATAAATATCCTCAAATTGTTATAACAAGAAGGTGTATTCTCATGTTAAAGAAAACATTCATTTCATCTTTTGTCGCATTGGCTGTAGGGTTAAGTAGCTATGCAGTTGCTTGTACACGCGCAGTTTATTTAGGCAATAATCAACATGTTATTACTGCCCGCTCGATGGACTGGAAGGTTGATACGGGTACGAATTTATGGATTTTGCCAAGTGGTGTTGCCCGCGATGGAAGTGCAGGATCTAAATCAATAAAATGGACTTCTAAATATGGCAGCGTTATTGCAACCGGTTACGAAGTCTCTACAACTGATGGAATGAATGAGGCTGGTTTAGTTGCAAATGTCTTATGGCTAGTTGAATCTCAATATCCTGACGTAAAAAAATCAAATAAACCACTGTTAAGTATTGCCGCTTGGGCACAATATGTTCTTGATAATTTCGCAACCGTAGATGAGGCTGTGAAAGCGCTTGAGAAAGAACCTTATACAATTGTGACAGATAGCGTTCCAGGTGAAACGAGATTAACGACACTACATTTATCTATTTCAGATAAAACGGGTGATAGCGCAATTATTGAATACATTGGTGGTAAGCAAGTTATTCACCACAGCCGAAGTTATCAAATCATGACTAACTCACCTACTTTTGATAAACAATTGGCATTGGCAGAATATTGGAAACAAATTGGTGGTACCGTTATGCTTCCTGGTACAAACCGAGCTTCTGACCGTTTTGCTCGCGCTTCATTCTATATCAATGCAATTCCTAAAAATGATGATATGAAACAAGCGCAGGCTTCTGTATTTAGCGTAATTCGTAATGCATCGGTTCCATACGGTTTAAACACACAAGAAGAGCCTAATATTTCATCGACTCGCTGGAGAACTGTTGCAGACCATAAACAGATGCTTTATTTTTTTGAGTCAGCCTTATCACCAAATGTATTTTGGGTTGACTTAAAGAAAATAAATTTTAAAGATGGTAAAACGCGAAGACTTGATCTTGGACCTGAGCAGAGCCATATCTATGCAGGTGACGCGACATCTGAATTTAAAGTTACGAAACCATTTGCTTTTTTAAGTCCAAAAACTCTTTAATGAGGGGTAAAATTTATCATCTTTAAGATAAATAATATTAAACGTGCTTTCTTGGAATTACATTATGAAAAAAGCCCTATTTTTATTAGGTACTTGTTTACTTACAGCAGCTTGTAGCACAACCTCGTATAAGTCTAATACCACGACAGCAACATCTGAGCTAAAAACAGCTGGTCAGCTTAATTGCTTACCTACAGAACTTTGTCCAAGCTTACTGGTTAAATGGAATGAAAAACAGAAAAATCAAGTTCGTGTAGATGTTCATTTAAGTAGTAGTTATAACTTCTATGATATTAATTCGTTAGTATTTGATATCGATGGAAAGCAGTTTAGTTATAAACCAGCTCAAGCTACTGAGAAAACGAATGTTAGTCGACTTGTTCCTAAGCACTCGACGACATACTTTATTATTCCAAGTCAATTCTTACAGGAATTTAAAAATGCTCAAAACATTAATGTTCTAGTTAAAACTGACAAAGGTATTATTGAGCGCAATATGTATTCTCCGCAGAAACAATCTTCGGTCTATAAAAACTTCGTTGAGCTTTATCAGAGTTTAAAATAATCATCTGATTTAATTAACTGATGCACTCAATCTATTGGCTAGATTGAGTGCATTACTTTTTAATAATAAAAATACTTTGGCTTTGCATGTAAAAAGGCTGGAATCAAACCTGTTAAAGCTGCACGTATATCTGCACGCTCATTAATTAATTGATGAGACCCCTCTTCAAGCATTAATAAGGTTTGAAGCCTAAACTTACGGCGAATAAACTCAATGTTATAACGCCAATCTACTGTTTGATCTAATGCACCTTGCGCTAACCAGACAGGAATACGACAAGCAGGTCGTTCTTCCATTTCCTGCATCCATTTCGACATTGCCAAAATCCAGTCCATCCCCATCATGCGTGGCTGCAATGGGTCTTTTAAACGAATAAAACGTAAAAATTCAGGATTATGATTATTACGTCTAAAGTGTCTTGGTACTTGGCGTTTAATACGACGAATAATGCCAAGTCCCACTGGATTATGCCACCATGCTGTTTTAGCTGGGCGAATTAAAGGTGAAAGTAATAAAACTCTATCAACAATTGGATCTTGGCGTTTTTCTGCATACTCAAGCAAATGATGCATCCAAATTGCACCACCCGTACTTTGACCTATCCCTACCCAAGGCTTAGGTAACTGATCTGCGTGTTTAACATATCGATAAACAGCCATCAGAACTTGTTGGTAATGATCAAAATTTTGAATACTTGCTGGTGAACCATTACTTAAACCATGACCAGGTAAGTCATAGGTAATTACACTAAAACCCTGTTCAAGTATTTCACGAATAATCGGCTGATATATTCCACTATGTTCAAGATAACCATGTAATAAACAGACAGTTCCTTGTACTTTGTCTAATTTAGGCTTAAAAACTTGAACATGTAGACGGAATAAAGGCATTTGGACATAGCCTTGCCAGTGATCACAGTCAAGTAAATGTAAACCGTATAATTTTCGATATGCTAAAAGTTCACGAGAAGGTTCTTCTAATGTATTTAAATTAAGAGGACTTAAAACTTGCGGAGTGAGATCACGGTTAGGCACCGGTAAATCTAATTGTTTTAATACGGCTGGATTGAGAAATGGGATCTCAGACATTAAGGCACCTCTCGACAATCACTTGAACCAAATAGCATGTCACGAATTGTCGCAAGTAATTCATAATTTGCACGACGACTATGATCGTAGTTTTGTACACTCGGTTGCCAACGTGTAAGTGCTGTTGGCATTGGGGCAATAACAGGAATCGTTTCGATACCATTCAAAGCAAATAAGCGACGTGTACGCGGCATATGATATTCATCTGTGACTAACATTACCGTAGGAGCACCACCTTTCTTTTGAAGCAGTAACGAACTAAAACGAGTATTTTCACAAGTATTCATACTTTTTTGTTCTAATAACTTTGCATCGACCCCACGCTTTTTTAGCCATGCCTGCATATAAGGTGCCTCAACACCACTCAACACAATCGGTAGGTCATTTTGTTGCTCAACTTCTAACGTTTTTTCCAGTCTTAAACGTGTATAATTATTAACTACAATGTCTTTGCCATTTTTATCTAAAGTTAAACCACCACCTAACACCACAATTGCGTAAGGTTCTGACAGTTTTTTGGGCTGAGGTTGAAGTGGATTTTTACTGACATCTTCAACTTTCTGCTCAGGCTCGCTTACCGCTTTTTGATGCTCGGGTAATACAGGTTTTCTTGCCAAAAACTCTGTGTATTGTTCTGTAAGCGCTTTATTTTCTGAGCTGTTAATAAAAAGTGCTTCATCAATAGGACCACTTGTTTCATCAGCTGCATCTATTTCTGAGTTTTTAGCAACTACAGGAACACTTACAGCTGAAGTTTCTTGCTCTTCTTCCATTTCTTGTTCTTTTTCTTCTAAAAGAATAATTTGCTGCAAAGCTTTATAGTTTTCTTGTATGTAGCCCAAATCTGCTGCTTTTTTCTCACGTAAAGCATCTTCGGTCAACTTTAAATAAGCTTGACGAGCAATCCATAAATTTGAACCTGGCTCTAAGTTATCATGTTCACTTAAGGCAGCTTTTCTCTGGCTTTCCGCAGCCACTTCATTCACATCTACAGGCACAAAATAGTTAAGCCCAGCTACAATAAGTTTTGAATAAAATGGTGAATATAAAAAAACTACGAAACAGCCTAATAGTACAAATAGCACAGTGACTACTTGTACAAAACGTACCATTAAATGTACTTTTGGCATAAAACTATTCCGTATGATTTTCAATTAAACCTAAACTGTTATAAAGCACAGGTTCTGGTTCTAACATAACATGGAAATGCTGATCAACATCATGCTGTACAGCCTGATAAGTTTTCTTCACATCAGCAAGAGATGCATTGGCATAATTCACCAAAACCAATGCTTGTTTGTGAAACATACCCACCACACCCAACTGCTTACCTTTCCAACCTGCTTGATCAATTAACCAACCAGCTGCAATTTTAACGTTACCGTTAGCTTGAGGATAATGTGGAATTGTTGAAAATTGTGTGATTAAACGTTCAAATTCTTGCTCATTTACTATTGGGTTTTTAAAGAAACTTCCTACATTTGGATATTCTTTAGGATCAGGAAGTTTACTTTGTCGAATGTTAATAACCTGATTTTGTAAATTTTCAGCAGTTAGATTGTCTCCAACTGCCTGCTTTAAATCACCATAATTTAACTTTAAATGAGGCTGCTTAGGTAATTTAAAGGTGACATGCGTAATGATGTAGCGTGTCGGATCATCTTTAAAAATGCTATGTCTATAAGAAAAATGACAGTCTGCTGCTAAAATTGATTTGATCTCTTTAAACTGTCGGTCATAGACTTGCACTGACTCAATGAACTCACCAACTTCAACGCCATAAGCACCAATGTTTTGTACTGGTGAAGCACCAACCAATCCTGGAATAAGTGCTAAATTTTGCAGGCCATACCAGTTCTGCTTAGTACTATATAAAACAAAATCGTGCCAAACCTGCCCTGCACCTACTTTAACTTGAACAAAATCCTGATTTTCAGATAAAACTTCTATACCTTGAATATCAAGATGTATAACTAGCGCATTAATCTGCTGCGGCAACAACATATTACTACCGCCAGACAAAACAAGTACGTTTAACTCATGCTGTTTAGCAAAATCCAAAGCAGCTTTAATATCTTCGATAGAGGTGATTTTAGTGTAATGAGATGCTGTCACATCTAAACTTAAAGTGTTGAATGGCTTAAGCTGTACTTGATTTTGAATTTGCATTGTATTGAAAAACCTATTCCTAAACATTCAACTGTTTTTTTAAGATATTAACCCACGCTAAAGTACTTGATTCACATTGGTCAAGTACACGCTCAAAGCCTTCCTCACCACCATAATAAGGATCAGGCAAAGCTTGTTTTGGATATTGCGGATCATGCTCACTCATTAATGCAATTTTTGCTCGAATTTGATGACTGCCAAATTGAAATATAGCGTTTTGTAGCAAATCATGAATATCTTCAAAATTTTGATGATCCATTGCCAAAATCAAATCAAAATCTAAAAAATCTCGAGTTGAAAGTTGTCTAGCACGTAAAGACGACAAATCATAGCCTCTTTTTTTAGCATGCATTTGGCTACGCTGATCAGGTGCTTTATTTGGATGATAATTACTCGTTCCAGCCGAATCGACGATTACATTGAGTTGATGCTTATCACAATAATGTCTGAAAACCACTTCAGCGGTGGGTGAGCGGCAAATATTTCCTAAACAGACACATAAAACCTTATATTGTGTTTCCATTAGAAATTAGTTCCAAACATTTGAATTACATAAAAATAAATAGATTGCTTGCAAAGTTACTGCAAAATTCCCACAAGCTACAAATCTGGCCAAGTCTTTCTTGACCCTAATTGCCTGTTGCATTTTGTCAAAACTCAGTTGGGTTGAAAAGGAAAATAATGTTTATCAATACATTAAAAGTTGATAAATCAGGCGATAAACTCGCTAAACTTTTATTTTGAATTTAATTAGAGATAGCAATCATATTTTGAATAAAATCATATTCAATTATAAAAGCCCTACTCATAGGGCTTTAGATAAATCATTTTTCTGAACTCATTAACTCGATCATTTCCTTCGTTGGCCTTAAGCTACCTAATTGCCACTGCTCAGGTGGATATTCATCAATACGAATCCAGACATGTTCCCGAAAAGCAGGATTACCTTTACCTTCTATTTCTACAAATAAGTCTGTTATGCGTTTAAAAAGTTCGGCCTTACTGTCTTTATCGAGTAAACCTTCTATAGTTTGTATATTTATAAATGGCATAATGCTACCTGAATTAACTCTATGTCTAAATTAAAGACTCATCCTAATTGGAGCCTCCCCTAATGTCAAATCAATTTATTCCAGAACATAAATTTCCCGTAGACGTCTGTGGGATATTCAAAATTACAGAAATATTGAATGACAGATGGACAATCTTATTATTAAGAGAAGCTTTCTATGGGGTAACGAAATTTAATGATTTTTTAGAAAATACAGGTATATCAAAGCAAGTTTTAACCGATCGCCTCAAACATCTTGTCCAATTAGAAATATTCGAACTATCAATTTATAAAGAAGTTGGCGTACGAGAGCGTAAAGAATATTTACTCACTAAAAAGGGTAAAAGCCTAAATATTGTTCTACTCGCGATGCTTGAGTCAGGTGGTAATTTTATTGAAGAAGGTAAAGATGTAGTCAAAGTTTTTGATAAAAGTACCGATGAAGAACTGAAATTAAAACTTGTTGATTCATCTAATCAAGTTATAGATTTGAATAATTTGGAACTTAAACTTATCCATTCTAAAAAATAAATTTCTACATCTTAAGTTCAGTGATACAAGTTCGAAAGCTATCATATTAAAAATAAAAAAAGCCTACTCTTTCAAGTAGGCTTCCCCTTATGACTTTTGCGCTGATCATTAAGGTTTATTGTTGTTTAAAGCAACCCCATGATCTTACAGAAATACTTAAAAATAAAAAAGACCTTTCGGGTTTACTAAATCATGCCCTTGTAAGACCATTCAACCACCTATCAGAGCACTTATCTTTATAATTTGATTTATAATTAAAACTAAGAGATGAGCTCTTCTGTAGTGTTTACCTTAGCAAAAGCATTCCTAAAAATCTGGTTGTGATGATCAATTATATATTGGGCACTTAAATATATTGAATCAAATGTAGTATGTGCATCAGAGGCTACCATTACTTTATATCCAGCCTCTGAGGCAGCTCTAATAGTCGTATCTATACAATATTCAGTTTTCATTCCAGTTACTATAATTTGTTTAATATCAAGTCTCTCTAACAGTTCTTTTAAGTCCGTATTCTTAAAGCTACTCGGATAAGTTTTCTCAATAACAAAATCTTTATCTGAATTAAAAGATAAGTCTGCTATTAGTTGAGTATTCGGACTATCTGGATCTAAGGGTGTATTTTTGTCGCCTACATGACGTACAAAAATAATGGGTCTGTTATTCAATCGGTGATGTTCTATCAGCTTAAGAATATTTGAAAGTATAAGTTGATGGTTACAAGGTTTCGACTCTGCATTGAATAGGCCATTTTGCATATCAATCACAAGTAAAGCTGATTTTGAGTTATGACTTTTATCCATAATCTTTCTCTCTAAAATACCAATAATGTGCAGAGAAAAATAAACCCAGCCATTATTGGCTGGGTTGGGGTATCTTATTAATTCGCTCTAATAAAAAATCACACGCAGCCTTTTCTGAAGGTCGTAGTGGTTGTATTGATTTTTTTTAGTAAACAGTTCATGAATTAAACTTGCTCATCACTAAAGCGCAAATAAACATAGCATAGTTTTTTTCTCAAAAAACAAAGCTTATTTACTTAATTGAATGTAAGTACTCATAGGCCCCTTTTTCATTACTCTCCAGCTTAATAACTGCATCCGTTTCGTCATTTAGTGTCAAATTAAATATTATCCCATTCTCATAAGAAATTTGATGGCCCATTCGGAACTCAGAATCAAGTGACTCAAAAATAATAAATTTTCCCTCGCTATTTGAAGCGATATAGTAAGTATTGTTCCGATGAACATATCTAATTGTATACATCAACATGTAAATCCCATCTCAAATCAATTATGCTTTTTCTTAAAAATAAAAAGACCCACTTTCACTTTTCATTAAAAAGTCCTAATGGAAAAGACGCTTAAACCTAAAATAAGAAGCAGTTACTTGATCATATTTCCTACTTAGTAACGTCTATACAACCTCAACACGAATTAAGATAAATAATTATTTAATTCAAACTATTAAAAAATGAACTCCTCCCTTTTACTTTCTAAAATCAATTATTTGGCTTTTTCCAACTTATACTATTAAATTGATATTACAGAAATACTTAATAATAAAAAACCCCACCATTAGTCGATAGTTAGCAGGGTACATGGTAAAAAAATTTGCTTTTAGCAGGTTATTTTAATTCAGAATTTTATATAATTTTTTAAAAAATTTATTTATTTTTAAATAACTTATCAGTCGTATTTCTATCAATTTTACTACGATGTCCATTTTCAAAGTATCGATCGACATGACATAGTTTTGTTTTGGTATCACAGAACACGCCATTTGAGAGTGTAAATGCTGAAGTATCAAAATCGCCTTGAGAGAAAGCCTTATTCGCCTTATAAGGACCTAAGTATTTAGTTGTAAGTTTTTTTGAGATACCTTTTTTGTCTGCGCATATGTATTTGTCACAAATTACACCCTTTTGAGGTGAAAATACACCAGAGTTGTTTTTTGCCATCGCTACTGAGCTAAGCATGAAGCAACTACATCCAATGATACTAAGTAAAATTTTAGAAATTTTCATTTTTAGAACCGAATAAAATTATTAATTGTTAAGGCATTATATAAATTAGAAGCTTGCCAGAAAATCTCTACCAGCCTATAAATAACAAAAAGCCCACCATTCAATCCCTTTTTAAATAACTTATGCATCATCTGCACATCCTTCTCGATCCCAACAGATAACAATAGTGTTTATGTCATCTAACACCCAACATAATTGCCCTAGAACTACTTTATTTTAAGGTGTCATGTGCTAAGTTATTTAAAGATTGAATCTTATAGAACCATTCGACAATAATTTTCAAAAATAAGGAAATAACGTATATGAGCCATTTTCAGTTTCAAACCGTTCCAAATATCATCTCTGGCTTAGGTTCTATACAAGAATTACAAAATGTTTTGTCTTCAAAAGCTTATTGTAAGTTATTGCTAGTTACCGATGCTGGCATGATCAAAAATCAATTACATCTACCCATTCTTCAAATTTTAGATACGCTCAATATTGAATATGACATTTATGCAGATGTTCAGGCTGACCCACCAGAACAAGTCGTTTTAGATGCAGCCAATTATGCAAAACAGCAAAATGTAGATGCCATTATTGGCTTTGGTGGTGGTAGTTCTTTAGATGTTGCAAAAGTAATCGCTTTACTCGCCCACCCCGACCAGACTCAAAGTTTGCAAGACATGTATGGCGTAAACCAAGTCACCACAACTCGCCTTCCGCTTATTTTAATTCCAACGACGGCGGGTACAGGTTCAGAAGTAACACCTATTTCAATTGTGACTACTGGAGAGACAACAAAAATGGGGATTGTCTCTCCAGTACTGTACGCCGACACTGCGATTCTTGATGCTATTTTTACTCAAAACCTTCCAGCGCATATTACTGCTGCAACAGGTATCGATGCGATGGTGCATGCCATTGAGGCATATACCTCTAAGCACAAGAAGAATATATACACCGATATTTTAGCTAAGAATGCTTTGAAGCTACTAAACCATAACTTACCGAAAGTTCTTAAAGATGGTAATGATTTAGAAGCACGTCAAAACATGCTTTTTGGTTCAATGCTCGCGGGGCAAGCATTTGCAAACTCGCCCGTTGCTGCGGTACATGCTTTAGCTTATCCACTGGGTGGACATTTTCATTTATCGCATGGACATACCAATGCCTTAGTTCTGGTTGAAGTTTTAAAATTTAATGCGCCGAATGCAAAAAAATACTATGCAGAGCTTATGCAATGGTTAGACCCATATAGCAATGGCAGCACTGATGGCTTGTGTGATCTGTTCATTGACCATATGCAGAACCACTTAGACCGTAGTGGCTTGACCTTAAAACTTAGAGATTTGGGTATTGATGAGTCGAGCTTACCTCGGCTTGCTCAAGATGCCATGTTGCAAACTCGCTTACTACAAAATAACCCACGAGACATGACAGAAGCCGCTGCTTTGGCAATTTATCAGGCAATTCATTAATGACTAAACCAGTTTTTAAAAATCGAGATCAATTTAAGTTCTTTTTAGACATTCAAACGCGTTGGGCAGATAACGACATCTATGGTCATGTGAATAATGTGACTTACTATAGTTACTTTGATACAGCAGCCAATGCTTTACTCATTCAAAAAACAGGTTTTGATATTCATGAAGCAAAATCAATTGGGTTAGTGGTTGATTCAGCTTGTAGCTTTTTACAAGAGTTATCATTTCCAGAAATTATTCAAGTAGGTGTTGCGATTGGTAAAATTGGTACGACTTCTCTACGTTATGAATTAGCGATCTTTAAACAAGGTCAAGATCAAGCCTCAGCTCAAGGACATTTTGTGCATGTGTTTGTAGATCGTGAAACGCGTAAGACTGTACCTATTTCTGAGTCAGTTCGTGAAGCTTTAAAAAGTTATTTATTATAAAAAATGGGGCAAAAAGAAAATGATCTGTTCTTTTTGCCCTCTTCAAACTTACATCATTGCGGGATCACTAAAAGAGTCTTCACCCGTTTCGACCCGACCAGCAAAACGTCGATAATAATATGGATCACTCTGATTAGTTACTTCAAAATCATACCAATGCCCAACATCAGCTAAGGCCCAATGTTGTTTAACCACTTGTCCTGCTTTTACGGTCACTTGTAATGGCGCATCTTGTCGATATGCACAAGGTTTTACTGTCAATATTGCATCCTTGGTTCCTTCATTCATGAGCTCTACGTATACATCACCATTGGCGATGTCATAGCACACTCGAATTTCAGGTTTAACGCCACTATCAACAATACGTTGAGTATCCCCTTTAAAGTGGCGATGGTAGCCATTTGGACCGAGTACCCATAAGTCGTAACGGCCTAAGTTATCTTTTAAAGCATCCCATTCATCATCTAAAGTTTTATTCGGCTCGACAATATAACGCTTTGGAATGCGGTCCAAGTTGAGCTTGTCATAAACATGAAAAACCACTGCTTGCGTACCTGTATTAGAGAATATTAACTGCACCTTACCATCTGCTTTAGCGCGCGCGCTGGTATGCAATTCGTAAGGTAGAGCACGCGACAAACGTATGCCACTTTGCTGAATCGGTAACTTAATATCCGTAGGTACAGGAACAGCTGGCAAAGCTTCTTGATTTTCTCTTAATGCATCTGCCTGCACACGTGTTTGTTTACCATCAAGCTGCGGTAAAGCATCTGCATTTGGTGTTTTAAAGTTAAATGCACTGGTCAAATCACCACACACTGCACGGCGGTACGCACTAATATTCGGCTCTTTTACACCGAAACGTTTTTCTAAAAACATGAGCACGGACGTATGGTCAAACACTTGCGAGTTTACCCAGCCACCACGACTCCATGGGGAAATCACATATAAAGGAACACGCGGGCCTGGACCATAAACACGACCATCAGGTATAGGCTGAGAATGGCTTCCTTCAGGCGCAGCATGATCAAAATATTCATCCTGCATATCGGCACTACTTAATGTTGATTTACCAGCATACTGACCATTTGCAAGTCGTGATGGAGCAGATGGTGATGGCATATGGTCAAAGTAACCATCATTTTCATCGAAGTTAATAAGCAGTGCTGTTTTACTCCAGACTTCTGGCACAGCAGTTAATGCATCAATAATTTCTTGAATAAACCAAGCACCTTGAACTGGGCTTGAAGGATCTGGATGTTCACAGTAAATTGATGGCGCATTAATCCAAGAGACTTGCGGTAATTTACCCTCACGAATGTCTCTTTTAAAAGCGTCAAGGTACTCTTCGGGTTTATTGCCTGGTAGTGTATTTGCAATGCCTTTATAGAGTGGATTTTTGGCATTATCAGTAGCCGCATCATAGGCTTTATACGGTAGTTTTTGGCCCGTATCGGCATACGGTTTATTCGGTTCGCCACCACTTGCAACTGGGTAGCCAGAAGCAATGTTTGCCTTTCTAAAGGAACGAAATGCTCCAAGCATATTATCGCCCCATTCATCTGGCATATTTTGATAACAAATCCAACTTACCCCTGCTTCTTCTAATCTTTCGGCATAGGTCTTCCATGTATAACCACGATCTGCCGTAGCGGGGTTACCATCAATCCAGTCCCATTCATTATTTACAAATGAACGCTTAGTCGGTGTTGCCCCATTGGTACCGGTTAAATGAAAAGATCGGTTCGCATCTGTTCCAGTGTGCATAGAGCAATGATAGGCATCACAAATCGTAAAGGCATTGGCAAGCGCAAACTGATATGGAATTTCTTTTTCTTTAAAGTAGCCCATGGATATATCAGTCTTATGAGTTGGCCAGTTCGCCATACGCCCATTATCCCATGCCAACTGACTATCGTTCCATGTATGCGGTGTGCCATCTGCACGCTGTGCATTGTTGGCTGTACCGTCTAAATGAAAAGGCGTTAGAACTTGCCCATTGCGTCTAAGCTGTTCCCAAACCTTACGACCATTTGGCAAAGGAATTGTAAAGCGGTCAGCAAAACCTCGAACGCCTTTTAACGTACCAAAGTAATGATCAAAAGATCGGTTTTCCTGCATTAAAATAATAACGTGCTCAATATCTTGAATAGTACCCGTTTTATTGTTTGCAGGAATTGCTAAAGCCTTTTGAATACTAGATGGAAAAGCTGCCAATGCCGCAGCACCAAAACCCATATTTAAAGAGTAATTTAAAAATTTACGACGTGTAATCATGATCAGGTTCTTTTTATTATTTAAGTTTAAGGAGCACAGCGCATTACAGGCTTTTTACCTGTCTCTGGTGTATTTGAATTATCATTTGATGAGTCGTTACAACCACTCAGCAGAATGGCGCCGATCAACAAAAAATAAGAATATTTAAAGGAAGGTGTTCCTGTGCATTGCCTTTTCATGACGATATATAGTCCATTTAAAATCTAAAATGGCTAACATAGAAAAGTACAATGACAGTGGCGTGACCTGAATATTTCAATCCAGTGAAAAATATGAAAATTCTATTATTTCCACATTTCTCACCAGATCAAAATTTATGTAAATTTAAGGCTTTAATTGAATATTTTGGAGTTCGCCATCAAAAGTATCAATCAGGCTTTTTATAACGGGTTGTTGCTGTAACAGCTCTGTCGCTCTATGGAAAGCTTTTTCTTTACGAATGCTTTGCATGACATACGGTGTAGATGTATTAACTGCACCATACTCAACCGTAAATTGTGTATTCGGCCATTGCTCGTTTAATGCATCAATGAGGCCTTGTTGTAATTGGGTCAACATATTTTCATATTCTTGAGGAATATGGAAAACCGTATTGCCGCCAATTTCACCAGTCATTACACCATGTTGAGCAAGCTCTTGGACGGCTGGAGAAAGCTGGCTGTTTCTAAACCAGTATTCCCATTTTTCAAGTGTCCACTCACCTTCTAAGACTTGAGCAGAAAGCTTCAAAATATCCTGAGGCATCAACTGCCCGTTATCAGTTCCACTAGACTCTTTTACAACTGGAGCAGTTTCAACAACCACTTCGGGTTGCACCAATGGTTGCTGCTCAATAATAGGTTCAGAAACCAAGTCATGAGTCAAAGGCGCATCCTGACCAAGAGAAAACTCAGTATCAGATGTTTCAAACAAACCTTGCGGCTCAGCCGTAAAAGTTGGCTCAGGTTCAATTTGTTTGGCCTGAGTTTCAGCCTGAACTTGTACTGCCTTTTGTTCTGGCACGGGAATGAAATCTTCTTCCAGAACACTAATTGTTTCTTGAACAACTGCTGACTCAAGCCCAATTAGCTCATGATGATTTGGATCAAATACCATTAAATCCTGATTAGACTGAGGTTCAGGTTCAGGTTCAGGTTCAGGTTCAGGTTCAGGTTCAGGTTCAGGTTCAGGTTCAGGTTCAGGTTCAGGTTCAGGTTCAGGTTCAGGTTCAGGTTCAGGTTCAGGTTCAACCATAACGGGTTGATTAATAACTTCAACCAGCTGAACAGTACTTATAGGAGCAATCTCTTGAGCTGTTTGCTGTGCTTGCGAATTTAAATCTACTTCTGCTTGTCCATTTTGTTGAACAGGCTCTGAAACTAAAATTTCATTAGGAGCTAAAGGACGGAAAGCCAATAAGCGTAAAATACACATTTCAAAACCTTGCTCTTGCGTTACGGCAAGTTGCAAGTCTGAACGACCTTTACATGCGATTTGGTAATAAAGCTGCAAATCTTGAGCAGAAATCAGCTTAGACAGCTGCATGATTTTGCGATTGATTTCATCGCTATATTTCAAACTCAAATCAGGTAGATATTGCAAAATTGCCAATTCATGCAATGTTGAAATGAGCTGGTCAAGCACCAGTGAAACATCTAGCGCTTGATGTCTAAATTGCAATAAAAGCTGACTCACTTTTTCACGTTGGTTTTGATGAACCGCTAAAATCAAATCATAAATAATTGTACGGTCAATCAAACCAAGCATTTCTTTAACATCTTGGTGATGTACCGCACCCTGACCATAAGCAATGGCTTGGTCAGTTAAAGATAATGCATCACGCAGTGAACCTTGGGCAGATTCGGCAATTTGCCAAATTGCATCTTGATCGGCATTAATTTGCTCTTTTTCAAGAATAGCGCCCAGGTGTTTGGTAATTTCATCTACAGCTAAAGGTCGTAGAGTAAATTGCAGACACCGTGAAATAACCGTAATCGGTAGCTTTTGTGGGTCAGTCGTAGCAAACAGAAACTTAACGTGTTCTGGTGGTTCTTCTAGTGTTTTTAATAACGCATTAAAAGAATGCGTAGAAAGCATATGTACTTCGTCAATCAGGTAAACTTTAAAACGACCTTGCGTTGGCGCATAAGGAACATTATCTAAAAGTTCACGCGTATCTTCTACTTTTGTTCTTGAAGCAGCATCAATTTCAATTAAGTCAATAAAACGGCCTTCATTTACCGCCTTGCAGGTTGCACAGACTTCACATGGCGTAGAAGTCACACCTGTTTCACAGTTCAAACACTTGGCTAAAATACGGGCGATTGTAGTTTTACCTACACCACGCGTTCCTGTAAATAAATAAGCATGGTGAAGACGACCGCGTTCCAATGCACTACTTAATGCACGAGAAACATGGTTTTGCCCCACTAACTCATTGAAATTACGTGGACGGTATTTTCTAGCAAGTACTTGATACATGTATGCTCCTTGTTACAGGCATAAGCATACTTTGTTTTTAAAAGAGTGTGAACGCATAAAGCTCATATCCGTACAGATAAACTGCGAACCACACTCTTTTTCAAAGCCAGAACCATTTATTTGTCTAAGGATGATCATGATGAAGCTCTTGATCAGTTACACCTTCATCCATGGTTTGGACCAGCCCTACACCATCCTTAATTTCAGCCGAATAATTTCCTTTCTCGGTAAAAATCTGCATGATCGTATAATGGTCTTTTTGACTTTGAGTAATAGTAAAGAAATTCTGATTTGGATCGCCCTGATCAAATTTTCCAGTCCACCGAACAATATCTTGGTCAACAGGTTCGATCTCTACAATTTTACCCGTGCGATTAATGCCATATTCCAACATTTGGAACTTAACAGTATCGCCCACTTTTTTAAGTTCGATCACATTTGGATCATATTTAATGACCATACCTTTCGCATTTTTAAGTAGCGGAAAATTAACATTAGAAGGAAGCTGATCTTTTTCTATTTCATTAAAAACAATCTGTTGCCTAGACAATTTTTCCTTTTCTGAGGGGCTCAAATTCAGCTTATTTTGACGGGCCACCCGATTTTGATTATCTGCTACTTTTGGCCCAGACTCTTGCCGACCTTCTGAAGACGATGTTAAAGCAGAAGAGCTTTGCTGTGAAAAGGCAAACCAGATTAAAACTGCTAACGCCACACAAGCGATAGCAGTTCCTATTAACAATTTATTTTTCTTCATTATTTACAGCTAAAATAGAGATTAGTTATATAGAGAAATTTTCTGTGCGTTCAGGTTAATGACACTGACAGCATCAATTTTTCCTTCTTCACCTAAACGTACACCATATTTAGGGTTATATAGATACGGGCTAGAATAAAAATTAATATTATTACCTCCCATTGCGGTACTTCCTAACGGATGAGCAAAGCCTGAGCCAATATTGGTTGAACCATTATGGTACAGGCCAAGATTGTGCCCGACTTCATGGCGCATAGCGGCAAAAGAACAACCTGCAATATCATTTGCACCAATCATATTATATGCAGAAGCATTGATCCAAGCCCAACCACAGCCACCATCGCCCGGCTCATTACCTTGATAATAAACACCGTCTGCCAATACACGTTTACGCTCATTCTGTACCGTCGTGTCATCTCGTCCAGTCGAGATCGCTTCTTTTAAAGTGGTAGCAGGGATTTTATAAGTTAAATAGTCCACATCTCTTAAGTAAAAACGCGCATTTGAATTTTCAGCGGTTAAGTTTGTTAGATTTACGCCTTCAATCATTCTAAGTTTTGCAGCGCTCTCTCCTAAAATTGCATTTACTTCTGGACTAGAAACTAACAACATATCAATTGTATAACTATCTACTGTCCAGCCTTGAGCAGTGTAAATAAAACGGCGATTTTCACCATTTTTAATTGCAGTAGACAAGCCATTAGCAGCATTAATATAGGTGTTTGCCGATGCATTCGACACAATAACCACCTTATCCCCGACTTGAGCTTGAGCTGGTAGCTGCAAGGTCGGTTGCCAATTTGATGTAGACAGTTTCACCTTTAAAGTGGGCTGAGTCATATTCGGTAAAGTTGCAGGGATTGTTGCCGTTGAATCAATCACCTTTGTTGGTGAAGAGATCAGCTGCCAATAGCCTTTATCACTTACATACATAAACTCATATTGATCGCCTGTTTTAAGCGTTAAAGTCGCTTGGCTATTAACATTTGTATTATTAATCTTTGCTGACCAAGTCGCTGTAGACTTGATAATAACTCTATCTCGATCACTTGCAGTGGTAGGCAAAGTGAAATTCGAGACCCAGTTCCCATCTCCAAATGAAACTTCCGTTAGCGGGCTACTTACCGCGGCTAAAGATGTTCCGATTTGCTGAACATTTAGCTTCTGAGGTTTTATATATTCTGGAACCCATTTTCCTAAAGCAGAATAATATTTAAACCAATATTCCGAACCATTTTTTAATGTAAAACTGCTCGGGAATAGTAAATTTGTTTTATCAATCTCTGAGCTTGCACTTGCTGTAGAAACAACTTGTACGGTTGTTCCGTCACGTACATCACTCGGTAATGCAATGGTTTGTGCCCATTTGTCATTTTGAATGAGTACTTTTTGCATTGATGCGGTTGTTAAAGGTACGACCTCATAGTTAGTACCATTGGTAGGACTAACCGTCGCTAGCTGAGCAATCCATTTATTTTGACTGCTATTAAAGATGAGTTGATAAACATCTCCACTATTTATCTTCAACACTTCTAACGGAATATTCGTATTAGAAGTATCTAAATAACTACTATAGGCAGCACTAGAACGAATTGTAATTTTGTCCGAATTATTAGCACTTGCTGGTAAAGAGAGATTTTTGACCCAATTCCCATTAGCTAAAGAAAATTCTAAATCTGAATAACCAGATGGTATTGATCCACTATTATTATTCTGATTTGGTGAAAGTACAGTTGCGGCATACACAAGTGAAGACGCAACAATTGCTCCAATAATAAGTGATGTTTTTAATTTAAAATTCACAGCGGCCTCTTTTATTTGTTTTTAGATTTTCGAATAGCAGGTTAACAAACCATTTTTTTACAGTCAATTTTCGATCAATCAATTTTTCATTAAATTTCAATTACATGAATATTGAATCATTTTGAAATAAAAACATGAAATTTATTAAAGAATGGGTTATTTATGAGAATTAAATAACTAAATTTATTATAAAGAAAATATTAAAAAAGACATTTGAAGGTAAAAAGAAAGATAAATCTCTCTTTTTACCCTTTATTTTAGTTTACTTTCTTAGGAAAGCTAAACCAGACAAATACAGTTAAAAGGAAGAAACAAATAGCTGAAATAGTGAGTACCCAACTATGCGCATAGCTAAAAGCTTGCTGAGCAACTTCAATTAATTGCCCTCCCAAAGAGCTTTCAAGGTTAGAAGCTAATTGCATGGTTTCACCAATCGAGATACTCGCTTTTTCAATTAAGTTCGATGGAAGCTCTGCTGGTAAAATAATTGAGCGGCTATAAAACCAAGATAACATTAACCCGAAAATAGCGACGCCTAAACCAGCTCCAAGCTCATAGGCCATACCTTCAATCGCACCTGCTGCACTTGCTTTTTGTGGTGGAACAGATGACATAATGGCAGCAGTTGAAGCCAGTAAGGCAATTTCAATACTGAAGCCTAAAAAGACCATACACGTCCACGCTAAAAAGTGATCGGTCGAAAAGTTAAGCTGGGCAAGCCCCCATAGACTAAATCCACTTATTAAAATACCAACAGTAGATACAAGTCTAAGCCCCCATTTATTTAAACAAATTCCGGCTAATGGACCACCTAAACTAATTGCAATCATGAATGGAATAATAAACATGGCTGCTTGTAATGGAGAAAACCCATGCACAAACTGCAACTCTTGAGACAAGAGTAATTCAAAACCAACCAAAGCAATCATGGAAACAACTGCCATCACAATGCTGGTAGAAATCACTGGATGTCTAAACAATTCTAGATCAATCATTGGCGTGGTCGTTCTTTTTTGGCTTCGAATGAAGTGAATTAAAGTACTTATACCCACCACAAACATCACGACTGTAAGTACCGAGAAGTTGTACATCGCCGATTTAATTGAATAGATGAGGCTTAAAATGGCTACAACCAAAATTAAAGCTTGCCCTAGGTTAATTGGCTGATCAGTTTTCTCTTGTTGTTTTGGAATAATCATTGTGATCATGACTAGAACGGCTAAAATAATCGGAATGTTAATGAGGAATACAGCTCCCCAATGGAAGTGTTCTAGTACAAAACCACCAACCAATGGACCAAAAGCTGCTCCGCCACCACCTACTGTAGACCAAAGACCGAGTGCAAAATTTCTCTGCTTTTCTTCGGTAAAGGCATTACGTATACCTGATAAAGTGGCAGGAATAAGCATCGCTGCCCCTAGACCTAAAACAGCACGGGAAACAATTAACGCGTAAGCTGTTGGAGAAAAAGCCGCAGCCAAGGAACCGACTCCAAAAATTGCAGTTCCAATAAATAATAATTTTTTAAAGCCAATACGATCACCAAGTGCACCCATCGGCAAAATCAAACCCGCCATAATCAGTGAATAAATATCAATGACCCATAAAAGCTGATTGGCAGTTAAATTCAATGCTGCACTTAAAGACGGTGTTGCAACATGCATCACAGTTGCATCAATCGTAACTGGTAAATAAATAAGGACGATAATTGTCAGGATTAACCATTTTTTTTGCATAACGCTCTTCAATATCCAAAACTTGGACACGTGTTCAAATCATGGTTATTATATACACAATTGGACACTTGTCCAACTTTTAGTTTTAATGTAATTTGTGTCGAATTCAGTCAGGTGAAAGAAACATGGCCTATCTTAATCGCGATCAACGCAGAGAAATGATTCTGCAAGCTGCCATGCAAGTTGCTTTGGCTGAAGGTTTTATAGCCATGACGGTACGCCGAATCGCAACAGAAGCACAAACATCAACCGGACAAGTTCACCACCACTTTTCTTCGGCATCTCATTTAAAAGCTGAAGCTTTTTTAAATCTCATGGAACAACTTGATGAAATTGAACAAGCACTAAAAACCACTAGCCAATTTCAAAGACTCTTCATTTTATTAGGTGCAGAAAATATAGATAGACTTCAGCCCTATTTACGCTTATGGAATGAGGCTGAACTCTTGATTGAACAAGATGCGGAAATACGAAAGGCGTATAACCTTGCCATGCAGAGTTGGCATGAATCTATTGTGCAAGCAATTGAATGTGGCAAGAAAGAAGGTGAATTTAAAAATACATCTAATTCAACAGACATAGCTTGGCGGCTCATTGCCTTTGTATGTGGATTAGAAGGTATTTATCAACTTGGTTTACAAGGTTTAGCTGAAGAAGATTTTAAGCGTCATACCGAAGCAATTATTCGTCTAGAATTATTATGAATATAGAAGCTGGCATTAATTAAAATACCAGCCTTAAAACACTAAAATTAGAACCAACCTTTACGGCCTTTTAAAATTTGGTCAGTGCAACGCAAGGCTTCTTGAGTAAGCCCCCACAAACGGTAATCACCCGTGATTGAACCAATTTGAAAGTTATGAGTATAGGCAAAACTCAGGTCACGCTCAGGATCGCACCATGCGCCTGAACCATTGTAACCAATATGTCCAAATCCATTTTTAGCGCGTTTACCCATGGTAATAATGCGATGATATCCTAAGCGCCAATTCATCGGAATTGGCATGACACGATCACGTGCATAACTTTGAATGGTACTGAGTTCTTTAAATACTTCTGGGCGAATGAGTTGTTGTCCATTCCATTCGCCTTGATTTGCTAGCATCGCATAAATTTTAGCAAGACTATTTGCAGTAAATGTACCGTTTGCTGCCGGAATAACTGCTTGTAATCCCTCATCACTAAAGAAACTAAAATTCTTCATTCCTTTTGGAATCATGGCATCCTGAAAATCTTGCGGGTCTTGTCCAGTCCAAGTAATCATTTTTTCAGAAAGTGAACTTTTGCGCGGCTGAGGTTTGTTAGGTTTTTCAGCTTGAGTAGGTGCTGGTTTTTCTGATTTTGGTTGAATAATTAATCGTGCTACTCGATCCAGCTCACTTGCAGGCGTACCAAAATAAGCACCGTCTAACTGCAACGGTTCAACAAGATATTTTTGCATGAGCTGATCTAAAGATTGACCAGTTGCTTTTTCAAGTACTCCACCGACAAGCCAGCCAAATGTTAAAGCTTGATAAGCATTGCTCTCTCCTGCAAGGAATCTTGGCTTGGTGGCTGCCATCACATCTAACATATGTGACCAGTCGAGCATTTCCCTTGCACTTTCGATGACATTTCGAATATCAAACATACCACTTTGATGGCTCAGCACATGGCGTAAAGTCATTTGCTCTTTACCATTTTGAGCAAACTCAGGCCAATAGATCGCAATCGGTTTATCGTATTCTAAAAAACCTTCACTGACTAAAATATGCGCCAAGGTTGCAAGTACACCTTTACCTGTAGAGTAGCAAACTGCCAAAGTATCGGGTTGCCAAGCTTCAGTTTGTGACTTTAGACCTGTGTAAATATCTACAACTTTCTGGCCTCTAAAATAAACCGCTAATGCAGCACCACCTTGTCCTGTTCTAGCATCTTGAAGACGGCTAAATTGGTGAGCTAAATCAATAAAACGTTCATCTAAAATACCGTGATAGTTATGGGTATCGGCCAGTAAAATCTCTTTAATCACATGAAGTTCCTTGCATTTTTTGTTATTTTGCTCAAAAGCAGCCCAAACATCTGTTCAGGCTACTGATATTTTTATAATGCTTTTACTGTTCCTGCAACGTGCGGTTTTTGCGATTTTGCATTACGAATCAAGAAATCAGTCTTTTTATCTGTATTGGCAGTTAAAAACTCAACTTTTGATGGTAAGAACATTGGTAGTTTAAACCACACATCTGCTTCATAAGCATTTGGTAATTCAAGATTCGCTAATGCTTTAGCCTTGCTCCACATACCATGCGCAATGGCTTGTTTAAAGCCAAATGCTTTTGCTGTAATGGCATGAATATGAATTAAGTTAAAATCTCCAGACACTTTCGCATAACGGCGGCCTGTGTTTTCTAAAATATCCCACTCTGCCTTTGGAACATAAGCTGGCGCTTGGTCTTCTTTGGCTTTCTCACCTATTCTTTTCTCGACTTTTTGGCGAGATAAATAAGTCGTTAAGCCTTCCATCACTACTTCATTGCCAACTTTTGCCGTAGTAATAAAGTCAAACTGAACACCTTTATCATGCGGTTTTAGTTCCCCAAATTTACATGACAGAGTGAGTTTTTCAGTTACACCAATTGGTCTGGTTTGTTTAATCTGGTTACGGATATGGACTAAACCTAAAATTGGAAATGGAAAGGCTTCTGCTGTCATCATGTGCATTTGTAAACTTTGAGAAAGCACAGCCAAATAAATTGCCGGTACAAAACCATTATTTTGGAAGCCACATACTTCGTTATAAGCTTTGAGATGGCTCTGATCAATTTCAAGACGGTCTACCACATATTCAACTTGTGGCAAGATTTTTGGCCCCTGAGGCTTTTTAAAAATTAAGCCTTGTACTACTTTTGGATAAGCCAATGCCGCTTTTGGTAGTTGGCTAAAATGACGAGTATTCATACCTAACCTTTTATAATTTATAGATTCTTGAATAAAAAAGGGATGCACAAGCACCCCTATTTAGCTAAAAGTGCTTAAGCGCCCAACAAGCTTTGACCACACACACGTACAACGTTACCGTTTACACCAGTAGACGCAGTTGATGCAAACCATGCAATTGTTTCTGCTACATCAACAGGTAAACCACCTTGTTGCATTGAATTCATACGGCGACCAGCTTCACGAATTGCAAATGGAATTGCCGCAGTCATTTGAGTCTCGATAAAGCCAGGTGCTACTGCGTTAATGGTAATACCATTTTTTAAGATAGGCGCAGTGAATTTCACTAGACCAATCACACCAGCTTTTGACGCAGCATAGTTGGTTTGACCAAGGTTACCAGCAATACCACTAATTGATGATACACAAACAATGCGGCCATTTGCATTTAGACCATCGTTTTCTAACAAGTAGTCATTTACACGTTCAGCAGCAGACAAGTTAATGTTAATTACCAAGTCCCAAAGCTCTGGCTTCATGTTTGCCAAAGTTTTGTCACGAGTAATACCTGCATTATGAACGATAATATCTAAACCGCCTTGTTTTGCCGCAGCAGTTTTAATTTTTTCGCCTGCATCGGCAGCAGTAATGTCAATTGCCAATGTAGAACCACCAATGTCAGCAGCTACACGGTCAAGGTCAGCTTGTTGTTGTGGTACATCTAAACAAATAACATGAGCGCCATCACGCGCCAACACATGTGCAATTGCTTCACCAATACCACGGCTCGCACCAGTTACCAATGCAGTTTTACCAGCAAGTGGTTTTGCCCAATCAACATCAACTACATCTGCTTTAGATACACGAATTACTTGACCAGACACATAAGCTGAACGTGGAGAAAGCAAGAAACGTAAAGTTGATTCAAGGTTTGCAGCAGCACCTTCATCTACATAAACAACTTGTGCAGTAATACCCTTTTTAAACTCTTTACCTACAGATTTGATAAAACCTTCAAGTGCACGCTGAGCAATCGCCTGTTTTACAGTTTTTGCAGTTTCAGGCGTTGTACCAATCACAATTACACGACCAGAAGTTGCAACTTGACGTGCAATCGGATTAAAGAATTTATAAAGTTCGTTTAACTGTTCTGAGTTTTGAATACCAGAAGCATCAAATACTACTGCTTTGAATTTTGATTCTTTGTCGCCTTCATTGAATGGGCGTAAATTTAAACCAACTTTTGCAGCTTCTTGCTGTAATGCAACATTGTTGCCTACATAACTGTCAGCATGAATATTGCTAAGTACTTGTGCAATCGCACCAGACAATACACTTGATGGCGCTGCGCCAACCAATACTGCACCATTCACTACTGGCTGAGCACTTTCAAAACGCTCTAATGCAACTGGCGATGGTAAACCCAAATTTTTAACAACGAATTTACCAATAGGAGATTGTGTAAATGCTTGGTATTGATCAGTCATGATTATTATCTCTCAAAGAAATGAATTTTCTACGACAGGCTTCATTATGTTATGAGATGGACAGAAACAATATGAAATCAGTCGTTCATTAGAGTTACTCCAAATCATACTTGAGTTCATCTTTGGATGTCTTGACCTGAATGCTATCTACAATGTCATTCTAGTCAATACAGGTCTATTTGAATTGTGTTAAGGTAGCTTACAAGAATATCGTTATTATGCTTGGAAAAGCCTTATGAGCAAAACAACTCAAGAAAATCCAGCAGTCGAGAATTCTGCTCAGGAAAAAGTGTCAAATACATCAAAGTCGGCTTCTAACACGGCTAAGCGTAACAGCACTACTCCTAAAGCAGCAACTAATACACAAAAAACGACACGTACTCGTTCAACGACTGCACCTGCACGTAGCCCTCGTAGTAAGAGCGCTGCTTCAGCAACCCCGTCTACATCTTCAAATGTAGCTGCAGCACCAAAAGCAACAAAAACCAAACCTTCTGTTCAACAGGATAAAACCATGAGTCAAAACACTGTTCGCCGCGTTGCAATTATTGGTGGCAACCGTATTCCATTTGCACGTTCAAATACTGCTTATTTCAAAGCGTCTAATTCTGACATGCTGACAGCAGCATTGAATGGTTTGGTTGAACGCTTTAATTTACAAGGTAAGCGTATTGGTGAAGTTGTTGCGGGCGCTGTTTTAAAACACAGCCGTGATTTCAACATGACTCGTGAAGTTGTACTGAGCACAGATCTTGCTCCTGAAACTCCTGCTTATGACATTCAAATTGCATGTGGTACAGGTTTACAAGCAGCTTTTGTCGTTGCCAACAAAATTGCACTTGGTCAAATCGATGTAGGTATCGCAGGTGGTGTAGACACAACTTCTGACGCGCCGATTGCTGTAGGTGATGGTTTACGTAAAGTTTTACTTGAGCTCAATGTTGCTAAAACGGGCAAAGACCGCCTTAAAGCTTTAACAAAAATTGATTTTAAAAAGCTTCTTGATGCACCAAGCAACGGTGAACCACGTACTGGCCTTTCAATGGGTGAGCACCAAGCAATCACTGCTTTAGAATGGGGTATTACTCGTGAAGCACAAGACGAGCTAGCTGCAAGCAGCCATCAAAAACTTGCTGCTGCTTATGAGCGTGGTTTCTTTGATGACTTAATGACTCCATTCTTAGGTCTTAACCGTGACAACAACTTACGTGCAGACAGTACAGTTGAAAAACTTGCTAAGTTAAAACCAGTTTTCGGTAAAGGCGAAACTGCAACAATGACTGCAGGTAACTCAACTCCGTTAACTGACGGTGCTTCTGTGGTATTGCTCGCATCTGAAGAATGGGCAAAAGAAAACGGTCATGAAGTTTTAGCTTACCTTTCTTTCTCTGAAACAGCAGCTGTTGACTTTATTGGTAAGAACGGCCCTAAAGAAGGCTTATTGATGGCTCCTGCTTATGCAGTACCTCGTATGCTTAAGCGCGCTAACCTTAAACTTCAAGATTTCGATTTCTACGAAATCCATGAAGCATTTGCATCTCAAGTGTTATCTACATTGAAAGCTTGGGAAGATGAAAAATTCTGTAAAGAACGTCTTGGCTTAGATGCACCTTTAGGTTCAATTGACCGCTCTAAACTTAACGTAAATGGTTCATCTTTAGGTGCAGGTCACCCATTTGCTGCAACTGGTGGTCGTATCTTGGCTACTGCTGCTAAATTGATTAATCAAAAAGGTTCAGGCCGTGCATTAATCTCGATCTGTACAGCAGGTGGTGAAGGTGTGGTTGCGATTGTAGAAAAATAATTTCTATTTATCGACCTAACAAAATAAGCACCCAGATGGGTGCTTATTTCATTTCAATCTATGTGAATTAATGAAGTGATGCCGCTTTAGCATTTGGGAAAAACTTATCTTCGATATGGTCATAACACCACTGGAAAATAAAGGTATAAACCAAAATACATAAGGTTAAGCCAATATCTAAAATAAATGCATCAATCACTGTCATCTGCATCATATATGCAATCATTGGAACAGTCGCAATCAGCAAACCACCCTCAAAACCAATTGCATGTAAAATCCGCACAGGGATCGTTCTTTCCCAATTATATTTATGCTCTACTTTTTCGAAATAGTGGTTAAAAATCATATTCCAGAAAACTGAAACCACTGCCATAAACACACCAAGTGTTCCGGTCACTTCCATCGGCATGTCAAAAATAAAACTTAATGCAATCGCAATGATGACCAACAAAATTCCTTCATAACTGATTGCATGAATGAGTCTTCTCTTGGAAATCAACATTTTTAAATACTCAATAATTACTTGGATAATGTGCATTTTATTTTTATAATTTTGATTAATCCAATCAGGTTCTTTCAGTTTTTTTGACAGATGAATATTAATCAAGAACAATTGCTCATGTTTCAGGCCGTGATTGAAACTGGCTCCTTTTCAGCAGCAGCACGCAAACTTGGAAAAGTTCCTTCTGCTGTAAGCATGTCTATTGCTAATTTAGAAATCGATTTGAACCTGACATTATTTGAACGTAAAGGCCGTGAACCTACCCCAACAGCTGAAGCACGAGTGCTATATGAAAAAACGGCGCAACTATTAATTGAAATGAATCAATGGAAACAACACGCCCATGCATTAAGTACTGGTCTAGAACCAAACCTCACTATTGTTGTGGTGTCTGAGCTGCTACATACCAATTGGACCGACTATGTTTGCCTATTAGAAAACCGCTTCCCTGACCTACAAATTAATATTGTGTCTGCCCCTCAAGAGGATGCACTTCACATGTTACTAGATGGCTCTGCCCAACTGGCCCTTATGTTTGAACGTGAACATTTAGACAATAGAGAGCAGTTTGTAGAACTCAAACGTGAAGCTTTAATTCCTGTTATTTCAAAAACCCATCCGCTCGCAAGCCAAGAGCATGTTTCTTATGAGCAGATTTTGGGTACGAGACAAATTGTGGTGGCAAGTCGAGATGAGACGTTAAAACCCGAATTATTATTTTCAAAACACTACTGGCGTACAGACAACCACCACTCCGCATGCCTAATGATTTTACGTAATTTGGGTTGGGGGGTACTGCCACAAGAAATGTTTAAAGAAAACCCTGAGTTAAACAACAAGCTAAAAGCATTAGATGTATTTGATTTTACACCGCGTTTTGAATATTACGTCGACTTAGTTTGGAGTCGTGAAAATGAACTTGGTGCTGCTGCCAGGTTTTTGATTGACTATATTCGCGATAAGCGAATGCAGCAGGTCCCTTAAAATAATTTCAATTTAGATGCACAACATAAACGTTTTTCTTTGAAACATAACAATTGATATATCGACAGTATGGATAGAGTTTGTGCTATAAAGAAAACATAAGATTTATTACTGAAGATGTTGAATATCAATGACTCATACAGCACTTGACCAATTAAAAACATTAACGACCGTTGTTGCTGACAGTAGCGACCTTGATGCCATTCGTAAATTTCGTCCCTTAGATGCTACAACGAATCCTTCATTAATTACGGCAGCGGCAGAACAACCAGAAAGTAAAGAGCTCATTGAAGATGCCTATTATCAAGCCAAAGAAGAAGGCTATAAAAGTGATGAGTTGATTGAAAGAACCATTGATATTTTAACCGTAAAATTTGGCGTAGAAATTTTAAAACTCATTGAAGGCCGTGTTTCGACAGAAGTTGATGCTGCCCTTTCATATGACACCGAAGCAACCATTAAAAAAGCGCATGAATTATGTGAACTTTACAAAGGTTATGGTATTGATCAGTCACGTATTCTTATTAAAATCGCGTCGACTTGGGAAGGCATTCAAGCGGCTAAGGTACTTGAAGCTGAAGGTATTGCCTGTAACCTCACGCTGCTTTTCGGTTTACACCAAGCACAAGCATGTGCAGATGCAAAAGTGACTTTAATCTCACCATTTGTCGGCCGTATTTTAGACTGGTACAAAAAGGCTGAAGGTGTAGACGCTTACCCAATCGAAAAAGACCCAGGTGTGGTTTCAGTTAAGAAAATCTACACTTACTACAAGCAGCAAAATATTCCAACTCAAGTGATGGGTGCGAGCTTCCGCAGTATTGATCAAGTGCTTGGCCTTGCAGGATGTGATTTGCTAACGATTTCACCGGGGCTACTTACCCAGCTTGAGCAAGATACACGTACAGTTGATGCAGCTCTTGATGCGACTAAATCAAAACAAGCAGAGGCTATTGTTAGACCTGCTCAAGATGAACAAAGCTTTAAAGACGAACTTAATCATGACTTAATGGCATTCCAACTTTTACAAGGTGGTGTTGATGGCTTTATTAAAGCTCGTGACCAATTAAGTTTTTTATTACGTCAATCTTTTGGAATTGATGCAGAAATTAAACCTTAAAAAACTGCACTTTTCATACAAAATTGCCGATTTTTGTTATTATGACAAAAATCGGTTTTTTATTGGGTTTCTTGTGTTCGGCATAACAGATATAACAACATATATTATTGGTACATTCCTAATTGTGTTATTACCCGGACCCAATTCTCTTTATGTGATGTCAATTGCTTCACGCTACGGGATTAAAACCGGATATATGGGTGCACTTGGTATTTTTACTGGTGATCTTATTTTAATGCTCTGTACCGTACTGGGTGCTGCTTCTTTATTAAAAGCATTTCCTTGGGTTTTTATTATTCTTAAACTCGTTGGTGCACTTTATTTGTCCTATTTAGGGTTTAAGCTTTTACAAGGCAGTATTCAACGCTGGAAACTACGTAATCAACCACAACCAGAAATGGCTGATTTACCTACTTTAGATAAAATTCACCCGTATAAAACTGCCTTAAGTATTAGTTTACTTAACCCTAAAGCGATTTTATTTTTCTTATCTTTCTTTGTTCAGTTTATTAATCCAGATTACGCTTATCCAGCTTTAAGTTTTTTAATTTTAGCGGTTATTTTACAAATTATTAGCTTTAGCTATTTAACAGCGCTTATTTTCTCTGGAATTAAGCTCTCGGCATTTTTTAAACAAAACCATAAAATTGCAGCAAGTAGTATTTTCTTGGTTGGAATTTTATTTTTTGGATTTGGTTTAAAGTTGGCAACTTCAACGATGTAATCTGCCTAGCCTATAAAGATGAACATACTGAACTTTTAAAATGCAAGCATGCCATCTGTTTTAACTTCATTGAGTACAAAGAATGTTCTAACCTGCCTTACTCCTGGTAAGGCAATAATTTTCTCACTATGAAATCGGTTAAAAGCAGCCAAATCTTTAACACGAATTTTTAGAAAATAATCGACTTCTCCAGCAACTAGATAACATTCTAAAACATTCTCCAAACCACCCGATGCCTGTTCAAACGCTTGAAAGCTATCGGGAGTTGAACGGTCTAGTACCACACCCACTAATACAATTGTTTCACGCTGTACTGTAGCTGGATTAATTCGCGCACGAACATCCAAGATTGCCCCTATTTTAAAAAGACGCTGGGTATGATTCCAACAAGATGAGGTGCTTATACCTACAAGTTTTGCCAGTTCGGCGTTACTTAAGCGTCCATTTTCTTGTAAACAACGCATAATTTTCAGATCAAGCGGTGTTAAATTTTCAGCTTGTTCATCCATAAGAACAATATCCAGTATTCATTAATTTTTATGAAATGAATAATAGCATTTATAGCTATTTAAAAAATATTATTTTATTTTTAAGATAAAAATAGAAAGCACCTTCTTAAAAAAAATTGTTAGATTTACCTAGCTGAAAATGTAGGCAGAAACATATTAATTTTTCAGGGATTTAGAACATTTAGCCATGCAAAAGATTCTTCAAGATTTTTCTATTCCAGCTGTATTCGCGGGTTTCATTACCTTTCTTATTGGTATTAGTGTTTCGGCTATTTTAGTGATTCAGGCCGCCCAAGCTTTAGGTGCTTCACCTGAACAAATTACCTCATGGTTTTGGGCTTTAGGTTTGGGTCTTGGTTTATCAGGACTTATTCTTTCTTGGAAATTCAAATACCCTGTAGCAACAGCTTGGTCTACTGCTGGTCTCGCCTTAATTATTGCAACTGGCGGTGGATATAGCATAAATGAAGCAATTGGTGCTTTTTTAGTTGTTGGTGTACTGACTGCAATTTTAGGTTTTTCAGGAATTTTTCAAAAAGCACTTTCATATATTCCTCAAAGCTTGACCAGTGCCATGCTTGCGGGGGTTTTACTCAAATTTGGTATTTCACTTTTCGCAAGTTTACAAAATGATTGGGCATTCGTTTTATCTTTGCTCGTCATTTATATCATTACAAAAAGATTATGGCCGCGTTATAGCATCGTGTTCACAGCACTTGCTGGTGTTGTGCTCTGTCCTGTGTTTTTAGACTTTCATATGCCTACACTTCACTGGTCTTTGGCTAAACCTGTTTGGATTAGTCCTGTCTTTAGCTGGTCGGCTCTTTTGGGCTTAGCGTTACCTCTTTTTGTGATTAGTATGGCTTCGCAGTATTTACCCGGTATTGCCATGATTAAGAGTTATGGCTATCAACCACATGTTAACCAACTCATTGGCTGGACCGGTTTAACCCAAGTTTTGCTTGCACCTTTTGGTTGTTATAGCGTCAATATTGCCGCGATTAGTGCGGCTGTATGCCTTGACGATCAGGTTCATCCTGACCCCAGCAAACGCTATATTGCTGGCATAAGCTCTGGTTTTTTCTATGCATTGATGGGACTATTTGCAGCAACACTGACAAGCTTGCTCATGTCTTTTCCTCATATTTTTATTGTAGCTTTAGCAGGTATTGCATTACTTGGTACCATTAGCCATAACATTGCGCTTGCATTTGGCCCTGTTGAAGACCGTGAGGCCGCATTATTTACCTTTTTATGTAGTGCTTCGGGTATCCAATTTTTCGGTATAGGTTCGGCATTTTGGGGTCTGATTGTCGGTATTATTGTATTTGTAGTTCTTAAGTTTAATGCTAGAAAATAAGGCCTAAAATAAAAACTTTGCGCTTAACCATTTAGAGCATTTCATAAACAGTTAAGTGCAAAGTCTTATTAAATTAATTAATTGCGTTTTTATCCCAAAAAGCTTGGCGTATTTGTGGCATTGCATTTAAGTGGTTAATAATATGCTGTGCTTCTTCTGTCTCAATTGAAGTCGCAATAAGCGTCACCTCTATCTCAACTTCTTTCTCTCCAAAAGGTGTCACATCAATGTCTTTAGCAGGATAATTGTGATGCTTCAACGTTAGGTTTAATTCATCCATAACCACTTTACTCTGACTGCGGTCACATATGATGTAAATGACATGCAAGACTTCTGTGTCATCGTCTAATGGACGGCGGTCAATGATATGAACAATCGGTCTCAATAGCGTATTGGCAGATAAAATAAAAGCTGTTGCCAGTATAGCTTCAATAATTAAATCGGAACCTGCCGCCGCTCCAACCGCAGCAGAACACCACAAAGTCGCTGCGGTATTTAAGCCATGGATATTACCTTCTTGACGCATAATCACACCTGCACCCAAGAAACCAATCCCTGAAACCACATAAGCAATGACCCGAACAGCTCCATCTGCTCCAGTAAGATTTGTTGCAACATCCACAAAAATTGCAGCGCCTACAGCGACCAGTACATTGGTTCGAAGACCAGCAGTCCGTTGCCTATATTGACGTTCAAATCCAATTAATGCTCCTAAAACAAAAGCAACTGAGAGACTAATTAAAGTATCAACAATATTGGATAAATCTGCATGTTGTAGAAATTGCAACTTCATCTTGCACCTATAGTTTTATTGCCAGCCGTAACGGCGGATATAGATTTTTTTTACCCATTGAGTAATACACATATAAGCAATCAAAATGAATGGCAAATATAAGAAATAACTTAATGGTAGAGCTTGTAGTTTTAAATAACTTGCTAAAGGCCCCATTGGTAAGAAAATACCAATGCACATAATCACCACTGTCATGACTAACAATGGGGTTGCAGCACGACTCTGAATAAATGGAATCTTAGCCGTACGGATCATATGAACAATCAATGTTTGGGTGAGTAACCCTACAACGAACCAACCAGACTGAAATAAAGTCTGATGTTCGGGCGTATTTGCCGAAAACACAAACCACATCAAACAAAAAGTGATAATGTCAAAGATTGAGCTAATTGGTCCAAATACCACCATAAAACGACCAACTTCTTCAGGCTGCCAACGCTGTGGTTTTGCTATTAATTCTTCATCAACATTATCAAAAGGAATCACGATTTGTGACACATCATAAAGTAAGTTTTGAATGAGTAAATGAATAGGCAGCATTGGTAAAAATGGAATAAAAGCACTCGCAATTAATACCGAAAAAACATTACCAAAATTTGAACTCGCCGTCATTTTGATGTATTTCAACATATTGGCAAAAGTTCGACGCCCCTCAATTACACCCTTTTCAAGTACCATTAAGCTTTTTTCGAGCAAAATTAAATCTGCTGATTCTTTAGCAATGTCTACAGCAGTATCTACAGAAATACCAATATCGGCAGCACGTATTGCAGCAGCATCATTAATACCGTCTCCCAAGAAGCCAACCACATGACCATTTGCTTTTAACTGATCAACAATACGCTCTTTGTGCACTGGGCTTAACTTGGCAAAAATATGGTATTGCTCCACTGCTCTTTTGAGCTGCTCATCAGTTAAGGTTTCAACTACACCACCTAACAGAACCTGATCATAGTTTAGACCAATTTCACGACACACTTTTTGAGTGACAAACTCATTATCACCAGTAAGTACTTTTACAGTTACACCATGAGCATGCAAACTTTGTACTGCTTCTCGAGCAGACTCTTTAGGTGGATCAAGGAATGCGACATAACCAATTAAAATGAGATCACTTTCATCAACAACCGAATAATTTTCCTGATTATTATCAAACTCACGATACGCTACAGCAACAACACGTAATCCATCACGGTTATAACGTTGAGTTAATGCTTCAATTGCCACTTCACGTTGTTTTGTTAAAGGTTCTACTTTGCCATTTACTTCAACATAACGGCAAACTTTCAACATTTCCTCAACTGCGCCTTTAGTAATCATACGCACTTTTTCTTGAGGCGTTTGTACCACGACTGACATACGGCGGCGATCAAAATCAAAAGGAACTTCATCTAACTTCTTATAACGTAACTTTTGCGTTTTGATCTGATCATCTACAGCTTCTAACACAGCCACATCAAGCAAATTTTTCAAACCAGTTTGATAGTAACTGTTTAAAAATGCCTGCATGAGCACAAAGTCTGATTTTTCACCATTTACATCAATATGTTGAGATAAAAAGATTTTGTCTTGAGTGAGCGTTCCAGTTTTATCGGTACATAAAACATCCATCGCACCAAAGTTTTGGATTGCATCTAGACGTTTAACAATCACTTTCTTTTTAGATAAGAAAACTGCGCCCTTTGCTAAAGTTGAAGTCACAATCATCGGTAGCATTTCTGGAGTAAGACCAACAGCAACTGATAGCGCGAATAAAAATGCCTCAGTCCAATCACCTTTGGTAAAGCCATTAATGAACAGTACAACAGGTGCCATCACCAACATAAAGCGAATGAGTAACCAACTGACTTTGTTAACACCCATTTGAAATGCTGTGTTGCTTCGATCAGTAGCCGTAACTCGGTGAGCAAGTGCACCAAAATATGTTTGAATACCAGTACTTAAAACAACTGCTTGAGCCGAACCAGAAACAATATTGGTTCCCATAAATACAATGTTATCTAGTTCTAAAGCACTCGTTTCTTCGAGATTTTTCTGTAAAGGGAATTTCTCGACAGGCATCGATTCACCAGTCATTGCAGCTTGAGAAACAAACAAATCTTTGGCATTTAAAATTCTGCAATCAGCAGGAATCATATCTCCCGCCGATAGTAAAATCACATCACCTGGCACCAAATATTGAATTGGCATTTCAAATTGATGGTTGGTTTGATTCTTAATATCAATACCATAGCGCTCATGCATAAGCGCTAAATCTTCTGCACTGACTTGATGACGAAGTACTGTAGCAGTATTGCTCACCATTGCCTTTAAAGCGTCTGCAGCTTGATTTGATTTTGCTTCTTGCCAATAACGAAGTAACGTCGAGAGAATAACCATCACACTAATGATGGTTGAGCCAGTTAAATCATCGGTAAAGAAAGCAATCAGTGCCAAAAGGCTAAGCAAAATATTGAACGGATTGCGGTAGCAATACCAAAGATGTTGCCACCAAGTTAATGGTTTCTCATGAGTAATCTCATTAAGCCCCACTGCCATTTGCTGGGTATGTGCTTGCTCTTCTGTAAGCCCTGTGAAGTGAGTATCGAATTGTTTTAATAAGTCACCTGTTTGGGCTCTTGATGCATCGAGCAGACGCATAGATAAGTTTTTGCTAATTTCTTGAGCATAGCTTGATTGATGTAGCTCTTTAAAAGATCGATTACGACCAAAAAAACGCATCAAATGAAATCTTTGTAAAAATGCTGTGAAGAGTCGTTGCCAGAATTTCATCACGAAATCCTCCATTTTTTAGGCGTACAAAGCTCTCGACCTTATTGAGAAATAAAGTCTATAAAAATTTAAAATTTAGAAAGGAATAGGAGATCGTAGACTTACGATGAAGAAGAGAAAATTAACCCAAAGCCAAACCAACGCTGACGAAAAGTCACAGGTTTGAACATAGCTCGGATACTTTGAATCGTATGAGACGAATTATTTACCAACATTGAAGTTTGGTAGGCATAGCTGTGTGTGGAAGCATATAAAAACATTGGCTTCTCCCCATTTCTAGCGAGAAACTAAACAGATAAGCGCTTGAAGTACTTGATTACAAATAAAGTAATTTGTATAGGTTTAATCTAATTTTTTACAAAGCTATCTCATTGCAAGATAGCCCTTCCTAAAGGTGATCTTGCTCAGTATTGGCTTTGGTTTAATCGATAATTAAACTCGAACCTCGAACAACTACCCATTTAGGATCTCCATTAAATAAACTCGCGGCAAGTATATGTTTTACTATCTAGCACACAAGTTTATTTTTGTAATTTTTTATTAATAAAAATTTTAATCAAGCTCTATAGCTCTCTTACAACTACTGTTTTCGCCATTTTGTCATGCCATCCTTGCTTTTTCGGATCAAACGCCACCCAAAAAAGACCGATACAAAACACTAAAATGGATGGAATATATCCAATATAACGAATGATAGATTGCATCAAAGTTAACTTATTGCCTGTTTTTTCATCGAGAACCTTTAAACGCATTAAACGTTTTCCAGGGGTACCCGCAAGATAGATCCAACATAAAACGGTATATAAAAACGGAAAAGCATAATTCACGATCAAATCAAAACCATAATTTTGAGGTTTACTGCTCAAACCAGTAGAAAATATCAAATCATAATCGCCATGATAAAAAATCCATGCTGCAGGTATAATTGCTAAAAACATGATAAGGCTATCTATAATCATTGCCCCAAATCTTAGCCAGAACCCTGCATATTCGTATTTATAACTCATGCATACACCTCACTTTTCTTATGTTTTTACTTTACACCAAACACATAACTTCATTTTAGTTTCATCGTAAAGGAAACGTTTTTATTTTTAAATACTTGAAGTAATTTTTTAATTTTCAATTTTATTAAGAATTGCCCTAATTTTTTTCGAGACCCTACGCCTATCGCATTAAAATAAAATAGATCATTTTTAAGTATTTTATAAACACAAAACTCTAAATAAAGTAGCTTAATTATTTTCATTCGATTAGGCATATATAACAGCTAACTATTTCCAATAGAAAAAAATCGATTTTACGTTCTTTTTTAAATAGTAAAGCAGCACAAACAAGCCCTAAACTGATAATAATTTAAAGAGGCTTGAAGTTAATATGCTATTAAATTTTTCAAAATATTAAATACCACCAAAAAACATGATAAAGATCATATTTCTTATTTAACTTCGAAATAATGCTTTTCAGTAACGAGTTTTATTTTTAGATTTTTATATAATCGATCCTTGGCATTCTCGAGCGAAGGGACTACTTTTTCTGCAAATTTATCATCAGCCATAAGCCTTGCATAAGTTTTGTAGCCGATTACTAACTTTTCTGGCTCTTTACCTGTTTGTTTAAATTCTTCAATAAGCTTACTTACTTTCTTTGCTGTTAAATCTGCCATATGATCACTCCCCCTCAATATACTATTTGGTTATACGAGTTCAGTGTGACAAAAATATGAAAAAGTAATTTATTGTAAAGTTCATCTAAAAAATAAGTTTTCAGTTTAATCTTTACCATCTTAATAGTTATATTTAAAAACCTTATAAAACAATGAAATAATTAAACTTCATTTAATTTGATTGCGACTTAATTGAATTGATTTGTACCTTTAAACAAATGTGTTACTCTTAAAGTAAGAAAAGCTTCATACATATAACAACTTGTAAATAAGAGGAATAACATTATGAATTATCAACATATTATTGTACCTGTAGATGGTTCAGAAATTTCTTTGGCAGCAGCACGTCAAGCTGCCCATATTGCTAAGGCTTTTGGTAGTAAACTTACAGCGATTAGTCTTGTTGCAGTAGACCCATTTAGCGGTGTCGATTTTTATTACATCTCTCCTGTTGTAAAAGATTATTTTGTTGAAGCTCGTGCAAATGCTGAAAAAACACTGGCTAAAGTAAAAGCTTTATGTGCTGAAGAAGGTGTTGATATTGATACAGAAATTATTCAGGGTGAAATTTCATCTGACGGTATTTTAAAAGCTGTAGAAGACTTAAAATCAGACTTAATTGTTATTGGTTCACATGGCCGTAAAGGTTTCCAAAAACTTATTTTAGGTAGCTTTGCGCAAGATGTTCTAAACAGCACCAAAATTCAAGTTTTGGTCGTAAAAGAATAATTTCTTGATGTTAAGGGAAAGCCTAATCTATATCTATGGATTGGGCTTTTCCTTTTTAAACTGCATAAATTTTACACAGACTAAAAATCATTATAGAATACCAACCTCGTTTCCTATTTTTTGTGAGTCACGCCAATGAAGTAAGTCCTTTTTCTCATCAATTTTCCTTTTTTGATGTGCAAAATAGACTATTTCTTAGTGGCTTAACGTCTTTATTTAAAGTTTAACTTTCCTATTTTGTACATCCTGTATTTATGAGGTTTTAATGACTCAGCAGGCATGTGTAATATCACAACTCACTCTAGAATTTCCTTCGAAAGTGATGTTTAAACAATTGAATTTCTCACTAGAGTATCGCCAAGTATCCGCTTTAATTGGTCGTAATGGTCAAGGTAAATCTTTACTTATGCAATTGCTCCAAGAAGTTTGTCCCACTGAGGAAATGCACATCAGCGGTCAAATTACTTGGCAAACGAAGCATGCATATTTATCTCAATTAATGCGTCTTTCTTCATCCACAATTGCAGAAGCTTTAGAGATCGATCATCTCTACAATGCTTTGCAAAGAGTAGAACAAGGTGAAGCTGAATATGATGATTATGATTTATTAGAGGGCAAATGGGATCTTCCTTCAGTTTGGGAGACTTTATTGCGATCGGCACAACTCCCAACCGATTTAAAGTTTCCAGTTCATCAATTAAGTGAAGGACAAAAAACCAAGTTAGCGTTAGCAGCATTATTTTTAAAAACCGACCACTATCTATTGCTTGATGAACCAAGTAACCATCTCGATCAAGATGCTAGACAGTGGTTGATTGCTCACTTAAAAAATCATCCGGCAGGTGCTCTTATTATTAGCCACGATCTGACTTTACTCAATGAAGTAGACCATATTTACTATTTAAATGAACATGGTTTACATCACACTACTGGAAACTATGATTTTTTTTATGAGCAATATCAAGATCAGATTGAGTCTTTAGAGCAGTCGGTGCATCAACATCAACGTGAAGTTAAACACATGAAGCAGAAGCAACATGATGTCTTAATGAAAGCACAAAAACGTGAACGTGCTGGTAATAAACTTCGTGATTCAAATTCACAAGCCAAAATTTTACTCGACTTTAAAAAAGAACAGGCTGGGCAAAGCTTAGGAGCAATACATTCTCAACATCAGCGTCAAATTGATCAAAGCCAGCAAGACTTAAAGAATAAGAAAGTACTTCTGGAAACCGTTAAGCCTCAGCAGTTTGTCTTCCATTCTTTTCAAAAAAGGTCAGGAGAAATTCTCAGGGTTCATAATCTAAAACTCAACTATGGCACCCAACAGCCAATTAATTTCGCACTCAAAGCTTCTCAAAAACTTCACTTAGTTGGTCGCAATGGTATTGGTAAATCAACTTTGTTGAAACAGATTGTTCAAAGTAGTTTATTGCCTACGGACGAAATTAGCCTATTTGTAAATTGTTTTTATCTTGATCAGAACTTTAGCTTTTTGTTAGATCATCTATCAGCAGTTGAAAACCTAAGGAATATTAATTCGAATATTTCCGAATTGGAGTGGAGAAATTTACTAGGTCAACTCAGGCTCCGTGGTGATAAAGGCACCCATCCTTTAACTCAACTGAGCGGCGGTGAAAAGTTAAAAGTCGCATTGTTAGGTTTGAGTCATGCAGAGACTATGCCTGAACTTTTATTACTCGATGAACCCGAAAATCATTTAGACATCGAATCAAGAGAACTTTTCGCGAAAGCAATTTCAAGCTATGAAGGTGCTGTATTACTTGTTTCTCATGATTCAAATTTTGTTGATAAATGCCGAATTGTAGAAAAACTTTATTTAAGCTGATTCTATTTTTAATCTATACATAGGCTCGATAGTTTAGAGCTTATGTATAGATTATCTCTGTCATTTTATATTTTTATTATCTAATATTTGCAAATCTAAATTAAAGGACACTGTTCTATTTTTACGTGCACTATTTCGCATTTGATAAACTTGGATAATATAATCACCATCGACGGGCAATACTATTTCTCCGGAAAAACCTAATGTCGAACCCACTAACAAGGCTTGATCTTTGCCTGGCTTTTTTCCTGGAGCAAAAATATTAACATAAGCTAAATTACTATAACTATTAATATTGAATTTTAAAACTTGCCCACTTTTTGCAAACACTCTATATCTAACATCATCATAACCTTGAAACTTTCCAGTTAATGTCGTTTGATGTGAACCTTTTAAAAAACTTACTTTTGTTTCAACATTCTTAGCAAGAACTGATAATGGTATAGATAAAATTAAACCAGATAATAATATAGTTTTAATGATTTTTTTCATTTTTAATCCTCAACATTATTTTGAATAATTATATGAAATATACTTTTTATTAAGTTTTAATTTATGTATAAATTTGATGTGTACCGTTTGAGTTTGTAAATCATTTTCTTATAGCCTTAAAAAATAGATGTCACTAAACTTTAACTTGCCAGCCCAATAAAACCAATTTAGAATCCGCCCAACGAATTTCTGGGGGCTTCATTGTGAGTACTTGCTCGATTGATAGAATTAAATCATCGACTCATATCTAAGTATCCACTACAGCCCTCTGGCTCTCTTGTGGATCTAAGAGAGTCCCCATCTTATTTTATTCTTATTCATCAGTTTTGTTTACAAACTAGCAAATACTTACATGTGCTCTTTGCTGTATTGGAGTCATCAATGCTATTTCTGAACTTAAAAAAATCTATTGTCTTTGTGAGTACTTGCTTAGCCTTTATTTCAAGTTATGCAGGTCGACCAATGGTTGTCGATGATGCTTCTTTAGTTCCCGTCCACACCTGTCAGCTTGACTCATGGATGCAGAATAACCCTAACGATAAGGAATATTGGGTCATCCCTTCTTGTAATATTGGTGGTAATTTTGAATTTGGTATAGGCATGGGCCGTCATTTTTCTGACGACACTGGCAATGCGACTTATACAACTGTGCAAGGGAAAACACTCTTAAAACCACTTGAGACGAATAACTGGGGGATTGGTTTTTCATTTTCGACTCAAATGAGTAACAACCATACTTCTGAAAAAGATTGGACTGTGAATGTTCCCTTAAGTATTTCTATGTTAGATGACCATTTCTTGGTACATACAAATGTGGGTTGGCTTAAAGAACATACCACTCACCGCGAACAAACTACTTGGGGTGTGGGTACAGAAACATTCATTACGAAACCATTAACATTTACTGCCGAAGTTTATGGAAATGATCGAGACGATTCATTTTATCAAACCGGCATTAAATATATGTTGTACAAAGATAATGTCCAGTTCAATGTAAGTTATGGTAACCGTTTAAATAAAACCAAAGATGACTCATTTTTCTCTGTCGGCCTAATCTTTGTGACTAATCCACTTTTTTCTAAATGAAATGATCATTAAAAAAGCCCATCTCAGGATGGGCTTTTGTTTTTATGAATCTTTATCTAGCGAATGTGGCGTTGTAGTTTTATCTTGCTGCTTCGTATCATTCTCGCCTTGGCAAGCTATAACAGAGATTGATACGATTGCTACTAAGCTTAGAGTAGCTATTATTTTAGTCATATTTTACCTCATACAATTTCCATTGATTAGCTAATAAATACTGGCTATCAATATTACGATCAGCATAGGTTTATAGACTTTTTTGTTTTATCTACATAGAAATGTAAACTGGAACAATGCACTGTAGCCAAAGTAAGACACAATTTTAGAAATTGTATAAAGCCACTACTTATACACTTTTCACTAATCCGAGTAACGCAATTCGTTCTGTTCTAATCATAAGAAACACAAAAATCTAGCTTATCGTGAGGTTGTTTAAAGCATGTCCATGCATCTTTTTCAGGTTTATCAACAATTTTTTTTGTCTTTAAATTACGATAATAAATGTGTGCATCTTTTAAATTAGATAAGTTACTTCCGACAGAAACACATGGGTCCTCGTTTGAACAAATATTTGATTCTTTAATAAATACTTTAGTGTTAGGAAAAATTAATCTTTCAAAGTTAGATGTTGAGTTATTTGTAGAAGAGAGTAAGCAAGTCTCTGTAGTATTTTTACCATTTACGACAAAACAACTTTTACTGACCTCGAAGGGCTCTTGAGCGAATGTCCCCGTTGCATAAGGCAATAGAAATAAAGTAATAAGGCGCTTCATGTTCTTTCTCTCTGTATATTCGATATTTAGCCTAAAACTGCCTATTAATATTTAGACTATATTTAACTGAGTTGCCTATAATACCTCTATTAAGTTTAGTTAAATATTTACTATTTGATAAATTTTACAAAATATTGAAAAAACAGCTAAACAACTGATATATCAAATCAAAAAATTATTGATCTAAAATTTCCCAATCAGTTCCAATTTGTGCCAAAGCAGGTAGTTCATCACTATTAAAAACATTATTTTTACTATCAATAGCGAATCGATAGAGTGGAACTGAATCTGCCTCTGTTTTTTTAAAAAAACTAAAATCTTCGTTGATATGGATTAAGTCCTCTGAACTATTATCTACTGCTATTTTACTTTTACCCACACCTAAAGGTATGTGTATATAACTTTCACAAGTAACATGAACTCTATTGCCATCCAAATCTTGATATGAACATTTCATATTTAAGCCTTTCAATAATTTTTATAGATGTGTAGGAAAACTTAACATGCTATGCACATAAGTTATGGATTTTTTTATGATGTAATTGTTTAAGTATGTATATCATGTTGAAAAGTGAACTGTTTTCTCTAATTAGGATTGATAGAAATTTTCAAAAAAAGCACCGTTATCGGTGCTTATTGTTATTTACACTTTCCATGAGGACTGTTTATTTCTTCTTTTAAAGAATCAATATCCACTTTAATTAATTCTTTATCATTTGCTAGTTCTCGACCAGATTTCTTCATGAAGGTTTTATACTCCTTAAATCTAGCAATAAGAAATTCATTATATTGTAGTTCAGATTGCATATAGGTACATTCTATTGAATCTAGCTTTTTTCTTTGTGCACTAATTAAATTTTTGTTCGCATTCTTTTTGATAAAAGCGTCTCTTTCTGCCTGAACTACATGAATTTTCTCTATAAGATTATAATACTCGTCTTGAAAACTTGTGTTTGAAGCAGCCATACTATTAGTACAAATAAGTAAGCCCAGGATAAAAACTCTTAATTTCATAATATATAATATTCACTTATCATAATTAAAAAGTGCATATTATAAGACAATCATGATCAAATAAAGTAAATAAGTTATATAAAGAAAACCGCCCCAGAAGGCGGTTGCTGAAATTTTACAGCGATTATAAAAGTGCGGTGGATACACACTTTTATAGGACTTTAGACTAGATTTATTGTTTTATTATTTTTCTTATACTCTTCAGAATTAAAATAATTTTCGATCATTCTGACGTTTTCTTCGGATACTGCTTTTTTATTTTCCAGTACCCTCTGGGCTTCTTTTTTTACATCAAAGTCTGCGGCCATAATACTTGAAAGTGGTGGAAGTTTTGGCTGCCCACCTATCGTAATTTTTTCAATAAAGCTTGCTAACCACATAATATATTCACCCTTATTTTTATATTTAGGCATTAAGCTCATGTCGATTTTAATGGTGCATTCATTTAAAGGTTTACTTAAGCACTCTTCAAAATCTATAAAATTATATTTCAGTTTACAGGGAGTGCCCTTGATCTCTTTTCGAATAATGCTGACTAAATTATTCAGTTGTTCAATCAGGTTGTCAGAAAATAATTTATCTTCTTCAAATCTTTTATAGATCTTTTCGGCAATTGTTATAAATTTTGGCATGGTTCCTTCCCTCTTATTCTAACTTTGTTTGTTAGACCGATTTTTAAGGAAGTATGATGGATATATCATTTCAGTATGTAAGTGTTGAAATGGCAAGTGTAATCAATAAGAGTGTTATGAAACCTGTGCCCATAACTCACCACAGCAAATAATTAAAATGCAAAATTCATCACAATTTATATGCGGAAAAATTTTATATTTGGTAATAATTTTCTAAAAAAATTAAGCTCATCAATAATATTATTTGACCTAAGTTTTTTCTGATATGTTAGCTAAAAATAGAATATAGGAATATTTGAATTATTTTCATTTACTGCCTTGCTGAATAACGAGGTGATTTAGTCGAAGAATAAAAGTTAACCCTATATTCAGCAAGGTCTTCTATGGTTTATATTTTAGATTGATGCAGCTTATGCACTACTTAGCGCTGCTTCAAACATTTCAATAATTGCTTTGGCTCCTTCAGCCTTTTGCCTTGCGTCTTGATCATCGAAGATAACCGTTTCATCATTGAGTTCACTCACATATCGCCGGGCTTCGTCTAGAGCTCTCCTTAATTTTTGTACTTTGTGTTTGTTTACGTCTTTGGCAATGGTTGGCGCATATCCTCCACGTTTTGCGTTTTTAAGTTGTCTAGCTCTGTTCTCTATTGCTGTAGCCATTCAAACACTCCAACTCACCTAACAAATTTTAGTAAAGCAACTTTATTGTTTGTTATTCTTAAACATTTAGTATTTTCTTTGTTCAAAGTGTCAAATTCGTTACTTAAGCCTCACTCCTTAAAAATTTTGGATCGAGTTTGCTTAAAAATCAGTCTTTTCTAAGTTATGAAACGCGCATAACTCATATAGTCAATTTATACCGCTATTTAATAATAATTTTCCAAAAATATTTATAAATTAATGTATAAAAATATTAAAAAAATGCTATCTACTTGAAAATTCAAAGAAGATAGCACTCTTGTACCACTTACTCTACTGTAAGTTTTTGAAAATCATGGCCTGATGGTGCCTGATACACTCTTAAACCAAACTCAGGCAAAATCGCGATGAGATGGTCAAAAATGTCGGACTGAATTGCTTCATAAGAAACCCATGCAGTGGTATTAGTAAAGGCATAAATCTCTAGTGGTAGACCTTCACTCGTCGGTTGTAATTGACGAACAATTAAAGTTTGATTTTGTGCGATTCCTTTGTGCTGACGCAAATAGAATTCAACATACGCTCTAAATGTTCCGATATTGGTTAAACGTCTTTTGTTATAACGAGACTGACTACCTAAATGCTTATTGAACTCGTCAATCTCAGATTGTTTAGCATTGAGGTATTGATCTAACAATAGAAAATCTTTTAGCTTTCGCTGCTCTTCTTCAGTCATGAAGTGCACACTACTCTGGTCAATGAAAAGCGAACGCTTCATACGACGGCATCCAGCGTTACTCATACCGCGCCAGTTTTTAAAAGTGTCTGTAACAAGTTTATTGGTTGGAATAGTGGTATAGGTTTTATCAAAGTTTTGTACGGTTACAGTATGTAGTGAAATATCAATCACATCACCATCGGCATTTAACGACGGCATTTCAATCCAGTCCCCTATACGTACCATGTCATAAGAAGCAATTTGTACACTCGCGACCAATGACAAAATCGTATTTTGGAAAACCAACATTAATACGGCTGCCATCGCACCAAAACCAGCAAGCAAGGTAAATACATCCTTTTTAAGGAATGTACCTAAAATCATTAAACCACAGACTACAAACAAGATGAGTTTAACGAGTTGCAAATAGCCCTTAATCGGCTTGTTTCTAGATTTTGGATTACGTTGATAGATTAAATTAAATATATTTAATAATTCACTGATCGTGAGCGCAATAGTCAGGAAAATAAATGCTTGCGCACCCATCTGTACCAAAGCAATTGCTTTTTCAGATAAGTGTGGAACGGTGGTAATACCATTCATAATCACAATAGCAGGAACAATATTGGCAAACCGCTTTATGACACTATGTTGAGCAAAGACAGATTGATTAAGTGACTTGATTTTAGTCACTAAATGACGAATACCCCGAACAATAATTCGCTTAGCAATGAAGTTTGCCAATGCAGCAAATAGAATTAAAATTGTGAGTGAAACTATCATTTCTAGCCAAGGATAATTGCTTAACTCAGCCTGAAGATCTCGATAATAATTAAAAAAATTCAAACCTCTACACCTTAAAACTTTATTTTCAATAATTTTAAAGTGTTCGTGTGCTATAGATTAAGACTTGTTTACATATGTCGTCATAAATACAACACGTCTATAATACTTAATCGCTAAATTAGATTAATTTATGGAAATATGATTCATACAGGCAATAAGCTTAAATTTTTAGAAAGTTCTTAAATAATTTCTAACTCAAAGCCGCTTTTATCTTTGTAGACCATCTAAATCAGATTTTTGTCCTTTAAGCACATGGTGAATAAATTTACCTAATGCTAAAAATTAGCCATTTGCATTAAATCAAAAATTATGAATGGAGTGACATCTATGCTCACAGGGAATCATCAACTTAAAGCAAGAAAAGTATATTTCGACTTTTCAGAGTCATCTGTATGTTGGATGCCAAATGACCCTCTGTGTTCACATGTTGCTAATGGCATAAATATGCTTTTGCCTGCGGGTGAGTTTTGGTTCTGCCGAGTGTTCAATAAAACTCTACCCTACATTAACGATGAAAAATTAAAACAAGAGGTCATTGGTTTTGTACGTCAAGAAGCAGCTCATGCTCGTGCCCATGAAAAAGCGCAAGACTTTTTAAGGGAACATGGCTACGACATTCAAGATCCTCTCAATCGTGCTCATCTGGTTTTTAATATTTTATTAGGTGACAAACCTCTTGGGATTCCTTTTTTAAAAGGTGAGAAAGTTGAGGAGTATTGGTTACTATTCCGAGTCGGTGTAATTGCTGCAATTGAGCACTTTACCGGAACGATTGGTCAATGGACTCTCGATAGTAAGTCGTGGGATAAGGCAGATCCTGCCATGGCAGATTTATTCCGTTGGCACCTTGCGGAAGAAGTTGAGCATCGTTGTGTTGCCTATGACTTATTTGAGCACTTATTAACAAATAAATTTGGTTTTTATATTTCCAGGCAAGCCATCATGATGGCAGTTTTCCCATTATTTATTTATTTTCTTGCCGATTTCGCCCGTAGTCTTGGGCGACAAGATTTGGAACACCAAGATATTCAAAAATTGATGCGTCGGGGTTACATTAATATTATTCGTGAGTTTGAAAAAACTGCTACTCAATCAGACAATCTACCAACAATCAAATATTTATGGAAAGCGACATTAAGATGGGTGTCTCCAAAATTTAATCCGATCCATGAAGGTGACACCCAACAAGCTTTAGCCTATATGGCTCGCTCACCTGCCGTTCAATACTTTGAACAAATGACACGGCATTCTGCTACGGCTCCAACATTAAGCTAAATGGTGACCTATCTTTTATATTATTTTTTGTTTTAATCAGCGCCCCTTTATAGGGGCTTTTTTTATGTAAAAAGCATTATTCACAAAATATATCCGTCATTTTTTCCAAAAAATTACTTTCTGTTAGTGTGATCAATTTTTATAAAATAGTAAGTTCCTGCCTATCTGCTTATATTTAAAAACTTAATTTATTTAGCCTTTTACAAAATATAGATTTTATTATTCAAAGAATTAGATCAAAAAAATTAGTGAAAATTCCTATAACTCATCCTACTTTTGCTTTACAAACCGCAACAATCTTGGAATAAATCGTAATAATAATTTAATTAATAATAATTATCATTTACAACACATAAAAACCTGAGAAGATCTGCCATGATCCATGAAAATATTCTCGAATGCATAGGTAAAACGCCACTATTACAACTATCAAGGCTATTCACGCATCAATCAGTCTCAGTGATTGCGAAAATGGAATTGTTAAACCCAGGAGGAAGTATTAAAGACCGTCCAGCATTATTTATGCTACAGGAAGGTTTAAAATCTGGAGTAATTCATAAAGATAGTCACATTGTTGAAAGTTCGTCAGGGAACTTAGCGATTGCCCTTGCAATGGCTTGCAAAATATATGGATTAAAATTTACTGCCGTTATTGACCCGAAAATTGCCTCAGCAAACCTACAAATGCTGAAGCTTTATAAAGCCAATATCGAAATGGTCTCTGAAAAAGACCAAAACGGCGGTTATTTAAAAACCCGAATTGACACCGTAAAACGGCTCTGCCAACAACTGCCAAATGCGGTTTGGATTAATCAATATGCCAATCCAAACAACTGGAAAAGTCACTATTTTGGTGAAGCAGAAGAAATCCTAAATCAAATTGATCGCAAGATTGATTACCTCGTGATTGGAGCAAGTACCTCCGGAACGATTATGGGCGTGTCTCGTCGCCTTAAAGAAAGATTTCCAGAATTAAAAGTCATCGCTGTCGATATTGTCGGCTCTGTGCTGTTCGGTGGTACATCTGGTCCACGCGAAATTCCCGGTATTGGAGCAAGTACTGTCCCAGCTCTCCTCTCCCCCGATGAAATTGATGATGTCATTTATGTAGATGACTACGAGTCGGCACTTGGTTGTAGAGAACTTCTTGAACACGAAGGAATCTTTGCAGGCGGTTCGAGCGGCTCATCAATTTCAGCCATAAAAAAATTGATTCCAACCATTCCTGAAGGTTCATGCGTCTTAACGCTGTTACCCGATCGAGGCGATCGTTATCTTGATCTGGTTTATGAAGATGAATGGTTCGAAATGATTAAAAAGCGTCACTTCAGTCGAAACGCACGACGTCAAGAAAACCTTACTTTACAAAATGTTGTTTAACTTTCTCCTTAGGAAATATTCATGAGCAATTTGGCTACCCTTCGCTATTTAAGTCAATCAGATTTATTAAATCTTGGCGCAAATCATAGTAATTCATTTATTGAAGCGATTACTGAAGGTTTAACCCTGCATGCAAATAAACAGTTTGTACAACCCTTAAAACCGTACCTTCGCTGGCAAGGTGCAGACCATATTGCTGACCGTATTATCGCTATGCCGTGTTATTTAGGTGGTAATGACCCAATTGCCGGAATTAAGTGGATTGGTTCAAGACAACATAACCCTAAAAAATTCAATATTCCACGTGCCAGCGCGCTGATTGTTTTAAATGACTCAGAAACAAATTATCCAGTTGCAGTAATGGAAGGCAGCCTCATCAGTGCTATGCGAACTGCGGCAATTACGGGTGTTTCAATTAAATATTTAGCGAAAAAAGACTTTTCTGACATTACCGTGATTGGCTGCGGCCCAATTGCCCAAATGCAGATTAAGACTGTACTTGAACAATATGCTCAAGTGAAAAAAATCCATTTATTTGATGTAAACCCTGAAGCGGCTGAAAAACTTAAAGCGTTGTTCTTATCGGAATATCCACATCTAGAAATTGAAATTCATGACAGTGCTAAGTCTGCGATTCAACAAGCCGATGTCCTCATTACCTGCACAGTTTCAGATAAGCCTTACATTCCGTTTGAGTGGCTTAAAAAAGGCTGCTTTGTTTCAAATATTTCAATTATGGATATTGAGCCTGAAGTCTTCTTAAAAGTCGACAAAGTTATTGTGGATGACTGGGACCAATCAAACCGAGAAAAGAAAGTCATTAACGTACTGGTTGAAGATGGCTTATTCAGCCGTGAAAAACTACATGCTGAACTTGGCGACATCATTATTGGTCATAAAAACGGCCGCGAACACGAAGATGAAATCATTTTGCTCAACCCAATGGGCATGGCGATTGATGACATTGTCTGCGCTAAGTGGTTCTTCAATGCCGCACAAGAACAAAACGTTGGCACGGTTCTACCGCTTTTATAAGAAAAGGAATAAATAAAATGTTAGATCGGATTTACACAGCACAACTACAAAAAACGATAGATGCACTCTACATGGAGAATTATGGAGATTTTAAAGATCATATTTCCTATAAAAAGCCTTATTTGGCAATTACTCTCAATGATGAGTTGGAACTCTATTTCAACTGTTTAAAAGTAGATGGTGTAAATCCTTTCTATGTTACCCAACCCGAAATTTTGCTTCATAACCTGTTGAGTAATACGACATCTAAAATTTCTATTTCTGAAGTTTTTAACTATTTAACCAAAGCAACTTGGTGGCCGTCACCACACCATCAAAAAGCGATTGATTACTGGCTAGACAACTTAGTAACGGCTGAAAAAATTCCTCAAATTTTACAGTCAGCCCTTTCATTTTCTTCGCCTTTGATTACTAGTGAATTGCTATCGCTGGTCGCTGATCGTCCATTTCATCCATTCGCGCATTCAAAAGGTGAACTTACACCACTCACAACTCAAAAAGAAATTGAAGTGTACTGGTGGGCTTTTAAGCAAGATGATGTGATCAATAATATGGAGTCGATTCCTCATAAAGAGCTTCTGTTATCAGAAGTTGAGGAAAGTCTGATTGCTGACAAAATGGCTCAGCTTTCAGATAACTACTTAGCCCTGCCTTTGTTAGAGACTCAACATGGCTATTTAAAGTTTGATGAAAATAAGTACGGCGGTATTGACCTTAACCATGTCACCACAATTGGTTTACCGACTTCTTCTTTAAGAACGCTTATTCACAACGCAAACCCTACTCTACATTTAAAACTCTCAACCAATGCCAAAACATTAGGTGCAATCCGCTCTATGCCAGGCCGTTATTTAATGAATGGTCATACGGCGTATGATTTTTTAAATGACGTTATTAATGAAACTTCTTTATTAAAAAATCGCCTCTTTTTGAGTAATGAAACGCACTGGTGGGTGTTGGGTAAACAAGAGCCCATTGTAAAGAATTTAGGTGTAATTGGTTGCCAAGTCCGACATTTACCGGATATTTGCCAAGACAAAAACGTTACACCAATCACCATGTCAGCTTTAAGCTGTACTTATATCGACCCTTGGGAAACTTTAGGCGTTGAAGGTGACAAATGGTCATTACTAAAAGACTTAAGTGTTCATTTTATTCAAACATTTTTAACGCTTTGGACAAAAGGAATCATGCCTGAATGCCACGGGCAAAACACCATGGTGTGTTATGAAAATAACAAGTTGAAATGCTTTATTTTACGTGATCACGATACCTTAAGAATATGTACCACAGCCATTGAGGAAAATGGTTTTACACCTCCGATTTATACCATTGATACCAGTACACCAAACAATCTTATCTTTACTAAAAATGAGGACTTATTTAATTACTTCATTACCCTAGGGATTCAAATTAACCTCTACCCAATTGCTTTAGTTACCTTGAAATATACGGATCGTACAGAAAGCGATTTTTGGGAGATGGTTCAAGACATTATTCAAGATTTTATAAAAACCCAACCCATTTCAGAGCGAACAAAATCGCAAATTCAAACTTATCTTTTCGACAATAAGACTTGGCCATTCAAACAGCTCCTTACGCCTTTACTTACGCAAGAAAGCGACTCAACAGGCATGCCAAGTAAAATCGGAAGTACGCCCAACCCTTATCACAGCTTATCTGTTTCTAGCTATGAGACCATGGATATCTAAATCATGCGCTCATCTCGCCTAGATCATTTCATTATTTTGCTCTGTCAGTTTTTTTCCACTTTTGGGCTCATGGTGCTGATTCCAATCATGCCGCTCTATATGGAAAAACTGACGGCGCATATGAGTGCTCCCACTATCTGGGCAGGTTTGGCACTCGCAGCTCCTGCCATTGGCAGTTTATTTACCGCACCGATTGTGGGTCATCTATCCGACACATTCGGCCATAAAAAAGCCTTGTTACTTTCACTGGCTGGTTTCTGTATTTCAATACTGCTCATGGCGAGTGCCCAGCATTTATACCTGTTTATTTTCGCACGAATTTTACTCGGGTTTTGCGGTCTTTCCGTGATTTTAAATGCATATGTTTCATATCTTTCCAATGAGCAACAACGAGGTGCTGCTTTTGGGCAACTACAAAGTAGTGTCGCGCTCGCTTGCCTATGTGGTCCCGTACTCGGCGGGATATTTATGGATCAATGGCGGGTTGAAGTATTACTCAACGCAACAGCATTTGTTGTGATGACGCTCATTGTGATCGCGTCATTTGTATTAACCAATCCCGTTAAAACTGAGGCGCCAAAAACCAAAGAGAAATCCAAACTTCCCGCTTTCTTTGATAGAACGATTTTTTCATGGTTAAGCGCTGGCATTTTAGTTCAAGCGGGCGGCTTTGGTTTGGTGTCTTGCTTCGTTTTGTACATTAGTGAAATAAGCCAAAGCACTCACTCTTCATTATCTGCAGCAAGCTTAACAGGAACCATTCATGCGCTTTCATGGGGAGCAGCCTTTATTGCTGCAACCTATTGGGGAAAAAGAAATGATGATAAAGGAGATTCTTTTAATAACTTCATTTACGCATCTTTAATTTGCGGCATCACGATTTTCGCATTGATCTGGGTTTCGAATATTTGGCTAGTTCTTGTATTACGACTCATACAAGGCTTTTGCTTTGCAGCCCTGATTCCTTCGATCTTACACACCATTTCTCTAAAAGCTGGCGCTCAAAGCCAAGGAAAAGTGATTGGCATTTCTAACAGTGCCTTTGTCTTAGGACAGCTTATTGGCCCAATCACCATCACACTCACCTACTCATTTTTCAATATTACCGCGGCATTAATTTGCACCTCACTATTTTTTATTGGTGCGGGATTAGTGGTGATTTTGAACAGATTCTTAATGGATACAATTTTAGAAGAGGCACAAGAATGAACTCAATTATTACAACAGATACATGGTCTTATAAACTTTTCGAACAGTACCTGAATACTTTCTTTCGTGAACTCAAAGTGAATCTTGAAGAATGCATTATTCCAGCTCAAGACTCTCCTTTATTCACCCTATATGCAGAGCAACCAGATACCCTGTATTTTGCTTATACATTTAATGCATCTAACACGACTGTTTATGGCGTAGTTCAGCACTTATCAACTACGGGTTATCACAGATATCAACGTGGTTTTATTCTGCAAAACTTAAATGACAATACATTTGACTCGCTCACCGACCCTAAACAGTTAGTGAAGCTGATTACAGATGAACTGAATAGCTTATTTAAAGACAAAAACCAAAATAAGAACCTGTACTCCGATATTGCCAATAGTATCGAGAACACAAAATTCTTTTTAGAAAATAAGCCATCTCAAACAGCAACTAAAGCATTGAGTGGCTTTCAGGCTACTGAACAAGGCATGCTATATGGGCACCCTTTTCATGTGACCTCTAAAGCCAATCTAGGTTTTTCTAAAGAGGACATGAAAAAGTATAGCCCCGAGTTAGGTGCAAGTTTTCAACTCCATTACTTTGCGGTTCATTCTTCTTTAATTCAAAAGTTAGTTAGCGAGACCGAACGTTCTCACCATATTGAAGATGAAGTTTTAGAAGCAGCAAAAGATCGTTTGCAAGAGAAATTCACTAATTATGAACTGATGCCAACGCATCCGTGGCAAGCCAATTTCTTACTTCAACATTCATCGTTAAAGAAACATTTAGACAGCCAAGACGTAATCTATCTGGGCGCTTTAGGTCAAACGGTATGGCCAACCTCATCTGTTCGTACAGTGTGGTTACCTCAATCGAACCTATTCTTAAAACTCTCAATTGATGTACGAATTACCAGTTTCATTCGTAATAACCCAATGGATGAAATGGAACGCGCCATTGATGCGAGCAAAATTATTATTAATCACAAGATTAATGAACAATATCCAGACCTTGTGATTCTGCCAGAGTTAGAGGCGAAAACAGTCAAAATTCCTGAGCTTGAAAGTTCATTTGGCATTATTTATAGAGCAGGACTCACGCCAGATGTATTAGAAAATACCCGAATGCTGGGCGGCTTGGTTGAAGAAAACCAAAACCATGAAATTCCGCTTTTAAGCTTTATTCAACAAGCAGCACCGAATCAAAATCTACAATCGAACGATGCGAAAGACTTCATTACTTTTTGGTGGAAACAGTACGTTAAAGTTTCGCTTATTCCATTAGTTGAGTTGTTTGCAAACAAAGGCATTAGCGTAGAAGCGCACATGCAAAACAGCTTAATGGAATTTAAAAATGGCTATCCACATCGTCTTATTCTTCGAGACATGGAAGGCATTAGCATTGTTCCAGAAATGATAGAAGACGACTCATCTATTTCTGAAGATAGTACTGTTTGGTTCTCTCAAAAAGATGCATGGACGTTTTTAAAATATTATCTCGTGATCAATCACATTGCTCACCTCATCAGTGCAATTGCACGCGTTACAGCAATTGAAGAATCTGAACTTTGGCAAGCCACTCGTCTTACGCTCACACAAGAAAACTTTAGCGCCAAAGGTCAGCAGTACCGCGATTTATTAATTAATTCACTCACATTACCAATCAAGGCAAATATGTTAAATACGCTCTACCACAGTGGTGGCAATCCTATCTGGATTGAAGTTGAAAACCCTATTTATAAATATCGCGGAGCAGAAGCGCTTTGCCCTCTTCAACCAACACAACAAACCAATTATAAAACCCTTGCGGAAAACCGCGTGATGGGCCAATTACTAGAAGCGCTTATTTTTGAAAATACTTTTAAATACGAGTTTTCTAAAGGTCAGATCAAGTTTTATATTTCCGATACCGTTTTTTATACCTGTGCGGCCAAACGACACTTTAGTTTTAAACGAATTAAGTTAGACCCTTCAAGCTTACTTCGTTCTGATATTACTTTAGACACTGAAACTCACCCTAACTTAAAAACGCTACTTGCCGACCTCAAAAATATTATTGAAGCTGACCCAGTTAAATGGCAAAACTTTAATGATGAGCTGAATTTAACTTACGTTAAACATGCGCAGACTTTGAGCCAAGCACCTGCTCAACCTTTAAGAGCCTTGCCTTATTTAGAGCAAGAAGCGCGAATTACCAATGCGCATTTATATCACCCAAGTTTTAAATCTCGTATTGGCTTCGATTTAAAAGAAAATCAAAAATACGCACCCGAACTCTCTGAAGGTTTTACGGTTCAATGGGTAGCGACTCATAACAGTTTATGCAAATTGGTTTTAAGTGGAACAATTAACTTAGAACAGCTTTATAAACAGCATTTTTCAGAAAAAGATCTACAAGCCATTAACGATCAATTGAAAGAACAAAATGTAGATTTTAAAGATTATATCCTTACTCCAATTCATCCGTGGCAGTGGGATAAAATTATTGAATTGTATTATCAAGATGCGATTAGCAACCAACTGATCATTCCGTTAGATATTGAAGGTCCAACTTATTTACCACAGCAGTCGATTCGAACTTTATCAAATATTAGTGATATCTCGGCGCTTTCTCTTAAGTTGGCAATGAACTTGGTCAATACTTCGACCTCTCGCGTATTGGCACCGCATACCGTTCAAAATGCGGCAAGAATGAGTGACTGGCTGTATAACATTGTTGAGCAAGACCATATTTTAGAAAAACAGCGCAAACCTGTTATTTTAAGAGAGATTGGTGGTCTTTCAGTTAACCAGCAAATTGCACTACCTGTTCAATACGGCGCACTCGCCTGCATTTGGCGCGAAAGTATTTACAGCTACTTAAAAGAAGGCGAATCGGCAACGCCAGTAACAGGTTTAATGCAACTCGATATTGACCAAAAACCTCTCATTGATGAGTGGATTCAAGAGTACGGTATCGAGTTCTGGTTAGAAAAGTTACTTACCAATGCTTATCTACCCATCATGCATATTTTATGGTGCCACGGCCTTGCTTTAGAGTCACATGCACAAAACATGGTACTGATTCATAAAAATGGTTTACCCGTTAAAGCTGCCTTGAAAGATTTCCACGATGGAATTCGTTTTAGTCGTCATCTTTTACGTGAGCCAGAGCTTTTACCTAACTTGCAAGATGCGCCAAAAGAACATGCCAAAATTAACCCGAACTCATTCTTAGAAACCCACTCTCCAAATGAGTTAAGAGACTTTACTCAAGATGCGCTTTGGTTTGTAAATCTGGCAGAGTTAGCGATTTTCTTAAATGAACATTATGACTTCGATGAAATCAAATTCTGGACCATGTTAAGAACTATCATCAATCAGCATAAAGAAGCTCACCCAGAGTTTAGCGAACGATATGAATTGTTTAACTTTACAGATGACACCATCGATATTGAACAGCTTGCAAGCCGCCGTTTTCTTCCAGAAATTCGCTTAAGAGTACAAACCACGCCGAACCCACTCAGCCTCATTAAGGAAATCGAATATGAATAAGCATTCGATTTCTTTTAAGAAACGAATAGCAAATGGTGAGACGCTCTACGGAATATTTTGTTCCGTAGCTTCTGCGATTAATGTCGAGCAACTGGCACTTGCGGGCTATAACTTTATTATTATCGACTTGGAACATACTTTATTTAGTACGTCTCAAGTCGAGACTATGATTTTAGTCGCTAGAGCTATGAGTCTTGATATCTTTGTGAGAGTCCCGTTAAACGCCAACCACCTAGTTTTACCTCTGCTCGATGCAGGGGTAACGGGCATTGTGTTTCCACGTATTGAAAATGCTCAGCAAGCTCAAGAGGCTGTGAACTATTGCCACTATATGCCACTTGGGCAAAGAGGTCTGAATTCAACAAGGTTAAATCGATACGGCATGGATGATTTAGCGAGTTTTGTTCAATACGCAGCAAACGAGACTGTTGTCATTGCTATGATTGAAAGCTTAGAAGGACTAGAGCAACTAGATGAAATTTTAAAAGTCGAAGGTATTGATATTATTCTTGAAGGTGCTGCCGACCTTTCTCAATCGATGGGAATGCCGTGGCAAACTAGCCATCCAAAGGTGAAAGAAAAAGTTCAAGAGATGTATATAAAGACTAAAAATAGTCAAAAGCATTTCTGTGCTATTCCCCGACAACCTGAAGATATCGCGGCATGGAAACAGCAATCTGTTCAGCTTTTTGTACTCGGGGATGACCGCAGCATTATTCGCCGTGCTCATCAAAACCATCTAAATACCTTTAAAGACATTTCATAACTGTTCAAATCTTTTAGGGGAATAAATGCCTATTCCCCTAATTCATTGAATAAATTTCAAATATATTATTTTAAAGCAATTAATAATATTGTTAATTACAATGATTCTCATTTATAATTCGGTCAATTTAAAATCACTCTCGGGGCGAGACAATGAGAAATAAGAAAAGTAATAAGCTTTTAACGAGGAAATCTGAAGTTAAAAATATCATTCCACTTCTTTCACTTGGTGGAGCCATTATTCTTTCAAACTCAGCATTTGCAGCTTCAACTTCTGACACCACAGAAACAGAAAAAAAGCCTGAAGCCCTCCCTACTATTACCATTACCGCTTCACGTGCAGATGAACTCTCTACCTCTGCCAAACAAGTCACCAAGCTCGATGAAAAACAAATTGAACTTTTAAAAAATGGTTCGTCTGGAAACATTGCGACTGTTTTAGCCAAAGCCGTACCGGGCCTATCGGACTCAAGCCGAACCATTACCGACTATGGTCAAACTTTACGTGGCCGTAATGCGCTTATTTTGGTGGATGGCGTGCCAATGAACCTCACTCGTGATACAGCGAGAGGACTTTCAGCCATTGACCCTGAAAGTATTGCCAACATTGAAGTGATTCGCGGCAGTAACGCAATTTATGGCGGTGGTGCTGCGGGTGGTATTATTTCAATTACCACAAAAGCTGCGGGTGGTGAACCTACAGCAAAAACCGTTATTGGGCTACAAACGCCTTTAACGAATTTCCGTTCTGATGCTTTGGGTGGAGATATTCACCAATATTTCACAGGCAGCTTTAATGCCTTTGATTATGCGTTTGATTTTGGTTATCAACGTATTGGTAGCCCATACGATGCAAGTGGTGACCGTGTTGCACCTGAACCAAGTCAGGGCGACCTTTATGATTCCGATGGCTATAGCTTAGGCGGTAAACTGGGTTATCATATTGATGACAATCAATATCTACAGTTTGCTGCAAACTACTATAATGCAGAGCAAGACTCAGATTATGCATCTGACCCAAGTGTTAAAAAAGCTCCAGCTGGTACAGTGCCAGCAAAAGCAATTAAAGGCTTAAAGCTTAAAGACCAAAATAAAAATGAAAACCAGATCTACAATTTAACCTATACCAATAAAGACTTATTAGGTAATAAGGTTGATGCTCAAATTTATTACCGTGACTTCTTTACCCGTTTTTCACCGTTTGATGCCCGTGCAAATGCCAACCGTGGTAAACAAGTCGACCAGATTTATCAAGAAAATAACGTACTTGGTAGCCGCTTAACGGTAACCACTCCCCTTGAGTTTTTAGGTGATACATCATTGGTTTGGGGTGGTGACTTTAGCCGCGAAAAAAGCGAAATGCCTTTAGATATTTTCGACCCTAATATTTATGATCAATCTGGCGGTTTAGAGTTTGTAAAAATCGGAAAACTGATTTATCTACCTGAACTGACCACGCAAAGTGTGGGTGGTTTTGTACAGCTAAAACACCGCTTTAATGACCAATGGTCAGCAGAAGCTGGTACACGCTATGAAGACAGCTATGCGCAAATTGATAGCTTTGTTCCCTTATCACAATTAGGCAAAACTAACCCTTACACAGTTCCGGGTGGAAAAGTGAAAGCTGATGCATGGTTGTACAATGCTAATGTGACTTTCTCACCAAACGACCAGCACTCGATCTATGCATCGTTTAACCAAGGTTTCCAGTTACCTGATGTTGGCTTGATTATTCGTAATGCTGGTGAAGGTTTTAACCTTGGATCATCATTCTTAGAGCCTGTAAAAGTTGATAACTACGAACTCGGCTGGAAAGGTAACTTTAATAACTTCTCTTCAAGCTTAGCGGTGTTCCACTCTACTTCTGACTTAGGTGCTGTGCAATCATTCAACAATGGTTTAGTACTGGCTAGAACGAAAGAGAAAGTTACTGGGGTTGAAGCAACACTTGATTATCTTGATGATGCAAATGTGTGGGGAACTGGCGGTAGTGTTACGTGGATGAAAGGCCGTGAAAAACCTCAAAACGGTGCTGAACAAGACATGACGGGTTTCCGTATTCCACCATTAAAACTCACGGGTTATATCTCTTACAGTCCAACTGAAACTTGGACGAACCGATTACAAGCAACTTACTTCGGTTCAGAAGATTACCGTCTAAATGGTGTAAATAGTTTTGGTCGTTACGATGTAAAATCTTATACCACAGCAGATTTGATCAGTAGCTTTGCACTTAACAAGAAAGACACCATGACGATTGGCCTAGAAAACATGTTTAACCGCAAGTACTACCCGCTTTATAGCCAATTACTAAGAACGAACGATAACACCAGCCACTTAGTTGCAAATGGTATAACGCTTAAAGTGACTTATAGTCATAAATGGTAAGAACTTTGGTTAGCACCTAATACAGTAAAAGCCCCAACCTCGGGGCTTTTATTTTTAGAGTATTTCTATAAAAACATCGCTATAAAATATTCGAATTGTTTGTCCCGCTCATCTACATCGTTATGACTCTGCCTTTGAATAATAGCACCTTCAATCATCTGTAAAAATAGTTTAGCTTCATCATACGAAGTATATGCTTTAAGCATTCTTAGCTGACTATAGATTTCATTGGTGAGCCACATTCTATATCTCACTGCAGTTTGATAAGCGTTTGGATAATTATTTTTAGTTTCAAAAATGGTTTTCAATAACAGGTAATACGGCCCTTCTAAGTCTGTATGTAAGTCATACAGTGTTTTGAGTTTGTCTCTCACACTTGAGTCTTGGTCATATTCCACCGTTGCAACGACTTTGTCTTGAAGACGTTGTTTTTGCACAAGTAGACAGATTTCAATAAACCGCGCTTTGGACTGAAAGTAATGATAAAACGTCATTTTTGTAATTTCAGACTCTTTCACTATTCTGTCGACACCAACAAGGTGAAATCCGTGTTGATGGAATAAATGAATTGCATGATTCACAACTTTTAAAGCACGTGTAGAAAGTACTAAAGGTGACATATTTGTACCGTTTAAAATAATTTTTTGTTGTATATAAAAGAGATAAAAATGCCGTCACTCTTAAATTGAGCGGTAAAAACGGGCATGCAAAAGCGGCACAATAAAGGTGTGCTCGCCTATCTCGGGTTTATTGTTGCTATGATTTTTGAGTCGTAACGATTCTTACGGTGCAGAAAACCTAGAGTCGATTAAACCGATTTATAGACTGTTTAAATCGTATGAACAGAGAGACTTTGGCAAAGGCCAATAAATGAGAAGAAATAGTACGCATAGCGAACTCCTAGATGAAATAGAAGTTCTACCCAATCACTGTCAAATGATTATGGTGGTAGAACGAAGGCGGGTTGACAGACCAGTCATCTAGGAACTGGCACGCCCGAAGGCGTCCCTCCTCCGTCCTACCGCTACGAAGGGAGACGAACGAGTTCAACACCAAAAAATTACTTTCTTGATGTTCTAGATGATGGCGACCTGTCAAAGTCGACTGGCAATGTAGGCCAGCAGGCAAAGGATAATCGGAGAGATTTGGGGTGTCAATGTGATATTGGCTAGAAAATGGATAAATAATTTTTTGTTTTTCATTAGATTAGATTCGTTAATCTATTGAATAGAATATATTATATTTGCTTAACACACATTAACTTATAAATATGAATACGATCTCAACTACACTTTTATATAAATGTATGAGTGAATGAAGGCAGGTTGACAGACTGATACACAAGAATCAGCACGCATAAAGCGTCCCACCTCCATTCTACCGCAGAGAATAATAAGAGAAATTTTAAGTGTCAATGTGATATTGGCTAGAAATAAATCATTAAAAGTTTTAGTAAAATGATTTATTAATCCATTACATTATCTTTTATTTTTTGAGATTTAAAATTATCAGTAATATTTAAAGATACACCGATAAAATGAATCATAAAATCCATTTTATCGGCTTGCCTACAGAGGCTTTTTAAGATTCCATTTTATTTTCTAATATAGTTTGGAAACTCTTTTAAAACCGTGCTACATAATTGTCCTTTCATATCTTCACGTTTGCGTGCTTCAAATTGGTCCATACCTAATCTCATAACTTCTTTACCATACTTTTCACCTAGTTCATGTTTGGTACATTTGTCAGATTCATGAACTAATTCTTGTGAAGTATAGTGATAATTACAATCGAGTTGAGCACGGCTTAAAAAACCATGTAGTTGTACTGTTCTCTCGCAAGTTGTTCGCTGTATATAAGTTTTAGGCTCTTGAGCAGCATAAACTGATGAACCTACCAATAAAGTGAAAGCTGTTACTAAAAAATTACGCATTATTTCCCCGATAAAATTATTAAAAGTATAAGTGGCAATGTTGCGGGCGTATTAAATAATAATTGTTTACAAGTGTCTATTAATAATAAGAAAGTTAGATAAATCCTCTTATCTTTTGAATATTTCATCACCTTAATAAAAATGTGGGATTAATTTTTAATGGATAAGTGATATAAGTTTTTATAATTATCTTTATTAGTTAAATTATTATTCTAGTTAATAACATTCTATTAAGCGTTTAATAAAAGAGATTATAAGGCTATATAAGAATAGTTATAAAATAAAAATGAGAATTAACTTCATTGAATCAGTGCATTTAGTCTTTTGAAACAGTATGTGATAGACATGCAAATAGATTTTTTTAAATAAAATTAAGATATATGTGAAAGTTGTTTTTTAAAGCAATTTTCAAAGCAAAAAATACGCATATTTAAATTTTTATAAGATCCGCAAAGAGCACTGTTTAGTCACCCTTACTGAAACAGTGCTCTTTGCTCCATCACAACTCCTATCCAGTAGAGTCCGATGCATAGAAATAGTGTATGGCTGTCGACCTCAAAATGTTTACTGTATTTTCAGTTTTTTTAAATGATCTCAGCATAAAAATCACGTATATTAAAAATTAACAGAAGAATCTTCTTTGGTTTATATTTTGAACAGCACAGAATACACACTAGATCGCATAGATCGGAAAATATTATCTGCCCTTCGTGGAAATGGCCGCTTAACAGTTGCACAGCTCGCCGAAGAAGTTGGGCTTTCATCCTCGCCCTGCTGGACTCGACTCAAACGTTTAGAAACTCTAAAAATTATTGAAGGCTATACGGTAAACGTAAACCCAAAAGCGATTGGCATTCACGAGTTATTCTTTATTGAAATTACGCTAGAACGCCACGATGACGAAATGCTAGAAAACTTTAGTGAAGCTTTGGCAGATATTCCTGAAGTGGTCGAGGCGCATTTAGTTACGGGTGACTATGATTACTTGGTGAAAGTGGCCGTAAAAGATGCCGAACATTACGAACGCTTTTTACGTAAAAAGCTCTATTCGATTAAAGGTATTCGGCATACACGTTCAACCTTTGCTTTACGACCACTTAAATCTGCCAACACTGCCGACTTAATGTTGATTGAATAATTGACTTATATAAGCCGCTTTAGGTGCTTCATTGTTTTAATTTGATTTTATTCAATGTTGCACATAAAGCCTTCTTGTCGGCTTCTTTTAGCTGAGGGTGCTGAACTGGCCACATATAGCTACAGCCATGCGGTGCCTTGTTATTATTTTTCTTGAGTTCATAGGCAATATTTTTTAGAAGTTCGGTGTTTAAAGAACTAATTTTTAAACGCACTTCGCTTAAGTCATGAGGCTTCCAATTGGTTTCAGGACTCGACAACCAATCTGCTCTATAACGGTACTGAATTGCTTTAGCCACATCCATTTGCACCACTATAAATGGCTTTACTGTTTCACTGTTCAGTCCAAAAGATTCGGCTTCAGAAAGTGATTGGTCAAGTACTTTCTTTTCTTGAGCTAAATCTTCAATCGGTAAATGCTGCTCTGCTTTATAGCCTGCGACATCTTTCATATAAGATAAGCGCTCGTTAACTAAACGTGCTGTTTGATCATATTGATATGCTTGTGCCAATGAAGAAAAGCACATCAAAGCTGCCACTGTAGTCGCTACTTTAACCGTTTGTTGAACGTTCTTAATATTTAACATTTAAGTACCTATCGAAATTATTGTTGTGCTGTCATTCCAAAGCAGTACTCTATTTTAAGAACACTCGAAAGTAAAATCTCACGATATGCTAAGTTCTTGGCTCCATGCAGAGTCAGGTTGATGATAGATGTACTGGCACACTTGTTTTACAGATGAAATAAAGTGCGGGTTTTGTCCATCCCATTTTTCTACCATGCAATACGTCACATGTATGCCTTTGGGCTGAAACTCTCTTGCCAATGACTGTGATAACGCACGAATACCCGCAAACATACTTTGGCTTAATACATCGTGGTGAGGTGAATTATGAGATGATGCTCCAAGAAAAATAACTGTACCTCTTTGCTGCTTTAGCATCGGTTTAAGCACTAATTGCGACACGCTCACTGCACTTAAACCTGTAGTCTGCCAACTGTGCTCAATTTCTTCTAAAGATAAAGATTCAATATTTGGTGCAGATGAAAAATTTGGCTGAAAGACGCATAACTCAATGGTATGGCGATGCTCTGTTATATATTTCAGCAGACTTTTTAAGTGCTTAGTATTTACCAAGTTTAAACGAACACTTGTTATGCCATCATTTACAGAGCTAACTTGTATGTTCTGAACAATTGAATCATGTACGACTTGATAAACGTGTAATGGAGATTGGCTGTGTTTATCTAAAATTACAAAACTTTGATCAGGTAGTTCTATATCATGGCCTGCAACCACTACACAGCCCTGCTTTTTTTGAAACTTCTGAAATATTGTTTTTAGCATATAAGTCTCTCAAAATTTTTCTTGGTATGGGCGTAAATCTAACTCATGTGTCCAGAGTTCAGGACTTTGTAGGTAAAGCATCCAATAGTTTTCTGCTATTGCATTAAGATTAAGCCCGCCCGTCCCACGTGTAAGGCGTGCTAAACGGCCTAGACCAAATAAAGCTTTATTCACTCTATCCCCATCAACCATTCCATCAATAATGACATGCGCAATATGAATGCCTTGAGTTTTATATAGTTGAGCTAGATTTAATGCATAAGCTCGTAAGGCAGATTTGCCCATCGTAAAAGCAGCGAAAAAGGGCTTTCCCCGTAATGAAGCACTCGCCCCAGTAAAAATAAGCGTACCGTGTTTTTGTTCTTTAAAAATTCTTAGACTGCTTTGAGAAACCAAATAAGCCGATAAAAATGTGGATTGCCACATTTGATTGAAAAATGAGAGTGGGCTACGTAAAAAAATTGAGGGAATATTTCCTCCGACATTATGAATAACAGCAGTAATACGTTCGTTTTGACTAGTAATGGTGTCAAACAAGGCTTGTACTTGATGTATATCTTCAGCATCTAAACGAAATGCGGTAGCCTCACCACCTTTTATATGAATTTCGGCAGCGACTGCTTCAATTTTCTGGAAAGTTCGCCCAGCAACGTAAACTTTTAATCCTTCTTTTGCAAAACGATGACAAACGGCTGCACCAATCCCCTGTGAAGCTCCGACACCAATAATAACTGCACAATCTCGTGTTTTACTCGGTGGTTCTAATGACATAGTCGTTTCACCCTGTTTGTTTTTTATACCATAAAGCAATAAACGGACGATTCAAAATTTCTTTACCAAACTTTTTGCTTGTTCGAACGACTTCACCAAGTTGAGCAACCACAGCAATGTCTGCAATCGTTTGGTTATCTCCAACCAACCATTCACTTTGTGATAACACCTGCTCAATACGATCTAAGTGTTTAATAAACTCTGCTTCAACATTTTCAGCTTTCATTCGGCCCAAACCTTGAAAGAAAAGCTGTGTTTTTAATTCGGCTAAAATAAAAGCTTTTACCATTGGCTTTTCATACGCTGGGCGCCCAATGCTACTAATACGGATGGCTTCTTCTAAAGCTTCCGAGTCATTTACCCTTAAATACACTTCATAAAAATAAAGAGACTCATCTGCCCAGTCTTCCCACAGTTCGGCAAGTGCCTTCTGATTTGGATCTTCAGGATAAAGTCGCGGTGTATCTGGATAGGCTTCATCTAAATAACGAGCAATACGGGTACTGTCTTGTATACGTTGCCCTTTATCATCTATAACAGGCACTTTACCCACTTTACTCAGCAAAGGAACTTTAGCACCAAGAATACCGTTATAGTTCACTGTATTAAATGAAATTCCCTTAAATTTCAAAGCCCTTGCAACTTTTTGACAAAATGGAGAAATTTCCCACTGGTGCAAAATAATATCCGACATTTATTCACCTTTATTTTTTAATTGCCTGTTTTACTGACTAGTTCTTTTTTGGAACTAACAAATAAATATACAGAATAGCTTTTTAAGTCAAACCATTTTTGATGACGGCCAAGTTCCGAAAACTAAGAATTATTTGATTTTTATTATGATTAAAAAACAGCTTTAAGTATTTACGTTACCTTTTAATTTATAGACTTTTGCAAAGCTATGTATCACAAAAATAAGATACATAGCCTTGAGTGCTGTTTTGTTATAAAGCTAAACCACAAATATCTTTTGCCCCTGTTGGGTAAGTAAACTGCATTTTTGATTTATCTGTAACCAATTGAAGTCCTACCGTTTTTCCAGTTAAGGCAGAGTTGGCGAAATGATCTTGGTTAATTACACCCATAAAACCTATATATTTTAATTTATTTTCCATCGTAAGGCTCAAGTAGCCATAATTATTACCATTAATAATATAGCCAACCTGTTTAGTATTTTGATTCACATAAATACCTACCCTAACCTTTCCATCTGCTGGAACTTCTACTGGATTACTAGTTCTAGCGGCACTTAAGAATGCTAAATTACCATTACCATCTAATTTATACGTAGCCCCAAAAGAAGAGATAGAATCTCCATCCATAATCCCTGAATAATTATTACCTTTTGTAAACATTAAATTTAGTGTAAATTCCAATTTAGAGTCTGAAGATCCACTAATATTAAAACCATACTCATACATCTGAGAATTATTACCAAGGTTAACCCTTAAGTTATTCACATCAAAAATGAATTCCTGTACAAAAATATCTGAACTAGCAATAGGCTTATCTATTAAAGGAGCATTACCTGGCGTATCAAATGGATATTGAGTTTTAAATTGAATATATTTTTTAGAAGCTAAAAATGTATCGACATCTTTATTTGAATAATAATGTATAACATCATAACCTGACTGATTTACATTATTTATATTCGCCACTTGTTCTACATAACGATGATTAGTTGCCTGAGCTGATTTTGCAGCTTCGAAAGCTTTTAAGTCTTGTAAGCTAGCATCAAAGTTATAGGTACATTCAGCAAAAGAGTTACTCATACCCGAAACACCTACTATTGTTGCTAAAATTATCTTTTTCACGTCATTATCCTTTTTTATATTTGAACGTTTAGTATATATAAATACATAAATAATTTAACTAAATCTGATAAATGGCATACTTATCACTTCTTAATAATTAAAAAAACTAAATCTTATAATTAATAAAGCACTATCTCTTTTAAAGAAATAGTGCCTAAAATAATTAATAAGTCACTGTAACCACAACATTATCGGAGTAAGCACCTGGCCTACTTGCAATGGTAGTACCCTGCGGAATTTTCCCATAAACGGTTGTAGTTTGAGCGTTACCTGATCCTGTGCCAGACACTCCACCTGCTCCACCAATACTAGCTACCCCACCTGTAGCATCCCACACCGAACTATAGTTAGAATCTTTATATAACTGATAGGGAATAAACTCATTGTTGCTATTAGCCATACGCCTGAACCCTCCGCTTATGCGGTTATTGCCATCCCCTAAATAAATCGTATATGGCGTTCCAGAGTTACATGTTGTATTTATAGCCCCTTGAGTAGTGTAATCGCGACTAGTCGTACCAATATCGTTAATATTGCCAAAATCGACAGTTGAAGTTGAGTTTAATTGGCAAAGCGTCGGTACCACAAAATTTGCTGTTAAAGTTACATTTCCAGAACTCCAACTGATGACATCCCCTAAACATAACGCCGCTAGAAGATCCATATCCCAAAATAGTTGAACCGTAGCTGTATAGGTTCCTTGAGGGTATGCAATGAGTGACCCCGTTCGCGCGGGTACTTTCACATTTACAGAGTAACTAAGAATATTATTTGAAGCGATTGTTACCACTGGACCATACCAAACATTGGAAGTTTGATTGGTGGTAGAAGAACCTGCTCCGCCTACAGTTGCTGTAACTGTATATGGTAACGATACGCTATTATTTGTAGTAGTTGCCCCTGTAAATACTGTCTTCATACACATAAATGGAGAAATCTGAGGTAGTCCTCCATTCGTGCAAGTAATTGTTCCTGAAAAGTTTACAGTTGCATCGCTATTAATATTTGCTGCAGTGTAAATAAACGTGTTATTTGTGGTTCCAGCTACCGTACAAGCAGCATGTGTTGGACTAAAAAAAGCGTAAACGAGATAAAATAAGCAAATACCTATAAAGTACTTTAAAGATAAGGAATTTTTTTTATAGCTCTCTATTTGAGCCTTATTCATAATATTTAATGACATATATAAGGTCCCAATTTTTTAGTTGAGTACTGATTACTGTTATAAGTGAAGTTAACTTGGCATGAACCATGATCGAGAAGATCTACTTCAAGTTTGTTTTGTTGTAATAGGTTGGGAACAAATACTTCGCCATCGTAGCCCACTACAGCATCTTGTTGCCCATTAATTCGAACGCTATAACCCGGTAATAATGGTGAGTTATTTTTATCAACTACTCTCACCAAACCTGAAATAACCTGATGAGCACCAAAGTCGACTAAAGTCCCTTGGCGATAGCCTACTACTGTTTTTTGATCTGTAGATTTAACATTCCAATTTAAAGGCAGATATGATGGATCTAAATAAATATGGTTCTCTCTATACGGCATAAGGCTTGGTATAAGAAACCTTCCAGACTTGTCCGTTGTTCCTAGATTTATCCCACCATTTAAAATTTGGCTTTGCGGTCCAGCATTGGTGACAACAGCATAACCATCTCCAATTTCATTGGCCGCAAATATACGGCCTGCTGCTGCAACTAAAGATCCTGTCGCTGAAAGTGCAACTTGGTCATTATCTCCAATTCGGTTATAACGACCTGTCAGGTACGCAGCTCGTGCTCGATAAGAGCCATAGACTGATGCATTATTGTCATGCGTATCCTGATTGCGCTCAACATAACCACCCCATCCAAATGAACCAACTTGCGGTTCCGATAAAACAAATACTTCTTGGCGATAACTCAGCCTGCCACTATCACTGGATACACTAGAAATCGCATTGACTCTGGTAGATGGCGTATAGCGCAGCGCAAAGTAAATGCCATAGTCCTTATGGTTCTCATAATCCTTATATGCTGAACTATAAAAACCCCAGTTCTTGTTTAAAGTTCCACTTAAGTTGGCAGACAGTAACTTATACGAGTTATCACTGTATTTGATCTGGTTATAGCCGACATAAACACCATAGCCTGTATAAAAGTTATAGTTAATCCCTGCCCTAATAATCTCATCTGCCAGCGCGCTGTAGTTTAAATAGTTTTGTGATTCAGCATTAACCTGATTTTCTTTCAAATATCGAATTTGCGACACCCGTGCCAAGTCAAAGTAGTTATCAAATACTTTGCGGTAGCTGGTGTTAAATGAAATATTCTTGCTAATTCGCCCTTCTAAGCCGATCAGAGCCGAATAGCCATTTTCATCTTTATACTGACTTGCAGCAATGTCGGCATTAATCACCCCAACACCAAACAGGTTCTTGGCAAAGCCTGTTCCAACATTGGAAAGACCATCTGTTGAAGCTTCTGCACCACCACTCAAAGTCAGTGAGTTGCTATAACCATAACGAATTGCACCAGAGGCAAAGGTGGCATCATCATAATCGTTTGAGTACAGTCCGTAGTTATAACGCGGAACCCCAACATCGACTGAAAACTCATTTATACCTTTTGCCAGAATCTTCGATGAAAAGTAATAAGGTTTTTTAGTAATGGTTTGCTGACCTGTTGCATCGGTGGTGACCAGAGTGACTTCATTTCCTGAAATAAACGGGAGCTGCTTAACATCAAATGGACCTGAAGGAACAAGGCCTGAATAAATCTTTTGCTGGTTAACGTATAAGTCCAGTGTAGAAGGCAGCGCCGCTGAACCGGAAAACTGTGGCAGCGCTGAAGTAACAATATCCCCACGTTGGGTATATGCACTCGACCACTGCAAACCTGCAAGACGCACACTACTGCCCCAATCAGAACTATTAGAAATAAAGTCACCTAGGGTATATATCCTAACTTTTTCAGGGTCTACATATTGCCATTTACTGTCCAGACGTACCCATTTCTCGTGGCTATAACTATTTTCATTACTACCGTTGTATAAAACGCCTGATGAAAAATTACCAAGCGCGCTGTTAAAAATCCCTTCTGCCGAACCTGAGAAAATACTCTCATCATTGGTAATGGTGTGATACATGTTGTAATTCAGAATTGCAGCATTTAAAGGTTTCATTTTTAGTAAGTTGGTGTTTGTAGTCGGTTGACCAGTTAAGTCAACAGAATAGTCACTCAACATACTCGCAGGAACTTGTAAGTTTAGAGACTGCTCATTTTCCAGATACTTAAACTGGATTCCTTTCAGTTCATTAATACATACCCATTGGCTGTCAGGGATATGTTCATCCATTTTCAGTCTTAAGGCTTTTAAGTCACTAGAACGAATATATAGTTTTTCATCTTTAGATTGTTTTACAGAAAACAAGTCTTCAGAGGTATTTGAATTAATAGAAATATTTAAAAATAGCTGAGTAAAATTATTTTCTTGTTCTTGTCCATCCGTCTTTTCGTGCATATATTTATTATTGTTACTTATAGACTTAGGAACACTTGGAACCGCAGTGTTTGTATGATCTAAAAGTTGTTCAGCAAATAAATGTGCTGGAAAATATGCGACACATAAGACACCTATAATATATTTCATATAAGCCTCTTAAAGTGTGGTTTTTTTACCATTAACTGTTAGAGAAATGCTGTATTTGTGATTTGGCTGATATGTAAAATTATTAATTGAATAATTTTTTGATTTTCCGGAAAGAATATAACCATTTACGGTATTTACTTTAATCGGATAACTTTTATTCTCTGTGTTATCTACAAGAATTAAGTCATTTAAAAGTGCATGTCTGTTACCAATATTACTAATATTCAAGGAAGTATCATTTTGCTTCGCATCAATTTTCCAGTTCAGTTGGGTAACTGCATCTTTATTCACTACAAATACAGGTAATGATGAGCGAAGTAATACATTTACACCTTGAGATGCTTTACGACTATCGATGGGTTTTGGTAATTCATCAAGAATAATACGATAAGTTTTTTCACCAGAAATTGGTTCCGGCTTAATGCGGACTACACGTAAATTATAAGAGTCATTCGGTTTTAATTTTAAGAAAGGTGGACTAATTGCAATATCATCTGTTGGAATTAATTGATCTTGCCCATCATTCTGAGTCCATTCAAATATACGTATTTGTAAGTCAGCACTCTCGTTCGACTGATTATATAAACTAATTGAAGAAGCTTTTTGATGACTTAAAATTTCCACAGTAACAGGTGAAAGGCGAATTGTAGCCGCGCTGATAGTGCTAGATAAAGATATTAATAATCCCATAACAATAAAAATATTTTTTTTCATGTTTTACTCAAATATATCTTTTTTAATATATTAGCCCTTTCGAAAGGGCTAACAGTTTTTCTAATTTGTACGACTTAATAAGTTACGGTTATTGTTACAGTGTCTACATAACTACCTGCACTTGGTAAAGCTGAACCAGCAGGAATACGTCCATATACGTTCACTGTTTGTACAATACCAGTACCAGTTCCACTATAAGCTGTTGTAGCAATTCCAATTGCAGTCGCACGGCCTGTATCTGAAAACAGGTTGTAAGGAATATATTCGTTACTCGTTGCCCCACCAATCATACGGCGTTGGGTTGTTTGAGCATTTTTTCCACCGTCAAAAGACAAAGTCCATGGCACAGTGTTGTTACATAAAACTTTGATTGAAGTTCCCCCTGTCGTTGTAGTATCAGCATCTTCATTGGTTGCTAAAGAACTTAGTGTGCCAAAATCTAAAACGGCATTTGTTGTGGTACCGGTTGCAGAGGTATTAAGGACACAACTATTCGTGATTGCAGCTTTAACAGTTAATGTCCCTGTTGCTGTAGCAGCATTTGCTGCATTAACAGAAATTAATGCTATAGCAAGTGCTGATAAATTTAAAAAAGTCTTTTTCATGACTAAAACCTTTTATATTAAGTTGCCAAATTAATAGATATAAAAAAATTAACTCTTATCCTTACAATCATTTTTATTTGACTGCTCTTTTAAAGCTTATTTTTTATCCTATTTTAAATATCATACATAAAAATAATTAAAATGCATGAGTTTGTTATTATTTTTAATTTCCATTTAACAAAATATTGTTAATAAAACTTAATTTCCAATTATAAAAAAAGACATAACACAGTTACAAATAATTGATTTATCTTAATTTAAAATAAATTCAACAATATTTACCTGTAAAAATTTAACCAAATGTTTCAATCTATATTTTTATTGAATTTGATCACACAAATCAATTTTTTAACAAAATAATTCACTTAAAATTAAAGTATTTTATTTTTCAATATATTTAAATAATACATTTAATATTAATTAAAAAAACTTATAGCTTAAAAATACAAAATAATGATCAAAATAAAGGCCTCATACGAGACCTTTATTAAGTATTGTTAAATAATTAAACGCTTAACATACTATTTAAAGTTTCAGAAACGTTTTTAGATTTCACTTTAGGCTGTAATGCCTGCAAAGCTTGTTGCACTTGCGTACGTTGAGGCTCTGCAAGCGTATACCAGCGTGACAATACCTGTAATAAACGTGAACCTAAAATTGGATTTTTCTCGTCAAGATATTGCGCAAGATTAATAAAGTGCGCTACACCAAAGCCCCAAGTATTTTCAGGGTTATTTGACAAGCCACCACTTACAGCACGAATACGGTTTGGCGTCGTTAGGTCATAATCAGGATGTTGAATTAAATACTCGATTGTTTCTGCTGTCGCATTTGGATTGGCTGCCTGAATCATAAACCATTGGTCTAAAGATAATGCTTCTTCTTTAAAGCGGTTATAAAAATCAGTAAGTGCTTGCTTCGCTTGAGGCGCATTTTGCCAAACTAGTACACGTAATGCACCTAAACGTTCAGACATGTTACCTGTGTTTTGATATTGCTCATATGCCAATTCAAATGCAGTTTGATCGCCCTGACGAGCCATCATCATCAGCATGATATTTTTTAATGCACGAACACCCATCGCTAAAGAAAATTCTTTTTGCAGGTCTGGGTCAAGGGTAAGGTAAGTATCTTTCCAGAAAGAACCTAACTCTTGTGCTAATCGATTCAGCAAGGCTTCACGTTTTACATGAACATCGGCTGGTGCATAGTCCTGATCAATACGGCTACCCAAATAACCTTCACTAGGTACATCAAACAAACGAGATGCTAAAAGTGGGTCACGGCCAACTAGTTCAGGTAAAGTGCTTTGAATAGCTTGAATGTAAGCATCGGCAGAATGGTCTTCTAACAAAATACGCTCAAGCAAGGTTTGAGTTGCTTGCCACTGGTTAAAACCATTGGTTTCATGCTGAATTAAGAAAGCTAATTCTGCATCGGTATAGTCAAATACAAGATTTACAGGCGCAGAGAAATTACGAAGTAACGAAACAACTGGTTGTTCAGTCACACCTGTGAATTCAATGGTTGCCTCGTCTTGATCAAACAAGTACACACCATCTTTAACATCATTAACGAATAAGCTGTTGCTGTGCAATGTATATTGCTCGCCTGTTTTAGCATTAAATAGCGCTAAAGCCACAGGAATTGGAACAGCTTTTAAATTTGGATATTTAGGATGAGCTTTCAGACTTTGTTTAAAGCTTAAACGGTAAGTTTGTGCTGCTGCATCGTACTCACCTTTTGCTTCAAGCTTTGGTGTACCCGGTTGGTTATACCAAGTTAAAAATGCAGATAAATCGACACCCGAACCTGCTGATAATGCAGCAACCCAGTCTTCTACAGTTACGGCTTGTCCGTCATGACGGCGGAAGTATTCGTCTGTTCCCTTACGGTATTTTTCTTTACCAAGTAAAGTCGACATCATGCGGTTAATTTCCGCACCTTTTTCATAGACTGTCGCAGTATAGAAGTTATTAATTTCTACAAAGTGGTCTGGACGTGGTGGATGCGATAATGGACCTGCATCTTCAGGGAATTGGTGTGATTTAAGTACAGCAACGTCATCAATACGTTGAACCGCAGCAGATTGTAAGTCTTCCGAGAAAGACTGATCACGGAATACCGTTAAACCTTCTTTTAAGCAGAGCTGGAACCAGTCACGACAAGTAATACGGTTACCTGTCCAGTTGTGGAAATACTCATGGGCAATCACCGACTGCACACGCATAATCGCTGCGTCCGTTGTGTATTCTTCATCAGCAAGTACACATGAAGTATTAAAGATATTTAAACCTTTATTTTCCATTGCACCCATATTGAACTGGCTTACCGCAACAATCATATAGTTGTCTAGGTCATACGCACGGCCGTAATGTTCTTCATCCCAACGCATTGAATGCTTTAAAGCTTCCATTGCGATATGGCATTTTGGAATGTCTTTCTCAATGGCATAGATTTCTAAGGCAACATCACGCCCTTCCGAAGTCGTATAACGATCTTTAAGTACAGCTAAATCACCAATAACGCAGGCGAATAAATAGCTTGGCTTTTTAGTTGGGTCTTGCCAAATTGCAAAGTGACGGTTTTCACCCGCTTCACCTGTTTCAAGCAAGTTACCATTCGCAAGTAATACTGGGTATTTTTTGTCTGCTTCTACACGAGTCGTAAAGACTGAAAGTACGTCTGGACGGTCTGGATAGAAGGTAATTTTGCGGAAGCCTTCAGGCTCGTTTTGCGTAACAAACAAATCGCCAGCTTTATATAAGCCTTCAAGCTGAGTATTGGTTTCAGGATGAATAATCACTTGAGTCTGTAAAATGACTTCATCTGGTGCGTTAGTGATCACCAGTTGCTCACTATCGAGTAAATATTGTGCAGGAGTAAGCGTTTGACCATTGAGCTGAATAGATTGCAACTCAAGGTCACGGCCCAACAGCACCAAGTCTCCAGCAGTTTGACGCTTCATGACTAAAGTTGAATCAACAATTGTTTTATCGTCATAAACTTGAATATCAAGATTAATGGATTCAACCAAGAACGAAGGTTTTTGATAATCTTTTAAATAAACTGTTTGATCTGCCTGAACGGGAGGCTGTGCCGCAATATTCATCTTTATTCCTTATATACTTTTCGAAAACCGTAGTACGAATTTTATGAACTTGATCATACACATTCATACATACTATGTTTGCTTACCTTAATAAAATTAATGGGACTTGATTTATACATTTCAAATTAGAATCTGGTTTTATTAGCACAGATTAGACCAAAATTACGATAATCGTTGTTTATATAATCAATCTATACAATAAAAATAAAACTCCTTTCGCTTTTAACATTTTTTAGGAGCTGCTTACATTTTAGGCATGGTTCTTGCCTTAGCTCATATACCAGTATAAGTATTTCGATCAGAACAAGAGGTAGCTACTATGGAATTAAAAACTTATTTACATCGTTTAGAAAATATTAAAGCTATTCATGATCTAGATGCAGCGGGACTCGACCATCATGTGATTGCCGTGTTTTTAACTGCTGAAGGTATTTCAATGACTGCTCAGGAGGTAACAACTATCGTTAATACTTATGACGCATTAGGTAAAGTGAAATTACCAAGTAAAAAAGTACAGGCGCTTATTAATGCTAAAAAACTTGGACAACATGATGAGAGCTTGCCGTGCCCTGTTTAATCTTAACTTTTAATCTCTTATGAAAACCTAAAGTCAAAATAAAGATTTTAGGTTTTCTATTTTTGCACCAAACAAAAATACAATCTCAGCTATCGGCAATGCGGCTGTGTATAATAGGTCAATCATGATTGATTTAAGTGTTCGGAGCGAAATGGCCTTACAAATTCTACAGAAACAGCTAGATGAAAGTAGCCATTGCCCACTCTGCCAAGCTTCAATGTATTGGGTAGATGCCGAACAATTTGAGCAAGACATTCAGTTTCATGAATGCAGTCATTGCCAGCACCGTGTATTTAAAGACACAAAAATGACGTGTCACTGTGACCAATGCACTAAACAAAGAAAGAAACTTTTACAGCAAACCCGCCTACAAGAACAACGCCAGTTTAAGTCAAAAGATCAACCTCAACGTAGTCTGGAGCAACTTAGTTTTTTAAATAAACTTTTTCTGCTTAGCCTGCTCGATGATTATGCACGTGACGATGTTGCGCATGACGAATACATTCACTGGGACCAAATAAAATATCAGCCTATTACACCCAACTGGATGTTCCAAAATCATCTCATTAAACAGCTTCATAAAGATGGGATTTTAAATGCACAGGATCAATCTGACGAACCACAGTGCTTTTATTTAAACATTCGCCTAGATGGCTATAGTGACCCAAGCTTATTTAGTGTAGCCCAACAACTACGTCATTGGTTCTATGAAAACTTAAGTCTTGGTATTCCATTTCGTAGTGCCGACGAAGTGAAAGACGTCCTTTTTCAAGTGCTCTATCAAGAAATTATTCAGTTTACTCAGTTCTATTGCCGAACATGGGGTATTCAAATTGCTGGTAGCTCTAACTTTCAAACTTTTTGCTATCGTTTAATGGACTCATTGGCCATTGGTCAAATTTATTATTTGATTCAAACTGCACTCGAATATCTTTATAAACAAAAGGCGCTACAGCCACGTAATGAAAAGTTTATTAATACCAATTTATTAAAGAAAACTTTAGAGCAATATCGGGAAAGAGCTTTGGCGGAAAAGTGGGAAACTTCAATGTTGCCACGCCCTTACAATATCCCTTACAGTAAAATGAGCCACATTTTGTTTAACCGCTTTTTAGGTTATGACGAGCAAATTTTTGTACAACCTGTATGGAAAGCATGGCGAAAAATTGAACCTCGGTTAAACTTTTACTCAGTTAAACGTTGTATGCATTGTGGTTCAAATGATTTAAGTGTTGATTATGATGCAGCAGATTATGTTTCTTTGATTTGCGAAAGATGTAAGCATCAAGATCACTATTTTACCCACTAAATCTATATCACTTTAGCTTACTAGGGATAATAATATGACATCGACATCTAGTTTGATTGAACAGGTCATTGAAGCTTGGCAAAACATGCAGGCAAAAGCGCCTCTTGTGCAATGCATCACCAATAGTGTTGCAGCCAACTATACAGCCAATGTGTTACTGGCTTCTGGTGCTTCACCTGCCATGATTGATAATCCTTATGAAGCAGAAAGTTTTACCAAAATTTCATCGGCTTTAAGCATTAATTTGGGGACACCTACTTCAGAGCAAATGCAAGCCATGCAAATCTCTGCCAAAACAGCACAGCTTAATAATGTTCCTTGGGTACTTGATCCAGTCGGTTACGGCCCAATTTTAGCTTGGCGTAGTCAAATGACAGACGAGCTTTTACAGTTCAAACCAAGCGTTATTCGTGGTAATGCCTCAGAAATCAGTACGCTTGCAGGCAATCAGGTTCAATCTAAAGGTGTAGACAGCACTTTAAGTAGTGATCAAGCCTATCAACAAGCTGTTTCTCTCTTAACACATGCAAGCTGTATCGCTATTTCAGGCGAGTCAGACTATATCTTGTCTCATGAAATAGATGCTGTGATTCAAGTGAACGGCGGAAGTCCTTTACAACCTAAAATTACCGCAACAGGCTGTGCTTTAGGTGCGTTAATTGCCGCATATAGCGCTGTGACAACACCAACCATTGCTGCTCTTTCAGCTCATGTTCATTTTGCAATTGCAGGTAAACTTGCAGCAAATCAAGCGCAAACCATGGGAAGCTTTAGTAGCATCTTTATGGATTATATCCATATGCTAGATGACAACCTGATTGAACAATATGCAGATATCAAACTTTTAAACATACAGGCATAACCTAAGCTAGGCCTGTATCAGATTAGACTCACTTTAGAAGTAAGTAAATGTCGGTAACAAGGTCGCACTCGTTCACTTCGTGCACAAAGTTGTGATAGTGAAAGAAAACTGGATAATCCCCTGCTTCTTCTGGTTGCTCAGGTAACCAGTTTCTAAAGATGTAATACACGCTATCTTTAATCTGGTCATGGCTACCCAAATGTCTTACGGTTGCATAACGACCCGCAGGAATTTCACCTGTCTGCACGCCGTAACTATTTTCAGGTACAGCTTTTTCAATTGAACCTGCAATATCAAACCGAAATTCATCAGATGGTGTCTGATCTGGGTCAGCAAAAGGAATACCATAAGTTTTAGACTTGGTTACGGGCGATAAACCTGTTTCTTTACGCCAAGCAATAAAACGCGCAGCTGTTTCCAAGACTTTATCTGGACTTCCTAAATGCGATAGATAGGCAATCTTTTCAGCCGGACGCTCAACAATATTTACATTCATTTTTAGCTCACTTTTTGGAATCGTAAAAACAAACTTCTGGTGCCAAGATTCCCAGTCTGGTTTATCTCTAAAAGCCCGAGGAGTTTGATCAAATGAACGCTTAAATGCACGAGTAAATGCCTCGGGACTGTCAAACCCTGCTTGTAATGCAATCTCAATAATCTTGAGATCGGGTTCAAAAGCTAGTTGAAAAGAGGCCCGCTTTAAACGAGAAAGTTGAATAAACTTCATTACATTTAAGCCAATATGAATGGCAAAAATACGATGAAAATGAAACTTAGATAAGGCCGCAATCTGGCTCAACCGATCAACATCTAAATCTTCGTCTAAATGTCTTTGAATATAGTCGCAAACCAATTGCAACTTTTGTGTATATACAGCCATACATTTATGTCTGTTCATTCGATAGCACTACTTTTACATAGTGCTCATCGCTATTCTTGATCGAAATTGCGCTTTTTATAGTTATACAACTTGCTTAAAATAATCTTCTCTTGGCATGTCAATTAGCTCAACACACAATTGAATTTCTTTATTAAACCCTTGTTGTAAATATTTTTTGTTGCTAAGCACCGCTAATAATTGCTCACCCACAAGCTGTTTTTGTTCAGCCTTTCTTCCCGACAAAATATACGCCTTTACATGAATATAGGCTTGATCAGCTCCTAAGCCAATGAGGAAAACATCATCTTTACGTGCACGGCTTTTAATGTCTTCTGGACTAAATAACTCTGTCTCAATCAGTGTGGTATTAATTTCTTCAAGTAATTGTTTTGCGTTTAATCCAGTTAAGTTTTCTGAATAATCGACTACTACGTGCGGCATAGCCACCTCAAGTTATGTAATAAGTAATTAAGCCAATCAAACTTTATTCAATAAATAATAAAGCTAATCGAACCTGATCATATCCCATTCGAGGACTAGTTGCTTCAACAATTGGTCTTAGTTTGATCGAACCATCATCAGAAAAATGATCTGGATTCTGACGTTTTTTCAATTTCTTATAAATTTTACGGACTTCTTCAACCACTTCTTCACCAGGATGAGCAACCGAAATATCCAGCTTTTGTTCTTTATGAAGTCGAGCCAAGTGATTAATAATCGTCGCTGGTGTCAGGCCACGTTCATGCGCAATGTCTTCAATTTCGTAGCCTTCTTCAAACAATGCACGTGTTTCATCTAGCGTTGCCGTAGCGTAATTTTGCTTGCCACCTTTTGCGAGTTTCTTCTCATTACGAGAAATCTCAGTTTCGTTTAAGGTGCCGCCACAATGACGAATAAAGGCTTTATGCTGAGCCGTTAAATCTACATCTGCAAAGTTATCTTCGGCTTCTTTTGAAAGCTCTTGGAAACGGCGATCCGCTTTGACCGCTAAACTATCTAACTCTAAAGCTTGTTCATTAATACCTAATAACTTTAATCCAGTTAAAGATTTTAAGCGCGAAAGCGCAACATAACCCTGACCTTTTTCAAAGGTGTTCATGAGGTTAATTTCTGCAGCTTCCAAAGTCATGCCTTGGCTTTTATGAATAGTAATCGCCCACGCTAAACGAAGTGGAATTTGCTGAAAACTTGCAATCACTTTGCCTGCTTCATTTTCAACTGACCATGTTTCAGGGGCAACGAGCAATGTCGTGCCATCGGTTAGTTTTACTTTCGGCAGTAAGCCATTTTCGTCATCTTCTTCAAAGCCGATAACTTCACCCAAGCTTCCATTGATATAGCCCATATCAAAGTTGTTTTTGACAAACATAACTTTGGCATGCTTTTTCAGTGTGAGTTCTTCTGGTGCGCGTACCGAGGATTTTAAAGTTTCTACCAGTTTCTCATTACCATCTAAAACGGCATTGAATTGATGCCCTTCATTATCAATTTCATTTAAGTGCTGATAATTGATATTGTCGACATCCATATTATGCGTATAAAGACGAGTAAAGGTCTCACCAATATCATGCGAGCGTGATTGACGTAATGCGTGTAAATGATCTGCTTGAATATTTTGCGCACGGATCGCATTTAAAATCTGATTCAGAATTTCATCGTCTTGACGGTGTTGTTCTGTTAAATAACATACGCGAAATTTGGCTTCGACCCATGCATCTGACATAAAGCAGAACTTGTCACGGTTGGCTTCACCATTACGTCCTACAGGTGGTAACTGGAAGAAATCTCCAGCCACAATGACTTGAATGCCACCAAATGCCTCATCACTTTCTTTAAAATATTTTAGGACTTGATTGACCAGATTGAGCTGCTTTGCATGCAACATTGAGATTTCATCGATAACGAGAACTTGCGCATTTTCAAGGTGTTCCTTGAGATATTTACGCTCTTTCATACGTTTTAAGTCATCGTCAGTTAACTGATCTTTAATACCGATGCCCGCCCACGTATGAATGGTCATGCCGTTCATATGCGTTGCCGCAATACCTGTAGATGCTGTAATAGCCACAGGCACTTTACGTGCTTTTAGATATTGGATGTACTGATTGAGTGTATAGGTTTTCCCTGCACCAGCCGAACCGGTTAAAAAAACATTTTCACCTGCTTTGAGCAGTTTAAGCGCAGTTTCCTGTTTCATAATCTCATATGTACATCTTCAACAGCCCATAGCTTAACGATTTTCCCGAAAAAATTAAATGAATGCGCCAAATTTTATATAAAGTCATTAAAAATCAATAATTAAGTCCTAAGTAATATTTGGTAGGTTTTTGGTAGGTAGGAAAATAATCTTCAGATCACAATACTAAGCCCATGGTGAGGCTCACCTGTAATAACAAACAATGGATTTATGGAAAAAGGAATCACTCCATGGCTTTTAAAAATATTGCAGATCAAACAAACGGTTTTTATATTCCTTGCGTATCACTCTTTGGACCAGGATGTGCTAAAGAAATTGGTACGAAGGCACAAAACCTCGGCGCAAAAAAAGCATTAATTGTGACCGATGAAGGCTTATTTAAATTTGGCGTTGCAGACCTTATCGCAAACTATTTAACTGAAGCAGGCGTTTCGAGCCATATTTTCCCGGGTGCAGAACCTAACCCAACCGATATTAATGTTCACAATGGCGTGAAAGCCTATAACGACAATGGCTGTGACTTTATTGTGTCTTTAGGTGGCGGTTCATCTCACGACTGTGCCAAAGGTATTGGCCTAGTTACTGCAGGCGGTGGTCATATTCGTGACTATGAAGGTATTGATAAAAGCAAAGTGCCAATGACACCACTGATTGCAGTGAACACAACGGCTGGTACTGCATCTGAAATGACTCGTTTCTGTATTATTACCAATACAGACACTCATGTAAAAATGGCAATTGTTGACTGGCGTTGTACCCCACTCATTGCAATTGACGACCCGAAACTCATGATTGCAAAACCAGCTGGTTTAACTGCTGCAACAGGTATGGATGCATTAACCCATGCAGTTGAAGCATATGTTTCTACAGCGGCAAACCCAATTACCGATGCGTGTGCAGAAAAAGCAATTACGATGATTAGCCAGTGGCTACAACCTGCTGTCGCAAACGGCGAAAATATCGAAGCACGTGATGCAATGAGCTACGCACAGTATTTGGCTGGTATGGCATTTAACAACGCGTCATTAGGCTATGTTCATGCCATGGCGCACCAGTTGGGCGGTTTCTATAACCTACCTCACGGCGTATGTAACGCAATCTTATTACCACACGTATGTGAATTTAACTTAATTGCTTGTCCAGATCGTTACGCAAAAATCGCCGAGTTAATGGGTGTAAGAACTCACGGGTTAACAGTGATGGAAGCTGCCTATGCTGCAATTGACGCCATTCGTAAACTGTCTGCATCGATTGGTATTCCATCTGGCTTAACAGAGTTAGGTGTGAAAACCGAAGACCTTGCAGTAATGGCAGATAATGCTCAAAAAGATGCATGTATGCTGACCAACCCTCGTAAAGCTAATCATGCTCAAGTTGTGGAGATTTTCAAAGCAGCACTTTAATCCTGATGTAATGGCATGTCCCTCTAGTAAGTCAAATCCCTCCGACCGTTGACTTACTTTTTTGGGGAATACTTAGCTCCAGCGGTATTCCCTTTTTTTAGAACCTATACTCCAACCTTCTCCAAACCTGATTGACAATTTGCCCATTTCATTGAAGGATACTCTGCATGTCTTAATTACAATAGCCCGATAACAATGAATACATCTTTAGCTACTCAAACTTATGTTCCAGATATTTTAGGTACTGGCTACGAACAGCTTACCCTCAACTTTCCTGATGATTATGAAGGTAAAGTTGTAGCCACCTTAATCCGTAAAAAAGCCGCTCAACCGACTCAAAAAGCCGTACTGTATATTCATGGTTTTTTAGATTATTTCTTTCAAACCGAAATGGCTGAGCAATTTAATGCTCATGGTTATGACTTCTATGCACTTGATTTAAGAAAATATGGGCGTTCAAAATTGCCTCATCAAATTTTCTATAATGTGCATGATTTAAATGAATATGATGCCGAAATTACCCAAGCATTAGAGATTATTGGCGAAGAGAAACATACCCAAGTCTTACTTGCTGGGCATTCGACTGGCGGATTGACAGCAACGCTTTATGCAACACATCACCCGAATCACCCTCTTATTAAAGCACTATGGGCAAATAGTCCGTTTTACGACTTCAATTTAAGTCTAGTCGAAAAGAAATTTGGTATTCCAATGCTCAGTCGAGTAGGAAAATATCTGCCAAAAGTTAAATTTCCAAGCCAACTGAACAAATGGTACGCCACCAGTCTTCATAAAAAATATCAAGGTGAATGGGACTTCAACCTCGACTGGAAACCTGCATCTGTTTCTACAGTTCAACTCAGCTTTATTCATGCCATTCATACGGCTCAAAAAGAGATTCATCGCGGAGTTAAGCTAAACGTTCCTGCACTGATTATGCACTCGCACCAAACTAAAAACCCTAAAAAATGGGGACCAGATGCGACTCAAAGCGATATCATTTTAGATGTTAAAGACATTGCCAAATTTGGTAAAAAAATGAAAGGCGATATCTCTGTAGTTTCTATTCACAATGGATTACATGACTTAGTGCTTTCAGGCCAGCCAGTACGGGAACAAGTCTATCAACAATTGTTCCAGTGGCTAGATCAAAAAATCACCTAACTGAGTCTAGGTGAGTCAAGGTATTTCACCAGCAGTTGATGCGCAGGATGTTCACTCGGTACTAATTCCATAAGGCGTTCTACCGCATCAATTGCTTCAGGAAAATGAGCTAAATGCTTAAGTAATAAATCTATTTCTTGTGTTTTAAAAATTGCATCGCTCAAGCGTGACTCAAGACAGTCACGCCATGCACATAAAAATGGACTTTCTGTTTTTGCCAGAAATACACCTGTGTAAAGCTGCAAAGCTGAAGCTGCATATCCCGCATCTAGTGCTTGTTCAGCTTGTAAAAAATCGGCTTCAACATGTACAAGTAATCGATATGGACGTGAACCAAGCAAACCGCCCAAAATATCGCGTAGTTGAGACATTTCAGCTTTAAGCGTACCCATACTGACTTTACGTTCGCCATAGAGTGCCTGATAAAGATGCTCTAAAGTTAGACCATGTGGACATAATGCCAATATCGTCAATATTTCAATTTGACGCGGCGTTAATAACAGACTTTTGCCATTAAATTTAACTTGTGGTGTCGAAAAAGCACGAATATGTAATTGCTGGCGCTGCTGCTCTAGCAAAGCGGATTGAATAATGGATGCACAACGTTCAGCAGCCAATATTCCTAAACTATTATGATTCTTCCAAGTGGTTGATAAATCAACAACCCCTAGAGTTTGTTTTGAGTATGGATCGATAATCGGCGCAGCATAACACACCCAATCATGAATCGATTCCATGTAATGTTCGTTTGAAAAAACACAGCTTGATTGTTGAGTTTTTAAAGATAAAGCTAAGGCATTGGTGCCCACAAATTCTTCACGCCATTGCCCACCCTGCACAAAATGCACACGTTCAGCAGCACTTTGCATTTGAGCACTTGTTGCCGTCCAGATAATCGTACTGCCGATATCACCGACAGCAATTACCATTGAAGATTGCTCTGCAATATGACGTAAGTCGTCGGCACATTGGCTTAAGGCCATATCTAAAGCGTTTTGTGAAGCAGTTTTTTTCTCGACTAATGGAGCAGCAAAACGTTCTTTAGGAATCGCTGCAGAAGCTGATCGTTCCCACGAGCTTGCAATACTTTGGCCGAGTTTGGCAGCATTCTGAGGAGAGAGACTATTTTGCGTGCGCAGTTGATCAATCAACGTCCTTTGCTGCAATAAATCCTTTTTTGTGAACATTTGTAAATTCCTTATATATCCACATTTCTATTCCAACCTTTCTCCAACCTTCTTCTTTATATCCTAATTATACAAAGTACGAAAGTACCTACTGACAGGGTTCTTGTTAGTCTTTAGTCCTAAAAAGCAAAGGAATATTTATATGCGCTATATCGATCCAAATCAACCAGGCTCAAAAGTTCAATTTAAATCACAATACGAAAATTTTATTGGCGGTGAATGGGTAGCACCTGTAAAGGGTGCGTATTTTGACAACGTATCTCCTGTTGACGGAAAAGCTTTTACACGTATTCCACGCTCTAGTGCCGAAGATATTGAGCTCGCTCTAGATGCAGCGCACAAAGCAAAAGCAACATGGAATAAAGCATCACCAACGGTACGCTCAAATATCCTTTTAAAAATTGCTGATCGTTTAGAAGCAAATCTTGAAATGCTTGCTGTTGCAGAAACTTGGGATAACGGTAAAGCAGTCCGTGAAACTTTAGCAGCTGACCTTCCGCTTGCGATTGACCATTTCCGTTATTTCGCTGGATGTATTCGTGCTCAAGAAGGTGGTATCTCTGAAATTGATGAAGATACTATTGCATATCATTTCCACGAACCACTCGGTGTAGTGGGCCAAATCATTCCGTGGAACTTCCCGATTTTGATGGCAGCATGGAAACTTGCTCCTGCTCTAGCGGCTGGTAACTGTGTGGTGATTAAGCCAGCTGAGCAAACTCCAGTAGGTATTTTGTTAGTGGCTGAACTGATTCAAGACATTTTACCGCCGGGTGTTCTTAATATTGTCAATGGTTTCGGTTCAGAAGTCGGCCGCCCATTAGCGACAAACCCACGTATTGCAAAAATCGCATTCACAGGTTCAACTCAAACTGGACAAATGGTGATGCAATATGCGACCGAAAATATTATTCCAGTTACCTTAGAACTTGGCGGTAAGTCACCAAACCTTTTCTTTGAAGATATCTTGGACAAAGAAGATGACTTCTTAGAAAAAACGCTTGAAGGTTTTGCCATGTTTGCCTTAAACCAAGGTGAAGTATGTACTTGCCCTTCTCGTGCTTTAGTACAAGAAAGCATTGCTGATCAGTTCTTAGAGATGGCAGTCGAGCGCGTAAAACGTATTAAAACCGGTCATCCACTTGATACTGAAACGATGATTGGTGCTCAAGCATCTCTACAACAACAAGAGAAAATCTTACGTTGTATTAACACTGGTCGTGAAGAAGGCGCAGAGCTCTTACTTGGCGGTAGCGGCCGTAAAGAAGTAGGCGATGGTTACTATGTTGATCCGACTATTTTTAAAGGTCACAACAGCATGCAAGTTTTCCAAGAAGAAATTTTTGGACCTGTACTTGCTGTGACAACGTTCAAAGACTTTGACGATGCAATTAAAATTGCCAATGACACTATGTATGGTCTAGGTGCAGGTGTATGGTCACGTTCAGCTCATATTTCTTATCGTGCTGGTCGTGCTATTGAAGCTGGCCGTGTTTGGACAAACTGCTACAACATCTACCCTGCACATGCTGCATTTGGTGGCTACAAGAAGTCTGGTATTGGCCGCGAAAACCATAAGATGATGCTAGATCATTATCAACAAACTAAAAACTTGTTGGTGAGTTATTCAACTAAACCAATGGGCTTCTTCTAAGTTTCGCACCAAGTTGATACCAAACTATCAACACTAGAAAAAAGTAAGGTCATAAATTATATAAGAAGCCAGTAATTTAGATTGCTGGCTTCTTTATTTACGATTGTTAAGCTTGAATTTTTATCTTTTAGAATAAAAAAGCTCCATCTACTCTCTGAAGTGCTTCATTTAGGCATTGCTTTTGCATTGATTCATATAAACCCACTCGCAGGAGTATTGTATGAATCAACCAGAAACAGCTTCCGTCATTTCTTCAAGCACAGAAGTCTCATCAGCAGAATATTTTGCTCAGCGTCAACTCAAACAAGGTACGGTTGGTTGGTTGCTCCTGATTGGTTTAGGTGTAGCTTATGTGATATCGGGTGATTTTGCTGGCTGGAACTTTGGTATTGCTCAAGGTGGTTGGGGTGGCATGTTTATTGCCACTGCACTCGCTGCGCTTATGTACTTATGTCTGTGTCTTTCTATGTCGGAAATGTCTACCATGATGCCGACAGCAGGTGGCGGTTATAGTTTTGCACGTGCTGCCTTTGGCCCTTTTGGAGGCTATTTAACAGGAACAGCCATTTTAATTGAATACGCAATTGCCCCTGCTGCTATTGCCGTATTTATTGGTGGTTATTGCGAATCTTTATTTGGCATAAATGGCTGGATGATTTATCTCGCCTGCTACGCCATTTTTATGGGCATACATTTGAAAGGTGCTGGCGAAGCTTTAAAAATCATGTTCGCAATTACCCTTGTCGCTGCTGTTGCTCTGGTTGTGTTTATTGTGGCAATGATTCCACACTTTAATGCACAAAATTTATTTGATATTCCAGTTGGTACAGGTGTAGGCACAAGCAGTTTTCTACCTCATGGCTATTTAGGCATCTGGGCCGCTGTTCCTTTTGCAATCTGGTTTTTCCTTGCAGTTGAAGGTGTTCCATTAGCAGCCGAAGAAGCGAAAGATCCAGCCAAATCTCTCCCACGCGGTTTAATCGGTGCAATGCTCATCTTAACGGCATTTGCCATGCTCATTTTATTCTTGGGTGCAGGCGCAGCAGGTGCAAGTACTTTGCAAAACTCAGGCGCTCCGCTCGTAGATGCTCTGGTTAAAGTTTATGGTACCAATACTTGGCTTGCGACTTTTGTTAACTTTGTTGGTTTAGCAGGTTTAATCGCGAGTTTCTTTTCAATTATCTATGCATATTCACGTCAAATCTTTGCATTGTCACGAGCTGGCTACTTACCGACGTCACTCTCTTTAACCAATAAAAATAAAGCCCCTTATCTTGCGATTATTATTCCGGGCATTATTGGATTCTTGCTTTCACTTACCAAAGAAGGCGATTCACTGATTTTAATCGCGGTTTTTGGTGCCACTATTTCCTATGTGTTGATTCTTTTATCCCACATCAAACTGCGCCTATCTAAACCCGACATGCCTCGTCCTTATAAAACTCCTGGAGGAATCGTTACTTCAAGTATTGCGTTAGTTCTAGCAGTCGCTGCTGTGGTTGCAGGCTTTGTTGTTAATCCGAAAGTTTGGTTTATTGCTGCCGCTATTTATGTCGTATTTATTGCTTACTTTTTACTCTATAGCCGTTATCATTTAGTTAAAGGTACACCAGAAGAAGAGTTTGCAAATATTAAAGCCGCAGAACAAGAACTATAAAAAAGGATTCAACTATGAGTTATCGCAATATTGTCGCCAATCAACAGTATCACTTTGCTGACTTGAAGACCTTGATGGCAAAAGCTACACCACTACGTTCTGGCGATGAATTAGCAGGTATAGCGGCCAGAGATGCAACCGAACATGTTGCGGCACAAATGACTTTGGCCGATGTACCGCTTAAAACCTTTTTAAATGAAGTTGTGGTCGATTACGAAACTGATGAAATTACACGCCTAATTATTGATGAACATGACCTAGCTGCCTTTGCCCCTATTTCACACTTTACAGTAGGCGATTTTCGAAATTGGTTACTTGGGGAAGAAGCAACTGCCCAAAGCTTAAAAGCATTAGCATCAGGTTTAACTCCAGAAATGGTGGCTGCTGTCAGCAAAATTATGCGCAATCAAGATTTGATTTATGTCGCTAGCAAATGTGAGGTAATAACCCAATTTCGCAATACGATTGGTTTAAAAGGTCATCTTTCTACCCGTTTACAACCGAACCACCCGACCGATGATGTGCTTGGTATTTCTGCAAGTATTTTAGATGGTTTGATGTATGGCAATGGTGATGCCGTGATTGGCATTAACCCTGCAACAGATAACCTACATAATTTGTCAGAGCTACTAAAACTACTTGACCATGTCATTCAGGAATATCAAATTCCGACACAATCTTGTGTACTTACCCATATCAGCTCAGGTATTCAACTTGCTGAAAAAAATGTGCCAATTGATTTAATGTTTCAATCAATCGCTGGGACCCAACTGGCAAACGAAGGATTTGGAATTTCACTCGATTTACTACAAGAAGGATATGAAGCCACACTCGCACTCAAGCGCGGAACCATTGGACAAAATGTTATGTATTTTGAAACGGGTCAAGGCAGTGCCTTATCCAGTAATGCACATCACGGCGTTGATCAGCAAACATTAGAAACGCGTGCTTATGCAGTAGCTCGTAAATACAATCCGCTTTTAGTGAATACAGTCGTTGGCTTTATTGGTCCTGAATATCTTTTTAACGGTAAACAAATTATACGTGCAGGACTAGAAGACCACTTCTGCGGTAAGTTACTCGGAGTACCAATGGGTTGCGACATTTGTTACACCAACCATGCCGATGCAGACCAAAACGATATGGATGTTCTCCTTACTTTATTTGGTGCTGCGGGCATTAACTTTATTATGGGAATTCCCGGTTCGGATGATGTCATGCTCAACTATCAAACGACCTCATTCCATGATGCCCTCTATTTAAGACAACTCCTCGGTTTAAAACCCGCCCCTGAGTTTTCAGCTTGGCTTGAACAGCAAGGTATCTTTAAACAGCAAAACTCTCAAATCTGTTGGGCAGACCATATGCCTGACCAATTCTCTCGTCTGCTCATGGACTAGGGAGAACACCATGAAACTGAATCGTGATATTCAATATCCATCTTCTACTCATCAAGACCAGTGGGAAAAACTTAAACAGTTTACCGATGCCCGTATTGCTTTGGGCCGCGCAGGTTGTAGCATCCCCACACAAGCCTTACTTGAGTTCCAATTGTCTCATGCACAAGCAAAAGATGCAGTTTATCAAGATATGGATGTTTCCTATTTATCTGAGCAATTAGCGCAAAGACAGCTACAAAGCATTCATGTTCAAAGTAATGCCCCTAATAAGGAAATCTATCTTAAACGTCCTGATTTAGGCCGTCAGCTTTCAAACCTATCAAAAGTAGCCTTAATTAAGAAGTATGCAGAAAATCCGCAACAATATGATGTTTGTATTGTGGTCGGTGATGGACTCTCTGCAAGAGCGATTGAAGCGAATGCCATCCCATTCATTACATCGTTAAGTGAGCAAGTTCAGCAAGAAAACTGGACTCTTGCACCCATTGCACTGGCAACAGGCAGTCGGGTTGCTTTAGGTGATGAAGTCGCAGAAATCTTTAAAGCATCCATGCTAGTGATGCTTATTGGAGAACGTCCAGGTTTAAGCTCTCCTGATAGTATGGGAATTTACTACACGTGGAATGCATATTCAGGCTGCCTCGACGCCAAACGTAATTGTATTTCCAATGTCCGCTCAGCAGGCTTAAGTATTCCTGTTGCAGTACAAAGGTTAATCGCACTCATGAAAAAGTCAAAACAACTTGGCTTTTCAGGCGTTAATTTAAAAGATGAACATCAACTTGCAGATATAGGCCTTGAGACAACTCAAAAGCTATTATTTTAAAAGATGGAATATGCAAACAGATTCACTCAAAATAGGTAATCGTTTGCATAACAACATTATCTTAACGAAAAATATCAATTTTCAGGTATTGACGATTTATACAGATATTTTCTTCTTTATATTTATCGCTATACTCCACCTATTGATCTTCTATGAATCATTTGTATGAGCACAACAAACGCCTTCCCAAAAACTATTTATGCCATTCAGCATCTTGCTTTCGAAGACTTAGGTTCATTAGAAGATGTCTTTTATCAACTTGGCTTCCGCGTCCGTTATTTTGAAGCGGGTGTAGATGATTTAACTGCTGCTTTTGCATATGATGGATTAACTATTATTTTAGGTGGTCCAATCGGGGTTTATGAAACTGAAGATTACCCATTTTTAAAAGATGAAATTGCTTTACTAAAACAACGCTTGGCAGCAGATAAACCTACACTTGGGATATGTTTAGGTGCGCAGCTAATTGCTCATGCACTTGGTGCTAAAGTATATGCCGGTCATCAAAAAGAAATTGGTTGGAGCCCACTGAGCTTAAGTTTACGCCCTAATCAGGTATTATCTCCTTTACTTAATAATGTTCATGTCCTACATTGGCATGGTGATACTTTCGATCTTCCTGAAAATGCTGCCCTTTTGGCTAGCTCAGATATTTATACCAATCAGGCATTTGAAGTTGGTAATAATATTCTCGCGTTGCAGTTCCATATTGAAACTACTGAAGAACATTTTGAAAAATGGCTTATTGGCCATACATGTGAACTTCGTAGTGCCAATATTTCAATTCAGACACTTCGTGAAGAAAATAAAAAATATGCTCAAAACCTCGAACATGCTGCTTTTGAAATAATTCAAAAATTCTTAAAAAGAATTGGTTATAGTACCTAAATGAAGTGGTTTCTAATGTTTCATGATCACTATTTTTTAACACTTGGTATTTTACGATTATTTTTTAAACAAAAAAACTTTATATTTTATTTTTAGAAACATTTCAGAAAAATTTCAGTGTATTATTAATTTGTAACATAAAATATACGCTGATTTACTATGGATATCTGGAAGTTTATTAAAAGCTTTAATACGGTTAATACTTATTTAATGCTTTCAACTATACTTCTCCTATTATTAGTTCTTTATTTTTATGTGATTAGTCCTACCTAAGCTTGTTTGCCAAGGAAGCGAAATCATAAAGAAAAAGAATATTATGATGAGAAGACCTCCGAAAAAAAGCCCAACCTTATAGTTGGGCTTTTTTAATATTTTCTATTTACTCACAACATATTTATAGTCTTGTGAAAAAGTAAGAGATAATCAAGCTCGACTATCTACTCACAACATGTTGTTCGACTTGCGAAAAAGTAAGAGATAATTAATCTCTGCTCTCTACTCACAACATGTTGCTCGTCTTGCGAAAAAGTAAGAGATAATCAATCTCTGCTCTCTACTCACAACATGTTGCTCGTCTTGCGAAAAAGTAAGAGATAATCAATCTCTTACTTTTTCTCAGGTTTGAAGCTGTCTTTCAAATCAAGAACGCGGTTAAAGACTGGTTTTTCAGGAGTGTGATCATGTTGATCAGCAACAAAATAACCTTCACGTTCAAATTGGAAACGATCTTCAGGACTCGCTTGAGCTAAAGCAGGCTCAATCACAGCCTGTACCACTTTCAACGATTCTGGATTAAGGTTTGCTAAGAAGTCATCATCTGCATCAGGCGCTGCTTCAGTAAATAAACGATCATAAATACGCACCTCAGCAGGAATACCTTTTGTCGCAGATACCCAGTGAATTACGCCTTTTACTTTACGGCCTTCAGGGTTCTTACCTAAAGTTTCAGGGTCAATTGAACATTTCAACTCAACCACTTCACCATTTGCATCCTTAATAACTTCATTACACTTGATGACGTAAGCATGGCGTAAACGCACTTCACCATCAGGTATTAAGCGCTTAAAGCCTTTAGGAGGAACTTCTTCAAAGTCTTTACGGTCAATATAGATTTCCTTGGTTAAAGGAATTACACGGTCACCCATATCCACGTTAGGATGGCGAGCATGTGTAAGATCCATATCTTCTGGTAAATTGGTCAAAGTCACTTTAAGTGGGCTTAAAACAGCCATGCCGCGCGCAGCAGTATTTTCTAAAGATTGACGAATGCAGAACTCAAGCATTGCAACATCAACAATACCGTCAGTTTTAGACACACCTACACGTTTACAGAAATCACGTAAGCCCTCTGGCGTAAAGCCACGACGGCGCATACCTACAACTGTTGGCATACGTGGGTCATCCCAACCGTTTACATAACCACCTTCAACCAGCTTACGCAATTTACGTTTAGAGGTAATCGTATAGTCTACGTTCAAACGAGAAGATTCATATTGGTGTGGAACAGATTTAGATTTAACCTTTTCAACAATCCAGTCATAAAATGGACGGTGATCTTGGAACTCCAATGTGCAAAGTGAATGAGTGATTCCTTCAATTGCATCAGACAATGGATGAGCATAGTCATACATTGGGTAGATTTTCCATTTATCACCAGTTTGGTGATGCTCTGAATGCAAAACACGATACAAAATCGGGTCACGCATATGCACGTTCGGGCTTGCCATATCAATTTTGGCACGTAGAACTGCTTCACCTTCTTTGAGTTCACCATTGCGCATCTGTTCAAAGCGAGCAAGATTCTCTTCTACAGAAGCATCACGATATGGAGAATTTTTACCTGGCTCGACAAAATTACCGCGATTTAACTTAATTTCTTCCGGAGATTGCAAATCAACATAAGCATCACCTTGCTCAATTAACTGAATTGCCCATGCATAAAGCTGATCAAAATAACCAGAAGCATAGCGTGGTTCACCATTCCAGTTAAAACCAAGCCATTTCACGTCATTGGCAATACCATCAACATATTCTTGTTCTTCTGCATCTGGGTTTGTGTCGTCAAACCGTAAATTACAAAGGCCATTAAACTCTTCAGCAACACCAAAGTTTAGACAGATTGCTTTTACGTGACCAATATGTAAATAACCATTTGGTTCTGGCGGAAAACGCGTTACGATTTGTTTTGCACGTCCGGCAGCCAAATCATCAGTAATGACTTGGCGAACAAAATCTAATCCAGCCTGTTGTTCTTGCTGCGCAGAATCGACAGAGGCATGAGTATTCGGTGTCGGGTTGTTTGGCAGGTTCGAGACAACATCATTAGGCTTCATAGTGTATCAATCACTTCTTTGTAGATAAAATTTCGAAAAAATAAACGCTATCTTCATTTTTCACAAAGATTTTAACGTTTTTTACTTGCCTTGTAGTTTACAGTTTGCTTATGCTTCTCTCAACCAAAAAACCCATGGTCATAAGCCCATGTTTAGGAGATTAATGTAATGAGTTTTCCTCAAGTCGAATTAAACACCAATAAAGGTCGTATTGTTCTTGAACTAAATACTGAAAAAGCACCAAAAACAGTAGCAAACTTTTTAGAATACGTACGTGACGGTTTTTATGACGGCGTTATTTTCCACCGTGTCATTGATGGTTTCATGATCCAAGGCGGCGGGATGGATGAAAACTTCAAAGAAAAAGCAACTCGCGATGCGATTGAAAATGAAGCTGACAACGGCTTGAGCAATGATGTTGGTACAATTGCTATGGCACGTACTCAAGCGCCTCACTCTGCTTCAGCACAATTCTTCATTAACGTAAAAAATAACTCTTTCTTGAACCATACTTCAAAAACTGCTCAAGGTTGGGGTTATGCTGTATTTGGTAAAGTTGTTGAAGGTATGGACGTTGTAGAAGCAATCAAAGGTGTACGTACAGGTAACCGTGGTTATCACGCTGACGTTCCTTTAGAAAACGTTGTTATCGAATCTGCTAAAATTATTTCTGAATAATTTTAGGAATAAGCTGTGACCTATCTGTTTATTTCAGATTTACATTTGTCACCTGAACACCCTCGACTCGTTCGAGGGTTTTTAGATTTGTTGATACATTATCAAAATAAGCAAACACAGCTTTACATTTTAGGTGACTGGTTTAACGCTTGGATTGGGGACGATTATTCAGCCCCTTGGCTCGATGAAATTGTCGAAGCTTTAAAAGCATTTAATCAAAAAGGTAATCGAGTTTACTTTCAAGTGGGTAACCGCGACTTTGCTCTAAATCAGGTTTTCCTGAATAAGTTTAATGGTGTGTTATTACCAGATACGTATTATCTTAATATTTCAGGACAGCAATATCGTTTAGAACATGGTGATGCGTTGTGTACAGATGATATTTCTTACCAAAGATTTAGAAAAATTATTCGAAACCCGCTTTTAGTCGCTTTTTTACGACGAACACCTCTAAGTTTCCGCACGAAACTTGTCAATGGTTTCCGCAAAAGAAGTCATTCAGACAAACAACAAAAAAGTTACGAGATTATGGATGTGAATGAACAGGCCGTAATTGCTGCTTTAGAAAATGTTGATGCACTTATTCATGGTCATACTCACCGTCCCGCAATTCATGAGATACAACAAAAACAAAGAATTGTACTAGGTGACTGGCGTGAAGATCATGCAAAAATTTTAGAAATTGCTCCCTCTTCACATATGAAACAAATTAAACTAACTGATTGGTATTATTAATTATTTATTTTTCAAATGTCTAGCTTGTTTATTTAAATCGAAATCCCAGATCATACATAGGCAGGTAATGAATACAAATTTCCAGTTTATATGTCCGTACTTTTGATATTCGATATATAAAATTAAAATGCACAATACAAATGCAAAAATTAGAAAAGCTTTAACAATTCTAATTTCTCGCAGTTTACTTTTTCGATTAATTGATATTAATTCAAACATTTTCAATAAATTAGTAAAAAATTTATATAAGTATTATATTTATTTATCACAGTAAAACGCAGATGTTTTTCTATAAAATCGCGTATGATGCCAAAGATTAAAGCCCTTCCATTGTAATAAGATTGATATGGAGTAAAGTATGGATATATTAAATACGGTTAAAAGTCGCTACACCACAAAAGCGTATGATCCTGAGAAAAAGATTCCTCAAGAAAAATTCGATAAATTACTAGAAATCTTACGCTTTACACCTTCTTCAGTGAATATACAACCTTGGCATTTCTTAGTTGCTGACAATCCTGCGGCTAAAGAACGTATTGCTAAGGCCTTAACAGGTCGCTATGCGTACAATGCGCCAAAAGTCCTTGAGTCATCACATACACTCGTATTTTGTACAAGAACAGATATTTCACCTGAGTTTTTAAACCAGTTACTTGAACAAGATGATTTAAGTGGCCGATTCAAAGATGAAAAAGCAAAACTCGGCCAAAAAGATACTCGCCATGGCTATGTTGAATTTTATCGTAATGAGCAGAAGAACTTATTTGGTTGGATGGAAAATCAAACCTTTATTGCTTTAGGGCAACTACTTTTTGCAGCAGGATTAGAAGGAATTGACGCAACACCCATGGGTGGTTTTGACGAAGATATTTTAAATGAGGAATTTGGTCTAAAAGAAAAAGGCTTACGAAGTTCAGTCATTGTCTCACTTGGCTATAGAAGCGAAAATGATTTTAATGCCAAGCTCCCAAAATCTCGCCTACCTGACGAAGTGATTTTTACTCACTTATAAAAGTTAGTAGAGTTCAAAAGAACTTTCTTTTGGACTCCTATTTCATAGTAAGTGCTAAACATACTAGACCACTTATTCCTAAAATTGTTCCTAACATGGTTGGTAGTTTTAATTTTTCTTTATATAAAACTACACCACAAACGATGCCAAGCAATACGACCAAAATATTCATGCTTGCAAAGACAATAGCTGGAGAGTCTTTAAGTAAAATATGTGCTTTAACATATAGAGCTATGTTTGAAAAATTCAGAACTCCAAGTAACAATCCAGCCAGTGTGTTTTTAAAACTCCATGCTGACTTTTTTTGGAAAAATAAATAAATAATTGATAAGACAAAAGATGTTATAAAAATTAGATTCAAAGTTAACGTAAACTGTAATCCTAAACTACTCGTATATTTTAATAAGATATCTACTGCTGCATAACCAAACCAAACACTCATTAAAGCAAAAATTGCTTTTTTTGTCTGCTGGCCTGAAGAACCATTGAACTGTCCAAATACAATTAAAAAAACAGCGAAAATTCCTAAACCTATTCCCAATAATTTAAGAGAACTAAACTGTTCATGAAAAAAGAAATAAGCTGCTAACAAAGAAAGTACTACAGATAGCCGCTGAGCGATTTCAGTTTTGACAATACCAGCATATTCTAATGATTTTGCAAGACACAAAAAAATACTTGGTAGAATGATCCCTAATGCAAAAATTAGCCACCAAGGCGTGTTTTGTGTAGATATATGCTGTATATCTGGCTTAAACCACCAATAGCATAACAAGCTTGCACTTGCATAATTCCATGCAATCATCTGCATGGGCTGGTATCCCTTTTTCTTTAAATTTTTTAGCAGCACGGAAACCAAAACACTGCACAGTGCTGCAGCAAATATTAATATCATTCGCAAAGAACCTATTAATTAACCAAAATTTTAAGAAATAAGATGAACTGAGAGCTGGCTAATTTATTTTTATATTTTTAAAGCCATAAAAAAACCAGTCAGTTTATGACTGGTTTTTTATGGTAATCAATTAACGATTATTTTCGTCTTCTTGACCATCTTCAAATTTAGAATCGCCATCAAAACCGCCTTGGTGTCCACCGAAGCCACCTTGACCGCCGAAGCCGCCACCTTGACCACCGAAGCCACCTTGACCGCCGAAGCCACCTTGACCGCCGAAGCCGCCACCTTGACCACCGAAGCCACCTTGACCGCCGAAGCCACCTTGACCGCCGAAGCCGCCACCTTGACCGCCGCCAAAGCCAGTACCTTGACCACCGAAGCCACCTTGACTACCACCCTGAGCTGGGAAACCTGCACCTTGTGCACCTGCTGGACGAGGGTTACGAGCTGGAACAACCGTAGAAATAGCGTGTTTGTAAACCATTTGACTTACAGTATTTTTTAATAAAACAACATATTGGTCAAAAGATTCAATATGACCTTGTAATTTAATACCGTTAACAAGGAAAATAGAAACTGGGATACGTTCTTTACGGAGAGAATTTAAGAACGGATCTTGTAAAGTTTGACCTTTAGACATTTTTAACTCCAAAAAAAAATTTTTAAATCAGCGCAAAAAAACTATCTTTATTTTTCAACTAAAAATTATAAAAAGACAGTGTGCAAATTTTGCTTTATCCATAAGAGTTTCGCAAGTCTTCTTTCGCCTGCTTTATCGTCAAGTAAGTTTTAAAATCGTGTATTTCTTGCAAAGAACGTAACCACGTATATTGACGTTTGGCAAGTTGTCGTGTTGCAAATAGGGCTTTATCCTCCATTTCCTGCTTTTTTTTGAGACTCATATCACTTTTTAATAGAAATTCTAGAGCTTGTCGATAACCAACTGAACGCATAGAGGGTAAATTTTCATCTAAATCGTATTTTTCAATTAGAGACTCAACTTCACTCAAAAAACCGATATCCCACATTTTGCTCAATCTTTGCTCAATGCGTTGATGTAATTCTAACCGATCTGGAAGCAAAGCATAGTTATGAAATATGTATCGATATGGTACATTTTTTGGTTGTTCAGCCTGCAATTTAGTAATTGGTTGACCTGTAATACGATAAACTTCAAGCGCTCGGATAATTCTTTGCTTATCAGAAACTTTAAATTTTCCAGCAGCAATCGGATCTACTAGCAATAAATCATTATAAACGGCTTCCCAACCTTCATTTGCCGCCTTTTCTTCAATTGCTGCACGAACATTTGCATCAGCACTTGGTAAATTACTTGATAAGCCTTCCAAGAGCGCCTTGAAATACAACATGGTTCCTCCTACCAAAATAGGAGTTTTACCGCGCGAATGCATTTCATCAATTAAAGCACATGCATCTTCAACAAACTGAGCAGCCGAATAAACTTCAAGTGGGGTAATAATATCAATCAAATGATGTGGATATAGCTCCTGCTCTTCACGAGTGGGTTTAGCTGTACCTATATCCATATCTTTATAAACAAGTGCAGAATCAACTGAAATTAACTCAAAATTTCCACGCTCATAAAGTTCACATGCCAAAGCGGTTTTTCCGCTTGCAGTCGGTCCCATTAAATTGATGACGGGCAATTGATTTGACATGTAAAACTACTCTCCTCGAGCAAATAATTTATCTAGTTGAGATAATGGAAATGCACGCCAAGTTGGACGGCCATGGTTACACTGACTCGCAAATTCAGTTTGTTCCATTTGGCGCAGCAAAGCATTCATCTCAGAAAGGCTGAGTTGTCTGTGAGCTCTCACTGCCCCATGACACGCCATACCAGCTAACAGTTCATCACGCTTTTGCAATAACCCTTGTGCTTCATCATTTGGATCTAAATCATTTAGAAGTTCTGGAATAAGATTTTCAAAATCCGCTTTTTGCAAAATAGCTGGCACACCACGCACAATCACTTGCTCGTCGCCATATAAATCGATCTCTAATCCTAAGCGTTCAAGCTGAGGTTTTAAATCCTCAACCCGCACAGCTTGCATACGACTAATTGAGATCACTTTAGGTATAAGCAACTGTTGAGACGTCCAAAACTCAGGTTTATCCCAAGCATTTTTCATTTGCTGCAGCAAAATACGTTCATGTGCTGCATGCATATCAACAATAATCAACCCTTCCGTATTTTGCGCCAGAATATAAATTCCATGAAGCTGAGCAATGGCAATACCTAATGGAAATTCATCGACTTTAGCAACAGGCTCAATATTTTCATCAACTGAAAAATTGGCAGCAGGTTGATCACGTAATGGAGCCAAGTAAGTCTTTAAAGCATTATTTAACTGCGCAGAACCATTATATTTTGGGGTTTGTTCTGCATAGTGAACAGCTTGTGGACGACTGTCATTAAAATCAGTTAAAAGTTCAGTAGACGGCTGATAACTACTCGGCTTGTCTAGTGTTGTATCAACAGCTTGCTCTGTACGATGCAATGTGAATTGTTCTTGATATTTAGGCTGAGGTTGTACCCATGAGGCCTGAGTATCGTCCACCTTCATAGCTTGGGCTAAATCAGCACTCGCTGTCTGAAATTGTGCTAGAGTTTCTTTAGCGTAATGTCTTACAAACTCATGTACTTCGCGTTGATTTAGAAAACGAATCTCATGTTTGGTTGGATGAACGTTAACATCAATATTTTCAGGATCAACTTCTAAGAAAAGTAAATAAGATGAATGCTGATGACCATGTAAAATACCGTCATAAGCCATTCTTAAAGCATGTGAAATGGTTTTATCTTTCACAATTCGGCCATTTACATAGACATATTGTAAGTCTGCTTGAGCACGTGCATCTGAAGGATGTCCTAACCAACCTGACAAACGCATGTTGATACTGTCAGCATCTATCCAGTAAGCATTTTGAACAAACTGTTGACCCAATAATTGCTGTACACGCTGAAATCTTAATTCACCACTATCGGCTATTGGTAAATTAATCCGAATATTATCGTTATGCTCGAGTACAAAACGTATATCAAAATGTGTTAAAGCCAGACGACGTACAATTTCTTCAATATGACCAAATTCAGTTGTGGGCTTTTTTAAAAACTTACGGCGAGCAGGAACGTTAAAAAATAAATCCTGAACTCGAATATGAGTGCCCTTTTGTGCAGCCACAGCTTGTACTTGTTGGTGGTCAAAGGCTGTACCATTCACTTCAACCTGATGACCAATTCCGCTTTCATCTTGGCTACTGGTTAAAGTTAATCGTGAAACCGCAGCAATAGAAGCAAGCGCTTCACCACGGAAACCTAAACTGACGATTGCGTGTAAATCTTCTGCTGTTTTAATTTTACTTGTTGCATGACGCATGACTGCCAATGGTAAATCATCAGAATGTATTCCATGCCCATTGTCAATGATCTCGATTAGTGTTGATCCGCCTTGTGCAATCCGCACAATCAGTTCAGTTGCACCCGCATCAATTGAGTTTTCTAATAATTCTTTTACAACCGATGAAGGACGCTCAATTACCTCCCCGGCAGCAATCTGGTTGGCTAACGCGGCGTCTAATGTATGAATACGACGTTGTGCTAGCTTTTCATCAGTCATGAAGCTGTTCCTGCAAAGTCTGGTACAAATGCTCTGTTGGTAAAGTTAAAGTGACGAAACGATTGAGTTCATCATCTGATTTTTGAATATCAATAACAATATCTGCCTGCGGTATTTCGTCTCCACCTTTCGATGGCCACTCAAATAAAAATAGTGCATCCTGAATGTCTAAATAATCACGGATTCCCATTAATTCAAGTTCGTAGGGGTCATTCAAACGATATAAGTCAAAATGAAAAATTTCTTTATTATTGATTTTGTATGGTTCAACAAGTGTATAGGTAGGACTTTTAACCGAGCCTTTATGCCCTAAAGACTGCAAAAAATAACGGGTTAATGTCGTTTTACCGGCACCCAAATCGCCAATCAAATAAATCACACCGGCCTGAACATGCTGCGCCAATGCCTGAGCTAAACGCTGGGTATCTTCTTCATGATTTAAGACAATTTTCAATGAATACGACATAACACACATAACATGATTCAAAATAATCGATATGATAACATTGCCCTGCTTTAAAGCCTACTTAAGTCCTTAACGATGGCTTTTTTTACACCACATTTATTAAATATTGACACAGTTTTATGTCTAGTCCGATTGAATTTTTCCCACCTATGATTGATGGCGTAAGCGCAAGCCAAGTCTATCTTCCGACTCAAACAAATGCTCAGACCATCTATCAATTTCTTTGTGAAAATTTTCCTCATATAAAAACAGTTGAGTGGCAACAACGTTTTCAGGATGGGCTTATTTACGCAGCAAATGGTGAAAAATTAACATTAGATAGCCCATATATAGCAAACACTCATATTTTTTATTATCGCTTTCTTGCTTATGAAGCCCATGTTCCCTTTGAACATCAAATTTTATTTGAAAATGATGACTTGCTTGTTGTAGATAAACCTCATTTTTTAACCATTAGTCCAACCGGGCAATATGTACAAGAAACGCTATTAGTCAGATTAAAAAAACAAACGGGTAATGAGTTTTTAACCCCAATCCATCGATTAGACCGTGAAACTGCGGGAGTCGTTTTATTTTGCAAACGGCCACAGTCACGCGGGGTTTACCAACAGTTATTTGCAGACCGTCAAATTCATAAGATTTATCATGCAATCGCTCAATATAAAGCTGAATTAAAATTTCCTCAGACTTTAAAACTCTATTTAGATAAAGGTACGCCCTTTTATACAATGTGCGTTATTCCCCATACTAAAACCAATACAGAAACAAAAATTGAGTTGCTTGAGCATAACCAATCTTGGGCTAAATACTGTTTAACACCCACTACAGGAAAACAACATCAACTCCGTGTGCATTTAAGCCATTTGGGAATTCCGATTAAAAATGATCCGTTTTACCCAATAGTTCAACATAAAGCTGACGATGATTTTTCTCAACCGTTACAGCTATTAGCTAAGCAAATTTCTTTCATAGACCCTCTCACAAAACAGGAAATGGTTTTCAATTCTTACTTTGAATTGACACTGTAATCATATCGTAATGACAAAAAGATTATTTTTTATGCTGAAAGACATTGAAATTACATTCCGATGGTTTAAAATAAATCCCTAAAAATTAAAAATCATTTGGTTTTGTTATTCATGCGAAAAACAGAAGTTTATCAGGTTCGACTTGACTCCCAAGAGAAAAAACAGGCTTTTGCTGTTTTTAAACAATTGGGGATTACCCCTGCCCAAGCAGTGCGACTGTTCTTTAAACAAGTCGTCTTAACTAAATCTATTCCTTTTGCTATCGAAAATCAGAACATTAATATGGAACAATTATTAAAACTGAGAAAAGCGAAAGCATCTTCCTTAAATCAGAACCCTTCAAGTTTAAATGAAGATGATGACCACGAAGATTTATTTGAAGAGTTAAATGCCTTATTAGGTGAAAGTGACAACACTTAACAGTGTTGCATTTTTAAACAACTTTTAACGTCAATTGGTTGGTTTTTTAGTTATGCTCTCTTTGTAAAAACATAAACATAAATACAAGGAGCGCCTAATGATTGTAAGACGAGCGACCAAAGAAGATTTAACACAGCTTGCTGTCCTATTTGATGAGTACCGTCAATTTTACGGAGCATCTTCTAATCTTGATGAATCACATCATTTTTTAAAACAACGTTTTGAAAATAAAGAAAGTGTATTCTTTATTCATATTAAAGATGAAAAAATCACAGGTTTCGTATTACTGTACTTAGGTTTTTCTTCAGTTGCTTGTTCAACTTATTACATCTTAGATGACGTATATGTTACTCCAATGTTCCGTCGTCAGGGTTCAGCAAAACAGCTTATTGATACAGCGATTTTATTTGCAAAACAAGAAAATGCTTTACGTATTAGCCTAGAGACTCAAACGAACAATCATGAATCTCACCGTCTCTATGAAAAAATGGGATTTATTCGAGACAGTGAATTTCAGACTTTCCACTGTTTTCTTAAATAATATTTTGAGCGAGTTGTTTTTCCTGCTCAGACAAATACACCCAATCCCCTTCCTCAATTTCAGGTAAGACCAGTTGGCCTATTTGATGTCGGTGTAATTTTTCGACTTTATTGCCAACAGCTGCAATCATTCTTTTGACTTGATGATATACACCTTGATGAATAGTCATCGTTAATTGATGGGTTCCAAGTAGTGCTACATCTGTAGCAGCAAATATCCCTTTTTCTTGGTGTAAATTAACGCCTTGAGTAAGCATTTCAATTTGTTCAGGTGTGACTGGGTCGTAAGTCGTCACATGATAAACCTTAGGAACATGTTTACGAGGATGCGTTAAAGCTTGAAGATATTTACCATCATCAGTAAGTAACAATAAGCCAGTTGTATCTTGATCTAAACGACCAATGGCTTGCACACCACGTTGAATCATAGTTTCAGGTAGCAAGCTAAAAACACTTCGATGATGCTGAGGATTGTGCGAACACTCGAAACCTTGCGGCTTTTTCAGAGCAATATAAATTTTTTCTCGATACAGATAATTTTGACCAAAAACAGAAAATTCAAAATTTTCTGGAGAGAATTGCTTTTTAAGATCACTTGCAACCTCTCCATCAATACTTACAGAACCATTTTTTATTAACTGCTGGCAATATTTACGTGAACCGAACCCTTGTGATTGCAAAATTTTTTCCAGCAGCATAAAGCCTTCTCTTTAAAACCAAACCATTATTTTAACGCAGTTTTCGAACTTTATTACCCTTTTTGCTTTATCAACTTTGTACTTAACTCTCATCATTTTGAAGTTATTCTTCAATGACGCGATAAATTTTCTCGTTTTGTTCACTTTCAAATAACAATTCAGTCGTAGGCAAGATAATTTCATTATCCACAATAATATGTTCAATTCGCTGACTTAGCTTTAGAGGCTCATTATCATGTTCAACCAAATTCTTCTTGAGTTGAGCTTTCGCATCATAAATTTTTTCGAATTGATCTTTAATTTTAATATCGACAATGTCCATATGAATCATCCTAAAACTATGACTAATGATTATTTTTATATCACAACATTTCAAAAGAAGAGTTTTTAACTTGTTAATTTATATAACATCGTTTCCAATCGTAACCAGAAAGCAAAACTCTTTATGATTGAATCATATAGACTAAAATTGTGATTACAAATTCATACTCTAATCTTTGCAACTTTTAAATGCTTTCACATTTTGATTCTCAATTATTATACAATTCAAATTATTTGCTTTCCTTGCCACTCTCCATGCTTGCCCAATTCGATGTTAATTTAGTTGTTTTACTGGTTTTGCTGATTTGTGGCTTATTAAGCCAAAATGCTGCTGTAACAATTGCAGCAGGTGTGCTTATTGTGATTAAGATTACCCCGCTAAATGAGTTTTTTCCTTATATCCAAGCGCACGGTCTTAATTTAGGAATTCTTATTTTAACGATTGGCGTACTTACCCCCATTGCGAGTGGCAAGCTTAGTGGAGAAAGTATTTTAAAATCGTTTGTTAGTTTTAAATCTTTGATTGCCATTGCAATCGGTCTACTTGTTGCTTGGTTAGGTGGACGTGGTGTAAAACTTATGTCAAGCCAACCTGATGTAGTTGCAGGCTTACTCATTGGTACAGTTGCAGGCGTTGCACTACTTCGCGGAGTACCAGTTGGCCCACTCATTGCAGCAGGGCTATTATCTTTATTTATAGGCAAATAAAAAAGGCACATCTAAGTACCTTTTATTACTACTTGGGCTAAGTACCTATGTTTAGCCTGAATAATAAGAATTTCGCTTTAAAGAGAACTTTTCTAATTGTTTTAAAAATCCCTCAAAATAGCTCTTCTCTTTTTCTTCAACTCGATAGCCTGCATATAATGTACGTCTTAAACCATTTTGAGAAACACAATCTAAACGGCGGCTAGTGACCCATCCCTTTTGCTCATATTCATTTACTACCCAGTCTGGTAAAGCAGCAATACCTCGCCCACTCGCTACAAGCTGAATAAGCATTTGAGTTAAATCTGTTGTGCGAATTTGTTTAGGTTGAATATTGGCAGGTATAAACAGTTTCGACATGATATCTAAACGATGCTTATCAACGGGATAAGTAATAAGAACTTCTTCTGCAAGGTCTTGGACCGTAATATTTTCAGCACGTACCAATCGATGAGTGTTTGATAGAACTAAACGTGATTCATATTCAAAAATTGGAAAATATTCAATTCCTTTTAATGCAATTGGATCGGCTGTAATGAGTAAATCAAACTCACCATTTTGTAAAAGCTCATGTGGGTTTGACTCAAAGCCTGAAGCAAAATCTAAATCAACATCTGGATATTGATGACGATATTGATTGAGCAAAGGCATTAGCCAGTCAAAGCAGCTATGGCATTCAGAAGAAAAAATAATTCTACCCGTTTGCCCATGCACAATACGAGTAATATCACTTTGAGTAATTTGAATCTGTGGCAATACATCATCAGCCAATTTGAGCAAGCGCTGCCCAACATTCGAAAAACTAACAGGTCTGCTTCGACGATTCACAACCTCTACCCCATACCAATGATCTAATTCTTTTAATTGGTGAGAAATAGCAGAGGGTGTTAAACACAAATCATTAGCTGCCGCAACAAGTGAACCATGTTCACGTAATGCAACCAAAGTTTTAAGATGACGAATTTCTAACATGGGCAAAAGCCTGAATAAATAGATTTATCCATAAATTTTGAAACTTTTCTCTTATTTGAAGAAGATAGAGTGAATTTAGATAAATCATTATTAATGAATAGTATTCATCTTATCACAATATTAATTAATATGCCTCAACTTGCTTTTTACTTGATTATTTTTAAAGTAAATAAGCCAATTAAATTTTAAAACATTGATTTTATTTAATATAATTTTTTTAACATATACAAAGAAAAAGGCCTAACGGCCCTTTTCATTTCATCACTCTGCTTTTGGTTTAGGGAATGCCTGCTCAAAATCGATGAGCTTAAAACTTTTCACCAAATCATCTTGCCCGTACGTTACTTCATAAGAAGTTTCTTTCCCACTAAAATACGCCTCAGTTGGTGTTCCAAATACTTCCCATAGCCCGAATGACGCAACATCCGCTATACCGTGTCCAAATGCACGGCTGACTTTCGCCCATTTTGGATAGCCTTGTTGGAAAGTATAAATCTCGACTCTTGTACCATCACGATATTCAGAAAGTACAGGTGCTCCTAGCTCAGCAATGACATAATTGCGAGAACTACCCGGATTTAACACGTTTAAATTTTTTTTACTTGGTTGATTACCCGCCATAAAGACTGAGCAACCTGACGTAGATAACATAACCAACCCCATAAGGCAGGCAATACTTAATTTTCTCACGATTTAGATTCTCTATTTTTTAAATATTTATACAACTTATTGTAATGCCTAAAGTATTACGAACTTATCATATATAATTTATTAAAAAATTTCGATAAATTATTTAAAATAAATATAAAATGCTTTTGCTTAAAACCTGCAACTGTACGCTCAATGTTTTAGTTTTTTATTATTTTGACCTTTTTTCCCTTATACTTTCATTTTTGAGTCTCCTTTTTTAATTTATTATGGCGTCCCCCCAATCTTCATCCAACACACCTCAACATTATTCACTGTTCTTAGCAATTTTCTCTCTCGCAGTTGGTGGTTTCTGTATTGGCACCACCGAATTTGTGGCAATGGGCCTTATTCAAGAAATTGCACACAACCTAAATATTACAGTACCTGAAGCTGGACATTTTATTAGTGCGTATGCATTAGGTGTTGTTATTGGCGCCCCTATTATTGCTATTTTGGGTGCTAAAGTTCCTAGAAAGACTTTATTGCTTTGTCTCATGCTGTTTTATGGTATTGCTAATGCTTGTACAGCCCTAGCAGATACTCCTGAGACCGTTTTAGTTTCTCGTTTTATTGCAGGTTTACCCCATGGTGCATATTTTGGAGTGGGTGCTCTAGTCGCTGCTGAACTTGCAGGCCCATCACGAAGAGCTTCTGCAGTTGCACAAATGATGATGGGTTTAACCGTTGCTACTGTTATTGGCGTACCTTTAGCGACATGGTTAGGCCAACATTTTGGTTGGAGAGCAGGTTTTGAATTTTCAGCAACGATTGCATTTTTTACTTTAATTGCTGTAGCTTGCTTTGTGCCGAATATTCCGGTTCAAGCTACTGCCAGTATAAAAACAGAATTGGCTGGGCTTAAAAATATAAATATGTGGTTAACCCTTGCGGTCGGTGCAATTGGCTTTGGAGGCATGTTTTCGGTATATAGCTATGTCTCACCTATTTTGACTGAATATACAAAAGTTAATATTCAAATCGTTCCTATTGCGCTAGCACTGTGGGGAATCGGAATGGTGATTGGAGGTTTAGCAGCTGGCTGGCTTGCAGATAAAAACCTCAATAAAACCATTGTAGGCGTACTTATTAGTTCAGCAATCGCCTTTGTTGTTGCAAGTTTTCTAATGAGTAATATATATAGTGCTATTGCTTCTTTATTCTTAATTGGATTGACTGTAATGGGCTTAGGCGGAGCATTACAAACACGCCTGATGGATGTTGCAGGTGATGCACAAACACTAGCAGCTTCGCTTAATCACTCAGCTTTTAATCTTGCGAATGCATTAGGTGCATTTTTAGGTGGTTGGGTACTGAGTCATCAGATGGGCTGGATTGCACCGATCTGGGTAGGATTTGTATTAAGTCTTGGCGGTCTTATTATTTTACTTATTGCATTTGCTGTCGAGAAAGCAACTCAAAAAGCCTGACTAGCGCCAGACTTTTGACCAAAATACTAGTCTGTTAGCTTTCCACCACAATGTGGGCAATAACATTTCTTTTCCCTTTCCACTTCTTTTTCTTCTAATACCTTTTCGCGCATGATTTGAATAATCAGATTATGCGCTTGTTCTTTTGGCAATCCGACTTTTTGCCGAATACGTTCTATTTCAATTTCATCGTGAATGATATCTATACCACGCACTTGAAGTAACTCTCGGAACTCTTGTTCAAGGCGCTGATTACGCTGGTTCAGTTCATTAGCTAAACCAGAGGCTAAAATACCAGCCGGTAAAGCAGCAATCCCTACCCCCAAAATTGTAATCAAAGCACCTAGCAACTTTCCTAAGCTGGTTACGGGTGTGACATCACCGTATCCGACTGTAGTTAAGGTAACGACTGCCCACCACATTGCTTTTGGAATAGAGCTAAAAGCTTCTGGTTGAGCTTTATTTTCAACCACATAAATACCTGAAGCAGTCATAATAATCATAATGATTAAAATGAAAATTACTGCCTGAAACGAGCCCTTTTCCCTTTTAATGACACAAAGCAATATTTGCAAAGAGATAAAATAGCGGGTTAATTTTAAGAGTCGAAGTAAACGTAAAATTCTAAGCATACGAAGATCTATTCGTACAAAGAAATTTAGATATGCAGGCAGAATTGCCATGAGGTCAATCAGTGCCTCTCCACTCTTCATCCAAGCAAAACGCTGTTTCCAAGCAGGTTGTGTCGGATCACGTTCGACTACACTCCAGAGGCGCAAGAGATATTCAATACTGAAAATTGTGATAGAGATATTTTCAAAGTAGTCAAACCATATACAATAGCTGTAATACAGATCATTTACTGTTTCTAGCAATACCGCAATTACATTACCTATAATTAAGAAAACCAAGAAATAGTTAATACATCGACTTACTGTCGTTTCGTAATCATGATCATGAAGGTTGTTATAGAAGAACTTACGTAATGCCTTCCAAGCTAAAACTCGCATACGGATCTGAGCCACATTATCTTGAACATATATTAAGCTCACACACGCAAATTCACCACTATAACTCTTAATAAAATATTTTATTAATTGTATTAGCTAAACAATCATAAAGAATATTTCATATTTTCTAATTATATTTTAATGGGCAGCAACATATCTAAACTCATTTTCTTCCCACCATTGCACATCATAAATACCGCCATGTGATTTCAAAATGACATTAATATAATTTTGAAGCAGCATAATATGATGAGTAATATCCAATTTTCTAAAAAGAAATCTTTTCAAAATTGGTGTATTTGGTGAAATAAATATTGCGAAACCATTGCTATATTCTTCATAAACACTAATACCAATATACATCGTGATCTCTGGTAGAGGTACTTCTATTTCCCACCCCCAACGTTCAGGATTTAATTCGATATTTAAGTGATATCTATTTTTCAAGATACTATAAATATATTGTGCAATATCTTCAGTTTTCTGTACTAATGTATTTCCGTCTTCTGTTGATAATTTTTGATCATATAACTGATAATCATCAAATTTAAATTCAACAATTGTCTTTAGCATTTTTAAGTTCCATATATAAAATACCCGTGTTCTTTTTAATTATTTTTAAGTTCATGAAAACATTTTAAAACAAAAACTTCTTTAATATCTAGCGCTATATTTATTTTTACATTTTAAATATACAAAATATGATCTATTTAATATTTTAATTTGAAAATTGTGTATTAATTCTCTTTTAAATAAAAAAAGGAGCTGAATAATCAGCTCCTTTTTTGTACTAAATTGAGGTATTAAGTCAATTGAGCAGCAGCAATTTTCTTAGTATCTACTTTATCAGCAGCATTTGTATATTCGCCCATTTGGTCGAAATTCAAATATTTGTAGATGTCAGCAGACATACTGTCAATTTGAGCTGCATATTGTTGATATTCTTCTGGAGTTGGTAATTTACCAAGTACAGCAGCAACAGATGCAAGCTCAGCAGATGCTAAGTAAACGTTAGAACCTTGACCTAAACGGTTAGGGAAGTTACGTGTAGAAGTCGATACAACAGTTGTGTTCGGCGCAACACGTGCTTGGTTACCCATACATAATGAACAACCAGGCATTTCAGTACGTGCACCAGCACGGCCATAAGTGTTATAGAAGCCTTCTTCCATTAACTGGTGTTCGTCCATACGTGTTGGTGGAGCCAACCATAAACGAGTTGTTAATGAACCGCTTGGTACTTTCTCAAGTAACTGACCAGCAGCACGGAAGTGACCAATGTTAGTCATACAAGAACCGATGAATACTTCATCAATTTTGTCACCTTGAACGTCAGAAAGAAGTTTTGCATCATCTGGATCGTTCGGGCAGCAAAGAATAGGTTCTTTGATTTCTGACAAATCAATTTCATACACTTTAGTGTATTCAGCATCCGCATCAGCTTTAAGTAGGCTTGGGTTTGCTAACCATTTTTCCATGTTTTCAACACGGCGAGCCATTGTACGAGCATCACCATAGCCTTGTGAAATCATCCACTTAAGCATTGTGATGTTAGAACGTAAGTACTCAGCAACCTTCTCTTCAGAAAGTGTGATTGCACAACCAGCAGCTGAACGTTCAGCAGAAGCATCAGAAAGTTCAAATGCTTGCTCAACTGTTAAGTCAGTTTCCATTTCTGTTAAGTCGATTTCTAAGATACGACCAGAGAAGATGTTTTTCTTACCTTTTTTCTCAACAGTAAGATCGCCTTCTTTGATTGCATAGTAAGGAATCGCATGTACAAGGTCACGTAAAGTGATACCAGGCTGCATTTTACCTTTGAACTTAACAAGAACTGATTCAGGCATATCAAGTGGCATTACACCAGTTGCAGCAGCGAAAGCTACAAGGCCAGAACCTGCTGGGAATGAAATACCAATTGGGAAACGAGTATGCGAGTCACCACCAGTACCTACTGTATCTGGAAGAAGCATACGGTTTAACCAAGAGTGGATAATACCGTCACCTGGACGTAAAGACACACCGCCACGGTTCATGATGAAGTCTGGAAGTGTATGTTGCATTTGTACGTCAACTGGTTTTGGATAAGCAGCAGTGTGACAGAAAGATTGCATAACTAAGTCAGCAGAGAAGCCCAAGCAAGCTAAGTCTTTTAACTCGTCACGAGTCATAGGACCAGTTGTATCTTGAGAACCAACTGTAGTCATCTTAGGTTCGCAGTAAGTACCAGGAATTACACCTTGACCTTCTGGAAGACCACATGCACGACCAACCATCTTCTGAGCTAAAGTGAAGCCTTTGCCAGTTGCAGCAGGTTGTACTGGAGTACGGAATAATGTAGATGGTGCAAGACCTAAAGCTTCACGCGCTTTAGCAGTCAAACCACGGCCAACGATCAAGTTAATACGACCACCAGCACGCACTTCGTCTAAAAGAACTGGAGTTTTAAGTTCAGATTCAGCGATTTGCTCACCGTTTTTGAACGCAGTTACTTTAGCTGCTGAGTGATCAATCTTAAGAACGATTTCGTCGCCCATGTTCATGTTCGCAACGTCAATTTCTACAGGTAACGCACCAGCGTCTTCCATAGTATTGAAGAAAATCGGAGCGATTTTAGAACCTAAGCAGAAACCACCGTCTTTTTTGTTTGGAATGTGGGCGATTTCATCACCGAAGAACCAAAGCACAGAGTTTGTTGCAGATTTACGAGATGAACCTGTACCAACAACGTCACCTACATAAGCAACTTGGTTGCCTTTAGCAATAAGTTCTTTGATTTGATTTAATGGACCAACTTCACCTGGTTTTTCAGGATTGATACCATCACGCTCGTTTTTCAACATTGCGTTTGCGTGTAATGGGATGTCCGGACGGCTCCAAGCGTCTTGAGCTGGAGACAAGTCATCGGTGTTTGTTTCACCCGTTACTTTGAATACAGTAAGTTTGATTTCTTCTGGTACGTCTTTACGGCTAGTGAACCATTCAGCATCAGCCCAAGATTGTAAAACAGCTTTTGCATTCGCATTGCCAGCTTTAGCTTTGTCAGCTACGTCATGGAACGCATCAAATACAAGTAATGTTTTTTTCAATGCTTCAGCAGCTAAACCACCTAATTCAGCATCATCTAGAAGCTCAACTAAAGGCGCTACGTTGTAGCCACCAAGCATCGTACCTAGTAAATAAACTGCACGTTCTTTAGAAACTAGCGGAGATGTCGCTTCGCCTTTTGCAATCGCTGCCAAGAAAGCTGCTTTTACATAAGCTGCTTGGTCAACACCTGCAGGAACACGGTTTTCAAGCAAATCAACCAAGAATGCTTCTTCACCTGCCGGTGGGTTTTTTAATAACTCAACAAGTTGAGCAGTTTGAGCATCATCAAGTGGCTTCGGTGGGACTCCGAGTGCGGCACGTTCAGCAACGTGTTGGCGGTAAGCTTCTAGCACGGTGTTCATTCCTCTTTTTTTAAAAAATTACTTGTAAATTCCAGCTTTCACAAAGCTTCACAAGTAATATGGACTACAAAATTTTACTAGAGTTCAAGCTAAAAGTTAATGCGCGCGGGGTGTTTCTCCGTGATGCCCATTATTTTGTAACTAAATACCCCTGTGTAAATAATGATCTTAATGACTGACTTATCATGCGATATTTTGAATTGAAAGAACACTCCACCTTAGTGGAGTGTTGACGATGTCTTGCACACTTAGAACTTTTTGTAGTTCGGCATTTTGTCATGTGGTGTAACTAAGCATTCATCTGCCATTTGTTTTCTAATTTTTTCTTGTAGGGCTTCTGGGTTAGTTTTTAGCTGATCTTGTGGAATAGCATAAACTTTCTCAATAATATTCAAGATGAATTTTTTGGTGATCTCATCTTCAATTTTATTTGCATGCTCAACCGCTTGAGACTTTTCAATTGCTTGCTGCCGGTCAAACACAATACTTCTAGCCGCATTACCAACACTGGTACAAAAGCCATGCCATTGTTCTTCAGGTGTCAAAGGTTTTTTCTCTGTACAGCCGACTAACAACATTCCTATCAAGACAAATAAAACTTTTTTCATCATTACTCTACACAGACTAAGCTGCCCACATCATACTGAATCTGACAGACTTTGCAAAAACTGCCATAAAAAAACCGAGATACTCGCTCTCGGTCTTTTATATGAAGTGTCAAAAATATAGGTTGCTTTACTCAAATTAATTAAAGAACTTAATATCAGTAGGTGTAGATATTTTTGCAGCATCGCCAGCAGGTTTTAAGCTACCGCTTTTTGCATCAAAGCGGAACAAACTGATGTTATTACTATATACATTCGTCACATATAAATATTTACCTGTTGCATCGAAGGAGAAAGCTCGTGGTTCAATGCCATTAGCCTTATAAATGACTGGTTGACCTAACAACCCATTTTGTTGAATTTTAAATACCAAAAGTTTGTTGTCTGCGCCACGATTGGCAGCAATGACATATTTGCCATCTGGACTCAAGATAATTCCACTCGCACTCTTAAATTCAGGTGTTTTATCTTCGTGTACCAACTTTAGCTCAGCTATTTTTTTCAAATGTCCATCTTGTACATTAAACGCTACAATTTCACTTCGCATTTCTGCGGTAATGTACGCATGTTTTCCATTTGGAGAAAAGACCATATGGCGCGGCCCAGAACCATGAACAAACTTCACATCTCGACTGCTATCTGCTTCAAGTGGTTGGAGTTTGTTAGGGTTATAACGAAAGGCATAGACTTTGTCATTTCCTAGATCGCTCGCATATAAATACTTACCATCTGGGCTGAAAGTTGTCGAATGTGCATGACCACTTTCCTGACGACCTTTGACATGGCCAGAACCTTCCGCGAAAACAATATTCTGTACCATTTCACCTATATGTCCATTTGGTAAAATTGGCAAAACGGCTACACCACCACGACCTTTATCAAATGCAGAATAGTTCGACACGAATAGGAATTTACCATCTAAACTGATTGAGGCGTGTGTTGGATGCCCACCATGGCTATCTACTGTGTTTAGCACCTCTACCTTTCCGTTTTGAACTGATAATGCAGTGACCTCTCCTAAATTTTCTTCATTTGTTGTATATGCAAAACGGCCATCTTTCGATTTCACAATCCAAGAAGGACTTTTCATTTTTAATACTTTAATAGGAGTTAAAGTCCCATCCCTATTAAATTGAAACTGGTACAAACCTTCACTGGCCTGTTTTGGTTTTTGCACAAGTGGTGCATTAGGAATAGATGTCCAAGTTCCCACTAAAGCGATTTGTTGATCTGCGGCATTCACCATGTTGCCCCATCCAAGTGATAAAAACGTCAACGATAAAGTTGCTGTTAATTTCTGAATCAATGTACGATATTTAAGCTTTATATCGTTATCCTTGCTCTCTGTAATTTCAACACAAGTAACTTTTTTCACTGGCATTTCCTTGAGAATTCACCTTATTTGTAATTATCAACAAGGCTTTATCGATCTAATTTCATTTAATGATTTTGAAAATTAATTTATAAAACAGCAATTTTCAAGTGAAGTTTCTTTAACCAGAATCGTGTTTAATATGTGATTACTTCAAATTAAATTAATGATCTATATGAGAATTATTAATTTTTTTAAAATGGTATAACCTTAATAAAATAAGAGCCCACTTAAAGTGAGCTCTTAATTCATACATTTAGAAACGCCAGTTGTAGAATAAGTCGATCGCTCTTTCTAAAGACTGACTTGCTTCTAAATATAAACGTCGATTCATTTGATAACGTAAGGTAAGCTTATTGACTGGCGTAAATACACCAACACCATAACGAATAAATAAGTCAGGTGTGATATATCCAGTTAAGCTTACCTGAGTATCATCCCCTGTACCTTGGGCATCTAAGGCAAGTCCACTTAAGCCAAAAGTACGACCAATTTGATTCGTTAAAGCACGAGTGCCACCTAAGCCCATACTAATACCAGCAGCGGCAATAGTATTGTTTACATCAGATTTAAAACCTTCCGAATTACTTAAACCGCTTGAACCTTCATTAATACGACCCGTTACCAATGCATTCAAGGCTTCTTGTTCAGACAAACCAGCATCATTATAAACTTGAATACTTGGTGATGACGCAGTACCCGTAACACGCACACCAACCATACTGCCCTGAACATTTTTATTCGCATCAATATCTAAAGTCGGGTTTGACAGTGGCCCATTGAAACGAGCAATTGCACGATTTAAATCTAAGCTTTGACCATATGCTTCAATTTTCACTTTTTGACTTACACCAATAGCACCCATCGCGCGCATTGCAGTTTCATAACCACGTTGAGTCAAGTTCAAACGACCAACTAAAGGAATATTACTGTTAAAGCCTTGGAAGATTACTTGGTTACCAATATTCACCGAAATATCAGCACGAATATCCCAAGGTTTAGCTGCGCGTAAAATTGCAAGTGGGTCTTGGCCCTGACGGACGATACGCACATCTGAAGATGTATTAATGACAGGTGCAGTTGTTTCAGGCATTGAAATACGTGCACGAGGAACATCTACAGACCCTTTCAAACTTAAACGTTTATCGAAAGGATACATATCAAGTGTCAAATTCGGATTTGCAATTGCTGTAATTAATGGTGCTTGGCGTACCAGTAAATTATCACCTTTTAAGTTCAACTGTAGACGCGGTGAATCTTTCCAGTCGAAACTGCCTTTAAGTAAACCTACCCCTTGTCCGCTGTTAAATGCACCATCAATTGTTGCCATATCCTGACGAATAGATGAATACACTTGTACGTTGGTTAAGTTCACTGGCAGGGAAATCATACTGATTGCCCCGTTTTTCAAACGCATTTCACCCGTAAACTGCGGTTGGGTTAAAGTACCATTTACTTTACCAGCTAAAGCTAACGTACCACTCATTGAGCGTACATCTTGAATAAATGGTTTCAAAACTTTTAATTGCACATCATTAAAGGCCACCTCACCACGCATTGGCATAGAGGGTTGGTATGGATTAATAATGACATTTGCATAGCCAGTACCAATATCAGGTGTTTTCACGTCAACGCGTAACAATAGACCATCTGAGATACTCTTCGCAATTACACTGAGCTCATCATAATTCAGCGTGGTTGGCGGATCTTGAGGATCTTCCGCAGCTAGGCCTAGTTCACCTTTTCGAGTAACTAAACGTGCATCAAGTTTAGGATGCCCACCATTTACCCAAGAAGCTTTTGCATAACCATTGAGCTGACCTGTCATTGCCAACCCTTCTGGCATAAACGCAGCAAAATCACCTAAATCCAGATTTTGGGTAACAAATGAAATATTACCCTGTGCTTTACTTACACGTACAGGTTGATCAAGACATAACTGACTATTTTTACTCTGCCAACAATGTTGCCCAACAAATAATTCAGAACGTGCTGATGAGAAAATAATAGGTGCATTTTGATTTTGTGCTAAACGAATTCGTCGCGAATCAAAACTTCCTTTTTGAATTTGGCCTAACCAATCATTATTTTGGTTAAAACCACCTGCTAACTGAACATAGAATTTAGAAACATTATTGTTTGCCTGCACTTTTAATAAATGCGCTTTCCGTGTTCCTGTTAAATTAACTTCAGCAGACTGAATTAGACGGCTACCACTACGTAAATTATCTAACTTAGCTGTAAGCTGGGTTGGTGTTGTTTCAGATGTTGGGAGTTCACCCTGTATACGCAGTTTTTTTATGCTCACTAAATTAGTATACGCAAAGTTATCCACTGCAATATTCGCGGTAGCTTTTAGGCGAGGTTGAGATTGGACACTCAAATCTCCATAGGCACGACCACTCAAGCCAGGATACAACTCATAAAGTGCAGGTGCATTGAGCTTAATTTTTAAATTTTGCGCATTACCCGTTGCCTGTAACTGGTTTTGTGCATAAACCAAAAATAGATTATTCGCTTCAAATTGTTGAGGTAAAAAGCCCTTTTGGTTCGAATCCATAAGTACAGATAAGTTACCTCTACCTCTCACTGGCTTGTTATTCAAAAATCCTGCAAGATTCAACTGTTGAATATCAATACGCTTTAACTTATCAGACCAAACACCTTGCGTTTTTACATTTCCTGAAATTTCGCCTTTTACACTTGAAGCAAAATATTGAGGTTTAAAACGTACAAGCGAGCTGTTGATATCCCAAGCAATACGATCTTTTAAGTTTACTGAGCCAGTCGCATAGATTTTTCCAGCAACACCATCATGTTGTAACTGGTTAATTCGAATAAACTCTGGAGTACCCGCAATAGAGAACTTTAATAATCCATTCGCCTGATTAAGTGCTTTCAAAGATCCATCATAATTAACTGCAAAACCTTTAAACCCACCACCTGCTTTAACATCATTAAATAATAAAGCCGCTGTACTTTTCCCTGCTAATGCAACCGTTTCTTGGCCTGCTTGAGCCAATTGACCTTTTAAATCGATTTTTTCAAGTTGAATAATTTGTTGATTTGGCTTTGCAAAACCACTTGCTTTGATTGATCCATTAAGTAGGTTAACAGGTGCTGCTGTATGAATACTTTGCGGATTAAAGTCTTTTGCATTTAATAAGGCATTCCAAGCCAGCTGACGTTTTTCAGTAGGCAATAAAACCTTGGCCTGACCTGTTAGACTGCCTTTTTGAGCAGCAAAACTAAAACTAGGAACATTGAGAATATTATCTTTAACGTTCAACGTTGCGAGATATTGTCCTGCTGGTAATAGAGTCTGTTCATGCTGATATACTTTGGTTGCGACTTTAATATCTTGCTGACCATCTCGCAAAGTCAGATCAACTTGTCCACTATCACTGCTCAACCAACCTATATATGGCATAGGACGATCTATTTTTGACCAAGCCACATTCATAAACATTGGCTGAGGTTTTTTATTCTTTTCAGGTGCTTGGTTTAATTTAAGTTTCCAAGATTCATAACGGTCGAAGTCTACATTCGCTAATACTTCAGTGCCTTTTTCTAAAGAACCAGTGGAAGAAACTGCTGCATCTAAACTTGGTGGCAAGAAGTCCTGAACGACTTGAGGAATCGCTTTATCTTTAGGATTAACATGATCTAAACGACCTTTTATGTCCCAAGTAATATGGTCTTTCCAGCTCACTAACCCTTTAAGGTTAATTGCACCTTTCATGACTTGGCCATTAAAGTCAGTAATATTCAACTGATGTACTAAATCAGTATTCATTAAGGCATTGTATTGGCCTTCAGGTAAGTTTGCACCTTTTAAATCTGTATCAAGTGCTAAGTTAAGCTTTTGAACATTACCCTCAAATTTAATAACACCATTTTTAGCAAATAATTTTTGATCAACTAGTAAAGGCAAGTGATAATTTTTAAGTGACAAAGCCCCTTGCATTGGAACTTCATGACGAACCGGATGTAAAACAACCCAGCCTGTTAAGAGGTCTGGTGTTGTAGTTGCTACGCCAGCTTGTAATGTATCTAAACTTCCTCGGGCTGCAACTTTTATATTTTGAATATTTAAGCTTTTTAAAGAAGGAATTCTTAAATCTGCTGTCGCATTAAGCGGATATTTCCCACTAAAATCCATGTTTCCTGTTGCGTTATGTACAGAAAGATAACCCATATCCATACTTGAGTTTTCAAACTTCAGCTTTGTCTCTGACCACAGCGCATCGTTTAAGTGGACATCATGAAAATTTACAACAGAACCCGAATTTTTAATTTCTAAATGATCAACATCTGCCTTATCTATACGTAAAACAAATGGTAGTTTTATAGGTTTAAATCCAAATGGTTTATCTGACGGCGGCGCTTTATTAATAATGATTAAGTTGCGTACATCTGCGTTGCTTAAATGGACTTCTTTTTCTAATAGTAAAGAACGCCATCCTAAGCGAACATCAGCTCTATCTAAAGTAACATCGACTTCTGCCAACTGAACAATAATATTTTTAAGGATAATTCCCCTAAGTAAATTACCACCTTCATACTCATATTTAATGACTTGTTGAGCTTGTAAAACACGGTCTAATAAAAAACGGCTTCCACGGTCAGTCGACATCATAATAATGATGGAAGCAACAAGTAATAAAAGTATGATTAATATTGTCAGCAAGAAGCTACGCAAAATACGTCGCTTCTTAGGAGAGCTTGGTGCCGAAGTGGGCTGCTGTTCTACTTCCGCCATAAAATAAACCTAATAAAATTTTATTTTTAAAGTTGTGGACCAATAAAGAAATGCAAACGAATTGGATGATTTTCATCAGAAATACCCGAAGCTACATCCAAACGAATTGGGCCAATAGGTGACTTCCAACGAATACCAACACCAACGCTATAAGCTGTCGGGTTACTAAAATTCTTATCGTAAGCATTACCAAAATCAGAAAAAATTGCTGCTCGCCAACCTTCTTTGAATTGATAGTTGTATTCCAGAGAGCCTACCGCTAGAGCCTGTCCACCAATTTTATATCCATCTACTTCCGGAGAAAGACTTTTGTAGTCAAACCCACGAATTGTTTGGTCACCACCTGTAAAGAATCTTAAATTGTATGGAACTTTATCAAACTCATCGGTAAAAATATAACTAAGATCTGATCGGCCCACAAACTGATGGTCATCATGCTCACCTAAAGAATAAATAAATCTCCAACCAGCTGTTGCAATTGCCATATTGGCATCGGAAAGTAAACTGCTACTTCCCAGTTCTAACTTATAACTTTGTTTAAATGCTTTAGTTGGGTTTAAACGTGTATTACTTGAAGTTTTAGAAGTTTCATAACCAAACAATAACGCTTCTTGCTCTGAAGCGGCAGTTTTAAAAGCATCGGGTAACTCTGAAATATCGACATTTCCTTTTTGAGTTAAACGATCCAGACGATAACGAACTCCAATGGTATGTTGCCAATCACCTAACGGTTTTTTAATAACGCGCTCTCCACCAAACACGGCAGATTCCGTTAATAAACTGACATCAGGCCCAATATTATCTCTAGTCTCACGCTCATAACCACCCACAATGTTAAAGTAATCATTTAATGGGTGTTTATAAGGAATACTATAACGGCCATCTATGGACTGACGAATTTGAGAAAGCTCAAAGTTCGCGTCAAATGAATGACCATATTCGTTTACAATTGAGCGACGATATTGACTACGTAAGCGAGCTCCCGTATCGGTACCATAACCTACACCAGTTTCCAGACTATTTAATCTGTCTGCATTTAGAGTCACAATAACTGGAATTCTTTTTTCTTCACGTGCTTTAGCTTGTAAACGGTCTTGTTCCGATTCTTGCTCTTGATGATCTGCTGCAGTTTTTAAAGCAGCTGGAGCTGCAGCTAATTGTGCATTTTCAGTCCCAGCAAATTGTTTTTCGTCTACAACATTTTGACTAACCTCTTTAGTAGGTGAGGCTAATTGACGTGCTTTAGCAAGTTGTTGTTGCTCTGGAGAAAGCAGTTTTGATTCGTCAATCGTGACATTTTGCTGATCGACCAGTGCTTGTAAATCTGGAGGTAATTCAAGCGGCTTTTCAATTGGATCAGGTTTAATTGAATCGACCAAAGTATAGTTAAAATACCGCGAGTTAGTCAGGTTATTAGCTAAAGCATTTACACGCCAAAATGTATAGTCATCGCCCTCTTTCCAAGGCGCCATACTTTCCAAAATATTTAATTTGATAGGTAATGGTTTTGAAGGATCGCTCATACGAAACTCAACCTTACCAAGCTTGTATCGCTCACCCGTTTCATATTTGAGATTAATATCTGCTTTGTTTTCAGGTTGGCTGACTTTTACATCGTGTAACCGCCAGAATGCATCAAAGTATCCATTATTTGATGCAGCATCTACAATTCGGCTTTTAGTTGTTTCATACAGACCATGGTTAAAAATATCACCTACATCTTGGTCTGGAACTAAACGAATAACTTGGAACTGTGGTTGTTTTGCACCTGCTCCACTAAATTCAATATTTTGTTCATTAATTCGAACAGGTTCATTTGGTGTGACTTTTACGCGTACTCGACTTGCACTTAATTTTTCAAAACGAAATTCGGCATTGTAATAACCTACAGCTTGTGCGGCTTGGTTACTTAAACTTCTAAGCTGTGGTAACGCAGAATTAAAATCTTCAAATGATTCTTGGGTAAATGTAGATAACTTACCTTTGATATTTTTAGCAAGATCATCCGGTGCACCACTAACCTCCGCAGTGATACGTGGAATTTGTTCCATCGGAGTCACACGCGGCGGACGAATTTTATTGATAATACGTTTAAAGAAACCTTTCTCTTCAGGTGGTTCTTCTGTAGCGGCTGTAAGTTCTGGTAAAGTTTTTCCCGTTTCATTTGCTTCGACTACAATCTTACTATCCGATTGAATCTCACTCATGAGTTGGTCAATATTTACAGGTGCTTGAGTAATTTCATGTAATTCTGCTTGAGATGCATCATTGACCACCATTTCTGGATGTTTTTGAGTTCCATTTTGGAAGTTTTGCGCCTCAGTTTTTGCCTCTTCTGCAACCCGATAAATTTCATTTGCCATACTCTGATCAACAGGCATAACAGGTAAGTCATCAAGGTTATCAAGCGTAATTGGCTTAAATTCTTCAATCTGATTTGGAAATTGTTCTTGTTGTTGCAATATAGCCAAGCTATCTTGTTGCTGCTGTGCTTGAGTTACAAGCGTCGCAACATCCGTAATTGGAACATCATTTTGGTTATTTGTACTCGTTTGTTGTAGTGATAAATTAGCTACCGTCTGTTGGGCTGCTGGTGTTACTGTTTCTGCCGAACTTTCGGCATAACAAGGAGTAACACATAAACTTAACAATAAGCTGCTACAAATAAGTTTAGGTATACTCTGCATTTTTAAGATTAAATGCATAGAGTGAGAAAGAGTTGACTGTTTAAACTTAATTTTAGAAGGCATGGAAAACTCTAAACTTATTTTTTAATAAACGCACCAATATGAGGATAAAACTCACTCGAAACCATTGATTTTTCATTTAATCAAGCGTTAAAAATATCATACATGGTTTTCGATGCAAATTAACACTCGGTCACATTTTTTAATAAAACTCAATGAAGCTTGCACATGATGAAACAAGATGAATCCCTGATGACATCACGTCGGTTTGTACCGATGTTTTTTACACAGTTTTTTGGCGCATTAAATGACAATGTTTTTAAGCAAGCTTTATTGTTAGTCATTACGTATGGTTGGATTCAACAACAATCTGCCCCAGTAAGTACACTCAATAATTTAGCAGCATTATTGTTTATATTGCCATATTTCTTTTTTTCAGCAACTGCTGGACAAATTGCAGACAAATACGAACGATCACAACTTGTACGCGGCATAAAAATCTTAGAAATTATTATTATGCTCATTGGTTCTGCTGGCTTTTTATTGGGGCATTTATGGTTGCTACTCTTCGCCTTATTTTTAATGGGTACACATTCAACTTTCTTTGGCCCAATTAAATATGCCATTTTGCCTGAAATTTTAAAACCAAACGAACTCATGTCGGGTAATGCCTTATTTCAATCTGGTACATCGATGGCAATCTTGTTCGGTATGATTTTAGGTGGTGCCGTAATTGCATCATCAGAAGGCAATTTGCTGTGGATTAGTCTGACTGTAGTCGCTATTGCTTGCATAGGCTATGTGTTTAGTCGCTTTATTTTGCCACAGAAAGTTGCTGCGCCAGATTTAGATATAGACTGGAACTTTATTCGGACAAGCTTCCAAACCATTACATATGCCAAAAGTTTACCGTTAGTGTTCACAATTTTATTAGGTAACTCGTGGTACTGGTTTTATGGGGCAACTTATTTAACGCAAATTCCGCAGCTGACTCAGCAAAATCTTCATGCATCGGAAAATGTAGTTAGCCTGTTACTCACCTTCTTCTCGGTTGGAATTGGTGTTGGTTCATTACTTTGCCGTAAAATTGGTGGTTCGGAAATTAATATTAAAATGGTGCCAATCGGTGCAATTGGCCTTACTGTTTTTGCACTTTACCTTGCAGCCAGTCTAGCTTTTGTACCTGAAAGAACTGGAGCATTACTGACCTTAAAAGATATTTTCACTCAAGGTTGGGTTTACTACCACGTCATGATTGCTGTTACTTTATTGGGTATTAGTGGTGGTTTTTATATTGTTCCTTTATATGCCATGATGCAGGCTTACTCGCCACGCTCACATCGTGCCCGTGTTGTTGCAGCGAATAATATTTTAAATGCTGTATTCATGGTTTCTTCTGCAATTTTCTCAATCTTAATCTTAAGTGTTTTAAAAATTGATATTAAAATACTATTTATTATTACAGCTGTACTTAGTGCAATCTTTAGTATCTGGCTTCTCGCCCGACTAAAACCGATGCTTGCCACAGCACATCTTTCTTTGGAGGACTAATTTATGCGCCACTACACAGGAATTGATCAACTTATTAACTCCTTTGATCAGGCATTACGTAGTCTTGTTCCGGGTGCAACAGCAGCTCAGCGCCAAAACCCAGCTGAAACGGCTGAAACAAAACTTGGGGTAGAAGATGCTCGTCATGTTGCGGGCTTAATGCGTGTTAACCATAGTGGTGAAGTATGTGCTCAAGCGCTTTATCATGGACAAGCATTAACGGCGAAGTTACCGAATGTGCGCCGCGAAATGCAACAGGCAGCGATTGAAGAACAAGATCATTTAGCTTGGTGCGAAGATCGTCTAAAAGAGTTGAATAGCCATACAAGTTTATTAAACCCTATCTGGTACGGGTTGTCATATGGTATGGGTGCTCTTGCAGGTATTGCTGGTGATAAATATAGCTTAGGCTTTGTTGCTGAAACTGAGCGTCAGGTAAGCATGCATTTGCAAGACCATTTAAACCAATTACCTGCTCAAGATGAACGCTCTCGTAAAATTTTAGAGCAAATGAATGAAGATGAATTACATCATCGTCATACAGCGCTCGAAGCAGGTGGTGTTGAATTACCTTATGCGGTAAAAATCAGTATGACCGCTATTTCAAAGTTAATGACAAAAACCAGTTATTACCTTTAAAAAAAATAAAGGATTGATCTTGACCAGATCAATCCTTTTCTCAAATATTATTTTAATCCGTGATCGTATTTGAAACGTTCAATATCTCGAATTGAGTTCCAATAGTTACGATTAATACGGTCACGATCAATTTGTAGTTCTCTTAAAAGCTTACGATAACGTTCACGCTCTTCTGGCTTCAATTTTTCATTATAAGCACTGTCAGAATACTGCTTAAACTTTTCGTCATAACGGTCATATTCATTTTTTGCATTGTAGTAGTCGGAAGCAGCTCGATAATAAGGTCTTAAACGATTACGCTGCTCGATTGGGCATACATTAATATTGCCGTTCCCCTCTAAAGCGTTATAAAAAATGTTTGATGGCTGGCAATAATACCCTAGACCTTCTTTGTAGCCACGTTCATATGACTTTTGATCTGGAACAATATTAGCTTTTCCACATGCTTTGTAATATTGATCTAAGCGCGGTGAAGAACCTTTTGCTCCATCTTTCTCACCCACTAATGACCAATTCGCAGTTTTACATTCTTCTACGCTCATTGCAGCACAACCTGAAAGGCTGATTGCTAAAATGGCTAAACCGATATTTTTCATATTAAGAGAACTCAAAAATAAAATTAAAAAAACGCAAAAAATAAAATTCCATTACATACCTATATAAGTCCTACTTTATTCGAGACTTATACATAAATGTTTAACTGGATAAGCATTTTAAGTTTAAATCAGTTTCACCATCTGACCAAATGATAGAGTTCAATTTCCAACCACATTTAACTTTAAAAAGTGAAATCCGTAGAAGTTTTATATCTCTCCGACTATTCATATACGCTAATTTTACTTTAAAAATCCATTATCAAAATAAATCCCAATACATTGATTATAAATATAAAAAATTAAATTTTTCATAAAACATTCTTCAACCTTTTTTACTCTTTTTTTACGCGATTTCCTTCAAAGGCTCAGGTAGGATTTGAGTTAAATAACCACCAAGGTTTTTTATAATGAGTACGCTTATTTACCCCAATTTAAACTTAAAAGATTCTCACTTTAAGGCATTTAAAATATCAGATGATTTTATTCCCCAAACGCAAATCCATACGTTTAACTCAGAACTTTTTTTAAAAGAAGTTGATGAATATTTAAGTTTATATCCTCAGACTCAACACATTGATATTTGTCTACACGATCTAAACGGGCATATTCGTGGTAAACGTATTGATGTTAAAAGTCTAAAAAATCTATCGAATGGATGTTATTTTCCACTTTCTGTTTATGCCATGAGTCTTGATGGTAAAGTGATTGAAGAGACAGGCTTAGGAAAATATATTGGTGAACCAGATAGACTTTGTCTACCCATTTTAGGCAGTTTACAACCTAGTGCTTTATCTCCTGAATTAAATGCTCAGCTTTACCTATCCATGCAAGAAGAAGATGGTACAGACTGCCGTTATGAACCACGCAATATATTAAAAAAAATATTAAATCAGTTACATGCTAATAATTACTTTCCTGTCATGGCTGCCGAGCTAGAGTTTTATCTTTTCTCACCTCAGCATCAGGCTGACACATGTATAGAAAACCAATGCTTTGATATAGATGCGCCAAATAATTATCAACAAGTCCTAGATGAAGTTGAAAAAGCCGCTCTACTGCAATCTATTGAAATTACCGCTATTGTTGCAGAGTCATCTCCTGGACAATATGAATTAAATCTGCAACACAGCCATGACATTTTGAAGCTATGCGATCAAATTAATGCTTTAAAAAGAATTGTAAAACAAGTCGCAAGAAAGCATGACTTAACTGCTTGTTTCATGGCGAAACCGAACTTGGCAAAAGCTGGAAGTGGCATGCATTTTCATATGAGTCTGCTTAATCAATACCATGAAAATATATTTAGCTCAGAAGAAGAAAAAGATGAGCTGGCAGCCAAATTACTCAGCGCGATTAGCGGACTCATTGAGTTAATGCCTGCATCTATGGCGATTTTAGCACCTAATATTAATTCTTATAGACGTTTTAAAATTGGTCATCATGTGCCATTAGAAGCCAATTGGGATACCAATAACCGTAATGTCGCAATCCGAATTCCATGCTCAGATGTGCAAAATCAACGCTTAGAATATCGGGTTGCTGGAGCTGACTGTAACCCCTATCTGGTTACAGCCACTATTTTAGCGGGCGTATCTTATGGCTTATCTCATAAGTTACCGCTACCAAAACCTGCACATCTTTTGAAGTTTCAAGATGAGCACATTTTATTAGCCAACAATCAGCCGGAAGCCTTAAAAATATTTAAAGGAAGTCTTATTTTAAAAGGGTATTTAGGGGCAGACTTTGTAGAACATTGGTACACGGTTAAGCAGGCTGAATATCAAAATATTTACAGCCAAATGACTGAAGCAGAACAACATTGGGATATATAAATAAAAAAAGCAAAAAAACTATAAACCACTTTGCAAACCCTTAGGGAGAAATACCCTAAGGTTTTTTTATATCTCATTAATTATTTTTCTGTTTAGCTAAAAAGCGTAATCCCACACCAGGTTCAGTAGCAATATAGCGTGGCTGAATTGCGTTATCTCCCAGTTTACTTCGCAACTTGCCTACTAAAATACGTAAATAATGCGTATCTTCCTGATGGGTTGGCCCCCACAGTTCTTTTAAGAGCTGTGGCTGGGTTAAAAGCTGTCCTTGATAGCGCATTAATAGGGTCAAAAGTTGAAATTCTTTTCGAGTTAACGTAATTGGCTGCTGCTCGACCCAAACCAAACGTTGCGTAACATCAACTTTGAGATAACCATCGTCATAAATATGCGCTTCTTGCTGGATTGGTTGATTTCTTAATATGACACGAATGCGCGCCAAAAGCTCTTGCACACTAAAAGGCTTGGTCATGTAATCATTTGCGCCAGCATCTAACAAAGCAACTTTTTCGTATTCATCAGCGCGTACAGATAACACAATAACCGGCACATTTGACCAGCTGCGTAACTCTTGAAGGACTTCTTTCCCATCTAAATCGGGTAAGCCCAAATCTAGAATAACCAAATCAGCCCCTTGTGTTGCTAAAGTTTCTAGACCTTTATAACCCGTTTCGCAGAGCGTGGTTTTATATTTTTGAGTTCTTAAAGCAATGTCTAAAAATTTACGAATTTGAGGCTCATCATCAATAATCACAATGCGTGTTTCTACAGGTGATGTTTCGGAACTTATCATGAATTTACAACTTATTCTTTTACTGGGTGAATGGGTAATCTGATTTGAATTAAAGTACCTTTATTTTGGCGCCCTGAAAATGCTTCTATTGTACCCATATGAGCACCAATAATCGCTTTTACGATTGTAAGCCCTAAACCAGTACCAAATTTTCCACGGTCTCCTCGTTCCATCGTATAAAACATATCAAAAATACGATGTCTTTCGTCTTCAGGAATTCCCGCACCTCTATCTTCAATTTCAATTTTTACTTCATCTTCTAATGAAAGTTGAGCACGAACCATAACTGATTCATCTGGAGGTGAAAAGTTTGCAGCATTTTCTAAAACATTAAAAATAGCTTGCTCTACCAGCGCTGGGTGAACATACAAACTAATGGGTTTCTCAGGTAACTGAACCATCACTTGAGTATCTGGTTTATAACGCTTTAAACGGCGGGTTGCCGAACCAATTAATTCATCTACCCCAATCCAGTCTCTTTTTAAAGTTAAGCCTTCGTGACCTAAGCGTGTCATATCAAGCAAGTTTTGAATATAACGGTCTAAACGCTCACCTTCTAAATGAATTGTTTCAAGCAGGTCTTGCTGGTCTTGTTCTGACATATCAGCTTTAAAATTGGCAAGCGTGTCTGCTGCCCCAATAATAGAGGCAAGTGGTGAACGTAAATCATGCGATACCGAAGATAATAAAGCTGAACGTAAGCGCTCTGTTTCACTGGTGACTTTTGCTTGTTCAAGTTCATTGACCAATTGGGTTCGAAGTACTGCCTGTGCAATATATTCGATTACACTTTCCGTCAGTTTCTTTTGCTCAAAATTTAGAGAAACTACGTCATCCTTAAAGTAAATTCCCACTATACCTAGGCTATTTTTCTGTTCTAAAAGAGGTAAAAACCACCAATTCGACTGACTAAGAGTATCGGTAAAACGCCCGCACGGTTGTTGATGTTTTAAGCACCATTCTGCGGCTACTTTTTCTTTATCGTTTAGCTCAATATCAGATGAAATGACTCTATCTTGAATAGAAATCCACACTTTAGTTTGAAGCTGGGTTTCCAAAGTCATACGTCCTGTTTGCATGACTTCTTCAAGGTTCACCGCACTAGAAAGCTTACGTGCCAAGTCTTGCATCACTGTGGTGTAGGCATTGGCAGCTTTTAAAGACAAAACCTGCTGACGTAATTGAGAGGCCAAACGTCCAGCGATTAACGCTGCTGCAAAAAAGGCAACAACGGTAACTACACCTTGGTGTGCTGAAATTTGAAATGTAAAACGTGGTGCTATAAAGAAAAAATTATAGGCTAAGAAACAAATAAGAGCGGCTACTACTGCAGCAAGCATTCTAGTTTTGGTTGCTACAATTAAAACTGAAATAATAAAAATGACAGAAAAATCTTCAATACCCAATAGAACTTCGGCAAAGTGAGCTATAAAAATACTGACACATGTAACCGCTAAAACAAAAACACTTTCTTTTAATGATAAAAATGATGGCTTTTCAAGTTGAGTTGTCTTTTTAGTGCCCTGTTCTGGATGCAAAATGGTTAAAGCAATCGAATTTTCTTGATTTAATAATTGCTGAGCTAAATTTTTCTTAAATAACTTTAACCACCACGGCGAAATACTTTTACCAATGACCAGATTGGAAATACCTCGATCAAGTGCAGCATCCATTAACACTGACGCAACTCGATGCCCATATAAGACTTCTGTTCGACCACCGAGTTGGCGAGCCAGCTCAAATGCTCGGTCAATTTCAATATATTCTTTTTTATATGAATTTCCTGAACTCTGCCCAAAGTCCAAATGTTTAGCAACATTCACTACAGTCCATGTTGCTCCGTAGCGTTCAGCTAACCGACAACCTGCCCGCACTAAATATTCAGATGAACCTTGCCCATCTATCGCAATCATCAATTCATTTTGCAACGAGATAGACTTCAAACCCTTAGAGGTGTAACTCTGTTTTAAATCTAAATCGACATGCTCAGCAACGCATTGCATTGCCAGTTCACGCAATGCAGTTAAGTTTGAAATGCTAAAAAAGCCTTGTAATGCCAGATTCGCTTGCTCTGGCACATAAACTTTTCCTTGATGGAGCCTTTCAATGAGTTCACTAACAGGTAAATCAATTAAACGAATGTCTCGAATACGATCAAATACCCGATCTGGTACAGTTTCATTTACTCGAATGCCCGTAATCTGATATACCACATCGTTTAAGCTTTCTAAATGCTGAATATTCATGGTGGTAAATACATCAATACCAGCGTCTAGCAATTCATTGACGTCTTGCCACCGTCGTTCATGGCGACTATTTGGTATATTGCGATGAGCCAACTCATCAACTAAAACAATTTCCGGATGCCTGAGTAAAATAGCATCCAAGTCCATTTCTTCTAAAGTATGCCCCTGATATTGCATTTCCTTTCTAGCAATTTGAGGCAACCCTTCCAAAATTTTTAGAGTTTCTATTCTTCCGTGGGTTTCAACAATACCCACAACAACATCTGTACCCTGTTGATATAACTCTTTAGCGCGGGCAAGCATAGCATAGGTTTTGCCGACACCGGGCGCTGCACCGAGAAAGACCGTTAGTCGACCGGCTTGATATCTGTTGACATGATTTAATAAGGCTTCAGCCTGATTTTCGCGATTGCTTTGCACTTGATATCATCCGGTAAACTAACAATTTTATTTTCAAGTTAATGTGTAGCTTGTAATTGATCTAAAGCGATATTGAGTTCTAATACATTAACACGAGCTTGCCCTAGTACACCAAACTGAACTGGTTCAATATGCTTTTGGAGCAACTCTTCTACAACTTTAGGGTCTAAATGACGCGCTTGAGCCACTCTGGCAACCTGTAACTGAGCAGATTCAGGGCTAATATGCGGATCGATACCGCTCCCCGATTTAGTCACTAAATCACTTGGAATAGGGACATTACCTGTGTGGTCTTGTTGTTTAACCGCAAGAATCTGAGCATCAATTTGTTTTTGAAGCTCTGGATTGGTAAGGGCTAAGTTTGTGGCCCCCATAGACATTGGGTCATAAGCAACCGCTGAAGGACGTGGATGAAAATAAGCCTCTCCAACAAATGGCTGAGCGACTAATTTTGACCCTAGAACTTTATGGTTTATTTCAATCAAACTACCATTTGCTTGATTATTAAATAACACCTGTCCCGCACCTGTAGCGATCGCACTATAAACAGCACCACAACCGACAAGGGTAAAAATTAGAAGTCCGAAAGATGCTCTCAAGGTCTGACCCAAATTTGCTTCTGAATTTTGTGCATAAGTTTTCATTTCAAACTCCAGATTACAAACCAAATAATTGAACAATCACAACATCAATCGCTTTGATGGCAATGAATGGTAGAACCACACCACCCACGCCATAAATCAACATATTTCGGCGTAGTAACTGAGTTGCAGTTGAAGGTTTAAATTTCACGCCTCGGAGTGCGATTGGAATCAATAACGGAATAATAATCGCGTTAAAAATTAATGCCGATAAAATCGCGCTGCTTGGACTTGCTAAGTGCATTACATTCAATACTTGCATTTGTGGAATCGCAGCAGCGAACAATGCAGGCAAGATGGCAAAGTATTTAGAGACGTCGTTTGCTAACGAAAATGTTGTTAAAGCACCACGGGTAATCAACTGCTGTTTCCCAATCTCGACCACAGCGAGTAGTTTGGTTGGGTCGGAGTCTAAATCAATCATATTGCCGGCTTCTTTAGCAGCTTGTGTACCTGAGTTCATAGCCAAACCAATATCGGCTTGTGCCAATGCTGGCGCATCGTTGGTTCCGTCACCAACCATCGCAACTAAACGACCTTGTTGTTGTTCGGTACGAATGCAAGCCAATTTGTCTTCTGGTTTTGCTTCGGCAATATAGTCATCTACACCAGCTTCAGCAGCAATCGCGGCAGCAGTTAATGGGTTATCACCTGTGACCATGACGGTTTTGATGCCCATTTCTCTTAAACGGGCAAAACGTTCTTTAATGCCATGTTTAATCACATCGGAGAGTTCAATCACACCCAATACATGATGTTGATTAGCAACGACCAAAGGTGTAGCTCCTTTTTTGGCAACTTGTTCAACACGCGCTTTTAACTCTAGATCTTGCGAATAATCTTCATCTACAAATTTCAAGATTGCATCTAAAGCGCCTTTACGAATTTGCTCACCATTCGGTAAATTCACACCGGAAATTCGAGTTGAAGCACTAAAAGAGATAAATTCGGCTTGCTCAGGTTCTTGCTGTTTTAAACCTTGTTCTTTTGCTAACTTAACAATCGATTTCCCTTCTGGTGTTGGGTCGGCAAGTGAGCTTACCCAAGCAGCAGCTCTTAATTCAGATTCAGTCACAGAAGTTAAAGGATAAAATGAGGTTGCTTGACGGTCACCATAAGTAATGGTTCCTGTTTTATCGAGTAAAAGCACATCAATGTCACCTGCAACTTCGACAGCTTTACCTGATTTCGCCAAAACATTTGCTTTGAGCGCGCGGTTCATACCTGCAATACCAATCGCAGGTAACAAGCCACCAATGGTTGTTGGAATTAAACAGACTAACAATGCTACGAGTACAACTGGATCAAGTTCAATATGCAAATAATGAGCAATAAATGGTAGGCTAATCACCACAATTAAAAAAGTAAGTGTCATCACCATTAACAAGAAGCCAAGTGCAATCTCATTCGGTGTTTTTTGACGATTTGAACCTTCAACCAAAGCAATCATACGGTCCAAGAAGCTTTGACCAGATTCCGCAGTCACTTGCACAACAATACGATCTGTAAGAACTTTAGTCCCGCCAATAACACCTGAACGGTCAGTTCCAGCTTCACGTAACACGGGTGCTGACTCACCTGTAACCGCCGATTCATTAATGGTGGCAAAGCCTTCTACAATTTCACCGTCGGCTGGAACAAGTTCACCTGCATGAACTTCAATATAATCATTTAAATGAAGTTCAGTAGCTGCAATTTGAGTGCTTTGACGGTCTGTCAAAGAATTAAGTCTTCGGGCAGTCAAGTTTTCCCTTGCTGCACGCAATGAAGATGCCTGTCCACGACCTCTAGCCTCAGCAACCGCTTCAGCATAGTTAGCAAACAAAATCGTAATAAACAAAATTGCTGTGACGACCAAACCAAACACCAGTGTGGCATATCCCATTAAGGTACTTAGCGCAGTAATTACTGTTCCAAGCCATACAATTGCCATAACTGGATTTTTAATTGCATGCTGTGGTAGCAATTTTACAAAAGCATTTTTCCAAACTTCAAAACTTGGTACTGCCACAGTCGTTTTATGGCTATTTACATGAGTTTGTGTATTCATTTTCACTCGCCTCCTTAGCCTTTAACCAACAAAAGTTGATCGGCAATTGGCCCAAGGACAAGAACTGGCATAAATTGTAATAAGGTAAGCAATACAACAATCGTAATCAGTGTTAACGCAAAAGTTGGTGTTTCAACTTGAAGACTACCTGTTGTTTCGGGTGCTTTTCTTTTTGCTGCTAAACGTGTCGCAATCATTAATGGCAAAATTAATGCTGGGAAGCGCCCTAAAATAAGTGCAATGCTACAAGTGACATTCCACCAGACTGTCGTATTTTTAAGGCCTGCAAAGCCTGAACCGTTGTTGGCAAATGCAGAGACATATTCATAGAACACTTGGGTAATACCGTGTGGTCCAGGGTTTGTAATACCTGATAATCCCGGAATACTAAGACTCAAGGCTGTAAAAGCCAGAATAATAAGAGGCTGAATTAAGATAATAATCGCAAGTAACTTGATCTCTGCTGCTTCAATTTTTCGTCCAAACAATTCAGGTGTACGACCTGTCATTAAGCCTGCAATAAATACCGCAAGTAACAGATAAATCATAAACTGTTGCAGACCACAGCCCACACCGCCCCAAATCGCATTAATCAACATGTTAATGAGTTCAACCAGCCCAGTCAGTGGTGCAGAAGAATCATGCATCATATTGACCGAACCATTATTTACTTGTGTGGTAAGCGCAGCCCACACTGCTGATGATGCAGCTCCAAATCGTTGTTCTTTACCTTCCATTACAGCAATTTGCGATGCTGTCGATGACATACTTTCAGACCAGACAGCTGCTGCACCTGAAATAATTGACATCAAAAGCATGCTACCAAACACAAAATAGGCAAATTTTTTGCGTTGAGTGAAATGTCCCACCATAAAAATGACTGTGATTGGAATGAGTAAAATCGCAATCATTTCCAAGAAGTTAGATAGCGGCGTTGGATTTTCTAAAGGTGCAGCACTATTTGGACCATACCAGCCGCCCCCATTACTACCCAATTGCTTAACAGCAACCATGGGTGCAACTGGACCTAATGGAATTTTTTGGATTTGTACGGTATTAGCTTTATCAATAACTTGTACTTCCGGCCCACCTTGGAAAGTTGCTGGCACGCCTTGGCTATTAAGCAATAACGACCAGACAAAACAGAGTGGTAGCAAGAAACGTACTGTAGGGCGGATCACATCTGCCCAATAGTTACCAATTAAAATTTGATCTGGCTGTTCGGCAACATCAGCCGCAATATGGCTAGGACGTTGATAAAAGAAAGCTCTTAAGGTCGCGACAACTAAAGCTAGCCCCATGATTGGTGTGATGACTTGCAAACCGACAATACCTGTCATTTGCGACAAATAAGACAATTGAGCTTGACCAGAATAATGCTGTTGATTAGTGTTGGTTAAAAATGAAATAACCGTGTGTAATGCTAAATCCCAACTCATATTTGGTGCATGATTTGGGTTTAAAGGTAGCCATGCTTGCGTCATAAAAATAGCAAAAACGGCTATAGCTAGAAAAATACAGCTAACAACAAATGCTAAAGAATATTGTTTCCAGTTCATTTGTTGTTGCGGAGATATACCTAACAAGCGATATACAGGATTTTCAATCCAACGAAATAATCCATCGCCCACCATCGGCTGATTTGCCATCACTTTGGATAGATATTTACTGAGGCACCATGCTAAAAAAATAGCAATAAATAAAATAAGAATAAGTTCTAACATGGCTATTCTCCTCTATACCCCTTGGCTTGATTTGCCAAAATGGAAATAAGGAGAGATGAACAGATATCATTTGTTTTTAGTCCGCATAAGGCTATGCCAGACTGATGCAAGATGCGCATTTGAGAATTTATAAGCATCTTTATTGTCCTGAAGTAACACTAATTTAGTGGATTTCAGTATGGATAAAATGCTCGTAAATTCTCTATTGAGGAACTCAAAGGCCGCGTAAATTTTGCGTAAATTTTAGTTTGAAAGACCTTAAAATTTAAAATTGACGACCGGATAAAGCGGACTATCAACCTTTAAACTTTCACAATGCCAAAGTTCATATAAAGGTATTTTTACATCGAGTGCTAAAGGTAATTTTTTAGCATTAAATTGCATATGGTCCAGATCACTTCCCCATGCAATCAAATCTACATCTAAAGAAATATGATGCGATGGGCGAACACGTCCAGAATCTGACTCAAGTTTCTTTAAAAAAGATTCAACTTGTTCAGATGATAAAGTGCTTTTTAATAGACATGCTGAATTCCAATAATCATCTCCAATACCATCTCGACATGGTATTTGATAAACAGATGAAAACTGCACTTTTCCCAAAGTTGCTAATTGCGTATAAGCAAAAGTAAAGTGCTGATCTGCGTCTAAATTACTCGCTAGGGCGAGTGCAAAAATTGTTTCTGGTGCGTTCAAGACGAATTCCTACAGCATTAGCTTCTGCAATGATGGCTGGCTTACGGATGGTTATGGTAATTTTTTCAATTGTTGGAAAGGTTTCAAATAAACATTGCAAAACTAGATGAGCTGCATGCTCGATTAACTCAGGTTTGGCTTGCTGAATGGTTTGAGCCGATAACTCACAAATCTGGGCATAGTTGAGTGTGTCCTCAAGCTTGTCAGACGCTGCAGCTCGGCTCAAATCATTATGGATGGTCAAATCCAACATTAAAGGTTGAATAATTTGTCTTTCCCAGTTGAAACAGCCAATCACTGTCTCAACCTTCAAGCCTTCAATAATAATGGCATCCATAAATTTAAACTGACCTTAGTGCTTTAACAACGAAGCAGGTTCCATATTTTGAACCATTTTCAAACGTTGGTCTGCATAAATATCAGTATATGGTGCGAGTACGCGCATAAAACGATCGAAATAAAGCATTTGCTTAAATAATAAGGCAAAATCTCGAGGGAATTTAATACCGTGGCGCTCACCAACCCCTACCATATCCATCATGATGTCATTTAAATCGGCAGGATTGGTAGACAGAATTTGCTGTGGATCGGCCATTAATACGCCATTAAATAAGCGCTCCAAATCTTGTGCCAATACATCAACATCGACCTTGTTATGGGTCATGCCCATCTTCAGCATATTTTCAGCCATTGCCTGATAATCAGTTTTTTGTAAGGCATCCATAAACGCGATACACGCTGTCCAGACTTCTGGCTTTAACTGACCCACAATACCGAAATCGATAAAACCAATTCGACCATCTTCAAGCAACATTAGGTTTCCAGCATGTAAGTCAGCGTGGAAACTCTTACAGAGCATAAGACTACCAAACCATGTATTCATGGCAGTAATCAGCACTTGTGATGGGTCTTTAGCATATTGTTTTACCACACTAAAATCTGTCAAAGAGACACCATATAAACGCTGCATGGTCAACACACGACGCGTAGAAAACTGATGATAAACTTTAGGGGCTGTCGCAGCGTGGTTTTGAGAAATATTTAAATATTCTATAAAGTCATCTAAGTTTTGGGCTTCTTCAATGAAATCGACTTCACGCACCATACGAGTTTTAATTTCATCGACAATGTCAGAAAGAGCAGCAAACTTGATTTTAGGGACTGCACGTTCAAGTAGTTTGGCTGCCCAATGCACCACATTTAAGTCAGTGTATAAAATAGTTTCTACGCCAGGTTTTTGTACTTTTATAACGACATCTTCACCTGTGGTCAGTTTAGCTGCGTGAACCTGAGCAATTGAAGCAGAAGCTAAAGGTTTTTCATCGATATAACTAAAAATCTGGTTTAAATCACGCCCTTCAAATTCAGAGGCAAGCACGCCTTGAATATAACTAAATGGCAGAGTTGGTGTCTGATCTAAACAACCTTGAAATTCTTCTACATATTCACGCGGAAATAGCGATGGTGTACTCGCGATAAACTGACCAAGCTTAATATATGTTGAGCCAAGCGACTCAAAAGTCTCACGCATGAGTTTGGCATTACTTGGCTTATCAGTTGCGTACTTAATACCAGCTTTAGCAGCAACCACTGCGGTTTCACCGATACGGGCAACTGAGCGCAATCCATCAAATAAAATATTTTTTTTCATATTTCTTTAGAACCAGAATATTCGTCTCAAGTGTAGCAAATTTTGCTTTGTTTGCTGATTAGCTTGCCTGACAAAGTGGACAATTTATATCTTTATCAAAATTAACAATACGTTGTGTCATATTTAATCCATCCCAAAGTAACAATTTTTGTTTCAGAGGAGTGCGATTAAGCCCTAAATATAACAAAGTGTGATGTGCTTGTAATGACGCTATCATCACAGGAGTAGTTGCAAGCACTCCTGACTCTGCACAACGGAGGCCTTCATTATCATGCTGTTCTTTTGGAAATAAACATTCATAACAAGCTGAATCACCTTCGACCATAAACATTTGCGCCTGAAAGCCAATTGCAGAAGCACTAATTAATGCGACCTGATGCTTTTTACAAGCACTATTCACTAAATAGCGAGTTGTAAAGTTATCACAACCATCTAAAACGACGTCTTGGTGTTCAACAAGTCTATCAATGTTATTTTCGTCTAAACGTTCATTAAAGTATTCAACACAGATATAAGGGTTAATTTTCTGTAACCGTTTTGCTAGAACTTCAGCTTTATAACGACCAATATCTTCATGACCAAATGCGATTTGGCGCTGTAAATTACTTATCTCAATGGTATCTGCATCAATGAGGGTAATTTTCCCAACTCCTGCTCGTGCAAGTAGTTCTGTACTGCTACAGCCTATGCCACCAGCACCCACAATCAGCACATTGGCAAGTTTGAGTTTTTCCTGAGCTTCAATATCCCATCCATCAAGTAAAATCTGACGGCTATAGAGATGCATTTCTTCATCACTTAACTCTACAAAATCGATATCTTGAAGCTCAGTCACACGTTAATCCTTTCACTTAGAAGCCAAATGATTTTATGACTAAGTCAATTATTATGAAAGCTATAAAATAGAAACAGTTTTTTTATTCGGTTACTGCTCTATTGTTCACATTACTTCTTTCAAACTTTCTGCAACAATAGAACGAATTAGTTTCTTTGTTACTTAGGCTAAATATGTCCCAATCATATATTGCACCAGTAGAGTTAGAAAAAGCTTATCGTTTATTAAATCATGGTCCAACTGTGCTGGTTTCTGCACAACATGGTGATGACCGCAATGTAATGGCTGCCGCATGGGCATGTGCATTAGAGTTTAAACCTGCCAAAGTGTCTGTAGTTTTAGATAAAAGTACGAAAACCCGACAGCTTGTCGAGCAAAGTGGCTATTTCACACTACAAGTTCCTTGCTATGCACAGCTTAATATGACCAAACAACTTGGCACCATTAGTAAATTAGATGATCCACAAAAACTTGAGCACTGTGGGGTTGAACTCTTCTATCAAGAAGGCCTGAGTAGCCCACTTGTATCAGGTTGTATCGCATGGCTGGTTTGTAAACTTATTCCTGAACTGCACAATCAGTCAGCTCATGATTTATTTATTGGCTCTGTTGTAGGTGCGTGGGCAGATAGTCGCGTTTTTAGAGATGGGCACTGGTATTTTCAGGATGCACCAAAAGAACTTCGTAGCTTGCACTATATTGCTGGTGGAACGTTTTACTTGATTGGTGAAGAAGTGAAAGCCGACCTCTAATATAAAAAATAAAGGGAAATATTTAAATATTTCTCTTTTTTCAATTTAGCTCGCATAAGCTTGCTGCATTTTTGCAATTTCTTGCTGCTTCAATAATCCTCTTTGAATTTTCCCACTTGTGGTTTTCGGTAGACTGTCCACAAACTCAATCTCTTTTGGATAAGCATGACGAGATAAACGGTTACGGACATATTGCTGTAGTTTATCTTTTAATGTTTCACATGCTTGATAAGCAGGTTTAAGCACCACAAAAGCTTTTACTATTTCGGTTCGTTCCGGATCTGGTTTACCAATTACTGCTGACTCTAATACCGCCTCACACTCTAACAAAGTACTTTCAACATCGAATGGTCCAACTCGGTAGCCCGATGTTGTAATGACATCGTCAGCACGACCAACAAAATCAATGCCGCCATGTTCGTTTAAAATGACCGTGTCACCTGTTAAATAATACTTACCAACAAACGATTTTCGATTATTGCCACCATAGCCTTTAAACCACATCAATGGCGATTGCTCCGAGTCCATCGCCAAGATACCAACACCACCAGTTGGTAATTCTTGATAATTTTGGTCTAATACCGCAAAACGATGTCCAGGAATTGCAAAACCAGCTGAACCTACTTTTAATGGGTGCTCAAGCGCATGGTGGTTCGCAATCACCATGCCGAGTTCAGTTTGTCCATATTGATCAAAAATATTGACCTCTAAATCCTGTTTAAACCAGTTCACAACCTCAGGAGTTAATGGCTCACCTGCACTACTCACTACGCGTAAATGTTGTTTAATTGAAGGGTCAAATTTTTCCTTAAACCCAAAGAACATTCGAAATGCTGTTGGCGATCCTGTTAAATTATTTATTTTATATTTTTTGATCAGCTCAATGGCTTGGTCAACATTAAATGAGCGCTCATCCATAATAATGCTATGCCCCAAGCTTAAAGGCCCAGTAATGCCATAATACAAGCCATACGCCCAGCCCGGATCTGCCAAATTCCAGAATATATCCTCTTCACGCAAATCGACAGCATGAGTCATATAACCTTTAAATGCCAAAATTGCTTTTAGTGGAACGGGTACAGACTTCGCAAGTCCAGTCGTACCAGAGGTAAACATCATTAAAAAGTCATCATCAAAGCTACGATTTACTGGCTCACATTGCTCAGAATAGCGTTGTAAAGATTGCCAAAAATCGAAGTCATGTTCAGATAAAGGACCAGTCTGATGAACAGTGACAATAACCGGAATATTTAAAGTATTCAGTTTAGGTCGTTGTTCATCATTAGTCACAATCAATTTCGTTTGAGCAGTCGTAATACGGTGATCAATTGATTTTGCTTCAAAAGCAGTAAATAAAGGCTGATAAACAGCCCCAATGCGCCACGCTGCCAAAATTGTAATTAATAACTCAGGCGTTCTCGGTAGAAGTCCTGCAATACAATCTCCAGCTTGAATTCCTTGTGCTTTAAAGAAGTTAGCAAGTTTTCCAGAAAGCTCAGCAAGTTGTTCGAAGGTATAGTGCTCTGCCTGCCCGTTTTTTCCTTCCCAAATAAGCGCTGTTTTATTTTTTCCTACATAACGCTCACAGCACTCAACATAAGCATTTATTGCTTGGGGATGCCCAACAAGTTGCCCTTCAATAAGTTTTGCAAGATCAAATTGCTGATAAGCTTCTGCCAAAGTTTTCATGATGCTCACCTTCATTCCGTTTGATGATTGATTTTGTGTAAAGCCACAAAATCTGTCCTGACTGTTATTGTTTTAGCTAAAGCTCGAAGAATATTTCTTCAACTTTTCCATCTATTTCAAAACAAAACTAATAGCAAAAATGCATCATTTCAATTGCAAGAAACCGCACATGGTGTGCGGCTTCTTGCAGTTTTAAGTTTAAAAACTCAATGCCTTATGATCTAAACTTGAGCCACTTCACGAGCAATCACCAAGCGCTGAATATCAGAAGCACCTTCATAAATCTGGCTTACACGGACATCACGATAAATTCTCTCAACGGGGAAATCACTGACGTATCCATAACCGCCATGAATCTGGATTGCATCCGAACACACTCGCTCAGCCATAGTTGATGCAAAGAGTTTCGCCATTGAGGCTTCTTTTAAACAAGGTAGCCCAGCATCTTTTAAAGTTGCCGCGTGCAAAACTAGCTGATGTGCCGCTTCAATCTGAGTTGCCATATCAGCTAAGCGAAAACCAACCGCCTGATGCTGGACCAGCTCTACACCGAAGGCCTTACGCTCGTTTGCGTATTGCACGGCTGCATCAAAAGCAGCTCTTGCCATACCAACAGATTGAGCCGCAATACCAATACGACCGGCCGCTAAATTAGATAGCGCAATTTTATAACCTTCACCTTCTTGTCCCACCAAATTTTCTAAAGGAATTCGGCAGTTTTCGAGAGTAATAGTTGCTGTATCTGAAGCATGTTGACCCATTTTGTCTTCAATTCGAGTCACCAAGTAGCCTTGTGTATTGGTCGGTACAAGAAAGCATGAAATGCCTTTTTTGCCAGCTTGTTTATCTGTAACCGCAAATACCAAAGCCACTTGAGCATTTTTACCACTGGTAATGAATTGCTTTACGCCATTGAGTACCCAATGGTCGCCATCTCGCTCGGCTTTACATAAAATCGCGCTTGCATCGGAACCAACATGTGGTTCAGTTAAACAAAAGCACCCTAGCCATTCGCCAGAAGCAAATTTTGGCAAATAGGTTTGTTTTTGCTGCTCTGAACCGTATGCCAGTGTAATACCGCAAATCAAAGAGTTTTGTACGCTGACGATTGTCGAAATAGCACCATCACCTGCAGCAATTTCCTCAATTGCGAGTACTAAAGATACATAATCCATTCCGGCACCGCCCCATTCATCGGGCACAGTCATCCCCATAGCGCCTAGTGCACCTAAATCTTTTAACTCCTGAGCCGGAAATTCATGGGTCTTATCGCGATGTGCAGCTGTTGGTTTTAACTGATTTTGCGCATAGTTACGCATCATCTCCTGAACCATGCTTTGTTCAGCATTTAGAATCATTTCAACATCCTTATTTTTATTATTTTGCTGCCATACGAATTGCACCATCTAAACGAATAACTTCACCATTTAAATAGGAATTTTCAGCAATATGAGCAACCAAACGAGCAAACTCTTCTGGTTTTCCTAAACGAGATGGATACGGCACCATTTGCCCCAGAGCATCTTGTACATTTTGTGGCATACCCTTAAGCATTGGAGTTTCCATAATTCCCGGTGCAATGGTCATAATACGAATAGCATGTCGTGCTAGCTCACGAGCAATTGGCAAAGTCATCGCCACAATAGCGCCTTTTGATGCAGAATAAGCTGCTTGTCCAATTTGACCGTCAAATGCCGCAACAGAAGCGGTGTTAACAATAACGCCACGGTCCTCTTCACCTACTTCAACTGTATTTTTACTCATTGCATCTGCTGCAAAACGCAGCATATTAAATGTACCTGTGACATTAATATTTAAAGTCTTTGCAAATAATCCCAAGTCATGAACACCCTCACGACCAACTACTTTTGCAGAAGGCCCAATACCTGCACAATTCACCAAACCATGTAAATGACCATGTTTAACCAACAAATCTTTAAAGAACTGTTCAGTAGCAACTTCATCGGTTACATCAAGTTTTACAAAGTCAGCTTTTGGCCCTAACTGTTTCGCCTGCTGCTCACCTGCTTCTACATTCATGTCTACTAATGTGACTGAGGCACCTTGTTGCACTAAATATTCAGCCGTTGCAGCTCCTAAACCAGAGCCACCACCTGTAATCACGAAATGTTTTCCTTGAATTTTCATTATGTAATGTCCTATAGAAATGTTCTTTAACCTTAGTAGTGAGAGTAAAAGTTGTTTTTTTCCGATACAATTTCAAAAAACCTCAAAATGCTTGCAGCTTTTGATCAATCCAAATTTTGAATATGAAATATTTCACTTGAAATACGTAAAAAATGAGTCTTTGACATGGTTGTCCAATCTTCTTTAAGTAAAGGAACAATTTCGATTGCACTGGTACATGAAGCATTAAGTGCGGCTTATGCCAAAGGGCTAAATATTCAAATTATTCTGAATAAAACAGGTATTCCTGCTGAATTACTCATGACACCCAAAGCACGTGTTCCAGTAGCAACATATGCACAATTATGGATAGCACTTGCCAACGCCATGAACGATGAGTTTTTTGGTATGGATAGCCACCCTATGCGTCGTGGTAGCTATAAATTACTTACAAAACTCGTCAGTACGGCTGAAACTTTAGAAAAGGCTCTCTACGATATTTTGAAGTTTTTTAACTTCGTTTTAGATGATATGCGTGGAGAGTTAATTCGAGAACAAGCAAAAGCTTATTTGGTCATTCGTGATCGTGACCAACCCAAACGTATGTTTACCTACGCAACCTTTCTAATGTTGGTACATGGGCTTATGTGTTGGTTAGTAGACCAACGAATTGGCTTAAACAATATTGCAGTACGCTGTCCAAAACCGAACGATATTCAAGATTATTTGGTACGCTTTTGTGAAGATATACAATTTAATGCCGAGACAAATCAGGTTGAGTTTGATGCCCACTACTTAGATATTAAAATTAAAAAAGATAAAAAAGCGCTTTATGATTTTTTAGAACAAACTCCGCAAAATCTTTTAGTTCGCTTTAAAAATGAAAATGCCTTGAGCGTTCTTATTCGTCGTCATTTATTAAAGCTTCACCCTGCTCAATGGCCCGAACTCAAAGATGTAGCCCAGCAACTCAATATTTCAGAAGCTACTGTTCAACGTCGCCTCAAACATGAAGGTGTGAGTTATCAACAAATTAAAAATGAAATTCGCTGTGATATTGCGATTGAACGCTTAAGCAAAAGTAATGATTCAATACAAGACATTAGTGAAGACTTAAATTTCCACGACCCAAGTGCTTTTCACCGTGCTTTTAAAAAATGGACAGGTGTTAGCCCCGGTGCTTATCGAGATAATTTAACCCCACACAAGTAATAAAAAATGGACTTAACGAAACTTGAATTCTAGACTTAAACTTATGATATTTATGTATTTTAAATTCAATATTTCAGATAAATGCATCATTTAAAGCTTAATAATATTCATAAAAACAGAGATTTATAATTTTATTTAAACTTTTATCTTTCAAACTGATTTACAAATCAAAATAACTAAGTTTATAGACCACTCAACACGTGAAAGGATGATCCATTATTTTATTTCGGTTCTATTTTTATCATGTCTTTAAAATCAAAATTTTCTATACCAAAGACTTTGTTGGCATCAACATTGGGGTTCGTATTTGCTTCATCTACTTTTGCAGCAATTCCGACTACACTTAAACTTGATTACGCTTACTACGCACCAACTAGTTTAGTGGTCAAAGATCAAAAACTTCTCGAAAAAGCACTACCCAATACCCAAATTAAATGGGTTTTTAGTCAAGGTAGTAATCGTTCATTAGAATATCTCAATAGTAACAGCATCGATTTTGCTTCTACCGCTGGATTAGCTGCTGTATTAAGCCGAGCGAATGGTAGTCCAATTAAAACAGTTTATGTACAAAGCCAACCGGAGTGGACCGCCCTTGTTGTCGCAAAAAACTCACCAATTAAAAGCCTAAAAGATTTAAAAGGTAAGAAAATTGCAGCTACTAAAGGAACAGATCCTTTCTTATTTACACTACAAGCATTAGAAACCATAGGCTTAAGTAAACGCGATGTACAATTGGTTCATTTACAACATCCAGACGGTAAAACTGCATTAGAGCGTGGTCAAGTAGATGCTTGGGCTGGACTTGATCCATTAATGGCTTCAGCTCAAATACAATCGGGCGCGAAATTACTTTATCGTAATGTTGGATTTAATAGCTATAGTGTATTGAGCGTTAAAGAAGACTTTGCAAAGCAAAGTCCTGAAGCGGTAGAAGCTGTGATTAAAGCCTACGAACAAGCTAGAAAATGGGCAAAAGCCAATCCAGATAAAGTAGCAGCACTTTTAGCACAAGAGTCCAAACTCCCTCTACCTGTGGCTAAACTACAACTGAGCCGGACCAACTTTGATCAAAGCATCCCATCAGCAACTCAAGCACAAGCACTAAAACGTTCTGGGAAAATTTTGACTGAAGAAGACTTAGTCAGAAAAGGAACCAATGTCAATCAAGTGGTTGATCAGTTATTAGATCCACGTTTTGCTCAAAAAGTCGTGAAATAGTATATGAGTGATTCACTTAACAAAGCTGAGCTAAATCATTTCCTAGCTCAGCAGGCTTTAAAATCTCAGAAAAACCATCTAAACAACAAATTTACACGGTGGTTTAAAGCGCTACTCATTCCACTCATTTTTTTAGTGGGTTGTGAGTTTTTAGTCAGAAATGGCTATATCAATGCTTATCTGCTCCCTGCACCTTCGAGTTTATGGCAATCTTTTTTAGATTTAGCTCATAGCGACCTATTTGCCCATATTTATATTAGTACATGGCGTGTTCTATTCGGCTTTATCATAGGAAGTGGTTTAGGTTTAATTTTTGCGATTTGGGTTGGATTAAGTAAAGAGGCAGAAGCATATTTAGAACCGACCTTTTCAGCAATTAAATCGATCCCAAGTCTTGCTTGGATTCCACTGTTATTGCTTTGGTTAGGAATTGATGAAGGTTCTAAAATTACGCTTATTGCAATCGGAGCATTTTTTCCAACCTATACCAATACAGTTGCAGCAATTCATAATGTAGATAAAAAGCTCATTGAAGTTGGAAAAGTTTATCGGCTCAATGCTTTTCAACGTGTTTTATCTATTATTTTACCGGCAGCATCTCCGGGCATTTTAACGGGTTTACGTAACAGCTTAAGCTTATCGTGGATGTTTATGATTGCAGCTGAACTGATTGCAGCCACTCAAGGGATTGGTTATTTACTCAGTGATGGCCGAGAAACGTCTCGGCCTGATATTGTTATCATTGCAATTATTTTATTGGCACTATTGGGTAAAATAACCGATAGCTTAATGAAACTTATAGAAAACTGGTTATTACGTTGGCGTGATACGCTACAAAAATAACTTTAAATCCAGCGTGCCAAAGTGACTCGATCATTTTGGCCATAATCTTGAATGGTTTTTATCTCACAAAAACCATGCTCTGCGAAAATGTCTCGAACAGCTTGCCCTTGATTATAACCATGTTCAAGTACAATCCACCCTTGAGGTTTTAACCAGTTTTTCCCTTGAGCAATAATAATTTCAATATCAGCCAATCCCTGATGGTCTGCAACCAATGCACGGCGTGGTTCTGTTGCCAAAGCTTGCATGTGCTCATCTTCTGGATCGATATACGGCGGATTAGAAACAATTAAATCAAATTGTTGTGGCTCTAGTGCTTCAAACCAAGCGCCACAAGCAAATTTCACATGATATAAGCCGTGTGTTTGTGCATTTTCTTTTGCAACGTCTAAAGTAGGTACATAAATATCTGTTGCTGTTACCTGCCAGTTCGGACGTTCACTTGCCAATGCAAGCGCAATTGCACCTGTCCCTGTTCCCAAATCCACAATATTTGCATTCTTTGGCAAATTTAGATTTAAAACAGTTTCGATTAAAACCTCAGTATCAGGTCGTGGTACTAAAGTATCTGACGTTACTTTTAAATCAAGCGTCCAAAATGGCTGCGAACCTGTCACATAGGCTAAAGGTTCACCATTTTGAATACGCTCAAGACCAGCCAAGTAGTCTTGCTCTTGCTGAGCCGTTAACTCTTGCTCAAGTCTGAACTTTAATTCGAGTGAATTGATTTTTAGAAAATGCTCAAGCAACCAAGCATTTTCTTGTCGTTCATAACTGTCAGGCTCACCACGAATTGCAAGCGCTTGAGCAATATTCATTAGCCGCCATTTTCCTGTGCAAGCATCGCAAGCTGATCTGCCTGATATTCACGATGTAAGCTATCGAGCAATTCAGTTAAATCACCTTCCATAATGGCATCTAACTTATATAAAGTTAGGTTAATACGATGGTCAGTCATACGACCTTGCGGGTAGTTATAAGTACGGATACGTTCAGAACGGTCACCAGAACCGACCAAATCACGGCGCATTTCAGAAGTCGCTGCATCAGCCGCTGCACGTTTAGCATTTTCTAAACGTGATACTAACAATGCCATCGCTTTAGCTTTGTTCTTATGCTGTGAACGTTCTTCTTGGCACTCAACGACTGTACCCGTTGGAATGTGAGTAATACGTACTGCCGAATCGGTTTTGTTAATGTGCTGACCACCCGCACCTGACGCACGGTAAGTATCAATACGTAAATCTGCCGGATTAATTTCAACGTTAGTATCAACGTCAATTTCGGGCAGAATTGCCACTGTACAAGCCGATGTATGCACACGACCTTGTGATTCAGTTGCTGGCACACGTTGTACACGATGCGCGCCACTTTCAAACTTTAAGCGGCCATACACGCCATCACCATCTACACGGCAAATGACTTCCTTAAAGCCGCCATGCTCGCCTTCATTTTCAGAAAGGACTTCAATACGCCAACCTTGTGTCTCTGCATACTTGCTATACATGCGGAACAAATCGCCTGAGAAAATTGCAGCTTCGTCACCACCTGTTCCAGCACGAATTTCTAAATAAGCAGCATTAGAGTCATTTGGATCTTTTGGAATCATCAAAATATTGAGCTGGCTTTCTAGTTCTTCAAGCAATGCTTTATTCGCCTGAATTTCTTCTTCTGCCATATCTTTAAAGTCAGGGTCCGACTTCATCATTTCAGCAGTTTCAATGTCTTCTTCTGCTTGACGGTATTTGCCCCAAACTTCGGTAATTTCACTTAAATCACTATGTTCACGAGACAGTTTACGGAAACGTTTGTTATCGGAAATCACTTCTGCATCTGCAAGCAATGCGGTAAGTTCTTCATGACGATCACAGAGTTGATCAAGTCGTAAACGGAGTGACGCTTTCATAAGAGGAAATATCTCAAAAGTCCAAAAAACTTATCTAGATAAATATAAGAAGATAAGCCAAATCATAAAAATAGCGCATAGTTTACAGATTATGCTGATTAAATGACATATGTAATCCTTCAATTCCTGAACTTTAGAATAGTCTTCTCAGCATTCCTAAGTACATTAAATTAGATATTTTCCCTATCAAACGCTCACTACTTATTTTCAAACATTTGTATTGGTCAACTTTTCGGTCAGATTGATGGTTTTACATACGTTTTTAATAGAAAGCATACAAACGAGACACTAAACTCCAATAATCAAATGAGGGTTCTCCACATTTAAAGAGAAGTGTTTTGTTACATTTGCCGTAACCAAAGATATATGGTCCTGCAACTTGGGACATGGAGTAAGTAATGAAATTAAATACTTTATTATGTAGTGCAGTTTTGGCTAGTTCTATGGTGACTGTAGCACATGCTGATAATACAACTCACGTAGCAGCTGCTTCAGCTTTAGGTAGTGTTGCAGGTACTGCAATTGGTAAAAGTATGGGTGGTACATCTGGCGCAACTATTGGTGCTGCTTTAGGTGGTGCTGGTGGTGCGGCAGTTGCTAGTGATCGTCGTCATCGTACAGAGTCTGCAATTGGCGGTGGTTTAGGCGGTGGTGCTGGCTATACTGTTGGTAAAAGCATGGGTGGTACAAACGGTGGATACATCGGTGCTGCTTTAGGTGCAGCAGGTGGTGGTGCTTTAGGTAATAAAATTTCTAAAGACCGTGATTATGATCGATCTTCAAAACACTGGAAGAAAAAACATCGTCATCGTCACTAATTATAGTGAAGAGAATATCTTAAAACACCTTCGGGTGTTTTTTTATGATTAAAATTTTTGTGGTCTTAAAATCTTTTGCTCATGATTTATTCACATCTTAATACAACCAATACAAAGCAGACACAAAACTATTGTATCGGCATTGCCATTCTCCATAATTTTCACGAAATTTTTAATTACATTTAGCTCAAGACATAAAGATTGCTCTTTAGCAAAATGAGCATGGAGTTCCAAAATGAAAATGAATATTTGGTTAGCAAGTGCATTAATCGCAACAACCTCTATGGTGTCAGTTGCCCATGCAGATAATGGTACCCGTGTAGCAGCAACTTCGGCTCTAGGTAGTGTAGTCGGTACAGCAATTGGTAGAAGTATTGGTGGTACATCTGGCGCAACAATTGGTGCTGCTTTAGGTGGTGCTGGTGGTGCAGCCGCAGCAAGTGACCGTCGTAACCGTACAGAAGCGGCTATTGGTGGCGCTTTAGGTGGTGGTGCTGGTTATACCGTTGGTAAAAACATGGGTGGTACAAACGGTGGGTATATCGGTGCAGCAGTAGGTGCCGCTGGTGGTTCTGCTTTAGGTCGTAAAGTTGGTCAAGACCGTAACTATGATGACCGTTATGACCGTCGTTATGATCGAGATGACCGCCGTTACGATCGTCGCTATGATCGTGAAGACCGTCGTTATTACAATGATCGCGCTTATTATCGTCATGATAATGGCTTACACCGTGGATGGTATAAACATCACTAATTGGTATACAGATATTAAAAAGCACCCTAGCGGTGCTTTTTTTATTTGGGAGTGAAATTTATATCGAAAAAAATCGATATACATCACCTCATTTATATCGTATTATTTCGATATAACGTTTTTTGAGAATATCGCATGCGATCACTTCAAGACACCAAATTTTCAATTTTGGAGCTAGCTCCAATACGTGATGATAAAACAATCGAGTTTTCATTACGTCATGCATTAGAACTCGCCCAACATGCAGAAAAATTAGGTTACGACCGTTTTTGGCTTGCAGAACATCATAATATGGATGGAATCGCAAGTTCAGCAACAGCTGTTTTACTTGGCTTTATCGCGGCTCATACCCAGCGCATTCGTTTAGGTTCAGGTGGTATCATGCTACCAAACCATGCACCGTTAGTGGTTGCAGAACAATTCGGTACATTAGCAACTTTATATCCAAATCGTATTGAGCTAGGTTTAGGTCGTGCTCCGGGTACAGATCAGGTTACTATGCGTGCCTTACGTCGCGGGCATCAGGAAACGGAAGATCAGTTTCCTAGAGACGTTGTTGAGATTTTGCAATATTTTAAAGCGCCTCAACCCGGCCAAAGAATTATTGCTACTCCTGGACAAAATACTCATGTGCCTGTCTGGTTATTGGGTTCAAGTTTATTTAGCGCACAATTGGCTGCGAAACTAGGATTACCCTATTCATTTGCATCGCATTTTGCGCCACGCATGCTTGGTCAAGCAATTGAACTTTATCGTGAAAATTTCGAACCTTCTGAATATTTGGACAAGCCTTATGTTTCAATGGGCGTACCTGTTGTAGTTGCCAATACAGATGAAGAAGCTCAATTCCTAGCAACAAGCGCATACCAACGTGTTTTAGGATTAATTCGTGGTGAAAGCTTAAAACTCAAGCCACCAGTTAATTCAATGCAAGGACTATGGAACACAGCAGAACAACTTTCAGTTGAAAATTTCTATCAGATGGCACAAATCGGTTCTGCTGAAACAGTACGTTCAGGTTTAGAAAAGCTTTTGGCTACATATGAAGTCGATGAGTTTATTTTTACTTGTGACGTCTATGATACAAATAAACGTTTAGAAAGCTTTACTCAATTAATGCAATTAAAATCAAGTCATTAATATCTAAACAAAGTCTCATGCTTGGCTCAGTTCCAAGCCTGAGATAACCACCCATCTGAAAATACTTTACCCAGCTACCTTGCTTGGTTATTTATATTAAAACGATAAAAAATCATCATAAATGAAAACCAAAAGGACTTTTGGAAAATGAGTATTGAACTTAAAAATAGTGTTGCAAAATCAGCTACTTTTCAAAATTCAGTTCAGGATTTTGACGCTTTTAATGGTCAAGTTCTTTTATCAAATACAATCAAAGCATATGATTTTTCTAATTTAAATGTAGCGATTATCGGAACGGATCAGGAAACTGTCACACACTTAGACAAAATCTGCCAACAAGCAAAGTTTGTAACTGTATTTCAAATCACACCACACTTTATTTTGCCCCATAGTCAAATTGGTATACATCGTCTCATTACCCATCCACTTATTGCTAAAAACAGGAGGCTATTTAATAACCGTGTAAAAAGTATCTTAGCTCTACGTTTTTTGGAAACCCAAGTAAATGAAACATGGTTGAAGCGTCTTTTGACTCCTAATACTGCAAAAGCCCATAAAACATTTTTTAAATCTGATAACTATTATGCAGCTCTACAGAGACCAAATTGTAAATTACAGACTTGGCCAATTGTGAAAGTTACTCAAACGGCTATATACAGTATGGATGGCACTCAGCAAACCATTGATGTCATTATTAGAACAACTTCTTAAAAATAAAAAAAAGCATGGTTGAAATACCATGCTTTTTTCATTCAGTTCAAATCATATTTTTGCAAATGCCCATGCTCATCATAATGCAGAATGACACGTTGAGCTTTTTGCAATTCTGATAATGACGCTGTACTTACTGTAAATTTAAAAGCCAATAAATCATCAGAACTATTTGGCGCTTTACTACGTCGATCATCACCATGAAATCTAAGCCAGTTATAACTTGCCCATAAAATTAGAACCAAAGCACTTAAGCAAATTAAAAGAAGTAAATGCAGTAAAGTTTTGACTTCCGAAATATGATCTACCCACACATAGTCATAAATAAGATGTCCTTCAAAAAACCACAAAAATAAAGAAACCAGTGGAAAAAACAGCCACATTAAACAAAACCAACCTATTGTTTGCAAGGTATAGTTCGCGGTCTTATTTTTTACATATTCAGGCTGATCAATATATTCAGGTATGTCTAAAACTTCTACGTCAGTATTTTCTTCATTTTTCATGAATTATCTCCTCGAAAGCCTCGGTCAGGACTAACCCAGCGGGCACGTTTTTTTGTGTTAAATATAGTTTTAGGAACCGCAACCACGCTAGTAAATAACGTTAGTAACCAGAAAAACAACGGATACCAAATTACCCAAAAGTAATTTCTAAAAAGACGCCCACGGTCATAACGATGATCGATCCATAAGCTTACAAAAAATTGGATGAGGCATGTTCCCCCTAATATCACGCCATACCACTGTGGCATTAGAGAGTTGATCTGCCACTGCTGAGGCAAGTCAATAAAAAGCCCAATCAAGAAAAGTAAGAAAATAAAGATCATCACATATGACCAAACAATACTGACTAAAGCTTCAAGCATGACTGGCCACATACGGCGCAAGCGAACTTTGAACATTTTAGGAATATATTCTAATAAGACTTCCACCCCACCTTGTGCCCAGCGTAACCGCTGTTTCCAAAGACCTTTAAAAGTTTCAGGCATGTATATATAACAAAGCGCTTGAGGAATATATTGAATATCCCAATGGTCCATTTGAAGCTTCCAAGAGATATCAATATCTTCGGTAATTTTGTCATCAGACCAAAAACCGACACGAGCCAAAGCTGTTTTTCTAAACGCAACAATTACCCCCGATACTGTAAAAATACGTCCATACGTGCGCTGTGCTCGCTTAATTAATCCAATAATTGAAGAAAACTCACCAACCTGTAATTTTCCTAAAATACTTGAGCGATTTAAAATTCTAGGGTTACCAGTGACAGCCCCAATACGTGGAAATTTTAGAAATGGCTGCATGAGCCAAAGTACAGCATGAGGATGTAATAAAGCATCTCCATCAATACAAACTAAATATTCGTATTTGCTTACTAACACTCCCGATCTTAAAGCAACTGCCTTACCTTGGTTTTCTGCTAAGTGCACGACTCTCAGACGAGTATCTTGTGTTGCTAACTCATCAAGAATCTTTGCTGTTCTGTCACTACTACCATCATTTACAGCAATCACTTCAAAATTTGGATATTTTGTTTGCAAGGCATAACGAATGGTTTGCCTCACTTGAGCTTCTTCATTAAAACAAGGAATAATAATGCTGCAACCTTCATTTGAAGGCTCAGGTAATTGCTGTTCATAGTATTCCCGTTTAAAGAAAAACCAGAGACCACCTACCATCCATGTCCACGCCATAAGTAGCGGATATAAAAAGGCAAAAGCAAATAGAATATCGAGTAATACTCTCATTACTTTTTCCCCTCATTCGCTAGACCCACAAAGGGCTGATACATCACAGAACTGGAATTTAAGCTCATTGGGTTATATAAATATTCATGAACACTTTTTGAGTTTTTAGGGCTATAGCCATCAACACCAAATTTCTGAATACCTATACGTTGAATATCAAAAAGACCTTGTTTCACTTCTTGCCAAGCATTTTTCTGGTCATTTTCTGGCAATGTTAATGTCAGCATAATTCGTTGCTTGTATTTCGCATCAAGCGGGTTTAAAAGCTTTAAGGCTTGTTTAAATTGTTTTTGCTTGCCCACCATATTAAATTTTAGGTTCACTAAATCATGTTGGGTTAAGAGTGATTTTAAAAGCGCTGGTAAGTGTTCAATATGCTCTAAGTCAGGTGTAAGCAACAAACTAAACTGTGCCTGATTACTCATATTCAAATAAGGCTTTGCAGCTTTTTGAGTCAGTTGACTCAGTTGTGATAATTGCTTTACCTGTTCAATACAGTTGCTTTCGTTCAGCGTTATGTTTTGCATTGCACAATTTAAAGCAGTTCCGGCATTAAGTTGAATACCACTTAAATTGCTATTAAAACGCGCAATGTCTTTAGCTAAATCTGCCACCAAAAACGGTTTATTTTTTTGAGGATAAATAGGTAGTTCTAAAATAACCGCCTGACCTGCACGAGTTTGTGCCTGCCATAAACTACGGTTCAAAATATCTTGCTTAACTGGCATTTGAGTTGTTGGGAAATAAGCAACGTCATATTGCCCATCCCCATCTTGGTCATCTAAAGGTTTCAATATCAGCGTATTGTTTTTTAAGCTATAAAGTTTGGATAACAATAACCCTAATTTTTCATCTGACTGAGTATTGCTTAAAGCAGCTAATTGCTTTAAATCCATACTCACAAAATGTTTTGGCTGCTTATATAAATCCTTCTCTGCGGAGTTCAAAATATTAAGCAACGTCTCCGATAGCTGCTCAGCTGTAGAGTTATCAACCATAAGACTGCGTTTGAAGGTAACGTCATTAATTTGGTTCACCCCATCACGCCCTAAACTAAAGGAAAAATTAAACCCTGCTTGTTGAGCTATTTTTTCTAACTGCTGATTGACCGCACCATACGGCCATACAATCGCTTTCGGCTCTACACCCAATTCTTTTTTTAAGACATCATGAGATTTTTTTAAATCGTTCAAAATACGTTGTTGATATTCCGCGTCGGTTTCGTAACGCGCCTGTGATTTTAAATACATATAAGAAGTTGCTGCGGGTTGTTCATTCCCTTGAGGGTTAGCAAGCACACCATGATGCAAATCATCACTATGGCTTGCAAACTCAGCTAAGCCAGAAGCCTGCATTTCTCGTACTTGCTTCCAATTGACCAAGTTCCCTTGTCCATAGGCTTCATAGCCAGCTTTTGTATTACCATTTAGCCAACTGGTTGGGAGTGCAAAAACTGCCGGAATCTGATATTGCTTAAGCAGTGGAAATATACGACTGTAGCTACTTAAAGCACCATCATCAAAGGTTAACAAAATGGCATTATGAGGTAGCTCTTTGCCTTGCTTACGAGCCTCTTCAATATCTTTTAAGCGTATTGGCTTCCAGTCAGATTGACTGAGCCAGTCAAAGAACTGCGCTAAATTTTTAGTTTGAATTGCATAAATATCCCGATCGCCCTCTTTTAAAACATCATCTCTGACGTCATGAAAAGTTAAAGAAACCACATGATTTTTTGGTAAATCTTTTTCTATCTGGGCATATGCAAATTGCAGAGGTAACAATGTCGAGGCCAAAGCACAGCCCAACATTTTCGAAAATAAATTATTCATTAAAAACGCCCTTCAAATCCGAAAATACCATAGGTATGCTGTTCACCATGTCCATCGTAAGGATGGTATTGCCAGCCAATTCCATAATTGAGTTGCCATGTCCGTGATAGCTGCCATTGATGTTGATACTGCAAAGAATAGGTTGGTTTAGTGGAATAATCGGCTTGTTTATAAAAGCCCACCCCAGCCTCGAAATGCTGTTTAAATGAACGCTCATATTCACGCCAAGTCACCCAGTCATGACTTAAGTTCAACTCTGCGCTGTAATGCGAACTTGGGCTAAAATAAGCAGTTTGATCTTGGCTATTACTGCCGAAAAAACCACGGAAAGTGCCATAAGTAATGTGATGCGGCGCTGCAAATAGTCTTTCGCGCCAAAAAGTTGAAAATTCTTGTTGTTTATTACCATCACTAATATCTGTCAGACCGTAACTTGCGCCAATTTGACGAGATTCATCCTTTTGCCACGTCAACGCAGCTCGGTAAGATTGACCATCTTCTCCTGCATCAATCGCTTGTAGAGGAATGTCAGCCTGACTGTTATATTGCAATTGATACTGCCAGTGATCATTTAACCACTGTGACCAATCAAGACGAACACCAGCTTGTCCGCCATCTGTACTTTGCGACAAGATCGCAGATAACGCCTTACGATTGGCTTGCCATTCGGCCCCAACACCATAGCGCTGGTTATGCACGTCGCCAAAATTGTATTCGCCATAACGATCTTGATGCCAAGCGAATAAACGATAATTCTCTTTTATCCACGGACTATTAAGGCGAGTTTCCATCTCACGGTCTTTTAAACCGTTTTGTCCACTTACAGAATCGCTGTTATTAGCTTTACTTTGGCCCCAAGTCGTTGAATGTGAAATCGTAGCTCTATTACGATCACCCAACTCTTTACGGCTTTTAATGACGCCACTATCATCAGGATAAAAATGCACTAGGTTTTGCGTTGTTTTACGCCATGTCTGAATATCACCTAAAGCCTGAGCATTTTGCATTTCATTAATGCGAGTATCTTTAGCAATCGGATCTATACCATTTAAACGAGAAATTGTTTTTTTTGCTTCTAGAGGCTTCTCTCTCCAGCGCTCTACGCGGGCAAGGTTATTAATCAAACTTTCATTTGCAGGTGCCTGCTCTACTGTTTTTTGAAAGTGTTTTTCAGCTTGATCTAAATGATTTGCATAAGCTAAATGCATTCCCTTTAAAGCAATATAATCGTCTCGGTCAGGATGACTAGTTTTATCTACACCCTTTGCCTGACTATATTTATAAGTCGGAATAAGATGATCAACTTTTGCCAAAAGCTGTTCCGCTTCCTTATATTTTTCTTGTTCAATATAAGAATAATACAACCCGCTATAGACGATCATATCCGGATAATTTTTTTCGGTTAAAAGTGTCTTATAAACAAGTTCAGCTTGCTTCGGCTTTTGCTTAGCTAAATAACTATCAGCAATTGCATGACGTACATATGCAGGTAATTTCTCAAGCGGAATATTTAATTGAGTAAAATTATCTAAAACCGCTTTTGCTCGCCCTCTAAAATCTAATGCATATAAATAATCGTAGTGAAACCTTAAATAGTTAGGATCTTCTGGTTTTATTTGCTGTTGTAACTTTTGCCCCTTTTCTAACACGCTATCTAATTCAGCAAAACTTTCTGTATCTGATAAGCCTTGGCGATTTAAATATTTATAACGGGTAATTGAATTATTGACCTGCTGAGAAAATTCACTGACTTGTAAAGTTTGCTGTAATTGCGCAGTTTGCTGATTTTTTTCGCTTGTTTGGAGTAATTGCTGAGCTTTTTTATATGCACCAATAGCAATCAAGTCATAGACATACTCTTGTAAAACAGATGAAGACTTAGGTTGTTGCTGATAAGCATGCTCAATTGTAGCTAAAGCATCTACAGGCAAATTAATTAGACGGTAAGCATATGCAATACGTACCAATTGATCAGCATTTAAATTTTTAATATTGATTTTAGATAACAGAGTCTTAGCATTCACTGTGTCTTGCGATTCAGCATATAAAACAGATAATAAAATGTGCCCATCAATCGTTTTTTGAATATTAAGCTTATTTGCCCATTCAAGCGCTATTTTAAAATATTTAAAATCTCGAAAATTTTGAATTAAAGGTAGTTTTGCATATTCCGGAAAATTCACATAATTAATATTTACCAATAAACCTGTAAATTTAGTTAGATCCTTTTTTTCATTAGACATAACAATTAAATAATCAGCCAACAATTTTTGATCATGTGGGTACTGTTTTAACAATTGATCTAGCTGATAAACAGCGTGTTGAGTTTGCCCTGCTCTATAATCTTGAATAGCCTGCTCACGCAAGACATCCACTTGAGCGGCGTACAATTGAATTGGCAAGAGATATACCAATGAAAAAACACATTTTTTTAGCATTTTGATAATCGGATAGTCCCATATCGAGATGGGAAATTATAGTTAAAAATGTGAACTTCATCACAATAATAAAAATGCGCATGATATTTAAAACAAATGTAAAATATGAATAAAAAAAGTATTTGTATTTTTAAAAAATAACTAAAAACAAATATTTATAAAAACATAGATTATTAGTTTATATACATTTCTTTTCAAAAAGCTTATTTTAACTCACAAACTGTAGTGTAAGAGTTTACTTGCTGATAACTAATCAGAAACGATTCATTAACTTGGCGTTTTATATTTAAAACTTTTATTTTTAATATGTATATAAATTTAAAACCATTCAATCTAAGTAACTTTAAATTATTTAAATTGAATGGCCAAAATAAACAGTTGATTTAATTAACCGATACGTCGTTTTAAACCAGTCATTTGTAAAATACGAGTAGAGATTTCTTCAATTGACATTTCAGTGACATTTAAATATTTAATACCTTCTGAAATATAAATACCTTCAATCGCTCTTAATTCCATTTGACACTGACTAAAACTTGCATATCGGCTATTTGCTTTGCGCTCGCTTCGAATAGCAACCAACCGTTCTGCATCAATCATTAAACCAAACAGTTTGCTACGATGCTCTCTTAATACTGCTGGTAGACGGTTATCGTCCAAATCTTCTTCTGTCAAAGGATAGTTAGCTACACGAATACCAAACTGTAGTGAAAGATAAATAGAAGTTGGGGTCTTACCTGAGCGAGACACACCAATTAAAATCAAATCTGCTTTATCGTAATGACGGGTACGCGCCCCATCGTCGTTATCAAGTGCGAAATGCACTGCATCAATACGTGCTTTATAATACTCAGAATCAGTAACTGCATGTGTTTGCCCAACTAATGTTGTTGGCGGCGTTCCAAGCTCCTGCTCAAGTTTACTGATTAGTCCTTCAAATACATCTAAATTAACCGCTTTTGCAGTATTAATAATTTCACGGACATGCGGATCAACTAAAGTATCAAATACTAATGGTAAGCATCCATCACGGGTTTGACATTTATTAATCTCAACCACAATAGCCATTGCTGCCTCTTCAGTTGTGATATAAGGCATGATGTGAATGTCAAAATCTACATTAGGGAATTGTGCTAATAACGAATGTCCAAGAGTCTCGGCAGTAATTGCAGTTCCATCAGAAATAAAAAAAACACTCCGCTTATACTGTTTACTTTCTGACATTAAAATTCTCCTTAAACATTTGTCTTAGTGCTATATAATCTTTATAGTAAACTGATCTTACATGACTGTCGCTTAGTAAAATTCTCAACTAAGCACTTTATTTTTTTAATTTCATGCCAAGATAGACATTAATACTGCAAAAGTGGAGTGAAAACTTTGGAAGCGCGCGTAATCGGTCTAGAAAAATTAGGGAAACACGATGTCGAACTCGTAGGTGGGAAAAACTCATCTTTGGGTGAAATGATCAGCCATTTATCAAATGCTGGTGTATCGGTACCTGGTGGTTTTGCAACAACTGCTGAGGCCTATCGTGAGTTCTTAGACCAAAGCGGTCTTAACGCTCGAATTCAAGCAGAACTTGCACAACTTAACGTCGATGATGTAAATGCACTTGCAGAAACAGGCGCTAAAATTCGTCAATGGATTGTAGAGACTCCACTCACTGCAACCTTAGAACAAGAAATTCGCGCCGCTTTTACAGAACTCTCTAACGGCAACCCTGATATCGCGGTTGCCGTTCGTTCATCTGCAACTGCTGAAGATTTACCAGATGCATCTTTCGCAGGTCAACAAGAAACTTTCTTGAATATTCGTGGTATTGATAACGTACTTATCGCCATCAAAGAAGTATTCGCTTCTTTATATAATGACCGTGCTATTTCTTACCGTGTACACCAAGGCTTCGATCATGATGTTGTCGCATTATCTGCGGGCGTTCAGCGTATGGTTCGTTCTGAAACTGGCGCAGCGGGTGTAATGTTTACACTTGATACTGAGTCTGGTTTCCGTGATGTTGTATTTATTACTGCATCTTATGGCTTAGGTGAAATGGTTGTACAAGGTGCAGTTAACCCTGACGAATTCTACCTATCTAAACCGTTATTAAATGCTGGCAAACATGCGGTATTACGCCGTAACTTAGGCTCTAAGCACCAAAAAATGATTTATGGTGAAGAAGGTTCAGCTGGCAAATCAGTTGTTGTTGTTGATGTTGAAAAACAAGAGCGTCAACAATTCGCATTAAATGATCATGAATTACAAGAATTAGCAAAACAAGCGCTTATTATTGAGCAGCACTACGGTGCACCAATGGATATTGAGTGGGCAAAAGATGGTGACGATGGTCAAATCTATATTGTCCAAGCTCGTCCTGAAACCGTTAAGAGCCGTCAAAATGTCGGCACAATGGAGCGCTACCTACTCAAACAAAGAGGTACTGTTCTTTGTGAAGGTCGTTCAATTGGTCAACGTATCGGTTCTGGTAAAGTTCGTATTGTTAGCTCAATTAAAGAAATGGACAAAGTACAAGACGGTGACGTACTTGTATCTGACATGACTGATCCAGATTGGGAACCAGTAATGAAACGTGCTGCCGCGATTATCACTAACCGTGGTGGTCGTACGTGTCACGCGGCAATTATTGCTCGTGAACTTGGTGTTCCGGCAATTGTAGGTTGTGGTAACGCAACTGAGGTATTGACTGACGGCCAAGAAGTTACTGTTTCTTGCGCTGAGGGTGACACTGGTTTCATCTACGAAGGTGCATTAGATTTTGAAGTTCAACGTAACTCTGTTGAGTCTATGCCTAAACTTTCATTCAAAATCATGATGAACGTAGGTAACCCTGACCGTGCTTTTGACTTTGCTCAAATTCCAAACGAAGGTATTGGTCTTGCTCGTTTAGAATTCATTATTAACCGCATGATCGGTGTTCACCCTAAAGCGCTTCTTAATATTGAAAGCTTACCTCGTGAAACTCGTGCTGCTGTAATGACACGTACAGCTGGCTATGCATCACCTGTAGAATTCTATGTTGAAAAACTAGTTGAAGGTATTGCAACACTTGCTGCAGCGTTTGCTGACAAACCAGTAATCGTTCGTATGTCTGACTTTAAGTCAAATGAGTACGCAAACCTTATTGGTGGTAAGTTATATGAACCGGAAGAAGAAAACCCAATGCTTGGCTTCCGTGGTGCAAGCCGTTATGTTTCAGATAACTTCCGTGACTGTTTTGAACTCGAATGCCGTGCACTTAAAAAAGTTCGTGATGAAATGGGTCTAACCAATATCCAAATCATGATTCCTTTCGTGCGTACAGTATCTGAAGCAAAACGTGTAATTGAGCTACTTGCTCAAAATGGCTTGAAACGTGGTGAGAACGGCTTAAAAGTAATCATGATGTGTGAATTACCAACTAACGCATTGTTAGCTGAACAATTCCTTGAACACTTTGATGGCTTCTCTATCGGCTCTAACGATTTGACTCAATTAACACTTGGTCTAGACCGTGACTCAGGCATTGTTTCTCACTTATTTGACGAACGTGATGCTGCTGTTAAAGCACTTCTTTCTATGGCAATTCATGCTTGTCGTAAAGCGGGCAAATATGTGGGTATCTGTGGTCAAGGACCATCTGATCACCCTGACCTTGCAAAATGGTTAATGGAACAAGGTATTGAGTCAGTGTCTCTTAACCCTGACTCAGTTTTAGATACATGGTTCTTCCTTGCTGAAGAAAAAATCAAGCAAATCTAATTTGTTATAGAAAAAGACCCATCCGTGGGTCTTTTTTCATCTTTAGAATAGAGAATTTTTACTTATGCAAATTTACTTGGCACGTAATAATCAACAAGCTGGGCCTTATACCTTAGAACAACTAAATCAGATGTTGGCAAGCCAACAGGTTTTACTCACTGATTTAGCTTGGCATGAAGGCATGACAGAGTGGAAAGCTTTAGGAGAATTAACCCAAGGTAAACTTGTATATCAACCTACGGGTTATTCTGCTTTTTCAGCAAATACAAATACGACTCATAATGAGACAATTCAGCACATCCGTGTAGAAACTAAAGCACATGAACTTGCTTCAATTTCATCTCGTGCTCTTGCAAAAATTATTGATCTATTACTTTGGTTACCTATTGCAGCCATTCCTTCCTTCTTCTTTAACGAAACTCAATATAAACAACTTTTTGAGTTACAAAAACAGATGCAATCTGCAGAAGTTGCCTCAACTAAAGCAGCGGAACTTCAACAACAGCTTTTTACGCTTATTCCGATTGAAGCATGGCATACAATGTTAGTTTATGTCGTTATCATGCTCGCTATCCAAGCTTTTCTTTTAACCAAATTTGGTCAAAGTATAGGGAAGAAAATTGTCGGAATTAAGATTGTAGATGCTGAAACTAATGGTAAAGTTAATTTAACGCGTGTCTTCTTACTCAGAAGTATCGTTTTCATTATATTGAACTTACTGTTTATGCCTATTAGCACAATTATTGACTATGCTTTTGCATTAGGCCAAAAAAGACAAGCTCTACATGACAAAATTGCAAGAACAAAAGTGATCAAATGAGTGTGAATGACTCATTCATTTAAAGTCTAAAAAAAAGGAGGCACCCCACCTCCTTTTTTCTATAGAGAATTGATATTTAAATAAAAGCTCTATCAAGATTCGATACCCTACAAAAAAAATCGGGTTTTAAAACAATTATTTCAAGCTGCTTTATGTGTAGCTTAGTTTGTCGATATGAGGCATAATGCCCTACAACGTAGCGGTGTCGCATCATTGAGAAGTCTAAATTTTTAAGACTAGCATTCTCAATCATGCGACACTTTAATCGCTATCCCATATTTAATTAGGGAATGGGACTCTTCACCGAGGTTGTAAAATGAGACAAACGATTTTAGCTGTATTGTCTTTATCAACGCTTGCCGCACTTTTGACTGGGTGTGGTGGTGATATGGTACTTCTAAACTCTAAAGGTCCAGTTGGTCAAGGTCAAAGTGACCTTATGATGACTGCGATCTATTTAATGTTACTTGTGGTGATTCCTTCAATCATCATGGCATTATGGTTTGGTTGGAAATATCGTGCGTCAAATAAAGATGCAGACTATAAACCTACATGGGCACACTCAACTGCAATTGAAGTTGTAGTATGGGGTATCCCTGTCATTATTATTGGTATTTTAGCTTGGTTAACTTGGTGGGGTTCCCACAAGTATGACCCATACCGTCCTTTAGAATCAGATAAAGCACCTTTAACTATTCAGGTTATTGCTGAACAGTTCAAGTGGATCTTTATTTATCCTGAACAAAACATTGCGACTGTTAACGAAGTACGTTTCCCAGAAAAAACTCCGTTAAGCTTCAAAATCACTTCTAACTTCACAATGAACTCATTCTTCATTCCACAGTTAGGTGGTCAGATTTACGCAATGGCAGGTATGCAAACTCACCTTCATTTGTTAGCAAATGAAACTGGTGTATATCGTGGTTTCTCTTCTAACTACTCAGGCTATGGTTTCTCTCAAATGCGTTTCAAAGCGCATAGCGTTACAGAGCAACAATTCAATGAATGGGTAGCAGCTGTTAAAGCTGGTAAGGGTTCAACTATTAATCCAGAAGCAGTTCAAAAAGCTACGCTTGACCAAGCTGAATTGGCAACCTTACGTGATGGCGACCGTTCTAAGCACCAAATCGAGCATTTAGTAAATCGTGCTAAAGCTGCTGGTGATCAAGAAGCACTTGCTAAAGCAGAAGCGATGAAACCGTTCCCGACTAAGCCGCACCCTGTGACTTATTACTCTTCAGTTGAACCAAAACTGTTTGAAACAGTTATCAACCATTATATGAGTAACTATCATGGTGTTGACCACTCTGCTGAACATGCAACAGCTGACACTCATGCTGCAGCTGAACACGCTGCTCAAGGGGAATAAGACATGGATATGATTTTTGGTAAACTGGGTTGGGACTCTATCCCGACAGAGCCAATCGTACTTGTCACCATGGTCCTTATGGCAATTGGTGCAATTGCAGTGCTTGGCGGTATCACCTATTTCAAAAAATGGGGATATTTGTGGAATGAGTGGTTTATTACAGTAGACCATAAAAAAATTGGTATCATGTATATCATCGTATCTGTTGTCATGCTTTTGCGTGGTTTCGCCGATGCGATCATGATGCGTTTACAACTTTTCCTCGCTAAAGGCGGCGGCGAAGGTTACTTACATCCTGACCACTACGACCAGATCTTCACCGCACACGGTGTAATCATGATCTTCTTCGTAGCAATGGGTCTCGTTGTAGGTATGATGAACATCTCTGTACCTTTACAGATTGGTGCTCGTGACGTTGCTTTCCCATTATTAAACTCTTTAAGCTTCTGGTTATTCGCTGGTGCTGCTGGTTTAATGATGCTTTCACTTGTATTAGGTGAATTTGCTGCAACTGGTTGGATGGCTTACCCTCCTCTATCTGGCATTCAATATTCTCCTGGTGTAGGTGTTGACTACTATATCTGGGCACTTCAGGTTTCTGGTCTAGGTACGCTTTTATCTGGTGTTAACTTCTTCGTTACCATCATTAAAATGCGTGCACCTGGCATGAAATTGATGGACATGCCTATTTTCACGTGGACTTCACTTTGTACGGCTGTATTAATCATTGCATCATTCCCTGTATTAACAGGCACACTTGCAATGCTTACTCTAGACCGTTACTTCGGCTTCCATTTCTTCACAAATGAGCTTGGCGGTAGCCCAATGCTTTATGTGAACTTGATCTGGACATGGGGTCACCCTGAAGTATATATCTTGGTATTACCAGCATTTGGTCTATACTCAGAAATCGTTGCAACCTTTTCTCGTAAAGCGTTGTTCGGTTACAAGTCTATGGTGTATGCAACTATCGCGATTACAGTTCTTGCGTTCGTTGTATGGCTTCACCACTTCTTCACCATGGGTGCTGGTGCGAACGTTAACGCGTTCTTCGGTATCATGACCATGGTTATTGCGATTCCTACTGGTGTGAAAATCTTCTCTTGGTTATTCACCATGTATAAAGGTCGCATCACCTTTACTACTCCAATGTTATGGACGCTTGGCTTCCTTGTAACATTTGGTATCGGTGGTTTAACTGGTGTACTTATGGCTGTTCCACCTGCGGACTTCTTAGTACACAACTCATTATTCTTGATCGCTCACTTCCATAACGTAATTATCGGTGGTGTGGTGTTTGGTATGTTTGCCGGCATCATTTACTACTGGCCGAAAATGTTTGGTTGGAAGCTCAATGAAGCATGGGGTAAAGCTGCGTTCTGGTTCTGGTTCTTTGGTTTCTATTTTGCATTCATGCCACTTTATATCCTTGGTTTCATGGGTATGACTCGTCGCTTGAATACATATGACAACCCTGAATGGGACCCATACCTTGCGATTGCATTATTTGGTGCTGTTCTTGTTGCTATTGGTATTGCATGTTTCTTAATGCAAATCATCGTTGGTTTCTTACAACGCAAAGACAACATGGACCTTACAGGCGATCCATGGGATGCTCGTACGCTTGAGTGGGCAACTTCTTCCCCTGCTCCATTCTATAACTTTGCGCATGAACCAGATGCAAGCGGTGTTGACCGTTTCTGGACTGACAAAGAAAATGGTGTAGCATACGCACGTAATACTAAATATGAAGACATCCACATGCCGACTGATCGTGCTGCTGGTTTTGTCATTGCAATGTTCATTACACTTCTTGGCTTTGCACTCATCTGGCATATTTGGTGGCTCGTTGTTGTTTCATTCGCTTCAGCTGTTATTAGCTTGATCGTAAGCTCATTCACTAAGAATGTTGATTACTATGTTCCAGCTGCTGAAGTTGAGCGTATTGAAAACGAACGCTATGCTTTACTTGAAAAACACTTGAAGAAGGACTAAGGAAATGGCTGAAGTACTTCATCACGACAACCATGGCCACGATGGTCATCATGAACATGATGATACAGATTTAACGGTCTTTGGTTTCTGGACATACTTGATGAGTGACTTGATTCTTTTCGGATCACTCTTCATTGCGTTCGCTGTATTAAGCAGTCATGTTCCAGCAGGGACTCCAAGTGCATATGACCTGTTCCATAACTCATTAGGCTATGTGTTAACTGAAACATTTGCCTTATTGATTTCATCGGTAACATTTGGTTTTGCTGTACTTGCATCTTATAAAAAGAATGTAAATCAAGTGATCACTTGGTTATTTATTACATTCCTTTTTGGTGCAACCTTCATCGGTATGGAGCTCTATGAATTCCATCACCTTGTTGAAGAAGGTCACGGTCCAACTCATAGTGCATTCTTGTCGTCTTTCTTTACCTTGGTTGGTACGCACGGTATCCACGTAACTTCTGGTTTAGTGTGGATGTTAGTATTGATGTATCAGATCAAAACTAAAGGTTTGACTTTACCGAATACACGTCGTCTTGCTTGTTTAAGCTTGTTCTGGCACTTCCTTGACATCGTTTGGATCTGTGTATTCAGCGTCGTTTACTTACTGGGAGTTCTCTAATGAGTAGTCATGAGCATAATGCTGCTGGTGCGTCACACGGTAACTTTAAGCAATACACTGTAGGTTTTATTCTATCTGTTATTCTTACCATCATCCCATTCGGGATGGTGATGGCAGGTGGTTTTAGCCGCGGTCTTTTAGTTACAGTAATTGCTATTACTGCTGTTGCTCAGGTTCTTGTACAACTTGTGTACTTCTTACACATGAATACATCATCTGAACAACGTTGGAATATGATTGCATTTATCTACACAATTCTATGTATCGCTGTACTTTTAATTGGTTCTGTGTGGATTATGAATTACCTTCACTACAATATGATGATCTAAACTGATTGTCATGTTGAGAAAGTATCTATTCCTGACTAAACCAGGAATTCTCTTCGGTAATTTCATTACCACCTTGGGCGGCTTCTTCTTAGCCGCCCAAGGCTCTATAGACATCTTATTATTATTACTCACCCTTATTGGAACAACGTTAGTTGTTGCTTCTGGCTGTGTTGTTAATAATGTTATAGATCAAGATATTGATACAAAGATGCAGCGCACTCAAAACCGCGCACTTGTTAAAAAAACCATCTCTCCTACTGTTGCGCTTGTATATGCATTTGTACTTGGATTAATTGGTTTTGGCATTTTGTGGTTTGGTGTAAACGGTTACGCATTTTTGTTTGCAGTCATTGGTTTTGTTGTCTATGTCGGTTTTTATAGCTTGTGGACCAAACGTACCTCAATCCATCAAACCGTTATTGGTAGTATCTCCGGAGCGAGTCCTCCTGTTATTGGTTATACAGCAGTAACTCATCAATTTGATGTGGCAGCCCTGCTTTTGTTTTTAGCATATGGTTTATGGCAAATGCCTCACTCTTGGGCAATTGCAATTTATCGTTTTGATGATTACAAAAATGCAGGAATTCCAATTTTGCCTGTAGCGCGTTCAATTTATCGCACGAAAATTGAATGTGTAATATATATCCTGTTATTTGCAGCTGTTTTGAATGGGTTATATTGTTTTGGCTATACCAATATATTCTTTTTAATTACCTTTAATGCTTTGACTGCATACTGGTTCTACTTATCAATTATTGGATTTAAAGCCGAAAACGACCAACTTTGGGCTAAGCGCTTTTTTCTTTACTCAGTAATCTTAATTACTTTGTTAAGTTTAAGTTTTAGCTTTACCTATCAATCCCCCGCTCCAAATCTTCCTCTCTTTTAATTAAGGGAGGATTTCCTCCTCTAAAACAAGTTTTCATATTTCTTATCAAAAGATTTGTTTTTAGTCTAATTTTTACCTATAATTCAGCCTTCGCATTTTATGCGACGTAGCTATTTATATTATATTTTAGCTATGACTCCTTGCTTCTAATTTTTTAGGGGCTGTTTAAACCGTAAGGAGCTGACAATGCGTCATTACGAAATCGTACTTTTGGTACACCCAGACCAAAGCGATCAAGTTGTAGGTATGGTTGAACGCTATATCTCTCAGATCAAAGAAGCTGAAGGTCAAATTCACCGTTTAGAAGATTGGGGTCGTCGCCAATTGGCTTACCCAATTAACAAAATTCACAAAGCGCACTACATTCTTATGAATGTTGAATGTGGTCAAGCTACGCTTGATGAGTTAGAAGAATTATTCCGTTATAACGACGCAATCATTCGTAACCTTATCATCCGTCGTGAACACGCAATCACTGAAGAGTCATTGCTTGCTAAGAGTGCTGAAGAAAAGCGTGCGCGTAAAGCTCAACGTGAAGAAGCACAGCAAGTTGCTCAAGAAGCTGAATAAGGAGAACATCAATGGCACGTTTTTACCGTCGTCGCAAGTTCTGCCGCTTTACAGCTGAGAATGTTGCGTACATCGACTACAAAGATATCGACACTTTAAAACAGTACATCACTGAAAACGGCAAGATTGTTCCTAGCCGTATCACTGGTACTAAAGCTCGTTATCAACGTCAATTAGCACTTGCTATCAAACAAGCTCGCTATTTGTCTTTGATTCCGTACACTGACAACCATAAGTGAGGTGATCTGTGGACGTTATCTTATTACAACGCATTAAGAACCTTGGTAAATTAGGCGATAAAGTATCAGTTAAAGCTGGTTACGGCCGTAACTTCCTTATCCCTCAAGGTAAAGCAGTTGCAGCTACTGAAGCTAACACTGCTGCTTTTGAAGCTCGTCGTGCTGAACTTGAGAAGCAAGAAGCTGAAATTTTAGCTGCTGCTCAAGCACGTGCTGAACAATTGAATGAAGTTAACATCGTTATCACTGCTAAAGCTGGTGACGAAGGTAAACTCTTCGGTTCTATCGGTACTCGTGACATCGCTGACGCATTAACGAACGCTGGTCTTACAGTTGACCGCGCAGAAGTTCGTTTACCTAATGGTGCGCTTCGTCACACTGGTGAATTCAACATCGCAATCCAATTGCATCATGATGTTGTTGCAGAAGTTCTCGTTACTATCGTATCTGAGTAATTTCTCATCAAAAAAAGAGCATGCTCACGCATGCTCTTTTTTTATCTCTTAAATTTATGCAATAAAATTAGATATATTAATTCCTGATCAGTTCTTCAGTTTAATTGGTTTTTTAATTAGGTAGTTTATTTATTTTTGTTTTAAGATAGTTCTCGGCTTAAAACCCTTTTTTGTGTACACATTTTATCATCAGGTCTAATTATGTCTCAGGCGAATGCCACTTCTTTAACGCTTTCATCTCCAACAGAAAATAAGACGAGTGAATCAGGCCAACTTAAAGAGTTTCGCACTCCCCCACACAATTTAGCCATCGAGCAAGCTGTGCTTGCTGCGCTGATGACTGTTGCTGAATCTTTTGAGCAAGTCAGCGATCTACTCAAAGAAAATGATTTTTATGCCACTCGCCATAAATATATTTATCGCGCGATTGAAAAATTGGCACAGGAAAATTCACCGTACGATGCGGTCTTAGTGAATGACTGGCTTTTAAAACAAAATTTACTTAGTGCAATCGGTGGTGAAGAATATTTGATGCAGCTTATGGCTGACTCACCATCAAGTTTCTATAATCTTGAAACTTATGCGACTAAAATTAAAGAATTTTCCACCCTACGTAGCATGATTAAAGTCAGTACTGAAATTTTACAGAATGCTTATGACACAAAAGGTCGAGGTGTGAGTGAAATTTTAGATTTGGCTGAAACCAGTATTTTCTCTTTAGCAGAACAGCATAATAACAATAAGAAAGATTCTGGCCCTAAAGCGATTAGCTCTGTAACTGCTGACGTGATTAGCAAACTTGATGAGCTTTCAAAACTCGATGGCAATATTACAGGCTTAACCACAGGCTTCTTAGAACTTGATAATAAAACTTCTGGTATGCAACCTGGAGATTTAATTATTGTCGCTGCACGTCCATCTATGGGTAAAACTACCTTTGCAATGAACTTGGTTGAAAGTGTTTTACAATATAACCAACTCCCCGCTCTGGTATTTTCTATGGAGATGCCAGCAGACTCAATTGCAATGCGTCTAATTTCGGCAATGGGCAAAGTTCACCAAGGACATTTGCGTTCTGGTAACTTAGATGCCGATGAATGGACTAAAGTTACAGGTACCATCCTGCAACTTCAGCAAATGCATTTGTATATTGATGACTCATCAGCTCTACCCCCAACTGAACTCCGTGCTCGTGCTCGCCGCGTTGCCAAAATGCATGATGGCAAAATCGGCTGCATCATGGTCGACTATTTACAGCTTATGAAAGTTCCAGGTATGGGTGATAACCGTGTAGGCGAGATCTCGGAAATTTCACGTAGCTTAAAAGCGTTAGCGAAAGAGATGCAATGTCCTGTTATCGCACTTTCTCAGCTTAACCGAAGTCTGGAAAACCGACCAAACAAGCGCCCAGTAATGTCTGACTTACGTGAATCGGGTGCGATTGAGCAGGATGCCGACTTAATCATGTTTATTTATCGTGATGAAGTCTATAACAAAGAATCTAAAGAAGCAGGCACCGCAGAAATTATCATTGGTAAACAGCGTAATGGTCCAATTGGTACTGTTCGTCTTGCCTTTGAAGGTCAATATACTCGTTTTAGTAATCTCTCTCCTGAGTATTACAGCCAATATGATGATGAAGAATAAACTCTATCTCTAGCCCAAAGGAGTAAATGAGGGTGCGTCAAGCAACAGTTTATATTGATCACAAAGCGCTTCAATATAATTTAAACCGTGTCAAACAACTCGCAGCAAATTCAAAAATCGTAAGTATGGTCAAAGCCAATGCTTACGGACATGGAGTCAAAGACTGTTTAGCAGCCTTAAATGCCTCGGATGCCTTTGGTGTCGCTTGTCTACAAGAAGGCTTGGAAATTCGACAACTCGGATTTAAGCAACCTGTAACTTTAATTGAAGGAGTGTTTTATGAAGATGAAATGCCTATCGCTATTAAAGAAAAATTTGAATGTATAATTCACCATCAACAACAATTTGAGTGGTTAATTAAATATAAACAATCCTATATCGCCCAAGGTCTAAAAGTATGGGTTAAGCTGAATAGCGGTATGAACCGCTTAGGTTTTAAAAATCCTGAAATTATTGAAGTTATTAAAACTTTAAAATCTGAAGGATTTACTTGTGTACTTGCGATGCATTTTGCCAATGCAGATGTAGACCACCCACTTAACGAGCAGCAAAAACAACAATTTTTGTACGTAAAACAAGCTTGTGATCCAGTTTTAGCATCTTGCTGTAATTCAGCTGCTATTTTTAAATGGCCAGAACTAAATTTCGACTACGTACGGCCTGGTATCATGCTCTACGGTGCTTCACCTTTTGCAGATAAAACAGTACATGAGCTTGATTTAAAACCAGTCATGTCTTTCACAGCAGAAGTTATCGCGTTAAATCATATTCAAGCTGGTGAACATGTTGGTTATGGTTCTACTTTTTGCGCTCAAAAGGCTATGGATATCGCTATAGTTTCTATTGGTTATGGTGATGGTTATCCACGAGCTTATATAAAGAAAAATTTTGTCGCTGTTGATGGCAAACTTTGTCCAGTTGTAGGGCGAGTTAGTATGGATATGATTGCAATTGATGTCACAAATACCCAAGTAAAACTCGGTACTCAAGTTGAACTTTGGGGTAAACATCGTTTAGTTGATGATGTTGCTGATGCAAATGGCACAATTGGTTATGAATTACTTTGTCGCTTAAGTACTCGACCAGTCCGCCAAAGCACTTAATAATTTAATCAATAAAAAATCCAAGCTCTGCTTGGATTTTTATTTAAAGTCATTTTTAACGCCAATAATCATCGGTAGGTTTTGGCATTTCTTGCAGTCCACGGCGTAAAGTATCCGACCACTGATGACTTATTTGTGAAAAATAAGGATCATCTTCACTAATTCGCTTCCCCATAGGGATTACAAAACTATCTTTAGTATAGACTAGCGCATCTAAAGGTAAACCTACAGAAACATTAGAACGCAACGTCGAGTCAAACGAGATTAAACTACAGCGCAGCGCATCATCCAACGGCATAGCATAATATAAAGCACGATCTAAAATAGGCTTACCGTATTTACTTTCACCAATTTGAAAGTAAGGCGTATCTGTCGTTGCACAAATAAAATTACCTTGTGGATAAACATTATAAAGCTGCATATCGCCGCCTTTAATTTGCCCACCCACTAAAATACTACAAGCGTAATTCATTTGTTCTTGAGTATCCGAGCTAATATCCTCTAAAACATTTTTTAAAGTTTTACCAACTAGATCAGCCACTTCAAACATTGTGTTAATGCTATATAGATTAGGCTCTTGTTGCAAAGTAAGGGCATTTTGCAAATGCCCGATAACCGCTTGTGTTGTTGCTAAATTACCTGCTGTTTGCAAAGCAATAAATCGCTCACCCGTCACACCAAAAGTATGAAGTTTACGAAACACAGAAATATGATCGACCCCTGCATTAGTTCGAGTATCACTAATAAATACCAAACCCTGCTCTAATCTCAGTGCACAACAATAGGTCATTTCGCTCTCTTCACATTCAACAGGCCAACACTTGAACCACAGACATCATATTTTCGACTCCACCTTTTTCTCTCACACCTCTAATGGGCGCAACATCAAGATAGTCTCGACCAACCGCAAGATAAATATGATGCATTGGTGTAAACAATTGATTGCTTACATCAAAACAATACCACTGATTATCTAAAAATACCTCCGCCCAAGCGTGACTGGCAAGGTGGGGGGAATTTTGATCAAATAAATAACCAGAGACATAACGTGCTGGTAATTGTAACGCACGGCACATAGCAATTAAAACATGTGCATGATCTTGGCATACCCCCTGTCCTGCATGAAAACCCTCTGTAGCAATCGTATGAACAGAGGTACTATCTGGTTGATAAGGCATCTTTTGCAAAATTTTTTCACTGAGTAAAGCAATATGTTTTCGATCTTTTACCGTTACAATTCTCCGAGCAAAATCCAACATTTCGGAATCATATTTTGTGGCTTCCGTATTTTGAAGAAATAGGCTCATAGGTATAGATACATCTACTCCACCTATTTCTGTATTAAGAAGCTCGACAATCCCTTGCGCCATAAAAGTTAAATGCTGATACTCATAGCGCTGAGTAGCCGTTAACCAAATATTATTAAAGATATCCCTTTTGAGAGTTTTATCTCCAGGTACACTGATTGCCCAATTCAAGACATGCTGATGTAATGATGTTTGAGGCATCATTTTAATATACTGAATACTGTTTTTAGCAGTTTCCGTATAGTGATAATGTGTTTGATGATTGATCATCAGTTTCATAATTATGCCTCGAACATATATTCCAACTGCTGTGTGAAATTATAGTAACCCTCCCAATTTGGATGATCTTTCAACAATGTCCACACTTCATTTAATTTATCCCACCCTAAGTCATTAAGTCGTTTGAGTAATTTTTCCAAATCTTGTAAAAGCACTGTAAGGTCTTGTTGAAAACGTAGTTGTATATCGAATTGTTCTATCTTTTGGCCCAATTGCAGAAAGAGGGCAATATCCTCATGTTCAGCACTAAGTATTTGATTACATTTATCCAAAGCTTGATTTAATGAATCAGGGTTAGCTTGAATAGACTTAATCGCATGATTCAATTCCGCATACGCACTAGAAGATAATATTCCTCTTAATTCATGGATATTATCTTTGGCAATAGCGAACTGGTTCAGTAATGAATATGTTTGTTGAGTATCTAACATATAGCAATTCAGTAATTCCGCTTGCTCAATAACCAACCCAAATGCTGATGCAAATTGACTTGCTTTTTCATCATTTGTAAATGGCAAGTGTGATACAGCAAATTTAATCCGCATTAAATAACGGCCCAACCAATAAATGTGGTGTGCACTCGAATTGAGTAAAACCATAAATTTCCTCTTTAACCAACGATTAGGAATGTAATGTCTCAACAACCCATGTATCTTTAATACCTCCTCCTTGTGAGGAATTTACGACTAAAGATCCTGCCTGCATGGCTACTCGTGTTAAGCCTCCGGGTACAATTTCAGTGCGATAAGGAGAACTCAATACAAACGGTCGTAGGTCAATGTGACGTTCAGCCACCCCTGATGTTGTTAAAGTCGGTGCAACAGATAAAGCTAATGTTGGTTGCGCAATATATTCATGCGGTGTAGCAATCAGTTTTTTTCTAAATTCATCAATTTCACATGAGCTCGCTTTAGGTCCAATTAACATGCCATAACCACCAGAACCTTGAGCTTCTTTAATTACTAATTGGTCAATATGAGTGAGTACATAATCTAAATGTTCTTTTTCTCGACATTGATAAGTAGGTACATTCTTTAAAATTGGTGTTTCTCCCAAATAATATTGAATCATCTGATCAACATATGGATAAATTGATTTATCGTCAGCAACCCCTGTACCTGGTGCGTTGGCAATCACTACATTTTTCTGTAAATAAGCAGACATAAGCCCCGCTACCCCAAGAGCGCTATCAGGTCGAAATGCAAGTGGATCTAAGAAATCGTCATCTAAACGTCGATAAATCACATCAACTTTTTGGCACCCGCGAATGGTTTTAACAAAAACTTGATCATTTTCTACAAATAAATCTCGGTTAGTAACCAGTGGCACATCCATTTCACGCGCTAGAAAAGCATGCTCATAATAAGCACTGTTAAAACGCCCTGGAGTTAAGACCACAATAAAGGGTTGATCAACTTCTGAATTTTCTTGAAGTATTTCTTTTAATAAACTTGGATAATGTTCAATTCCTTGTAAATTATTGGCAGCACAAAGCTCAGGCATAAGTTGTTGACTAATATTTCTACTTTCAATCATATATGACACCCCTGAAGGTGTTCTTAGGTTATCTTCTAGTACAAAGAACTCTCCATCACCATCACGAATAATATCTATTCCACTAATTTGAGAATAAATTTTACCTTTTAATGAATGCTTGAGCATATGTGGCTGAAAAGCCTCATGACAAACAATCTGGTTCTCTGGAATTAATTTCTCCTTCAAAATATGTTGTCCATGATAAATATCATCTAAAAAGTAATTTAAAGCTTTAACTCGCTGCGCACAGCCTGCTGCAATTTTTTCCCATTGTTTTTTTTCAATAACTCTTGGAATTAAATCAAAAGGAATCGTCCGTTCCGCGCCCTCTTTATCACCGTATACATTAAAAGTAATCCCTTGATAGAGAAAATGTTGTTTGGCCTGAGCATTTAATTGCTTAAGTTCATCTAAGGTACGAATACTCAACCATTGCTCAATTTTTTTTGAAGCTGCTCCATTAAACGTTACATCATCTAACATCTCATTGAAAAACTGAGATTTTAGTTGTTCAAATAAATTCGTCTGTACAGAAAGATTTTCTATAAACGATGGACTCTGGTTAAGTAATACTGCATTGGTCGCCTGCTCTTGTAAAAAATATTCAATATCGGCTTGTAGGTCTTTCTCTTGTTCTGACATAGCAACCTCGTCTTATCATTTATCTATATTTCATTTTTAAATAAGCAATTTCAGTGCCACTTATATATCTATAATACTTATTAGCTTTCATTGTTATAACTTTCTTCTAAATTTTAGCATTGATTGTAACGGCAGCCACAGACTGAATCTGACAAACTTGCTAAATGTCTAAAGTTTTTTTATTGTGGTGACACCAAAGCAATTGGATATAAATTTATTACGCTTATGTCTGTAATAGAAAAAGAAACTTCAAATAGTTTATATCGCCAATGGCAGATTTTATCTCGCCTCCCTAGCGGTAAATGGATCGGAACTCGAGAATTACAAGAAATGCTCGAGCGTGAAGGTATTGAAATCAGTTTAAGGACAATTCAGCGTGATTTAAATCAAATTGCTCAGCGTTTTCCGATTGAAAGCAATAAAGCCGTACCTCAAGGCTGGCGTTGGCAATCAGATGCTCCAATTCAAAGCTTACCGCATATGACAAGCTCTCAAGCGGTGACCTTTATGATGGTTGAAGAACATCTCAAACATCTACTTCCGCCTAGCCTACTAGATGAAATGGGGCCTTGGTTTGACTTGGCAAAACGGAGTCTTTCTACACAGAATAATGTAAGGCAATGGATTAATCGTGTACGAATTGTGCCAGCAAGTCAGCCGCTTATTCCACCTGTAGTCGATCGTGCTGCTCAACAAGCAATATACGAAGGCTTGCTACAAGACAAACAAATTGAATGTGTATATCAAGCTCGTGTAAACCAAGGAGAAGACAAAACTTATATTTTAAATCCACTTGCTTTGGTCCAAAAAGGTGCTGTCATTTATTTAATTTGCACCCGACATGACAAAACTGAAGTACAAACATTTGCTTTGCACCGTTTCAGATCAGCAAAAGTTTTAGAAAGTCGTGCGCTTCACCCCGTCAACTTTGATATTGATCACTATATTGACTCAGGTGCTTTAGGTTTTAGAGTAGATTACAACCAACCTACAGAATCTATTCAACTCACATTAACAATGACTGAGCAAACCGCTAAAACTTTTTATGAAAGCCAGTTAAGTAAAGATCAAACAATTACTCCAATTGAGGAAAATATTGTCGAGGTTACTGCGACTGTTCCATTTACATCTCAACTCGTGTGGTGGTTACGAAGTTTTGGAAAAAAACTACTACGTATAGAACCCATTCAAGTAAACAATGCTGTACGAGAAATTGATTCTGAGAATAAATAAATATAAAAAAGAGAACCTCAAGGTTCTCTTTAGATTTTGAATTATCATTTTCTTAATTTTATATTGGCATTTATATTTTTAGTTATGTTCAGATCAATATGTTCTCCCCCACCAAAACTGATCTGCCTCTTGTTTTGCGCTATGTTGAACATGAGCATTGGCATGCCATTTCATCTCTATTGTAACGAATCGATTTCATTGTCATATTTAAAGCCCTCTTGTTTGAACGTGAATTCAATATAACCTTCGTTTTGAAACCTGTGAAATAAGAAAAAAAGGAAGTGAAATCTATTTTCTTCCTTAGGAAGTTTTCATATATTTTTTGATCAGAAAATAAAAAGCTCAGTATAAACTGAGCTTTTTTACATACAAAAATAATTAAGCTGTTTTTCTCATCATGTTATTTTTACGAATCGTGATCATTACAAGCTGAACAGCAGCTGGTGTAACACCAGGAATACGACTCGCTTGAGCTAACGTTTCTGGAAGAACAGTTTTCAATTTCTGAGTAATTTCACGCGATAGACCAGAAACAACATCATAATCGAAATCGGCTGGAATTTTGGTTTCTTCAAGACGCTTTAATTGAGCGACATCTTCATGCTGACGGTTAATATAACCTTCGTATTTAACAGCAATTTCAATTTGATCACCAACTTGTTCAGAAACTTCCGAACCTGTAAGCTCTGCAATTTGAGCAAAACTAATATTAGGACGTTTGAGTAAATCAATCGCACTACATTCCTTACTCAAGTCAGCACCAGTCATTTCGACAAATTTCTTACCCATTGGATTGTTAGGCGCCGCCCACAAATGTTGTAAACGCGATGTTTCGCGCTCAACTGCTTCCATTTTTTCACAATAAGCAGCCCAACGAACATCATCAACCAAACCAAGTTCACGACCAATTGTTGTTAAACGTTGATCGGCATTATCTTCACGTAACATCAAACGATATTCCGCACGTGAAGTGAACATACGGTATGGCTCTTTCGTACCTAAAGTAATCAAGTCATCAACCAATACGCCCATATAAGCTTGGTCACGTTTCGGTGTCCACTCTTCTTGTTCCCAAGCACGGCGTGCAGCATTTAAACCAGCAAGTAAACCTTGGGCACCCGCTTCTTCATAACCGGTAGTACCGTTAATTTGCCCTGCAAAATACAAGCCGTTAATTGCTTTGGTTTCAAGGGTGAATTTCAAAGCTTGCGGATTGAAATAATCATATTCGATTGCATAACCTGGACGCAAAATATGGGCATTTTCCATACCACGAATTGAGCGAACAAGTTCAAACTGAACATCAAATGGTAATGAAGTCGAAATACCATTTGGATAAAGCTCATGTGTATCTAGGCCTTCTGGTTCTAAAAATACCTGATGCGAGTCTTTATCAGAAAAACGATGAATCTTATCTTCAATTGAAGGACAGTAACGCGGACCTACACCTTCAATGACACCGGTATACATTGGTGAACGATCTAAACCACCACGAATAATGTCATGTGTTTTTTCGTTAGTATGCGTAATATAGCAGTTCACTTGTTCAGGATGCATCGAAGCATCACCCATGAATGACATCACTGGAGACGGAAAGTCACCCGGTTGTGGTGTCATAACAGAGAAATCAACTGAGCGCGCATCAATACGTGGTGGTGTCCCAGTTTTTAAACGACCTACTGGTAGTTTTAATTCACGTAAACGTTGAGCAAGTGCAATAGAAGGAGGATCTCCTGCACGACCACCGCTTGATTTTTCTAAACCAACGTGAATAACACCGCCCAAGAATGTACCTGTAGTTAACACAACAGTTTTTGTGTCAAAACGAATACCCATTTGGGTAACAACACCCTTAACGGTATCGCCTTCAACAATCAGGTCATCAGCCGCTTGTTGGAAAATATCAAGATTTGCTTGGTTTTCTAAAGTTTCACGAATTGCAGCTTTATAGCGAACACGGTCAGCCTGAGCACGCGTTGCACGTACTGCCGCACCTTTACGTGAGTTTAAAATACGGAATTGAATACCACCTTTATCGGCAGCCAAAGCCATCGCACCGCCAAGCGCATCAATTTCACGTACTAAATGTGATTTACCAATACCACCAATTGCTGGGTTACAGCTCATCTGACCCAAAGTCTCAATGTTATGGGTCAAAAGCAAAGTCTGTCGTCCCATACGCGCCGCAGCAAGTGCCGCTTCCGTACCTGCGTGACCGCCACCGATAACGATAACATCATAAACTTTAGGATAGTGCATGAGTACAAAAACACCAGAAAAAAAAGACGGAACATTATAGCAAAATTATCTGCTTATTGATGTACATAATTACAAAATTGTCATCACATGATTTACGCTACACCACATGTTTTGACATTTTGTTGCATGAATTCAATACAAAGTGAATGTTTTTTGAAATATTTCATTTTAGAATAAAAATTGTACAGCACTTATATGACTTTAAAACTAACGTAACTAGAAGGAACACAAAATGAAAAGCACCATGTTAAAAATCTTAACTGCATCTCTCCTTTGTTTTTCAGGCGTAACGTTGACCCACGCTGCGACCAATCATACTGCAAAGTCGACTCATACGGCTAAATCCAGCAAAGCAACTCATCATGCTGCCGATTCAAGCAAATCAGAGATGCAAAAACAGCTAAGAGCTTGTGCTAAAAAACGTCAGGGTGAATGGGTATCTTATAGCCATAATGGCGCAACTTTTAACGGTACTTGCCAACCAAATGAAAACGGCAAATTACAGTTTAAAGCCCCTGCTCCTTAATGTAATTTAAATTTAATATGTAGAAGAACATTTTAGTTTTTCTATAACACAGTATGATTTTCAAAAAGCGGTCCATTAAAGATGGGCCGTTTTCTTTTTTAAAATACTCCAGTCGGCTACAATAGACCTTTAAATAAAATTTTAGGTCCTTTTCGTGAAGTGGTTACAAATACACATTACCGTTGATCAAGAACAAGTTGAATTCACAGAAACACTATTAATGTCTCTAGGTGCGGTAAGCGTAACTCTGGATGATGCCGAAGATCAGGCTCTACTTGAACCATTACCAGGTGAAACACCTTTATGGAATAAAGTCATTGTTACAGGTATCTATCAACAAGACGAACAAGACCCAATCGATGTCGATACATTAGAAGCTTTCTTAAAAGCTCAACTTCCAGATGTGCCAATGCGTCATGAAGAACTTGAAGACCAAGTTTGGGAACGCGCATGGATGGATTATTATGAACCTATTCAAATTGGGGAAAAATTCTGGATCGTACCTGAATGGTTAGAGCCACCAGAAGCAGACGCGACCAATATTAAACTTGATCCAGGTCTAGCTTTCGGCACAGGTAACCATGCAAGTACATTCTTATGCTTACAATGGTTAGGCAAAACTGATGTTAAAGATAAAATCGTAATTGATTATGGTTGTGGTTCAGGCATTTTAGGTGTTGCAGCTTTATTATTAGGTGCTAAAAAAGTCTATGCGACAGATATTGACCCACAAGCTGTTTTAGCAACAAAACAAAATGCTGAGCTCAATGGCGTTCTAGATGGTTTATATGTTGGCCTCCCTGAAGAGTTTGATCAAGAATTCAAACCTCAACAAGCAGATGTTTTAGTTGCAAATATTTTAGCAGGACCTTTAATGGCACTTGCGCCAGAGTTTGCAAAATTAGTTAAATCTGATGGTGAGTTCGCACTTGCTGGTGTAATTGAAGAGCAAGTTACTGATGTTTCAGGTGTTTATTCTGAATTTTTTGATATATTAGATATTGAAAAGCGCGAAGAAAATTGGTGTCGCATTTCAGGAAAACGCAAAACAATAAACTGAGACTATTTAACCCATGAATGAAAAACAAACCCGCTGCCCTAAGTGTTTAACAGTTTATAAAGTTTCTCTTACCCAGTTAACTGTTGCTCAGGGTATGGTTTGTTGCCCTAAATGTAATTTAAATTTTAATGCTCTTACCAACTTGGTTAGTGTTGAACTGCCAGAACCAACAAACTCATCTGTTTTAGCCAATGGTTCTATTCAAACACGATATATGACTCACTCTCATGTGTTAGATATCTTTGATCAAAAAGTTGAAAACTCTAATATTGATCTTCTGACATATTTAAATAATTTAAATTACTTTCATAATGAACCAATCAATGCACTACCGAATCTAAACTTAGCAGAGCAAGCAACCTCCCCCGAACAAGATCATGGTAAAAAACATAGTTGGTTATATTATACGCTTTGGAGTTCGGCAAATCTGATTCTGCTTTTGGTTTTCACTTTTCAGATTCTCTGGTTTAACCCAAAACTCATGCAACAGAGTCCTGCTATTAGTCATGCATTTAATTATGTATGCGAAATTTTGCATTGCAGTAAGTCAGCTGAACAATACGAACTTCTTAATATAGAGAAAGTGAAACTACGTAGAATTGATTCAGAACATACTCAAGTTTCAGGTGTTTTGGTCAATCAAAATAATAAAAGTATTGAGCTACCAAGCCTAAAACTCAGTTTTGGTTCACAAACTGATCAAGAACAAATCATTTTCACACCTAATCAGTACTTGGTAGAAAATTTACGTGGAATTCAACGTATTCCAACCAATACACCTTTTAGATTCCAATTTGTCTTAAATAAAAGCAAAAAGAGCTTACTAAATTATCGATTAGAAATTGTCCACCCCTAAATTGTAAAAAAAGTGAAAAAAAAATAAAAAAAAATGCAGTTAATTTGCTCACTTTTTCCTAGACAATGGTATGATACGCGCCACGAAAGCTTTGACTCATATACTCCTCGCTCTCAATTCAAAAAATATACTGTTAAGCATGTGTGCTTTTCTAAATTAAGCGCATAGCCTAACTTTTTTTGTTTTTGAGGGGGCTGTAACAAATATTTAACTATTGTTACGCTTATTTTTTACTCAATACGAAGATTTATGGCAAGCTAATTGTTCTTATGTTTTAGAGTCACTGTTTTAGGATCTAAAACAGGACTCCGTATTTTAGACCACATTTATATACTACTTTACCCAAGCTAGTATTTGATTTTCGGATTAACTCGCATGAATAGCAAATCTCCTATTTTTACTGCACAATCTGATGTTGCTCTTCGCATCCACGTGGATCGCGCAGTTCGTCATTATTTTGCACAATTGCAAGGTGAGCAACCATCTCAGGTATATGACATGGTGCTAGCAGAAATGGAGAAACCTCTTTTATCTGTAGTTCTTGAATATACTCGTGGCAACCAAACACGTGCCGCAGAAATTCTTGGACTAAACCGCGGCACTTTACGCAAAAAGTTAAAAGCTCACGGTTTAATGAGTGAATAAATGATAAAATGCTCACGACGTCGTGGGCATTTTTTTATGCTTCTAATTGGTTTTAATCCGTAGACTTGAAATTGTTGACTTGAACATCATGACTATTAAACGTGCTTTGATTTCTGTATCAGACAAAACAGGAATTGTCGAATTTGCTCAAAACCTTGCAGCTTTAGGGGTAGAATTATTATCTACAGGCGGCACATATAAGTTGCTTAAAGATAATAACATTGCTGTTGTTGAAGTATCTGAACATACTGGTTTCCCAGAAATGATGGATGGCCGTGTAAAAACATTACATCCAAAAATTCATGGCGGCATTTTAGCTCGTCGTGGTCTAGACGAAGCAGTTATGCAAGAACACAACATTGATCCAATCGATCTAGTTGTAGTCAACCTTTATCCATTTGCAGCAACAGTTGCTAAACCAAATTGTTCACTTGCTGACGCTATCGAAAATATCGACATCGGCGGTCCAACAATGGTTCGTGCTGCTGCTAAAAACCACGCTTCTGTGGGTATTGTTGTAAATGCTTTAGATTACGATACAGTGATTAACGAATTAAAAGCTGCTGGTTCACTTTCTTATGAAACACGCTTCGATTTAGCTGTTAAAGCATTTGAACATACTGCTCAATATGACGGCATGATCGCTTCTTACTTAGGCGCTCGCGTTGGTAAGACCGAAGGTGAAGCTGATTTATTCCCTCGTACGTTCAACACTCAATTAAATAAAGCACAAGACTTACGTTACGGTGAAAACCCACACCAATCTGCTGCTTTCTATGTTGAAGCAACAGCAAAAGAAGCATCTGTTTCTACAGCAAAACAATTACAAGGCAAAGAATTGTCTTATAACAACATTGCTGACACAGATGCTGCACTTGAATGTGTTAAATCATTTGCTAAACCAGCTTGCGTAATTGTAAAACATGCTAACCCTTGTGGTGTTGCGGTTTCTTTAGACGGCATTAAAGCAGCTTATGATTTAGCTTATGCAACAGATCCAGAATCAGCTTTTGGTGGTATTATTGCATTTAACCGCGAGTTAGATGTTGCAACTGCTCAAGCAATTGTTGACCGTCAATTCGTTGAAGTTATTATTGCTCCAAGTATTGCTGACGGCGTACTTGAAGTTACTGGTGCCAAGAAAAATGTTCGTGTTTTAGTATGTGGTGAATTACCTGCAATTGATGCACGTGCTCCACAACTTGACTATAAACGCGTTAACGGTGGCTTACTTGTTCAAGACCAAGACTTGGGCATGATCACTAAAGATGATCTTAAAGTTGTTACTAAAATCGCTCCAACTGAACAAGAAATTGATGACCTTATTTTCGCATGGAAAGTTGCGAAATATGTGAAATCAAATGCTATTGTTTATGCAAAAAACCGTCAAACTATTGGTGTAGGCGCGGGTCAAATGAGCCGTGTTAACTCAGCGCGTATTGCTGCAATTAAAGCAGAACATGCTGGTTTGGTTGTTGAAGGCGCTGTTATGGCTTCTGATGCATTCTTCCCGTTCCGTGATGGTATCGATAATGCAGCTAAAGCTGGTATTAAGTGCATTATTCAACCAGGTGGTTCAATGCGTGATGAAGAAGTCATTGCAGCAGCTGATGAAGCTGGCATTGCAATGGTCTTCACTGGTATGCGCCATTTCCGCCACTAATTTAAATTTAGTCCTCCCTAACCCTCCTTTTATTCAGGAGGGTTTTCCACAATAATGGAACTATCTCTCCACTTTGAGAAATAGAGGGGGATGAAAAAGGATTAAAGTTAAGGAACAAATTAAAAAATGAATATTTTAGTTTTAGGTAGTGGTGGCCGTGAACATGCTTTAGCATGGAAAATCGCGCAAGATACCAAAGTTACTCAAGTTTTTGTTGCACCTGGTAATGCTGGTACTGCAACAGAAGAAAAATGCGTTAACGTTCAACTTGATATTTTAGACAACCCAGCAATTATTGCTTTTGCTAAAGAAAATAATGTTGAACTCGTTGTTGTTGGTCCAGAAGCACCTTTAGTAAATGGTGTAGTAGATGCTGCACGTGAAGCTGGTGTAAAAATTTGGGGTCCGACTCAATATGCAGCACAACTTGAAGGCTCAAAAGCATTTGCTAAGCATTTTTTAAAACGCCATAACATTCCAACTGCTTTTTACGATGTATTTACTGAAGTTGATGCAGCGAAAGCTTACGTTGAAAAAAATGGTGCACCAATCGTTATTAAAGCTGACGGCCTTGCTGCTGGTAAGGGTGTAATCGTTGCAATGACCAACGAAGAAGCTTTTGCAGCGATTGATGACATGCTTGCAGGTAACAAATTTGGTGATGCAGGTTCACGCGTTGTAATTGAACAGTTCCTTGCTGGTGAAGAAGCTTCTTTCATTTGTATGATTGATGGTAAAAATATTTTACCAATGGCAACTTCACAAGATCACAAACGTATTTTTGAAGGTGATCAAGGTCCAAATACTGGTGGTATGGGCGCTTACTCTCCTGCTCCAGTTGTAACTCCAGATGTTTTTGAACGTGTAATGACTGAAATTATGCGTCCAACTGTTGATGGTATGGCTGCTGATGGACATGTTTACACTGGATTCTTATATGCGGGTTTAATGATTGATGAACAAGGTCAACCACGCGTAATTGAATTTAACTGCCGTTTTGGTGACCCTGAAACTCAACCAATCATGATGCGCTTAAAGTCATCTCTTGTTGATTTGGTTGAAGCAGGTATTGCAGGTAATTTACCAAAAGAAGCTGAGTGGGATGAGCGCAAGTCAATCGGTGTTGTACTTGCAGCAGAAGGATACCCAGATAGCATACGTAAAGGCGATGTGATTTCTGGTATCGGCCAATCACCTGAAGATACCAAAATCTTCCATGCAGGTACTGCAACTCGTGAAGATGGTCACATTGTGACTTCTGGTGGACGTGTGCTTTGCGTAACTGCTTTAGGTGACAGCGTTCTTGAAGCACAAATTAATGCTTTAGAAGTATGCGGCCAAGTAACTTTCACAGGTATGCAATACCGTAGTGACATCGGTTACCGCGCGATTGCTCGTGAAAAAGCTGAATAAAACTTAGCAAAAAAAAGCTTCCTATTTAGGAAGCTTTTTTTTATTTTGTGCACCAATAGAAGAAAATGATAGAAATTTTTATAAGATTTATTAAGATATCAACAAATAGAAAAAAGCCCTCTATATCAACTACATTTTTATTGCTATCATTAGTACATAGTTGTAACTGTCATCAGACACTGCTGTTTTAATAATTTCCATAAAGACTTGCTCTACAAATTATGCCTGTAGAGAGTTTTTTAATATTCTAAATTTATGAATGCTCGTTTGGCTACTGTTGGGGATGAACTGTTTGGGGAAACAGTTTTTGTTTATTAAACAATTACCCTCTGTTATAGCCAAAATATGCAAGCAAATTATGGAACCCCAGAAAAAGATCACAGAGTTTAGACTAGTTGTAATTCCAACTCCTCTCTTTTCATATTGATATAGATCAATCGTTATTGTTCTATATCTTAATCAGGACTTTTTTAAATGAAAAAGCTGATCAGCCTTTTTTTAAGCATGTCAGTAGTATTATTGACAGCATGTAGCAAACAAGAAAATGCTCAACAAGCCGAACAAAACAATGATAGTTCCAAAGTACAAAAGGTAGTAATTGCCTCTACAGGTTCGGATGCTGACATTTGGCGTTATATCGCATCTTTACCTGAAACCCAAGCTGCTGGACTGAAGTTAGAAGTAAAAAACTTCTCAGACTCCGTTTCAATGAATACAGCAGTTGCAAATAAAGAAGTAGATTTGAACGCATTCCAAGCTTATTCTTATCTTACTGTATTTAATAATTCAAACCCGGATAAGATTGCAGCGGTTTCTACCACTTATATTGAGCCAATGGGGATTTATTCAAGTAAATACAAAAAAATTGAAGAACTTCCTGAAGGTGCAATTATTTCAATCCCGGATGATGCTGCCAGCGAATCTCGTGCGCTACTCTTGTTACAAACTGCTGGCTTAATCAAGCTTAAAGCTGACTATAATCCTGTTCAGGGCAGTCCAATTGATGTTATCGAAAATCCCAAAAAGATCAACATCAAACCAATCAAAATGGAAACTGCATTACGTCTTAAAAATGAATTTGATGCAGTTGTATTAAATAATACCATAGCACTCGAGGGAGGTTTAAACGTACTCAAAGATTCTATGTTCTATGAACCTATTGATCAAATCTCAAAAATTAGTGTAAACGTTCTAGCAACTGCTGAATCACGTAAAAATGATCCTGTCTTGCAAAAAGTTGGTAAGCTTTACCACACTGCAGCTGTTAAAAAATACATTGAAGAACACTTTGGTGGAACAAAAGTTGACGTAGACAAACCAATCAGCTATCTCTCAGAAGCTAAATAGTAATATAATAGCCCAAACGTGAAACAGGCAAATTATCTTTGCCTGTTTTTTCTTTCAAGCATAGTTTCTGACGATATGATTCAATTTAAAAACATTTCAAAGCACTATCAGCTCAAAAGCCAAACCATACGCGCACTCGATCAAATCAATTTAGAGATTCCAGAGGGCAGTATTTTCGGCATTATTGGCTATAGTGGTGCAGGTAAAAGTACTTTAATTCGCCTGATTAATTTACTCGAACGACCAAATGAAGGTCAGATTATTATTAATCAAAAGGACTTCACTGCTTTAGATGCACGTTCATTACGTCAGGAGCGTGCAAATATTGGTATGATTTTTCAGCATTTCAATTTGCTTCAAACCAAAACAGTTGCTGAAAATATCGAAATGCCAATGCGCCTGTTAAATTACAAAAAAGCAGAACGTGAAAAGCGTTTAAATGAATTATTAGAGTTTATTGATCTTAAGCATAAAAAAGATGCCTATCCAGATGAACTGTCTGGCGGTCAAAAGCAACGTGTTGGTATTGCTCGTGCTTTGGCAAATCATCCTAAAATTTTATTATGTGATGAAGCCACATCTGCACTAGATCCGCAAACCACTCAATCAGTTCTAGAGCTTTTAAAGAAAATCAATCAAGAACAGAAAATCACAATTGTTATGGTTACTCATGAAATGGATGTCATTGAATCTATTTGTGACCATGTTGCAGTTATGGAAGCTGGTAAAGTGATTGAGCAAGGCTCAACTATTGATATTTTTAGTAATCCTCAGCATCCAACAACTAAAAACTTTATACAAACTGTCTTACATCAGCAGTTGCCAGTTAACATTCTAAATCAATTAGAAAATCAACATCACCACAGCATCTATTGCCTTCAATTCTTAGGGCGTTCGGCTCAAGAACCTGTGATTCAGTCACTTATTAAACAATATGATATTAGTTTAAATATCTTATTTGCCAATATGACTGAAATTAATGGCACAGTGATTGGTCAAATGTTTGTACAGCTTTTAGGTGACCCGCAGTTGATCGGTCAAGCGATTGAGTTTTTAGAGAAAAATGAAGTGAGCGTAGTTCAATCAGGAGATCAAGTATGAGAGATTTAATCGTACAATGGTTAACTGAACTTACTCAGCCTTTCTGGCAAAGTTCCCTTTCTATGGACCAGTTTGTAACTGCATTACAAGAAACCTTTAATATGGTGTTCTTTGCGCTTATATTTGGTGGTATTTGGGGCTTTATCCAAGGCATTATTCTGCTTGTAACTCGCCCAGAAGGGATCTTACCAAACAGATTCATTTATCATTTGCTTAACCCAATTGTAAATGCATTGCGTTCTCTGCCATTTATTATTTTACTTATTGCAGTTATTCCACTCACCAAGTTCTTGGTAGGCACTTCAATTGGTACATGGGCGGCAATCGTTCCTTTAACAATTTATGTTGGACCATATATGGGCCGACTTATTGAAACTTCCCTACTTGAAGTAAATGAAGGAATTATCGAATCTGCTCAAGCAATGGGTGCAACACCTTGGCAGATTATTTCACGCTTTATTTTACCTGAAGCTCGTAGTTCTCTTATTTTGAACTTGACGACTGCTACGATTAGCCTTATTGGTGCAACCGCTATGGCTGGTGCAGTTGGTGCTGGTGGTATTGGTGACTTGGCCATTTCTTATGGCTATCAACGTTTTGATACAAGCGTTGTGATTTTAACAGTGATTATCCTCTTGCTTTTGGTACAGATTGTACAGACTTTAGGCAACTGGCTCTCTAAGATACGCTAAGTCATTTATATAGAAAGCTCCCTAAACGGGGGCTTTTTGTTTTTATAGTCTCCTGTTATTAAAAAGTTGAGTACATGGCTTAATGCCATTTTCTGTTATCATCAAAATTAGTGGTTACTCTTTGGATTTGGTTTCAGGATAAAACAATGCGTTATAGAATTCATTTTATTGATGTGCAAAATGCCCTACAAAACTATATCTGGATTTTAGAAGATACTGAAACTCATGAAGCTGTTGCTGTGGATCCAACAGAAGGTGGATTAGTCACTCAATTTTGCAATGACCATCATTTAACCTTAAAGCAAATTTGGCTTACTCACTGGCATAAAGATCATATCGGTGGCGTTGCAGATTTAACGGCTAACTCCACTTTGGCTGTATATGGCCCAAGAGATGAGCTAAGCAAAATTCCTGGTATTACTCATCCCCTTCAACATGATGACCATTTAAAATTTAATGATTTAAAGGCAGAGATTATTGCCACACCAGGTCATACCTTAGGGCATATTGTGTATTTTATTGAGGAACTGAATGCCCTCTTTTGTGGTGATACTTTGTTTGCAATGGGGTGTGGCCGACTATTTGAAGGTACGGCAGAGCAAATGTATCACTCTTTAAATCGACTCGCAGCTCTTCCAACCACAACGAAAGTCTATTGTACACATGAATATACACTCTCCAATGCTGAATTTTCCTTAAGTGTTGAACCTGAAAACCACGCATTACAAGAACGTGCAGAACAAGTCCGCATACTTCGCAAAGAAGGTAAAATTACTTTGCCAAGTAGTATTGAACTAGAATTGGCTACTAATCCATTTTTACGTGCTGAAAGTGTGGAAGAGTTCGCTCATTTACGTAGTTTAAAAGATAATTTCTAAGTTAATCGGATTTATAGAAAGATACAGTTCAGTTTTAAAAACTGTATCTTTTTGAATAGCGCGTGTTTCATGAAATTATTTTTTACATTTATTGATTTTAAATTAACTTGTTTTGATTAAATTTTACCCCAAACTTTATATTTTAAAATTTATATAAAAAACAATTATTTAAATTTTAAACAAACATAAATTGATTACATAAAAACCGAATAATTTTATAAAGTGAAAGAGATTACATTATCTATTTTACTTTTTTTACAAGTTGCAAAATAAAACAAAGTTTTCCCCCTTTAAAAAATCTAGGTAAATCCCTATTAATAAATAAGGTGTAAGACACGGATAGAAGAAGGAGTTCTCACGTGAAAAAGGTTGTTAAAGCTAAAAATTTAATTGCGTTCCGTATTTGGTTAGAAAAATTAGGATATTCGGTTAAAAACTTGGCCGATGGAAAAGGTTTCACTTTCAGTTTTAAAAAAGAGTATGGCTTAGTCACGTGTGATTTGGCAGGTAATGCTTTAGCAATGCAATTAGGTGAAGAATTTGAGGATCACTTAAAAGCGTAAGCTTGAGCTGTTTTGCATATACTATTTTCAGTATTGGCAACTTAAAAGTTCTGTTTTCAAAGTAGATCTATATGAGAGTTTGTGAAAATTTTATATTGGCCTCCCATAATTAAGCATTTACATACAAGATAGTTTTTTTAAATTAAATTTTCGACTAGATATAATAAAACCTGTAGCATGGCGCCTCTCCCAAATTGCCAATTGCTACAGGTTTTTTATTTCGAATTAAAATTTTAAATAATTAATTCGTTTTAGATTTACCTAATGCTTTATCTAGAACGTCCTTGTCCAGAGCTTTGTCCCAACGAGCAACAACAATTGTTGCGCATGCATTACCAATTAAGTTAGTTAATGCGCGACACTCAGACATAAAACGGTCGATACCTAAAATGAGCGCCATACCTGCCACAGGTACAGATGGGACAACTGACAAAGTAGCAGCGAGTGTAATAAAGCCTGCACCCGTTACCCCTGCTGCACCTTTTGAACTCACCATTGCCACTAAAAGTAATGCAAGTTGTTCACTAATGGATAAGTCCACATTACATGCTTGTGCAATAAATAAAGCAGCCATGGTCATATAAATGTTAGTACCATCAAGGTTAAATGAATAACCTGTCGGAATGACTAGGCCCACTACAGATTTTTCACAGCCTGCTTTTTGCATTTTATCCATTAAAGACGGTAAAGCTGCTTCAGATGAACTTGTACCTAAGACTAACCAAAGCTCGTCTTTGATATAGCGAATTAAAGCAATAATTGAAAAGCCATTGTAACGTGCCACTGCACCTAAAATGATTAGTACGAACAGTACAGCTGTAATATAGAAAGTCATAATCAATAGTAATAAATTACCGATTGATTCGATTCCATAAGCACCAATAGTAAATGCCATAGCTCCAAAAGCACCAATTGGCGCAAGTTTCATTAACATTCCAACCAAGTAGAAAACTGGTGCCGTTAAGTTATTTAGGAAATCAGTGATTGGACGTGCACGATCGCCTAAAGCAGCTAAAGAAATACCAAATAGTACTGCCACAAATAGAACCTGCAAAATTTCACCACCAGCAAGCGGACTTACCAGTGTTTGCGGGATAATATTCATAAAGAAGTCAGTAATATTGGTGGCATGAGCCTTCTCAACGTAAGTATTTACCTTATCGCTGACTAAGGTTGCTGGGTCAATGTTTAGACCTTTACCCGGTTGAATGATGTTTGCCACAATCATACCAACCACAAGTGCAAGACTTGAGAAAGTAATGAAATACAGCATTGCTTTACCAGTCACACGCCCGACACGACTCATGTTCGTCATGCTGGCAATACCAGTGACCACAGTCAAAAAGATTACGGGAGCAATAATCATTTTAACGATTTTGATGAATGCATCACCAAGCGGTTTTAAGCTCTGTCCAAGTTCAGGGTAAAAATGACCAATTAAAACGCCTAAAATAATTGCAAATATGACCTGTACATACAAAATTTGGTGAAATTTCTGTTTTTTCTGTACCGTTTCTTGGTCAAGGGTATTGAAATCCATTATCTAAATACCTGTTCGATGGGGATAAAAAAATAAAATATAAAGCGGGCACCACAAGCTGCTTTAAGGGAAGTGAAGCCATTGTAAAGAATAAAAAACACCCTGTGTCATAAATTTAAAAAATGTTAAAATCAAAAATCATGTAATTTATTGTATATAAAGTTCATGTTTTTCTGCACTATTTAACAATTAAATTTGATAAAAATTATTGTTAAATCTCATAAGAATATGTTTATTATTAAATTTATTCTGTTAGTGATTTAGCTAAAGACTTTTAAATCTAATTTTGGAACTAAGCGAACATACATTTCAATAATAAATGATTAAAACAACTTCATGTTTATTCTAAATTATGAGAATTTAATTTTTAAATAATAAGAAAAATTGATATATAATTATTTAATAAAAACAAAAACCTATATATTCCGCTATTTAAATTAGCCATTTTCATCTAAAAAAAACGAAGAGGCTTATATGCTTAAACAAATAGGCGTTTTAAAAGACTATGTACGTAATCCAAATTTAGTTCCTGATTGGTAAATAGAATCCGAAATAACATGGGTGCAATTACAGTTTCGATAATTTCTTGGTTCGGTATAGTGAACTCATTTCGTAATTTTGCACGATTTTGAATAATGTCGAGTTGCTGAATAATTAAACTTTCGCACATACGTGCATTAGAATCCGAATTTGATGTATACAGAACATCTCGTAATAAATCTTGTCCCACCTCGGAAGCATATTCTTCAAAATATTGCTCAACCCATGCTGTGATATCTTGTTTAAACGAACCTAAATCTTTGGGTTCCATATCAGGTTTAAGTTCATTTAAAGCTACATCTGAAAATAACTGATTGATGTCTCCCCATCGACGATAAATGGTTGAAGGTGTTACTCCCGCCTGTGAAGCGATCATTGGAATGGTAATCTGGCTTTGCTCGAAATCTTTTTGTAATTCTTTTACAGCATTATGTACCGCGGTTTGTATTCTTTCGCTACGGCCACCCGGGCGTAATCCAGTAACAACTTTTGCCATTTATAAACTCTGTAAAGGTCTCGAAAAATTTATAAATATTTATATCTATATACAAAATACACTAAAGCTAAGGATTTGCTTTAGTGTAAAAATAATGTATAAAAGCTAAATATTCGCTTTTATGTTATTCATGTTCTATGAACAATTCAAGTTCAAAACGGTCAAGAGCTGTTTTTCAATTAGATGCCGCGAGTGCTTTGACACTCAATACAATTACGCTCATGACATTTATGGCTGCATCTAGTGCACCAACCCCACTCTACCGCCTATACCAACAGCTCTGGCAATTTTCACCTGTCACACTGACTTTAATTTTTGCAACCTATGCTTTTACACTGCTGGGATCATTACTCATTATTGGGTCACTGTCTGATTATATTGGACGTCGTCCAGTCATCATTGCCGCTATTTCTCTGCAAATTATTTCGATGAGTTTTTTCTTATTTGCATCAGATGTTTCAATGTTATTTATTGCACGAGGCTTACAAGGTATAGCAACTGGTCTTGCAGTTTCTGCTATAGGGGCAGCAATTTTAGATTTTAGTAAGTTACATGGTTCACTGATTAATAGTATCGCACCCATGATAGGCATGGCTGTTGGGATTTTTCTGACCTGTTCTATTTTACAGTTTTCTACTCAACCCTTACGGGTAGTTTTTGAGTTCTTATGCTTTCTTCTTATTTTGGAACTCATTTTAAGTTTCCTTACTCCTGAAACAGCGCAAAAAAGATCCGGCGCATTTGCCTCTTTAAAACCTGCGATGGCGATTCCTCCACAAACGAAAAGCGCTTTATTGACTATTAGCCCAATTAATATTGCACTATGGATGGTTAGTGGTTTCTTCTTGTCACTCATGCCATCGTTATTGGCAAAAATTTTCCATACTTCATCTGCATGGCTAAATGGTATTACCTTTATGGCGCTCGCCCTGTCAGGTGCGGCAGGTATCTTAACGCTTAGAAAGTCGACAAATTTTCGTATTTTATTAACAGGTACGCTCTCAATTGCTATTGGCGCAGCTGTTTTATTTGTCGCTATTAATCTGACTAATGCTGTAATTCTATTTTTAGGTTCTATTATTACTGGAGTTGGTTTTGGTACAGCGTTTATGGGGGCTATTCGTAGTGTAATGCCATTGGCGCTTCCTGAAGAACGTGCGGGTCTTATGGCTGCTTTTTTTGTTGAAAGTTATTTGGCTTTTAGTATTCCTGCAATTTTAGCTGGGTATTTTGTAGGAAAAATTGGGCTGATGAGTACGGCAAATAGTTATATTGGTTTTATTATCTTATTGTCACTGGTTGCCCTTCTGATGATTATTAAAAATTTAAAAAATAAATAAGCCCTAAAAAAATAGCCTCTAATGAGGCTATTTTTTAATAGAGGCTATTTGAATTCTAGGTATCTGCTATATACATACGTACCATCTCGCCTTCCTCATCCTTTACCAACGTTAAAAACCGCCAACCACATTTTTCATAAAATTCGGTATGGTCCGTTATTAAATAAAGTGTTTGGATACCCTGATTACTCAAGTCTTCACGTACAAAATCTAAAATGTGTTTTGCAACGTTTTGGTTTCGATAGGTCTCTTCTACAAATAAAGCACATAAGTTTGGGGTTAAATCTTTACGCTCATGGAAGTCATTATCAATAACTCCCGTTCCAGCAATTAAATGCTTATTTTCATTTAAAACAATGTACCACTGTGGAATAGCATGCTTTTGATCAATGGAAATCTGGATACTCTCAAGATAGGCTTCCACAGGGATTTGCCACTTTTCAGAGAACCACTGTGCAGCCATTTCTTTGTATTGAGGATAATCAGATAACCGTAATATTTGCATAAAATAGACCTATTCTGTCCAACCTTTTTAAGGTTGAGTCACTGAACTACTAATGGTTTGTTGGGTTGGACTCTCATACGTTGTTTCAGCAACTGGTGAAACACGCCAAATCGTATTACCGACATCATCTGCAACTAACACAGCTCCTGAAAAATCAATTGCCACCCCAACTGGACGCCCATACGCTTTGCCTTTATCACTTAAAAACCCCGTCAAAATATCTTGCGGTGGACCAGAAGGCTGACCATTTCTAAATGGTACAAAAATGACTTTATAACCACTATGAGGCTTGCGGTTCCATGAACCATGCTGACCGATGATCGCCCCACCTCTAAATTGTGGCATCAATTCGGCTGCATAAAATGCGAGACCTAAAGAAGCAGTATGGTTACCTAATGCATAGTCAGGTTTAATTGCACGAGCGACCATTGCTGGATTTTGTGGTTTTACACGTACATCTACATGTTGACCATAGTAGCTATAAGGCCAGCCGTAAAAAGCGCCATCTTGAACTGAGGTCATATAGTCAGGTACTAGGTCACTACCAATTTCATCGCGCTCATTTACAACCGTCCAGAGTTTACCGCTTTGAGGTTGCCAAGCCATACCATTTGGATTACGCAGTCCAGTTGCAAATGGACGTGACTGCCCACTTGCGATGTCAAACTCCATAATTTGTGCGCGGCCTTTTTCTTGATCTAAACCATTTTCAGCTACATTACTATTGGAGCCGACGGTAATGTAGAGCTTTGTCCCTTCACGATTGGCAATGACGTTTTTGGTCCAATGATGATTTAAAGGACCACCCGGTAAATCTAGTACTTTAGTACCACTGGCAGTAATTTTGGTTGCGCCTTCTTGGTAAGGGAAACGCATAAGTGAATCTGTATTGGCAACATACAAATAGTTCCCCACCAGTGCCATACCAAATGGTGAATTTAGATTTTGAAGAAATACGGTTTTCTGGTCAGCTATTCCATCTCCATTGGTATCACGAAGTAAAGTAATACGGTTAGCACTCGGATGAGATGATCCTGCTCGTCTCATCACAAAAGTCATAATTTTACCTTTAATGCCTTTGCTATCTTCCGGTTTAGGCGGAGCATCCGTTTCAGCAACCAATACATCACCATTCGGTAACACATAAAGCCAACGTGGGTGCTCAAGTCCTTTAGCAAAGGCTTTTACCTTTAAGCCTTCTGCCGGAGTTGGCATAACACCACTAGGCCAGCCCCTCGCTGGTGCTATATTTACGGTTGGAATTAAGCTTGTTTTTGGTTCAGGTAACTTTGGTTCTGGACCGTAACTCTCGGCAATTGGATATTGAGAGGATGAAGCACATCCTGCAAGTACACATACAACGGTAGTACCTAAAGTCGGCAGTAAAAAACGTGTAAGCATCTTTTATCTCCATTTCTTATTTTTTCGCAATATGCACAGGGTAATGCTTTAGGAGAGAGACTTATAGTTTATTTATTTAACTGTGCTCGGCATTAACGGCTATATTTTTAAACTTTTAATACATAACTGGGTGTTTTCTAGGCACTTAAATCCCCTTCATCATAACTACAAATTAAAACTTCGCATTAGGATTTTTACGTAAGGTATTTAAAAAGCCCTCTTTATCTTTTGGTGAAATCATTACTTTAGCCACTCTTCCATTTTTCATATAACTAATTTTAAGCCGATCTAGCGATAGTGCTGGAGATGAAAGTGGGTTATACGTCGGTTCTATTTGGATAATATCATCAATATTAATTTTCCAACGGAAAACCAGACTCTTAATGACTAATGTACTATTTTCTACCACATAGTAAGTGCTAAAGATTGGGAACCAAATAACTACAATGACTAAACTATAAATTATGAGATGCGAAAAATTGGTGCCTATAGAAGAATGATGAACTTCTTGATAAATTTTAAAAATAATATTGGCAGTGATCACAACAAATATTAATAAAAGCCACCAATCAATTTTTGATCTAAATTTCAAAAGTTATCCTCTACATCTAAATCTCATTTATAACGAGTCTTTCTATATTTTTATAAAATAATTGAACTAAAAATTAGCTTTAAATGTTAATGATACAAAATCTCGATCATCTACCGTGCTAAATTCATTAGAACCAAAAAAGTTATTATAGGCAATCTCTGTTGTATATTTTTGCTGATAAGTCATAGATAACGCCGCACTTACACTCATTTGCCCTTCTTGAAAGTTTTGGCTATATCCATAAACATCATGTCTAAAACTAAGACTTGGCGTAATCACTGTAGAGGGTAAAATATCTTGGTAATTTAATGCGCCACGTAATCGGTAACCAAATGACCATTCATTAAAAAAACCGTTTTTATTACAAAAGCGTTCATTTAAGCTGTCTATTTCTGCATTGGTAAGATGAGCTGTACCATACGGCGTACATTTAAATTCGCCTGTTTCAGGATTATAAGCCCCTGTTGAAAGTTCACTACGGCCAAATGCGCCTGTCCGGCCAATCCGATGATTAGCAATATCTGCAATATGGTTTAAGCCAAACTCTGTAGACCACGTCAGCGAATTTGCACCCCAAATATTGAATATGCTATCAGTTGCACCAACCGAAAATTGTGTTACAGGTAAGCGTACATATCCTTGAAGATATTGACCTAATTCAACAGTTTTTCCCGGCGGCGCAAATGGTGTTCCTTCCGATAGCACTTGAGCATAGACAATGTCTGTACCGTTTAGTTGTAAAGGTTGATTAGGTTTGTGGGTTAATTCACTAAAAATGGTTGTTGTTCCAACTTTCCCAGTCAGACTTAATCCAAACATTTTGATATTTTCAGGATAGATAGAAAAATAACTTGCGCTATTAAAATGTTCGGGTCCTGCTGCTGTTACAGCGGTTCCATCAAAGTTTGCATTACGGCTATGGTAGTTCGCATAGTAAATACCTAACTCAGCATTATTTAAACTGGGTAATGTCTGTTTTAAAACAATACCATATTGGCCATTATCCTTTGCTTTTCTACTTTCTGCACGTGGAATATAGGTACGTAAACGAATTGCGGTATCCGATAATTTATCTCCACCTCCAGCAATCAGAACTGGACCTGCATTTTCGGGCACAAAGTCTGAAATCTCAAAGAAAGTTCCGTTACCATCAACAACTGAAGGTCTAAATTTAAATTGATAGAACCCTTCTATTTTCAAATTTTTATTAATGCTTGTGTCGAACGAAAACATTTCGGTTGGAATGATTCTTTCTTTTGCATCACCACCCGGTCGATTGATTGCAGCAAAATCAAATGCACTCACCGAATTTAAACCGTTTTGAAAAAACTGAGATTTCCCCCAATTTAAAGTCTGTTTGCCTAATTTTAAATTGATGCTTTTTCCACCGCCCAGTTCAAAATCTTTCCATATATAGGCATTCCATAAATCGATACCTTTGAATTTTGCAAGCCTTGGCCACGCTGAATCATTAAAGGGTTTAAAGTCTCCGTGGCCTGTCTCATAGGCATGGTCATACCAGTATTTAGTGCTAATGACCGCACCCTGCTGTTTTCCATTTATCTTAACTTCAGTTATACCTCTGATGATCTGTGAAATGGCATCATATTTACTAAAATTCATACGCCCATCATCACCATTCACATCAATGCTAGCGCCTTGTTTGCCTATTTTGTTTGCGTCAGGCCGATAAAGTAATGAAACGGATGGATCTTGGGTACTCCAACTGGCTCCTAAGCTTAATATCGTTTTTGTATCGACCTTCCAGTCTTTACCAATATCAAAACTGGCTGCATTTGCTTTAGACATAAATAAAATTAGGCTTAATGAAACACCTATTTTTTGAATATATAAAACGTGATTATTTCTTTGATTTAAATAGACGTAATGACCCATCATATTATCTCCCTATCAATATGATTTTTCTTATTTATTGCTTATTACTCAAAGCCATCCATTGGCTTTTAAATGGTTTACCTAAACAGGTATTTTTTGCACTAGGCTGGTTGTTCGACCTGATCTAACTGTTGAATAAATTGTTCAGCTAAAGGCCAATAGCCAAAGCCAGATGCAGGGTTTAAATGTCCCACTTCCCCCAGATTTACGAGTTGACTACCCCACTTTCCTGCCATTTCACTTACAGCTTCATAACGAGCTAAATGGTCATTGGTGCTTGCAACCAAAATGCTGGGGAAAGGTAGTGTTTGATTAGGTAAAGGACTCCATCCTTCTTGATGAAGTACGGTTGGGCTTGGATAATTTTCTGGCCAGCTTTCGTTTAAGTCAGGTGGCGCCACAAGCAAAGCACCTTGAATTGGTCTTTGATATTTTGCAGCCCAGTGTATTGTCATCAGCACACCTGCGCTGTGTGCAACTAAAATGACAGGCCCTTGTATTTGTTCGAGTTGTGCCTGAATAGCAGTAACTCTATTTTCACAATTGAGTTTATTAGTTTCTACAGGTGGTACAGAGCGAACCTTTACTAGCTTTGTTTCTAAGATCGTTTGCCAATGTTCGGGAACATGATCGCGTAACCCCGGAATAATTAAAATTGTTGCTTTGGTTTGTATTTTTTCCATTTCGACGCCTGTGAATTTTGCCATCTAGGAGGCTTAAGAATTTTTATAAAACTCCATTCACAATAAAGGCTCATTTCAGTTAATGGTGTACATAAGACGTCACGGACTTTTCATTTGACGACACATCTTTTTAAAATTTCGTAAATTAATTAAAATAGTTTTTGTAATTACAAATGAATTAAAAGAACAGGTTTAAAATTGATTTGACATCACGATTAGGCGCTTAAATAAAAGCTTTTGTAATGTGGATATTTTAGTTATAACTAGATATGAGCTGTAAGGAATATGGCTGATTAAGAACAGGAGATAATAAAATGGTGCCTCTTGCGCATACCGCCTCTTTAAAAAATTATTTGGCAGTTGCTCAGCAATTAGATCTAAATCCCTACCATTTATTATCACGTGTTGGGCTTAGCCAAACTCAATTGAATGATCTTAAACAACGTATTCCTGTAGATAAAGCCATTACCTTGCTTGAAGACTCAGCCCAAATGAGTAATTGTGATGTTTTCGGTTTACATATGGCAGAGCAACGTGAAATCGCGGATTTTGGTGAACTAAGCTTATTATTAAGTTACCAATACACTTTGAGAGAAGCGCTGCAAACGATTGTTCGTTATAGGAATTTACTCAATAACTCACTTGAAATATATATAGAAGAAATTGACGATACAGTAGTTATTCGAGAAGAGGTTATAACCACAACTTGCGGGTATAGTCGCCAAGCGACGGAACTTGCTTTAGGAATTACCCATCGTTTTTGTGCAGCACTCATGATGCAAAAATGGCGGCCGTTAAGTGTCCACTTCACTCATAACCCACCCAATGATTTAACTCTGCATCGACGGATTTTTGGCTGTGCGCTAGAGTTTGGTAGTGACTTTAATGGTATTGTTTGTACGGCAGCCGAACTTGATACAACAAACCCTCAAGCAAATTTGGCTATGGCTAACCATGCACAACGTTATTTAGATATTTTGCAAAATAGCAATGAATCGACCATGATTTTTGATATTCGTAAAAGTATTTATCTTCTCTTGCCAATGGGACGCGCTACGATTGATCAAGTCGCTCAAACACATGGTATTCATGTACGGACTTTACAGCGTCGATTAGAAGAAGCTCAGACGAGTTTTAGTGATTTAATGAATGAAGTACGCAAAGATCTCGTATTTCGTTATTTAAAAAATCTAAATTATTCACTTGCTCAAGTGTCTGATATTTTAGGTTACTCAATGCCGAGCTCTTTTACGCGTTGGTTCATTAGCCAGTTTGGTATGTCACCGAATACGTGGCGTAATCACAATAAAGCCCTGCTTAATTAATTCTTTTGTGTTTGATACCAAATGAAGTCATTTAAAATGTAAGGAAGCTGGAGAACCACTCCAGAACTTCCTTAAAAATCTAATTTTTAAAATTAAAACCACAAGCGCATAAGTCCAAGAACCAATACCACTAAAAAGATGCTTTCGCCGATCATTAAAAGGATTGGTTTAATGCCGACAGATGCTAATTCTTTTAACTGAGTTTTCATCCCTAAAGCACTAATTGCGATGACTAAAAACCAGCGTGATAAGTCATTAATTCCATTTTGAACCATCGCTGGTACCCATCCTGTACTGTTAATACAAGCGAGTAGTAGAAAGCCAACAGCAAACCAAGGCAGTAATGGTGGTCGCTCTCCGGTTGAATCTGCTCCTTGCATACGGGTAATCATAGCCGCACAAACAATTACTGGAAGCAGCATTGCTACACGCATAAGTTTAACTACAGTCGCCGTATCACCTGTTTGAGTAGACATGCTATAACCAGCGCCGACCACTTGCGCCACATCGTGAATCGTAGCACCAAGAAACACACCAGCCGCTTGTGGCGATAACTCTAGCCACTTCGCAATCATCGGATAGACAATCATTGCAAAGGTTGAAAGTGCTGACACACCAATCACGGTAAACAAGGTCGCTTTTTCTTTTTGCGGATGATTTGGAAAAGCAGCCGATAGTGCCAATGCGGCTGAAGCACCGCAGATTGCCGTTGATCCACCAGTGAGCATGCCAAATAGTTTTTGGAAGCCTAAAATTTTAGCGGCAATGACAGAAACGGCGATCGTCACAATAACCAAAGTAACGACTAACGCAACAGGCTGCCAACCTAGTGCGGTAATTTGCCCCAAAGTTATACGCATTCCGAGTAACGCGATGCCCATCCGAAGCACACTACGTGCTGTAAACTCGATACCTAGCTTGCATTTACTTTCAGCCGCTAAAAAATTCACGCTCATGCCGAGCAGTAGTGCAAATAGCATGACTGGCGCACCATAGTGCTCTGATAAAAAACAGGCAGCCGCAGCAACGACCGAACTGACCACAAAGCCTGGTGCTAATTCTCTTGTACGCTGGGAAAAATTTTTCAAAACGAAACTACTCATGATTTTCCCCACAACGCATCACAATAAATACCTTGTCCTCGGCCACTTCTACGGGATAAGTCGCAACTTTAAGATGAGCAGAATTAACCAAACAGCCATTTGTTAAATCAAAACGTAGACCATGGGCACAACACTGAATCACTCGTCCTTCTAGACGTCCACTAAATAGCGATGCCCCCTGATGAGGACAGCTGTCATCGATTGCATAAAATTGAGCCGCAACGTTAAATAGTGCGAGATTTTTATCTCCAATTTTTAAAAAAGCCCGCTCACCTGAATTGGGAATTTTTTCAAAAGGCACTTCAAATCGGTTGCTCATATCAACTCTCCCTGCTCCGCTAGCGCCTCTTGCATCGCTTGATAAAGTGCATCTGCTGATTGCGCGCCCACTAAAGTAGAAGCCCGATCAAAAATAAAATAAGGCACGCCATTACCTCCTGTACTTGCAGAGATAAAATCTTGATGATCTTGAATAAGCGCACTTTTTATAAGTTCAGATGAAAAACCACACTGTTTTGCTATTCTGGATAAAGTAATGGTGTTTCCAATATCTAACCCATCATAAAAATATGCAGCAAAGAGTTGTTCTAACAACGCATTGCACTGCTCAGGAGTTCCTATTTTTAAAGCTTTATCAAATAAGCGGTGAGCTTTGGCCGTATTTGGCATCCGTTTAATCTGTTCAAAATCGATCTTGAGCCCAACTTTATGTGCAGCTTTATTGACCTGTTCTTGTCTCATACGAACTGCTGTCAAGCTACCTAACCGTTTCAAATAAAACGTTTGAAACGGTACACCTTCAACAGCTAAATCAGGTATAAGCTGAACACCTCGCCAATGCACAACTACTTTGACTTTGGGATGAAGCTGATAAAATCTATTTATAGCGATCAGTAACTGACGTTTTCCGATCAAACACCAAGGACAAATAAAGTCAAAAAATACATCAATATGTAATTGCCGAATCATCATTTGTTATTCATCCCGCATTTTTGTATTTGGTTACCTGAATGATTTTTAAGCTCAGTTATTCCTTGCTGCTCAAAGCGTGCAATATCTTTGTGATAATGGCGTTTGGCATAAAAAAATACGGCTGCTGCTGCAATACTGACCAATGGCATAAGTTGAAATGCGCTATGTAAACCAATCACATCAGATACTTTGCCAACGACTAAAGGACCAAGCGCTAAACCAAGAAAATTGTTAGCTAAGGTGAGTGTTGCAAATGCAGAGCCATGAACTGAGTTATGTGTGAGATTGGCCACCATGGCACTAGATGGCCCATTTGTTCCTAGGGCAATAAACATTCCAAGGCAGATGAGAAGTAACTGGTTACGTCCCGCAGGCACAGTAAAAGCAATGAATAAAAGAACACAACCGAGCAAGCAGTATGTAATCGCTAAACTGACCTTACGATCTGGACAGTTACGGCCCAAATAATCACACAACATGCCACATAGAATTGTGCCTACTGCACTACATAGCAAAATGACCGCTGCCATCACACCTGCCTTGTCGGTACTCATGCCGTAATAGCGATTGAGATAACTCGGCATCCAGACAATCACTGTCCCACCAACAAATAATTGCAGACCACTACCAATGTAAGTGGCAATGACTGAACGACTTGAATATAAAGTTTTTAAAGGGCTTTTAATGTGCTGGGTTTTACTACGAATTTTATTTTGAGGTGCTGCGTTTATTCTGTTTTCTTTCACTAAAATTGGATATAGAAAAGCCAAAATGAGACCAAATAAAGCAATACCACCAAAAGCCCAACGCCAACCGAAATGCTGTGCCAGTACACCACCTAAAGCCACACCCAAAAACGAGCCAAATACGCCACCCGCCATAAAAGCACTGGCGAGTGTTGCACGCATTTCTCGTGGAAAAACAGCCACAACCACCGCGATTCCAACGCTGCCATAAGCAGCCTCACCTACACCAACCATAAAACGAGCAATAAACATTTGCTCATAATTTTCAGCAAGTGCACATCCTAGAGTCGCCAAACTCCATAACGTCGCCATAATGGCCAAGCTTTTAACTCGCCCAAAACGGTCTGCCATTAAAGACAACGGCAGAGTCAATAAACCCACCATTAACGCCACAATGCCACTGAGCAAACCTAACTGACTATCGCTGAGTAACCACTCATTTTTAAGTAAAGGAAAGACTGCGTTTAAGACTTGTCGTGACATGTAATCTGAAATGAGCAAACCAAATGTCAAAGCAAAAACAAGCCATGCATAACGACGAGGTATACTGATTGACGTATCAACATCGCTCATCTGATCTGAATATTGATGTGCATTCATACGACCTCCTTGTATTTTTTATAATTTCTATTTAGCTAGTGCAGCAACGCTTTTAAAAACAAAGCGAATAAGCTGCACTAGAATTGAGGTCTAAATTCCGTTAGACCTTGTCACATTAGTTACGCTGCGGCACGCCCTTTTGCCCTGCTTTACGATTGGGTGCCATACCATTTGCAATTAAGGTTTCTTCAATACTGTTGTATTGAACCCCAATACGATAAATTTCACGGGCTTCTTTTCCTGAGGCAATTTCACGGCCTAATTCATGGGCAATCCGAACAGTTTGCTTAATTTGCTCTACAGATGAAAAACGGCGTCCGTGATGATCAATGATCGTGTCTTCATTACCCACTCGAGCATGTAAACCCATTGCCATCGACATGGTGTTAAAAGGCAACACATTTTTGAGCAGAGATTCTGATGTCAAAGTACATCCATCGGGTACGCGATGAATAAAATTAAAGAAATTAAATGGGTTTGGACCATCAAAACCGCCACCGATTCCAATCCAAGTTAAATTTAACGGCCCCATGTACAATCCTTTACGCACCATACGCTCTAGTGTCTCAAGACCATGCATACCCGTTAACTGAAAATGCGGTTGAATATTGTTTTTACATAAGCGCTTAATATGTTCGGCAACCCATGCAGGTCCTGCTGGCACGGTCATTTCTGCATATGCTGCTTGAGTCGCTGGATGTGCCAACGAAGTCCCTTCTAAATATTCAGGATAGAGCAATTCCATAATATTCATTTGTGTGGTGTTAATTGCTACCGTAACCTGATCGGGCTTTGGCGTAAGTTCAGCCAACATATGTCGGGTATCATCACTTAGCCATAAAGCCGCTTCACCTTCACTCTCTGGTGCAAATGAAATCGAACCGCCTACCTGAATAATCATGTCAGGCACAGCCTCACGAACACCTGCGATAAGCTCATTAAATTTTGACAAGCGTTTAGAGCCTTTGCCATCAAGCTCACGGACATGTAAATGCAGCACCGTCGCGCCCGCTTCATAGCACTCAACCGCTTTTTGTATTTGCTCATCCATGGTCACTGGAATATCTTCGGGAAAGTCTTCTGGCATCCATTCGGGTCCATACGGCGCAACCGTGATTACTACTTTTTCCATATTTTCTGGGTGCAATGAGTCGTCAAAGAATTGCATGTGCATCTCCTGATATATTTTTAGAATTTTCAATTAGATAAAATTATTAACCCATAGATTTAATAGGTTGCGTCACCAATAATGCCGGCCCGCTCCATTTTTCGGTGGCAAGGTGGGTAATCCATGACTGCATAATGTTGTGTACTGCGGTTATCCCAGATGGCAATGCTGTTAGGCTTCCAACGCCAACGCACTTGAAACTCTGGAATATAAGCTTGAGAAATTAAGTAACGTAGTAGTTCAGCTGCGCCCGGATTGGCATCTTGTCCAAATCTGACTCGGTCTTTGGTGTGATAGTTACTGAAGTGAGTTGTGAACGCATTGACGTATAAAATTTTCTCGCCCGTTTCAGGATGAGTACGTACCACTGGGTGCTCAGCATCGGGAAACTTTGCTTTTAAATCCAAGCGTTTTTCAAGTGGCATGGCTGCACCAAAACTCGCTTCTATGCTGTGATAAGCGCGTAAGTCTGCAATCTTCTCTTTAATATCGTTAGGTAAAGACTGATAGGCCATGACCATATTGGTCCACATGGTGTCACCACCTACAGGTGGGCATTCAACACAGTGCAACACACATCCCATCGGTGGAACCTTGCGCCAGCTTGCATCGCTGTGCCAAGCATTTTCATAACGATCGACGGGACTTTCGGGATGCTTATAAATCTGCACCAAACCCGGATGATCAGCATGGCTGCCTACCGCAGGATGATCTTCGAGCTGTCCAAATTTTTCAGCAAATGCGACATGATCCTGACGAGTTAAGTGCTGATCTCGTAAAAACAACACACGGTGTTTAAGTAGTTGTGTGCGAATTTCAGCAAATAATCCATCATCATAAATCGCATCAGCAAGTTTGACGCCACTGAGCTCTGCACCAATATTGCAAGTTAACTGTTCAATTTGCATAAGAAATCCCTTCAAATTACAAAGATTGATGAACCTATTGTTTTACGTGCTTCCAAATCACGATGAGCTTGTACAGCATCCTTTAGCTCATAGCGCTGATTAATTTCAATTTTGATTCGTCCATGTCGAACATGATCAAATAATTCATTTGCCAGTTCTTTCTTCTCAACAGGATCTGCAATGTAATCTGCCAAAGCTGGACGTGTGACAAACAATGATCCTTTCACGGCAAGTAATACCGGATCAAAAGCAGGGATTGGACCCGATGCTGTTCCTACGCAAACTAACAAACCACGGCGTTTGAGAGAGTCTAATGAACTCATAAAAGTGGCTTGGCCAACACTATCGAAAACGACATTTACACCAACGCCGCCTGTTAACTCACGTACGCGCTCAGCAACATTTTCATGGCTGTAGTTAATGACATGATCACAACCGTGAGCTCGTGCTACGGCAGCTTTTTCTTCAGAAGATGTAGTACCGATAACAGTTAGGCCAAGTAATTTAGCCCATTGAGAAACAATCAGCCCAACACCACCTGCGGCTGCATGTAATAGAATTGAATCGCCCGCTTTAAAGTCATAAATGCGGCGCATTAAATAAGCAGCGGTCAGTCCTCTCATGGTCATGGCTGCCGCTGTTTCACAAGAAATTTCTTCGGGTAATTTAATTAAAGCATTTGCTGGAATTAGACGGTGGGTACTATACGCACCTAACGTATTTAAAAAACCTGTATAAGTAACTCGGTCACCTACTTTAAGCTGAGTGACTCCTTCACCTAAAGCTTCGATAACACCAGATGCTTCGACGCCCATGCCATTAGGCATTGGAATTTGATAGGTTCCATTACGAAAATATGTATCGGCATAATTTAGGCCGACTGCCACATGACGTAGGCGTACTTCCCCTGCTTTGGGATCTCCTACTTCTACATCCTCATAGCGCATTACTTCTGGCGTTCCTGTTCCATAGAAACGTATAGCTTTCGTCAACGTCATGTCCTATTCCATATCTTGGTTTTTTATTGAGTGCCTAAAAAGCAATAACCAAAATTACAACAGTTAGGATATGGGCCACTTTACATTTCACGACACAAGCTTAACGTTTAATGACAGCCGAACTTTACTAAAGTTGGTTTTATATTTATCTAACGAAATAAGGACTATGTTCATACCTATGAAAAATTAAAATAATTCTAAATATTTACGATTTGTTTTTTTAAGTTAGCTTTTTAAATGTACTATTTTTTAATTAAAAATTCCTTTACCCTGACCTACTTTAACTATTTTTAACTTTCACGGTAGCTCAGGCGTTTAATTAAGTTCATTTATTTCTTATGTCAAAAAATTTAGCAACACTGATTGGTTTAAGTGCCATCCTGATGTGGGCCTCTATGGTAGGTTTTGTAAAACATATCACGACCGTCATCGGCCCAGATATTGGAATTACACTGATTTACTCCTTAAGTGCGTTGCTACTCCTTATTATTTTTAGAGTGCCAAATTTTAAGTTAATTTCTAAAAAATATTTAATTTTAGGTGCAATTTTATTTATCGCTTATGAGCTATGTTTTTCGTTTGCACTTGCCTATTCCAAGACAGCACAACAAGCGATTGAAGTAAGCATTGTGAACTACCTTTGGCCAAGCTTGACGGTTTTAGCTTTTGTCATTTTTAAAGAGCTAAAATTTAATGTATTTATTATTTTAGGCTTAATCATTTCAATTTTTGGCATTATTTTTATACAGACCGGAAATGGAGATTTTAGTCTAAGTCGAGTTATCGATAACTTTTATAGCAATCCTCTAAGTTATATTTTGGCATTTATAGGTGCCATTATTTGGGCTTTTTACTGCGTGTTGACTAAGAAAATAGGTAAAGGACAAAATCCTATTTCTATTTTCTTTATTGGCGTTGCTGCAACTTTATGGCTAAAGTTGTTCTTTAGTGGCCAAGCCGTTTTGCCATCACTCGATTTAAATACGACTTTATCTCTAGTCTTTGCGTCCACGTCAATTGGGCTCGGGTATGCAGCATGGAATATTGGCATTATTCATGGCAACACCACCATGCTAGTAGTTGCTTCTTACTTTACGCCCATCATCTCTTCTCTGCTTGCCATGTTGGTTTTACAAACCGAGTTATCAATCAGCTTTTGGCAAGGAACGGCTATGGTTACAGCAGGTTCACTCATCTGCTGGCTTTCAACGAATTGGACAGTTATCCGTTCTTATTTTAAAAAGGATTAAAAACTTAGGTCATACTGATACAGACTTATCTGCAACAGAGTTAGCGTTAGCTTTTTGCTCTAAAGCAAAATTTACAGCTTCTTTTGCATGAATAGAAACAAAGTGCTGTTTATCTTTTCTTAGCCTAGTTATTTTTAATATTAAAAAATATTAGCGCCTCAAAAATATCTTCAAACAAGCGAATAATAATCAATGATTCTCCCTTCAACGTAAAAAACTAAAGACTCAATAATTCACGTAAATTTCACGACAGCCTCTTTAATTTAATCTTATAAAGTTGGCTAGGATTCATTCATGAAAATTATAACTACTGCCTTAGGGCTGATTACCTTAGTAGGGCTAACAGCATGCAAAAGTGTGCCTAGTTACTCAAGTGATTATGGTAAAGCCGAACACCAAATTACTGGTGTTACATTAAATGACGAACAAACACTAGAGATTGGTAATCACTTTGTTGCTGCGTTTAACACTTTGGGCACACCATCCTTTGTAAGTAATGCAAGTAATCTTTATGCAGATCAGCTCTATATCAACGATACACTCTCACAGTTCTCTCAGAAAAAAGATTTGATTAAACACTTTGAGGGTATGAACACACGCGTCAGTAACGTCACAGTCAAACTCATTAGTGCAACCCATCATCAAGATAGCGCTTATATCCATTGGTACATGACCTATGACTTTAAAATGCTAGGACGCTCGAAAACCATGGCTTCTTACGGAATTAGCCAAATCAAAATTAATGATCAACAGAAAATCATTTTCCAACAAGATTTCTGGGATCCAGCAAACGGTCTTTATCGTTCTTTACCTGTATTTGGAGGAGTTTATAAATGGATATTGCCGTTCAAAAAAGCCGAGTCTTAATACTTCTAGGTATTTTAATTGCATCTCACGCAAATGCGGCTGAACTAAAGAAATGTAGTTCAGCACCTTTAATGGTAACGAGTCAAAAAGTAGGAAATGTCCGTTACTTTGCTGAAGATTGCTTAAAAAGCTGGCAAAACCAAAGCATAAAAATGGATTTTAGCTATAACCGAGATATTCCCGAATGGGCATTTAAGCGGGCGGCAGCACACTATTTGAAGAAAAATATTAGTGGATTTGATGCAAAATCTCCACTTAATCATATTAATGAGCTTTATAGACCAATTAAGAGCGGAGATTTATATAGTCTTTATTACCAACATGAAAATCAAAAACTGGAGTTAAAATTAAATCAAAAACTACTAGGTTCTATAAATAATCCAAATGCAAATCAATATTTTAAAATCTGGTTTGGTAGCGAACCATTTAATGCTAAATTAAAACAACAACTATTAAATTAATGGCTTAATAAAATCTTATGGGTAATCACTTTATCCTCATGGTTGAGGACCATTTTGAACTGGCGGCAACAGTCTGTGAATTTCTTGAAGTGCATGGTTATGTCATCGATCATGCACGTAATTTAGATGCAGCCCGTTCTTTTCTAAAATCACAGCACTATCATCTTTTACTTCTTGATATAAATTTACCCGATGGTTCTGGTTATGACCTCTGTAATTGGTTACGTACTGAACAAGGGGTTGATATTCCAGTGCTGATGCTGACAGCCAGAGATACGTTAGACGACAAACTTAAAGGATTTACTGCTGGCACAGATGATTATTTAGTTAAGCCATTTGATTTTAATGAATTAGTGATGCGTATTCGTGCCTTAATTAAGAGAGCTGCGGGTGAAGTCGCGAATCATAAAATTCAGATTCATGATTTAATTCTTGATAGCGCAACTCAAACCGTAGTTCGCGCTGGAAACAATATTGAATTGCCACCTATTCAATTTAAACTGTTAAAAATTTTGATGCGCCAGTCTCCGAAAGTGGTTACCAAGCAAGAGCTTATGATGGAGCTGTGGGGAGACGAAGAACCTGAAAGTGATGCTTTACGCAGTCATATTTATAACTTAAGAAAAATGGTAGATAAACCATTTGACCCTAAACTATTACACACAGTAGCAGGTGTCGGTTTAAAGATTGCTTTGGAAAATTCGGCCGATTAACTTAGATATACCACAACAATTAAACCTGTTGCTTGTTCTAAGTCTAGTTCAGGATGTGTAGCTAAATAGTATTGCCGATCAAACAGTTCGACTCGCCATCCTAATTGTTTGCAAAGCTTCTGTACCAGTTGCAACCCAATGCCATGACCTTTAACTTTTAAAGAAAGCTGTGAATCGCTAAGCTCTTGCACCTTTACATCATTAGGTAAAGAAATTCCGATACCATTATCAGCAATAATCAAACTGTTTTTTTGTTGAATAATATCAATTTGTGAGCCTTGAGAGTAATTGAGGGCATTGCGCAAAATATTACCTAAAACCATTTTGGTCATAGAAGGATATAACCAGCGCGGTTGTTCTGCTGAGTCTGGGTGTATATGAATATGTATACCCTTACTCTCACTCATGACTTGCAAGCTTTCGACTAAGTCTCGCACAATTTGTGATAGGAAATTTTTTTCCGATGGTAGGCTTTTTACTGTATTACGTGCAATTGCGAGTAAAGTGTCGACTAATAATTGCATATCTTCAATCGTATTATGAAGGCGAACTAAGGCTTTATCATCACCGTATCTAGCCTGACAAAGCTGAACATTGCCTTTTAAAATCGTAAGTGGAGTACGAAGTTCGTGACTTACATCTCCAGTGAACTCTCGCTCGCGTCGAATAAACTCACTTAAGACCTGATGATATTTTTCCAAGGCTTGTTTCAGATACTCTGCTTCCATATTGCCATTGGTATTTATATCTTTAAAAGGTGAAGCTTGTGTATCTTGATGTGCCCAATCAATATTTTCTAATGCATTTGCCAAACGCGTAATTGGGGAAAAATAGCGTCTTGCTCTTCGGTTTGACCACCACAAAAAACTATATAAAACAGATAAACTGAACATCAGTGGAGCAAGTCCAAATAACCAAATCAGCTTATTGACGTTACTCTCGCCAAATACCAAAAGTACATGCTGTCCATTACGCTCACCGTATACGGTCATACGTTCTTTACCATCAATAAAGATTCGATGTACCCCACTCTCTAAATGCATATCTTGAAAAGGTTGAGGTGCTATCTGGGTATTCCACCGATATCCATATAAATTTTTAGTATCTGGCAAATCTGCATTCGGGTTACGATCTATACGTAACCAGTAATGTTCCATTTCCTGTTCTAGAGCGGTTTTAAGCAAAGAACCCTTAATTACCCAAGCACTACAAGCCAACCCGACCACAATCGATAATGCGATTAGAGCAATCTGCAACCAATAATATCGATTGAACATTTTGGCTAATGGATGGCTAGATTTACCATCGCGTCGAGTTCTTATCATATCGTTATCGCCGGGATAGGCTGTAGAAATTACAAAGGTCTCTTTTTAAATAAAAAGTGACCAATGACCCATTCTTGTCCTTGCTCAAACCCAAAAAGTTCAGCACAAGCCATGAAAAAAATACGCCAGCGTTGCCACCAAATATTGGCATCTTTTCCATAGATTTTTTTAAATAACGGTTTAAGTTCTTCCTCTTGATTATCCATATTATCAAGCCAAGCATTCGCTGTTCTCATATAATGCTCACCTGACCACTGCCAGTGTTGAGCCAGTTCTAAATGCTCTTGAAAATGTAGAAAAGTGGAAGTTGAAGGCATTAAACCGCCAGTAAAGAAATACTTGGACATCCAATCATAGTCTGATTTTACTTCAAAAGGATAATGCAAAAAGCGATGACAAAAAATATGACACCAGAGTAATCCATCTGGCTTTAACCATCCCTGAATTTTTTCAAATAGACGTTGATAGTTCCGCACATGTTCAAACATTTCGACCGATACAACACGATCAAATTGGCCCTTGTCTAATTCGAGTACATTTACATCACAAGTGAGTATTTCAACATTGGTAAGCCCTCTCAACTTTGCTTGCCCGAGAATATGTTTTTTCTGAGTCGCAGAGTTTGAAACAGCCGTAATCTGTGATCGTGGATAGTTTTCTGCCATCCATAAGGTTAAAGAACCCCAGCCGCAACCTAACTCTAAAATGTGTTGTCCGTTTTTGAGTTGTGCTCTTTCACAATAGAGCTGAAGTGCCAACTCTTCTGCCTGATCTAAAGTTGTTGTTTTAGTTGGAAAGTAACATGCACTGTATTTAAGCCTTTTTCCAAGTACTGTCTGAAAAAACTCGGTCGGTAACTCATAGTGCTGTTCATTTGCTTTATCTGTTTCTACAGCAATTTCACTCTTTTTGAGTAAATTAAGAACGTCCATATAGCGCTGTGCCCCTTGCTCAGGGTCATAACGGCCTTCTTGAATTAAGCGCTTTTTACTTAAAGCACGAATCGCAGCTCTAATTGCATGATCTGGAATCACACCACTTTCAACAATTTTTAGAGACTGATGAACAATAAAATCCATATGAGCACCTATTTTTTTGGTCTTCGCGGAATAAACATTGAAGTTCTTTGTTGATAATCAAGATAATTCTGACCGCGGCTTTTGATTGCTTGTTTTTCACTAAATGGAATACCCGTGACGTAGTATAAAAATAGCCACATCAACACAGGATAAATCCACAATAAATATTCGTCTGCAGCTAAACCAATAATGGGATAGGCAAACCAATGTAACCATTCAAAAAAGTAATTTGGGTGTCGTGAATAACGCCATAATCCTTGATCCATGGTTTTGCCATGGTTTTCCGGATTTAACTTAAATCTGTATAACTGCTGATCGGCAAGCTGCTCACCTATGAAAGCAATCGCCATAACTACAGCTGCAATCACTAAAGCGATTTTATATTCACTACTCCATAGACCTGCCTCTACGTTAAGCAATGTCCACATTGGTAAAAAGAACAGAAACACTAAGAATGTTTGAAATATAAAGAATAATAAAAAGCCAAAATGCTGGAACTTACCCATAGCCTGACGCATATTTGCATATCGACCATCTTCTTTTTGTTCAGACTGATAACGTCTTAACAGGTGCCAAAATAGTCTTAAAAACCATAGACCGCTAAACACGCCAATAAATAGCCTTACTTCAACTGGAGCAACTGAAATGAGTAAAGAAGACACAATAATATTAATTGCCAGACAGAAGCTCCAAGCAGCATCTACTATTCCAGCACGACTATTTAGAGTTGCAAGTAACCAGCTTATCAACATGATAAGTAAGTCCAGAATGAGCAAATTCCATAACATGAGCTGTCTCCTTGCTGAAGGTGTTTGAACTAGTAACTGGTACTTTCAAACAACAAGTGAACATTGCTTATCACGCCTTCTTTAAAACCGCCCTCGCAATAACATAAATAGAAATCCCACATGCGAATGAAGTTTTCATCGAAACCTAGAGCCAATACCTCTTCCCTTGCTGCTAAAAAACGCTCTCGCCAATGATGAAGTGTTTGCGCATAACTTAGACCAATGTCATTTAAATACTTTAGCCTTAAACCACTCTCAGACGCGGTTTGAGTTAATACACTCACACTCGGAATGAAACTACCTGGAAAAATATAGCGTTTAATGTAGTCAACGGTATTGAGTGCTTTTTTATAGCGAAAATCTTCAATGGTGATGGCTTGAATAAGAGCCAAACCTTTAGGTTTTAAAAGTGCTCTACATTGATCAAAATATGTCGATAGATACTGTGCACCAACTGCTTCAACCATTTCAATTGAAACCAGCTTATCGAACTTACCTTCGAGTAAACGGTAGTCTTTTAATTGCACATCAATACGATGTGCTAAACCTGCTTCATTTACGCGGGTAATCGCTTCATCGTATTGGGCTTGCGAAATGGTAATGGTAGTCACTCGGCAGCCATAATGCTGAGCTGCATAAATTGCAAAACCCCCCCAACCACTTCCGATTTCCACCAAGTGATCTAATGGTTTTAAATCCAACTTTTTACAGATAATTTCTTTTTTTAAATCTGATGCTTCTTCGAGTGTCATATTTTCATTTTCAAAAACGGCGCTCGAATACATTAAAGATGGATCTAAAAATAATTTAAAAAAATCATTGCTTAAGTCGTAGTGCTCGGCAATATTTTTACGGCTACCACTTATAGAATTCTTTCTATTTTTATACCAAGCTTTAAGAAAAAACTGGCTCGCTTGGGCAAACATATTTTGATTAAGCTGGTCTAATACATCTCGATTACGCGCCAAGATCTGAATCAACTCGACAAGTTGCTGGCTGCTCCAATCTCCACGGATATAACCTTCTGCTGCACCTAAAACGCCATTTTTTAAAATGAGTTCCATCAATAAAGGATTATGTATTTCAACCACAGCATGCAAGTCTGATACTTCACCCACCGTACCATTCCATGCACCCTGAAAAGTAATCTGCCCATGACGTAATTTGAGAAGGCTTTTGAGTAGTAATGGTAGTGAGTCATCTTCACCATACAGAAATGTTTTTATCATGTCTTATCTACCTTGATCTTTTTAGGGTGACGATAAAATGGCACTTTTTTTCGCCACAACTTAAATGCCTCTAAATATATTGAAAACAGCATTTTAAAAGGCGCCAAGCTGTTATTAACAGCATATCGATATTGTTGTGAAGGAAATGTGATGGGTGTAAGTTCAAAGCGCATAGTGGCGTCAAAGACTTGATTTTGTTCTTCAAAGAGCTGCATATGAATGACATTTTGTTGATCTGAAAAGCTAAACCGCCAACGGTAAGTCAACTGCATAGGCATAAACGGCGAAACATGAAATGATTTTTCAAATTTAAAATCAAAACTTTCATAATCCTTTATGTGACTGTATTGGTTTGTACAATCATGAACATAAACTTTTCGTTCATTCCAAGGGGTGTTGGTAATTTCACTAACAATAAATACAGGTTTTCCAGTTTTAGTTAGAACAAAATAAAATACGACCGAGTTAAAACGAAAACCTAAACATCGAGGTAAAGCCAATACTCTGATTTGCCAGTCTGGTCGGAAATGTGAGTTGTTATTTTGAAGTATTGCTTTCTCTACTCTATCCCTTATAGAACCACGATACATATTTAAAAAATCATTTTCAGATAGTTTTAGTACATTCCAATGATCGGTAGACCAAAGTGAGCAGTCTTTTGAAATTTCATTTAATTGATCTGGATCGAACCACAAATAATTTAAAGTCGAAGTGAATTGGTGCTCTTTAGGGCTATAACGTCTATGACGAATAAGTGCAGGAGCGATAGCAAGTTTATTTAATAACATTTGAGAAGCCTCCTGCTTTTAAAATTTATAACGCTAAGATTTGCTCTACAACACGAGCTGCACTACGGGCCCCATCTTCATGAAAGCCCCATCCCCAATACGCTCCACAAAATGAAGTACGATTTTGTCCATTAATCTCTTTCCAGCGTGATTGGGCTTGAATTGCTTTGGCATCAAATACCGGATGACGATACTGACGTTCCACCAAAATATCCTCGGGTTTAATTTTCATATTTGGATTTAAGGTAGAGAAAATTTGAGTTTTGCAGGATAAGTTCTGCAAATTATTCATCCAATATGTAAACCCGTAATGTATAGCGGACGTATCATTTTCAACTTGTGATGTTGGCGTTACATGTACATGCCAACTTGCCCACTGCAAACGGCTTTTAGGCATAATCGAAAGATCACGGTGAACTACCATTCGATTATCTTGATAACCAAATTGGCTTAATATTTCTTGTTCCAGAGATGACGCATCTTTTAATAAACTTAGGCTATCGTCAGCGTGGCTTGCAAAAATGACCCAGTCATATTGTGATTGTCCTTCAACGGTTTCGATCAACACCTTTTCTTGCGAACGGCTCACAGCTTTTACTTCAGCAAACTTCCATTCAAGAGATGGGCAGTTCTTTTGAATCGCACGAATATAACTTGCCGAACCGTGTTTGACTGTTTGCCATTGCGGACGTTCTTTTAGCTGTAACATGCGATGATGCTGAAAAAAGCTCACCACAAATCGATATGGAATTTGACCTACTTGCTCAACCGGAGCCGACCATAAGGCACCGCACATCGGATAAAGATGCTCATAACGGAACTCATGACTATATTTGTGTTGGTCTAAATATTCTTCAATGGTTAAAGTAGGCTCAATATCTGCCACATCAATATTCTTATTGTCATCATAAAAACGCAGCAAGTCTGACAACATTTGCAGAAACTTTCGCTTTAAAAAGTTCTGTGGACGCGCAAACAGCGACCACTTTTTTGAAGGGTTATATTGAAGCCCACTCACCAAATTATTTACCGAAAAACTCATATCGCTGCTTTGAGTTTCTACGCCTAATTTTTTAAGCATGTCGGTAAATAACGGATAGTTATAATCATTAAACACAATAAAACCACTATCTACCGCGACTTTAGCACCGTCAATATTCAGCTCATGCGTGTCAGTATGACCACCAAAATAGTTATTTTTTTCATATACCGTAACCTGATGTTGTTTTGACAATTTCCAAGCGGTATAAAGCCCCGATATACCTGAACCAATAATGGCAATCTTCATAACACTTCCCCATTTTCAATTTTTTCTATCGGTAGATCTTTAATTTTTTTATATTGGTAAACTTTATTCGGTACGGGTTTTAACCCCCATACCAAACCAAATAAAGACATGATTTTGAGAATATAAAAGGTAATATCAATCTGCCACCAATGAAAACCTTGTCGCACACTGCCCGCGTAAAAGTGATGGTTGTTGTGCCAGCCTTCACCTAGCGTAATTAGAGAAAGTAGAAAGTTATTACGGCTATCATCTGGGGTATTAAACTCACGTGAACCATAGCGATGAGCAAGCGAGTTAATACATAAAGTTGCATGAATTAGAAGAACAGTAGAAATCACAAATCCCCACACTAAAAGTTGTAAGCCATTTGTCCCTAGTTCCGGATGATGTTGTGCTAACCATGAACCTAAACCATAAATTGCCAAAGCCGTCAGAATCACAATAGGCAGACAAAATCGATCAAGCAAAATTAGTTCTGGATACTTCAACCAGTCTTTAATGACTTTTTTTCGAGTGGCAAAATTTTGCTCATTTAAAAACCAACCAACATGTGAATACCAAAAGCCTGCTTTCGCTGAATGAGGATCTTGATCGGTGTCGGTAAAGTGATGGTGATAACGGTGATGCGCTGCCCACCATAATGGTCCGCGCTGCGCGCTCATGGTTCCAATGAGTACAAATATGAATTGAACAATACGTGAGGTTTGAAAAGTTTTATGCGAAAGATAACGGTGAAAAAAAGCGGTAATCGCAAACATGCGTATAAAATAAAAACCGAGCATAAAGATCACAGCGAACCAAGACACGCCGACCCAAAACGCAGCCAAACAAGCGATATGTAATAAAATAAAAGGAATAATTCTTAACCATTGAATTTTCTTCTCAATGACATATTCGCTAGACGTATCCATTTGCGCATTTTCTGAATCTGACCAGCTATCGATCCAGCGTAGAAAAAATTTAGACATTGATTCTTCCTGATCTAAAGCATTTCTTTTCTGTTTTTAATTTAGAAAATGCGCAATGAATTTTATGTGAAGATCTTAAAATTACGAATAAAATTTAAGATCTTCTTCATCAGTTATTTTCTATTTAGATTGTGTAGTTTTAACAAGTTTAGAAACATCATAACCATACTGTTTCGCAGTTTGAAGATAAGACTGGTATGTCGCTTCATCAAGTTGAGGGCTACGAGAAAGAATCCATAAATATTTATGGCTAGGGCCACCCACTAAAGCAACCTTATAGTCCTGATCTACTCTTAGAACCCAATAATCACCCTTGGTAAAAGGAATCCATCTTAGGCCAGAAGGTAAAAAGCTCACCTTTAATTTACTGTTACCTTCATTTTGCGGATAAGCCACACCTTCAGATGAAATCATTTCACCTTTTTTATTGGTACAGCTATTTAATACACCTACGGTTTTGTCCGCGTTAATAGAATAGTTTGCTGTTGTATTGGCTACACAATTACGCTGAAAAAACATAGGTAAATGCGCAATTTCATACCACTTACCTGCGTATTTATTAATATCAATAGACTCAACCGCGACAGGTTTCGTGTTGTTGTCTGCATACGTACTAAAAGGAAGCGCTACACTAACCATAGCAAGGCCAGTGCTCACAACAAGTGATTTAAATGATAATTTCACAATGATCCTCCTATATTTATTTAATATGCTTAACCATACTGCAGAGTGCTGTGAACAAAGTGTGAATTTTAAAAATTAATGAGCGCTATTAAGTATTTAATTTAATATTTTTGAAGTATCTAGAACTGGAAAATCAAGCTCAAAGCACACACCTTCAACCGTGTTATAAACACGGTAAAGACCCTCATGTAAATCCATAATTGAAGCGACAATGGATAAACCTAATCCACCTGTCTGGTTCTCATCACTTCGACTTGAGTGGCATTGGTAGAATCTTTCAAAAAGATGCTCAAGTTGATGTTCAGCAATTGAAATACCACTGGTTATCACACTTAGGCTCACCACTTTCTTGTGATCAAGTGTCTTATATTTACTTTTAATAAAAATAGTTCGCTTATTCCCACCATGAACCAGTGCATTTAAAATCAAGTTATAAACTGCTCTTTGAAATAGCTCAGGATCTGCAAATAACTTTTGGGCTTCTAGATTAAAACTAAAATGACAGTCTTGTTCCTCTGCCTGATATTCAAAAATTTGGCATAGGTTATCTATAACGTCTTGGATATTTATATCTTGTTTGTTTACAAGAACCATTTTCTGATCGGCTCTTGCCAAGAAAAGCATACTATCAATCATGCGTTTTAATCTGTGGTAGTCATCTAAATGAGACACCAGCAAATCTTCATATTGCTCAACCGAACGTTCGCCAGTTAAAGCAATCTCGGTTTGCCCAATCAAATTATTTAAAGGTGTGCGGAACTCATGAGCGATATCTTCAGAAAAACGGTTGAGCTGCGTATAGCCTTTTTCAATACGTTCAAGCATGTGATTTATATCTTTTGAAAGCAGCTCAACTTCTAAGGGAGAATTTGAGAGGTTTAACCGTTTCTGTAGCTGGTTTACGTTAATAGAGTGAGTTTGCTTGCGAAGCTGTTGTAGCGACCGTAAACCTAAATGGCACGCTAAAATGCAAAGCACAAAGATCGCAAACACGCCCCCGACCACATACATCAAGAGACTTTCTTGAAAAGGTAAAAGGATATTGATGCGTTCCGACCACTGTTTACCTGCAATAAGCAAATAAGGCTCTTGATTAATCGTTATGGTTTTCCAAGCAATTCGAGTTGGATATGGGTTATTGGCTAAATCTTGAAATTGAAGAGTGTTTTTCTCTGCAAAATCTGGTAGTTGAATATGAAGCGGATTGATATTAATTAAAGCTTTGTCTTTATGGATGAGTAGAAACAAGTTGTCTTGGTTGCCAAGCATGTTTTGATACAGCTTAGGCCGCGCAATAATTTGCTCTACATTTTCGCTGTCTTGCAGCAAAATTTCCAAACGGTTAATTCGCTCTGCTAAAGCTTTATCTTGCTGCTTCAATAAAATCTGGTTAATGCCCAAATAGGTCATAAAGCCGACGGAACATAAAATTAAGGCAGAACAAAGTGTGACCAGTAATGTAATACGGACTTCAAGTGAACGTAGAAATTTAAAGTTCATAAGCTAACCGATATTTTATAGCCCAAGCCACGTATGGTATGAATGAGTTTTAAGTCATAGCCTTCATCAATTTTGCTTCGTAACCGGCGTACCGCGACGTCAATAAAGTTGGTATCGGTGTCAAAGTTAATATTCCAAACCTCGGAACCAATTTGTCTGCGCGTCACGATTTGCTCTTTGTTGAGCAACAGGTAACGCAATAAATTAAATTCGGTTTTACTCAGTTCGATTAAGTTGCCACTACGCCATACTTTATGACTAACCAAATCCATTTTTAAATCGCTAATAGACAGTTCATTTTCTTGCAGATATTGCTGTCGTCTTAACAAACTTTTAATGCGTGCCAACAGTTCAATATAGGAAAACGGTTTAGCCAGATAATCATCTGCACCCAACTCTAACCCTTTCACTCTATCCATCACCTGATCTTTTGCCGTTAAGAAAATCACCGGAATTTTTGAAAACTGGCGTAGGACCTGTAATACGCTCCAGCCGTCTATATCCGGCAACATCACATCAAGAATAAGCAAATCATATTGATCTCTTTTTAGCATTTCCAAACCTTGAAGCCCTAAGTGAACACACTCTGCTTGATAGCCGGATTCTTTTAATCCTTTGACCAAATAAGTGGCGATCTTGATCTCGTCTTCAATAATAAGGATACGCATTTTTTTAGAGACTCATTTGAAAGATGACAGCTTTGTAATGTGATTGTCATGCTTGAAATTAAGCAATTTGTTTAAGATTTTCAAAGCGACATAGAGGCGATCATTATGAAAAAATTGAACTGGCTGATGTTAACAGCCGTGCTATTCGGTAATAGTACTTTTGCACAGCCCCCTGCTTTGAATCAAGTTTATTCGTTAGATCTAAAAACTGCCCACCTGTTAGCTGACAGTGCTAAAGAGGCATGCAAAAAATTAAATCAAAACATTGCGGTTGTTGTTGTAGATCGCGGCGGTAATCCTTTAACTGCCGAACGGCATGAGCTGGTGGGGCCACATAATTTAATGGCTGCCGAGAAAAAAGCCTATACCGCATTATCTACCAAAACATCGACCTTAGTTTTAAGCCAAAACAGTAACCAAAACCCCGATGCAAAAAATTTAACCACCGTAGCGAATTTACTTTTGTTAGGCGGTGGCGTACCTGTTCGTTTTGAGAACCAAGTAATCGGAGCAATTGGCGTTGCGGGTGCTGGCGGTGCACAAAATGACAACCAATGTGCAAGCAAAGCCATTGAAACCGTTTTTAATTCATAAGGAGTTAGTTCAACATGACTAAATCATTTATTGCTTTATCTTCGTTATTTATAGCTTCGGCTACATTTGCACAAACTAATCCGCTGAGTGTGCATGTGTTAAATTTAGAAACGGGTTTACCCTCTTCTCAGGTTGAAGTCGTTTTAGAAAAAAACACCAATAATCAGTGGGTAAAACTCAACCAGCAAGTGACTGATTCAAATGGCCGTATTACTGCACTCTATCCAGAAAATAGAAAACTAGAGCAAGGCGTTTATAAAGTTACCTTTAAAACTGAAGACTGGTTTAAAAAGAACAAACAGCAAACGTTCTTTAGTGAAGTACCTGTGATTTTTAAAGTGGACGGCAGCGTAAACCACTACCATATTCCGTTACTGCTCAGCCCTTACGGTTACTCAACCTACAGAGGCAACTAAAATAAAAAAGCCTTTATCTGTTTTTAGACAGATAAAGGCTTGTGTTAGAAAATTTTACTACGAACAAACACCATTCGTGATCACTACTTTTTTGTTTGAATCTAATGCCACAATTGAAGAAGAAACCGAATTAATAATCTGGCCCATCGCCTCACTTGAAGCACTTACAATTGCATCCATCTTTTTAGCTTTTTGATCAATCGGCTGCTGAAAAGCAATTCGACAATTGAGCTGAGATCCTGCATTGGTAATGACTTTTGGATTAGATGACTCTAATTGAGTTGGGGGTATTTGACGCTTCACGACCCAAGACACCGCAATATTAATATAACTTTTATCAACAATATCAAAATGAGAAAAGTCTGTAGAAACTCGATATAAAGGCTGATTGTTTCCAGCAAGGCCACTGCTATAACTGTCAATTGCGCCTAATTTTTGCTGTAAACCTGCCGATAGAGTATCGCGTAATTGTGTACTCATAGTCGACGTCCAGCGCTCATTGTTTAACACCGTAGACTTGCCACTACTGTCTTGTAGCACCAAAGGCGCACGGTCTAAACGGTCTGGAAGACCAACCGGTAGAACTTCAATAACTCGAATACTTGAGCTCACTGCCGGAGTTATTTTAGGACTAATCGTATAGTAGTTCGGCGTTGGTGAACTCGAACAGGCCGTCATAGCAACTGCCATAAAAAACAGGCCGCTCCCAAGCAGCCATTTGGCTGCTTTAGGATGTTGAAAAGATAGAGTGTTTTTATTTTTCATCATCGGCCTCTGGTGTCTTACCACGAATAATTGATTCAGGATGTTGCTCAATATAATCTGCCATGAGCTGTAATGAAGCTGCTGCACGTGTCATTTGCTGCAATGCTTTACGTACGTCTTGTTGTAACGGCGCATCACTCGACAAAATAGACTCAGACGATCTTACAGTTTTACGAACATCATCCAAGGTTGCTTGTAAACCAGGTGCAACTTTACCATCTAACTGTTTAACCAGCTTGTCGGTAGACTCAATGGCTGTATTCATATTCTTAAGCGTTTTACGAACATCTTGCCCAATTTCAACTAATGGGAATTTAGTTAACTTATCGGCAATTTGAGAAACCTGTGCCTGTAAGCCACTCAACTCAGTTGGAGTGGTTGGAATCACCACGCGGTTATCACTCAAAATTTGTAAGCTAGCTGGTTTCGCTTTAGGGAATTTATCTAAGGCAATATAGTTTTGGCCTGTTAAGAGGTTGCCCGTTCTCATTTGCGCACGCCATCCATGCTCAACAAAATCTTTGAAAATGTTGCTATTTGGATTGAGTGCCTGTCCATTTTCAACACGTGACGGATAAATGACCGCCTCAACGCGCATACGAATTTGCTTATAGTTATTATAGAACTCCGCATTAATCGATTTAACATTACCAATTTCAATACCCATGAAATCAATTGGCGCACCAGCAGCTAAACCGCGAAGTGAATGATCGAAGTACATAATCACGCCACGTGGCTGACCATCTGGTTCTTTGAGCGCATCGGATTTTGAGTCCCAAAGATTAAAGCTGCTCTTATTGGCCGCTACAGTCGCATTTGAGTTTTCAGGGAAACCAAAAGCAATACCGCCAGCAACAATACTCGCAAGCGACTGAGTATCTAAATTAAAGCCTGAAGCATTCAAACTCACATCAATACCACTTGCTTGCCAAAAGCGTGCATCTGTAGTCACAAACTTATCGTATGGTGCACGAATAAAAGTCTGAAGCTGCACACTTTTACCGTCATCAGCTAGCTTATAAGCAGTAATTTGTCCGACGTTAATTCGACGGTAATAAATCGGCGACCCGATATCTAAAGATCCCAAGTCATCGGCTTTCAAAAAGAATTCTTTACCCGGTACATCGGAAGTAATCACTGGTGGTATTTCTAAACCCGTAAATTCAAGTTTTTTCTCGGGTGACTTACCGCCATCTACTTCAATATATGAACCTGACAATAAGGTGTCTATGCCTGAAACGCCACCTGTCCCAATACGTGGTCGTACTACCCAAAAACGTGAATCTTGCGCGGCAAAGTTGCTGGCATTTTTACGTAAATCAATTCGCGCAATAATATGCGAGCGGTCATCGGCTAGATCAATTTGCCGTACAACACCAATATCAACCTGCTTATAGCGCACAGTTGTTTTACCTGCAACTAAGCCTTCTGCTGTACGAAAAGATACTTCAATTGTTGGCCCATTAGAGAGCAACGCTTTCACTGCGAGTGAAAGTGCAATTAAAAGTGCAACCAATGGAACTATCCAAATTAATAGAGGTTTCCACCGATTTTTCTTTTCTTGCGGTTCTGGTAAATCATTCATGTTTTCCAGTTCAACATCAGTCTCATGATGATCTGATGTACCGCCGTTTGTTTTGTTTTCAGACATACTCATTTTTCTTTTATTGACTGGGATTAATGGAATCATTATTCAACGGCGAGTGTTCGTCTTGAATAACTGTGGTTTTTTCCGAAGAAAAATCATTGGGTTTATTGATATTTTGGGATGCGTAAAAATTATCCCAAATAATACGTGGGTCAAAACTTAAAGATGCAAACATGGTTAAGACTACAACTGCACCAAAAGCAATTGAACCTGGCCCTGCCAAAATAGTCGCAAGCGATTGAATCTGAATAAGTGCAGTTAATAAAGCGACCACAAAGACGTCAATCATAGACCAACGTCCGACAAACTCTACAATTCGGTAAAGTTTGATACATTGCTCTGGTGAAAATTTCCAAGCTGCCGATGACTGTATATATACAACCAATAATAGGAAATACAAAATAAATAGCTTAAGCATCGGAATAAAAATACTGGCCATGAAAATGACCACCGACACTAAATAGTCTCCATTTTGCCAAAAATAAATCACACCACTCATGATGGTGTCTTTCTGGCTGCCTAAAAGTGAATCGGTTATTGTCATCGGCAGTACGTTAGCCGGTATATACAAAATAGTTGCAGCAACGACTAGAGCAAAGGTACGGTTTAAACTTCCCTGTTTGCGCTCATGCAGTACACTACGACATCTAACGCAGCGTAAAACTTTATTCTTTTTAGCAGCGACTACTTTATCTACTTTTGATGAGTTTAATAACCCACAGCAGTGACACAATATCAGCGATAGATCTTTGGCTCGTGGATATTGCTTTAGAACCATTTCGGTATTTTCGGCCTTGAGTGCAGTCACTTTTTTTATCGTTTTCATAGTGGTGACCTATCAATTTCGTTCCATATATCGCTCACCTTTATGGACGTAATATAAACCATCAATAGGCTCAAAACCGCAAATGCCCACAAGGCAATTTCTGGAATAACAAGCACCATACCCATTAACTTTACAAGGGTGACCAAAATTCCAATCAGGAATACCTCAACCATTCCCCACACTCTCATAAAATAAAGCGTTCGTAAGGCAACTACTAAAAACTTTGGTCGTCTTTTAAATATACTGACCGTACCCAGTACATAGGCCATTAATAACAAATATGAAAGTGGCACAATAAAGGTGGTAATTAAAATTAAGACACCGACAAAAGCTCGATCATAATGAAACATGACCCATACGGCACCCAATAAAGTGGTTTCAGATATATTCCCTTGCAGTTCAATCTTTACAATCGGAAAGCTATTGGCAATAACAAATACGATTAAGGCCGTTAAAATGAGGGCCAATAAAGTCGTAAATGGCTTAGTATGCCGATAAAGCTCTGCACCACAGCAAACACAATAAGCTCTTTTTCCATAAGCAAGCGGAACTCTACGATAGACGGTATCGCACTCCTCGCAACCTGCTAATTCTTTAAGCTTCATAGGCATACTCTAAGGGCTATTCTTTAACTGTTTTACACAAACTATTTTATTACTAAGTTAAATTAAAATATAAATCAATCTAAAAACTATACTGGGCAATACAAATTTGAGAATAAAAAATTACCGCAGATGCTGTTCAATATATTGTTGAAACTGCTGAATAATATGTACTGATTGTGTGGTGGAATTGAAATAAAGACCAAAGTTTAAAGTCTCCAGTTCAGGCAGTACATCAGTTTCTATGGTCTGAATATCTAGTGGAATTTGAAAACATGATCTTAGACTAATGCCAATCCCCGCCCGTATAGCAGGCCATAGCCCTTGGACTGAGTTACACTCATAAGCAATATGCCAAGCAATACCCTTTTGCTCAAGTACCTCAATAGCCATTTGTCTTAAAATACAAGGTTGCTGTAATACCACAAGTGGTATGGAGGCTCTATTTTCAATGATTTGCAAGATATGGGGATGAGGACAGAATAACCATTTTGTCTCTACACTTTTAAGCTCATGAAAGTTTTCAATTACTGGTTTTTGCTGCCATATAAGTGCTAAATCAAGCTCTTGCTTTTGTACTTTATCAATCAAGTTAAGGTTGCGGTCAACCCGAATTTGAAACTGTACGTTTGGATGCTGCAACATAAACTGAGCGATAAGTTGCTGTAAGGTTCCTTCAGCAAAATCTTCTTGTAAACCAAAACGAATGACTCCACTCGCTTGAGTCTGATGCAGCTTTAAAAGCACAGTATCGTTCAACGCCAACATGTTTTTTGCATGGCTCAACAATAATTCACCACTTGGGGTTAATTCTAATAGCCGCCCCTGTTTTCTAAGAAGCTGGCAACCTGTTTGTTGCTCTAGCTTTTTTAATTGCGCACTAATTGCGGCCGGTGAACGACATAAGTGTTGTGCTGCTAGCTGATAACTCCCAAGCTCGATTCCTTTAACGAATGCACGTAAGGCATCTAAATCAAGATTGGTTGGGGGTTTAGTATAATCATTCATAAAAACCGAACTATTAGTTAGAAAAGTTTTGATTTTTTTAACTATACCAAACTGCCATATTAGCAACAACAGCATCAATGTTGAGTTCTAAAATGTTCAGAAAAATTGATATTCATAATTTGGAAATGATTTCGCCCAAACTTTATGAGTTCGGCAAAGACTATTTATTTGCGGATATCTGGCAAAGACAGATGCTTGATACTCAAACACGTTGTTTTATTACGATCACTGCGCTTGTTTTACAAGGGCGTTATTCACAGCTTGAATGGCATATAAAAAATGCCTTAACTGAAGGCATCACAAAAGAACAAATTATTGAAGCCATTACCCATATTGCTTTTTATGCAGGCTTACCTACGGCCATTTCAGCACTAGAACATATGCCAGAGGAGATATGGTCATGCCCATGATTCGCTTTACAACCAGTTATGCATATACAGATCATGAAAAAGCTCAGATATCAAAAATTGTGCAGACTTGTATGGAAAGTTATTTTGATACTCCCCCAAATGATTGCTTTCATTTCTTTGAGCACTTAGCTCAAGGCAATATATATGTTGATCCTCACTACTGGGTGGAATATTCCCGCACTGAAAAATTTATGCTGCTATACATCACTTCTGGTAAAGCCAGAACAGCTCAGCAAAAATCAGATTTAATGCATCATGTAACAGCACAGCTCCATCAAAAATTTAAGATTCCAGAGCAAGATATCATGTTTGTCATTGTACAAAATAGCCCAGAAGATTGGTGCTTTGGTCATGCGCAACGAGCAGATATTTACTTAAAAATGTTAGCTTCGAAACAGTAATTTCAAAGTTTTAAATCGCTATAAACCGCTATTTTAAAGGTAATAAATATTTTTAAATATCAAGCTTCAATAACACGAAGCTTTTTATTTAAACATGAAAATCCCTCAAGTTGAGTTTATATTGTTTCTTTAAAATACGTCTTATTATAAAGATTCATTTAAATATATTCCAAATATATTAAACTTTAAATTATGCTATCTAGTTAACAGAAACTCATTTTTAAGTAGATTATTTTTTAATTTGAATAAAAACCATTACTTAAACGACAGTAAAAATATTAAATTACTATATATCAATAAATTACAAAAAACATATGCAAAAAAACTAATTCAAAGACAATTTTATTTCATAAAATATTCTTTATATTATTGTAAAAAATTTTTACCTTGCATTCAAAACCAAAGCTGATTTAATCACTCAGAATTAGTGACATACATACATCACAAGCACTTTAAACGACTTATTTTCTATAACTAAACTTAAGAAAATCATTAGACTTGAAGGTTTGCTTAAGTAATTTTCATATAGTATTTTAAAAATGAAAAATAAATAAATTTATATATTAAAGATAGATCTAATAATAAAAGTGAGATCAAAATGATTGAATGGTTACAAGGTGTTTTAAAACATAGCCCCGAAATATTATTGTTCTTATCACTCGCAATTGGCTTCTGGATTGGACAGTTCCAGTTTGGAAAATTTCAGTTTGGTGGAGTCGCAGGCTCCCTACTTGTAGCAGTCGTTCTAAGTCTTATCGGTGTACCTGTTGATAACGGCGTTAAAGCAATTTTATTTGCGCTCTTCATTTACGCGGTAGGCTTTGAAAGTGGACCCCAGTTTTTTAAATCACTCGGGCCACAGTCTATAAAAGAAATTCTTTTAGCCGTATTTATGGCCGTGTGTGGTTTAGTCACCGTTTTAGTTATGGCTAAAATTTTCCATCTCGATAAAGGTTTGGCGGCCGGACTCGCGGCTGGTGGCATGACTCAATCTGCGATTATTGGTACTGCCGGAGATGCTATTTCCAGACTCGATCTGCCTCTGGCTGAGATTCAAAGACTTCAAGCAAATGTCGCGATTGGCTATGCGGTGACTTACATTTTCGGTTCATTGGGCGCAATCATTGTATGTGTAAATATCTTGCCTAAATTTATGGGTAAAGAAATTCACGACGATGCTTTAAAAGCTCAAAGTGAACGACTTAAAGGTGCTTTTGAACTCGCACCGGGTCAGGAACTGGCAATGCCGGAAATTGTTGGGCGTATTTATAAAGTTAAACAAGCCAATGGACACACTATTTCGGAACTTGAAGCAAAAGAAGCAAGCATTACGATTGAACGGTTAAAACGTAAAGATCAGTTTATTGATGTTGCTCCTGAACTAACCTTACAAACAGACGATGTGGTATTGCTGGTCGGTCGCCGTGCCAGTGTAGTTTCCGTAGCCGAGCAAATCGGACCCGAATTGCAATCATCGCAGGGTATGGAAATGATTATGGATACCAGCGATGTCATCTTAAGAAATTCCAAATACATTAACCGTACCTTAGGTGATATTAAGGCCAATACTCCAGCCTATTTGAAGCACGGTATTTATGTACTTGCGATTAAACGTAACGATGAAACTCAACCTTTAAGTGACGACACCGTTCTAAAGCAAGGTGATGTCGTTACTGTCTATGGTACAAAAAGTGACCTCGATCGTTTAGTAAAAGAAGCTGGTAAAGCCTTACCTGAAAGCCTAAAAACAGACTGGATTTTTCATGGTGCAGGTCTTGTCGTTGGTTTAGTGATTGGTCTTTTTGTGATTCGTTTAGGCGATGTGCCATTAACGCTTGGCGCTGGCGGTGGAGCTTTACTGTCAGGTCTTCTGTTTGGTTGGATTCGTAGTAGAAATCAGGTGCATGGCAATATGCCGTTAGCGGCTTCACAGCTTCTTAAAGACTTAGGTTTGGCAGGCTTTGTTGCAGCGGTTGGCTTACAATCAGGTTTACAGGCCATTCAAACCATTAAAGAAAGTGGTCTTTCACTCTTTATGATTGGAGTAGTTGTAACACTGGTTCCGTTACTGCTTTCCATGCTGTTTGCTCGTTATGTTCTACGTTATAGCAACGTTGCGGTAATGGCTGGAGCGCTATCTGGTTCACGCAGTGCAAACCCTGCTTTTGGTGCCATCTTAGACAAAGCAGGCAACTCAATTCCGACTGTTCCTTTCGCAATCACCTATGCCCTCGCAAATGTGTTCTTGACCTTACTCGGACCACTGATCGTAGGCTTAGCCTGATTTTATACATTGAATTAGAAATTTTATTCATCTCACTATAATTAAGGAGACGTCCCATGGGGAAAGTCGATTATTCTAAATACGCAAAACTCAGTCCATTTGAACTGAAAGATAATTTAATAGAATTAGCTCAAAGCCGAACTGACCGCATGATGTTAAATGCTGGCCGAGGCAATCCGAACTTTCTTGCGACTATCCCACGCCGAGCATTCTTTCAACTAGGTCTGTTTTCGGCAACCGAATCCGAGTTTTCGTTTTCATATATGCCAGAAGGTCTAGGTGGCTTCCCTCGCCCTGTTGGACTCCAGTCACGTTTTGACAACTTCATTTTGGAAAACCGCGATAAACCTGGTGTTGTCTTTTTAGGTAAAGCCGTATCTTATGTACGCGACCAATTAGGCTTAGACCCAGATCTTTTTTTACTTGAAATGGTTGAAGGTATTCTGGGCTGTAACTATCCAGTGCCAGACCGCATGCTTCGAGTAAGTGAAACGATTATTAAAGAGTACGTCTTACGAGAAATGGGCGTACAAGGTATGCAAAAAAGAGACTTAGATTTGTTTGCTGTTGAAGGCGGAACAGCCGCAATGGCCTATATTTTTAACTCATTAAAAGAAAATAAAATTATTAAAAACGGCGACCGCATTGCGATTGGTAGTCCTATTTTTACACCATATCTGGAAATTCCGAAACTTAATGACTACCAACTTGAAGAAGTGCTCATTGAGGCAGACCCTAAACTCGGCTGGCAATATCCAGAGTCAGAACTTCGAAAGTTAGAAGATCCGTCTATTAAAGCATTCTTCCTAGTCAACCCAAGTAACCCGCCATCGGTAAAAATGAGTGATGAAGGTCTTGCGATTTTGGCGGATATTGTCAAAAAACGCCCCGATCTGATTATTTTAACCGATGACGTTTACGGTACTTTTGCCGATAACTTCAAATCACTTTTTGCGATCTGTCCTGATAACACCATTTTGGTTTATTCGTTCTCTAAATACTTTGGTGCGACTGGTTGGCGACTTGGTGTCATTGCACTTTCAAATAACAATGTGCTTGATAAACAAATTGCGAACTTATCGAAAAAAGAGAAGAAAGAGCTTGAAGAGCGCTATTCATCTTTAACTACAGACCCATCAAGTATTAAGTTTATTGACCGTTTAGTTGCAGACAGCCGTAATGTTGCTCTAAACCATACCGCTGGTCTGTCTACTCCTCAACAAGTTCAAATGGTTTTATTTGCATTGTTTAATATGATGGACTCACGCCAAAGCTATAAAAAAGCGGTCAAATCTGTTGTACGTGAACGCGATGCAGCACTCTATCGACAACTTGGTGTCGAGGTTCCAACAGATCCAAATGCTGTGGACTACTATACCCTTGTTAACCTTGAAAACACCTCACGCACTCTCTATGGAGATGAGTTTGCCGACTGGGTGATGAAAAATAAAAATCCGACCGAGCTATTATTTAGAGTAGCAGATGAAACAGGTGTGGTTTTATTGCCGGGTTCTGGTTTTGGTGTGCAGCATCCTTCTGCCCGTGCGTCATTGGCTAACCTTAATGAATACCAATATGCTGCTATTGGTGACTCTTTAAGACGCTTCGCAGATGAAGCTTATGCCGAATATTTAAAAACCAAAAAAGGAAAATAACTACATATAAAAAGTGAGGCTCTAGCAGCCTCACTTTTTTACGACCTATTTATTCTTTATCTAGGTTTTACAAATAGTCACTCCACCATCGGCGAGTACAGCACTGCCTGTAATAAAGCTTGCATCATCACTTACTAAAAAGAGCGCCACTTTTGCAATTTCATCGGGTTCTGCTAAACGTTTCATGGCATGTATGCTTTTTACAAACTCTAGAACTTCTGGAGAAGAAGCGGCCTCTTGACCCATTGAGGTATTTGTTCCACCGGGTAAAAGTGCATTTACTCGAATACCTGACGTTGCATATTCTGCTGCCATCACTTTGGTTAAACCAATGAGTCCCGCTTTGCTTGCAGCATAAGCCGCCATTTGAGGAAACCCGATATGATGCCCAACAAAAGATGATGTAAACAGTATTGAACCATAGCCCTGCTTTAACATGACTTTAAGCTGCTCTCTGGCAGACTGAAACGCACTGGTTAAATTATTCTGAATCACATGATTCCAATTGTCTTCGGTTGTGTCGTGAGTCAGTTGATATTCTCCCAACAGGCCTGCGTTATTAAATGCAATATCTAACCTGCCATAATATTGCGTAGCCATATCAATTGCTCTTTGCATGGTAGTGGGGTCATTAAGATCCCCTGCAATAAAGTGTGCAACGACTCCGTCTCGATTCAAACTATCGCAAAGCTCTTTTAAAACACGCTCACGGCGTGCAACCAGAATAACTTTCGCACCTTCGGCTACAAATAGCGATGCGGCATTTAAACCTATACCTGAACTTGCACCTGTAATAATAGCTACTTTGTCTTTTAATCTGCTCATACTCACAATTCCATCTTGATTAAATTGATGGATATATTTTGAGTACCCCGAAGAAAATAGACTCTCTGATTCTTGCTGTTTTGAAAAAATTAACTCTATAAAAACAGCCTACTAAAACAATTTTAGGTTCGTGCCAGTTCGGCTTCTTTCTCTAATAATGCACGTTTACGCTCCACGCCCCAACGATAACCCGAAATAAAACCATCATTTCGAACAACACGATGACATGGAATAGCAACAGCTAACATGTTTGCTGCACATGCCCCTGCAACGGCCCGAACGGCTTTAGGTGAACCTATTTTTTGGGCTATATCGGAATAACTGGCTGTCTGCCCCGCAGGAATTTCTTTCAAGGCTTGCCATACTCTTTGTTGAAATGCAGTCCCTTGAATATCTAGCGGTAAATCTAATCCGATTTGTGGCGCTTCAATAAACCCGACAATATGCGCAATCAGTTGCTCAAACTCATCATCACAGCCAATCAAATCGGCTTCTGGAAATTTATCTTGTAAATCATTTAAAAGCTTTTCAGGGTCATCGCCTAGCAAAATTGCACAAATGCCTTTCTGGCTTTGGGCAACCAAAATATCTCCTAAAGAGCACGCTCCTATGGCGAAAAAAATGCGTACACCCTTACCGCCAGATTTCCATTCTTTCGCTGTCATACCTAATAGCGAATTTGAATTTTCATAGAACTGACTATTTGAATTAAAACCTGCATTAAATATTGCATCAGTCACACTGATATTTTCGTCTAGGTTTTCTCTTAGCTTTTTACTTTTATGTGCATCGGCATAGCCTTTAGGTGTTAAGCCAGTAATTTGCTTAAAAACTCGGTGAAAATGATATGCACTCATTCCTACATGATCTGCCACATCTGATAAAGACAAGTTTTCTTCATGTAGTTCGATGTATCTACATGCTTTCTCGATTTTCTCTATAAGCTTTGGATCGTGTGCATTTAAGAGTCTGTTTTGTATTTTTTGGCTTGCGCGATAACCATTTTTCTCGGCTTGCGCGACGCTCTCAAAGAAAACTACATTTTCTTTTTTAGGTAGTCTTTTGGTACTTGATGGCAGACAGTACATGCCTGAGGTTTTCACGCCATAAACAAAATATGCATCAGCTTCTGCATTACGATCAACAATTGCTTGCCATCTATCTTCGTCTGTTATCCACTGATTTTTCATTTTGCTCACCTCAATTGCAATTTAATATTTAATGACTTATTTTCGCAACTTTGTTGATAAGCAAAACTCTTGGTATTGCTATTTTAATCTTTTCAACGCAAAAACGTTCCAATGCAACTTTACTCCGAGCACACCCAATAAAATTAAAGCTGCACCTAAAATTTGAGTATGGGTCAGCACATGATCAAAGAAGAAATAATCAATTACTATGGTCGATATAGGATAGATAAAAGATAAGATCGCAATGTTATTTAAAGGTATTTTCTTAATTGCCGAGTACATCAAATAATAAAGAAATGCTGTGTGTAAAACCCCTAACCCAAGTACAAACAACCATTGTTGGCCTATCGGTGGATTTGCAAAAACCGAAATAAACGGAGTCATAACAATCGCTCCACTTAAGGTTTGTATAAGCACAATTAATAAAGGCGGCGTGTTAGTTAGTTTTTTAGTGATTAGAACCGATATTGAATACAGTGTAGTAGCTATAAGAACCAAGCCTAAACCTGCTAACTCACTGGAGTTGACCGAGGCACTACCTAAACCAATAATTACAATTAGCCCAGCAAAAGCAACTAGGGTCCATAGCACATCATTTTTATTTAACTTTTCATGAAAGACCAAAGCCCCTAAAAATAAAATCACAAACGGGTTTACGTGATAAACAATCGTAGCTAAAGAGATAGATGTTTTAGGGAAAGCAGCAAACAGCAGAACCCAGTTAAAAATAATAAGTAAGCCCGAAGTCACCATTAAAAATAGTTCTTTTTTGCCAAAATATACTTTTTTAAAATGACCATAAAACAAACAGATGGGTATTAAGCATAAGGCTGATATAAGGCAGCGGAAAAATACAATGTTTATTGGTGATTGACCTGATTTAATCACAAATAGGCCAATACTCCCTGAAAGTAGCATGGCTACGACCATTTCAAGTGTGCCGACTTTTGTTTTTAACTTGTGTTCATCCACAGCTTTCTCCAATAGTTTTATATCTTTAATTATTCGGCTCATTTATGTTTATCTAATTGAGTAGATTTTTTTAAGGTAAATCTTTTTAGTTTCAGATATATAAAATTTAAATTATTCAGTTATTTAATATAAAAAAATGATATATCTTGCTCATTTAAACTTTAAGAAAAAATAACTATTTAAGAATTTATGTGGAAAATAGAGACATACCGAATGATGTGCCAAATGAAGCAAAAATCTCTAAAATTTGATAAATCTCATTAAATTAAACATTACATTTTTATAGATTAGATCATAATCCAAGATATGAGATTAAATACATACAGTTCTGTCTTCCTTTTGTCTAAATTTCAACCATATCGACTAGTCTAACAGTCCTTCTATCAACTAAAATATCAAGCTTAATTCTTCAACAAAATGCAATAAGCCCTTATGAATGCACAAATAAAATTAAAAAAACCATCAAAACGAGAAATTATTCTAAGAACAGCAACTCAGCTCTTTATTCAGGAAAGTTATATTGCTGTCGGTATAGACCGAATTATTGCTGAATCTGATATTGCCAAAGCGACCTTTTATAAACATTTCCCATCTAAAGAAGAACTGGTGGCCGCTTGCCTACAGGAACTAAAACTTGATATCCAGATTGCGGTAGAAGAGCAAATATCTACACGATCAGTTCCTTTGGAAAAATTAGAACAACTCTATATGTGGTATATCAATTGGGTAAATCAAAATGGTGCCAGAGGGTGTCCATTTCATAAAGCACGAATGGATGTAGGAAGCTTATATCCAACTATTCATGTCGTGCTAGATGAATATCGAAATTGGTTATTTGACACTACCAGTTCTATTTTTAAAGAATTAGAAATAAAGGATCCTATAACGCTCACTCATTTATTCCTCTCTCTCCTCGATGGCTTGATTAATGCGTCTGTTTGCGAAGAAAATCCAATTGAACCAGAGAAAACGTGGAACTATATCAATACATTAATTGAGCTAGAGACAACCTAACTGGAAATCCAACCCTATATTTTCTAACGAATTGGATTTATGTTTTTCCGATAGCTTCTGCTTAAAGCATGAAGAAATTACAATATTAGGCGTATAAAAAAACCCAAGCTCAATAGCTTGGGCGGCAATGAGTTGTTAGATTACCCTCATCAAATAGTAATCTAACAACTTAGTTTGTTCTTCAATTTTATCTGAAATTAAAAGCCTCAAAATTGCTCCATCTATCATAAATACCAACAACTCAGCTTCTGTATATGAGGCCATTTTTTTAGTTTCTGCTATAAGGCAGAAAATCTCATTTTTTAGCCAACGTCTATAACGCACAGCACTTTGGTAAGCATGAGGATAAAGTAATTTAGTTTCAAAAACCGCTTTAAACAGTAGGTAATAAGCGCTATTTAAGTCGGCATGTAAAAGATAAATTTGCCTGAGTTTATTCGTCAAAGTGGAATATTGGGTTGTTTCTAGTACCTCTCTTACTTTTTCCATGAGCGTTTCTTTTTGCAGTAACAAGCATATTTCAATAAGGCCTGCTTTTGAGTGAAAATAGTTGTAAAGCGTACCTTTTGCAATTTTGGTTTCTTTAGCAATCAGGTCTACGCCTACATTATGGAACCCATGTATCGTCATAAGTTGAATGGTAGTTTGAATTACATGTAGTTTTTTGGAAGATGTTTCTAAATTTCGCATAGTTTTACCGCTTAAAATAATTTTTTGTTGTATATAAAAGAGATATAAATACCCTCACTCTTAAAATGAGTGCTAAATACAGGCATAAGAAAGCCGCACAATAATGGTGTGCTTGCCTATCTCAGTTTTATTGTGGCTATGATTTTTGGTCGTAACGATTCTTAAGGTGTAGAAAACCTAGAGTCGATTAAACCGTTTTATAGACTTCTTAAGCGGTATGGGCAAAGAGAATTTGGCAAAGGCCAAGAATGAAAAAGAATTAGTACGCATGTGCGAACTCCTTTGGGTAATAAAGAAGTTTCACCATATTACTGTCAAATAATGGTGGCGAAACGAGAGAAGGTTGACAGACTGATACCCAAAAGATCAGCACACCCGAAGGTGTCCCCCTCCCGTTCCGCCGCAGAGGGGGCACGCAGGGATGCCCACAAAAAAGAAATTCTTTTTCGTGTGCTTTGGGTATCCGACCTGTCAAAGTCGGCTGGCAATGTAGGCCAGCAGGCAAAGGATAGTGCTCTGCCCTATTACAGTCAAGCATACAAAATGACATTTGCTTTAAATTAGATCGTTAAAAAAGTAAAGCTAAATAATGAGTTAGTTATTGTTAAATTGGAGTTTATAAAACACTGACATAAGGCTAAGTAGCTATTATTTCTTCTTTAAGGATTTCAAGTAAATTAATTTAAATTTTATAAAAATCATAAATTCAATTAACTACATAGATATTAATTTCATAAATAATAAATTAATAAAAACTCATCACTGGTGAGGTAAATATGTAAGTTTATCAGGGCATTTCTTTTTCAAGTGGTTTACGGGTATATGGTATAAATTCTTTTTTGATTGCTCCAAATAATTGAAAATTTTGCTTAGCCATATTTAAGCTAATACCATTTGCTCCTCCCATATAATCAGGATCTTCATTCTGAACATTGTCATCTTCCCAAAAACAAACTGCACAGATATCGAACGAACCATACGGCAACTCATCAAATGTAAGATAACCACAGCAAGGGCATGCGTAAGACATTATTTTCTCCTATCTTTATCTATGTAGACTTATTCAAATATGAACTTGCAAAAAAGCAGCTAAGGTAATATTTTAGAGTAATTACTCTAGAATAAGATTTAATAATGAAAAGTATAAAAATTGGTTCATATCAATGGATGCAAGCTACTAATGGTCAACTCAATTTCAAAGAAAAAATTAAATTAATTCAAAAAATTATGATGCCTAGCATCCTGAATTCTATAAAAATAAATTATTATAGATTTCAAACTAGCAATGATTTTGATATGGGAAAAATTGTAATACCAGATACTCAAATGATTAAAATCGCACTTGAAGAACTAGAATCAAAAGCAAGTATATCTATCTACAATCATTCATGGCGAACATACTTTTGGGGAGCCGCTCTAGGCAATTTACAAAAAAGACACTTTGATCATGAATCACTCCTAATAGCTTCACTTTTTCATGATATTGGTCTAACTGAACAACATATTCATGATAAAGGTTGTCAATGTTTTACGTATGAAAGTGCTAAACAATTTGAGAAAAAGGCAAAAGAATATAACTTTGATGAGAAGAAAAGCGTAGTGATTAAAGATGCTATATGTCTTCACATGAATGGATATATAGATGAATCTGATCCAGCGGAGGTTATTCTATTACAGCAAGGAGCATCTTGTGATGTGATCAGTGACAATCAATATAGACTACCCTTATCATTTAGAAATGAAATCTTAGAAAAATACCCTAGAAAGCAATTTAATAAAGAATTTATTGAACTTATTAATCTAGAAAGAAAACATATCCCTAATTCAAGGACTAGTTTATTGTCTAGACTAGGCTTACCAATCATGATTAAGTCAAATTTATATAAAGAATAATTAAAAATTTAAGTCATGAGAAACTTCAATTAATGGCTGTCTTATCTTTCTAGTGCGAATAGATTTTAAATTTATGCCATTCCATAACTACATGTTAAAAATGGCTATCAAAACATGACTTAAACAATTCAAATCACTATATTTTTAAAAGCAAAACTTGCTTAAAACAAAAAAGCCAATTCTTTCGAATTAGCTTAATTACAACAGACCAGCTTTACTTGAAAATTGCTTTTTGATTTTGTTGTTCGCAACAATCTTCATCTTTTCTTTTTATAAGCTTAAATTAGCTGTTCATTATGACAAGATGATTAAAAAAAATCGCCCGAAGGCGATTACTGAAAAATTGTACCTTTTATAACAATTTTACTTTTCCAATTTTTTTGTAAAAGCTTGAGAGTTAAAGTACTCGGTTATTTCTTCACCCTGATTTTCAGTTTTTTCAACTGGCAAAGCCACTGAATCAAACTCTAGTCTTAAACTAATAAACTCAGGAATAAACTTCTTAATTGGAGGTGGAGTTTTAGGTCCGCCTTCAGTAATTTTTTCAATAAACCCCGCCAACCATAAAACATACTCATTTTCGTGATCGTAATGGGGTACTAAACTTATATCAATTTTTACTTTACACTCGTTAAGTGGTTTGCTAAATAATTCATTAAAATCAATATAGTTGTACTTAAGTTTAAATACAGTTCCAACGATTTCTTTACGAATAAATGTCATTAGATGATTAAAATTTTCAATGGTATCTTCTGTGAAGAGCTCACTGTCTTTAACTTTTCTATAGACACTTTCTGCAATCATTAGATATTGAGGCATCAAAGTATCCTTAATTTGTTGGGTGGTATTTGGACCACCTCTAAAGTAAGTATGCTTTAAGTTATGTAACAACATGTAACTATATGAAACATCACGTAAGTATTGTTTGTTTTATGTTAATATATATTTCAAATAAATTATAATTTCTGACATTATATTTATCAAAATTATTTAATACAAATAAAATCAATTAGTTAGATTTTATTTTTTTAATTTAATCATTTAAATGTAAATCTAAATGATTCAAAAAAAATCTAACTTTTAATAGTTTTTTGGTCTTATTAAAGCAAAACTAAGACTCAAACATTCTACCTAAAAATGAAAAAATTCATATATTTTATTTGAAGTGCAAACTATATCACATTTCAAACAAATTAGTATTTTGAGTACATATTCCACTAAGCCTGTAAGTCTATTATGCTTGAATTAACGAATTGTTAAATATGTATGATGGAACAGCAAACTTTATTACAAGAACTGAATTCTCTCATTGAATACTATTCAAAAAGAACCGATTGCCCACCTACGCGAATACGCATCGGCTATAGAGCATATGCAAAACTCATGCAGTGCCCGCCCTTTGCGGATGAAGTAATTAACTCGGCACTAGATCCAAATAAACGTAAATATAAAAAGATAAAGATTAAAATTACCAAAGATGATGACCAATTAGAGCTTGAGTAGTTATATCTTGCAAATATCTCAAATTAGTTTGTATCTACCTTAAAAATTTCGTTTTAAGATTTCTATTTCTTCGGCTGTAATATGAGTTAGTAGTATTGTTGATAGCTCTTTATTAGAGTTAAAACCAAAATACAATTCTTCATTTTTAAAGTAAAATATTGATTTTCCATAATTTAAAAAATTTAATACTAAGTAGTCTAAGCCTATAACCAATTGTAGTTCACAATTAAAATCATCTTTAAATATGCTTGAATAATCCTCAGACATTATATTCCAATCTGAGACATCAAATTTAGGTAAAAAATTTTCCACAGGAAATGTAAATTCAAAATTACTGCTATTTTTCAATATATTACTATTGTTTATTGATACAAGAGTAATATTAATTACTTCGCCAGTGTGACTTAAACCTAGTTCAAATAAACAAGTTTTTCCATTTCCACATCGCCAGTATAGATCAGCTAATCTACTGTCAGTGAATTCAATAGAAAAAGGAATGTATGAATCGATGCTAGTCAAAATATGCTTAGGCAGTTGCTTATCAGACATAACTAACATACATCATCCCTATCGTTCTAAAGTTAAATCCTAAAATAATTATTTGATTGTAGACTAATTTTCAAGAAAAAAAGCCCATGAACTGAGCTTTTATCTTCTATATAAATCAGCTTTTAAAATTCGACTTGTACCGTAACCGTATCTTGATACGTTCCAGCTGGTACTGTGTCTGCATTTTCATCTACAATTTTTGTGGTAAACACATAGCTCTGCTGCGTTACCCCGTTATGTACACCGGGGTTAAGGGTCGCATTTAAACTCGACCAACGCTCGTTACCACTACCCCATCGGTCATTCGATGAGTTTTTGAAAATATCGTATTTTAAATACGTATTTCCCGTTTGTGACTTCATAGCACGCTGGTTACCGTTTTGCGGAGAAAGTCCATTATTTAAACTCACATAATATGGTGTATTTACAGAGCAACGTATTCCCATAGATGACTGCACAGGCTCAAGCTTAGAAGCAAAAGCTGCCGTTCCAAAGTTTACGTCTTGCGTTAAAATTCGGCAGTCTGGAAGCACGGTAATGGAAAGTGAACCAAGCGAGTCCGCTCCACTTCCCCAGTTAAAACCAATTCCTAATGCACCACGTCTAAACCCTGGGCTTTCAAAGAAGACCCCAATTCCAATAATTGCAACTGCCGGTACAGAATAGAACCATTTTACTTTCAATGGTGAGTCAGCCTGATACACACCCGGAGACACACTTTGCCCAGCCGGAAGGCGGATATAAAAAGGCAAATTGCCATCTGGCCCACTAAAAAGATTGACCAGCGTAAAGCTACTCATGTCTTTTTCTTGGCCTAAACTAATGATTTCATTATTACTATCTAAAATAACAGCATTGAGTTTTTCTCCAGTTTGAGCATTGGTAAATGAATTCGACATTTGCTCAACCCGATATTTTAAATAAGTCATGTTCGCCAAAGCCAAGCTAAAACCCGTACATGACAAACCCGAGTTAAACTGTGAAGAGTTTTCACCGTTTTCTGTTAAATAGATTGACGGAACCGAAATAGAGGATGAACCCGAAGCACTCACGCTACAGGCAGCATGAGTCAAATTTCCAGCCAGCATCAGTCCAGAAAACATGCCTAAATGGCGAAGTAATTTTTTTGTTTTTATATTCATGGTAAAGATACCTCATGACACGTAACAGGCTTAACCACCACAATCTGTTGCTTGGCTTGTTCTACATCTACAGAAAAGTCTGCTTTACAAATGCTTTGATCCGAACGTTGAACCGTCACGGTGTTGTTCGGTTTTAAATTTTCTAAATAGACAATGCCATCCATTCCCACATAAGAAGACTCTTGGTCAGCTCTATGCACCACAGAACCAACAGGCATAGGTTTGCCATCTGCTTGAGTTAAATAAACGTTGGCAGCAATAGACTGATGAACTGGGAACTTAATCACAACACCCGAGCCGCGTTTAGCAGCAATGCGTTGTTCAACTTGTGTGATGGTGAAGTTTGAAGGTAAGTCGATTGGGTCGACGCTGTATTTACCCGAATAATAAGGTGTCACCGATGGCACAAAAATATGGCCTTTTTTATTACTACGACCAATTAAACTGTTTTCGTATCTGACCAAAACATCAGGTACTTGGTTGGTATCAATCAAGGCAAACGAATCACCTAAACGGTTTGAAGCAAATACTTCACCCGCCATATAAATAAGTGAACCTGATAGACCAAACCAGTAGTTATAGTCATGGTTTCCAGACATACCAAAGTCGGTATTGATATAACCGTTACGGTAATTGACGCGTGCCTGATTTAAATCTTCACTATTTTCATTATAGCGTCGGGTTAAATCGACACCGAAACCACCTTCAGACGGTACAGAACGGTTGAAATTAACATAGCCCGTATCGCCCTGTTTATTAAATGCATAACCCGAGTTTACAGTCGCGTTTCGTTGGAACAGTGGTATCGAAAGCTGAAATGCAGCACTCCACTCTTTTTCGATAAAATCACGGTTGGCACTTAGTGAAACGGTTACGCCATTCATATAGGTCGGTAAAACAGGTGCCCATGACAAGTTTAAAAAGCGGTTTTTAAAGTCATTTGCTTTGGTGTTGATATAACCCACACCGAAGGTGCCTGAGTTTTTGGTGGCAAAGTAAGTATTGGCCGTTAAGCTTTTATTACTATTGACCGAAATTAAATTGCTATATTGCAGACGTGAAAGATCGGTATATTCATCATCACGCTGGTTATGGTTAATGCTAAAACCAAAGCGATTACGGTTATAGCTGTACCCGACTGTATATTGCTTGCCCTCAAAGTCTTTGGCTCGATCTTCAGACATAGACTTATCGGCTTTACTCTGGCTAAAAGAGGCACTCAGCACACCTAAGTTTGCAAGCTTGAGTACAGACCCAGCACCGAATAACTGTAGGTCTGAAGAAAGCTCAGTACGCCCTTCTAAGGTAAACCAGTCATTTACCCCATAACGGGCATCGGCTGCACTTGCAAACTTTCCATAGGAAAAATTCTTCAGTCCGTAGTCTTCTCGAATTTTTCCTAAAGACAATGAGTAGTCAAATAAGCCCGGTTTTAACAATGTATTGGAAATATAAAAAGGAACGGCTGTTGCGACCTGTCGCCCGACTGCATCGGTTGTGACGACAACGGCTTCACCTTTACCATTAATAAAGGGAACGTTGTTTAATATAAATGGGCCAGACTGTACTTCTGTTGAGCTGGTCTTTTGTCCATTAATAATTAAATCGACTGTGCTTGGTAAAGCAGCTTGTCCAATAAACTGCGGTAAAGGATAGGTAATTAAATCTGGTCGAGTTGAATAGTTTCTTTGTACCTGAAAACCGCCCAGACGAACTGAACTTCCCCAAGTCGTTTTACTACCCGTAATAATGTCACCTAGCACAAAAGACGTGGCGTTATTCTGGTTATCAAATTGCCAAGACGTGTCATAACGACGGTAACCGTCATTGTCTAGAGACTCGGCATTACCTTCATTTTTATATTGGTTTTTGACATACACACCAGAGTTTTTAATCACTCCTAACGGAGAGAAAAAGCGCTGTTCTGTAAATAAACTGCTAGTTGAGCCACCCTGATGCGGTCTATAAGTATAAAAATCATAGTTATTGAGCAGCCCTATACCCGACTGAGCAACGACAGGTTTATACCATGAGTCTTTACCCAAAACTTGAGTCGGCATCCAAGCGGGTGGAAAGTTAAGCTTAAAATATTGGTTTGATGACTGATATTCGTAGCTTACATCTTTCAACTTATCTAAAGATATCCAGTCATTCGCATCGCCACTAAACCCCAAAGTTAAAACATCTTGATTAGTTAAAGTAGTCTCGTTGTTGGTTAATAGTTCTTGAGGAATTTGAATTTCCAAATCATTTATTAGCTTGCTTTTTTGTATAAAGTATTCATCATTTTTAACAATAACGGGCACAACTTGCTGAACTGAATATTGGTTTACCACCAAATCTAGATACAGCTTAAACAGTTGATTAATTTCGTTAATATCTTTTGGTGGTGGAGGTAAATCGCCAGCCAAAGCAATATTTGGAATATTTAAGCATCCACCCGACAACAAAATTAGTAAAATACTTTTGCATAAATTATTATGCCGAAGGATCATGTTGGATCCTCCATTTTAGTGATTTCGATCAACTCTTGTTTTATGCCTGAGCTATCAACACCATAAATTTTAGATGTTTTTAATAACTCATTTGCAGTCGACTTATCGATAGCAAACTTTACGGTACTATTCGATAAAACATAGCCAAAAGCAGCTTTCCCTAAAGAAATATCATTGCCAGTTTTTGAAGTTTTAAGCGCCGAAAGACGTGCAAATTTTTGGCCATTGTTTTTCAAATATAGCTCAGACTGGCCTTGGTCATTATTGCGGACTGACCACTGTAAAACGGGTTTGGCCAAAGGATTTTTTGCATTGGCTTTTTGGCTTTCTTCAGTTAAACCACTACCAATACCCTTTCCATAGGCAAATAATGGAATTGAGTAACGCATTTGGAAACTCACTTTAGAAGCGTCTTGCTCGTTTCCATCAGAAAGACGAATCGGCAATTCATCTACAATCAAACGATATGACTGTTCTTTGCCATCTGGCAAATTAGTGCTTTTAGTTAAACGAAGCATATGCTTCTCGCCTGCTTTAATTTTAGCTACAGGCGGGCTGGGTATAATGTCTGATTGCTCACTATAATTATCTTTTAAGCCATCTTGATTCCATTTGAATACCCGAATTTGCACCATCGCATCGGTCTTGCCTGTGTTTTGAAGCCAAACTGCGGTCGCTTTTTCATTGGCTTCTATTTTTGGATAAATGGGCCAAATTAAAAAAGTCGCTTGCGCCATCACAGGTGTCACAAGTGATAATGTACTTGCAAATAAAAAAGATTTTAAAATGCTATTTTTAATAAATGCAGAGTTGTTCATACAAATCACCATGTAATCATTATTGAAACAGTATCTTTATAAATTCCGGCGGCATGTGATTCATTATTATTTCCTAAATCAACCACACCATATATTTCAAAATTTACAAGACGGTTTGTTGGAGTAGTTGTAGGTAATAAATATTTATTACCTACAATATATTCAGTTGTTAAATTACTTGAGTTATACAACTTATAAGATAAATAATTAGATGATGAGTTTTTCATACGTCTAATATTATTATCAAGATTTTCACCACCATCAATAGAAATACTCACCGGTAAATTTTCAGTACAACGTATATTCCATGAGTCTTTACTATTTATAATATTTGAAACTACTTTATCTTTAGATAAAGCTGAGTATTGACCAAAATTAATACTTTGCTCAATATTATCTATTGAACATCCATTTTCAATTTTAGCTTGAACTTTGAAGCTTGAACTTAATTGAGGATCTGCTGCGTAGATACACTGACTAACCGACAGCAATAATATTGCTTTCAAACAAAAGTATTTCATTTTCTTAAAACTCAATCGTAATCGGCACTATATCTGTATATTCACCCTTAGATATACGACTACCATCATGGGTGGCTTGGCCATAAATATCGATATTTTTCTTAGTATTCAAATCATTAAGAATAAAAACATCGTTTGCTCTAACAACTTGTTTGTTTAAACCATAGAGCAAGTTATAAGCAATAAAATCTCTACCATTACTTAGAGCATGATAATAATTTTGTGAAAAATTAGTGGGAACTTGACTGTCATTATTTCCAGCTCCAAAAGTTATTTTTAAAGTTGAAATACCAGAGCATTCAATCTGTAGACCTGAGTTTCCATTATTAATTAAGCTTGACTCTAATATTCCATTAAAACCGGTCGTAGCATCTCCAAAATCAATAGTTCCTAAGTCTAAGTTTGTAGAATTATTTTCAACAATTTTATTATTAATAGAACAAGAAGGTAAAAGTTCAATTTGCGTTGTTAGTTTTGCTCCAATTTGTCCAGCATTTACTGAAGTAAATAATGAGTATAAAATTATAAATACTGAACTACGATTAAATATCATTTCCCCTCCATCTTAAACAGGTTTACTTATATTGAAGTAAACCTGCTACTCAATTAATTATTTCTTTTTTATTTTTAGAAATTTACTGTGACTAATAGAGTATCTTTATAATCACCTTGCGCTTTTGCTGTGCCAGTATTTGGAGCAATTGCACCGAAAATTGGAACGGCTGTTGCTTGACCGCTCACAGTGCTAAATTGTTGTGGTTGATTCACAACATAAAGGTTAGTACGTGCAGCATCACGGTAAACGTTATATGCAACTACATCAGCAGAAGCTGTATTTTTCAAAGTACGATCAGTACGCTCACCACCATCAATTGCAACTGTAAAATCAACAGGATCTGTGCCATCACAAGTCACAGAAATGTTGCCACCTGTTGCTGCTGAAGCAACCTCAGCTGTTAATACGTTGTTCCAAGTGCCAGAAGTTTTACCAAAATCTAAAGTACCAAACTTGTTCATATTCCCTTCAGTTTGACTACCACCTACAGTACAGCCTGTTGAGATATTTAATTTAACATCAACTTGTCCAGTAACAGCCGCTTGAGTATTTACTGCATAACCAGCAACTATTAATGCTGCAAGAAGTGATTTCTGAATGTTTTTCATATTCATAACCTACATATATAATGATTAGTTTTGTAGAACAAAATGAATCAAACTCGATAAATAAAATGCGAACAATTTGTTTTACATATAAAACAAACTACCCTTTACTATTGTGTGATTCTTTTCACAATTTAATAACAATTATTTAACTTGTATACACATATTACAAAAAGACTATGTTGATTTATTTAAACCACATTTCTTATTGTCTGTAAAAATAGCCAATTAAATACCCACCCCTACTTTATAAAATCAAGGGAAATATCTATAAAATTAATATCAACAATCATATAAAAATTAGTCAATATGTATTCAAATACAATTATTTATAATTTATCCAAATTCCACATTTAGCCCCAACCATTTAAATAGGTCAGTTGACCTATTTAAACCAGAACTAAACAAAATAAAATAAGTCACCTGACCTATTTTTTTGGTTTTAATTAAGTCAATTGACCTATATTAAAAAAACAATAGGTCATATGACCTAATTTTAGTTTAATAGAATTTAAATATTTTATTTATATTTTTCTAATTTCATGGTTTAGAATGCCTTTTTTTAAATAGTACTTACAGGCTGGATAATGATCAAAATTGATACCTTTGATACTATACAAATTAAGAAGTCCTTTACCACACTAAAAGGACAAGAAAGAATAAAGCAAATCTTAAAAAATGCTGAAATAGTTTTTTTAACCAAAGGTTATTCTGGCTTTAGTATGAGAGGAGTTGCTACACAATCAAATATTAGTTTAAGTACCTTGCAACATTATTTTCCCAATAAAGATATTTTATTACAGGCTTTACTTAATAAACTCACTTGTGACTACATACAAAGAATTGAAATTTTAATCAACTTAAATTCGAATGAACCACCTTTACATCGGTTTATGAATATTATTACCAATATAATATATGAAATAGAACAACCGATTATTACCAATACATTTAAGGAGTTTTTTTCAATTTCAGATCATTTACCTTATGTATATGAATCATTGTCAACTATACAAAAGTATAATCTTGAACTTATATATAAGATTATTCTACCCATTCATAATGAAATATCATCAGAAGAATATAAAGAAAGAGCCATTATTATAATTACACAACTCAATGGATATTTAGTTCAGCATTCGAACAAGAATACAGATGAATGCTATAAAGAATTTCTAAGAAATATAGTTTTAAAAAATATATCAAGATTAGTGAGTGAACCATAAGATTAAAAACATAGGAGTCATTTCTCCTATGTTTTTAATATAAAATCAGAATATAATATTTAGACCACTTGCTACGTTACTTAAAAAACAATAAAAATGATTAAAAAAACAGACTAAAATTATTTTTAGTTGAACAATAAATTAAATAGAAAGATAATAACTTTCGTAATGAAAATTTAACTTTTTAAAATTTTAGAGAACTTTAATGAATAATGCTAAAGCATTAAAACTTATAAACTTTGTGTTAGCCTTCCTGTGGATATATCAGGGACTTGTCCCTAAAATAATTTTTATTAATACTGATGAAATTTTTGTGTGGCAATCAATAGGTCTTTCTTTTGAATATGCAAAACTTGCAGGCCGTGCAAGTGGTTTAGGAGAAATTATTTTTGGTTTATTGTTTGTATTTATAAACCAAAAATATATTCACTATTTAAGTATTTTGGGGCTGTTGGGTCTATTGCTTTTAATTGGTTTTCTCATACCTTCAACGCTTATCTCACCTTACAACCCTATCGTCATGAATATTTCGATGATAAGTTTATCCGTCATCTATCTGCTTTTATTAAAAGAGCAAACGACTTATTTGCATAAAACTGCTCAATAACAGCCTAATTTTTTTAAAATTATATAGAGATTTCAATGAGTTTATCAAACCGTGAAGTTGGATGTGTGGTGATTACCGGAGGCACTAAGGGTATTGGTTTAGCACTCGCCCACGCGTTTTTAGAGCTTGGATGTTCGGTTGTGATCGCTGGCCGCAACTTAGAGTCTCTTAACCATGCACTTAGTTATTTAAAAACTCATTTCAATAAAGAAAAGTTCACTGGCCTATGCTGTGATGTCACACAAATATCAGACCTACAAAACCTATGGGATGTTGCCATACAGCATTTTGCTCAAGTAAATGTATGGATTAATAATGCAGGAAGCTGCCACCCTACCAAGGGCTTTGTTGACCTTCAATCCGATGAATTAAACGCAGCCATTTCTACCAATATTTTAGGCACAATGCTTGGTTCTCAAGTCGCTTTAAAAGGCATGCTCAAACAAGGTCATGGTCAAATCTTCAATATGGAAGGTTGGGGAAGCAACGGCGAATGGAGTGCTGGTATGACTGCCTACGCTACAACTAAAAGAGCGGTAAGTTATTTTAGTAAAGCACTTTATAAAGAGACTAAGTCGACCTCTATTTTAACTGGTACTCTCAGCCCAGGCATGGTGGCAACCGACTTGTTAGTTTCGTCTTGGACAAATGGCAACGTACAAAACTGGAAAAAGATGAAACGCTTATTTTTCTTTGTGATTGATCCACCTGAGGTGGTTTGTGCGTATTTAGCAAAACAAATTCTTCAAAACAAAAAAACCAACCGACGCATCGCGTGGATGACGCCTTGGAAACTTTTCCTTAGATTTTTACAGCCGTATTACTGGCGCAGAAACCCGGTTAAAGGCACGGCGTTAGAACATCTATAGGTGGGTTTAATATGATTAACCAACTCACTTCATTAAATGATGGTTTGATTGGTAAACCCAGAGAATTTAGCAGTTAGCTACTCTTTCCTGTAGAAAAGCCTCAGTAAAAGTACTTCTAAGAAGACTTATTACTGAGGCTTATAATTAATCAATACTCTCATTCTCCGAGACATTATCTTTATTTAAAATCTGTCCTTCTCGTTTTGGTCGAATCAATGGTGCAGTTGGTCTAGGGTGATGAGTATGGGTGTATTGCATACCCACTCCCGCATTTACATCATCTGCTGCAATTTCAGTTTCAAAACGCTCATTATCTAAATCTCGAATTTCTTCGGTAATTCTTTCTACTTCGTCTTCATCTACACCAAGCTCTTGCAAAATAACGCCACCAAACTTAATTGCAGACTCGAACGTTTCACGGATCATAAAGTCCACTTTTTGTTTGACTAAATGCAATGAATGCTCACGGTCATATGAGCGTACTAATAATTTCGCCAAAGGAAATTCGTGGGTCACGAGCTCTACGATTCTATTGGTTGTGTCCTTACTATCTACACAAACCACTATCGCTTGTGCAGTTGCAGCGCCAGAAGCATGTAAAATATCGAGGCGGCAACCATCGCCATAATAAATTTTAAAACCAAACTTTTCGGCGTTTCGAATCATGTCAGTATTATTATCAATAATGGTGACATCTACGCCTCTTGCCAACAGTAATTGACTAGTTACCTGCCCAAAGCGCCCGAAACCAATCATTAAAACACTACCGCTTAGTCCATCCGCAATATTAATGTTTTCCAATGAAACTTTTTCTTTAGCTTGAGTAAACCGTTTAAAAATAATACCCACTATTGGAGTCAATACCATTGAAAGTACAACAATAGCAGTAAGGTTAGATTTAACGGTACTATCAATAACTTGAGCACTTAATGCAGCAGAGAAAAGTACAAAAGCAAACTCGCCACCTTGTGCCATAAGTAAAGCGCGATCTAAGGCTTCAGTATGAGGGCTTTTCGTTAATCGAGCCACTATATAAATCATGAGTGCTTTGGCAAACATCAGGGCAATTACACCACTCACAATTAATTGCCAGTTTTGAGCAACTACTGATAAGTCCAGTGACATACCAACCCCAAGGAAAAACAGACCCAGTAGAATTCCTCGGAATGGTTCAATATCGGCTTCAATTTGATGTCTAAATGTAGATTCAGATAGAAGCACACCTGCTAAGAAAGCGCCCATTGCCATTGTCAAACCACTGACTTGCATGAGCAATGCGGCACCCAACACAACCAATAATGCAGCGGCTGTCATGACTTCTCGGGCTTTTGCAGCAGCCAAGAGTCTAAATAATGGATTAAGTAACCAATAGCCTGCCGCAATAAGTCCAGCAATTGCTAATAAACCAATTCCAATGTTTTCTAAACGTGCCGATGTACTTTCGACCACATGATTTGGTGCCATAAAAGCAACAATAGCCAGCAATGGCACAATCAATAAATCTTCAAATAATAATATGGCTACAATTTTTTGACCGCGGGGTTGCGTCAAGTCACCTCGATCGCCTAGTAATTGCATGACTATGGCAGTCGACGTTAATACAAACCCTGCTGCACCAATAAATGCCACTTGCCATGTAAAACCAAATAATAGTCCTACCCCAGTCAAAGCCAGTGCACAAATGATGATCTGTAGCGTACCAAGACCAAAAATTTCGCGCCTTAAGCTCCACAAATGTGATGGCTGCATTTCCAAACCAATCACAAATAGGTACATCACAATTCCTAACTCGGCAATATGAAGAATTGCAGTGGAATCTTGAAAAAAAGCAAAACCAAATGGACCAATAATTAAGCCCGCAATTAAATAACCTAATACCGAACCCAAACCAATACGTTTGAAAATAGGGACTGCGATTACAGCCGCTGCCAATAAAACCACTGGAGCAACCAGACTCATTGAATGTGCTTCTTCGCTCATACATTTCTCATTTTATTTATTTGCAATTCATTCTATGTGAAAAAGAGGCTTAGGGGCGATGCTTAGTGATGAGAAAACGTACCCATAAAAAAAAGCCCTTACGGGCTTTTTCTAATTAAGCAATAAATTTCAACATAAGCTGAATCACTGTTGCATTAATTAAGTCGACAAAGAAAGCACCACATAGTGGAACAATCAAAAATGCCTTATGCGAAGGACCATACATGTTAGTAATAGCTTGCATGTTTGCAACAGCAGTTGGCGTTGCCCCCATACCAAAACCACAATGGCCTGCGGCTAAAACTGCCGCATCATAGTTTTTACCCATTACTCGGAAAGTCACGAAAGCTGCATATAAAGCCATGGTCAGTGTTTGTGCACCTAAAATAACCACAAGCGGACCAGCTAAGTCGGCAAGTTGCCAAAGCTTTAATGAAAGCAATGCCATTGCTAAATAAAGAGATAAAGAAGCATTACCAAAAACATCAATCGCACGGTCGAAAATATCAATTTTCAACACGCTTTCTAAAATGTTTCTTAAAATTACGCCGCCACCGAGCGCCCAAACGAAGGTTGGCAACTCAAACCATGTTCCCTTACTAAAGCCTGTCATAAATTCAGCAAACGCTAAACAGGCTGCAAACATACCCAATGTTGTAATTGCATTATCGGCTGTAATTAAACGAACTTGATGCGGATTTTCAAATGGTGCGAGATCATACGAATTTTGTTCAACATGCGTATCACGATTTTGAATTTCCGCATTGGTTTTTGGTTGAGCTAAGCCATAACGATTAATCAGCAATTTAGCTAATGGACCACCAATCACACCACCAATGATCAAACCAAAAGTAGCACTCGCCATACCTAGCGCTAATGCGCCTTGTATACCATGCTGAGTTTCTAAAATTTCACCCCATGCACCTGCTGTACCATGACCACCCGTTAAAGTAATTGAGCCGGCAATCAAACCAATAAGTGGGTCTAAACCCAACAAGGTGGCGAGGCTCATACCAACCGCATCTTGCACAACAATAAATGAAGCGACACATATTAAGAAGATAACTAAAGCAGTACCGCCCTCTTTAAGCTTCATAAAATTGGCACTTAAACCAATTGAAGCAAAGAACACGAGCATAAAGCTGGTTTGCAACTCACTGCTAAAAACAACACTATATCCCCACAATGTGTGGACAAGTAAAGACACTACAGCAGCAACCAAACCACCAGCTACAGGTTCGGGGATATTGTAACGTTTTAAAAAATCAATCCGATTGACAAGAAAGCGGCCCAAAAGTAGAACGATGACCGCCGAAATTAGTGTATAAAAACCATTAAAAACAAATTCCATATATACTACTTTCTAATTACATTTCTAATCGATTGTAAAATAATTATATTTTATTTTTTCATATGTAAAAAAAACACAAATAAACTTTACAAAATTACCCTAGCAATGTGTTTTTTACTATTCTTAAAAATAGCTTAAAATTTTTAATAATTTATAAAAATTTATCTAAAAATTATTATTAACTTATTAATATCAAAAACTTACATTAAAAAATTCATATTTTTATAGTATTTGTGACTTGATATCTTAAGCAAAAAATACTGTCTTTTAAGTCACTGAACTCCCCTATTTTTATCGTTAATATGCCTCAAAACCAGCTCGTTATTGCTCTGGGCAACATCTTTACAGGTTTTATATTCAATGAGTTTATTGCTTAAAGTTCGTCAAAATGTGCCGCAGGTGCAATCGCTTAAAACATCTCTTAAAAAACATGCTGGTCAGAAACTACCGCACATGCTAGCCAATGCATCAGATCTGTTTTTTAGAGGCCAGCAAATTGCCTTGTCAGGAAAAACGCCTTTTGATGTGATTTATAAGCATGAAATTATGAGCTTACGTCACTATAGAAATGAGGCTGAAGTTCCTAAGCATAAACACCGCGTCCCCTTAGTGATTGTTCCGCCATTGGCAGTCAACATGCTCATTTACGATTTATTCCCTACACGCAGCCTTATTCGTTACTTTTTGGCTCAAGGATTTGATGTTTATTTAATAGACTGGGGCGTACCAACACTACATCAGGCAAAATATAATTTCGGTACTTATGTAAAAATTTTTATGCCTGAACTTTTAAAGCAAGTCCGTGCACATAGTGGACAACAGCAGCTTTCATTACATGGCTGGAGTTTGGGCGGTGCACTTTCACTCTGCTATACCGCGTTATTTAAAGATAAAGATATTAAAAATCTGATTATTCTTGCTTCACCGATCGACACTCACAAAGCAGGCTATATGGGCAAACTCTATGGAAGCCTAACCAAACCTGCCGAATGGGTTCGTAAACACACGCCTTTTCGTATTCGCCAACATGTACCAAGTAAAGTGTTCCATATACATGGCTGGCAAAACACTCTAGGTTTTAAATTAACTGACCCGATTGGCAACTTAAAAACCTATTGGCAACTTTTTAAAAATTTAGATAACCGAGAATTTATAGTAGACCACGCCACCTCTAGTTCATTTATAGATAACATGCTGGCTTATCCAGGCGGCGTTATGCGAGACATTATTCTTCGTTTCTGGATAGATAATGAACTTTCAACGGGCGTAGTTAAATTTGGTGAACTCACTGCCAATCTTAAAGATATTGAATGCTCTGTGTTAGCTGTAGGAGGTAGTACCGATATTATTGTGACCAGTGATGCTGTGAAGCCACTTATGGATTTAATTAGCAGCCAAGATAAAACGTTTAAAGTTGTTTCAGGTGGTCATATGGGTATAGTTTCTGGCAGCCAAGCACCTACTTCTGTTTGGCCAGAAATAAATAGCTGGTTAGCTACACGTTCAAGTTAATTTATCCGTACATCAACACCGGTGTAGTCAATCAAAACTACACTGGTGAATATCAAATTTTGCAAAATTATTCTTTTTAATCACATTTATATTTCAATATATTTTATTCCAAAATTTTAAACCACCTTTATATTTTAAATATATAAATCTACAACAAGATAATATTACTTAGTGTCAAAAAATTATCACAAACACAAAAATCATAAAATTTATTTATAAAAAGTTTATTTTAAAAATAAAATATTTTATCAAACGTTAAAAAATAATTAATAAAAAAACCACACAGCAAGTTAATGCTTTTCTTTCAGAATGATTACCTTCTTAAAGGGGATGTTACTTTTTGTTATTTTTGTAAAGCTTACATCAATAAAATTTTGCAATAAATATTTGAAAAAAAACTATTTTAAAAAATTAAGCTTTGTAAAATTTGATCATTATTTAAACAAATGTAGGCAATGTCTCACAAACATGTAGGCTAAAGCTTACAACACAAGCGTTTGTTTTTCCTATAATTAATTTCAGTACATATAAGCACTCTTTACTATTAAATAGAAAGCTGAATATTAATAAAGAGATCTGGAGAAAATGATAAAGTCATCTTTATTAATATAAAAACTCTCAATAATAGAAAAAGAATCTCAAAAATTAATATGTACTATCTTTCCTCTGGAAACAGAGGAAAGATACCTTTTAATTCTTCAGATAGGATATAGAAAATGTTTATCGCAAAAAATATATTTGTATATTTACTATCAATGTTGGCTTTATGCTTAATGATTATTCTCTTTAACTATCTCGGAATGAATGAAACCTTAAACCTACTCATTTCTTCGGCTCTGTTTGGAATATTTATTACGTGGTATTACAAAGGTAGCGGTCTATGTATTGCTCTATTTAGTTTTTTCTATTGGGCAATGTTTGTGATTAGTCAAAGTTTAGAAGTGATATGGATGCTCGCGACTTCGGTTATTGTTTATCTCGTAATGACGAAACTAGTACCTAAGCTCAAGAACATTCATATCGGTATCGCATCTAATAGTTAAAATGGGTTTACTCCCCGATTGACCATTCCAACTTTCTTATCTGTATTAACCTTAGTTTGCTCTGCAACTAACAATTCATTTAAAAAGTTTTTAAGATTTTGTTGATCTAGCGAAATTGGGTTAAAGGTATTTTCTCCCATCTTAAGGAAGAAAGCCTCAATATTTGTATTACGTTGTACATATTTCATTGACCAACGTTGAAAAGCGTTTTGGTCGATGGAATATGTGCATAACCATTTAACATTGTAGTGTCTTTCATCTTTTTGGATCTTTTCAAATAATTGCTCTACCACCTCTTGTTCGCCTTCTAAACATTGAAAAAATGCATTATCGGCATAATAAAGTACCCCACAAATCTCGTTTAAATCATTGAAATCACGAGCTTCTGTCAGGATATCACGCAAATCTTGTAGCAAATCTTCATTTTTTTCGTTTCGTTGGCTGGCATAACACAGTCGAACGTTCATAAGACTTCCGTGAAATATAAAATTTCATTACTAATTGAATTTTCAAATTAACACACCTTTCTTAGAATTACTTTATATTTTTTCTTATAAAAATCATAATTTTAGGTATTTTTATAAAAAGCCCAAATTTCGCTCAAACTCCCAAGACTAAAAAATGTATTAAATCCCTAGTACTAGATTTTTTGTTTTATCGTGCTAAATATAGAGTACGGTTGTTGAGTTGTTTGAACATTACAAGTCGCAGTTTGGTTATTTTTTAATAAAAAAAACCACATCGGGTGATGTGGCAAAAGATGTAACGCAATGAACACTATAACAATCGGTGTAACAGAGGATATATATTAAGAATAAAAAGCAATTATTAAAATAAACTTAATAAAATTATCATAATTAAAGATTTTCTAAAAAATTTGATAAACCTTGAGGTGCTCTGCCTTCCAAGCGACTGCTGGTCGTTACACGCACTAAATTACTCCAAGTAATATTGCAGCAATGTCTGGTCAGTTTCTCAATCAGTGAAACATCCTCATGACATGGGATGGACTCAAAACCGCCCACTTGCATATAAGCAGCAGCACTAAAACTTAAATTTGCACCATGAATATGATGATGATCCATACAATCTTGATAATGTGATAAATACTTTTTTTGTTTTTGAGCCGATAAATGACTCAAATCATCTAAAGTAACAATACCGCAAATTGCATCGGTAGGTTGATGTCGAATTTGACAACTTAACCAGTCTGAACTAACTATAGTGTCGGCATCTGTACAGGCAATCCAGCTTGCTCCATTTTGAATAAGTTGGCGAATACCCAAATCCCGGGCCTTGCCAACGCATTCATAATCACATTCAATCCAATTTACTCCGTAACGCTGTACAATTAAACGCGACATATCTGTACAGCTATCTAGTACAACCATGACCTCGATTTGTTCATGTGGAACTCTTTCGATGGCAACCTGAATCGAGTGTAAACAGGCAGATAAATATTGCTCTTCGTTATGCGCTGGAACTACCACACCTATTTTCATCGTAATTGTTCTCGCTGAGCTATGGATGATGTGCTAACCGTCCAAACATCAACCATAAAATCTGGATCGTTTAGGCTTAAATAGTGATGAAATGGAAAATATTGCTGAAAGCTTTGGTGAACTTGCTGGGCATTCAATTCAAAATCTTGAATATCGTGTCGCCAATGGCAACAAAGAATTTCGCCTTCTGGCTTTAATGCATGCTTTAATTTTTTAATAAACTCATCTAACTCATCACATGTGAGGTAATACGCCACTTCACTAATCACGATCAGGTCAAATTTTTGTTCGTACAACTCTTCAGGGATTTTCCTATTTTCTACAGTTACATGTTCAAATGATTGTAAGCGCTGAGTCGCTAAATGAACGGCGTGCTCAGATACATCAATACATAAAAGATGTGCCGCACGTTTTGCCAAATGAACACTTAAATGCCCATTTGAACAGCCAATTTCCAAAACATTTTGATAGTGTGGTCGTGTTAATAATGCAAGACAGATTTGTCTTTTACGGGCTTCATACCAGTGATAATCATAGCCCCACGGATCATTATTAGTACGATACAACTCCTCAAAATACATACGAGAATGAGTCACTCAGATATACCTCATAAGGCATTAAAAGCCGGCTAATTGCACTTGAAGATAAAACGGCGGAATTGCCTGTGCTTTCATCGGCTTCAATTTGGGTTTTAAATTGCATAAGCGCTTGATGTTTTTTAATTAACTGATTTTCCGTTAGGGCATAAGCTTTTGCTTTGGACCAATCAATCCGTGGGTCTAAAGGCTCTGCCCAATGCCATGCCCAAATCAATACATGTAGACAGAGTAACTGATGAGCTTTTGCAAAGGCCTGTACCGTTTTTCCGACGGCTTCGTGGTCGGGATGACCATCAAATTCATAGCTACAAACTAAAATATCTTCGGGCTGAACGATTCTGCTGAGCGCTTGATTCAACTGACGAGTCTGCAAATGAATCTGACCATCCATAAGATTTAAAGCTATTCGTTCAGAATGATCTGACACACCTAGACTATCCAAAGCAGCTAAAGTTTCTTGTGGCCGTAAATCGTTTAATTGGTCTGGGCTGTATTTTGTTGAGTGCGGATGGCTTTGCGTGCCATTACTGACCGCCACAATAATAATGTGGCAGTTTTCTTTGACTAGCTGTTGCATTAAACCACCACAACCCAGCACTTCGTCATCAGGATGCGGCGCAACAATCACAACTCGTTTAGATTGAAATAACTGTAAATTCAGCCCATCTAAAGGCTGCTTTTTAAATGCCTCTAGCCATCTGAACTTCGGTGTCCCTTCACCTGAAATCACGCGGTCCTCGACCAAGGGATGCTTTACAGTTCCCATAAGCTTTTCTCCGACAAACAGAGTTCTGCAATAGACTCATAGTCAAAAGCTGCATGGCTCTGTCGAATAAAGACGGGCAAATCAGCAATGAGCTGAGAAAATATAGCTTCTTCACAATAAGGCCTTGCGCCTAAAGCTTTACCAACGATTTGAATAACACTCTGGCAGCATTGTTCTGTTTGGGCACGTAATATACGGATTTCACGCTCATGGCTGAGCATAGGCTCATCATCTATAAGCTTGGCAATATATTGAAAATACTGTTTGGTTACAGAAAGCTGTTGAGCTAGCTCTCCTAAATACATTTTTTTAAATGCGTTTGGATTAAGTTTGCAGCTTTCATGTAGAAAGCTAACTAAACGTACCGCCGCACCATACCAACACGCAGCGACACCAGCGGCACCATGCCAAAATCCGGGGCGTTCCAAATAGCGATTTGGCTGACTTATAACCGTAACGGGAGTATTGTCAAAATGTACTTGGGCTGTTTGAGTTCCCCGCATGCCGACTGCTTGCCAGTGGCTGAGGTCAACCTGAACCGAAGGATGAGCCAATTCAACAATACAAAGCTGTGCTTGACCTTGTTTGTCCCTATAGCTCATTAAGGCTTTTTGAATAAACTCAGCACCTGAACACCAAGTTTTGATACCGCTACAGTGATTGTTCTCTACTTGTATGGGTACAGGCCCACCCTCTGCTGCCCATACTGCCCAAGTCTGGTTGTCTATTTCAGCTTGATAACCCAGTTCATTTAAAATACTTAAAGCATCACAATGCGACTCAAATAATTTAGCAAGACTTAAGTCGTACCCTGCAATTTGAGCAAACATTTGCCACCGCTGATAGGTTTGACCTGATGCGGGATAGGGTAAATTTTTAGCCAAATCTACCAATTTGTAGAGTAAATCTTGGCGTAGCTGACTTTTGTTTTCAGCATGAGTATCTTCAAACTCATTCAACATACTCAAGATTTTCATATTTATAGATATTTTAATATTCATTACAAATAATTATTCAAAAGTATTCACTTAAACATATCGAAATAATTCTGTTTATTTAAAGATAAAAAATGTAATAAAAAGATATTTTATACAATCTTTATTAAATGAATATTTCTTTTTATTTCATTGTTATTTAACTATATCGCTTAAGTGAAAATATAAAATAATCATGTAAGGTTTATTAAAAAACAAAGATTTCTCCGATTTTATCCAGTAATTTAGTTTCTACGGTTTTTCTATTTCCAAAGAAGAGGTCAAAAAATGAATACTTTAAATATTAATGATATTAAAAAACATGCCGACGTTATTGCTTCTTGTGGCACAAAAGTAGGAACTGTCGATCACCTTGAAGGTGAAAACCAGTTAAAACTTACTCGTGATGAAAACGATCAACACCACCTTATTCCAACCTCTTGGATTGGTGAGGTAAAAGATGATCAAGTGATTTTAAATAAAAATTCACAAGAAGTTAAAGAAAACTGGCAAGCGATTTAAGTCTTTGGCAGAGTTATTTTATAACTCTGCCGCCTATTTAAAATATAAATAACAACTAAAATAAAAATATCAGACTTAAAAAATAAAAAGCTCCTTTTTCATTAAGGAGCTTTTTATTTATAGCATTAAAATTTTATTTAATATTTTTATAAATTACTCTGATTTATAGCAACCGAGCTAGTTACTTTACGCTTTCGGGTCACAACCAATCCGCAAACCACCACAGCCAAAGTCACCCCTAAGGATAAAGTTGTTTCATAACTATATGCTGGTGATAAGAACATATAAGCGAGCACACTTAAAATAATGATAATCACAAACCAAGTCAGCCATGGAAATAACCACATTTTAAATGGAACTTCCGCTCCAACTGCCTCTAGCTTATGTCTTAAACGTAACTGTGAAAACGCAATAACCAAGTATACCAGCAACGCAATTGACCCTGTACTTGAGAGCAATAAGCTAAATACTTTTCCTGGAAATACATAGTTAATAACACAGCACACTAAACCAATAAATGTTGAGGAAAACACCGCAATAGCAGGTACACCCGCATAATTCACTTTAGTGACTGCCTGCGGTGCTTCATTGCGTGTTCCTAAGCGGAATAGCATACGAGAAGACGTATAAATTGCGGCATTCATACAGCTTGCTACGGCGATAAACACAACCGTATCAATGATAAGTTTAGTACCCGGTACGTTTAAGCTCATTAAAACGTATTGGAATGTCCCGTACTTTTGTAAGTCTGGTGAACGCCAATCGACAAGTGAAACGGCAATAAACATCGAAACCACAAAGAAAAGAATAATACGGTACAGCACCAAATTGGTGGCACGTCTAATTTTCTGTTTAGGGTTAGATGACTCGGCTGCGGCAATCGAGACAATTTCTACCCCAAAAAATGAAAACGCCGTAATTAAGATGGCAGATAAAATACCTCCCATACCGTGCGGCATAAAACCTGCGTTATTGTATAAATTGGCAACACCGCTAACATTTTTAGCTAAAGGCCAAACACCTGAAATTGCCAAAATACCAATAATAATGAAGCCAATAATGGCAACGACTTTGACTAATGAAAACCAGAACTCAAACTCGCCAAAACTTTTAGTACTAAAAAAGTTGGCTAAGCTTAAGAACACAATAAAGCAAAATGCATAAATAGAAACTGAAACGCCCGGAAACCACGAATGTAAAATTTCAGCACCTGCAATGGCTTCTACCGGAATCGCAAGTACCCAAAACCACCAATATAACCAACCAATCGTAAAGCCTGCCCACGGGCCAATTGCTTTACGGGCATAGGTAGAAAATGAACCAGTGTCTGGCTCTAAAACGGCCATTTCACCTAACATGCGCATCACCAGAAATACCATAATGCTGGTAATCAGGTATGCAAGAATGACCGCAGGGCCTGCTTTGGCAATTGCAGAAGATGAACCGACAAATAAACCTGCGCCAATAACACCGCCAATACTAATCATTGTGATATGGCGATTTGAAAGTCCTTCGCCTAATTTTTTTGTTGTATCATTATTCATATTTCATTCCTTAAAAATATATCCATAAAAACAATCTATTACATGTCAAAATCCTACAGTTATGAAAAAAGGGAAAACTGCTGTTTTCCCTGATAGTAAAAATTAATTTAAAGTTGGCATTGAGAACTGTTTTGCTTCACGGACTTGAGCCGATGGCCAACGTTGAGTAATGGTTTTACGGCGTGTGTAGAAACGGACACCATCTGGACCATACGCATGTAAATCACCAAACAACGAACGTTTCCAGCCACCAAAGCTGTGGTAAGCCACAGGTACTGGTAAAGGTACATTAATACCCACCATACCGACTTGAATATGACTGCTAAAATAGCGTGCTGCTTCACCATCACGGGTATAGATACAAGTACCGTTGCCATATTCGTGGTCATTAATGAGCTGCATCGCTTCTTGCATACTATTCACACGCATAACTTGCAGTACAGGACCAAAAATCTCTTGCTGGTAACTGGTCATGTTTGGAGTGACTTGGTCAATTAAAGTTGGCCCAACAAAGAAACCTTTTTCATAGCCTGCAGGTTTTGCATCACGGCCATCTACCACAATTTTTGCGCCTTGCTGTTCTGCACTTTGAATATAAGCCTGCACTTTGTCTTTATGTGCTTGGGTAATCAGTGGCCCAAAGTCATTGCTTGCATCGGCATAGTTACCGAACTTCAATTTTTTCATTTCCTGAGTCAGCTTATCAATCACAACATCGGCAACTTCATCGCCAATAGCAACCGCAACCGAAAGTGCCATACAACGTTCGCCCGAAGAACCAAAAGCAGCGCCTAATAATGAAGTCACCACGTTATCAATATCGGCATCCGGCATAATAATCGCGTGGTTTTTTGCACCGCCTAATGCTTGGCAACGTTTACCTGTTGAAGTTGCTGTGCGGTAAATATATTCAGCAATTGGTGTTGAACCTACAAAGCTGACTGCCTGAATACGTGGATGATTTAATAAGGCATCTACCGCCTCTTTGTCACCATTTACCACGTTAAATACGCCGTCAGGTAAACCTGCTTGTTTTAATAATTCTGCAAGGTATAAAACCACTGAAGGCGCTTTTTCAGAAGGTTTTAAAATAAAGCAGTTACCGCAAACCAGTGCCATTGGAAACATCCATAAAGCGACCATAGCTGGGAAGTTAAACGGTGTAATACCAGCGACAACACCTAACGGCTGGAACTCGCTCCATGAATCGATATCTGGACCGACATTTTTTGAAAACTCCCCTTTTAAAAGCTCTGGTGCGCCGCAAGCATATTCAACATTTTCAATACCGCGTTGTAATTCACCTTGAGCATCATGAGAAATCTTACCGTGTTCTTGCCCAATCAAAGCGCAAATCTTTTCGGCATTTTGTTCTAATAATTGTTTGAAGTTGAACATAACACGCGCACGTTTAATAACTGGTGTATCTCGCCATGCAGGAAATGCTTGCTCGGCCACCTGAACGGCTTCATTTACCGTTTGAGCATCTGCAATTTCGAGTTCTTTACTAATTTCACCCGTCGCAGGATTGTAAACTGGCTGTTTTCTTGCCGTTTTAGATACAATTCTTCCTTGAATGAAATGCCCTAGCACTTTTTTGGCTTGTTCACTATGCGTACCATTTTCAGTTGAAACTTCGTCATAGCTAAAATCTTCTAGGCCATTTGTCATTGTTGTTACTCCTTACTACAATTAATTTTCAGATCAAACTGTATTTTTCATTTAGTTTTTTTAATAAGCATCTATTACCGTTATAGATACCCATGAAATGTCTCTAAGCCTTATTTCACTTGATAAAGCGCATCGCCCACGGCATTCATTAAGCGGTCAATATCTGCTTCTGTACTGTTAAACATTGGGCCAAACTGAAGTGTGTCGCCTCCAAAGCGAACATAGAATCCTTCTTTCCAGAGTTTCATACCGAGTTCAAAGCCTCGAATGGTGGCATCGCCATCACGCGGAGCTAACTGCAAAGCACCAATCAAACCACAGTTGCGAATATCTAAAATGTGCGGTGCGCCTTTTAAACCATGCAGCATTTTTTCAAAACTTGGTGCCAACGCCGCCGATTGAGCTAACAAGTTTTTCTTCTCTAAAACTTCAAGCGCAGCTAAAGCGGCCGCACAAGCAACCGGATGTGCCGAATAGGTATAGCCGTGAGTAAATTCAATGGCATGTTCGGGTAAGTCTTGCTGCATAAACGCAGAGTAAATTTCATGGCTTGCCACCACACCACCTAAAGGAATCGCACCATTGGTGACTTGCTTCGCAAAGTTCAAAATATCTGGTGTTACACCAAAATATTCGGCCCCCGTCCATGTTCCTAAACGGCCAAAACCTGTAATCACCTCATCAAAAATTAACAAGATGTCATGCTGATCACAGATCTCTCTTAAACGCTGTAAATAACCCGTTGGCGGCACAATACAACCTGCTGAACCAGAAATAGGCTCTACAATGACGGCTGCAATATTTGAAGCATCGTGTAGCTCAATTAACTTAAGCATTTCATTGGCAAGTTCTACCCCGCCTGTTTCTGCACAGCCTTTGGTAAAAGTTAAATTCGGCTGTAAGGTATGCGGTAAATGGTCTACATCCATAAGCTGACCAAACATTTTGCGGTTGCCGCCAATCCCACCTAGACTTGTCCCCGCAACGTTTACCCCATGGTAGCCACGGGCACGACCAATCAATTTGGTTTTGCTTGGTTTACCTTTAATGCGCCAATAAGCACGCGCCATTTTTATAGACGTATCTGCCGACTCTGAACCTGAGTTGGTAAAGAAAACGTGTTGTAGTTTTTCAGGCATGTGCTGAACAATTTTATCTGCCAACTTAAAAGACAATGGATGACCAAACTGGAACGCTGGTGAGTAGTCGAGCTGACCTAACTGAGCGCTCACCGCTTGTTGAATTTCGGGCAAGGTATGGCCTGCACCACACGTCCATAAGCCTGAAAGTGAATCGAATATTTCACGGCCCGAATCATCAATTAGGTATGACCCTTTTGCACCGACGATCATGCGCGGGTCTTTAGCAAAGTTTCGATTTGCAGAGAAAGGCATCCAGTGTGCCTGATAATTTATATGCATATTATTATTAGGTTGAACCGCATCTAAAGTATGCTCAGAGTCGCTAAATTTATCCGTATCAAACATAACCATTCCTGTTTATTTTCAAATTATGGTTTGAGTGTACATAGCGAGATAAGTTTGATAAATTCAAATTATCTTGAGTTTAGATTTAAAAAAACAAAACTAAATGAAACCTAAAAAATTAAATCAAGTTACTGATTTTGATATAAAACTTCTCAAAATTTTTAAAACGGTTTGCGACTGTCACAGCTTTACATCTGCCGAAAGTATTTTAGGTATTAGCCGCTCTGCAATTAGTTTGCATATGAGTGATTTAGAAAATCGTCTGGGGATTCGACTATGTCAGCGAGGCCGTGCTGGGTTTGCCCTCACCGATGAAGGACGGGAAATTTTAGAATATATTGAAGTGCTCACAGCAGCGATTGAAGACTTCCGCTCTAAAGTCAACCAAATGCATAACCGTCTTAAGGGTGAGTTTAATATCGGCATTATTAACAACCTTGTGACTATGCCTAGGGGTTATATCACCAACACCTTGACTCAACTTGCCGAAGAGCACGCCGAAGTTATTATTAATATTAGTATGAGCACTTTGTCAGATATTGAGTGCCGTGTGCTCGATAACCGTTTGCATGCAGGCGTTATTCCCCTTGTAACGGCTTTGTCTGGTTTAGACTATTTCGATTTATATAGTGAAAGTTCATTTTTATATTGCGGCAAAAACCATCCTTTATTTAACCAATGTAGTAGCATCAATTTAAATGAATTAAAAAAATGGCAAGCCATTCTTCCTAATTATGCCATTACCTCGGAAGCCGCAAAGTTACATCAGCTTTTAGACTGTAAAGCCACGGCAAGTGACCGCGAAGGGATTGCTTTTCTGATTTTAACTGGCAAATTTTTAGGTTTTTTACCCGACCATTATGCAAAAAAATGGGTTGAAGATGGTGTGATGCAACCCGTTGCAAAAGACAGTATGCATTACAGTACCCCTATATGCTTAATTACTCATAAAGGTAAAAATCACAATAATATTTTAAAAACCTTTATGGAGATGCTTAAGAAAAGAATCAGCAGTGATTAAAAATATTTATGTATAGGTATAAAAATATATAGACATGACAATTTTATTTAACAATTTGATAAAATCACATAAATAGTTAAAAAAGTAAGTAAATATGCATTTAAATAAAAATTTATTTTACGTTCATCGCTGTGTAACAGGCTTTTATATTTTAATGTTGATCATAGCAATTTTCCTACTGGCAAATTATGGAATAAAAAAAGAAAACTTAATTTTTTCTGTTTTTGTTCTTGCCATTTATGCGGGCTTAGGTGCTTTACACTTTAGAGCTTCAAATGAAGTATCTAAAGGGACTGAATCGGGCAAAAATTTATCACAGGGTGTTGGAGTCTTATTATTGCTTGGATTCCCGATCGGTACAATTTTGGGTATTATCATTTTAGTTCTAACGACTAAAAAACGTTGGCAGTGGGGAGAACTACCAGAATATGAAAATATTGAATAAAGTTTTATTTACAATATTGTTTAAAAAAACCTCTATTATTAATTTTTTGATGACCTGAATTTATATTGATTAGCTTTAGTTTCATAAGAGACTAAAGCTAAAGTAATATCAATTCAAGCCTCACTTTATGCATATAGTTATATTTGTAATCTCAAGGATAAACCTGTCCCACCCTTAGTAAAAAGTAATCCAGTACCTTCTCTGTTTCAGCCACATTGCAGTTATCTAACAGTTGGATAATTGTGCCCTCAATCACATATAAAAAGAGTCTGGCCTCATTAAATGTTGCATCGGTTTTTAACTGTCTGAGCTGACTATAAATTTCATTGGTGAGCCACATTCTATATCTCACTGCGGTCTGAAAAGCGTTTGGATAGCTAATTTTTGTTTCAAAAATGGCCTTAAATAATATGTAATATGGCCCTTCTATATCGCTATGTAAAAAGTACAGCTTCTTAAGTTTATCTAGTGTACTTGTAGCGTGGTCATATTCGACCATTTCAATCACTTGTTCTTGAAGACGTTCTTTTTGCACGATTAAACAGATTTCAATAAAGCGCTGTTTAGAGTGAAAATAATTATAAAACGTCATTTTTGTGACTTCGGTTTCTCTCACAATTTTGTCGACGCCAACAGTGTGGAATCCACCGTGATGGAAAAGATGAATCCCTTTTTTTACAACATTTAAAGCACGTGTTGGGAAAATTAAATTTGGCATAGTTTTACCGTTATAAAATAAATTTTTGTTGTATATAAATGAGATAAAAAAATCTGTGCCCTTTCTGGGAGAAAAAAAGGCACAGCAAAACCCATAAAGACTGTGCATGGCACATCTTGAGTTTTATAGTTGCTAAGTTTTTGGTCGTGACGATTTAAAGCTTGATAAACCTAATGGCGATCAAACTCGTTAATAAACTAAGTTGTGTTGTTATAGCTTTTGGCAAAGGCTGCCAAGAAATAATGGATGTGCAAAGCCAACTCCTTTTTATTGGGAGTTCTGCCAGACATTAAAATATGGTGGCAGAACGAAAGGGGTTCGCAGACTGGCCTCAAAAAACCCAGCACACCCGAAGGTGTCCCCCTCCGTTCCGCCATAGAGGGGGCACGAGGGTATACACACTAAAAGAACAATCTTTTAATGCTTTTGAGGGACGGTCTGCGACAACCGACTGGCAATGTAGGCCAGCACGCAAAGGATAATAGTCACTCTATTTATCGTCAAGCACAAAAAGTGACAACTGTTTTAAAATAAAACAGACAAAGTATTTGATAAATCAGTGGGTTTTAAGATGAACTACAAAATCTACAGGTAAAGTCAGATGTTGTTATTTTTATAGGTTTTAAAAAAATAGTGATTTCAACAATAAAAAGATTGGACTAATTTCTATAGTAGTTAATTAGAATTAATTATAAAACCAAACCCCTTACTCTCAGTAGGCTTGAGGCTTGGTAAATTCATTTCAATAGCACCTGTTTAAAAATGCTACACAAAATAATTAATGGTTCTTTTTAGAGAATTTATGACCTTTAGGAAGTGGAGCATTACATGGTTGATCTGTCTTTACATCGACCATTTTCACCGGCCCATCATTGTAGACCGTTACTTTACAGCCTTTTACAACATATTCCTGTTCAATACCACCGTACATTTCATCCTCAGAAACAGGAGCTACAGAAGTTACAGCATCACAAGCTTCATCAGCACGACATTGACCGTTCATTCCACTAACATCCGCCCCACCCGCTTGTGCCACTTCTGCTCCAGCAGCTTCCATTGCATCAACCTCTTCAACCTGTGTCTTTGCTGCATATGTATTTGAAAGACTCATCATCAGAAAAACTGCAAGAAAGAACTTACTACTGCGATTTATTGAATTCATGTGTTATCCATAGCTTTAATATTCATCAGGATCCGGATCCCAAAAATTAGGATTTAGTTCCGCATATATAGAGTTTTCAATAACTTTACACCAACCAGTACCATTTACAAACTTACTTAAATCTAAAATCTTGAAATGATCTTTATGAATTTTTTCTTCGACTAAAATAAAAAAAGCCCCTGTTATGGGGCTTTTTTGAATCTTGGCAGAGGATCAAGGACTCGAACCTTGACGAACGGTTTTGGAGACCGTCATGCTACCATTACACCAATCCTCTATATGTACAATTAAACCCTTTAGATTTAATCATAAAAAAAGCAAGATCGTCGTCTTGCTTTTTTCAATGGTGGGGGCGAAGAGACTCGAACTCTTACACCTTGCGGCGCTGGAACCTAAATCCAGTGCGTCTACCAATTTCGCCACGCCCCCATCTGGGACATTTATTTAAAATAAATGTGGCAGAGGATCAAGGATTCGAACCTTGACGAACGGTTTTGGAGACCGTCATGCTACCATTACACCAATCCTCTTCCAAGATTTAAATGACTTAACATTCAAATCAACTTTAAGTTTTAACTTAAAGTGGTGGGGGCGAAGAGACTCGAACTCTTACACCTTGCGGCGCTGGAACCTAAATCCAGTGCGTCTACCAATTTCGCCACGCCCCCGATGGCTGTGTATATTAGCGATAAGATCTAACAGTGACAAGTGTTTTTTTTCTAAAAAAAACTGACCGTGTAAATTGTATACAGATACTAGATCAATGATTTTTATAAGTTTGAATGTACTTTTAAACAATTTATCGCTTCAAATGCATTTGAAAACCGATTTTTCTGTTGTTTTTGCAATAATCCCGCCAGTAAAGGATAAAAAACTTGAACTGAATCAGGCAACTGAATGTCTAAATTTTGACAATGCAATACAGCCCAATCATGATAACTATTTGCTTGTAAACGCATTTGGCTTAACCATTCATACAAAACAATTCCAAAAGCATATAAATCGCTTTGTATACTCTTACTTGCTCCATGGAACAGTTCAGGAGCCATATATCTTGGGGTAGCATCAACGATTGAATCAGGACTCGATATAAGCCGTGTTTTTTCAAAATCAATTAAATAGAGTTGCTGTTCAAACTTTCGAAAGTGTTCCCTTTTTATATCTCCATGAATCCAGCCCAGCTCATGAAGCGCTGTTAAAGCCTTAAGTGCGCTAAAGACTGTCTCATAAATATCTTTTAAGTTTTGCTTTGCGATGGAACGATCAAACCAGTCATCTGTATCCGGCAAAATTAATATTTTCCCTTCATGTTGTTGTAGTTGGGAAACAGTGTCGGCATCAACTATTTTAAATGGTAAAAGCCAATTTACGTTTTTATGCTGAATATCTTCATAAAATTGCAATTCATGCAAAAAATCTTGCTCATTTTGAGCATATACGTGTGGCACTTGATATTTTAGCCAGTAGTGATGGGCATCTATAGTACATGTCCATAGATGCCGTCCTAAATCTGCACTTTTAGGTTTTGTCACACTTTTTAGATTTTCTATATGAGAAGCAAAATCATGCTTCAGCATAATAAGACTCTGGTTGTTGTCTCTTTTCTTCAAAACGTAGAACTTCTAAACAATGCTGAATAGTTTTACCAATACGTGCATGAGTTTCTATAGAAGAAATTTTCGGCCAAGTCGCACGCTCACCCTCTCTTTGTAAACGCTTAAACAAATGCGGACGAGGGTTTTGCAATGTATAGGCATAATGTTTTAAGCCATATTTAGCAATAATATTGACATCGCCATAATAGCGCTGCCCTATTACCCCATACCCATGATCAAGCAATCTTCTTACAGGAGAAATAGCACCGAGTCTTTGACGGGTAAAGTCCATTACTCCCATAGACAGGACTTTACCTTGGCGTCTTAAAATTCGTTCTGGCCAACTTAAAAGATCTTTACGGAAACGGTGTGCATCATCTTGCATAAATGGCACAACATGCGGATTCACTTGGCTGGCAATGGTGTAGTTTAAATTATAAAGCCTAGCCATTCTTTCTTGTGGAAAGTCACTGCGCACACTGCCATCGACCCATTTTGTATTTGCCATATAAGGTGTATGTTCACCATCATAGCGCTTACTGGTTAAACGCACAGGGGGAAATAAAACTGGCACAGCACAAGAAGCCAATACAGCACTCCAAACCAAAACGTTGGGTGTCATAATTGCATTCATAATTCGTGGGTTTTCTGTTGCATCGTATGGTGCAACGGCCACATTAATATTTAAACCCGATTTTTTAAATGCCTCTTCAAAAGTCAAATCGCCTAAGTTTTCGATAAGGAATTTTTTCAAATAGTGAACATCCGCAATGCCCCCATTCCCTTTTATAAGTTCACGAAGCTTTCTAAAATGAAACGCATCACTAAAAAATTGCTCGCCATTTAACAAGTTTTGAACATCTTCACTGGCAGAAGTTCCTAGCATGCCTGTCATAATCGCGCCAGCACTTGAGCCGGATAGCACTTTTGGCATTAAGTCTTGTTCAATTAAAGCTTTACATACACCTGTATGAAAAAGACCTAAAGTTGCACCACCCGAAAACATAAGCGCGGGTTGTCCATATGCTTTTTCACAATTTTCAAAAAACTCGATTTTTTCTTTTCTTTGAAAGGTAATACATTCACTAGAAGCAATATAAGCCAAGCTTTGGCTGACTTCTTCAATATAATCTTCAATTAATTTTTTTGTACCTACATGCGTTGCAGCAAACAACATAGGGTGACCAATATTTGCAATATCGTAAGTTAGCCCTTCTTTTAAAAGATAAATCAAATCTAAAGTACGATGTTGCTGACGATATCTTTTCAGTAAAGTGTAACGATAAGAAATGAGCTCAGCATCAAAATAAGGTGAACTATTATCGAATTTCCACTCTTGTGCACCTGTTTCTTCATCCAGTTTTAATGCAAAAGACTTCCACTCTTCATAAGATTCAGCCATGTCTAATTGACGTTGTAATTTTTTGATACGGTAAGCCTGATGCGGATTCATATCACTTCGTATTTTTTCAAACATATTTCGTCCTCATCTTCACAGATGATTTTACTGAATAGACATGACAACACTATGCGCGGTCTGAACATTTCAATCAATTGCAAAACCGATAAACTAGATTGGCAGTATCTTTTTTGTCAGCTTGCAAATTTCGGTGTTAGTATCCTAGTAAATTACTGTTTAACATGATTGATTAACCATGGCTACCATTGATTTACCCGACAATTTAGTTCAAACCTTATCACTTGTATTAAATCAGTTACAGCAGGTTTTACCTGAACCGAAACAAGAAACTGATTTCACTGCACCAGCTTTTAGATGGGAAAACCAGCAACTTAAAGCAATTTATACACCTAAGAATATTTATCTTGATGACTTAAAAGGCATCGAACGTCAAAAAGAAAAAATCATTCAAAATACTTTGCAGTTTTTAAATGGCCTACCTGCAAATGATGTACTGCTAACGGGTTCACGTGGTACAGGCAAATCCTCTATAGTACGTGCTTTACTCACTGAGTATGCAACTCAAGGATTACGTTTAATTGAAATTGAGCGTGATGATTTAGCAGACTTACCTAAAATCCAAAAAATCATTCAAAACCGCCCTGAAAAGTATATCGTTTACTGTGATGACTTAGCTTTTAATGCTGAAGATGAAAATTATCGTAGTCTAAAAAGTGTATTAGATGGTTCATTACAATCGGGTTCAACAAATTTTATTATTTATGCGACCAGTAATCGCCGTCACTTATTACCCGAGTTCATGCATGAAAATACGCCTGTAACCAAGGTGGATGTACCTCAATATACCGAACTACACCCTCAAGAAGCGATTGAGGAAAAGATTTCTCTATCAGACCGTTTTGGCTTATGGTTATCTTTCTATCCAATGGATCAAAATTTATATTTAGAAATCGTAGAACATTATCTTGATAAAGCAAACATGCCTTTTAATGATGAAGTTCGTGCTGAGAGTTTACGTTGGTGCCAAATGCGTGGTCAGCGTTCTGGTCGTGCAGCTTATCAGTTTTCTAAGCATTGGATTGGTTTAAATGCTTTAAAAGAGTTGTCTAACAGTTAAATAAAATGTCCCACAAAGCCTTAGCTTTGGCCTGTAAACCGCTTAGCTTTGGCAGTTGTTTTTCATAACCTAAAACCAAGATCACCCTCTTTTAGGTTTATATATGAAAAAACAATTGCCAAAATTTTCTATCGCAAGCAAAACTATTGCTAAAAGTTTGTTATTCGCACAAGGCTTTTTAGACCAAGCAAAAAAATATTCAACGCTTCCTTTTACTCAATCTCATATCATTCGCCCACGTGTTGACGAAAAATATTATAGCTGGACTCATTACGGCATCTTTTTTCCCCTTTTGCCAGAACCGCATCGCTATTTAAATATTATGATTTTATTAGGCACACCTGGTGCACTTGCTTTTGATCACGATGACATTATTGTTGGCAATCCCAGAAAAACAGCGACTTTCTTTTCAAGTACAGCGGCTTTAGAGAAAGCTTTGCTTAAGGCTTATATCATTCCTAGAGATACAAAAATTAATGAAGATGGAAGCTCAATCGAACTAGGTCAGGAAATTTCAATTCAAGGAAAATTTCCTAAAATTCATATTAATGGACATTATGAAAGTCTAGATTTTGACTTTGATATTGATGTGACCTCACATGTTTCATGGTTTGTAAAAACGCCTGTTTATGATCATTTGAGTTTATTAGCCAAATTTAAAGGTTTTTTAAATTATCAAGATAAATACATTGAAAGCGAAGGACTTTGCACTTACGAATATGCTCGAGCAGTTGGCCCCCACTCATTCACAAATCAACTTATCCCTGAAAACCATAAATTACCGCTGGATTTTTTTACCTATCAAATCATCAATTTGAATGAAAATACTCAACTTCTTCTAACCAAAGCAGATATTGCGGGTCAAACAGTAACTTATACATTGCATATTAGACATCTTGATCAACCAGCTGAGATTTATACAGATGTCAGCTTTGATATTATTTCATATCAAATTGATGACTTCATTTCTCCAACGGGCAAGAAAATGCGACTTCCCAAATACTTTTCTTGGATTGCTAGAAATGATGCAAAGCAAATTATTTTAAATATTCAGGCAGAAATTGACTGCCCATTCCGCTATGGTCATGGGCAAGGTTATGCAAGTAGTTATATATTTACTGGTCATTATTTTGGCAATGAAGTGCAAGGCCGTGGTTATATCGAATATATAGATATTGAAAACCAACAAGCCTTTGCAGATAAATAATTTTATTCAGGAATAGTAAGTTCAGTCATTGGCCAACGTGGTGTAGTCGTAACAGCCAAGCCATCATGTTGGCCGGCTTTTAAACGCTGATAACCTGCAAATGCAATCATTGCACCATTATCAGTACATAAAGCAGGCTCCGCATAGTAAACCTGCGCTTTAATTTTCGCTAAAGAAGTTTCTAACTGTTCACGTAGTCGTAAATTTGCACTTACCCCACCTGCAATTACTAAACGCTTAAGCCCAGTTTGCTTTAAAGCTTTTACTGATTTTTTCACCAAGGTATCTACAATTGCTTCTTGGAATGAAGCTGCAATGTCAGCGTCACGGTTTTCGCCGTTCAATTTTTTCAATTGAACAGAAACTGCAGTTTTTAAGCCACTAAAAGAAAAATCTAGGCCTTGATGAAGCATTGGTCGTGGAAATTCAAATGCTAGCGGATCACCAGATAGCGCCAGTTTTGCGATATTTGGCCCACCCGGATATGGCAAGCTCATCATTTTCGCAACTTTATCGAAAGCTTCACCAGCAGCATCATCAATAGACTCACCTAAGAGTTCATATTGACCAATTGCATGGGCAGCCATCAATTGTGTATGACCACCTGAAACAAGCAATGCTACAAATGGAAATTCGGGTGGCTGACTTGAAAGTAATGGAGCCAACATATGCCCTTCCATATGGTGAACACCAATCGCAGGCTTATTCAAAGAAAAAGCTAAAGTTCTTCCAAACAATGCACCTGTCATTAATGCTCCCATTAAACCTGGGCCACGCGTATAAGCAACTGCATCAATCTCTTGTTTCGTTACACCACTTTGTTCAAGCAATTGATTCATTAAAGGAATAAGCTTACGAACATGGTCACGAGAAGCCAATTCTGGAACCACCCCACCATATTCAGCATGAAGTTTTATCTGGCTATAAAGAACCTGTCCCCGCAAGCCGAGTTCGCTATCATAAAGTGCCAACCCTGTTTCATCACAAGAAGTTTCTAAGCCTAAAACAATCATCAAAACTGCCTTTTATATGAGTCAAAATATTGCAATCGCTATTATAGACTTGTGATATGAGTTGTAAATGAGTAAAATACTGACCTTCACTTGTGATCCGGCGCAATGGTGTGCCTGATCTTATCCATAATCTAGAGGATTTTACATGCCACAAGTTAAGTTGAAAGAAGGCGAACCAGTTGACGTAGCTATCCGTCGTTTCAAACGTTCATGCGAAAAAGCTGGTGTTTTAGCTGACGTTCGTAAGCGCGAATTCTACGAAAAACCAACTCAAGAACGTAAGCGCAAAAAAGCTGCTGCAGTTAAACGCTACCAAAAGAAATTGGCTCGCGAATCTGTACGTACTACTCGCCTTTACTAATTAATTTGTGATTGACTGCTGAAATTATGACTACTTTAAAAGACCAAATTACTGATGCATTAAAAACTTCTATGCGTGCCAAAGATATGGCAACAGTGACGGTTTTGCGTAGTCTACAAGCAGCAATTAAGCAAATCGAAGTTGATGAGCGCATAGAGCTTGGCGACGCTCAGGTTCTTGCGGTCATTGAAAAGCAAATTAAACAACGTAAAGAATCGATCAAAGCCTTTGAAGGTGCTGGTCGTGATGATTTAGCTAGTAAAGAACAAGCCGAAGCTGAGATTATTTCCCAGTTTCTACCAGAAGCTATGACTGAGGAAGAGCTTGATTCTATCATTGAGCAAACGATTGCTGCTCAAGAAGCAACTAGCATGAAAGATATGGGTAAGGTGATGAATTCTCTACGTCCGATCATAGCCGGACGTGCCGATCCTGCTCAAGTTTCAGCAAAAATTAAAGCTAAGTTAGCTTAATTCCCTCCTCTTTCCTTATACATTCTTAGACCAAGCTTTCAGTTACTTGTCAGTTTAAGTAAATTCGTGTCTGCGAAAATTACAAGATTACTCTACACGTCCTAAATTTTCATTCGTCGTTCATCTTGCATTTGCTTTAAGCGGCTATCTATTTTAGCAGACATTGCATGATTGTCTTTTGCAAGTCGCTGTGCATGTAACATCGATTTAATTGCATTTTCTTCACTACCAGACCAAAATTGTGCTTCTGCTCGATAGCGCAACACATTCACCGCCCTTAAAGGCGACTCTTTATCTAAATTAGCGGCTTGCTGTAATAGTTGCCACCCTTGAATATCTCGGGCATTTTTATTAATAAAACGCTGAACAAGTGTCTGTACTTGTGCATATTTCCCCTGACGTAACAAAACCTCAGCCAACTTATAGCTAAACGCTTTATTTTCAGGCATGGTCATTTGCAATGGCGCAATAGAATTATAGGCCTGATCAAGTTTATTTTGCCCCAAATAAATATCTGTTTGAATTAAAGAAACAAGCGGCTTACCACTAGATTTTACTTGATCTAAGGTTGTTTGAGCTTGCGTATAATCACCTTGTTTTAAATAAAATGCAGACAACGCTAATAACCCTGCCAGATTTTTTTGTGAGGCTAAACTTTGAAGCTGATTTTCTGTAGCTTCTCCAGCAACCACCATGGTGTACCATTTTAAAATTTCAAAATCGACATCATATATTCGACTTTTAACACGAGGCATTTGATTAGCTCTTAGGCGAGCCTCACTCATACGCTCAGTCGTTAAAGGATGGGTAAGCCAAAAATCCGGCAGGAAACTTACATGGCTAGTTGCCCTATGCATCGTTTCAAAATAATCTGCCATACTTTGCGGGTTATAACCTGCGGCATACATATATTGCATTCCGATCCGATCGGCTTCACGCTCCTGATTACGGCTATAGGTAAGCTGCTTATCCAAAAGTGCAGCTTGCGTACCCAACATGACTGCCGCCCCTGCATCTCCACCCGCCTGAGCAGCCAAAGCTACGCCTGCCAGCAAACCAGCCAAACTTAAGAGTGCTTGCCCTTTAAAGGCTTCTTCTGAACGACTAAAGTGCCTTTGAGAAACGTGAGCAATTTCGTGTGCCATCACACCAGCAATCTCATCAATATTGCGAGCAGATGAAATAAGGCCAGTATTTAATGCAAATAGCCCACCTGGGACAGCAAATGCGTTAATTTGAGGGTCTTTAATTACAACTAGACCAATAGGTTGCCCAAGCTGTGTTTGACCCAAAATATTAGAGAAGACTTGAAAAAACTGATCTTCCAGCCATACATCCTGTATGACTGGCATTTGCTTATGAACTTCACGAAAAACTTTTTCACCAATAAATTTTTCTTTCTGTTGGTCAAGCAATCCTATTCCACTACCAATATTCGGAATTTCAACTTGCCCAGAAGCTGGTTTGGAATCAAAAGGATCGGCATAAGAGGCATTTGTTATAAAAGCCAAACTTAAAATAACTGGCAAAAATTTCAAAAGTTCTTCTCTATTAAAAATTAGACCAACAAAAAAGCCCATTCATACAATGCTTGAATTATCTTGCATCATATCAATAGGCTTTCACTATAACATTGAAAATAGACTATATTTGCAATGAAGTGTTATTCAATTTTTATGCAAAATTAGGGTTCACCAAATATCTTGGAGTTTTATCTTCCAGTGCTTCCACTAAGTTTTTATAAGCTAAATTTGCCATTTTTTTGCGAGTTTCAGCTGTAGCAGAACCTACATGAGGCAAGGTAACAACATTTGGTAATTTGAAAAGTGCCGAATCTTGCAAAGGCTCTTTTTCATATACATCAAGACCAGCAGCAAAAATAAGTTCATTCTGCAAAGCTTCAATAAGCGCCTGCTCATCGACCACTGAACCACGCGCAATATTGACAAAAATTGCGTGCTTTTGCATAAGTTCAAATTGAGCTTTACCCATTAAAGCTTTAGATTCAGTATTTAAATCAACTGCTGTCACTACAAAATCAGACTGTTGTAACAACTCATCCAAACTTAAATATTGAGCATTCAATGGCTCAGCCAATTCAGGCTTTTCTCGTCGATTATGGTAAACAATATTCATGTTAAAACCATAAAAACCACGACGTGCAATTGCAGCACCAATATTACCAAGCCCAATAATTCCTAGCGTCTTCCCAAAAACATCTAGTCCAAACTGCTGTGGCCCAACTGTTCTTTTCCATTCGCCTTGTTTGGTCCAATAGTCTAGAAATGGTACTTTTCTAGCTGCACTTAATAATAGAGTAAAAGCAAGATCCGCCGTAGTTTCAGTCAAAACATGTGGTGTATTTGATAACCAAATTTTCTTTTGGTTCAAATAAGCAACATCATAATTATCATAACCAACTGTCACAGATGAAATAATTTTTAGTTTTTGTGCTGGAGCAAGATTACTTTCATTGAGCAGGCGCCCCGCGCCAATCATTCCATCAGCATCTACAACTTCTCTTCTTATCTGTTCATTAATATCACCCAGTTTAGGGTTTAATACGACAACATGATAATCCTGCTGTAACCGTGACAAAATTTCTTCATCAATTTGGCTAAAAACCACAACCTTTTTCATGTATATCCCTACTACTCATTGTTATCTTGCATAAGTTGCCACAGCCTTTTTTTAAGGAGAGGCTTATCTAACATTTCTTTTAAACTAGCTAAATGAATAATATTTGTATGTTGAATATAGGCACATTTACCTAAACACAAAATCTTTTTTTCTGCCGCTACAGCATCTAAAAAACCTTGAATATATGAACCGACACCGCGTTGATCTTGATAAGCTGCTAACGGAAAAGGCCACCTTAATTCAGCATAATGTCCAACTTTGGCCTTTTGTATATTTGCCCAAAGTTGCTTTTCCTCTTTCTCTAATGCAGTTACATCAACAAAGATTACACACTTTTCAAGACAATAAGCCTGCAACTCAAATGGAGCAATTGCCTCTCGCTCAACAACTATAGGTTTTTCTACAACCACTTCAGGCTGCGGAACATCCACAATGGCTATTGAAGGCTCCTCAACCACTTTAGCAACTTCAAGCAGTTCAGGATTAGATGGTACCTGTTCAAATGCAGGAATATCTACAGCAATAGGTATATTAATTGGAATATGAGGCTCACCAACCTGATCACGCCATAAAGTATGAGCATTATTTTTTTGGCACACTTGTGTTCTAGGAATCCACACATCGATTCCTAAAGTTGCCAGTATATTTCTTTGCTGCCCAATCATGTTTAAATCAGTACCTCTAATCTACTCACATTCTAACGGGCTTCTGATTTTTTTTCAGCGTTTTCTTTAAATGATCTCTTTTCAAAACCACATATGTTTCTTAAATAATCATAACGCTATTTTTCTTCTGCATTTGCTCTACAATTTCATCTGACTCAAAACCAAATCGCCAATAGAGCAACTCAAGCACATCCAGTTCATCTTGAGTAATAATTCGGTCACTCCATAAGCACATTTCAGCAATTGCCAAAATGCTTAAACGATCACGAAGTAAAAGCCCAGCAATGTCATTTAAAATTTCAGCCAAGTCCAAAGGCTCATCCGAAATTTCATCATAAATATTCATTTCATCTGGGTTTAACAATGAACGTAAAATACGTTCACGAACTTCCAACTGGTTTGGACTATTAATTTGCTGCACATGAAGTAGTGCATCAATTAAACGCACTATTTGAGGCTTTACTTCTTCAAATGCCGTAGGTAAATGAAGTGGCATCAGGTTCAATTCATATTTAACCCGCTCTAACAACAAGGCATCAAGCAGTCCAATTTCGCCATCTTCCTGAATAATAAGTGCCAGTTTTGTCAAAAATTGACGCGCAATACTTGCAGGCATATGGCCAATATTTTTACATGCGTCGTGAAATATCTGAATATGAATACGACCATCCAAATTAAGCAAAGCATCAACAATAGAATGACTTACAGGAGCTTCTTGTGGAATAAATTCTCGATATTGACGAATCATTAAAATTGCAACCATCACCTCACGTGAACCAGTAGCAGTTTGCAATGCGCGCTGAATGAGCTCCGGCCGTTTTTTATTACGTCGAATATCATTGCTTAAAGGTTTAATCGCATCATTTAATGCAAAGCTAATTGGAGAAAGGCGCAACAAAGGCAAAGGTTGTGGTGATGACCACGGAATATAAATTTCTGTTTCAGATTCTTCTAATGAACGAAAAAGACTAAATAACGGTCTATTGCGAAGTTTCTTTAAATTTTCTAATTGTAAATCTTGCAATAGAGTTGGATTTAGTTCGTAAATACGCTCACGAATACTTGGGTGAATATTCATCCAACTTTGAGGGCTAAGTGAGTTTGCAAAACACATATGTGCAATAGATTCAGAGTAAGCACTATGAATTTGCGAACCTGAATGGTGAACATAAATACGCAATAAAGTTTGGGTGTTCGTACTATTTTTTAGCAACCGCATGGTTTTTTGGTCGTTGCGGAACGTACGACCACTTAATGTTAAATATTTAATAAAACGTGTGATTAATACACCCAAGCTTCCTGCCAGCCAGATTACACCACCAACAGCTACAAAGACTGTTTCAAATTTATGCTTATAACCAGGACTGTAACGTTTAAAACCCTGCTTGGCGAGCTTACTGCCCCATTGACTAAAGGTTGTTAAACCACTATATAAAATTTTTAATTTAGTATTTTCTACAGCTTCACCGGATAAAATCTGGTTAAACTCATGACCCAATAGACCATACAACTCTAGTTCATCTAGATTCTGCAAAGCTCCCCAAGTCAAAATAATGACAATATCGTTTGAGTGAAAACCTGCAGTTAATGCATTCACTCCTACTTCGTCAGGCAAAACATAAAGTGTTGGAATATTCAGAGAAAATGTTTGCGCCAAATGTTCTGTAATTTTTAATGCAGCATGTTCTTCCGGTGTACTCTCACCTTTTACCAAACGACGCGCTTTAAGCTGTTTAGCAAGAGAATGTCCTCCCTTACGCAAAATATAAAGCTCGGTCACTACAGACCAAACCATAATAAAAAGCAAAAGAGCAACAAAATATGGACTTAAAGCATGCCACCAAATTGGCTGGCTATAATCAAAGAAATGAACAAGTAAACCCAAAATGAGATTTAAAATAAAAATAGTTAAAAGCACAGCGACCAAACACATAGTGATGGACCATGCCATATTCTTATTTTCGATTAAATAGTGGCTTACTTCTTTCAATGTAAATAATCCCAATTACATTGTTAAGTTTCATCATAAAAGAAAAAAGCGGGAAACACCCGCTTTTTTCGGCTATTTCTATTCTTCTTTAATACCCGTCAAATCTACTGACGCTGCATCAATATTGACATCAATATAACCATCTTTTTTCTTTTTCGCAGAGTCATTACGCTTCTGCTCCAAATTATTCAGATAGTCAGCATCGATACCGCCAGTTACATAAATTCCATCAAAAACAGAGCAATCAAACTCAGTCAATGTAGGAACCTTACTTGTACGTACGGCGTTCTTCAAGTCTTCCAAATCTTGGAATACTAAACGGTCAGCACCAATAATTTCTTGGATTTCTTCTACACTGCGTTCCGAAGCGATAAGCTCAGTCTTAGCAGGCATATCGATACCATAAACGTTTGGATACATCACCTTTGGTGCTGCTGAAGCAAAGTATACTTTTTTCGCACCTGAGTCACGCGCCATTTGAATAATCTCATTACACGTAGTACCACGTACAATAGAGTCATCCACCAATAAGACGTTCTTACCTTTAAACTCTAACTCAACAGGGTTTAATTTTTGACGTACAGATTTTTTACGCTGTTGTTGACCCGGCATAATGAAGGTACGACCGATATAACGGTTTTTCATAAAGCCTTCGCGGAACTTCACACCAAGAATATTTGCAAGTTCTAGTGCAGAAGTACGGCTGGTATCTGGAATTGGGATAACCACATCAATATCATGGTCTTCACCCCAGTCACGCAAAATTTTATGCGCTAATTTTTCACCCATTTTTAAACGGGCTTTATAAACTGAAATACCATCAATAATTGCATCTGGACGAGCAAAATAAACATATTCAAAAATACATGGACGGTATTTTGGTTCTGCCGCACATTGTTTAGTGAATAATTGACCTTCTGAATCAATGAAAATTGCTTCACCTGGTGCAATATCACGCTCGATTTTAAAACCAAGTGCAGTAATCGCTACAGACTCTGATGCAATGATATATTCCATCTCACCTTGTTCAGTCTCACGCGAACCATAAATAAGTGGACGAATACCATTTGGATCACGGAAACCAACCAAACCATGACCAGTGATCATAGCTACCACGCCATAAGCACCTTGACAGCGCTCATGCACACGAGAAACTGTATGGAAAATATCTTCAGCTGTAGGGTTTAACGTTCCTTTCTTTTGCAACTCATGTGCGAAAACGTTTAAAAGAACTTCTGAGTCAGAATCAGTATTCATGTGACGTAAATCTGTTTTAAACAGGTCATCATGAATTTCTTCTGCATTGGTTAAGTTACCATTATGTGCAAGTGTAATCCCATAAGGTGAGTTCACATAAAATGGTTGAGCTTCAGCACTGCTAGCAGATCCAGCAGTTGGATAGCGTACATGGCCAATACCATAATTACCAAGTAATGCTCTCATATGACGAGTATGAAAGACATCACGCACCATACCGTTATCCTTACGAAGGAAAAGACGGCCTTCATGGCAGGTTACTATTCCAGCTGCATCTTGCCCACGATGCTGCAACATCGTTAATGCATCAAACAACATTTGGTTCACTGGCGATTTACCGGCTATACCAACAACTCCACACATAGCAACCTCGCAGACAAGCTAGGAATTAATAAAAAGGATTTTTTGTTGAATGGTCGGATCGGGTTTCTGATTCGTCCGATTCGTCCATTGTTTTTGAAGGGGTGCTTGATGTACCACCTCCAGATGTTATCTGATGATACGCCTCACTTGCTGCATCTTTAGACAATTCTGTTGCTAAAGGCGCATAAGGCAATAAAAACTGTATAAGTATGGACTGTTTCCAGTTTGCTGAACTTTCAACCCAAGGTCCTACGCCTTGCATGGTAACAAGAACAACTAGTAAACCTTTTAAGGAACCAAAAGCACCACCTGCTAAACGATTTAATGGCCCCAATTTCAAACTTTTCAAGAGGCCATTTAAAATTGCAGTGACGATCCAAGTTAAAACAATAATAATGAGTGCAATAAATGCAAAAGCCGCAATCTTTTGAACCACCGGATCCTGACTTAAACCCGACATTGACGGAGCTAGAAGAACAGCATATTTTGCACCCATAATTAATGCAAAAATCCATCCTACCAAGTTCGCAAAGGCTTTTATAAATCCTTGTCGCAAACCGTTTAGCCCCCCAATGAGCAAAAGTATTAGAATGATGATATCAATAGTGTTCATGTTCAATTAGGTCATAGCTTCAACACATTGCTTTACAAGTGTTGGTCCCGTATAGATTAGACCACTATAAATTTGAACAAGTGTTGCTCCAGCTTGTTGTTTCGCTAAAGCCTGCTCACCAGACAAAATACCACCCACACCGATTAAAGGAATTTGTCCTTTTAATGATTGAGCAAATAAACGCAAACATTCTGTACTTTTCTCAAATACAGGAGCGCCTGACAAGCCACCTGACTCATTACCGTAAGGCAGGTTTTCAACCCCTTCTCTCGATAAAGTCGTATTAGTCACAATAAGACCATCAATTTTAAAATCAAGTAATTGTGCAGAGATAAATTCAACATCTTCAGCCGTAAGGTCAGGAGCGACTTTTAAAACCAAAGGAACATAATGATTATATTGCTCAGCCAACTCAAGTTGACGTGCTTTTAGTGTTTGCAACAATTCAGTTAACGCATCACCACTTTGTAAACTACGCAAGTTTTTAGTATTTGGAGATGAAATATTAACTGTAATATATGACGCGTAGTTATAAACTTTCTCAAGACAAATTAAGTAATCATCAACCGCCTTTTCAACAGGCGTATCGGCATTTTTACCAATATTGATTCCTAAAATGCCTCTAAATTTTGAAGCTTTAACATTTTCAATAAGCTTATCAACACCATCATTATTAAAACCCATACGGTTAATAATGGCTTTAGCTTCAGGAATACGGAATAAACGTGGTTTTGGATTGCCTGATTGTGGGCGAGGTGTAATTGTGCCAATTTCAATGAAACCGAAACCCAATCCGGCTAAGGCATCAATATGAGCACCATTTTTATCTAGCCCCGCAGCCAAACCTACAGGATTAGGAAACTCGATTCCCATACATTTGGTCGGCTTTGCTTGTACAGCCTGACGCATCATGCCTAGCTTATGTGCTTTATCAAGCATGGATAATGTTAATTCATGGGCACGCTCTGGTGCTAAACTAAACAACATCGGGCGAGCAAGTGAATATAACATACCAATCACAATCTACTGATTTTAGGTACGCATATTATAGGCACAGGTAGCACAAAACACCATGCTTGACATAAGCATATTTTGATATGTTATTGAACTGTCGCTGTTAATTTAATCTGACCTTCACTGGAAACCATTTCCATCTTCTGAATACTAAGACCCATCTGTGCAAGTTGTGTTAAAAAGTTAGCTAAAATTGCATAATTTTGATGTGTTACAACAATTTGTAACTGCTCTCCATTTTGCTGAGAAGTCACAGTTAAACCTTGCTGTTGAGCGACTCTTTGAATTTTTCCAGACTTGTCAAGTTCAAGCTCATTTGCAGGCTTCATAGTAACAGCATTACTTTGCATCCACACCATCAGATCTTTTAAATCATTTAAGCGCTTTTGCTGTTGTTCTGCCAAAGAATGCATTTTCCAAAGCGAAGAGCCAATGATAGCCACCACCACAAAAATTGTAGTAAAGATAACCATAATACGTTCACGGACCGTTAAACGATCCAAATATTGAACAACTTGTTCAATCCACTGATCAAAACGATTTTGCAATTGAGCTAACATTTTCATTATTGTATTTTCACCACCCCAATTGCACCACTACCATTTGCTTGGACATTACCGAGCTCAGCCTTAAATCCTTGCTGATTCAATTGTTGTGTCAAAGCTTGTAAATCATCTGCCGATTTTGCTTTTAATGCCATTGTTAGGATTGAAGCATCATAATTAAGTTGCTGAGCCAAAATCTGTCTTTGCATTAAAATAGGCCCAACACGACTTAACAAAGAAAGTGCTTGAGTATCACCCTGCTGGCTCATTCTTAAATGGCTTTCAAATTGACCTTTAATATTTTGTTCGGTTACGCGACTAGATGGCCCAAACCAATATTTATATTGTTCAATTGTTTGGTCAGAGGTTTGGTTCGCCACTTTTTTCAATTTAACCCAACGCAATAAATCATAGCTAAATTGCACCACAATAATTGCTAAAACAATAGCCGCACAAGCTTTCCAATAGTTAGAAAAAGTACGCTCTTGGCCTTTTGACTTTGGCAAAACATTAAAAGGATGTTGTTTAGTTTTATCTAAAGGCTGGAATTGATAAATAAACTCAGAACGTTCGTCAGCACTTGAAGCCGCCTCTAAACTTTCGAGCTGCTCTACTGTTAAACCGCTATATTGATAATGCGTTTCAGCTGCCTGAAATTCTAAAAAAAGCCCCAAATCATCAACTGAATTGCCCAACCACTTATTTTCACGTACCAAAAGCTGATGATCAATATTACACAGAATAACTTGCTGAGCTTGTGGTTCGGGTAAAATCAGAAAATCTGGTAGTAAGGCCGCAAGTTTAGTTGGTAACAATGCTAAAGAATGTTGCCATGTCTCGACCATCCCCTGAGCAACACCCAAGATAGTTAACTGATCGCCATGAAAATGATGAACCACTTTCATATGATCAATCGGCAAAGTCACAAACTCTTCAAGTAGATATTTAACCCCATCAGCCCCAAGCTGTTTATAGTAGGACTTTGCCATAGTTTGCTGAAGCATTTGAGCATGACGACTCGGAAAAAAGACTGTAGCTTCTTTTCCTTGGTGTATTTGCAAGTCTTGTATTAATTGATCGAGACTTGTAGCCTGCAACCAGTTCTCTCCGTTAGACCAATGCCATGTTCCATTGGTTTCAGGCATCCTTATATACAGCATGTCGGCTAAATAACCTTTTTAATTATATTGTGGGTATAAAACTATTCTTTTGTGTTGACAAACCATTTGCAATAACAGCTTGATCATAAATTCTAGCTTCGGCAAGGGCAAATGGATTGAAGTTCTCATGAGTAAGTAACTCTGCAATATGACCGACAACATTCATATGGCAAACCACCACAATCGACTCATAAGGAATTTGAGACAACCACTCAACCGCTTCTCTTGCATCATCATCTGGCTTAATTTTATCGCACAACAATACAGGCACATCTTTAAAATATGTCTGGATATGCGCTAATGTTTCTTGAGCACGCAGTAACGGACTAACAACAAAAATATCTGGTTTAACAATATCTTTTAAAAATGTTGCTGTTTGCTCAGCCTGTGCATGTCCACGCGCAGTAAGTGGACGTTTAATATCATTACCATTTACTGGCGGAGCAGCTTCCCCATGACGAACTAATGTCAGTTGCATAAAATTTCCTTGTTAATAATTCCTGCATTATAACCACAATTTATGACATTTATTCGTCAGACTTCATGATGAGGTAAAACAAACTCAACATCACTACGGTGCCCATTTTTCATAAGTGAAAGCGCAATATTTAATGGTGGAGCACCCTCAAAAATTACTTCATATAAGGCATTGGTGATTGGCATATACACATCCAGTTCTTCTGCTTTACCACGCACTTGAACAATTGTATTAATACCTTCTGCAGTTTGACCCAACTCTTTACTTGCCTGATCAAGTGTCTTACCAGAACCTAATGCATAACCGATTTGATAATTACGACTCAATGGACTATTACAAGTCGCAAATAAGTCACCAACACCAGATAAACCTAAGAACGTAAGTGGATTTGCACCCTGCTTTACCGCAAAACGGCTCATTTCAGCCAAAGCACGCGTTAAGATCATACTCTTGGTATTTTCACCAATTTTATATGCCGCACCAATCCCCATTGCCACTGCATAAATATTCTTAAGCGCACCGCCTAATTCAACGCCATGCACATCATCACTACCAAAAACACGGAATAACGCACTATGCAGTGCATGTTGTACAGCATAACGAACAAGTTCCGAATCACTTGCAATCACCGTACCAGATGGCATACCTGCCATAATTTCTTTGGCAAGGTTTGGACCCGATAATACACCGTATGGAACTTCTGGTAATTCTTCACGAATAATATCGCTCATGAAACTAAACGTTTTAGCTTCAACACCTTTGGTTAAAGAAACGACTGCTTGCGCAGTAATATAAGGCGCGATTTGTTTTAAAACATCGCGGAAAGAATGACTAGGAATTGCGACCAAAATAATATCTCGATCACATACAGCTTGTTCCAAATCCGAAACAGCGCGCAATGAAGATTCTAAAGTGAAGTCTGGCAAATAACGCTTATTAATATGGGTTTTATTAATTTCTTCGGCTGTTTCGGCATCACGAATCCAGATCATGGTATCGCAGCCATTACGAGCAGCCAAATTAGCCATGGCCGTACCAAAGCTACCGCCACCTAAAACAGTAATGCGTAATGCCGTTTTTTTATCGACCGCAACAGGTTCCACCAAATCTGTAAACTTAAATTCAGCCATGCTTTATTATCCTATTTCTTACTTTTACAGACGTTTAAGCCTGCCAAACTTTTACGAATTCTTTACTTTCAATATCTGCACGCGGTGCAATTGCTTTAGCTGCTGTGCCAACGTAAATAATACCTGATATTAAATCATGGGGTTGCAAACCTAAATGCTGTTTTAACCAATTTGATTCGACAACAGCACCACTACGCCACATGGTTGAAAACCCTTGAACTTGCAAAGATAACAAAAGATTTTGTACTGCCGCACCTGTACTTAAGATTTGCTCAAAATGTGGCACTTTGGGATGATCTTGCAACTGAGTAAGCGCTAAAATAAGTAGCGGAGCGCGAAAAGGATGTTGCTTAACGCGTTCAAGTTGGGCAGGATCAGTTTCACCTAAATCTGCCAAAGCTTTTGCTAGAACCTCACCAAAAGCTCCACGTTGTTCGCCAGAAACAATTACAAAACGTGTTGGCTTAAGTCTATGATGATCTGGAGCTGTTAAAGCAGCCTGAAAAGCCAACTCTAATTGATCTGAGTTTGGAGCGGGTTCAATTAATTGGCCAATAGACTGACGCTGATGAATATTTTGGTGAATTATTTGTATTGCTGAATCCGTCATTAATATTGATCTAACTCAAAAATTCGAAATAGATTAGCATAATCTACCGTTAATCCACCATGGAATCTAGCTTATAAACTTAGCGAACTCATAGTTTGACATTTTTTAATACAAAACTTCAAAACTCATACAACGTCTTCAAAATCAATTAGAAAACTTATGTTCAAATAACCCTATCTTTTGGCGGTTAACTTAGGTGAATCATGAAAAAAATAATTTTAGCGAGTGCAATGAGTAGCGTTATTTTATTACTAGGTGCTTGTGCAACTACTCCTAAAAACACTTTAGCAATTCAAAAAGAAAATAATCAGTTTGAAGTAACTGGTATTGGTAAAACTAATTTAATTGCAAAAAACAATGCAGTGGCTGCCGCACAAAAAACCTGCTCTAAGAGCACAACCCCAGTTATTGTTGATGAAAAAACTACTTATCACGGTGTATTAAAAGATGTAGTCAGTGAAAAAACTGGTCAAATGGTAGAAGCTGCTGCAGGTGTCATTGGTAGTTTAACTGGTAAAAATGCGTCTTTAGCAAAAGATGATGATTACCAAACCACTCTTACTTTTTACTGTAAAATTAATTAAGTGAAAAAAATCCCAATCAACTGATTGGGATTTTTTTATTAGCAATACCCATCTAATCGTGTGAGCGGTAGTTTTTTACCAATTGCTTTTTCAATTTCTGGTAAATAGAAAGCATCATCTTCAGACAAGAAACTAATACTTACACCTTGCGCCCCTGCACGACCAGTACGGCCAATACGGTGTACATAATCATCAGACTGTTCAGGCAAAGTAAAGTTGATTACATGCGATACGCCATCTACATGAATACCACGACCAGCAACATCGGTTGCAATCATGATGTTGTGTTTACCTTGCTTAAACTGCTCTAACATTTTCATACGTTTGTCTTGAGCAATTTCACCCGAGAGCATTCCCACTTTATATCCATCTTTTTTCAAATGGTCATATAGGCGGCGCACTTGATCACGGCGATTTGCAAAGATCATGACCTTATCAATCGGTTCTTCGCGCAAAATATCTTGTAAAAGACGATATTTATCCTGTTTGGCTACAACATAAACACGTTGTTCAACATCGTTATTGGTCTTTTGTTCAGGTTCAATTTCAACTGTTACAGGTTCAAACAACCACTGTCTTGCCAAATTTAAGACGTCGTAGCTAAATGTCGCTGAAAACATGAGGGTTTGTCGTTGTTCCTTACGTGGTGAATAACGAACAATACGTTTTACCGAAGGAATAAAGCCCATATCTAATAAACGGTCAGCTTCATCAATCACTAAAAATTCAATTTGATCGAGCCAGACTTCTTTTTGTTCTACGAAATCAATTAAACGGCCAGGTGTAGCAACAATGATATCAACAAAATTAGCATCAAGTTGCTTCTTCTGCTTATCAAAATCGACACCACCCAATAGGGTTACGACATGTAAATTAGAGAATTTTGTGAGGAATTTCGCATCACTTTCAATTTGCAATGCCAACTCACGAGTAGGTGCTAAGATTAAAGCACGAGGCTCGCCACGGAAACGTTGCTCTTTAATCGGATTATTGAGTAAATCATTGATTACACTAATCAGAAAGGCAGCGGTCTTACCTGTTCCTGTTTGTGCTCGCCCAATTGCATCATGCCCGGCTAATGTATATTTTAAAACCTTTTGCTGAATTGGGGTCATTTGAGTAAACCCTAAAGCATCAATCGCCTTTTTAAGTTGCGGATGTAAATTCAAGGTTTCAAAACCAGATGTCATAAATACGTGCTCTAACAAACAATCTCTCGAATGAGAAGATCATTATAAACAAAAACGCTCCAATTCAAAAATTGGAGCGTCCATGATTCATCAAAAAGATGAATTTAGTCTTAGTCTAAAGGCTGAACGTTTTCAGCTTGAAAACCTTTTTGACCTTGTACAACGCTAAACTCTACGCGTTGACCGTCACGTAGAGAACGGTGACCGTCACCTACGATTGCACGGAAGTGAACGAATACATCGTCGCCGCCGTTACGTTGAATAAAACCAAAGCCTTTAGTGTCATTAAACCACTTTACTACGCCTTGTTCACGAGCTGTCATAAGTCAATCCTCAGATGATGAAAAAAGGACCTTCCGGTGTTGCAAACAGCAGAGTAAACAAGGATTTAAAATTTTTATAATCTTAAAGCTTGTAATCATTCTGTAAAACTATCAACAATTTCCGGTTACATCCATTTGTTATAGGTTATTAAAACAATTTAACTGTGTGGTAATCCCTAAAACGGTTCGAGCTTAACACGGGTTTATGACAATTAATAGAATTTTTTTCAAATATTTCCCCTATTTTTTAGCTCTTTTTTTAAACACCTTATGACTAGAATTTTTATAAGAATCCGTGACCTCATAATTTTATAAAACAGCTAGAGTTCATAAGAAAATTTGTTAGAATATTTTTTTTAGTTGTTTTTATGATGAATGAGCACTACCTCTTCTGCTATTACCCCCATTGAAATTAATGCGCTTGGCCAACCATGTCCAATGCCTTTATTAATGCTAAAACGTGAGCTTAAAAAAGTATCTGGAAAGCAACTGTTTTTATTAAAGTCATCTGACCCACATAGTGAAATTGATGTAACCCGTTACTGCAATTTACATCATTTTATGTGTCAAACCACGCAGATTTCGGAAAGAGAATTTCACTATTTAATTGAAACTCAATGATTCTTTGATAAAATAAAAGATTAGAAACTGCATAAAATTTTACATTTTTCTACCCAATTTTCCTTAATTATGAAGACAATTCAAATTAAGATGAATTTATTGGTTAATCCATCCTATCCTATAAGGAGAACTCATGAGTGACAGCAGCAATCAATTGATGCCCCTGTCATTGTCTGCGCCCGGTGTAAACCTTGGTGCATATATCAGTACTGTCAATCAGATTCCTATTTTAACGGCCGAGCAAGAAAAAGAACTTGCTGAACGTTATTATTATGACCAAGATCTTGATGCCGCAAAAATGCTGGTAATGTCGCATTTACGTTTTGTCGTTCATATTGCGCGCAGCTATGCAGGTTATGGCCTACCACAAGGCGACCTTATTCAAGAAGGTAACTTAGGCTTAATGAAAGCCGTAAAACGTTTCGACCCAAATATGGGCGTACGTCTTGTCTCTTTTGCCGTCCACTGGATTAAGGCAGAAATTCACGAATACGTTATTCGCAACTGGCGTATTGTCAAAATTGCAACGACAAAAGCTCAACGTAAATTATTTTTCAATTTACGTAGCCTAAAAAAATCGAGTAAAAAATTAACGCTCGAAGAAGCTCAATCGATTGCTAATGACTTAAATGTAACTCCAGAACAAGTTCTGGAAATGGAAGGTCGTTTAACCGCTTATGATGCTGCCTTTGAGGCACAAGGCGATGACGACGATGACACACCACACACAGCGCCTGCGTTGTATCTTGAAGATAACCGCTACGACCCTGCTCGTTTAGTTGAAAATGAAGACTGGGAAGAGCAAAGCACATCTGCTTTACATGATGCCATGGATCAGTTAGATGATCGTTCGCGGAATATTTTGCAGCGTCGTTGGTTAGATGATGATAAATCTACCCTACACGAGCTTGCTGCTGAATATAATGTTTCTGCGGAACGTATTCGTCAGCTTGAAAAAAATGCGATGGAAAAAATTAAAGTCGCAATGTCAGCAAGCTAAATTAAATGAAAAAAATAAAAGGGCGATAAGCCCTTTTGTTTTATCTGGCTATGTTTAGCCAACCTATTCTATGGTAACGTTGCCTTTCATTATTCAGTAGCGTTTTTTGTTATGTGGATTGCCATTTCAGCCCTTAATCTTGCTTTTGCAGTCATGTTGGGTGCTTTTGGAGCACATGGTCTTAAAGCTCACGCGGGTCCTGAGCAACTTGCTTGGTGGCAGACTGCAACCGATTACTTTTTTTATCATGCTTTAGGCCTACTAGCACTTGGTATTTTAAGTAAGGTTCTTCCTCTCTTTCCAATCAAGTTATCTTTCTTGCTTATTCAAATTGGTATTCTATTTTTCTGTGGTTCGCTTTATATCATGGCACTAGGTTTACCACGAATATTAGGCGCAATTACACCAATCGGTGGAGCCTTAATGATTGCTGGATGGCTGATCTTGGCTTGGAATGCTTTCAAATACGCTAAATAGTCGGAATGTGATCATGCAAATTTATTTAAATGGCGAATTAACGGACACGCCTAGCCAAAACCTGTTGCAACTCATTCAGGAACTGGCACTTGAAGGAAAACGTTTTGCTGTTGAACACAATCAGCAAATCGTTTCTAAAAGCAAATTAGAGCAAATTACGATTGCTCAACATGACCGTATCGAAATTATTCACGCTGTTGGCGGCGGCTAAGTCGGAGTTATCCATGCAAGACACCCCTCTCATTATTGGTTCACGTTCTTTTCAATCTCGTTTATTGGTAGGAACTGGCAAATATAAAGACTTAAATGAAACGGATTTAGCTATTCAAGCCAGTGGTGCAGAAATTGTAACTGTCGCAATTCGTCGTGTGAATATTGGACAAAATCCAGATCAACCGAATTTACTTTCAGTCATTCCACCAGAAAAATATACAATTTTGCCAAATACCGCAGGTTGTTTTGATGCTGATAGCGCAGTACGCACATGTATGTTAGCGCGTGAACTTCTAGATGGTCACAACTTGGTAAAACTCGAAGTTTTAGGTGATGAAAAAACCTTATATCCAAATGTAACCGAGACTTTAAAAGCCGCTCGTACTTTGATTGATGACGGTTTTGAGATTATGGTTTATACCTCTGATGACCCGATCATTGCTCAAGAACTTGAAAGTATGGGCTGTGTTGCGATTATGCCATTAGGCAGTCTGATTGGTTCAGGTTTAGGTATTTTAAATCCTCACACCATTTCAATTATCAAAGAAAATGCAAAAGTACCTGTCTTAGTCGATGCAGGCGTTGGTACAGCAAGTGACGCCGCTATTGCTATGGAACTTGGTTGTGACGGCGTACTCATGAATACTGCAATTGCAGCTGCTCAAAATCCTATTTTGATGGCTTCTGCAATGAAAAAAGCTGTTGAAGCAGGACGTGAAGCATTTTTAGCTGGTCGTATGCCGCGTAAGCGTATGGCAAATGCAAGCTCACCAGAAACAGGTTATTTCTTTAAATAATCTCTTTCCAAGGAATCACTGCTTCTTCAGTGGTTCCTCTATCCTCTCGTCTAAGCATTTTTTGTCTTTTTAAATTTGTATCTCTTTATTCAATTCACAAATTTAAATTCTTATAGTTAGCTTAGGCTATTCTAATATCTTTCTTAAATTTTGCTTAGCGTTTAATTCAAAATTCTTTTGGAAATATGCAGTTTGATAAAGTGGCTCAGACTGATAAAAATGCATTAAAACTTCTTTTCTTTTGATTGAATATACTTCTGGTTCAACCCACGCATACTCCTACTGAATTTGCTGTTCATATTGTATGAAACGTTCAGGTGGTGCTGCCAAAATAGCTAAATCGATATCCAACAAAAATTGCAAATCTGTTTCATCGGTTAACGCATGCTTTTGAGTCGCAAGAATCCAGCGCTTTATTTTCGCTAGAGTATCGGGCAATAAATCTTGAGCCATCAATTGTTCAAATAACTCAGCACTTTTAAGCTCATTATCTGGTGCTTGAGGGTTATAGATCGCATCATGAAACCAAAGAGCCAATGCGACAGCAGAAGGATCATTTAATTCGGACTGAATCGATAGGTGCAAACTCAAACATTCATATAAATGCTGCACGCTATGGTAGGCTCGCTGCTTTTCACCATAAGCCGCAATGAGTTCATCCAAGATTTTTTGAGGCTCAGAAAAGTGATAGTGCTGATGCAGCTCAAACCAAACATGTTCTAGTTTTGATAAATAAAGCTGCATCATCATATTTTAACCATACACAGGATTATTGTTCATCACGTTTAAATACCAACTCTTTTGCAGATGAGTTATCAGCATCAAAGTAGTAACCCTCTGTATTAAATGCTTTGATGTCTTCAGCTTTATTTAATTGGTTTTCAACAATAAAACGAGCCATTAAACCGCGTGCTTTTTTCGCATAGAAACTAATAACTTTATATTTGCCATTTTTCTGGTCAAGGAAAACAGGCTTCACAATTTCAGCCTTAATTTTCTTTTCATTGACAGACTTATAATATTCATCCGAAGCTAGATTTACCAGCAATTCAGATTTAATTGCTGCCAAGTCTTCATTAATTTGGTTAGTGATGATATCACCCCAGAATTCATACAAATTATGACCGCGAGTATTTTTTAATTTAGTACCCATCTCTAAACGATAAGGCATCATTAAATCTAAAGGACGCAATAAACCATATAGACCAGAGAGCATACGCAAATGCTGCTGTGCAAAATCAATATCTTTGTCTTTTAAATGATAAGCATCTAAACCAGTGTAAACATCACCTTTAAATGCATAGATTGCTTGGCGAGCATTTGAGAAATTAAATTCGGGATTCCAATCTCTAAAACGGTCTGCATTGAGTGTGGCAATTTTTTCACTAACACTCATTAAAGTCGCAATTTCCGAAGCGGAAAGTTTGCGGCAAACTTCAATTAATTGTGCTGAGTTTTCTAATAAGCGCGGCTGAGTAAACTCATCTGTAGGTAATGCTGTTTCATAATCTAAAGTTTTTGCAGGAGAAATTAAAGCAAGCATAGACAACCTGAAAAAATTATTCTTAATACCAACTATAACAGTAGATATTTTTTAATGCTAACTCGTGTTTTCAATGACGACTATCGGTAAAATAGAAATACGTATTGTTATTTATCGATTCTTATATGTCTGAGCAAATTTTCATTCAGGGTCCAGTAGGTAAAATTGAACTTTTTGTAGACCGCCCTGAAGGTGAAATCAAAGGCTTTGCGGTTGTTTGCCATCCGCACCCATTGCAAGGTGGAACTCCTCAACATAAAGTCCCTGCTCTTTTAACCCAAATCTTTAATGAATATGGTTGTATTGTTTACCGTCCTAGTTTCCGTGGTTTAGGTGGCAGTGAAGGTGTTCATGATGAAGGCCATGGCGAAACCGAAGATATTTTAGCTGTGATTGAACACGTTCGTAAGCTTCATGAAGGCTTACCATTCTATGCAGGCGGTTTTAGCTTCGGTTCACACGTTTTGGCAAAATGTTATGCGCAGCTTAGCCCTGAATTACAGCCAGTACAGCTAATTTTATGTGGTTTACCAACAGCGACTGTAGTGGGATTACGTCACTATAAAACACCTGAAATTCAAGGTGATATTCTACTCATTCATGGTGAGCAAGATGATATTACCTTACTTTCAGATGCTATTGCATGGGCAAAACCGCAGAAGCATCCAATTACGATTTTACCGGGCGCTAATCACTTCTTTACAGGTTATTTAAAACAGCTTCGTCAAATCATTACACGCTTTATTATCATGAAATAAAGTGTACTTGATGGGCATAACTTGAGAGTATGCCCATCATTTTTAAGCCATGTCATTATTGAAAATTATTCCAACTTAACCCAAAACGCGCTAAATATTTTTTCACTCGGTCGCTATCATTTGTTGTATTACGTTGTTGGCGAGATACCGAAAAGAGTTGTCTTCCCGCCTCTGCCATTGATTTTGAATTTTCACAGACTTTGAGCACACCTCGTAATTGAATCTGATCAAATTCATCTATTTGCTCTATTTGTTCAGAATCCAAATAGCTCAACAAAATATCTGTATTTTTATCATTGTAAGATTCACCCTGAATAAGCCAAAGTTGCTTTAGGCGCTGAATTTCTTTTTCTACAGCCTCACGACGAATTAACTCACCTTGAGATAAAGTTGCCAAACGAGTTACGCTCGCTGCTAAATCTCTAAAATTTCCTTGCCATGATGCATCTGCCGATTTAGCAAACTTTAAATATGTTTCTAATGCATCACGTTGAAAACGTAATTGTCTTTGATGAATTGCAGCAAAACGCTGTAGCTCAAAATCAATATTGGGTGCAATATCTTCTACACGGTCTTTTAAATTGGGTAAAAAGAACGTCCAAGTATTCAAACGAGCCCATAAATCTTCACGAAAACGGCCCGCTTGAACTTCATTGCGCAAATCACGATTAGTACCCGCTATTAGCTGAAAATCGGCCTGAATTTCCTTATCACTTCCAACAGGAAAAAAGCTTTTGTCTTCTAGCGCTTTTAGCAGCATAGCTTGTTCATCAAGTCCCAATTCACCAATTTCATCTAAAAACAAAATGCCTTGGTCAGCACTTTTTAATAAACCAGCACGAGAGGCAGCTGCGCCTGTAAATGCACCTTTTATATGACCAAATAAGGTCGACATGGCACTATCACCACGTAAGGTTGCACAGTTAACATCAATAAAACGACCGCTTAATTGAAATTTATCTTTCTTTAACTGAAAAATTTGTTTTGCCAAATGAGACTTACCAACCCCTGTTGCCCCCATAATTAAAATAGGTGCACTAGAGCGAGTTGCAACTAATTCAACTTCCTCAATAAGCTGATTAAACGCTTTATTATGAGTAGAAATATTGGCTTTAAGTTGTTGCCAATTTTGTTTTTGTTCATCATCGAAACGCTGTTTTAAAACATCGTATCGAGACAAGTCCAAGTCAATAATTCTATATTCACCTTCTGATGTCTTGTGTTGGTTAGGTGAACTTTGAATGAGTTGAGCTGGCAAATAATGTGCATCTACCAATAAGTACCAACAAATTTGAGCAACATGCGTTCCTGTAGTGATATGCAATAAATAGTTATTTTTTTCGACATCAAACGGATACGTTTTTACAAAATCATAGAGTGCACCATAAACTTCAGCAAAATCCCAAGGATCTTTAATACTGACCTTATGTCCAGAAACCTCAGTTTGTGGAGAAATCTCTTTAGCATCTGCTGCTATAGATTTAACTAAATTATGATGCTGTCGATCATGTAGAAGTACCAATTCATCTACAAGCAAATCTTCATGCATTAACAGGCTAAGTGTAGGACGCCAACGCTGCCAACGATCTGGCCTTCTTCCCTGGTCAAGTGTAGAACCGACAAAGCCAATAACGACTGTTTTCTTTGCATCCGCCATAATTTCTATAAAATTTTATAAGTGTCTATAATATACAATACGCATTTGACCAAAAAATTCCAAGAATATGCTTCATTTTACTTTTTTAGGCACATCTTCAGGTGTACCGACCCTGACACGTAATGTTTCAGGATTAGCAGTTCGTAACAGCAAAAATAAGGACTGGATTTTAATTGATGCTGGTGAAGGGACACAGCACCGTATTCAACAAGCTAAACTTTCACTACAAAACCTAGTTGCCATTTGTATTACACATGTTCACGGCGACCATTGTTATGGTTTAGTTGGTTTATTGGCAAGTGCAGGCATGAATGCCCGTAGCAAACCCTTAATCGTGATTGCACCGAAAGAAATTCAGCAATGGTTTGAAATCACTGCCGAACTTACAGATTTACATTTACCCTATTCCCTTCAATTTATTGATGTGAATGAAGCAATGCAGCCACAACAAATCACTGACGAATTCATTGTTCAAGCACATCCACTAAGCCATCGTGTTCCAAGTTTTGCTTTTAGCATTTATATCAAATCTATTCAGAAGAAGTTAGATACCCAAGCTCTAACTCAGCTTGGCGTACCTCAAGGCGATATGTGGGGCCATTTGAAACGAGGCTACAATATTGAATTTGAAGGACAAACCTTAAAAGCTCAAGACTTTATCAAAATTCAAAATCAACAAGTTCATGCAATTATAGGTGGTGATAATGACCAACCAGAATTATTAGTTGACGCTTGCAAAGATGCTCAACTCCTTATTCACGAATCAACTTACTTGCAAACGGTTTTAGATAAAGTCGGCAAAGGTCCAATGCATAGCTCAGCAAAAATGGTGGCTGAATTTGCAGAACGGCAATCTTTAAGCAATTTAATTCTGACGCATTTTAGCCCCAGACATCAGGATAAAGTTGGGCAACAAGCTATTACTGAAGAAGTTCGTCAGTTTTATAAAGGTCATTTTTATTTAGCAAATGATTTTGATGAATTTACTTTAAATGAAGCTGGACAGCTTTTAAAAGTCGATAAAAACGGGAAGACCCATTAAATACATATATCCAAAAATATATTTAAATATATTTTTGGATATATTTTTAACATCAGAAACCATCAATAAAATTTACTAGATATAGATTAAAATTATTTTTATTTATTATTTTCAATATCTTGGATTTTAATTTACTAGTTTTAAAAAAAGTTGGCACACTCAGTGCAATAGTACAAAGCACACAACATCATTCGGATATTGTAAATAACACCTGCCTGCAAACGCTTGGCAGGCAGGCTTTGAAAGGAAAAGAAAATGTCTGTCATTGAAGAAATTAAACAACAAGCTCAGTTTGAACAAAAGCAGCAACAACGTTCTTATGAAGTTCTGCAAAATGGAAAAAGTATGCCAGTCAAAATGTGGACTAAAGGCGTGCTTGTTGATGACAACTCAAAACAACAATTATTACAAACAGCTCAAATGCCTTTTATTTATAAATGGATGGCTGTAATGCCAGATGTACACTTCGGTTTAGGAGCAACTATTGGTAGCGTAATTCCAACCAAAGGGGCAATTATTCCTGCTGCTGTGGGTGTAGATATTGGTTGTGGAATGATGGCAACTCGTACAAGCTTAACTGCTTCAGATTTACCAGATAACTTACATGCTCTACGTACTGAACTTGAACGATTAATTCCCCATGGAATGACTAAGCGCGGACGTGATCGTGGTTCATGGGAAACTCCACCAGAAATGGTAGATCAAGCTTGGGCTGATCTGGTTGCAGATTTTGAATACATTTGTGCAAAACATCCACGTTTAAAAAACACCAATAATCGCAAGCACTTGGGAACTTTAGGTACTGGAAACCACTTTGTTGAAATCTGTTTAGATGAGCATGATCATGTCTGGATTATGTTGCATTCAGGTTCTCGTGGTGTAGGAAATGCTATCGGTAACCATTTTATCGAACTTGCACGTAAAGACATGCAGAAGCATTTCATTAACTTACCAAATAAAGATTTAGCATACCTAGTTGAAGGAACTGAACATTTTGATGATTACTGGTTTGCTGTAGGTTGGGCTCAACGCTTTGCGATGAAGAACCGAGAAATCATGATGCAATCTGCGATTAAAGCCTTGGCTACGATTGTACCAAAGCCTTTTCAGGCACGTTTGGAAGCAGTGAATTGTCACCATAACTATGTGGAAAAGGAAGAACACTACGGTGAAGAAGTAATGGTCACTCGTAAGGGTGCAGTCCGTGCGCGTCTAGGTGAATACGGAATTATTCCAGGTTCAATGGGTGCGAAGTCATTTATTGTCCGTGGACTTGGAAATCAGGAATCTTTCTGTTCATGTTCGCATGGTGCAGGCCGTGTTATGAGCCGTACTGAAGCAAAACGACGTTTTACTGTTGAAGATCAGATTGCACAAACTGAAGGTGTGGAATGCCGTAAAGATGCTGCTGTTATTGATGAAATTCCATCGGCATATAAACCGATTGAAGATGTAATGAAAGCACAAAGTGATTTGGTTGAAGTGGTATATACCTTACGACAAGTGGTGTGTGTTAAAGGTTAATCATGGAAAAAGATTGTTTAGACATTCGAAGTTATAGAATCAAAGCAAATGAAGAAAAGCATCTGATTCTGCCTGAGCAGCCCTATTACATCATCTTAGTGGTGGAAAGTACTCAAATTCTGCCTGAATGGCGTAATTGGATTTGTGAACAGATTGTCTATTCCAAACATTGTATTCAAGTGATGGTTACAGGATATGAGTGTTCTATTTGGGATGATGTCCTAGATGAAAACTATCTAGTTCTTTATAACTATCAACCACCAATCGATCATTGTTTTATGACAACTTGGCATGAAGATGAAACGTTAGAAGACATTACTGAATGTGCAAAAATTACTATGCAATTAGAAGATATTTCGAACTTAGTAATTGTACATGTTGAATAAAAGGTAAATAAAATGAAACTCGCAGAAGCACTTTTACTTCGAAGCGATCAACAAAAAAAACTCGCTTCGTTAAAACAACGAATCAATGCCAATGTATTGGTACAAGACGGTGATGAACCTAGTGAAGATCCAAATGAACTCATCAAACAAGTATTTGCTTTAACTCAGGAAAGCAATCAATTGATTTGTCGTATTCATTTGACCAATGCACAAGCAAAACTGGAAGATGGCAAAGTATTATTGTCTCTATTAAGCTTGCGCGATAGTTATGCTGAACAGCATAAGATTTTAATCGATGCGATTGCCAATACGCATCGAGAACCTGATCGTTATAGCTCACGTGAAATTAAGTGGAAGAAAGTCATTCCTGTTTCTAGCTTACAAAAGCAGGCGGATGACATCAGTGCGAAACTCCTTGATTTAAACGTTAAAATTCAGGCTGCTAATTGGCAAATTGATCTAATCGATTAAACAATAGATTTTGTGAAATCATTTTCACAATCAAAGTTTGGACATACTGGGCGAGTACAAGATCCTGCATTACTCCGATCTGAGGGATTGAAAATAATTCAGGCGGCTATGGCAGCATGTGAGCCGTGCATCGATATTCACTTATCAGGCTCAGCACTATGCACCTAGCAAACCTTTGTCAAAAGCAAAGTCACGCGTTACTTCGCATTACCATGTACTGACAGTATGTTCATTAAATTAGAAAATAAGGAAAATAGAAGTGAATACAGTTTTGGCAAATATGCCAAAAGCCATTCAAATTGATGGTTCACAAGGTGAAGGTGGTGGACAAATTTTAAGAACTGCCCTTGCGCTTTCAATGATTACAAGCCAACCGTTTGAATTAATTAATATACGTGCAGGACGTAAAAAACCAGGGCTAATGCGTCAACATTTAGTTTGTGTACAGGCATCTCAACAAATTAGCCAAGCTTATGTGGAAGGCGCTGAACTACATAGCCAGCGTTTATATTTCGCACCTCAGCATGTTCAAAGTGGTAAATATCAATTTCACATTGGTTCAGCGGGTAGTACAACACTGGTTTTACAAACGCTTCTACCTGTTTTGTTATTACAAAATGAAGCTAGCGAACTCACCATTTCAGGCGGTACACATAACCCACTTGCACCAACAGCAGATTTTATTGAACACTGCTTTTTACCTGCTCTAGCGAAGATTGGAATTAACGCAAATTTTAAATTAAATAAAGCTGGCTTCTTTCCAATTGGTGCGGGTGAAATTCAAGTTACCATTCAGCCATGGCAAAATCGAAACAAGCTAAATTTATTAGATCGTGGTGTTTTACAAAGCAATGAGGCTTTTGCAGCAGTATTAAATCTTTCAGAAGAAGCACAAATTGCACAACGTGAATTAACCACATTAAGTAAAAAGCTAAACTTAAGCTCTCAGCAGCAATTTCATTTAAATGGAATTAGCCAAGGCAATACAGTGTATGTGAAAGTTACTCATCAATATCACACTCAACTGTTTACGGCTTTAGGTGAGAAGAGCAAAAGTGCAGAGCAAATAGCTGATCATTTAGCAAAAGATGTAAAGCTATATTTATCTTCGCAGGCTGTTGTAGATGAATATTTGGCAGACCAGTTACTGCTACCTTTGACATTAGGTCAAGGGGGTGAATTCACCGCACAATGTATTAGCGAACACACTCGTACTCAAGCGGCCATGATTGAAAAATTTATTGATTGTGAAATCGAGTTTGTTGAGTTAAATCCAGATCATTTTCATGTAAAGGTTAAAATTTAAGAAGCTCATAACTGAGCTTCTTATTTCTTAAAAAATTACTCTACAGATGCCAAAGCGGTTACCAGTAGCTTCCAGCATTTCTCTACAGTATCTACTTTTACTCGTTCGCCCGGCGCATGCGCCCCTTGAATATCTGGTCCAAACGAAACCATCTGTAAATGTGGGTAATGTTCAGCAATAATCCCACATTCTAAACCCGCATGAATCACTTTAAGATTTGGCTCAATATTAAATGCATTTTGATAGGCTTGTTGTAAGCACTTTAGAGCAGCCGAGTCAGGGTTTGGTGTCCAACCTGAAACTAAGGGTGTGAGTATAGAGGCGATATTAAATTGACTAAAATGTGCCTGAATTTTTTCTGCAAAATCTTGAGCTTCTTGGTTCACCATTGAGCGAACCATTAAAACAGCTTTTCCGCCTTCTCTATTTAGTCTCACCACTCCAATATTATTTGAAGTCTCAACCACATCTGGGAGAGCTTGACTCATACTTGCAACGCCATAAGGACTTGTTGCTAAAGCTTGTAACCACTCGTTTTGCTGTTGTTGAGTAATTACTTCCTTCACTTCAGCACTATTAGGCTGAATAATTAATTGCAGATTGTCATCAATACCTTGTAGCTGTTTTTTCCATGCTGTTTGATATTCATCGAGTAATTTTTCTAGGTTTGATAACTGATTAGGCGAAATTGCAATAGTCGCTACAGCTTCTCTTGGTAAAGCATTACGCGCCGTGCCACCTGTAAACTCAACAAGATGCCCACCAAGTGAGCCTAAATATTGATTTAAAAAGCGAGCCAAAATAACGTTAGCATTGCCACGTCCTAAATGAATATCTACGCCAGAGTGACCACCTTTAAGACCAGCTACCTGAATATTCATAATATTCAAATTTTCAGGGATTGGTTCATAACTAAGCGGCTGCTCTACTTCAACATCAATACTGCCAGCACATCCGAGATATAACTCGCCCCATTCTTCTGTATCAATATTAAATAACCATTTCCCTTTTAGTACACCTGCCTGTAAAAGTCGCGCACCACTCATCCCCGCTTCTTCATCGACTGTTAAGAGAACTTCAATTGGCCCATGAGCAATATCATTTGAATCTAAAACTGCCAAAGCTAAAGCCACACCAATGCCATTATCGGCACCTAAAGTAGTATCTTTAGCAATTAACCAGCCATCTTCAAGGACTGGACAAATCGGGTCTTTAAAGAAATCATGTACTGTGCCAGTGTTAGCTTGTGTGACCATATCTAAGTGGCCTTGAAGAATAACGCCAGACACATGTTCTTTACCCGCGGTCGCATTCTTACAGATAATTAAATTACCAACTTCATCTACGTAAGTTTCTAAATTACGACTTTCAGCCCAGTTTCTTAAAAACTCACGAAGCTGCTGTTCGTGCTTTGAGGGACGTGGAATAGTGCAAAGTGTTTGAAAATGCTGCCAAACCACTTGAGGAGATAAGTTCGAAAAATCAAATGGCACCATATATTTATACTCTCACAAATATTCTTAATAAACGTAGGTTTATTGAAAGATAAGAATTTATCAGCGCAGTTTTAGCTTTTTATTAAAATCGACGCTGATAAATTAAAAAATGACTTTAAATGTAGAATATATTAGGTATAAAAATCAAAGCTAAATTTCACGAACCAAACGGAATCCCCACATAATTGAACGAGCTTGTGAAGTCACATACGCATTACGATAAGCAGTTCGCACGTTATAAGTGTTATATATCCATGCCCCTCCACGTAAAACTGGGAAATTACACTGTCCATTATTTTCTTCACCCCAGCGACGATTCACACTAGGAGCATTTTCATAATTTGAATGCCAGCAGTCATCCACCCATTCTCGTGCGTTGGCACTCATATCATATAAACCAAAATTGTTTGGTAAAAACTTTCCGACTGGTGACGTAAATGCATAACCATCCGTGCATTTAAATAGACTCCAACCACTGGTTTGGGGTAATGCTGCCGCTGTAGATGGATCTAATACATTTGCATATTTACAAGCTTGGTCAAGATTAAGGTCATCTCCCCAATAATATGCTGTTGTCGTTCCAGCACGCGCCGCATATTCCCACTCAACTTCTGTTGGTAAACGGTAGGTCTGACCTGTTTTTTTAGATAACCATTTCGCAAATTCTCTTCCATCTTCACGGCGTACACATACAACAGGATCCTGAGGTGTTTGATTCATACCCGAATTATTCGGATTTAAATCATCTCGATACCACATATTGAAGACCCCATTGCGTGTTTCCCAATTACGACACCCCTCGACTTCCCAGCCAGTTTCTTTTTGGAAAGCCTGAAACTCAGCAATTGTTGTTTCATAAGTTGACATTGCAAATGGTTTTTCGACTTGTACTAAGTGCTGAGGTAATTCGTATGGTCGAGATTGAGCCGGTACATTTTGTTGCTCTTGCTCATTTATATTTCCACCCATTAAAAAGCTACCAGCTGGAATAACCGTCATTTCTGGACAAAAACTATCTGAACAATCTTTGAATTTAGACTTTGCTAGAGTGGATTGATTAATATTCGTGTTGGTTAATGACGCTAATTTAATTTCAGGATTCATATTTGGTGGGTTATTGATTTGACGAATTAATAAATTAATTGTTCCTTGCCATTCACTTAACATTTCCCTTAGCATGGCAGGTCGTTCAATGCTTACGCCTGTTCCATCATAGTCTGGAGCATTACACCTCGCTCTTAATACAGTCGACTCATCGGTAAGCTGAGCTAGTTTCGGGATAATTTGATTATCAAGAAAAACTCCTAAATTATTTGAACTAGTGATATTGGCTCTTAGTTCTGCCGCTGATTTTTGAGCAATTGCTGCCTCACTGATCACTTTAGAATAGACACTATCACACTGATTTTCTTGCCATACTAGATTTTGCTTAAGATTCTCTAAAGAAGTAATTGTTCCTTCTAGCAACTTCTGGTTTGTTGAGTTTATGGTCGTATCTTTATCATCACTATTACACGCTGATAATAAGGAGATAATCAATATACCAAAGCCTTTTGAATAATTACTGGAAATTATGTTCATGTTAATTCTCTGTAAAATAATATAAATAAGAAGAGGAAATTGAGTAGTTCTTTGTTAAAAAGCATTTTTAAATTAATAGAAAATTAGTTCAAAATTCAAACAATATTATTTTTTCGTTTGTTAATTTTTATTAAATAATGTCACTACAAAAATAAATAATTCTTATCAATATTAATAAATAAAAAGGGTGAACAAATATGTTCACCCTTACTTCATAAAATATATTTAATTGATCAAGACTTCCAAACAAATTGGGAAAAACTCTGATCAGCTTTCAAACTATTTTCAACGGCCTGTGCAAGCTGGCGAATAATGCTTTGTGTTTCAATTTTCTCAAACCAGTCTTGTTCTTCATCTGGATTGGCAGAAATTTCACACATCAGGTGTCCATCATGGTCTGTTTTTTGACAAGTAATAGACAAAGGTAAAAGATGATTATCAATACTCACTTCTACCTTTTCATGTTCATGCACAATATGCTGTGCATCGAAACCATAATGCCCCAATTGTTTAAATAATAAAGCCGCTACATATTCTTGAGTGATATGGCATTCATTTGGTGGATGATCAAGCACCCCATGTTGTGGGCAACTGGCAATAAATTGTAATTTTTTCATCCTTTGTCCTAACACTATTATCATTATCTGCACTTAGCATAAGCAATAAACAAACAGCAGCCAAGCTTTTAGCTCGCTGCTGCCGTTGCTATTGTGTTAGCAATTATAAAATGTGTTAGGTAAAAAGTTATTGGCTAACTTCTATAGTTAAACCTGCACGATTCGCCAACTCAGTGAAAGTTGGGAAACTTGTAGCAACGGTTTCAGTACCATGAATTGTAATCGGACCAGAATTACGAAGACCTGCCATACTAAAACTCATAGCAATACGGTGGTCGTGGTGTGATTCAATTTCACCGCCAGCGAAGATTGGTGACCAATCGCCAGATTTGCCTTTACCTTCGATAATGATGCCATCTTCAGTTGGCGTACAGTCAATACCCATGATTTTTAAGCCATCTGCCATCACCTGAATACGGTCAGATTCTTTCACGCGAAGTTCTGCCGCACCAGTTAATACTGTTTGGCCTTCGGCACAAGCCGCTGCAATAAATAAAGCTGGGAATTCATCGATTGCTAAAGGTACTTGGTCTTCAGGCATATGAATGCCTTTAAGCGTGCGTGAGCCTTTAATATGAATATCAGCAATAGGTTCGCCACCAGCAATACGTTCATTTTCAACAGTCAGATCTGCACCCATCTGTTTTAAAATTTCAATTACACCAGTACGTGTTGGGTTAATACCTACAGCTTCCAAAACAACATCAGAACCTTCAGTAATTGCAGCCCCCACCATAAAGAAAGCAGCAGATGAAATATCAGATGGAACTTGAATATCAGTACCTACTAATTTTCCGCCACCAACGAGTGAAATCTTGTTGCCTTCAGTTTTAACTTCATAACCAAATGCACGAAGCATGCGCTCTGTGTGGTCACGAGTTGGTTCTGGTTCAGTTACCGAAGTTTCGCCTTCAGCCCACAAACCAGCAAGTAAAATACCTGATTTCACCTGAGCAGATGCCATAGGTAAATCGTATTGAATACCTTTTAATTGCTGGCTACCTGTAATACTTACAGGTGGTGTACCTTTCTCACCTGTAGTCTGAATTTGCGCACCCATTAAACGTAATGGCTTAGCAATACGCTCCATTGGACGCTTAGAAAGTGATGCATCACCTGTCATCACTGAATCAAATTTTTGCGCTGATAACATACCTGAAAGCAAACGCATGCTTGTACCAGAGTTACCCATATACAATGCACTTGCTGGCGCTTTTAAACCATGCATGCCTACGCCATGGATGGTCACTTCACCATTTTTAGGGCCTTCAATGCTTACCCCCATATCACGGAAAGCTTGCAAAGTTGCCAAAGCATCTTCGCCCTCAAGGAAGCCAGTTACATGAGTAGTGCCTTCGGCAATAGCACCAAACATAATGGAGCGATGTGACACAGATTTGTCACCCGGTACGGTAAATTTACCTTTAAAGGCCTTATTTCCCGGTAAGATACTGAATTGCTGTGTCACCTTATTTTTCTCCATTAAAGGTTTTTTGGCTAACATATGATTGAAATGCTGACGTGCTGCCTGAGCATGGCCGAGTAACCCCATTAATGCATGAGAGTCTTCGTTTTCAATCAATTTTCTAAGTACTGTAAGTTGCTTTTCGAAGCCATCGACAGCATTTAAGATCGCTGTTTTATTGGCAAAGAAAATGTCATGCCACATTTGAGGATCACTGGCTGCAATCCGTGAGAAATCACGAAAGCCACCAGCTGCATAACGGAAAATATCAAGATTATCTTCACGGTTTGCAAGTTGCTCAACCAAATTAAATGCCATTAAGTGCGGTAAATGACTCGTATGTGCCAATACCTCATCGTGCTTGGCAACATCCATACAAATCACTTCAGCTTTAGCAGCCGACCATAGTTGAATCAGTTTATCAACAGCCCATTCTGCACTTGTTGGCAACGGCGTTAAAATCACTTTATGATTTGCAAATAGATCAACCTTACCTGCATGAACACCTGTGTGCTCACTACCAGCAATAGGATGTCCCGGCACAAAACCTACAGGTAAGTCTTCACCAAATACAGCTTTTGCTGCATCAACGACATTACCTTTTGTACTACCCACGTCAGTTACAATCGTAGTTTCTGACAAATACGGTTTAATTTGCTCAAGCACTTTTTGTGTAGCACGCACTGGCAAGGCTAAAACAACTAAATCGGCCCCTTTCACAGCTTCTACAGGATCGGAAAAACCTTCTTGTATTAAGCCAAGTGATTTTGCATCTTCTAAAGTTTTCTGTGAGCGTGTGGATGCAACAACTGTTGTCGCCAATTTTTCTGCAAAAATAACACGCGCCAAACTCGACCCGATGAGTCCTAAACCAATAAATGCAACTTTTTTAAATAGGGGTTGTGACATAACTTCAACTTTGTTTTTGCTCAAAGTGATTTAAACCTCTGAGCAATTTATTTTTAAGCATAATGACATGCTCTATTTGGATACATGCCATTATTCCAACATGAGTGATTAGAGAACAGCAGCAGGATAAGAACCTAGAATACGAAGCTCTTTTACCATTGGACGAATATCATTGATTGCCGCAGCAACGTTCTCTTGATCAATATGACCTTCTAAATCGATAAAGAATACATAGGCCCATTTTTCAGGTAGCGCTGGGCGAGTCTCAATACTCGTTAAGCTGATATTATGTTTTGCAAACGGTGCTAAAATTTCTAATAAAGCACCTGCACGGTCATGTGCTGAGATCAATAACGATGTTTTATCATTACCGCTTTGTGGAATTTTTTCACGACCAATGACTAAGAAACGAGTGGTATTTTCCGGGTTATCTTCAATATTGCTATGTAAGATTTCAAGGTTATACATACCTGCTGCAATATCAGATGCAATTGCTGCTGAATGCCATTCGTTGCGAATACGGCGTGCAGCTTCTGCATTTGAGTTTAAGGCAACACGTTCAACACCCGGATAATGCGCGTCTAACCACTGACGACATTGGGCCAAAGTTTGCTGGTGAGCATAAATCTGTTTAATGCTGTCTTTACGTGTATTTTCAGAGACCAAAAATTGATGATGAATACGCAATTCAACTTCACCAATCACATTTAAGTTAGATGTTTTAAAACAATCTAAAGTATGGTTCACAATACCTTCAGATGAGTTTTCAACTGGGACCACACCGTAATGTGCACTACCCGCTTCCACTTCACGGAACACTTCATCAATAGTTGGTAATGGACGGACAACTGCATCCTTACCAAAATGCTTAAGCACAGCAGATTGAGTAAAAGTACCTTCTGGTCCTAAAAATGCAATACTTTGCGGCGCTTCTAAAGCAAGGCAAGCCGACATAATTTCACGGAACAGACGCGCCATGGTGACATCAGACAAAGGACCTTGGTTACGCTCCATCACTTTACGTAAGACTTGTGCTTCACGTTCAGGACGATAAAACAAAGGATTCTCTTCGGAAGCAAATTTAGCTTTAGCAACAGCTTCAGCAAGGCTTGCGCGGCGATTTAATAATTCTTGAATCTGTTGATCAACACTATCAATATCTTCGCGAATTTGTTCTAAACTAAGAGAAGTCGTTTTGTTTTGATCATCGTTGATCATTGGAATGCAGCCTCAGTAAAATCATCTTTTAAACGAGAGTATAACAATAGTCTGCTTTGATTTGTTAGGCAATATGGCTGTAAGAGCTTTTTTCATTAACCTTTTTGCGGACATTCTTTTGATAGCTTTATTTGATAATGATTTTCATTTATGATTTAAGTAATAAATTTTATTTTCATCTGTTATGCATAAATCATTTTTCTTTTTTTCTTCTAGTTTTATCTTGAGTACTTTAATAAGCAGTAATGTTCTAGCTGAAACGCCTATACAAAATCAATCAAAAATCGTTTTTCAAAATAATCAGGCACAATTCCAAATCAAATCTAAAAATACAGGCCATGATTATCTTATTCAAATTTATAAACCACCTGTTGCCCCACCACAACATGGGTATCCGGTACTATATATACTAGACGGAAATGCAACTTTCCCAAGTGCTGTCAATATTGCTCAGTCGATTGGCGCTGGCTCTACAAAATTAGGACTTGATCCACTTATGATTGTAGCGGTTGGTTATCCTCAGCAAAAAACTTTTGATGTGCAAAAGCGTGCTTACGATTACACACCAAAACCTTCTTCTGAATTTCAGGCTCAAGGTAAATATAAATATGGTGGTGCTGATCAATTTATTGCATTTTTAAATAACGAACTCAAACCTGAAATTGCACAACAGTTTCCAATTAATAGTCAGCAACAAAGTATCTATGGGCACTCTTTTGGAGGCTTGTTTGTGCTTTATCATTTTTTTCAAAAGCCAGATGCATTTCAACGTTACTTCGCTGCAAGCCCTTCTCTGTGGTTTGATCAAGGTATGTTATTTCAGCAGTTAAATCATTGGCAAAGTCAGAAACCAAATCATTCTCCTTTACTCATGACCACAGTCGGTACACATGAGCAAGGTGGGCCTCGTACTCAATCTAATAATAAGTTTAATGAAACAGATTTCTTTAAAGCTTTAGAAAACAAACGTTCAAACCAATTTAGTTATTGGCATTTTTATAACCCTGCCGAGCAACACATTACAAATTTGTATGCAAGTCTACCTAAAGCCCTTATGTTTGCTTCGTGCAAAGATCTAGAAAGCTGCAAATCTTTATTTGATGAACAGAGTGAGAAGGCAGCGGAATAAGAAATTACTCAAATTTCAAAATGCTGAACCCATCTTAAAGCCTAGATTGGCTATACTGCTTAGAGATGTTAAAAGAACAGTAAAATAGAATGAATAAAATTATTGTCTTAAGTCTACTGAGTCTTGCAAGTTATAGTTTAACGGCTTGTAGCGGTTGTCCGATAATCGCAGGATGTAATGGTACTGATAATTCTCCGTACTATATGACAACTACCAGCAATCAAGTTCGTGGTATTCCAATCCCAGCCCAAACAAAACTGACCTATCAGTCGCAAGCTTTCAAGCAAAAATTTGAGCAAAAACATGCTTTAAATGAGAAAAATTTATCAGTCATTGCTTTACCAGAAAATACAGCAATCATTTGGGGCGGTATGCCATTAGACATGTTTATACAATTTTCCAACCCTGAAATAAAAGGCTTCTCGGTCTATCCAGCACGAGGATTTAAAACAGAATTATCAAATGAGTTTTTACATTTATGGAAAAGCTGTGAAAGTGATTTAGACATTAACTTAAAGAATCCAAATGACTGGTCATTTAATCCTGAAAATATGGAAATAACGGGTTGTGGCATCAATCAAAAACGTAGCAAATATACCGAAGACTCTTTTCGTCAAGATGAAGCCGATGCATTTTTAAGAAAGATCAATCAAGCCTTACACAAGTTACCCAAACAACAAGACTATCCTGTCATTTATCGAACTAACAAATAGGTAATATAAAAAAGCCTACTCAAAGGTAGGCTTTTTTTAAAACTATTTAATTAAGCTTTGCCAATTAATCCACGTGCTACGATTTCTTTCATAATTTCATTTGTACCACCGTAAATACGCTGAATACGAGCATCTACAAAGAAACGTGAAATCGGATATTCAGTCATATAACCATAGCCACCAAAGAGTTGCAGCAAGTTGTCTGCGACTTTCATTTGCATATCCGTACTAAAACTTTTGAGTGCGGCTGCTGTTTCCACATCTAGCTTACCTTCTTGATATAGAGCAACGTTTCTCTCGTAAAAAGCAGCCGTAGCAAGCTCATCAATTTTTGCTTGTGCTAAAACAAAACGAGTATTTTGGAACTGAGAAATAGGTTGACCAAATGCATGACGCTCTTTTACATAAGCCGTTGCCAAATCAATTGCACCACGAATAGCGCCAATAGCGGTAGATGCAATGGCTGTACGTTCACGTGGTAACTCTTGCATTAAGTAAGCAAACCCCTGCCCAGCTTGACCGAGTAACTGGTTTTTACGAACCTTAACATTGTCAAAAAATAGCTCAGATGTGTCTTGAGAATGCAGACCGATTTTGTCGAGGTTGGTACCTTTTTTAAAACCTTCTAGATGAGTATCTGCCAATAATAATGACACGCCTTTTGCACGCGCTTGAGGATCAGTTTTTACTGCAAGCACCACAAGGTCAGCATGTTGACCATTTGAAATAAAGGTTTTTGAACCATTTAACAAATAATGGTCATCTTGCAAAATGGCGCTCGTACGCATTGATTGTAAGTCAGAACCAGCACCCGGTTCAGTCATACCAATAGCACCAACCACTTCACCAGTAACCATTTTTGGTAACCAGTATTGTTTTTGCTCTTCTGTCCCGATGTGTAAAATATAAGGTGCAGCAATTTCAGAGTGACAAGAAATAGCAGTTGATAATGCGCAAAAACCGGCTCGAGCAGATTCTTCAACCAACATTAATGAATAGTAAGTTGGAACGCCATACCCCCCGTATTCTTCTGGAACATCTACACATAAAAAGCCATTTTCGCCCAATTTATTCCAAACTGAACGCGGCATAATTCCTTCGTGTTCCCATTGGTCATAATGTGGAGCGATATGCTCATTCATAAAACGTTTAAAATTATCACGAAATAATTCTAAATCTGCATCGTATGCCAACATAATATTTTCCTTCAGCTTTATTGTTTTATCAATTCTCATTGCTGAGCATGCTAATCATTTTTTGAGTTACTGTCATGGCATAGCTGCTCATTAAAACTGTACTTTTCAGTCAGCCAATAAAAAAGGAAGCCGAAGCTCCCTTTTTATCAATCATAATTTTTAGTGAGATGCTTCAGCAACAACACTTTTTGGCTCAAGCATTTTTCTATCCACTTCCTCTGGATTATTTAATGCATCATTTAATTTATCTTTGTCTAAAGCACCTACCCATTTAGCAACCACAATTGTTGCTAGAGAGTTACCAACAAGGTTGGTTAAAGCACGTGCTTCTGACATGAAACGGTCAATACCTAAAATTAATGCCAAACCTGCAACTGGAATATGACCAACAGCAGATAAAGTTGCCGCCATAACAATAAAGCCAGAACCTGTTACACCTGCTGCACCTTTAGATGAAATTAAAAGTACCAAAAGCAAAGTAATTTGATGCTGGATATCAAGCTGTGTATTTGTGGCTTGAGCAATAAAAATTGCAGCCATCGTCAAATAAATTGAAGTGCCGTCAAGGTTAAACGAGTAACCCGTCGGAATAACTAAACCGACGACAGACTTTTCACAACCTGCAATCTCAAGTTTACGCAGCATACGTGGTAAGACTGATTCTGAAGAAGAAGTACCAAGCACAATTAAGAGTTCTTCACGAATTAGACGAATCATCTTAAGGATGCTAAAACCGCTGATACGGCTGATTGTACCCAAAATCAAGAAGATAAAGAGCAGACACGTAATATAGAAGCAAATAATAAGTTGCCCTAATTGTACGAGTGACCCCACACCATATTTACCAATAGTAAATGCCATTGCTCCAAATGCACCCAATGGAGCAAGCTTCATGATCATATTTACAATGTTAAAAAATACATGTGCAATTTGATCAATTAACTTTAAAACTGGACGTCCTGCATCACCTAACTTATGAAGTGCAAAGCCAAATAGAATTGCAAAAAGAAGGACCTGTAAGATTTCACCATTTGCAAATGCACCTACAACCGTGTCAGGAATAATGTGCATTAAGAAATCAACGGTAGATTGTGACTCACCAGAAGTAACGTATTTTTGGATACCTGAAGTGTCTAGGGTTGTAGGATCAATATTCATTCCTACACCTGGCTTTGCAATGTTAATCACCACAAGGCCAATCAAAAGTGCGATTGTTGAAACGATCTCGAAGTATAACAATGCAACACCGCCAGTTTTACCAACTGACTTCATGCTTTCCATACCAGCGATACCACTCACCACTGTACAGAAAATAACAGGTGCGATGATCATTTTAATCAAACGAATAAAAGCATCACCTAATGGCTTGAGTTGCTCACCTAAACCTGGAATATGATGTTCAACACCATTCACTATTTGCGTTGTGCTTGGAGAGAAATGCCCTACCAAAACACCCGCAATAATCGCAATAATCACCTGAAAATAAAGTGATTTATAAATCGGTTTTTTAGCCATAACTTTACTTCAATCTATATTTCCAAGTCCGTTGGAAATATCAAAATGAAACGTCTATTCTTTACGAATACACAGCCCTAACCTTTCACATGAACACCGCAAAAGGGAAACGGTTTTTTAATAACAAAAAACCTTCCTATTACCTCAACGAAAACAAAAAAGCTGTTTTCTAAAACAGGAGAATACCTGAAGTTTCCAACCACTTTGAGTAGCCAGAAATAACCTCTTACTTTTTCAATAAAAAGCTGAAGATATAGGAGAATCACAGAAAATTATGATATGAGTGCTCAAAAAAGCACATGAAAGTTTACTCGAATTAAATCACGATTCGGTTAAATTTTTGGCTAATACGTATAAAAAACACCCATGCGGCCTTAAGACTTTAGTATGACAAACACTTTTGATATTTTTTCAGCAGATTTTTATGTCATATTGATAAGCACTTGCAGACATTTCATTTTGAGCTGCATACCCCTTATTTTTACTGTTTTGAACTGCCATGAATACTAAACGTAATATCTATAAAGATGCTGAACATCCCTTTGCGCAATATGTCCGTATTTTAGGTAAGGGGAAAACCGGATCTCGATCACTGACTTTCGAAGAAGCCTATCAAGCATTTACCATGATTTTAAAAGGCGAAGTTCTTGATGTTCAGTTGGGTGCTTTTTTAATGCTACTACGTGTTAAAGAAGAGTCCATTGATGAGCTTGCGGGCTTTGTACAAGCCACAAAAGACCAACTTAATTTTCAACCTTTAGACGTTGACCTAGACTGGTCATCGTATGCAGGCAAACGTAAACATTATCCTTGGTTTTTACTAGCTGCCCTGACACTTGCGCATCACGGCTATAAAATCGTCATGCATGGCGCTTCTGGGCATACGATTAACCGAGTCTATACCGAACAAGTTTTGGAATATTTAGATTATAAAATTTGCCATTCTGAACAAGAAGTCCGCACACAATTAGCCGAACAGAATTTTGCTTACTTACCATTAGATGTAATTTCACCTGTTTTAAGCGATTTAATTTCTTTGAGAAATGTGATGGGCTTACGCTCACCTATTCATACTTTGGCTCGTCTCATTAACCCATTTAATGCGAAAGCCACCTTACAAGCGATATTCCATCCAGCGTATAGAACCTCTCATCAGCATAGTGCGCTTCGCTTACGCTATCAAAATAGTGCAGTCATTAAAGGTGAAGGCGGTGAATTTGAGCGAAACCCCGATGCTAAAACTCTCATTTGTGGTATTAAAAATGGTGAGCTCTATGAACATGAGTTGCCAAAGCTTACGCCTGAACGTAGCCCAATTGAAGAAGAGTTAGATTTAGCAACGTTTAAAGCGGTCTGGCTTGGTCAGCAGCATCATGAATATGGTGAAATGGCAGTAACAGAAACCATGGGTATTGCGTTATATACGATGGGCGTTGTTGCTAGCTTTGAAGAAGCGATGCAAAAAGCAAAAGTGCTATGGGAAACACGAAATTTAAGCAATCTTAATTCGTAGTTAACAGATGCTATCGTGAAGGTCGACATGGATGTCGACCGTATCACTGCGATACAGGAAGTATCGTCAGTGATACAGAGGATTTTTGGTTACTTTTGATCCTTCAAAAGTAATAAAAGCCTATATGCTATAAGTTATGAAAAACATGCTATATAAGGCTGTATGGAATAACCAAAAATAATTTTTTCTGTCTGATTGAGTTTTAAACAAAACGAATCGGTTTAAATTCAGGCTCATGCTTGTGATGATCATCATCACACTCTTCACCCTCTTCTTTCGTTCCGCGGTCAATATAACCACTACGCTGATCTTCCGGTAAGTTCTTTAACTCCCAAGCAATCACAGCTTGCATACATGTTTCGCGCTGTTCTTTTGTCAAAACAACACCATTTGGCCATTTACCGATCTCTACGGCTGTTTTTAAACGCTCGACAATTTCAGGGTTTAAAACAGATAGCATTTGTTCAATATTCATGATTCATCTCTTTGAAAAGATTCAAAATCTTGGTTCCAACCCAGTTTGGTACGACAAGCCATATAGAAATCATAACCTGGTGGGTGTAATAAACTTAATTTAAATGGATGTTTGCGGATGTGCAAACTATCACCGACATTGAGCGATACACTGTGCTGTCCGTCTGCACTCACCATCGGTAATACCCGGTTTTCGCGAATGACAATTTTAATTTCACTTTGCCCACCAACTACGATTGGGCGTGAAGATAATGTATGGGGGTGCATAGGGACTAATGCAATCGCATCCATACTTGGATGTAAAATTGGGCCACCACCTGATAATGCATAAGCAGTTGATCCTGTTGGTGTCGAAACAATTAAACCATCACTATGCTGACGGTAAACATATTGACCATCAATATTAAGTTCAAAGTCGATCATATGTACCGACTTACCTGAGTGTAGTACGACATCATTTAAAGCAATTGCGTCGTAAATGACTTCACCATTAGTACGTACTTCCATTTCAAGCAAGAAACGGCGATCAAGTTGAAAATGACCTTGTAATACCTGATCAAGTTTAAAAATAGCTTCCGCAGGCTTAATATCAGTTAAAAATCCTAAACGCCCACGGTTAATGCCAATAACAGGTGTATTGTAGCGAACTAAAGCTCTGGCTGCATGAAGCAAAGAACCATCTCCACCTACTACAATGACCAGATCAGCGACTTCACCTAATAAGTGACGACTAACAACTTGCGCATGATCATAGGGCACTAATTCGGCAGTTTCCTGATCAAAAATGGGGTTTAGGCCTAAACTTAGCAAATGGTCATGAATTAAACATAGTGTTTCTACAACTGATGATTTATCCGGTCGACCAATTAACCCGACGTTTCTGAAGGACTTATGTGAAATTTGCACGAATGAGTAAGCTCCGCTGCGATTCTACGCTATCATAACATTATCCTGATTAATTTAAAAAAACATAACAACAAGATGCAGTAAAATTCAATCTAAGTTTTCAATTTATTCACAGTTTTATCATTGCAAATTGATGACAAGCTATCGCATCATTAGCGTATTGTTTAGGGTTTTATCTCATTTATATGAAGTTTGAACGTGGTATCGGTTTCTTCGCGCTAATTTTTTCAATTTTGGTGATTGGTGCTTTTATTGCTCTTAGTATCTATCTGATTCGTTTAGATAATATTATTCGTGAAAAATTTGAAGGACAGCGCTGGGACATTCCGGCCAAAGTGTTTGCTCGGCCTTTGGAAATTTATAATAATGCACCCATTACCCAAGCCAATTTCACTCAAGAATTAAAATTATTAGGTTACAAAACTTCAAGTAATTATGACAAGTCAGGAACCTTTGTTGCTCAAGGTAGCAACATGTATGTGCATACACGTGGTTTCGACTATGGTGATAGCGTAGAACCTGAACAGGTTTTAGAGCTCAGCTTTGCAAACGATCAGGTCGCAGATGTACGTAGTACAAAACCATCATCAACAGGTGTGGCCCGTTTAGAACCTTTACTCATTGGGGGCATTTATACCCAGCATAATGAAGACCGTGTCCTGATTAAACTTAATAGTGTTCCTAAACCACTGATTGAAGCTTTAATTTCTACCGAAGACCGCAACTTCTATCACCACCACGGTATCTCGATTCGTGGTACAGCACGTGCTTTGGTGAGTAATGTCACTGGAGGACGTCGCCAAGGTGGTTCAACACTCACACAACAGTTAGTTAAAAACTTCTATTTAACACCTGAACGCACCTTAAAACGTAAAGTGAATGAAGCATTAATGGCTTTACTTATTGAGTTGCATTACAGCAAAGATGAAATTTTAGAAGCTTATTTAAACGAAGTAAATTTAGGCCAAAATGGTAACTATTCAATCAATGGTTATGGCTTAGCTTCACAATTTTACTTTGGTTTACCACTTCGTGAACTCAATGTCGCACAACAAGCTTATTTAGTCGGTTTAGTTCAGGGGCCATCGTTATATAACCCTTGGAAAAACCCTGAAGGAGCAAAAAATCGTCGCGATACAGTATTAAACAACATGCGTGTAATGGGTTATTTAACTCAAGCAGAATATGAAACTGAAATTGCACGTCCTTTAGGTATTCTAAATAAACCAAGCCTAGGCCCTGCAAAATTCCCTGACTTTTTAGATATTGTACGTCGTCAGTTACGTACCGAATATCAAGAGAGTGATTTAACAAATCAAGGACTACGTATTTTTACGACCTTGGACCCAATTGCTCAAACTCAAGTTCAAGATGCATTTAAAGCATCTGTAGAACGTCTTAGTCAAAGCAACCCTGCTCGTTTGAAAAACTTGCAAGGTGCTGTGCTCATAGCACATCCAGAAAACGGTGAATTGATTGCAGCTGTCGGTTCGACTCAAGACTTTACTGGATTCAACCGTACTCTAGATGCAAAACGTCAAGTCGGTTCCCTATTGAAGCCAGTGATTTATTTAAGTGCAATGGAGTCTGGACGTTATAACTGGGCAAGCAAGATCGAAGATGCACCAATTAGCATTCCTGTAGATGGTGGTAAAAGCTGGACACCGAAAAACTATAGTGGCGGTGGTCATGGCGTTGTAAGTTTAAGTGAAGCCTTAGCGAACTCTTATAACCTTTCTGCTGTGCGTTTAGGTCAAGAATTTGGGTTATCTACATTTACCAACAACTTAAAGAAATTTGGTGTCGAATCACCAATTCCAGCCTACCCTTCTATTTTCCTTGGTGCAGTTAATATGTCACCAATGGAAGTACTCGGTATTTATGAAAACTTTGCTACCGGTGGTTTTAAATATCCAACTCGTGCAATTCGTTCTGTAGTAGATGCCAAGGGTCGTTTACTTGATCGTTATGGTTTAAACGTACAACAAACAATTGATCCATCTGTTGGCTATATCATGAACTATGGTCTACAACAGGTTATGTCTTCAGGTACTGGTCGTGCAGCTTATAACAGCTTATCACCTACTTTAAAATTGGCTGGTAAATCAGGTACAACCAACGATACACGTGATTCATGGTTCGCTGGATATTCAGGTAACCATGTTGCTGTAGTCTGGTTAGGTCTAGATGACAATAAAGTAACTGGCTTAACTGGTTCATCTGGAGCATTACCTGTGTGGATTAATGTGATGAAACAGTTACGTCAAACCCCAGTAAATCTACGTCAACCAGACACTGTACAGTGGCAATGGATTGATCATGCAACAGGTGATTTGTCTGCACAAGCTTGTGCTGGCGCAATGTATATTCCTATGCTGACGCATACAGTTCCACATCGTGCTACGCCATGTGCAGCACCTTATTATCAAGTTGATCCAACATACGCACCACAAAGTGATAACACAGCACCAGCATCTCAACCGGATAATAGCGATAGCTATATTCGTGATAGTGAAAGTCAGATGGAACAAGATCTGTCGAATAACACACGAGTGATTTCTAGTGGTAGTTATAACAACTAAGTGTTAACAGGAAACAGGATATGTTAAAGAAGGGTGTTTTTTATATTGGTGCTGTACTTATGGTCGGCTGTACAACTTTACCAGATCATTCAGTCCCAAAAGAGAAAATACCACCTGTTGCCGAAAAAAAGAGTACTGAGACACCATCTGGTGTAAAAATTACACCTTATGATCATCCAGATATTCAACGTAAAAGTTTACAGGTGATTGTTCCTCAGCAGAAAAAGCCCCAACGCTTTAATGATGATGGAAGCCAATTACCTGCTTTTAAAACGTTAATGCAAAAAACTGAGCAAGCTTACAAAAACCAGCAATGGTCGGAGGCTGAGCGCTACGCCCTTCAAGCGCAGCGTTTAGCACCACAAGCCGCCGAGACTTATTTATTTTTAGCACTTAGTGCAAATCATAAACAGCAATATGCTAATGCTGAGTCTCTTGCAAGACGTGGTTTAAGCTTTGCTCAAAGCCAAGCGATGAAAAAACAGCTTTGGCTAACCATTTTAAAAGCTGGGCAACAACGCAATAACCAAAAAACTATTCAAGAAGCTCAGCAAGCATTAAAAGCGCTCTAGCTTTTAATGCTTTTATGTCTTTTTAAAAATTACGAATACCTGCCAAGCCATACGCACCGTGTTGCTGTGCTGTGGCTAAATCATCAGGACTCATACCTCCCAAAGCAAATACGGGAATCTGGCATTTCTCAATCAAGTCAGCAAAACGATCCCACCCTAGTGCTCTCGCTTCTGGGTGAGTTTCAGTTACTTTGACAGGACTTACAAAAACAGCATCACAGCCGATTTGCTGCGCGTGTTGTAAAGAAACTGCATCGTGGCAAGCTGCAATAAAACGCACTCCCACCTCTAAATCACCTTTATGCAAACTCATTAATTGAGACTGTTTAAGATGAACTGTTTTTATGTGGCTTTTTAACTCAGGTTTTAGTCTGCGCCAAATATCGATATTTATGATTAATTTTGAAAGCTGCTCTGTATTTAACAGCGCTAACTTTTCTATATCTTCTGGATTAAAACTATCTTTTTCACTACGCCAATACACTAAAGTGTCCTCATTTTCGGCTAGTGCGAGCGTAGAATTAATTTTAATGAAATGCGGCCAATACAATCTTTTTATGATGTCTTTATTGGCTTTTGGGAAGTTTAATTTAACTAGCTGATCACGCGTATACCATGTCCAAGGTTGATGAATAAGATTTAATAATTCATCAGGTACATAGCTATGGAACAAATGAAGATTGACAATAATGTCGTCATATTCATGGTGAATATAATCAAATTGATGCCATTCTTTTAAACCAATACCGACTTCTTCATAAATTTCACGGCGGCAGGCTTCTTCTGGTATTTCACCATGCTCGACCTTTCCTCCTGGAAACTCATGCTTACCACCTTGATGCTGCTGCTCCCCACGCCATCCAACTAATATTTTCCCACGATGAATTAAGATAGCTATTGCGACATCGACTATCGGTTTAGGCATTTTTCTACTCACTCAAGTTTTTCACAAGTGTAAGCAAATTTTATCAATTTATAAATTCTTTAAAATCTCATTGACAGATCTATTCGATAATGATTATCATTTAAATCGTTCAAGAATATACCACGGAGCACAACAAATGAACGCACCTTTTAGCTTATTTACTCGTAACACTGACTCAGCTCATGCCTTACCAATGCTGCATTCTAACAACCTATTTGCATTAGGTCGTGAAATTCGAATTATGCATGCTGGCGAGGAATATCGTTTACGCCTTACACGCAATAACCGTCTCATTTTAACTAAATAAGAACCACCCTCGCGTTTCAACAATATTCGTGGGAAAACAAAAAATGGATAGCATGGGCAACCATGCTATTTTTGTATTTCCTGATTAAAAGGCATTATCACTTCAACCTTTAAACCACCTTGGCTTGCATGCATAAATTGTAGTTCTCCACTATGGAGTTGAATAATTTTTTTAGTAATTGAGAGCCCTAGTCCTGACCCTTGCTGCTGCGTACCTAATACCCGAAAAAAACGCTGTCCTAGACGTCTTAAAACTTCATCATCTACCCCATTTCCAGCGTCTTCTATAGAAATTTTCAGTTGTTGCTGGGACTGACTCAGTTCAACATGAATAAATCCTAAAGTAGGACTATAGCGAATCGCGTTATCAAATAGATTTCGAAAAGCAATAAAGAGTAACTCTTCATTCGCAAATACTTTGGTTTGATTTGACAAAATATTGGTCTCAATCATCATTTGTTTGGCTTGCGCATCAATATTTACGGTTTCTATGACTCGAGCCAATATATGGTTTAAATCAATCACACTCTTAAACAGATCTGGCTGTTCTGTTTCATTAGGCTCTAAACGAGCAAGTAGTAGTAAATTTTCAAGAATCTTTGTACTTCTTGAAACGTCTTGTTGGATGCGTTCAAAGTCTTGGTCAAGCTCTGGAACATGCTGGTATTTACGCTGTAAAACTTGAAGCCGCATTTGTATTGCTGATAAAGGTGAACGTAACTCATGTGAGGCATCTGCGGTAAAGCGTTGTTCAGCAATAAGCGCCCGTTGGAGTCTTGCAAGTAACTGATTTAAAGCATCTATGACTGGTTGAATTTCTGTAATGACATCCGGGTCTTGAATTGGTTCTAAATTTGATGCAGTTTTTTGAGCAATACGTTTAGAAAGTAGATTTAAAGCCGCCAATTGTTGTTCTGTACGCCAGCTTACAATCACCCATTGTAATAGCCAGAACATAACCATAAGACCGCTATATCCAGCGAGTGCTTTGAGTACCTCTTCAACACGTGTACTCATGGGCTGAAAGACTTCAACTTGCAGCTCTGAATCTTTTTGCTGTGTGGCTAGACTACGCCATAATTGACCATCAAACCAAAAGTATGAAAACCCTTTGGATAAATTACCCTGCTCAAAAAGCTCATGTTGATAAGTATGAGAATGAGTAAGCAATTGACCAGAGTTTAATAATTCATACTGAATATCAAATTCATCACTAAGCTCATCAAACTGCTTCATAGGATGGTTAGAAAGATCAGAAACCAACAAAGTATCTGAAATTTCATCCATAATTTGATCTTGCACGGACATGTTGTGGTAAATCGAGAATATAGTCAGCAAACCTAAAGCCAACAGCCCTACCACTATACTGCTCCACATGGTGGTCTTAACCAGTTGAGACTGTAAAGATGAACGGTTCAGTTTCATTTTAAATCTCCCATACGGTAGCCTAGTCCCCGTATGGTTTTAATGCTGCTACTGCCGATTTTTTTTCGAAGTTGATAAATAAAAACTTCTATCGCATTACTTTCAATTTCGTCACCCCATGCATAGAGCGCTTCTTCTAACTGATCACGCGTAATAATATGTTCAGGATGAACCATGAGCTTACGTAAGATTTGGAACTCTTTTGCTGTTAAATCAATAGAGATTCCAGCCAATAATACAACTTTCGCTTGAGTATCAAGATGTAAATCTCCCCAAGTTAAAACCGATTGCTGACTCAAAGTTTGTTTACGTAATTGAGCCCGAATACGGGCAGATAACTCTTCTAAGCTAAAAGGTTTAACCAAGTAGTCATTAGCACCTAAATCTAGCCCCTCTACTCGGTCATGAATGCTGTCACGCGCTGTAATAAAAATGACAGGTACATTTTTTTGTTTATAACGTATTGTTGTTAAGACTTTTTCACCCGCCAATTCAGGCAAACCTCGATCAAGTAGAATACAGTCATAGTCATGCTGTTCAATCGCAGTAAGCGCGTAATCACCTCTTTCAACCCAGTCGACTTGATAGCCATCTAACTCTAACCAAGATTGAATACTTTCCGCTTGAGAGCGATCATCTTCTGCAAGCAAAATTCTCATCTATTTATCCTGTTATATTCTGACTTGATCTTGCCAAGCATTTATTAAAAAAGCAAAGCCGCATCATTCGTGCGGCTATAAATGGTATAAGCAAAGTCCAATGCTTAAAATTGGACTTGCTCTACATCAATTTCTACATGTTTTGAGGGTTTAAAGTCTATATCGACTTCACCAACCAGACCAATATTAGTCGTTGGAGAAATAGGATGACCCTGCCAAAGTTCATCATCTACATTAATAATGATAGTGCCTGTTTTATCTCGGAACTGATATTTCTCATCACCTATAGACTTCACCACTTGCCCATGTAATTTTACAGGCGTATTGTCTTTTGCCTTTAACGCTTGCTTAACAGTAGTGACCGTTGCAGGTATAGCTGCTGCCTGACTCGTAGATAGATGTGCTATGGCTATACCAGTAATAGCTGTCATCAAGATCACTTTAAATGTTTTCATAAAATCACCTATTTGATTACATCTTGGAATGACATCAGTAAAACAAGCATAAATGAGGTGAATCTTAAGAAAAATTTAATTTAAAGGCACAACACGTAATACCTCTTCCAAAGTAGTAAGCCCGTCAATCACTTTATGCGCTCCCGCAATTCGCAAAGGCTCCACACTTTCTTTTTTCGTTTGGCTTCTTAGTTCATTTAATGTTACGTGACTACCAATTAGATGCTTAAGCTCAAGACTAACAGGCATAAATTCATAAATACCGACTCGGCCTTTATAGCCTGTATGACGGCATTGTTCACAGCCTACTGCTTGATAGACTTTTTCTGGCATTTCCATAATATAGTCGAATGTTAGGTGCTGCCATTCATCCTCATTAATATGAGTTTGTTGCTTACAGTGCGGGCAAAGCTGTCGCACTAAACGCTGTGCCAATACACCTAAAATAGTCGCTGCTGTTAAAAAGGGTTGCACGCCCAAATCGTGTAAACGAGTCAAACTAGACGGCGCATCATTGGTATGTAAAGTTGACAGTACCAAATGCCCTGTGAGTGCCGCCTGAATAGCCATATTCGCAGTGTCTTGGTCACGAATTTCCCCAATCATAATAATGTCTGGGTCTTGACGCATCAGGGCACGCACACCATCAGCAAAGCCCAGATCAATTGCATTATTGACCTGCATTTGGTTAAAACTAGGCTCTAGCATTTCAATCGGGTCTTCAATGGTACAGACATTGACTTGATCGGTTGCGAGTTGCTTTAAAGAAGAATATAGCGTTGTGGTTTTACCAGAACCTGTTGGACCAGTAACCAAAATAATACCGTGACTATTTTGTGTTATGCGTTGCCACTGTTGTAATAAAGACTGATCAAAACCCAATTGCTGAAAGGAACGTACCAATACATCTGGATCGAAAATACGCATCACCAGTTTTTCACCAAACGCTGTTGGCAACGTCGATAAACGGAGTTCAGTTTCTTGCCCTTTAGGTGTGCGTGTCTTTAAGCGACCATCTTGCGGTTTACGCTTTTCCGCTACATTTAACCGCCCTAAAATTTTAATTCGGGAAATCACGGCGGTCAGTGTATTTGAAGGCATGTTATAAATAGTGTGTAAAACGCCATCAATACGAAACCGAACTTTACCATTGTCTTTGCGTGGTTCCATGTGAATATCACTGGCGCTTTGTTCAAATGCAAACTGTAAAATCCAGTCGACCAATTTCACAATGTGTTGATCATTGGCATCAGGGTTTTGGCTATCACCAAGCTGTAAAAGTGCTTCTACCCCCTTGTTATCACGGTCATGCGCAGCATCTTTTTGAGCTGAATTTACTGCACGGCTAACCTGATAATATTCTCGCAAGTAACGTTGCAACTGCTCAGGATTTAGCAGTACCCGTTCAATTTTTTTCGGTGCCAAACTTCGTTCCAGATTGTTTAACCAATCTATTTTAAAAGGCTGGTCGGTACCAATCACAATTCGGTCCGCGTGGACTTCTACAGCTAAAATGTGGTTTCGAATCGCAAACTCTTGTGACATGACTTGAGTTAAAGCGCTGACATCTGCCTTTAAAGGATCAATCACAAATAATGGCAATTGCGCCCGATCAGCAAACCATTGACACAGGCGATTTAAACTTAAATGTGCCTGTACGTGGTGTTGATCTTTTAAATTAAAATGCGCAATCCACTGTAATGGATGCCATTTCAATTGATCTTTTTGTCTATTTGTCGTTTGTACCAGTAATTTATCACGCTCAGTAATACGGCCTTCTTGTAATAGTTGTTCTAGGCACCAATGTGCGTCTATTTCTACATGTGCATTCATGTGTTATCCCCAATATATTTTTATAATATAGCAGAGATGTTTTAGATTTAACTGGTATGAAAATTTCCAAATTCAGCTTTTAAATACCTTTTAACTTCAATTAATTAAACCAATTCTCAACTTATTATTTTTTTGTGGCATAAATCATATTTACAAAGATATTTATTGTGATAGTTTGATTAAAAAAGAGACTAGGCTCAATACAATAAAAAGCATACACTGCATATGAATACATGATTTAAATATGATTAACACCTGTATATAACAATAAACCAATGAGGAAGTATTATGAATCTTCCAATGACAATGTCATTACAAACTGCATCTTTTGAAGAATTTATCACTATTATTGCAGCGGCAATGGGCTGCGGGTTATTAATCGGTTTGGAACGTGAAAGAAGCAAGCTCAAACACGAATATAAGACTTTTGCAGGTTTTCGATCTTTTGCAATTAGCTCCCTACTTGGTGCAATCTGCTTTTTATTTGGTACTGAAATTGGAATTGTAGGCGCTCTACTTATTGGCGCAATCAGCATAGTCTCCCTTAAAAATCAGCCGAATGACCCCGGTGTTACGACAGAACTCGCTTTTATTATGACTTATTTTATAGGAGCGCTTTGTATCTGGAATATTTCGTTAGCTGCGGGTCTCGCCGTCATCATGACAATTATTTTATTAGCAAAACAATCGATGCATGGTATTGCCAGTCAGTGGATTACCGAGTCCGAATTGCGTGATGGGATTTTTTTACTGGCATTACTTTTAATTGCCTTACCCTTAGTTCCCAATAAACCTTTCTGGGGTCCAGTTCTAAATCCTCATGTGATTTTAAAATTACTCACTTTGATCTTATTTGTACAAGCGCTCGCACATATTGCAAAACGGCTTTTGTCGTCGAAAAATGCTCTATTACTTTCTTCTTTAGCATCTGGTTTTGTATCGAGTACAGCGACTATTGCAACTCTAGGTTTAGAAGTTCGTTCTGGTCGTGCGAACGCCACCACAAATGCAGGTGCTGCATTAATGTCGTGTGTTTCTACACTCATTCAGACCTTAATTATTGTGATTGGAATTAGCTTAGCATGGTTCAAAGTCATTATATTTCCAATGCTGATTGCATTGGTTTTTTTAGCGGTGTGGGCTTTTATTTTATTGCGTAAGGCGGAACCAAGTACGACTTCAGCCGAATTAGACTCCAGAATGTTCAGCTTAAAAGAAGCCGTGATTATTGCGGGAACACTCACACTCATTCAGATTGGTGTTTATGGCCTAAGTCTATATTTAGGAAATGCAGGCTTAATCGCAGGGACCTTACTTGCCTCTTTATTCGAAATACATGCAGCTATTGCAGCAGTAATTGTACAAGGAGAACCGAATAACGCTCACACATCGCTACTAATCGCTTTTATGAGTGGTTTTGCAGTGCATGCAATTGCCAAGAGCATTAATTCGGCTATTTCAGGTGGAATGCGCTATGCCCTTGCTTTTATTCCCGCACAACTCACTCACATGGCGATATTAATTTGCCTGCTCTGGATGAACATACATTGGTTTTGAAATGAGATGTTTAAGCGAGTAAAACATCTTCTACCATATCAACTACTGTAATTACATTATCATTCACTTTAAAATGAATATCAAAATTAGAAAACTTCATTTTATAGACTCGTTCAGGGTCTTCTTGATAGGCAGGCCTTGGATCTAAACCTAGAACTTGCTCTAATTCATCCAGATATTGCCCGTTAATTTTTTTATTTTTTAGAAGATTTTGCTGAGTAGTCAGTGCACTTTCCGACCAGATAACTTGCTTTCGTTCTGGTTCAGCTTGTGCATAGCCACTTTGAGCATCAGCAATGGCATCTGAATATTGAATATAAGGTTTAATATCTAAAATTGGCGTGCCATTTAGTAAATCACTGCCCGTAACATACACTCTTAAAGACTTACCGACTTTTTCAACCTTTTTTAAACGTACTACGGATAAACCTACAGGCGCTGGACGATACATACTGCGTGTTGCAAATACACCAATTTTTTCATTCCCCCCTAAACGTGGTGGGCGAACCTGAGGTCGAAACTTAGTTGCAGTCTCCTGATTTTTATTGTCATGAAACTGCCAGATGAGCCAGAGATGGGTAAATTGCTCAATTCCCTCAAAAGCCAATAAGTCATTATAAGGTTCTACCATTTCGATATAAGACTCGATATTGACCAAGTTGGGCTGACGTGGAATACCAAATTTTTCTCGAAAAGGTGAGCACATGTGCCCGACTATTGGGAGGGTGACAGAGTTCATCATCACTTTTTCTTATAAACACAATTAAATATATTCAGTTTATCGGGAATGAAATTAGATTAGAATAGCAATCTGTTTTCTTTTAATCGTGATCGAGACCTTTAATGGCTGCTTTTAACGTTGAACGCATTACTCATGTGCACCACTGGAATGACACCCTTTTCAGTTTTAAAACTACACGCGACTCTAGCTTACGTTTTAAAAATGGTCAGTTCGTGATGATCGGACTTGAAGTGAATGGCAAACCGTTAATGCGTGCGTATTCGATTGCAAGTGCGAACTACGAAGAAGAGTTAGAATTCTTCTCAATTAAAGTACAAGACGGTCCTTTAACTTCGATTTTGCAAAAAGTACAAGTTGGTGACGAAATTTTAGTTTCTAAAAAACCAACAGGTACATTGGTTCATGATGACCTTTTACCGGGTAAAAACTTGTACCTTTTATCTTCTGGTACTGGTCTTGCTCCATTCTTATCAATTATTCGTGACCCAGAAACTTACGAACGCTTTGAAAAAGTAATCGTTGTTCATGGTACACGCTATATTTCTGAATTAGCGTATCAAGACCTAATCTTGAACGAATTACCAAACCATGAATTCTTTGAAGAATTAGGTATTAAAGACAAACTTGTTTACTACCCTACTGTTACTCGTGAACCTTTCCACACTCAAGGCCGTGTAACAACTGCAATTGAAACTGGCGCTTTATTTGAAAAAATTGGTTTACCACGTTTTAACCGCGAAACTGACCGTGCAATGCTTTGCGGTAGCCCTGCATTCTTAAAAGATGTTGCTGCATTACTTGATCAACATGGTTTAGTTGAATCACCTCGTATGGGTGAAATGGGCGACTATGTGATTGAACGTGCGTTCGTAGAAAAATAAGCTTTTTCTAAATAAAAAAACCGAGGCTAAGTCCTCGGTTTTTTTATATCTCTTTTTATAAGGTGATACTGCCATCAATACAGGTAACAGCGGTTCCACCCACTAAAATTTTATCTTGGTGCAATTCAAGTTGAAGCTGTCCATCTCGGCCTAAAGCCCGACCTTGTGAAGAAAGCACCACATCATTTCGTGCTGGCAAAATTCCGTGGTAACGAATAAATGAAGCTACGCTACCATTCCCACTCCCACAAACTGGGTCCTCATTGATTCCAATTGAAGGGGCAAATGAGCGGACTTCTATATGCTTTTGCTCATCATTATTTTCATAAAAACCATAAACCGTCGCTCCACCAACTTTCATTTCTAAATCATGTTCTTTTAAAGCAGCAAAGTCGGGTTGGCTATCTAAAACAGCCTTAGCGTTTACAGCTTGTAAGACAATCCAGCGCGCACCCACATCAACCAATGCTGCATTCCATTGAGTATCAATCTGACATTTTAAAATTTCAGCCAGTTTTTCAGTGTGCATTGGGTCAAGTGGAGTAATTTTAGGCTTAGGTAGTTCAAATGAAATATGCTTTGAGTCACTTACGGTCAGAGTCACCAAACCCGCAGCACATTGCTGTACCAGTTTACCATCTTTAGGTGTCACGAGGCCTGCTTCAAGCAAAGCATAGGCAGTACCAATTGTAGGATGTCCAGCAAATGGCAACTCACTTTGTGGAGTAAAAATTCGAACCTGATAGTCAGCTTGAGAATCGGTCGCAGGGAGCACAAATGTCGTTTCAGAAAGATTAGTCCAATTCGCAATTTCCTGCATCTGTTCAGATGTTAAGGCACTGGCGTCCATAATGACTGCAACAGGATTACCTTTAAATGCTTGCGAAGTAAAAACATCAACTTGTTTAAATGCAACAACAGACATAGACCACTCCTACTGATTTTGTAATTAAAAATTATGGCTTTTAAATCCTTACCATTTTTTGATCTTACTGATTTATTTTTAATGGTCACAGTATCAGTTCATATGAAAAATAATAGACACAGTTTCTAATTTCAAATTATGAATAAACCGACAAATCAAAAGCAATCACAATATTTGAGTTAAATAAAAGATCACTATAAAGTGTATCCATTGCTTTGACTTTTTAATGAATTGACATGTACAAATATAAAAAAGTGAGTGATGACCTCACCCTGCAAATTCAGAATGGCAGACAGCCTATCGGCTCTCGCTTACCATCAATTCGCGACTGCGCAAATCATTATCAGGTCAGCATTAACACCGTAAAAGAAGCTTATCGTCAGCTTGAAGACCAAGGTTTAATTTCAGTTCGCCCACAGTCTGGCTACTATGTTTGTCATGCGCCTTCAAACTTATTAGAACTCGAAGAGCGTTATGTCAGTGAAGAAAAAGTATCTCTTTCAGGAATTAGCTGTTTTCTCGCACAAATTGTTAAAAAACAGATGGACCCTGACTATATCAATTTAGCCTTAGCTTGCCCTACAGGTGAAAACTTCTATCCAATTGAACGCTTAAAACGCTTAACTGCTCAAGTTTTACGAACGCAGCCAGACATTTTTAAAAACTATACTTTGCCACCCGGCTCTATGCGTTTACGTACACAAATTGCGAGGCGAAGTTTACAACTTGGTATGTTTCTTTCAGCAGATGATATTGTGCTGACTCACGGCACAATGGAGGCTTTGAGTCTTGCGATTATGGCAACCACACAAGCAGGTGACAGCATTGCTCTTGAGATTCCTACTTTTCATAACCTGTACCCGCTTCTTCATAATTTAGGCCGAAAAATTGTAGAAGTTCCCACTTCGCCACATACAGGCATGTGTCTAGATACACTTGAAGAACTCTTAAAATCTCAAAGTGTACAAGCCATATTAACGATTCCAACAGGACACAATCCCCTCGGTTTCAGCATGCCTGAAAGCAACCGCCGTCGCTTGGCAGAGCTAGCTAATCAGTTTCAGGTTCCCGTCATTGAAGATGCCATGTATGCCGAATTGCAACTAGCCGAACCTCTCTTACCCAACATTAAGGCATTTGATCAAAATGGATGGGTGTTGGTATGTAGTAGCTACACCAAGACTGTAGCACCCGACTATCGAATCGGTTGGTTAGAAGCTGGGCGCTTCCGTAATATTGTGCAGCAGCTAAAATTTACAACAACAGTAGCCGAGCCTGCTTTGCTCACCGAAACCTTAGGACTTTTCTTAGAAAATGGTGGTTATGACCTGCATTTACGTCAGCTCAAAAAACGCTATCAACAACAAATTGATACCATCAAATCTTATATTTGTCGTTATTTCCCACTCGGTACTCGAGTCAGTCGCCCACAAGCTGGATTTATTTTATGGTTAGAACTCCCCGAATCTATTGATACGCTGGAACTCTTTCATCAAGCTATGGATGAAAAAATCTTATGTATGCCGGGAATTTTATGTTCGGCTGATAAACGTTTTAGTCATTGTTTACGTATTGCAGCTTGTTTTGAGTTAAATCCCAAAATGTTAAATGCTTTGATGCGCTTAGGAGAGCTAGCAAAAAATATGCTACCCATACAAAAAGATATAGGCCAAATTCCTACTAATTCAGTAGGTTGAATCAAAAATGCAGAGTTAATAAAATAAAACCATATATTTTTTATGCCTTTTATTTTATGAATACTGAACTTCTCTCTCCCGCAGGTTCACTTAAAAACATGCGCTATGCATTTGCCTATGGTGCAGATGCCGTATATGCAGGCCAACCACGTTACAGTTTACGTGTGCGTAATAATGCTTTTGATCATGACAACTTAAAAATCGGAATTGATGAAGCTCATGCTTTAGGTAAAAAGTTTTATGTTGTGGTGAATATTCAGCCACATAACAGCAAATTAAAAAACTTTATTCGTGATCTTGAACCAATTGTGGCTATGCAACCAGACGCACTCATTATGTCTGATCCGGGCTTAATTATGCTGGTGAGAGGGCATTTTCCTGATGTGCAAATTCATCTATCGGTTCAAGCCAACGCCATTAACTGGGCCACTGTTAAATTCTGGAAAGATTACGGTTTAAGCCGAGTCATTTTGTCACGTGAGTTATCTTTAGAAGAGATAGAAGAAATCCAGCAACATGTGCCAGATATTGAACTTGAAGTTTTTGTGCATGGCGCACTATGCATGGCCTACTCAGGTCGCTGCTTACTTTCTGGATACATGAACAAACGTGATGCCAACCAAGGTGCTTGTACAAATGCTTGCCGTTGGGACTATAAGCTGCATGAAGCCCAAGAGGATTTGAATGGTGATGTGATTCCAGTCACTCAGCTCAATGAGTCAGAAAAGGCTTGCTGCTCATCAGCGCAATCAGAAACAGCCTCGGCTCAAACCCTATTAGTACAACGTAATGATGAAGAAATGTTTGCTGCCGAAGAAGATGAACACGGTACCTATTTTATGAACTCCAAAGATTTACGTGCCGTACAGCATGTAGATCGTTTAACCAAAATGGGCATCGCCTCTCTGAAAATTGAAGGTCGTACTAAATCCTATTTTTACTGTGCGCGTACTGCTCAAATTTATCGAAAAGCCATTGATGATGCATTAGCAGGTAAACCATTTGACCCAAGCTTAATGACTCAGCTCGAAGGGTTGGCAAATCGCGGTTATACCGAAGGTTTTTTAAGACGACATGTGCATAGCGAATATCAAAACTATGCCGATGGTTCATCACACTTTGACTATCAACAATTTTGTGGTGAAGTTTTAGAACGTCACGGTGATTATATTCGCATTGAAGTTAAAAACCGTTTTATGGTTGGCGACTCACTTGAACTCATGACACCTCAAGGCAATATCACATTTACCTTAACCGAAATGCGCGATTTAAAAGGTAACCCAATTACAGATGCTAAAGGTTCGGGGCATTTTGTTGAAATTCCACTCTTACAAAATGTTGATATCAGTTATGCCCTACTCGTACGCAATTTGCCGCATGCGAAAGAAAGTATTACTGCATCTACATTGGCTTATTCAGCGAGTTAAACATGGCACTTTTGATTACGAGTGACTGCATTAACTGTGATATGTGCTTACCGGAATGTCCCAATACAGCTATTTTTGAAGGGAGCAAAGTTTATGAAATTGATCCACTTCGTTGTACCGAGTGTGTAGGCTTTTACGATGCGCCTACGTGTAAGGCGGTTTGCCCTATCGATTGCATAAAACCAGACCCTGCGCATATTGAAAATAAAGAGCAACTTTTAGAGAAATTTAAGGGTCTAAATATACTCAACTAATTTATCTCATTAAAAAGTCTATGGAGGATCAGGCTAAAATTGTTGATCCTCTTGAGGGACTATACAAATCAATAATTAAATGAAGGAATAAATAGCTGAGAACAATTGGCTAGTGATAAAATCACTTTATCAGTTCAGTTTGGTTTACTGGTAATTTTGTACCCCAAAAATTGCACAATCGTTAAAACTGGTAAACCATTTCAACATTTCATATAGATTGATTAAAACTCATTCTGGCGCACTTCCCCATGTCTTATCTTTATTTAGCAATTGCGATTGCTTGTGAAGTCATTGCAACTTCAGCTTTAAAAGCATCTCAAGGTTTTACTGTTCCCATTCCATCCATCGTTACAGTTGTGGGCTATGCGATTGCTTTTTATTTATTGTCCCTGACGCTAAAAACAATCCCAATTGGAATTGCATACGCCATTTGGTCGGGCGCGGGTATTATTTTAATTTCTGCAATTGGCTGGATATTTTACAAACAGCATTTAGACTTGGCGGCCTGTATTGGTCTTACTTTAATGATTGCAGGTATTATCATTATTAATGTGTTTTCTAAAAATACTCATCTATAAAATATAATTAAAAAGCAACCGAGTAAGATGCGAATTCTTTTTAAAAAAATTTCACCTTACTCGGTATGAACAGCTTATTTTAAACTGCCCGTCAAAAATTGTTTTAAACGCTCACTTTTCGGATTATTGAGTACTTCATCAGGATGGCCCTGTTCCTCAATTTTTCCTTGATGCAAAAAAATCACTTGATTAGACACATGACGTGCAAAGCCCATTTCATGTGTCACCACAATCATGGTACGACCTTCTTCAGCCAAACTCTGCATAACCTTGAGCACTTCACCCACCAACTCCGGATCAAGTGCACTGGTTGGTTCATCAAATAGCATCACTTCCGGTTCCATTGCCAAAGCACGAGCAATCGCTACACGTTGTTGTTGCCCCCCAGATAAAAATGCTGGATATTTGCTTTCAACACTTTCAGGCAATCCAACTTTACGCAGATATTTTCTTGCACGCTCTTCGGCTTCAGCACGCTTCACCCCAAGCACATGAATTGGCCCTTCAATGACATTTTCAAGCACTGTCATATGTGACCATAAATTAAAGTGTTGAAACACCATCATGAGCTGAGTACGCATTTTTTGTAGTTGCTTTGGATCAACCACTTTTAAATTGCCTTTTTTATCAAAGACTGTGCGTAGTTTTTCACCATTGAGTTTAATGGTGCCATTGCTCGGTTGTTCTAAAAAATTGATACAACGCAGCAAGGTACTTTTACCCGAACCAGATGAACCAATAATACTAATTACATCACCAGCATTTGCATCAAGCGATATCCCTTTCAGTACTTCATGATCGCCAAATGTTTTGTGTAAATCACGAATCACTAGTTTTGCAACGTGTTCCATTTATGTCTCCTAATGATTCGATGGCTTTAAAAATGCCAACCAACGTTTTTCCAACTTACGAAATATCCAAATCAAAATAAATGCCAACATCGCATATAGCACCGCGGCAATTCCAAAAGCATTGAAAGTGTCATAAGTTGCGGCATTCACATCACGCGCAATTTTTAAAATGTCGGGAACTGTTGCAGTAAATGCAATGGTTGTCGCGTGCAACATTAAAATGACTTCATTGCCATAAAATGGCAGAGCGCGGCGTAACATCGACGGAATGATAATCCGTGTGTAGAGTTTCCATTTTGACATACCGAAAGCTTGAGCAGCTTCAATCTCACCATGTGGAATAGAACGGATCGCTCCAGCGAAGATTTCAGTCGTATATGCACCAGTATTGAGCGCGAATGCCAAAATGGTGCAATTTATGCCCTCTCGAAAGAATGCATCGAGCGCTTGATGTTCATGAACATAATCAAAGCTATAAATGCCCGAGTAAATAATTAACAATTGGATGTACAGTGGTGTTCCACGAAACACATAAGTAAACAGCCAAACTGGGCCACGCAACCAGATATTTTCTGATACTCGTGCAAGTGATAAAGGCACAGCAAGCACAAACCCAATACCGATTGAAAGCACCAATAACCAAGCAGTCATCGCGACACCGGTCATTTGTAGGCCATCGGTCCAAAGGTATGCCTTCCAATATTGTTGAAGGATTTCAATCATAATTGCCCCTTCCTTACACCAGCAGAATAACGACGTTCAAGCCATATTAAAATCAGGTTTGACACGGTGGTAATTGCCAAATAAATCGCAGCAGCGACGATGCTGAAAAAGAACAATTGCATGGTACTTCTACCAGCATCTTGCGTAATTTTTACAATGTCAGTTAGGCCAATAATGGAAACCAGTGCGGTCGCTTTAATCAAAACTTGCCAGTTGTTACCAATACCAGGCAATGCAAAACGCATCATTTGAGGGAATAAAACACGTCGAAAAACCTGCCACGGCGTCATCCCATAGGCCATTGCTGCTTCAATTTGTCCCGTTGGAACCGATTGAAATGCACCACGAAAGGTCTCGGTAAAATATGCACCATAAATGAACGCTAAGGTAATCACACCAGCCACAAATGGGTTGATATCAATCTGATCCATTTGCAGTGCTTCAGTAATTTGGTTTAGACCCAACTGCAAGCTATAAAATAAAAGCAGCATAATCACTAAGTCAGGCACACTACGAATGAGCGTGGTATAGCCGGTCGCAATATAACGTAAGGCTTTAATATTAGAGAGTTTTGAACTCGCACCAATTAAGCCAATAATGACAGAAAGCAAGAGTGACAACAGCGCAAGCTGTATGGTCATCCATGTTCCGCTGAGAAGGAGTGGCCCATAGCCAGAAAAAGACATGACTCATCTTCTCCTTAAAAACAATATCTAATATTGATGAGATGAGAATAGATTTAAAAATGTCGGCACTTAGCCGACATTTTTCACATCATTAGTAAATGCTAAAAGAGAAGTATTTTTTCTCGAGTTTCTTGTATGTTCCATCAGCAATGATTGCAGCCAAAGCTTTGTCAATATTTGCTTTCAAATCTGCATCTTCTTTGCGTAAACCAATAGCCGCACCTACGCCCAATGTTTTCACATCAACCACATTGCCACCAGCAAAAGCGAAGTTTTTGCCTTTCGGTTGTTTTAAGAAAGCGCCATCAACCATGATTGCATCTTGTAACGTTGCATCCAAACGACCAGACATCATATCTTGGTAAATCAAGTCTTGAGTTGGATAAGGAACGACACTCACACCTTTTGGAGCCCAATAGGTTTTAGCGTATGTTTCTTGAATTGTGCCCTGTTGTACCCCTACACGCTTACCTTTCAATGAAGTAGGCGTTGGCAATAACGGTGAGCCTTTTTTTGCAACCATACGCGTTGGCGTATTGTAGATTTTGCTACTAAATAAAATTTGTTTCGCACGTTCATCAGTAACGGTCATTGATGAAAGAATGCCATCAAATTTTTTCGCTTTAAGTGCGGGAATCATACCGTCAAAAGAGTTTTCAACCCAAACACATTTGGCTTTAAGCTTTGCACAAATGGCATTACCTAAATCAACATCAAAACCAGTTAACTTGCCATCTGGTGTTTTATATTCAAATGGAGCATAAGACGACTCAGTACCAAAACGAATCACCTTCCAATCCTTTGCTTGAACATTCGTTGCAACAGCAGCCAAAACTAAGGTTGTTGAAACGAACATTTTTTTCATAAAGCTTGCCATCTTGAAGCTTCTCCTTAAAATCCAAATAAGGTGATAAAAACTTGAGCAATTTCTAAATTACTCTTCTGTCGAAATAATTGCAATTTCTATACCAGTAAATTAAGGATTTATGAATATGTCTAAACAATGGATTGGATTAACTATCTAAATGTTGAAAAATCACTCAAATTTTAAATTAGTTTTTGAGTGTATAGGCTTCTGCCATATTTTCATTTTCAACCAATGTCCGAATAGTATATTCATGGTTATTTTCTTTAGCGCTGGCAAATTCACATTTCGAATCCCATGCCATTGAACAACCACTCAACAATGGACAACTTGCAAATAATTCAGCTACCCAGTCTACAAATACACGAACTTTAGGTGATAAATGACGGTTTTGTAGATAAACGACTGATATTGGCATCGGTGCAGGTAACCATTCAGTCAATACCTCTCTAAGTGCACCAGATTCTAAATGTTTTGCCGCCATGTAATATGGACATTGAATTAAGCCGAAACCTTGCACTGCCAAATCAATATATGAATCACTATCATTGACAGAAACACGCCCTTTCACACCGACGCTATGAATCTCGCCATCCACCATAAAATCCCAGTCAATATTGCGTCCGGTACGGCTATTAAAATAATGCACGACTTGATGTTTTTGTAAATCTTCAATGGTTTTTGGTTCGCCATGTTCCATCAAATAACGAGGCGCAGCAACAGTGACACACTGAATTGTTCCGATACGACGTGCAACTAAACTTGAATCTTTCAATTGACCAATACGAATAACACAGTCCACTGCATCTTGAACCAAATCGACTGGACGATCACTCATTCCAATCACCAAATCAATATCGGGGTACTTGGCATGAAAATCACAAAGCATTGGAATAAGGATGAGTCGTCCAATTGACGCTTTAACATCAATGCGCAGTCGACCTCGTGGGCCACGTTCAGAATCGTGGAAATTCGATTCTACATCTTCTACGTCGGCTAAAATTCGTGCAGTCCTTTCATAATAAACTGCGCCATCTGGTGTCAAACTCAGTTTACGAGTGGTTCGGTTCAATAAACGAACTTGTAAATGTTTTTCTAAACCTTGAATGGTTGTCGTCACAGAAGCACGCGGTAGTCCTAAACTGTCAGCCGCTAAACTGAAACTATTTGTTTCGACAACTTTGTTAAATACTTTCATCGCATGAAATAGATCCACACGCACACTCCTATCAATGCATTTATTTAATCAAACACATCAATTGTTATAAAAATACGAATAGTGTTATCAAATTTAATATATTTATTCGTGATTGACAAACTTTTATGCTCCGTCCATCCCATAAACCCTGTTTCTCCCATACGGACCACAACTAAAAGTCTGAAAACAGGTATCCAAATAACTAGGAGCACCTCATGTCATTTTCCCGCAAACAGTTCGCACTGTCTGCCATCTTTGTCGCCATTTTGGCTACAGGGGGTAGTTTTATGTTTTTACATGAAAATGCCGATGCAAAAGCTGCACCGACCAGTGCCCAACAAGCTGCAACAGTTGATATTTCTAATGTCATTAGCAAAACGATTACCGATTGGCAAGAATATTCCGGTCGCTTAGAAGCAATTGATCAAGTTGATATTCGGCCACAGGTTTCAGGTAAACTCATTTCCGTACACTTCAAAGATGGCAGTCTTGTTAAAAAAGGCGATTTACTTTTTACAATCGACCCACGTCCTTTCCAAGCAGAACTGAATCGTGCTCAAGCTCAACTTGCTTCGGCTGAGGCACAAGTCACTTATACAGGATCTAACCTTTCTCGTATTCAACGTTTAATTCAGAGTAATGCTGTATCACGCCAAGAGCTGGATCTAGCTGAAAATGATGCACGTTCAGCGAATGCCAACCTACAAGCTGCTAGAGCCGCTGTTCAGTCTGCACGTTTAAATCTTGAGTACACTCGTATTACTGCACCAGTCAGCGGCCGAATTTCCCGTGCCGAAGTAACCGTTGGTAATGTGGTTTCGGCAGGTAACGGCGCACAGGTCTTAACAAGCTTGGTGTCTGTATCTCGCCTTTACGCCTCTTTCGACGTTGATGAACAAACTTATCTAAAATACATCAGTAATCAGCGTAATTCAGCACAAGTTCCCGTCTATATGGGGCTTGCCAATGAGACAGGTTTCTCTCGTGAAGGAACCATCAACTCAATTGACAATAACTTAAATACCACCTCAGGTACGATTCGCGTTCGCGCAACTTTTGATAATCCTAACGGCGTTTTATTACCGGGCTTATATGCACGAATCCGTTTAGGTGGAGGTCAACCTCGTTCAGCAATTTTGATTAGCCCAACTGCAATTAGTGTCGATCAAGATAAACGTTTTGTTGTGGTAGTCGACGCTAAAAATCAAACTGCTTACCGTGAGGTAAAACTCGGTGCACAACAAGATGGCTTGCAAATCGTAAATAGCGGATTACAAGCGGGTGATCGTATTGTGGTGAATGGTTTACAGCGGATTCGTCCGGGTGACCCTGTTACACCACACCTTGTTCCTATGCCAAATGCGCAAATCACTGCGAACAGCACTACTCCTCAACCTCAGCCAATAGAAAAAACTTCAACTCCGGCAAAAGGTTAATCACATATGAATATCTCTAAATTTTTTATTGATCGGCCGATCTTTGCTGGCGTGTTATCAGTACTGATTTTACTTGCCGGTCTTCTTTCGGTATTTAAATTACCGATTTCAGAATACCCCGAAGTTGTTCCACCCTCTGTGGTGGTACGTGCTCAATATCCGGGTGCAAACCCAAAAGTGATTGCTGAAACTGTTGCTTCTCCGCTTGAAGAATCAATTAACGGCGTAGAAGACATGCTGTATATGCAATCTCAGGCAAACAGCGACGGTAATTTAACAATTACGGTGAACTTTAAGCTCGGTATCGACCCAGATAAAGCACAGCAATTGGTTCAAAACCGTGTATCTCAAGCCCTGCCTCGTTTACCTGAAGACGTACAGCGTTTAGGCGTTACTACTTTAAAAAGCTCACCGACTTTAACCATGGTTGTGCATCTGACCTCACCAGATAATCGCTATGACATGACTTACTTACGTAACTACGCGGTGCTCAACGTAAAAGACCGTTTGGCACGCTTACAAGGTGTAGGTGAAGTCGGTTTATTTGGTTCTGGTGACTATGCGATGCGTGTGTGGCTCGACCCACAGAAAGTAGCGCAACGTAATCTCACAGCCACAGAAATTGTCAGTGCAATCCGCGAACAAAACATTCAAGTTGCAGCAGGAACCATTGGTGCATCACCAAGTAATTCCCCTTTACAACTTTCGGTAAACGCTCAAGGTCGTTTAACCACTGAGCAAGAATTCGCAGATATCATTTTAAAAACGGCTCCTTATGGCGCGGTTACTCGATTGGGTGATGTTGCACGCGTTGAACTTGCAGCTTCACAATATGGCTTGCGTTCATTACTTGATAACAAACAAGCGGTCGCCATTCCAATTTTCCAAGCACCGGGTGCGAATGCTTTGCAAGTTTCGGATCAAGTGCGTAGCACGATGAAAGAACTTTCAAAAGATTTCCCATCTTCAATTAAATACGACATTGTGTACGATCCGACTCAATTCGTACGTGCCAGTATTAAAGCAGTCGTTCATACCTTACTTGAAGCAATTGCACTGGTTGTTGTGGTCGTTATTTTATTTTTACAAACATGGCGTGCCTCAATCATTCCATTACTTGCTGTACCAGTTTCAATTATTGGTACATTCGCTCTCATGCTTGCTTTTGGTTACTCGATCAATGCGCTTTCGCTATTCGGGATGGTGCTTGCCATCGGGATTGTGGTCGATGACGCGATTGTAGTCGTCGAAAACGTCGAGAGGAATATTGAAGCTGGTTTAAATCCAAGGGAAGCGACTTACCGTGCCATGCGAGAAGTAAGCGGACCGATTATTGCTATTGCTTTAACGCTCGTTGCAGTATTCGTACCTCTTGCCTTTATGACAGGCTTAACAGGGCAATTTTATAAACAATTTGCCATGACTATTGCCATTTCAACTGTTATTTCGGCATTTAACTCCCTTACGCTATCTCCTGCTTTAGCAGCCATGCTACTAAAAGGACATGATGCGAAACCTGATGCATTAACACGCCTTATGAATCGTGTATTTGGACGTTTCTTTGCCCTGTTTAACCGCGTATTTACCCGTGCATCAGACAACTATGGTAAAGGCGTAAGTCGTGTTATCTCCCATAAAGCATCGGCAATGGGTGTCTATGCAGCACTTTTAGGTTTAACCGTTGGTATTTCTTATATTGTTCCGGGTGGCTTTGTTCCCGCTCAAGACAAACAATATTTGATTAGTTTTGCGCAGCTACCAAACGGCGCATCATTAGATCGTACCGAAGCTGTCATTCGTAAAATGAGTGATACGGCACTTAAACAACCTGGTGTAGAAAGCGCGGTTGCCTTCCCTGGTCTCTCAATTAACGGTTTCACCAATAGCTCAAGTGCCGGTATTGTCTTTGTGACCTTAAAGCCATTCGATGAACGTAAGGCCAAAGACTTATCTGCAAATGCTATTGCAGGTGCCTTAAACCAGAAATACTCAGCTATTCAAGATGCTTATATTGCGGTTTTCCCACCACCACCTGTGATGGGCTTAGGGACTATGGGTGGCTTTAAACTTCAACTTGAAGACCGAGGTGCCTTAGGCTATTCAGCCTTGAATGATGCTGCACAAAACTTTATGAAAGCAGCTCAATCAGCTCCTGAGCTTGGTCCAATGTTCTCAAGTTATCAAATTAACGTACCTCAACTCAACGTAGATTTGGATCGTGTAAAAGCCAAACAGCAAGGTGTTGCTGTGACAGATGTTTTCAATACTATGCAGATTTATTTAGGTTCTCAGTACGTTAACGACTTTAACCGCTTTGGACGTGTTTATCAGGTTCGTGCACAAGCCGATGCGCCTTTCCGTGCAAATCCTGAAGATATTTTGCAGCTTAAAACCCGTAATAGTGCCGGACAAATGGTGCCATTATCTTCATTGGTGAATGTAACTCAAACCTACGGTCCAGAAATGGTGGTGCGTTATAACGGCTACACTTCAGCCGATATTAACGGCGGCCCTGCACCAGGTTATTCATCTAGCCAAGCAGAAGCTGCTGTTGAACGTATTGCTGCACAAACTTTGCCGCGTGGTATCAAGTTTGAGTGGACAGATTTAACTTACCAAAAAATCTTGGCTGGTAATGCAGGACTCTGGGTATTCCCAATTAGCGTATTACTGGTGTTCTTAGTTTTAGCTGCTCAATATGAAAGTCTAACCTTACCATTAGCAGTCATCTTAATTGTACCGATGGGAATTTTGGCGGCTCTGACTGGTGTTTGGCTCACCAGTGGAGATAACAACATCTTTACCCAAATCGGTCTGATGGTACTGGTTGGGCTGGCCTGTAAAAATGCCATTTTGATTGTTGAATTTGCGAGGGAACTCGAAATGCAAGGAGCAACTGCTTTTAAAGCAGCAGTTGAAGCAAGTCGTCTTCGTTTACGTCCAATTTTAATGACATCTATTGCATTCATTATGGGTGTAGTCCCACTGGTTACTTCAACTGGCGCAGGTTCTGAAATGCGTCATGCCATGGGTGTTGCAGTGTTCTTCGGAATGATCGGGGTAACTTTCTTTGGTTTATTCCTGACCCCTGCCTTTTATGTCCTGATTCGTACATTGAATAGCAAACATAAATTGCATTCAGCAGCAGTTCATGAAGCACCATTAGCCAACCCACACGATCATTAAGGAGGACATTTAATGACTACAGCAAAACAAAGCTTGTTATTGTCCTCACTCATGGGGAGCCTGCTTCTTGCAGGCTGCTCTTTGGCTCCGGAATATCAACCTGCAAAAGTCATAGTTCCTGTCAAATTTAAAGAGTCAGACTCTAAACTTGAAGACAATAATTGGAAAATTGCCCAGCCTGCCGATCAGCAAGTTCGAGGTGAATGGTGGCGTGTTTTTAATGATGCTCAATTGAATGAGGTAGAACAACAAGCGATTGCCGGCAACCAAAATCTTAAAGCGGTGGCAGCTAATATTCAGGCTTCACGCGCAATACGTTCGGCAGCACAAGCTGAACGTTTGCCAAGTATTGGTGCTGGCTTTGGCCCAACTCGTCAAAAACCCTCTCCTGCTTCATTGGGGTTAGATGACAATGCTCATACATCTGCACAAACCTTATGGCGCGCTCAAGCAAATGTTTCATATGAGCTCGATTTATTTGGTCGTATCGCTAGTAGTGTCAATGCAGCAACAGCGGATCTACAACAGCAAGAAGCGTTATATCAGTCGGCACTTTTAGCGTTACAGGCCGATGTTGCACAAGGTTATTTTCTCATTCGCCAGCTTGATGCTGAACAAGCAATTTATACTCGTACTATTAAATTACTTGGTGAGACACGAGATCTCGTTCAAACCCGATTTAAAAATGGTTTAGTCAGTGAATTAGATGTTTCTCGTGCACAAACTGAACTTGCTACAGCTCAAACCAATGCACTGAGCATTGCTCGTAACAGAGCCAATGCTGAACATGCACTTGCAGTATTGTTAGGCAAAACACCAGCTGACTTTAGCTTAGCTGTCCAACCTTTAACTACAAATAGTCTTCGTCTTCCAGCAGGATTACCATCGAGTTTACTTGAAAGGCGACCTGACATTGCTGCTGCTGAACGTGCTATGGCAGCAGATAATGCACGTATTGGAATTGCCCGTGCAGCTTTTTTCCCGAAAGTTAATCTAACGGGTGCCTTAGGTTATGAATCTTCAAGTTTAAGCGAGTTAGGTAAATGGTCGAGCCGTACCTTCTTGCTTGGTCCAGTCGCAGGTACTATTTTATCTTTACCATTATTTGATGGCGGACAACATAAAGCAGGTGTTGCTCAAGCACGAGCAGCTTATGAAGAAAGTGTTGCCAACTATAGACAAACTGTACTAAACGCCTTTCGTGAAGTTGAAAATGGTTTGTCCGATCAACGTATTCTTGATCAGCAAATTCAAGCTCAAAACCAAGCACTCTCATCGTCTCGCCATGCAAATCAACTGTCTCATCTACGCTATCGAGAAGGTGCGATTAGCTATCTTGATGTGATTGACTCCGACCGGACTATTTTGCAGCAAGAACAATTGGCAGCTCAGCTTAAAGGTGGCCAAATCATTGCTAGTGTAAACTTAATCCGTGCTTTAGGTGGGGGTTGGAATAACTGATATAAAAAAAGCGCCTTACGGCGCTTTTTTTATACACACAAATTATTTTGCATATACAGGGAATTTTGCACAAACAGCTTCAACTTTCGCTTTTACATCAGCAATAACTTTTTCGTCACCTTTGCTGTCAATCACGTCAGCGATCCAACCAGCAAGTTCACGAACTTCAACTTCACCAAAACCACGAGTTGTTACTGCTGGAGTACCAATACGGATACCAGAAGTTACAAATGGAGAACGTGGGTCATTTGGAACTGAGTTTTTGTTCACAGTAATGTGAGCAGCACCTAACCAAGCGTCAGCATCTTTACCAGTTACGTCTTGTTTGATTAAAGATAACAAGAATAAGTGGTTGTCTGTACCGCCAGAAACAACATCATAACCACGTGCGATTAATACTTCAGCCATTGCTTGAGCATTTTTCACAACTTGTTGTTGGTAAGCTTTAAAGTCATCAGACATTGCTTCTTTGAAGCAGATTGCTTTAGCAGCAATCGCATGCATTAATGGACCACCTTGGTTACCAGGGAATACAGCTGATTGAAGTTTTTTCTCGATTTCTTCATTCGCTTTCGCAAGGATTAAACCAGAACGTGGACCACGAAGTGTTTTGTGAGTCGTCGTTGTAGTTACGTCAGCAATTTGAACTGGGTTTGGATATACGCCAGCAGCAACAAGACCTGCAACGTGAGCCATATCAACAAAAAGGTAAGCGCCAACTTTGTCCGCGATGTCACGGAAACGTTGCCAATCTACAACACGGCTATAAGCAGAGAAACCAGCAACGATCATTCGTGGCTTGTGCTCTAACGCTAAACGTTCAACTTCTTCGTAATCGATCTCGCCAGTTTCAGAGTTTAAACCATACTGAACAGCGTTATAAGTTTTACCAGAGAAGCTTACTTTTGCACCGTGAGTCAAGTGACCACCGTGAGCCAAGCTCATACCCAAAACTGTGTCGCCTGGGTTAAGAAGTGCTAAATAAACAGCAGAGTTAGCTTGTGAACCAGCATGTGGTTGAACGTTTGCGTAATCAGCACCAAAAAGTTCTTTAGCACGGTCGATCGCCATTTGCTCAATAACATCTACATACTCGCAACCGCCATAATAGCGTTTGCCTGGATAACCTTCTGCGTATTTGTTCGTAAGTTTTGATCCTTGCGCTTCCATCACAGCAGGAGAGCAATAGTTTTCAGATGCAATTAACTCGATATGTGCTTCTTGACGCTCATCTTCAGAAGCAATAGCTTGAGCTAATTCTGGATCAAATTCAGAAATGGAAATATTGGCAAACATTAGCGGGGGTCCTATAAATTAGGGCTTTTAAGCCGTGCTAAGATTGCGGCATATTGTAGCATGAACTTTATAATTAAACAGAATCAAGTTAGCTCAGTTTTAAATAAAAATGGCTCAATTTTTATAAAAAATGAGCCATCAAATCTAAAATAATTTATAAACACTTAAAAAGCATTTATTTAATAACTTTCTAAAGTTAAATTTAGCTTTTTATAGCAACAAAAAAACTTTAAATATCATTACCCTTATTGAGCTGACAATAGGTTTTGTACATTTCCAACAATGTTATCTACATTACTACTCATTGCTGAATCGTGATCCCAGTTACCCGTCACATAGCTATTAATTTTTGTACCTACCACAGTGGCATTAGATATCAAAATATCAGTCGCTACTTTCGGAACTGTTGTATCTGCTAAGCCCTGATAAATAATAATCGGGGTAGTGACTTTTGCCTGTAAAGGTTGAGAATCTTTATCTAAGAATGTTTTAACTAAAGGTACTGCCATAAAATTAGGTTGAGTACGCGTATATCCATCCAGTGTTCCATTATGCTCTGTAGCATACTTAGTCATACCTGCACCAAAGGCTTGACCCAATGGCCCTGCACAAATTGTTTCCGCCTGCTGTGCAGTACTTGCGGTTTGTGAAGTAAATACCTGCGAATAATCAAAGCTTGGTTGTGTATTTCGAATGCCACCTGTAACTAAAGCAGTATATGTATCAAGCTGTGCATACATTGGGATCTTTTTATCCAAAGTTGCATTGGCAACGGCTTGTTCACCTGCAATTAAAATAAATCCTAGATTTGAAGCTGGTGCTACCGCTACTGTACCTTTATAGTTTAGCTGTGCACGACTTGCATATTGTGCAGCACCCAATGCAGCATGCCCACCCTGAGAGTGACCTACAGTGACCCATTTATTCGAAGTCAATAAATTACGCTGAGATAAATAATTGCGTGTTGCAACCACGGCGTCAGTAATTGAATAAGCTTCACTTTTAACATTTAAGAATGGATGTATACCTGGGGTTCCTAAACCCTCATAATCAGGTGCGACAACGACATAACCCGCCGCAAGAAGTTTACTAATTAAATCTTTAGTACTATCTGTTAATGCCGATTTACTTGGTGCGCATGCATCTGCAACCCCTGTCGTACCATGAGCCCAAACCACAATTGGCCAACCGCCTGCTGGTGGTGGTGTCGTCGGTGTAAATACTAAACTTGTTGCCTGAACCTCTTGTCCACTTTGGCCTAACATTTTATAAGTCAAAATACTACTTTCAGCAGCAACCGCCCCTAAGTTAGTACTTGTGTAAGCATCGACTTTAACCACTGGATTTTGAATATTATTGGCTGGTGTACCAGATGGATCAGTAGTTGCTGGACTGTCATCACTACTTCCACCACCACATGCCGTCAACAATAAACTTGTGCTAAGAACACTGGTCATGAACAGTTTCATTTTCATTGGTATATCTTCCCTTAAATTCGATTTTTGTTGTGCTTTAGTTTTTAATGAACATTTTAAATGTCTTACAAACAATTACGCCTAATCTTCACTTTTCGCAAGTGATATTTAATCAAAATAAGTAGCGAGATTTTCTACTTTTCAACATAAATTAAATTTCATAGCTATATCTAACTTTATTCTATGTTTTAAAGTCGCTAGTCAACTGTTAACATTGACGGTTACTTGTAATTGTTTAAAGGTTCAAAAGATGCAAGCCATTATTTTAGATACAGAAACTCATACACTAAATGGTTTGCCTATTGAAATTGCATACGCTCCCATTGAACTTAATGCAGGTAAACTGACTTTAGATAAAAGCAAATTATTTGATCAGCTCTATCAGGTTGGAACGCCGATCTCTTATGCTGCGATGGCGGTGCATCACATCTTGGAGACGGACCTAGAAAACCAGCCTCACTATAAAACATTTAAATTACCTGATAGCACAACTTATATTATTGGCCACAACATTGATTATGATATTGCAGCTATTGCTCGTTGTGACGTTGATGTATCTCATATAAAACCAATTTGTACTTTAGCTTTAGCACGCAAAGCTTGGCCAGATGCTGAAGCTCATAACATTTCTGCACTCATTTATATGATTTCTCAAGGCAGCAGTAAAGCACGAGAATTACTCAAAGGTGCACACCGTGCCGATGCCGATATTATTTTAACTGCCAATATTTTGATGCATATTATCTATCATTTAAATATTCAAGATATTGAAGAGCTTTACCAAGTTTCTGAAGAAGCCCGTATCCCCACGACTATTAACTTTGGTAAGCATAAAGGTACAGCAATTGCTGGACTGCCAAAAGATTATATTCGATGGCTTCTACGTCAAGACGAACTTGATGTCTATTTACGTAAGGCATTAGAAAGTGCATTTTAAAGACTTAACTTAAATAGATGATATTCATAAATTCTTCATCATATTGTCATTTTTGAGTTTTATCTTAAACCCCATTTATATTTTATTAAGAACAGTACTGTTTGATAAAAATTAAACAGTCTGCTTCATTTTTATATTGGGGAAATACAATGTCTGGTTTTTATCGAACCAATTTGGGAAGAGTTGCGCTTCAACAACGTAATATTACGTTAAATGCAAAACAAAGACGTTTACTTCTACTCATTGATCATGAAGATTTTCAAAGCCTTAATAGTGAGTTTAAAAAGCGTATTGCTCCTCCAGAGCTGATTCAACAACTGATTGATTTAAAACTCATTGCTACTTCTAACGAAAGTTACTCAGAGTTGACCGAGCAAATATCTATGCAAGAGTCATCTATAACATCAAATGAAGTGCAACAGAAAAATATTGATGAGAATAAAAGTAACGATTTAGTTGGAGAGATTCAGGTCCCTCAATCAACGTCTGTAACTTCTTCAAATATAGAAAATGACCAGCCATTTATTCCAGTTCAGCAATTGTCTTTTGAAGAAATACAATTATTAATGAAACAAAGCTTAGGTCAGTTCTGTGGCCTTATGGCAAAACCCCTTATTCAAAAAATAGAGCAAATCAAAACACTTCAAGAACTTAAAATGTGTCAAATGCAATGGATTACTCACTTACAAGAGTCACGTATTCCACCTCAGGAGCTAGCAAAGACACTTCAATCTATTAACTATTCAATTCAGCTTATTCAACAACGCATCTAAAAATAGAACAAGCTGCTGTTTAAATAAGCATTAAACTCACTTGGTATGTATTTCGTGCTTTACCTACCGGTGTTTTTTTCCTATGATGTGCCCCACACATGTGCGCTCGTAGCTCAGTTGGATAGAGTACAGGTTTCCGAAGCCTGGGGTCGTGGGTTCGATCCCCGCCGAGCGCACCAATTATTTATTAAATTTCAATATCTTAAACAAGTAAAACCAACTTTTAATGATACCATTTTTTTATTTTTATCATGTTTAGTTAAATTATTAGTTAGTTAAATGAGATTCTATTAGCAATCCAGCCATAAAAAAATTGCTCTTGGCTAGGATTACGTTCTGCAATTTCAATATATCGCTGACCTTGCATGATATTTAGTACTCTAGATAGAACTTTCTCTCCCTCTTTACCACGTTTAGCAACATAAACTTTAAGCGCATTCAAAGTAGCTGGTCCATAAATACTATCTACAGATAAATCGGACCAATCACTTTTTCCTTGGTTATTAAGTAAGTTTAAAGCTCGCTGTAAAAGTGGTTTTGCAAAACTGATACCGCAGTTAACACCAGTATCTAAAAGTTCTTCAGCTACTACAGGTGAAATTAAATTTATTTGGTCAAACCGTGGAGCTATCCAATATTGCTTTTTATAAATAGCCTTTGCAGTTTCAAGCGGCAAATCTCTCATATTACCTTTGAATCCGTTTGTTCGAGCAACGGCTTCAGTAATTCCGTACTTTGTTGCACCTCCTCGATCTGCAGGATTGTTTACATAACCACCTTCACGTTTAATGAGCTCATCAAGATATTGTTCAATGTTCATTTCACTTTTCCTTCGACATAAAAAAACCGCCCGAAGGCGGCATATAAAGATTGTTAATTACGATTGATTTGAATCTTTAGCTTTGTTTTTCTTTTCCTGGTCAGAACTACCAAAATAGAAACCACATGCAGTTGTCATTGCTCCAGCAATAAAGCCTAGTGCTGTGTTAATCAAGTTACTATTCTCACGCGGCATATTCACAAAAAATAAGGCAATAACCAATACAAACATTAGCGCCACAAGTGCAAAAGCCAGATATGCTCTAGTCTGTTCGCTTGTCATTTTTATCCCCTTCCAATCGTTTCTTAGTTTGCTCATATTGCTCAACACGCAATTTATGAATCTCATTAGCACGCTTTTCATCACGCTTTTTGAAATAGAGATTCGTAAGGAAGGTTGCTAAGCCAATCAAGATTGAAAAGATGATGGCCCAATCAATTTTACCAATAACACCGATCAAGCTCCCCCCTACTACATAACCATAAGTGAATTTTGTTGCAGTCGCCGCAGCCGTACTCGCAGCTGCTTCAACCACACTATTTGTTTGGTCATTCATTCATGCCTTCCTCCAATCTTTGGTATAAAAAGCACCCTAGTTGGTGCCTGTGATCTTCAGTTTATTAAATGTTATTTTGCTTCAAATGAGCTTCACACTCTTTGTGATGAAGCTAATTTTAATTGGTTTAATCATGGCCATAACAATCATGATAAATACTACAACCGATATGAATACGGTAATTATTTTTATGCTCATTTGCTCTTAAAAATATTAAATTACTCGCTCTTTAAACGAGAGCCACCGTATCTACCTCCTCTTTTGTTGAGGCTTCTGCAATTTTTGCGCGAGCAATTCTTCCTAGTTCATGAGTATTGTTTATGTGATTTGCCAATGCTGTTCGCAGCTCTATAAGTTGGTCGGGGTTAAGATTGATTGTTGAATTATCTTTCAATGTCCACTCTACATTCACGCCTAACATTGCAGCTGTCGCAATTCGACTTTGCGACTTAATGTCTGAATCAAACCAATTGCCACCATACTCAAATCCACCAAATTCTCGAATGTCCCGCATTTGTTTAATTTCATTCCACTTCTGAGCTTTAACTTCTTCTAGCGATCGTGAATCTATCCATCTTTTTGAAATAAAATCAAAGTTAGAATATGCATCAGGTCGCTGCGGAGCCAGTAACCAATCTTCTAATTTGAAATCCCAATAACTAAGAGCATCAGGTTTCGGTTTGGTGGTTAGGAATTGCCCCTCGCTGAGGTGCGCAGAGATAAACTCTGCACCTCCGCTAAGTTGGGTTATTAACTGCCCATGCCCATTAACAATAAAATTTGCATTTTCAGTTGAAATCATTTTTTTACTCCTAATGTGATGAACGAAACTCCGCCTCCGTTTTTAAAAGCTTTAGCACTTCGGTCATAAGAAAAAATGCGTAAACTTAAAGTTGGATTTGAAGCAGGTGCTGTAATCATCAAAGGCACAGCTTGTTGAGGTAGAGTTAGCCGAGGAGGGTCTAGAACGTACTGAGTTGAATAACCGCCTGCACTTTCGCCAGTATTCAAAACCTGTTCATAATGACCGCCGGGGTAAGCTGTGCTAATTGTTCTGACCTTGGTGTCATTAAGAAAAACAGCTAATTCAAGCGAGCCCCAGTTATCAGCGTTGCCCTTTGCTCCAATAGAAACCTCTCGACTTCCCTCTGACGGAACTGCGTTGATAAAAACTACGACTTTTTGCCCTTTATCAATTCCCGTGAGTTGAACTTGAGAGATTAAAACGGATGAATTTGTACCAATGTCTGATTGGCTTAATGCCGCATAGTCGACCAAATAAGATGGAACAGTCACCGCGTTATCTTTGATCTTTAACGTATCAACTTGAAGATTTCCAATTTTCGCAGTAGTAATTGCCGCGTCCTGAATCTTCGCAGTAGTAATTGTAGCATCTTGGATTTTGGTACTGGTAATTGCGGCATCTTGGATATGCACACTCGTGATTGAGGCCGATGCGATATAAGCAGTATCAATCCACGTACCAGGAGGGTAAGTCACTCCGTTAATTGTGGTATTGGTTGTTGTAACAATAAATGGCTTTTTACCGCCACTTGGTGGGCCAATGTAAAAACTGTCAGCATTAATACCGAAAGAAGAAGTCACTCGACCGTTAATGATTTCAGAAATTAAGCCATAGCCAGACATGACACCATTGTTGTCGATGGTGATTGTCTTTATCGCTTGGATGCCGTTAATCGTTTTAGATTGCTCATTGATAGCACTTGTGTTTCCTCCAACGGCGGTTTGCAGATTTAAGATACTACTTGCTTGGGTTGAAACTTTGCCATCAATAAGTGAAACTTTGGAATCTAGCGTCGATAAAGCAGAAGCGTCCGCTTTGTTTGCAAGACCAGCATTTAAGCTCTTAATATCTTGCGACCATGGATACCAAGAGTTGTAATCGGCACTTCTTCGTTCGGCAGTTAACTGAGATGATGACCCTCGTGCAATTTGAATGATTGGACCACCTGACGGGTCAGTCCATGATACTTGTGTCTCAAGTGTCACAAACGTATCAGGAATGAGGCCGCTTAGCCCAAGTACAGATGCAAACTTAAATTCTCGAACGATTTTTAAGCCGTGGTTTTGCCAATACCAAGCAGGTGGTTGGTTATCATTACGAGTATCTGAAAGCTTAATGTCTTTGTAAATTCCACTAATGGAATTATTTAAGGATGTAAGACTTTGGCTTTGCGAGGTAATTGAATTACCTTGTTGTGTAACTGTATTAGTCAGTGAAGAGATCGCCGCCGCGTTAGCATCAAGCTGAGTTGTAACAATACGCGAATCCCCCATACCTTGAGGCGCACCATTTACAAAAGTTAGCGGGTAATCAATCCATTGGTTAGCAACCGATGAATCGAACATGCCCAAAATACCGTTGCCAGCATCTAAATCTTTGCGACCAACAAAGATTGGCAAGGCATTCCAGTTCCATGATCGGAAGTATTTATCTCCCGCTCCACAAGCGAGCAAAAGGGCGCGCAATGAAGTGTTTGGATTCAATTCACCCACATTGCGAATATTATCTGTACCAACAATCGCAAAATAAGTGCCTGACACAAGCGCATTAATTGCCGCATAGATTGCGTTACATCCAGCAACCACATCACCGTAAGTGTCGTATGGAGTACAGCTAACCACATCACCATTGTTAAAGACGATGAGGTTTAATCCACGTCCGAAGCTGCTGATTTTTCCTTTATAGGAATGAATACCGCCATCTTTGGGAATTCCAACTGCCGAACCATTTCTAAAGGTGACAATTGAATATGATTTTGTATTGCCAACTTGATTGCTCAAAGAAGTAATCGAACTTGCCTGAGAATTGATGTTCCCCTCGGCAGTAGTAACTTTACTAGAAAGAGCATTTAGGGCCGATGCTTCAGCTTTATTCAAAAGGGAGCTGTTGATTGCGGAAACGCTGTTATTGAGTGAAGTAATAGCGTTACTGCTCGATGCAATCGAATTACCCTGTTGTGTAACTTTGCTATCCAAAGAATTGATTGCTGAAGCATTTGCGTCAAGATCAGCCTTTACGTCTTCAGGAGCTGGACTCCAACCAGTTTCTTTAGAACCCTTCTCGACTTTAACGTTTTTCAATCGAACTTTACTATTGAAGTAAATCCCAAAATTTTGAAACCCTGTACTGTCGATATTTATCGTAATAGTTTTATGACCAGTTGAAGAATCAGGCAACCAGAAGTATTTATAATTGCCGTCGTTATTTCTAAAACCGACACCACTACCTGTAAGGGTTCCGTCTAAGTTTTCAATATCAAAACTAATTGTGTACTGCCCAACTAACGGCTCAACAAGTGGCTCAACAAATAGCCAATTCCAACCTTCACGTACAGTTTGAGTATTACGAACTAAATTCCGCCCGCCAATTACCAACGAGCTGTTAAAGCTATTAATTTGCCCTGCAGTTGCTTCATTTGCTTGTGCTTTAGTGTATGTGTTCGCAATGGCGTTAGCATTAGATGCAATGTTTCCTTCGGCACTTGCAATGCGGGAGTTTAAGGAAGTGATTGCGCTACTGTTTGAGGTCACACGACCATCAATGTTTGTAACTTTGCTATCTAAAGAATTAAGCGCCGTAGAGTTGGCTTTTGTATCTGGGAGATAATCGTAAGCACTAGGAACCCAAGTGTCCGTTGTAATTAAATCGCCTTTTACTAGAACCGCCCAATAAACCGTACCGATAGAGTTTTTATCAGCAGTTGGACGATTGATCATGTAGAAGTTGATGTATTTGCCAACGCCGACCCCATCTTTTGTAAATGTTACTTTGTTAACAACTTTGCCACCGTTAATAGGGGCGGGTTGTACAGATTGCATGCCACCGCCGACGTATGCATAGAGAATAGAAGTTGTATCGCCTGTTCCCCGTTTATGCTCTGCACACCAAAGCAAGGTATATTTCGCGCCTACTTCCCAATCTTCACCCATTTCATAAAGAACATGAGGATAAGCAACGCCGTTATAAGTCCCTACTACGTTTGACTTGATTAGTAAGTTGGCACCAGCTTTTCCACTCACAGCCAAGCTATTATTTAAAGAAGTAATAGCATTACTTTGGGTTGTAATATCACTTCCTTGCTGAGTAACTTTATTAGACAAGCTTGAGATTGCAGAGGCGTTAGCGTCAAGTTGGGCTGTAATAGCTCTTGAGTCACCCATACCTTGAGGTGCGCCATTTACAAAAGTTAATGGGTACTCAATCCATTGATTGTTTACGCTCGAATCGAACATGGCAAGCATGCCATTGCCTGCATCTAAATCTTTACGTCCGATAAAGATTGGTAAAGAGTTTCCTACCCAAGTATTTAAATAACTACGACTTGCGCCACATGCCAAAAGAGTAGTTCGCAAAGTATCGGCAGCGGCGTGGATTGAAACACTTCCAATGTTATCCGCACCTACAATCGCAAAATAAGTGCCCGAAGCTAAAGCTTGAATAGCATTATTTAAATTGGTACATGCAGTGGCCATATCTCCGTAAGTGTCAAATGCCTGAACGGAACTTACATCGCCATTTTTAAAGACGATAAGGTTTAAACTGCGTCCGAAGCCATTAATTTTGCCCTTATAGGAATGAATACCTCCATCACGCGGGATTCCAACTGCCGAGCCGTTTCTGAACGTGACAATTGAATACGATTTAGAGTTACCAACTTGATCATTTAACTGAGTCAAAGAGCTACTTTGGCTTGTAAGTTTGCCTTCGGCATCTGAAATGCGTGTAGATAACGAGTTAATCGCACTATTAGCGCCTGTAATGCCATTTTCCGCAGTGGTAACGCGAGAATTTAAAGAAGTGATCGAGTTGGTATTAGTGGCAACTTTGCCATCAATATTCGAAACATTTGTATTCAGTGTATTAATGGCATTGGCATTCGTAAGATTGCCTACGATTGCTTCGGCATCTTCTAGAATTAAGTAATCAAGCTCAACAATGCCTGCAACGCCATTATAGTTCCCAATGAATACAGGTGAGATAAAATAAGCTTGTTTTGCAAAACTACGAGGATCGTTAATTGTTGCTGTGCCTGATGCTGCGCCAACTGATCTTCCTTTTAAATAGCACGCCACTTCTTGCCATTCACCAAGTGCGGGTGCCTGACCAGCGATTGTGTAGTTGGACGAACTCATCGAAGTTGTGACCGCATTGGTGTCAGTAACGTATGAGCTTTTATCAACTGTTAGCTGCGCTACACCAAGGTAAATTACGCCAGCGCCAGTTTTACGGCGATAACGCGCTCTTAAACGATAAGTTTTATTTTCATCGATTTGGATTAAATTGTTCGCACGCCCCCAAAACTGATCATTACCCGCATTATCACCAAGTTGTAAAACTTTGCCTGATAACGCTGTAGCTTCAGAAACGACTTTGTATTCCGCTACTGTGCCAGGCACTAAAATCCAATCGGCAAGTACATTTGCGCCACCCATATTGATGCTTGAAGTGGCTGAATTTAAAGCAGAACTCAATGATGTAATTGAGCTTGTATTGAGATCGGTTTTGCCGCCAATGTTGGTAACTTTTGAATCGAGTGACTGTAAAGCACCGTTGTCGGCTTTAGTTGTAAGAACTCCATTAATGGATGTAATGCTATTGTTTAGAGCTGTGATTTGTCCGCTTTGACTTGTTTGACTCTTTTCGGTGGCATCAACTCTGCTTGTTAGATTATTAAGGGCGCTTGAATCAGCTTTGTTGCTTAGCGTCCCATTAATCGATGTAACACTATTTTGAAGATTGGTAATCGAATCACTTTGGTTTGTGATCTTACCCTCAGCGGTATTCAAGCGAGTCGAAAGACCGCCAACAGCAGTATTAGTGCTATTGATATTGCCTTCCGCATTCGACATGCGGGAGTTTAAAGAAGTGATTGAGTCATTTGCTGCACTTAAACGCCCATCGATATTGTCTACTTTCGTTTGGGTCGTTTGAATGGCAGAGGCATTAACATCGATTAAAGCTTTGGTATCACGAGGACTTGGACTCCAAGCTGTTGCCTTGTTGCCAGATTCAATCTGCAATTTACGGATTGTTGGAATGCGACCCGTACCATAAGTGCCGTAAAATTCAATAGTCGAAACAGTCGTGCTTGTAGTATGGTTTTTTGGATATACCGTTACGGTATATTTAACAAACTGATTAGGAATGATTACATTTACAGATATGGCAAATGTATGTGCAGATAAGTTGGAAGAATAAACTTGAACTATTCCAACAACAGGTGTACTCATTTCGAATGAGATGGTGATTGGTTTTTCAAGATTGTCATCGTAGAAGGCTTTTAATTCCGCACTACGTTCGTACATCAAGTATTCTTTATTAGTGGCTGCCGTGGAGGTGCGTGGTGCCTCTGAATTAGCAACCACATTTACGCCACCAATACTTAATTGACTGTTGTAAGTATTGATTGCGCCAGAAGTGGCCGAATCTGCTTCTGTCTTAGTGTAATAGTTATTTAATGCAGTAGCTTCAGCCTTTGTTGCAAGTCCATTTTCAACCGTATTAACGCGACTTTGTAGTGATGTAACGGCGCTAGTATTAGACGTTACACGCCCGTCAATACTCGTTACTTTTGAATCCAACGAATTAAGAGCAGACGAGTCTGCTTTCGTAGAAACTTTATCGTTGGTTGTATTTAGGTCATTTCGCAGTGAGGTGATCGAATTGCCCTGACTTGTAATATTGCCTTCTGCTGTTGTGACTCTATTGGTCAACGCATTTAAAGCTGATGCATCCGCTTTAGATGAAAGAGAGTTGTTAATTGTAGTAACGCTATTGTTTAACTGGGCAATTGACTGGCCTTGGCTAGTAATAGTCCCTTCATCGTTACCAACGCGAGTTGTCAGATTGGTAATTGCCGTTGCGTTAGCGTCAAGTGATGATTTAATTGCTCCTAGATCTGCTGGCCCTGCAACCCACATGGAAGCAGATTTGTCATCTCCCAATGTCTCTTCGAGCATAAGCATGTCAACTAGGAAGCGTGAATTTACAGTGTTGAATACTGCGTTAGCGCTGAGCGCGATGGACGCAGCAAATGCATCAACTGGCGCTACTAACGACTTAAATGTTACTACTTCACCAGCCGCTGACGGAGTTACACGTAAATTGTTCGTAAGCTGACTATAGCAAGTAGCTGACGACATCACTACTGAGTTGTCTGCCAAACGTCTGAACCAAAGTATACCTACATAAAAATCAGCAACTTTACTGGTATCCAGTAACTTAGTGTACATGCTAAGTAAATACTTTTTACCACCGCTTACTGTGGCGGCTGCTTGAGTTGTGGTAAATGCCGTTGAATTGCTACCGATATACAACGTACCGCCGTTACTTGTAAACGTAACGTCATAAGCTTTGCCTTTTAATCTAAGCAAAGACGACACAAGTGCTACATTTCGCCCACCTCCTAAAATATAAGGAGAGATTTCTTGCGGGTCAGAAAACGGTGCAATGATGCTGTTAATCCCTTTACCACCACTAAGATCCGATCTAAGTGCTGTTACAGCAGATGCGGCAGAGGCAGCATTGGTTACAGCGGTGTTTGCTGTCTGTTGGGCAGTTGCGGCTGCATTGATTGCATCTACTGTTTTGCTTTCATTTGTTGTTAATCGAGAGTCCAGCGAAGTAATCTTAGATGCGTTTGCGCCTGTATTAGTGGCATTAGTATTAATTTGTGTTTGTAAACTAGATAAAGAGCCATTAGTACTCGCTTTAAATGTCTCAATATTACTTAACAGCGAAGCGTCTTCCGACTTTCGTTGAGTTGTTTCTGCCGTTAAGCCATCTTTCATTTGAGAAATTGCACTTGTACGAGCACTTGTTTCATCTGCAATTTTTTGATTCAACTGATTTGTAGAAGTAGTTAAATCGGAAGCCACTTTCGATGCAGCCGTTGCGGCATCATTAGCCGTATTTTTAGCATTCGTTGCTGTTGTATTTGCTGATAATGCAGTGCTTGATGCCTGATCTGCTGTGCTTTTTGCATTAGCTGCAATGACATTGGCCTCATTTGCTGCTTGTTGTGCTGTTGAAGCCGCAGTTTGTGCTGTTATCAAGGCTGTTTTGGCATATGTGGCTGCCGTCTGAGCATTTGAAGCCGCAGTTTGTGCGTTATTAGCGGCTTGCTCCGCCGCTTCTGCAACATTAATCGTATTTTCAATTTTGCCTTGAAGCTCTTTAGCAAGATCACTTTCAGCAATATGTCCAGAGATAAGATCTAATACAGCCTCAGGGTCAGCAATAGTCGTTCCGCTAACCCAATCTGACCAAGGGCCAACATTACCAATTTTATCTACGATTCGACCACTATAATATTGAATTAGATTTGGCTGTAAGCCTTGAACTTTATGAGTATTAGTTGGATAAGCGAACTGACCTAACGGTACAATATTACTTGCACCATCCGGAGAAACCCTAATTTCTACATAGGCTGCGTCTTGGGCTCCTGTATTAGGAAAACTCCAATCCAGCTGCATACCAAATAAAATACCAGTAGCACGGATAAATTCTAGTTTAGGAGGTAAACCCTTTTTACCTACTAATTCAGTAATTGATGAGTAAATCGGTAATGAAGAAACTTCAAAGGCTGAAATCGCAGTAACACGTGCCTGATAATTTCCCGAATAAACCCCTTGTACTTCTACAGAGTTATTCCCTGTGAGTGGTAAACGAAGCCAAGAACCGTTGTCTTTGCGCCATTCAACAAGATATTTAACTGCGCCTCTTGCTTGTTTCCAAGACAAAATCATTGTTGTGATATTAATACCTTGATTAACTTTGTCTTCACTTGTAATTGAAATATCACTTACAGGGTCTTGAAGGGACGGATTAATAATTGAAATAGGTACTTCTTCAAAATGGGCACCGTTGTCTATTTCATCAAATTTCTTAGGGTTGTACTGAATAGCATTAATCGTAAATTTATTTTTCTCTTCCTGACGAATTGAAATAACACGGAATTTCATTGTTGCTAAATCTTGGGCATCAATTACCCAAATATTTTCCGCAGCAATCGAACCTAGGTCGAATGGTAAAGTGACTGTGATTACACGATCACTTATAGACTGAATAATTCTAGTTTGTGCTTTTCCATTTTCACCATTAACAACTAAACGATCACCTGGCTTGGCGACAAGATCATCACGGTCAATTGTTAGATTAAATCTATCCTCAGAAATTGCAGATACACGTCCGCCATTAGCACGTCCTGCAAAAAGCTCATCCGCAATCTCAATAACTCGACCAGGCTGAGGAATCCATCCATCTAGACCAACTTTAAAAGTTACAGTTCTCGTTTCAGACTGTTCAGACTTTAAAGCCCATAAACCAGCACGTTGTGCTTGTCCTCTTGAAGTGCATCCCCATGCGTTTAAATCTAAAATGCGTATTTGACCAGAGTCTGAAATAGCCTGCTCATCTCGAACGTATTCATATTCAGTTTTGTAATGATTCGCTGGATTATCAAATGCAACTTTTACAACATTATGGCGATCACGAGCACGTGTACCGGAATATTCAAATTCTCCAATCACGTTAGCGCGTGTATACGTAAAATATGTATCTTGTGGAATATCTGCATCACAGATAATACTGTTTCCATCCCAATAAGAAATTGCTCGAAAAACTCCAGCTAATTTTTTTAGGATTTCATAAGCTTCCTCTGCCCTTTGCAAATATACATTACATGTAAACCGTGGCTCTTGCTCCCCTTGACCATCATTTACAAATTCATCGCAATATTGACCAAGACGGTACAAAGACCATTTATCAATCATAAATGGAGTAAGTCGATCACCTAAACCATATCGATCAGAGGTACAAATATCGTAATAAATCCATGCTGGATTATTTGAATATGCACTAATGAATGTACCGTCCCACATTCCAGTATATTTTCGAGAAACTGGATTATAGTTAGAAGGTAGCTTAATTTTTGTACCTTTACATTCAACGGCAATTTTAGCAACGTTATTAAAGGTTTCTGCATCATATTGCAGACCTAATAGTGCAGTGTTCGGATAGCGCAGTTTTGCGTCAATAACTTCAGTGACAGCTTCAATATACATTTTGTCACTGATATATTCAGAAGTTGAGTTTGGTGTAAGGCGACGAACTCGAACAAGCCAATCCGAATCAGCTTTTGGTAAGTTAATGCGATGAGCACGCTCATAATTTGCAGAAGTTTTATCAGAGATTTTTGTTTTTAAAACTTCAGTCCAAGGACCACCATCAGTTTGCACGTCCACCGCATACTCAATGGTTACTCCTGACACATCCCCACTTTTGGCATCTTGACTTCGTAAGGGTCCCCATTTAAATCGAATACGCAAAGCATCTAAATCTAAATTTTTAAAAGACTTAACCCAAGGAGTATCTGCCTTTAATTCAACATCAATTGCAGTTTCATTCTCAACAGCAGGAAAGCCTTCTATATAATCTTGGTCATTTGTTCCTGAACGAAAATCGACTTTTACATTTTCAAAATTTAATTTGCCATTGTTATCTTCAAGTGGAGTATTTTCGAGCAAGATAGATTTATTGCCGTTTGCTAATCCTTCAATCTCACCCTCTGCCAGACCATATAGAATATTTATGCGAGTTTTTGACTGTGCAGAATCAGGAGCAATATTGGGTTGTCTCGCTTGTCCGCTTGCTTTTTTTGAACCTTTTACAATTGACATAACAAATCTCACGCATAAAAAAGGCGCTTATAAGCGCCTGAACAAAATATATTTTCTAGTTAAAGTTGGTCTTCGGGATATTGCCCTGCACTGATGACAAAACCACCAATTTCACGCTGACCATAAAGGACAGGTACAGGGTTCCCCTGCGCTACTGTAGTTACTGCACTACCAAATCCTTTATTTGCTCGGTTACCATCTTGGTTTTGGTCTTGAGTAGTTGAGACTGGGGGCATTAACATACTTGAAATACCACCTATTGCCATGCCAGAGCCAGCACCAATTAAAGCAACTCCATATGCAGAAGTTGTACCGCCAGTCATTACACCTGCAACGATTAGAACTGCTCCAAGAACCAACTGCAAGACTCCACTATTTCCACCCGCGCCTACTACACGGGGTACAATATGAATGGTGTCGGCTTGGGTATTCATATCTAACTGATCTTCAGAGATATTATCTCCTGTAATCTGCTGTTTCGAAGCAGCATCATAAATTGAAGAATGATTTTTTTTATATTTAGCATTCTTATTATTTAAAAATACGGCAAATTTAAGTCCAGACTCATGAGCACGTAACATAAAACTTTCAAAACCCGGAACTTGAACTGATAATGCACGCATAGCTTCACGAGTATTTACAACATCTAATTGAAATTGCTTTCCAAATTTTTCAGCTAATACACCATATAGTTTGATTGTTTTTAACATGAGATTATCCTGGATTTAATAAAGGAGATATTCAATTGAATATCTCCTTATATTTTAAAATTAGAGAGCTTCGGTTTGAGTTTGAGCTTCTTCAATCAAAATCGAAAATCCTGTTTCTCGATTATAAGTCAGGATCAAGTTTTCAAGCTTAATACCTTTATTATATTGAACAGTATTCACTTGATTACTGAATTGAGTTACAAGCTCTGCTTCAAGTACTGAAACTTGTTTTGCTACTTTAGTCGCCATTGAAATTACCTCTTTTGAAAATAAAAAAACCTGCATTTGCAGGTTTCTGGGATTATGCCTTACGGCGGTTTAATTCATTTTTTTGTGTCTTAAAATCTTCACGGTTCGATCCAACCATTGTGGTCCGTAAATCTCCCTTACAGATTTACGTCCATAAGGATGGTGAAGAATTAACGACGAGCCAACACAGGATTCTGTTTGTTCCGATTTAAATTTCCCTTGGTCACCCAACCAAATGATTGCATGATTAGGATGCTCCGTCCGCCCGACTCTACAAATGAGCATGTCACCATATTTAGGTTCTGATACTTCATAAAAACCAGCTCGTTCATAATTTTCTAAATAGAGTGAAGGATGTTCTTTTTGTTCCCACCAAGCATCTTCGCGCTCAAAATCAATTAATGAAATATTGAGTTCACGACTATAAAAATCACGAATTAACGAATAACAATCTTGCCAACCATGATAATAATTACGCCCTACCAATGGTGCTTTATAACCAGATGGTTCATATATTTGAAAATCAATATTTGGATAAGAACAGATCACCCAAGGTTTTTTATGTAACTCAATTTGCGTTAAGTCTAATTCGGAAGCCCGTGTAGTCCCATCTGGATGACTATGAACATATGCCTGAATTTCACCTTGATCTTCAATCATAGATAAGTCTTCAGGATGAATTTCAAATTGATCATTTTGAGCAGAGATATTACGACAAGGAATATATTGGCGATCTACAATCACACCACAGCATTCAAGCGGATAACATTCATCAGCATGCACCATAATCGCTTTTTTAATTTTTGTTGAAAGTTTCATAATCGACCTGCTTTACATCAAGTTTGAAGCCGGAAAGCCACCATAAGATAAAGGCTGATTTTCACCAAAATGTAAGCGGCAATCTCTTAAACGACCTCCACACTTATCTTGAGCAGGGTCATCAGTGAGTTCGCCTTTTTCTGTATACATGGCAGTACCTGTGTAGCCACACTCTTCACCTCGATAACGACCTTTACATGCCCATTCGCACAGTGAAGTAATCTGCCTAACAGGAATTTCTCGTCCTTCATTATCTATAGGATTAGAAAGTTCAAATGTGACTTGCTGAGCATTTTCAGAAGTTTTCTGTTCTATGTACCAAATCTGTTCTTTTGATTCATTTGCTGCGTTTGGATTACCAGTTGAAAAGTTTAATGGATCCAAATATTTAGCCATTGTAATAATGACTTTTAATTTAGCATCCGCAAAATCTTTAAATTGCAAACAGTAAGCAGAAACAGCTCCTTGAATACCATTAATATTATTTGCAATTGCTAAGGATGGAGTCGATGCTTTTCCATCTGAACGTAACTCTAGTTCTGATACTTTAATTGCAAGAGGTTCATAAGTTTCACCTTGCCAAATAATATTTGGCTTCCATTCACCATTATCTTTAAAACTAGCATGGCCATGAAACCTTAAAATACCCGCACCAAGATTCCTTGCATCTAACTCATAAAGAGTAATTAGTCCATCTAGTTCAAGTTTCTGAAAATCACTGACGAGAGACATATTTATTTCCATAAAAAAAGCCCCTTTTAAGGGGCTCATAAGTGAATAAGTATTTAAGGATAATAAACTTGGGTAAATGTTGTACTAATACGCCACCAACCACCACCTAAATGAACAGGTTGATATTCACCCACTTTTACACGTACTTCACCATCTAAAGGTGAGTTCCAAAAAAATGATTTTGAACCTTTATGTAAATCAAAAAAGTTTTTAATCTCTAAAATATTTTTTTCGGTGTCAGTCTTAGTATATTGCCACTGACGAGAACAATTATTAATACCGACACTTACGTTTTGTTCATAACCATCTCCAAAATTTGCATTTAAGACATTAAATGTATTTTTTTGGGAGTTACCATCTAAATCTTGTGTCCAAGTAAACTTAAGGGTACTCATAAAAATATTCCTAAAATATACAGAGCAATTATATAAATATTTATTCAAACAACATTTAAATGATAAATAATTTATCATTTACCCTATTAAAATATAAATTAAAAATAAAAAACCAAACAAAATCTATTAAAAAATATTTAAACCCAAAAATAAGATATATTTCAAAAATCTGAAAATTTTAAATAATAGTATTAAAAATAAAAAAGCTAACTTCAAAATTAAAGTTAGCTTTTAATGTATATCGAATTCATATTTCGACCATCTTAGTTACACTATACTTTAGTTTTCAGAAAAAAGAAACTATAAATTAATAAAGGTTATTCAAAATATTTAGAAAATTTTTTTCGCATTAAATAATCTCTTGAATCTATTATTTTTAGAATAACAAGTTAGTATCTTTTACCCACGAATCGCATTATATAAAATCCGACCTTGACGTAATTCTTGAAGTAATACTTGTCGAATTGTATTCCCAAGCACTTCTCCAACTAATTTATATTGACCAGATGAGTCGACTTGACTACTACCATCGGAGTTTACTGTTACATTCACTGATACAGGAGCATTAACCGTGCTTCCAGTTGGAGGTAGTTCAGCAAGTTGAGGCACAATGATCTGACTTGACTCTGTTTGAGGCAATTCACCTGTTTGGTTCATATAATTAAGATTATCCAAGCCAATCTTCTTAGCAGAAGATTGTTTAATCATGAACTCTTCATTAGAAGCCCAAATAGGAATACTGTCACTTAAACCATTGCCCAAACCTCTAATCTGTCCACCAGTTGCAAAGCCTTGAATTGTTTGTGCTGCCATAATTCCTACAGACGCATAACCTGTAGCTCTTACAAAAGTAGCTAAGATTGAGCCATATGCACCACCTTGAGCCAAGGCTTTAGTTGCACCTTCTTCAGTATTTACAATTGCTTGAGCAATTGACGCTGCTTTTGAAGCTAAAAACATCGTTTTATATAAAGCATTCGATTTACCTGCTGACTCAGCGACCATATTGGCCATCTGATCAAATACTTGTCCAGTCATACCCGCAATCTGTGAGTAGACTTGCATTTTTGTTTCAAATTGTTGTTGAGTTAAATCAGTTTCACGTTGCGCATATTCTTCATCTAAAGCTGATTTCGCTAGTAGATATTCCTGATGTGCAGCTAATAATTGAGCACTACGTTCACTTTCATCATCAGTTGCTAAAAATATACCTGCTCGCTGATCACGGTAATCTTGATCAATAGAACCATTTGCAGCATTATATTGATTTTGCAAGGAATCCCACGCAGCTTTATTCGGATCACTTTTTGTAGATACGACATCAAGACTTTTTATAGTGTGGTCTTCCATTTTCTGATTATTCTTAGTGAGTACATCAGCTATTGCCATGTCCTTCGCTTGTAATAACTTCTCTCGTGTTTCTTCTGTAAGTTGTGAGTTTTTTTGAATTTCCTCCCGTTCAAGTTTATAACGGTTTAATACAATTTCTGTTTCACTCAGATAAGCTGCGATGGCTGCCTGGACTTGCTGCTGCTCTTCTCTTTTAACTGCTTCGATCTCAAGGCCTTTTTTACGGTCTAATGCCTCTTTTATTTTCAAAGCATCTTTAGATTTTCCATACTCATACTCGGCATTAGAGTTAATTAACTCCTTTTGGCGATCATAATTTTGTTCAATTTGTTTAATTCGATCTGTTTCAAAAGCGAAGTATTGGTTGTACTCTTCCTTTTTATCAGACTCAAATTTTGCAAGTTGTGCAGCATACAAAGCATTTTCTTGGTCAATTAGCTTTTGAAACTCAGGGGTACCTCCATGGGTTTCAGTAATTTGATCAATATGATCTTGATGCTCTTTTGAGAACTTTTCCTGTGGTGTTGCATAAATAGCAGCAACATTAGCTTTTTTAATCGCTTTTTCTTTATTTAAAGCAATAAGATTTTCTTCAGTTTTAAGCTGATCAGCTTGAGAAGGATTAACCATCGAATCATCAACGGTAGAACTATTGTTAGCTCCAGCTGTATATTTTAATGCAGTTTTCGGATAGTTCTGCATTTCTCTTGCTTTAGCAGGCGACAAATACAATTTTCCATTTATAATTTTATGACCGCTTTTAGTTTTAACTTGGCTTGAAATTCTACCTTCTTTAAATGCTCTTGTTCCGGCAACTCCTCCATTATAAGCCATTAATGCATCAGACCAATTACCAAACTCTTCATATGCTGTTAACAATTCTTGAGAAACGGCTTCAGTATAAGCAGCATCGGAATACCCACCAGCTTTTAAAATTTTAGCATGTTGTCTACGAAAAACTGAGGTTGTTTGAAACGGTCCTGTTGCACCTGTCGGACTTGTAAGATTCTTACCACCAGATTCGGTAGCAATTAAGCCTGTTAAAAGACCAGCAGGAAGCCCTTCCTTTTTTGCAATTTCTTCTAAATTATTTTTAGAAACAAACAGCCTTGCCCCATTAATTTTTTTCTTATCGTTAGTATTAAAAGTATAGTTTTTACGTTCAAAATCGCCCTTGAGAATTCTTAACTGATTGCCATCAAGAGTTTTACCTGTATATCCCAATCCAGCTTGTTCACGATAATTTGCAGCGTGTTCTGCCTGTTCTTTTGACCAACCTGCTGCCATATTGGCTTCAATATACTTCTGACGTTGCTGACTAGTCAGAATATTTGTTAAAGCATCGCGTTGTTTTTGTGAATACGCATTCCATTTATCAGGCATAATACCCAGTAAACGAGCCTGATTTTCTAAAGCTACATTTAGGTCTCCCTGAGCTTTGCTATTTTGCTCAGTTGATCCCGATAAGGCATCAACTCTCATTTTTTGCTCATCTACTGCTTTTTTCGCATTATCAACTTTATCAGCAAATAGTACTGCTGTGGATATTTGTTCTTTTGTATAAATACCTAAAGTAGCCATACCATCAGCAAAATCAGAAGCAGAGATGTTTCCATTTTTAAATCTTTGAACTAGATCATCGATTACTTTAACAGCTTGTTGGCTATTTGCAGACTCATAAGCAATCCCAACAGCGCTATCATAAAAGGCCTCTTTCGCATCTTGATAAACTTCATTTTTATCTTTAAGTTTATTTTGAGCTTCATAGACGAAAGCTTGTTTTTTCGCAACACTAAGACTATTGTAGTGATTAATTAATTCTTTGAGTGATACCTTTTGTTCATCAAAGGATTCCGTTGCCTCCTCGGTTTTTCGGGTCATTAGGTAATAAGCACCTCCAGCAACTACTGCTTGAAGAGCAAGCATTGCAATACCAGCAGGCCCTCCAAGAAATGCCATAGCTCCTCTTAATACCCCCATAGCACCTGCGGTTTGTAAAGAAACCCCTGCCATACGTGCAAGAGCTATTTCATAGCGAATACTTTCAACTACTCCCACAGCAAACTCTTTAGCTACCATAGCACCCTGTACTGCAAGTTTAACGCTTAGAGCAGCACCCAAACCAACCGCTGCTGCAGTAATGGTGTCCATATGAGAAGTTACAGCAATAAACACAGGCATGATTCCATTGACCATCGTGGCCTGAAGTCCCTGCCATTGCAAATCCATGATTTGTAAGTTTTCTTTAGCTTGCGATAATTTTTTTATCATCGCATCATCCATGATAGCCCCAGCTCTTTGTGCTGCATCACCCCATTTTTTAAATCCCGCGCCACCATTTTCCAGTAAAGGAATTAACGCAGTCGAGTCTGAAATAAGGGCTTCCATATAAAACTGCATACTTTCCTGACTAACATTCGCTTTAACAAGAGAATCATAATAAAGCTGTAATGCATCTGGGCCTGAAAGTTTCTGGAATTGAGAAATAGTTACCCCAACTTGAGGTGCAATATTTTTAAAGAAATCAGCTAATGGACCACCTCCAGTCTGTTGGAAATTGCCGATATTTTGTTGCATACCTTTTAACTGGTTTGCAAACTTATCCATGCTAATTCCTACAGTTTCTGCACCCTTTGCGTAATATTGGAAGGATGAAGTACTTGTATTGGTGAGCTGAGCCAACTTTTTGATTTCACTACCTGTATCAATTACACGTGTTACGGTTGACGTGAGGCCAGCAACAATCTGATTATTCATGAAATCACTGACAGATTTCATGGTAGAGCCAATTGTTTTAAAACTTTGGCCAATCGTCTCACTGGCTGATTTCGCTTTGCGTTCCGCCTGGTTAATAGGCTCAATAAAATTAACAATATTAACAACTAAGTCTATGTTCAGAATTCCTAAATTAGTTGCAGCCATACTTATCTCCAGGCAAAAAAAACGACCTAGCGGTCGTCAATGATTAAATTATGATTTAACTAGATTTCAAGTTACTGCTTTGCTAAATTGGGCATACTTTACAAATACTAGAGTTAATCAAGGTAATGAAACAAAAATTATTACTGCTATCTTCTTTTTTTTTAATTAACCATTCTTTTGCAGTAACAGTAGATGATTTAGAAACAAAATCGATATTCCGTTCATTTTATCCATCTATGTTTCATGCTACGTTTGAAAGTAAAGATGAAGACGAAATTAAACTTCCTCATATTGGAATCGAAGAAAATGGTGAAGAATATTTAGCCATACTCCATCCCGCAGAAGTCTTTAAAAATAACTCTGGTGAAGATAGATATTTAATTTTTGTTGAAAAACGTGAAATTGGTAAAGCAGTAAGTGAAATTGAAAACGGAAAACTTGTAGAAAAAAGTTCGAACTTCTATGAGTTTAGTGAAGGTTGTCATGCCTGTGAAGGTAATGCTGACCTCATGATTTTTAAGAAAAATAATCAAGGTAATTTTGATTTAGTCTCTAAAAATATCAATTCATACACTCCACCAAGTCAATATGGAGTTATTAATTTAAATGTTGAAAATCTAGCTTCAAGAATTGTCAAAATAGGTAAAAATGATGTTGGCTTCTTCGATGACTCATATACCTATTCAAATGATGGCGGATCAGATACTTTACTACATCTTATTAAATTAGGAGATGATGCTATTCAAGGATACAATATTGATATTGTTGAAGGAAGTAATGAAGGCACTTACGACCAAAACTCGCCTTTAAATTATAGCTTTAAGGGTGAATATAAAGTTAAAACTGATCAACCTGATTTAAAAAGTTACCCTATTGAAATTAAATTCAAAGGAGATATTTATGATGAAAAAACAGATAAATTTACTAAATATAATAAAATAAAAACATATCAATTTAATAGTTCAAACAATATATATAATATTACATCAGAAAAAAGTTATTAATTTATTTTAAAAAAGCACTTTTTTAAAAGTGCTTTTTTAATTCGTTATAATTAGCGTGACGTTTTCATTTTTTGCATACGTTCTTGCTCAAAAGTAAGCGCTGGTGGTTTATCAAAGTGTGGTAAATAATCATAAATTTGAAGCCCTTTTACACCTTTAGATGACGCAAACATGAGCTTCATTTCTGCCATCACTTCTTCTAAACGCAAACCTATGTTGAGGCTACCTCTTTTTTGTCGGTAAGCGGCCCAGGTTCTAATTTCTTTGTGGGTGAAGGTTGTTTTGACTTCTTCAATTGATCTTGAGGTTGCGATTGCGATTTCGATGAGGAGTTCTTCTCTGTCGTCGATTTCAATGTCTGCTTTCCCATGACATTAATTTCAACAATTTTGACCCAAATGATATCAACTAATGCTTGGCTAAAGTGTAATCGTACTTCATCCTCAGTGAAAGTAGGAACACCATGCTCATCTGTAATACAACTCGCTAGAATACCTGCCAGAGCCTCTTTATTTTCTCCGTATGCTTTCATATTTGCTACAGCAGATTGGTAGTTAAAAGGCTTGATATAGGTTGTAAACTCTGATTCTTCACCATTTACCAAAACTTGGACTGTTACTTGTTCTGGCTTACCAAGCAAAATACCTGACTTGATTTGATCCGCACTTAGTTTCTTCATTTTTTAATTTTCCAAAAGAAAATAAGCCTGCTAAGCAGGCTTATTAATGATGCTAAAAAACCTTAAACGGTTTTCAATGTATCGAATGCTGGGGTTTGGCGTTTCATTGGAATAGTATGGTTTACCAATGAATCTTTATCGAAAATCGGTGGACCTTTTCGTAATTGAGCTTGGAATTGTGTCCAAGAACGACCTTGCGGTACTGTAACAACATCGCCTTGTAAAGTTGGTGCAACAGTGCCATCAGCCCAGCCAACAAAAACTTCAACTTTTTCTTTATTTTGTGCCAAATTTAAAATCGTAACATGAGTCTCATTTTCAGGATCAGTATTGATTTTCAAACTACCTTCACCTGGTTTAACTAAACCATATTCTGAAGTTGAAGATTCGCGCTCTTCCATACATGTTGTTTCAATTTCAGTAACACTATCATCGCCTACCGACAATTCAGTAATACATTCAATTTTAGTTAATACAGCAGGTGAACCATGTTTCACCCATGTTTCAGTACCTTGTGTTAATACGCCCATGATTGGACTCCTTTTTTAACGACGAAAAAAACCTCGCGTTTTGCGAGGTGATAAAAATTTAAGAAACAATAATATTTTTAAGAAATATCACGTAGAAATAAAAATTATTTTATTTAAGGATATGAAATTACAGTTTATTAATTAAATCATTTTGAAGTGCTTTAATCATAAGTTCTTTAGCATCTTTAGATGAAACCGCCTTTTTTTCAACATCACTTATAACTTTATTAATTTTCTTATCATCTGATAACTTCTTAAGCTTGTTTTGTAGATTAATCAAACCCTTAATATTTTCAGACATAAATCCACCTAAATAAGAAATCTATTTATTATATTAATCTAGTGATAATAAACATACCCATCAAAAAATACCTTTACTTTAAACTATTCTGTAGATGAGATTTTCTTTGTATACTTCTTGACCTGCTTTGATTAGTTAATTTATTAGATTTCTCTGATACACCTGAATCAATAACTTTCACTAAATTTAGCTTTAACAACTCATCTGCATCCTTTTCTTCGACCTCAATCACCTCATTGTCTATATAAACAATTCGATTATGCATACATGTAGTTAAAAACTGGACTTTTACATTTGACATATTTTTTCCAATAAAAAAAGAGCTAGACTTAAAATCTAACCCTTCCAATAATTAAGATAATATAAAATACTCAGATAAGTTAATTTTAATATTATTTTTCTTTTGGCTTTGAATCCAAGTAAGCAATAACATTTTCATCAACTTTATTATTTTCAATATACTGTTGAAGTAGTTTATTATTCTGCTCAATAGCAGCATAAATAAGAGTATCTTTCTTTTCAGACTTTTGAATCAGTGTGTTGTTCTGCTTTATCAATTCGTCCATTACTTCGAGTAACTTTGAGCAGCAGAAATTTTGTTCTTCGTTCGAGTTCATTATACTTACTCTCTAACCATTTACGCCTTTTAGCACAACCAGTACAACTCATAATAAATACCTTTCCATACTTATTACTAATAAAAAAATAAAGCCGTATCAATCTATTTTGATACGGCTTTATGTGCTGCAATTTGTACAGCAAAACTTCAATAATGATTTAAATAAAATATTTAAAAATTAGAACTTGTATAAAATATAGATTTTTAGACTTTCTACAAACAGCTAATCTTTCTGTAAAGCTGTTATCTGTGTAGAAATTTAATAGATGAATTATTCCGATAGATACGGTAACAAATAATTTAAACAAAAAAGTCGTATTACAGATTAAATCCGTAATACGACCATCTTATATATACTATACTCTTTTTTTCAGAATAATGAAAACCCTATAATTGTAACTCTTTGTAAGTTTCTTTGCGATATTCACGTATAGTATCTTCTGCTTCTGCAATAGCAGATTCTAGTGCAAGCTGCATTAACTTTTCATATGGCTTCCATGTCATTCTATAAACATCTGCCGACATTTTATAAGCTGTAATCCCTGCATAATAAAGTCGACCTTGAGCAGTAAAATTTTTTTCAAGGTCGGGATTTAAAGAGAAATCAATAACCATGCGAGCAATCAGCCACGCCAAGTGATGAATTGTTATATACTCAGGTTCTCTTTTTTTATCTTTTGCAGCTTCTTTTAACATAATTAAAGCTAAATGATTTCTTATAAACTTATAGTCCTCTTCTGATTTTCCCTCATAAATAATTAATGAGGTCACTGATTTAGCTAATTGGGTCTCCATTTTAGCAATTGCCCCTAATCTATCTTGATAATTAATCGTATCTTTACTAGGGGTATGTCCAACTCTTGAAAAATCTAATGATTGTGCTGTTAAGCCTCGGGATAACCATTGAAATTGGGTAAACTGATTCATAATGCTAATATCAATATTCATTCATTAACGCTCTCAAAATATGGACAATCACGATCATTACTAACATCGAAAAAATAAAACCTAATCCAAAGGCAAAACCTCTACGCATCCATTCAACCACTGCTCCATGGTTATATTCTCCAACCAACCATTGCATTAAAAACTTAACAGCAAAATAGAAGGCAAAAGAAGCAACTATTACTAAAATAATTTGATCAGTTTTCATTACATTAAGCCCTCATCAATACACTTAGTTATTAATAAATACCCATAAGACTCTGTACAAAATAAGCATTTAAAGCTTTTTTTCTGTATTTTCAGTTCATGAGCAAAATTTTTAGTATTCTGGATAGACAATCCTTCTCTCTTCACGTCTTTAATATTATTTAGATTTTTTTTCTGAATATTTCTAATATTCCACTTTTGACGATTACTGCGCTTAATAAGGTGATTCATTATTTACTCCTAAAGCGTCAAGTGACTGTTTTAAAATATTCCAATCCAGTAAAGAGGCTTCTGATCGTCCACGATAAATTCGGCTAAGTTGGTAAGCTGTTAATGCATAACCTGAATTGGCTGCCAAGAAATCCCAAGCTTGTCCAAACTTCATAGCAAATATTTTTAATAAAGCTTGTTGATGATTTGGATATGCTGTTGTTTCTTTAATTAATGAATGACTCAATAAATTTGTTGTTGTAGCTCGGTCTACATAACTTTTGTCTTTGTGCCCATCTTTAGTAGACCTTTCCCACATTTGTTTAGAATAGATTTGATTCTCACTCTTATTTTCAACCAACTTAATCTGATTACCCTGCGCCACCCATTCCGCTACTTGAATAGCTAATTCATTACGCTGTTTAGACTTAAGAAAAACATTTGAGTAACTTATTGAACAATCATGTTTACCAAGTTCTAATTTAACATTCATATTTTGCCCCTAAACGGGTATCTGCCCATACGCATTCGATTTGAGTTAATCCACCATGTTGAAACCGTGACCATAAGCGATCGCCTAAATCAGAGATCAAGCCATGGATAATTGCTCCCATCCGATCCTTAGTATCATTCAGTGCAAAATTTGAAATAAGCATAGTTGCTTTATCGGCGTCATAACGTGCATACAAGACTTTGTGAACAACTTCTTTCCGTTTTTCACGATCATGCAAGCCATACTCATCAATAATGAGCAGATCATATTCTGTGTAACGATAAATAGTATTTTTCTCGCTATCTCCTTGACGGTACCATGCTGCCATAATGTCATTTGCAAGTTCTTCGCTGGTGATATAACGAGCAGTTTTACCATTTTTAAGCAATGTTCTAGCCGTCGCACATGCCAGATGTGTTTTACCTGTTCCAGTTTTTCCCACCATAACCAGATTAGTTACTTGCCCTTTCATAATTTGCTCGGCATAAGCTGCACAACTATTAAATGCAATAACTTGTCCTGGTAATTCACAGCGATAATTATGAAAACCAGAGTTTTTATGGCGTATAGGTAGCATTCCACCGGCTAAGTGATTTTCATAAATCATCTTCCTAACAGCTTTACCATGTTTAAGATTAGACTCAGTAACTTTATTAACGGCACATGTTGGACAAATTTCTAAACCTGCAATCTTGACCTTTTTTTCAAAATGAATAGAGCAAGTGTTTAATCCAGATTGGAAGGAGTGATTAATTTTTGTTATTACAGTCATACAAATTTACCTCCTAGTTCCACTGGTTTAATACTTTCATCATATTCAGGTGGTTGATATTCAAATGCTTGATTAACATTTCCAAGTGGTTTTGAATTTAAGTAAATTGGCTTTGCAGACTTCATTTTTGAAGCTTTTAGCTTTTCAAATTTTTCAAATATCCATTGAGCAAACTTACTGTGGCGTTGACTATCTGTTAGATATCGTGAAGTTTCATGGTGAGCATTGAAATTACTCAAATGAAATTCAAAGTCATCCATAGATAAGATTTCTTGTACTTGCTGAGAGTATTTAGTCTTTTTCAAGTAAGTAGCGAGATGGTTTAAATCTGGTCTCCAATCTTCTGATTTCATAACATTTGTTAAAATTACTTGAGAGAGAGTTTTTTCCTGCTCCTGTTCTTGTTTCTGTTCTTGGCTTAAAAGAACCTTCTTAGGGACTTCTTTTTCTACATAACTATTACTCTTTCCTTCACGTCGATGCGTCATACAAAAAGCTTCAACGTATTTATTATAAAAGTTTTCTAAAAATGGATTTGAAGGTAATGAGTCATAGTCTTTTTGAATACCTTTACAACGATTGTCACTTTCCTTTAAGGACTCAGCAACTTGAAAACGAGCCATTTCGTGTACCCAGACCATCTCTGAAACATCGTCATAGCTGCAAAAACCTACTTTACATGCCCATTGAAGCCCCTTCTCTGCTCCTTCTAAACCTAAACCAGTTTCATGAGCAATATATAAAAGAGGCATATAGTAAAGACCAAGCATATTTGCATGGGGACTAGTGATTAAATACATAGCCACGATAATAGACTCTGGACATTCTCGTAATTGCTTACCAGTCTTACCCGTCCAGAAATGCGGAGAAACCTTGCCATAATCACGCATTGATATTTAGCTCCCCTAAAAGAGCTTTAAAGGAATTTAAATAGGAAAAAAATTTATTTTCCTTACCTTTACAATTAGCCGATTTGTTTTTGCCACAACATTGTGATAAATTTATTTTAAAATTCATTGTGATTTCCTAATTAAATGAATTAACTAAAAAGTCTGATTTGCCGATCAGGCTTTTTGCTTTATAAATCAAGTATCCAAATTTTCTTTTCACATTTTTAATAAAACCTATTTAAAAAATCTCTCCTTAAAACTAATCTCAACCATTTATAAATCCTTAAAAAATTAGTCTCTATCTACATCTTTACTTTGATAATTAGCTCGCAATTTTCTTTTCAAACTCTTTTAGCGTTGGACAAAGTTGATACGCTTTAAATCTCCCATTAGTTACATACTCAGCCCGTAAAGCAATTTTTTCAGACATTTTGCTTTTCCCCGTTAACCACGCATTAACAGATGGTTGCTTGATAGAAAGTGCTTGCGCCGTTTTTGTTTGATTCCCGAAAAAGCTTACTAGTTGTAGGTAGATTACAATGATATCTATATTCATAACTATCAAACCTCTATCTTGATAGTTAATTTATAGTTTTAACTATCAAAAGTCAATAGTTCAAGTTATTTTGATTATTAATAGTTTTAACTATAAACTTAGGCCCAACGATTTTAAGGTTAATATCATGTCTGATTTAGCAACTCGTCTAAAAGCGGCTCGCTTAAAAGCAGGAAAGAGCCAGTATGAAGTGGCTGAAGCGGTTGGTATTAAACAACCGACATATCAAGCCTTGGAAACAGGAAAAAGTTTAAAGTCTGCCTTTCTTCCTTTGATTGCGAAATACTTAGGAGTAGATGCCTATTGGCTAACAACTGGTGAAAGTGAAGACTCATTTAGTGAAGATGATCTGGTTAAACCAATTGTAGTAAGTAAAGAAAATAATGAATATGTATGGATAGAAGTTGTGGAAGCTAATTTTTCATGTGGGACAGGTGAGTCAATTGAATTTCATTTTGATGCTATTAATGGAAAAATTCCTTTCCCCCCCTCATTCTTTAAAGAAAAACATGTCGCTCAAGATTGCATGCGTATTATTAAAGCCAAAGGCGATAGTATGATGGATTATATAAAAGATGGCGATCTTGTTGGCATAGATATTTCTCAAACACAAATTATTGATGGTGAAATATATGCTGTATATTTTGCTGGCGAAGGTATGCTAAAACAAATCTTTAAAGAAGAAGATGGATCTTTAATTCTTCATAGCCTTAATGAAAAGTTTAGAGATCGCCGAGTAACGGAAGAAAATGGCAAAAACTTTAGAGTTATGGGCCGTCAATTCTGGAGAGCAGGATAATCAATCCATAACCAGAACCTTAATAAAAAGCCGCATAACGTGGCTTTTTTATTATCAAAAGGAAAATAAAAGTTAAAATTATTATTTTTAATAGTTAAAACTATTGAATCAATTAATAGATAAAACTATATTTAATTATATTAGCTGAACCATATTGAAAGCTAAGTCTAAATATAAGTTCTATTTCTATAAGTGAGAAAATTATGAAAGAAAAAATAACAGACAACCAGAACTCATCTCAATCTAATTTTGAACAAACTTTATGGATGCCTAACTTTAAATCTAATATTCTGATGATAATTAAAATGTTAGCTTTCTTATCAACAGGTTTTGTTATTTGGCTGATTGCAGCTGTTCTTGCAGTAAAATTTTTTATCGCAACATAATAATAGATATCCTATATCCCATCCCCACAATAGCAAGTCAACCTACAATAGATAGCTATTAATAAAGTTTTCTCTCTTCATAATCAATAAAGCACAAACACGAATATATAGGAATCATCCTCTTTTTTACGCTATATCAATGTATAATTCCCAATTATTAAAAAGGTACTGAAGTTCTGCTCAGTCCTTTTTATTTCTGATTTGATCAAAACCCGTAGAAATTCTAGGCATTTTAAGTTTTATGGCATGTATAGGTTTGAAAAGATTTTAATATTATAAATCAATATTTTAAAATTAATCTCAAACATAGAGTGACTATCAACTACTCAGTTGTCTCATACATATATCCCAATTTCATAAAATTCCGACTATTTTACTTGGTTTATTAATCATTATCGCTCAAAATATACCCCTCTTTCATAATGTGAGAATTTCATGACTGATGCTTTGGTATTAAAAGATTTGTCCAAAACATATCGTAATGGTTTTCAGGCGTTAAAAGGTATTAACCTCACTGTGCCTGAAAGTGAATTTTATGCGTTGTTAGGCCCAAATGGTGCCGGCAAATCAACAACCATTGGTATTATCAGCTCCCTCACAAAAAAGACCTCAGGAACAGTTGAGATTTTTGGGCATAATCTCGACACACATCCATCCTTAGCAAAACAACAGCTTGGCGTCGTTCCTCAAGAATTTAATTTTGGCCAGTTCGAAAAAGCATTTGATATTTTAGTCACTCAAGCTGGCTATTACGGTATTCACAAAAAGATTGCCGAAAAACGTGCCGAACATTATTTAGAAAAACTTGGCTTGTGGGAAAAACGCAATATACAAGCACGTATGCTGTCTGGTGGTATGAAGCGCCGTCTAATGATTGCCCGCGCCATGATGCATGAGCCTAAACTTCTTATTTTAGATGAACCTACTGCTGGTGTAGATATTGAATTACGCCGTTCTATGTGGGATTTTCTGACCGAAATGAACGAAAGTGGCACTTCTATTATTTTAACGACACACTATTTAGAAGAAGCGGAAATGCTCTGTCGTCAAATTGCCATCATTGACCGTGGTGTTATCAAAGAAGATACCAGCATGAAAAGTTTCTTAAACCAGTTGAGTGAAGAATCTTTTATTTTCGATTTGGCAGAACCGATTGCCCCACTCCAGCTCAATATTATTGGTGTGAAGTTCAACTTAATTGATAGCAGCACTTTAGAAGTAACAATGGATAAGGCACATACATTAAATGACTTATTCCAACTTTTAGAGTCACAAGGCATTCGTGTTCGTAGTATGCGTAACAAATCAAATCGCCTTGAAGAGTTATTTGTCAAAATGGTTGAGAAAAATCTTGAAGGAGAGGCAAAATGAACTTTAATCAACTGCAAATTGCCCTCTGGACTTTAGTTCGTAAAGAAGTACGCCGATTTCTTCGCATTTGGCCCCAAACCTTATTGCCACCTGCAATTACCATGAGCTTGTATTTTGTCATTTTTGGTAATTTGGTTGGGTCACGTATTGGACAAATGGGCGGCGTAAGCTACATGCAGTTTATTGTGCCAGGCCTGATCATGATGGCTGTTATTACCAACAGTTATGCGAACGTTTCTTCCAGTTTCTTTAGTGTGAAATTCCAAAAAAGTATTGAAGAACTTATTATGAGCCCTGTGCCATTACATATTATTTTATGGGGCTATGTCATTGGTGGTATCTGTCGTGGTGTATTAGTGGGTGCCATTGTTACTGCGATGAGTATGTTCTTTACTGACCTTTTTATACATAACTGGTTCGTAACTATATATACAGTCTTAATTACATCTGTTTTATTTTCCTTAGGCGGCTTTATTAATGCAGTCTATGCGAAATCATTTGATGATATTTCTATTATTCCAACATTTGTACTTACTCCACTCACCTACTTAGGTGGTGTGTTTTATGCCATTAGTGCACTTGGTCCTTTTTGGCAAAAACTTTCTTTAATTAATCCTATTGTGTATATGGTTAATGCTTTCCGTTTCGGCATTTTAGGTCATAGCGACGTGAACGTTACGTTCTCTTTAATCGTTGTGACATTATGTTGTGTTGTACTTTACGGAGTTGCTTACTATTTACTTGCTCGTGGTTCAGGAATGCGTGAATGAGTGTCGAACAGTCTTTATTGGGTAAAGAAACCCAGTATCCAACCAGCTATCAACCCGATGTGTTATTTCCAATCGCACGTGCTCAATCTCGTGAAAACTATTCACATATTGAAGGCATTACCCAAGGTAAAGATTGGTGGCATGTTTTTGAAATATCTTGGTTAAACTCGGACGGTATTCCGCAGGTTGCTATTGGTAGAATTACCCTGCCAGCTTCTTCACCAAATTTGATTGAATCAAAGTCATTAAAACTTTACTTCAATAGTCTTAACTTCACTCAGTTTGACTCTAAAGCGTTACTCATTGAAACAGTTGAAAAAGATTTATCGGCTGCGGCAGGCGCAAAAGTTGAGCTAACGCTATTTCAAGTAGATGATCTCGATATTTCCAAGCCACAAGGTATTTGTATTGATGATCTAACACCTGAACGGTTAGAACAACATCCCGATGCATCGCTTTTAAAACTGGATGAGTCTGGCGAAGAAGTTGAAATTGAACTGTATTCTCATCTTTTGAGAAGTAACTGCCCAGTCACGGGACAACCAGATTGGGGTACAGTTTTTATCCGTTTTAAGGGCAAAAAACCTTGTTATCGTAGTCTTTTAGCTTATATTATCTCGTACCGTCAGCATAACGGTTTCCACGAACAGTGTGTTGAGCAAATCTTTGCAGATGTTTGGCAAAATTTGCAGCCTGAAAAGCTGATGGTTTATGCAACTTATACTCGCCGCGGTGGACTTGATATCAATCCTTGCCGAGTATCGGATCTATCATGGATGCCAAAACCGATTCGATTGGCACGACAATAAAACGAATAATTTGAGGATACACCATGCCGTTTTTTGGTTTTACCCCTTCTGAAGGCTTATTGAACGATATGCAGACTGGAATTGCGAATAAAAATTCTAGTGAACCGCTATATCCACTTCGAGACAAAATTGCTTTACAACTCAATGAAGAAATTATTGATAATGTACTGATTCAGTTAGTACAACATTTCCCAGCGAGTGAAAAAAGAGATACTGCCGAGAAACTTGCTGGTTATGTCAAATCTACAGTTGCCGTACTTTTAAAGCAATTACTCAGTAAAGCACCAAATGACGTTGTTAAACAGTCAGTTGAGTTTTCAGAGAAAAGCTTATTTAAAGATCCACAAGGTCAATATAAAGTTGGCGTAGCTTTAGATGCTGGCTTAGTGACTAATTTGAAGCATAATTTTACTGAGCTTCAAGCAGGTAATGACATTAATAAAGCAGCATTAGCGGAACTATATAAACAGTTTGGCGATGCTATGGTTAGACACTTTATGTCTGATTTTAACAAGACACTAGATTTAGGCATGATTAAGCGTAAAGCAGCCGATATTGGTGCTGCTGCTGTTACTAAAGCGGTTCATATCGCGATTGATAAACTCATTCCAAGTTTAAATCGCACTGAACTAAAAGCGATGGCTGAATATCATGACGGTCTATTCTTTAACTAATAAAAAGTAGACTATCGGAAACCTGGCGAGAGCCAGGTTTTTTTATTGCAAAATATTGATATACATTGCCATAAATCAGGTTTATGTTAGCATGCGCCAAGCACTGATTGACCTAGTTAAAGCCGCATGTCTCCTAGTCCACAATATAAATTTTTACGCCAAGCTCCTCGAGATGGTCTTAGTACTGCCATGCAACCATCACGCTGGCAGCAACTTCATATTGACCCTTGGTTATGCCTATTTTTATTCCTAAATGCTCTGTTAGGTTTAACGGTACTATATAGTGCATCTGCGCAAGATGTAGGCTTAGTCAGTAAACAGGCTATGAGCTTTGGTATTGGCTTTTTAGTCATGATTGGTCTGGCTCAAATTCCCCCTAAGGTTTATCAAGCTTTTTCACCCTACTTTTATTTATTTGCACTATTTTCCTTAATTGGAGTTATGGTCTTTGGTGAAGTTCGTATGGGGGCTAAACGCTGGATCGATATCCCGGGTTTCGGAAGTGTACAACCCAGTGAGTTCATGAAAATTGGCATGCCAATGATGATTTCATGGTTTTTAGCCCGCAAACCACTTCCACCTAGCTTTTCTCAAGTTGTTTTATCATTAATGTTAATTGGTGTTCCATTTCTACTGATTGCAGAACAACCTGACTTAGGAACATCCCTACTCGTATTAGCGAGTGGTATTTTCGTATTATTTTTAAGTGGACTATCTTGGCGCATGATCGGTGCAGCAGCAGCCTGTGCCGCTATTGTTATTCCAATTGCGTGGGAATTTCTTTTACACGACTATCAACGTCAACGGGTTCTAACACTACTTGACCCAGAAGCAGATGCCTTAGGAACAGGCTGGAACATTATTCAATCTAAAACAGCTATCGGTTCTGGCGGTTTCTCAGGTAAAGGCTTTCTTGAAGGGACACAGTCACATTTACACTTTTTACCAGAAGGTCATACTGACTTTATTATTGCGGCTTATTCCGAAGAATTTGGCCTGATTGGCGTACTTATATTAGTTATTCTTTATTCAGCTATTATTTTTAGAACATTCCAAATTGGTTTACAAAGCTTTCATAATTATGGCCGTTTGGTTGCTGGCGCCTTTGGTTTGTCTTTTTTTGTTTATGTATTTGTAAACGCAGGAATGGTCAGTGGTATTTTACCTGTAGTGGGTGTTCCTTTGCCTTTTATGAGTTATGGCGGTACAGCTATTATTACTTTAATGGCCACTTTTGGTTTAGTCATGTCTATTCATACACATCGATAATTTGGAATTTTAAAAAGATATGTTGTCTCAATTTGTTAATAAAACTTTAAAAGTACTCGCTTTGTGTACTGGTGTAATGAGCACAAGTCATTTTGCTCAGGCCAATGATTTTGTAAATGATCCTAATTATTTAAATTTTAAACAAAAAGCCATGAACACTTATGGTCTAAGTAGTGTACAAGTCGATGCCGCAATGAGCGGTGCAAAAAATTTACCAAACATTATAAATATTATGACTCGCCCAGGTGAAAGTAAGCCTTGGTACGACTATCGCTCTATGTTTTTAGTTGAAGGCACTATTCAGCGTGGTGTCCGTTTTAAAAACCAATATGCAGATGCACTTAACCGAGCTGAACAGCAATTTGGTGTCTCTCAAGCTGTCATTTTGGGTATTTTAGGTGTTGAAACAGGATATGGAGCCAATAAAGGTTCTTTCATCACTCGTGACGCGCTTGCGACATTAGCATTTGGTTACCCGCGCCGTGCTGATTATTTCAGTGATGAGTTAGCTGCTCTGATTGCATGGACCTATAAAGAAGGCTATCCAACCAATAGTATTGTTGGCTCTTATGCTGGAGCAATTGGCTACCCACAGTTTATGCCAAGCAATATCAGTAAGTATGGAGTCGATTTTGACGGTAATGGGCACATTGATCTTCGTAACTCTGCGGAAGATGCTATTGGGTCAATCGCAAACTACTTAGCAAAACAAGGATGGCAACGCGATCAACCGATTGGCTTCATGGCTCGTTATGTCGGCTCAAATCCAGAAAATATCATTGCCAAAGACCTAACTCAGCCTTCTCCATATGGCGTACTCAAAACTCAAGGGATTTCACCATTAAATCCTTTAGTTAAAATTGATGATCTAGATATGGTAAATGTTATTCAATTACAAGATTATAACGGTCCAATTTACTATTTAACTTATCCAAATTTTCAAGTGATTACTACTTATAATAAAAGCCGAATGTATGCGACTGCTGTATGGTTGTTAGGCACAGAAGTAGCTAGCCGATAGGCTAGCTTTTTGATGAGCTTATGTAAAAGTCAATAAATATTTTTGTTAAATCGATCACAATACACACATTTTAAATACCTTGTTACATATTTGGTTATTTTTTAATCTAAAACTGTAAGTTTTTGCCCTTTTTGTAACTATTTCTCGTTAAAGACTAGACACTCTCCGTAAGCGATGAATATTATCCACCCCAATCAAGCAATTGCAAAAGTGAATAATTAGGCATGTTCACTTCAATTTTTAGCGTTTTGCTAAAAGAAAAAGAGCATGTTCTCAGGAGTTTATATAAATGCAGTTATCGCTGAAATACATTCTTGCACTGACGGCTAGTTTAAGTATGGCCCCACTGCACGCTGAAATGATGCAGTCATCATCATTAAACAGTGATGTAGATGGTCCAAATGCAAATTTAGCAGCACGTGTATTGAGTAAAGATACTCAAAGCTTTAATTCTCGTTTTTCCAACATTAACAGTCTTTCAATCACTGAACGTTCTGGCGATCAAATTCGTCGTCAAGCTATCGCAGCTAAAATTGAAATCCCTGAAGATGAGCCTTCAGTGATTGAAAAACTTAACACAGTAGCTTCAAATACTGTTCGTAAGTTTAGCCAAACTGGTATGGCATCTTGGTATGGTCGTCAATTTCATGGCCGTAAAACTGCAAGTGGTGAAACATTCGACATGAATGCACTTACTGCTGCTCATCGCAGTCTGCCATTGAACTGTTATATCCGTGTGACAAACAAAGATAATGGCAAAAGTGTGGTAGTAAAAGTAAACGACCGTGGTCCATTCCATGCAAATCGTGTACTTGATTTATCATACGGTGCAGCAAAACGCCTTGGTATTACCAATGCAGGCACTGCTAAAGTAAGTATTGAACGTGTAGACGGTCCTACTTCATAAGCGATTACTCCTAGAGTTCATGAAAAAAGCCACAATTTAATTTGTGGCTTTTTAATTTTTGGAGTTCATCATAAGAAATTATGTTCAAAAATTTTATGTTTCTACTCATTTTACAATTACAAAATTGATTAATTTTTAACCCAAAAACACATCTTTTTAATACCTCTCATTTTTTTCTTCTATTTTTCGATTAGAGCCATTTTAAAAAAATTACGCTACCATAGTACCACTTTAGTCTAAAAAGGGCTATTTATCGCGTTTTAAGAGCAGTTGAGTTGAGTATTTTTCTGTTATTTTCCGGCTTTTCATAAAAAAGTGCTTTTTTGGGTCATTTCCTGACTTCAAAATCCAAAAATAAATAGCCAGATTTTTCTAAAATAGAATTCGCTATTTTTAAGTTCGGCTTTTAACTTTTCCAACCCGCTTTTTCCAGATGATGAATCCTTAAATTTTAAGATCACATAAATGAACGATAAGGAAGATTTGCAACTTTTCTTGTCTACCCACATAACGACAGGCTAAAATATAGGCATAAAAAGAATGATTCAAAATTAGACATGGAGAAAAAGGTCTATGAAATCTATTGGTGAATGGTTTGATGAATACAGTGAAAGCCATCAAAATCCAACGAACAAGAAAATCCACTGGGTATGCGTCCCAGCTATTTTATTTTCTATTATCGGAATCATTGCCCACTTTAGCGTCTTACTCACTGCTTTACTCATTGTACTGACTCTAATTTTCTATGCTCGACTCGATCTTGTACTTGCAGTAGCAATGGCTGCACTTCTCGTTGTGATGGCTTGGCTTATTTATGTCTTACCTGTAGGGGTAGGATTTTATATTGCTCTTTTTGTCATTGCTTGGATTGGACAATTTTACGGACATAAAGTTGAAGGTAAAAAACCTTCTTTCTTTAAAGATTTACAATTTCTATTGATTGGTCCAGTTTGGTGTATGGATGCCTATCTTGCAAAAATATTACCTAAGTGGAAAAGTCGGCAGAACAAACTGATTACTCAATAATTTATTAAAAAGCTGAATCTTTTAGATTCAGCTTAAATTTACTGATTTATTAGAAAATTTATAAAATAGAAAAATGCTAAGCTGAGTAGCACACTGGGCAAAACTTTTTTTAAATAGAAAGCTATTACAATACAAAATATTGTCGCGTATAAGTAAGGATTATCAAAAATACCTCTTAGTTCATTTCCCTCAAAAAAGATTACTGGTATACAAATAGCAGTTAATAAGCAAGGCGCTGAATAATTCAGCATTTTATTCATTAATACGGGTAATTTTACTTTTACATTGGGTTCCAAAAAATAATAACGATTAAAAAACACAATAGCAGCCAATCCTAAAATCATGAGCCATGACATATTATTTTTCTCCTGTTCTATTTTCTGCAAAAACCGCAATAAGCATTCCCAATAAGCCAGAAATTAGAATACCTCCTTCCAAGTTTAAAAATTTGAGAAAAGAGCCAGTAATGCAAGTTGTTAAAACTCCAGCTATGACAGGCTTTTCCTTACACATAGGAATAATCATGGCCACAAAAATAGCAATAATCGAAAAATCTAAATGGTAGGACAATAAATCTGGAATCGTCGTAGCCAATAAAATTCCAGCTAAACTAAAAACCACCCAGAATAAATAAAAACATATACCCGCCCCTAACAAATAATGAGGATGCCTTTTTTCGTTCGGAGCACTTAAAGCAAACAATTCATCTGTTAGCAAAAAACCTAAACTTAATCGCTTTGGCAAAGACAAAATAGAAATGTTATTTCTTAAAGTTAATGCATAAATAAAATGCTGTGCAGTAAGAAAGAAAATCGTGATATAGATTGTTAATAATGATGCACCTTCCATCACCATACTCAAACTGACCAATTGTGCAGCACCAGCAAACACAATTCCTGACATTGCTAATGCTTTATAAAATGATAAACCTGTATGAATTGCCATTGAACCAGCCAAAATAGCCCACGGAATAACCGAAATAGACAATGGCAATATATCTACCGCCCCTCGTAAAAAAAGATACGGAGGTTGGCCTTTAGAAAATCTTACAGATTGATTTAAGTGAGCATTCATCTCTAGACATCTATAACATTAAATATTTATAGAGCTTCTTGTATTTCGCCCAAACTCTCTTGAACAAAATTGCGGTTAGAAATGAAAATAAATTTTAGAGATTAAGACTTGCTACATACTGGGTAGGTGTAACGCCCATTGCCTTTTTAAAGTGACGGTTAAAATGACTTTGATCAGAAAACCCACATTGCTGTGCAACCATCACAATTTGATCACCTTGCTTTAATAACTGTCTCGCTTTTTGCAAACGTGCCTGTACCAACCACGCATGAGGTGGCAAACCCACATGTTTTTTAAATTGTCTTAAAAAATGCCAAGCGCTTAATCCAACCATATCAGCCAACTCCTGCAAAGAAAAATTCTTTTCAGGCATATCTGCCAACAAATCTTTAACTTTTAAGATTTTCGAATAAGCCTCTGGTAACTCACAAAAGGTATGTCTCGACTTCCCATGACGCATCATTAAACACGCCAATGTTGACAGATACATGGTTTCTTTCAGCAAAAAATTATCTTTTTGTTCTAATAAATCAAATAACAAGCAAAGTTGTTGAGACAAACCTAAGTCCTGAATAACTGCTTGAGGAAACCAAGGTGCGCCACGACCATTCTCAAAAAAATCCTGACTCACTTCAGCAAGCATTTCTGGTGTAGGATAAATTGCTCGATAACGCCAACCCGATTCGACAGCAGATGAACCTGTATGAATTTCGTCTGCATTCACCAAAATAATGTCGCCTTTAGGGGCTACATGTAGTTGTCCCGTCCTAAAAAAAGACTGTGCACCTTCTTCAATCACACCAATACAATATCCTTCATGGGTATGCTTTGAAAATTGCGTTTGGTGGTAATGTGCTTTTAATAGTTCTAAACCGCCCAACTCTCGCAAATGCAAGTAGTCAGCCTGTTCGCGGTACATATATACATCTCATCTATTTATCTAGAAAAAACATAGCATGTTTTAAAAAGATGCATAGAACAAAATTGCTGTTAGATAGAAATGTATACCCGTTTTCTATTGGTAAATACGCCCATTATGTTTTAGCCAACCATTTTCATGTCGATTTTGTGGATCATGATGCGTCCAATGCAATACACCACCTTTTTCGTTATATTCATATTCACCATTAAATTCGACAATATCCCCTTTGTGTAAATCTTCAATTTTTGGTGCTAAATCAATATTATGTGCGACCAAAATTGAAAGACCATTTTTTAATACAAGAATAAATTTCTGATGTCTTGTCCCATCATTATCTTCTCTTAAAATTGCTTTTACTCGACCACTTCCCTGCACTTGAACATTACTTTGTTTACGATCATAAGCAGTTTTTATGGTATCCGCACCATCATTTGAAAGCGCCGTTTCAGTATGCTGAGTGACGGGAGTGGGTGATGATGTTTGATTCTTCTTATGTCCAGATGAATCTAGACCGAAATATGCAGCAATCAATAAGACAATAATGCCGCCAATACTTAGATTTTTTTTATTTGTCATCTTTATATTCCGATTTCAATAGGGATAAAAAAAGCCCCAATGGGGCTTTTTTTATTGTGATACGAATTACTTCGCAGCAGCTTGAGCAGCAGCAACTTCTTCAGCGAAGCTCATTTCTGCTTTTTTCTCGATACCTTCACCAACTTCAAAACGTACGAAGTTAGCAACAGTTGTAGCAGTCGCTTTTAATACGTCAGCAACTTTTTTGTCGTTGTCGATAACGTACATTTGACGGTCAAGAGCAACTTCGTTTAAGTATTTCTCAACAGAACCAGTTACCATTTTCTCAACGATGTTTGCTGGCTTACCAGATTCTAACGCTTTCGCTTCAGCAATTTCTTTCTCTTTAGCGATAAGGTCAGCTGGAACAGCTTCAGCGCTTACTGCTACTGGGTTGAATGCAGCAACGTGCATTGCAATACCTTTACCAGTGTCAGCATCACCTGTGTAAGAAACTACAACACCGATTTTTAAACCGTGTTTGTAGATAGCCAAGTTTTCGCCTTCAACGATTTTCGCGCGACGAACTTGGATGTTTTCACCGATTTTTTGAACAAGCGCAATACGAGCTTCTTCAACTGATTGGCCATCAGCCAATTTTAATTCAGCGATTTTAGCAGCATCAGTTTCGCCAGCAGCTAAAGCAGCAGCAGCAACTGCGTGTGCAAAGTTAGAGAAGTTTTCGTCTTTAGCAACGAAGTCAGTTTGACAGTTTACTTCAACTAAGATCGCTTTCTTACCGTCTTGAACGATAGTGATTGCACCGTCAGCAGCAATGTTGCCAGCTTTTTTAGCAGCTTTAGCTTGACCAGATTTACGAAGGTTATCAATAGCAAGTTCGATGTCACCGTTCGCTTCTGTTAATGCTTTTTTGCATTCCATCATTGCAAGACCAGTACGGTCACGTAATTCTTTTACCATGCTTGCAGTAATTGCAGTCATGTTGATCTCCTAAAATCGGTAGAAAATAAATCTTTTCAACAAAAACGGCCCAAAGAAACTCTGGGCCGTTTGCACTCTCGACGCTTAATTTGCCACCATTACATGTCGCAAAAATGACAAGCCTGCGTCAAAACGCATTAAGCCTCAGAAGCGTCTTTCGCAGCGTCATCGCCTTTTGCTTGAGCGTTCGCTTGAGATTGAGCGTATTCTTTACCAGCAAGAATTGCGTCAGCCATAGCTGAAGCATATAAAGTTACTGCACGGATCGCATCGTCGTTACCAGGAATAACGTAATCAACGTTGTCTGGGTTAGAGTTTGTATCAACGATACCGATAACAGGAATACCTAAGTTCTTAGCTTCTTTAATTGCAATCGCTTCGTGATCAACGTCGATTACAAATAATGCGTCAGGTAAACCACCCATGTTTTTAACGCCGCCTAAAGAACGCTCAAGTTTTTCCATCTCACGAGTACGTTCTAAAGCTTCACGTTTAGTAAGCTTAGCAAAAGTACCGTCTTGAGATTGAGTTTGAAGATCTTTTAAACGGTTGATAGATTGGCGAAGTGTTTTCCAGTTCGTCAACATACCACCTAACCAACGGTGGTCTACATATGGTTGACCAGCGCGTTGAGCTTGTTCACGGATGATGTTAGAAGCAGCACGTTTTGTACCAACGAACAAAACTTTATTCTTTTTGCTTGCTAATTGGTTAGCGAAGTTCAAAGCATCATTTAACGCAGGAACAGTGTGCTCAAGGTTGATGATGTGAATTTTGTTGCGCGCGCCAAAAATGTATTGACGCATTTTTGGGTTCCAGAAACGAGTTTGGTGACCAAAGTGCGCACCTGCTTGAAGAAGGTCGCGCATGCTTACGTTGTAATCTGCCATTTTCTTTACCTTAAAAGTTGGGTTAGGCCTCCATATATCCGCATTCTCCACCTTTTTACGGGCACCCAGAGTAATGTGACGATATATGTGCGGATTTTTTACTCCACCTATCAAAAATCTTCGTAAAAGATATTCACGAAAAGCATTTGATAAAATGGGCGGCTATTTATACCATAGACGCTTGTAAATTACCAAAAGTTTTTAGAGATCATGAACAGTACTTATACAGCTCCACGTCGATTAATCAAAACTCCAGATGAAATTGAAAAAATGCGCATTGCAGGACGACTGGCGGCTGAAGTTCTAGAGATGATCAAGCCGTATATTAAGGCCGGTGTAAGCACCCTCGAACTTGATACCATTTGCCGTAATCATATTGAAAATGTACAACATGCCATTCCAGCTTGTGTGGGTTATGGTGGTGCTCCAGGACGCCCTGCTTTTCAACATTCTATTTGTACTTCGGTTAACCATGTCGTGTGTCATGGTATTCCTTCTGAAAATAAAATCTTAAAAAACGGCGATATCCTTAACATTGATGTGACCGTAATTAAAGATGGTTATCACGGCGACACCAACATGATGTATGTCGTAGGAGGTGAAACTTCTATTTTGGCAAACCGTTTATGTAAAGTTGCTCAAGAAGCAATGTACCGTGGAATGGCAACAGTTAAAGACGGTTCATACCTAGGTGACATTGGCCATGCTATCCAGAAATATGTTGAGTCAGAACGTTTTAGCGTAGTACGTGAATATTGTGGTCATGGTATTGGTACCGTTTTCCACGACGAACCTCAAGTGTTGCATTATGGCCAAGCTGGTACTGGTATGCGCTTAGAAGCAGGTATGACCTTTACGATTGAGCCAATGGTCAATGCTGGTGTTTGGCAAACTAAATTGCTTGGTGACAAATGGACTGTTGTAACTAAAGACCATAAACTTTCTGCTCAATATGAACACACTATTTTAGTGACTCAAACAGGTATCGAAGTATTGACAGCTCGTCCTGAAGAAGACCTTTCTCGCTTCAACTAATAATTTAATAAACATTAACAAAAGGCTACTTTGAGTAGCCTTTTGTTTTTTATTTTGTATTTTTTATTAATAATTCTTTCCAAATATAAACAAATATTTCAAAAAAATTACAATTATTAATTTTTATTAAACAATCGATTTAATAAAACGCGCTAAGGTGGGCTCAATAAAAATCAGTAAACAAATGTCGGACATGGAGTCCTTTATGATGAAAAAGTCATTATTTTGTATGACAGCTGCCTTTTTTGCTCTGCCAACAGTCACTTTCGCCGCTTCTCCATATTTTAGCTTAAAAGATGGTGATGGTTTTAAACGCTTTTCAGTCTCTGCCGGCTGGTTACATGCAATGCCACAAGGAAGCGCAAATCCAGTCAACATTAATACCAGTGTCGCTGAAGGAACCAGCTCTAAAGTAGGTTCTGTATCAAAACAATCTGTCTTAAATGCGGCGGATCGAAGTTCCAATCCCCTCTTATACGATGCAATTAAAATTCTACCTACAGATACATTACCATCCATTCTTACAGGTACTGCAACAGTAAATGGGTTATCGAATTGGCAAAGTGAAGGTACGGGCTTAGAAGCTCAAAGTGTTGATACTCTGGGTATCATGGCAAATTATAATTTTACAGATAATTTATCTCTGGAAATTAAAGCTGGCGTTCCTCCAAAGGTAGATATAAAAGGTAAAGGAAATATTTATGCACCATTATCTGGTTCAGCAAACACAGCTCTTGGTTCAATCGGTCTAAAAGAAGATATTCATATCACCGATCTTACGCAAGGTGATAAAGCAGCTACAGCACGTGCTTGGTTACCTGCTGTAGAACTGCACTATCAGTTTGGTAAATCAGGAGTGAATAAATTCCGCCCATATGTAGGTGCGGGCGTCATGTATGCCTATTTCAATGACTTAAAAATGAATTCAGGGATTGAGTCAGATTTAATTAAAGCTGGTCATATGATTCAAAATATTCATGATGGTAAAGCTGGCGCAGCATTAGACGGTAAAACATCTTCAGCAAATCCTATTGTGAAGTTAGAAGCGACCGATACTTTTGCACCTATTGTTACTGTCGGTGCAACGTATGACTTCAACCCGAACTGGTTTGCCGTTGGTTCCGTTTCTTATTCGAAAATGAATAATGAAGCAAAGATTTATGTTACTGACCAAAATACAGGTAAAGAGCTCATTAAAGCGAATACCAAAATTGATATTGATCCACTCATTACCTATGTAGGTGTAGGTTATCGCTTCTAATTTTTAAAACACTCAAGCTATAAAAGCTTTACTGAAGCTTTTATAGCTTTTTTATTAGGCAGATTAATCCTGCTTCTTTTTAAATCAATATGCTAAAAAAATGAGCACTTTTTATGAATGCTATAGCAAAATTTAGCTTCTATCATTCTTATTAGCTTTTTTCATTTCATGCTTATTTTATGATTCATTTTCTTAGCCTCTAACTAATTTAATAAAATTAAAAACTAAGATTTTCCTTTTAGTAAAAATTATTTTTTGGCACGTCCTTTGCTTTATTTATATCATGATGAATCAATGGCGATTCAATGGATAAACCAAGACGGCCAATGACGTCCGCTCTGATCGGTATGCAGATAGACAATTCATTTTGTCATGCAAATTAAAATTTCGTTCAGTTCAGGGGGACGGCGTATGTCTTCAAATATCAATCTAGATGCAAAAAAAGCAACTGAGATTAAATTATTTAGTTTCTCAACTCCAGCCATGCGTGCCTTTCACATGTCTTGGCTCGCGTTCTTTGTCTGCTTCTTCGCATGGTTTGCCTGCGCTCCATTAATGCCTGTTATTAAAGGCGAATTTGGCTTAACAAAAGATCAAATTGCCAATATTAATATTGCCGCCGTTGCGATTACGATTTTAGTACGACTCGCTGTTGGACCACTTTGTGATAAATATGGTCCACGAATTACCTATACAGCCCTACTCTTACTCGGCAGTATTCCGGTATTTGGTGTCGCTGCTGCTAACAGTTATGAATCTTTTCTATTCTTCCGCTTGCTGATTGGTGCAATTGGCGCGAGCTTTGTCATTACGCAATATCATACAAGTATTATGTTTGCACCTAACGTTGTAGGTACAGCAAATGCAGCAGCGGCTGGTTGGGGTAATGCTGGTGGGGGTGCAACTCAAGCTTTAATGCCTTTATTACTCGGTGCAATTGTCATGTTTGGTGTTGAACAGACTATGGGTTGGCGTATTGCTCTTATCGTACCGGGTGTGATGATGGTGATTGTGGGAGTCCTTTACTGGAAGTTAACTCAAGATTGTCCTCAAGGTGATTTTAAAGAAGTTCGTGCACAAGGCATTGATGTTGGCAGCGGCAAAAAAGGCGGTATGGCAATTTTAATGCAAGCTGCGCGTAACTACCGTGTCTGGATTTTATTTCTGGCTTATGGTGCATGCTTTGGTATCGAAATTTTTATTCATAACGTAGCAGCCATGTACTATGTTGATCAATTCAAAATGGATTTAAAAACTGCAGGTTTAACGGCAGGAATATTTGGTCTTCTTGCATTATTTGCACGTGCACTAGGGGGCATTATTTCCGATAAAGTCGCACTTACTAAAGGACTAGATGGACGCACGAAAGTACTTGTAATCATGATTTTAGGCGAAGGTTTATTCTTAATTCTCTTCTCTCAAATGAATGGTGTCGCTCTCGCTATTCTTTCAATGACTATTTTTGCACTATTTACACACATGGCCTGCGGCGCAACATATGCTCTTGTACCATTTATTGACCGTAATGCATTAGGCGGTGTAGCAGGAATTATTGGTGCGGGTGGTAATGCAGGTGCAGTTGCAGCTGGCTTTTTATTAAAAGGTGTACTTGATATTCAAACTTGCTTATTTATTTTAGGTGGACTGGTTATGGTTGCGGGTTGTAGCGTGATTTTGATTCGCTTCACAACCGAACACAAAGAAAAAGAACAAGTCCTTTTTGAACAAGCGCTACTTGAGCGTAATTCTGCAACTTAATTTTTTTATAACCAGCAGAAATCAAAATGATTTCTGCTGGTTTGCTTTTGTTATAAAGAGAGTAGCGTTGTTACCTTTTAATTTTTCTTAAATATTCCCACCATCTATATCGATATCTTTCGATACATCTTCTACAATAACTCATCACTTTCCTATAATTTTCCAATCACAATGACTAAAACAGGCAATCAGTTCTCACAGCCACTTATATACATGTTAATTGGTAGCGCTCTTATCTTGGCTCTTTCATTAGGTGTTCGTCACGGTTTCGGCCTTTATTTAGTTCCAATGAGTCATGATTTTGGTTGGGGGCAACATGTTTTTAGTCTTGCAATCGCGATGCAAAATTTAATATGGGGAGCTGTGCAGCCTTTTACCGGTGCGATCGCAGATAAATATGGCAGTAAAATTGTGGTTGCTGTTGGCGGATTACTTTATGCCCTTGGCTTACTCTTAATGGCTTTTAGTTCCAGTGTACTCATTTTAAATTTAAGCTTAGGTCTTATTATTGGTTTAGCTTTATCAGCAACCTCTTTTACGGTTTTACTGAGTGCCGTAGGCCGAGCTGCTCCACCAGAAAAAAGAAGTATGGCAATGGGTATTGCCAGTGCGGCAGGTTCTTTTGGTCAGTTTATTATGCTGCCTTCCACCCTTCTCTTACTTAAAACAGTAGGATGGTCCGCAGCTTTAATGGTGAGTGCTCTCCTTATTGCTCTAATTATTCCTCTGGCATTGATGCTTAAAGCTCCAGCTTATCAACCACCTAAGGCACTCATTCAAACTCAACTCACATTTAAACAAGTACTGAATATTGCCAGAAAACACAAACCTTTTTGGTGGTTAGCTTTAGGGTTTTTAGTATGCGGGTTCCAAGTTGTATTTTTAGGGGTACATTTGCCAGGCTATTTAATCGACCACGGCTTTGATGCGGCGACAGGTACAATGTTTCTAGCTTTAATCGGCTTATTTAATATTGTGGGAACTTATGGGGCGGGTTGGCTGGGAGATCGTTTCTCAAAACCTAAATTATTAATGGCACTTTATGGTAGCCGCGGCATCGCAATCATTGCCTTTCTACTATTACCTTTAAGCACTTATACAGTATATGCTTTTGGCGTCGTTATGGGGCTTCTATGGCTCTCTACTGTTCCACTCACCAATGGCATTGTCGCGAATATGTTTGGTGTTAAATATCTTTCAATGCTGAGCGGTATTGTATTTTTCACTCATCAAGTTGGTTCTTTCTTTGGCGGTTGGCTTGGCGGTGTTAACCATGACTTAACAGGTAATTACAATGCAATTTGGCTATGTTCAATAGCTTTGAGTATATTAGGGGTAATTGTACATTTCTTTGTAAATGAGGAGGCTGTTATTCATGACGTATAATGCCTTACTTTTGAAAACAATTATGAGTTTCTTCATTGTAGCTCTTCTAGTTCTTTCCATCATTTTATGGAAACAGACACCTGATTTATTTGAATATTTTAATCAAGCATTTTGTGCACACTAGAAAGATGAGGCGCTGAAATCACTCTGTACATTGTCATAAAAATATAAAAATCGTATGGTCTAATGAAAATAAAAAAGCCCGCAAATTTGCGGGCTTTTTTATTGAGAAATTATTTAAAATCAAAACAAGCGATTCATACCGTTAAGTGCAGCTACACGGTAGGCTTCAGCCATGGTTGGATAGTTAAACGTTGTTTCGACAAAATATTTCAAAGTATTGTTTGGGCTGTGCATAACTGCTTGCCCAATGTGGATAATTTCGGCAGCGTTATTACCAAAACAATGAATACCTAAAATTTCTAAAGTGTCACGATGGAAAAGAATCTTCAATTCACCCACTGTATCACCCGTAATTTGTGCACGAGCCAAATGACGGAAAGAAGCTTGACCTACTTCATACGGAATTTTCTCTTCCGTTAATTCTTGCTCATTTTTACCAATAGATGAAATTTCCGGAATGGTGTAAATACCCGTTGGGATATCACGTACTGGCTTCGCATCTTCACCACTCATGTTTGCACCAGCACAGCGCCCTTGGTCATAAGCAGCAGAAGCAAGTGATGGCCAACCGATTACGTCACCAGCAGCATAGATATTTTCAACTTCAGTTTGGTATTGATCATTTACAGAAAGCTGTCCACGGTTGTTTGGTACTAACCCAACATTCTCAAGACCTAAGCCTTCTGTATTACCTGAGCGGCCATTACACCAAAGGATTGCATCAGCTTTGATTTTTTTACCACTTTGTAAATGTAATACAACGTGGTCATCAAATGTTTCAAGATGATCCATTTGTTCGTTGTGACGAATTAACACACCTTGTTCACGTAAGTGATAAGACAAAGCATCAGCAATTTCATCATCTAAATAGCTTAAGAGTTTTTGCTGAGTATTAATCAAGTCAACTTTATGATCTAAACCAATAAAGATCGAAGCATATTCACAGCCAATAACGCCTGCACCGTAAATAATGATTTTTTGAATTGAGTAATCAAGATCAAGAATTTTATCTGAATCAAATACACGAGGATGGTCAAAGTCGAGACCTTGTGGATGATAAGGACGACTACCTGTCGCAATCACGATTTGCTTACAGATGATTGTTTCTTTAATGCCTTCATGGCTAAAAACTAAAACTGTATTTTTATCTTGAATATATGCACGGCCATGAAATACACCGATTTTGTTGCGGTCATAAAAACGTGTATGTGTATCAACCTGTTGTTGAATCACTTTGTGAGCATTACGCAACACCTGTTTCATGGTGAACTGTTTCCATTCACCTACTTTTTGAAACATCGGGTCACGTTGATAGCGAATAATACTAGAAACTGTTTGACGTAATGCTTTACTTGGAATAGTCCCTACGTGAGCACAGTTACCACCCAGTTGATCACGCACATCTACTATTGCAACACGCTTACCCGCTTTTGCAAGCTTCATTGCCGCGCCTTCACCTGCAGGTCCAGAACCGAGAACTACCGCATCGTACTTAACGAAATTCCCACTAACGACCTCTTTTTTACGTGGCATTGAAAGCTCCTTCCTCTCTTGAATGACCATATTTTATAATAGATTATGACTAATATGCGGTGAATTTATGTATTTCTCAACCCTATATTTCTGAATAACCACATTTATTATATGAATAGTTATTTTCCGCTATTAACCAAAGAACTCGGCTATAATACAATGTCAATGTCAATGTCTCTATAAACGAGTGGAAAAGTTAAATATGTCAGAACACCGTAAACCTGAACAGGGTGTAAAACTTCGTGGCGCAGAAAAAGTCGCAAGAATTCCTGTAAAAGTTGTACCTACGGTTGAAGTGCCGCGTAAACCTGACTGGATTCGTGTCAAGATGACGGCACCAGAAGAAGTTCAGCGTATTAAAACCACTTTACGTGCTCAAAAACTCCATACCGTTTGTGAAGAAGCAGCTTGTCCTAACCTACCAGAATGCTTTGGTGGTGGTACAGCAACATTCATGATTATGGGTGATATTTGTACACGTCGTTGCCCGTTCTGTGATGTCGCACATGGTCGTCCAAATGCATTAGACCCTGATGAACCTCGTCACATGGCAGAGACTATTGCCAATCTTAAACTCAAATATGCAGTAATTACTTCGGTTGACCGTGATGACTTACTTGACGGCGGTGCACAACATTTTGTGGACTGTATTAAGGAAGCTCGTACGCTTAGTCCAAGCACATTACTTGAAATTTTAGTTCCAGACTTCCGTGGACGTATGGATATTGCTTTACGCATTATGACTGAATGTCCGCCAGATGTTTTCAACCATAATATTGAGACTGTACCTCGTCTCTATAAAGCGATGCGTCCAGGTTCAGATTACCAACATTCTTTAAACTTATTGAAAATGTTTAAAGAATACTGCCCTGACATCCCAACCAAATGTGGTTTGATGGTAGGTATTGGTGAAACTGAAGAAGAAGTCATTGCATTACTTGATGACTTACGTGCTCACGATGTCGACTATGTGACTATTGGTCAATACTTACAACCTTCAAAACAACACGCACCAATTGACCGCTTTGTAACACCAGAAGAGTTTGAGCGTTATGCAGAGCATGGCCGTAAACTTGGTTTTAGAAATATCTGGTCTGCGCCAATGGTTCGTTCGAGTTACTTTGCTGACCGTCAATACCACGGTGAGCCAGTACCAGAAGTTCGTCGTAAAGTAGATCCAGCTAAAAAAATCGCTGTTCAAGTCGTCGAAGCTTAAAAATTAAATTTCTATAAAAAGCCCTCTAATACTGAGGGCTTTTTATTTGTATAAGAAAATCAATAACATTTCTTGACAAATAGATAAAACAAGCTATTACACTTTCACTCAAAAATATCTTATACCTAAAAGTACGATATATCCCTGCTCTAGCATATAGATCAATTGCGACATAAAAAATCAAATTTAAACAGCATTAAAAATGAGCTAGTTAAGCCTTAAATCTCTCCTCGCCTTTTGTAACGTCTAACTTGAGGGCTTATCTAGCAAGGAGCAAGTATGATTTTCCTACTCTTTGTTTTAAGTATTGTCATTCAGCTTATTGCAATATGGGCAATTTTCTTTTTTAACCTAAATAGAGTCATTGGTAGTGTTATTACGATTGCTGTAGCCATCCTTACTGCACTCATTTTAACGCCATGGTCACTGCTTTTAGGGATTCCTCTTATTGCTCTTAGCATTATTATTTTGTTTAAGCCTTTACGGTTTAGTTTAATTACAAAACCTGCTTATAAAACTCTGGCAAACTCAATGCCGAGCATCAGTACCACTGAACAAGAGGCTTTAGAAGCAGGAACAAGTTGGTGGGAAAAAGAATTATTTATGGGTGCTCCAGATTGGTCGCAATTTGAGAAGTATCCTTACCCTACACTTTCATCAGAAGAACAAAGTTTTATTGATAATGAAGTTGAAGTGCTATGCAGCATGCTAAATGAATGGGAAATTCATCACCAATTAAAAGACCTTCCACCTGAAGTTTGGCAGTTCATTAAAGATAAAGGTTTTTTAGGCCTGATTACTCCAAAATCATTTGGTGGTAAAGAGTTTAGCTCATTTGCTCAAAGCCGTATTATGAGCAAAATTGCATCACGCTCTTTAACTGCAGCAGTGAGCTGTATGGTTCCTAACTCACTGGGACCCGGTGAGCTACTCATGCACTACGGTACGGATGCACAAAAGCAGCAATATCTACCGGGTCTTGCCAAAGGTGAAGAAATTCCATGCTTTGGTTTAACAAGTCCTGAAGCTGGTTCAGATGCTGGTGCCATTCCAGATTCGGGTGTGGTGTGCTACGGCGAATATGAAGGCGCTCAAGTCCTTGGTCTGCGTATGAATTTCTCTAAACGCTGGATTACACTTGCTCCGATTGCCACAGTAGTTGGCTTAGCATTTAAGCTTTATGATCCTGAAGGTCTACTCGGCGATAAAAATAAAACCGAATACGGTATTACCTGTGCACTTATTCCTGCAAGCCATGCTGGTGTAAAAATAGGAGCGCGCCATTATCCTGGCTCTCCATTTATGAATGGAACAGTTGAGGGTGAAGATGTTTTCATTCCTATCGACTGGATTATCGGTGGACAAGAAAATGCGGGTAAAGGCTGGCGCATGCTGATGGAGTGTTTAGGTGTTGGGCGTGGTATTTCCCTTCCAGCATTAGCTACAGCCGCAGGTGAAATGAGCTATTTAACCGTAGGTGCTTTTGCGAGAATTCGTCAACAGTTCAATATTTCTGTTGGTAAATTTGAAGGTGTGCAAGAAGCAAGCAGTGAAATTGCCAGTGATGCCTATATGCTTGAAGCATTCCGTTATTTAGTAACATGTGGCCTAAATCAAGGCGGAACTCCTGCCGTGATGACTGCCATGGCAAAATACTATGCAACAGAAACTATGCGTAAAGTCATTAATCACGGTATGGATATTGCCGGTGGACGTGGTATTCAGCTTGGGCCTCGTAACTTCCTTGCCCTTACCTATCAAGCCATCCCGATTGCAATTACAGTCGAAGGTGCAAACATTTTAACCCGCTCACTCATGATTTTTGGTCAGGGTTCAATGCGCTGTCACCCTTATCTTTTTGAAGAATTGCAATTACTTCAGTCTGAAGACAAAGCCAATGCAGTTCAAAAATTCGATGACCTATTATTTAAACACTTAGCGTATACCTTTAATCGCGGCGCAAAATCATTTGCTTATGGTTGGACAGGTGGTTCAAGTGATGCACCTCAATCATCAGATCAATTCACGGCAAGTTACTATAAAACCATTAACCGTTTTAGTGCCAACTTCGCCCTTGTTTCTGATATGTCACTAGGTTTACTTGCAGGGGATTTAAAACGCAAAGAAATGCTCTCAGGACGTTTAGCTGATATTCATGCATACTTGTTTATTGCCACTGCAATTTTAAAATTTTATGAAGCTGGACAAAAAACTGAAGCTGAACAACTACATGCAAAACTAGCATTACAAAAAGCGTTCTTAAATATTCAGGAAGCATTTTGGGGATTATTTGACAACTTCCCAGCCAAGCTTCCAGCAGCCTTAGTGAAATGGATTTGTTTCCCGCTAGGTCGTGTGATTGCAAAACCTGATGATGAGTTAAAACAGCAAGTTGCTGAACTCATGATGGAAGAACATCCGTTTAGAGAGCAACTCAAACGCCATGTGTACTATTCAACTGAACCTAACGATGTTACTGGCCGTCTAGAGCACACGTTCCAGATTTTAAGAACCCTTGAACCGCTTTGGGATAAGTTTAAGAAAGCTGAATCCAAAGGCAAGTTTACTGGTCTTACTTTTGAAGAGAATATTGCACAAGCGATAAAAGAAGGCTTTATTTCTGAAAACGAAGCTCAACAATTATTGCAATACAACGCAATTCGATTTGACAGCATGCTTACCGATGTTTTTGATGAAAAACTCGATAAGGATCTACCTTTGTCAAACCCTCATCAAATAGTGTGACTAATGCCTCCACCAATTCACTATTGCAATCATTTTTGATTCGCATTAATTAATAAATAGCCATAAAAGCGTCACACGACGCTTTTATTTTTAGGAGAAATTAATGTCTAAGCAAGATTACGAAAATGGATTAAAAGTACGCACAGAAGTGATGGGAGAAGCTTTTGTAAAACGTGCCCAAGAAAATACCGTACCCTTTACTCAACCTTTACAAGACTGGATTAATGAACATGCATGGGGATCAACTTGGCAACGTGAAGGTGTGCTTCCACGTAAATATCGCTCATTAATTACTTTAGCAATGCTCACAGCACTTAAATCGCCAACTGAACTTAAAGGCCATGTTCGTGGCGCACTCAACAATGGTTGTACAGTTGAAGAGATTCAAGAAACTTTATTGCATAGTCTACCATATTGCGGCGCGCCTGCTACTCAAGAAGCTTTTCGTGCTGCTTTAGAAGTCATTCAAGAATATCAACAACAGTAACTTCAATCTGAGCCAGCACTCTACTGGCTCACTTTGACCTAATTTAATGTAGTCGAATAAATATTTAAATTACGATCACCAATTACAATAGCCTGACGACAAATCCCTTCTGCTTTACGCTGGTTCTCAAAAACTGTTGCTGACATCGGCTCAAAACTATCGAAAAAGCAAATTTCGTTTGAATCTACAGAATAAACGAGCGACTGATTTCCAACACCTTCTAAAGTGTCGTAGTACACGATTACCATTTGCCCATTTTGAATTGCGCCTTGAATGTCTTGATAGCTTAAAGCAGGCCCTGTCGGTATTTTCAACACCTTTGCCTCTTTATAACTCATACGTTCGCTGGGGCTAATGTTAGGGTCTTTATCTGAATAAAATGAAACATCAAAGCCAAACTTTTTTAAAGCAACAACTAAAGCAATGGTATAGGTACCATCTTGCTCATATCGGCAAACTTTAATTAACTCAGCAACATCAACTTGAACCCCATAATGCTTTAGCACCATCCAAACTGCAAAAACACCACTATTTGCCTCGAGGTTTGCCAAAGATTCGGGAATATTTAAGGCCATAATTTAAATCTAAAGTCGTAATTAAGCAGATAATAAACAAAACTGGATTGGCACTAAAAGCTTTTCCAAGTACAATGTTTCGCTAGTCGAGGGATGCTGCGACAAATGATCGGCACTAAAGATCAATTTGCCAGGCTCGACGATCGGTTAAACACTCGTTTTAACCAACAACGGCATCCGCGAACAGAATGATCAATACTATTTTTTCCTAGGAGATCCTGATGAACGCGGTTAATGCTTCATTTACAGATTACAAAGTTGCTGACATTTCACTTGCTGATTACGGTCGTAAAGAAATCAAACTTGCTGAAGCAGAAATGCCAGCTTTGATTGGCTTACGTAAACGCTATGCAGCATCTAAACCACTTGCTGGCGCAAAAATTCTTGGTTGTATTCACATGACCATTCAAACAGCGGTTCTTATTGAAACGCTTGTTGAATTAGGTGCTGAAGTTCGCTGGACATCATGTAACATTTTCTCTACTCAAGACCACGCTGCTGCTGCAATTGCTGCTCGCGGTATTCCAGTTTTTGCTTGGAAAGGTGAAACTGAAGAAGAATATGTATGGTGCTTAGAACAACAAATCAATGTAAATGGTCAACCTTGGGATGCCAACATGATTTTGGACGATGGCGGTGACTTAACTGCTCTTGTTCATGAAAAATACCCTGCTCTTTTAGAACGTATTCACGGTATTACCGAAGAAACAACCACAGGTGTTCAACGTCTTATCGAAATGTGGAAAGACGGTTCTTTGAAAGTACCTGCAATTAACGTAAATGACTCAGTTACTAAGTCTAAAAACGACAACAAATATGGCTGCCGTCACTCATTAAATGATGCAATCAAACGTGCTACAGATATGTTGTTATCTGGCCGCCGTGCGCTTGTGATCGGTTACGGTGACGTAGGTAAAGGTTCTGCTCAATCTTTACGTCAAGAAGGCATGATTGTTCGTGTAACAGAAGTTGACCCGATTTGTGCAATGCAAGCATGTATGGATGGCTATGAAGTTGTATCTCCATACAAAAATGGCGTACAAACAGGTAAAACAGAAGATGTTAACCAAGACCTCCTTGGCAACACTGACCTTGTTGTAACGACTACTGGTAACTACCACGTATGTGATGCTGCAATGTTAGATAGCTTAAAAGCTGGTGCAGTTGTATGTAACATCGGTCACTTCGATACAGAAATCGACACAGCTTATTTACGTGGTTACAAGTGGGTTGAAGTTAAGCCACAAGTTCACCAAGTTTATCGTTCAGAAGACGAAAATAACTATCTTATCCTTCTCTCTGAAGGTCGCCTTGTAAACCTAGGTAATGCAACTGGTCACCCATCACGCGTGATGGACGGTTCTTTTGCTAACCAAGTTTTAGGTCAAATTCACTTATTCCAAGAGAAATTTGCTGACCTTCCTGCAAACGAAAAAGCTGCAAAAATCCGTGTAGAAGTTCTTCCTAAGAAACTTGACGAAGAAGTTGCTGCGGCAATGGTTACCGGTTTCGGTGGTGTACTTACTCAGTTAACTCAAAAGCAAGCCGATTACTTAGGCGTTGCTGTTGAGGGACCATTCAAGTCTGACGCTTACAAATACTAAGAACTTAAGGGCAGACGGTGAACCGACTGCCCTTTTTTCTAAAATGTTTCGCTGTTTACAAGGATTTGACATGACTAAACGTACACCTATTTCTTTTGAGTTTTTCCCGCCAAAAACTGATGCCGGTGCTGAAAAACTTCGTATTGTTCACCAAGAACTACAGCTATTAAACCCTGAGTTTTTCTCGATTACTTATGGAGCTGGTGGCTCTACTCGCGAACGCACGCTTGCTGCTATTGATGATTTCAATGGCAAAGGTACACCTGTTGCCCCTCACCTTTCTTGTATTGGTGATGATAAAGCGCGTATTGCTGAACTACTCGATTTATACAAGACACAAGGTATTGACCGTATTGTCGCTTTACGTGGCGACTTACCATCTGGTCAGGTTGGACTTGGCGAGCTTCCTTATGCTCAAGATTTAGTACGTTTTATTCGTGAGCACTCAGGTGATCATTTCCATATTGAAGTTGCAGCTTATCCAGAAATGCATCCTCAAGCTGAAAATCTTGATTCAGATATTCAACGTTTTATTGAAAAAGTACAAGCTGGTGCTAATGCAGGAATTACCCAATTCTTTTTTAATCCAGATTCGTACTTTTACTTTATAGAGCGCTTGGAGAGTGCAGGAATTAACATTCCAGTGGCTCCTGGTATTATGCCAATTACCAATGCAAGCAACTTAATTCGCTTTGCAGATGGTACTGGTGCTGAAATTCCTCGTTGGATCCGTAAGCAGTTACAAGCCTATGGCGATGACAGTGAAAGTATTAAAGCTTTCGGTCATGAAGTTGTTGTTAAGCTATGCGAGCGCCTGATTGCAGGTGGCGCACCAAGCTTACACTTCTATTCAATGAATCAAGTTGAACCAACCCGTCAACTTGTTGTTGATCTTGGTTTAAATTAATTTTGTAAGGCGTACCCAATGAATCGTTTTTTTATCGAAACTGAACTTACAGTTGGCTCAACAATTCAACTGACTGAATCGGTATTTCATCATTGGGTGCGTGTTTTACGCGCACAACTACAAGAACAAGCGACTCTATTTAATGGACAAGGTGGTGAATATCTTGCGACACTCACCGAAATTAATAAAAAAAATGCATTTGTCGCCATTGAGAATTTTAATCCTGCCAACCGTAATGCCCCTTTTAAAGCTATTCTTGGTCAGGTCATGAGTAAAGGCGACCGAATGGATTATGCCATTCAGAAAGCTACCGAACTTGGTGTAAGCAAAATTCAGCTTTTAACCAGTGAACGCTGTGAAATGCGTTTAAAATACGACCGCGACCAAAAAAAATTAGATCATTGGCAAGCTGTTGCAATTGCAGCCTGTGAACAATGCGGGCTTAACTTTGTCCCAGAAGTTTTAGCACCCGTCCCTCTTCATGAATGGCTAAAATCTTCTGATCTTCCTGCATCCAAATTTGTTTTGGCTCCTGAAAAAGAACAAAAAGATGTATTAGCAGGGATCCAACCAGAACTCGCTCTCTTAATTGGTCCGGAAGGTGGTTTAAGCGAAAATGAAATTACGCAGGCCAATCAAGCAGGATTTATGAACTGGTGTATCGGAGACCGTGTATTACGCACCGAAACTGCGCCTGTTGTTGCATTATCTATTTTAAATTATCGGTTTTTATCCATATAAGCTAATTGAACATTGATTAAATCAACAATTAAAGTTAACTTACTTTTAATGTATGAATATTAATTTAAATTCTTTTCCACTGATAAATCAGATTCTTTCTGTATAAATGTAAAAAAATAGGATAGAAAAATCTTATGTCTGGCCTTCAGGAAGAATATTTACAGCATCAAACAAGGATTGAGCAGCTCCGACTCTCAATTCAATATATTCGCTTGTATCTGATTAGCTTAATATTACTTTGTCTAATTTCGGCCATTATTTTCACTTGTTACTTTACTTCTTACATCACAAATTTTATTTGGTCAATTGGTTTCACTATTTTATGTCTTGGTTGCCTATTATTCATCCCAAAGTTTTTAACACGTTATCGTGACATTAATTTCATTAGAAAAACTGATTTAACACTACAAGCTATTTGTTTGGTATCAGGGATATTAATGGGAGTGAATATAATCGTTCTGCATTTCTCCCTTCCTTCTACAATTATATCTATCTCTGATGTTCATATTCTAATTGGACTATTTATTAGTTCATCTCATATTATCGGTCTTACCTTTCTAACTCAGCAACCCCGATATTTTTATTTACTTTTTATTCCAAGTACTGTTCCGCTTATTATTAGCCAGTTTACACATGTACAGACATCGCAACTCCCCTTTTACTTTGCGTATAATTTAGCCTTCTTAGCTACCCTACTTTGTGCTTACGCAACTCAACGCAACTACCAAAAAATTTCTCAGCTCCTATTTAAAAATAAACAACTCGTACAAGTTGCGGAACAACATACGCAATGGGCTGAAGAATTATGTATACAACTTCAACAAGAAGTAAATAAATCAAAAGATATTGAAGCACAGCTTCAATTTAATAATCATTTGCTCGAACAGAAAGTACGTGAAAGAACCTATGATTTAACCAAAATGAATGAGAAGCTTGAAAGCCATCATCATAATTTGGCATTTGCTCATGAAACTGCTGGTATTCGTCCGTGGGATTGGGACATTGAAAAACAAAAATTAGAAATTACTTTTTTTGATCGACAAAAGCAGACTCAAAGTACATCTTTACACCTCAATACAATTTTAGAACGTATCCATCCTAATGATCGAAAGTTATTTGATGAGCGTTTAAAAGAGCATTTAGATGGAAAATCTGATCACTTCAATATTACCTTTCGTATTCTACGGCGTAATGGTTCTTGGCGCTGGATTCACGATGTAGGTCGTGTCATTAGCCGTGACCCTAAAACTAATAAAGCTTTACGTATGGTGGGAATGACCAGAGATATTCATCAAGAAAAAAAAGATCAAGAACATTTGAGACTTTGCGCTATTGTGCTTGAACAAGCAGCAGAAGGAATTTTTATTTTAGATGATAAACTGAATTATATTGATGTTAATCCCTATTATGAAAAATTAACTGGTTTCTCTAAGTCTGAATTGTTAAATCAACAACTATTCAATATCACAATAAATCAGAAATTACAGCAACAAGAATTTCATGACTCCATTACCCAGCAACTACTTAAAACTGGCGAATATATGGGTCAATTTGATGAAAAGTTTGTATCAGGTAAAAGTGTTCACTTATGGCTCCATATTAATGCTGTGAAAGATGAACATAATCAAGTTATTAATTATATTGGTTTTGCACGTGATTTAACCGAACAAAAGCGACAAGAGCAACATTTATCTTATTTAAAAAATTATGACAGCTTAACTCATCTCCCTAATCGTTTTTATTATTACAATCAATTACACCAGTATTTAATTAATCCATCTTATAGCTTTAAAAATCTTGCATTAATACGCATTAATATTGATAGGTTTAGAGCATTTAATGAGTTTTTAAATAATGATAGTGGTGATGAATTACTAAAACAGTTTGCACAGCGTCTACGCCTCACCAACATTAATGCCATTTTAGTGGCTTACTTAAATGGTGATGATTTTGCAATTATTTATGAAATATCACCAATTCATCCTAATATTGAGCAATATTGCCAAAATATTTTACAAGCATTAAATGCTCCATTTTATATTGATCAACAAGAGTATTTTATTACCGCCTCTATTGGAGTTGCCTGCTTTCCAGAGCATGGTAGACAAATTGACCATCTCAATAACCATGCCGAACAAGCACTATCTGAAGCAAAACGTTTAGGTGGTAACACCATTTGCTACTATTTCAATAAAGCAAGCAATCCGTATAAAACCGCAGATTTAGAGCAAGAATTACGCAAAGCTATCCAAAATGATGAATTTATTGTTTATTACCAACCAAAAATTAATTTAAATGACAAATCTGTTAAAGGTTTTGAAGCCTTAATTCGCTGGCAACATCCTGACAAGGAATTAGTCATGCCGAATATGTTCATTCCTTTTGCCGAACGTAGTAGCCTTATTTCCGATATTGGTAAAGTGGTTTTAGATAAGGTTGGCAAACAATTACAAGAGTGGAAAAACTCAGGTTATTCAGATATTCAAGTCTCTGTAAATATTGTTGCCCAACAAATTCATCGTGGACTTTTACTGAATGATTTAGATGAAGTTTTAGAGAAATATCAACTCGATGGATCAAATCTAGAACTCGAAATTACTGAATCGGCTTTATTAGACAATACTGATAATGTGAAAAAATTATTGCATTCAATTAAAGAACGCAATATTTCGATTGCACTCGATGACTTTGGTACAGGCTATTCATCTTTAGCTTACCTGACAGAATATCCAATCGATGTTTTAAAAATTGATCGGGCCTTTATTTCAAAAATCGGCGATCAAAAACAAGAAGCTATTGTCAATGCCATGATTGCGATGGGCAAAAGTATGGGGTTAAAACTGGTGGCTGAAGGTGTTGAAACCGAAGAGCAAGTTATTTATCTACAAAAACAACAATGTGATTTTTTACAAGGCTATTTCTTTAGTCGCCCACTTCATCCAAATCAGATTAAGCAATATCTTCAATCAAATACACATATTTCATAATTGTTTTAACAGTCTATTTTACATGCACTGGTTTTTCCAAAAATGAGCGTTTTTGACTGTGAGAAATAGAGAAGTAGTGTTATATTCTTTAGCATTTAGCTCACTATGGGGCTATTGGCAATTCGTCTACTATTCTCTTAATTGGTAAAAATTAAAGCATAGTAAGAGCATCACATTGCCTCCCCCTAAATGAGTGATTTGACTAGTTTGCTTTTTTGTATCAAATAGAGACTCAGATGGACGATCAATCTTTAAAACAGGCCGCTTTAAATTACCACGAATATCCAAATCCAGGGAAAATCAGCGTCACGCCTAGTAAGCAACTCGTCAACCAACGAGATTTAGCTCTAGCTTATTCACCAGGGGTTGCTGCTCCATGTTTAGAGATTGAACGTGATCCTTCAGCTGCTGCAAAATACACTGCACGTGGCAACTTAGTTGCTGTTGTAAGTAACGGTACTGCGGTTCTTGGTTTAGGTAATATTGGTCCATTAGCTTCTAAACCAGTAATGGAAGGTAAAGGCGTTCTTTTCAAAAAGTTCGCTGGTGTTGACGTATTTGATATTGAAATTGCTGAGAACGATCCAGATAAAATCGTTGATATTGTTGCTTCATTAGAACCAACTTTCGGCGGTATTAACCTTGAAGATATCAAAGCGCCAGAATGTTTCTATATCGAGAAGAAACTTCGTGAACGCATGAAAATTCCTGTGTTCCATGATGACCAACACGGTACAAGTATTATTGTAGGTTCAGCATTATTAAATGCTCTACAACTGGTTAACAAGAAAATTGAAGAAATCAAAATTGTTGCTTCAGGTGCAGGTGCTGCTGCCCTTTCTTGTTTAGATTTACTTTGCGCTTTGGGCGTAAATAAAAAAAATATCATTGTAGCCGACTCTCGTGGTCTTCTTACGACTTCACGTGAAGGCTTAGATGAATCTAAAAAACGTTATGTACAAGACATTAAAGCGACTCAATTACATGAAGTAATGGCTGGCGCAGATATGTTCTTGGGCCTTTCAGCTGCGGGTATTCTCACCAAAGACATGGTGAAACTAATGGCTGAAAATCCAATTATCTTTGCTTTGGCAAACCCAGATCCAGAAATTTTACCTGAACACGCGCATGAAGTACGTCCTGATGTCATTATGGCAACTGGTCGTTCGGACTACCCGAACCAAGTAAACAACGCTTTATGTTTCCCTTATATCTTCCGTGGTGCACTTGACGTAGGTGCTACAACAATTAATGAAGATATGAAAATTGCTTGTGTACATGCAATTGCACGTATGGCTCACGTAGAAGCTGATGCTGCTACTTATGGCGAAAAATCTGCTTCATTTGGTCGTGACTACTTAATTCCACGTCCACTTGATCAACGCTTAATTTTAGAAATCGCACCTGCTGTTGCTAAAGCTGCAATGGATTCAGGTGTGGCAACTCGTCCTATCGAAGACTTTGCTGCATATCGTCAAAAACTGTCTGAGTTTGTTTATAACTCTGCATTCTTGATGAAACCAATCTTTGCTCAAGCAAAAACAGATCCTAAACGTATTGCGTACGCTGAAGGTGAAGATGAACGCGTATTACGTGCTGTTCAAATTGCAGTTGATGAAGATTTAGCTAAACCAATTTTAGTTGGTCGTACTGCAGTCATTGAAGCAAATATCAAAAAATTAGGCCTACGTTTACAACATGGCGTGAACATTGAGATTGTAGATCAAGAACAAAACCCGATGTACGAAGAGTTTTGGAAAGACTACTACCAAACAATGCAACGTAAAGGCATTACTGTTGAATATGCTCAACGTGAAGCTCGCCGTCGTTCAACTTTAATCGCATCACTTCTGGTTAAATTTGGTAAAGCTGATGGTATGTTATGTGGTACTTACAGTAGCTATAACATTCACTTAGACTTCGTACGCAACGTTATTGGCCTTAAAGAAGGTATGAACAACTTCTTCACGCTAAATGCATTAATGCTTGAAGACCGTAACTTGTTTATTGCTGATACCTATGTAAACACTAACCCGACTGCTGAACAACTTGCTGAAATGACAATTTTAGCAGCTGAAGAAGTACGTCGCTTTGGTATTACACCACGTGTAGCTTTACTTTCTCACTCAAGTTTCGGTAGCGACCAGACTGATTCAAGCGCTCAAAAAATGCGTGAAGTTTATCGTATTTTATCTGAGCAAGCTCCAGAGCTTGAAGTTGAAGGTGAAATGCATGGTGATGCAGCATTAGACGAAAGCATTCGTCAATTTGCATTCCCAGGTTCACGCTTCAAAGGCTCAGCAAACTTGCTCATTATGCCGAACCTAGATGCAGCAAACATTTCATTTAACTTGCTAAAAGCAACTTCTGGTAACAACGTTACTATTGGTCCAATTTTGCTAGGTGCTGCTAAACCAGTTCATATTTTGACACCTACAGCGACGACTCGCCGCCTTATCAATATGACTGCTTTAACTGTTGCTGAAATTCAACAACAAGAAAAGTAATTTAGAAACTGCTTTTTACGAAAAGCGTTTCTAATGACTTGAGAAAACCTCTATTCTGTAGCATGATTGCTTGAAGAATAGAGGTTTTTTCATGCAAGTGTATTTAGTAGGCGGTGCTGTTCGAGATTATTTACTTGGGCATCCCTATCAAGAAAAGGACTATGTTGTGGTCGGTGCAACGCCGGAACACATGCTCGCCCAAGGTTTCCAACCTGTAGGCAAAGATTTCCCTGTGTTTCTTCATCCCCAAACCAAAGAAGAATATGCACTTGCACGAACCGAACGAAAGTCAGGTCAGGGATATCACGGATTTCAATTCTTTACTGATACCACTGTAAGCTTAGAAGATGACTTAATTCGTCGTGATTTAACCATTAATGCAATAGCCATGGATCAAGATGGCAAAATATACGATCCATATGGTGGGCAAAGCGACTTAGAGAATAAAACTCTACGTCATGTTTCAGAAGCTTTTGCTGAAGACCCTTTAAGAGTTTTACGTGTAGCTCGTTTTGCAGCACGATATTTCCCATATGGTTTTCAAATTGCTCCTGAGACTTTGCAACTTATGCAAACTATGGCGGAGTCAGGTGAACTAGATGCATTAACGCCAGAACGTGTTTGGAAGGAAACTTCTCGTGCTTTAATGGAAACTCATGCAGACATTTACTTCCAAACTCTGCGTGATTGTGGGGCGTTAAAACATCTTTTCCCTGAAATTGATGCTTTATTTGGTGTACCTCAGCGTCCTGAATATCATCCAGAAGTAGATTGTGGTATTCATACTCTTATGTCATTACAACAAGCTTGTAAATCCAATTATTCACTCGACGTGCGTTTTGCTGTTTTAGTGCATGATCTTGGTAAAGCATTGACTCCTGCTGATGAGCTTCCTCGCCATATCATGCATGAAGAGCGTGGCATTAAACCAGTTACTGAGTTGTGTGAACGCTTACGAGTTCCAACTCAGACCAAACAGCTGGCATTATCAGTGTGCAAAGAACATTTAAAATGCCACCAGATTATGTCCTTAAAACCAGGCACTTTATGGCGTCTATTACAACGCCTAGATGTTTTACGTCGTCCTGAAAGAGTGGAAGCTTTTGTACAAGCGTGTGAATGTGATGCAAAAGGAAGATTAGGATTAGAAGATCGTCCTTATCCTCAAGCTCAGTATATGCTTGAAGCCATGCAAATCGTTCGCTCAATCAAAGTTCAGAATTTACCTGAAAATATTAAAGGTGCTGAAATTGGTGAAATGCTCATTCAATATCGAATTGAAGCTTTAACTGAATTTAAAAATCAACATCAAAGTGTTAGTCATTCCTAATGAGGAATCATAAAAAAAGCCTCTTTTACGAGGCTTTTTTTATTTAGATTTTAACGCTTTGGAAGCGGAATATACTGAGATTGGGTATTTTGCGCTTTACGCTCCCCTACAGTCACAACAAAATTTTGTTGTTTACCATCTCGTTCAACCAGTACATTAATTTCGCTATTTGGTGCTTGTAAAGCCACATAGTTAATTAAGTGAGAAGCTGAAGTGATCTGCTCATTATTTACTTGAACAATCTTATCGCCAACTTTAATACCAGCTGAAGCTGCTGGACCATTTTTCAACACGTCAGCAACTACAACTCCAACCTGTTGTTTTGGTGCCAATACATCATCTTGCGTAGGTGGAAGTAAACTAATACCTAACCAACCACGGACTACACGACCATCTTTTAAAATAGAGTTGAGTACTTGTTGGCAAACTTTAGCAGGAATCGCAAAACCAATACCTAATGAACCACCAGATTGCGAGAAAATAGCAGTATTTACACCAATCAAGTTACCTGCGACATCAATTAACGCACCACCCGAGTTACCTGGGTTAATTGCAGCATCTGTTTGAATAAAGTCTTCGTAAGTATTGATACCTAAATCTGAGCGACCAGTTGCGGAAACAATTCCCTGAGTTACTGTTTGACCCACACCAAATGGATTACCAATTGCTAAGACAACGTCACCAACCTCATTACCACTCAATTTAAATGGCAATACTGGTAACTTATCTAAATCAATTTTAATCACTGCCAAATCTGTATCAGGATCTGTCCCGACAATTGTAGCTACGGCACGACGTCCGTCATGTAAAGCAACTACAATCTGGTCGGCTTGAGCAATCACATGATTGTTCGTCAAGATATAACCATCGGCACGAACAATAACACCAGATCCTAAGCTATTTTCATTTTGCTGTTGTTGTTCAGGAACCTGATTTCCAAAAAATTCACGGAAGACAGGATCACTCAATAAAGGATGATTTTGTTTAACTTTCTGGGTCGTAAAAATATTCACAACTGCCGGCGCTGCAACTTTTACAGCAGCGCTATAGGACACCACCCCGCCCGTTCGAGAAGTATCCACCAGTGGTTCAACTTTCTCAGCAGGCATTTGCACACCATCAACTGCAACAGTTGGTTTCGGCCGATGGTATTTTTGCCATGCGATAAAACTGGCAATTACAATAATAAGTAACACCCAAGGTAACCATGTAAAGGTGCGGCGCACGTTCATATCCTCTACGAAAAGAAGTTTTTAATTAAATTAATATATTGAACAAAAAGAGTTTTCAATTACGCATTTTAAATTAAATATGTCGATATACATAAAAAAGTCAAAAAAGATTTGTCTAGCTTTAGTTACACAACAAAATATGTTTCTATAGCTTTAGCAATTATTTACTACTCAATTCAGGAAATATCATGGCGAATTTGCATGAAATTATTCAGTGGTGTGATCAAACCTTAAAAGCGGCAGAATTTAAAGATTACGCACCAAATGGCCTGCAAATTGAAGGTTCAACTGAAGTAAATCGTATCGTTTGTGCTGTTACTGCTTCCGCAGATGCTATTGATGCAGCAATTGCTCAAAACGCAGACTTATTACTCGTGCACCACGGTTATTTTTGGAAAGGCGAACCGTACCCAATTACAGGAATGCGCGGTAACCGCATTAAAAAACTCATTCAAAATAATATTTCATTAGTCGCTTACCATCTGCCGTTAGATGCGCACCCAACTTTGGGCAACAATGTAGCGATTGCAGAGAAATTAAATTTACAGAATTTAGAACCTCTTGATTTAACCGAAAAACATCCGATTGGTAATATCGGTTATTTAGAACAAGCGCTTTCTGTAGAAGAATTTAAAACAAAACTACAAAATAACTTTGATTTTAAAGTCATTCACTTACCAGCAGAAAAACAAACTATTCAAAAAATAGGCTTTTGTACAGGTGGTGCTCAAGATTATATTTCTAAAGCGGCTTTACAAAACTGTGATGCTTATATTTCTGGTGAAGTGAGTGAACGAACTTTTTACGAAGCTAAAGAATTAGGTGTTCATTATTTTGCCTGTGGTCACCATGCAACCGAACGTTATGGTGTTCAACGTTTGGCCCAAGCCATTTCAAAACAATTTGCAATTGAAGCTGAATATTTTGAATTGAATAATCCGATTTAATTAAGTCTTTTTTTCAATCTGTGTTATGCGTATTAATTAGATCTTTATTGTGTATAGTTCTTTAAAACGATGCCCTATTGTTACCAGAATCATTTACAATAGAGCCACTTAATTGTATAACCCAGCAAATGCAAGGAATAGGAACATGACAACCATTACTTTACCTGCACTTCCATATGGCTATGATGATTTAGCGCCACATATCAGTAAAGAAACTTTAGAATACCATCACGACAAACACCACAATACCTATGTTGTTAACTTAAACAACTTAATTAAAGGCACTGACCTTGAAGGTAAAACTTTAGAAGAAATCATTAAAGCAACTGCTGGTGATGCTTCTAAAGCTGGTATTTTCAACAATGCTGCTCAAGTTTGGAACCACACTTTCTACTGGAACAGCATGAAACCAAATGGTGGTGGTAAGCCTACTGGCGCAATCGCTGCTAAAATTGACGAAGCTTTCGGTAGCTACGAAAAATTTGCAGAAGAATTCGCTGCTGCTGCAACAACTCAGTTCGGTTCAGGTTGGGCTTGGTTAGTTGCTGATGAAGTAAACGGTAAACTTTCTATTACTAAAACTTCTAATGCAGACACTCCACTTGCACACGGCCAAATTGCTGTATTAACAATTGACGTATGGGAACATGCTTACTACATCGATTTCCGTAACTTACGTCCTAAATACATTTCAACTTTCTTAGAAAGCCTTGTGAACTGGGACTATGCAAATGCAAAACTTGCAGGTCAACCAGCTGGTGTAGAGAAATAATTTTATTTCTTTATAAAAAACCACCCTTTTTAGGGTGGTTTTTTTGTTTTTAGTGCAGTAAAAGCATATTAATCAAGCAAACGATTCATTTTCTTTAATATTCTTATTGACGCATTTAGATTTCATCCATAAAATGCGCATCAGATTCTCCAATAGCTCAGTCGGTAGAGCGACGGACTGTTAATCCGCAGGTCCCTGGTTCGAGCCCAGGTTGGAGAGCCATCTACTAATCTCCCATAGCTCAGTCGGTAGAGCGACGGACTGTTAATCCGCAGGTCCCTGGTTCGAGCCCAGGTGGGAGAGCCAAGATTCTAAAAGCCCACATTTATTGTGGGCTTTTTCTTTTCTAATGATTTAATAATTTTCCATTATTTTGAATAAAATCAATGTTTCGTGTATTTTTAAGCCAAACGATTAGATATTCTCTTTAATTCTCTTATTAGCCCTTGACCTAGCCTCCTTTCCTCCCTAAAATCCTTTTCCAGATTCTCCCATAGCTCAGTCGGTAGAGCGACGGACTGTTAATCCGCAGGTCCCTGGTTCGAGCCCAGGTGGGAGAGCCAAGATTCTTAAAAACCCACTCATTACGAGTGGGTTTTTATTTGTATGATGTTGTCACATGTTCGAATCGAGTCATTTATTTTTTATTATTTTAGGCTGCTTAAGCACCTGTATTTTTCTTGTCGTTTGTTTACGTCCCTATTTATTTCAAAAACAAAAATTCTTTGCCCGCCCTGTCATTACTAATTTTGAAACTCAGATGTTTATCCGTTTGAAACAGAGTTTCCCTAGTTACCATGTTTTAGCTCAAGTGGCCTTTAGCGCATTAATTACCAGTAATGATTATAAAGTTCGTAGTCAGTTCAACCGTAAAGTTACCGACTTTGTTGTGCTAAACGACAAAATGGAAGTCATCGCAATTATTGAATTAGATGACCCTACCCATCTTGAAAAAGTAGAAGAAGACCGTATGCGTGATCAAATGCTTACAGAAGCAGGATATATTGTAAAACGTTATACAAGCATCCCTAGCGTACGCCAGCTACAAAAGGATATTCATTAACAGCACTGCTATTATTTCTTTTCAGAACTTGCAGCTTCTTTCTCCGCTATTCTTTTTTCCATTTCTAGACGTTGCTGCTCATACTGCTTTTTATTCTTAGCATCACTCTTTGCAGCAAAGAAAAGTATCCCAATAATCAAAAAAGGAATAAGCAAACCTAATCCCATTAATAACCAAGGAACAGACTTTTTTTCAACAGGTTGCTGGCTCATAAGTGTTTTAAACTCGAACGGTATCAATTTTCAGAATGCGTAACAATATAACAAAAAGGGCCCACTTTTGGACCCTTTTAATTTGAATATTTTAAATACACACTTATTGTGCTAATCCTGTACATTCAACATTTTTACTAGCATCTATCACCGATGGATCAAGCACTATATTTGTTTTAGCTGGCATCTTAGATTGAACAAATTGATAAATTTCAGCATTTCTACATACAATCGCTTGAGTGTGAGCAGCCCCTAGAACAGGTACAAACGTCACATCAGTTCCCATTTTTTTAAGACCATTTTGCAAGGCATCTGTAACTGGATATGGTACAGCCATATCAGCAGTACCTTGAACGATCATGACAGGTGAATTAATTTTTTTAGTCGCAGGCTGGTTATCAGCCAAGAATTTTTTCACAGTTGGGTTTTCTTGGAAATTACCCGCTAAACCTGGATAATCTGTAACTATTTTACCAGCATTAGTCGCAAGATAATCACGAATATCAGCCGCAAATTTATTATGTAAATCGGTTAAGCACATACCATTTTCGCCTGTGGTACCCTCTGCGAACTCAGCTATACTTTGTGACCTTTGTTGGAAAATCTCACGATAATTAAATTTAGGCTCATAAGCCGTAATACCTACTGTGGTATATGCAGCATATGCAAGTAGCTCAGCATAAACTTCGACAGCCGTACCAATAGGTGCTGTACCAGCTTGCTCTTTTTTAAGAATATCTTGAATTGCTTGTGGTGCAACTACAGAAATAATATAGCCAAGACTAGAAGCTGGTGCCGTTGCAACTGCACCTTTATAGTTGGTGTCGTTATTTGCAAATTCCGCAGTACCTAGAGAAGCATGCCCACCTTGAGACTGCCCAATCGACATCCATGCACCGTTTAGCTGATTACCATAATGATCTTTTGCCGCTTTAACAGCTGCAATTGCAGATTTAGCTTCACTTCCCAAATTAAGGTATGGATGCATTCCACGCGTACCTAAACCTTCATAATCTGGGGCAATCACAACATAGCCTGCAGCCAGTAATGTATCCGCTAAAATTTTGAAACGTGGATTAATTGTATTATTGCTTGGTGCGCAGCCATCTCCTACACCTACTGTTCCATGCTCCCATACCACCACCCGATAGCCATCTTTAGGTTGTGCAATTTTAGGGAACATAACAAGAGCTGTTGCTTGAGCAGTTTTGCCTTGTACATTCTCCATGTTATAAGTCATAACTTTAATAGATGCGGCACCGCTTAAACTATCTTGAGAATAAGTTTTCTCAGAAATATACGTTTGATCAGGATTTACACCAATATAGTCATCATTATTGTCATTACACGCTGTAAGAAATGATGCTGAAACTGATAATGTTATAGCTAAAGCAATGTTTGACCGTTTCATAAAATATCCTTTTTATGTGTTATTTATTCCGCATATTTTTTATGCACAAATATTAAGACATAAAAAAAGTGCTCTGCATAGAACACTTTTCAACCTTACGGTCATTTTTACTATATGAAATTTAAAAATATTCCTAGAAAAATGATTAATCCAACCCAGCGATTGTGACGGAATGCCCAGAAACAAACCTGAGGATTGCGGTCTTTGGTTTTAATTGTTTGATATACAAAATCGAATGCCACTAAAACCAAAGCAATGATAGCCCATGGAAATAAAATATTTTCTAAATATAATGCGCTTCCAATCAAAACAAGGCTGGTTACTTGTAAAAGTGCAATAATTTGGATGTCATAACGCCCAAAAAGAATAGCGGTAGATTTCACGCCAATTTTTAAATCATATTCACGATCTGTAATTGCATATTGAGTGTCATAAGCCACTGTCCAAGCCAAATTACCAAAATAGAGCAACCAACAGGTTAAATCTGGAGTTTTACCTACCGCAGTAAAAGCCATAGGAATAGACCATGAAAATGCCGCTCCTAAAAATACTTGAGGTAAGTTGGTATAGCGTTTCATAAATGGATAAATAAACGCTAAAAATAATGCTCCAAATGACCAGTAGAAAGTTTCTATAGGTAAAAAAAACAAAAGACATGCGCTTGCTAAAACGAGTACCAAGAACACATACACCGCTTCTCTTGCACGAATAATTCCGGTTGCAAGTGGACGCGTTTTAGTACGCTCAACATGACCATCTACTTTACGGTCTGCAAAATCATTAATCGCACATCCCGCAGCGCGCATAAAAATGACGCCTAAAATCATGACGAATAGAATATCTAAATGAGGTATTCCTTTTGATGCAACCCAAAGCGCCCACATGGTTGGCCAAAACACCAGTTCAGTACCAATTGGCTTATCAAATCGACATAGATAATAATAAGCTTCTAAACGCTGACGCCATGTTGTGCCTGTTGCAGTCGTCATAGTAATTCCTTGTCGTGCTGCTGATATAAAAAAGCTTCAAAAGCCGGTAAGAATGTTTCTTGAACAATAAATTTACATCCATGCCAAGTATAGCAACTTTGTCGCGTCCAGCCTTCTGGTAAGCGAATAACACGACGGTCACACAGAGGTGTTGTTCTTTGAAATAAAAAACGGCCTATCGGTTTAGAACCAATATGCTGAAATATACGGGCTTTTTTTTGTAAACTTTGAATTGGAAAAATACTTTTTGCTTTAACCCATGGCTCAACTTCACAGCCATATAAATAGGTTTCCCTCACCCATGAAGTGTGGGTATGAGGCATACTCATCCATTGACTGTCTGCAAAAGTTAAACGTTGAAAGTGTTCTTTAAAAGGCTTTACGCTGAACTGTCCGCCGCCAAGTTCAGTCAATTGTTGGGTCAGAGAACCAGACGCATACAACCATGTTTTCAATGCAGGATTTAAAACTTGTTCCTGTTTAAGTACTGGTTGTCGTTTACGCATAATCTGCTCACATGAAAACTCGCACCTAGTTTACCCCAATTTTTTGATAAAAAACGTAGAGAATTCAATCAACATTCCAAGCAATAAAAAAGCCTGCATAAGCAGGCTTTTTTATGAAATACGTATTACAAGCTGTAGTACATATCGAATTCAACTGGGTGAGTAGTCGTGTTAAGACGACGCACATCTTCAGTTTTAAGTTCGATGTATGCATCAAGCATTTCTTTAGTGAACACGCCACCTTTTAACAAGAATTCGTGATCTGCTTGAAGTGCTTCAAGAGCCATATCTAAGCTATGAGCAACTGTTGGGATTTTTGCTTCTTCTTCTGGAGGAAGATCATACAAGTTCTTGTCAGCAGCTTCGCCCGGATGGATCTTGTTTTGGATACCGTCGATACCAGCCATTAACAATGCAGCGAAACCTAAGTATGGGTTCATCATTGGGTCTGGGAAACGAGCTTCGATACGCTTACCTTTAGGGCTAGAAACGTATGGAATACGGATAGACGCAGAACGGTTACGCGCTGAGTAAGCAAGCATAATTGGTGCTTCGAAGTGAGGAACCAAACGCTTGTATGAGTTTGTAGATGGGTTTGTGATTGCATTCAATGCACGAGCGTGCTTGATGATACCACCGATGAAGTATAACGCCATTTCTGAAAGGCCTGCATATTCATCACCAGCAAACAAGTTCTTGCCATCTTTAGAGATAGACATGTGAACGTGCATACCAGAACCGTTATCACCTACCATTGGTTTAGGCATAAACGTAGCTGTTTTTGCATATTGATGTGCAACGTTCCAAACAGCATATTTGAACTGTTGAACTTCGTCAGCTTTACGAACAAGAGTATTGAAGCTCACACCAATTTCTAACTGGCAAGAAGCAACTTCGTGGTGATGTACTTCTACACGACCTGGACCCATGATATCTTCGATTTTTGCACACATTTCTGCACGCATATCTTGTGAAGAATCAACTGGAGGAACTGGGAAGTAACCGCCTTTCACACGTGGACGGTGACCAGAGTTACCAGACTCATAGCTGTTACCAGTAGACCAAGCAGCTTCTTCAGCGATTAATGTATGACGAGCGCCAGACATATCGATGTCCCACTTCACTTCGTCAAATACAAAGAATTCTGGTTCTGGACCGAAGAATGCAGTATCACCGATACCTGTAGATTTTAAGTATTCTTCTGCACGGCGAGCAATCGAACGTGGGTCACGCTCATAACCTTGACCAGTTGAAGGTTCAATAACGTCACAAGTCACAACTACAGTTGGTTCAGCAAAGAACGGGTCGATGAAACCAGTTTCTGCATCTGGACGTAAGATCATGTCAGACGCTTCAATGCCTTTCCAACCAGCGATTGAAGAACCATCAAACATTTTACCGTCTTCAAAAGTATCTTCATCAATAGAATCAGCTGGGTAAGTTACGTGCTGTTCTTTACCCTTAGTATCAGTAAAGCGAAAATCGACCCATTTTGCGCCACTTTCTTGTATGAGTTGAAGGACCTTGTTCGCCATGCTCATTTTGCTCCAATGAAATTTTGTTGCACTTGTTGAGTGCGTGTTAGTTGCTGGTATTTATAAAGCAATTCTCATACCAACTTTATAAGACTTACCTAAAACATTGAATTACTTATATCTATTCATGATTTAGGCCCCTTGTCTTGAACCCATTATACTGTTTGAATGTGCAAATGCACCATATTCACACATTTTCAAATTATGGCATATTTAAACAGCTCATTATTGCCCTAATTTAGTGCAAAATTGTTGCACTGATATAACCCACTGCATCAATTTCTAACAGTCATTCCTGATCATAATACTTTCTTATATATAATGTTGAAATTGTCATCAGATTACACAAAAAATTTTACGGGTCTTAAAGTCACAGATCTCACTCATTTTTACGATGCTTAAATGACCCAAACTCTCTCGTTAAGCGACCCAAATAAGCTTTTTGCTGTTTACTTACAATCTAATAAATAGTTTTCATTTTTATGAATTCTTATCTTTTATTTCAATACTATGCAATTCTTTGATTCAGCAAATGAACACTGATCATAATCAACACCTAATAACTAACTCCACTATTCATGTTCTTTTTCATTCACTTTTTTTATACAAGGTAAATTTGCTTTTATTATTAAAAATAACTAAAAAATAAAATATAAATTTTGGTTATAAATAATCAAACTAAAAGTTATGTTTATAAAAAAACAGAAAAACATTCAAGGATTTGAATAATGAAACATGAACTTAAACAGCCAGATAAAGCATTTTTTGGTCATCCTAAACCGCTACAAGGCTTATTTTTTACAGAGCTTTGGGAAAGGTTTTCTTATTATGGTATCCAGCCTTTACTTATTCTCTACATGATTGCTATGGTCAATGAGGGTGGCCTAGCACTCGACCGACCAACGGCTGCCGCTATTGTTGGGTTATTTGCAGGTTCAATGTATTTAATGACCGTCTTTGGCGGATGGGTTGCAGATAACTGGTTAGGGCAAGCACGTGCTGTCTGGTATGGATCAATTATTATTGCCTTAGGTCATTTATCAATTGCCCTTAGCTCTCTGTTTAATCAGTCTTTCTTTTACTTAGGTTTAGTACTGATTGTTTTAGGTACCGGACTATTTAAAACCTGTATTTCGGTGATTGTAGGAACACTATATAAAACTCATGACGCAAGGCGTGATGCAGGTTTTTCTATTTTTTATATGGGAATTAACATGGGGTCTTTTATTGCCCCACTCATAACGGGACTGTTGGTACAAAATCATGGCTGGCATTTAGGCTTTGGTATTGGTGGGATCGGAATGTTAATTGCTTTATTAATTTTCCGCTTTTTTGCACTCCCGCAACTTCAAACTTTTAATGAGTTACGTCAGGAAACCAACACCTGTAATAAACCTGTTGTAGATAATAAAAATGCACCCAAAATTGTATTTAGTTTTTTATTCGTAGTTGCGATGATTATTGCGTTAACTTTATTTGGGATTATCCACATTAACCCAGTCGTGGTAGCAACCTACTTAACGGTAGGAATTGGCCTAGGAATTATTGCTTATTTTGCTTATTTATTGCTTTTCCTTAATTTAGATCAAAACGACAAATTTAAAATTATTATTTGTTTTGTGCTATTGATCACTTCCGCTCTTTTTTGGTCTGCTTTTGAACAAAAGCCAACATCTTTTAATTTATTTGCTCAGGACTATACAAACCGCAATGTTTTAGGCTTTGAAATTCCAACCGTATGGTTCCAGTCTATTAATGCCTTTTTTATCATTATTTTTGCTCCGATTGCCGCATGGCTGTGGGCAAAACTAGGCAAATCGAATAAAGACCCCAATTACATTTCAAAATTTATTATTGCGCTTTTACTTGCGGCAGGCGGATTTTTAGTAATGTCGTTTGCTAGCCGTTTTGCGATTAGTGATGGTTTGGTTTCGCCATTTTGGATTGTAGGCAGTTTATTTTTACTTACGCTAGGAGAACTCTGCCTAAGTCCAATTGGTTTATCGACCATGACCAAACTTGCACCAAATGTAATTCGTGGGCAAATTATGGGACTATGGTTTACAGGTACTGCTTTAGGTAATCTCATGGCAGGTCTAATTGGCGGACAAGTTTCAGCAGATGCGATCGAACATTTACCTAGTTTATTTATGCGCTGCGTATTGGCGTTGGTTATTGGCGCAATCGTGTTATTTTTATTAAAGAAACCCCTGAATAAATTAATGAATAAAACTAGCAACAAAGTTCAACCTAATTTGGAAACGATATGACCGACTTAACTGTTCCAGAAAAACTAGCAAAACTTCGTGAACTCATGACCACTCAACACGTTGATGCTTTGGTTGTTATGAGTGCAGATCCTCATATGTCAGAGTATTTACCTGACTACTGGAAAGCAAGGCAGTGGTTAAGCGGTTTTAGTGGCTCTGTTGGCACCTTAGTTGTGACCCAAAACTTTGCTGGACTGTGGGCGGACGGCCGCTATTGGGTGCAAGCCGAACAACAACTCGCTGGAACTGGCTTTCAATTACAAAAGCTGACCAGTGATGAGTCTTCAACACATCTCGCGTGGATTGAGAAAAACTTATCCGCTGGTTCAGTTATTTCAGTAAACGGTCAAACGCTTTCAATCCAGCAATTTAAGGCTTTAGAAGCTACAGCAAAACAACGCGGTTTTAAACTTGAAACACAACAAGATTTAATCGGTTCAATCTGGTCCAACCGCCCTGAACTTCCTTCAGAGCAGATTCATTTAATGTCCGAAGGCTTAAATGCACTATCTCGTAAAGAAAAAATTCAGGCGCTTCGTGAAACTTTACATAGCAAGCATATTACGGGTCATTTTATTTCATCTTTAGATGATATTGCATGGGTCTTAAATGCACGTGGGCAAGATGTAGAATATAACCCAGTATTTCTTTCGCATTTATATATCAGTGCTCAACAAGCTATTTTATTCATTGAAAGCAACAAAGTCGATTCAACCACTCAACAGGCTTTCAAAGCAGATGGCATTAAGATTCGTAACTACCAAGATACAGCTCAATTTTTAGCAAATATTTCTGATGCCTCAGTGCTTTTAGATCCAGCCAAAGTATCGATTTTTCATGAACAAGCCATCGCAAAAGATATTCGGATTGTCTACGACATCAACCCAAGTACACTTTTTAAATCGCGTAAACATGAAAGTGAGATAGCTCATATCCGTCACGCCATGGTGAAAGATGGGGTTGCACTATGTCACTTTTTTCACTGGTTGGAAAAAGCACTTCATCACGGTGAAAGCATTTCCGAACTGACCATTGATGAAAAGATTACAGCTTTCCGTGCTCAACAAGAGGGTTTTATAGGGCCAAGTTTTTCAACGATTGCTGGCTTTAATGCCAATGGCGCTCTACCCCATTACCGTGCAACTGAAGAGCACTATTCATTTATTGAAGGTGATGGCCTATTACTGATTGACTCTGGCGGGCAATATATTGATGGAACAACGGATATCACTCGTGTTGTTCCCGTCGGGACACCAACAGAGCAACAAAAACGTGACTATACTCTGGTTTTAAAATGTCATATTGCCTTGGCAAAAACCATTTATCCAGAAGGTTTAGCTGCTCCTCTACTCGATTCAATTTGTCGTCATACTTTATGGCAACATGGTTTAGATTATCGCCATGGAACAGGCCACGGCGTAGGCTTTGCGCTTAACGTACACGAAGGACCACAAGTTCTTTCTTATTACGCACCAATACATGCCCATAGCAAACTACGCGCGGGAATGATTATTTCTAACGAGCCAGGTCTTTACCATGAGGGACAATACGGTATCCGTATTGAAAATCTCGTTGCAAACCGTCTCCACTCTGGATTTGAAAAAACTTACGGTGAATTTTTAGAGTTTGAAACGCTAACCCTTTGCCCGATTCATTTAGATTGTATCGTTATTGATCTGCTAACGAATGAAGAGAAAGATTGGTTAAATGGTTACCATCAAATTGTTCAAGAAAGACTAGCTGAACACGTGTCTGGCGATGTTTTAGATTGGCTAATTTATAACACACGTAAGATTTAATCTTCTTTTATGAACAAGGCAGAATAATTTTTATTTCCAATAGAAGTTTATTCTGCCTGATTTGTACTTACTATAATTTTAAAAAGCACCCATTCCCAAAGCTTTTTTCTGCAAATTTCTAACGAATGAAATAGTTAAACTGGTTACTTCTTTTTTTGTTATATTAGCCGTTTAGAAAGCGGCTTTTTATTTGAGCAAATAAAAGTACTTTTTAAAAAGTGAGTAACATTGTGAGTAATACTCTAGTCACTTATTAAATATATATTAATTATCATGAGGTTAAGTTCATCATGCTTCTAATGATCGACAATTACGACTCTTTTACCTACAACATCCTCCAGTATTTTGGCGAGTTGAATCAGGAAGTAAAAGTAGTTCGCAATGATCAAGTCACATTAGAGGATATTGAACGATGGCAACCTAAATATCTGGTTATTGGTCCTGGTCCTTGCTCCCCAAGTGAAGCTGGTATTTCAATTCCTGCAATTAACCACTTTGCCGGAAAAATTCCTTTGCTTGGCGTGTGTTTAGGACATCAAAGTATTGGGCAAGCTTTTGGCGGAAACATTGTAAGAGCCAAAACAGTGATGCACGGACGTTTATCTGATATGTACCATAGCAATAAAGGTATTTTCAGTAATCTTCCTAGCCCATTCTCGGCAACTCGTTATCATTCGTTGGTGATCGATCAGCAAACTCTGCCTGACTGCCTTGAAGTAACGTGCTGGACTAATGAAGCAGATGGCTCAATGGAAGAAATCATGGGTGTTAAACATAAGACATTGCCTGTTGAGGGCGTGCAGTTCCATCCTGAATCAATCTTGAGTCAACATGGCCATCAAATCTTTAAAAACTTTTTAGATATTTATGCATAAGTGATCCCTATGAATATTCAACAAGCACTTAACCATATAACAAAAAATATTCACCTGACTCAGCCGCAAATGGAAGACATTATGCGTAGCATCATGCAAGGTGAGGCAACCGAAGCACAAATTGGTGCTTTAATGATGGGCCTTCGCATGAAAGGTGAAAGTATTGACGAAATTACTGCTGCTGCACGTGTCATGCGTGAATTTGCCATCAAAATTGATGTCAGTGATATCAAATATTTAGTTGATATTGTCGGCACGGGTGGCGATGGTCAAAACTTATTTAATGTCTCTACCGCTTCAAGCTTTGTAATTGCGGCGGCAGGTGCAACCATTGCCAAACATGGTAACCGTGGCGTTTCAAGCAAATCAGGTTCATCTGACCTACTTGAGCAAGCAGGTATTAATCTTGATTTAGACATGCAACAAACTGAACGCTGCATCCGTGAGATGGGTGTAGGTTTTTTATTTGCTCCAAACCACCACAAAGCAATGAAATATGCTGTTGGACCACGTCGAGAACTTGGTGTTCGCAGTATCTTTAATTTACTTGGCCCGCTTACGAATCCGGCTGGTGTAAAACGTTTTGTGATTGGGGTATTTTCAGATGAACTTTGTCGTCCAATTGCCGAAGTGATGAAGCAACTTGGTGCTGAACATGTGATGGTGGTTCATTCAAGAGATGGGCTTGATGAAATTAGCCTTGCAGCGCCTACAACTGTTGCTGAACTCAAAGACGATGAAATTACTGAATGGACACTTACCCCTGAAGATGTCGGGATTGAGTCACAAACTTTAAACGGTTTAGTGGTTGCGGACGCTGCTTCCAGCTTAAAGCTGATTAAAGATGCATTAGGTAAAAATAAAACTGATATTGGTGAAAAAGCAGCAAACATGATTGCGCTTAATGCAGGCGCAGGAATTTATGTGGCGGGTATTACCAAAACTTATGCTCAGGCTGTTACCTTCGCTCAAGATATTATTTACGGCGGACAAGCTTTAGAAAAAATGAGCGTTTTGGCTGAATTTACCAAAACATTAAAACAATGTCAGGCAGATTAAGGATTTCTCATGATTAATATTCAAAATACCATTTTAGGTAAAATTGTTGACCGTAAACATGAGGAACTTGCTGAGCGATTAAAACAACGTAATTTGCAAGACGTTGAAGAATTAGCAAAAGCTGCGACTCCAGTACGTGGCTTTGCAAATGCTTTACAACATAAACGTCCGGGTGTGATTGCTGAAATTAAAAAAGCGTCTCCATCAAAAGGAGTTATTCGCGCAGACTTTAATCCTGCTGAAATTGCCCAGCAATATGAACAAGCTGGAGCTGCCTGTTTATCGGTACTGACTGATGTTGATTTCTTTCAGGGTGCAGATGAAAATATTGCGATTGCTCGCAATCATTGTGCTTTGCCTGCTTTACGTAAAGACTTCTTGGTTGACCCATACAATGTAGTTGAAGCACGTGCTTTGCATGCTGACTGTATTTTATTAATTGTTGCTTGTTTATCTGACCAGCAACTCGAAGAAATGTCAAAAACTGCGTTTGAACATCAACTAGATGTATTGGTTGAAGTTCATGACGAAGAAGAAATGGAACGCGCGTTAAAGCTTTCTGAACAATGTTTATTAGGTGTGAATAACCGTAATTTAAAAACGTTTGATGTAGATTTAAATACGTCTATCCGATTGAAAAAATTACTTCCGTCATCACGTTTATTAATTACTGAAAGCGGTATTGCGACGCCAGACGATGTGCATATGATGCAAGAGCATGATATTCACAGCTTCTTGGTCGGCGAAAGTTTTATGAAACAACCACGTCCAGATCAAGCTTTTACTGCTCTTTTTGGACAACCTCAAACGGTTTAATGAAGATATATGAGTAATAAAGATTCATCGCTTTCTAAAGAGCAACAAAAATTATTGAAGCAATTTAAAAAGCAAATCTCCAATCCTCATTCAAGCAAAATCGCAAATCAGCCTGAGACTAAAAAATCTCAGGCTGAGCCTGAAGAATTGGAAGATACACATTTGTTTCAACAAGCTGTTGCAGGTGTTAAACGCATCAACAATAGTAATGTGGCTAATGTCAAACCACCTCGTGCCAAAAAAGTCGATGCACAAACACTAGCTAAACGTGCAGCTGCCGAAGGTAGCCGTGATACCGAACATGCTGAATTGTCAGACACTCAAGCGGCTTTAAATCCAGTCGCAAGCCAAGCTTCATTAAGCTATCGCATCGCAACACTTCAACATAAGGTGTTTGAAGACTTAAAAGCAGGCAAGATGCGTTGGTTTGAAGCTGTAGATCTACACGGCTGTACCATTGAACAAGCGCGTGACGCAGTTTTACAAATTATCCAGATGGCAAAAGATGAAAATCAAAATGTCATTAAAATTGTACATGGTAAAGGCCCAGAAGCGGTCTTAAAAACCTATGTCAACGGATGGTTACGCCAGCATCGTGATGTTTTAGCCTTTGTAAGTGCTCCAGAAAATCAAGGTGGCACAGGTGCCGTTCTCGTGCTGCTTAAACGTGCAGAAAAAAATCCAAAATTCGAACAAAAAAAATGATCCTTTGGGATCATTTTTTTACATCAAACACCTGCAATAATTGAGCAACTACTGCAACGGCAATCATTGCAGGTTGTTTCGATGAAATTCCTTCTACCCCGATCGGGCAAACCAAACGTTGTAATGTTTCTGGGGTATAACCACGTACTTGTATACGCTTTTCAAAAATAGCTCTTTTACTTTTTGAACCAATCATTCCTACATAAGCAAATGGTTTCGCCGTAGGTTTTAAGGCTGTAAAACACAATTGCAAATCTAGTTGATGATCGTGCGTTAAAATTAAAATTGCCCCCGAACGATCAAATTGCTCGATCTCGGCGTCTAAGGTATCAGTCGTTATACATTGCACCTGTTGCAGTAAATCGGATGGAAAAATATCATCACGCGGATCAATCCATTTCACCCGAACTCCAATAGGCAATAAACAACGAACAATTGCTTCACCCACATGCCCGGCGCCACAAATCAGCACTTGCATGGCATAAGGTTTTATCTGCTGGCTAAATTGCCATTCTTCACTGCTGCCAGAATGAAACTTGAAACTTGGTTGTTGTTCTATATCCATACTCTGCCAAGTGGACGTATATTGATGTGAGACGGTACGCCATATATGCTTTCCAGCTCGCCATGCTTGCAAACTCGCAGATAAATCCGATGTGATCGCACTGGGTAATATTTTTTCAAACAATAACCACATTACTCCGCCACAACACTGTCCTAGCCGAGCACTGAGGTTAAAGCGTTCAATACGCCTCACACAAGTTTCCATTTCACTTAACATTGCTTTAGCAATATCAATGGCCTGAAACTCTAGATGCCCGCCACCAATCGTATCTGACTGCTGCCATTGCTGTTGAAAATTAAACCGCAATAACATGGTTGCACCCACTTCTCGTGGTGTTGAACCATCAGCGCGAACTACTGTGACCAATACCATAGGCAGAGCATCGACTTGCCACGCTACAAAATCAGTCCACCATTGTAAATGTTGCATAATCTTCTACATTTTAGCTTGTGGGCGGTCAGCCAAAGCTTGTCCGCGCCCAATCGCAATTGCGCGTAAAATTTCTTCGGCAGTTGCTGGAGCATTGAGTACGAGCGGTGCATTTTCTGGAATAGCCGCCTGTACCGCCTGACGAATTGCAGAAAAAACAGATAATGCCAACATAAATGGCGGTTCACCTACCGCTTTAGAGCGATAGATGGTGTCTGCCTGATTTTGGTTATCAAACAATTTGACATTAAAAATATGAGGAATGTCCACACTGGTCGGGATTTTGTAAGTTGAAGGTGCATGGGTAAACAAACGGCCTGCGTGTGGCTCCTGCGGCTGCCAATACAACTCTTCTGTCGTGAGCCATCCCATCCCTTGTACAAAACCACCTTCAATTTGCCCTATATCAATTGCAGGGTTAATTGACCGTCCGACATCATGCAAAATATCGGCACGTAAGACTTTCATTTCCCCTGTTAAGGTATCTATTACGACCTCGCTGACCGCTGCGCCATAAGCATAATAGAAAAATGGACGCCCTAAATGGTTGACCTGATCGTAGTGAATTTCTGGTGTTTTATAAAAACCGCTGTCCCATAGTTGTACACGTGCCATGTATGCCCGTTGAACCAAGTCAGGAAATGTCCATGAGTGACCATTCGCTGTTGTGACCATACTATCTTCGAACTGGACTTGGTCAGCTTCACTTTGACTTATTTCTGCTGCAAGTTTTGCCAGACGCTCACGAATTTTAATACAGGCATTTTGAACCGCTTTACCGTTTAGATCTGCGCCACTCGATGCTGCGGTTGCTGATGTATTTGGCACCCGAGAAGTATCAGTTGCAATTAAACGAATGCTATCGATTGGTAAACCCAACTCATGAGCGGCAACCTGCCGTACTTTGGTATATAGCCCCTGTCCCATTTCTGTACCGCCATGGGTGATAGAAACAGTACCATCCATATACACGTAGACCAGTGCACCCGCCTGATTGTAATGCACGGCGTTAAACGAAATACCAAACATTAAGGGTGTTAACGCAATACCACGCTTAATGATGTCATTGTTCTCGTTAAAGATATGAATGCTTTGTTTGCGTTTCAAATAATCGCTACTTTGCAATAATTCGGCTACCAATTTTGGCGCAACATTATCACGGACTTCTGCCCCATAGTGCATACGGTCACGTCCAGCACCGGGCTGTTCGGCAAAGAAATTACGCTGACGAATTTCAACTGGGTCACAACCTAAATAACGAGCAATATCATCAATAATATTTTCAATGACAAACATACCTTGCGGTCCACCAAAACCACGATATGCCGTATTAGAAACAGTATTGGTTTTACAACGTAAGTTACGTAGCTCAACTGCATTTAAATAATAAGCGTTGCCAATATGGCAAATTGCTCGTTCATTTACTGGCCCAGATAAATCAGCCGAAAAACCACAGTTTGAAGCCAGTTGCACCTTTAAGCCTTGCAGAACACCACTGTCATCAAAGGCCACAGACCACTCATAAGCAAAACCGTGACGTTTACCTGTAGCGCTCATATCATCATCACGATCTAAGCGTAATTTACACGGACGGCCTGTTTTTTGTGCTGCCAAAGATGCAATGCATGCCCACTGCGCCGACTGCGACTCTTTACCACCAAAACCACCACCCATACGGCGGCTTTCCACACTCACCTGATGCATATTCATGCCTAATGCATGACAAATCAGTAGCTGCATTTCGGTTGGATGTTGCGTTGAGCAATAGACTTTTAAGCTATGATTTTCTTGGGGAATGGCATAGGAAATTTGTCCTTCGAGATAAAAATGCTCTTGCCCACCCAGCTCAATAGCACCTGAAAGTTGATGGGCTGCATTTTGAAATGCCTGTTCAACTTCACCATGACTAAATTCAACAGGTGGTAACACCCACGATTCTTTTTCAATCGCATCTTGAATGGTTAAAATCGGAGTTTCGGGCACATATTCAATTTTTGCCAAGCGAACTGCCTGACGGGCTTGCTGATAACTGTTAGCAACAACTACAAACAAGGCTTGTCCATAAAATTCGACCTGCTCTTCAGCAAAAATCGGGTCATCTTTTACAATGGGTCCCCAATTGTTTTCAACATCAATATCCTTTGCCGAAAAAACTGCATGGACACCATCGGCCTGACGTACGGCATTCAAGTCAAACTTACTGATTTTACCTTTTGCACAACTTGAAAATCCGACAGCTAGGTGCATGGTATTTTCAAGCTCAGGTAAATCATCAATATATGTTGCCTGCCCCGTTACATGTAAATGGGCACTCTCGTGTGGAATCGAGTCGCCAGCTTTAGCTGATTTTTTAGAAATGCTTAAGTTAATGGTTTGATTCATGTCAGATCTCCACCATAGCAATCAAGTCATTCACACGAGTTAGTGTTTGAGACAGGACTTTTTCTACATAAAAACGCTGTAAACAGTTTTTCGCGACGTGTAAACGATATGCTGAGCTAGCACGTCCATCATCTAAAGGCTGATAGTCTTGCGACAATACTTCTTGTGCCTGAACGATCAATTCTGATGTAAGTTGTTGGCCTTCCAATATGGCTTCTGCATACTTTGCACGTTTGGGAATAGCAGCCATGCCACCAAAAGCAATTTTCACATTGTGAGCGACACAATGATTATCTAGCTCACATGAAATAGCCGCACATACCGCAGAAATATCTTGCTCAAAACGTTTAGCAATTTTATAGCTGGCAAATTTAAAACGTGGCTGCCCTTCACGAAGTGGAATAACAATCGACTCTACAAACTCACCAAGTTGTAATGCTGTTTTTTGATAATCTAAATAAAAGTCTTCCAAGGCAATTTCACGAGCCTGTTCACCTAAGCGCAAAATTAAGCGTGTACCTAGCGTAATTAATGCTGGCATTGAGTCGCCAATAGGCGAACCATTGGCAATATTTCCACCTAAAGTTCCAGCATTTTTAATAGGCATGGAAGCAAAACGGCGCTGTAATTCCTGAAAGTCAGGATAAAACTCTGAAATTTTGATGAGTGCATCACTCAAACTGACATTCGCCCCAATCGTTAAAGTATGGACTGTGACTACTATCTTTTTAAGCTCTTCAACCTGACCGATATATAGCATATCTCCTAAATTACGGCCTTGTTTTGTGACCCACAAACCAACATCTGTACTACCTGCAACAATACGGGCTTGTGGCAACTGTAAACGTAGAGCGGTAAAATCCCGCAAAGTTTTGGGTGCAAAAAATTGCTGAACATGATGATTTAAATGTAATGCAGGTAATGCTTGAATGTCTTGTAATACATGAATTACTTTTTGACGTTCTAATTGAACACGCGGATAGTCATATGCTTTTTTTGCTGCATCTAAAATAGGTCGATAGCCCGTACAGCGGCACAAGTTTCCAGAAAGATAATCACTGATTTTATCTTTGCTTGGTGGCTGTTGTTCATTTTCATACATTGCCCATAACGACATGATAAAACCAGGCGTGCAAAAACCACATTGTGAGCCATGCATATCCACCATTGCCTGTTGTACAGGATGCAATGTCCCAGCTTGTGTAGGTAATAAATTATGAAGATCTTCTACTGTAAATAAAGCTTTACCATCTAAAGTCGCTAAAAACTGAATACAGGCATTTACGCTCCGTAATTGCAGGTTGTCATTGACTAACTCACCAATCACTACTGTACATGCACCACAATCGCCCTCAGCACAGCCCTCTTTTGTACCAGTCTGCCGAGTCTTACCAGTTTGGGTATATTCTCGGAGAAATTGTAAGACCGTCATGGTGGGTAATACATTTTCTACTTGTTGCTGACTGCCACGAAAAAAAAAGGTAATTGGACGTTCTGACATTTTTTATCCTTATGCTTTATAGTACGGCATATTTGCAAATATGATGCCATGAAGCGATCATTTATAACTTAACTGTATTAGTCGCACATTTCATGTTCAAATACTTGACTATTAACGATAAAAAACATGAAATTTATTCACCATTTATCCAACGCATACCGAACAGGATAAATATAGTGCGACGAGTTATGAACATCAGGTCATGTTTCTGATACAATGCCGAGCTTGTCTAATAGAGTAAATTTATACGCCTTATGTCAATGCAGCAATCGTACGCAAACATTCTGACTGCCGTCGGTGAAGACCTTAATCGTCCCGGCCTTAAAGATACGCCTGTGCGTGCGGCTAAAGCTTTTTCATATTTAACTTCTGGCTATAGTAAAACTTTAGAAGAAGTCACCAATAATGCGGTTTTCCCATCAGATAACCATGAAATGGTATTGGTGAAAAATATTGAATTTTATTCGCTTTGCGAACATCACCTCCTTCCTTTCTATGGCCGTGTTCATGTTGCCTATTTACCAGAAGGCAAAGTTCTTGGCTTATCTAAATTTGCACGTATTACCGAGATGTTTGCTCGTCGTTTGCAAATTCAGGAAAATCTAACTCAGCAAATTGCTGAAGCTGTGGCTGAAGTGACTGGTGCTCGCGGTGTTGCTGTCGTAATTGACTCTGCACATATGTGTATGATGATGCGTGGTGTAGGTAAACAAGAGTCTACAACTCGTACAGTTTCTTTTGTCGGAGATTTTAAAACTGACAAAGAAGCACGCCGTGAATTTTTAAGTGCAGTACCAGAAAGCTACTAATCTGGTAGCTACTGCAAAAAAGCCCGACTCAGTTGGGCTTTTTTATATTTAGATAAAGCACTTACTCTATAAAACATAACAATCAAATTATGTGATTTTTGTTATAAAAGCTCGCATCTTTCTTTTTAGATAATTTATGAGTTAATCATGCGACTTAAAAAAATTTCTTACTTACTTTTACCTTCTCTTGTTATTTTGAATACTTCAATTTATGCAGGTAATACTGCTAAAGACCAACAAATTAAACAACTTGTAGATCAAAATTTTAAACCGTTATTAGAAAAATATAATGTGCCGGGTATGGCGGTAGGTATTATTCAAAACAATAAAAAATATGAAATGTATTATGGCCTTCAATCTGTTCAAGATAAAAAAGCTGTAAATAGCAGTACCATTTTTGAGCTAGGTTCTGTCAGTAAACTTTTTACTGCTACAGCAGGTGCTTATGCTAAGAATAAGGGAAAAATCTCTTTTGAAGATAAACCAAGTAAATACTGGAAAGAGCTAAAAAACACCCCGATTGATCAGGTCAATTTACTTCAACTTGCTACTTATACCAGTGGTAATCTTGCGCTACAGTTTCCAGATGAAGTACAAACAGACCAACAAGTTTTAACTTTTTTCAAAGACTGGAAGCCTAAAAATCCAATTGGTGAATATAGACAATATTCCAACCCAAGTATTGGCCTATTTGGAAAAGTTGTAAGCTTGTCAATGAATCAACCTTTTAGTCAGGTTTTAGAAAAAACCATTTTTCCAGACCTTGGCTTAAAACATAGTTATGTCAATGTACCTAAAACTCAGATGCAAAACTATGCATTTGGCTACAACCAACAAAATCAGCCGATTCGAGTTAACCCTGGTCCCTTAGATGGTCCAGCTTACGGCGTTAAATCGACTCTTCCAGACATGTTGGGGTTTGTTCATGCCAACCTCAACCCGCAGCAATATCCTGCTGATATTCAACGTGCAATTAATGAGACACATCAAGGTTTCTATCAAGTAGGTACCATGTATCAGGCGCTTGGTTGGGAAGAGTTTTCTTACCCTGCAACCTTACAAACTTTATTAGACAGCAATTCTGACCAGATTGTGATGAAGCCTAATAAAGTCACTGCTATTTCTAAAGAACCTTCAGTTAAAATGTTTCACAAAACTGGTTCAACCAATGGCTTTGGAACATACGTCGTATTTATTCCTAAAGAAAATATTGGTTTAGTCATGTTAACCAATAAACGTATTCCAAACGAAGAACGCATTAAGGCGGCTTATGCTGTGCTAAATGCGATAAAGAAATAATCATCTTTAGCTAAAACAAAAAAGAGAAATAGATGAAATCTATTTCTCTTTTTTATGAATATACGATTTAAAAGAACCAAACATATCCAAGACTTGATTTCATCCAGTCCAGATGATTTTGTTTTTCATAATCCCAATTCAGGCGAATAGCATTATTGCTATTAATGGCATATTGCCACTGGGTATTTAAGCGTAAGTTCCATTGGTTTTGGTCTTCCCAATAGGGCAATTCAACTTGTATCACTGAGTTAAACTTTTCAAACCACTGATTCATACAGCCTAGAGTTGGCCCCATTCCTACACGCCAACCTTTATCTAAATTTGAACCTGCTTGAACATAAGCTTGGACTTGTCCATAGCACACATGTTTACGCTCATAGTCCGCAACACTATAGCCAACTTGGGTATTAAAACTCGCTACCCCATGCTGTTTTTCATCACTATAAACGCCGTCATGAACTGCTTCTTGACGCCAACCTAAGTTAAATCCCCAAGTGAGAGGTGTTTTGAATGGTTGGATCGGGTTGTAGGAGTTCACTTCTAGTAGATCAAGACGTTCTAGCTTTAAATGATCATCTCTCCACTGGGCATTACCATTTAAAAAAAGCAATTGAGTACCAGCACGATACCCTCCTTGAGGATCAATCAAGTCATGGTAAGCTTGTCTATGCCCAATCTCGATAAACTTATCACCTTGTACTTCGCCCAGTTTTAGCGAAACATTGCGTGCATTATGGCCTTGTGTTGGCTCGGTAGAAGGTCGTTTAGGTTCTTGGCGTTGTTTATCTAAATCAATCTGACTTCTTAAAGCCAAAAGTTGCCTTAGCTGTGGTTGAGCAAAACTTTCTTCAACTTTTCGACTAATGAATTGTAGATATAAATCATCGTAAGCCATCTCAAGAATTTTGGCCTGATCTGGCTGACTATACGACTTAAGTATTTCGGAGGACTCTTTAGTTGGCATCATGGCTACCTGATGAGCAACTTTTGCCAAAGACGCGCCATGCTGATGAGCTTGAGCTAATAATTGAGTCTCTAAAGCTGATCGATACACAGGAGGATTCGTAAGCCCTTGCTGCTGCATCGCTTTAATCGTTTCCATTGGAATAGAAGCGTAATTAAACTTTTCTTGTAAGTTAGACTCAGGTTTAACTAAATCAACCAATCCCAATAAACGATAGGCGCAGTTGTCACTCACAAAGTAATAAGGGAAGCTCACATGTTGCATTTCCCAAATATGAGACACTAAAAAGCGTGTTTCCTCAGGAGATAGATTTAACTCATATTCCCATAAATCACGGCTTTCAAAATCACCATACTCTTTTACCTTACGATAATAAGGCATCAGTGAATATTCACCCGGATACTGCCCTGTTAAGCCTTTCCAAGCATATGACCAGTTGTCATTGCCTGCGACAGTGGCTGCATAATTTACAGCGTAAGAAACGAGGTTTAACTGTTTTTGATCTTTAGGGTCTAAGCGTAATAAGGTATGTCCAAACATTGAGCTTGGATTGCCCATAAAGTCTGTAGCGTAAATTAGCGTCGCTTTATAAGGTTTAATCTGGCCAATCCAGTTTTCAAACTCTGAACATTTTACTTGCGGTAATTCATTTTCTTGAATGCCTAATTGCTTTATAAGCCATTGACTGCGTGCAGGAAACTTACAACGAATTGATTGATTGTCTGGAGCTGGTGCAAATAATGCTGTGATATCTGCTTTCTGTTCTTCTTTTAAATTATTTTTCCCATTTGGCGCCATAAAGTAACCAGCGTAACTTACTTCACTCTTCTGGTTTTTATTGGCATACATCAGACGTTGCCATGTGATGTCTTGATCTAACTTTTTTTGTTCTGCAATAGACCAGTAGTTTTGAATAGATGGATTTATTTCTGCTGAATACGCAATATTAACTGCCAATGAGGCAAAAATTAAAACAACCGATTTCATTAAGCTCATCAATTTTTATCATTAAATATAAGAAAAACCCTGCCAAATGACAGGGTTTTCAATTTCAAACTTATACGTAAGCTTTTAAAACGTCGTCTTTAGCCATTACGTTTTGTAATGATGCTAATACTTGAAGTGTGTTTTGGTTGTCTGCTGAATAGATTTCACCAAAGTTTGCTTTTGAAACTTTGAAGAAACGATCTTTGTCTTGTGGTTTAATTTGCATTAACTCAGCAAGTACATTCAGGCTTTCACCTTGGCCTACAGCCATATCACGCGCTAAAGTTTCTGCATTTTCATTTGTGAAAGTAACAACTTGAGCTGTTACTGTTCCGCCTTGACGGCAGCCTAAAGTACCAAAAGTAATACCTAATAATTGGTTAGTAAAAATACCGTTTGTTGTTGCAGCAAGAATTTTAGGCACCACTCCTTTTTGGCCAGCCCATACTTGCGTACCCACACCACAACCTACATCGTTATCAGCCATAGCAACACTTGAACCAGCTGCTAACAAAGCAGCTAAAGCTAATTTTTTTAACATAGATGTATATCTCCAAAAATCATTATTGATTTGTTTCTTATGTATTGTTATGTGTAACTATTATTACACCCTTCAAAGATAACGATAAGCCAGTCATTTAGCAATTAAAAATTAAATAATATGATAAAAAGTGAAAATGAAATTTTTACTTTAAATTCCAATTACCTTGATTATCTCGATGACCTAATATTTTAAGAACTAATACTAAACTTAGCAGTAATAATAAATACCACGAACCCAGTTTACCCCATCCCACCATATGCCAAGCATTAATCTGACTTGGGTAAACCCAAATTTTATAAAATGTACTAATATTTTCAGCAACCCAGATAACAAATGCGAGTGTCACCAACACAGGGAGCATTGGCGTTTTAAACTTACGTTCATTTATTTGAAAATAAAGTGTAGTTTTCCAGAAAATATAAACACTAAATGCAAATAAAATATAGCGAATATCAGGAATAAAGAATTTACTCATAAAGTTAATATATGAGAAAAATGCGAGAAAAAGCATGCTTCTAAAGCTTGGCAGTTTCTCAAAGGAAACTTGAAACAGTCGTATTGAGCGAGCAAAGAAACTACCTACAGCAGAGTACATAAAGCCTGCAAATAAAGGCACAGTAATAATTTTAAATACCGCAGGCTGCGGATATTGCCATGAAGCAATGCCGGGATGTGTCAAAAAGATTTCCATGACCATTGCCATGATATGAAATAAAGCAATGACTTTGGCTTCTTGCCATGACTCCAGCTTTAGATATAACAAGCAAATTTGAATAATGAGTGCATAGATGAGTAAATAATCATAACGATAAAAACCCATATATTCATGGCTACCCATCGGTGCTGTCAGGGCAAAAGCTATTAAAAGCAAAATACCAAACAAGGCTGCCGAAACAGCCTTGCCGATAAAATGAATTGGTAAAGTTAGGTGGCGCACAAAGAACTATCCTAGATATTTAGCACTATACTCATGCACTGTATCTACAAAGATTTTTGGTTGCGCAGGATCTACCCACTGGGTAATGCCATGACCCAAGTTTGCAACATAACCAGTCTTCTCACCATTTGCGTAAGCGTCATCTAACATCGCTTTTACGGCTTTTTCAATCGTAGCTGCTGAACCATATAAAACAGCCGGATCAAGGTTCCCTTGTAGAGCAACACGACCTGCTACAGTTGTACGGGCTGTATTTAATGGTGTAGTCCAGTCTAAACCTAATGCATCTGCACCTGTTGTGATCATTGGTTCTAACCACTGACCGCCACCTTTGGTGAATACAATGACAGGAATACGGCGCCCATCTTTTTCACGTTGCAGACCCGCAATAATCTTTTTCATATAGTTCAAAGAGAACTCTACATATTCACGGTGTGCTAAAGCACCGCCCCAACTGTCAAAGATTTGAATTGCTTGAGCGCCCGCATCAATCTGAGCATTTAGATAGTCAATCACTGAATCTGCTAAATGGTCGAGTAGCGCATGCAAAACTTCCGGCTGTGCATACATCATTTGCTTGGTAAAACGGAACTCCTTACTTGAACCACCTTCAACCATGTAAGTTGCTAGCGTCCAAGGACTACCCGAAAAACCAATGAGTGGAACCTGACCACCCAAAGCAGAACGAATTGTACTTACTGCGTTCATGACATAATCAAGATCAGATTTAGCATTTAACTTTGGTAAATTTGCTACATCTTGTTCAGTACGAACCGTTTTATGAAACTTAGGGCCTTCGCCTGTTTCAAAGTAAAGACCTAAACCGAGTGCATCTGGAATAGTTAAAATATCTGAAAATAAAATTGCTGCGTCTAAATCATAACGACGTAAAGGCTGTAAAGTTACTTCACAAGCAAACTCTGTATTTTTGCATAAAGATAGAAAGTCACCCGCTTTTGAGCGTGTTTCGCGATATTCAGGCAAATAACGTCCTGCTTGGCGCATCATCCATATCGGTGTGGTGTCTACAGGCTCACGTAATAAAGCACGTAAGAAACGATCATTTTTAAGTGTCGTCATTGCCGATCTCTATCTTTTTCATGTGGCAGCATCATATCAAAACGTAGATGTTTTTATAATTTCAATTTCATACAAAAAACTTGTCAATCCACTAAAAAATGCATATTTACACAAAAGTCTACTGCAAGAAGCTCGGTTTTCTGCAATACTTGCAACATGTTACATCGGGTTTATTGATATTCCTTTAATGATTAAATTCACCAATATTGAATGCGCAAAAATTGCGTTGTTGGTGATTTTATAAACGTTAGGATCAGTCTCCTTGCCCTATTGCTTATATGAAAATTCTTAAGGTTGAATTACATGTTTGTTCGCTCATTACTCGCTATGAGTTTAAGTTGTATTATTGCTAATGTTGCTTTGGCTGCGTCAACAACTGAGCAACCACTGAACCCTAAAAAAGTATCTGCTCCTGTAGAAGATCCAATTGATCCGCTTGCTGTAGATGCTGCTTCAACTGCAAAAGCCCAAGCGCAGACACAGATTACTGCTCAAGAACAAAATGATTTAAATCGAGCGTCTACAACATTACAAAATTTGCAAAAAGCTGAAGATCCAAATGCTGATTCAGGCATTGCTGCTTCAGAACCAACTGCACCAGCTAAAACAGCGACAGCTACTAAGACTTCTGCTCCTGCTCCAGCTGTTTCATGGACATTAGATAGCTTAAACAATGCTGACTGGTACGAAAACATTGGCAAAGGCCAACTTCCAGTTTATGCACGTGCTCACGTTATGTTGAACAATGCACATGCTTCGCCGGGTGCGATTGATGGCATGAGCGGTAAAAATACCCTAAAAGCAATTGCATCTTTCCAGCAAATGAATGGTTTATCTCCTACTGGCGAGTTAACTAAAGAAACTTGGGATGCACTTGTTGCAAAACAAACAAAACCTGCATTTATTGAATACACGATTACTGATGCAGACTTAAAAGGTCCATATGCTGAGTCAATTCCTTCTGACTACGCATTACAAGCCAAAATGAAAGGTTTGTACTACACGCGTGTGACTGAAATGTTGGGCGAGAAGTTCCATATTGATGAAGGTTTCTTAAAGAAATTAAACCCGAAAGCAACCTTCAAAAAAGTTGGTGAGAAAGTTATTGTTCCAAACGTACGCAATGACTTACCAGAAGATATTCATTTAATTATTGCGCATAAAGGTGCAAAACAGTTGTATCTGTTTAACAGCCGCAATCAAATGGTAGGTTCCTTTCCTGCAACAATTGGCAGTACTGATACGCCTTCTCCGACCGGTACTTATAAGGTAGTTGGTGTTGCGCGTAACCCTTGGTATAGCTATTCACCTTCGAACTTCGTACAAGGTAAAAACTTAAAACCACTTTCTTTACCACCAGGCCCTAACGCTCCTGTAGGTAATATCTGGATTGGTTTAAGTAAAAAATCATTCGGTATTCACGGTACACCAAACCCGTCTTTAATTTCTAAAACTGCATCACACGGTTGTATCCGTTTAACCAACTGGGATGCTAACGATTTAGGTAATAAAGTACGTGCAGGTGTAACTGTTAAATTCTTAGAATAATCCTTTAAAGAAGAAAGCCTGCTTTATGCAGGCTTTTTTTATACTTAAAATTTAAAACGAATATTTATTGATATATCGATCATATTAAAAACGCAACAATATGTTGCATCTACTCTATTTTTAGCTTCATTCTACAGGTTTAACATAGTCCTCAAGAGATCAATAATAATTTGAGGAGATCGAGTCATGAATGCTTTTTTGCATCGTAGTGAAGATCGTGGTCATGTTAAAGCGGGTTGGTTAGAGTCTTATCATAGCTTTTCATTTGGTAACTGGTATAACCCGAAATATATGGGTGTAAGCGCATTACGCGTGATTAATGACGACAGAATTGATGCCCATAACGGTTTCGGCACGCACTCTCATGACAACATGGAAATTTTAACCTGTGTGCTCGATGGTGCAATTTCACACCGTGATACGATGGGAAATGAAGGCCAAATTAAGGCTGGTGAATGGCAACTCATGAGTGCTGGTACAGGCGTGGCGCACAGTGAAATCAATAACACTGATACACCCGTACATCTATTACAAATCTGGATTATTCCAGACGTAAAAGAAGCTGAGCCAAACTACCAACAAATTAATTTGGATCCACGTAAAGATCCAAATAAATGGCATTTAATTGCAGGCCCAGATGCAAATGCACCTATGCACATTCGCCAAAACGCAGAAGTAAAATCTGCAGTATTGGAAAAAGGAAATGAACTTCCTGTTGAAACATCAAAACGGGTAAATTACGTTCATGTGATTTCAGGTGTAATTCGTATTGGTGATCAAGAAGTTAAAGCTGGTGATGCTTTAGTGTTTGAAGATAACGCCGTGATTCATGCACTTGAAGACAGTCAATTTATTTGGTTTGATTTACCTTAAACAGCTAAAAGCCCTTTTATATAAAAGGGCTTTTTAGTCACTACTACCGCCACTATCGCAGCTGCTTGAGTCCGAAGATGACGAACAATCATTTGAATAGCTTGAGCTATGATGATGGCTATTGTCATGAACATGATGGTTTGCTGAAGATGAATAATCATGCTCACCCGATGATGAATAATTCTTACGATAGCGAAGAGCTGCAATTAACAGAAACAGTCCAATGCTGGAAAAAATGGTAATAAATACAATAAAAAATACCTTCAAATAACGACCTCCTAAATAAACCTATATAGATGATTGCTGTATCACCTACTTCTTTATTTAAATGAGGTATGTTGATTAAACAAGTTATTTTTTGATAAATACCACAAAACTTTCAATGTAAAAACTAGATGAGTAACCTTTCAAAATAACTCAAAAGTTACGCACGACCACTCTCAACATAGCTTAAATAAAACCACCCTCATTTTATAAATGATTAAAAATCGTTTTGAGTTTCCTTTACATATAAATAGGCACTTGCTCTAGATATACCTAAATGCTGAGCAACCGTTTCCACAGCCTTTTTAATGTCTAATAAGCCATTATTCTTAAGTTCATGTATTAATTGTTTTCGCTCATTGAGTTTTAGCATACGCGGTGTCGTAGCCTGTTTTGAAGCAAATTGATCGATATATCTTCGAATTGCTTCTGTACCATTCGGTTCCAGATTTTCAATAATGTTGTCAGTTTCAATTTTAGTGAACTGGTCTAGAGCACTTTGCATTCCCCTAAATAGGGTTAAATCTATATTCATACATAAAGCGGCCACATATTGCCCTTCTTCATCTTTAATCCCTATAGATGTACTTTTGGCGGGCCGACCATCTGCAAATTGGTTTGCGTAGTTTGAAATGAGGTTTGGAAACTCTGGAGACATGATTCTAGCCAGTCCTAACTCGGTTGCTGGATCTCCAATTTTTCGACCAGATAAATTGTTATGTATAGAGAGTATGGCATGCTCAGGATTTGTTAAGTCATGGACAACAACTTCGCAAAAAGGAAATAGCGTTTCACTTAACCCCTTCGCGATAGTATCTAGTTGAGTGAGTAAATGTTTATCACGATTGCCCAATGTATTTCCTCCAAATAACTTAGTTACTATTTCAAACCCTAACGTAAAGCATGCAATAGTAATTTAGACTTTTTATCTAATTTTAAACTTAATGTAAATCAAAATCTTATATCTCATTGTTATCACATTAGAAAATAAAATTAGACATTTTATCTAAAAATATATATTTTATCTAAACAAGGTCAGTATATTGTGTGTTGCTTGAGCAATAGTAAATCTTGCATCCGAAAACATTGAATAGAATTAGGTTTAATTATGAAAAATTTAACCCTTCCCACTTATGAAGATGTCGCAGCCGCTGCTGAACGCATAAAAGGTTTTGCAAATAAGACTCCTGTTTTAACTTCGCGTACTGTGAACAATGAGTTTGAAGCAGAAGTATTTTTTAAATGTGAGAATTTTCAGCGTGTTGGTGCTTTCAAATTTCGTGGTGCAATGAATGCGCTTTTGCAATTTAGTGAAGCTCAAAAAAAAGCGGGTGTAGTTGCTTTCTCTTCGGGAAACCACGCACAAGCAATTGCACTGTCAGCAAAAACTCTTGGTATTCCAGCCATAATCGTTATGCCGCAAGATGCTCCTGCGGCAAAAATGGCAGCAACACGAGAATACGGCGCCGATATTGTTGAATTTGACCGCTATACGGAAGATCGAGAAAAAATTGGAAAAGAAATAGCCGAAAAAAATGGCCTGACACTCATTCCATCTTATGACCACCCACATGTAATTGCAGGTCAAGGAACGGCTGCAAAAGAGTTATTTGAAGAAGTGGGTGAATTAGATTACCTGTTTGTATGTTTAGGTGGCGGTGGTTTATTGGCTGGTTCTGCCCTGTCTGCTCGCCAGCTCTCGCCTAATTGTAAAATATATGGCGTTGAACCTGCTCTAGGAAATGATGGGCAAATGTCTTTAAGAAAAGGAGAAATTGTTCATATTGATACGCCACAAACCATTGCCGATGGCGCTCAAACTCAATATTTAGGCAAATTAACATTCCCTATTATTCAAAAGAATGTGGATGATATTTTGACAGTCACAGATGAAGACCTCATTAGCTGTATGAAGTTTTTTGCTGAAAGAATGAAAATGGTCGTTGAACCGACAGGATGCCTCGGTTTTGCTGCTGCGCGTAATTTAAAGCATGAGTTAAAAGGCAAACGTATAGGCATCATTATTAGTGGTGGCAACGTTGATATTTCTAAATATGTAGAGTTTTTATCTGCTTAATAAAAGTCGGTGTCTATCTATGATGTTAGGTAAAGCGTCATAGATAGGCATTACATGTTACTCGCCTCTCGACGTGTTCGTGTCTTAATTTAAATAAACTTTTGGAGATATGATGAGATTTATTTCTGAGTCTGAATCTTCTGCTCTCATCAATCATGAACTGGCTTATGACGCCATTTACCAAGCTTTAATTGCTGCAACTAAACCTGACACTAAAAGTTTTGCTGTGGTTCACGGTCAAGGTTCGAATAGTAAAAATACCTTTAGTGTTAAGTCATCGGCGACCCAGCACTTGGCTGGCCTTAAAGTTGGTTCTTTTTGGGAAGATAACCCTAAACATGGTTTACCTCGCCATAACGCGCTCATTTTATTATTTAATCAAGCCAATGGAAAAATGGCCGCAGCCATCGAAGCAGGCAAAGTTAATGCGTTTCGGACAGCAGCGTCTAATGCTGTTGCGACCCACGTACTTGCAAGAAAAGATTCAAAAGTCTTGGCGATATTTGGTACAGGAAATCAGGCCAAATATGAATGCGAGGCTTTAGCGAGAATTAGAAATTTCGAGCAGATTTTGATAGTAGGACGTGACCAAAGTAAAGCTGAAAAAATGGCAGATGCCCTCAAACACTTAGGTATTCAGCTTCAAATTACGAGTGCAAAAGAAGCCTGTGAACAAGCCGATATTATTGTGACTGCAACTTCCTCGCACACTCCTCTTTTTAAAGCTGAATGGGCCAAAGCTGGTACTCATATTTCATCGATGGGTTCAGATAAACAAGGCAAACAAGAGCTTCCACCAGAGCTATTTTCACATAGTGGTTTATTTTGCGACCTTAATGTCCAGTCTAAACTCATTGGTGAATTTCAACATGCGCCTGAGACTGCAACCTTAATCAATATAGGTGATGTGCTTTTAGCAAATGCGCAAGGTAGGCAGTCACCAGAACAAATCACAATTTATGACAGTTCAGGCTTATCTATACAAGATTTATATATCGCCCAGAAAATTTTAGAAATTTCTTAATTTTTACATTTAACTGCATCATTCAGACTGATGCAGTTAAATTAAAAGTATGTTCATTTTTATAGCGTTTTACCCAGTTCTGTTTTTACAATCAGAATTAATCTTGAGTAAAAAGTTTGGCAAAAGACGCGATATATTGCTCAGCCTTAGCCTCATAATTTTGAAAACCCGCATCAAATACCCATCTTTCAATTTCAGATTTTTTAACTAATTTTTGCAAATAAAGCTGATGATGGCGGTCTAATTCTTCTTTTAAACTTCTTAGCATGAGTTCATTTAAACCAGTAGGAGGATTCAGACCTGTATCTAAAAGACTCGGCGCAAATGCCACACTTTTGAGTTCCAATTGATGCGCTGTTTTTATAGCAGTTTTTATCGCAGTCTCGATTCGCTCTATCGTGAAATCTTCTGGTGACCCCATGCCTATAAGCAAAACTTTAGTTGCCTGTATGGTTGAAGGCGTTTGATTTATTAAAAGAACATCATTCAGTTTTGCATTAAACCAGTTATTTTTCCGTATTTCATATAGTCTTCCGTTTAGAGCTTCATCTAAATGTGCCAAACCACCCGAAAAAGAACGGTTATTCATTTCATGTTCAAAAACACAAGCACAGGAAAGCTCAACCTCGGCCGTAGTACAGTCCCAAGTCACGAGTTCAATGTTTAAATTTTGGTAACACCCAATTTTAGTTTGCTTTATATCTGTGCTCATATTTTTACTCATTTAGTTTTACCAACCATATTTAAGCTCAAGGCCTAAATAGTTTGCGTCTTTACCACCCGCTTTCTTAATGGTATCTCCAACCTTAAAGTGCACGCCTTCGGCAGCCAGAGAGAGATTAGAGTTAATTTTTCGATCTGCTCTGAGTTGAATATATGCCCCAGTCCAACTCGAACCTTGCCCCGCGGTATTTGCCATGCTGTTATTGCCTTGGAAATAAACTGCATCATTGGTGGTTTCACGCCACTGAAAACCTAAGGCACTTAACAGAGTAAGTTTCTCGGAAGGCTTGAGCGTCAGAGACGGTTTTAGGTGAATAATATTGCTATAACCACTATAACCCGCCAAAGTAAAATATGAGCCATTTGCAAAAAGCTGGTTAAAGGTATTAAGTTGATTATCGTTGGTACTTTTGTCGCCTGTGGCAATATCAAACTGAAGCCCTAAACGCGGTGACCACGCTTGGTCAGCAAAAGTGTATCCCGTAATACTACTGAGCGCCCAAGCTTGAATTGTTTGCCCACCGATTTTTCCATGCTGAAGCATGCCTTCAACATCCCAATCGACATTATTCTTTTTACCCATATGACGAAGGTCATATAAGTCTCGAACCTCATTGCCCTTGATACTTGGAAAAGAGGCATTATCTCGTTCATAACGCGAGTAATAACCTGATAACTCGCCATCCCCTACATTTTGTTTATCTACGCGAAAGCCGCTAAAACTTAAATTGCTTTTTGAGTGGTCATTAAACGTGGAATCTTTTTCTATCTGAACAGGTCTGGTGAGATAACCTAAAATTCTCCAGTCGCCATATTCATACCCCGACCATACCCCATCAAAGGCTTGCCGAACGTTTGGGCCTTCTCTATTTGAAATAAAGCGCTGTAAGTCAAAAGCCATTTCTTGACGGCCGACTCTAAATTTAAAAGTTCCATTATTTAAAGGACTCACCCATGCAATAAAGGCTTGTTCTATATCGAGTCTATTTTGATCAGTACTGGTAATATTCTTTTTATCAAACGCACGGGCATCGCTTAGCTGCGTAAATAATTGTAAATGATCACCTATTCGTACATCTGCATGCGCTTGTAATCTTTGAATTAAATAGCTGTCGGCCTGATTATTTCCAGTACCAAACTTGGCATTATTATTGACTTCAAAACGTTCACGAATATTTGCCCCAAGTGATAAATAATTATTATCGCCAAAAGGTATATATTTGAAGTCGTCTCCTATTTTCTTTGGCACACACGGATTTTTTAAAACGTCCCAATTTTCTTGCCAACGATTCGTTGAGATTTTTGGACGAGTTGGACATGCATTTGTATTTGAAACTTCATTTTCTGCATAAGCAGATTCGTAGAAAAATAAACTGCTGGTTAATAACAGACTCATTTTTATTATTTTCAGGTAAGTCTCTGAGTGCTTAGTTCGATATGCTCTATCTTTAAAAACATGCGAGGCCATCAAGTGTTATCCATAGTAATAAATAGGTCGTTGCAGAGACTTGGTGTTTTGCACTCATACTGCTCTTAGGCAGCATGAGTGCAAATTTCAATCCATCATTTAGGCTATAAATTATTTGATAGACGCATGAATTTCAGCGATATAACCGCCCGGGAACTGTACCATTGCTGACTCACGACCATCCGACTTATAAGCATTAACCAAAACAGATGCACCTGCTTTTGTGGCTTTATCTAAAGTTTCAGATAAGTTTTTAACTTCATAACCCGTCATATCACGCCCATACGGATAAGGAAGATGACCATTGGTCACGAACACTGTCATTTTACCAAAGTCAGACTCAACGCGAATACGTCTATACGTTTCATTTGGGCGACCAATTTCTATACCTGCGGCTTTAGAGTTGTCAGAAACGACTTTACCGTGCGAGAAACTCACGAACTTCTTAACAAACGAGTCAGCACTTTGTTTTGAAACATAAATACGATTTTCTGGAACAGTCTCTAACTGGTTATAGTTAGGCTTAGTCGTGTGCCAGTAGAGCTGCATATTTACACCGCCCGGCCATTGGACAATCGCATCACGCCCAATTGGGTCTGGAAAAGCGTCTACAATGACATCTGCTCCATTTGCTTTGGCAGCCTGCACTGCTGCATCCATGTCTTTGACTAAATAGCCAGTTCTTTCCAAACCAAACGGATATGGAATTGGGGTTTTAAAACCAAATACAGACAATGTACCTACTGGGGTCAATACAAGCTGAGACATCGTCTGGCTCGGGGTTGGTGTAACTTGGAAAACACCTTGTTTCGACTTGGTGCCACCGAATGTTGCGACCAAGCTATCGGTAAATTTGTCAAAGTCTTCAGGGTTTACATAAACATGCGTTGTATCGTATTGGGGGGCTACACCGGGCGCCTCACTTTTTATACTTGTTGTTGTTTTGGCAAAAACTTGAGGCACTAGGGCAACATTTGTGCCCACTAACATGGTGCTTAAAAGCAATGCTGATAATGATTTACGCATAAAATGCTCCTGTTTAAATGAGATGCTTAAACTTATTGTGATTTTGAAGATTGATTAGAAAGAATGGTGACCATCACCAAAGCAGCGATGAGCCCAAGATGTTCGAAGAAACTATTAAACGTACTAAAAAATGCTGGGCCTGTATGATTCCAAAAGTCGTTTGCAACGAGCATTGCGACTGCGGTTAGACAGCCTAAAGCCCCTGCTCCTAACCAGACAAAACGATTAAAAATAACTAAGAGCGAACCAACAATTTCAATAAAAATCGCTGTAGCTGCCCAGAGCCAAGCAGGCTGTAACCCAAAACTCGCCTGCTCTTCAATAGCCGCATGAAATCCGATGAATTTATTAATTCCCCCCACTAAATACGCTGAAACGAGTGCAAGTCGAAGTAGCGGAAGCAATCCATGAATTGATAAGATCTTTTTTACCCATACTGGGTTATTATTAATCAAGTCACTCATCTATTTACCTTTTTGAAATCTCATAGTTTTAATATTTAAAAAATATAAGTTTCATGCATTAATAAAAGTTTATAAAATATGCAATATTCATGATCTAATTTATAAAATTATCTTTATAAAATAAGATAATTTAAATAGTTTTAAATATTTTATTAACTTTTAAAAAAACCAAATAACTCACGGTATATAAAATCAAAAATCCGTGTAAACTACTAGATATTTATTTAAATACAAACTGTATTCTAAAAAGATACAATGATTGATATACAGATATTCCTCATATAATTTAGCGGCAAGATCATTTAGCCTTTAAAATTTGATGGATAAAATAGACTGTATTAATACTTTTATAAGTGTGGTAGAGAATGGAAATTTTAGTCATGCTTCTAGAAATCTAGGCATTACGAGAGATCAAGTTTCAAAAAGAATTTTTTATTTAGAAAGTCTATTTAATACATCATTATTTATACGCAACACCCGAAAGATGGACCTGACTCGCTCTGGAGAAAAGTTCTATGAGCGATGCAAAGTGATTGTGAAAGAGTTAGATTTAGCAGCCCATGACTTTGTATACGACCAGAAGTACCCTGAAGGATTACTCAAAATTAGTGCTCCACATGCCTTTATCCAAACGTGCTTTTCAGATGTCATTTCTAATTTTCTAATCAAATATCCTCATATTGAAATTGATCTTATGTTTTCAGAACACTCCACTCATATCAATCCTCATAAGTTTGATGTGATTTTAAAAGTTGAGGAAAATATTGAAGAGCAAAATACTTTTATTTTAAACACATATAAAAGAAGCTTTTATGCAACAGATGCATATTTAAATAAATATGGAAAACCGAAAAATATAGAAGAGCTTAGAGAGCATAGCATTTTACTATATTCTAAAGATGACTTAAAAAATAATATTATTAACTCAATACCAAAATTGACATGTAATAATATAGAAATTCTTTTAGAACTTTGTAAGAGAAATCAGGGTATTTTATTTGCACCAGACTTTTTAGCAAAAAAATATGAAGATGAGGGAGTTATTATTAATTATTCAAAAACTCTTTTAAACTCTGATCTTTATTTTTATGCAACCACACCTTATGGATCGAGAGTTCCAAAGAAGGTTGAACTTTTTTTAAATTCTTTAAAGCAGCATTTTTCAAATTATCATTAAATTAATAAAACTTTAGCCGCTAAATTACTCTTTTTCTTTATCTACATTTCTCAAAAAATCTATATACCTCTGCCCTAAAAAGCCTTAAATTACTTTAATTTAGGGCTTTTTCAGTCATACAAAGCTATCAAGTTTATTTGTTATAAGTTAGAGCCCGCAAAAAATACTCCAGCACCGTCTCACTTTCATCTGATCCATCCGAACCTAAAAGTTGAATAATTCCGCCTTCAATCATATATAAAAAGAGTTTGGCATCGGTAAATGAAACATCGGTTTTAACTAATCTAAGCTGGCTATAAATTTCATTGGTGAGCCATGTTCTGTACCTCACGGCGGTTAGGTACGCGTTTGGGTAGCTATTTTTAGTTTCGAAAATGGCCTTAAATAATAGGTAATACGGCCCTTCTACATCACTATGTAGATAATATAGTTTCTTAAGTTTATCTAACGCGCTTGTGGCATGGTCATATTCGACCATTTCAATGACTTGGTCTTGGAGCCGTTCTTTTTGTACAACTAAACAAATGTCAATAAACCGCTCTTTAGAGTGAAAGTAGTTATAAAACGTCATTCTCGTTATTTCAGCTTCTCTCACGATTTTGTCGACACCGACTGTGTGAAACCCACCGTGATGAAATACCTGAATCCCGTTATTTATAACTTTTACAGCACGTGCTGGGAGAGTTAAATTTGACATAGTTTTACCGTTATAAATTAAATTTTTGTTGTATATAAATGAGATATAAAAAGCCTTTCACTTTTTTAAAGCTGAAAAAAGGCATAGCAAAGCCATAAAGACTGTGCTTGGCACATATCAAGTTTTATAGTGAATGCAAGTTTTTGAGCCGTAATGACTGAAAGCCTGAAAACCCTAAAGGTCATCAAACTGCTTTAAATTTTTAAGTTGTGTCGTTATAGCTTTTGGCAACGGCGGCCAAGAAATAATGGATGTGCAAAGCCAACTCCTTTTTATTGGGAGTTCTGCCAGACATTTATAGAGAATTATGGTGGCAGAACGGAAGAAGGTTGACAGACTAGTAATAACTCAAACTAGCACACCCGAAGGTGTCCCTCTCCCGTCCTACCGCTACGGGAAAGAGACGAGTGGCACACCACACAAGAGTAGTCCTCAGAAGAAAAGCTCTGATGCGGGAGTTATTATTCAGCCTGTCAAAGCCGGCTGGCAATGTGGCCAGCAGGCAAAGGATAAGCTTCGGATTTGTTGCAGTCAAGCACACAAAATGACATTTGTTTTAAATTAGATCATTAAAAAGTAAGGGTAAATAATGGATAAGTGATTGTTTAACTGGGGTTTATAAAGGGGGGATTTTTAGGGGTATATGATTTTTTGAAGTAGGAATGTGATTATCTAGTTTTCATCAGCCTCTATTTATACTAAGCCTATAAAGCTATTTGAGTTTAATGGCTTGATAGATGTATCAAACATCAAGAATTATTAAATTAAAAGCTTTTAGTTACAATAAATTTAAGTAGTACTAACTCCTAATATCTTGTAAATTAAAACATAACATCTAATTGATATAAATTTTTCAGATAAGACTCATCATAAAAGCGCTCAACTTAGAATTTATTTTCTTATAGATCAGGACGGCATCGATGCAATTCTTTCAAAAAAAGAAGAAGCTTAGTGAACGAAAAATTAATTTATTATCAAGAATCAAAAGATGTAGTAGCAGTATGGGCTAAGTAAATAGTTTTAGATTAGGATAATGAAACTTAATTAATATAATTTTAGGGGATTATTAATGAAAGACAATGAGTTAAGAAAATTATATACTATTGAAGCTTTCCTTAACTATGGAGATCTACCCAATACTTTTAGAGAAGGTTGGTCGCCAAGTTATGGTCTTCACTTCGAAGAAAAAAATATTAGTTTTAATGAAAAAGCCCAAGTCTATATCAGCTTAAATGGCAGATTAAAAAAAACAAAATGTGAATTTATTCAAGATAGGATTTTGGCTGAAAAGCTTTTAAATTACGTTGAAGTAAAACTTAAAAAGCTTTATCCAAGTATTATATTGAATATTAGAAATGTTGAATCAAGGGAATTAGACTATAGGAGAAAAAAAGCACTAGAAGAAGCAAAATTGAATAGTGTTAAGCTTATAGAATTATTAGAATAGAAATTATTAAAACTCGTTTTATAAAGTATAGAATTTAGGATACGCTAATGGCAATTAATACATCACTTGAAGGGAGACTAAGAAATACTACTCTGCCATATAACCAATGTTTAATGCCATTATTTGAAGCCGTAGTTAATTCAATCCACTCTATAGATGAATGTACAAATAATCCCGATCCTTCTATAAAAATCTATATTGATCGTAATATTCAAAGTACACTAGCACAAGATATAGCAGTTGAAAACAATTCACCTATTTATGGGTTTACAATCATTGATAACGGTATTGGATTCAATGAGGCTAATATGAACTCATTTGAAACCTTAGATAGTGAGTATAAAGCAAAGAAAGGATGTCGAGGTGTAGGTCGTTTGATGTGGCTAAAAGCCTTTACGAATGTATCAGTCGAAAGTAATTTTATAGATTCAAAAAATGAAGTACAAAAGAGGAAGTTTAACTTTAATAAAAAAAACGGTATTTATCTTTCATCAACAAATCCAATAGAGAAAACAGAAGTTCTGTCAACAACTATTAAACTTGAAGATTTTATTGATAAATATGAAAAAAGATCACCTAAGTCTTGCAGTACAATAGCTAACAATATCTTAGAACATTGTTTGTGGTATTTTGTTAGAGAAGGTGGTGCTCCCCAAATAACCATATATGATCAAAATGAAATCATTAATTTAAATGAATTATTTGATGCTCAAATGTTTGAATCTGCCCTACCAGAAAGCTTTGAAGTTTCGGGCATTAAATTTGAACTTCTACACATTAAATTGAAATCAAAAACTCGCCCTCCTTGTATTGCTTGGTGTGCTGCAGGGCGAGTTGTGAAAGAAGAAAATCTGATAGGTAAAATTGCAGGTTTACATGGAAAAATTCAACACACCAAAGGTGACTTTACATACTGTTGCTATCTAACATCTACATATCTTGATGAAATTGTCAGACCTGAACGCATAGACTTCAATATTGATCAAGACGAAACCGATTTATACTCGAATGCTATAAATGAAGTTCAAATTCGTGAAATTGTTTACTCTAAAATCACGACTCATCTCAATGAGTTTTTAATTCAATATAAAGAATTAGGGCGTCAAAGAGTGCATGACTATGTTGCAACTAAAGCCCCTCGTTATAAATCAATTTTAAAATACATTCCGAACGAAGTATTTTTTGTTAATCCAGAAATTTCTGACAAAGAATTAGAACTGCTTTTACATAAATATTTGACTGATATTGAAAGTCAAATTCTTTCTCAAGGACATGATCTTATAAAAGATGTAGACAAAGAAGAAGAAGATATTCAGTCTCGAATTGTTGATTATATGCAAAAGGTCGATGATGTTAAGAAATCTGACTTAGCTGGCTATGTTTGTAACCGGAAAGTTGTGTTAGACATTCTTGAAAAAGCAATACAACGAGGAGCTGATGGGAAGTATTCAAGAGAGGATTTAATCCACCAACTTATAATGCCTATGCGTCAAAGCTCTGAAGATATTGGTTTAAATAAGTGTAACTTATGGCTTATAGACGAAAGATTAGCTTTCCATGATTATTTAGCTTCCGATAAAACATTATCCTCAATGCCTATTACAGACTCGACAGATAATAAAGAACCTGATCTTTGTGCATTGAATGTATATGATGAACCCCTTCTTATATCAGAAGGTAAAAAACTACCTTTAGCATCATTAACAATTGTCGAAATTAAACGCCCTATGCGTAATGATATTAAAAGTGGTGAAGATAAAGATCCAGTAGAGCAAGTATTTGGTTATTTACGTCGTATAAGAAATGGAAAAGCTACTACTGCTACAGGAAGACCTATTCCTGACTCTAAAGATGTGCCAGGTTTTTGTTATGTTATCTGTGATTTGACACCGAGTATGAATGACAGATGTAAAGAAATCCATGACCTTACCGAAACCTCTGACAAGATGGGATTTTTTGGGTATAAGAAAAACTTGAACTGTTATATTGAAGTTATTTCTTTTGATAGGTTAGTTAATTCTGCAAAAGAACGAAATAGAGCCTTTTTTGATAAGTTAGGTTTACCATGCAATTAAACAAAGATTTAAAAAATCTGCAAATCTACTGCGATGAATCAGGTTTTACAGGAAATAAACTTTTAGATGTAGACCAACCAATATTTACATTTGCATCTGTAGCCTCAAATGAGGAAGAAGCCAAATTTATCGTAGAAAAAATAATCAAAAATTACGGGATTCAAAATGGTGAAATTAAGTCTGGAAATTTAGTAAAAAGTCAAAAAGGTCTGCGAGCACTTGATGAAGTTTTAGAAATCCTAGATGGAAGATATAAGATATGTATTTGTGACAAAAAATACGCTATCGCTGGGAAATTCTTTGAATATATTTTTGAGCCTGCTTTAGCAAAGAAAAACTCTATTTTTTATGGAATAAATTTTCATAGATTTATTACTGATAATCTTCATTTAAAATTAGTTAATCAAGACAAATCAGCTGAAATTATTTTTGAAGAATTTTATAAGGTTATGAAACAAGGAGTAGATACTCCTACAGAAGCTTTGTTTCAAATAGTTAGTAACCAATCAGATCTAGTTTTAGATCAAATTCAAAAATTTGCTTATTACAATAAAGATTCTTTTTTAGAAGAAATGGATGGTTATTTAGGAGACGGAGCAGGAAAATGGATCCTAGATATCACAACTACTTGCTTATTCAGTAGTCTAGGTCAGTGGGGACAGAAAATTGATATTTTAGATGTATATTGTGACTCATCAAAACCACTAAATGCTAATCAAGAAATTTTTAATAGTATGGTTGGAAGAACTGAAAAAAAATCTCAAATACATGAACAGATGAATCTAGAGCAGCCTCTTACATTCAATTTAAAACAACCTGTACAAATGGTAGATTCAAAAAGTTTTTATGGCATTCAATTAGCCGATGCTATTGCAGGTAGCTTTAACTATGCATATAAAAATATTAAAGATAAGGAAAATCAATTTGCCCAAAAATGGATGAACAAAATTTCTCAAGATGAAAGTATTTTAGTAACTTTTTTAGGTACCAATTATGAATATGCAAATCTTGAGAAAGCAAGTGTCATGTTAAATTGGTTAATTTTGAACCACATAGTCCAAAAGTGTGATAAAGGATTACCTATTTTAGATAATATTAGTAATGAGATTCTTTATTTAAGACATCAGATTTTATTAAACCCTCCACCAAATGTAAAGGTATGGAATATATAGAGTAAAAAAAATTATTTTTATAAAAATTTTCAAAGCACTTTAATTTGAGTTACGTACATGAAAATCAGTAACACACTTCTTAAGAATAATTTATTACGGCGAATAGACCGTATTAAGTATCTTTCAGACAGCTATAAAATAGCTGCTGAATATAGACTAAAAGATATTTCTCATGAAAAACCTGTCGGAATAGAAATTACAGGCCATAAACTAACCATTAAACTTCAATATACGTTTGAAAAATTTGAAATTATCAATAAAGTACTCATAAAAAAATTTAGTAGACTAGACTCTTTTTCTCACTTCGAAAGGTTAGTTGAAAGTGAAAATATACTAGATCATCGTGGTTGGCATAACCTTGGTCATATATTTGATGAAAAATCTACTGACTGGCGAGCTAAATTTAATGGAATAAAGATAAAGAACTTTCCAAAGTATACAGATTATATTTCTTGCACTATTCACAGAATCGTTCCATCTACATCTTTTTTATGTTTTGATTTTTTTTTAGATAATTCATTTTACAGGGATATATATAAAAATTTTTACTCTGAAAATGATATCATAGTAAGCTCTAAAGACTTTCTCTTAAAAAGAACATCTATCCAAGCTGAATCATCAGCAAATAAGTTTAATGAAGCTTTAAATAAAAAAATTGAATACTTCGAAGATTGGATACTCAGTTTTCTAAAAATAGATAAAAACACCGTTCTATCAATGAATAATACATACGAAACTTCAATCAAAAAAATATGTTCTAAACGCTCTAATGATGAACTTATAAGAAGAAACTTTAGCTTCCTACACTCACAATCTTTTTCTATCAATAGCTCTAGTTGTTTTACTAATGAAAATGAGTACTACTACATTGAAAATATAAAAGATATAAGAGTATTTAAGTTTGAGAAAGATGATGAGGGTTATGAAAACCATCACAACTATTTCATTAAAAGTTTAATGATCTTAATTGCTATCAACACCTATAAAAAAGAATTAGAAATAATCAGAGAAAGTAATCTAAAAGGAAAAAAATCTAATTTATTAAAAATAAAAAATAATATTTTGAAAGCGAATACATTAGATTTTCAAATTAATAGATTATTTCAAGAGTTAAATTTTGAATCTGAAAATAGCTACATATTTCTTGCCATTAAACAATATAATTTTAAATCAGCAAGTAAACTCTCCAATACAGAATACGATGTTGAGTTTCAACATAGAGTTAAGTTCTATTCTGAACTTTTAATAAAAAACTCTGAATCATTAAAAAAACTTTTAGAACTAGAATTCAATTCAATAACTACAGAAACCAATTACCTACTACAAAATAGAATGAAATGGCTAACTATAGCTACGCTACTTCTAGCATTAGCATCTCTAGTAGTAACAATCATAAGCGCTGATAAAAACAAAATTGAAGAAGCATGGGAAAATATAAAAACTTATCCCAACAGCATAAGCAGAATCATTCATAAATAACTCAATATGCCATGTATACTAATCTAAAGAGTATGCCTATCAAAGTACTATTCATAGAACGTTATACAAAGCAATAAAAAAGCCCTAAACCATTATAGTTTAGGGCTTTTTAAGTCATGTAAAGCTATTTGAGTTTATATAAAAATAGACAAATATGTATATTTTTATTTATTATCATTCGCCCAATTCATAAAAATAAAAGGCTTAAATCTTCTAAATTTAAGCCTTTAATAAAGTCTCTTATTTTCACACATATAAAATCAATCAAGGCATCCCTAAATTTCTACTTGGCTTCCCATTTCTACCACTCGGTTAGCTGGTATCTGGAAGAAATCACTAGCAGGACTCGTATTAAGTTGCATAGAAATGAATAGTTTTTCACGCCATGAAACAATACCATCACCTACGTTATGAATTACACGTTCACGTGATACAAAAAAGCTTGTGTCCATAATGTTATATGGTTGATTCAACTTAGTTAAAGCTTGTTCTAATGCTTGAGGTACATTGGGCTGCTCTTTAAATCCATAATAAGCACTAACACGTAAAAAATGCTTATCTAATACTTCGACATCAATACGTTCTGATTCATCTACATATGGAATGTCACGAGTATTGATAGTGATCAAAATATTACGTTCATGAAGTATTTTGTTATGTTTTAAATTATGTAATAAAGCATGAGGAACAACTTTTGGACTACTTGTCATAAATACAGCCGTTCCACTCACCATATAAGCACTAGACTCCAAGCTCTTAATAAATAAATCTAATGGCATAGTGTCATTTTGCAACTTGTTCAGTAGTAATTCACGTCCACGGCGCCATGTTGTCATAATTATAAAAGTGATTGCACCCATCAATAATGGGAACCAGCCGCCATCTACAATTTTTAGTGAAGTTGAAGCAATAAAGAGGAGATCTGGAATTAGCAAAGGTATCGCAATTAACAACATAACCCACGAAGGCCATTTCCATAAGTGATACATGATGAAAGCAACTAAAATCGTATCGCAAAACATAGTCAAAGTTACTGCAATTCCATAAGCCGAAGCTAGATTAGCGCTAGATTGAAACATAAGTACTAAACTAATAATCATACCAAGCAACATCCAGTTCAATGCTGGTATATAAATCTGACCAATTTCAGATTCAGAGGTATGGTCAATCGCAAAACGTGGTAAATAACCTAATTGCATAGCTTGACGTGCCATAGAAAACACACCTGAAATAACTGCCTGAGAGGCAATTACTGTCGCAGCAGTTGCTAAAGCAATCATAGGATATAATGCTATTTTAGGTACCATCATGAAAAAAGTATTATCGATGGCCTGTGGGTTTTGCAGAATCAATGCACCTTGTCCTGCATAGTTTAATACCAAGCATGGTAGCGCAACCAAAAACCAAGCCAATTGAATTGGTTTACGACCAAAATGGCCCATATCCGCATATAGCGCCTCTCCTCCTGTAATGGTCAATACAACTGCTCCCATAACTACAAATGCAGTCACGGGATTATTTTCAATGAAAGGAAGAGCCCAATATGGATTAAGCATATTCAAGATATAAGGGTTCTTGATAATGTGAGATAGGCCAATAAAACCTATTGAGAAAAACCACAGTAGCATGATAGGTCCAAAAAAACGGCCTACGGATCCAGTTCCCTTTTTCTGGATCATAAATAATCCAATTAGAATCACAATCGTAATTGGTATCACATACGGTGTAAAAATAGGGGTTGCTACCGACAATCCCTCTACTGCTGACAATACTGAAATAGCGGGAGTAATAATGCCATCGCCAAAAAATAATGAAGCACCAAATAAACCAATTGTAATTAACCCAAAGCGCACTTTAGGCCCAATTTGCTTATTGTGCATGTTAAGAGCTAATAAAGCTAAAATGCCGCCCTCACCATGATTATCAGCACGCATAATTAACATACTAAATTTCAAGGACACCACGATCATCAGTGCCCAAAAAATCAAGGATAAAATACCTAGAACATTCGCTTCATTTATAGGAACATTATGTGAGGTATGAAAACATTGGGTAAAAGCGTAAAGTGGGCTAGTACCTATATCACCAAAAACTACCCCTAAAGCACCCAATGTCATTGCTGACATTTTTTGACGTCCAATCTCATGTGAACTCATCCATATCTCCTTGATATGAAATTATTATTCTTATTTAAAAAGCACTAACACCTATAGCCCACTATCATTGATCAAAATATAAAAATCAAGAGCATTAATAATCAATAAGATATTACTTCCTATAATAAGGAGGACTATAAACACAAAAATTAGTCTACCCTCATAGTATTTGAATTCTAAACTTGATTAATTTTCGTACTTATCCACATTAAGGCGTGAATTAATTCCCCGAAAATAAAAAACCGCCATTTAAGGCGGTTTTTTAAATTGCTGATTTAACAGCGAATCTTGGTAGGTATATCCAGACTCGAACTGGAGACCTCTACGATGTCAACGTAGCGCTCTAACCAACTGAGCTATACACCTAGAATGGAAAGCATAATATTCATTTTTCAAAAGCAAAACAAGAGATTTGCCATTGAAAAAAATACAAATGAGCAGACTTTAAGCAAACTTTTTTCATTTTCCAAAAAAATAAAACGGCACATGGTTCAACCACATACCGTTTTGTTTAGCTGAATTTAACTCTCAATTTAACAAGGGCATTTCTTTAAAGTACCGCCTGCCGATGGATAACGCACATCAACACAATGACGGTAGAAAGTCTTTGCATCCATAGGTGTTAAATCTGGATGATGGGCTTTCATGTGCTCCAAATACGTTTGATAATCTGGAACCCCAACCATCAGTCGGAAGCTTTGCTGCAAACGCTGCCACAAGGTTGCTATACGCGACCAATTCTTTGGAGAAAGTAATAGCTCTTTTTGCGAGAGCACTGTCATTTTGATGATTTTCGCAATAATGACAGTTCCATTTTTTGCAAATTTAAAATTCATCTTTACTCTCCACGAGTGGTAACCACTTCAGGATCGGCATATACCGCAGGTGCTTCATTTACAGTCGGAGTACGACTCGCTAAAGCACGGCGAACAATACCAATTGAGGCAATAATCATGACAATCGAAACGATCATAAAAAAGCCACAAAGCGCAGCATTAATCTGATTCGACATCACAATGTTTTGCATCTCAGCAATAGTTTTGGCTGGTTTAATAATTTCACCGCGAGCAATCGCATCAGAGAACTTATGCGCTTGCGCCAAGAAACCAATTTTTGGGTTTTCGTGGAAAATCTTTTGCCAACCGGCAGTCATACAGGTCACGAACAAGAAAATAGTTGGGATAATCGTTACCCATACATATTTTTCTTTTTTCATTTTAAACAGAATGACTGTACCTAAAATGAGTGCCATTGAAGCCAGCATTTGGTTACCAACACCAAACAGAGGCCATAATGAATTAACACCACCAAGTGGGTCAATCACACCTTGATAGACGAAGAAGCCCCATCCACCAACTGCAACGGCTGTACCAACCAAATTACCAAAGAATGAACCTGATGCTTTAACCGCAGGAATAACAATACCTACCGTGTCTTGCACCATAAAACGACAAGCACGAGTACCGGCATCGACAGCAGTTAAAATAAACAATGCTTCAAATAAAATGGCAAAGTGATACCAAAATGCCATCATTTGGCGGCTATTAAAAATTTCAGAAATGATATGAGCCATACCAATAGCAAAGGTAGGCGCACCACCTGTACGTGAAAGAATAGAGCTTTCACCTACTTCTTGAGCCAACACTGTCAACATTTCTGGAGTAACGACAAAACCTATGTTACGTACAGCTTCTGCCGCAGACTCTACAGTTGTGCCGAGTACCGCCGCTGGTGCATTAATCGCAAAATACACACCCGGATCTAAAACTGTCGCACAGATCATTGCCATGATCCCGACAAAAGACTCCATAAGCATACCGCCGTAGCCAATCACACGAATATCAGCTTCGTTATCGACGAGTTTTGGTGTTGTACCACTTGATACAAGCGCATGGAAACCAGAAATAGCACCACAGGCAATGGTAATAAATAGGAATGGGAATAAACTACCTGAGAAAACTGGACCTGTACCATCAATGAAGTGAGTTACAGCAGGCATTTTTAGTTCAGGTAATGCAATGATAATGCCCACCGCCAAACCAAGAATCACCCCAATTTTAAGGAAGGTAGATAAATAATCACGCGGTGCTAACAACAACCAAACTGGTAATACCGATGCGATAAAACCATAAATGATGAGACACCAAGTGAGTTGTGTACCAGTTAAAGTGAAGAACTCACCCCAGTACGGGTCTGCTGCAACATGTCCACCATAGACAATTGCCAGCATCATTAAAACAAAACCAATAATTGAAACTTCTGCAATACGTCCCGGACGGATAAAGCGCATATAAACGCCCATGAACAATGCAATTGGAATGGTTGCTGCAATACTAAAGACACCCCACGGACTGTGTGCAAGTGCTTTAACAACCACCAACGCCAGTACTGCAAGGATAATAATCATTACCCCGAGCGCACCGAGCATTACCACAATACCAGCAAAAGAACCAAGCTCCTGCTTTGCCATTTCACCAAGTGAACGACCATCACGGCGTGTCGATATAAATAAAACTAAAAAGTCTTGTACCGCACCTGCCAGAACCACACCAACCAGTAGCCAAATGGTTCCCGGTAAAAAGCCCATTTGTGCAGCCAAAATTGGTCCAACTAGCGGCCCTGCTCCAGCAATTGCAGCAAAGTGGTGACCAAAAAGCACATATTTATTGGTGGGAACATAATCCAGACCATCGGCCAAGCGATGTGCTGGGGTTAAACGTCTTGGGTTTAATTCAAATACTTTAGTTGCAATAAATAGACTATAAAATCGATATGCGATGCTATATACACATGCTGCAGCTAGTACAAGCCAAACCGCGTTAACATGTTCACCACGACTAAGTGCCAGCATCCCAAAAGAAATTGCACCTATAATTGCCACTAGGCTCCAGACCAGCTTGGAGGGAAGCGTAGATTTCGCTTGCATTGTGTCCATTCTTAACCTCTCAATAAATAACTACAGCATTTTTATATTGTTATGTACTGTTTCTCTTAATCCCTGTGACTCTACTCCTCCTTTTTCTTTTTTCCTCTTATACTTTCGCATAAAAAAAGGGATGATTTACATCATCCCTTCGATAATAGTGTATTTTTTAACTATTATGCACGCTCTAAATAATCGCCAGTACGAGTATCTACACGAACGCTTTCTTCTTGCTGAACAAATAACGGAACACGAACAACCGCACCTGTTTCAAGCTTAGCTGGTTTACCGCCACCGCCAGATGTATCACCACGTACGCCCGGATCAGTTTCAACGATTTTTAATACAACGAAGTTCGGTGGGCTTACTGTTAAAGGTACGCCGTTGAACAACATAATTGTACATTTTTCATTTGAATCGTCTTTTAACCATTTAGCAGCATCGCCCATTGCAACTTTGTCTGCAGCGATTTGCTCAAAAGATACAGGATCCATGAAGTTCCACATTTCACCATCGTTGTATAGGTATTCCATTTCAACTTCAACGATGTCAGCTGCTTCTAAAGAGTCACCTGATTTGAAAGTTTTTTCTAATACTTTACCGGTTTTAAGGTTACGTAATTTTACACGGTTGAACGCTTGACCTTTACCTGGTTTTACATATTCGTTTTCCATGATAGAACATGGGTTACCATCAAGCATAACCTTAAGGCCAGCTTTGAAATCATTTGTAGAATAATAGGCCATGAAAGGCACACTCCAAACTTAACAAGTCAACTATGCGATATAATGCGTTGTTGCATTATCTTAATCGTGTCAAATGATAAACTATTTATACCAAGAGCAAAACTGGCAATCACAACTCAGTGACCTTATTACTGATCCTTCTGAACTGCTAAGCCTACTCGAGTTATCCTCAGATCAGCTATTATCGGGTGCGATTCTAGCTTCTGAAAAGTTTAAATTACGTGTGCCTCGCGCGTTCGTCGGAAAAATGAACGCTAAAAACCCACTTGACCCGCTTTTACTACAGGTATTGCCTCATCATTTAGAACTTGAAGAACATCCTGAGTTTGTAACCGACCCTTTAGGTGAAGAAGCAGCTAACCAGTTACCGGGTGTATTACACAAATATAAATCACGTTTTTTACTGACTTTGACAGGTGCCTGTGCAGTCCATTGTCGTTACTGTTTCCGTCGTCACTTTCCCTATCAGGAAAATTTGCCAAAAAATGACGATTGGCTAAACATTAAAAATTATATTGAAGCGAATCCTGACATTAATGAAGTGATTTTAAGTGGCGGTGACCCACTTACTTTGTCTAACCGAAAATTAGCACTTTGGTTGGAACGTTTATCATCTCTCAAACAAGTGAAGATTCTGAGAATTCATTCACGCGTTCCAATTGTTATTCCAAACCGTATCGACGAACAGCTTATTTCTTTATTAAAAAACAGTAGGCTGCGTATTGTTCTGGTGGTACACTCGAACCATGCTTCTGAACTCGATGACTTTACTTGTTCAAAATTGTTGCAGTTATCTGACGAGCACATTACTGTACTTAATCAGGCGGTGTTGCTTAAAGGTGTTAATGATTCTGCCGAGACACTCGTTGATTTAAGTTATCGTTTATTTGAAGCTCGCGTTATGCCTTATTACTTACATGTTTTAGATAAAGTAAAAGGTGCACAACATTTTGATTTAATACCATCTGAAATAGATGCAATATATCAAGACGTGTTAGCGAGCCTACCGGGGTATTTGGTTCCTAAACTCGTCAGGGAAATTGCGGGCGAAAAGAATAAAACACCGCTTTTTGGGGCTACAACTTTTTGAGTTATATAATAAGTGATGATGAATAATGCACTTTCGGACATTTTTCACAATCAAACCGCACTTACTCGTGAACGGTTAAGCTTTTGTGAAGCCAATATTAAAGACCTTAATGAATGGGTTACTACCCTTTCTATTATGCAATTGGGTGATACCTCAAAGGCGTTATTTACAGCACTTTTGGAATTGAATGAATTAAATTGCAGTGAAACGCTTCGCTTCGATTTAATTCAAACACTTCACCCAACCATTAATAATGTTTTGGCGAGTCTAGAAAAAAACTTTTTTAACCAAGGTGTGATTAGTACAGACCGTAACGAGCACATTATTGAACTGGCAATGCTTCTACGTTGTTATTTTGCGAGTATTTATTTGAATATCGCAAGGACAAGCCACGGACAACTACAAAGACAGAAGTTTTCTCTATTTTCATTTAAACAAAAGAAAAATTTGCAAACTGCGCGTATTTTGGCGACTTTCCATGCATTGCAGCAACTCACCAACCTTTTATATCAGCAGCACATGCTCTATAGCGAACCTGTCAAAGGTCAATGGTTAATTGCTCATGAACTTTATGAAACCGCAGTCCAATATAAATATCATTTAACCAATATTAATCATATTCAAGGCGTACAGCATCCTTTAGCCAATATTACGCAGGCATACGCTCAGCTTATTTTATTAGATATTTTTAATACCAATCAGATTCGTCAATCGGAAATTCAAGCGCTATTCCAGTGTAGTTTTGACTGGGCACGTATGATTCAAATTTTACCTAAAGATAGTGCTTTAACTAAGTATGTGGTCGACCCGACTAAAGACCATCCACCGGTATATAACAAAAAACAAAGCTCAAATTTCAATCCAAGCATTTTTATTAGCACTCAAGCGTTGCTTGAGCATGTTACTGCCACCATGCATAAAAATGCTCAGTACATGTCTAAAAACGAAAAAATTTATTTAAGCCCTGCGTTAAAGTTTCACGTTCAAACCATTTTAGGCACGACCGCACAGCGCCGTCATGAACGTTATGAATATAATGCTGCTCTCCAAATTTGCTTCGGATTAACTACCGCACATTTTTATCTATCTAAAGCAAAGAACTTTGAAGAAACGCTCCAACTCAACAATAACTATAATTTACAAAGTGAATCGAAGGTTTTATCAAACCTAGAGAAAAAAGAGCAACAAACCAGCTCTTACCAACGCTTAAGCCGTGAAAGTAAAACCATTTATCAAACCACAGTGCTTGATATCAGTGTTAATGGCTATCGTATTAAATGGTCTGGTGAAGCTCCGAAAAACTTACGAACTGGCGAATATATTTTAGTTAAAGAAACATTACATGGTCAGTGGCGTGGCGGTGTGATTCGCTGGATTAAACAATCAACAGAAAAAAGTTTGGAACTGGGTTTAGAAATTCTTTCACAAGCCATGTTCCCTTGTGCTGTACATATTCAGGCTGAGCGCCATACTCGTAATTATCACCCTGCACTATTACTACAAACTCAAAACTTAGAAGAAATACAAAACACGCTTATTTTACCGGGGTCTCAAATTTTTAGAGAGCAACAAACAATTCATTTACGATTGGGGACAGAAGAAATCAAAGTGTATCTACTCAAAGCACAACTCATTACTCAGAGTTTTATTCAATTTCAATTTGAACTTTTAAATGATCAGCAACAACATTTGCTTGATCAGTTCATGTTGAAAAAGAATAGTAACGCGAATAGTCAAGATTTATGGGAAGCATTAAAGTGAGAAACTCTTTACTATCTAAAAAGTTAAGACGTACTGAAATACGTTTACTCATTATTGATGATAACCAGTTACGTTATAACCAAATTTTAAATCTTTTATCGGGGAATCAATATCAAGTTAATGCTTTATTACTTGATGATTTAAAAAGTTTTGAAAAGCAGCTCAATACATCATGGGATGTGATTATTTTTGGCCGCGCGTATGATTTGAAAATTGAACAAACTCTCTCCCTCGTTCAAGCGTCAGAACAGCCGCAGCTTCCAATTTTACTTTTGCAACCAGATGATTATCAAACACAGCAATACCAAAGCTATATTCAAAAAGGTATTTACGATGTAGTTCCATTAGAACCACTGGACTATTTCTACATCACACTTGTTCGAACCTTATCGTATAGCCGCCTTTTACAAACGGAACAACGTTTGTTAGCAGAGCTTGATACCATTCATAGTCATACGCAAACTCTAGTCGACAACAGCCATAAAGCAGTCGCTATTTTTCAAGAAGGCATACATATTAAGGCAAATCCTGAATACCTTAATCTTTTTGGCTTTAAGCAAGAAGAAGATATTATTGGTTTGCCAATCTTGGATGTCTTACAACCGAACGATTTAAATATTTTCAAACAACGATTTAAGAAAATTTCTTTAGGTCAGTTTGATCAAGCTCGTTTTGAAATTCAAAGTCAGCATCAAGCTATTTCTGGTAATAACGCTTTGAAACTGGAATTTATTCCAAGCCAAGAAGAAGACGCTGTACAACTGACCATCGATTATCAAGTTGATTTAAGCATTCCAGCAAACACGTCTCCATCTGAAAAAAGTGTCGGATTAAGTACGGCTTGGCAACAAATCAATCGACATTTATCAACCCATCCTGCGCAAGCCAATGCTGTAGTGTTATTTAAGCTCGCGCAATGCCCAGAACGCCTCTTTCAACAAGGTTGGCAGACGTTGGGACTATATTTCAATCAGCTTCATGGTTTTTTAAAAGATCATGCTCAAATGCCAATTTTCCAAGTCGATTTGGGAACTTATGCTGGGATTTTACAAGCTGAAAATAGTTCAGTTTTAAATTCGCAGTTAACAAGTCTACAAACTTTGCAAAAAGAACACTTGTTAAAAGTGAATGAACAAAACTTCTCGGTACAGTTAAAGCTTGGCTATGCTCCGCTTAACCAACCACTCACTGAGATTTCTTTTAGCTCATTACTCAATGAAGCTGAAAAGCAGAATCTACCTCAAGTTACACCTCAACTTGAAATAGCACCAATTGAAGAAAAAATCGTTTCACCGACTGTTGAAACTGTTCCTCTAGATTTAACGATTGAACATTTCGAGGTGAGTTCTCAGTCATCTTTGCTACAGCAGTTAAAACAAAAACTCGCTAAAGGTGAGATACATTTGAAGTATCAGCAAGTGTATGACAAACATGATGAAGAAACTCATAACTATGAAGTGACGAGTGGCTTTATTGCTGATGAACAATGGCATGATTTAAACGACTTAGCTGACTTAAAAGAAGATGCCGAGCTTTCAATTCAAGTAGATCGCTGGATATTGGTTGAAGCATGTAAACAGCTTCATAATTTTATTGCTCAGTATCCTAAAGCAAGACTCATTATTAACCTGAATATTGATATTTTGCTGAAAGATAAATCATTCCCAGAGCTGATTTCAAAGCTGCTAACCATTATTGGTAGCAAACTTGAAAGTCCGTTGATTTTGCAGTTTTCAGAACAAGCACTTCAGCACTATCTTCCAACCGTTCAGCCGCTGATTGGTCGTTTACGCCAACATGGTGCAGAAGTTTCAATTCGAGATTTTGCTTCTTCTATGCATAGTGATTCAATTTTACAGCAGCTTGATATTCAGCTTGTAAAATTACAGTCTAGCAAAACGGATTTGTTAAGTTCAGATCAGGGTCTGAATAACTTGCAAGAAAAGGTATTGAACTATCTGACTGTAAAACCAATTGGAATTTTATTGGCTAACTTAAATGATATGAACCTATTTGCAAATGCATGGAATGTGGAAGCACGTTTCTTACAAGGTGATTATTTCCAGAAAAAACTTGATCGCTTAACTGATGTACAAGACCAGTAATGGTCTTGTTATTTAAAAAATAAAAAACGGGCATAAGCCCGTTTTTTATTTCGTTCTGAAGTATTAACGCTTGATAGAGCGAGACATACCAGAGAAACGTTGTTTGAATTTGTCGATACGACCACCAGTATCTACATTCTTTTGTTTACCAGTGTAGAATGGGTGGCAAGCTGAACATACGTCAAGGTAAATAGTTTCTTTACCTAAAGCAGAACGAGTTTCGATTACGTTACCGCATGAGCAAGTTGCAACTAATTTTTCATATTTTGGGTGAATATCGGCGCGCATCGTCGATTACTCCTAATTGAAGAAAGGCTTAAGCTGTCATCGCAATTGATCACTCTCAATTAAATTGAGGAAAGCTTTTTCAAGCAGATCAACACCACAACAGACCATTCTTTTGGCCCACCGAAACCTCTAGGGTTAGAGCTAAGCACAACAAGTGGACAGTATTATACGCCATATAAATCTTTTTTGCGAATTAATCTTGGGATTTAGCCCAGTAATTTGCGATTACTCCACACACCATTAGCTGTATTTGGTGAAATATCATAATTGGCAAAACAATCATTCCTAACGGCTGACCAATAAATAAGATTTGTGCCATAGGTACACCGCTTGCCAAGGTCTTTTTTGAACCACAAAAGAAAACAGTGATCTGATCGGCACGGCTAAAACCAAAAACACGCGGTAAATACAGCGCAAGCAACATAACAATGGTGAGTAACACAGAACAAGCGAGCGCCAAAAGCAGTAAAGTTTTCCAATTTACCTGATGCCAAAGTCCAGCAACTACTGCTCCGCTAAACGCGCCGTAAACCACCATCAAAATTGAGCCTTGATCAAATGCTTTTACAATGCTTGGTACTTTTGCCATATATGGGAAAACGTAGGGACGAAGCAATTGTCCTAAAACAAATGGCACTAATAGCAACAGCGTAATTTCAATAATAGACGACGTAGGATCAAACCCGTGCTGACTTTGCCCTAAAATAAAGAAGCTGACTAAAACTGGCGTGATAAACATACCCACCAAGTTTGAGAAAGATGCACTACATACCGCCCCTGCCACATTTCCTTTTGCAACTGAAGTAAATGCAATAGAAGACTGAACAGTAGATGGCAAGAAGCACATAAATAGAAAGCCCCAATAGAGCTGCTGTCCTAATAAGGGTAAAAGAATAGGTTTAGCCAATAACCCCAGGGCCGGAAAAATAAAGAACGTAATTGCAAATACCAGTAAATGCATTTTCCAATGCAAAATACCTTCAATTACAGCCTCACGAGACAATTTAGCACCGTGTAGAAAAAATAAAATTGCAATCGCGACTGTAGTTAATGTATTGAAATACTGCGCAGCTTGACCACTGATTGGAAAAAACGTTGCTAGTAGTACCATGCCAACCAACAAAACTGTAAATCGATCAAGTGCCAAGAACTTCAGCATATTCACATCCTATGATTATTTTAGACAAATAAAAGCCCAGTTGATAAATTGACCATTTGGTCAGGTCTTCATCATACTGAGCTGTAAAAATAAAGCTAGACTTTTAAGAGCTAAATCTTAAAACACTTAAGTCATTTACTTAATTATTTCTGGCATCTGCATCTTGCTGAATGAGCTCGATTTTGTAGCCATCTGGATCTTCAACAAAGGCAATAACCGTAACACCACCCTTCATTGGGCCAGCTTCACGCACAACTTTACCGCCGCGTGCTTTAATTTCTTCACATGCTTTGTAAGCGTCTTCGACACCAATTGCAATGTGACCATAAGCATTCCCTAAATCATAACTTGATGTATCCCAGTTATGCGTAAGTTCAAGCACGGTATTATTTTCCTCATCGCCATAACCAACAAATGCCAGTGTAAAACGACCTTCTTCATAATCACGCTTACGAAGTAACTTCATTCCTAATACTTCGGTATAGAACTTTAAAGATTGTTCTAAATTGCCTACTCGCAACATTGTATGAAGCATTCGCATGTTTATTCACCTGCCTTTTCTGATTCATGTGTTTGATGATCTTTGAGTAGTTTTCCAACCCAAACCACTAAAATTAAGATTGGAATCCCGATCAGTGTGGTCATCAAAAAGAAGTTTGGGTACCCAATATTACTCACTATGGTACCCGAATATCCACCTAAAAGTTTTGGTGTAAGGGTCATGAGTGAACTAAAGATCGCATATTGAACAGCAGTAAATGACACACTGGTTAGGCTCGAAAGGAATGCAATGAATGCTGCACCAGCAAGGCCCGAAGCCATATTGTCTACAACAATTGCGAAGTAGAGCCATAGCGAACTGTAAGGCTTGATGACTTTACCGCTAATCTCAACTTCTTTACCTGACTGAGTGTCAATGTATGGTAGAGGCTCAATGTTTACATCTAATTCAGCTTTTGGTGCAGATTTTGAAGCGACTTCATATTGATGCGAAACTGATAATAATTTTTGGTTTCCTTCAACCACCGCAGCAGTTAATTGCTTGGTTGGTGATGACAATAATTTTTGCATATCAATTGCAGCGTTAAACACGCCTTTTTGATCTGTCATTTTTGCATCAAAGTTTTGCCCATCCAAACTCACTACAATCTTTTGGTTAGGTGACAAAGCCTTGCCAAAGTACTGACCACGAACAACAACACTTCCCTCAGAAGATTTAGCAGTAATTTGGTCACTTCCCATTAAAGGTAAAATCTGTATAGGTGAATGTTCAGCATGCGTTGTTACTAATGGTTGAACTCGAACTATGGTCTCTGCTTGTTGACCTTGTAAAGCATAGCCAGCTTTAACATCAATTTGTTTTGTCCCATCAAAAGTAGAACTTGGGACTTTAACCTTCCAATACCCTACTTCATCAGGCTGAGCTTTATAATGTTTGTCTCCCACTTGAACATCAACCATATCAAGCGGTTTGCCAGATTTTACTAAACCAATGAAAATGAGGTTAGTAGAGCTTGCCAATACAGCACCAATAAACATCAGTTTCATGATGTTCATGCGCTGCGCTAGTAGGCCACCTAGGAAGCCACCAACCAAGCTAAAGATAACGCCATAAACTTTTACTGCTTCGGCAATTTGCTCTTTGCTGAAGTTCAGATCTTGATAAAAGACGTTTGAAATTACACCCGCAATAATGTCTGAAATACGGAAGAAACCGATCAAGAATAAAAGCACTAACGCAAGTTTGACACCATAACGTTTAAAGAAATCAAGAATTGGAGCAATCCAAGTTTCTTTTGCCATTTGCTGGTTTACAACACCCATTTTAACCAGTATGTAACCGACTAAAATGGCAGTACCTGTTGCGGTTAAAAATCTTAAAGCTTCTAAGCCAAATAAACTTGCACTATCTTGAATATTGCCAGCTTTTGAAATTGCCTCAGTAATTTGACCTGAATAAATATAAGTTAAAACAAACGAAATGACCGCTATAAAGAAGACTAAAACTAAACGGTAATAATCAGTAGTCTTATAGTTTTTATATACTCGACTAACTTGAGGTTCACGAACAAGTAAGGTTGTAATAATACCGACCGACATGACTGCTGCCATGGTTAAGTAGGTGGTTTTCCAAGCCTCGTAAATATAGTTACCTTTCGCTGTTCCTAAATGTGCAGCTAAAAACAATGCACCAGCACCAGCCACAATCATACCTATACGGTAACCTGCATTATAAGTAGATGCTAACACCGTCTGCATTTCAGTTTCAGCTAACTCAATACGATAGGCATCAATGACGATATCTTGTGTTGCCGCCGAGAAGCCAAGTAAAACTGCACCTGCTGCCATTTGAACGAGATAACTATGACCTAAAGCTGGGTCGGCAAATGCCATCGTACAAATCGCAAGCACAATCAAACACTGGGCAATTAATAGCCAAGCACGTCTTCGGCCTAAAGCCTTGGTCAAGAACGGTACTGGCAACTCATCAATTAAGGGTGCCCAAACAAACTTAAAGGAATATCCCAAAGCTGCCCAACTGAAAAAAGTGACTGCACTTTTATCGATACCCGCTTCGCCTAGCCATAATGAAAGGCTAGAGAAAATCAATAAAATAGGTATTCCGGCAGAAAAACCCAGAAATAGCATAATTAATGCACGACGGTCTAAAAATGCTTTAAACGCCGAGACCCAACCAGAGGTTTGTGTGGTCATTCGTTTTTTATTTTCCATAAATTATAAATGTGCCTATTCAATCGCTTCTTACCATTCCTTTCAAGATTCTTTATGCAATCAAGTTTGGTTTTGATGATAAAAACGGCAAGTTTGCTTGATATTTTATGCTAAACCTGTATACCTTTAACCCTCAACCTTCGTTTTCTTTTGCTGGATACCAACAGTGACACAAAAACTTGATCAAGTGACAACTTCAACTTTATCACTCGCTAAAACAAACACCACAAACGTCACAATAAATGCATTTCCTTCAGCTCTTGAGCAACCTGATATAAAAATGACTTTAGATAAAACAGCCTTAAAACCGGAACAACTTACCCATATTCCAGATTTTGAAAATATTCCAGCTTCAACAAAACGTATCAAACCACTCAATAATTTTTTAGGTCAAGACCGCGCTAAAGCGTCGGTAGAAGCGGGTATTTCTTTACCCTACTCAGGTTATAACATTTTTGCAGTAGGAACGGCAGGTTTAGGCAAACGCACCATGATTAAGCGTTTACTACAGCAACATGCCAAAACAATGCCAACCCCTGACGACTGGGTATATGTCTATAATTTTAAACACGCGCGTCAACCAATTGCCTTACGGTTCCCTGCTGGTCAAGGCACCAAGTTCCAACAGGCTCTTCATCAAGCTTGGCAAATTATTTTAAAACAGCTTGAACGCCGTTTTAGTGCCGAAACTTATCATAACCGTATTGAACGGATCCGTGAGGAAACCGGAGATGAACAACAACAAGCGCTGGTTGAGTTAACCAAAGAAGGCGAAGAGCTCGACTTAAAATTGATTTCTCGAAATGAGAAACATGGTTTTGTACCTGTACAAGTAAAAGACGATCAGGTGCAAGAGCTCACTCAAACAGAAATTGATGCTTTAAATACGAAACAACGCGCTGAAATCGCGGCTAATGTTCGCTACATGGATAAAAAACTTGAGCGTCTTGGTTTGCATTTAGGCGATTTAGAAGATGATGCGCGCGACAAAGTTTCTGTATTAAATCGAGATATTGCGACTCAAGTGGTTATGCCACGAATAGATTTAATTTTAAATAAATATGGCCAAGTGAAAGGCCTTGAAGATTATTTAAAGCAATATGCTCAAGATGTAATTGAGAATGTTGAACTCATTTTAGAGCAAGAAGAAGACGACTTTGCTCCTGCTATGTTCAATCGCGTACCAGCACGTTATCAAGCAAATGTGATTGTCTCAAATAAACCAAACAGCGGTGCTCCGGTTATTTTTGAAGATTTCCCAACGCACTACAACTTACTTGGTCACGTTGAGCAACTTACTCATAACGGCACAATTACCACAGATTTTACTCTCATTCGTCCTGGTGCTCTTCATCAAGCGAATGGTGGTTTTCTAATGCTTGAGGCAGAGCAATTACTTGAGCAACCTTATGCATGGCAAGGTTTAAAACGTGCCTTAAAATCAGGACAACTCAAGCTCTCTTCTCTTGAACACATGTTGACGTTAACGGGTTCTATCTCGATTGAGCCTGCTGCGGTTCCACTGGATATTAAAGTGGTACTTATGGCAGAGCCTGAAATTTATTATGAAATTTTAGAAGTAGAACCAGAGCTTGGCAGCGTATTTAAAATACGCGCAGATTTTACCGATACATTACAACGTAATGACGAAAATGAACAAGCTTACATGCAGCTCATTGCTGACTATGTTCAAGCCGACAAACTACTTCCATTTGACCGTAGTGCTTTAGCTGCTTTACTTACCGACTCAAGCCGTCAAGCAGAAGATCAAAGCTCGCTGTCGTTACATGCTTCAACTTTGGGTGACCTGATTCGTGAAGCACATCATCATGCGTTTAAAGCCAATGAAAAGCTTGTAACTGATCAGCACATTAACCTTGCGCTACAACATAGACAGTATCGCTTAGGCTATTTAAGAGAGCTTTACTGGCAGGATTTATCACGCGGAACTCAGCTAATCGAGACTTCTGGTCATCGTTTAGGTCAAATTAATGCCCTCTCCGTTATTCACTATGCAGATGTCGAGTTTGGTTTACCTTCACGTTTGACTGCATCAGTCTATCAAGGTGGCGGCGATATTCTTGATATTGAGCGTAGTGTAGAGCTTGGTGGTTCACTGCATGCTAAAGGCGTCTTACTTATGTCGAGCTTCTTAAAAGCTCACTTTGGTCGTGAACAGATTTTGCATTTCTCTGCTGCGCTTGCATTTGAACAAAGCTATGGCCAAGTAGATGGCGACAGCGCCACGGTTGCCGAACTTTCTGCGTTAATTTCTGCAATTAGCCAAATTCCAATTGATCAATCATGGGCGATTACAGGTTCTATGAACCAGTTAGGTCAAGTTCAACCCATTGGCGGTGTAAATGCAAAAATTGAAGGCTTCTATGATGCTTGTAAATTACAAGGTTTAACGGGTAAACAAGGTGTCATTATTCCACGTCAAAACATGCAGCATTTAATGCTACGCCAAGATGTAATTGATGCGGTACAAAGTGGTCAATTCCATATCCATGCGATTGATACCATTGATCAAGCACTTGAAATTTTAATGGCTCGCCCTGTTGGTACATTGGATAAGAAAGGTCGATACAGCAAACATTCAATTTACGCTGCCGTAATGGAACAGCTTGAATATTGGCAAGCGATTGAAGATGGCGAAGAAATTGAAGAGGAGCCAAAGAAGAAAAAGAAAAATAAGAAAAAAATTAAGAAGCACGAAGAGCTCACAGCAAATGATCTTCCACAGGAAACTCAGGAAGAAGTTGCGACTCTCAAGCAAAAATAATACTCATATAAAAAGGGCTTGTAATCACAAGCCCTTTTTATGCATCAATTGAAAGTTAGCGAACGATCTGCATCGCTCGTCCACCAGCCAACTGACTAAAATATTGTTTAAGTGCTTCAACACAGCGTTGAATTTTCATTGGCTGTTGATCGTGTTTGGCAATCTCTGCATACAAAGTAAAAGCCGGCAGTTTCCAATCTGGTAAGATTTCAATTAAAGAACCCGCTTTCAATTCTTTTTGAGCATCTAAATATAAAATTCTAGCAATACCATGTCCTTGCTGACATAAGGCTTTAGCAACTTGCAAATTATTGCTTTGCAAACGGCTTGCCATTTCAATATGCAATTTTTCACCAGTTTTGGCATGTTGAAAATGAAAACTGCGTGATTCATTCATTGCATTGATTGAAAGCAACTCATGGTTGTTTAAATCGTTTGGATGCAAAATCGGGCTCGATTGATTGAGATAGCTGGGAGAGGCTACCAAAATCTGATCTACAAAAGCCATAGGAACGACAGAACTACTCTCTTCTACTGGTGTAGAACTCATACGCACTGCAACATCAATTCGTTCTTCAATGAGGTCGATATAACGATGACCTACTTCAAAATGAACAGATAAACCGCGATGAGCTGACATCCAATGAGATAGAGCAGGAATGATGTGCTGAACCGCTAAGTCGGGTGTGCTTGCAATCCGCAAATCTCCAATCAAATCATCTCGCAATTCATTGATTCTGATTTTGCCTCTTTCTGCAGCTGCCAACATTTCTTGACAACTTGAAAAAAAAGCCTGTCCGGCCTCTGTCAAACTAAGTTTCCGAGTAGAACGGTGTAATAAAATTACATCCATTTCATGCTCAAGAGAACGTATTTGCTGACTTACAGCACTTGTTGTAATGCCTAATTCACGTGCCGCACCACTAAATGAACTTTTTTCAACCACACAAGCAAAAACACCCATCGCACGAAGCTGATCTAACATAGGTTTCCTCAAATCTAATTTTAAATTTATAAAAAATGCTTATTGTTGTAATGAAAGCAACCAATTACATTATACGAGGAAACCTATATTTATTGCATTAGCTAATTAGGTAAAAGATTTGCTGGGTTGATTGGTTTACCATCAAGGCGAATTTGGAACTCAAGCATAACTCTCGACGCACCTGAAGAACCCATTTCTGCAATCTTTTGACCTGCGGTTACATTGTCTCCACTCTTCACCATCATCTTGCTATTGTGGGCATACGCACTGATATAGCCATCAATATGTTTAATTAAAACTAAATTACCATATTCTTTTAAGCCATCGGCTGCGTATACGACTTGACCATCTGCTGCCGCATAAATTGGATCACCTTGATTACCACCATAACGAATTCCTTTGACATTATTCGCCAAATTAAACCCTTGAATCACTGGTCCGTTATTTGGTTTGATCCAACGTAAGCTTGAACTTGGAATAGCAGTTCCCACTGTTGTATTGGTGGTTGGTGCAACTGTTCGTGGCGGGGTTGTTGTTGGTGCCGTTGTTGTCGTAGTCGGTAATGCTATTGTTTGGCGCTTAATTGGTTCAGGTTGCGCCATGACTTGTGTCGACACGGTTCTTGGTGAAGAAGATTTCTTTAATCGTAATGATTGATTAACATAAATACGATACGGTGGAGCAATGCCATTCATTTCAGCAATACTGACATAGTCCAGACCGTAACGCATTGCAATACCACTTAAAGTATCGCCCGAACGAACTGTATAATAGTTAGGAGCCGTCGCATAGCGAGAACTATTATTAATTTGTGGTCTAGAAGCACATCCTGCCATTGCAACAGTAAAACCTACAGCTAAAGACAACATCATAATTTTCATTATTTTGTCTCTTTGAATATGCAATCTGCTTTGTTGCTCAGTTAAATGCATCGATCTCCCTCACTAAATGCTACAAATCATTTCGGCTAAGAGTACCAAAAAAGTAAGAGGAAACATGTTCCTCTTTTTCTTTATTCACAAAGTTATAACATTCGACCTAGATTATTCGCCCAAACTGGCCTGTAAATCCTCTAAAACCGCATAGTTTGTTGCATCCATCTGAATTGGAGTTACACTCACAAAACCATTTGCAACTGCAAAAAAATCAGATTGAATCTGGCTAGCAATACGCTGTGGGTCAGTAACAGCTTCACCTGCCAGACCAATCCAATAAACCTGTCTTCCTCTTGGGTCGACATGACTGGTGATTGGTTTAGATTGAGCACGGCGGCCTTGATAGGTAATTTGAGTCCCTTTAAGCTGTGGCACATCCGGAATATTAATATTAAAAATATGTCGCGGCGGTAGCGCAGGTAAACCTTTGGCAATAAAATCATGCATCCACTTGGCTGCTTGCGCATAATCATCTTTATGGTTGTATGAACGTACATCCGACCCGGCTAAAGAAACCGCAATTGCAGGTTGTTTCATTAAGCGACCTTCAAACGCAGCACCAACTGTTCCCGAGTACAGAACATCGTCACCTAGGTTTGCACCACTATTGATTCCACTCACGACCAAGTCAAATTCGAAATCGAATAGACCATTCATAGATAAATAAACGCAATCCGCTGGTGTTCCATTCACAGCCCACACATCTTCGGCAATTTGAATAGGACGTAAAGGACGATCAAGTGTTAATGCACTTGAAAAACCACTTCTCTCACTTTCTGGAGCAACCACGACAACACGGCCTAATGGTTTTAACGCTTCAGCTAAAGCTTGTATACCTGGTGCAAAGACACCGTCATCATTCGCAATTAAAATATTCACTAAAAATCTTTCTCGACAAATAAACCCGAAGGTTTTCTCAATTGAATTATTTGTTGAATTATATATATTTATGCCTCCATAGCATTATAAAATTGTGAAAAAATGAAAACTTTCGCTCCTTTTTTTCAAGTATTGGGGATCAGTATCACATTGTGTACACAGACGGTTTTTGCTGATGAGGGTATCTCGACACAAGAAGCTGATAGCTTAATTAAAGATGACATTGCATCTACTCAAGTTTTACAAGAAATTTGCCCGACTTTTGTTGGTGCAAATAAAAATCTTGAAACCAATACTAAAAAGATTATTGCAATGTATCTTGGCGGTTATTCCAATAAATCAATCACCTTCTCTGCACTGCAAAATGATTCAGAATATAAAACCCTGCTAAATGAAGCTCGTCAGGCGGCAAAAGAAATGGACCATCATGAACAACATGAGCTTTGTGAAGAAGTGGTAAACTACAAAGACTAAGCCTATTTCACTCGATATGCTTTTCTTTAAAAGGTTTTCTGTTGATGTAAAGCAGAAAACCTACATAACAATACATTTTTTCCATTTTTTTAGCTCTTAAATTGTTTAAGCTATCGGCATATTTCAAATTTTTGTTTCAGGTTATACATGTTTATGAAAAAAAGCTTAGTTCAATCTCTTTCTGTTGTTTTACTTATGACAATGACAACAGTGGGTTATGCTGCTGACAAGAAAAAACCAACTGAAAATGAAAATGTTGTTGAAGTTACCCCAAATAAAGGCACTACACCGGAAGAGTTAGCAGCAATTCAGGTACTTTCTGAAATTTGCCCAAGTTTGATTGGCAAAAAAGATGCAGAATTTGCTCAAGGTTATGAACGTCTTGTAAAAGACTATTTGCCAAATGAAGCAGATCCAGTTGCAGCTTTAGAAAAACGTACAAAAGACAAAAGTTTCAAGAAAGTCTTAAAAGAAGCGCGTAATGATGCAAAAGCTGCTGGTAACGAGCAAAATACGTTAGTTTGTCAAGACGTAAAAGCTTATCAATCGCAAAACTAAATTAGTTAAAAACTCTCTAGTTACAATACTGTTCGAAAAAGCCGACTTCCCCCATAGAAGTCGGCTTTGCTTTGTCCTAAAATGCTAGGTTCTTCTGCTTCATACAAGATATTGGAATTACCTAGAATGACTCGAAAAAGCGCTATTGCTGCACTCCTCCTCTTACCAAGTTTTTCTTATGCAGCAACTGTCTTATCAGCTCCGCCAGAATTAAATAATAAGTCTTATGTATTAATGGATTACGAGACAGGACAAATTCTTGCTTCTAAAAATGAAAATGAAAAGCTTGCTCCTGCTTCTATGACTAAAATGATGACAAGCTACATCATTGAACAAAAACTATTAAAAGGTGAACTTACCGAGAATGAAAAGGTTCGTATGAACGAATCTGCTTGGTGTAAAGGCAGTAGTTCCGAATCATGTATGTATGTTCCATTAAATGGTACAGCAACTGTTTTAGAGATGCTTCGAGGTATTATCATCCAGTCTGGTAATGACGCATCAAAAGCAATGGCTGAACATATTGCTGGAAATGAAGGTACTTTTGCTCACCTGATGAATCAGGAAGCAAAACGTATTGGTATGACGAATACTCAATTTATGAACTCTACGGGTTTACCTGCAGAAGGTCATTATTCAACTGCAAAAGATATGGCAGTTTTAGCTCAACATATTATTAAAGATAGCTCAAGATACTATCCAATTTACTCTGAGAAAGAGTTTACATTTAACGGTATCAAACAAGGTAACCGTAATGCTTTACTTTACACAGACCCAAGTGTTGATGGCCTAAAAACAGGTCATACCGATGAAGCTGGTTACTGCTTAACAACTTCGAGTAAGCGCGGTCCAATGCGTTTAATCTCAGTTATCTTTGGTACCAATAGCGTTAATGAACGTGCAAACCAAACACGTGCATTGTTGTCTTGGGGTTTTGCAAACTTTGAAACTGCAAATGTTCAACCTGCAAATCAAGTTCTTGCGAAAGCTAAAGTATGGTTTGGTAAAGAAAATGAAGTTCAAATTGGTTTAGCAGAGAACTTTAACGTTACTATGCCTAAAGGCAAAGCAGGCGGTATAAAAACTCAATTGGTTGTTCAACCAAATTTAAATGCGCCTCTTCAAAAAGGCCAAGTGGTTGGTAAACTTGTTGCAAGTTTAGATGGTAAGGTCATTGCTGAAAAACCTTTAGTTGCATTAAAACCTGTTGAAGAAGCAGGCTTCTTTGCACGTATGATCGACCATATTAAACAATTCTTTAGCAACTTATTCTAATTTTAGAGTAGTTGGATTAAGCACTCATGCTATTAGCTTGAGTGCTTTTTTATTTTATAATTTGATTAAATTTTATTTTGATACTTCTTATGACAAAAAACATCCGTCCCTATTTAGATCATCATCCACAAATTGATCCAAGCTGTTACATTGATGATATGTCAGTGGTTGTTGGTGATGTTAAATTGGCCGAAAATGTTTCAGTTTGGCCTTTTGCAGTCATTCGCGGAGATGTAAATAGCATTCAAATTGGTAAAAACAGTAATGTACAAGATCATTGTATGTTACATGTCAGCCATAAAAATGATGCAAAACCCAATGGTTCCCCGCTTATTATTGGTGAAGATGTGACGGTGGGTCATCATGTGACTTTACATGGCTGTACCATTGGTAACCGCGTACTAGTTGGTATCAATACCGTTATTTTAGATGATGTTGTTATTGAAGATGACGTGATGATTGGTGCAGGCAGTTTAGTTCCACCTCGTAAAGTCTTAAAAAGTGGTTATTTATATGTTGGAAGCCCTGTACAGCAATTACGTCCTCTAACTGAAAAAGAATTGGCATTTTTACCTTATTCAGCAAGACATTATGTAAAAGTGCAAAACAACCATAAAGATACCCAAACAAATTAAAATGTACTGAGTTTTTTCAAACGATAGCGTTTTTACAATCCTCTATCGTTTGTAAGATCACCGTAGCCAAAAACCCCTAAATTTCGTATCATACGACTTTTAAATTCATGGTGCTTTTTTATGGCCGCATGGACTCCTCATGTCACTGTCGCTACAGTTGTAGAAAAAGATGGACGCTATCTTTTTGTTGAAGAACATAGCGAAGGTTTTGTACACACAGTGTTTAATCAACCTGCTGGTCATGTGGAATGTGGTGAAACGCTAATAGAAGCTGCCATTCGTGAGACTCTTGAAGAAACGGGTCATCATGTTGAGATAGATGCTTTACTTGGCATTTATACATATACCCCACCCATGTTTCCGGATCGGACTTACTATCGCTTCTGCTTTTTAGCGCACGTCACTCATGTCGAAAGCGACCCTAAACTTGATACAGGTATTGTTTCTGCTGTCTGGATGACTCTAGATGAGCTTCAAGAATCTGCCCGTGCTCGTAGCCCCTTGGTGATTAAAGCCCTTGAAGATGCTATAAAAGGCCACCATTATCCTTTAGCTCTTATTTATGAGCACCCTTTCTCTCCCTCATTAACTTCACATTTGGATGCCTAGTCCTATGCAACAACGTGTCATCGTCGGTATGTCTGGTGGCGTAGATTCATCTGTTTCTGCGGCGCTTTTACTTCAACAGGGTTATCAAGTTGAAGGTCTTTTCATGAAAAACTGGGAGGAAGATGACGGCACGGAATACTGTACAGCAATGGAAGATTTAGCCGATGCTCAAGCAGTAGCTGACAAAATAGGTATTAAACTCCATACCGCAAACTTTGCTATGGAATATTGGGATCGCGTGTTTGAACTTTTCTTAGCTGAATATGCCGCGGGCCGCACCCCAAACCCAGATATCTTATGTAATAAAGAAATTAAGTTCCGTGCATTTTTAGACCATGCCATGACTTTAGGGGCAGATTTTATTGCAACAGGTCATTATGCTCGTCGTGCTGAAACTGCTTATAACTCTAAAGGTGAAGCATATGCACCTTTATTACGTGGTTTAGATAACAACAAAGACCAAACTTATTTCTTGCATGCAGTGCATGGCCGTGAAATTAATAAAACCCTATTCCCCGTTGGTGAAATTGAAAAGCCAGAAGTGCGTAGAATTGCCGAAGAACTGGACTTAGCAACGGCGAAGAAAAAAGATTCAACTGGTATATGCTTTATCGGCGAACGCCGCTTTAATGACTTCCTTAAACAATATTTACCCGCTCAACCAGGTAAAATCGTGCTGGATAACGGTAAAGAAGTTGGTGAACATCACGGTCTGATGTACTATACGCTCGGTCAGCGTGGCGGTATTGGTCTTGGTGGACTAAAAGGTGCAGCAGAAGGTGCATGGTTTGTACTTCATAAAGACCTTGCCAACAACCGTTTAGTTGTAGGTCAAGGACATGAACACCCACTTATGCAAAGTACACAGCTTTGGAGTGAGTCAATTGACTGGGTAGCTGGAGAACAACATATTCCGACTGAAGGACTACGTTGTACTGCCAAAACACGCTATCGCCAACCTGATCAGGCTTGCACAGTGTTTATTGATGAAAATAGTGAACACGGTATTCGTGTTGAGTTTGATGAACCTCAACGCGCAGTCACACCTGGCCAAAGTGTTGTATTTTATTCGGATGAAGTTTGCTTAGGCGGGGGTGTGATTCACCATACAAATGCCCCTACACCAGATTTTATTTAAGGGAATGGATGGCATGGTGGAGTTACCCTTTCAACAATCACAAGCCTTGAATGTTCGCCAAAACCGTGCCCTTGCTTTGGCTGGGGTATTCCAAGCGACCCAGCTTACGCATATGACTGCCATGACTGGGCAACAAAGTATTGGTGAAAGTGGTAACTTCTATTTTGAGTTATTAATAAAGGCGAGTTTAAATATTCGCCCTACAATAAATAATAATAATGTTCAGACTTTAGATTTTTTTAATCAACTGGCTGATATTTCATTAGGTCTTAAGACACTCGAAAATTGTATTACTCAGCCTTTTACCAATGCGCCTAAATCTCGTTTGCCTAAAATGCGTAGTGCAAAACTTCCCATGTCCTATGCAATGTCGCTTTTGCAATTAGAAAAAAAGGTCTATAGCAATCCTGAATATGTAGCGATTATTGAAAAAGCACAGCAGAAAATTTTAAAACAGCTTTCTTTTTTCGATAATAACTATTTACACCCAAGTATTTTAGCCAATTTAGCGCAAACCTATGTAGATACCGCTGGGCAAATTAATCCACGTATTCTTGTTCGTGGTAATGCTGAGGCATTTAAAGATACCAACCATACCAACCGTATTCGTGCTTGTCTGTTTACAGGGCTTCAAATGGCTCATTTATGGCGACAACTCGGCGGTAGCTCATGGAACATGATTTTTAGCAAACGTAAATTGCTACAGGATATTCAAGCACTTGCTCGTTTACAGTACCAAGTTATCTAACGCTGTAACGAGATTATTTTTGTTTTATGTTTATTCCAGCATTAAGGAATCGTTATGAACGCTTTAACCGCACTATCACCATTAGATGGACGTTATGCCAGCAAATGTGATGCGCTACGCCCTTTTCTTTCTGAGTTTGGTTTAATTCATGCTCGTGTCACTGTAGAAGTGCGTTGGTTACAAGCGCTTTCTAACCGTCCAGAAATTATTGAAGTTGCTCCTTTCTCAGCTGAAACAAATGCGGCTTTAGATGCAATCGTAAGCAACTTCTCTGAAGAAGATGCGAATCGCATTAAAGAAATTGAGCGTACAACTAACCATGACGTAAAAGCAGTTGAATATTTCTTGAAAGAGAAAATTGCTGGTATTTCTGAATTACAAAATGCTGGTGAGTTTATTCACTTCGCTTGTACATCAGAAGACATCAACAACTTGTCTCATGCGCTTATGCTTAAAAACGGTCGTGAAGTTTTAGTATCAAGCATGAAGCAAATTTTAAATGCAATTTCTGCTTTAGCAACAACTCATGCTGAACAACCTATGTTGTCTCGTACACATGGTCAAACTGCTAGCCCAACAACTTTGGGTAAAGAAATGGCAAACGTTGCATATCGTTTAGCTCGTCAAATCAAACAGTTTGAAAATGTTGAGTTACTAGGCAAAATCAATGGTGCGGTAGGTAACTACAATGCTCACCTTTCTGCTTACCCAGATGTTGACTGGGCTGCTCACGCACAAGCTTTTGTTGAATCTTTGGGTTTAACATTTAACCCATACACAACTCAAATCGAGCCACACGACTACATGGCTGAGTTGTTTGATGCATTACGTCGTTACAATACAATTTTGATCGACTTTAACCGCGACGTATGGGGTTATATCTCTTTAGGTTACTTCAAGCAAAAACTTAAAGAAGGCGAAGTTGGTTCTTCAACTATGCCACACAAAGTTAACCCAATTGACTTTGAAAACTCTGAAGGTAACTTAGGCATTGCAAATGCAGTGTTGGCTCACTTAGGCGAAAAATTACCAATTTCTCGCTGGCAGCGTGACTTAACTGACTCAACTGTACTTCGTAACATGGGTGTTGGTTTTGCTCAAAGCTTAATTGCTTTTGATGCTTGCTTAAAAGGTGTTGGTAAACTTGAGCTTAACGCAAATCGTTTAAATGAAGATCTTGACCAAGCTCAAGAAGTTCTTGCAGAGCCAATTCAAACAGTTATGCGTCGTTACAACATTGAAAAACCATATGAGAAGTTAAAAGCTTTAACTCGTGGTCAAGCAATGACTCGCGACATGATGGTTGATTTCGTAAATGGTAACGAACTTGCTCAAGTACCAAGCGAAGAGCGTGCTCGTTTAGCTGAGCTTACTCCTGCAACTTATACGGGTAACGCAGCTGAACAAGCAAAACAAATTAATGAATTAATTAGTAAAATCTAATTAAAAAGTTAATCAAAAGCGAAGCCTAGGCTTCGCTTTTTTATTACACTTATACTCATCAAAATAAAGTTTTCCATAAAATGATCGAAAAAAATTTTCAACTTAAACACTATATTGCAATCAGCCTGCTTTTGATTGCCATTATTGTTTCAGGTATCAACCCTCTGGAGTTTGAAGCTTACTTACTTCATCAATCCGGCACTGTTTTAATGCTGATTTTACTTTTTATTATTTTCAAAAAAATTGGTCTCGATTTTTTAAGTTTTTGTTTTTATTTACTGTTTCTTTTAATACACGTAATTGGTGCTCATTATCTATATTCATACGTTCCGTATAACGACTGGATTCAGCACATCTTTCATTTTAATTTAGATGAATACATGGGTTGGTCTCGCAATATGTATGATCGACTTGTGCACTTTTCATATGGTGCTTTGCTCTACCCTCTTATTTATCGCGTTTTTCAAGTTTGGTTGCCGACTGCACGTCCGTTTTCCCTATTTTTACTTGTAGTTCAATTCGTGATGGCATCGAGTGTTTTTTATGAACTGATCGAATGGCTCATTGCTATTGGCTTATCACCTGAACAAGCTGAAAATTATAATGGGCAACAAGGCGATATGTGGGATGCTCATAAAGACATGTTACTCGCCACAATTGGATCAATTGTTTATGGAGTTATTACTCTTATAACAACACCGAAAATCAAAAATTAGCCATAAATAAAAAAGCGCTCATTGAGCGCTTTTTTATTTTACATAGAGTCTTTTAAACAACTGGATAAGTCTGTTCTAAAATATTTTGCAAAGGTGAAGAAGTCGTATTTGGTAAAATTTGATCAAGATTTGTTGTCTGGTCAACTGAAGTATTTACATCAGTTTGTTCAGGTGCTTGTGTAGGCTTTAATGCTGTCGATGCTAAAAGCTTTGCCACTGGATCTGAGCCACTCGCAGAAGAACTTTTCAATAAATCATCTATAGAAACAGTTTTCTGCTGGGTATTGGTCTCAGGTGTTGTATTTTGTGCGACTTTTAAAGTACTCAGTCCAACACTATCTGCCAAAGCTGGTTCATGTGTACCTAACGTATTTACTGAGGCATCAGCTAAACTTGCAGCTTTCGGTGCAACTACATAAAAGATAAATGGAGAGCTTGCTTCACTCGTAAGCCCTGCCGCATCAGTTTGAGTCAAAGTAATGCTATGCTTACCCAAAGCTAAGTCTTTATCAAATGTAAATGTCCATGATTTACCAGTTGATACTGTCACTACTCCAATTGCAATACCATTATCATAAATCGTAAGCGTCGCATTTGCCTCACCTGAACCTGTAAGTTTTGGTCTAGCATCATCCGTTTCTGAGCCAGATCCAATAGTGCCTTTTACATCACCGACATCATCTTCTGCGCTATTTAATATAGGTTTTGTTGGAGGAATAGTATCTTTCGTACCCACAATATCGAAGCTTTCAGATCGGTTTCCAGCGTTATCGATGGCTGAAACAGAACCATGATTGTTATCAGTTAATGCTGGTGAAATGCTAATAGTAAATTTTCCATTTGCATCTGCTGTTCCACTACCAATAACCTTACCTGTCACATCTTTTATTTCAATTTTGGCATTTGCTTCGGCTGTACCAGTTACCGAATTACCATCTGCATTAATTTGAGCAGTTGGTTTATCAGGAGCAATCGAATCAAAACCTGGTTTAATTTCGATAGGCTTGGACGTATTACCAGCTGCATCTTCAACAACTACTGTACCTTTTTGAGACTCTTTTAAAGCAGGCGACAGCGTAATTTGAAACTCACCTTGGACATCCGCCATGCCAGTTCCAATGACTTTGCCATCTGCATCTTTAATTTGAACTTTTGCATTTGCTTCAGTTTTACCATGTATTACCGACCCTTCTTTGTTAACTTCAACAAAAGGTGAAGCTGGTGGTACAGTGTCTTTACCCGCAATAATTTTAACTTCTTCAGATTTATTACCAGCAGCATCTTCGGCAACTACTTTGCCTCCGGCTTCACTAGTTAATGGTGGAGTAATTTTTAAAGAATAAATACCATCTTTATTTGCAAATACAGTTCCTAATACTTTACCAGTGGCATCATAAACTGTGATTTTTGCATTTGCTTCAGCCTTACCAGTTACCAATGATCCATCATCGTTCAATTGAGCCTGTGGAGCATCTGGGGCAATTGTATCTTTTGTTCCTGTTACAACAGTCGCTTTTGAATTATTTCCAGCTCCATCCTGAGCAATAACATTTAATTTATCACCATTCACAAGTGGCTTATCTAATTTAATCGTGTAGTTACCACTTGCATCTGCAACACCTGATGCAACGGTATTGCCTGCGGCATCTTTAAGATAGATTTTTGCATTCGCTTCAGTTTTACCAGTCACTGTCACATTATCATCAGCAAGCGTAGCTGTAGGAGCAGCAGGTGCGATTAAATCAGGCGCACTTGATGAATCCTCCTTATCATCTTTCTTAAAAGCCCAAAGATATAGTCCTTCCGCAGCTAAAACTGCTAGACCTGCTTTAAGTACGCTTCCCATTGAAAAACTTGGATCACTATCAACCGCGATGTTTGCAGAGGCTGGACTAGTACTGCCGTAACCTAAATCTGTAACGTGATTTAAGCCTTTATAGTCGATTACTTTACCTTGGGCATCGAATTGTGCTTCAACAAATTTTCCATGTTCAGTCGGAAAAACAAGGGAATGCTCTGTTGTATTTGTTGCTTCATTAAAGAAATTTTCCAAGACAATTGTCTCACCATTCTTTAAGTGGATGACTAGGCGTCCACCCTGTTTTTCCATCGATGCAATATCTTTTTGACTGATACCAATTTGAATGATCGTAGGTTGATTCAAAATTACTTTATTGAGCTGACCATCTTGCAGAACGTCCAAACCCTTTTTGGATGCTACAATTATTCTTGTCATTATTTCCTATCCTGAATCTCAGTTATATTTTTAAATGTTTAACTTTTTAAATGAGTCATCTAAAAGCTATTTTATTGTTGCCTAAAATATCAAAATCACTTACCCATCACAATTCAATAAGTATATTTATCAATAATATTTTTTTACTTTCTATTCAAAATACAACTAAACAGGACAGACATAAAACGTATATATTACATTCCTAAGTAAAAGTAGCTAAATGCACCTATAAGGACTAAAACAAATAAAGTCATATAATTCGTTATTTTCTTATCAGCAAGTGTCATCTTAAGCATAGTCCAACCCTGAAAGTGTTTCGCAAGTATGCTATTTAAAACAAGTGTCGAAAGATGCACGATAACTAAGGCTAAAAATAAGTTTGCGAAAAATGAATGTAAGTCTCTCAAAGAATAAGTAAAGTGCTCTGTTCCGTATCCAAGTGCTACAACAACAGGAATGAGTATGAAAATAAATACAATCGAAGCTTGAAATAGTCCAATGCTGAACAGTTGAATTGAATTTTTCGAAAAAATACTTGCTGAATTTGCATGACTAAATGATTTTTTAATTGCATTGAATGCCATACTGCTGCGCTTTTTTATGCCAAATGGTGCGCTATTTGAAACACGCGGACTTAAAAAATGCCAAATAACTCGTATGGTAATACTGATGAGAAGTATATAACCAAACATCATATGCACTTGATGTAGGTCTTCATTATCGCCTGTAAAGTAAGCTCCAGTAAAAGCAATCATAATAATGATGTGTAAAATTCTTATGAGAATATCAATATGCGACAAAGTCTTTGACATCACAAAACTCAAAACTTAGGAATTAACTCCTACTTTGGCAATTGAAACTTAAACAAATATTAAGCAGATTCTTTTAATCATCGATATAAAAAGAGCACCCATTAAGGTGCTCTTTCTTTTATAAATATCTTAATTAAAATTTTGTATCACGCATTTGAACTAGCGTTGAATTCGCTTTTGCCAAAGTGTCTGCAACTTTATTCATTACCGCCGGAATCAGGCTATCCGCCATTTGAGCAGCTTGTAAACCCAACTTTTCACCCAAAGTTGCCTTTTTACGTGTGTTGATCACATAGACATCATGCTGAGGTAATAAAGCTAATAAATACTCATCAGATGTTTCTAGTTTATCTACAAGGTTTAAATCAAGCGCATCTTGTCCATACCAATGCTCGCCTGTAGCAACTTTATCTACATTCAGCTGTGGACGATATTTCTCTACAAAGTGCTTAAATAAGACATGCGTTTGTTGTAGCTCTTCTTCAAACTTAGCTTTCCCTTCAGGCGTATTTTCACCAAACATGGTCACAGTACGCTTATATTGCCCTGCTGTATAAAGTTCGAAGTCAACGTTATGCTGTTTTAAAAGACGATTGAAATTTGGAACCTGAGCAACTACACCAATAGAGCCAACAACAGCAAATGGTGCAGAAATAATTTCATTGGCAATACAAGCCATCATATAGCCGCCACTTGCAGCAACCTTGTCGACACAAATTGTTAAATGAAAACCTGCGTCACGCAAACGAACCAACTGAGCTGCTGCCAGTCCATAACCATGAACCATACCACCAGGACTTTCAAGGCGTACCACAACACGGTCGCGTCCGGCTTTAGCCGTTGCTAAAATAAGTGTGATTTCTTCACGAAGATTTTCAACCGCAGATGCCTGAATATCACCTTTAAAATCTAAAACAAAAATTTTCTGATTGTTCTTACGGCGGATTTTAGCTTCTTTCGCAAGTTGTTGAGCTAATTGTAAAAGCTCTAAACGACTTGCTGTAGTTTGTGCAATTTTTTTTCTCTGTTCATTTACACGTGCATTTAAATGGCTGACACGTATTTCCGCAGGGAGTTTAGGCAAATGGAATAACATAAAATTCTATGCTCATAAGTTTGTCTTTATAGCCTTAAGATGTGGTTCTTTTGATTAAAATTCAATAGCGATTTTGCAAAATAGATTCATTTTCATTTATTAAATAAAAAAAGAGCACAAGGCTCTTTTTCTTTCACAGCTATAAATTAACCGAAACGTCCAGTAATGTACGCTTCTGTCAATTGATGGTCAGGTTGCGTGAATACTTTTTCTGTAGAGTTTACTTCGATCAGATCACCTAAATGGAAGTAAGCTGTACGGTCTGAAACACGTGCTGCTTGTTGCATTGAGTGCGTTACAATCACAATCGTATATTGATCAGAAAGTTCTGAAATAAGCTCTTCCACTTTTGCTGTTGCAATTGGATCAAGTGCAGAACATGGTTCATCCATCAGAATAACTTCAGGACTTACTGCAATCGTACGTGCAATACATAAACGTTGCTGCTGACCACCAGATAAACCTGTACCCGGCTGATTCAAACGGTCTTTCACTTCTTCCCATAAGCCCGCTTTACGCAAGCTATTTTCAACGATTTCTTCTAGGTCGTATTTATCACGTGCTAGACCGTGTAGCTTTGGTCCATATGCAACGTTATCAAAAATAGATTTAGGAAATGGGTTTGGCTTTTGGAATACCATGCCCACCTGAGCACGTAGCAATACAACGTCCAGATTTGGATCATAGATATTTTTGTTATCTAAAGTGATCTTACCTGTTACACGGCAACCATCAATCGTGTCATTCATACGGTTTAGAGTGCGTAGGAAAGTCGATTTACCACAACCTGATGGTCCAATGAATGCAATCACTTCATTTTGATAGATATCTAAATCAATGCCTTTAATTGCTTCAAAGTCGCCATAGTAAACATGGGCATCTTGTGCACTAATTTTGATTTCAGTTGAGTTCTGCTTTTTTGAAGTTTGTGGTTCAAAATGCGAAACATATGAAGTGCCATGGTTCAGCGGCTTATCTGTAAATTGAGACTGTTCAGTATTCACTAACTTATCCTTTTCTAAGGAATTCGTAATATCAATAGTATTCATTATTTATCCTCTATTACCAACGCACTTCGAACTTTTTACGTAACCAAATTGCAAGGCTGTTTAAACCAATCATTAATGCAAGAAGTACGATAATCGCAGCAGCAGTACGGCCTTCGAAGAAGTTACGCAACTCATTACCCTGCCATAAGTAAACTTGAACAGGTAAAGCAGTTGCTTGATCAAATGGAGTTGTTGGAATACTTGCAACGAATGCACTCATTCCGATTAAAAGTAACGGCGCAGTTTCACCAAGGGCGTGTGCAACACCAATAATTGAACCTGTCATGATCCCTGGCATCGCCAAAGGTAAAACATGATGGAAAACGGTTTGTACTTTTGAAGCCCCCAAACCAAGTGCAGCTTGACGAATTGATGGTGGCACAGCTTTTAAAGAAGCACGTGTTGTAATAATGACTGTTGGTAATGTCATTAAACTTAGTACCAAACCACCAACAAACGGAGCCGATAATGGCAAGTGCATCCAGCCAATGAAAATGGCTGCACCAAGCAAACCGAACACAATTGAAGGAACAGCTGCAAGGTTATTAATGTTGACTTCAATAATGTCTGTAAGAAAGTTCTTTGGTGCAAACTCTTCCAGATAAATAGCACTCGCTACACCAATTGGGATCGAAATAATGATCACAATTAGCATCATAAATAACGAGCCCATGAATGCACCTGCAAGACCACTAATTGCTGGTGAACTACGAGAGTCCGGATTTGTAAATAAGTTGGTATTAAATGTATTTTCGAGAATACCTTTTGCTTTCAAATCATCTGCAAGCTTACGAGTTTCCGGGTCAAGCTGTTGCTGGTCATCTGGTAATGAGCGGTCAATGTTGCCTTTTAACCATACGTCTACGTTAGCATCACCCAAGAAAGTAAGGTTCTCTTTTTTACCAATCAGCGATGGGTCAGCAAATACCATGTCACGTAAACGATAAGCTTCAGAACTTGCATATAGACTACGTAAGGAATCGCGCTGTGACTCAAGTGAAGGGTCTTTAGCAACCATACCATTTACGATCAGGCTATCCCAATCCACCATACCCATTTTTGTTTGCCAATCGACATAACGTTCTTGGTAATGCGCCGGTGTTTCACCCTGAGTACGAACAGGCACAGGACCCGCATCAATCACTTTAGGGTCAAAGTAAACTGGAACATTCATACTGGTTTGCCAAAATGCTGGTAAACCTTTTGCCAAAATACTACCGAACAATAGCGCAACGAATGCAAGACCAATAACAACTGCCGATAAACCAGCAATACGGAAAGCTTTTTCTTTACGGTGACGCTTCGCCAATGATTTTTCAATCACTTTTTTACGGCGATCACGTGCCTGAGCAGCAGCTTGTGGATCAAATACGTTCTGATCCATAGGAGACGATGTATTTGATGTACTCATTCATATTGCTCACGGTATTTACGCACAATGTACAGTGCAACAATGTTTAATCCCAAGGTAATCACAAAGAGTGTTAAACCCAGTGCAAATGCCACCAAGGCTTGCGGGCTTGCAAAATCGGTATCGCCAGTTAACTGTTTTACGATAGTTACTGTAACTGTCGAAACAGCTTCAAACGGATTTGCATGTAGAAGTGGACTGTTTCCCGCTGCCAAAACCACAATCATGGTTTCCCCTACGGCACGCGATACAGCCAATAAAAATGCCCCAGTAATACCCGGTAGAGCTGCCGGTAAAACCACTTGGCGGATTGTTTCTGATTTTGTTGCCCCAAGCCCGAGTGAACCATCACGAAGTGCGCGAGGTACTTGTGTAATAATGTCATCTGACAAAGATGAAACAAATGGGATAATCATGATTCCCATTACGAAACCTGCAGTCAAAGCACTGGTTGCGTTAATTTCGATACCAATATGAGCTCCAACAGCTTTAAAGAATGGACCAATAACCATCATGGCAAAAACACCATAAACAATCGTTGGAATACCCGCTAAAACTTCAATGGTTGGTTTTGCCCATGAGCGTAACCATGGAGATGCGTATTCAGCTAAATAAATAGCAATCATTAAGCCAACTGGTACAGCAACCAATAAGGCAATACCACTGACCATGAGCGTACCCCATAGTAATGGTAATAAACCATAGCTACCTTCTGCATTACCTGAAGTACTAAAACCTGGGTTCCATTCAGTTCCAAAGAAAAAGTCAATTGGACTTACAAAATGGAAGAAGTGCATTGCTTCACCAAACATCGACATTACAATGCCGATAGTGGTTAAAATTGCAACACCAGAACACAGGATTAAAGCAACATTAATGGCACGTTCAACTTGGTTACGAGCGCGATATTCTTGATTGATTTTTTTCTTTGCCCAGACCAAGCCTAGTAAGGCAGCACAAACAACAACAGCAAATTTGGCAAAAGAGCCAATAGTTTGAAATTTTGCATATTGCTGAGCCGCAGCCAACTCATAAGCTTCCGGATGATCACTTACCCCAAAACCTGAAGCAATCGATTGAACTCGATCAACAAGAACACTTCTTGCTGCTTCATCTAGAGATGCAGCGACAGAAGCAGGAACATTATTAAAGATAATATGATTTAAAATACTTGGCTCAACCAAGTTCCAAATGATCAAAATTAAAAAAGCAGGGATACCGCACCAAAGCCCAACCAGTGCGCCATAATAACCAGGACGAGAATGTAGTGTCGCCGAGTTGCTTCCCTTACCTGCTAGGTGGCGGCTCTTTCTTAGCCCAAGTTGATATGCAATTGCCACAAGGGCTAACAACACACCGATAAGTAGCAGATTCATGTATTCTCCACTGTTTTCTCAATTGTCATAATTTGGGAAAAACGTGTTAGACAAAAAGGCTGATGATCACTTGGGATCACCAGCCCCTATTCAAAACAAATTATTTAACAGTTTTACCTGCTTTAAAGTCAGCCAAGACTTTAGCGCGTTCTGCATCAGACATTGCGATTAAACCGTCACGCTCAGCTTTAGAACCTTTACCAGTCGCTTTTTTGCTTAGGAAGTATTCTACATACTGTGGTAAACCTTTAACTGATTTTAAGTGTTCGCCTTTCACATAGAAGAACAATGGGCGAGATACAGGGTATGTACCGTTTAACACAGTTTTCTCAGAAGGAAGTACGTTATTTACTGATGCTACACGTAACTTGTCACGGTTCATGTCATAGAAGCTTAAACCGAACACACCTACCGCACTTGGAGAAGTTTTTAAGCGAGCTAAAGTTTCTGTATAGTCGCCAGCAATTTCAATTACACGACCGTCTTTACGGAAAGTCGAACATGCTTTCTTCTGAGCGTCTTTATCTAAGTTTTTGAAGTATTCGTATGATTCACAACCAGCATCAACCATTTTCTCTTGGAAAACTTCACGCGTACCGTGGTTAGACGCAGGAATTACAAGCGTAATAGGTTCGTTAGGAAGTGATTTGTCGATTTGGTTCCAGTTTGTATATGGGTTTGGAACCAATTTACCTTTTGAAGGTAACTGCGCAGCTAAAGCAGCAAACACATGGTAAGGCTTTAATTTATAAGCTGCTTTGTGTGAGCTAGACGCGAATACGATACCGTCATAACCAATTTTGATTTCTTGAATTTGTTTTACACCAGCTTTGTTACAAGCTTCAATTTCAGTGCTTTTAATTTTACGAGAAGCGTTTGCAACGTCGATTGTATTGTCACCAACGCCTTGACAGAACTGCTTTAAACCAGCAGAAGAACCACCAGAACCCACAACAGGAGTTTTAAATTGAGGGAATGTATTACCAAACTCTTCAGCTACAACGCTGGCAAACGGTAATACAGTTGAAGAACCAGCAATTTGAATCGTATCACGAGCTGCATTTGCAGTCGTAGTTACAGCGGCCCCAGTTACTGCTAACGCAATTGCGATTTGACGTGGATTTAAGCGCATTCTGTTCTCTCTCATTAATGCAATAGGTTGTACGTCACTTTTTGTTTAGTGCTTGTACGCTCTTCGATAGCTGCATTGTGAATAGAAAATATGACAAATAAGTTACAGTATTATGACGCTTTAATGATTTTTAAAATCGGGACTGTCATATTTCTAATTCTATTTTATATCAATTATTTAATCTTATTTTACAAGGTAGCTCGCACTCAAGTTTAATCTTAAATATGACAAACACTCAAATCAACAAATTGATAATTATGCTTAAATTATAAAAACTTAATGAATTGAGATTACAAAATTATTTTACTAACCCATTTTTTATTTTTTTACATGTCATATTTATTTTGAAAAATTATTTCGCTCAAACATGAAAATATTATGACAAAAAGATAAACGGTTATCTGCTCTTTGTCAGATAACCGCAATATCACTGTAAATTTAGCTTATTAGTTTGATTGCACTTCTGGCATTGCGACCATTTTTTTACGGTACTTCAAGAAATACATGATAGCTAAAGCCGCCAACCAAATAGGCCCTAAAATAACAGCCAATCTCATATCTGGCGTCATCGCCATAATAATAAGAATAAAGCATACAAAGCTAATGGTTAAATAATTACTCCATGGACTCATAATGCTTTGGAACTTAGTTTGGCGACGTTGCAATTTCATTGCTTTGGTAAATTTCAAATGTGTGACTGAAATCATAAGCCAGTTAATGACAAGTGCTGCCACAACCAACATCATAAAGATCTGAAACGCTTGGCCAGGAATTAAGTAGTTCACTACCACACATACAGCTGTGATTGATGCAGACACAACTGCTGCCGGAACTGGAATACCACGACTGTTTACTTTCTTCAAAATTGCAGGAGCATTACCCTGCTCTGCTAAACCATGCAACATGCGGCTATTACAATAGATACAGCTGTTATAAACCGAAATAGCAGCAATTAAGACCACAAAGTTAAGAACATTTGCCACGCCATTACTGTTGAGTGACTGGAAAATTAAAACAAACGGGCTACCACCTTCTGCAACCATATTCCAAGGGTAAAGACATAAAAGAATACCAATTGCACCGATATAAAAAATCAGGATGCGATATACAATTTGATTTACTGCTTTTGGAATTGTTGTTTCTGGTTTCTTCGTTTCTGCCGCCGCAATACCAATAAGCTCTAAGCCACCAAATGCGAACATAATGACAGCCAAGGCCATAATAAAGCCATGAATACCATGCGGAAAGAAACCACCGTGTTGCCATAAATTTGCAACACCTGCTTGCGGACCTGCTGAACCTGAAAATAATAGATAAGCACCAAAGCCAATCATGCTTAAAATGGCAACAATTTTAATGCAGGAAAATAAGAACTCGGATTCCCCAAAAAAGCGGACATTTACCAAGTTAATGCCGTTAATTAAAATAAAGAAAAATAATGCAGTCATCCATGTCGGAATTTCGGGCCACCAAAATTGGATAAACGTACCAATAGCACTCAGTTCGGCCATACTCACTAGTACATACAACACCCAATAGTTCCAACCAGACATAAAACCAGCCATTTTGCCCCAATACTTGTTCGCAAAATAACTAAAAGAACCACTCACTGGTTCTTCAACAACCATTTCACCTAAATGGCGCATAATTAAAAAGGCAATAATTCCTGCAATTGCATATCCCAATAAAATTGAAGGACCAGCCAATTTAATTGTTTGTGAAAGACCTAAGAATAACCCTGTTCCGATCGCTCCTCCGAGTGCGATGAGTTGAATATGCCGATTGGATAAGCCTTGTTTTAACTCGTGCTTATTGTTTGCATCCATAACATTATCTCCAATGTTGGTGTCACTTCCTGTACACCTTTATTCAGCACTACATCCGAAGATCAGAAACCGACCTTCGGACATAAGTTGCTTTAATATGAGTCCATTTAATTTTGAGAAGACTTGTCCTATCTTCTATTTAAAACGAGCTTGCATCCTTACATTTAACTGGTTGGGAACGCTCCTTTAAAATTTCGTAGCCACGATCGCCGTAGTCAAAACGCGCAATCACAGAAGCAAATTTTTTCAAACTTACTGGTGCATCCATTGCTGGTAGTTTTAATTCAATAAAAGTTAACTGGTCATTTTGCTGAACGTTGTCTAAAACACTCTTTAACTGCCCTGCGGTTTCAACCACATAAGTGGTATGACCTTTCTTACCGTTAAATACCGCAGGAATTTCAGTGTATTTCCAGTTTTGCACGTCGTTATAGGCAGCATTTTCACCCATAATTAATCGTTCAATGGTGTAACCGCCATTGTTCAACAAGAAAATAATTGGTTTTAAACCGTGACGAATAATGGTAGAGAGTTCTTGTACGGTAAGCTGGAAAGAACCATCGCCAATAAATAAAATTTGACGGCGTTCTGGAGCAGCCAACAAACTACCAAGCAAAGCTGGTAAGGTGTAACCAATAGAACCCCAAAGCGGCTGTGCAATATATTTAGCTGTAGCAGGCAGCTTTATACCCGACAAAGCAGAGTTTGATGTCCCGACTTCACCAATAATCACGTCATCTTCTTTTAAGAATCCTGAAATGTAATTCCAAAGCACATCTTGGCTTAGTTTTTGTTGAGCTGGAGCTTCAACTACTTTCTGAGGTTGTTTTTCGAGAAGAGGTGTTGACGATTTACGTGGCGCAACTTTTTTATTTAGCTCAACAAGTAATTGTCCAATCTCAATACCTGGAAAATCCTGACCAAAAATATTTAGGCCATAAGATTTAATTTCGATGTAGTTCTTGGTTTCAATTTGATGAGTAAATACAGCTGAACCCACATCGGTAAAACGTGCACCAATACCAATTAGACAGTCGGATTGTTCAATGATATTTTTCACATGCGGCTGGCTTGCCCCACCTACATAAGTTCCAATATAACGAGGTGAGCCTTCATCCATAATATTTTTTGCAGTATTCATACCTGCAAATGGAATCGAGCATTTTTGAGATAAATCATTTAAAAGCGACGTTACACCAAAAACTGAAGCTTCATTATCAATAAGAAGTGCTGGGCTTTGAGCATTCTCAATAATGTCACAAAGTTTTTTTACCACAGTTTGTAATAATTCAGGTTCAACAGCTGGGTAGCTTAAGTCCAGGGGACGCTCAGATACTTCAATTTTAACGTGGGTAATATCGCCTGGTAGTTGAATGTGTACAGGACGGCGTTCAAGGAAACACTGACGTAATACACGGTCAATTTCAAAGGCTGCATTTGCTGGAGTTAAACGAGTTTGGGCAACTGTAAACTCTTTCATACAGTTCATAATATTGTCATAGTTACCATCGACAAGCGTATGGTGTATGAGAGTACCCCTTTGAACTGCATGTAACGGTGGAATTCCTGAGATATGAATAAGAGGTACATTTTCTGCGTAGGCACCTGCAATACCATTAATCGCACTTAAGTCACCTACACCATAAGTGGTTGCCAAGGCAGAAAAACCGTTAATTCGTGCATAACCGTCTGCTGCATAGGCAGCATTTAATTCATTACAATTTCCAATAAATTCGAGTTGTGGGTCTGCTTCAACTTGTTCTAGATATGAGAGGTTAAAATCACCAGGTACACCAAAGAGATGTTGGATACCCATTTGTTTTAAACGAAGATTTAAAAAGTCACCGATTTCTATGAACATTGCTCTATATCCTTTGAGACCAATTTTTATTCCATAGAAAAATAATATTTCATCTACCTTTTAGATTTCGTGCATAATGAAAACGCATTTTAATAAAAATACATGATTTGTGTATCATAAAAGGATTTTATGCAATGGATAAGTTCGACTGGCAAATCATTCAAGCACTACAAAAGAATGGACGGCTCACCAATCAGGAAATAGGAGATTTAATCGGTTTATCTGCTTCGCAATGTTCTAGAAGAAGACAGTTACTTGAGCAAAAAGGCATAATCTTAGGTTATACCGCGCGCATCCAGCAGCAGGCGCTAGGACTGGAAGTGACAGCAATGATTCACATTAATTTAAGAACACACGAGGCAAAGTCACAGCAAGCTTTTCAAGAATTGATTGAAGCCGAAGATAATATTCAAGATGCGTTTTCAATTAGTGGTGATGCAGATTTTATTTTAAAAGTTGTTGCTGAAAACTTAGAACAGCTTTCTCAATTTGTGACTGAAAGGTTACTTTCTTATAATTTTATAGGTCACATAAAGTCTTACATTGTTCTAAAAAAAATCAAAGAACAGAATCATTTTTTAATCAAACCTAAGAGTATGAGCTATCATCACTCCCAATAAGCAAGCCAAGCTTTTCTACCTTATGAATGAAAATAAAAGGCGGATATTAGATCCGCCTTAAAATTAATATTTAGACTTTACTGATATGAACCGTTTGCCCAATCGTATTTTCAAGCAAACCTTCCAAACCAAACTCAGCACCTATACCAGACATTTTCCAGCCACCAAAAGGTGCATGAGGCAGGACTTCTGCATGGGTATTAATCCAAACAGTACCGCATTGAAGTTGAGTAGCATAATTTTGAGCAGCTTTAATATCAGAAGACCAAATTGAGCCACCTAAACCAAACTCGCTGTCATTGGCACGAGCAATTGCATCACTGATATCTGTATATTTTAAAACAGGCAACACTGGACCAAATTGCTCTTCTTGTACCACGCGGCAAGAGTCAGAAACTTCAGTCAAAATAGTTGGCGCAATAAAGTAGCCTTGCTCTGGTAGCTGTTGTTGTCCAGAAAGTGCTTTTGCACCTTGTTCAATCGCTTCTGCAATAAGAGCTTTTACCTTGTTATATTGCATTTGGTTTTGTACTGGGCCAAATGTGGTAGAAGACGCCATACCATCACCCACAACTTGAGCATTGGCAATATCAGCTAACTTTTGCGATAAAGCTTCATATTGGCTTTCATGCACGTATAGACGCTTTAAGGCTGCACATGTTTGACCAGCGTTTAAGAACGCCATGTTAAAAATCTTGGCTGCAATTTCATCGATATTTGCATCTGGCAATACAATACCAGCATCATTACCACCCAACTCTAGAGTTAAGTGTTTTAACTGCTGAGCTGCACCAGCCATAATGTGCTGACCTGTTCGAGTTGAACCCGTAAACACGACTTTTTGTACATCTGGATGAGAAGATAGCGCTTCGCCAATCTCACTAGCACCAACCACAATTGAAATAACACCAGCAGGAACTTCTTGCTGAATGATTTCACATAAACGTAAAGTTGATAGTGGTGTGTATTCAGAAGGTTTGCTAATAACAACGTTACCCGCGCGTAAAGCAGGCATGATATGCCAAACCGCAATCATGAGTGGCCAGTTCCATGGCGTAATTGAAGCCACTACACCTAATGGTTGGCGGTGGCGCTCAATACGCTTAGTTTCACTGTCTTCAATGACTTCTACAGGTAAATCCATAGCAGCCGCATAACGCGTCCAACCAATTGCACCCTGCACTTCCATTTGCGCAAGTGCGAGTGGCTTACCTTGTTCAAGCACAACCAACTCTGCAAGCATTTCAGCGTGCTTTTCAATGCCATCTGCAATCTTGTTCAAGATTGACTTACGTTCATCATGAGAAACTTGCTGCCAAGCTTTAGATGCCTGTTTAGCTGCACTCACTGCCTGATTGACCTGTGCAACTGATGCTTTTGCACAACGTGCAGCAGTTAAGCCAGTAGCAGGGTTTAGAATTTCTAGTTCACCTTGCTCACCTGAACAAAGTTGACCGCCAATAATGAGTTTAAATTCATTGAGCATATTCGCTTGTTGCATTTCTTCTTCCTTGTCTTAATTGTAATTACAGCCACTTACTTTTTTCAGTTAAAGCGGGATTATTTAAAGTAAGTACGATATTGATATATCAATCCGACCCAAAATATCGTGAACATACCAATACAATAAGAAATTTGCTCCCCATAAATCATGCATAATTATTTTTGTTTTTTGAAAATATGCATGTTTTGTGCATTTCCTTCTGTTGTGATGCACACTTTTAATAAAAATAATATGCAATAAAAAAGCCCGGCAATAAACCGAGCTTTTTTTGTTATCAACTTAATTAGTCGATTGGTGGTACATAGTTACCAGAAGCAATCGCATCTTTGATGCGGTCAGCTTCAGCCAATACTTGACCTAAAAGGTTTTTAACGTTTTCGAAAGTCACAACAGGGCTTAATGTTGTCATTTTCAATGACTGTACATCACCCACTTTTGTTACACCGATATTTGCTTCACCACGTGCAAACAATTCGTCTGCTACGTTTTGGTTCAAGCTATCGATAAACTCAACTGGGTAGCCTTTTGGAACAACGCGGAACAATACTGAAGCAAATTGTGGTTCAACTAAAAGCTCTAAACCTTCAGTTGCCTTGATGTAATCTGCAACTTCACGAGTCAGTTTTACACCATGGTCAATCATTGAACCGTAAAGGTCTTCACCTAGTGATTCAATTGTCATCCACAATTTCAATGCATCAAAACGACGAGTCGTTTGTAATGACTTAGATACAAGGTTTGGTACACCATGTTCTTCGTCATAAGCAGAGTTCAAGTATTCAGCTTCGTAATGCATGAAACGGTAGTTCGCTTCGTCTTTCAACAAGAACGCGCCACAGCTAATGCTTTGGAAGTAATGCTTATGGAAGTCGAGGGTAATCGAGTCAGACAACTCAATACCATCAAGCATTGCACGATAGTCATTTGACAAAATCAGTGCACCGCCCCACGCAGCATCGATGTGCATCCATGAACCATATTTCGTTGTGATTTCACGAATTTTCTTCAATGGATCAATTGCACCAGCATCGGTTGTACCTGCTGTCGCAACAACACAAGCAACAACTTTGCCTTCAGCTTGAAGATGTGCCATCGTTTTTTCGAGAGCATCAACATCCATCTGAGCATTTTCATTCACAGGAACAGTCACAACTGACTGGAAGCCCATGCCCATCATTGCCATGTTCTTTTGCACAGAGAAATGCGCATTTTCAGAACAAATGACTTTGACGTTTTTCATTGCTTCAGCTGGAATACCATCACGCTGTACAGACCATGGATTACCATTTTCGTCTTTCCAGTTTTTCGAGATGCACCAGTCACGAGCAAGCAACACACCCATCAAGTTAGATTGAGTACCGCCAGAAGTAAATACACCTGCCTGACCAGAACCATAACCTACTTTTTGACGCAACCAATCAATTAACTGAACTTCCATTAATGAACCTGCCGGGCTTTGATCCCATGAGTCCATAGACTGGTTAGTTGCATTGATTAACACTTCCGCAATCTGGCTCATCACCATAGTTGGGCAGTGTAAATGCGCTAATGAATGTGGATGGTGTACTTTCAAGCTTTTATTTAAGAAAAGCTCAATCATACGTTGAAGTGATTCTTGTACACCCATACCTTCTTTTGAAGGTTGGAAAGAAATTGCTGAACGCAATTCTTTAATGCTACCGCCTGTGTACATTTTTTCATTTTGCAACCATGCTGAAACGGCTTTTACCGCTTCGCCCATTGCTGACTCATAGTCAGCAATGGATTGTGCATCATTGCAGAGTAACGCTTTACGATGTTCTGCAAAATCCACCATTCTTACGCGCCTCGTACTGCAACCAATGCTTCTGCAATTGCTTTCTTAAAGCGGGCAATTACTTCCACACACTCTTCTTGAGTAATGATAAGTGGGCAAAGTAAACGAATTACTGTACCGTTACGACCACCTTTTTCAAGCAATAACTTGTTGTTAAAGCAAGCAGTCTGGATCGCAGCCGCTAACTGAGAGTCAGCAGGATGAGAACCGATACGGTCAGCAGGTTTACGCTCGTCAACGATTTCAACACCAATCATTAAACCGCGGCCACGTACGTTACCGATACATGGGAATTCAGTAGCTAATTTTTTCAATTCAGCTTGTAAGAAATCACCACGTTCTTGCGCATTTTGAGCAAGATTTTGTTCGCTAATCGTTTTTAATACGACAAGGCCTGTACCCATAGCAAGTTGGTTACCACGGAAAGTACCGGTGTGACCAGCAGGTTGCCAAGCATCAAATTTACGTTTAATACCTAATACTGCAAGCGGTAAACCACCACCTACTGCTTTAGACATTACAACAACATCAGGTTCAATACCTGCATGTTCAAACGCAAACATTTTGCCTGAACGTGCAAAGCCAGCTTGAACTTCGTCTAAAATTAAAACGATGTTGTGCTTTTCAGTCACTTCACGGATTTTTTGCAACCATTTTACTGGAGCAGTAACAACACCGCCTTCACCTTGAATTGCTTCAAGAATTACAGCAGCAGGTTTTGTTACACCGCTTTCAACATCTTCAATAAAGTTTTCAAAATAGTAAGTTAAAGCATCAACACCAGCTTCACCACCCAAACCAAGTGGGCAGCGATATTCATGCGGATATGGCATGAATTGTACGCCTGGCATTAAACCGTTAACCGAGTTTTTCGCACTTAAGTTACCAGTCATTGCCAGTGAACCATGGGTCATACCATGATAACCACCAGAAAAACTGATTACTGAAGTACGACCAGTGTAAGTCTTAGCAAGTTTAACCGCTGCTTCAGTCGCGTCTGCACCAGCAGGACCACAGAACTGTAAGCAGTACTCTTCTTTACCGCCTGGTAAATATGCTAACAACGCTTCAGTAAACGCATCTTTTAAAGGTGTGGTTAAGTCTAAAGTATGCAATGGCAAACCACTTGCCAATGTGTCTTGAATACTTTGAATCACCGCAGGATGATTATGACCTAAAGCCAATGTACCTGCCCCAGCTAAACAATCAAGGTACTGTGTACCTTCAACATCAGTAACCCAGCAGCCTTGTGCTTTCGCTATCGCTAACGGTAATTTACGTGGATAGCTACGAACATTCGATTCCATCTGACTTTGGCGAGTCAAATAATATTCGTTGGTAGCATTATCGGCAGGGTTGACAGAAGTAACGCTCATATCGGATTACCATCTCTGATAAGGGTAGAAAGAAATAAGTCTGGTGACTTTTGGTCCTTTGACTCGGTGCTTTATAGAACTAGCGAAGACACATATTTTATATCTTGTAACTAGGAGCGCGATGATACCTAATTTTGCAAGAAAAAAAACGTCTTTTGTGTACTTTACTCATCTAATCTTATTGAAAATATGTATTATCCCAATAGTTATGATGAATTATCATCATACTATGTGACAACCTAAAGAAAATATTCTTTTTTTATATTAGTTTGATTCTTTAAGTTACATTGAAACACTTTAATTTTAAGCTTTTATTTTTTATAGTTTTTATTCTTACCAAAAATTAAAAAAAATGATTTAAATATTACAAATACCCCACAAAATCTGCCAAAGTTATGCATAACTTATGTTTAACATTTCTTAATGAAAAAAATTAAATTTATATTAATTTTTAAAGGATAAATTTATGCGTACTTTAGCAATATCTACTCTTCTACTTGGTACGGTACTCAGCCCTATGGTTTTTGCCCAAGATGATAATACCCTTCACTACAATATTGTAAATGTACAAGCTGAAGCTTCTCGTCAGGTATCTAATGATGAAATGCATGCCACTTTGTATATTGAAAAAAGTAACAAGCAGCCTGCTGAACTTTCAAATCAAATTAACCAGTTAATGAATCAAGCGCTTGCAACTTCTCGTAAATACCCGCAAGTAAAAGTGGAAACTGGTGCTCAAAGCACTTATCCAATTTACGATAACGATAGCAATAAGTTAAAAGAATGGCGTGGTCGTGCAGAAATTCGTCTTGAAAGTAAAGATTTTAAAGCCGCTAGCCAGTTAGTGAACGAATTACAGCAAAACTTCCAAACTCAATCGATTAATTTTACGGTTTCTGACGAACAACGTAAAAAAGTTGAAAATGAGTTGATGGTAGAAGCATCTAAAAACTTCCAACAACGTGCTCAAATGTTGACTCAAGCATGGAATAAAAACCAATATACGTTGGTCAATTTAAACTTGAACACTAACAATTATTTCCCTCAACCCGTAATGCGTGCCAGCATGGCTAAATTTGCTATGGCAGAAGCTGCACCGGCTCAAGATATGGCAGCTGGTGAATCTAAAATTACTGTTAATGCAAACGGTTCAATCCAGTTTAAATAATTTATCTTTCAAACTAAAAAACCGCATAAAGAATGCGGTTTTTTTATTGCTAAATATTAAGGTTTTAAACGCAAATCCTGCAATGAACTCCACGCTGCTTTAGCTAACACATCTTTGTAAACTTTAGGGTTGGATTTTACACGTTGTGATAACCACGCACGACAATAGCTCTCTGTAGAACCAATCACCAATGAAAGTAAAAGCTCATTTGGAATTAAACTTAATGCTTTAAATTCTTCAAAATTTGCAATCTGGCTAAATATATTTTGGTTTCTGTTCTTATTTCTTTGGACGAGCTGCTGGTGTTCTTCACCTTTCATCATGTTAAAACGTGCTGAATTTAAAAATCTTGCAAATTCAGGCTGCTCACTTACCCAGTCCACATAACTATGAATTAAAGAAAATACCACGTCTTGTAGCGTTTTGGCCTGTTTTAAGTATTCATCTCTTAGAACCGTTTGGTCATCTAAAGCTGAAAAAAATAATGCCGCGACGATACCCTCTTTATTTTTAAAATGATGATAAATCGCTCCAACACTCGTTTCTGATTTGGCACGAATCATTTCGATACTGGTCGTTTCTATGCCATGCTCTAAAAAACATATTAAAGCATCTAACAATATTTGTCGTTTTAAAGCAGCCCTTCTTCCGGGATACAAACGTTCTAATAAGTTTTGAGCAGATACCATTTTGTATTCTCTAACCAGTCATCGGAGATATTTTGAATGACTTGACGTCTATTTGTAAACAGAACCATATTCTTTAACAGAATAATATTCTGTATTTAAAATTATAGGAAGTGAAAATCATGGCAACCACCTTAGAACTTTGGAAAAAAGTGACTGCTTTTCCTAAAGGAAAGTGGACATTCTCTCGTATGCTATGTCTAAAAGCGCCTTATTTCGGTAGCATTTCCCCTCTTTTTATTGAGTTAAAACCGAACTATTGCGAAATTTCTATTAAGAAAAAGCGCTCTGTCCTTAACCACATTGGGACAGTCCACGCAATTGCCATGTGCAATATGGCAGAACTCGCAGGTGGGACTATGACAGAAGTTACCGTCCCTTCTACACACCGCTGGATTCCCAAAGGTATGACTGTTGAATATTTAAAAAAGGCAGAAACAGATCTCATCGCTATTGCGACGCCTGTACAAACTGATTATGACTGGGAAAAAGCAGGAGAATATTTAGTAAGTGTAGATGTTTACGATACTCATAAAGACAAAGTATTTCATGCGGTCATTACAATGTGGATTTCTAAGAAGAAATAAAAAAAGCCCTGAAATTTCAGGGCTTTTTGACTTATTTTTTAAAAGGTAAAGCATATTTAAAGATACGACCTACAACCTGTCCAAACTGTTTCACCAGACTCGCATTGTTATAATTAATACCATATTTTTCACATACAGCCTCAACTTTTGGAGCCATTTGACGATAACGGCGTGCTGGAACATCAGGAAATAAATGATGTTCAATCTGATGGCTCAAATGTCCACTTAAAATATGTAATGCTTCTGAACCTTTTAGGTTTGAAGAACCACGAATTTGGCGCATATACCAGTGTCCACGGCTTTCTTCTTGTAAAACAGACTTTGGAAATACCTCTGCATCTTTTGTAAAGTGACCACAGAAAATAATCGTAAATGTCCACATATTACGCAGACCATTTGCAACTAGGTTTCCAGTAAATACAGGCAACGCTGCGGGCCCTGCAATTAATGGGAAGAACACATAGTCTTTAAAAAGTTGTTTACCAATTTTTTTATTAACTGGTTTTAACTCTTCTAAAAATTTGGCTTTAGTCTTACGTTTGTAAAGAACACGACCAATTTCAAGATTCTGAATTGCTACGCCCCACTGGAACAATAAACAAAACGGAATGCTATAAACAGGTTGGAGTAAAAAACCTGGTTTCCAACGTTGCTCTGGGAATAAACGGAGCAAGCCATACCCAATGTCATCATCAACACCTTTAATATTGGTATAGGTATGATGCTTATAGTTATGCGTTTGGCGCCAGTTATCAGATGTACCTACTGTGTCCCACTCATAAGTTTGACCATTAAACTTAGGGTCGTTCATCCAGTCATATTGACCGTGCATCACGTTATGACCAAGTTCCATGTTCTCCATAATTTTAGAGAAACCTAATAGACCTGTACCTAAAACCCATGCTGGCGGAAACCATCCAGCAAATAGACAAGCACGACCTAAAAGACCACTGTAACGAACTGCGGCATAGACACGGCGAATATATTTAGCGTCTTTTTCACCCAAATCATCCAATACTTCTTGTTTGATCTGATCAAGCTCTTTTGCAAATGCTTCAAGCTCTGCTGGAGTCAAATCGCGATTTTTAGGATTTTTAAAATATTCGACTTTCACTGGCATATTCATCAGAGTTCTCTCTTAAAGATCAATAACTAGATCGGATTGTGCTGAGTTGACACAAATCTTAAGTAACTGGCTTGGTTCAGTATTTTGACTACCGTTTAGTAAATTACGGGTAGAACCTTCCGCTTTACTACAAACACATTTATTGCAAATTCCCATACGGCAACCATGTGTTGGCTTAAGCCCTTCATGCTCAAGGCTGACTAAAATAGATTGGCCTTTAGGAATTGCAATCACTTTATTAGACTGGGTTAATGTGACATTTACATAACCAACATCATCTGCAGAACTTTCATTAGTTAAACTAAAAGCTTCAGTCAGTACGGCTGGTGCTTGTTCAAAAAGCTCTTCGACAGTTGAAACAAAGCCAGATGGACCACATGCGTAGACCGTGCTGTTTTCAATATCATCAACTAACGCAAGATGTTCAGCATTTAAACGCTCATCATTAGGTGTTTCTTGCGTATAGAACACCTGATAGCTAAAGTTTGGATTTTGTTCAGCCACTTGCTCAAAATATTCTGTAAAAGCAGCATCAGAGCGCTGTTTTACCCAATATAAAAGCTGAACTTGTACTTTTTCTAACTGCTGGCTTTGCTTAATTGCTGTAATTAAACTCAACATTGGTGTAATGCCACTGCCTGCAGCCAACATAATTAATTTCGGTGTCTGAATATTTTGTTGCATGTCACCATAAGGTTGACCAAGCTCAAAAATATCGCCAATTTTACTTTCAGCGATAAACCAGTTACTGACAATACCATCAGCAACTTTTTTAACTGTTAAACGTAAGTGCTCAGCATCGATTTGCGTCAAGCTATAAGTACGTTCGTAACGGCGGCCGGCAATTTCAACAATAACAGGATGATGCTGACCTGCTGCGCCCGTTTTGACCAAACGGTTGCATTTGAGAGTAAGGCTCACAGTGTCATGAGCCACGAATTCTTTTTTTACAATTTGAACTAGTCCGTGCTGTACAGACCATAAAGGATTTATTTTTTGTAGCCAGAAACTCGCTATATTTTTGTCAAATACAGCTTGTGTTAATGAATTGAATAGAGAATTTCTCTTTTCGATTGCTTGCATAACTGAGGGCTCTGTCGCTCTTTTTTAATTATTATACACATGTATATATATTTGTATATACACCCGTACTTTTAATTACAATTTCACAAGTTACCTGTCTAACGCTATAATCCAGACAGTTTAAGAATATATTGAAAAGCATGACCCAAACCTCACTTTCTCAGAGCCAAAATGACACAGCCTCTTCACAAGATGTCATTGAAATAAAAACAGCAACGCGTTCTGTTGGAAGAAAAGCGACGATTACGAAAGACGAACTTTTTCAGGCCGCTCTTAACCTGATCGGTCCTCAAAAAAGTATCGCCTCATTAAGTTTACGCGAAGTCGCACGGGAAGCTGGTATTGCACCTAATAGCTTTTATCGTCACTTTAAAGATATTGATGAGTTAGCCATTTCACTGATTGACCGCGCAGGTATCGTTTTACGTAAGATTATTCGTCAGGCTCGTTTACGTGCCTCTTTCCAAGACAGCATTATTCGTAGTTCTGTAGAAATTTTTCTTCAACAGCTTGATGCAGACGAAGGTAATTTAAGTCTGTTGTTACGCGAAGGCTTTACAGGTTCAGCTTCTTATAAAGCTGCGGTAGACCGTCAGCTCAACTTTTTCCAGCAAGAATTACAAGAAGATTTAATCCGCCTAGAGCGTTTAAATAACAATCACCTATACCATCCAGAACTTGTTGCAAAAGCAATTACGCAACTTGTATTTCATATGGGTGCTAAGGTGATTGATCTTCCAGTTCATCAACGTGCGGAAGTCGCTGAACAAACTATGATCATGATAAGAATGATTTTAGAAGGTGCTCGTCATCTAGACGAAGCAAAGATACGATAAGATCAACATAAAATGGTTTGTAATTGTACAAGCCATTTTTTATACAGACATAGTTATTTCTTGATAAAAATATAATTCACAGATTGAAGCAACCAACATGCAAGAGTATAAGTAATTATTATTCTAGCAATATATACCCATATTTCCCCACGATATTTAGGGATTCACATGCAAAGTTTGAGTAATCGTCAAAGCCTGATTGCAAGCTATATTCTGATGGGCATTTTTTTGCTTTCGGTTATCCCCTTGCATCTCTTAGCAAGCTTTTTTGCTGGCTTTCTCATTTATGAAATTATTATTAGTTTAAGCTCTATTGTTGAACGTTATATTGATGGTCAAAGAGCCCGCATTTTTATTAGTATTTTATTGAGTATTATCACGGTTTCACTCATCGCCTTTTTCATTACAAGTTTAATTAGCTTTGTCGTTTATGACTTAAAAGGTGTAGGTATCCATAATATCAACAATAAAGTCGATCAAACGCTATTACACTTACAAACTGAAATTGGCAAATATCTTCCAGGTTATATTCCAGATAGTGTTACAGAACTAAAAGATGAAATTTTTGCATTTATGAAAGATAACGTGACCACATTAAAAAATGCCAGTTCCGATATCTTACATAACTTTGTAACGATGATTATGGGCCTTATTATTGGTATTTTGGTGGCGATTCATGGCTTTCACCGTCGTACACCACAGCCTGTATTTAAGTCTTTACTCATCCAACGTATTCAAAAGTTATCAATTTCTTTTAGAAATGTCGTTTTTGCCCAAATTAAAATTTCGGCAATTAATACACTGCTCTTTATCTTATTTGCTTTTGTAATATTGCCGATTTGGGGTGTTCATCTCCCTTTCGCTAAAACATTAACCATTCTTACTTTCTTGTTTGGTTTAATTCCGATTTTAGGCAACTTAATTTCAAATACGCTCACATTTATTGCTGCGCTTACGGTTTCATTGGGTTTAGCAGGTGTTGCGCTGCTCTATCTCGTATTAGTACATAAGTTAGAATATTTTATTAATGCGAAAATTATTGGACATAAAATTAATGCCAATGCATGGGAAATTTTATTGGCAATGTTAATTTTTGAGTCAATTTTTGGTTTAGGTGGCCTGATTGCAGCACCAATCTTTTATGCCTATTTAAAATTAGAATTGAAAGATGCCAGAATGATTTAATTAAAATTTATTCAATAAAAAAGCGCCTTAAAGGCGCTTTTTTATGACTCATTATTTATGGTTTAACAACAACAAGTACCTGAATTGCTTCAGGAGTTACTGTTAAGCCATCGAGTAAGCTCAAGCCTTCTTTTTGCAACTTCTGTAAGCGCTCAATTTCGTCTTGACGAATACTTGGGTTGAACTGTTTCAAATACGTTAAACGGTCAATCTCGTATTGCCATTTATTACCATAATGCTCTTTTGCCTGCTGTTGAAGCTGTGGCAAGCCGACTTTAGCAATATCAAGCGCTTGTCTATAGCGCTCTTCAATCACTTCACGGCGAGCTTTAACCACTTGGCGACAGCTATTACCATCTAAATGATGCAAATATGGTTTTAAAATGGTTGGATCAATCTTTTCAGATAAGTCCTGACCATTTTCACTTAACAACACGCGAATGAGCTGTTTCGGTAAGCTTGATGGCAAGTTCAAAGATTTTGGTGCAACTACATCAACTTTAAACCAAACTTCAAGTAATACAGAACCTTGCTTTAATGCGTTTGACTTAAGAACAGCAACATTAGTACTACCAAATGATTGTGTACGGATCATTTCCATGACACTTTCAATGAACGGATGTTCTAAAGTCAGATATTGAGCATCTTCACGCATTTGCGCCTGATCACGATAGAACGTCGCAGTCATGCCCTCTTCGTCTAATGCCAAACCTTGCACTTGCATTTGGTCTGTCGGACGAATAATCACAGTACCGTTACTTTGCTCATCAAAATCAATATTAGTTGAAGACATAAAGCGCTTCACAAACATAGGTAATGTTGTGTTGTCATCGTAGTCTTCTAAAGCTTGAACAATTTCTTGTGCAACGATAGGACGACATGAGTTGTATTCAAGCAAGCGATCTCGACCAGCTTGTAACTCTGTTTCTAAAGCTTGACGTTGAACATTGACTTCTTCGAGTAAATCTTCAAAGGTTTGACCTTGGTCTGAAAGTAAGCAGTCTTTTAATTCAACAATAAAATTCTCTTGCAGCGTTTGAGCTGTCGGAGAAATATTGCTGAAAATATTCAACGCTTCGTTGTACCAACGGAACATACGCTCTTGAGCAGTGCCCATTAAGTAAGGTACATGAATTTGAATACGGTTTTCTTGACCAATACGGTCTAAACGACCAATACGTTGTTCTAAAACGTCTGGGTTTGCAGGCAAATCAAATAAAATCAGATCACTTGCAAACTGGAAGTTACGACCTTCTGAGCCAATTTCAGAACATAGTAGAATTTGAGCACCATAGCTTTCTTCTGCAAAGTAAGCAGCCGCTTGGTCACGCTCAAGTAGACTCATGCCTTCATGGAACATTGCAGTACGAATACCAGCATGCAAACGAAGTACACTTTCTAAAGATTCAACAACAGGACCACTACGTGCAATTAAAAGAACTTTTTTGTGCTTAAGTTCTTTACGCAAGATTTCCATTAACCATGGCACACGTGGATCATCTTGCATCCATGAACCATCAAGTTGTGCTTCTTCTGGCCACATTTGCTCACGTAATTTACCGTCTTTTGACCAGTCTTCTGGCGCTGGCAAAGGTGCTGGTTGGCAATCACGCCCTGGGAAGCCTTGAATCGCTTCACGCGTATTACGGAATAAAATACGACCTGTACCATGACGGTCTAACAACTCATGAATCGCTCTGAAACGTTGTTCAGGCTGATCTTCAATTGAATGACCCAATAAACCTTCTAAAGCAGTTAAATGCTCTTGAGTTAAAGGTTCATCCGACATAAGTACTTCTGCAACTTGAGCAGTTTGCTGATACTGCGCTTCTTCATCTAAGAAACGTTCTAAACTGCTAAAGCGCTGTGGATCTAACAAGCGTAAACGTGCAAAGTGACTTTCTACACCAAGCTGTTCAGGTGTTGCTGTAAGCAACAATACACCCGCTGTATTTTCAGCAAGTTCTTCAACTAAATCGTAACGATCATTGCCGCCTTCTTCTTCGCTCCACATTAAATGATGCGCTTCATCGACAACGAGTAAATCGAAACCAGCTTCTAATGCTTGCTCACGCAAATCGTCATGGTCCACCATCAAATCTACGCTGGCAATAATGCATTGCTCAGTCAAGAACGGGTTAAGCTCTGGATCATGTTCTTTAATAGATGCAGTACGGGTCAAGTCGAACAGAGAAAATTGCAAGTTGAAACGGCGACGCATTTCAATCATCCACTGATATTGCAGTGAATCAGGGACTAAAATGAGGATACGTTCTGAACGACCAGTTTTAAGCTGTTGGTGGATAATTAAACCAGCTTCAATTGTTTTACCTAAACCAACTTCATCGGCTAGTAAAACACGCGGTGCGAAACGCTTACCAACCTCATGTGCGATATAAAGTTGGTGAGGAATTAAACCTACACGTGCACCAACCAAGCCACGCAAAGGACTGGTTTGCATTTGCGATTGTATCAGCATTGCTTCAATGCGTAGGTCATACCATTCTTTATAATCGATCTGGCTTGCCAGTAAACGATCTAAAGGTTTTGATAACTGAATTTGTGCACCAATACGAGTTTCATTGAGCGCTTTACGTTCTTGTTCGCCATTTTCTAAAGTACGAACAACGTTATAACGCAAAACACCATGGCGGTCTTCAACAGTCTCAACAATCCACTTCTGGCCTTCTTGATCTTGAACTTCATCATTTTTGTTGAAGATGATGCGAGACAACGGTGCGTTGTTACGTGCATAGACACGCGTTTCATCACTTTTGGGGAATAAAATGCTGACAGATCTTTCATCTACATCAATAAGAACGCCTAAACCGAGCTCAGTCTCTGTATCTGATAGCCAACGTTGACCAATAGCATACTGCTGCAATTTTTCCACCTTTTTCTCAAGTTCGCACTACATATTGTACGATGCAAATTAGCTTATTTTTGCATCTTTTTATGTAGTCTTTAAAGCAAAATTTTGCAGCAGAAACCAATTAAATTGTTTCGCTACAAAAATTACTCATTGAAAGTTTTTACATTAAAACGGTACAGGACAGTTAAACGTTAATGATTCCCCTGTAACAGGGTGATTAAAGCTTAACTGTTTAGCATGCAAGCACAGACGAGGAACAAGTAATTGTTCCAGTGTTGCATACAATGTATCACCTACAATCGGATGTCCCAGATATTGCATGTGTACACGGAGTTGATGAGAACGCCCGGTAATCGGTGTTAATTTGACACGCGTAACTGGTTGCCCCTGAATCTGGAAATGTTCAATCGCCTGCCAATGTGTTAAAGCAGGTTTGTTATGAGAAGCATCGACAATATGTAAAGGTGGTCGACTTGGGTCATAGACTACAGGAATATCAACTGTCCCTTCGCCGTCTAGGTGGCCTGCGACTAACGCTTCATATATTTTCGAGGTTTGACGGTCTTGAAATTGGCGTGCAATCGCACTTTGTCCACGCTTAGATAACCCAAAAACCAAAATACCCGAGGTATCACGGTCAAGGCGGTGAATGAGCAAAGTTCGTGGTTCAATTGCCACCAGTCTTGTCAAAACGCTGTCATGTAAATCACCTTTCCCTGGCACACTCAAAATGTCCGAAGGTTTATGAATCACCATAAAATCATCATCACGATAGATCAGATGTTCACTTAGAAAATCACTCAAAGTTGTATTCCCAAGGCAAGATGAAAAACAAGCGGGCAATAATAAAAAGCTTACGTCCGAATTACAATGCCGTTCGGGTAAATTAACGACAGAATTTGCAAATATTATGATTCACTTTATGGCTAAAGCCGATTAGTGCTTCAATAACTGCATAATATGTTGCAAGGTAGGTGTTTGCATCAGCTCTTCAGCGCTTAGACTCGCACCGTTCGCACGCCATAACTCCACCAGATAATTGACTCCTACAGCATCTAAACCATAGTTTCTTAAATCTATTTCAGGATGAATTTCCATTGGATGCCGCCCCACCTGCTCAGCAACTGCCAATAAAATTCCTTTATCGGACAACACCTGTGACGATGGTGCACTTAAAGACCATAAGCGCATTAAAGCCTGTGTATTTATATGTTGAATGGAGTCAAAACTGATTTTTTCAATCCATTGTATATGCTGCTCTAAACTACCTGCCAAGATCGCATCATTTACAACAGCTACATAATCTGTAATGGATAAAACAAGCTGCATCACTTGCTTAAACAACGGGGATAAATTTCCAGCTATTATCACTTGTGCTTGAGTGTTTGATGACAATTGTTGCCCAAGCTGTAACATGACCGGTTGAAGTTGAGATGACTGAATCATCATGACTGGAATTTCGAGTGCCTGTGCTCTTTTGCTTAGCATTTCTAAATGATCAGCTAATGGCTGGTTCATCCAGTCAGTGTCATTTTCAAGTTCATTTAATCCAACCATGAGCAAGATGCTATGCTTAGATTCAATAGGCCAATTTGAAGTACTTGCGGCTAACTGGATTTTTCGAGGTAAGGGATAAAACATTGTTCTCTACAAATATAAAAATAGCTCAAATTAAAAAGCCCGTTTAAAACGGGCCTTTTTGCTTACTTCATTTCGGCGAATGTTTCTTTTGCAGCCTGAATCGTATATTCGATATCTTCATCAGAATGAGCAGATGAAATAAAGCCTGCTTCAAATGCCGATGGCGCTAAGTTTACTCCACGCTTTAACATGCCATGGAAGAACTTTTTGAAAGCTTCAATGTCACATGCCAACATAGAGTCAAAGCTTGTAATATCTTCTTGATCGGTAAAGTAAAGACCAAACATTGCGCCCGCTTGCTGAGTTTTAAATGGAATACCTGCTTCATCAGCCGCGGCTTGTAAACCCGCAAGTAACTTTTCAAGTTGAGCAGATAACTTGCTGTAAAAGTCAGGTTGACGTAAATGTTTAAACATCTCGATACCCGCACGCATAGCAAGTGGGTTACCAGATAAAGTTCCCGCTTGGTATACACCACCTAAAGGTGCGATGCATTCCATGATTTCACGCTTACCGCCAAACGCACCTACAGGTAAGCCCGCACCAATAATTTTACCCAAAGTCGTTAAGTCAGGTTTAACGTTATAAACTGACTGAGCACCACCTAAAGCAACGCGGAAACCTGTCATTACTTCATCAATAATAAATACAGATTTATATTCATCACAAATATCACGAATGGCTTGTAAGAAACCGTCAATTGGTTTCACCATATTCATGTTGCCCGCTACAGGTTCAATAATAACACCCGCAATTTCATGACCGAATTTGGCAAAACACTCTTTTAATGCAGCAATATCATTATAAGGCAGCGTTAAAGTATGTTTAGCAAAATCGACTGGAACACCTTTTGAAGTTGGCTCACCCTCGCCTAAAGTCAGTAAACCCGAACCCGCTTTTACTAAAAGTGAGTCAGAGTGTCCATGGTAACAACCTTCAAACTTCACGATTTTGTCACGTCCAGTATAACCACGCGCTAAACGAATAGCGGTCATGGTCGCCTCTGTACCAGAGTTGGTCATACGTACTAATTCAATTGATGGCATGATTTCACATATAATATCTGCCAAAGTCGTTTCGTGTACGGTTGGTGCACCAAAACTTAAACCATCTTCTGCTGCTGTTTGTACCGCTTTAATAATTTCTGGATGAGCATGGCCCAAAATCATCGGTCCCCAAGAGCCAACATAATCTACATAGCGCTTGCCATCCACATCCCACAAATAGGCACCTTTAGCTTTCTCGATGAAAACTGGTGTTCCTCCAACGCCATTAAAGGCACGTACTGGAGAGTTCACACCACCAGGAATGTGTTTGCTGGCTTGTTTAAATAACTGTTCTTGCTTTGGAGATAAACTCATGGAAATGCTCGTCTTAAATATCTAAAAAATAATTTTGAAAGCTTAAGAAAATAATTTTGCCCACGCTTGTACACGGGCAGGAATTTCAGCAGTTGATCGACCTAATATATCACTAATGACTGCGCAGAGGTCAGCTCCAGCCTCAATCACAGGTTTTGAGTTTTCAACAGTTAAACCACCAATCGCACAAATTGGTAAATCATATTGAGCTGCTGCTTGTTTAATGACTTCAATACCGACATTGCCTGCTTCTGGTTTTGTGGCAGTTGCATACACAGCACCAAAGGCAACATAAGTTGCGCCATCGGCAATTGCTTTTTGAGCAAGGTCTAAAGAGTTGAGGCAAGTACGGCCAATAATGACACCTTCAGGAAGTTTCGATTTTGCATCTGTGATTTCACCGTCACTTTGTCCTAAATGCACACCTAAACCAAACTGAGCGGCCAGTTTTAGGTCATCATTAATGACAAAAGGAACCTGATATTTTTCACACAATATCTTGATCTGTTCAACTTCAGCAGGCTGGTCAGTTTTTTCTATTTTTTTACGGCGGTACTGTAAAATTGCGACCTGACGGGTTGCGAGCGCGACATCTAGTTTTTCTAATAATAATTGGATTGGGTCATCATTGGTAATGAGATATAAACCGCGCATACTCTACTCTCGCTTTTAAAAACTAAGCTAGTATAACGGATTTATAGGACATCATAAGTACCGATTGATATAGGCTTAACAGTACCAATCGGTATATTAAAATAGGAATAAAAAATTAACTCGGAATTTTATCGTGCTTACGATCAATCAAACTTAATTGACCAGTCGCCACATCAGATAGCATTCGCCAATCAGAAATAAAGCTATAAAGAGGCTGTTTAAAACTGGCAGGTTTATTTTTTTCAAATACAAAATGTCCAACCCATGCACATGCATAGCCAGACACTAAACCATACAGTGCATATTTAGCTTGTTTCTTACGAATTGCTTTTGAAAAAAAGTATATACCAATGCTGCTACCCACCACATGTAAGCGCCTGCTCATAATGTTACGGTGTTCAGTTAAATAAAAACGATAAAATTCCTGATAGTTTTTAATCGGTAATTCAAACTCTGGCTGAGCTTCATGGTTGAAGTTTACTGGTGCATTCACGATCATCTTCCTGATTTTTATTTGATCAAAACGTCACCTGATTGTACACCTAAAACAAAGTGTAGCGTCATAGGTTTGATTGTAACTTTCTCTATCAAAAACATTATTTTTAGCACTAAGCTATTATACTTATTCAAGATAGTTTAAATACCTGATTCAGGGAGATCCGTTATGGTTGAAGTTGAGCTTAAGTTTCAGTTACCTGAATCGAAGAAAAAAACTGTTCAGCAGTATTTGAAAAAGCATAAAGCACAGCATATTCACTTGCAGGCCAAATATTACGATACACCAGACCGTCTACTCGCAAAAAATGGTATGGCCCTACGTTTACGTAAAGAAAATGATTTGTGGGTACAAACCTTTAAAGCCGCTGGTCAAAGTCATTTACACCGTGTTGAAGAAGAAGTTTTTCTAGGTAAATGCGAGCAAGAACCCGAACTAAACCTTAATCTATATAAAGATAATAAAGCAGTCACAGATTTAATTACTGAAGCTTTAGGCACTGAAGTCGAAAAGCTAAGCTTACAGTTTGAGACAGATGTACAACGTACTTATCATGTATTTGAAGCCGATGACACTGCTATTGAAGTCTGTCTTGATGACGGTGTAGTAAAAACGGCAACAACCCAAAGTAAAATTTGTGAAGTTGAGTTTGAGCTTAAACAAGGTGCTGTTAAAACACTAATTCAATTTGCACAGCAATGGATTAATCGTTATGAGTTATGGCTCGATGTTAGAAGTAAAGCCGAACGCGGTAATTTACTCGCATTAGGAAAAGCCGTTTCACCTGCCGTTCACGCAAAAAGCTTGAGTTTAGATAAGAATATTTCAGCAGAACAAGCCCTCAAAAAAATTGTTGAAAACTGTTTAGCACAATTCTTACCGAATATGGCTGCAATTGCCGATAACGTCGCCGAAGCTGAGCATATCCATCAGGCACGTGTGAGCTTACGTCGTTTACGCAGTGCACTTCATCATTTTTCAGGATGGTCAGACGATTTAAACCCTGCTTGGGAAGAGCAAATTGCAGCACTTTTCCGCAAGCTTGGAGACACGCGCGATGAAGATGCTATCCGTACTGAAATTTTACCGATGATTGTGCAACATGGTTCACCTGAGCTTTTACTTCCAATCTCAGAGGAGCCATTAAAAGATCTTGCCACACTGTTCAAATCGGCAGAAACTGTCAAGCTTGTACTCGCATTACTGGCATTTGCTTATTCAGAAGAAGATAGCCAAAGCACCAAAGGAAAATTTAAAAACCAGATAGAAAAAAGCTTAAATAAGTTACATCACCAAGTTGTGAGTCATGCTAAAGATTTCAATGAACTCGAAGTAACTGAACAGCACAAGATACGTAAAAAAGCTAAACAGCTACGTTACTGCATCGAATTTATATCAAGCTTATATCCATCTAAAAATGTTCAACAGTTTTTAAAGAAATTGCAACCCGTGCAAAATACGTTAGGACTATATAACGATTTGTTTATAGCTGAAGATCTATTTAATAAAGCAATTGAACACGACCCGCACTTTTGGTTTGCTCTAGGATGGATTAAGGCCAAACAACCTTATTTACAAAATCAGTCTGCCGAAGCTTTGCAAAAATTTAATCAAGTAAAAACTTTTTGGTAAGTATCTTATAGTCGCGACATAGATGTCGCGACTTTTTATCTTATCGGTATTTACCAAATACTTTCCATACACCGTTATCTGCTAAGGGGTCATTATAGCTATCGCTACGCTGCTTTCTTGGTTTATCTCGGGCATCGACAAGTTCAAAGTGAGGCTCTACCCCTAGCACAATACCATTGGTATAAAAACGTGAACGTGTATATTCACTTTGACCATGCTGGAACACATAAGTTCTCAAGTCGATAAATTCACGGTGAGCAACGAGTGCTGCCGTATCATCACTCTGCAACCATTCTTGCATAGTAAAAATCTGATCTGTTTCGAACTGACCGCATTTTTCAATAAGACTTGCCACACCACGAAAAGTTTTCGACTCTTTAGCACGTGTTTTATTAATACGAATCCGATCTACATGAAAAAAGAATAATGGTAAGTTCAGATGGCTTGGTAAATGAATTGCATGTGGTAACTCATCTTCCATAAAAGGCTGGAAAAGCTCTTGTGCCCTTTCGATTAAGTCTTTCCATTGTTGGTAATAGGCTAAAACTTCTTCTTGCAAACCATAATAAATTGGTAGCCCTTCGACATGCTCTAAATATTGGGGTGGAAAAATATGCTGACGTAATAGAGCAATGTCTGTTTTTAAACTTTGAACGGCTATCGCATCTTGCATAATTAGAACTTCCAACACTTAGGCTATTTACAGACTAAGGCAAAGGTTTTGTTTCCGCAAGGCTTTGCCTATAATAAGCAGCTCTATTTTTGCGGGAATATGTCATGTCTCAAAAGATTAATGCAACAGATATTACTGAAGAAGAAGCGTTAAATGCTGTTTTCTTTGAGCGTGCGGATGAATTCATTAAACAAGCCAATGATTTTTGTCGCCCGCCTAAAGGCCAAAAGCCTGACCCTGCTGAGCTTCGCGGCCAAGTGAGTGCAGCCATGTTATTTGCCACTGCCCGTTTTAATACGTGGGTGGCTGCAAACAATTTTAAAGATGGCAATGAAATGCGCGATGCAAAAGAGCAAGTGATGTCTTATTTGCTTCAGCAATTTCAAATGATGCTCGAAGATAACTTTGATGAGTATTGTGAACAGTTCGAAAACTACTTACGTTTCCGTAAGAATGAAGATTTCCATGCTCACAAACATGATCATTAATAAGTTTTAAATACTCAAATAAAAAGCCACTTCATGTGGCTTTTTATTTGATAAGTTAGTTATTGCTTTTGCGCTTGGCCATATTGGTCAGCCATCACTTCCACAAGGTTTGAAGGTTTAATATATTTTTTAATGACTGCATTCACATCGGCAACGGTCAGCTTTGTTAAATCTTGATCATGCTTAACACGGTCAAGTAATGTTTTACCTGACTCAAGCTCAAGATTCAGCATACCGTGAATATTGCGTTCGTCTTCTAATGCAGTAACACGTTTTTTCATGAGATCTGCTTTCGCTGCTGCAAGCTCTTGCTCGGTAATTCCCTTCGTTAATAAGTCATTTAATACCTTATGAACTGAATCAGAAACTTGTGCTGAACGCCCAGCCGTATAGTTTGCACTAATACTTAACGCACCAACATTCGTGTCCTGATCAAGTTGTAGACCTGTTCCAAAACCATATACTAATGCATTTTTTTCACGAAGCTCTTGAGCCAAACGTGATGAGATTTGAGAATCACCTAAAATATAATTCATTAAAATTAATGCAGGTGCGTCAGGATGATTTTTCCCAACTGGTAGTGTGATTATACTTTGATAACTACCAAACTCGCGTTGTTCAGATAAAGCATGTACCTTCTGAGCAGGAAAATCGACATGTTTAATTAAGATTTTTTCGTATGGTTGCTTACTGTTCCAGCTTCCAAACTCTTGATTCAAGAGATTTTTCATTTTCTTTGCATCAAATGCACCAGTAATCGCAATTTGCGCATGGTTCATTGCAAAAAAATGCTGGTACAGCTCTTTCACTTGTTCTTGAGTCACATTCTTCAATTGTTTTTTAGCCAGCTCAGGTTCGAAGTGATAACGCAAATCACCCGGTTGGTATTCTTCAATTAAACGCGATAATGTGAGTCCGGCTACAACATCTGGTTCTGTGTAAGGACGATCAAGGCTCGATAAGCTTTGAGACTTAATTAAATCGAATTGAGATTGTTCAAATTTAGGATTTTTCATGACCTCTAAAACAAATTTGAAGAACTCATCAAATTTTTCAGTTTTAGATTGAATGTTAATAGTCATGCCATTGCCGTCAGCACTTGCATAAGCTGCACCGCCTGCATCAATCGATTTATCTGCAAAGTCTTGCAAGCTATATTTGTCAGAGCCACGCAGTAACAAATATGAAGTTAAATCAACAACTGTGCCTTTATCAAATAAAGATTTTTCTGTACCAAAATCCATAGTAATAGTGGCATAGGTACGATCATCACGAGTTTCTACAGGGAACAAAGCATACTTCATTCCGTTTTTAAGTTTCCCGCGGCTAATCTTTTTCTCATTAGTTTCGGCATATTGCTTTGAGGTTTTTAAAAACTCGTTAACTTCTTGTTGATAAACTTTCGGGTCTTTTAAAGGCTCTGGTTTAACATCGGTTTGATCTAAAGTTTTAGGCTTATCTTTAGGGTCAAGTTGCAATGCTTTCTTTTGATCTTCAGGTGTCGGCAAAATATCGCCATCAATACGATGCCCAGCAACAAGGAACTGTTTCAAGGTTTGATTGACTTCATTGAGTTTCACTTTCTCAACTGCATCTAAATCTTTAAAATATTGGTCCCATTGCCCACCAGCTACACTGTAATCACTTAAACGAGAACCCAAAGCAACGGCATCTTTATTGACTAACTCACCTTGCGTTTTCATTAAGCTTTTTACGCGATTTAGCTCAGTCTCTGTAAAAGGCTTACCCTTTTCTATTCCCGAGAGTAAAGCACTTTCAACTTTATTAGGGTCATTTTTTGGTGAGTAAACCGCACCTAAAAATACGACATTAAAATCTTGATCTAACCATGTTGATGCCTGAACGTCTGTAGAAATACCCGTTTCAACCATGTTTTGATATAAATGACCGCTTGGCTGCATGGTATACAACATTGGTGCTAAAGCGAGTGTTGGTTGAATTTTCGTGTTTTTTCCATTCATATAGATATGGAATTTGGCCAAATCACTGCCCTTTTTCACTACAAACTCACGATCCTTCATTTTTGTAGAATCTAAGACAGGTACCTGAACAGGCTTCGGCACAGCTCGCGCAGGAATCGGACTAAAATATTGGTCAATTGTTTTTAAAACATCAGTTTTATCAAACTTACCTGAAACAACCATAACCGCATTGTTAGGTGCGTACCAACTGCGGTAGAACTGGTTCAATTCAGGCATTTTAATAGACTTAAGCTCAGGTAAATCACCAATTGGTAATCGCCCTAAATACTTGTTTCCATAAGCCGATTTCCACATTTGATCCATTAAGACAGCAAAAGGCTGATCCATACGGACTTCACGTTCACGCTTTACGATTTCAATTTCAGAAGGTACAAATTTTTCTTGTAGAACTAATTTATCCATACGTTCAGATTCAAGGTACAACACTTGATCTAGCGCATTTTTTTCTGGACGAACAATATTGGTATATTTGGTTGAATAGTAATCCGTGCTCGCATTTGTCATTAATGTATATTGATCTAAACGGCGCTGAAATTCTTCACCCTTTACGTTTTGCGTGCCTTTAAATGCCAAATGCTCAAGTAAATGTGCTAAGCCACTTTTACCTTGTGGGTCATTTAAAGAACCTGTCAAATAGATAGTATTAATAAAGATTTTATTTTCTTTGTCATTCGGTGCAAGCACTACCCGAAAGCCATTATCTAATTTATATTCCTCAATATTTTGCTTACTTTTTACTAATGTCGTTTGTGCAAAAGACGCAGCACTTAAACCAAGAATACATAGGGAGAGAGTCAGTTGTTTAAACTGCATGAACATAGAAATACCAATTAATTTGAATAATAAAAAATCAATAGTTGTAAGAGTATAGTAGGTAATTTAAGTTGAGATTAATAGTAAAGATTTGAAAAGAAAGCCGTTTATTTAAACGGCTTTTTATTTTAAAGAAAAATTTCTGCTTGCATATAGAGTTTGCCATATCCTGCAATTTCAATACGTTCCTGATTCAGGATATTGCAATATAAAATGCCTCCACGGCTAGAAGCTTGATAAGCCACAATATTATTTTTGCTCAGCTTTTCTGCCCATAACGGCGCTATTGCAGTATGAATTGAACCTGTAACAGGGTCTTCTTCAATGCCTGCAACAGGTGCAAAATAACGAGATACACAGTCATAGTGCTCGTCTGCTTTTGTAGTGATTACGACATCCATATCTGTAGCCGTAATAGCTGTCCGTTTACCTAAGGCTTTAAGTAAGTTCATGTCAGGCTGCTCATCTAACACGTCTTGCACTGATTCATACTCAATAATATAAGCTTGAACATTTTGATAAACAGCCTTAAATGGTTTGCTTAAAGCTTGTCGTAAAATAGCTGGATAATCTTCCACTTGTTCAGCCTTACGAATTGGAAAATTCATTCTGATTTTGCCATCTTCATCTTGGTGAACAATAAAAAGTCCTAAGTTTCGGACATGAAAATTAATGGTCTTTTTATCCGTAAAATCTTTAAAGAGTACAAAAGCACTCGCAAGAGTCGCATGACCACAAAAATCTACTTCAACCATTGGTGTAAACCAACGAATTTCATAGTTTTCAGAATCTATAATTTTTACAAAAGCAGTTTCAGATAAGTTATTTTCAAGCGCTATCTTTTGCATTAAATCGGCATCTAGCCACTCTTTTTCAACAATCACAGCAGCTGGATTTCCACGAAATAACTCTTTTGTAAAAGCATCGACTTGATACATTTTCATGATAGTGCTCTCTTTTGTACTAAGCTCATTTTCTAAAACTATTTAAAATAAAAACAGATACAGTTTTTTTAAAATTAACATCACAGTGGCAATTTAAGCATATAAAAAACGGCTCATTCAGATATGAATGAGCCGTTTTATACTAACTATTAATGATGTTGAGTTAACTCAATTTCATCTTCACTATTTAATATGTCTTTATCTGTTTGGCCCATCAGTTGACTCGTCACTACACCTGCAGTCATTGAACCATTTACATTTAATGCAGTACGGCCCATATCAATTAACGGTTCGATTGAAATAAGCAGCGCAACCAAAGTTACAGGTAAACCCATTGCAGGAAGCACAATCAGTGCAGCAAAAGTTGCACCACCACCAACACCAGCCACACCAATTGAACTTAAAGTCACAATACCCACTAAAGAAGCAATCCACATTGGGTCGAGTGTATTAATCCCCATAGTGGGAGCAACCATGACTGCCAACATTGCTGGGTATAAACCCGCACAACCATTTTGACCAATGGTTGCACCAAACGAAGCAGAAAAACTCGCAATAGATTCGGGAATACCCAAACGACGAGTTTGCGCTTCAATACTCAGTGGAATACTTGCTGCACTTGAACGGCTTGTAAATGCGAATGTTAAAACAGGCGCAACTTTCTTAAAGAACTTAAGCGGAGAAACACCGGTCAGGGTCAAAATAATGGCATGAACGCCAAACATAATCGCCAAACCTAAATATGACGCAACCAAAAAACCGCCTAGGTTTAAAATGTCAGCCACATTTGAACTTGCCACAACCTTAGTCATAAGCGCAAAAACGCCATACGGTGTAAGCGTCATAACTAAACGTACAAGCTTCATGACCCAAGACTGTAACGTCTGAATAGCAGTCAAAATACGCTGACCTTTTTCTGCATCATCTTTCATTAAATTAAGCGCAGCTATCCCTAAAAAGACAGCAAAAATAACTACACTAATAATTGAAGTCGGATTTGCACCCGTTAACTCAGCAAAAGGGTTACTTGGAATAAAGGAAAGAATAAATTGCGGTACGCTTAAGTCTGTTACTTTACTTACATAATCAGTATTAATTGCAGTTAAACGCGCAGTTTCAGCAGCACCTTGCACCAAACCTTTGGCAGTTAAGCCAAATAAATTCGTCACAAATACACCAACCAGCGCAGCAATTAACGTTGTGAATAGTAGAGTTACAATGGTATAGACGCTGATTTTTCCTAAAGAGGAAGCCTGATGCAACTTGGCTACTGCGCCTAAAATCGATACAAATACCAAAGGCATCACGACCATTTGTAAAAGTTTTACGTAGCCGTTACCAACAATATTAAACCAGCTAATAGATTCAGCAAGAATCGGATGGCCACCGCCATAAATCAAATGTAGTCCTAAACCAAACACTACACCTAAAACTAAGCCAGCAAGAACTTTTTTAGATAAGCTCCAGTCCGTTTTACGTGTTTGGGCGAGTAAAAATATTAACCCGACAAAAACCACAATATTGATGATTAAGGGTATATTCATTCCCAAACTCCAAATTATTGCTTGTGTCATCTTTTAAGGGGGCATATTTGACCATAGCCGGCCTATATAAACTACCCTTTTCCACAATTTTCTAGCATGCAGATCATTGCCGATCTGGATGAGAATATAAAATGACATTTAAATACATATATATCACTTTTAGGGCATAAGCTAAGTAGGACATTTATGTATTAAAATTAAGCACATTTCTGTATAAACTGTTGCTCAATAAAACCAATAAATTGCTTTAAATTGCTCCCCCATGTCTCAGGAGGCTGAGCAACGACATAAGTGGTAAAGTGTGCAGATTCAGTATTAATTTCAAAACAGCTTAACGACAATTTATCAGCCACTTTGGTTAAGTATGACTTTGGCAATAGCGCAAAGCCGACACCTAACTCCACACAACTGACAATACCGTCCAGACTGCCCATTTCCATGATTTGCGAAGGCGGCACACTATGGTCATTTAAAAACAGCTCAATTGCATGGCGATAGGAACACCCTTGTCGAAATGCAATAAATCTGGTCTTTGCAAGCGTGGCAATATCAGGAAACTCGGTTTGCTGTTTCCGACAAACCAAAACCAATTGTTCCTGCCATATTGGATAGCTATATAACTCAGGAATCACATATTTCGAGGCAACAAAAGCACAATCAAGCTCACCTTGCTGCACAGCGTTAATCAAATATCCTGTTGGGTGAGTTTGAAGCTCAATCGGCAAATTGGGATATTGCTGCATACATTCATTCAGCAATTGAGGAAGTCGTATGGCCGCTGTGGTTTCCATACTGCCTAAACGGATGGCTTCGTTCGGGTCAATATCACTGTCTTGAAAGATTTTTTTCGCTTTATTGTGCAGCGCGATCATTTGAACAGCATAGCTATGCAACTGCTGCCCTGCATTGGTTAGTGTCACGGGATTATGGCGATTTAATAAAACCACTCCTAACTCTTCTTCAAGCTTTTTCACATGACTGGTGATATTTGATTGAACCGTATACATTTTTTGTGCTGCCAGTGAAAAACTTCCACTTTCTGCAACCGCTAAAAAAAACTCTAGAGACTTAAGCAACATACCACTATCTCAAAATAAGATAATTAGTATCATATTAAATCATTTTTAAAGATTATAAAACTCGCTTTTAATAATAAAAAAATTGAGTGATTTCTCATGACTACGCTTTATCGAATGAGTCTGCTTGTATTTTTAGCAACTTGCTTGGGTATTGGTGTTTTTAGATTTTCATACACTGCCCTCATGCCAATTATGATTGTGCAATACGGATGGACACATGACTTCGCAAGCTTCTTAGGCAGTGCAAATTTGCTGGGCTATTTGCTAGGTGCCTTGTTGGCGTTATTTAGTATTAAAGAAAAATCTATTCCCATACTCATTGTAAGTTCGGCAGTTGTGGGCAGTTTAAGTCTACTCTGCTGTGCCTTCATACACATGCTATTGGTTTGGTTCGTGTTCTGGCGCACCATTTCAGGAATTGCAGGCGGCCTACTCATGATTTTGGCACCGAGCTTTGCCATGAAAAATATTGCAATGAGTCAAAGACTCAAAGTCAATTTTTTAGGGTTTAACGGCATTGGTGTAGGCGTGTTATCTGCGACTATTATTATTCCCTTACTTAAAAATATGCCCGTTCAATATGTCTGGAGCATTTTTGCAGCGCTCTCTATTTTTGGCAGTTTGGTACTTTTCCAATTACTCAACCATCAACCACAGCAGTCTGTTCAAACAACCAGCCAAGTTCCTCAAAGCATCAAACATTCACGCTTGGGACTGGTCATTATTATTGCCTATATGTGCAGTGCTTTTGCCTATATTCCGCACTCTTTGTTTTGGATGGATTACTTATCGGGAACCTTGCATTTTCCATTGCAACAGCGAAATTTTTTTTGGGTGCTGTATGGCATCGGAAGCTGTATAGGCGCTTTCGTGGCGTACTGTTTAAGCCGCCTCACCGGATATTTACAAGCAATTAAATGGCTTTATGGCATTTACTCCATAACCGTTGCATTACCGTTCTTTTCGCATGCTATCTGTTTGCTTGCGCTGTCTTCATTTCTTACAGGTTTGCTCACGCCTGCCACCGTGTTTATTAGCTCTTATAGCCTTTTACAAATTTATGAGCAGCGTTATCAAAAACTCTGGAGCCTTGCCACGATTGGCTTTGCCAGTACCCAGCTTTTAGGTGGCGTGGTTATAAGCACCTTACATCACTTGCACTGGTCGTATGCCCACCTCTTTTTAATGAGTGGCATTGTTTTGCTATTCGCTTTAATCCTTTTAGTTCGCACCCGTCCTTCCCTACCAACCACTCTCAGAGAAACCGAAACGTGAAAACTATATTTTTCCCTGTATTTTTAATTGCATTTGTACTGGTGATACAGGTCTTAGACCAAAGCTACCAAAAGAAAATCGGTGCACCCAAAATGGCAAAACACCCTGAGTTTATGCAATAAAAAAAGCCCCGACTAATAAGGGGCTTGTCAATTTTTTCAAAGTGAACATTAACGATTAAATCTGTGTCGTAAAAAGGTATCGTTTGCATTTCTTGATTATTTACAAAGCAGCTTTATTGACAAAAAATGTCATATTTTGTCAATGTAGAGTGTTTTCCTCTCATCTATATTTATTCAAAATTTATAATTTTAATACTTAAAATAGAGTAAGACATGAGCAATAACAATTATATTGATGAGCTTTTGAAGCTTTTAGCGATGTTCGCTTTTATCTGCGTTTCATTATTAGCATTTAAATGTCGAACTATATTTGCACTGGACATCACAACATCCTATGAAGTCTCTGTAAAGATTATTATTTATATTGCCACAGCGGCTACTCTTGGCTTTTTAACACGCGATCATATTGAGTTTACAACACAATTTTTAATTGCTATTCCATTTGCATACTTTTGGCTATCGCCTGTTCTTGACTATAAAGCCATTCAAACCATCCCAGAGGTTCCATTTTACCTCTCTGGTCATGGTCAAATTTTAGGATTACTCCTCGTCATTATCTTCTGCTTTGCGCTATGGGTATTTAAAGAAACAAGCTCAAATTCGCATTAGTCTTAAAAAGTCTGAATAACGATTTTTCGTGATTTTTATAAAGTTAAAAATGGTCACTGAAATATATGTTTTTATAATATATATTTTAAATAAATTACTTTATATCAATTAAAACTTAAAAATGTTAAATGTATCAAGCCCAGCAAATGCTGTTGTAGTAACTATTATTTCAATAATTGCTACATTTAGCCTTCTTATATGGAAGTTTAATGTTTATGTTGGTATAGATGTCTATACCAGCGGAGAAGTACTTTTCAAAACTCTGTTATATGTAATGGTAATAGGGCTATTTAGTTACTATTTCCGCTATACCATTAAAATTAGTAACACGGTAATCTTTTCATTACCGCTGTTTTTCTTTTGCATTAGACCTATTTTGAACTATAAACTTACGCACAGTATTGGACAAGTTCCCCTCTATGCAACTCATTATGGTCAGGGTGGAATATTGTTAAGTTTAACTGTACTGACTTGTATGCTTTGGGCTTATACCGCTCACTCATAGCTTATTATTTGTATTAACTTCAATACTATAAAAAACTATAAATAATACTCACAGAGTAATAAAAAAGCCCTCATTAAGGGCTTCTTTATGACAGTCTAATCTTCCATATGACGAATAATCGCATCACCAAATTCAGAACAACGCAACAAAGTTGCCCCCGGCATTAAACGTTCAAAATCGTAAGTCACCGTTTTGGCTGCAATCGCTCCTGAAATACCTTTAATAATAAGGTCTGCCGCTTCCGTCCATCCCATATCTCGAAGCATCATTTCAGCAGAAAGAATAATTGAACCAGGGTTTACTTTATCTTGCCCAGCATATTTAGGTGCTGTGCCATGTGTTGCCTCATATACGGCAATTGCACCCCCGATATTTGCTCCCGGAGCAATTCCTATACCTCCTACTTCTGCTGCTAATGCATCAGAAATATAGTCACCATTTAAATTAAGGGTTGCAATTACTGAGTAGTCGGCAGGACGCATCAAAATTTGCTGTAAGAAGGCATCCGCAATCACATCTTTAATTATGATGTCTTTACCATTTTTAGGATTTTTAATTTTAACCCATGGACCACCATCTATGAGTTCACCACCAAAACGATCTAGCGCTAACTCATATCCCCATTCTTTAAATGCACCTTCGGTATATTTCATAATATTGCCTTTATGAACAAGGGTTACCGATGGTTTGTCATTATCTATCGCAAATTGAATGGCTTTACGAACTAAACGTTGCGATCCTTCTTTAGATACTGGCTTGATTCCAATGCCGCATCCTTCTGGAAAGCGAATTTTTGTGACGCCCATTTCTTCTTGAAGGAACTTAATCACCTTCTTCGCTTCTTCAGAATCAGCTTTCCATTCAATACCAGCATAAATATCTTCCGAGTTTTCACGGAAAATCACCATGTCGGTTAGTTCAGGATGCTGAACAGGTGATGGAACACCCTCAAACCAACGTACAGGGCGTACACACACGTACAAGTCTAATTCTTGGCGTAATGCCACATTAAGTGAGCGAATACCGCCACCAACTGGAGTAGTTAAGGGACCTTTAATTGAAACGACAAATTCACGCAGAGCTTCAAAAGTTTCTTCTGGCATATAGCTGCCATAAATTTTATTAGCTTTTTCACCACAATATACTTCCATCCACTCAATGGAACGTTTACCGCCATAGGCTTTTAAGACAGCCGCATCAACAACTGTTTTCATGGTCGGTGTAATATCTACACCAATACCATCACCCTCAATGAAAGGAATAATTGGATGATTTGGTACATTCAGTGATAGGTCTGCTTTTACTTTAATTTTATCACCATCGGCAGGAACCACGATCTTCTGATAACCCATTGTGTAGATTCTCCCTTTTATAATATTTAACTAACCAAACAAAAATAATTATCGATAAACAATACTTTCAACTTTTATTAACGCATAATAGCTTAATCGAATTTAATCCTTTTTGAGATTTATGTGGGAAATAAGCAAATTTCACACTTAAATATAGCTCAATGTTTTTACCGCTTATTTGAAAGAAGAAGTCATTTTTTATGAAAATCGTCATTCTTAACAAACCTTATGACGTACTCTCCCAGTTTCGTAAAGACGAAGCGCATATGACGGTCTCTGACTTTATAGATGACCCGACTTTACGCATAGCAGGTCGTCTTGATATGGACTCTGAGGGTTTAGTTTTTTTAACCGATCATGGTGGTTTGAATCAGTTCATTACCAACCCTGCGAATAAAAAATACAAAACGTATTTAGTTCAAGTTGATGGCGATGTAACCGAAGAAGCGCTTGAGCAACTTCGTAAAGGTGTAGAGCTTAATGATGGTATGACTTTACCAGCTAAAGCGATTAAGGTAAGTGAACCTGAATGGTTATGGGACCGTGACCCTCCTGTACGTTACCGTGCCAACATTCCAACCTCTTGGATTGAAATCTCTATTTGTGAAGGTCGTAACCGCCAAGTTCGCCGCATGACCTCTGCGGTAGGTTTCCCAACTTTACGTCTCATTCGTACTAAAATTGGTTCAATTGATTTAGTTCAATTAGGACTAGAACCGGGTGAGACCAAAGAAATCGAACCTCTACTCTACCCTGACTTTAAAGATGTGCCAGCAGAACAACCTTATCGTTCACGTTCATATGTGAAAAAACCGGGTGGTACAGGTGGTAAACCAATGGTTCGTAAGAACAAAGATGGTTCTGTTAAAAAGTCTGGTACAAAACGTATTTGGCAAATGGATGAAAGTGAAAAACCACGTCGTAAGACCAATGGTACAACTCGTCCAAATACCAAAGCTCCACGTGGTCGTGGCCGTAGTGGTCGATAAAACATTTACGTTTTAAAGCTCACTTAGGTGGGCTTTTTTTAATGCCATTTATTTTTATAAAAAAATAAAAAAAGCCGATGTATAAACACCGGCTTTTAAGCTATTCACACGAGTTAGTAATTAAGCACCAACACTTGCAAGAGCAGCATTAAATGTAGCGCTTGGACGCATTACAGCGTTTACTTTCGCTGGATCAATTGCGTAATAACCACCGATATCGGCTGCTTTACCTTGTACTTGAGCAAGTTCAGCAACAATCTTCGGTTCTTCTTCAGCTAAAGTTTTTGCAAGTGAAGTAAACTTCGCTTTTAACTCAGCATCTTCGTTCTGTGCAGCAAGTGCTTCTGCCCAGTAAAGTGATAAGTAGAAATGGCTACCACGGTTGTCAAGCTCGCCTGTACGACGTGATGGAGACTTGTCGTTGTCAAGCAATTTACCAGTCGCTTCATCAAGTGTCTTAGCAAGCAACTTCGCACGAGCATTATTCTCTTTAACACCCATCTCTTCTAAAGAAGCTGCTAAAGCAAGGAACTCACCAAGCGAATCCCAACGTAAGTGGTTTTCTTCAACAAGTTGTTGTACGTGTTTAGGTGCTGAACCGCCTGCACCAGTTTCGTACATGCCACCGCCCGCCATAAGCGGAACGATAGACAACATCTTCGCAGAAGTACCAAGTTCCATAATTGGGAACAAATCTGTTAAGTAGTCACGTAAAATGTTACCAGTCACAGAAATTGTATCTAAGCCACGAACTACGCGCTCAAGTGTGTAACGCATTGCACGTACTTGAGACATGATTTGGATATCAAGACCAGTCGTATCATGATCTTTTAAGTACTTTTGTACTTTCTTGATCAATTCGTTTTCGTGTGGACGGTATGGGTCAAGCCAGAAGATCGCAGGCATGCCTGAGTTACGTGCACGAGTTACTGCAAGTTTTACCCAGTCACGAATCGGAGCGTCTTTCACCTGACACATACGCCAGATATCGCCTTCTTCAACATTTTGAGTCAATAACACTTCACCAGTGTCAAGATCGGTAATGTTTGCGATACCAGCTTCAGCAATTTCAAAAGTCTTGTCGTGAGAACCGTATTCTTCAGCTTTTTGAGCCATCAAACCAACGTTTGGTACTGTACCCATAGTCTTCGGATCGAAGTTACCATGCCATTTACAGAAATTGATCATTTCTTGGTAAATACGCGCAAATGTTGATTCAGGCATTACTGCTTTAGCATCGTATTGCTTACCATCAGCACCCCACATTTTACCACCAGCACGGATCATTGCAGGCATAGAAGCATCTACAATAATGTCGTTAGGTGAATGGAAGTTTGTGATGCCTTTTGCTGAGTCAACCATTGCAAGTGCAGGACGGTGTTCTTGGCAAGCATGTAAGTCTTCGATGATTTCTTCACGTAATGACGTTGGAAGCGTTTCGATTTTCTCGTATAACCCAGCCATACCGTTATTAACGTTAATACCTAATTCGTCAAATAACTTACCGTGTTTTTCAAAAGCTTCTTTGTAGTAGATTTTCACACAGTGACCGAACACGATCGGGTGTGAAACTTTCATCATTGTCGCTTTTACGTGTAAAGAGAATAAAATTCCTGCTTCTTTACAATCATCAAGTTCTTTTTCATAGAAATCACAAAGTGCTTTCTTGCTCATGAACATTGAGTCGATGATTTCGCCTTCTTGAAGCGCAACTTTTGGCTTAAGAACAATGCTCTTACCACTGTTTGTGATAAGTTCCATTTTTACATTACGTGCACGGTCAAGTGTCATTGACTTTTCACCGTGGTAGAAGTCACCTTCTTCCATGTGTGAAACGTGAGTTTGTGACCACTGTTTCCACTCGCTCATTGAGTGAGGGTGTTTCTTAGCGTAATTTTTAACGGCAGCAGGAGCACGACGGTCAGAGTTACCCTCACGAAGAACTGGGTTTACTGCTGAACCTAGGCATTTGCCATAACGAGCTTTAATAGTTTTTTCTTCTTCAGTCGCTGGGTTTTCCGGATAGTCAGGAATTGCAAAACCTTTAGATTGAAGTTCTTTAATACATGCTGTCAATTGCGCAACAGAGGCACTAATATTTGGGAGTTTAATAATGTTAGTATCTGGATCTTGTGTAAGACGACCTAGCTCAGCAAGGTTGTCGGATACCTTTTGCTCTTCACTTAGGTAGTCAGCGAATTCTGCGAGCACACGTGCAGCTACAGAGATGTCACTTTTAACAATCTCGATACCTGCTGGCTTAGTAAAGGTCTCAATGATCGGCAGTAGCGAATAAGTCGCCAATAATGGCGCCTCGTCAGTCAGTGTGTAAATGATAGTTGACTTTTCACCAGCCATATATAGCCCCTTCCGTTGAATTGAGTTTTGAGGACCGAGCTTTTGGCCCAGTGCCTACGAACCGATATGCTTAAATAAAACCCTGAGAGTATCGACTCTCATTGGCTTCCAGTCAACGAAATATCCAGTGATAACGACATTTCGCAGCGAAATAATACATAATTTAAATCTATTGATAATAATCTTATACCTACCTTATGGTAATACATCTAGGTTTACCAACTTTTAAGGTATAGATCAGTCTTAAATTACATGAGATATCTTTCAGAGTTCTGACAAATATTATACTTTTCATTCAAAATAAACTCAAAGATAACACCTATTTCAATTTTTAAAATCTACTAAAAAGTAAAAACCGATGTACGAAGCATCGGTTTTTTATAAACTATTTAACTGTTATTCAGGCTTTTAACCATTTATAAGCTTTTGTTTGATCTTCAATAATAAGTTCAACTTCAGTTAAGTTTATGCTTTCACCTGTAACTTCAAACGACAACAGCTCATCACGGCGGAAAGCTAAGACTTGATAATTACCCTTTTGCTTAGCATATTTCTCAATAAGTTTTGTGGTCGCTTTTAATCCATCAATTGCGATAATGACATCATTGGCAGAAATACCTGCTTTTGCCCCAGCTCCTTCACGTTGAGCATTTTGTACCAATACACCTTCAGGTTTATCGGTTAGTTTTAAACCATAAGCTAATGTCTTATCGTTTTTAAGCGTATAACTTAAACCAAACTCAGGGAATAACTGATCCAGCGGCAACTCATCCGTTGTGTTAATCAAATGATTAATTTGCTCAACCCAACTATCACCCGTTAACTCTTCACATAAATCGAAAACGGTACGTTCATTAACCTGAATACCATTTTGTGTATTTTCATACAATCGACGCATTAAGGCATCAAGACTAGAACCACGTAAACGTAAGCCTAAATCTAAACATAAGGCAACTAATGCGCCTTTATTGTAATAACTAGTTCCAGCATTATTAGTGTTTTCATCTGGACGATAAAACTTAATCCATGCATCAAAGCTTGACTCTGCGACTGTCTGAACAAAACGACCCGGATTTTGTAAATAACGATCAAGCTGTGACTTCAACAAATCTAGATAAGACTTCTGAGAGATCACACCGCTACGTAATAAAATGAGATCATCATAATATGAGGTAAACCCTTCAAAGATCCACAGTAGCGAGGTATAACCTTCTTGATGAAGATTATAGTTTGCAAAGTTTTCTGGGCGGATGAACTTCACTAACCACGAGTGGAAATACTCATGGCTACATAAACCTAAGAAACGTTGATAGTCTTTCGAAGGTTCCGTTGGTTCATTCGATTTTGGTAAATCATCACGTGGTGTAATCAGACTTGTACTGTTGCAATGCTCTAAGCCACCATAACTATTGCCTGTTGCCATCGTCATAAAGGTATAGTTTTTAAATGGCGCTGAACCAAACATTTCAATTTCAGCTGCACAGATCTTTTCAATATCCGCTTTTAAACGTTCTATATTGGTATTGTGCTGTCCAGAAATTGCAAATTCATGTTCGATTCCATGAGCTTCGAAGCTAAAACGTGTTTGCTCCGCAAGTTCAAATGGACTATCAATCAGTTGATCATAATGATCAGCTTTTAAGGTAAAACGTCCCTTAACTAAGCTTTTTGAAGCTAAGCTAGTTGCTAATTGAAAGTGTTTTAACTCATCAGGCAAAAAGATTTCTAACTCACAAGCAGATTGCTCTTGTCCATCTAAACCTAAGCATACACAGGCTGGGTTAATATATAGACGAGTTTGATCTACATAAGCACCACGTACCGACAAATCATAAGCATAGACATCATATTCAACAGTAATTAACTCATGATCGGTGTTAAATAAACGCCAGCGATTTTTTTCAATTTTTTTAATATTGAGCATGCGCCCAGCTTCATCGTAAGCTTTTACAGCTTCAATATGCTTAGAAAACTCACGAATTAAATAACTACCTGGAATCCACGTTGGTAACCATAGTTCCTGATTTGGATTCGCTAAAAAACGAATTGTGACGTGAACAAGATGCTGTTTGTAATCATCGAACTCTATTTGATAATGCAACATAAATTCTTCAATTTAAAATAAGAACGGTTTCACCTTAGATTATCACTTTTTTGTATCGACTTGCGTAGATGTATTTTTTGGCAACAATTCAGACTAGCCTTCTACAAAAAAAAGGCATAGCATGCTGTGCATCTGTGTTCCGTATTTGCCAGTAAACGTCAAGGTCACCTAGTGAAATTCTTCCTATCTCTTTTTACACTGTTTAGTATTTTCTGTACTACTCTTACCAATGCTGCCCTTCTTAATATTGCTCCTGAGAGCGTCGAGGCCGCTGCCTGGACAATAGTAGATACTCAATCTGGTCAAGTCATTGCTGAACATAATAGTCATGTGCAACGTGCACCAGCATCTTTAACCAAAATGATGGTTGCTTATATTGCATTAAAAGAGATTAAGGCTGGAAAATTAAAGCTAGATCAAGTTATTACTGCAACACCAGTAGTTAGCGTGGTTCAGTGGGATGAATCACAAATGTACCTTAAAGCAGGTGAGCAAATTTCAGTTGATCAGCTTTTGGCAGGTTTAATTGTGATGTCGGCAAATGATGCCGCGGTGACTTTGGCTGAAAAAATTTCTGGTGATGTGCCTCATTTTGTACAACGCATGAACCAAGAAGCTCAAGCTTTAGGCATGAAAGACACGCATTTTAGTAACCCTGCCGGGATTACAATGCCTGATCATTACACGACAGCGCATGATTTAAGCTTATTAAGTCAGGCAGTGATTCACCAAACACCTGAATATTTACATTATTCAAAAATGCCAAGCTTTAGCTACAATCAACGTTTTCATCATGCAACTAACTTTGCTTTGAAATATGATCCATCTGTAGATGGTTTAAAAACTGGCTATACCAAAGCAGCAGGTTATAACTTAGCGCTTACAGCTTCACGTCCTTCGTTTTCACCGAACCTACCACAAAGACGTTTACTGGTTATTGTTCTAGGTACAGCAAGTGCAGTGAAACGCGCTGAAATTGCCGATAAGTTAATGAATCTTGCTTATGCGTATACACGTGATGAAGTGGTTATTCCAGAGCAAAAACTTATTGCTGAGTTACCAGTTATTAAATCAACTTTAAAAATGTTTAAGGTTGAAACTAAGCAACCAACTATTGTCACGACTTCTTTATATGCCGAACCAGCAGCAATTGATTTAAATACCTTTGATTACGCAACACAACGCATTCAAGTCCTTGATAGCAATAAACAACTAAAAACTATTGCTCCACTAGAAACGACTCAAACTCGTGTAAATATTGCATTAAACGAGCAAAAATTAACAGCACCGTTAATGAAAGCCATGAACTTGGCAACAGTTTCAATTTATCAAAACAATCAGCTCATTCGCAGTCTGCAAATTGAAAATGATGTGCATATTGAAGAAGCCAATATTTTCCAAAAAATTATGATGTGGTTCTCAAATTTGTTCTCTATTTTTTCATCGAGTAATCATAGTGCAGCAAAACTATATCCAGTAGATTCGCACTAAAAACATCAAATTGTGCACAGAGGCACAATAAATTTTATAAATAAAAGATGGCATAATTTAGCCATCTTTTTTTATAGAAAAATAATTAGGTGATAAAAATGACCCAAAGTTTACATCATATTGTCATTGTCGGTGGTGGCGCAGGTGGTTTAGAACTTGCCACACAACTCGGTGAAACCTTTGGGAAAAGTGGTAAAGCCAAAATTACATTAGTCGACCAAAATTTGACTCATATCTGGAAGCCTCTACTTCATGAAATTGCGGCGGGTTCCTTAAACCCTCACGAAGAACAAACCAATTATTTTGCGCATGCAGAAAAACATCATTACGAATTTATATTGGGAACACTTGTTGCAATTGATAAAGAGAAAAAAATAATAGATTTAGTCCCTCCTCAAGTATCTAAAGAGCAGAACACCCAAGTTCAAAAACTCAGTTATGACACGCTTATTTTAGCGCTTGGTTCAATATCCAATGACTTTAATACAACGGGTGTACGTGAAAATTGTCATTTTCTAGACAGTAGAAATCAAGCTGATATTTTCCAACAAGATCTTTTGCATTTGTACATTGAAGCACAAAATCAACCTAGCCAACGTACACTCAATATTGGAATTGTTGGTGCAGGTGCAACGGGTGTAGAACTTGCTGCCGAGCTTATAGAAACCACTAAAAACTTTTACCGATATGGTTTGAAAAAAATCCACCCTAATCAAGTCAAAATCACACTGATTGAAGCTTCCGAACGTATTTTACCTGCTTTAAGTGAGAAAACAGCTGAGCATAGTGCAAAACAGCTCCAAAAAATGGGTATCCAAATTTTAACTCGACATCGCGTTGAAAAAATTGATAAGCATTGCATCTATTTCAGTAACGGTAATGAACTCAAAAGTGATATTACGGTATGGGCAGCTGGCGTAAAAGCACCGAAAGTTCTTGAAAGTTTTACCGATTTTGAACGTGACAACATTAACCGTTTAATGGTCTATGCTACGCTGCAAACTTATTCTGACCCAAATGTATTCGCTTTTGGTGATTGTGCACACTGCCAACTTGATGCACGAAACCCTCCTCTTGGACCACGCGCTCAAGTTGCCAGTCAACAAGCAAGCTTTTTAGTTAATGCTATGGCTGCCAGACTTAATGGCCGTTCACAGCCGATGTTCACTTTTAATGACAAAGGTTCACTTGTGTCTTTAAGTCGTAATAAAGCCGTTGGAGAATTACTTGGGGATGTCAGTGTACAAGGATATATTGCTAAAACAATGTACGTATCTTTATACCGTTTACATCAAGCAACAATTCACGGATACACTCAAGCTGGACTACTCACAGTGAAAGATTTACTTACAAGACGAGTACGACCAAAAATTAAGCTGTATTGAGTTGAATTTTTTGAGTTCATCCCTATATACGTAAAAACGCATTAGAAAAAGTGTTAAAGATTGAGATTTTGTAGTCTACAAAATTTATTTTTCACTTTATGATGTACGCTTTAATTGATTGAATGGATCAAAAACATGACTGCAATTGCAAATAACCACGTGGTTTCATTCCACTATAAATTAACAAACGCTGAGGGTGAAACACTTGATCAATCTCAAGGTGAACCACTTGCCTATTTGCACGGTGCAGGCAATATCATTCCTGGTTTAGAAAATGCATTAACTGGTAAGACTGTTGGTGATAAATTCACTGTAAACGTACCAGCTGCTGAAGGTTATGGCGAATACAACCCAGACCTAGTACAAGAAGTTCCAGCTCAAATGTTCCAAGGTGTTGATAACATTCAACCTGGTATGCAATTCCAAGCTCAAACTGATGACGGCGTTCAAATCGTTACAGTTAAAGCGGTTGAAGGCGACAACGTTGTTGTTGATGCTAACTTCCCACTTGCTGGCCAAGACTTAACTTTTGAAGTTGAAATCGTAGAAATCCGTGAAGCATCTGCTGAAGAGCTTGATCACGGTCATGTACACGGTGCTGGTGGTCACCACCACTAATTCATCTTTAACAAGATGATAAAAGCAAAGCTTCGGCTTTGCTTTTTTTATGTATTTATTTTATATAATATTCAGTGAGTTAATTTATTATTGGACTATGCATGTCAAATGCTTATCAATTGATTTGGTTCCGACAAGATTTACGAGTGCGCGATCATGCAGCTTTATGGCATGCTTGCCAACAAGGTAATTCAATTGCATTAGTCATTTTATCGCCAGACCAGTGGAAACAGCACGACGATGCTCCAATAAAAATTAGTTTTTATTTAAGACAACTCAAAAAACTTCAAGAAGAATTGGCAGCTCTTCACATCCCTCTGGTTATTCAGGTCATCCCTTATTGGAAAGATATTGCCAAATCTATTTCTGACTTTAGTAAGAAATATAATATTGAAAATGTTTATGCCAATATTGAGGTAGGAGTAAATGAACTAAAAAGAGATAAAACTGTACAAGACATTTTAAATAAAGACAGTAAAGAACTTTTTTTATTTCATGACCGCACGATTTTTCCTCTGCGTTCAATTCGCAACAAATCAGAACAACCTTATCAAGTTTTTAGTGCCTTTAAAAAAGTGTGCTACTCAAAATTAGATACTAGTGGTTTACCTCAATGTTATCCTTTACCCAATAAACAAACTAAAGTTCCAACCGATTTATTTGAAGAGAAAAATACAAACTTAGCTGAAATTGAAAAGCTATTCTGTTCATCCATTACAACAGAACAGCAAGATTTATGGCCTGTTGGCGAGTCATATGCATTAGAACAACTAGATCATTTTATTGAAGACTCGGTATCTCAATATAAAGTCGAGCGAGATTTCCCCCACATAACAGGTACAAGTAAACTTTCGCCTTATTTAAATATTGGAATTTTATCTATACGCCAGTGTTTACAAGCATTATTCCTCAATCAACATGGTAACTTTCATTTAACCAATGAAGGTCAGCAAATATGGTTAGATGAACTTATTTGGCGAGAGTTTTACCAACATATTTTATTTGACTTTCCTTATGTGTCTAAACATATTCCATTTAAAAAGGACACTCAAAAAATTCAATGGAATCATAACCCAGAACACCTAACTGCATGGCAAACTGGTCAAACGGGTATTCCTATTGTTGATGCCGGAATGCGCCAGCTTTTACAAACCGGCTGGATGCATAATCGAGTACGTATGATTACTGCTATGTTCTTATGTAAAAACTTACTGATCGATTGGCGTATTGGTGAGCAATGGTTTATGCAACATTTAATTGATGGAGACCTAGCTGCAAACAATGGTGGATGGCAATGGTGTGCTTCAACTGGAACAGATGCTGTACCCTATTTCCGAATTTTTAACCCGATTAGCCAATCACAAAAATTTGATCCGAATGGTGTCTATATTCGCACATGGGTAAAAGAATTAGCTCATCTGGACAACAAATCTATTCATGATCCTTATTCAGCAAATAAGTCTCTTCGGTTGAATTATCCAAAACCGATTGTAGATTTAAAAGAAACACGCCTCAAAGCAATTGAAATATTCAAGCGTATTTAGTTAACAATTACGTCTTATATGTTTGCTTTTGATTAAAAAATAATAACGGGATTTGACTATAAAGGGACTTTCAACTACAAATAAACAGAATAGATACTTAAAAAGGACATAAACAACAACAACTTCCCAAATCACGACCTTTCATTATAAAAGTATAAAAAAATTAACATTACAAAAAAGGTAGCATAAACCATATGCAACAAAAGAACCCAGGTAGAACACTCGTCTTATGGATTATTGCAGCTCATCTATTTATGGGAATGATTGCATATGAGTGGCTACCTGTAAGTTTTAGAGGAAGCTGGATTTTTATTCTAATTCTTTTAGTTTCCGGTGCTTTTTTAGAAGTTGGTTTATCACTAATTGTGGGTTTACTCGCTTTTATTGGCGTATCTGTTTATTTTCTCCTTGATCTTGGAGCACAAACGCATATTGAACGTCAGCTTCTTTTACTTTTTATTATTCCTCTTATTCCAGTTTTTTTAAGTGCCGTACGCCATAATATTGAAATTAACGTTCAGAAATATCGCGATATTCAAAGTTATGACCGAAATTATCGACGAGATATTTTCCCTTTAAGCGCTTTAAAATATTTTCAGCGTAGTTTTTTTAAGCTACTCGATCATCATAATGTTCAAGATTATGAAGTCTTCGTCATTAGTATTCTTAATCGTAGTCTAATCAAAGAAATGTTAGGAGATGATGTCTGGAAAACCACTCAAAATGAAATGATTACGATTTTGAGCCAACATCAGCCGAATGAAATTGTTTTCCAATTTGCTGATGATGATTTAGAGAACATATACAGCATTGTCATTCGTCAGCAAAAAACTGACGAAGAGCCTGACTTTATTAAAAAGTTAAGAGAAATTATGACACTGCGTCTTGAGGTTGAATATAAAGTTATTGTTATTCCACCTGAGGAGATGAACTAATGTCTACTCTTCTTAATATTTGTGGAATTGTGATCGCATCGAGCCAATATCCAGACGCCACTTTACAACAGTTCTATCGGCAATATTACCATTGTGAAATTAAAGCCGAGCAAATAAAGACTGAAGTACAAACTCCAGAAGATCTTTCGATGTTCTTCCCTTATCAAGATACTTGGTGGCCTGTATTTACTCTTGACCAGATCAGTTCTGAAAGTTTTCAAAAGTTTGTTCATAATGGAATTCGACCCGGCATTATATTGCCAGATGAGGTTTTTGGTTTCCCCCACTATTTCTTGTTAAAAGAAGCAGTAAGCCAAGGTGCTATTCCAATCGTACTATTTAAAACTGAACAACCTCAGTATTTTGCTGCGAAGGCAACATTTTCAACAGCAATTGGTTTACGGCCAATGGCTGCGTTTGTAAGTACAGGATGGGATGAAAATTTAATTTCACAGCCTGCGGGTAGTTATATTATTCCATTAAATTCAGAAAATTTACCGATACCATCCAGAGAAATTAAACAAGGTAAACATTTATTTTATTCGGCCAAGAACTTTAACGGCCATGTTTCAGGTTACGAAATTATCATTAATCCTCCAGCCGACTTACCTCTTTCCAATATTCGTTATCCACAACTCGGTATTTCGTGGAAATTTAATAATATTGATTATGTAAGTACACCTGAACATGTCAGTACAAATCTTATCGGTTATATATTTATTGGTTTAAGTGTAGTTGTTGTTCCTCTAGATCTAATTTTAACAACAACTTATCCAGATCTTCTCGGTACATTTGGTAGTTATATTTCATGGATCTCCTTAGTAGTAGGATTAATTCTATTATTGCTACTCATCTCTTCTATTATTAGGAGGGTCCGTACAAATGGCTCCAATTGATATTCTATTTTTATTTGGCTTTTTAGGTATTTGGATTCCACAAGCATTTTGGGCGTGGCTAAGCTATCAAGCGTGGAAATATTCAAAAACAGCTGAAAAAGAACTACAAAATCTACCTATCCCCGAGAGATGGCCAGTCTTAAGCGTTTTAATTCCAGCCTATAACGAAGGCGTGGTGATTGAAGATACTTTACATGCAATTGCTCAACAAGATTATCCAGCCGAAGCTTATGAAGTTCTACTGATTAATGATGGATCTAAAGATAACACGCTTGAAATCGCAGAAAGCCTCGCAAAAATTTATCCATGCATAAAAATTGTTAATGTTCCAAAAGGTATGGGGGGCAAAGGGAAATCAAGAACCCTCAATAACGGGCTTCCTCATGCTAAAGGTGAATTAATTGTTGTTTATGATGCCGATAGTACTCCTGAACCCGATTGCGTTCGATTACTCGCACAAACTCTACTTGCAGACAAAAAACTAGTCGCTGTAAATGGAAAAGTAAGAACCCGTAACTGGCAAGATAGTATTTTGACACGCTTTATTGCGATTGAGTTCATCTTTTTCCAATGGATCTTTCAAGGTGGACGCTGGCAACGTTTTGAGTTATCAACATTGATGGGCACTAACTATGTCATCTGGCGCGATGCCTTAGAAACCTTAGGCGGTTTTGACGAAAAGTCGCTAGTGGATGATACAGAAATGAGTTTCCGAATTTTTATCGGACAAAAACGAATTAAATGGGTTCCTTATGCAATTGGTTGGCAGCAAGACCCACCTTCGTTAAGTGTATTCGTTAAACAGCGTTCACGTTGGACTCAAGGTAATTTTTATGTGACACGTAAATATTTACCAGTAGCGCTCAGAACACCATTCCCCATCGGAATTGAAATTCTGAATAACATCATGTGCTATATCCTTTTCGTACCAGCTCTATTCTGGAGTCATATTACGTTAACACTTGGCTTACTTGATATTGCAGGTATTTCAGTTCCAGGGCCATTTACGCTCTTGTGGGGCCTTTCATTTTGCCTATATGTAGCGCAAATGTGGTTTACGCTTTCTTTAGAAAAAGTTAAACCAGAGCTCTATTTTTACTCAGTTTTATCTTATGTAAGTTATTCACAGATATTCTTATTTATTGTATTTAAAGCCGCATTCGACATGCTAAAAAATAAAATACAAGGTAATTCACTTCAGTGGTACAAAACAGAAAGAAGCAAGGAGAAAAAATAAATGAAAAAGACTTTTAAACTTTATCCACTCATACAAGCACTCCTTGCTAGCAGTTGCCTTATGTTAGCCGTGCCAGCCCATACCACCACATGGACTTTAGATGATATTAGTACATCAACTAAATATACTGTTGAGCCTCACTTTTTCTATATTGGAAAGGGTGCAGCGTGGCAAAACATTCAGTTTTCCAGTGACTATTCCACTGAAAGTGATACCAATATTTTAGTGAAATATGATGATAAGCTCATCTATAACACGACTTTAAATGGAAGTGGGCAATTTAAATTTGATATTCCCGCCAGCCCGAGTGGTTTCCATCGTTTAGATTTTATTATTCAACAATATGATAAACCTACAATGCTGAGCCAAACGAGAGATTCCTTCTGTACAGAAGATATCGATCATTTGACATATTTAAGCAATTCTCAGCTCGACTTTACACCTATTCGAAATGTTTATCGCTTAAAAGATTTACCTGATGCTTTGTTTAACCCCCAAGCGAAGAGACCCACTCCTTTTGTCGGTATCTTGAAATACAACCGCAAGGAGATTACCGAAGCCTCTATGCTTGCTCGACTTGCAACTTCTTGGAGCTCTGTCACTCCTATTGAATGGATCGATTCTGGACAAACCAATTTAAACCCTGAAACCAAGTTTGTTATTGAAATAATAAAATCGACACCTCCACTTAAAAATGGAGCTTTTGTACAAATTTCAAAACCGACAGATGGTGCTCCTACCCTCTCTATCACTTATCACACACCACAAGAACTTACTGCTGCTATTAATGGATTAATTAATCCAGCTTATGTACAGCAGCTTGATACAGGCAGTGCAATTTTCCCAACTACAATTTCTGCACCGGCTTGGGCTCAATTCAAGAAAATTGATACGCTTGCAGACTTAGGTATTGAAGATTTCCGCTTAAATCACGCTGAGAAAAACTTGTTTCTCGATTTTCCAGCAGTATGGCAACCTACTGACATCCTACAAGGACAAATTGCCCTTCGTATTCAAAGCGGCCTATTACAGGGTTCAAACATTACAGCATGGCTCGATGGTGGTCTTGCAGGTAGTATGAAAACGGCGGATCTTGCCTCTGACCCAGTTAATCGACAATTCAACATTTTTGCAAAGTCTATTTCTAATACAACCAACTTTAGCTTGAAGCTTGAAAACTCGGTTATTGCCAACTCTCAATGTCTGCCAACTGCTCATGGTTCACTTTGGGTCGATACAGCCAAATCGACTGTCAAGCTTCCACACAAACTTAAAAATGGGGTGGCAGCCCTTTCCATGACATTGGCAACTAAACCAACAATTGCAATTGATGATCAATCTGGTGCATTAAATATTGCGATCACATTAGGGCAAGTCGCCAAAAAAATGCTACTTACTGATGCTCCAATGCCACTGAATTTAGTACGTTTTTCTCCAAATGCTCCACAAGCAGTTAATGTGATTGTGAATAAACAGATTTATCAACAACAAGTCTCAATGCATCAAAACATTATTTATGCGCCAGCAGCAGCAAACGGTTTTATTGTGAGTTATAACAATAATCGCTTTGATGTCATTACTGACTCTGAAAAAGGTACACAAACGTTCATGCATCTATGGGGAACCATTCAACATAAAATTCCAAATAATGTGACCAAAATGTTGGTTTCAGAAAACGGCAATATCTATGTTCTCCAAAAATTAATTGTAGGTAATCAAAAAGCTCCATTAGTTCAGCAGTCTTCATTCTTTTTACTGGTTGTGATTATCTCTGCAATTATGATAATAGTGATCTTCTTGTGGTATTGGTTACGACGTAATAATGAGAAAACAGATACCAATTAAAATAACTGCTTTTATTATTTTAATTATATGTAGTGTAGTGGCTTATGCGGGGTTGTTCAAAAATCATGGACACCCCCCAGTGATCGAAGGAATTTTTTGGCAACCAGATAACAATACCACTCCTCCAAAAGGAAACTGGCATTATTTAGGAGTCAACACTTTTGTTCCCCAGTGGTCAGTCGTTGAATCTAAATCGTGGTGGACAAACTCCAACCTCCCACAGTGGGAAAAAGCCATTGATATACAGAAAATTAAGCAACAACCTTGGGCTAAGAATCTCATATTAGGTTTAGCTGGTGAATATAATGAACCAGCAGCACGTGCAAATGTTGTTGCTTTAGGAGAAAAATCTGCACAAATTATTCAAGAACAAAATGATGCATCTTTAAAAGGTTACTATTTTCCAGTTGAAGCTGATCCAACTTGGTTAAGGGTAAGCACACTAGGTCATGTTCTAGAAAAACTGCCAGCACCTATTTGGGTGAGCATTTATAGTGGTGAAAGAGAGCCTGAAAATTATAATTTATGGGTTAAAAGTTGGCTACCTAGCCAAGCTGGTGTCTTTTTCCAAGATGGTGTAGGTGTCGGCGTAAGAACCCCTCAACAAGCAAGACGTATTTTAGACCAACTTGAACAAACTCTTGGAAAAGATAAAACTGTTATTGTGCTAGAAGCATTTCGTACCAAAAAAAATGGACAATTTCGAGCAGCCTATCCTTGGGAAATTATTTCTCAGATTAAAGCATATGAAGGCAAAACAATTTATATTTTTGATGGTCCCCACTATATGGGACGCTGGTCGGTTTATATCGTCGGTTTATGGTATCGCCTGACTTATGGCAGCATTCCTGCCACCATAAGTGAATCAGAAAATTCAAAATAAATACTTTTTATTCAGAAGTTCTGACAATTTCATCTAATATTCGCTGGGCAGCACGCCCATCACCAAACGGATTTTCAACATTTGCCATTTTTTGGTAATGCTGCGAATCTGTTAAAAGTTTTTCAGCCTCATCAATAATTTTTTGCTGATTTGTTCCAACAAGTACTCCTGCCCCGACTTCCACGACTTCAGGTCGTTCAGTGGTGTCTCGTAAAATTAATACAGGCTTATTAAACGAAGGGCTTTCCTCTTGTAAACCACCAGAGTCCGTTAAAATGAAGATAGAACGGTTTATGACGGCTAATAAACTTGGATAATCAAGTGGTTTAACCAAGTGAATTTGAGCATGATTTTTAAACTTATCATGCACTACATCATGTACAGCTGGGTTTAAATGCACAGGCCAAATAAAATGTAAATCAGGATGATGATTAGCTAAATATTCAACTGCATTACAAATATTTTGAATTCCCTCACCAAAATTTTCACGGCGGTGAGCGGTAATAAGTACGACTTTATCGTTTTGTTTTAACTCAATTCCGTAAGGTTCGAGCTGATTTTTTAAACCAGCTTTTTCAGAAATTAACTTTCTGCCTAAATATACAGCATCGACTACTGTATTGCCTGTCACTGTAATTAACGAAGGCTTGATTTGCTCATTAAGTAGATTTCTTTTTGATTGTTCAGTCGGAGCAAAATGCCATTTAGTAATACGTGAAACTAACTGACGGTTACCTTCCTCAGGGAAAGGATGGTCTAAATCATAAGAACGTAAACCTGCTTCGACATGGGCAACAGGGATTTTCATTGAAAATGCGACTAATCCAGCAGCTAATACAGTGGTAGTATCACCCTGAATGACTATCGCATCTCTTTTTTGACCATCGGTGTAAACATGCTCTAGTTGAACCAAACCATGAATTAATAGCTGATTTAGGCTTTGCCCTGCATTCATAATTTTAAGTCGGTGGTCAATTTCAACACCAAAGAAATCTATAGCATCTCGCACTAATTCATCATGCTGACCCGTGAAAATAACTTCAACCTGAAATCGCGAGTCTTGTTTTGCTAATAAAATTACCGGAGCTAGCTTTATTAGCTCTGGACGAGTACCAAATACAATTGAAATAAAAATTTTTTTCATTATTAGAAGTCCTTATAAAAAACAAGTTCTACACGAGTATTGTTGTAATGATCTTTTGTATTAACAGGCACGTCTTTAAAATAGTTGCCATATAAACGTTCAACACGAAGTTTTATCGGTTGATAATTAAAAGGTTGCCATGAAATCCCTGGCCCATATTCAAATAAATTATTGTAATACTCATTTTTACTGTCTGCTAAGCCATGCAATTTCACATAAGCCTGCACAGTTCCATTATCTCCTTTATATAAATTTAAACCTGTGCGTAAGCGCAAATCTCCAATAACGTTATAGTCTTCTCTTGAATAAGTCGCGACATTGCCATAGAGGTCAGTAAAGTAATTATCTAAACAAAGTGTATGATTACAGTTAGATTGCGAATACCACTCTTGATAACCTGCTACCCCTCCAACTACACTTTCACGAAATTTTTTTCGATTTCGATCAATCAAGTCATAACTTCCGCCAACTTCGACATAAGCTCGAACAGGAATAGAAGTCCATGGTTGATAATTTGCACCTACCCCAAGAGTAACTGCATTTTCATCAATAATTTCAGGTCGTACTCCACCTTGAGATTTAGTGTCACGGTTTAAATTAAGAAAACCGTAGACTTGAGCACGACCATTGTCGATGTTTTTACCGTACCGAACTTTTAAAGGAAAAATAACATCGTCATAACGTGACTCATAAGAGGGTGCAAAATAGATATCCCCAAAATATGGCTTAACCTCACCTCCACTTAAATTTTTAACAGCTTGAGTTGCCTTCGCAGCAATTGCTGGATCTGAAGATGAAGTTAGTTCTTTAAATAAAACCAGTGCATCACGATTTTTTTTCTGTTGATTCAGCAAATATGCTTCTTGTAATTTTAAAGTGTCGTCTTGAGGAGCTAAAGCTCTTGCTTGTCTTAAACTTTGTAAAGCCTCATCTCTTTTTTCGAGCCGAATCTGTAAATAAGTCAGGCTTTTCCAGACTTTAATATCTGTAGGGGTCAGCTTACTCAGCTCAACTAATATTTTTTCTGCTTCTTGAGGTTGAGACTGCTCTATTTTATAGAATCTGTCCCATTTATCATAAATGAGGTTTCCAGGTTTATATTCAGAGGTAACTGGGTCTTGTGCATAAACAGAACACACACTTACTACCGTTGAAGAAATGACTACTCCCATAAGTAATATCGAATGCGTTATAGAGTTTATTGTTTTGCTATTTCTCATTATCACCTCTACAGTAAATTAGAGTTATTAAGGGTAATTTGTTAGAATGATCAATAAATATCATAATTTAAAATAATGAGTTACATCGTTAAGTTAGGTTAAGGATGATTTAATATAAATAGTTTAGTCTCCATTTTTATTATTGATCTATTCTTTAGTATCCCTAAATTCCCTATAATGATGACATATTTTTTGATCAATAATTTGTAAAGTTTCATAGCATCTATAAAACATTTATAAGGCAAAACACATGGCTTTTCCACATCATACAGAGCATCATGCAATTCACCGTTCAGGTTGGTTAAGAGCTTCAGTATTAGGAGCCAATGATGGAATTATTTCTGTCACTAGTTTAATTATGGGTATGGCAGCAAGTGGAGCCAACTCACATACACTAGTAATTACATGCATTGCTGGACTAATTTCTGGGGCTACATCAATGGCTGCCGGAGAATATATTTCCGTAAAATCTCAAGAAGATATTGAAAAAGCAGATTTAGCGATTGAAGCAAAAGAACTCTCTAAGCACCCTCAAAAAGAGTTAGATGAGCTAACTCAAATTTATATTTCTAGAGGCTTATCTAAAGAACTAGCTCAAGAAGTTGCTTTACAGCTAACCAGTCATGATGCATTGGGTGCACATGCCCGTGATGAAATCGGCATTCATGAAAATACCGCAGCCAATCCTGTACAGGCCGCACTATCATCTGCCGCATCATTTTCTTTTGGGGCTTTTTTCCCCATGCTGGCTATATTACTCAGCCCGAATCAATGGATTATGCCTGCTGTCCTAGCCACAGGAATTCTTTCATTAGCGATTTTAGGTGCACTTTCAAGTTACTTTGCTGGTACATCTAAACTTAAAGGCAGTTTACGTATTACCTTATGGGGAATTTTAGCAATGGCTTTTTCAAGCTGGATTGGTTCTTTATTTAATGTCACGCCATTATAAAAAGATCTTTTAAATAGTGTTCTAGAATATTTAAAAATTAAATAGCCAATATTATTTGCTCTTCATTCTATTTTCACGTTATGGTGAAGTGAAAGAAATGAGGTGAATAAAATGAGCCTATTACAACAACTTGCAATTAAACATCCAATTTTTTTGGCTCCCATGGCAGGCGTTTCTACACCAGAACTAGCAGCCGAGGTTTCAAATCAAGGAGGCCTTGGATCATTAGGTTTGGGAGCAAACACTCCACAAAGTGCACGTGAACAAATTTTAAAAACTCAAGCACTCACTGAAAACTCATTTCAGGTTAATTTTTTCTGTCATCAATCTACAGAGCTTAACCTAGAAAAAGCAAAACAATGGATTGAATATTTACGTCCTGATTTTGAAAAATTTGGTGTTCAACCTCCTCAAGAGTTGCACTGTATTTATCCAAGTTTTTTAGACAATGATGACTTTTTAAATGTTGTTTTAGAAACTAAGCCTAAAGCAGTGAGCTTCCATTTTGGTATTCCACATCTGCATCAAATTAAAGCTTTGAAAGAAGCTGGTATTTTGACTATGGTTTCGGCCACCAACCTGATTGAAGCACAAGCGATTGAAGCAGCAGGTATCGATATTATTATTGCTCAAGGTATTGAAGCAGGTGGACATCGAGGAATTTTCAACCAGACTTTTGATGCAGCGATTAAAACCAGTGATTTGGTCCAATTGATTGTGAAGCATTGTAAGCTTCCAGTAGTAGCTGCGGGTGGCATCATGACTGGCTTGCAGGCCAAACATATGTTGGGTTTAGGAGCAACCGCAGTCCAGTTAGGTACAGCATTCGTTCAATGCCAAACTTCAAATGCTTCTGCTGAATATCGCAAAGCATTATTTACTGAACCTGTAACGCAAATTAGTGCTAGCCTTTCTGGGCGTCCAGCTCGCGGTTTACTGAACCATTGGCATACTAAAATTGATTCACCTACTCGACCTCTCCAACCTGAATACCCTTATGCTTATGATTTAGCAAAACAACTCAATGCTCTTGCGAGCAAACACCATGACTATGGTTTTGGTGCTTTTTGGGCAGGAAGTAATGTTGCACAAATACGTGAATTAGGCGCTTCTGATCTGGTCAATCAACTGGTTGTTGAAATGTTAGATAATGAATAAATGAAGATTTTAAGCAACCAGTCGTGTACTGGTTGCTTTATTTTAGTGAGTAGCTAATAAATTAACTTGTTCAACCTGAACATCACTCATCAAATTACCTTCTGCAAGCAATTGATTAAAATAACTTTCGACTACTAATGCTTGTTCAGCAGTAGTTTCAACTTTATACATATTTTGACGGAACTCGTTACTCGAACGTAAGCCTTTGGTGTACCAAGCAATATGCTTACGAGCAATACGACATCCTGAATATTCACCATAAAATTGATATAACTCAGACAAATGTCCTAAAAGTACATCTTTGACTTCTTCAATATTTGGAGCAGCCAAATGCTCACCAGTTTTTAAATAATGAGCAATTTCACGGAAAATCCACGGACGACCTTGTGCAGCCCGCCCAATCATAATTGCATCGGCGCCAGTATAGTCCAGTACATATTTTGCTTTCTCAGGACTATCAATGTCACCATTGGCAATAACAGGAATATTAATTAATTCTTTAACATGTTTAATTAATTCATAACGTGCTGTATTTAAATACATGTCTTCACGTGTACGGCCATGCAATGTTAACGCAGCAATCCCCGCCTCTTCAGCACGTTTAGCCACGCGTAAAATATTTTCTTGGCCATTTAAAAATCCCAAACGGGTTTTTAACGTCACAGGAACATCAACTGCTTCAACAACAGCATCTAGTATTCGAGCTACCAAGTCCTCATCTTGCAATAATGCTGAACCTGCTAATTTATTACATACTTTTTTTGCAGGACATCCCATATTGATATCAACAATTTGTGCCCCATTTGCAACTTGATAACGAGCAGCCTCAGCTAACTGTTCTGGGTCAGAACCCGCGATTTGTGCAGAGATAGGAGCCAACTCTCCATCAAAATTCGCACGATAAAGACTTTTTTTAGTCATTCGCAAAGTTTTGTCGGCAGTCATCATTTCACTCACAGCATGACCCGCACCAAAATACTTGCACAGTGTTCTAAATGGACGGTCAGTTACACCAGCCATAGGAGCAACAATTAAATTATTTGACAGTTGATAGGGACCAATATACATATATATTCATACAATTCATGATCAACATAGTATACTTCATCCGCTTGATCAGCTCATCTTTTTTGCAGGTGCTTTCCTCGCCATGAACAAACCGTTGTCTTCCCGTTTTTTATTAAAATCATTCGGTGTAGTCACCGTATGCATGAGTTTAACTGCTTGTGGAGATAAAGCCTGGTGGTCAAAAAATGATGAGCCCGATTTAGAAAGCCAGCAAATTAAAAAGTTAATTCCATCGCGCGTGCATGATCGTGAGTCATGGGCCAAAGATATTGACGATATTATGCAGGACTTAAAAATTCCTAAAACCAAGCAAAATGTTTGTAGTATTGTCGCGATTGTAGATCAGGAATCTAACTTTGTTGCCAATCCAGTAGTACCCGGTCTTGGTAAAAAAGCGGTCGATGAAGTCAGTACCCGTTTAAATGAAAAGTTTGAAGACAAACTTGGTGAGAAAGTTGGTGGTACGGTCGCAGGCTACTTCGAAGAAGTATTAAAAACCCAGCCCTCTCCTGACAATAACTACATGAGTCAGATGCGTAAAGTCAAAACTGAAAAAGATCTCGACTTACTTTATCGTCAAATTTTTGATTTTATGACTCAACATTATCATGTTAGTGCTTTAACGGGTGCAGCCAAACTGGTTGGACAAGATATTGGCGAGAAAATGAATCCAATCACTACATTGGGTTCAATGCAAGTTCATATTAATTATGCCAAAGCTCATAAGCGTTCTAGTATGAATATTAATGATCTTAGAAATGATCTTTATACGCAATATGGTGGTTTATATTATGGCATTCATCGCTTGATGGTATATCCAGCAGACTATGATAAGGCGATTTACCGTTTTGCTGATTATAACTCAGGTATGTACTCTAGCCGTAATGCTGCTTTTCAAAGTATGTTGGATGATCTCACTGAGGCTAAACTTACTTTAGATGGTGATTTACTACTTTACGATAAATCTGGTAGTCCACTCGCAGTACAGAGTCAGTCAGAAAAAGAATTAATGAATGTATTTAATACAAATAATGTTTTAATTACTCCAAGACAACTGCGCGATGACCTGAAGTTGGAAAAAGAGAAAAAGTTTGAGAGCACACAAACTTATATTGCCTTAACTAAACTCTATAAGGCTAAAACTGGCAAAGAACCGATCTATGCAATGATGCCTCAGGTGGTCATTTCTGGGCCTAAATTAAGTCGTGACTATAATACTAACTGGTATGCAACCCGCGTAAACGGACGATATGAATCATGTATGCAACGAGCGAAACGAATAAGATAATAAAAAACCTCGCCCTGTTCGATTTTGATGGAACCTTGTGCACTAAAGACAGTTTTACAGGGTTCATCTTTTATGCATTATCTAAGCGCCACATTGTGAAGCAAGGCTTAAAAATCCTGCCATGGATTCAAGCCTATTATCTTAATTTTTATCCAGCTCATGCGATGCGAGCTAAACTTTTTCGCAGTATGTTTAGCAATACTCCAGCCATTGAACTGCAAAGGTTAGGCGAAGAATATGCACAAGAGCTCGTCTCAACGCTTTCACCTGAAATCTTCGCACAGCTACAACAACATCAGTTACTTGGTGATCAAGTAGTATTGGTTTCAGCTTCAATTGATATCTATCTTGCTCCACTTTGCAAATTACTTGATATCGAATTAATTTGCACTGAAACTCAAATTAAAAATGGCATGATGACGGGCTACTATTCAACGCCAGATTGTAGTAATGAACAAAAGAAGTTAAGAATACATGAACAATATTCTTTGCAGGATTATTATCAAATTTATGCTTATGGGAATACTTCAGAAGATTTAGACATGCTAAGCCTTGCCACCCACCCTTTTATGGTTGGTGAAGATCGAATCTTGCCATCATTAACACCACAAAAAAAGCTCGCATAAAGCGAGCTTTTTAATTGATCACAACTTAATAAATTGCCATATGATCACGATGAATCATTTCAAGTGAACGAGCTTCACCAAGTACTTGGTAAACCTTGTCTGAAGAAAGGCCTTTAATAATTTCAGCTGAACGAGAACTAAAGTTTACTCGTCCAACCGCAATACGTTTGCCTTGTTTATCCACACATTCAACCACATCACCACGATCAAAATGTCCTTCAACAGTTTCGACCCCAACAGGGAGTAAACTGCGATGTTTTGATTTAATCGCGTCAACCGCGCCATCATCAATCACCAGACGACCTGCTGTTTGTAAATGTGCAGCAAGCCACTGTTGATGTGCTGTCATACGGTCTTTATCTGTTGTGAATAATGTACCTAACATTTCACCACCCATTACTCGTGACAACACATTGTCACTTTCACCACTAGCAATCAGTGTTGGACAGCCTGATTTGGCAGCTAAACGTGCGGCACGAACTTTAGTGACCATGCCACCTCGTCCAAGAAGCCCACCACCGCCAGCCATTTCAAATAAGACATCGTCCATAGCACGCACAGTTGATAACAACTTTGCGTCTGGGTTATGGCGTGGGTCTGAGTCAAACATGCCTTGCTGATCTGTTAAAATGATCAGTAAATCAGCATGTACTTGACCAGCAACCATTGCTGCTAAGGTATCGTTATCACCAAAACGAATCTCGTCAGTAGAGACTGTATCGTTTTCATTGATAACCGGAATAACACGCCAGTCAATCAAGTTCTGCAACGCATCGCATGAGTTCAAATAACGACGGCGATCTGCCAAATCATCATGTGTTAATAAGACTTGCGCTGTTCGGATACTATGATTTTCAAGCACGCTAGACCATGTATGAATTAGGCCCATCTGCCCAATTGCGGCGCATGCTTGTAGACTGGGTAGATCGGTGGGTCGACTCGCAAGCTTCATACGAACCATACCTTCTGCTACAGCTCCTGAAGACACTAAAATAATTTCGTGTCCAGCATTGTGTAAATCTGCAATTTGTTTCGCCCAATGCGAAATAGCTTCCAGATCTAGCCCCTGCCCATTTGCTGTGAGTAAAGATGATCCGATTTTAACAACGATTCGTTTACACTCACTGAGCTTACGTTGCCCATCGACCACTTCTATCATGTTTTCCTCGATTTTTTAGTCACGAACGTAGATGCTTTCTACATCATTGTCGTCTTCATCATCGTCAAAATCATCATCATCGTCCATCATACTTTCGAGACGTTGTGCTCGACGCATCGCACGATATGCTTCTTTTGCCGCAATGGTTTGTTCACGTGTTTCAACTTCTAGTTGTTCACGGAAAGCTCTTACTTCTGCTGCGTATTCAGGATCTTCAACTTCGCGTTCGCGTTGTTGTTCAATCTGATCCATCAAGTAATACACAACGTCTTTTGTTCCTTCGCTTAATAAGCCTGAGGTCTTAAAGACAGGACCAGTCCATTTCAACTCGTCTAGAATGTGCTGACACCACTCTTCACGACTTTCTTCAGCAATTTGATCCAATTTATTGAGTACTAAAACAACTGGTAGTTTGGCTAAAGTAGGAGAAAACTTAGCCAACTCATTCATAATTGCCTTTGCATTATGCGCTGGATCTGAACCATCAATTGGTTGCACATCAATAATGTGTAGAAGAATACGAGTACGTGCCAAGTGTTTAAGGAAACGAATTCCTAGACCTGCACCTTCTGCCGCACCTTCAATAAGCCCTGGAATATCGGCCATTACAAATGAACGATGACGGTCAGCATCTACAACACCTAAGTTTGGAACCATAGTGGTAAATGGATAGTCCGCTACTTTCGGTTTTGCAGCACTTACAGCACGAATGAAAGTAGATTTACCAGCGTTTGGCATACCTAATAAGCCAACATCCGCCAATACTTTCAATTCAAGACGAATTTCACGAAATTCACCTTTTATACCAGTCGTACATTTACGTGGAGCACGGTTAGTTGATGATTTGAAGTGAGTATTACCTAAACCACCTTCACCACCACCTGCAACCAGAATTCTTTGGCCGTCTTCAACCAAGTCGCCAATAATATCGCCAGAATCTGTATCAACAATTGTTGTACCTACAGGTACTTTTAAAACCACATCTTCACCACCACGTCCGGTACAGTTAGCACCTGCACCGTTTTTACCACGCTCAGCGCGGAATTTACGGGTGTAACGGTAATCGACTAAGGTACTTGTATCATCATCAGCTTGAATATAGATACTTCCACCACGTCCGCCATCACCACCATCTGGGCCACCAAATGGTACAAATTTTTCACGGCGAAAACTGGCTACGCCATTGCCACCGTCGCCAGCCTCTACGGTAATGACTGCTTCATCAACAAAGCGCATTTGCCAATCCTCTAAAAACTCTAAAACCGCCTATTCTGCCATATTTTCATAAAATTCTCGAATAGAAAATCGAGAGAATTCAACTTTCCTAGGTCTTATTCTATATCTTTTGATATTGATAAAAGTTTAAAGCTGATCAGAGTCGCTTTTTATGCATTGATCCCTTATGGATGAACATTGCGTAAAGGCAAATCCATCTTCATATCTAAATTCGCTTTTGTGTGCTGTACAGAGTTATACATAATGGCATTAAAGCTTGAGATATTGCCCATTTCCATTGCATCATTAATTTTCAAACTTGGATTAAACTGATGTTTAACTGGTAAATTTACCGACTCATCGAACTCAAAATAAACTGGACCATTAAAAGCAATTTTAACGGGAATGGTATAACTACGTTTTAACTGAAATGGAATATCAAGATTAATAGGAATATTTAATTTTAATGGAAATCTAGGTAATAACTTATTTTGGTAAATTAAATCGGTAGTTGTTTCCAAAGGCATAACCTGATCAACTTTCAGAGTTGTCGCATAATCAACACTTACTGTAATTGGCGTCTCGACTTCAAACTGCAAATCAGCCAAATACCTTCCCTTTAATGGTACCGAAATCTGACGATCAATCTTAATTGAGGTATCAAGTTTACCTATAGACTGTACCTGTAAATTATTACCAACATGAATTTTTGTCTCTAATGACTCCGGTAAACGAATATCCGACTCATGTGCAGACACTACAACTGAAGCTTGTATATTTAAATAAAGCCAAAATAAAATTGCCGTGAGTACCATAATCAGAAAAAAACTGATCAGCATACTTTTTATTGAACCAAGCATCAGTCATCTTCCTACTTATTCTGGTTCTGATCAGGTACAGATGTAGCATTATCGGCTTTAACGCGATTAAGGCTCATACTTGATAAAGGTATTTTTAACTCACCATGCTCAATTTTAACTGGCAACGTATTTTTCACATCTACTGAAGCATTTAAAGCAGTTTTTACAGGTACATTCAAACTACCTTGAATCGGAATATTGGTCTTTAATTGAGCATTTAGAGGAATATGAAGATCTTCTTTTAAAACTGTTTTAACTGGAGCATCAAACTTCAAATGAACTTTTTGATCGAGTGGTACTTGAATATCAATAGGTACATCAAGCTTTAATGGAATATTACCTTTTAATGGCAAAGTTATATCCTTACCTAATACTCTGACTTGAACTTTAGTATCTATTGGGAGGCTTTGATCAACTTTTAATGTTTCTTTAACTGGAATAACAGTGCTAATTGGCACCATATTATCGAAATAGACCCGTGGGGTTAACGTCTGTGTGAGAGGGATAGTTAACTTTTCATTAATAGGAATATTCGCATTTACTCTACCCTTTACATCGACATTTAAGGCATCTTTGACTTTAACCTGTACCTGCAAAGGCTCTTGTAAATCAATCGCTACAGCTTGGTTTTTCAGCGGGATATAAATATTAAAATGCTTGAAAACCCAAATGGCGATGAGTACACCACATATATTCGCGATGATGATGAAAAAGAAGACGATTAATAATCTTTTAAACTGCTGCAATTCCAATCCCTTTTACTATTTCTTTTTGTTCCTTAAATCCTATTCTCATTGATTTTTAAAAAATAATCAGCATATATTTTGTACAGTTGTAAAAAAACCCAGTCTAAACTGGGTCTTTTTGTCACAATATTTTATCTAACGTTAAATAGAATTAAGCGTTAGTTTCTGCAGGAATTTTTGTATAGCTTACGCCACACATTTGTTCAGCAATACGTAATACTTGGCAGCTATAACCTACTTCGTTATCGTACCAAACATATGCAGTTAAGCGGTTACCAGAAGTAATCGTTGCTTGAGCATCATATACACCAGCTGTACGAGAACCGATAAAGTCGCTTGATACCACTTCTGTAGAGTTGGTATAACCGATTTGACCTTGAAGGCTAGAGTTAATCGAGATTTGACGAATGTATTCGTTCACTTCTTCACGATCAACTTCTTTATCAAGTGTTAAGTTTAAAATAGCAAGAGATACGTTTGGCGTTGGAACACGTACAGAGTTACCAGTTAACTTACCTTTTAATGCAGGTAATGCTTTAGCAACAGCTTTAGCAGCACCAGTTTCAGTAATAACCATGTTCAATGTAGCGGCACGACCACGACGATCAGCTTTGTGGTAGTTATCAATTAAGTTCTGGTCATTTGTAAATGAGTGAACTGTTTCAACGTGACCATTAAGAACTTTATATTTATCATCCAATACTTTAAGAATTGGAGTGATTGCATTTGTTGTACAACTTGCAGCAGAAATGATTTTATCTTCATCTAAGATGTCAGTGTTATTTACACCAAATACAACGTTTTTCATTTCGCCTTTACTTGGTGCAGTTAATACTACACGTGCAACGCCTGGGCATTTCAAGTGTTGGCTTAAGCCTTCAGCATCACGCCATTTACCAGTGTTGTCGATTAAAAGCGCGTTTTCGATACCGTATTCAGTGTAATCAACTTCACTTGGGCTAGATGCATAGATGACTTTAATGAAGTTACCATTCGCAATGATTGCTTCGTTTTCTTCATCAACAGAGATTGTACCAGCGAAAGTACCGTGAATAGAGTCACGGCGAAGTAAAGAAGCACGTTTCGCCAAGTCACCATCAGAAGACTTACGAACAACAATCGCTTTAAGGCTTAAACCACGACCTAAGCCTGATTGGCTAATGATTAAACGAGCTAAGATACGACCAATACGACCAAAACCGTAAAGAACTACGTCTTTTGGTTGTTCAGAAGTTGCGCTACCTTTAATTGACTCAACTGCTTGAGCAACAAATGCGTCAACATCACCGCCTTTTTCTTTATATTCAACTGCAAGTTTACCGATATCAACTTCTGCAGAACCAATGTTTTCAACTTTTGCTAAAGCTTCTAAAATTGGGAATGTATTTACAACAGAAAGCTCAACATCTACAACACGTGTACGACGGTGAGTTTTCAAAATTTGAATAACAGAACGGTTAATTAAAGAGCGACCGTAAACAGATACGACAATATTTTTTTCACGGTATAATTGACCGATTAATGCAATCATACGTTCCGCGATTTCTTCACGGTTTTTCCAACGACCTTGGTGTTCAGCATGCAGGGCGATGATAGTGTCTTTGCTCACAGATACGTCCTCTAATTAATTATATCTAGGCGTGATTTTTAAAACCCCGTAATTGTAATGGAATTATTGGCAAGAATGAATCAAAAGCTGACGTTAGTAGCTAGATTTTCCTAAAATTCATCATAAATTCATAAAATACCTATAATTATTTTTTATTATCTTATTGTTTAAAGCAGCTAAATTTTTGCTTTTTCTTACTTTTTGAATTCTGATGCTCTAATGATGAGCATCATTTTTTAATCTTTTTTGATATTTTTCGATATTCAACTGCAAATTTTTGGCTTTTTGCTGCTGTTGATAAAGATGAAAAGCACCTTCTAAAACAAGTACAAAAACAGCAAACCAGATTGGAATATAAGTAAACCACTCTTCTCGACCAACACTTTCACCTAAAACCAACGACGCTAAAGCAAGCAATACAGGTTCTAGATATCCGAGCAACCCAAATACCACTAAGGGTAAAAAACGGCTAGCCAATATATAACTTCCTAAACCTATAGCACTAAGTACCCCTAGCCCCACAATGACCAAAGCAAGGGTTGGTTGATCTATAAATTTAGCATATGGCAATACACCTGTATGTGTCAGATAAATCGCTACGGGCATAATAATCACAAGATCCCACCAAAAACCGCCCAAATTATCGGTTTTAATTTTCTTGCGTAACAAGAAATAAGCTGAATAACCAATGGCAACTAAAGCAGTTTCCCAAGCAATACTTCCTAAGCGAAAAATTTCATGGCCTACCCCAACTATGGCCAGAATAATAGCGACCCACTGAAATTTTGATATTTTTTCGCCATATAGCACACTACCAGCTAACACCAATACAAGCGGTAGCAGGAAATATCCCAAAGACACTTGTAAACCACGGCCATGCATTGGCCCCCATAAAAAGAGCCATAGCTGTACCGAAGTCAACACGGAGGTGGTGATGAGCAATAAAAGAAAAGAGGGGTTTGCCAAAATACGCTGATAGATATTTTTAATATGACTTAAATCACCACTCCACCACATAAACACACTTAAAAATGGCAAAGTTGCAATAATACGCCATCCAAAAGTCTGCTCACTATCAAGTTGGCCGAGTAATTGGGTATAGAAATAAAGTATACCGAAAGTTAATGATGCCATGACAGAGAAAATCACGCCTTTTAACATCGCCAACCTCTTTATACTTCAATAAAAATGAAGCGATACAATACTTGATTTATCAACTATACAAAAGAAAAAACCATGTGAAGACATGGTTTTTTCTTAAGCAAAATTTTTTACTCTTTGTGCTCAGAGTGAATAATATCTCGAATATCAAATCCTAATGTTTTTGCATAATTCAGATATTCATCAACTACCTCTTTTTTAGGGTGCGGCGTTCGAGATAATACCCAAAGATATTTACGAGAAGGCTCTCCAACTAAAACAGTCTGATAGTCTTCATCTAGTTTTAAAATCCAATAATCACCACGAATTACGGGTATCCATCTTACAGCCTCAGGTAAAAAACTAACCTTTAGTTTAGTGTTATATGGTGGATTCACTACAAATGCTTCACCAATAGATTGCTGTAATTGTTTTTGATTATCATAACAACGGTTATCTACAACAATATTTCCATTTTCATTTAATGTATATGTTGCAGATACGTTATAAGCACATTTTTTTTGAAAAAAAGCTGGTTTACGTGCGACTTCATACCACACACCTAAATAACGGTCTAATTCAACTTTATCGACAGTTGGTAACGGTTTTTGCTGGGCGTAGGCATATGTTCCAACGGCTAAGCCAGTCAGAACAATCCCGCCCAATGCAATTTTTGCCAAGCGCCAACTGGCTTGCGGAACATTTTTTCGAAATGCCATTGTTGCCCTCAACTTTTAGTTGTGAATACAAAAATAACTTAAACATCTACAGTAGCTTGTTTTTTAAACAAATCATGTAGTGTTATGTATCCATTTATTGCAACATTTGCGCTTTTAAACGAACAATTTCATCACGAATGCGAGCAGCTTGCTCGAATTGTAAGTCTTTCGATGCCTTTAACATTTCTTTCTCAAGCTTAGTAATATGCTTACTAAACAGTTTAGGATCAGAAAGAATATGTCGATCGTCAGCACTCAGGGCTTTTGCCTGCTCTAATACCTTCTCATCAATTTGATCATCTGAAAGTACTTCACCTGCATCAATTTCTTTGATCACCTGACGAACAGCGCTACGAGGTGTAATACCATGTAGCTCGTTGAACTCAATTTGTTTGGCTCTACGGCGCTCGGTTTCATCAATTGCTTTTTGCATAGAATCGGTAATTCTATCCGCATATAAAATTGCTTTACCTTTCACATTTCGGGCAGCTCGACCAATGGTCTGAATAAGCGAACGTTCTGAACGTAAGAAGCCCTCTTTATCTGCATCTAAAATAGCAACTAAAGAAACCTCTGGCATATCCAAGCCTTCACGAAGCAAGTTAATACCGACTAAAACGTCGAATACACCTGTACGTAACTCATGAATAATTTTGACACGCTCAACCGTATCGATATCTGAGTGCAAATAAGCAACCTTAACGCCATATTCTTTTAAATAAGACGTTAAATCTTCTGCCATACGTTTAGTTAAAGTGGTCACCAACACACGTTCATTTAAATTCTTACGAATATTAATTTCAGAAAGCACATCATCGACTTGAGTAAGTACTGGGCGAACTTCAATTTCAGGATCAATCAAACCTGTAGGACGAACGACCTGCTCAACCACTTGTTCTGACTTTTCCAATTCGTATTTAGCTGGCGTTGCACTGACAAAAATAGTGGTTGGTACAATACGTTCCCACTCTTCAAATTTCATTGGGCGGTTATCAAGTGCACTAGGTAAACGGAAACCATAATTCACTAAGTTTTCTTTACGTGAACGGTCACCTTTATACATTGCGCCAATCTGAGGAACCGTTACATGCGATTCATCAATAATAAGTAAGGCATCGTCTGGCACATAATCAAACAATGTCGGTGGTGCTTCACCTGCTGGACGGCCCGATAAATGACGAGAGTAGTTTTCAATACCATTGGTATAGCCTAGCTGCTGCATCATTTCCAAATCATAACGAGTACGTTGTTCAATACGCTGAGCTTCAAGTAACTTGTCATGTTCACGGAAGAACTTAAGCTGGTCTTGAAGTTCATCCTTAATGGTATCAATCGCACGTGTTAAGTTATCTTTTGGTGTCACATAATGGCTTTTTGGATAAATCGTGACACGTGGTACTTTGCGCACCATTTTACCAGTGAGTGGGTCAAACCAACGAATTGAGTCTACTTCATCATCAAAAAGCTCAATACGAATTGCATGTTGGTCCGATTCAGCTGGGAAAATGTCAATAATTTCGCCACGAATTCGATAAGTACCACGTAAGAATTCAAGTTCATTACGGGTATATTGCATTTCAACCAACCGGCGAATAATTTCGTCTCGACTCACTCGGTCACCCTGCACCACATGCAATAACATTTGCATATAGGCATTTGGGTCACCCAAACCGTAAATTGCAGATACAGAAGCAACAATAATTGCATCACGACGCTCTAACAAAGCACGTGTTGCCGATAAACGCATTTGATCAATATGGTCATTAATTGCTGCGTCTTTTTCAATGAAGGTATCTGAAGACGGAACGTAAGCTTCTGGTTGATAGTAGTCATAATAACTTACGAAGTATTCAACTGCATTATTTGGGAAAAAGGCTTTAAATTCGCCATAGAGCTGCGCTGCTAAGGTCTTATTGTGCGCCATTACAATGGTTGGCCGTTGTGTTTGGGCAATGACATTTGCCATGGTATAGGTCTTACCGGAACCAGTCACACCCAACAGTAACTGATTACGAAAACCTTTTTCGACGCCATTTACCAGCTTTTCAATTGCCTGTGGCTGATCACCCGCTGGCTGGTAATGAGTGACCAAATCGAAAGGTTGATTTTCGTTCACAGTTCTCTCTCTTTTATAAATATGCGTAATTTGCTATTAATGGAGTCAATAAGCCAAATTTACAATCATTTTTCTGTACTTTAATCAGATTTTTGATTACATATAAGTGAATATCTTCAAATTTTATATTTTCATAATTTAAAGACTCAATCTTGAATTTACACATGAATACACTTTATTCTATGCATTTCAAAAATATGAAAATTTAAAAAATTGCTGTGAATCCCATCAATATGCAATATTTTATATTAATTGTTCCAAGTTGCCTGTTTTTGATTGGACTCGCTTTTACATTTTGCCGCTTAATTTTTAAAGCTGATCTTTTTTTATTATGGATTGGCTTAGCTTATGTTATTCCCTCAATTGCATTATTTGCTCAATGTTTAATGAACAATGCACAACTTACTTTAGCAGCTCCTTTCACAGCAATTTTATATTTATTAGGCAGTTGGTTCGGTGCCTATGCTATTAGTCTGAAGTTAAAGGTTTCTTTTAGGCACAAATTAGCATTAGCGATTAGTTTATGTACGATTGCTATGTTGACCTATTTTTCATATATACAGCCCCAAATATGGGTAAGATTAATTATTTTAAATATTTCTTTGGGTTTAGTAGGTTTTATTACAATTCCACATGTACTAAAAAAATTACCGTCCTCTAAATCATTTGATAAATGGATCTTAATTTTTTATTTGATCAGTGTTTCATATTCTTTTTTTCGAGCTGGGATTAACTTCATATTTTTAGAGCCTATAGATCAAAGTCAATTTACCTTAACCTCATCAGTATGGTGGCTGCTATGTATGTCAGCCAACATCCTCTTAAATATTTTATTTGCTCTAGTCATTAGTGGATGCGCCGTCAAAGATGTTATTCATCATCTTAATAATGAACGTTTTCAAGATCCGCTCACTCATTTATTAAATCGTCGTGGTTTTTTTGAAAAAATAAAGTTATAGATTTTGGTAATAGTTTTTATTTTTTAATATACTTCGAGCTTGATCATTTCAAAACAATTAATGATACATGGGGTCATTATACAGGTGATCTAATTTTAAAAGGTGTTAGTGAAATAATATTAAATAATAAAAAGGCTAATGACTTAGTAGCACGCTTTGGAGGTGAAGAATTTATTTGCTTGATCTCGGCTAAAAATGAAAGAGATGCTTTACACCAGACACAATTGCTTAAAGCTTTGATAGAACAAACTGTATTTACGAATAATAAAATTAAAATTACAGCAAGTTATGGACTCACCTCTATAAAAAACTTACAGGACATTGAACAGGCTTTGCATCGTGCAGATCATCTCCTCTATAGAGCTAAAGCAAATGGTAGAAATCAAATTTCATATGATTTATCCGTTTAAATAAAAATAAATATACTTATATGAATCAAGCAAGAAAAATTTCATAGACTTAAAAAAATGCAGTTCAGATATTTTTATTGAATGAATTGGATCATGCTTCTGAAAAAGCATATTCGATTCAAACTAAAATTTAATTTTTATCAAAATATTATCTCTTATTTGAGAATAATTGAGTCTTATCATATATAAAATATTGAATGTTTTAGTGAATAGTATATATTCAGACCACTTCACTATCGAAAAATAATTTGAACCACTACTGGCATGCTTATGAGTAAATTAAATAAAATTATTGTGCTACTTTCTCTCACCATAACATTGCAGGCTTGCGGTAATGAAAGCTCAACTACTGATCCTGTTATCATTCCGCAACCACATGCTAAAAAAGATGTATATGTACTGGGCAGTAGTACATTTGAGTATATGAACAATGCACTGACTGCTACAGCATCTCGGAATAATTATAATCTCATAAATTATGCTAAAGCGAGTGAGTATTTATATAGTATGTGCTTGAGAGTTGGTGCTTTTCCTGGTACCGTTAGATTCAAAAACACACAACTATTATTAAATACAAAAAATTATTTCGATGCTGATTGGCCAATGGATCATGCATTAAAAACTTTTGATGTAAAAATTAATGATAATCAAGGACAAATTGGCGTTGATGAAAATGGATATTATTTTATATCTCAACAACTTATAAAAAAAGATATAGATAAAAACACATATTACCCTATATATAGTTTATTTCCCAAGGTTAAAAGCGACTCTATTTTTATCGTTAACCTAGGTAAAAATAACTTACTAAGTGGAGACCAAACTCAAGGAAGTTCTCAATATGTTATTGAAAAATCTAATCAATGTATAAACTGGATTGATGAAAATCTTACACACAATGTTTTAGTCGTGGGTTTCTTTACTACTACACAACCCTCTCAAGGGCTTATAGACAAAGTAAATTTTGTAAACAATTCTCTATCAAAAACATACTCAAATCATTATTTTGATTTAAAAAAATATATAGAAAGTGATGAAATTTGGAATGACACTTCAATCCCCCCCACAACAGATGACATAAAATATCAAAAAAATCAATATGTTCCTTTAAGTTTATCTAGAGATGCCTACCATGTAAATGAAAAAACAAATGTTGCGATCAGTAATAAGCTAATAAATTTAATATCTAATGGATTTTAAAGATTAACTTTGAAGTACTGTACTGACACAGACCTCATGTCAGTACTTCAAAAGAAGTAACAATTCTAGAACATGCAAGATTAAATTTAAGAAAACCTTAATAAAAAGAACAAAAAACAAACAATTAAATTAAAAAATAACCAAATTAAGGTTGAAAAACATACAAACAATAACAAAAACAAAACATTTGTGTTCATTATGTGTAAGAATTAAATATTACATTTTTATTACAAGCAAGTTATGATTTTATCAAAAAAAGTCATTGGGTTAGATTTAATTAGGTTTTGTATGGCTTTAGTTATGGTGCTATACCATATTCAATCTTTGTTAAAAGATTCTATATTAAACCTCCTTAGTTTCAATGGTTTTTTTGGTACAAGTACTTTTTTTATACTTTCTGGATTTATTTTAACACATGTATATTTCAAAAAAATTAAAGATAATAAATTTTCTAATTCAACCTTTTTAATTAAAAGATTTTCTGCATTGTATCCAATTCATATTATGACAATGTGTTTATCCCTTTTTACCTTTTTCTTGTTGCAGCTAATTGCTAGAAGAGGTTTTCCAATTGAGCAGGCATATCAAACTATTCCGGGTAATGATAGTTCTGCTGGAACATTCGAATTCTTTTTTTCTTATCTTTTACAATATATTATTGAAAGTTTGAGTTTAGTTCAAGCTTGGGATTATAGATTTTTATTTTTAAATATAGCAGCTTGGTCTATCTCAGCTTTATTCTTTTTTTATTTAACTTTTCAATTTTTTGTTAAAAAAATTCAAGATCACAAACATCTAAAAACTCTTTTGATTTGCTGTTGGATAAGTTCTATGTTTCCAGCATTGTATTTTACTATTACACAAAATTTTAGCTCTGATGTTGTAGGAATAATACATAGAAATCCTTTATTAAGACTCCCTGATTTTATTGCTGGAATTATTTTTTATTTTATATGCTTAAAAGCAAATTCAACAACTAAAAAATTTCAATTATTGTTTTTTTTAATTGGGATACTAGGTTTTATTTTAATGAATATATTAGTTAAAATGAATCCAAAACAATGGTTTTACTTATCCCATAACGGTCTATTTTTATTTACTCAACTTGCATTAATTTATAGTTTTCTACAAATAAATTTTAAAAATCAGAATTTATGCTTGATGATACAAAAATTAGGAAAGGCTTCTCTTTCTATTTATATGTTACATTTGCCACTTATATCAATATATTTTATAATTTATAAATTGATTATTGCTACTATCAACTCACCAAATTTTCATGAACTTATGATTAATGCAAAGAAGATTGATCATTTAAGTACAATTTCAGTTTTTATATTTCTCATTTTACTTGTACCACTTAGTATATATCTTCAAGAAAAAATATTTACGCCTATCCAAATTAAACTTTCAAACTCACTCATTAGGCGTAAAGAGAAATTTAAAGAAAGAATATTAGGCTAAGTTGCTAAACAGGGATTAATTTCCCTGTTACTCCTCTTGACCTCTAGTCTTTTCCCCTTCAACATGAGCTTATACTCTATTTAATGATAAGAATATGTCATACCAATACCATGATGAAAGCATTGTAACGGAACTTCCTGAAGATACAGTTTTCGTATTTGGAAGCAATCTTGCCGGGCAACACAGTAGTGGAGCTGCCCGAGTTGCTAGTCAGCACTTTGGTGCAGTTGAAGGTGTAGGTCGTGGCTGGGCTGGACAAAGCTTTGCAATTCCAACTCTAAATGAACATATTCAACAAATGCCACTCTCCCAAATCGAGCATTATGTTGAAGACTTTAAAATTTATGCAAAAAATCATCCTAAAATAAAGTACTTTGTGACTGCTTTAGGATGTGGAATCGCAGGTTATAAAGTTTCTGAAATTGCTCCACTTTTTAAGGGCATATATCACAATGTAATTTTCCCTGAATCATTTAAACCATATGTCGAAGAAAACGCTGTTTCACAGTTCCCGACACTTACTCAAAAAATGGTTCAAAGTTTCATTAATGATGAAGTCATCTTTTACTTTAATCATGGTAGCGAGTCTTTTGAAGAAGCTTTAGATAAAACAGATTTATCGAATGCTGAAAAAGCAGTAGCACTTATCGTACTTAATGAAGAATTGTATCCTCGTGACCGTTATGGCAGAGGCCGTGATCATGAATTAAGTGATATTTTGGGTAAGCTCAATGGTAAGATTTTCAATATTCATGGTAATTCAGAAGGCGCGATGATTTTCGTAAGTGTTATTGTTGCACTTATGGAACTATATGATTTCGATGAGCAAGACTTTATTAAATTATGGCGTGGTGAAAAACACATTGAACACCCAATTAACCGCTAATTTATTTTGTCATTTTATGAGTTAAGCAGATAACCTCTGCTTTCTCATTATATTATTTCACTTACATTAAATATTCTTTATTTTAATTATTCTAATAGATTTAATCTATTTATCTTTCCAAATCTTAATTTTTCTCACTATACTTTGAGACAAACTGAATACTTAAAGAAACATATGGAAACTTTAGATTCTTCAATTTTTGACCTAACCCCAATTCCAATGTGGATTGAGGATTTCAGTGAAGTTAAACAGTTATTTGACTTATGGAAAAGCCAAGGGATTGAAAACCTATATGATTTTCTAAGCCAAAATAAAAATCTGATTATTGAATGTGCCCATAAAATTAAAGTGATCAAAGTCAACCAAAAAGCTTTAGAACTTTTTGAAGCAAAAAACCAAGAAGAACTGTGCGCGAACTTAGATCTTATTTTTAAAAAAGAGATGTTTGAAGCCCATATTCACGAACTCGAAGCGTTATGGAATGGCAAAACCCACTTCTCAAGTACTACTATAAATTACACGCTCTCTGGTAAACCTATTGATGTACAACTACGGGGGGCAATTTTACCAGGCTCTGAAGCCACCTTTAGCCGTATTTTAATTACGACTGAAGATATTACTCCTTACAAAAACGCACTCCGTCAAGAAGAGAAAAATAGACGTTTAGCAGAGTCAATGTTTATTTACTCACCCACTTCTCTTTGGGTCGAAGATTTTAGTCGTATTAAAAACAGAATTGATCAGCTTAGATTATTAGGTATAGAAGATTTTAGAACTTTTTTAGATGTACATCCTGAATTTGTTCGTCAATGTATCGAAGATATTTTGATTTTAGATGTTAATCAGTCGACCATCGATTTATTTAAAGCACCCGATAAAAACACTTTGCTAAAAAATACCCATAAAATTTTTGCCGATGAGATGGTGGAAACCTTCAGAGAGCAACTGATTGAGCTATGGCAAGGAAATATTCACCACAAGCGTGAAGCCATTAATTATGCATTAGATGGACAAATTAGAAATGTTCTACTGCAATTTACTGTATTCCCAGGCTATGAAGAGACATGGGGACTGGTACAGGTTGCACTCACAGATATTACAGCTCGAAAGAAAGCTGAAAATTATCTCGAATATTTAGGGCAACATGATGTACTGACTAAACTCTATAACCGCGCATTCTTTACAGAAGAACTTAATCGTTTAAATCGCAGTATTATCCGCCCTGTTTCATCAATTTTTTTAGATATGAATGGTTTAAAAGAAACCAATGATCAACTGGGTCATGATATTGGCGATGGGTTGTTACGCCGTGTAGGTAACATTCTAAATCAGGCAATCACAAATACTGCTTATACCGCTTCTCGAATTGGTGGAGATGAGTTCGTTGTTTTAATGCCCGGAGCAGACGAAGCGAATGTTTTAATGATGCTTCAAACAATTCAGGAACTTTTCAATATAGATAATCAATATTACTCAAGTCACCCAATTAGTATTGCTATTGGGCATGCAACAACAAAAGACAATGAACAGGTGGAGGATATGCTAAAACGCGCAGATCACCATATGTATCAAAAGAAAAAAATCTATTATCAAGGAATATTACAGCAATAAAAAACAGGCATATTGCCTGTTTTTTATTTAAATTAGCGTTTACCCATTGAGCGACGAGTACCACGAGGAGGCATCCAAGTTCTATCAGCATATTGCTCTGGCTTCGGACGCACTTGGTTGTGTACAGCATCATCCGCTTGATTACTTTCATTCGGCATTGGGAATGGCAATTTCACCAAAGCCTTTTTCTGTTTTGGCTGTTGCTCAGTCATAATTCAGTCTCGAAATTTCGATTGCCGCCTATTATAAAGTATTTTTCTCCTTTCTTTCCAAAAAAGCTTTAATTGAATAAAAGCGCAACAAGATCCTTCTTAAATTAAACTTTTTTACATCTAAAAATACCTGCATCCGCAAATTACCTAATTTTTGCGATAAGATAGTATGCTTTTTATTTTTAATCCCATAAGAGGAATATTGCCGTGGACGTACGTCTTTCTGATCGTGTCAATGCTATCAAACCGTCCCCTACACTTGCTGTAACTAACAAAGCTGCTGAGCTTAAAGCTGCTGGCAAGAATGTGATTGGTTTGGGTGCTGGCGAGCCAGATTTTGATACCCCTCAACACATTAAAGATGCTGCAATTGAAGCAATTAATAATGGTTTCACCAAATATACGGCTGTAGATGGTACTCCTGGGTTAAAAAAAGCAATTATTGCTAAATTGAAGCGTGATAATAATCTTGATTATCAAGCGAACCAGATTTTGGTGTCATGTGGTGGTAAGCAAAGCTTCTTTAACTTGGCACTTGCATTATTAAATAAAGGTGATGAAGTGATCATCCCTGCACCGTTCTGGGTAAGCTATCCAGATATGGTGATTATTGCTGAAGGTACACCAGTTATTGTGAAATGTGGTGAAGAGCAACGCTTCAAAATCACTCCTGAACAATTAGAAGCTGCGATTACACCAAACACTCGTTTAGTGGTATTAAACAGCCCATCTAACCCAACAGGTATGATTTATAGTAAAGCTGAATTAGAAGCTTTAGCTGAAGTTTTACGTCGTCATCCACAAGTATTTGTTGCTTCTGATGACATGTATGAACCAATTCGTTGGGAAGATGAGTTCTACAACATTGCAACTGTTGCTCCAGATTTATATGACCGCACAATTGTTTTAAATGGTGTTTCTAAGGCATATGCAATGACTGGTTGGCGTATTGGCTATGCAGCCGGCCCAGCAAAAATCATTGGTGCAATGAAAAAAATCCAGTCTCAATCAACTTCTAACCCAACTTCAATTTCACAAGTTGCTGCTGAAGCTGCATTAAATGGACCACAAGATGTTTTAGAACCAATGATTAAAGCGTTTAAACGCCGTCATGACTTAGTTGTAAACGGCTTAAACGACATCAAAGGTATCTCTTGTTTACCTGCTGATGGTGCATTCTATGCATATGCAAACATTCGCCCTCTTATTCGTGCAAAAGGCTTAAAGTCTTGCACAGAATTCTCTGAATGGTTACTTGAAGAAACTGGCGTAGCAGTTGTCCCTGGTGATGCATTTGGTTTAGGCGGCTTCATGCGTATTTCATATGCAACAGCTGATGAAGTACTTGTTGATGCGTTAGCACGTATCAAAAAAGCTGCTGAATCGATTGAAGGTGTTGATGCTGCGATCGCTTCAATTGAAGCAGAAAAAGCTGCTAAATAATTTGTAAAATTAAAAAAAGGCCTCAAAATTGAGGCCTTTTTTTATAATTAAAATTATTCTGGGTTAAACAAGGCGACTACCTCAGCCTCAGTTAGTTTTTTTGTTTGATTTTGGAAAGTATAAAAATCGGGTTTTGAATCAATAAAAATTTCCATATCTAAATTCAAGTCTTCTATTGGCTCATTTAAAGAAAATACATTGATATTACAGTAGTTTTGATCTTTCGTTCTCCAAAAAATTGTTGTTCCACAAGTATTACAAAAGCCTCTTTCGCCCCATTCAGAAGAGTTAAATACGCTAAGATGCTTTTGCTGAATAAACTTTAAACTACCTTTGACCACATCAACTGTCATAATGACACCACTAGTTTGTCTACGACACATCGAACAATGGCAAGCATGTACATCATGATTTTTTAATTCAACTTTAAAAATTGTTTCACCGCATAAACACTGACCGTTCATTATTATTTTCCACAAGAAGTTTATATTTTTAGGGTTATAAAATATTCTACTCAACTACATTTTACAAGTTTATAAACTATAAAACAGCCATATTTCTTATGCTTGCCAACTTGACAATATGCATTTTAGCGCCTAATTTAACATCAAGTTCCATTTTAGAACTTTAATTACTGAAGGACTCAAAAAATGAAAAATCCTATGGAAATGACAGGCCTCGAATTTTTACAAGCTATGATTGAAGGTCACATTCCACCTGCCAGTATAAGCAAAACTATTCCAATGCAACCTACTGAAATTTCTGAAGGATCTGTGACTTTCAAAGCACAAGCAGATCACAACCATTTAAACCCATTAGGTGGTGTACATGGTGGCTTTGCTGCAACAGTCCTAGACTCCGTAACAGGCTGTGCTGTTCATACAATGTTACCCGCAGGTGTGGGTTATGGCACCATCGACCTTAATGTAAAAATGTGCCGCCCTATTCCCCAAAATCAGGCTTTAATTGCCACAGGAAAAGTTATTAATTTAAGTAAAAACTTGGGTATTTCCGAAGGTAAAATTATTGATGAAGAAGGTAAACTGTATGCTTATGCGACAGCAACCTGCATGATTATTCGCCCATAAAGAATAAAGGCAGCTTTAAACGGCTGCCTTTTTTATGACGTAAGGAATAATTGGACGTTCACAAGTTTGAGCAATCACATATGGCGCCCAAATATTTTTAAGTTGAAGCTCGACCACTTCACGATGCTGAGTAGACCAAGCCAAAACTTTATTTTTACCTAATAATAATTCGCCATCGAGCTGGAAAATATAAAGAGGTTGCGATTGATCTAGCAATTTGGAACACTTTAAGACTTTAAATGAAGTACGCACATTCCACTTTGAACTAAACCAGAGTTGTAGCAAATCACCTAAGTACAATCTCTGCTTTTTAAATGGAAAAGCATCAATCCACGCATCTTCTACACATGTGTAATAGGATTCAGGTTGATTTAATATATTAAGATAATTACGTTGATAAAAATCAAAATTAGAAAAAATAGAAGCAATAGTAAGTGTTTTCATACTTATCTCCGATTTAGCCATTTTAGTGCTGGCAAGTTGGTTTAAATCCACACTGTTTGGATTTCTCCAAACGCTTGTTCTTTTTTGAATCTAGCAATTCAGTTTTTAAAGTGCAAGTAATTTATGAATTTGCCACCCAACCTGATCAAATAAAAAGCATACAACACAAAAATGAAGGAAACATGACGATTTTCACTTGACCCTTGTCAAAATCTCCTTATAATCGCATGCAGATTCTCCCATAGCTCAGTCGGTAGAGCGACGGACTGTTAATCCGCAGGTCCCTGGTTCGAGCCCAGGTGGGAGAGCCAAATACTAAAAAGCCCGCAGCATTAAAGCGGGCTTTTTTTTGCCATAAATTTATCAATAACTACAAAAAATCCCCTATCTATTGATAGAGGATTTAATTTTTTCTTAGAGCATGTGTTAGGTTTAACGATACAACTTAACTCTAAACAACATATTTTCTTCTTAAATCATTCTTCTACTTCAACCACTTTTAAAGGATTAAAAGACTGCGTTGTTGGCATCATTTCTATACGGTTAATATTAATATGTGGTGGTTGAGATGCAATCCAAGCTACCGTATTTGCAATGTCTTCAGGCAAAATTGGGTTTTTCTTATCATAGAGACTACTCACTTTATCTTGATTCCCTTTAAAACGTACAAGTGAAAATTCAGTCCCCCCACACAGCCCTGGTTCAACGTTAGTCACGCGCACACCTGTACCAGCCAAATCCGCACGAAGATTTAGACTAAACTGCTCTACAAAAGCCTTTGTTGCACCGTAAACATTACCACCCGGATATGGGTATGTACCTGCAATTGAACCCATATTAATAATTAAACCAGATTTCTTGTTTACCATACTTGGTAAAATTAATCGGGTAACTGTCACAAGGCCTTTAACATTGGTATCAATCATCGTGTACCAATCATCTAATTCCGCTTTATCTGCCGACTCTAAACCCAATGCCAAACCTGCATTATTTACAAGCAAGTCAATTTGATCAATTTGAAATTCATTGGGTAACTCTTTAAATATCTTATTTATATTTTCTGCTGTATCCGTCATATCAAATACTAATGGATAGAATTTTTCACCCAGTTGTTGTTTTAGTTCTTCTAGTTTTTCTGCCCGTCTTCCGCATCCAATAACGTTATAGCCTAACTCGATCAGCTTTTTTGAAATACTATAACCAAAACCTGCCGATGCGCCTGTAACTAATGCTAACATTCTTATATCCTTGGAAATAATCAACTATTTTAGTTGAACTCATGATGAACATATCAGCCTTTATATTTACACAATATTTATTATTAGGCTAAAAAAATAAAAGTTTTTTTAAAAATTTTAAGAGAAATTAAAATCTATAAAAAATATATTTATTAAATAATTATATGCATTAAATAACTAAAAGCAGAGTTATTTGATCCCACTAGATAAATTATACCCAATAAAAAAGTTTACCTTGGAAGGTAAACTTTTTTAACAAAAGCCGTCAAAAACTAAGCAGGAACACCACTGTGAAAACGGAAAGTATCATCTGGTGTTAATATAAGATTTTTTTCAACCTCACGAATATGTTCAATACGCTGCTGAATATCCTCTTTAGGATTTTTCATTTTTGCTGTTTTGGCCACATCGAGTGCGAGAGCTAAATAGTCTTCGAAATGACGTGATTCTGATTTAAGCAGATAACGATAATAGCGTCCTAACTCATCATCTACACGTGGAGCAAGTGCATGAAAGCGTTCGCATGAACGCGCTTCAACAAAAGCACCTACCACAAGTACATCGATTAAAGCTTCAGGTTCATAGGTACGAATCTCTTTACGGAGACCGCCAGCATAACGTCCAGCACTTAAACCAGTCCACTCTTGACCACGCTTAGCCATAAGCTCAAGCACTTGTTCGTAGTGAAGCATTTCTTCTCGTACAAGTTGAGCAAGTTTTACTTGTAAGTCAGGAAAGAAGCTATAGCGGAACATTAAGTTCATTGCTGTACTAGCAGCTTTCTTTTCACAATTAGCATGATCTTGCATCAAGATATCTAAATTATTGATTGCCTCATCCAACCATTCATTTGGGGTTTGACACCCCAAGAAGTCTAATACAGGCTGCATTAACTCATCATAATTGATACTCGACATTACTAATTATCCTGCTGCCTGAATTGCTGTTTTCATATCTTTAACAGCCTGTACCAGACCTACAAAAACACTCTCAGCAATAATTGAGTGACCAATATTTAACTCATGAATTTGTGGAATCGCTGCAATTGGAGCAATATTCTTTAGATTGAGGCCATGACCCGCATTTACAACTAAACCTTTTGCTGCCGCGTATTCGACACCTTTTACGATACGTGCTAGTTCTTCTTGTTGGTCTTGCTCTGTTTCCGCATCTGCATACGCACCTGTATGTAACTCAATCGTAGGTGCTCCACATGCAATTGCCGCATCAATTTGAGCAAAATCTGCATCAATAAATAAAGATACATCACAACCCAATGCAGCTAAAGCTTGAGTTGCAGCCTTAACTTTTTCAAAATTAGCTACGACATCCAAACCACCTTCCGTTGTCACTTCTTGGCGTTTTTCAGGAACGAAGCACACATGCTGTGGCTGAATTTCTTTTGCAAACTCGACCATTTCATCAGTAACAGCCAACTCTAGATTCATACGCGTTTTTAACAATGGACGCATACGACGCACGTCATCATCTTGAATATGGCGACGGTCTTCGCGCAAATGCAAAGTAATACCCTCTGCGCCAGCTTGTTCACAAATGAGAGCAGCTTCTACAGGATCTGGGTAAGTAGTACCGCGCGCCTGTCTTAAAGTAGCAACATGGTCTATGTTTACACCAAGCAATGCAGCCATAAATAAATCCTAATTACGATTGAGTTTGAGTGTTTTGAATCCACAATTGTCGGCTTTTTAGGGGACGATCTCCTAAAAGCGATGTAATCATTTGACGGTATAGTTTACCTAATAATTGCAATTGTTCGTGAGAAAAATCCTGACCTTGCTCATAGTCCAACATAGATAAAATTGCTTTTCCAGACAAAGATGAACGGCCTGCCTGAACGACTGGAGCAAAGCCTTCAGTCACTTGAAATTGATAAAATTGATGCGGCAAAATTTCTTTTTGGGAGCTATCAACTGAAAAATCAATCGCGTAACCTAACTCAGGAAGCAAGGCATGTTCAAACTGTCTTAATATCTGTCTAAGAAAGAGATCTGGGTTTTCGTGCGAAGACAATTCTTGTAGTTGAAGTAGTGTTAATTGATATTGTTCAAATGTTTGTGGCATTGCTTCTTCTAAAGGGCAAAGTCTTAAAACAATTTCATTTAAATAAAAACCAGCGAAAAAAGCATCACCAAAAAAGAAAACTGGCTGATTTAGTATTTCCAGTTTCGTAAAATTTTTCAGTTCACTTTTACCCGTAGCTTGTAATCGGATAGGCTGATATTGAGGGGGTGGAGTTTGTCTTAAAATACCATCGACTCGCCCATACTCTTGAGTGAAGAGATGCACAATATGGCTTTTTTCACGATATTTACGATGATGAATCATATATCCATGCAGGATTTCATTGCGCATCATAAAAAGAAACTATTCCTTAGATTCTTTTTCTTTCTTATCGTCGTCATCACCATCAGGAATTACAGCTCCTACAACAGCAGCTGTACCCTTCACTACACCTTTAGTTGTTTTATAAGCAATACCTACTGGTACGGTTACAAGCTTGTACACACAACCTTGCAACATCAATGCACATCCAACAATAGCTAATATTGATGTAATTGCTTTCATACCAGTATTCCCTGCTTCTTAGATATCACTATATCCTAAACTTTTTAAAGCACGCTCATCATCAGACCAACCGCCTTTAACCTTAACCCATAAGGTAAGCATGATCTTTTGTTCGAACATTTTTTCCATATCTTTACGGGCATCCATACCAATCGTTTTAAGCTTGGCACCTTTCTCACCAATTACGATTGCTTTTTGACCAGCACGATCCACAAAAATAGTTGCATCGATATAAGTACAAGCTGGTTTTAATCGTCCCGTTTTCTCATTAACAGTTTCTTCTTCCGTTTTGAAAGATTCAATTTGTACTGTTAAATCGTATGGAAGTTCTTCACCCAACTGACGCATGATTTTTTCACGGATGATCTCACTTGCCAAGAAGCGCTCAGAACGGTCCGTAATTTGATCAAATGAATACAGTGGTGGCTGATAAGGAAGATATTTTTCAATCGTTTCACTTAAATGTTCCAAGTTAGCTCCACGTAGAGCAGAAACAGGAACAATCTCAGCAAAATTCATAAGCTTAGTACGCTCTTGAATTAGAGGAAGAATCTCTCTTTTATCTTCAAAAGTATCAGCTTTGTTAATCACCAAAATAACTGGCATTTCAGCATTCTTGAGTTTCTCAAGCACTAAATCGTCATTTTGAGTCCACTTATAGGCATCAATAACAAATAAAACTAAGTTAACGTCACGTAGTGCAGAATGCGCAGCACGGTTCATCATTTTATTGATTGCACGTACTTCTTTCTTATGCATCCCCGGTGTATCTACATAGACCGCTTGCATTTTTTCACGTGAATCAATACCAATAATTTTATGGCGTGTCGTTTGAGGTTTACGCGAAGTAATCGAGAGTTTTTGACCCAACAAATGGTTCATGAGGGTAGATTTACCCACATTTGGACGTCCCACAATCGCCACAAATCCGCTCTTAAAATCCGAAGGAATTGTAACGCCTTTGGAACTAAAAAATTGATCAATCAGATTGTTTGGATCTTGGTTTTCATTTGAATCTGGATTGATTTGATCAGAATGCATCGACATGCAGGTTATTGCTCCAATAACTTTAAAATTTCCGCCGCTGCTGCCTGCTCGGCAAAACGACGACTTGACCCCTCACCATAAATCTTTGGTAAACCATCTACCAAACATTCGACTTTAAAGTGCTGATGAGGCGCATCACCCTGAATATCTACAACCTCGTAAACAGGGAGAGGTTTTTTACGTGCTTGTAGATACTCTTGTAAACGTGATTTTGGATCCTTGAGTTGATCTGTTGGCTCAATATGATCTAAATAAGGTACATACCATTTTAACACAATATCGTTGAGTAGGTTCAGGTCACTACAATCAAGATATATTGCACCAATAATCGCTTCTACAGTATCTGCCAATATTGACTCACGATGATGACCACCAGATTTCAATTCGCCCGTGCTTAATATTAAACACCGACTAAGTTGCAAATCGGTTGCAATTTTACCTAAAGCTTCTTGGCGAACCAGAGTCGCACGCATACGCGTTAAACGCCCCTCATTTTCATGTGGGTAGGCATGATATAAATAATTGGCGATGATCATCCCCAACAGCGAATCGCCTAAAAACTCCAAACGTTCATAGTTATACCTATGACTCACCGAACGATGAGTCAAAGCTAACTGTAGCAATTCGGGCTGCTTAAATTGATAACCGATCCGACTGAGTAAGCGAGGATCACTTAGTTTGAACTGATGTTTTGTCAAAACTCTTCTCAAATGTTAAAACTAAATCAATATTCAGTAAGAAAGGTTTTCTTACTTCATATTTCTTTTTGACAATCAGACCCGATTGGTTAAACACTTCAGCAATCTCTTTAAAATGGAGATCACGAATATTGTTCATTTCCAATCGTTGATCCATTTGTGTCATAAACTTTTGGGGTGTGGTATCAGCTGAGCTTTGTTGCATAAGCTCAGTAATCTGATTATTAATCACACGATCATCCCAATATGCTGGCCAAACTGCAAGTACGGCTTTCGCCGCAATTGCAAATATGACCACCCCAAATAAAATTGCTAAATACGAAGTACCCTGTTGTGCCTTACGCATTTTTGTTTTCCTAATGGTTGTTTTTAATCTATTTTTCCATTTCGGTTAAAGCTTGGCAGGTGGAAACCAGGTTCTTTATGCATCCAGACATAGAAAGCTCGGCCTGTTAAGTTTTCTTCAGGAACAAAGCCCCAGAAACGACTGTCAGCACTTTGATCGCGGTTGTCACCCATTGCAAAGTAATGTCCTTTTGGAACTATCACTTCCCAATATAAACCGTCTTGGTTCGAATATTTGCCATTATCAACATAGTTGATAAAAGGTGCCTGACGCGCAACGTTTACGCCTTCAAGCTCACGCATTGTAAATGTATGATCACCAATCGTTTCTTTATGATAAATCGACGTAGGTGTATCTAAAGCATCTTTTTCACGACTAAACTGAGTTGCTACTTTAGGAATTTTTTGATCATTAATAATCAATTGCCCATGATCATAAACAATATGATCACCCGGTAAACCAATTACACGTTTAATGTAGCTAATAGTCGGCTGAGGTGGATAACGGAATACGATGACATCACCACGTTTAGGCTCACCAACATCAATCACTTTTTTATTGACGATAGGTAAACGAACACCATAGTCAAACTTGTTAACCAAAATAAAATCGCCAGTCTCTAAAGTTGGAACCATAGAGTCTGATGGAATGTTAAATGGTTCATAAAGGAATGAACGTAATACAAGTACAACAGCTAAAACTGGCCAAAAGTCATAGGCCCATGTAATAACAAAATTTTCGTTCTCTCGCCCTTTATTCGCACGCTGTTTAAAAACGAGCTTATCTAGCAACCACACTGCAAATAAAATCAGCGTAACTGGAACAAGAATTAAATTAAAATCAAAATCCACATGACCTCACTCGCAGCCTAGCTGCTTGCTTTATGGCTGGGAGAATATAAGTTCATCCCAGCCCTTTCTTTTATCTTTCTACTTTCAAAACAGCTAAGAACGCTTCTTGTGGAATTTCTACACTACCCACTTGTTTCATACGTTTCTTACCTTCTTTTTGTTTAGAAAGTAATTTCTTCTTACGAGACACGTCACCGCCATAACATTTTGCTAGGACGTTTTTACGCATCGCCTTAACGGTCGAACGAGCAATAATTTGTGCACCAATGGCAGCCTGAATTGCCACATCAAACATTTGACGTGGAATCAAGTCTTTCATTTTTTCAACTAGAGCAATACCACGATGACGAGCATCATTACGGTGACAAATCATAGCCAAGGCATCAACCTTTTCACTATTAATTAGCACATCAACCTTAACTAAAGATGAACTTTCAAAACGTACGAAGTTATAGTCTAGCGATGCAAAACCACGTGAACATGATTTAAGCTTGTCAAAGAAATCCATCACGACTTCAGCCATTGGAATTTCAAAAGTAATCGAAACTTGATTACCTAAGAATTTCATGTCTTTTTGTACACCACGACGCTCAATACATAAGGTCATGACATTACCTAAGTATTCTTGCGGCACAAGAATATGACATTCAGCAATTGGCTCACGTAAATCTTCAACAACTGAACCATCTGGCATCTTAGACGGACTGTCGATATAGATCGTCTCACCTTTTTTGGTAACAGCTTCATAAACTACTGTTGGTGCAGAGCTAATTAAATCGAGATCGTACTCACGCTCTAAACGCTCTTGTACGATTTCCATATGCAACATGCCCAAGAAACCACAGCGGAAACCGAAACCAAGTGCATCTGAACTTTCAGGTTCAAAGAACAAGGCAGAGTCGTTAATTTGTAATTTCTGTAATGCTTCGCGGAATGGTTCAAAGTCACTTGAATCGATTGGGAAAAGACCCGCATAAACCTGCGGTTTAACCTTTTTGAAACCCGGTAACGTTGCAACGTCTGGTGTAGTTGCAAGTGTAATGGTATCACCTACTGGCGCACCAAAAATGTCTTTAATACCTGCAATAACAAAACCTACTTCACCAGCTTCAAGAATATCTGTTTCAGTATGCTTAGGATTAAATACACCAACAGAAGTTACTGGATGAGTTTGTCCTGTCGACTTAACCAACATTTTGTCGCCCTTACGGATACGACCTTGTTTAATACGGACAAGAGAAACTACACCTAAGTAGTTATCAAACCATGAATCGATAATTAACGCTTGAAGTGGAGCTTCACGGTCACCTTCAGGCGCCGGAATAACATCAACTAAACGCTCTAATACACCTTCAACGCCTAAACCTGTTTTTGCTGAACAAGTCGGTGCATCTGTCGCTTCAATCCCGATAATTTCTTCAACTTCATGAATTACACGTTCAGGTTCAGCCTGCGGTAAATCAATTTTATTCAAGATAGGAAGAACTTCGAGACCTTGTTCAATAGCTGTATAACAGTTTGCAACTGATTGTGCTTCTACGCCTTGCGCAGCATCAACAACCAATAATGCACCTTCACATGCAGCTAACGAACGAGAAACTTCATACGAGAAGTCAACGTGCCCAGGTGTATCAATAAAATTAAGCTGATATTCCTGCCCATTTGGATGGGTGTAATACAATGTCACAGACGCTGCTTTAATGGTAATCCCACGTTCGCGCTCAAGCTCCATTGAGTCCAAGACCTGAGCTTGCATCTCACGATCTTGTAGGCCACCACACATCTGAATGAAACGGTCAGCTAAAGTAGACTTACCATGATCAATATGAGCGATAATCGAGAAGTTTCGGATATTTTTGATATCAACGGATTTTTTAGCTTGCGCCATGGGCTACCTTGAGAAAATATAAAGTGCTATGTAGCTTGTTTTAATACATAGCCAAAGCGGTTTAACAAATTGCGAGAGATTATAGCAGATGGATATTTTAAAGTATCCAAAATAATCATGAGCTTTGTACTTATGTTCTAAAAAATGACAATTCAAAGCACATGTAATACTTCCGACTAACGGGCATATGAAATAGTAAAGTCTAAAGGATTTATGCTTGTATCAAGGGGCTTATAAGCTTGTGTAAAAGTTGGTGACATTCGTTTTGGTCGGCCTGATGCAATTTCAATACATGCCCACTTGGTATTCCCAACAAATAAGACTGCCTGATCAGAGGGACGATAAAAAACATACTGGCGAAATGAATAAAGTGCATTGATATCATCTAGCCATGTTCGCAGCACAATTTCTTCGCCTTCAAACGCTGCTTTACGATATTGAACATGATGCTCAACAGCAACCATTGCATGTTTAAGCTCAAGGTATTTGGTTACGCCTACACCTAATGTTTCAACATGAGCAGCAGCAACATCTTGCATCCATTGGACATACATTACATTGTTAACATGACCCAAAGCATCAATATGCTGTAGCTGAACCTGAATATGCAAATCGAAAATACTGCTCACAAAACACCCATTTTAATCATTAAACCCAAAGCTACAATTAAACTAGCTAGATCGAACATTATGCCGAATACAAATAATAAAAAACCACCCATTTTCAGGGTGGTTCATTTTTAAATCATTTTACTGGATGCGCAAACCAAGCATTGCACGTTGGCCTTGACGAATAATTCCAACACGCGCAACCGTATTTTTTTGTAAGTTAGAAACAACTTTTGCAAAATCTTGGCTATTCAAAATTTGAGTATTATTAACCTGAATAATCACATCACCCGGAATGATATTTGACAATGATGCCAGCCCACCACGGCGAACATCTTGAACATAAATACCACCTTTTACGCTCAATGCATTTTTCTCTGGCTCAGCTAAATCACGAATACTCATGCCTAAAACCGGACCTTTAGAGGCAGAAGTCTGAGCACCTGTAGCTGGTGTTTCATCTGGTGCGGTTGCCAAAGTTGCAGAAATATTACGAGTTTTATCATCACGTAATACTTCAAACTGAACAGTTTGATTTGGCTGTACTTTGTTTAAAGCATAGAGCAAATCACTTGTGCGTAGTACAGAAGTTCCATTAAGTTTTAAAATCACATCACCAGCTCTAAGCCCTGCTTTTTGAGCAGGTGAATTTGGAGTAACTTGTGTGATAAGAGCACCTTCTGGTTTAGGTAATTTGTAGGCATCAGCAAGGTTACGATCAATATCTTGCATCATAACGCCTAAGTATGAACGAGTAACCTTCCCTTTGGTTTTAAGCTGTTCAGCTACATCCATCGCAACATCGATTGGAATAGAGAAAGACAAGCCCATATAACCACCAGTACCACTAAAGATACGTGAGTTTACTCCGACTACTTCACCGTTTTGATTAAACAATGGGCCACCTGAGTTACCCGGGTTTAAAGCCACATCTGTTTGAATAAACGGTACAGAGGTTTCACCACTCATATTTCGTGATTTAGCACTGACAATACCTGCTGAAGCTGAGTAATCAAAACCAAATGGTGAACCAATCGCTAAAACAGGCTCACCGACTCGTAAGCGGTCAACATTACCCACTTTTAAAGCTGGATAGTTATTCCCATTGACTTTTAATAAGGCAACATCAGTACGTTCATCACTACCAACCACAGTTGCATCAATCTCACGACGGTCATTTAAAGTAATACTAATGCGGGAAGCATTTTCAATCACATGATGGTTTGTGAGTAAGTAACCATCTTTACTAATAAAGAATGCACTACCGTATGCGGTTTTTTCTTGAGGACCTTGTTGCTGTGGAATGATGACCTGATTACCAAAGAAACGTTTTAAAATTTCAGGAACTTGCTGTTGTAACAATTCATCCTGAGTCATTTTTTTTACGACATTTACACTCACCACAGCTGGACTAACTTGTTCAACGAGGTTTGAAAAATCAACAGCAGCGTTTGCTTGAACAGCGGCAACTGTAAATACCGCTGCATACATTCCTTGTTGTAAATAGCGAGATTTCATTCGGTGCTCACCCACAATTGGTCTACGAGAAATAAGAATAAAACTTTTGTATCACAATGCTTTGGAATTGTGCGTAACAATATGTTTACTTATAAGACATCATGATCACGTTTATTTTACACATTGCAATTTTTTAAGGTAATTGCAATTTTTCTGTGACTTAGAGCGCTTAAGCTCTTGCCTTTTTAGGTAAAAAGGGGTGTCATTAGCGGACGTTTTAAATTGATGCGAATGGACATGCCTAATCAACAGACAATTCACCACTTTGACGTGATTATTGTGGGCAGTGGCGGTGCTGGTTTAAGTCTGGCTTTATCGTTACCAAGTCATTTTAATATTGCAGTTTTAGCCAAAGCTGCTTTGACTGAAGCAAGTACCTTCTATGCACAAGGCGGTGTTGCTGCTGTTCTTGATGAAACTGACTCTATTCAACAACACATTAATGACACGATGATTGCAGGTGCTCATTTATGTGAAATAGATGCAGTTCAACATACTGTAGAAGGCGGTCGCCCTTCTGTTGATTTCCTTTTAGAGCAAGGTGTTCAGTTCACCTTAGATGAAGATGAGCAACTTCACTTAACTCGTGAAGGTGGTCACTCACAGCGCCGCATTATCCATTCTGCTGATGCTACAGGCAAAGCCATTTCAACTACATTGGTTGAACGCGCCAAAGAACGCGAAAATATTACTATTTTTGAAAACTACATTGCGATTGATTTAATCACGTCGCATAAATTGGGACATACAGATCAAGCAAATCGCGCTATTGGTTTGTATGCCTTAGATGAAAACACTGAAAAAGTTCATACTTTCCTTGCACCATTTACCGCACTTGCTTGCGGCGGTGCGATGAAAGCTTACCTTTATACGTCTAACCCTGATATTGCTACAGGCGATGGCATTGCCATGGCTTACCGCGCAGGTTGCCGTGTAGCCAATATGGAATTTAACCAGTTCCACCCAACTTGCCTATACCATCCACAAGCGCGTTCGTTCTTAATTACCGAAGCCATGCGTGGTGAAGGTGCTTATTTACGCTTGCCAGATGGCGAACGTTTTATGCTTCGTTTTGATGATCGTGCAGAGTTGGCTCCTCGCGATATTGTGGCACGTACCATTGACCACGAAATCAAGCGTCTCGGTATTCGTCATGTATGGTTAGATATTACCCACAAATCACCTGAATTTATTAAAGAGCACTTCCCTACACTTTATGCACGATTACTTGAATTAGGTATCGACATTACCAAAGACATGATTCCAGTAGTGCCAGCAGCTCACTATACATGTGGTGGTGTTGTAGTTGACTCAAATAGTCAGACCGATATTGAAGGTCTATATGCAATTGGTGAAACCTCTTATACAGGCTTACATGGCGCAAACCGTATGGCAAGTAACTCATTACTTGAGTGCTTTGTTTACGGCATGAGTGCAGCAAAAGACATCGAAAATAAGTTTGATGAAAACTTCAAATTACCAGAAGTACCAACTTGGGATGACTCTCAAGTAACCAACCCAGATGAGGATGTGGTGATTTTACAAAACTGGGATGAGTTACGTTCAACCATGTGGAACTATGTTGGTATTGTAAGAACTACAAAACGTTTAGAACGTGCTTTACACCGTATAGAGATGTTAAAGCGTGAAATCACTGAATATTATCAAGATTACCGTGTTAGCAAAAACCTGATTGAACTGCGTAATCTTGTGCTCGTTTCGGAAATGATTGTGCGCTGTGCCATGCACCGCAAAGAATCACGTGGGCTACACTACACGCTCGATTATCCAGAAACTTCAAAAGAGATTCGTAAAACTGTTTTAACTCCTCCAACTTTTACAGTAGAACAACCATTGGTTAATACCGAAATTTAAACTGTTCTTCTTATAAAAAAAGCACAGCTCTTGCTGTGCTTTTTTGAATTTAATATTCATGGTCTAGGTGGAATTGAATAAGTTGCGGTTACATGCGCTACTGGTTCATCTAATCCTACTGAATAAATCCATACCTCACCCACGACAAGACTCTTCCCTACTTTCATGAGCTTACATTCGCTGCGTAGATCTTTATCACCTGCGGGTTTTCTAAGAAAGTTAATATTAAAATTCGTCGTTACCGCCAAACCAACAATTCCAATTTCACCGAGTATTGCGATATACAAAGCAAAGTCTGCCAAAGTCATCATGGTAGGTCCAGATATGGTACCACCCGGGCGTTGATGTCTTTGATCGACGTGATAATAAACGACAGCAGCTTTAGGCGTAACTGATTCAATCGTACAATGTTCAAGACTAGGGGGAAACTCCTTTTCAAGAAACGCTATAATTTCTTCTTTTGAACTTTTCATCCTTGTTTTTCTTCGATTTAAGAACAGTATTCAAAATAGCACAAAATATTGTTCAATATGTTCTATGTTCTTTTTAAGCAGATTTGTCATTATTTTTAACCACTCCCACAAATATGAGAGTGGCTTTTATTATTTATCTTAAATATTGTAAGGCTTGCTCAAAAACCTGATCAGGACTTTGCGTAGCATCTAAACGTTTAATACGTTCAGGTTCAGCTTTCCATAAGGTCTCATAACCTTCGCGAACTTTAGTAAAGAAACTTAACTTTTCTTGTTCAAAACGGTCTAAAGCTCCACGCTCACGTGCACGGTTCATACCGAGTTCAATCGGTGCATCTAACCAGAAAGTCACGTTTGGCATACGTGAAACAAAGTTCTGATTTAAAAGCTGTAATTTATCTTGGCTTAAACCACGACCCGAACATTGGTAAGCAAAACTAGCATCTGTAAAGCGATCACTTAAAACAATTTTGCTAGACTCTAGAGCCGGCAAAATCACTTGTTGTAAGTGTTGCGCACGTGCCGCATAAATTAAGAGTAGTTCAGTATCGTGACTCATATTTTCATCATGATTCACCGCCAAAAGCATTGAACGTATTTGTTCTGCTAAAGGCGTACCACCTGGTTCACGGGTTAAAACAACTTGTTTACCTTGCTCTTCAAAATGCTGATGAATTTTTCGAATGAGTGTAGTTTTACCTACCCCTTCCGTGCCTTCAAAGCTAATAAACATCTCTTTTCCTTATTTCTTCGATCTCAACACGGATAAGTACTCTTGCACCGCTTGATTATGAGCCTGTAAATCTGCTGTAAATTTATGGCCACCATTACCAGTTGCCACAAAATAAATATTATTTGAGTCATCTGGATGTAGTGCTGCTTCAATTGCTTTTTGACTTGGCAAAGCAATTGGTGTTGGCGGTAGGCCATTAATTGTATAGGTATTATATGCGGTTGGTGTACGTAAGTCTTCGCGACTGATCTTACCCTTATAGTTATCACCCATTCCATAAATCACGGTTGGGTCAGTTTGTAAACGCATACCAATTTTCAAACGGCGTACAAATACACCAGATACTTGCTCAAGCTCACTATCTATACTTGTTTCTTTTTCAACAATCGAAGCCATAATTAAAGCTTCATACTTATCTTTATAAGGTAGGTTTGGTGCGCGATTTGCCCAAGCAGTATCTAAAGCTTTCATTTGACGATGATATAAATCGGTGAGGATTTTTTTGTCAGTCTCACCCTTTGCGAAGAAATAAGTGTTAGGCGCAAATAAACCTTCCGGATGATGATATGGAATTCCTAGCGCCTTCATGAGCTGATCATCAGGTAGATCGAGTATTGTATTTTTTACATTTTTATCATTTTTTAAAGCAGTAATAAGCTGTTTAAAGGTCGTACCTTCAATCACCAAAACACGGTTCATCTGAGCATTATCAGCATTAGACAACATCTCTAATACTTGTCTTACGCTCATTCCCTGCTCAACTTCATATACACCAGCTTTCATGCTGTCATGAATCATAAATCTTTGATAAAGCTTAAGTACAATAGGGAAATGGATTTTGTTTTCTTTTGCTAAGTGATCGATAAAACCAGAGTAGGTCTCACCTGAAGTGATCGATAGCATCTGCTTTTTCCCTTCAATAGGATAAGCTTTAAATAAACTTGACCATAAAATAGCAAAAATAGAAATTAAAACGATACAACAGCCAGTGAGCACCAACTTTTTAGGAAAATGAGATGCTGTTTTCTTGCCCTTTTTTTTAGCATTTTTTGCTTTCGCGTTCACAGGTGGCTTCGGCATATTAATGAATCTGATTCAAGTTAAGAGTATGAAATAAATTTAGGCACGCCTGTGAATCTAGAGTTTGTTCACCGATTTGAGTAACTACTCGCATTGGATGTAAAGCATTACAAAAGAATAGACTCTGTATTTGTGGTACTTCATCTAGCTCAATTATTCTGACTTCGCAGGCAATTCCATGGTGCTGCATACGTGCCAAAATTTCTGCACGCATCACACCGTGGACGCCATTATAGCGAAGTTCCGGTGTAATCCATCTATCATTTAAACGAATAAAACAATTACTGCTTACCCCTTCAACAATATAACCTTGTACATCAGATACTAATGCTTCTGACCACCCTTGTTGATCTGCTTCTTTTTTTAGCAGTACCTGTTCCAGACGGTTTAAAGATTTAAGTCCAACTAGACTCGGCATGGTTAAACCCAAGGCCTGATTTAAAACCCCGCACTGTATAAAGTCGGGTTGGAATTGCTCCAGTGCTTTTGGATAAAACCAGACATAAATATCTGCTTCATGCTTTGGCAAACTATAACCACGGTCACCTTCACCGCGGCTAATCACAATTTTTAAAGTACCGTTGAGTACAAGGTTTTGTTGGTATAAATGCTGCAAACTCTGTTCAATTAATTCAAAATTTGCAATTAAAGCTAGTTTTTGACAAGCAAGGTTTAGACGTTCCCAGTGACGAGCTTTAAGCTCTATCTCATTCTGAAAAACACGAATTGTGCTAAAGCAACCATCTCCATAATGAAATGCTCGGTCTAGTAACGGAATGGTTTCAACAGGTTGTCCATTTTTAAAACACCACATGTTTAATCCGTCCTTTATTTAAAAACCGCTCAACAATACAACACCATTCATTTAATTAATAAATGACTGATTTTAAAAAATTATACCGATTTAATCAGCACTTTTGAAACTTGTTATATATCAAGATTTAAGAATAGCTTATCCATTTTTTATATTTCTATATTTTTCATATTAAATTCGTTTTTTATTATTTTTTTAGAATAAAGACTAGCGCTATTCTGCGTTCATGTTTTGAACATTTCGTATTTTTGAGGGGTTATCTCATGCGTTTTTCTCAATTAAAAGTTGGGGTTATTGCTGCGCTTCTTTCTGTTTCATCATTTGCAGCACAAGAATTTTTAAACGTTTCTTACGATCCTACTCGTGAGTTATATACAGACTTTAATAAGCAGTTTGGTACTTACTGGAAACAGCGTACTGGTCAAGATATTCAATTTAAGCAATCACACGGCGGTTCTGGTAAACAGGCTCGTGCAGTGATTGATGGCTTAAATGCTGACGTTGTGACATTAGCGCTTGCAGCTGATATTGATGAAATTGCTGAAAAAGCAAAATTGCTTCCAACTGATTGGCAGAAGAAGTTGCCACAAAACTCTACACCATACACATCAACAATCGTATTTTTGGTACGTAAGGGTAATCCTAAACAAATTAAAGACTGGGGTGACTTAATCAAACCAGGTGTAGAAATTATTACACCAAACCCGAAAACTTCTGGCGGTGCTCGCTGGAACTACCTTGCAGCTTGGGCTTGGGCAAAACATCAACCAGGTGGTAACGATGCTAAAGCACAAGAATATGTCCGCCAAATTTATAAGCACACTAAAGTTCTAGATTCGGGTGCACGCGGTGCAACCACGACTTTTGCTGAACGTGGCATTGGTGATGTATTGCTTGCTTGGGAAAATGAAGCTCATTTAGCTGTTCGCGAACAACCAGGCAAATTTGAAATTATTACCCCGTCTCTTTCGATTTTAGCTGAACCACCAGTTGCTGTTGTTGAGAAAAATGCTGCCAAAAAAGGCAATCTCACCATCGCGAAAGGTTACCTTAACTACTTGTACTCACCTGCTGGCCAAGAAATTGCAGCACGTAACTTCTACCGCCCTCGTAATGCAGCTGTACTCAAAAAATACAGCAATGTATTTAAGCCATTGAAACTCGTGACGATTGATAAAGAGTTTGGCGGTTGGACAAAAGTGCAAAAACAACACTTTGATAATGGTGGTGTTTTCGATCAAATCGTGAAAATCAATAGTGCAGAGAAGTAATTCTTTCTACTAACGATAAGGAGAACAGACATGACTCACTCTGTAATTGTCCCAGGTGTAGGTGGAAGTGAACATCAACATTGGCAATCTTGGTTGCAGCGTCAACTCGTGTCTAGTTCTCGTGTTGAGCAAAAAAACTGGGATAGACCCGTATTAAGTGAATGGATTGAGCAATTCGTTAAAACAGTTCAAACGGTACAAGCACCTGTGCAAATTGTTGCACATAGTTTCGGTTGCTTAACAAGTGTTGCTGCTTTAGCTGAGCATCCTGAGTTACAAGCTCAAGTTAAAAAACTAATTTTGGTTGCTCCTGCAAATCCGGCACGTTTTGGTGAAGCAGGCTTTGCTCGCCATAGCTTGACTGACTACAAAGATTATTTTCATCAGTTAAAAATTAATGTGCCTACAACACTACTGATTAGTGAAAATGATCCTTGGTTAGATTTTTTTGATGCTTTACAACTTGCTAAAGCTTGGCAATTAAATCCTATTAATCTTGGAGAAGTCGGTCATATTAATGTTGCTTCTGGTTTTGGCCCATTCCCTGACTTACTGAATTATCTACTTCCTGAAGACTCGATGTGTAGCCACTCATCTATTGATCCGGTAAAGACACATTTCTCTTTGAAATTTGCTTAATACCCAGCTTTATACCGCGCCGTTTATCTTTATTTATTCGCTTACTGGTTTCAGCAGGCTTTTCTCTTTGAGGAAATATCATGTCGCAGCGATCCCGAGTGCTGCCTGGGTTTGGTCTATCATTGGGCTTCACCCTCGCCTACGTTTCTTTTATTGTGCTTATTCCATTAGCCGCAGTCTTTATCAAATCATTTGGAATCGGATGGGACGGACTATGGGAAATTTTAACTTCTGAACGTATTTTAAAATCGCTTCAATTGAGCTTTAGTTCAGCTTTAATTGCGGCGTTTATTAATGTTGTTTTCGGACTACTTTTAGCTTGGTGCCTTGTTCGTTATAACTTTCCCGGAAAGCGTCTAGTTGATGCCTTAGTAGACTTACCTTTTGCACTTCCAACAGCAGTTGCAGGTATTGCGCTTACTTCGCTTTATGCCCCTACTGGCTGGATTGGTCAATATTTAGAACCACTCGGTATTCAGGTTGCTTATACACCGATCGGGATTACGCTCGCTTTAGTATTTATTGGTATTCCTTTTATTGTTCGAACTGTTCAACCCGTACTAAGCGATATCGAAACCGAGCTTGAAGAAGCTGCTTCTGCACTTGGAGCAAATCGCTGGCAGACGATTACTAAAATTATTTTGCCAATATTACTACCTGCTCTATTTACAGGCTTTGCTTTAGCATTTGCTCGTGGCGTGGGTGAGTATGGTTCTGTAATTTTCATCGCAGGTAACCAGCCGTTTAAAACAGAAATTGCCCCGCTCATGATTATTTCTCGCCTTGAAGAATATGATTATGCAGGTGCAACTACCATTGCAGCGGTCATGTTAGTTCTCTCTTTCATTATTTTATTTGCTATTAATTTACTGCAAGCCTGGGCAAACCGTCGTACAGGGAGAAATATCACATGAACTTACATACCGACAGTAATGCACTTGCTTTAAAGCTACAGTCTCGTGATGCGACTCGTGAACCGACTTGGGTACGTTATACGCTCATTACTGTTGCACTGATTTTCTTTCTTAGTTGCTTAATGCTGCCACTTATTTTGGTTTTTGTTGAAGCATTTAAACAAGGCCTTGAAGTTTATGTTCAGGCTTTAATTGATCCAGATACTTTGTCAGCGGTGAAATTAACATTACTCACCGCAGCGATTGCCGTTCCAATTAATGTGATATTTGGTGTTGCCGCTGCATGGGCTGTTTCCAAGTTCCAGTTTAAAGGCAAAGCGATTTTAACCACCATTATTGATATGCCTTTTTCAGTTTCACCAGTTATTGCAGGTTTAATGATTGTACTGATTTTTGGTGCTCAAGGTTGGTTAGGCGGTTGGTTAATGGACCATGACATCAAGATTTTATATGCGGTGCCCGGAATTGTTTTAGCGACCATCTTTATTACCGTTCCTTTTGTTGCACGTGAATTAATTCCACTCATGGAAGCTCAAGGAACAGAAGAAGAAGAAGCCGCGATTGTACTTGGTGCCTCAGGCTGGCAAACCTTTTGGAAAGTCACTCTGCCTAACATTAAGTGGGGTTTAATTTACGGCGTGATTTTGTGTAATGCCCGTGCAATGGGTGAGTTCGGTGCAGTATCGGTAGTTTCGGGACACATCCGTGGTGAAACCAATACCCTGCCACTTCATGTTGAAATTTTATATAACGAGTACACCTTTAGTGCAGCCTTTGCCGTGTCCTCATTACTTGCTTTCTTAGCCTTATTAACACTGGTATTGAAAACTTGGTTAGAACTGCATCAAGACAAACCAGAACCGCATTCAACTGATTCGTAAGGAATGAAATCATGAGTATTCAAGTTAAGAATATTGAAAAACACTTTGGTGCATTCCATGCGCTTAAAAATATTTCCCTAGATTTTCCAGAGGGCGAACTGGTTGCGCTACTCGGACCATCTGGCTGCGGTAAAACGACACTACTTCGTATTATTGCTGGCTTAGAGTCAGCCGATGGCGGTCAAGTGTTACTTGAAGGCGAAGATGCAACTAATGTCCATGTTCGCGAACGTCAAGTCGGCTTTGTATTTCAGCACTATGCTTTATTCCGTCATATGACTGTATTTGACAATATTGCCTTTGGTTTACGTGTTCGTCCTCGTGCTACACGCCCCTCTGAAGCTGAGATTAAAAAACGTGTTACTCGTTTGCTTGACCTAGTTCAACTGGGCTTTTTAGCAGACCGCTACCCTGCTCAGCTTTCTGGTGGTCAACGTCAACGTATTGCTTTAGCTCGAGCACTCGCTGTAGAGCCTCGTGTGCTATTGCTTGATGAACCATTTGGCGCACTTGATGCCAAAGTCCGTAAAGAATTACGTCGCTGGTTACGCAACTTGCATGACGAATTGCATATCACTTCAATTTTTGTAACCCATGACCAAGAAGAAGCTCTTGAAGTGGCTGACCAGATTATTGTGATGAATAAAGGTAACGTTGAACAAATTGGTTCACCACGTGAAGTCTACGAAAAACCTGCAACGCCATTTGTATTTGATTTCTTGGGTCAAGCAAATCGTTTTGAAGGTGAACATGCTGGCGGTATTATCCGTATTGGCAATGATCGTATCGAATTACCGACTACAGTTCAGGCACCGCAAGGAAAAGTGATTGCTTTTGCCCGCCCGGATGAGTTACATATTCATTCGCAACCACAGGCAAATACAATTGAAGCAACTTTTGTACGTGAAGTCTGGATTGCTGGAAAAGTAGTGGCGGAATTACAAGATCGTAATGGACGTTTAATTGAGATTGCTTTGAGCAGTGAAGCTGCAAAACAAAATGCATTTAAACCAAATCAAACTGTTTGGGTCAGTGCATCTCAACTTCATCTATTTGCAGATCAAGTTGCTTAAGGAATTATTTGGTGAGGAATCATGTCGCGGAATTTAAAGCCACTCCTCACCTCTTTCGAGGAAAAGTGTAAATGAACTTTCAACAATTAAGAATTATCCGAGAAACAGTACGCCAAAACTTTAATTTAACGGAAGCATCTGCCGCGTTATACACCTCTCAATCAGGTGTAAGTAAACATATTAAAGATTTAGAAGATGAATTAGGTGTACAACTTTTCGTTCGTAAAGGTAAACGTTTACTTGGTTTAACTGAACCGGGCCAATCGCTACTTAGCATTGTGGAGCGTATGCTTGTAGATGCGGAAAATATTAAACGTCTTGCCGATGACTTTAATAAAGTGGATGAAGGTACGTTAACAATTGCGACAACGCATACTCAAGCACGTTATGTACTACCACCAATTGTTAATCAATTTAAAAAGCTATTCCCTAAAGTACATTTGATTTTGCAACAAGCCAGCCCTGTTGAAATCTCAGAAATGCTATTACAAGGTGAAGCAGATATTGGTATTGCGACAGAGTCTTTAACAACTGAAGAAAACTTAGCAAGTATTCCATACTATCAATGGCAACACAGTATTATTACTCCGCAAGATCACCCGCTTGCAAAGCTCAATAAGATTGATCTTGATGCTCTATCTGAATATCCGCTAATTACTTATCACGGTGGTTTTACAGGCCGTTCAAAAATTGATAAAGCATTTGAAGACGCTCAAATTGATGCAGATATCGTAATGTCTGCTCTTGATGCCGATGTTATCAAGACTTATGTAGAACTTGGCATGGGCGTCGGAATTGTCAACGATGTTGCTTACGATGCAGAACGCGATTATCGATTAAAGCAAATTAAAACTGATATCTTTGGTGTTAACACCACATGGATTGCTGTTCGTAAAGGTCATTTATTACGTGGTTACGGTTATGAGTTTATTTCTTTATGCTCACCTGATGCTGATATTAAAGCCCTCAAGAAAATTGCTTATCCAGATGAATAAAAATTAAGAATAAAATAAAAGAGCTTTTTAGCTCTTTTATTTTACTAAGTACAAAAAAAACGAGCCGAAGCTCGTTTTTTTATATTTATTACCAGAAGAAGTTCACACCAACTTTACCCACTGGTAACCATTTGTATTTGTCATCGTTACGGATTTTGTTTTCTTCAGCGCGTAAATCTTTATCAAAGTCAGCACCGTTAACATTAACAAAAGTACCATTTGATTTAAGATTTACTGTTGGGTTACCAGTATAGTAAGCACCTACTTCACCAAATACGCCCCAGTTTTTATTAATCTTAGGTGAGAAACCTACACCTACATAAGGAGCAATATCATTTTTATAACTTAATTTACCATCCACAGATCCATTAAAGTTATAGTTATTACCATTTACTTTAATAGTACCGTCCTGCGAACGTTTAGTTAAGTCATAATCATTGTCTAGATAAGCAGCACCTGCAGCTACATATACGGCTTGAGCCCAACGGTTAGGACTTGCGCCCCATGGACGAATCTCAGCGTTTAAATAAACGTTGTTATTGTCCATATCTAAGTCGTACTTAGTGCCATTTACTGACACATCATCACGCCAAGAAACGTCACCACCATTATAACCTAATGCTAAACCAACGTATGGGTTTGCTTGCCATAATAAAGCACCACCGTAACCTGTGGTACCAGCCTCAGCACGTACGCCTACTGGAATTAATTGGTTCTTATCGAATGCATAACTGTCATGAACAACAGCTTCATCTGCCATTGCAGCACCAGCAGCAAGTAAAGCTGTAGTTGTCACTAAAACACGTAATACTTTCATCGTTTTCTCCTCAAGAAAAGGCTCTGTTTTTAATTTTTCAGCTTGTGACAAAAATTATATTCAAGAGCATAGAGTCTTTTTTATACAAAAACTGCTAGATTTCTGTTATTTTTTGATACAAATTGAGTTAAATTTTTATTTTCAAATCATTTTTGTGTAAAAAACACTTGATTATCTAATAAGCTTTTTCACTTTAACTCTCTCTCAAAACGTAACACGTTTTTTCAAAGATTCTTGTCACAAATTAGTGTAAAATCTTTAAAATTTTTTATGGAAGGAAGATCATGTCTCAGCTTTCTACGATCATTGAGCAAGCATTCGAAGACCGCGCAAACTTTACTGCAGCAGATTGCTCAAGCGAAATTCGCCAAGCTGTTGAAGAAGCCATTGCTGGATTAGATAACGGTACACTTCGTGTTGCAGAGAAAATCAATGGTGAATGGGTTGTTCATCAATGGTTAAAAAAAGCTGTTTTATTATCATTTAAACTTAATGACAATAAACCAATCGAGTCATGTGATCTTCGTTTCTACGACAAAGTTGAAACTAAATTCTCTGGTTGGACTGAAGAGCAATTTAAAGCTGCTGGTGTGCGTGTTGTGCCTCCTGCTGTTGCTCGTCGTGGTAGCTTCCAAGCTAAAAATGTGGTTTTAATGCCATCTTATGTCAACATTGGTGCTTATGTAGATGAAGGCACAATGGTTGATACATGGGCAACTGTAGGTTCATGTGCTCAAATTGGTAAAAATGTTCACTTGTCTGGTGGTGTAGGTATTGGCGGTGTTTTAGAGCCTTTGCAAGCTAACCCGACAATTATTGAAGATAACTGTTTTATTGGTGCGCGTTCTGAAATCGTTGAAGGCGTTATTGTCGAAGAAGGTTCAGTTATCTCAATGGGTGTTTTCATCGGTCAATCAACTAAAATTTATGACCGCGAAACTGGCGAAATCCATTACGGTCGTGTACCAGCAGGTTCAGTTGTAGTTTCAGGCAGCTTGCCATCTAAATGTGGTACTTACAGCTTATATGCTGCAATCATCGTGAAAAAAGTTGATGCAAAAACACGTGCAAAAACTAGCTTGAACGATTTGTTACGCGCTGACTAATTTGTTATAACTCTCTTGCGGAGCCTTAATCGCTCCTCATCTCTACGATCAACACTGATCGTAGAGATTTTATTTTTTATATAATGTGGTATTTCTAGAATGGCTTCCTTACGTTCCTCTGCAATTCCTGTCTCTGACCCTGCGTCTGGTTTACGCATTACCGAGATTTTTTACTCGTTGCAGGGTGAAGCAAATGCCTCTGGTCTACCGACTGTATTTATTCGTCTCACAGGCTGTCCTTTACGTTGTACATATTGCGATACCACTTATTCTTTTGAAGGTGGCGAGCGTTTATCACTTGAGTACATTATTGAAACGGCTGAAAAATATAAAACGCCTTATATTTGTGTGACTGGTGGTGAACCTTTAGCTCAGCCAAATTGCTTAATTTTATTACAACGTTTATGTGATGCAGGTTTTGACGTTTCTTTAGAGACCAGTGGTGCACTCGATGTGTCAAAAGTAGACCCTCGCGTTTCTAAAGTCCTCGATTTAAAAACTCCAACTTCTGGTGAAGAACATCGTAATCTCATCAGCAATCTTGACTATCTAACTTCACATGACCAAATCAAATTTGTGATTTGTAACCGTGAAGATTATGAATGGTCAAAGCAACAAGTTGAACAATATCAACTGCAAACTAAAGTCAGTACCGTTTGGTTCTCCCCTGCTTTTGCAGTTGAAAAAGGTGCTGTTGGCCTACCACGTTTAGCACGTGATCTGGCACAGTGGATACTGGACGATAAAATGCCTGTTCGTTTCCAACTACAGTTACATAAACTGCTTTGGAATGATGAATCAGGTCGTTAATCGCTCAATAAAATAAATTATTCCGAATATGGAGAAAAATATGCGCCCTCGTGCCATTGTTTTACTTTCAGGCGGCTTAGACTCAACCACTTGCCTAGCTTGGGCACAAGCGCGCTATGAATGTATTGCTATTAGTTTTATGTATGGTCAACGCTCAACCACTGAACTCGATGCAGCAAAAGCATTAGCTCAACGTGCTGGTGTTGAACATCGTGTTATTAATATCGATTTAGCGAATTTAGGTGGATCTGCACTTACAGACCATAACATTGCTGTACCAGAACAATTACAAGAAGGCATTCCTGTAACTTATGTACCAGCACGTAACACAATTTTCCTTTCATATGCCTTAGCAGCAGCCGAAGTATTCAATGCTGAAGCAATTGTGATTGGTATCAATGCTGTTGATTATTCAGGATATCCTGATTGTCGCCCAGAATTTATTGATGCTTTTGCCAATATGGCTCGTTTAGCAACAAAAGCTGGCGTTGAAGGAAAACCACTTAAATTTGAAACACCCCTGTTACATTTATCCAAAGCGAATATTATACGTTTAGGGATTGAACATGGCGTAGACTATAGCCAAACGGTATCTTGCTACCAAGCAGATGCTCAAGGACGTGCGTGTGGCAAGTGTGACAGTTGCCGTTTACGTAAAGAAGGCTTTATCGATGCTGGTGTTACCGATCCAACACGCTATATACCGCAATAAGTAGGTAAAATTTATGAAGTTGTTAAAATCAAATCTTATTCTTTCATCTTTATTCTCAGCAGTTGCACTTATGGCTGGTTCAGCTCATGCAGCTGAAAACCCAGTTCAAGCGGCATATAAAAGCACTAACGTTAAAGGTGCATTAATCAACGTTTGTAAAGACCAAACTGCAAAAGGCGGTAAATTAAGTTCAGCTGAAGTTAGCAAATTCTGTAGCTGCCAAGTTGATGCTCAAGGTAAAGTAACTGAAGCTCAAAAATGGGAAATTCAAAGCGCAATCAATGCGAAGAAAAGCCCAAGCTCTTTAGCTTTTGTACAACAACAAAACCGTGATCTTAAAGCATGTTTTGGTCCTCAGTTAACAACTAAACTTGAAAAGTTAACTGAAGATGCGATGAAAGCAGCTCAACAACAAGCTCCTAAAAAATAAGCTTTTATTGAGTCAAATTAAGCCTGCATTTTTGCAGGCTTTTTTATAGCTCTGTTAAAATAACACTCATTTAGTCATTCGAAATAAACCATGCAAGAACAATGGAAAACCAACGCAACTGATAAAAAGTCTATTGTCTCATTTAGTGGAGGTAAAGACAGCTCTCTTGCTCTCTACCACGCTATGAAAACTGGCAAGGTAATCGGTTTAATTGTTATGCTGGAAGAGCATGGCCAACGTTCTCGTTCGCATGCAATGCCACTTGATATTATTCAGGCGCAAGCGCAAGCAATTGGCTTACCCGTATTTATGGCTTCATCTAGCTGGAATGACTATGAAAGTAAATTCATTAGCTTACTGAATGAAGCCAAACAAAAAGGTGCAGAGGTGTTGGTTACAGGTGATCTAGATATGCCAGAACATGGTTGTTGGCATGACCGTGTCACTCAAACGGTGGGGCTTAAATTAGGCATGCCACTTTGGCTACGCCCCCACCGTGAAGTGGTTGAAGAGTTCATTCAATTTGGATTTAAAAGTGTATTAGTTACTGTTAATCTTAAACTAGGAATGAAAGTAGAAGATTTAGGTAAAACTTTAACTTTAGAATATATACAAGAGCTTGAAAACCGTGGCATTGATCCATGTGGTGAGGGCGGCGAATTCCATACCACTGTCATTGACGGTCCAATTTTTAACAAAGCTATTCCTGTAAAAAAACTCGATATTGTTTATCATGAAGAATATGCTTTTCTACCACTTGAATTAGATCAAATTTAACTTTTAAAGGATAAGAAATGTCTGAGAATATTCAACTGCCAAATCAAGTATTTCCTACTACACACGGCGAAGTTAATTTGGCTGAAGTCGATAATGAATGGCTGATTATTTACTTCTATCCTAAAGATTCAACACCAGGCTGTACCACACAAGCTGTCGGTTTTTCTTGTTTAAAAGACCAGTTTGATGCTTTGGGCGCTCGTATTTACGGTGTCTCTCGCGACTCGGTAAAAGCTCATCAGAACTTTACAGAAAAGCAGGCACTGACTATTGATCTGATTAGTGATAAAGAAGAAGTGCTCTGTAATCACTTTGATGTCATTAAAGAAAAGAATATGTATGGTAAAAAAGTAATGGGTATTGAACGCTCTACTTTTATTTTCCATAACAAAACTTTAGTTAAAAGTTACCGCAAAGTAAAAGCTGCTGGGCATGCTGAACAAGTTCTAGAAAACTTAAAAACATTACAATCAGCTTAATAAACTTAAGTAGAGAAAAGGGAGTCTAATACTCGCTTTTCTCTTGTATAAAAATCACTCAATCAGTTCAATTTGGAGTATGATAAAAATATTAAAATAATTCAAATGAAGGCATGACTATGAGTCTACTAAACTTTTCTATTTTATCGGTTTGTAGTCTTATTTTAACTGCATGTTCTGTGAACTCTTCGAGTATGCCTCCGACTCTTAGCTCTTCTACTCCACAAATTCAGAAATCCCCTATAGAAATAAGCTGCCAAGATTTACAAAACCCTGCCTTTCAACAAGCTATTGTTAATACTGTTAATCAAATTCGCCAGCAATCACGCCAGTGTGGTCAGCAGTATTTTTCTGCAACTACGCCGCTGAGTTGGAATAATAATTTATACCAAGGTGCACTCTCTCATAGTCAAGATATGGCAACACATAACTTTCTTGGACATGTTGGATCAACAGGACTAGATTTAAAGTCACGTTTAAAACTTTATAATTCACTTGGTAAAGCCAATGGTGAAAATGTTGCGAGTGGACAGAAAACTTTAAATGAAGTAATGACAAAATGGCTAGCAAGCCCTTTACATTGTAGTAACCTAATGAACCCTAAGTTTACAACTTATGCAATCGCTTGTGCTTCGGATCAGTCCGCTAAACAAAAGAGTTACTGGACACAACAATTTGGTACACGTTGAAAGGAAAAATGATGCAATCTGGTTCGATTACCCCTATTTTAAGAATTTTTGATGTCGCGTTAGCTCAATCATTTTATTTTGATTTCTTAGGCTTTCAGCTTGATTGGCAACACCAATTTGAAGATAACTTTCCGTTGTATTTACAAATCTCCAAAGATGATTGCATCATTCATCTCTCTGAGCATTTTGGAGATGCGAGTCCTCATAGTGCAATCCGTATTTATTGGGAACATATTTATGAGTTACATAGTGAACTCAGTCAAAAAGATTATAAATTTTCTAAACCTCAGGTTGAAAAAACAGATTGGGAAACACTTGAACTCAGCATCACTGATCCTTTTTCCAACCGAATTATCTTTTGGGCAGATGCTTAATCCACATACAGTTATTCAATTTCATCCAAGTTAGAGCGGTCATCGTCTTCAAAACGTTGTTGCAATTGTTGATAAGTACGTGTTTTTTTAAATTCATCCAAAAATTGAATAGTTCCTACAGGAAAAAATTCCGTTTGGATTTCACCACGATAATAAGCTTCACGCATTGGAGTGGCTGAAATAGAATCCTTTAAGCTATCCAGTTCCACCATAATCCACTCAGGAAATAGTCTCAAATAATAAGAAGACTCATCCTTAAAATGCCCAATCAAACCAACTTTTGAGTTCGGTTCTATTACACCATTTACCAATGATTTGACTTGTTTTACCCACTTTTCATCATTATAAACATCAACAACATGTACAAACCGAATACGCTTTTGCTCATCCGGTGAAAAATTTGACAAGATCATTTGCTCGCGCTCTACTGCTAAGAACGGATTCTTGATATTGCGCTCCATTTGAGCAGAGCCTAATGCTAAAACGACATAATGGCTTTGCTGCAAAGCAATTTCAATTGTCTGCATATGAGCCAAATGAAATGGTTGAAAACGCCCTATAAAAACGAGATAGTCAAATGTATACATAATGAGTTTTTCACTTTTTATGAACTCACCAGTTAACCGCATTACTAAAAATATGCGCCATAATGAGAACCTAAAAATCAACAACGTGGTTTAAAGCAAGGATAGTACGATGACACTTAGCTGTATTCAACAACCTCATGAACATTTACAAGCAAATTTACAAGGTGGCGTACTCACCTTAGCCATAAATCGCCCAGAAGCAAAAAATGCATTATATGGCGAACTTTACTTATGGATTGCTCAAGCACTTGATGAAGCTGACCAAAATAAAGATGTACGAGTAGTCGTTTTACGTGGTGTTGAACAAGATTTTACCGCTGGTAATGATATGAAAGACTTTATGGGTTTTGTACAAAATCCTAATGCAGGTCCAGCAGGTCAAGTTCCTCCATTTGTACTCCTTAAATCTGCTGCTAAATTATCGAAACCCTTGATTATTGCAGTAAAAGGTGTAGCAATTGGTATTGGTGTTACGATTTTATTACATGCGGACTTAGTGTTTGCTGACAACACTGCCCTATTCCAAATTCCATTTGTAAGTCTTGGCCTTTCTCCAGAAGGTGGTGCTAGCCAACTATTGGTTAAGCAAGCAGGTTATCACAAGGCAGCCGAACTTTTGTTTACTGCAAAAAAATTCAATGCAGAAACGGCAACACAAGCAGGCCTAGTGAATGAAGTCGTTGAAGATTCTTACGCATCTGCTCAGGCAACTGCTCAACACTTAGCAGCATTACCACTTGCTTCACTAAAACAAACAAAAGCATTGATGAAGCATGATCTGGATAAGATCATTGCATGTATTGATCATGAAGCTGAAATCTTTATGCAACGCGTTCAATCGCCTGAAATGCTAGAAGCTGTACAGGCATTTATGCAGAAACGTAAACCAGATTTCTCACAATTTAACTAATATCCAAAATTTGGATAAATTCAAAGGCAGGCTCTTCGTAAGGGTGGCTTGCCTTTAATGCTTTCGCAACCTCACTTGCCTTTTCTTCAAGGACAATTGTTTCAACGCGCCATTCTTCAATTTGTTCGAGTTCACCGAGCTGTCCAATATAAGGATCAGCGCCCTTCACTGGTTTAAACTGCCCTATCCCTTTGACTTGCCATGCGCAGTGTTCATAGTTACCGATTCCACCTGCTCCGGCCGCAAATATGGACTGTTTAGTCGACTCAAGATGTGACTCAGGTACGTAATAGATTAACTTTAACATCTGTAAAATGACCCAAAAATATTGAACTTATGTTAAAGCATACCTTTTAATAATACGCTAAATCAAAGTCAGCTCATCAGTGTCAAATAATTTGCTCCAATAAAAAGAATTTGAATAGCAAGTGCTAAGCCAAATAAGCGCCAGCCTCTGTCCTTTGTAGACATTGTTCCCATATGATTTTTGTTTTTCATCATTTTGATCTCCGATTTTTATCGTTGTTACAGAGAAAGCAAAAATTGAACCAACTTCCTTAAAATATAATTTAATATAAATTTACCTTACCCATCGAAATATTTTTCTTATTAAATTGTTTTTTGTGTAACTTATCAAATAACATGTTAAAAAATATTTAGGCCAAAAGAAAAATGACTAATTCATTCATAAATCAGTGGAAGTTTTTTTATCCTAATAAACTTCCAATTTCACATTGTTTTCGACAATATTTTTCACAATTTTGGTTCCGAATTCATAGCCTTCCAGAGTCAAAAAGATATGCAGATACACCTGCAGAATATGAATTATTATTAAATCGTCATAATCAAATTATTGATGACTGTTTCGATTCTAATGCTTCTATTTTTATTGTTACCGGTCATTATTTCAGTCAAAGCGATAATAATAAAATATATGATCCAACTTTAAGGCTCAAATACGAATTTCATCCAGAAAAAGAAATAAATCTAACACAAGCTAATCCCGAATATTATGATGATGACGAAGAAGATCATTTCTATAGACCATACTCCATCAATGAAATTTGGAAAAAAAATGAACACAATGATTTATTAAAAAAGATTGCCGACGATGAGGTTCGAGCTTTTATGATTTCTTTTGAGCAAAATATAATTATTGCTCCATATGATGGTGGTATTGATTTTATTATCTTTAATGACGCCAAAAGGAATGAGTTAATAAATAAGTATAAAGATTGGCTGTCACCACGAGCTGATGGATTATAGAACTTTAGGAATATTAAATAATACATCAGTAATCTCTAAAGATTTTGAAGATAAATTTAATGAGAAATTATAATTCCCTATGAGTGGACGATCTTCTATTGGTAATGAATCTATATAATTTCTTTGCTTTATCCAATGAGTATGAGCCACACAATACCCATCATTGTATCTAGAAAAAGTTCTTATATATGAATCAACAAGAATTACTCTAACTTGGAAATAATCACCATATAGAGTATCTGCTGATATTTTATGATCTTTATCAAATGCAATTTTTATGACGGCTTCAATCAAATCCTCTCTTTTTTTCTTATGAATTGCTAAATAATCATCTAGATGGCTCGAGAATTTATTATTTACTTTCTTTAAAAATTCATCATTTATAAAAGAGTTACGATTTAATAGATCAAATGTTAAGGAAAACTCACCTAGTGAAAAACAATGTGTATACAAAACACTGATTGCCTAAAATCCCTCACAATCATGATAATGATTAACAAACTTATCTAGTAATATAGTTGCAGTATCTAATAATCTTTTCTTCATTTATTTAAAGACAATAATATATAAATAAAACTTTTATCATAATTAATCAAAGATTTGCATTATCTACAATCTTTAACTGTCTCTTCTCATATACGGTCATCATAAATGCTAAACCACATAAAATGGCAAAGCCGCCAGTCATTGGTATTAAGGTCCCATCATATAATTGCCCAATAATAGAGGCAAGAATAAGTGACAAAACGGAGGACGCTGCACCAATAATGGCCGAAGCCATACCAGCAACATGCCCCATTGGCTCCATTGCAATCGCATTTAAGTTACCAAATAAAGTTCCAAATAATAAAAACAAAATGCAGGCATAAAGCATAAACATCCAAAATGATACAGTCACACCTATAAGTTGAATCCCTAAGAAAATGAGTGAAATTAAGCACAGACCGAGAAAGCCATAAATACAGATTGGACGCATACCAAACTTCATCACAATTTTAGAGTTGGTAAATGAAGCAATTCCCATCACACCCGCAAGCACAGCAAAGTAAGCACTAAACTCTTGCCCAGTTTTACCAAACTGCTGCATAAAAATTTGTTGAGAAGTTCCTAAATAGCCAATAAATCCACCAAAGCAAAAGCCTGCACATAACAAATAGCTCATGGTGGTTTTGTTACTCACTACTTCTTTAAAGCCCTCTTGAAATGCTTGTAAACGCATAGGTAAACGGTTTTCATGAAGTAGCGTCTCTTCTAATCGTAAAGCGACCCATGCGCCAACCACTGTGGCGTAGACCATATATAAAACAAAAATATCACGCCAACCAAAGAAATGAATAATAAGCTGTCCCAGACTTGGTGCAATCGCTGGCGCAACCATAAATACCATCATAATTAAGGACATGATACGGGCCATTTGAGCACCGCTGTATTTATCTCTAACAATTGAAATAGAAGCAACATAAGGCCCAGAAACCCCAATACCTTGAATGAAACGGCCCACTAAAAACCATTCAAAACTTTGTGTGGTAAAGCACAATAAACTTCCCAAAAAGTAAATGATGATCCCAGCAAATAAAATGCGCTTACGGCCGATCGCATCAGATAGTGGTCCAGCAATAAGTTGCCCTATCGTCATACCAGAAAAAATACCAATAATGACCCACTGCGACTGGTTATTATTTTTTAAGTCAAATACTCGTCCAATCTCACCTAAAGCAGGTAAAACAGCATCTATCGAAAAAGAAACAATAGACATGAGTAATGCCATCAGAAGTGCAAACTCACGGAAATGGATTTTTGATTTCATTTTTCTTCTCTACTATTTATTCTATTTGCATTGTACTACATACAAATAAGCCACCTTTCGGTGGCTTATTTCAATTTTTATATTAACCGATAAACTTACGTGCGTTACGGAACATACGTAACCATGCACCATCTTCAGTCCACTCTTCTGGACTCCAAGAGTGTTGAATTGCGCGGAAAGTACGCTCTGGATGCGGCATCATAATCGTTGCACGACCATCTTTAGACGTTACACCAGTAATCGCTTCTGGTGAACCGTTCGGGTTCAATGGATAATGTTGAGTCGGGTTACCGTGGCTGTCAACATAACGTAATGCAACCTGATTCGCTGCATTCAAGCTTGCTATGTTAGCTTCGCTTGCAACTGCACGACCTTCACCATGTGCAACAGCAATTGGTAAAATCGAACCTTCCATACCATCAAGTAATACAGAAACAGATTTTTCAACACGAACGTTTACGCTACGTGCTTCAAAAACTTCTGACATATTGCGGTGGAAACGTGGCCAGTGTTCAGCACCCGGAATAAGCGGTGCTAATTGTGACAACATTTGGCAACCATTACAGATACCTAAGCTAAACGTACCTTCACGGTGGAAGAATTGTTCAAACTGATCACGTAACTTCGCATTGAACAGAACTGATTTTGCCCAGCCACCGCCTGCACCCATTACGTCACCGTAAGAGAAACCACCACAAGTCACTAAACCTTCGAAATCACTTAGGCTCACACGACCAGCAAGCAAATCGCTCATATGTACGTCAATCGTATTAAAGCCAACTTTGTCGAAAGCTGCAGCCATTTCAATATGACCATTTACACCTTGCTCACGCAAGATTGCCATATTAGGACGACGGCTATTAATAAACGGTGCTTCAATAGGTTCATTTAAATCAAATGTAGGTTTTGCAATTAAACCTTGATGTGATTTATCAGTAATTAAAGCAAATTCTTGATCAGCAGTTTCAACATTATCACGTAAACGTTGGATCTGATGAGAGACTTCAGACCAAGCCTGTTGTAACTCTGCACGCTCTAGTGTTAAGCCATTTACAGATAATTGATCTGTATTATTTACGCGACCAACTACAGCAATTGCATCTTTCAAGCTAGAAGCAGCAACTTCTGCTTGTAAAGCATCCCAATCAGTTGCTTTGATTTGAACTACTGCACCAATTTCTTCTGCAAATAAGCCCGCAGTAGATTGGTTTTCTAATGCCACACCTAGACGTGAAGCAAACATCATTTCAGCTACAGTTGCGAGTAAACCACCATCACCGATGTCATGGTAAGCTTGAATCAATCCACGGTTATTCCAGTCTTGAATTAAAGCAAAGAACGCTTTGAAATCATCAAAACTATCAACATCTGGAGTGACTGAACCAATTGCTTTATATACTTGAGCAAGAATCGAACCACCTAAACGGAACTGACCTTTAGATAAATCAATACGTACAAGTACTGAATCTTCTAAATTTTTAAGTTCAGGTGTTAAAGTTTTACGAACATCAGCTACTGGAGCAAATGCAGTAATTACACCGGTCATTGGAGAGGTTACAGCTTTATCTTCACCGTTGTCGTTCCAAGTGGTACGCATTGAAAGTGAGTCTTTACCTACAGGAATCGCAATTCCTAAAGCAGGACACATTTCCATACCAATCGCTTTCACACCTTCAAACAGTGCTTGGTCTTCACCTTTTTGACCAGCAGCAGCCATCCAGTTTGCAGAAAGTTTGATATCGCTAATTTGTTCAATGTTTGCACATGCAATATTGCTAATTGCTTCAGCAACTGCCAAACGAGCAGACGCTGCTGGATTTAACAATGCAACTGGTGGACGTTCACCCATTGCCATTGCTTCACCAGTGAAGCCTTGTAGGCTTGTAGTTGTTACTGCTGCATCCGCAACAGGAATTTGCCAACGACCAACCATTTGATCACGTGCAACCATACCAGTAATTGAACGGTCACCAATAGTAATCAAGAATGATTTAGACGCAACTGTAGGATTTTTCAATACGCGGAAAATCGCATCTTTCAAATCAACTTTTGAAGCGTCAAATTCGTTACCTTTACGCTCAATTGTTTCATAAGAACGTTGCATACGCGGTGTACCACCAAGCATCACTTGCATTGGGATATCAACTGCATTGTTCTCGAACAATGGATCTTCAACAGTTAAATGACGTGCTTCAGTTGCTTCACCTAACACGGCAAATGGACAACGTTCACGTGCACAGATTGCTTCGAACTGTTCTAAAGACTCTGGACGAATTGCAAGAACATAACGCTCTTGTGCTTCGTTTGACCAGATTTCCATTGGGCTCATGCCCGGTTCTAATGAAGGAATCTTACGAAGGTTAAGAACTGCACCCAACTCGTGGTCATTTACAAGTTCAGGCATAGCATTTGATAAACCACCAGCACCAACGTCGTGTACAGAAACGATTGGGTTGAAGTCTTCTAAGCGCCAGCATGTATCGATCACTTCTTGACAACGGCGCTCCATTTCTGGGTTTTCACGTTGTACAGAAGCAAAGTCAAGGCTTTCACCCATTGTACCGCTGTCTACAGAAGATGCTGCACCGCCACCAAGACCAATTAACATTGCAGGGCCACCCAATACAATGAGTAAGTCACCTGGTTGAATCGCATCTTTTTCTACATGGTCAGGACGAATGTTACCGTAACCACCAGCAATCATGATTGGCTTATGGAAGCCCTTCACTTCACCATTTACATTTTGTTCGAAAGTACGGAAATAACCATTTAATGCAGGACGACCGAATTCGTTGTTAAATGCCGCGCCACCTAATGGACCTTCAATCATAATTTGTAATGGCGATGCCATACGTGAAGGTTTACCGTAGTTTTCTTCCCAAGGTTGTTCAAAACCAGGAATATTTAAGTTAGAAACTGTAAAGCCTGTTAAACCAGCTTTTGGTTTACCACCACGACCAGTTGCACCTTCATCACGGATTTCACCGCCTGAACCAGTAGCAGCACCAGCAAATGGAGAAATTGCTGTTGGATGGTTGTGAGTTTCAACCTTCATTAAAATATGAGCAGCCTGACTCTTATATTTATAAACAAAATGACCATTTTCATCTGCTTTTGGATAAAAACGCATAGTGTCATAACCAACAATTACAGAAGCGTTATCTTTATATGCTGATAACACATCAGTTGGTGATTCTTTATAAGTATTTTTAATCATTTGGAACAATGATAATGGTTGTTTTTCACCATCAATTGTCCATTCAGAACCAAAGATTTTATGACGACAGTGTTCAGAGTTTGCTTGTGCAAACATCATTAACTCGATGTCATTTGGGTTACGGCCAAGTCGAGTGAACGCTTCAGTTAAATAATCAATTTCTTGTTCAGATAACGCAAAACCAAATTCATTGTTGGCTTTTACTAATGCTTCTTTACCTTCACCCAAGATATCAATTGAGTTTAAAGGTTTTGGAGCTGTTTCTGAAAAGAGCGCTTTTGCATCATCAATTTGAGCAAAAACAGTTTCTGTCATACGGTCATGAAGTACTTGTTTTACTTCATTAGAAATTTCAGAAACACCTTTTAACGTAAATAAAAGACCACGTTCTAAACGGTGAACTGGCGTATTACAGTTCTTGAAAATATCAGTTGCTTTAGAAGACCAAGGTGAAATAGTACCCACACGTGGTGTTACTAAAATCTGAATCTCATCACTTGCAGGTTGACGAAGTTCAAAAGACTCACCGTCATTTAATAATTGCAAAGCAGATTGATGTTGCTGCTCGTTGAGCGCTTGATCAAACAAATAGACCCATTGGCTGTCAAAAGATTGAACAGAACTAATTGACGATAAACGTGTTAATAGTTGAGCTTTCTTAAAAGAAGAATGTGCTGCTGCACCGGCCACGATAAACATGTTGATTTTGGCTCCACGGGCAGGTCTTGTGAACCTTACCGCAATGTGACTTTAGAGAGAGCGCATATTCTACTGTGTCTTGCTAAAATCAGCTAGATGTAGAATCAGTATTCTGTAACCTAATTCTGCAAGAAGTGATGTGTTTTTTGTTCAAAATCATTTTTTTAAGCATTATAGGTAAAAATAAATTGTTTCATGTTTATTCAATAACATAATAAAACCTGAACTAAGACAAACTATGTCGCACCACGCTAGTGCTTTTAAGTTTTTTTTGGCATGATCAGGCTTTATAGTTTTGAATAATGATAAATGGAACAAATGCGTTGGTTAGAACTGCTTTCTGCAGTTCGTTTAGGTAGTAAAAAAAGCAGTACAGAATTGGCTCGAAGCCCATTTCATAAAGATTATGACCGCATTATATTTTCACAAAGTTTTCGTCAGTTAAACCGTAAAACTCAAGTTCACCCTCTAGCACAGCATGACGGGATCCATACCCGTTTAACTCACTCCCTTGAGGTTTCCTGTATTGGCCGTTCCATGGGTATGCTGGCAGCCGAAAAAATAAAGGATGAATTGCCCGTTTGGATTTCTCCTGCCGATGTTGGCGCAATCATTCAAGCAGCTTGCCTTGCTCACGATATTGGCAACCCACCCTTCGGACACGCAGGTGAATATGCAATTCGTGAATGGTTTGACGATGCATCACATAATGATTTTCTAAAAAAATTAACGCCCGAAGAAGAGGCCGATGTTCGTCAGTTTGAAGGTAATGCTCAAGGTTTACGCCTCTTAACCCGTATTGACTATCATCCAGACGATGGTGGTATGCGTTTAACTTACGCGACCCTAGGCGCGTATTTAAAATATCCTTGGCTTTCAAAAACAATAGCTTCTCAAGGTGATCGTCCATCACACCAACGAGCCAAATTTGGTTGCTATCAGTCTGAAAAAGAAATTTTAAAGCAAATTGCTGAACAGCTTGGTCTCATTCAATTAGGTGAATATCATTACTGCCGCCACCCGCTTACTTATTTATTAGAAGCTGCAGACGATATTTGCTATGCCCTCATTGATTTAGAAGATGGCATTATTTTAAATATGCTGAATTACCAAGAAGTTGAACCCATTTTTCTGAATTTAATTGCAGATTATGGCCAACCTGAAGAATTATCAATACCAAGTAGTACATGGCAACAAAAAATTTCGGCATTACGTGGTCGTGTCATGAAACGTTTAGTTGATGAAGTCACTACCGCTTTTGCCAAACATCAGTATGAAATTATTACAGGTCAGCTCCAAGGTAGCCTTTTACAATACTGCTCACCAGATATTGCTAAAGGGATTGAAACAGCCAAAAATCTGGCGCGTGAAAAAATCTTTGAACACCCACAGAAGTCTGGTTTAGAAATTATTGCACATCAAAGTTTGCAAACTATTCTTGACGCGTTTGTACCATTAACCATGCCGCATAAATCTTTAAGCTTTAAAGAACAACGTTTAATGTCGATCCTTCATTTGTACGGTGCCCGCTTTAGCAATAACCACTACAGTAATATTATGCAGGTACTCGATATTATTAGTAAGTTTTCAGATCATCAGGCTTATAGCTTGGCGCAAGAACTACAAGGTAATAAAATAGGTCTGTTTTAATGATAAGTAGACATGTTGATAGAGGGCTTTATCCATCATCTTTTATGTATTCAGATCAGTGGGTAAAATGTCCTAAATGTTCTCATCTGAGTATCCTAAAATATGACAGTCCTTTGTCACCAGTAAATGCGCCTTATCAAGGAACTTTTTCTTTTAGTTGTTTAAATTGTTGTTATCAAATTAAAGCTGAAGAGAGCTCAATATCGAGTCGTCACAATGGTCATTTTTACGCCACAGCTTACCAGCGTTGCCAAAGTTGTGGTGGGTCATGGCTCAAAGCAAATCAAAAGATGAATAATTCAGGAGCTTACCCTCCGTATATTCAAGCTAAATGTCATCTATGCCAAAAATTTTCAAAATTTGAAAAATATAATGTAGCTTTTGTTTTAGACCAAAAATTTGGTTTTACACACTATGGTCTTGAACTTTATCTAAAAACTTCAAGTAGGCATGGAGACATATACGTTTATAGCCCTGCACATTTAAAAGAATTAAAAATATTCGTTGAAGCTAATTTAAGAGAAAGAACTAAACAGACTGGTAATAACAGTTATTTTTCACGTCTACCTACATGGATAAAATCCACACGAAATCGAAAAGAAATTTTAAAAGCCATTTTGCGTTTAGAACAAATGGCATCTACTATTCAACCATTAACAAATAAGTGAAAGATTCAATGATCGGATGTTTAATTGGCGAAGTGTTTGCCTTAGAAGCCCCTACTGTTTTACTGAATGTAAATGGTGTGGGCTATGAAATTGATACGCCACTTTCAACATTTTGCCAATTACAAAAAGGACAGAAAGTTACGCTATGGACGCATTTAGTTGTGCGTGAAGATGCACAGCAGCTCTACGGTTTTAGCGATGCCCAAGAAAAAACTATTTTCCGCACCTTATTAAAAGTAAATGGTGTTGGTCCAAAAATGGCATTAGGTATTTTATCGACGTTAAGCGTTGAGCTATTGGTTCACACAATTGAACATGACGACATTAACACGTTGGTCAAAGTTCCAGGCGTTGGTAAAAAAACAGCTGAGCGTTTAATGATTGAACTACGTGACCGTTTTAAAACCTTGGCTCAAGGCACTTCAACTGCAGCGACTATGCCTCAAATTCAATTTGCTGCAAACTCTCCTGTTGCAGAAGCAGAAGCTGCGCTGCAATCTTTAGGTTATAAGCCACTTGAAGCACAAAAAGCTGTAGCTGCGGTTAAAGCCGACTACACTGAATCAGCCGATATTATTCGTGCTGCTCTTAAATCAATGATGAAGTAAATACACTTATGCAAGACCGTCTAATCAGTGGAACAGAAAAACCTGAAGATCATTTTGATCGGGCTATTCGACCGACTTCACTTGCCGACTATATTGGACAGCCAGTTGTACGCGAGCAAATGGAAATCTTCATTGGCGCGGCTCGTGGTCGTGGTGAAGCACTCGATCACACACTGATTTTCGGTCCACCGGGCTTAGGAAAAACCACACTTGCTAACATTATTGCACGTGAAATGGGTGGCAACCTCAAATCCACTTCAGGGCCTGTTTTAGAGCGTGCGGGTGATTTAGCAGCGATGCTCACCAACCTTGAAGAAGGTGATGTTTTATTTATTGATGAAATCCATCGTCTTTCACCAGTAATTGAAGAAATTCTGTATCCAGCTATGGAAGATTACCAATTAGACATCATGATTGGTGAAGGCCCTGCTGCTCGTTCAATTAAACTTGATTTACCGCCTTTTACTCTAGTTGCTGCAACTACACGTGCGGGCTTACTCACCTCACCACTACGTGACCGTTTTGGTATTGTGCAGCGTCTTGAGTTCTACTCTGTAGAAGATTTAACTCACATTGTGTCGCGCTCTGCAAACCTTATGGATGTACCGATTACAGTTGAAGGTGCAGAAGAAGTAGCTCGTCGCTCACGCGGAACGCCTCGTATTGCCAATCGTTTATTAAGACGTGTGCGTGACTATGCGCAAGTGAAAGGTACAGGTGAAGTGACCCATGAAATGGCACAGCGTGCGCTCGATATGCTTAATGTCGATAAAGCTGGCTTAGATACGCTAGACCGTCGTTATTTGAGCATGTTACTCGAACGTTTTGATGGCGGTCCTGCTGGAGTTGAAGCGCTTGCAGCTGCTATGGCTGAAGACAGCGGTACACTTGAAGATGTGATTGAGCCTTATTTAATTCAACAAGGTTATGTCATGCGTACTGCGCGAGGCCGCATTGCAACTAATCAGTCTTATTTACAGTTTGGCATAACGCCACCTGAGCCTAAAAACTAATCAAAGGAAGAGAATTTTCTCTTCCTTTTTTAATTTAACTGTTCTTCTTAACTCAAATAAAAATTGCTTTATCAATAATTTAGCCACTCTATACCTTTTAAGTCTTTCTTTATACCTTATTGATTTTTTAATATTTTTAAAAACTGAATTATAAGAAATCTAGATATAAAATCTTATGAACAATAATATTTTTAGGATAAGGACATGTACAAAAAAGCCGCTTTAATTTTTCCATTTGCCCTCATGAGTCAACTGAGCCTAGCAGATTGGGTCAAAGATGCCGCACAACAAAATGAAAATCAGGTCATTCAGTTAAGACAACATATTCATCAAAATCCTGAACTTGGCAATATGGAATTTAAAACATCTGCACTTGTTCAAAAAGAATTAAAGTCTTATGGCATTCAAGTCAAAACAGGTTATGCAAAAACAGGTGTTGTAGGTATTTTAAAAGGTAATAAACCCGGCCCTATTATTGCGCTTAGAGCCGATATGGATGCACTACCTATGGAAGAAAAAAGTGGTGTTCCATTTGCGAGTAAACAAAAAGCAATTTATCAAGGTAAAGAAACTTATGTGATGCATGCTTGTGGACATGATGCACATACCGCAATGCTATTAGGTGCAGCAAAAATTCTAGCTGCCAATAAAGATAAAATATCTGGTACAGTTGTCTTTGTTTTTCAACCTGCTGAAGAAGGTGGAGCAGATATAGATAATTTCACACAAGGTGATCAAATCGGCTCCAGAAAGATGATCGCAGATGGAGCATTTAAAGACTATAAACCTGAAGCCATTTTTGGCATACATGTCATATCAGGTATGCAAAGTGGCCACCTTTATTATAAAGATGGCGCTATTTTAAATAGTGCAGACCATTTACGTATTCAGGTCAACGGCAAGCAGGTACATGGCTCTACCCCTTGGTTAGGTAGAGATCCAATTTATGCATCTGCACAAATGATTAATAATTTACAAAGCCTTATTAGCCGAAGGACTGACCTCACTCAAGGTATGGGTGTAGTGAGTATTGGGAATATTCAAGGTGGTACAGCAGGAAATGTAATTCCCGAACAGGTCAATATGGTCGGGACTATCCGCTCTAATAACGAACAAATACGAGCAAATATCTTAAAAAGTTTACCAGTCATGATAGAGCATAATGCTCAAGCCAATGATGTGACTGCCAAAGTTGAAATTGCGCCTTATGCGCCAGTGACCATGAATGACAAAACACTGACTCAGTTTATTCAGCCAACTTTAGTCAAGGTTGTTGGATACTCAAAACTTCATGTTTTGGATCATAATGCAAGCGCAAGTGAAGATTTTGCCTATTATGGCAAATTAATGCCATCATTCTTTGTTTTCTTAGGTGCAACACCAGAAAATCAGGACTTAACTCAAGCTGCACCAAATCATAGCCCCTATTTTATTGTAGATAATAAGGCCTTAAAAACTGGAACAGAACTACACGTCAGATTCGTACTAGATTATCCGAATATATCAAAACAAGTTAAAACTTCATGGAAGCCCTCTTAACTTAAAAAGCTTGCTAGCCATAAGATGTAGCGTTTTTAGATTAGAAATTCAGCAATCGCAATTGAAAGGTTGTGCCATAGGACTTAGTATGCAATCTGCTAAACTGCCCCGTATTTAAAAGCAGATGTATGGCTTTTGATATAGAACGAATGTTTTATTCAAAGTCATATTTTAAATATAAAGCTCTATAGTGAACTAAAACGGAATACTCTCATGGCGAATCATTTTGAATTCAATATTCGTGTTTATATCGAAGATACGGACGCAGGCGGTATCGTTTACCATGCCAACCACATTCGCTACATGGAACGTACCCGTACAGAATGGCTTCGTGCTTCTGGTGTTGATCATTACTGGCATCAAAAAGACTACAACTTTGTTGTTCACAAAATTGACGTAAAATACATGCGTCCTATCCTAATGGATGACCTAATTACTGTTACAGCACGTGTAGTTTCATGTAAAGCTGCGTCATTTGTGTTGCAACAAAATATTTATCGTGGTGAAATCTTGCTTGCTTCTGGCGAGGTTGAATTGGCATGTTTAAGTAAAGAACTTGTAGCTCGTCGTCTTCCAGAAGAAATACGTGATCTTATTCGTAAAGAATTGGAACAAGACTAAAAAAAGCAACCGGCATATGTAACTATGGCAACAAACATCGAATCAACCCTGCATATTTCTGACCTTATCTTACAAGCAAGTCCAGTCGTCCAATTGGTCATGCTAATTTTATTGTTAGCATCAATCTTTAGTTGGTATTTGATTGCCAAGTTACATATGGGTTATAAAAAGGCACGTCAAGGTGATGAACATTTTCAAAAAATGTTCTGGTCTGGTGCTGAACTTAATACGCTCTATAACAACGCACAACTCAACTCAAAACGTTCAGGTCTTGAGGATATTTTTTATCAAGGGCTGAGTGAATTTTTCAAACTTAAAAAGCGCCACGCTTCTACCTCCCAAACGATCGAAGGTACCGAACGTATTTTACGTGTTGGTTTAAGTCGTGATCAAAGTACTCTTGAATATGGCCTTGGCACTTTGGCAAGTATCGGTTCTGTTGCACCATATATCGGCTTATTTGGCACAGTGTGGGGAATCATGAATGCTTTTATTGGTTTAGCTGCCGTTGACCAAGTGACTTTAGCAACGGTTGCACCGGGTATTGCCGAGGCACTTATTGCAACTGCAATTGGCTTATTTGCTGCCATTCCTGCAGTACTCGCTTTTAACCACTTTACGGCTAAAGGTGAAAGCGTCTACTCTGACCGCGCATTATTTGCCGAAGAAATGATTGCTTTATTGCAACGTCAATCTGTGGGTCCATCACAGGAAGATGCATAATGGCTATTCAACGTTCAGGGCGCTTTGAGCGCATAAAAAAACCATTAAAAAGTGACATGAACGTCGTACCCTATATCGATGTAATGCTCGTACTCTTAGTTATTTTCATGGTTACTGCTCCCATGATTACTAGCGGTATTAAAGTCGACTTACCTCAGGCAAATAATCGTCCAATTGAATCCAAAGATATGCCAGCCATGGTAACGATTGGTAAAGATGGCAATATTTATCTTCAATACCAAGACTATAAAGATAACGAGCCACTTTCTCGTGAAAAGCTCGAATCTGTATTAAGTGAAGCGCAAAAGCAAGCTGAGCAGGAAAACAAACAGCTTACGGTTTTAGTGAATGGTGATAAGTCACGCCCTTACGGCGAGGTCGTATCATTGATGGCAAGTTTACAAGAAGCAGGTTTAACTCAAGTTGGCCTTCTGACAGAGCCTTTAAAATAAGCTATGAACAAAAATCAAAAGCCTCCTTTTAAACAGAATGCGATTGCATTGGGCTTCACACTTGGAGTTCATGCAATTGCTATTGTCGGCTTGCTTTTTTTAGGCTTGAGTAAACCACCTGAACAGCCCAAAAAGCTAACTACTATTTTAGTTAAGCCAGAAGATTTACCACCGCCTTTAGCAAAAGAAGTTGAGCCACAAACTACAGCAGAAAATCAGGCAGAAGAAGTTCTAAGCCCAATTGTGGATGAAAATCTTCCTCAAAATCTTCCAGCAGTACCATCACCTCCTCCTCCGCCCACAGCACAACATCTGGTTGCCCAAAAGCAAAAAGCTGAGCAGGCACAGCAAGCAAAATTAGCTGAGGAAAAACGTAAAGCCGAAGAAGCTGCTAAAGCGAAGCAAGCTGCGGAACAACAACGTTTAGAGGAAGCTCAAAAGCAGCAAGCTGAAGCTAAGCGTCAAGCTGAGGCAAAAGCTGCAAAAGTTGAAGCCGAACAAAAGCGTAAAGCTGAAGCTGAGGCAAAAACCAAACATGAACAAAGTGAGGCTCGCAAAGCTGAAGAAGCTGCTAAACGAAAAGCTGAGGCCGAGGCAAAACTGAAACGTGAAGCAGAAAATGCAAAACTTCAGGCACAGCAAGAAGCAAAACGTAAAGCTGATGCTGAGGCAAAAGCGAAACATGAAGCTCGTAAAGGAACTGAAGATGCTAAACGCAAAGCGGCTGAAGAGGCGAAAGTTAAACAGCAGAAAGTAGCTGAGGATGCCAAGCGTAAAGCTGAAGCTGATGCAAAAGCCCAAAAGCAGAAAGCGGCTGAGGATGCTAAGCGTAAAGCTGAAGCCGATGCAAAAGCTCAAAAGCAAAAAGCGGCTGAGGATGCCAAGCGTAAAGCTGATGCTGACGCAAAAGCTAAACACCAAAAAGCTGCCGAAGATGCTAAGCGTAAAGCTGAAGCCGATGCAAAGGCTCAAAAGCAGAAAGCGGCTGAGGATGCCAAGCATAAGGCTGATGCTGACGCAAAAGCGAAACAGCAAAAAGCGGCTGAAGATGCAAGACGTAAAGCTGAAGCTGAGGCCGAAGCAAAAGCTGCATCTGTTAAAAAAGCACAGGAAGAAGCCGCTCAGAAAAAGGGTGAAGCCAAAAAAATTGCATCTTCAGCGAAGCGTGATTTTGAGCAGAAAATTAGAAATGCTTGGGATATTCCAGCAGGAACATCAGGTCAAAAAGCTACTGCGCGTGTAACGTTAAGTGATAGTGGAGCTGTATTATCAGTTATTGTTAGCTCTAGCAACCCAGATGTTAAAGCTAGTGTTGAAGCAGCGATTCGTTCTGCTGCGCCTTATCCTATGCCATCTGATCCTGATGCTCGACGCGAAGCAAGATCATTCAGTTCAACATTTACTGCAAAATAAGTATCTTGTTACATGCTTTAAATAGTTTAAGGCATGTAACTATGTTACAAAATCCACAGTCACAAAAATGCCTTCAATGACTTTAAACCTATGAAAACGAGCCGCAAACACCTTTTAGCCTTAACGCTGCTTACAGCATTAAGTCCTCTTGCACCAACAGCTGCATTTGCTCAACTACATTTAGAAATTGCAAAAGCACCTGATCAGGCGCCTAAAATCGCTATTGTTCCGTTTAACAATGACAATGGACTTTATCCAATTGTTGAAACGGACTTAAACCGTTCAGGACGTTTCACAAGTTCATCGAAAAACTTACCTGCAAATGCTGCTATTAACCAGATTCAAGCATCTGATTGGCAAGCTGCAGGTATTCCATACGTTGTTACAGGGCAAATTAAGCAAACAGCTGATGGGTTTGAAGTCCATTACCAACTTTATGATGTGCAAAAACAGCAATATCTTCTAAATGAGTTGTTAAATGTACCTGCTTCGCGCATCCGCCAAGCTGGACATATGGTTAGTGATGCTATTTATCAAGCTTTGACTGGTATTGCAGGCGACTTTAGTGGTCGTATCGCTTATGTATTACGTAATCCAGCTACTCCTGCTGAACGTTACACTTTACAAATTGCGGATACAGATGGTGAACAACCAAAAACTGTTCTCTCTTCACGCGATCCGATTCTATCTCCGACATGGACTCCTGATGCCAAAAAAATTGCTTATGTTTCCTTTGAAACTAAACGTCCAGCAATTTACCTACAAGATCTTTCTACTGGAACACGCGAAGTACTGACTAGCTTTAAAGGTTTGAATGGTGCGCCGAGCTTTTCACCAGATGGTAAATCAATGCTATTTACAGGGTCAATGAATGGTAACCCTGAAATTTATCAAATGGATTTATCAACTCGCCAAATCAAACGTATGACAAATGACACGGCAATTGATACAGAAGCTCGTTACACCCCAGATGGAAAAGCTTTTATTTTTACATCTGACCGTGGAGGCTCTCCTCAAATTTATCGCTATGATTTTGGAGATGGCTCAGTAAAACGTTTAACATTTAAAGGGTCATTTAATGCACGTGGCACTCTAAGTGCAGATGGTAAAAAAATTGCACTGGTGCATCGACCAAGTGGTAGCAACTATAAGGTTGCTATCCAAGATATTAATACAGGGATTGTTAATATTCTTACCCCTACGAGTTTAGATGAATCACCAAGTTTCTCACCAAATGGACAAATGGTGGTTTACGCAACTCGTGAAGGGAACCGTGGTTTACTGTCTGTCATGTCCACTGATGGTCGTTTCCGTATGAATTTACCAAGTGAACAAGGTGAGGTACGTGAACCAGCCTGGGCACCTAAATAACTTTTTCTTCCATTGATGGAGATGATGATGAAATCAATCAAATATTTGGCTTTTCCTCTACTTAGTGTAGCGCTTGTCATGACAGGTTGTGCGAGCCGTAAACCAGCAACGACTGCAAATGCTGGTACTACAAACCCAAGCACCGTAAACACGACAGGTTTAAGTGAAGATGCTGCATTAAATGCCCAAAATTTGGCAGGTGCTTCATCAAAAGGTGTAACTAAAGCAAATAAAGCTGCTTTAGCTAAACGTGTTGTTCACTTCGATTACGACAGTAGTGATTTATCTGCTGAAGATTATCAAACACTTCAAGCCCATGCTCAGTTCCTTATGGCAAATGCAAACTCAAAAGTTGCATTGACAGGTCATACAGATGAACGTGGTACACGTGAATACAACATGGCTTTAGGTGAGCGTCGTGCAAAAGCTGTTCAAAGTTACCTCATTACAAATGGTGTAAATCCACAGCAACTTGAAGCTGTAAGTTATGGTAAAGAAGCTCCTGTTAACCCAGGCCATGACGAATCAGCTTGGAAAGAAAATCGCCGTGTTGAAATTAACTATGAGGCAGTTCCTCCTCTATTAAAATAAAATATCCCTTTAAAAAATAAACGCCCATCTATGGGCGTTTATTTTTGCTTTCTTAATTTAAGAAGATTTATTTTCCTCTTCTTCTGAATGTTGCATCGACTCAATCAAATCATGCTTATTAAAAGCTTTATATTCAGGTTTAGCTTCATAGTCTTTCCAAGCTTCCTGAACACTTTCTTTCGAAATTTCTTCTAAATTGATTGGTTCACCTGCCGTTGGGGTCGCATCAAACTTCTTAGTTGTCATTTCGATTCTCCTAAATATACATTCCTTTGCTATGCAAACAACATACCATGTAAAATGGAGCTTGTAAGCATAAATGCAACACAAATAAAGTAAGATAATTTTTATTTTCCGGCATTCTCATCTAGAATATGCCACGTATTTATTTGACTCATTTTGATGCTTGCGCACAGGAGCGTTTTTTTATGTCCAACCTCACATTGTCCCAATTTTTACAACAACAAAAAGGGAACCTAACACCTGAGTTGGCCCAAGTCATCGACACTATTGCTACGACTTGTAAAACCATTGACCAAGCCCTACAAAAAGGTGCATTGGCTGGAATTTTAGGTAGTGCTGGTAATGAAAATGTTCAAGGTGAAACACAGAAAAAACTTGATGTGATTTCTAATGACTATTTAATTGATGCTTTAAAAGTTCACCCTCATGTTGGTGGTCTTGCATCTGAAGAGCTTGATGAATTTACACCTGCGCAAGAAAACGGCGAATACTTAGTTTTATTCGACCCATTAGATGGCTCAAGTAATATTGATATCAACATGTGCGTAGGAACAATCTTCTCGATTCTTCCTGCAAAAAATGCAGTGACACAGTCACAAGATTTCATGCAAGCAGGAACTCAACAGGTTGCTGCTGGTTATGTGTTATATGGCCCATCAACAATGATGGCTTTAACCGTTGGAAACGGTGTAGCTTTCTTTACTTTAGACCCAGAAACTCAAACATTCTTACTTACGACAGAGAATGTTCAAGTATCAGCAGACACTCAAGAGTTTGCAATTAACGCATCTAATCAGCGTCATTGGGAACAACCAGTAAAGCAATATATTGAAGAGTTACTTGCAGGTAAAACATCTGTACGTGAAAAAGATTTCAATATGCGTTGGGTAGCGTGTATGGTAGGCGATATTCATCGTATTTTATGCCGTGGCGGTATTTTCCTTTATCCATATGACTTAAAAGATCCTAAGAAAGCTGGTCGTTTACGTTTAATGTATGAAGCTAACCCAATGAGTATGCTTATTGAACAAGCAGGTGGTTCATCAACTACTGGCCGTGTTCGTATTTTAGATATTGAACCTACAGAGCTTCACCAACGTGTTCCGGTAATTATTGGTTCTAAAAATGAAGTGGAACGCGTAACAAGCTATCATTAATAATTTAAATTATAGAAGGGCGTCATATAGTATGATGACGCCCTTTTGGATATATCCTTATGGCGGTTATTTTTTTAGAATCAAAAGACAATGCAAAAATTAAACATTTGCGTGGTTTAATTGAACTCAATAGCGCCCGAAAAAAGCATCAGCAAACAGTTCTTGAAGGTACTCACCTTTGCCTAGCTTGGTTACAACAACAGAAAAAGCTCTTTTCGTTGTTTACGACTGAACAGGCGTTGGAACATGACGATTTAAAGAAAATTATCGAACTTCATCAGGGTCATGTTTTTATTATTAGTGAAGTTCTATACAAAGACTTAAGTACCTTAGGTAATACTCTTCCTTGTTTGGCTATTATTGATTTACCTAAAACAGCATCAACGATTGATTATAGTTTAGACACTCTAATTCTCGAAAATGTACAAGACCCAGGCAACGTAGGTACATTATTACGTTCAGCAGCAGCAGCAAATATTAAACAAATCATTTGTACCCAAGGCTCTGCCTCCCTTTGGTCTCCTCGCGTTTTAAGAGCAGGTATGGGAGCTCATTTTAGCTTACATTGCTTTGAAAACTTTCAATTGACCGATATTCTTCCTAAATTCGATATTCCTGTTTTCGTTACAAGTTCTCATCGCTCAACCAGTCTTTATTCAAAAGATCTTTCAAAGCCATGCGTTTGGATTTTAGGCAACGAAGGACAAGGCGTAAGTGATTATGCTTTAGAGCATGCGCAGTCGGTGACAATACCGCAGCCCGGTGGTCAAGAGTCATTAAATGTAGCAATTGCAGGATCTATTTGTTTTTTTGAAATGGTTCGCCAACGCCAATAAAACGTTAATTTATTTTACATCGCTCATATTTGTGAAAAAAATCATTTACACTACTAAAAAATAGCCGATTGTTGTCAACCTCCCACCTCTTTTCAACGTTATATAAGAGATATATTGAAGATAAGGTGGGTACGTCCAATGACAGGATTTTCCATCTCCATGGATTTAGCACCGAAAAAGTCTCGATCGGAAGCATCTAGTGTTCATGCCAGCACGGCTGAGCAACGCCTAAAGGTTTTTATGCAAGATGTTACGGGTCGTGCTTTGGTGATGATGGAGAGTGCTACCCAAGGTCAACAAGGCATTGCGATGGACTTGGTTCAAGAAGCATTTATTGCTTTACACAAGTCTTACGCCGATCGAAGTACTGAAGAATGGTATCCGCTGTTTTATACTATTCTAAATAACAAGCTTCAGGATTGGCGTCGTAAAGAAGCACGTCGGGCAAATCCATTTTCATTCTTCAAAAAAGTTAGTCTAGACAATGATGATGAAGAAATCATTGATGTTGTCGATGAAAAAGCAATCAATCCAGCAGATTTTCTAGATCAAGCAGTGACGATAGAAGAGATACGAGAAGCGATTGCAAAACTACCTGTTCGTCAACAGCAGGCTTTCATGTTACGTGCTTGGGAAGGGTTTGACACTCATACTACAGCACAAATCATGAACTGTACTGAAGGTAGTGTCAAAACCCATTATCATCGAGCAATTCAGGGACTTAGAGAGTACTTAGCACATTTAAATCCCATGGGAGGTTCTAATGAATCATGATGATTTCACTAAAAAGGTGACGTCTAAACTCGATAGTTTGGCTGATCACCATAAAAATAAAACAGTGGTAATGAATCATGTGCTTGACCATATCCAACAGAAGCCAGCATCTTACTATAGTGTCTGGAAAATGACGGGTTTCGCACTTGCCGCAGCAATTACTGGTTTTGTCATTTTACCAAATTCAGCGGAGTTGATCGAAAAGCCACAAAATCAAGTTATTGTAAATCCTAAATTATCGCCACAGATGGTTGAAGATTTAGAAATGCTGATGGTGTTGGGTGAGGATAAAGTTCAACATGGTAGCTAAAAAGTTAGCACTTATCCTTTGTTCATTAAGTTTCCTGCAAACAAGTTTTGCGGGTTTTGAACGTTTCTGGATTTTTTCTAAAGATGCCAATACACAAGTAGATGATACTTGGAATGCTATGTCTGAAGAAGAACAACGAGCTGTAATTAAGCGCTATCAAAGCTTAAAAGAATTACCAGCGAACCAAAGCGCTAATCTGCAACAACGCATGGATTGGTTCAACCAACTCCCAGATGCAGAAAAGCAGAAAATGCGTGAAGCTTGGCAAAAAATGAGTACACAAGAGCGTAATGATTTACGTCAGCGTATGCTTAAAGCAAGTGCAGATGAAAGAACAGCTATACGCGAAGAATATATCAATAAATATTTAGAACACTAACCTAAATTTCTAATAAAAATGCTTGTTTTGAAATCCGACTAGCAATAAAAAAGCCTCCTATGGAGGCTTTTTTATTTTTTCTTATTTACGATAACGTCTATAAGCAATCAAACCTAACAGTGATGCAATAGAGAGAATGCCTATACCTCCCCCACCACTTCTTGAATCATCAGTTGTAGTTGCTGTACTTACTAAATTAATCGTTCCTGCGCTAGCTGAAATAGTTCCATCTGCATCGTATACATAGTAGGTCAATGTGTCATTGAAAGTATTAAACACGTTGCTCGCTTGAATATAGATGTTACCACCATAGCAAGTATTACCACTATCATCTTTAGGACACGGACCTTCCCGATCTGCTTTCACTACCTTGAAAATACCGTCTTTTGAGGTTTTGCTTGGTATATAAATTGGTAACTCCACACCTTGATCATTTACCCAAAATTTAGGTTTATTTGGTTTAGTCTTAAGTGTGTTTACAGGACCATCCCCATCATCATTAGCATACTGCAATAAATTTAAGGGAATGATTTCATTTGCTAAATACTTAAACGTTACCGTACCATTACCGGCAACGGGTGGAATATTATCAAAGCGAGCTTCCAATAGCCCAGATGATTGTGTGGTTCCATCTTTACTGCTAATCGTATATTTACAATAGTTATAATCACCAGCTTGGGTAATAATATCATCTGATCGATAGAATACAATTTGCTGCAAAGCAGCATTCCATTCACAAAAGAGTCCATCATCTTTTTTAATGCTGGTAACTTTATCGTCGATTAATCCGGTTCCAACAGTTTCAAGATTAATATTATAATCCGTTGTATTAAAGAACTTTAAAACATGATTACTATCTTCATTTGGCAAAGGCAAGCCATTTGCTTTCAAATCAATATAGATTGCTCGATATTTTGCATTTGCTTTGGTTTGATCAAGAAGGTTTTTATAATTTGCTGAATCAATTTTTAATACATTCAACAAATACGCATAATCTGGATTCAATATATTCTTCTGAACCGTATCATATTGAGATTGATACTTAGCCAGCAAATCCGTAAGAGAGGTATTACCTAAACCTTTTATATCACCAGCAGTAAGTTTCATTAACTCGACTGAGCCAATATCACAACTATTACGACTATTTGGTTGATAATATAATTTACTGTCCGCAAGTCGTGATAAACCTCGTTGGTCTATAGACGTACAGGTATCTTTACCTTCAGGATCTACATCTACTAGATTTTTTCCACCAATATTATTTTTTGGATAATAAATGGGCAAAAAACCAGTTTCTGGAGCAGATGCATGTAAAGGTTCAAGTAATGCATTAAAAGACTGACCAGCTATATCAACAGTTCGGTGTGTAGCCGTGAGTGCTTCTGTTGGTAGGTCACATTTTGCTGAATCATTTGTCAGATTCAGAGCATTAAATGATAGTGCGAAACCAGCATTTTTTAAATCAGCCGCAGGTCCTATAAAGTAATGACAAGCATAGGTTCCCAAATTATAACCAATTACATTAAACCTTAACTCTTTACTTCCCATAGTGTCATATAAGAAGGTGCTATAAGCGTTATTTTCAACAATAGTATTATTTTTTAAAGATAAACTACTGTTAGCGCTAAGTATGGTTGAAGGATTAGGAGTACCGTTTGGAGTAGCATCACCGGTAAATTTCAAAATACTGCCATTTACTGTATTTGCAATATTTTGAGCAATAGTATTAATTGTAAAAGTTGCTTTTGGCTCCCCGCAAAACTCAAAAGTATTATTAGAGCTATTTGAACCATTATTGATAATACTAGATGAGGTAAATGTTACTTCTCGTTTTGCATAGGCTGTACCATTCCAACAGCTCATCGAAAGTACACTTCCAGATGTTGCTGTATTACCTTGAATTAAAGAATGTGTTGTAGACAAATTAACATTATCACCACCCAGAAAAATTGCTCCTCCTTTTGGAGCTTGAGAGTTTAATATCTGAGTATTGAGCAATGTGACATTGCCACCAGCATAAATCGCACCGCCAAAATCTGGTGCTACACCATTTTCCAAAATAACGTTTTGAATAAATAGAGGCTGTTTATTTACGGCTGTGTTGAAAATACGCGATTTTCCAGCAGCATTTATTATTGTCTGTAACGGTTGTAGTGCTGGATAGTCATTGGTTAACACACTTTTTTCTGACCAATTTTTATCTTGATCTTTTTCACCGAACCCATAAATTGCTATATCTGCATTGGGAACCAGCTCTTTATTTAATGTATAAGTCCCTGCTTTTAGTTGAATCACCTGACTTTTAGAGGTGTTATAGACGGTACATCCATAATCAGATCTTCGTGTTTCAGCAACTTTTATTGCTTCTCTTAACGAGCAAGCATTAGGATTCTCACCATCCTCATCTGCAAAAGTTGTAACTTCAATTCTTTGATTTGTTGTATCAGCAAAAAGAGGCATAGCCGCCAGCACGGCTAGTGCTAATACTGCTTTTTTATAATTTTTCATAGTCCTCATCCCTGATTATGACTTGAAACGGCGTAGCGCGATTAAACCAAATAACCCTAAAATTAAACCGCCACCTACACTTCCCCCACCACCAGTACTTACAGATTTATCTTCGATACCAGATAAAGGTTCTTGGACTACAGTTGCCGGAATCGAGACATATTGGAAATCTGAACCATCATTAAATCTTGATACACTCGTAACAACTTGAATACTAAAAATGTCTGCACCATGCCAGTTTCCATTTGGTGTGTAAACGACATTTCCGTTCTGGTCTATTGTTATGCTGCCTTTAGAAACTGGAGTATCAGTACTCTGTTTTATTTTTAAACAGCCTGGTTGCCAGTCTTTACCATCAGGTCGATCACCAAATAAACGTTTACAAGTAGCAGGTGTGACCAAATCAGCTTCACTTAAAGAATCTAAAATATTAAATTTTGCAACTTGTCCATATTTAATATCCTGCCCAACAGTCGCAATTTCATTATTTAAAATATATTCAATTGCTCCTAAGTCGCACAGCTCATCATAGCCACTACGGTTTTTTCCACGTTGGTCAAGTCTTTCACAACTAGCCAATCCAACTGATGAACCATCACTATATAACCGTCCTTTATTGATAATTAAAGAATCAGCTAGGCTATTATAACTCTCAAGTAGGCGAGGCTTAAAAAACCCAAGAAAGCTATCTTTCGGCGTGCTAAATGGGCATAACAAACCATCTTTCGCTGTTACATCACAGACACCTTCATCGATATCTCCAGCGATTAACTTTTCACTAGCAGGAAAAAGGATATTAGGTAACTTTGCAGTAGCATTACGATTACAATCAGAAATAACTAAATTACTTTGAATAACGGTCTTGTCATCTGTATTTGCAGTACAGTTTGCAGTGTTACCCACTAATATGCTGTTCGAAACAGAAGCATTTCCCTGTGGAGCATCGAGAAATAACCCAGATGCATTTTTGATCATTGTAATGTTATTAACAAACATTCCATCTTTAATGTTTGCAATAAATCCAACCTTATTATGGAAGAATGTACTGTTACTAAAGCCTATAGCACGTACATTTAAGTATCCTCCTGTACTTTCATCATCAAATTTTGTTGCACCATAAAATAATGCGCCATCTGACGAAGAAACTTCATTATCACGTATTACAGATTGAGTAACGAGATATAAAGGCTGTTCACTATAAATAACACCACCTTGAGTCGCTTTATTATTTTGAATCAAGCTATTTATAATATTTACAAAACCAGCAGTTTGGCCTGTTTTAGATAACAATCCTTGATTGTAAATTGCTCCACCCTGATTTGCATATCCACCAATCAATCGTGAATTTTGGATAGTCAATTTTTCATGGTTTAAAATTAAACCACCTGTTAATACATTAGAGTTTGAACCTGCGCCTTGTAAGTTAAGATCACTCAAGGTCACAGCAAAGGATGCTTTTTCTACACTACCATCATCAATTTTAAATAGCTGATCTGTACCCACCATCTTTATTGTTGCGTTATGGGAACCAGGCTGATCAGTATCAACTATCGTAGAATCATTTTTTGCGGTACTGATCGTAAGAGGGGCTGTAATCGTTATTTTTGAATTTAACGTATATTCGTTATCACGCTGCAAAATAATATTTGATGAGGAATCTTTATTCCCACAGCCATGATAGCCATTTGCATACTTTTCAACATCAGCAGCGTTTGATGAACCACGATAATTCAGAAATTGTACCGCTTCTCGTAAGGTACATACCGTATCATCTTTATCTTCATCAACTAAACTTGTGACTTGAATATCAGCAGAATAAGCGTGCCCAGCAGCAGCCAATAATGCAAAAGCAATGCTCCGTTTGAGCATACCCTTCTCCTTACCTATTTTTTTCATTTTTCTTTGTCAATATTGCAAAGTTTTAACTTTTGCAAACGCATCCTTTGTGCGTACTTTGTCACAGGAGTCAGAATTTCTCAAGATGTTTTGATCGGTCTATAGCGTCATTTTAGATAAGCAGCTTCATAAATATTTGCTTAATTAAACATCTATTAATATATGTAGATTTTACTTATCTAAAAATTTAGTAGTGCACTTTAGAATTTAAATTATAACTAGTTAATAGATGAATATTTTTTATAGTAAAGCACAGGCTTAAGCTAAAATTAAATTTTTTTATTGTTGATACTCATCAATTAAAGCATAGATTTGTCTTAAAGTTGCATTTGACAGCTTCGTCTTCTCACCTTTAAGAAGTTTCTCTAATTGAGCTACCGTTTGCAATAATACAGAAGCCTGATGAGGTCCATGCAAAAGCAAATAATCTACAATCTGCTGATCGAAATGGATCCCACGTCTAGACATTACAGAGGTTACTAAAGCATAGCGATCAGCATATAAGCTTCCACTTGGCACTTTTACACTCACTGCTTGAGTAAGTCTTGATTGCAAATCTGGTAACTCTAATTTCAATTCAATCGGCGCAACACGCGAAGAAAACACGAGTTGCCCTTCATGATTATTCATTAAGTGAAAAACCGCTTTTTGCCAATGAGGTACACCACTAATTGACTCAATATCATCTAAAGCAACTAGGTCATAGTGCTCTAAACAAGTAATTGCCTCAATTGGAGCGTCAAGTAGTTCAAGCAGAGAAACTTTTATTGCAGACTTGCCTACTTCTAAATAAGAATCACAAATTGCTGATAGCAAATGACTCTTTCCCGTTCCTGCTCCACCATAGATATAAAATCTATTCACTAGACCTGCATGTAATTGACGCACTGCATCAACTACATGCCCCCAACCCGGTCCCGAAAAATCACTGATTCGAGCATCAAGTTGAGGTTCTATATCCAGTTGGAGTTGACGCATATAATGAATTGGCCTTGAAATTATTTCTGATCTGAAAGATTCGGTGTATCTGTATCTTGCTGTTTTTTAACTTCAAGATCAAGTTTAGTATCTTCAGTTTCTATATGAATTTGCTCAATATTGCCTTCTTGGATCACTAATGTAGAAGATGGTGCATATAATGAACTCTTTTCATAGTTTTCTCTTAAATGTTTCAAGAGCACTACAATCACAGCAGCTACAGGTAATGCGATCAACATGCCTAAGAAGCCAGCAAGTTGTGCACCTGCCAAAACGGCAAATACGACAGCAACAGGCGAAAGACCAATTTTATCACCGAGTAAGAATGGTTGCAGAATGTAGCCTTCTACTGCCTGACCAATCATAAAAACCACACCAACCAGTAATAAATGCATCCAGTCCATTCCAAACTGGAATAAACTTGCAATAACAGCCGCAATAATACCGACCGCAAAACCTAGATATGGAATAATACTGGCAAGGCCTGCCACCATACCAATAATAAGCCCGACCTCTAACCCAATGACTTGAAGACCTACCGCATAGACGATACCGAGTAAGAGCATTACGAGGAATTGTCCCTTAACAAATGCTCCTAAAACACTATGACACTCACGAACAATTTGCAAAGTCGTTTCTTCATACGGACGCGGAATGAGACGACGTAAGTTTTGTAGCATACGGTCCCAATCAAGCAAGAAATAGAAAGCAATAATTGGAATTAAAACAATTGTTCCGCCAATCTGAATAAAATTCAGACCTGATTGTGCAAGCTTTAATAAAACAGCCTGAATACTGTCTGCACTGTAATTGGTCTGGACATAATCCATGACCGCTTTCGACATTTGATCGGTGTCAATTTCCATTTGCTGGACGTGAAATGTTGAAGAAATCCATGGTAATAGCTCTGCATTAATCCAATGAATCCCAGCAGGAATACTATCTCGTGCATAAACAAGCTGTTTCCAGATGAGTGGAACTAAATACCACAAAGCTACGGTTAAAGTTACACCAATACCGATAAAAACAATGCTAATTGCCAACCAACGAGGGAGCTTAATTTTTACTAGAACATCGACCAGTGGACTAAATAAATAAGCCAGGAAAAAAGCACCAAGAAATGGAATGACCACAGGCTTGAGCAAGTATAATACCCATACCAGCAATACAATACCTGCGAGTAAGAAAATACGGCGCAGCATACGATCTTGCATAAAATCTAGCCTTTTTTGATTTAATCGTTATAAATAGAAAAATATTTTTATTAAAGATAGCATTTTCGAGCATAAATAACATAAGAGTTTCGTATATTCAGGTTATAATCTGCCGCCAATGCGGAGACTTCATTTATGAGCAACTCAACTTCTACCCCAAATACCGGCTTAAGCTATAAAGATGCGGGTGTTGACATTGAAGCGGGCGACGCACTGGTCGATCGTATCAAGTCAGTCGCTAAACGTACAACTCGTCCAGAAGTAATGGGCGGACTTGGTGGCTTTGGTGCACTATGCAAAATCCCTAAAGGTTACGAAGAACCAGTTTTGGTTTCTGGAACCGATGGTGTAGGTACTAAATTACGTTTAGCACTTAACCTTAATCGTCATGACACAATCGGCCAAGATCTTGTGGCTATGTGTGTAAACGATCTTTTAGTTTGTGGCGCAGAACCATTATTCTTCCTCGACTATTATGCTACTGGTCACTTAAATGTAGATGTAGCTGCAAACGTAGTTACTGGTATCGGTAAAGGTTGTGAACTTGCAGGTTGCGCACTTGTAGGTGGTGAAACAGCTGAAATGCCAGGTATGTATGAAGACGAAGATTACGATCTTGCTGGTTTTGCCGTAGGTGTTGTTGAGCAAAGTAAAATTATTGATGGCTCTAAAGTAAAATCAGGTGATGTACTTATTGGTGTTGCATCAAGCGGTGCTCATTCAAATGGTTATTCATTACTACGTAAAATTTTAGATGTTAAGAATGTAGACTTAACTCAAGTGATTGATGGTCGCCCACTTGCTGATGTAGCAATGGAACCAACACGCATTTATGTAAAACCAGTTCTTGAGCTTTGCAAACAAGTTGATGTACATGCTATGGCACACATCACTGGTGGCGGTTTACCGGGTAACTTACCACGTGTATTACCAAATGGTGCTCAAGCAGTAATTAATGAAGCTTCTTGGGAATGGCCAGAATTATTCAAACTTTTACAACGCGAAGGCAATGTAGAACGCTTTGAAATGTACCGTACCTTTAACTGTGGTGTAGGTATGGTGATTGCAGTTGACGCAAATGATGCAGAAAAAGCAATTGAAGTGCTTAATGCTCAAGGTGAAAAAGCTTGGAAAATCGGACATATCCAAGAAAATGCTGAATCAGTGGAAGGTGCAGACGAAAAAATTCGTGTGATCTTTGAATGATGAAAATTGCTGTTCTAGTCTCTGGGAACGGCAGTAACTTACAAGCCTTGATAGATGCACGTCTATCAGGGCAAATTGTAGGTGTATTGTCTAATAAAGCCGATGCTTATGCCCTAGAGCGTGCTCAAAATGCCAATATCGCGACAGCGGTAATTTCGCATAAAGACTTTCCTAGTCGTGCCGATTTTGATGAAGCGATGCATCAGCAACTTATGGCTTGGCAAGCTGACGTTGTTATTTTAGCTGGCTTCATGCGTATTTTAACTGCTAACTTTGTCGATAAATGGCAAGGTAAAATGCTCAATATCCATCCTTCGCTATTACCCGCTTATAAAGGTGTTAATACACATCAACGTGTATTAAATACAGGTGATCGATTGCATGGTTGTACAGTTCACTTTGTAACTTCTGAACTTGATTCTGGTCAAGCAATTGCTCAATCTGCAATTGAAGTCAAAGAACATGACAATGTTGCCTCTTTGGCAGAACGTGTACATAAACTTGAGCATTTTATTTATCCTCAAGTTGCAGAATGGTTATGTAATGGCCAACTGACATGGAAAAATGGACACGCCTATTTCCGTAATCAAATTCTTGAACACCCTATTCGTTTTGCATCTTGGTAAAAGGTTTGCTCAACGAAAATTAAAAAGGACATGCATGCATGTCCTTTTTTATAGAAATCTTATTAGCGTGAATTGCTATGAATAAGCTTCTTAATATAATTCACTGTGTCAATCGGATGCTCTAGTGGGAACATATGCCCTCCTTCAACAACACTAAATGGAATTCCCATTTTACGCTTTGCCATTTGAGGGAAACCTCTTTTTAAGAAGGCACTTTCTTTTCCTACAACTAAATGTACAGGCATTTTTAGTTTTGGCATAGGTAGCCACCACCAAGAAGGATTTTTACGGAATATCGCAACTTCATCTTCACGAGAAATAGTAAGAGTTACTCCGCCACGTACCGAATCTTCTTTCAAAGCATAATCAATGTAAGCTTGAAAGCAGTCCTCATCAAAGTCTTTATAAAAACCTTTTGGACGCAATAAAGAAGCTGCTTGCTCACGTGACTCCCAATGTTCACGACGACGTGCAGATAAACCCGCAGGTGTCATGTCATCGACTATTTTAGGTTTAAACAGTTTTGCCATATGAAAAGCAAAAGAGTATCGACCCAAAATAAGAGGCGGATCTAACATAATCACTTGTGAGAAAAGCTCAGGGCGTTTAAAGGATGCCATTAAGGTCAAAACTGAACCCAGCGAATGACCAAGTCCGATCACCTTTCGCCCTTTAGCTTGACGAACAATACTATCAATCACCTGATCAACCAAAAAAGGCCAATGATCGGTAATTGGATAACGTTTGTCAGGACCAATAAGAGGAACATAAATGACGTCATACTCATCTTTTAATTGATCAAACAATTTTTGATACACCATAGATGGCACACCATTAGCATGCGCAAAGTGTATAACCGGTTTTACTGACATACCGTTATCCTGATTTAAATTATTGTAGCTTGGCGTTTTGACTCGTCTCTAAACGTTGAGCAACCGACTCACTTAAGCCTTTACCCATTTCTGCCCCCATTCGACCAAGGATAGATTGTAATGGGTTACGTTCAATCGTGTAGTCAACTTTATTATCAAGCTTCAGTTCACGCATCAAGCTCGTAATGTTACCTGAACGGTCAGCAACACCTAACTGGATTGCTTGTTCACCAGTCCAGAAAAGACCAGAGAAAATAGCAGGATCATTAGATTTTAAGCGTTTCCCACGTCCTTCTTTCACTGCATTAATAAAATGAGTGTGGACGTTATCGAGTACAGATTGAATATGCTCTCTTTGTACAGGATTGATCGGTTTTGTCATACTTAAAATGTCTTTATTGGTACCCGCGGTTAAAGTACGGTCTTCAATTCCGAGTTTTTGAGCTAAGCCAGTAATGCCATAATTTGGCATAATGACACCAATTGAACCGACTAAACTTGATGGATTCACAATAATTTCATCAGCAGCAGAAGCAATATAGTAAGCACCTGAAGCACCCATATCACCAATTACTGCATAGACTTTCTTATCAGGATGTTCTTTTTTCAAATAGCGAATTTCTTGCCAAATTTCGTCTGACTGAACAGGAGAACCGCCAGGAGAATTAATATTAAGTGCAATTGCTTTGCTATTTGAAGCTTCAAAAGCACGTTTAAGGGCTTTATTTGTATCTTCACTATTTACCGCTTGATTGCTTGAAGCATCAATGGTTCCAACAATATCAACCACAGCCAGATGAGCACTACTGCTGCTTGCTGCAGAGCTTTCCTTGCTGGTTGAGCAACCTTTACCCATTAATACAACAATGAACAATAGATAAATAAAAGTAAGTGTTTTAAAGAATATACCCCAGCGACGACTACGGCGTTGTTCTTCCACAGAAGCGAGTACAGCTTTCTCAAGGATTTGCCATTCTGGTCCGTTCTGTTTAGGGGTTATAGGTTCATTTTGTGGTTTTGGTGGCCAATCGGACATAAAATTCCAATCCAAATCAATCGAAATGATGTCATTATATACATTGATTTGATAAAAACTGTCTAAATAATATGATTTCATTTATAATATTTTTGTCTTTTTTTACTTGTTGTTTCCTCCCTACTGCTATAGATGACTAGACCAGATTCAAAAAGCATGAACTATCAATTACTCAAAACATTTAGCCGACTACCTATTCAATTTGGGCGTTCTATTGCTCGTATATTGGCTGGCCTAGTAAATACTCTAAAAATTACCAGAACATCAAAAAGTATAGAACTTAATTTAAGAATTGCTCTGCCCCATTTAACACCGGAACAGCGTATAGCGATTACAGAAAAAGCTGTCAGAAATGAGCTGACCTCATATTTTGAGTTTTTAAGTATTTGGGGTTCATCCAACCAAGAAAACATTGCTCGTATCCATCGTATAGAAGGTGAACAATATTTTCATGATGCACTAGCTGAAAAAAAAGGGGTTGTATTAGTCGTCCCACATTTTGGTACATGGGAAGTCATGAATGCATGGTGCGCCCAGTTCACATCAATGACCATTTTATATAAACCAGTCAAAAATGATGATGCTGATCGTTTTGTACGAGAAGCTCGCAGTCGTGAACAAGCAAATTTAGTTCCGACCGATGAAAGTGGTGTAAGACAAATTTTTAAAGCACTCAAAAAGGGGGAAACTACAGTCATTTTGCCAGATCACACTCCAAACATTGGGGGAGATATGGTGAAGTATTTTGGTGTTCCACTTGCTTCAAGTAATTTAAGTGCAAAACTCATCCAAAAAACAAAAGCGAAAGCTTTATTTCTCTATGCAATCCGTAATAAAAATGACGGCTTTACCATGCATATTGAACCTATGGATGAGAAAATTTATGAAGGCTCTGCGGATGATGGTACTTATGTCATCCACCAAGCAATTGAGCAGCTCATTCATAAATATCCAGAACACTATCACTGGAGCTATAAACGCTTTAAAGCAAACCCAGCTTTAGATAATGTTTATAATATTGACCCTTTAGAAGCGATAAAAACTGTGAATAGACTCAAAGCTGAAGCTTTAGAAAGCTCTACGCAACCAGAGCCGCTCAAAACGTCGGTCGTGTAAAACCATCTTGTGATTCTCCAGAACAAAACTTAACTCCCCTTGCTCTACTGTACTTTTAAGTGGGATATGAAGGGCTTTTAAACGATTGATAGCCTCTTGGCTAGGATGGCCATACCGGTTATCAAACCCTGCTGATGCAATTGCCAGTTTTGGTTTTAAAGTTGCCAGGAAATCATAAGCAGAGCTGTGCTTGCTTCCATGATGACCCAATATCAAAACATCTACTTTTAAGCGTGGATAGTCTTTTAACAACTCGTATTCTGCTTCCCATCCTGCATCTCCCATAATCAGAAAATTTTGGTAATCACTGACTCCTTTAAAGTGGATATATACAACGCAAGAATATTGGTTCTGTTGAGAATGTACAAAAACTAAATCTTTTTCTTTAGGCCATAAAACTTTAATATCTAACTCAGGATATTGCCATTGTTGTCCTTGATGACAATATTGAAATGACTGCTTGAAAGTATTTGAAGATTGCTCATTTGAAATAACTTGCTTGACTGGAATTACTTGCTGAATGGCAGGAAAAGCGCCACTATGATCTTGGTCAAGATGAGAGAGCACGACACGATCTAATTGTTTTACACCTTGTTGGCGTAAAAATGGGACTACAACATTTTGACCGATACTGAATTTTTTTTCATCGTAAGAACCACCTGTATCAATTAGCCAGTTTTGTTCAGGCTGCTGCAACAAAATAGCTTGCCCCTGCCCAACATCTAAAATATGAAGCTGAATTTGCTGGTTCGTTTTGTTCATTACAATTAGGGGTAAACAACAGAGTACTCCCCATGTTTTTGGCAAAACACCTTTAGGTAAAAATAAAATAAGAATACCTAAACTCACTGCGAATAAAGCCAGTGGCGTCAAGCTTATACCTTGTAGTGGTAAAGAGAGTTTTTCTAATAAGCTTAAGCAACTTAGTAAGATACTGAGTAAAATATCATTAAACTGAAATAGCATATTCCCGAATGGTTTGAGGATAAACCATGCACAAGTAGCCATGATATTTAAAGGGACTATAACACCACCAACAATAGGCACAGCAATAATATTGGTTAATGGAGCAACCCAAGAAATTTGTTGAAAGAAAAGTAAGGTTAAAGGACTCAATGCAATAAATATTTTGCCTTGAGACTCAATTAACACCTTACTCATAAAAATCAGTTTTGAGCTTAAGCTAAAAAAATGTTGCTCAGGTAACAGTACTATAGTTTGATAAATTCTTAATAAAATAAAGCATGCCCCATAAGACAGCCAAAAACCTGCAGAAAGGACACTAAACGGGTCCATTAGCAACAATAGACTTGCGCTATATACCAGTAATGCAAATGGTTTAAGGGGTTGTTTTAATATTAGGAAGGAAATAAATATAGAGACTGACAACAATGTCCGTAGTGCAGGAATTTCAAACCCAACAAAAGCTGTATAAATTAAAACCCCGAAACTAAATGGTACAGCCAATAAAATTTGTTTGGGTTTCCATAAATAAATTTGAGGGTAATAACGACAAATGAGTTGATGACACACCCAAGACAACATGATGGCAAAAATAAGTACATGTGGACCCGAAATCGCCAATAAGTGAGCAATTCCTAATTGTTTAAACTGTAGTTGAGTTTCATCTGATAAAAGACTTTCATCACCCGTCAGCAAAGCTAAAAGTAGGCCCTTTTGTTGTAGCGTAGAATTTTTCAATAAATGCCTAAAATTCAAACGAAGCTTTTCTATATGTAAATGTAATCTATTAAAAAAGGACTGCTGTCCTCTTAAATGCTGTTGATATCCCAATCGATAGATCTCATCCAGGCTTAAAGGCTCAATATGCTGAACAATAAAACCAGACATGATATTTCGCTGAATAAACCACTTTTCCTGATCAAAAGCTCCTGTTGTGGCATAACTATGAGCAGGTTTTGTTTTTCCAGATAATCGATAGTAATGGCCTAATTCAAGTTCTTGACTGCCCTTCAAAACACCCTGATTATTATTTTTCAAATACAATAGCCAATTTACTGGTTCTTTTGATAAGTTTAATACTTGTGCAGTTTGTTGAACTTTATTGTCTTTTTCTTCACTGAGTTGCTTTATATGAACAATAATATCGAGATTCTTTGAATCTGTTTCTCTTTGTTGTAAGCGTTCGATCAGTGCATTCTCGGCATATTGATACCCCACAATAAACAGACTTGTTGTACATAACAGGCAATAAATAACCTTTAAAAGTGGTCGACCAACAAATACTGATCGTTTAAAAAGATAAAAAATAAAGGTAAGTAAAAGTAGAACTTTAGCTACTTCTCCATATTGCATGATTAAAGGTAAATGAATACCCATTAATGCAATACCGCCAATCCACCCCAATAGAATAATTTTAAACATTCAAAATCTTGTCATTATCATTTTAGGGGCAAAATTAAAGCCCAACTGAGTGGGCTTTAACAATGTGATTTAATGACAATTTTTTAAGAACCGCTTACCCACAAACCATCTTCCATATGTAAGATAGAATCTGCCGCCTGAGCCAATTGCTCATCATGGGTCACAATGAGCATTGCCATGTTTAGTTCTTTCTTAAGATCAGTAAGTAACTCAAAAATACCCACAGCTGTTTTACGGTCCAAATTACCCGTTGGTTCATCAGCAAGAACGACCGCAGGCTTAGTCACCAATGCTCGAGCAAGAGCCACACGTTGACGCTCACCACCAGAAAGTTCACCTGGTTTATGGTCCATACGATGAGATAGCCCAACTCGATCTAGCAAATACTCAGCTTGTGCCTTTACAGACTTAAATTGACTGTCTGCTCGAAGCATTAAAGGCATTGCTACATTTTCAAGTGCAGAAAACTCAGGTAACAAGTGGTGAAATTGATACACAAAACCTAGGTATTTATTGCGTTGGAAACCACGCTCTGCTTCACCCAAGTTATCAAAGCGCTGTCCATTTAGAAATACTTGCCCTTGAGTTGGTTGCTCTAAGCCACCAAGTGCATGCAACAAAGTACTTTTACCCGAACCACTTGCACCGACAATAGATACAAACTGCCCTGCTTCAACCTGTAAAGAAAGACCTTTAATGACTTCAACCTTAGATTTACCGTCATCAAAATGCTTATAAATCTCTTTTGCTTCTAAAACGATTTTACTCATAACGCAATGCCTCGGCAGGTTGAACTTTGGCTGCACGAAGTGCCGGATAAATAGTTGCCAAGAAACTTAAGAGTAAAGAAACAATTACGATAATTGTCACATCTTGCCATCTTAAGTAAGAAGGTAAGTAATGTACAAAATAGGCATCGAACAAATTAAGTCCGAGCACATTATTAAACCAAGAAATAATATCGCTAATTGTAAGTGCCAAAATTACACCTAAAACCGTACCAGCAACTGTACCAATCACCCCAATCACTGTACCTTGCACCATAAAGATTTTAGTAATCATAGATGGTGACGCACCTAAAGTACGTAAAATTGCAATGTCCGATTTTTTGTCGGTAACCACCATGACCAAAGAAGAGACAATATTAAATGCCGCAACTACAATAATCAGTACAAGTAATAAACCAACTAATGTTTTTTCCATTTGAATGGCGTTAAACAAATTACCGTGTGTATAGGTCCAGTTCGTTGCATAGAAATTGCTTGGTAAATTTTTCACAATATCATCGGCAACTTGAGGAGCAGCAAAGATATCATCCATTTTTAAACGGACGCCTTGAGCACCATCAGGTAAACGCAATAAAGTCGATGCATCATATAAAGCAATGTACCCGACCATTGAGTCCACTTCAGCACCTACGCTGAAAATACCAACCACTTTAAAGCGCTTAAAACGAGGCACAACACCTGCTGGAGATGGCGTTGCTTCAGGTAAAACCAGTGTCACGCTGTCATTTAGACGTAAACCAAGTGAATCAGCCATGTCTTTACCAAGCACAATACCGAACTCACCTTTTTTCAGTGAGTCAAGGCTACCAGCAACAATATGATCCTGAATAATAGATACATTCTTCTCATATTTTGGGTCAATACCCGTCACCATAATACCAGCCACTTGCCCTTGAGCAGTTAACATACCTTGCAATTGGGTAAAAGGTGCAACTCCAGTGACATGGGGATGTTTTTCAACTCGTTTAACCAGCTCAGGCCAATCCGTAAGAATTTGCGTCGATGAAACTGTCGCTTGCGGAACCATTCCCAAAACACGATTTTTCAATTCGCGGTCGAAACCGTTCATTACAGAAAGTACCGTGATCAGTACAGCAACACCAAGTGTCAAACCGATCATCGAAACCAATGCAATAAAAGAAATAAAATGATTACTGCGTCGTGCGCGAGTATATCTCAACCCTATATACAGTGAGATTGGTTTAAACATACCTTCTAAATCCAAGGTCATTGATGGAAAATAGAGAAATGCAAGTTACACTTCCTATTTGGCCATATCGTTAGATGCAGTATTAAGGTTTAAAAATCAGTAAGTTCTGACCTATCCTTAACAATCCTAATATTATATTGCTGCGCTATTTTCTACTACTTAAGATATGAGATCAATTTGATCATGCATTTAGCTACGAATTAGAACAATTTAATGAATAAGCTCAACAAATTACCCTCATCTTCTGCTATTTAGATTTAATATGTTGAGCAAAATTACGGTTTGCCTGAATGTCTTTATAGAAATAAAGGAATAGACCAAACAAGATAATAAATGCCCCCACAAAAACCATCATCGAAAGATGCTCATGATTTAAAACAGCACCAATCACCATAGCTAACATAGGTGTAATAACGGTGGTAAGCGATAAAGTGGTTGCCTTTATATTTTGTACAAGTTTGAAATAACAGAACATAGCCACAAGCGAGGCCATAAGCACTGTATAAATTAAAGCAAATAGAGATTTAGCTTGCGGTAAATGGGTCGGTGCATATTGCCAAATAAATGGAATTAGGCAGCTCGCCAAAAGTGAAGATACCAAAATTGAGCCTGTTGCCTGAGCCATAGGTTGAATTTTGGCATTTACTTTTTTTACCCAAAAAATAGAAAATGAATAAACGAAAACACTAATCAACATTAAAACAATGCCAAATGGATGCACGTGCTGACCAGACCCATTTAAGCAAATGATTGCTAGGCCACAAACAGCAATCGCCATACCAAGCCACTGTAGTTTATAAAGATGCTGACCAAACCCGAAACGACCAATTAAACCAGCCATAATAGGTGCCAGACCGAACATAAGGGCGATCATGCCTGAACTTAAATATTGGGTCGCAGCATAAGTAAAAATTTGAGAGCCAATTAAACTAAAAGAACCTGCAAAATAACTATGGAGAGCTTGTTTATGAATCGGAAAAGCTGTTTTTAAGACCAATAACACGATAACCGAAAGAGGTAATGCTATATAAAAACGTAACAGCACAGCCCACATAACATGTAAGTCAGACACGCTCCATACAATGGCTAAAGGCGTCGTTGCCCAAATAAATACAAGCAACACATACGTTGAAGCCAAGTTGGTTTGGGATGGCATAAGAGGCTCACTAAGCAGTTTTACGTTTTTGCTTTAAAATCGTTTGGTCGAGTGAACTCGAGAACTCACGCTTATCACGTTCTGAAATTGGAGGTGGGCCACCTGTCTGTACACCAGCGCCGCGCAGCGTGTCCATAAAATCACGTAAGTGCAAACGTGCTTTTACGTTCGCAGTGGTATAAATTTCACCCCGTGGATGAATCGCAATACCGCCCTTTTCAATGACTTGAGCAGCAAGCGGAATATCCTGCGTAATGACAATGTCATTTTCAGACATACGGTCTACAATTTCCTGATCAGCCTGATCGGCTCCACTTAAAACCTGTATTGATTTAATACGTACCGATGGGGTAATTCCGACATTTTGATTGGCTACAAAAATCACTTCTAACTGATAACGATCTGAAGCTCGTAAAATGACTTCACGCAAAATTTTAGGTAATGCATCTGCGTCTACCCACAGCTTAAATGGCAGCACGTTATTCTCTATTTCCACTAAAAATATAAGTCTAACAGATGCATTTCACTCGAGAATAGCGCTAAATATAAAACTTATTTTCTAAATTTAATTTTAACAATACCTTAACAATCGAGCATATTCACTCTTAAAAGCGAGTGATTTATCGATTGGAAGGATTTTTGATAACTAAATATGTGCTTTTACAAGAGAATTTACACATGTTGACTTGAAAAATAGCAATTACCCTCGATTTAATATAACAAGTGAGATAAACCCAACATCAATCGTACTTATGAAAAATCAAAACAGTCCAGAAGTTATTACGGTAAACGACCAAAATTTTGGTAGTCATGGCGAGCATTGGAATCTATTAACCTCCCATCCAGAGACAGATGTACCAAAATGGCTTGGACTGGCGCTTGATGCACCTGTAATGCCAATGGGCTTATGTCAGCATGAAGATGAGATGGATCAATCTTTCTGGTTAATTCAAGGTCCTCAAGGACAGAATGTCAGCATTAACCAAATTATTGCGGTTGAAAATCAAAAACCGCGCGCACTAAAAACAGCATTTCCTAGTTTTGAAAGTCCTTATCAATATAATGCAAAAATTGAGCGCATCATTACTTGTGACTCAGCAACTCAGGCAGTATTAAGTTTAAGATTAAATAAAAATACGACTGTTTATGCATTTGATAATTTATTTAGTGTTAATCGTTGTCAATATGACAAAACCCAAACTTATCAAGTTCAATTTAATGCATGGGCCTATGAGTTAGAACCAGTACCTGCTGGTGAAACCATTGTTGTAGATGACCCAGCATCTATTAAACACCACCGTGCGTTAAATGCAATTTTGACTGAACATAATGGAATTGCACCTGAAAATCTACAAGAGCTCATTAATGAATGGCAACCAAAAACTGAGGAAGATCATGAACCTGTAACGGTCGATTTTTCTAAAATGGTTGCATATTTATATGGAGAAAATCTTGGTCAGGAAGATGAAGCTTGGTTCCAAGGTAATATTGTCGGTAAAACTTCAATGTCATTTATGGGAGCAGAATATACTCTTTATGATGTCACTTTAGTTTTAGAAGATGATCTTCCTGCCATATTAGTGCGCATTGCGACCCAAAATGATTTGTACAAAAACTTTAATATTGGTGAATATATTCGCGGTAATATCTGGATTCAGGCGAATATTTATGCTAAAAATAGTGAAACTAATTGAATTTCACTAATATTTTAAAAATTAGGCTATTGAATGAAGATTATACCTGAACAAACCACCAGCCTCATTCAAACTAGTAACCCACGTATAAGGGTCGATACTGGTGCGTTTTGCTTTTTTGTTTTAGGTATGTTCTTAGCCGCAATGATAATCCATCAATTTGGTTTTGTCCCTTTTTAATGAATAAATTGCACAATAAAAAAGCCCTCTTTCGAGGGCTTTATTTATTTGATTTACTTAACCATTACGTTTAGCAAAATCATCCATAAAGCGAATAAGCGCTTGAACGCCTTCTAATGGAACTGCGTTATAAATACTTGCACGCATACCACCAACTGAGCGATGACCTGCTAAGTTCAATAAATGATTTTCTTCAGCTTCTTTCAAGAATTGCTTTTCTAAAGCTTCATCTGCCAAAGTAAATGGTACATTCATAATTGAACGGTTTGGAATAGCAATCGGGTTATTATAAAAATCGCTTGAATCGATATAACCATAAAGTAACTGAGCTTTTTCAAGGTTAACTTTATGAATAGCGTCTACCCCACCCTGCTCTAGTAACCATTCGAATACTAAACCAGACAAGTACCAAGCATAAGTCGATGGTGTATTTACCATAGAACCATTTTTCGCTTGATCACCATATTTTAAAATGCTTGGAATTTCTGGTTTAGCTTGGTCAAGTAAATCATCACGAACAATAACGATTGTTAAACCAGCAGGACCAATATTTTTTTGTGCACCAGCATAGATTAAACCGAACTTGGTCACATCTAATGGAGCAGATAAAATACTTGATGAATAGTCACAAACAAGTGGTGCTTTAACGTCAGGAATACCTGCAAACTGTAAACCACCAATTGTTTCATTATCTGCATAGTGAACATAAGCAGCATTATCAGATAAGTTCCATTCGCTTTGATCAGAAATTGCGAACTTACCATCTACTTTAATGCCTGCTTCGACAGCATTAATATCGCCATAGCGTTTTGCTTCTTTTAACGCTTTTTCAGACCAAATTCCTGTATGGATATAATCTGCTTTGTTATTTTTACCAAGCAGATTTAAAGGAATTGCTGAAAATTGTAATGACGCGCCACCTTGTAAAAATAGCACTTTATAGTTTTCAGGAATATTCATAAGCTTACGCAAGTCAGCTTCAGCTTTTTCAGCCACAGCAACATAGTCAGCACTACGGTGACTCATTTCCATGATGGATAGACCTTTACCTTGCCAATCCAACAATTCTTGTTGAGCTTTTTCTAAAACGGCAGTAGGTAATGCAGCAGGACCAGCACAGAAATTGTACGCGCGCATGATTTTTCCCTTGTAAAGTGAAACACAATAAAAAAAGGCATTTAACCACAGATTGCTTAAGGTTGCAGCAGCTTCTCTAGTAAATATTTCAATGCTAGGGCGTATTTAGGTTTATTTTTTCAATAACTATTTTATTTATTTCTTTGCTTTCACTTATTTTTTTATAAGTTTTATTAAATAAAGTTCAACTTGACTTGTGAATGGAGTTTCCCATACTGTGATGAATATATAAAGTTTGCTGTATGATTTTCCATCAAGAAAAGTAAACTCAAAATCATTTTGTGCTTTTATACAATTGTATAATAAACAATATGATAATTGAATTTAATAACAAGAAATTTAAACTATAAGGGATGATCAAAAATTGTTATATAAAATGCCAACACATCAGTATCGACAGTCAATACGCCCTTTTCTCTTTAAACCCAATTATCTTGCTTTGGTATTGGGAATATTTATTGCAACGCCTATTTATGCACAAAGCTTAAGTTATGCCGAAGCTGAACAACAAGCTTTAAAAAGCTCATATAGCACCCAAGCCAACCAAGCATTGCAACAAGCTTCTCAATTAGAAGCTGAAGCAGTCAAAGGCCTAGGGTTACCTAGAGTTGATTTAAACGTAAGAGCATACGCATTTCACAGTGAAACAGACGTACCACTTGGTGGTTTCAAACAAAAGCTTGAGAATGATTTAAGCCAAGGGCTAAATGACAAATTGTCCCAGTGGAACAATGTCATTCCATCCGATGTTTTGGGACAAATTCAGGAAGGTTCAAACCAAATCATCCATGATGGCATAAATCGCTTTCCTAACTACGCTAATTTGACTTTAGAAGATCAGGTCGTACGCCCGTCTATTTCAGTTGTGATGCCACTTTATACAGGGGGCTTAACCAGCAGTGCAAAAAAGATAGCCAACATTCAAGCTCAGCGCTCAGAGCTTTCAAGCCAACAACAACAAGATATCCAGCGGTTTGAAGTCGTACAAAGTTATTTTAATGTGCAATTACAACAGCAACTGGTCGCGAGTAGCTTATTTAACTTTAATGCAATGCAGAAACATTATAGCAATGCGTTAAAGCTCGAACAGCAAGGTTTTATTAGTAAAGGTCAACGCATGCAATTTGAAGTTGCTCGTAACAATGCAGAGCGAGCTTTACAAAACGCACAAGCAAACCTAAATGCTAGTCAATTCAGTTTAAACAATCTTCTTCATCAGCAAAGTAATGCTGATTTAAGTACTCCTCTTTTTGTAAATACAGTTCGTAGCCAATCTTTAGAAACACTGCTAAGTAGTTACACTCAAAAATCAAGTCTTGTGCAAAAAATGCAGTTAGATACCCAATTGGCTAATGCAAATATTCAAGCTCAACAAGCAGCAAAGAAACCAAGTCTATTTGCTTTTGGCGAATATGCACTAGATAAAAAGGAAAACTGGATTGTAGGTGTGATGGCAAAGTACAACTTGTTTTCAGGTGTAGATAAAAATAAGAATATTCATGCGGCCGAGTTAAAACGTTATGCCTCAGAACTATTAACTGAGCGAACTAAACAAGAAATTGAAGGATTATTAAATAAGTCATATAACGAGCTCAATTCAGCACAGCAAAGTCACACGTTATTGCAAAGAAATATTAGTGCAGCTCAAGAAAACTTGCGTATTCAGGAACTTTCATTCCGTGAAGGTATGGGAACAGCCACACAAGTTATTGATGCACAAAATGCATTAAGTGCTCTAAAAACAGAAATGGCTTTAAATGCATATAAATATGTCATGTCACTTGCAACCTTATTGCAAAGCCATGGTTCTATGGACCAGTTTAAAGCTTATGTGACTCAACCACATACTGACTATATCCGCTAATAGGGGGCATAAAATGAATCAAGAATCATCTTCTTCTCAGCAAGATTCACCTGTTACGGATACAGAGCATACAGGTCAAGATCAACAAAATATTCAAACTGACAATACTCAAGAAGTAAAATCGAATAAAAGTAATCCTCAACCACCTAAAAATTCAAAAATTAAACTAATAATTGGTGTGGTCATTATTGCTTTGTTAGGTTTGATCATTTTCGGTTTGTGGAAAAGTTATCAACCAAAGCCTATTGAATTACAAGGCAGAGTTGAGGCTGAAACGATTCACGTGAGCACTAAAGTTCCAAGTCGTATTGAAGAAATTTATGTACAAGAAGGTCAAAAAGTTTCTAAAGGACAACCTCTAGTTCGTTTAGTCAGTCCAGAAATAGAAGCTAAAAAGCAACAAGCCTTAGCAACCTTACAATCAGCTTTAGCACTTCAGTCGACTGTGGATCGAGGTTCGCAACAAGAAAATATTGATACTCTGTATGCCAACTGGCAGAGTATGAAAGCTCAAGCAAATCTTGCAAAAACCACTTATCAGCGTGGAGAAAATTTATATAGACAAGGTGTCATTTCCCGTCAAAGACGAGATGAGATGCTTGCAGCCCAAACCTCTGCTCAAGAGTTAAGTGAGGCAGCTTATCAACAATATGCGCGAGCAAAGCGCGGAAGTACCAGTCAGCAGAAATCTACAGCAGATGCTCAAGTGGATATTGCAAAAGCAGCTGTCAGTGAAGCCCAAGCACTTGAAGCAGAAACCCGCTTACTCGCTCCTATTTCAGGTACAGTTTCAAAAACTTATGGTAAACCTTCTGAACTAGTTGCAATAGGTGTGCCGGTTGTCAGCATTTTAGAAGATGATGATTTGTGGGTGAGTTTAAATGTCGGTGAAAATCAGTACGCTTCTGTTTATAAAAACAAAACGCTAGAAGGATTCATTCCTGCGCTGAATCAAACCGTAATGTTTAAAGTAAAAAATATTGATGCTGAAGGTGAATTTGCCACGATTAAAACCACTCGTCAGACTGGTGGTTATGATATTCGTAGCTTTAAATTGCATTTAGTGCCTGAGCGTCCTGTCAAAGACTTAAAGGTTGGCATGAGTGTTCTATTTAAAATTAAAGAAGAAAAATAAAACATGTTTGCCAGTATATTACGTGAACTAAACTATCTAAGAAGCAATAAATGGGATTTGTGTATAGTGACACTCATCCCTGCTTTTATCATTTTTTTGTTTAGCAGCATGTTTTATGCAGGTAAGGCTGAACATTTACCTATCGCAATTATTGATCAGGACCAAAGTGAGCTGAGCCGCAATATTGAAAAGTATCTTTCGTTAAATCATACGGTAGATGTTAAAACAATTACTGCAAGCTCGACCGAAGCTGAAAAACTACTCAATGAAACCAAAATTTGGGGCTATATTTTTATTCCTGACGGCGCTGAAAAACGTTTTGTAAAAGCTCAAGACGCTCAAATTAGCATTGCATTTAACCAATCTTTTTTTAGCGTAGGAAATACGATTTCCTCTGCCATGTTAGTCAGTACACTCAATGCTTTAGCAGACTACGCAGGCCAGAGTTATTTAGCAAATAATATCCCCTATTTAGATGTTCCTACAGCGCACGTCAAAATTTCAACACTCTATAACCCAAGTATGAGCTATGAATTTTATTTAGAACCTTTCATGGTTCCTGCTGTTTTGCATCTATTACTCTGTTGTTGTGTGGCTTTTGCCATTGGACAAGAACTTAAACGCGGCACCTTAACCCAGTGGGTTAACCGTGAAAATTTTATCCGCGGCTTACTGGCTAAAAATTTACTTTATAGCTTTATTTTTTGTCTATGGACTTGGTTATGGATGTTTTGGTTGGTTGAGATTCGCGGTTGGTTTGTCGCTGGCTCTCTCAGCTTTTTATTAGTTGCCCAGTTTTTGCTTTATTTTTCTTATGCACTCATTAGTAGTACTGTCATTCTTACCACCAAGAATTTAAGTAAAACTTTTGGTTTTATTGCGGTATACGGTGGTTCTTCTTTAAGTTTTGCTGGTGTGACCCTGCCTTTAAATAATGCACCAATTTTCACTAAATTTTGGTCTTTAATTATTCCTTATACACCTTATGCAAAGCTCCAGACCGAACAGTGGGTCATTGGAAGTCCACTTTTTATTTCAGTGATGCCCTTTTTAATACTGATTGGCTACTGCCTTATTTATTTCATTTTGAGTTCCTTGCTACTTAAAAAACTAGTTGGGGGAGCTGCGCAATGAAAGAATTCTTAAAGGCTTATGCCCAGACATTTAAAGATATTGTCAGTAATAGTTCGGTTTTCACGACACTGATTTTATCAGTCATTCTTTATAGCTTTTTTTATCCAACTGCCTATAAAGCTGAACGTGCCGAATCAATTCCAATCGTCATTGTTGACGAAGAACAAAGTCTTTTAAGCTCTCAAATTATTGGACAAACAAGCAATAGTCCGAACGTAAAAATTGTTGAAGTCACTGCGAATTTTCTCGAAGCCGAACAAATGGTACGTGAACAAAAAGCAGATGGTATTTTGCTTTTACCCAACAACTTAACACAGAGCCTACGCCGCGGAGAAACTGGTGGTATTGGCTTATACTTAAGTACAACCAACTTTTTAAAAACTAAAGAAATTGGGTTAGGTCTTGCTACTTCCATTGAGGCCACATTAAAAGAATATGTTGAAAAATTTGGAGAGCGTACTCATTTTCAACCAGCCCTTTCTATTCATCAGGTTCCTTTATTTAACCCTCTTTCAGGTTATGGAAGCTATATTTTTCCAGCAGTTGCAACGCTCATTATTCATCAAACGATTGTATTAGGCTTAGCCATGCTAACTGCAAGCTACCGCGAAAAGCATGAAAAAATTACCTCCATTCGCTTTGCTGGAATTTTTGCTAGCCTGTTTACGATTGGTTGCTTAGGCAGTTTTTATCTTTTTGGTTTTACCTTGTGGTTCAACGACTATCCACACGGTGGAAATTTTATTGGTTTACTCGTCGCGGTTCCAATTTTTATTAGTTGTGTGATTGGATTAGGCATGTTGATTGGCTCACTTTTAGACATGCCAGAACGTGCTGGACATATTATTGTATTTAGTTCAGTTCCGCTTTTTTTATTAACTGGTACCGCGTGGCCCCACCATGCCATGCCTGAATGGTTACAATGGTTTGCTTGGTGCTTACCTTCTACACACGGTGTACAAATGTTTGTACAGCTTAATCAAATGGGTGTTCCTTTAAATGTTGTGATACCTAAATTAATTTTTCTTGCAACAATTGGAATCATTTTTTTAATTACAGCGTATTCACGCTTAAAAGAAAATAAGTGAGAATATGAATAGACATTACATACAAATTATAATTTTATTTACTATAAAATCTTATAGTTAAAAATATTTCTTTAAGAAATTGACCAAAAATTTCTAAAAAAACAAACAAATTCAAAGTATTAATTTGTATCAATTGTCATGAAACCTTAAGAAAACTTTAAGTTGAAATTAAGGATATTTGTTCATAGTAAAGCTGTTTAGTTTTTCAGCAGCTTTTCAGGGTATCTCTGCTACTCTGACCCATTATGGAACTTGAATATGGCAAAGGTGTGTTATTGCGCAGATGACTTTGCAATGAATGCGGAAATATCTGACGCAATTATTCAATTAATTGAACAAGGTACACTTCAAGCGACCTCATGTATGACTCAGTCTGATTTATGGGAAACTGCTGCTGCCAAATTAAAACCTTTTAGTGACCAAGTTGATGTTGGTTTACATTTAAATCTTACCCATGCTTTCGCTTCAGGTAATACTGTTTTTTCCTTACCCATGCTTATTTTACGTGCATGGTCTTCAAGTCTGAATCGTGAATTAATTACCCAATGTATTGAAGAGCAATGGGACTTATTTGTTTCAGTCATGGGAAAGCACCCAGATTTTATTGATGGACATCAGCATATTCATCAATTTCCATTCATACGCGATATTTTGCTGCAATTGTTAAAAGAGAAAAAATTTACGGGTTGGATTCGAAATTTACAGCACCCGATAGATTTACCTCACTATCGTTTTAAGACTCGCGTGCTGTCTGCACTCGGCTCTAATTCTTTAGCAAAAGCATGTCAAACATATCATTTTAATCAAAATGACCAATTTGCTGGCATTTATGATTTTAAGCAAACTGACTATGGCGAACTGAACCAGTATTGGCTTGCGCATGCAAAAGACCACTTACTGATTATGTGCCATCCAGCGCTTGCAGAATCAAATGATCAAGATCCGATTCAACATGCCCGAATACAAGAATATGAATATTTCAGTTCGGATCAGTTCCAACTTGATTGTCAGCAATATGGTATACAGCTCACTAGACTAGGGGCAATGCAATGAACACAAAACCATTTTTATCCTGCGTTGTTCCAGCCTATAACGAAGCAGAAAATTTAAAAACTTTTATTCCTGCTTTAGCAAATAGTCTAAAACAGCAAAATCTTAGCTATGAAATTATTGTTGTAGATGATGGGAGTAAAGACGACACTATTCCTATTCTACAAACAATGATTGATGATTACCCATTGGTTGTGCTTGAACTTTCACGCAACTTTGGTAAAGAGGCAGCGCTAAGTGCTGGCTTAGATCACGTAACAGGTGAAGTGACGCTACTCATTGATGCTGATTTTCAACATCCATTTGAAGCAATTCCAACCATGATTAACCTTTGGAAAAATGGTTATGACATGGTGTATGGTATTCGCAATCGTACTACTGAATCTTGGCTTAAACGTGTTTTAACCCAAGGTTACTATCGTATATTAAACTTAAGCTCTCCGATCGATATTCCTGAAAGCGCTGGCGACTTCCGTCTATTAGATGCAAAAGTTGTTGAAGCAATTAAACAATTGCCTGAAAAAAACCGCTACATGAAAGGACTTTATGCTTGGGTTGGATTCAAAAGTATAGGTGTTAATTTTTCTGAACAAGAACGTCAGCACGGCCGTTCTAGCTTCAACGTAAAATCTCTATTTAACTTGGCTATGTCAGGTTTAACTGGGTTTTCAGATTTACCTTTACGCATCTGTATTTATTTAGGTGCAATCCTAGCTTTAGGTGCTATGGGTTACGGAACATGGATTATCCTTAAAACCTTGATTGAGGGTGTTTCTGTTCCAGGTTGGGCAACACTTGTAGCAGGCATGACATTACTAGGTGGTATACAATTGCTATTTCTAGGTATTGTTGGTGAATATGTAGGTCGAATTTATGCTGAAGTAAAAAACAGACCAAAATACATTGTTGCATCCGAACATTCTCATATTAAACAAGAAAAATCCATCACAAAGCCTGAAAATACATTCTCAAGTTTCTAACATGTTTGCTCATATTTTTCAGCTCACGCGGTTTGCCACTACTGGTGCCGCAGCAGCACTCACCCACTATAGTGTAGCCATGCTTCTGTTTAAGAAGCATGTCGAGCTGCAATATGCCAATTTACTTGCATTTTTAGTTGCCTATTGGGTGAGCTATTTCGGGCATCGCATTTTTACTTTTAAAGCACAGCATCTTGCTCATCGTCAGACTTTACCAAAATTCACATTAGTTGCAGGCTTAGGTTTTTTATTTAATGAAAGTTTTCTTTTACTTTCAAATCTTTATTTTGACATTCCTGTTTCAACCTTAGTGTGTATTGCAATTGTTCTGACTTCTGTCGTGACTTTTTTGCTTAACCGTTTTTTTGCATTTCAACATTAAGGATTGTGTATGCAGCAATGGCTTCGTAATTCGAAATTTTTATTATTTTTTTTACCATGCTGGTTACTTGTTCTTTCTTGGATAAGACCTTTGTCAGTACCGGATGAAGGCCGCTACGGAGATATTAGCCGAGCGATGGTCGAATCTGGAGATTGGTTAACTCCACGAATCGATAGTTTACCATTTATGCATAAACCTCCATTGCTCCATTGGTTAAGTTCTATTTTTATGGAAATTTTTGGGGTGCATGTATGGGTGTTACGCTTAGTACCTGTTTTGGCTGCTACACTCACCTTAGTTGGTCTATTCTGGTTTGTAAAAAAACATATTTCAGAGCGTGTAGCGCAACTCACGGTTATTATTTTAGCGACTAACCTACTTTTTTTTGGTAGTAGTCAATACATTAACCATGACTTATTAGTAGCATCCGGGATTACATTAAGCGTTTTATGCTTTGCTGATTTCACTATTTCTGCACGTAAACCTATCTTATTTTTAGGTTATGTTGCAGGCGCAGCAGCCTTTCTCAGTAAAGGACTTATTGGTGTTCTCATTCCAGGCATGATTTTATTACCTTGGTTACTCTACACCAAACAGTGGAAGAAAATACCTTCGCTTCTTAATCCATTAGGGATATTGCTATTCTTACTTATCGTTAGTCCATGGTTATACGCAGTACAAAGTAAATATCCTCAATTTTTACATTATTTCTTTATTGACCAACAATTTAGTCGATTTAGTTCAAAAGAATTTAATAATAAGCAACCGTGGTGTTTCTATCTGCTTATTTTATTTGTTGGTTCTTTACCTTGGTTTTTTGCGAGTAGATTTGAGTCTATTAAGACCGTCTTTAAAGATCATAAGCAATCTGGTGTATTTGCTTTGCTTGTATGGTGGTTTATTTCTGTCACGGTTTTCTTCTCCATTCCACCTTCTAAACTAGCGGGCTATATTTTACCTGCAGTACCGCCCCTTACTATTTTCTTGGCACTTGTGATGAATAAGGTTCTTGAAAGCAGTTATAAAACCAAATTACAGGTATGGGGTACTCCTGTATTTATTATGATTCTTGGAATAGGCATTGTGGCTACCCCACATTTTCTGCGTGCGAATCAGCCTTTTTTCCAACACGAAGCAGTATTCATTTACACGATTGGCACACTGTTAATTGTGCTTCCATTAGTTTTAGTATGGTTATATAAAAAGCAAAAAGTGAGCTATTTAAACTATATTTTTATGAGTTTGATTGTTCTATGTAGTGCGGTTCCTTTTGCTGTTCGTATTTTAGATACTAAAAATAATGTGGGCCAAACAGATTTTGCTGAGTACCTCACCCCATCTACAAAAATAGTTTTCTATAACTACTATTTCTATGATGTGCCTTTCCTTTTACAGCTTAAACAGCCTGTTTATATTGTAAATGAATGGGATAGTGTTCATTCTGATAGCGCCTCTTTAGAAATTAAGGATGGACTGTTATTTGAGCCTGAACGTAAGAAGTATTTATGGAGCGAGCAGCAACTTAAAGATGCCTTAGCCCAAAAGCAAGATTTGATTGTGGTCAGTCAGCCAAATAATTTTGCAACTAAAGATCCTTCTGTGAAAACTCTACACTACCGAAACTATGATGTATTTATTTTCCATCCAGCAAAATAAATAGATTAGACATAAAAAAAGGAAGCCGAAGCTTCCTTTTTTATTTTAAAACATCTTATTCTTCAGAAGTATCTTCATTATTAGATACTGCTTCTTCACTATCGGTTTCAGTCGTATCTACTTCGCCTTCAAGAAGTTCTTCTTCGTCTTCTACAGCTTCAATTGAAACTACACCAACTAAAGTTTCTTCTTCGCTTAAACGAATGAGACGAACACCTTGAGCATTACGGCCTGTCATTGCAACTTCTGCGGCACGTGTACGAACAAGCGTACCACCATCAGAAATCAACAATAACTCTTTAGTTTCATCAATAGAAACTGCACCAACTAGCTCACCGTTACGTTCAGTTGTTTTAATTGCAATAACACCCTTACCACCACGTTTCTTGGTTGGGAAGTCATTTACAGGAGTACGTTTACCATAACCGTTGGCACTCGCACATAGCACTTCACCTGTCTCTGGCACAACTACAAGGGATACAATACGACTTACTAGATTTGAATCTGCTGAATCATCATTATCATCCGATTCATCGTTTTCAACGTCTGCATCTTCTTCACTTAAGGTACTGCTTGCGAAGCTCACGCGCATACCACGTACACCTTTCGCTGTACGACCCATTGCACGTACGTCAGTTTCAGCAAAACGAATTGCTTTACCTTCGTTAGAGAACAACATGATTTGCTGATTACCATCAGTAATCGCAACACCAATTAAGGTATCTTCTTCATTGAGCTCAATAGCACGTAAACCATTTGAACGAATGTTTGCAAACTGTTCTAACTCAACACGCTTAACCGTACCAGAAGCAGTCGCCATAAACACATAGTGGTTTTCTGGGAACTCTGTTAACGGCAAGATAGCAGTGACGGTTTCATTTGCATCTAAAGGTAACAAGTTCACGATTGGACGGCCTTTTGCCCCACGTGATGCTTGAGGAACTTCAAATACTTTCAGGCGATACACTTTACCTACGTTGGTAAAGCAAAGTACTGTCGCGTGGTTCGATGCCACAATCAGATGTTGAATAAAGTCATCATCTTTCATTGAGGTTGCAGACTTACCACGTCCACCACGGCGCTGTGCCTGATAGTCTGAAAGTGGTTGAGTTTTTGCATAGCCCGTTTGAGAAACAGTTAATACAACTTGTTCTTCTGGAATTAAATCTTCACGACAGAAATCAACACGAGATTCAACAATTTCGGTACGACGTGCATCACCATATTGTTGTAACACTTGTGCTAGCTCTTCACGAATAACAGCCATCAACAAGTTGAAGTCGTTTAGAATTGCCGTCAGTTCAGCAATTTGACCTAAAATTTCGGTATATTCAGCGTGTAACTTGTCTTGTTCTAGACCTGTTAAACGGTGTAAACGTAATTCTAAAATTGCGCCTACTTGCGTCGGAGATAGACGGTAAATTGAATCACTTAGTCCAAATGGACGATTTGGATCTTCACCTTCAATCTCATCTGGACGAACCGAAATAGCCCCTGCTTTTTCAAGTAATGAAATAACACCACCACCTGCCCACTCACCAGCAAGTAAACGCTCACGCGCTTCAGCAGGGTTAGCAGAAGTTTTGATGGTTTCAATAATTTCATCAATATTTGCTAAGGCAACTGTCAAACCTTCCAAGATATGACCACGTTCACGTGCTTTACGTAATTCGAACATGGTACGGCGTGTCACAACTTCTTGGCGGTGACGAATAAATGCCGCAATAATATCTTTCAGATTCATCAATTTTGGCTGTCCGTTGTCTAGACAAACCATGTTGATGCTGAATGAGTTTTCAAGCTGGGTATTTAAGAATAAGTTATTTACAACGACTTCTGCATTTTCACCGCGTTTTAAGTCAATTGCAATACGCATACCGTCTTTGTCAGACTCATCACGAAGCTCTGAAATACCTTCAAGTTTTTTCTCTTTTACCAACTCGGCAATACGTTCTATTACTCTTGCTTTGTTGACTTGATATGGAATTTCAGTAAAGACGATGGTTGTACGACCTGTCTTTTCATCTTCTTCGAAATGGTATTTACCACGGATGTGTAAACGACCTTTACCGGTACGGTAGGCATCAACAATACCTGATTTACCGTAAATAATACCGCCTGTAGGGAAGTCAGGACCAGTAATGTATTCCATCAATCCTTCAATCGAGATATTCGGATTATCAGCATAAGCCAAACATGCATTCACAACTTCTGTCATGTTGTGTGGTGCCATGTTGGTTGCCATACCTACAGCAATACCAGCAGCACCATTAATTAACAAGTTTGGAACGCGTGTCGGAAGTACCTGAGGAATACGTTCTGAACCGTCGTAGTTATCTTCCCAGTCAACTGTGTCTTTTTCTAAATCTGCAAGAAGCTCATGTGCCAGCTTAGTCATACGGACTTCGGTATAACGCATTGCCGCGGCACTATCACCATCGATCGAACCGAAGTTACCCTGACCATCAACCAATAAATAACGTAAGCTAAAGTCTTGAGCCATACGAACAATGGTTTCATAAACAGCTGAGTCACCATGCGGGTGATATTTACCGATTACGTCCCCAACGACACGAGCAGATTTCTTGTAGGCTTTGTTATAGTCATTGCCCAATTCGTGCATGGCATAAAGCACACGACGGTGAACAGGTTTAAGACCGTCTCTCACATCCGGCAATGCACGAGATACGATTACACTCATTGCGTAATCTAAATATGAATGCTTGAGTTCGTCCTCAATGGCAATCGGTCGGATTTCCGATACGCTCATGCATACTCCTTCTTACAGATAGATATTTCTATCCGTTTATATGTCTTGATCTTGCAAAAAATTTAGTTCCGGAAAGTGAACTAAAATCGAAAAAAATATAGCTGTATACTATAGCATAAATTGCTCGCTAACTGGGAGTTTAGCGATCTTAAAATAGCATTTTTTTACAATAAAAATTCTATTAGAATTAATAAGTTAAAATTATAGATTTCTACTTTTAAATGTATTCCTTAAAACTCAATTATTCGACCAAAATATAAACAGCATGAAAGTGCTCTTTTTAGAACACATTTCATCTATTTAAAGAATCAAACTTTTCGTCTTAACCCAACTTAGCAATATTTGAGCTAAAGATTCCGAGTCCATTTTTCAAATTCATTGCTCTTTTTTGAATAATCAATTTGAACTTATCATTTTACAGGACGGTATTGAGCCGGTATCCATTGATATCCTGTTGAGCTTTTACCAATGTGTCCAATGCCGGGAAAAGCGATATGTGCTGCCCCTACCCACCATTGGTTTTTATAGGCTTGTTCAAAGATATTCTTACGAACAGCTATAGCCTGATTCGAGTGAGTATCGGGTTTGTAGCTTGCTTCAGGATAAGGAAATTGGACTGCACCGTAATGTACCACATCACCTAGACCTAAGAACTTTTGACCGTTTTGTCCATCTACTAAGTATGAAGAATGACCTTCCGTATGACCATGAGTCACGATCAGTTGAACATTCGGTACGTTAAAAGTGGCTTTGGTAAAAGCAACTAGTTGCCCTGCCTTTTGGTATGGCTGCAAGGCATCACGCGTCATTTTAAATATTGGTTTAAAAAAATCGGTGGCTTTTGCTTCATTTGCAGATGATGTCCAAAAGTCGACATCTTCTTTAGCCAGATAAACTTTCGCATTTGGATAAACCATTTTGCCGTCTAGTGTAATCCCGCATAAATGATCAGGATGGGCATGTGTAATTAAGATGGTATCTATTTGTTCAGGCTGTACACCTGCTTTCTTTAAATTTTCACGTACATGACCCAAAGTAGGCCCAAAACATTTTGCAGTTCCTGCATCAATTAAAATATTCTGTGTCGGTGTTTGCACAAGATAGGCAGAGAAATCCGTGACAATCTGATTATGCTCATCTACAGGAACAAAATTTTCTTCAAACAGTCGATTGGCTTTTTCAGCTGAAATACCCAGTAAATCACTACGAGGTAGTCCCAGTTCGCCATCAAACAATGCCGTTACTTTAAGGTTTCCTATTGGTTGTAAAAAATAACCATCAACCTGATGCACGGTTGGCTTTTGTTCTGCATGTATAACTGTACTGGCACTCAGCAGTAATAATATCGCAAGTGATTTTAATGATTTCATCATAGAGTCCTTGGTATTTTCATACTTTAACTCTATTGGTTTTTATCTATTTAAATCGCTCAATAAACTACAAGAAACGCTCAAATTGACTTATTCGGCAGCTAGAACAGCTGGATCTATCCCATAACGCTCTACAAAGCGATCACGAAAAATAGCAACCGATTGATATCCCGATTTGGCTGCAATGGTTTTCATGGGTAGTTTTTTCGAATACAACATCTCAAGTGCATAAGTAAGACGTGCATGTGTAATCGTTTCTCTTAAGGTTGTATCTTCATAGCTGAGCTTGCGGCGAAGTGTTGCACTGCTCAAACCTAGTCGCATTTCAAATTCACTAGACTGCCAATGGTGCTGTGGATTCTCTATTACCCAATCGTGAATGATTTTTGTCAATTTAGGTGGCGGTACAATTAGCACATCTGAACAATGCTGTTGGCATAACTGTACAAGCATAGCGGTAATACATAAACGTGCTTTCACCACATCATAATTAAACAAAGCTGTTTGCCACTCGGTTAAAGAGGTAGCGAAATCATCAATTGAAAACTTTAATATTGCTTCGGTTCTGTCGACTACGGGCTTAGCCCAAATCATTTGTGCAGCTTGAATGACTTCGTCACACATAGGCACAAGAATAGTGAGATATTCACCCGTTATAGGATCAGGCAGATTAACTGCATCGATAACCGTATCGGGTTTTATAATATAGAGATCGCCGGCACTAAAATTGATTTGTTTTGTTTGAAGATTTAATTGTTGTTGCCCATATAGAATAAATCCCATGTGCAACTGGTTAACTTTAATATTAGAAAGCCCATGCTGATTTTTAGATCGAATACATAAATAATCTCGTGCCATATCTGCCCGTGCCAATCTCACCAATGACTGATGCAATTGATGAGCTTCTATGGAAGCGGAATAATTAATATTCATAATAATGATCTAAAAAAAACGCCCTTGGCTAGTTATAGCACAAGGGCGTTTTTCGAATAAGTGACAAGCTGTAAATTACAACTTGCTTACTAACTCTGGTACTACAGCATTTAAATCGCCAACTAACCAGTAGTCAGCAACGCTGTTGATTGGTGCTTCTTCGTCTTTGTTGATTGCAACAATAACTTTAGAATCTTTCATACCAGCTAAGTGCTGGATCGCACCAGAAATACCTACAGCAATGTAAAGCTCAGGTGCAACGATTTTACCAGTTTGACCAACTTGGAAATCGTTAGGTACGAAGCCTGCATCAACTGCTGCACGTGAAGCACCTTGTGCTGCACCAAGCTTGTCAGCTAATGGATCAAGTACTTTGTGGTAGTTCTCACCAGAACCTACACCACGACCACCAGATACAACAATACGAGCAGCTGTTAATTCTGGACGATCAAGTTTAACGATTTCTTCAGATATAAACTTAGAAATGCCTGCATCTTTTACTTCGCCAACTGTTTCAATCGCAGCAGAACCACCTTCCGCAGCAACTGGATCAAATGCTGTACCACGAACAGTACCAACAATGATTGCTTCGTCAGATTGAACAGTTGCAATTGCGTTACCAGCGTAGATTGGACGCTTGAATGTGTTAGCAGATTCAACAGAAATAATGTCTGTGATCATACTTACATCAAGAAGTGCAGCAACACGTGGAAGAATGTTCTTACCAGTAGTGGTAGAAGCAGCTAAAACGTATTTGTAACCTTTAGCCAAATCAGCAACTAAGCCAGCTACGTTTTCAGCTAATTGGTTTGCATAAGCCGCGTTATCAGCAAGCAATACTTTGCTTACGCCAGCAACTTTAGCAGCAGCGTCAGCAACTGCTTGAGCGCCTGAACCAGCAACTAATACAGTAATATCACCACCGATTTTTTGTGCTGCAGCAACAACGTTTAAAGTAGCACCGTTAAGTGTTTGGTTGTTGTGATCAGCGATAACTAAAATACTCATGATTTTATCCTTCCGTATTAGATCACTTTCGCTTCATTTTTCAATTTTTCTACAAGCTCATCTACAGATTTCACTTGTACGCCAGCTTTACGTTCTGCTGGAGCTTCAACTTTAACAGTTTTAAGCTTAGTACCAGCTGTAACACCGTAATCAGCAGGAGATTTAGTATCAAGCGGTTTTTTACGAGCTTTCATAATGTTAGGCAATGCTGCATAACGTGGCTCGTTTAAACGCAAGTCAGTTGTAATGATTGCAGGAAGTGCAAGCTCAACAGTTTGTAAACCACCGTCGATTTCACGAGTCACTTGTACTTTACCGCCATCTACTTTCACTTCAGAAGCGAACGTACCTTGACCAGCACCTAATAATGCACCAAGCATTTGACCTACTTGGTTAGAGTCATCATCAATTGCTTGTTTACCAAGAAGGATAAGTTCTGGTTTTTCAGCATCAACAACACCTTTTAAGATTTTAGCAACTTCTAAAGCGCCAATTTCGTCAGTGGTTTCAACTAAAATACCGCGGTCTGCACCCAAAGCCATTGCAGAACGGATTTGTTCTTGAGCTTCTTTAGGGCCAACAGAAACAACAACGATTTCTGATACTGTTCCTTTTTCTTTTAAGCGAACCGCTTCTTCCACTGCGATTTCACAAAATGGGTTGATTGACATTTTAACGTTGGTAAGGTCAACCCCACTATTGTCCGGCTTAACACGAACTTTAACGTTGGCATCAACCACGCGTTTTACAGCAACAAGAGCCTTCATGTAATCCTCGGCTGTTCTAGCAAAAGTAAATGTTGAGAAAAGTATATTAACTCTTCGATTAAAATTTTTTAGGTACCCTATCTTGCAATGTGTTTGGCATTTCGGTCAAGTCACAATTTTCTGGAACAGTACAAAAAAAATGAAATCATCAGTTCATAAAAAAAATTTTATACATGATTACCCTCTATTTTATTCTTTTTAAAGTCTATTTTATACATTGATTTTTATTATCTTTTTATTTTATTTACCTTATTAGTAAGAAGCATAAGTACGGTGTAAAAGACTCAAAATTTGTCGTTTTCAGGCTATATATGCTGACAAATTGTGCAAAGATCAAAATGGTCAATTGGGTAATTTCACCCTTTTTCTTTATACAAATTTGTAAATAAATACAAATGATCTCTACATTCACCTTATTTAGTGCAATCAAAGTCGCGTATTGATAAATAATTTAACTTAAATGAATTAATGCTTGGTCGCTCGCGGATGAGCTTGATCATACACTTGAGCCAAATGATCAAAATCGATATGCGTATAAATTTGCGTAGTCGATAAGTTGCTATGGCCTAACATTTCCTGGACTGAACGCAAATCACCGCTACTCGATAACATATGGCTGGCGAAACAATGTCGAAGTAAATGCGGATGTAAATCGACATTTACACCGGCTCTTTGCGCCTGAAGTTTTACACGTTTCTCGATTTGCCGTGGAGTGAGTACACCACCACGCTGCGAAATAAATACAGAAGCATCTTGATCAAAATGCCCTTTCCAGATTTTATAAATTTTGAGCCAGTTCAATAGACTTTCTTTTGCCTTTTTCCCAAACGGGACAATACGGGTTTTATTTCCTTTACCCGTAATACGAACAAGATGACGATTAAAATCGATATCTTTAATTGTGAGGCCTTGTAGTTCTGCGAGTCGCAAACCACTTGAATACAGTAGTTCCAACATGGCTTTGTCTCTTAACCAAAGCTGCTGATCAATTGGTTTTTCCGGCATGGGTTGATCTAAAATTTGATTAACCGTTTCTATGTCGATCATGCCCGGCAGGGGTCTAGGCTGGCGTTTTAACTTAAAATCGTCAGTGGGATTAATTTCTAGATATTTGCCCTGTTCCGCCCATTTCATAAACTGACGAATAGAAGTGAGGTGACGCTGCATACTACTTGAGCTTAACTGGTCTTGCTCAACACGCTGAGCCAGATATTCACGTAAATCTGAAGCTTCAACATTTTTTAAATCAATTTTTTTTGAGTCACAGAACTCAAGAAAGCTTTTCACATCTCGCTCATAAGCCGTGATTGTATGCTCAGACTGGTTCTGAATTTTTCTTTCTTTCAACCACATCGAGAGCAGTTGTAATGCAAAATCCAAATTGCTCTCCATTTATTTGCCCATTTTTTTTGAGTGTACCAAAAACTAATTGATCATGAAAATTTCATATCGCACAGCATAATGAATCTAACTTATATATTACACTTCACTTTAAGTATTCGTCGGAACCTTGCTGCCATGACCACCGTACTCATTCCTTATTTAATTGCCATTACTTTACTTACGCTTACTCCTGGCTTAGATACGACTTTAATTATTCGTACCGCTACACTTGAGGGTAAATCTAAAGCGTTCCAAGCATCTCTAGGAATTAGTCTTGGCTGTATTGCTTGGGGAGTTGTCGTGGCCTGCGGTTTAGGCGCTCTACTTATGGCATCTGATTTAGCTTTTAATATTCTAAAATGGATGGGAGCTGCTTATCTCGCATGGCTTGGTTTAAATATGATTTTAAAACCACGTAGCCGACTCGCAGATATGCAAGAAAATAATTCCAATCGCTCTACTTCAGAGAATTGGTTTATCAAAGGTTTCTTTGGCAATTTACTCAATCCTAAAGTTGGCATTTTCTATATTTCATTTCTTCCGCAATTCATTCCAGCGCAAGCATCGGCTGTTACTTGGGTAATGGGACTTGTGATGATTCATGTGGTGATTGGAATAATATGGTCAACTTTATTAATTTTAGCTATGCAACCACTTTCACGTTATTTAAAACAACCTAAATTTGTAAAATATATGGACCGAATTACAGGCAGTATTTTTGTTCTGTTTGCATTGAAGTTGGCGTTGAGTAAAAGGTAATAAAATCAAAAATTATTGTACATATAAAAGAAAGCCTCTTTTATCACTTTAACTGATGAAAAGAGGCTTCTATTTAGGCTAAGCGATTAACCTTGGAAATAACGTAAATCCAAACGCCCATCATATACATAAGTTGTTGGACCAGTCATCCAAACAACATCACCTTCTTGCCATTCAATTTGTAGCTTACCGCCAGCAAGTTCAACTTCAACTGAGTTAGCAAGTAAACCACGGCGCATACCACTTACCGCAGCAGCACATGCCCCTGTACCACAAGCGAGTGTTTCACCAACACCACGTTCAAATACACGTAAGCGAACATGTTTTTCATCAATTACTTGCATAAAACCAGCATTCACACGTTCAGGGAATCGTTGATGTGATTCAACTTGTGGGCCAATACCTGCCACATCAGCAGTGAGTACGTCTGGAACAATAGTGACCGCGTGTGGGTTACCCATGTTGACCACATCAATACTAATGTTTTGGTCATTTGCTAACTCAAGGGTATATAAAGCTTCTGGTTGCTCAGCAATGAATGGAATTTCATTTGGTAGAAACTTTGGGTAGCCCATATTTACGCGCACCCAACCATTTTGCCCAAGCTCTGGCTTTACAATACCTGCTTTGGTTTGTACGGTAATGTTGGTTTTATTGGTTAAATGACGTTCATGTACAAAACGAGCGAAACAACGTACGCCATTACCACACTGTTCAACCTCAGAACCATCTGCATTGAAAATGCGATATTTAAAGTCAGCTTCTGGTAAATCTGGTGGCTCAACAATTAAAAGCTGGTCAAAACCAACACCAAAGTGTCGATCTGCCAAACGTTGAATGGTTGCCGTATCTAAGTAAGCTCTTTGGCTAATCAGGTCAACCACCATAAAGTCATTGCCTAGGCCATGCATTTTGGTAAATTCTAACAACATCTCATTTACTCCTCAGGCAATAAACGTTCTTTTTCCCAAAGCGACTCAACCGTTTCACGCTCACGAATTAAATAGCTCTTTTCACCTGATACCATGACTTCTGCAGCACGGCCACGTGTGTTGTAATTTGAACTCATGACAAAGCCATAAGCCCCTGCACCGAGTACAGCCAACAAATCATTTTCTTGTAATGCGAGTGAGCGATCTTTACCAATAAAGTCACCTGTCTCACAAATCGCACCAACGAGGTCCCATACTTTTTCTTCTGTATCGGTACGTGGTACAACAGGCTGAATATCCATCCATGCTTCATATAAAGCAGGACGAATCAAATCATTCATTGCTGCATCAATAATGGCGAAGTTACGATGTGTCGTTGGTTTAAGCAAATCAACTTTAGTTAAAAGTACACCCGCATTTGCACTAATGCTACGGCCCGGCTCCATATAAACCTTAAGACCTAACTTTTCTAAAGTTGGTTTCATAGAGTTTGCATATTCTTCAACACTTGGTGGTGTTTCATCTTTATAGCAAACACCTAAACCACCACCGATATCAATATGTTTAAGATTGATACCAAGTTTTTTCAACTCATCAATCATCAGCATGACACGGTCTAAAGCATCAACAAACGGTTTAGTTTCAGTGAGCTGTGAACCAATGTGACAATCAATACCTACAATTTCAAGATTAGGTAAAGAAGCCGCGTATTGATAAGTTTCATAAACTGTATCACTTGGAATACCAAATTTATTTTCTTTTAAACCAGTTGAAATATAAGGATGCGTTTTTGCATCAACGTCTGGATTTACACGTAATGAAATCGGCGCTTTCTTGCCTAAACGAGCTGCCACTTTTTGAAGGCGGTCTAATTCGGCATAAGACTCTACGTTAAAGCAAGCAATACCTACATTGAGTGATGTTTCAATATCTGCTTCGGTTTTACCTAAACCTGAAAAAACAACTTTAGATGCATCTCCACCCGCTTTTAAAACGCGAGCCAGCTCACCACCAGATACAATATCAAAACCCGCACCAAGTTTTGCCAAGACACTAAGAACAGCTAAATTTGAGTTAGATTTCACCGCAAAACAGATTTGATGATCAATAAAGTCAAAAGCACGGTCCATATCCAAGTAATGTTTTTCAAAAGCTGCTTTTGAATAAACATACAAAGGTGTGCCAAATTGCTGCGCAAGCTGCTCCATAGAACATTGCTCTGCATGCAATACTCCATTAATGCGAGTGAAACTCATGAATGTGTCCTTATTTCAAAGCTTAAGGTGATGTAGTTTGGTTTTGGGCTGATGATGACTCGACTGGCTGTTCAGACTTTTCATCCTTTTGCACAGCTGGTTTTGATTCTTTATTACGATAAAGCAAGTATTTTGCACGGTTGTCATAATTTGGATCAGAAGGTAGCTGCAATGCTCCTGACTGACCGCAAGCTGTAAGCAAAATACTGCTGCTCAATAAACTGATGAGGCAAATGACACGAAGCATCTGAGCACCTGATTTAAACAATTCGATGCAGTATACCGTGATCATGCAAGCGGCTAAAGAGTAAACTTAAAGAGAAAAACAATATGCATAAAAAACGCCAGCTTTTCAGCCAGCGTTTAGTCATAAGCAAATAAATTTAATTACTTTTTATGACGTGGTTTATAAAAGAAGAAATAACCAATGATCAAGATAACAAACCAAATTGGGCTAACTTTAAGCGCTTTAAACGTGTCTGGCTCTAAAGACAACACGTAAATCATGCCCACAAAGAAAATAATCGTGATCCAACAGGTAAATAAACCACCCGGCAATTTAAATGTTGATTTGGCATGCAGTTCAGGACGCGTCGTGTAATAACGAATGTAGCTCCAGATAATCAGTAACCACACGCAAATGAACAGAATGGTTGAAAGCGTTGTTGCAAGTGTGAAAGCTTCAACTGTATTTGGTACAAAATACTGTAATGCCGCACCTAACAATAAACACGCAGCAGAGAAATACAATGCATTTGCAGGTACTGCACGTCTGTTCAATTTACCAAAAGCTTTCGGTCCTTGATCTTCACGAGATAAACCAAACAGCATACGACTTGTTGAGAATACACCGCTATTCATTGATGACATAACCGATGATAACACCACCAAGTTCATCAAGATTGCTGCTGCTGCAACACCTGCTTGGCTAAACAAGTTTACAAACGGGCTAATCGCTGGATCAATTCTGTTCCACGGCGTTACAGACATCACAATAAGCAATGCCAACACATAGAAAATAATGATACGAATTGGAATGGAGTTAATTGCTTTTGGCAAGTTACGTGCTGGATCTTTTGTTTCCGCAGCCGTTGTTCCCACAAGTTCGACACCAACGAAAGCAAAGATTGCAATCTGGAAACCAGCCAAGAAGCCATGCACACCTGTTGGGAAGAAACCACCATTCGCCCACAAATGAGTAAATGAAGCAACCTCACCCGTACTAGACGTAAAGCCAGTAAAGATCATCCATAGACCTACAGCAATTAAAATGATAATTGCTAAAATCTTAATGAGTGCAAACCAGAACTCTAACTCACCAAATAAACGTACTGTCAGTAGGTTTAAGCCCATAATAAATACAATCGCGGCAACACTAATCATTGCACCTTCGACAGGCGAGAAAGGTAGACCATTATTGAAGAATTGTAAGTAGTAGATAATTGCAGAAAGGTCAGCGATACCAATCGTGATCCAACATAACCAGTATGTCCATCCCACAAAGTAACCCGCCCATGGACCGATTAAATCAGTGGTGAAGTCAATAAATGATTTATAGGCAAGATTTGAAAGAAGTAATTCACCAAGCGCACGCATGACAAAAAACACCATCACACCAATAATCAAATAAATGAATAAGATCGATGGACCAGCAAGACTAATTGTTTTGCCTGATCCCATAAATAATCCAGTACCAATTGCACCGCCAATCGCGATCAGCTGTAAATGCCGATTAGAGAGGCTTCGATGGAGTTCACCTTGTTCATGAGGCTCACTCAGATTTTGATTCGACATTTTATGAATACACTCCAGTAATTTTTTTAGTCCGTTAGCTAAATCCAAATCAAAAAGACGATATCGCACCATTTGCAGGTATCTTTTAAATGTATATTTTTTGACAACTTTTCAGCTAACCAATTTTGTCTGTATGGCTGATAATTTAAAGATACATGCCATTAAATCTGATAATACGCACAAGAACCAAGCAATACAACGCACATCTTTGGAACATGCAGTTTCTCATTTAATGATCAATCTCATATAAAAAAAGGTGGTCAATATGACCACCTTTTGTGAGTTATGTTATCTCTAAAATTTAACTACCTGTTTTTTTCAACTGTGTATCTATTTCTTGTTTTTTCTTCAAGCGTTCCTCCCAGAATGTTGCATTTTTAATTCCTAATTTAATAGGATCAAAAGTGTATTCTTTTACTCCAGCTTTTTGTTGTTCTTCGTAATCCTTGAGTGCTTTAATCGTTGGTTTATAAATAAAGTAGGTGACTACAATACCAATAATATTAATCCATGCCATTAAACCTACACCAATATCACCAATACCCCAGATATAACCTGTCGCACTAAGCAAACCATAGCCTACAGCGAGAATGATTGAACATTTCACAATAAACAATAATGATGGTGATTTTGTAATGTAGCTCAAATAAGCAAGATTTGTTTCTGCTATATAGTAATAAGCTACGATGGTGGTGAAGGCAAAAAAGAATACGGCTAAAGCGACAAAGATCTGACCAAAATTACCAAAAATAGTGCTCACTGCTAATTGTGTAAATGCTGGTGAACCAATTTCAGTCGATGCGGGAACATTTTGAACAAGGAATTGACCTGCTTCCAAAGCCCCCTGAACATTATATTGGCTTGTCATTAAAATCATAAATGCAGTAGCAGAACAAACAATTATACTGTCAAAGTGAATTGAAAAAGATTGTACTAAACCTTGTTGAGCTGGATGTTGAACTTCTGCTGCCGCTGCTGCGTGTGGACCTGTTCCTTGCCCTGCCTCATTGGCATAAACACCACGTTTTACCCCCCAACCAATTGCAGCACCAAGACCCGCCATTGGAGTAAATGCATCAGTGAAAATTAGACTTAATACTTTTGGAAGATCTGAAATGTTAACCACAACAATGATTACAGCCATGAGGAAATAACCAATTGCCATGAAAGGTACAACCAGTTCAGCAAATTGAGCAATTCGTTTAATACCACCAAAAATGAGGATAGCAAGCAAACCAATTACGACAACTAAAGCAACCAGTTTATAAACACCTACATCACCAAAAACAGTTGCACCTTCACCAGTAATCTGGGTAAAAGCTTTTCCTACTGCATTTGCTTGAATCCCCGGTAAAAACAAACCACAAGCAACAATTGCAGCAATAGCAAATACAATTCCCAACCAACGCTGACCTAATCCTCTATCAAAATAAAATGCTGGGCCACCACGATATTGTCCCTGATACTCAACTTTATAAAGTTGACCAAGTGTTGACTCTACATAAGCTGTACCAGCACCAAAGAATGCAACCATCCACATCCAAAAAACTGCACCAGGTCCACCAAAGCCAATTGCTGCTGCAACACCCGCAATATTACCTACACCAATACGACCAGCTAGAGATACGGATAAAGCTTGAAATGATGAAACTCCCTGTTCTGAAGAAGTCCCTTTTATTAATAGTCTGGCCATTTCTTTAATTTGGCGGACTTGAACAAATCGTGTCAAAATAGAAAAGAATAAACCGACGCCTAAGCATAAGTAAATCAGCGCCTTACTCCATATAATACTATTAACCCAATCAACAATTTCTGCTGCACTCATAGATATCAACCTTTGTATTTTTAAAATACAATACTCATATTATTTTGTTCATTTTCAATTGAGCAATATCCATGCCATACCTATGATAAACCGTGATATAGACTTGAGTAAAAATACATTCCTTGGGGATAGCTTAGATTTTGTATAGGCACTTAAAACAAACCCTATCTGACTTGTAAAAATCTTATATCGTGTTATTTTTGGTGTCCTTCCTTTGTTAGTTCTTAAAAATATCCCTTCAAATTTCCTAATACTCTTTTATGAAAAATTAAGGAGAAATGTATGAAGAATTTCCAAAGAACTATATTTCTATAATATCGAGCAAAATTTCAATTTTTTATGAGTAAAGTCAAAACTGTTTACCGTTGCGAGCAATGTGGTGCCGATCATCTTAAATGGGCTGGTCAATGTTCAGAGTGTGGTGAATGGAATTCTCTGACTGAAGTCAAACTCGAGCCGACTACAGCCCATCGCGCACGTCCTAAAATTGGGGGCTACGCAGGCCAAGTTGCCAATATCACAACACTAAATAAAGTTTCCGTTTCTCATGAAACCCGCTTACCTACAGGTATTAGCGAGTTTGACCGTGTACTTGGTGGTGGTTTGGTCACAGGCTCAGTGGTACTAATTGGTGGTGACCCGGGTATTGGTAAATCGACTATTCTTTTGCAAACAGCAACCCACATGGCAAGTGCAAAAAGCTCTGCGCTTTATATTACAGGTGAAGAGTCATTGTCTCAGGTGGCTTTACGTGCGCAGCGTCTTGACTTGCCGACAGATCAGTTAAAAGTCATGGCTGAAACCTGTGTAGAACGCATTTGTGAAGTTTTAGAGCAAGAAAAACCTGTAGTCGCTATTCTAGATTCGATTCAAACGCTTTATACAGAAACCCTCCAATCTGCTCCGGGTGGTGTTTCACAAATTCGTGAATCTGCTGCTTTGTTAACCCGCTATGCAAAAAATAGTGGCACGGCGCTATTTATTGTTGGCCACGTGACCAAAGAAGGTGCACTGGCAGGTCCGCGCGTTTTAGAGCATATGGTGGACTGCGTACTGTATTTTGAAGGCCAATCCGACTCACGTTATCGTATGATTCGTGCTGTTAAAAACCGTTTTGGTGCAGTTAACGAACTGGGTGTGTTTGGCATGACTGATAAAGGGTTACGCGAAGTAGCCAACCCTTCTGCTATTTTCCTAAGCCGCTACGACGAAGCCATTCCCGGTTCAATTGTTATGATTAGTCGTGAAGGAACTCGCCCACTTTTAGTTGAAGTTCAAGCTTTAGTCGATGATGCTCAAGGACAACCTAGACGTGTCGCTCTTGGTCTTGAACAAAACCGCTTAAACATGTTGCTTGCTGTAATGCACCGTCATGGCGGTGTGCAAACCACAGGACAAGATGTCTATGTCAATATTGTCGGTGGTTTAAAAATTACTGAAACAGGTTCTGACTTAGCTGTTTTACTTGCCTGTGCTTCGAGTTTACGTACCAAAGCATTACCACAGCAACTTGCAGTTTTTGGTGAAGTTGGACTTTCAGGTGAAATTCGCCCAGTACCAAATGGACAAGAGCGCTTGAAAGAAGCTGCAAAACATGGCTTTAAATATGTCATTTTACCAAGAGGAAACGCCCCACAAAAAGAGATTCCGGGCGTTCAAGTGATTGCTGTGGCACGCTTACATGAAGCACTCACTGAAGCAATGCAACTCAGTGATGAATTGACATAAAAAAACATATTTTTATAGTTGAAATTTAGTGTAAATGGCTGCATAAATACAATTACAAATTAATTTTAAACAGGAATTTCCTATGGAAGTACACCAGCGCGGCTTGATAACGGGTATTTTAATGGCTGCTTTGGCAATTTCTCCGCTTGCTGAAGCAAAACGTGCAGGTGGTGGTAAAAGCCACGGCATGGCACGCTCTACCACTTCAAGCCAGTCATATCAACAACCTCGTCAAGTGGCTCCAGTTCAACAACCTGCAACAGCACCTCAAAGATCTGGTCCGGGTGTGGGTTCAATGGTTGCGGCTGGTGTAGCTGGTGCTGCCGTAGGTGCTGTTGCAGCACATGCTTTAGCTGATGATAAACCAACATCAACTGAACAACGTGTAACCCAGCCAGACAATCAGCAACAAGCTGCTCAACAACAAGAGAAGAAAGGTGGTATCCCAGGTTGGTTATGGGTATTACTTGCTGCTGCTGTTGCCTTTTTTGTATTTCGCAAATTTGGCGGGAAAAAAAAATTAGCAGCAAATAATCCGTATGCTCCAAACAGCAACGGTCAAAACACTTTTGGACGTTCGGCTACGCCAACTAACTCAAACGACAACACCAATATTTTTGGTCAGTCTGTTGCTGGCGGTACAGCTGCAACTCAGGCTCCGTTTGGTGGTGCAACAACAAGTAACGGCAATCAGTTACCAGATGGTAGCGAACCTGCTTCTTTCTTACGTGTTGCTCGTCAGCGTTTTAACCACATTCAGTCAATTAACAGTGCAAGTAACGTTGAAGAAATTCGTCGCTACTTAACACCTGAGCTTTATAACTCTATGTATAACGACATCATGGAGAACCAAGATCAGGACGTTGCTGAATTTAGTAACTTAAACGCAATGGTTGTAGATAGTGCAACTGAAAATGGTCAATACGTAGTAAGCGTACGCTTCACAGGTACAGTAAGTGAAGATTTAAATAGCTTGCCACAGCCATTTACTGAAATCTGGCACTTTGTAAAACCTGTTGGCTCTCAGCAAGACTGGGTTGTTGCAGGTATTCAACAAGCTTAATTTAACTAAGCTCTAAATAAAAAAGCCACACTATGTGGCTTTTTTATTTCATTGTTTTTAAGCAATTTCGGCTGGAAATGCGATGACTTTTTCAATTTTAAGTTGATCGGTTGCAACCATGAGTAAACGGTCTATGCCTAAAGCAATTCCTGAACATTCAGGCATATGAGGTAACGCAGCCAACAAGTGCTCATCTAATGGCATGACATGAATCCCCTGCTTGGCGCGCTCTGCATTATCTACTTCAAAGCGTGAACGTAACACGTCTGCATCGAGCAATTCATCGTAGGCATTGGCAAGCTCTAAGCCTTCAATATAAACCTCAAAACGCGCTGCGACCTCTTCCCCATCTTCATCTACTTTCACTTTCGCCAAAGACGCCATTTCTGGTGGAAAGTCAGTTAAAAATACAGGTGCATCAAAACCTAAACTTGGCTCAACAAAATGAGAAAACAACAAATCCATATAAGCTAAACGATCATCACCTAAATCTAGATTTAACCCAACACGATTTGCCGTATCTTTGAGTTGCTTCAAAGTGGCCTGCAAAGGGTTAATGTCTAAACGATCCTGAAAAGCATGCTTATAACTTAAAATAAATGGACGAACTTCACCAAAGCGATGCTGTAAACAGGTTTGCAATAAATCGGCTGTTTCATGCATTAACGCTTTTAAGTCTAAACCCGGGCGGTACCATTCAAGCATGGTAAATTCACTATTGTGTTTACGACCATGCTCATCGTCTCGGAAAACTTTACAGATTTGATAAATCGGTCCGCTACCACTTGCTAGCAAACGTTTCATGGCAAACTCAGGAGAAGTCTGTAAATACTGAGTCTGCAATTTGCCATGAATATGACGTAAAGTCTGAACCGAAGCCAAATGCACATCGGTAACGCCTGCTTGTGAAACGATTGGTGTTTCAACTTCCATGACTTCACGTTCTGCAAAGAACTGGCGAATTTGGTTATAAAGCTTAGCACGAGCCTTTAAAGCATCAATTGAACAAGTAGGTTGATAACTTAAACTCATGCCTGTGGCCCCCCATGTGCTGCCCATTCACGGCGCAGCGGATAATTTTTACGTAATAAATCAAATGCTTTTTGCTCTACTTTATCGTCTTTAACGCAGGCACGGATGTTGGCATCATCTTGAGCAATATCATAAATTTGAGCTAATTTTTGCTTTAAAACCGCTTTTAAATCATGTCCTGAAAAATAGTCTTCGCATGCAGGCAACTGAGTTTCAAAACGTTTATTGATGTCATATCCAAATTTTTGGCAAAACGCTTCATAAATCATTTGTGTACCGCGAGCCTTACCTTCGAGGCTATAACCTGCAATATGCGGTGTTGCCAACGCTAACATATTTAAAAGCTCATCTGATATCACTGGCTCATGTTCAAATACATCGAGCACGACTTTACGCTGGGTACGTTGAATGTCTTGCATTAAAGCGGCTTCTTTCACGACTGGACCACGAGCGCTATTAATTAAAATGGTGTCAGGTTGAAGCGCTGCAAAAGCATTTTCGTCAAACAAATGATATGTCGCGTGTTCACCGTTTTTGGTGAGCGGCACATGAATGGAAATGGCATTGGCTTGTTGCAATAGGGTTTTAAAGCTTACATTTTCAATTGAATCTAACTGCACATAGGGGTCAAAACCAATGACGTTCCAGCCAAGCAACCGAGCCATATAGGCCAAGCGCTTACCGACATTGCCAAGACCAACAATGCCTAGCGTAAATTTTTCTTGTTGTTCTAAAAGGTTCACATCTAAATGAAGTAAAGCAGTAATCACATATTCAGCAACCGCTTGTGCATTACAACCTGCTGCATTGGCCCATGTAATATCATATTTTTCTAGGGCTTGAATATCTAAATGATCGGTTCCGATTGTGGCACTACCCACATATTTTAAAGCGGTATTTTGAATTAAACTTTCGTTCACTGCGGTGACTGAACGAACCAATAAAGCTTCAGCATCTTTTACATCTGCGTGCGTTAAGGTACGTCCTGCATGGTGTTGAATATCGCCAAATTCTGAAAAAAAGTAATCGGTAAATGCCAAGTTTTCATCTGCGACGATTTTCATTGTCTGCAACTCATAGCTTATAAAAACGTTATTATCCTTTGAGTTGCAATAAAGCACAATGTTCAAGGCGCTAAATTCACACAGGGTTTCTAAGTTTGGCTTATCTACAAACCACCGCCTAAATAAAAATAGGCCATGACCGCAAGTGTTATCCAAATTAGAATAATGAGTACAGCAACTAAATAATTTCGTGGCGCTTTTTCATGTTCCTCTAGCCATTCATTCGCTTGCTGTTCTGCATCAAAAATGACTTGTTCTGGCGTAAAGCGAAGCGCTAACCAAATCAGTATAGGCAAAATAATCGCGTCATCTACAAAACCAAAAATAGGAATAAAATCTGGAATTAGGTCGATGGGGCTAAAAGCATAAGCTACAGCCACTACAGCAATAACTTTTGGCAACCACGGCATTTGAGGATGTCTTGATGCAAACCAAAGCATAACAATCTGTTTTCTTAGACGTTTTGCCCATTCTTTTAGTGATTGTACCCAAGACATTTGGACTGTCTCTGAACCTGTAGAGTTTTATCATAATCTATAAAATCTACCAATAGCTTAAAAGCAACAGAAATGTCAGATGAGCTTTGTTTTAAGACAAATATATTTTAAATGTCAGTATATAAAACAAACCTATCTCCCCTACAGAAACTTGCCAATGTCAGACCGGATTGTTTAGCTAATTGAATAGCCATACTGGTCGGTGCTGAAATTGAAGCCAGTAAACTAATATTCAACTGGGCACATTTTCGTATTAGTTCATAACTTGCCCGACTGGTCATCACCACAAAACCTAAACTGGTGTCGTAGTTTTCTTGCGCTAAATAACCAATTAATTTGTCCAAGGCATTATGGCGGCCAACATCTTCAAATAAAGCCACGATTTGACCATCAACCACCCACGCTGCGGCATGTGCCCCACCTGTTAAAGCGGTAATTTCTTGCTGGGCTTTTAAATGGGAAATGGCACTCGGAATTTGCTCAAGCCATATTTTTGATGCATGTGTTGTAATTTTGGGAACATCTAACTGAAACTGCTCTAAGCTCTCAATTCCACATAAACCACAGCCTGTACGACCTACCATCATACGGCGATGTTGTTTTAAAGCAGCAAATGCTCTCGATGAAATGGTCATTTCCACCGTAATGCCCAATTCATTTTGATGTACATCAAGCGCATATAGCTCTTTTAAACTGGTCAAAATACCTTCTGAGAGACTAAAACCTTTGGCAAATAATTCGACATCGGTTGGTGTTGCCATCATCACCGCATGTGAAATACCGTTATACACCAAGGCAATCGGGTACTCTTGCACAATATGATCTAAAACATTTTCAGATTCGGTTTTGTTAAACCGCTGTACTTGTAATGTTTCAACCCCATAAGCATGTGGTGTCAAAATTATTTCCTTTATTTCAAAATGGCGCTTGTTTAGAGCGCCATTTGTTTGAGTTACATTTTAAATGTCGTGTTTGATTTAAAGACTAATGACTTTTCTATCTGCATCTTCAGGGTCAACGGCTGTTGCCAAGTTAAAGTGCTCAGGTGCATTTCCGGCATGCAAGATGACAGGAACACTTTTCGAAGCCGGAATCTTGGCATACTTGTCGTGACTGCTTAATGCCACTAAAGGATTGGTTTCCGGATAGTAAGCGGCCAAGCTGCCACGCGGAATGTTATACGGCACAATACGGAAACTATGCACAATACGCTTCACACCGTCCGAGAAAACACTTTCAATGTCGACCCACTGGTTGGCTTCGAAGCCTGCTTCATCAATATCGGCTTGGTTCATAAACAATACGCGGCGCTGACCAAAGACCCCACGGTAACGGTCATCTAGCCCATATAAAGTGGTGTTGTATTGGTCATGAGAACGAGTAGTCATTAAGGTATAGACCTTACTTTCTGTATATGCCGCAGCGTACTGATTTTCCTTATCGGCATAAACCTCACTCAGAGGTGTAATCATAAACTGCGCTTTACCACTTTTTGTATTCCAGATGTGTTGATTAGCAGGATGCTCTAAGTGAAAACCGCCCGGTTTATAAACACGTAAATTAAAGTCATGGAATTCATCAAATACATCGGCAATTGAGTCACGAATGCGGTCATAGCTCTCGATATACCATTTCCATTTAATCTGACTGTCTGGCAGTACCGCTTCAGCCATTCTTGCCACAATATCCGGTTCAGACAAAATATTTTTAGAAATTGGCGTGTTGCGCCCTGCTGACAAGTGAACATTACTCATTGAGTCTTCAACTGAAATAGCTTGTGGGCCATGAAGCTGCTCATCAATTTCGGTACGACCTAAACACGGCAAAATGAGTGCATCTTTACCACACACCAAATGACTACGATTTAATTTTGTTGCGACATGAACAGTTAAATCACATTTTCTAAGTGATTCTTGGGTATATGGGGTATCGGGGGTTGCAACTGCAAAGTTTCCGCCTAAACCAATAAAGACTTTAACCTCACCTTCAGCCATAGCTTTAATGGTTTCGACTACACCATGCCCATTTTTTCTTGGTGATTTAATACCGAATACACGGTCAATGCTATCGAGCAGCTTAGGACTAGGCAACTCATTAATACCCATAGTTCGGTCGCCTTGCACGTTACTATGTCCACGAACCGGACACAGCCCTGCACCCGGTCTGCCAATTTGACCACGTGCCAACAATAAATTTGCCAGCATATGTACGTTAGCAGTTCCGTGACGGTGCTGGGTAATGCCCATACCCCAACAGAAAATTGAACGCTCAGAGTCTAAAAAGAGTTTAGCGAGTTTTTCTAAATGTTCAGGTGACAGACCTGAGTGCTTATAAATATCTGCCCACTCAGTTCTTTCCACCTCAGTAATCATTTCATCGAAACCAACGGTATTGACTGCAATAAAGTTTCGGTCAAAAACGCTTGGTTTACCTGAGGCAATTGCCTTTTTATCCCACTCATTTAAGTGCTTTAACATCCCTAACATGAGCGCATAGTCACCGCCAATTTTTGGCTGGAAATAATAACGACTAATTGGTGTACTACCGTTAGTCATCATTTCAAGCGGTGCTTGTGGGTCTTGGAAACGCTCTAGGCCTCGTTCTTTAATTGGGTTAATCGCAATAATATTGCCACCGCGTTTAGACACTTCACGTAAAGTACCTAACATACGCGGATGGTTGGTTCCGGGGTTATGACCAAAACTAAAAATAGCATCGGCTAGGTCAAAGTCGTCTAGGGTGACCGTGCCCTTTCCTAAACCAATCGAGTCGAGCAAACCGACACTTGTGGTTTCATGACACATGTTCGAACAGTCTGGAAAGTTATTTGTACCAAAGCTTCTCACAAATAATTGATATAAAAATGCTGCTTCGTTACTGGCACGGCCAGACGTATAAAACGCCGCTTGGTCTGGGTTGTCTAGTGCATGTAAATGTTGAGCAATCAACTTAAATGCATCGTCCCACGAAATAGGCACATATTTATCGGTTGCAGCATCATAACGAACTGGGTCGGTTAAACGGCCTAAGTCTTCTAGGAAAAAGTCACTTTGCTCTGACAGCCAACTGACAGTATGCCCTGCAAAATATTCAGGAGTAACGGTTTTACTGGTTGCTTCAAAGGCAACCGCTTTGGCACCATTTTCACAGAAGTTAAATGCGTGAGCGTCTTTCTTTTCTGGCCATGCACAGCCAGGACAGTCAAAGCCTGTCGGCTGATTAATGTTGAGTAAGGTAATTGAGCCTTTGCCTAAAATATCTTGTCGCTTTAGGTTTCGAGCAACACTGAGCAGTGCGCCCCACCCACCAGCAGGATGAGTATATGGCTCAATTCGCGCAAAACTATTATTTTCCTGTATGTGCTTTTGTTCTTCTGAATTATCCACTTTTTCATCCTCTTATTTCTTTTACACTCAACAGGCTCAATGAAATCACAATTTAATTATGGTTTGATCAAAGCTACCCGCTATTTACCGATGAGTAGAGTCTGCTTTTGATGTTATTGCTCATATTTTAAAAGCTGGCTCAAGGCTTCTTATAATATGTGCCATATTGTTTACAATTACAATCATTCACCCCAAGTACACCATTTAAATAATACTAATTAAAACAAATATTTAAAAAAATAATAACTGTGGTTTTTACAGATCAAAACATTATTAGCCTTCACACTTAACACAGTGAAAGTGTTTTTAAATTGACACTTACATGTGTTTATCTATGGTTTTTTGGCATTAAGCAGTATAAAACAATGAGAAATCTATTCGTATTAGAGCATTTATGAAGGTTGTGATTGCCCCTGACTCATTTAAAGACAGCTTATCTGCTTTGAAGGTAGCTCAGGCCATTGCCAAAGGATGGCAAGCAGTTTTTCCTCATGCAGAAACGTTGATTTGCCCAATGGCAGATGGAGGCGAAGGAACCATTGAAGCAGTGTTAGAAGTCTGCAAAGGTGAATGGCGTGAAAAAACTGTGGTTGGCCCCTTAGGTCAGCCTGTTCAAGCCAAATGGGGATGGCTAGAGCATCAAAAAATCGCCATCATTGAAATGGCTCAAGCGAGCGGCATACAGTTAGTCCCACCGTCAGAGCGTGATGCTTGCCACAGCACAACGTTTGGAACAGGCCAACTCATTTTGGATGCTTTAGACGCAGGTGCAAAAGACATAATTTTAACTGTGGGCGGTAGTGCCACTAATGATGGCGGCACAGGGTTACTTAGTGCTTTAGGTGCTGTTTTGCTCGATACCAATCAAAAGGTTTTACCCGCAGGTGGCCTCGCTCTAAGCAACCTATCCAAAATTGATTTAACACATTTCGACTCACGCATTGAACATACACGGTTTTTACTGGCTGCCGATGTGACCAATCCGCTTTGCGGTCCAAATGGCGCATCTCATATTTTTGGTCCACAAAAAGGTGCTTCTCCGACTCAAGTAAAGTTACTTGATGCAGCGCTTGCGCATTTTGCCTATGTGTCAGCGGAGCTTTTAGGTTTTGACAAACGAGATGAAGCAGGCTCAGGTGCTGCGGGTGGTTTGGGCTTTGCTGCCAAAAGTTATTTAAATGCACACTTTAAAGCTGGTGTTAAAGTGGTGGCTGAACTGAATCAGCTTGAGCATAAAATTGCTGATGCAGATTGGATGATTACGGGTGAAGGTAAATTTGACCAGCAAACTTTAAGTGGTAAAACAGTTTTTGGGGTGAGCCAAATAGCAAAGGCGCACAATGTACCTGTGATTGTGATTGCTGGGACATTAGGCGAAGGCTACCAAGCACTTTATGAACATGGGGTTACGGCTGCTTTTTCGCTAGCCAATGGCCCCATTACATTAGAACAGGCCTGTGAACATGCGGCGGAACTCATTTATGAACGAACAATCGATATTTCGAGATTACTTCAATTTAGCCAAACCAGCTTGAAGGATAAAAAAGCTTAATCAGCTAATTTTAAAAGGCTCTCTTTACAGCTTTCTAAGATTTCATCGCTAAGGTTTGATTGGTCTGGGCATGCGCGAGATAAGGCAATTGCCCCTACAGACTGGGCAAGAATATTAATGGCTTGCTTTCTCAACTCTTCTGTTTCTAAAGAAACTTGTTTGGCTCGTTCGTTCATAATGAACTGAATAAGTTGCTCAATGCCCTCTTCAAATTCGACTTTTACTTCGTCTGGCTGTCGTGCAGCATCACAAGATAGCGCTGTTAAGGTACAGCCCAAATCTCGATTATCTCGATGAGTACGAGACACATAAAGCTGAATAAATTGAGTTAAGTTTAAACCTTCTATTCTTTTTAAAACCTGCTCAAGTCCATGTTTAACAGTAATTGAGACCAAGTCTGTTTTCGAGCTGAAATGTTTATAAAAGCCACCGTGGGTAAAACCTGCGCTAGACATTAACTCGGCAATGCCGACCCCATCGTAGCCTTTGCTACGAAACAGTTGAGTCGCCTTTTCAACAATTTTATCTCGGTTTTCTTTTACCTGAGTTTTACTGACTTTCATGCTGGCGCACCCACTTTTATTCACCCTACTGGTCATAATTATACATTGATTATGATTGACATCAAAAATTAGTTATTTTAGATTATAGTCATCATCTAAAAATTAAAGCGTGGAGACATCACATGTCAGCTCAATCAAAAGTACTTATTACAGGAGCTTCGTCAGGGATTGGTTCTGTCTATGCAGACCGATTTGCTCAACGTGGCCATAACTTAATTCTGGTGGCACGAGACACCAACCGCTTAGATAAAATCTCGAAGGACCTTCAAGAAAAATACGGTGTACAGGTCGAGTTCATTCAAGCCGATCTATCAAAAGATCAAGACATCAGTAAAATTGAAGATGTACTCAAAAACGATGCTGATATTGAAATTTTGGTAAATAACGCTGGCATTGCACTAAACGGAAACTTTTTAACTCAAGATCGTAATGAGATTGAAAAACTTCTGACTTTAAATATGACTGCGGTGGTTCGATTATCTCATGCAGCTTCCGAGCAACTTGTGCGTAAAGGTAAAGGTGCCATTATTAATTTAGGCTCTGTACTTGGCTTAGCGCCTGAATTTGGTTCGACCATTTATGGCGCAAGTAAATCCTTCATCCAATTTTTTAGCCAAGGTTTACATTTAGAGTTAAAAGATCATGGCGTGTATGTACAAGCCGTATTGCCATCTGCAACTAAAACCGAAATTTGGGAACGCTCAGGTATGGATTTAAGCCAAGTACCACCATTAATGGATGTGAATGATTTGGTAGATGCTGCTCTTATTGGTTTTGATCGCAAAGAAACAATTACAATTCCTGTGCTGAAAGACGAAAATCAATGGAATAATTTTGAAAAATCACGTATCACTTTACTACCAAACTTTTCTTCGGCTGAAGTAGCTCAACGTTATAAAAACTAACAAGTACCGCTACCCAACTCTTAAGTAGGAAAATCTTATGAATGTTATTGATGCTCTCCGTAAGCGCCGTGCGATTAAACGCTTCGACCCTTCTTTTCAGTTATCTGAAGATAACAAGAAAGAGTTATTACAAGAAGTTTTAGCAAATGCACCAAGTGCTTTTAACTTGCAACATTGGCGTCCAGTGATTATTGAAGACACTGAGTTAAGACAAAAAATTCGTGCCATTGCTTGGGACCAACCACAAGTTACAGAAGCATCTTTACTGATTGTGTTATGTGCAAAAGTAAATACATGGGAAGCCGATGCTAAACGTGTATGGGATGGCGCGACTCCAGAAGTGCAAAATATTATGGCTGGTGCAATTGACCAATATTACCGTGACCGTCCACAAACCCAACGTGACGAAGTGATGCGTAGTGCGGGCATTTTTGCTCAAACCCTCATGTTACTTGCTCAAGAACATGGTTTAGATAGCTGCCCTATGGACGGTTTTGACTTTGATGCAATGGCGAAGCTTGTTAACTTGCCTGAAGACCATGTGGTGTGTTTAATGATTGCCGTTGGTAAGTCGGCTTCTGAACCTTACCCACGTGTGGGTAAACTTCCTTACGACGATGTGATTATTCAAAATACATTCTAAGCACTAAAATTTTAGCCCCTCATACTATAAATAGCATGAGGGGCTAACTTTTAACTGGAATGTTATTTTTGCGACATTATTTTGCCTTTTTAGCGTTTAATTTATTGGTTAAACGACGAACTAAAAGAAAAAATAAAGGCACAAAGAAAATAGAAAGTAAGGTACCAGAAATCATACCGCCCGTTACGGCTATACCAATTTCTTTACGGCTTACAGCCCCTGCCCCTGTAGATACAGCCAATGGAAGGACACCTGCAACAAATGCCAGAGATGTCATAATAATAGGGCGTAATCGCTGACCTGCACCTTCAATAATCGCTTCCATCAATGCTTGACCTGCTTCTAACTTAGCTGCCGCAAATTCAACAATTAAGATAGCATTTTTGGCAGAAAGTCCAATGGTAGTAAGCATAGCCACCTGAAAGTAAATATCATTCACAAAACCAGCTAGACTTGCAGCCACTACAGCTCCAATCAGGCCTAAAGGAATCACTAGCATGACAGAAACAGGAATAGACCAACTTTCATAAAGTGCTGCCAAACATAAAAAGATAAAGATAATTGAGGCTAAATATAACCAAATGGTTTGACCACCAGCTAACTTCTCTTGATAAGACAACCCGCTCCACTGAAGGTTAAAGCCTTGTTGCTGATCAACTAACTGCTGCATCTTATCCATAGCTCCACCAGAACTTTCACCAGTTGCCGCAGAACCTTGTATTTGTACAGCTGAAAGGCCATTAAAGCGTTGCAGCATTTGGGGTCCCATTTGCCATTTTACAGAAGAGAAACTAGAAAATGGCGTCATCTGACCTGTCGCACCGCGAACATACCATTGCCCAATATCTTGAGGTAAGGAACGATAAATCGCGTCTCCTTGCATATAAACTCGCTTAACACGTCCCTGATCGATGAAATCATTAATATAAGATCCACCCCATGCTGACGACAGCGTATTACTGATATCGGCTTGAGCCAAACCAAGTGCACTGGCTTTTCTTTGATCGATGTCAACTTGCAGCTGAGCTTTATCTTCTAAACTATTTAGACGGACCGCTGCTAAGCCAGAATCAGCACTTGCTGCTTTTAACACAGTGTTTTGTGCCGCCAGTAAAGCATCACGTCCTTTATTTTCAGCATCTTGTAACCAAAGTTCAAAACCACTTGATTGCCCAAGCCCCCTCACTGCGGCTGGTGAAAGTACCTGAACACGTGCGTTACGCAGTGACTTGAAATATGAATTTGCCCGAGCAATCACTGCTTCTGCTGTGTTTTCACTCCCTTCTCGGTCATCCCAATGTTTGAGTCCAGCAAATGCCATTCCCACATTTTGCCCGCTGCCTGCGTTATTTCTACCCATCACCATGAAAATCACATTGAGATTATCCTTTTCTTTCGTCAGGAAATAATCTGCTATCTGATTACCTACCCGTTCTGTTTCAGCGAGTGTCGTGCCTACAGGTGTACTAAACTGGACCATAACCGAGCCTTGGTCTTCTTGTGGTAAAAACCCAGTATTCATACGCGTATATTGCCAGCCTAACAAAGCTGTAATACCTAAGAATATGATCATAAATATTTTGGGTTTACCTAAAACCGCAAGCAACTTGGTACGATAGCCTGACTGCCCTTGTTCGACTTTACGATTGAACCAAGTAAAGAATTTTCTCTGCTTATGTTTTTCATTTGCAGGTTTGAGTAAGGTTGCACATAACGCAGGTGAAAGGGTTAAAGCAACAATGGCTGAAAGCACCATAGCCGATACGAGTGTTACCGAAAATTGGCGATAAATAATGCCGACAGAACCACCAAAAAAAGCCATAGGTAAAAATACCGCAGCAAGTACCATCGCAATACCGACCAACGCACCCGATATTTCTTTCATTGAAATTAGGGTAGCTTGCCGGGCATCAAGATGTTGCTCATGCATAACCCGCTCTACATTTTCTACAACGACAATTGCATCATCTACAAGCAAACCAATTGCCAAAACCATCGCAAATAAAGTCAGCGTATTAATGCTATAACCCAATATACTGAGTACACCAAAGGTTCCTAACAATACGACCGGAACCGCAATAGCTGGAATTAAAGTCGCGCGCCAGCTCTGTAAAAATAAGAACATGACAATAATGACTAGAACAATTGCCTCAGCTAAAGTTTTAATCACTCCTTTTACAGATGCTTCAACAAATGGAGTACTGTCACGTGGATATGCAACTTTTAACCCTGATGGCATAGAACCGGTTAAACGCGTGACCTCAGCTTTTACTCTTTCAGCAGTTTCTAAAGCATTGGCGCCCGAAGCAAGTTGAATAGACATACCCGAAGCTGGCTTTCCATTCAAACGTGTAGAGGTTTGATAATTTTCTGCACCGCGCTCTACACGAGCTACATCTTTAAGTAAAACTACAGCTCCGTTTGTTTGAGTCCGTAAAATAATATTTTCAAATTGATTTACGGTCTGTAGACGGGATAATGCTGTTACGGTTGCATTTAAAGCCTGTCCGTCACGAGTTGGTAATGCCCCCAACTCACCTGCTGTAATTTGTGCATTTTGAGCTTCAATCGCAGTTCTGACATCTGAAGGCATAAGACCATAGCTATTTAGTTTATGTGGATCGAGCCATATGCGCATTGCATATTGAGCACCAAATACTGTGATTTCACCTACGCCATCGACGCGACTTAGCGGGTCTTGAAGTGTGCTCACCATGTAGTCGGATATATCGACAGAAGTTCTTGTATTACTTTCATCGTAAAGTGCAAAAACCAATAGACTATCGCCTTGTGACTTTGTCACGGTTATACCTTGCTGCTGCACTTCTTGCGGTAGTCGGCTAAGCGCCTGATTGACTGCATTTTGGACCTGAACTTGAGCGGTATCCGGATTTGTTTTTTGATTAAAACTTAAGCTTATACGTGCCTGGCCAGCGGAGCTGCTACTCGATGAAAAATAAAGTAACCCATCAATGCCCTTAATTTGCTGTTCCAAAATCTGGGTTACACTATCTTCAACAGTTTTGGCAGATGCCCCGGGATAATTTGCAGTGACGTTTACACCTGGTGGTGCAATATCTGGATATTGTTCAATGGGTAAGGTCAAAATAGAAATGGTACCCAAGGCCATAATACAAATAGAAAGAACCCAAGCAAAAATAGGCCGTGCAATAAAAAAACTCGACAACATAGCGCATCCTCAGCTCATTGGTGTGGGTTCAATCGCCATACCGGCACTTAAACCTTGCAAGCCATCAACAATGACTTGATCTCCTTCGTTCAAGCCAGATATCACTAACCAACGGTTATCCATTGCATTTCCTAGCTTAATTTTTCGTTGTTCAGCTTTATTATCTTTTCCAACCACCCATACAAGCGCGTTTCCATCTGCATCTCTGAAAAGTGCGCCTTGGGGAATTAAAATGCTGTTAGATCGCGTACCCGTTCCAAGCTCTGCACGTACATACATTCCCGGCAATAAACCATGATTTGGATTTGAAAATGCTGCACGCAACGTGATACTTCCAGTTGCTTCATCTACTGCAATATCACTGAACTTAAAAGTTCCTTGTTGCGAATAAGTGGTGCCATTTTCGAGCTGTAAACGTACTGAAAGTTCAGTTGGTTTTATTCCATTTTCAGTGAGCTGTTTACGTAGCGCCATATATTCATCACTCGACTGAGTTAAATCGACATACATCGGGTCAAGTTTTTGAATGGTTGCTAAAGGATCTGTTTGTGCAGAAGTCACTAAAGCTCCGCGTGTAATCGAAGAGCGCCCTATCCGCCCTGAAATAGGCGCAGTAACTTGTGTATAACGCAAATTAGTTCGCGCTGTTTTTAATACTGCTTCATTTACAGCAACGGTGGCTTTTGCCTGTTCATAGGCACTTAACGCATTATCAAGTTCTTGCTGACTAATGCCATTTACCTTAATTAATTCTTTATAACGCTCAGCTTGCAGACGAGTTGAATTCACTGTCGCTTTAGCAAGTGCAAGGTTACCCGCAGCCTCATCAACGCTATCGCGATAGAGTGATGAATCAATTTTATAAAGCGGTTGTCCTTTATTCACCTGAGAGCCTTCTTTAAACAACTGCTCAACAACTACTCCGTTTACTTGTGGACGCACTTGCGAAATTTCAGAAGCCACTGTTCTTCCAGCTAACTGATAAGAAGATTCAATCGTCTCTTTTTTTATGGTGATAACACCAACCTTTTGGTTATTTTTAACAATAGGTTTTTCAGAATCACATCCACTTAGAAACAAGAGCACAGGCAATAAATACAAGGTTTTACGACTAAAAAAATGAATATCAGGCATATCGGGAACCCGAGAAATATGGACAATTTATTTACTTTACTGTAAAGTAAATAAATAAGATGTGCAAGAAAACACCATATGTTAAAAAAATCTCCAGGACGTCCCTCTCGAATCCGCCCAACTCTTATAGCAGCAGCACGTGAACTCTTTCTTGAACAAGGTTTAGAAGTCCGTTTAGAGGCTATTGCCACTAAAGCTGGTACAAATCGACAAACTTTATATAACCATTTTCCAACCAAAACAGCGCTGCTGATTGAAGTCTTCGATCATTTAAAAGCAGAAATGGAAGCTCCTTTTATTGAGCAGCACGATGCTAGCAACAAACGATTAGATCAACGTTTATTTGATATTGGGTATGCTGTGCAAACTCATTTTTATAATGTTGATGCAATTCGTCTGCAACGATTATTGATTATTGCTTTAGTTGAAATGAAAGAGATTCTTCCTAAAATTCAGAATCGTACTCAAGGCAATATTAAGAGGTCTTTAAGTCATATTCTTGAAACTGCACACAATGCAGGCTTAATTCAAGTTGAACATCCTGATGAAGCTGCTAAAGCCTTTTTGGGTGCTGTGATGGGATATTCTTATCCTGCAACAATGTTAGGAGGTGCACTACCCACTCCTCAGGAATTAAAAAAACTCAATCAAGAAGTTTGTTCAATGTTTTTAAAGGCATGGCAGTATAAAGAATAATTGTATAAGCAATAAAAGCTCCGTATTTAGAAGGGCTTTTATTGCCTAAATCATTAATCGTATTTCTTTAACGTTTTGATCAAAGCCTCATGAAATAGTTTAGGGTTTTGCATTTGTGGTGAATGACCCATACCTGCAAATTCAATTAATTCAGCGTTTGGAATTAATTTTGCAGCCTCCTTACCTAGAACACTGTATTGACCAATTTTTTGCTTAACTTCAGGTGGAGCTATATCACTACCAATTGCAGTTGTGTCACCTGTACCGATGTACAGTACAGTAGGCACTTTAAGATGAGAAAATTCATAATAGACAGGTTGAGTAAAAATCATGTCGTAAATAAGTGCTGAGTTCCAAGCGACTTTTTCATGTCCCTTCCCTGCATTTAATCCAGCTAACATATCTACCCATTTATCATATTCAGGCTTCCATTGCCCCTGATAATAAGTTTTTAATTCATAAGCTTTAATAGACTCAGCACTCACTTTCAGTTCACGCTGATACCATTGATCAATACTGCGATATGGAACTCCTTTTGCTTTCCAGTCCTCTAAACCAATTGGATTGACCATTCCTAATAATTTTGTTTCTTGTGGATACATCAAAGCATAGCGGGTTGCCAACATACCACCTGTTGAATGCGCCAATAAAATAGGTTGTTTAACCCCTAATTTATCGAGTAAAGCATGTGTGTTCTCTGCAAGCTGTTGGAAACTATATTGATAATGATCTGGTTTGCTAGAAGTACAAAAACCGATTTGATCGGGAGCAATCACCCGATAGCCATTTTGCGTTAGAAAACTAATGGTTTCTTCCCAAGTTGCACCACAAAAGTTTTTGCCATGCAAAACCACCACTGTTTGTCCATTAGGTTTTTTGGGTTGAACATCCATATATCCCATTTTTAAATTTTGCTGTTGGGATGAGAAGTTAAAATATTGGAGCGGATAAGGATATTTAAATCCTTCTAAATGCTCTCCATACACATTATTTGCAGAACTGACTGTTGTTGCAGTAAGACAAGCAAAAAATAAAGACAAGAATGGCAGTTTATTTTTCATCTTTCATTTCTCTCGAACAAATAGGAATAAGGATGTTTTAGCTGAGTTACATCCGAGTTCAAGATCGATTCGAATGTAAAAGTTTTACGGATTATTTAAATAGAAATTTGGATAAACTTTTCTCGACGCCTTCAGGGTTTTCTTCAATTAGCCAATGACCTGTGTTAGGTAAAATTACCGCTTCTAACTTAGCTGGATCTTCCACAAACTTCGCTCTCATTTCTTTAATCAATACGTCATTCACTCCCTTTTCACCACTAAGTGCCATTGCAGGAATAAGTAACTTTTTGTTATTTGCTAAAAGTGCTTCATTTTGTAGGGCTGAGTCTTTCTTTGAACGGTAATAGCCAAAGGCTGCTTTTAATTTATCTCGAGTCGAATATGGCTCAATCAACTCAGCAAGGAGTTCAGGCGTAAAAATGTCTTTTTTACCTGCATAAGTTTTAATAAAGTACGAGAGAAATAAATTTGGGTCATTCGCAATTTGCTTTTCAGCAATATCACCAAAACTAAAATAGCCAAAATGCCAGCCTAAACCCGGCCCTTTTGGTGAATAACCCGGGTGATTGAATGTCTCCATATCTGGAATTGGAGAATCCATAAAGACAACTTTTTTAACGTAATCTTGATTATTTGCAACTAGAGGATAAGAAGCCGTATTTCCAATGTCATGACTCACATAATAAATAGGCTCATTCTTGGTAATTTTTTTAATCGCACCAATCAAAATTTTTGAGGTATTTTCTGCGGAGTAATCATCGTTAAGTATGGGAGATGATTGACCCAAACCCGGTAAATCTATTGCAATCACTTTATGATCTTTCATATAAGAAAGCATGACTGGTTCCCACATTTTCCATGTCGAACCAAAACCATGAATAAATACAATTGGTGTGCCTTTAGATCCGCCTTCGACGTAATGAAGTTTTACTCCTTCAGACTCGATAAACTTACTAGATAAACCTTTTGCATAAGCATATTGGCCTAACCCCTCAGATTTCACTTTATTAAACATTTGCTGTGAAATGGCTGGCGGTGTATCTATCGACTTTAAGTTTGGGTCATATTCTGCATTTGCATATGAAGAACTAACCAAAATAAAAGCTGTAGAAATGGATATATTTTTAAAATATCTATTCATATTAATGACTCATTTAAAATAAATAATTCATTGCACCCAAGCCTTAAGCCTGAGTGCGATGAATTTCATATTTATTTAAATAGAAAATTGGATAAACTTTTCTCGACACCTTCAGCGTTTTCTTCCACCATCCAGTGTCCTGTATCTGGCAAAATAATGGCTGAGTATTGGGCTGGATCAGCTACAAATCGTGCTCGCATCTCTTTAACCAAAACATCATTTACCCCTTTCTGGCCGGTAAGCGCCATAGAAGGTATGGTTAACTTTTTGCCACTAGCAAGTAATGCTTCATTTTGACGAACTGAGTCTGCATGCGAACGGTAATAACCAAAAGCTGCTTTTAATTTATCTCGAGTCGAATATGGTTCAATCAACTCAGCAAGTAGCTCAGGTGTAAAAATTTCTTTTTTCCCTGCATAGGTTTTAATAAAGTATGAGAAAAATAAATTTGGGTCATTTGCAATTTGCTTTTCAGCAATATCACCAAAGCTGAAATAACCAAAGTGCCAACCTAAACCCGGGCCATCCGGGGTATAGCCGGGATATTCGAACATGGCACGGTCAGGAATTGGCGAGTCCATAAATACAGCTTTTTTGATATAGCCTTGGTTATTTGCAACCAGTGGATAAGAAGCCGAATTACCTAAATCGTGACTGACATAATAGATTGGTCCTTTACCAGCAATTTTTTTAATCGCACCAATTAAGATTTTTGAGGTATTTTCTGCCGAATAATCATTGTTAAGTATGGGAGATGATTGACCCAAACCCGGTAAATCAATTGCAATCACTTTATGGTCTTTCATATAAGAAAGCATGACTGGTTCCCACATTTTCCATGTCGAACCAAAACCATGAATAAATACAATCGGTGTGCCTTTAGATCCACCTTCAACGTAATGAAGTTTTACACCTTCAGACTCGATAAACTTACTAGATAAACCTTTTGCATAAGCATATTGTCCTAACCCCTCAGATTTCACTTTATTAAACATTTGCTGTGAAACGGCTGGTGGCGTATCTATCGACTTTAAGTTTGGGTCATATTCTGCATTTGCTTGACTTAATCCCAATACACCAATTGCTGCAGACAGAGTCATTACTTTAAAAAATTTATTCATTTTCTTAGCCTTGATTTATAGAGTGAGCTTATTGAGCAGTTGGATAGTCGGTATAGCCAGTTGCATCGCCGCCGTAGAAATATTCAGATTTTGCTGGTGCTAAAGAATGACCTGACTGTAAACGCTCTACTAAATCTGGGTTGGAAATAAAAGGACGACCAAATGCCACCGCATCTACTAACCCTTTATCAAGAATAGTTTCGGCTCTTTCGAGTGAGTAATTTCCACAAACAATTAATGTGTTTGTGAATAATGAACGGAGTTTTTCTCTGAAACCCACAGGATAAGTATCACCATGTGGAAGCATGTCCCACTCAGCCAAATGGATATAGGCAATATTTCTTCTTTGTAATTGTTCAGCTAAATAAAGCGTAATTTCTTCGGGTTGTTGGTCTGTCATGCCATTAATGGTTCCCCAAGGTGATAAACGCACACCTACTCGGCCAGCACCAATCGCCTCAATCAATGCATCGACTGTTTCTAATAAGAAACGTGCACGATTTTCGACAGAACCACCATAGTTATCAGTACGCTGGTTCGCATCTGTAGATAAGAACTGGTCAAACAAATAACCATTTGCAGCATGAACTTCAACTAGGTCAAAGTTGGCTTTCACAGCATTTTGAGCAGCTTGAATAAATTCCTGTTTAACGTTTTGAATATCTTCTAAGTCCATTGCTCTTGGCATCTCGGCAGGTACCATTGCCCCTTCACCTTTTTCATTGGCAATAAATACAGATGCTTTGGCCTGAATTGCAGATGGTGCAATCGGTTGCTCGTGATTAATATGCAATGAAGAGTGCGACATACGCCCTACATGCCATAACTGAGCAGCAATTTTTCCGCCTTTTTCATGTACAGCTTGAGTCGCTAATGCCCACCCTTGGATTTGTTCATCTGAATAAATACCAGGTGTAAAAGAATAGCCTTTACCTACGTCAGAAACTTGTGTGCCTTCAGTAATGATTAAACCTGCACTTGCGCGTTGACCATAATAAAGTGCATTGAGTTCGGTCGGCACATCGTTAGGCTCTGCTGCTCTTGATCTGGTCATTGGTGCCATAACAATACGATTATTGAGCTCAACATCGCCCACAATCACTGGATTAAATAATTTGTGATTCATTTTTTAGCCCTTAAAATATGCATAAGATTATTTATGTAGTGATCACTATATAATCATGCTAAAATACAGTCAACGATTTTTTGTAGTGATTGATACAAAATGGAGAGCAAAATGAACAAAACCGCAGGTCGTGGCCGTCCTCGTAATTTCGATCGAGATGCTGCATTAGACAAAGCGATGAATCTATTTTGGCGAAATGGTTATGAAGCAACATCGATTAATGACCTGACAAAAGCGATGGAAATCAATCCGCCAAGTCTCTATGCTTCTTTTGGAAATAAAGAAAAGTTGTTTATTGAAGCTGTTGATTATTATGTTAAAAGCTTTGGTAATTATCGAATTGAAGCACTTCAAGAGTCTTTAACAGCTCAAGAAGGCATTAAAAATTTGTTAATCAGAACGATTGACCAATTTTATAGCAAGCCAGATAAAACCGGTTGTTTAGTCGTATCTGCAGCATTATCAGGTTCATCTGAAAGTAAAAATGTGCAAGAGATCTTAAGTAATGAGCGCAGAAAGACTGTTGCTCTCATCAGAGCGAGACTTGAGCAAGGTCAAAAAGATGGTGATGTAGCTGAAAGCTTAAACTTAGATGTATTAGCAGATTACTTTGGCATGATACTGTTTGGCATTACGATTCAAGCAAAAGATAACGTGCCCGTTCAAAACCTATACGAAAGTGTAGAAGTAGCTTTAAAAGCTCTAAAAAACTAATTTTTAATGATTTTAGAGTTGAAGTCATTAGGTTTGGTTTCAACTTCTTTCATTAAAATGATAGTGCTTTAAAACTGCCAACTAAACTTATAGGCCAGTGACAATAATCACTCGCCTTGAAGGTTTGTATTGTTTTCTATTCACTCATCTCAACATTTTCATCTTGGTTAAACTATTTAGAAAATAGTTTAGTAAGTTCTCCTTTTCCTCGGTTTGCTGTGCGCTTAAAAGCTGAATAATTGCTCCTTCAATCATATATAGCAGTATTTTGGCATCGTTAAATGATGCCCCTATTTTTAGTAATCTGAGCTGGCTATAAAGTTCATTGATGAGCCATTTTCTGTATCTCACCGCAGTTTGATAAGCGTTTGGATAGCTATTTTTAGTTTCGAAAATGGCCTTAAATAATAAGTAATACGGCCCTTCTATATCGGCATGTAACCAATAGAGTTTCTTAATTTTATCCAATACAGTTGTTTCCAAATCATATTCCATCATAGCCATCACTTGGTCTTGCAGTCGTTCTTTTTGCACAATGAGACAGATATCAACGAAGCGTTGTTTAGAGTGAAAATAACTATAGAACGTCATTTTTGTTATTTCTGTTTCTCTCACAATTTTGTCGACACCGACGGTGTGAAAACCATTGTGATGAAACAGATTAATTCCATTTTCTACAGCTTTTAAAGCGCGTGTTGAGAGAATTAAATTTGGCATAATTTTACCGTTATAAGATAAATTGTTGTTGTATATAAATGAGATATAAAAGCCTTTGCTTTTTAAAAGCTGAAAAAAAGGCATAGCAAAGCCATAAAGACTGTGCTTGGCACATCTCAAGTTTTATTGTTGCTGCAAGTTTTTAGTCGTGACGATTTAAAGCCTGATTTGCCGCATGGTGATCAGACTCATAAATAACTAAGTTGTGTTGTTATAGCTTTTGGCAAAGGCTGCCAAGAAATTAAGAATGTGCAAAGCCAACTCCTTTTATTGGGAGTTCTGCCAGACATTTATAGAATTATGGTGGCAGAACGAGAAAGGGTTCGCAGACTAGTAATAACTCAAACTAGCACACCCGTAGGTGTCCCTCTCCCGTCCTACCGCTACGGGAAAGGGACGAGTAGCTACCACACAAGAGTATTCCTCAGAAGGAATGGCTCTGATGCGGGAGTTATTATGCGGTCTGCGACGACCGACTGGCAATGTGGCCAGCAGGCAAAGAATAGTGCTCAACCCTTTTGCAGTCAAGCACACAAAATGACATTTGTTTTAATTTAGATCATTAAAAAGTAAGGATAAATAATGAGATAGTTATTGTTAAATGGGGGTTTATAAAGGGGAAATAAAAACAGCCGTGGAAGGCTGTTTTGGATTTAATTCTATGTAAATACTTAACATAAAAATTATTAATTAACTTGCCTTACATCAAAGCCGAAATAACGTAGCACCTTTGTAGTTCGACCATTTATAACAGGCATCTCTTCATTATTTATCCAACCGATCAATTCTTGTACATTTGATTGACCAAATTCATTTAATTTATAGTTAGGATTATAAATACAATCTGCTATACGCTTTCCTATTAAATTTTTATCATTATGTAGTAAATAAATTAATGTATTTTTAATTTTTTTTAATTCATTTCTATCAAGAAATTCCTTTTTTAATGTAGTTAAACCACCTTTGAAAAATCTTAGGCGATCGTGAAAAGAATGTGCTACACAGAGAGCTTCAACAATTTCATCAGCTGTTGAATTATTAATAGATTCTACACTTCCAAGAATTTTATTTATAAAAGGATAGTTTTCATTAACTATTCGCTTTTCAAAGTGAGACCATTCGATACTCATCCACTCATTAATTAAAGTATTTAATTTCAATCTATTATTATCATTCCAACCTAGTTCTTGATCTTTCCATGTTTCATGAATAGCATGACAATCTCGAACGAAACTAAAAAATGAATCAATTTCTAAACGTAATGGAATGAGTTCACCATTAACTTTTCGAGATTTTTTACTATACTCTTCCGCAATCAATTTATATGCATGAACTGATTCTTGATAAGTTTTTAAAAAACTATCAAGGAACAGATCTGAATTAGTCTGTTTAGGTTCATTCCTATCGATATTAGGAAAGTTCCAATTCCCTAAGGTTTTTTGAACATCATCATCAAAGTCATTTACCGTATCTAATTGATCCTTATATTTTTTATAAATATTTTCATATTTAATAACATCTTCAATAGTTAATACTTTTGCTTCACTCCAATATTCTAAAAATAAGTATGTCAATTCTTCGAACCTTGCATCTTCAGGCAAGACCCCTAACATAATTTCTTGATTTGTAATCAATGCAGCTTTTGTTAAGTTGGCAGAACCTACAAAAATTTTCTTATTACCCAAAATATATAATTTCGGATGAAACTCATGACTCGTATAAAATCTTGCTTCAATATTTTTCTGTTTTAAAAGATGTTTTAATGCCAAAGGAGAGGTCGGAAAACCCAGTCTTACAATAATTCGAATACGGCAGTTACTTTTAATCAACTCATCAACTACATCTATTTCAGTAAAAAAAGCTGATGCAATATAAATATCCATATCTTTCTGTACTTCTTTCATAAATCCATCTAGAAAAAAATCTTTTCTTAAATGATTATTAGTAAATAAATTCAACACTCCAACAACTCCCCTTTCTAAAGATTATATTTTATACGGAATATTATTTAAATTTACTTATAAAATCTATACTTATTTTATATAAGAGCTTTCATATAAAATTAAAAATGATAATAAATTTCTAAAATAAATTAGTAATAATTTAAGATAAGAATTAATTAAAATACAATATTCCTAATAAAAACCAAGCCTAATAACCGTGATTTAGTTTTAGAAAATGAATAAAATAGTCAATTATGTGACAAAATATTCAATAGATAGGATTCAAGAAAATGTACTACTTTGCAGAGGATCCCTTCTAGGTAATGTTACCTAGGAGGAACAATGAAAAAACTGAAATATCAATATCAACAATCTGTAAAAAAACCACGCTCAAATGGCTTATTTTGGGAATACTTTCCTAATATGAAAAGTGTTCATTATAAAAAGTTCAGTACGCAGCAAGAGAAAAGCTTTTATTCAATTCATTGTATTGAATATAAAGATTATCCTCTTAAGCTTCGTGTAGCCCGTGGCCCTAGTTTAGCTGATGCATGGGATGATCTTCCAACATATGTCACAAAAGTTGCTAAAAGTTGGAAGCATAATTCTAAAAGATCACACCAGTACTACAGAGAACATGAACAAAAATAAAAAATGGGAGCTATTTGCTCCCATTTTTTTATCCGTATAAGGTGCATCTTATTCATTCTAGAATATCTTTTAGATATAGGTATTTGAATGTATCAAGGATAAAGAGGCTAGATCGTATCTTTCTAATAATTTTCCAATTCAAGCTCTAAATCATTTAGTACCTGTTCTATCTCTGGAGTTACACCATTGTTTAAAGGAGTATAAAAAATGCCTATTAATACCTCATCATCTTTTAATGTAGGTAACAATTCATTCATGAAGTCATCTAAAGAAATCAGCTCGGCTTCATATCCTTCCCACTCATGCTCAGCACATAACTCGGCATACTCTTTGGCGGGCCATACAGGGAATACTTTTTGATTATCCTCTGTTCCAGCCAATGCCCATCCATCCTTGTATAAGCCCCAAACTTCTTGCGTATCGGCAATAACTTTTATGAAATGCTTATATCTTTTAGCACCTTCTAATGCAATTACAGCATCTATTTGCTTTTGACTAATTTTCATAATTTTGAACCTGTAATTTATTAAAAATTAATCAAAGATTACCAAACGAACCAAAACCATCAGTATAACCACCATATTGACTAGCAATATTATTTAGATCTTCTTCGAATTTTATAATGTCATCATAAAATGGAATCATTGTATTCGTACAATAACAAGTCCATTCTTTAGTAACATCATCTTGCTCAACGCTGGCTTTACAGCCTAATCTTTTAACCTCTGTAGAAATCTTTTCTCCAATCTCTTCTGAAGGTATTGCAATAAAGAAATCTATTTCCATCGGCTTTGTTAAATCAAACCCATTTTTCTTAAATCTGTTTAAAGCATCCCCTGTTGCATCATTAGGAAATTGGCTCATTTGATTCTCTATTTTTACTAATTTTGGTTCTTTGAGATTATCATCTTTCATGACCAAGGTTAATGGTCTAACACGATATGATTGCTCACATTGGTGTTATACAAAACAATACTGTGTGTGTATTTAGCCATAGAAGTTTTACAAATTTTGATAATGTAAATACGGTTATCTAAACCAATTTCAAAAGAACTGATGCAATAATTTAGAAATAACTTGGTTTATTAGAAGATTAAAAATACTGTATTTTTTATTTATTGAGCTGATAAATTTCATATAAACTGTAATATATATTTCAGAGAAAATTTAAAGAACAAAATTTATGGATGCAAAAGAAATTATCCTGCGTAATTTTCCGCATAATAACTTATATGATGACTTATCATTCTTAGGGAAACTAAATGAAGAACAATCATGGGATATCGAAGAATATTGGCGTTTAGAATGGGGAATTTATAATCTTAAAAAAAACTCATCTGAAAACTTAGATTGGGCAGTTTTTAGGATTTTTAGCCTGATTATGCTGTTTATTTGTTCTCATTTAGATCAAAATGACTACTTTAAAATAAAGAATTTAAAACCTTCTGAACTTTATGAGATGAGAGAAAGAGTACAATTAGTATTTGAAGGTTATTTCTCTAGCTTAATGCCTGAACAAAACACTTTTGAAAAAGCGAACCCCTTATTAATGCTACCCATTATTTAATGTAGTTAGCTAATAAACTACTTCACTAAGATAGTAAGGCAGCACTTAAACTATATTGTGTATATTAGGAAATTTTTAAATTATAAAAACAAGGTAAAATAGATGAAAATAATCTTATTTGTGTTAATTAGTCTACTTATAACACTTACAGCTATTTATTTTTTTAATCAAAATGAATCTGATATATCTCCAACAGAATTTGTTCTCAATTGGGGAGAAAGAATGAAAAACTCACCGAATGGCGGGCCAGGTAGAAGTTGCTTCCCTACCACTTACTCCTCAGTTCGTTACCCTGAATTAAAAGAAGAATTATTAGAAGCTAAAAAACTTAATATGTTTCATCCCGATCAATCAGGAAATGGACTTTTACAAATTCCTTTAAAAAACTGTTTTAGTGAAGCAAAGCTTGTTGAATTAAAATTTGATAAATCTAGGAATATGGCTTGGGCTATATATCGCTGTGAGAAAGATGGAATGGGGCTAGAAGTAAAATTATCTAGTTATGAGGAATGGTGCAGCTATACCACATATCTTAAAAAATGGAACTTTCCTATAGGAAAATATACTCCTATTTCTATGCCTTAGACTTTTCCTTTTATTTAGATAAGAAAAAATTATAAACAAAAAAGCTCCTGTTCTACAGCGGATTTTTTCAATTCAACACTTAATTATTTATGGATCCAAGGCACAGCCGGTGAACCAATCCAAGCAGATTTAGCCAGAATATTTTTGCCTTTCATGACCAATATTTATTTGTCCGATTTTTATAGTACGGTCTTAACAAGAATTTATCGGGTAAATTGCTGCTCAAGCATGGTTTTCCCCCATTGGTTTCCTTCCCATTCTTTCGTCAGTTTAAATCCAAACGACTCATAAAGTTTACGAGCTGCATCAAGACCGCTAAATGTCCATAATTGCACAGCAGAGAATCCTTTTTGATCGCAAAAAGCTATAGCTTCTGCTAATAATCTTTTTCCAATACCACTACCTTGATATCCATTCTCAAGAATAAACCAACGTAAATGAGCTTCATTATTTCCTAAATCTTGACCATCTATAGCTACAGATCCAATAATCTGATCATTATGTATAGCAAGCCAAATGTTATTATTTTGATCAAGTAGTCGTTCCGAAAACTCAACAAGCCCAGATGCAACTTTAGCTTCAAAAAAATGTCCAAATCCATAGTTTTTTGCATAATAGGTTCCATGCATTTCGGTGATACGACCAATCATTCCAGCACGGTATCCAGAAACTATTTCAATTTTTTTATTTACCTCAACAATTGGATGAGATCTGCAAGCAACTAAAGCTTCTGCGTAAGATGTAAGACCTTGAGCAATTTGTTTCTGTTGAGTTAGTTTTAAATTTCCTATAGCCTGAATTACCCTCATTTCACCATATTCATTTATTTTTTTAACCGTATTACGTCCTTTGTCAGTGAGTTGAAGCGATTTAGATCTTCCATCATTTATTGCTTGTACTTCTTTGATTTCATCCGCTTCAATTAGTTTACCTAGCATACGACTTACGCTGGATTTTTCTAAACCTAAGATTTGTGCTAACTGGATAGCAGTTATAGCGCCATAATTTTCAATCTCTAACAATGTATGAACTGCGGAAGGTGAATAGTCTGTAGCAGCAAGAGTAGCCTTCATAAATCCAAGTTCCCGAACCATAGTTCGTGAAGATCTACGAATTTCCTCAATTAATTTACTATCGATCATAGGAACACCTCCAAATATAGTTGTATTGTACAACTATATTTGGAGGTGTTCGTAAATTAATAGTTACGAGTTAATTCAAGTGTCATATCTTACAAATAAAACAAAGCCAAACTATAAGTAGCAGAACAAAAGCAATTAATCGTAGGTATGCATATCGGAAAATCAGGATTTGTATATATTCATTTTATAGAACGAAGAGATAGATATGAGATTTCATATTTAAATTAAGCTCATTAACATCATTATGAATATTCTATGCACATAAAAAACATTTGTAATTAAGTGATATATACAGTTAATATATTCGTTGAATAAAAGTATCCCCCTTCTAAAAGAGGTTTATATGTTGGAGATAGTAATCATCTGATAATCACTCTCAATTTTTATTATTGAGTTGATTATCAATGTCGCAATTTTTCTGTGGTCATATTTCTGATCACCTCTATTTGCACGTTTGATTATTATCAAGGCTCCAACATGAATCTTTCAAAGTTCGAACAACGAACTCTCCATGTCCTTGCCAAAGGCGGACATATTAAATACCAACGTGATGCATCAGGCACAGTTTATTTCGTTGAGTGCTATACACGAGAAGGTTTCGTGTTATCTGATTGTTCCTTAGATGTATTTAAAAAGCTAAAAGCAAAACGTTTAATCAAATCTAAAAATAGCCAACCCTATCAAATTACATTGTTAGGGCTTCAGACGGTCCGCCCTCAACTAGACAATCGTTGATATAAGTTGCTATTTATTAAGAGAAAGAAAATATGAATATTATAATTCGAGATGAACAACCCGAAGATATTACAAATATCGAAGAGTTGACGAAAGCCGCGTTCTTGAATGAAGAGCATTCTAGCCATACTGAACAATTTATTGTGAACAGCCTTCGGAAACATAAGCAACTCACGGTCTCTTTGGTTGCTACAGAAGATGGCTTAATTGTAGGTCACGTTGCTATTTCACCAGTTACGATTACGTCAGGTGAAACAGGTTGGTATGGCCTAGGCCCTATTTCTGTATGTCCAAATAAACAGGGAATTGGAATTGGTTCTCTCTTAATGAATGCAGCTCTGCAAAAGTTAAAAGAATTGGGCGGAAAAGGTTGCGTTCTATTAGGTGATCCAAATTATTACAGTCGATTTGGTTTTAAATCTTACCCATATCTAAATTTACCTGATGTCCCAAATGAATACTTTCTAGCTATAAGTTTCAGCAACCATATTCCTTCAGGAGAAGTTACTTATCATGATGCTTTTACAGCAACTGAATAAATAAGTTCGCTTACAACACCTAATATAAAGCCTCTATTTATAGAGGCTTTATATTAATTTAAAACATTGAAAATTATATCATTATTAAATCTATTAAATTCTACAAATAAAATTGAGAGTGGTTCCCTTTTTAGTACAACACGCAAGATGACATTTGTTTTAGATTAGATCATGAAAAAGTAAGGATAAATAATCAGGTAGTTACTGGTAAAAGTGGGTTATGAATGGAGTAAGTAAACAGAAAATTAGGGCTGTCCGTTATATATAAGATTGAAATATATGGAAAATAATTGATCTCCATTTGGAAGCAATTTAAAAATTTATTACACAAATACTGATAATTATAAAATCTTGATCATATAGACACGTTAAAATTTATAAAATAATTTTTAGATAAGGTTTTTGATGAAAACTCAGAAAATTGGTGTAGATCTTGGAGGCACTAAGTTATTGATATTATGTGATGAAATTGAAGAAATATTTAGTACAGGAATTTCATTCACTCCAGAAGAATTAATATCACATCTGCAATCTTTTATTTTAAAACATGGAATTAAATCCGAAAGCATAAGCCTAGCAGTGCCGGGTCTAGTTAACGAATCGGGATACGTTGTTAATTGTGATGTCCTGCCAGCATTCATAGGTTGGCAAGGAAATGACGGATTAAAATTATTATGTAGTAAAACAATGATCTTAAATGATGTAAAAGCTGCTATGTATGCAGAACTCAATGATTTTTCATCTCATGCTGCAAGCGGCATTATTATGATTGGTACAGGTATTGGGGCTGCATTCATAACAAATGGAAAACCCTTAATGGGAGCTAGTGGTTGGGCTGGTGAACTAGGTTACTTACCAGTACAAAGTAATGAAGGAATTAAGCGTCTAGATGAACTTGCCAGTGGAGCTGCAATTACCAAACTATGCGAACTAAGCCCATCTAATTTAGCGTTAATGGCTAACAATGGAGATCAATCTACTTTAGCTGTTATAAAAGACGCTGGACAAGCTTTAGGTCTTGGAATAGCCACAGTCATTAATCTTTTAAATCCTTCACAACTAGTAATAGGAGGAGGAACAATAGAGTTACCCGGTTATTTAGAGGCGGCTTTAGAAGCTGCTAAAGAAAACTGCCTTCCCGAGCTTTGGCAAAATTGCGATATATCAAAAGTAAAGTCGGGGAAAAAAGTAGCTGCTTTAGGTGCTATACGTGCAATTGAACAATAAAATAATATAAGTATTTTTCTGATTCAGCATGCTGAAAGTTCAGCCAATATTAATGGAAAAAACCCTTTCGCATGCTTTGATTGCTTTAAGTGAACATGAATGGCTATAAAACTTGGCTAAGGGCATATTGGGAATAGCTTAGGTTTTTACTTATTGAGCTGAAAAACTTGATATAAGCTTTAGTATTTTAGAGAAAATTTAAATATTTAAACCCAAGATGGATTCCCTAAAAGGGTCAAAAAGAATTTTTTCTTTACGCTCGATAGCTTTTTCTAAAAAGCTTATTATTTTAGAAATTTCATCTTTAAAATCCGTATAAATTTTGAAGAGTTTTTTAAATTCATTAATTAATTGATTAAGCTGTTTATCACTGTATAAATCATAATCTACATATGAAAGATCTGAAATAAGTGGAAGTGACTCCTCATCAAAAATTGAAACTAAAATATCTGCAAATTCTTTTTGTATTTGATAGGCGGATATAGACTCGCCTTCTTCCATAGAATTAACTGTCCAAATATGAACTAAATACATCCCTAAAATTCTTCCTATACCTTTTAATTTTGATATTTTACAATGTACTTAACACATGAACATTATATAAAATTGACTCATGTATAATATATACGAATTTAAGCATACTGTTTTAAATAGATTTAAGCTAAGCAGGATAAACATAGTTTAGCTTTTTAAAAATCAACAATGCAGCCCGTATGTGACAAAATATTCAACATGGTAGGGTTTAAGAAAATGTACTACTTTGCAGAGGATCCCTTCTAGGTAATGTTACCTAGGAGGAACAATGAAAAAACTGAAATATCAGTATCAACAATCTGTTAAAACCCCACAATCTAATGGCTCTTTTTGGGGACGCTTTCCTAATATGAAAAGTGTTCATTATAAAAAGTTCAGTACTAAGCAAGAGAAAAGCTTTTATTCAATGCATTTTATTGAATATAAAGATTACCCCCTTAAGCTTCGTGTAGCCCGTGGCCCTAGTTTAGTTGATGCATGGGATGATCTTTCAACATATTTCCACAAAGCGGCTAAAAGTTGGAAGCATAATTCTAAGAGAGCGCATCAATACTATAAAGAATATGAACAAAAATGAAAAATGGGAGCTGATTGCTCCCATTTTTTTATCCGTATAAGGTGTATTATTTTAATTTCATGAAATTAAAACTATATATTATTTTTCTTCTTTGTATCTAAAAGATATTGTGCACCATACGCATAAACGAAAAAGGTTAATCCAAAAAATGTGCCTAATATAAAAATTTGAAAAGCTGTTTTGTCTAATGAAACATCATAAGTAAATACATAGTACGAAAAAGCGTACATTGCTCCTGTAAGTATGCCTCCAAAAAGATACGTGTTCTTAGGGATTTCATATAAAATTAAATCTATAAGGTAATCTAACTTGCCCCACCCAGAAAGCTTTTGGATAATTAATAAGATACCAAGTAAAAGTGTTATAGCCCCTAACGTTGAGAAAAATTCCCTCCATAACAAATTATGTATTTTTGAACCAACATATGTCTCAAAAAGTTCTTTAGTTGCAAATAAATTAGAAAAAATACAAGCAGTTAAAAAAGTCAAAACAATAGGAATAAAAAACTTAATAATTTCTAATCCCAAATATTTAAAACTATTTGATGTTGAAGACATTTATGAATCCCATAATTAAAAAAGAAATAAAGTTGATTTATCCAAAAATGATAATTTACTTAGTAATATTTTCATAAAATTATACTACTTCTACACTAACCCTTAGATCTAATTGTATATCTCACGTTAGCAATCATCAGATCAAATGATTATTTTTAATAAAAAATTCATCATTATCCCAGTAAATTTAAAATCAACTATAATTTCTAAATGTAACAATAATTTAGTCTTCACACTCAGCTTTTTTATGCATCAATAAAAAAGCTAAACTTTTATTAACTAAATTACCCGATGGAAATTCTTTTCTAGTATCTATAGTTAAATTTATAGATGTTTTCATAAAGAAGTTCCCAAGTGAAATGCATAGCAGAACTAAGGCTATATAAATAAAACTATTCTTAATTTTTATAAAATATACAATTAGAGAAATAATTAAGAAAACAATTAAAAAATTAATTATAAAATTATTAATAAAAATTGAATAATTATTAATTCCGTTAAATTCTACTAACCAAACTTTAAATAATTTAAAAGATGTATGCGTGCAATACAAATCTACAAATGAAATTGAGAGCAATACTACAACTGAAATGATTAGGCTAAATAAAGCTTTTTTTAACATTAGGTTTCTGCTCTTATTCCAATACCAAAAGTTTGTGTTTCATCTTTATTTTCTGCTGACATAAACTTAAATCCTCCGTCATACCATAAAAACACTGAATCGCTACCATCTACAGCGCAGGCATTTGTACAACCATGTTTAATAAAGGTATCTCTAAAGGTATCAAAAGAAACCGATCCTACACCGTGCTCTTGAGCAATCACCACAATATCAGCAGTAGGTGTAAATCCTATTCCTCCTCGCCCTGTTCTATTGTCTAACCGTGAAAGCGCAGCATATCTATTATTATTTCTTTGAGTCAAAAAAGGTCTATGGGCAGGCACTGGCTCACCAGTTAACTTCGCATTTGGTAATTCTTTACTATACAAATTACCATCGCCATATTTTAACCCTTTGAAAACCAGAGGGCATAAACCACCAATACCCGTATAATAACCCCGATTTTTTGTTAAATCTCCTTGTCCCATAAACCATGTATAATCTAGTTTTTGAGCAATATAAAACATATTAGGCGCGCTATGCCCATGTAAAGCTCCAGTACCTAATAATGCAAAACCTTCATTTAATGTATCAGCACTTGGAACTGGGTCATGTCCAACAAATGCATCAGCCTTTCCTGAATCGGTTAAACCATACCAGCATCCATTTATACACACCGTTAATTTCGCTTTTGATTGCGCTCTTTGCACAGTAGCACTAAAAAGTTCTTCACCATCGCGGACAATAGGAGTTAAGCGAGATTTTCCTGTAATTTTAATAATATGAAGATCATTTTCCTTCGTATATTCTACTGGAGGCATCGTTATTCCTTATTTAAAAATCTACTTTCAAATTTAACCTTTTACTCAACAAATACTTCTGACTTTCATAATCCCAATCCAATTGATCAATATAATCCAAGATAAGGCTATATCTAAAAACACCTTGCATAACAATAACATCAGATTTATTTTTACTTGAAAATTGTTTCTTATGCTCAGTTAAAGCTTCATTCAGTATTTCAACTTGTTCAGAAATTGAATCAATTCCTTCTTTATTTGTATGAAATTGTCTTAAATTTTTTTCTAAATTCAATGATTCCCCATTAATTTCAATACTTTTGACCTGAGGTATATTTTTAGGAGGAATAAAGTAAGCCACTCCGTTTTTACTAATCCATACTTCCTTTAATGGAGTTCCATTAATCTCCAATTTATCTGTTGAATTTATTTTTTTCCCATCTAATCTCTCTATCCGAGCAAGAACCCCTGTTATAGGAAAGTGTATATTTGGTGTGATTTTAGCTTTAGGAGTTAACTGATCTGATGGTAGTAAATGCTGTATATGAGTACTCTTTAAACTAGCCACAGATGGCCCAGAAAAAATATGTTGTCCTGCAAATACTTTAAATTCTTTTGGTGTTTTTATAGTAATACCATCAGAGGAAATTATAATTTGTGAACCACCCGCCATGACTACGCCATTTATATTATTATAGATAAAATCAATCTTAGCATAACTTAATTATCTTTATAAATATGACTTTTCTTATTGCTGTTCAACTAAAAGATAGTATTGTTGTTGCAATAGACAATAAATATTTAATTTTAAAATATAAAAGTTTAGATCAATATAAGGAATATTTGGACTCTAAACTATATACATGGCACAGTGGATTTATTACTGGTGTAGGTGAGCATTATGTCATTGATAAAGCAGCTCATCTTTTCATTAATAATTTTAACTCTGAAATCGAAAAGCTTCCCATATGTTTAAATATTTCAAAAAAAGTTAGAGAAATAGAAATAGGATGCCATGAACAGATTCAATTATCTAAAATTCTGTATTCTAGTTATAGTAAAAATGGAGCAAAACTTTTTTCTGTAGAACCAACTGAAGAATCAGGTATCTATCAAACATCAGAATTTAAAGAAAATGATCTCATTATTTGGCTCTTTAATCCTAATATTCAAAATATTTCTGAAAATTTAAGAAATCTTTATACTAATCCACTTCCCCGTGCTTCATTTAAACGTATAGAAGATTGGATTGATTACTATATTTCAGCTATTTCAGAAATTTACACAAAACAAAGTCGTGTAGATTCATTAATGAGCCGTAGTTTTGATATCTTTTTCCAGACAAAAGATCAATATTTTTATAAACATATTGAAAATAACCAAAGCACAATAACCGAATTAAATGAACTTTCTAATAATATTGACTCAATTTAGTATAATAAAATTTATATCCCATACAAAAAAAGCCCCTGTTCTACAGAGGCTTTTTTTCAATTCAACACTGAATTATTTATGAACCCAAGGCACGGCTGGTGAACCAATCCAAGCAGATTTAGCCGGAATATTTTCACCCTTCATCACCAATGTTAATGGACCTAACACAGCATGGTTGCTCACGTTTGCGTTATACAAAATAATACTGCGTGTATTTACCACAACATCATTACCAACATTTACTTGTCCGATTTTCATAATACGGTCTTCAAACAAGTGAGTTTGTGGCCCAGAGAAGCTATTAAACTCAGCACGGTCACCAATGCTTACACAGTCGAACTCTGTAATATCGGCAGTGTCCATATAGACGTCTTTACCAATGCGGACACCTAAAATACGCAAGAAGAATGGCAACATTGGCGTTCCTCTTAAGTAGTTTAAGAAGTTAGGAATCGCAACTGACTCATATAAGCTCGTGATCCCTTCACTCAACCATACAAACATTGTCCACATTGGAGCTGAACGTGGTTGATAACGACCAATTAGAGTCCACTTCAATAATGCAACTATAACGAAGCAACCTACACCATAGAGCAAACCAGCAAGCGTTAAAGCCAACAAACCAGTTGGAATGTTGTATTTGTTAATAACATCAATAATCTCAAGCACGATCATATAACCCACACCAATCGCAAGAGCGGCAGGTAATACAACACGAAGGCCTTCAATAAAACCACGCATTAAACGGCGTTTGATACTTGGCAAGAATGTTAAATGATCTGGATATTTCTCAGCAGCTTCACGTGCAGGCAGCAATAACGGTGGTGAACCAAACCAAGTTTGACCATCGTACATTTCAACGTTATCAGGTGTTTTAGATTGCACACCAATCAAGACATTGTCTGGTAACACAGTACCATCAGCAATATACGCACTGTTTCCGACAAAACTACGGTTACCAATGGTGGTCGATTTTAATGTCATCCAGCCGCCTTTAATTTCTTCATCACCTAGCATTACAGCATCGGCAATAAAGCTTTCTTCACCCAAAGTCAACATTTCTGGAATAACACCGTTTGCGGTAGAAATTTCAGTATTTTTACCTACTTTTGCACCGAGCATACGGAACCACGTTGGCGCATAAATGGTCGCAAACAAGCCATGTAAGGTTTGTAAGCTCGTTTCCAAGATTTGAGAAGCAAACCATTTACGGTAATACGTACCACCATGAACTGCATAGGTTCCTGTTTCTAGACGTGGCAATGCAACTTTACGAATGACTGAAGAAATCACAGCAGTAATCATCATCATCATTGCACTAGCTGGAATCGCTAAAATGAAGTAGTACAGTGCGATTTGTAAATGGTCGTTTGTACTAATATTAAATACGTTTGCATCTAACCAGTCGACCAAAAGGAAGCTTGGGAAAATTGGAATAAAGAACAAACACGCAATAATTAACGCACTAATTCCATAATATGCATATTCTGCAATTTTACGAATAAACGATAATTTCGGACGCTCTGGCAATTTATCGTGATCATCCACATGTCCGATCTTTTTCGCAGGCGTACCATCCCAGATTTCTCCGGCTGGTATAACAGTGTCATATTCAATTGAAGTTAAAGCATTTACATGAGCTTGTTTTTCTAACACTGTATTTTCTTCTAATACAGCATAAGAGCCCACATAACTGTCTTCTTTTAAGTGAATTGAACCTAATACCAAGTGACCATGTTCAACTTTAGCATTTTCCAAGTTCACTTGAGAGCCAATGCTCACCCCATCTTCAACAGTAAGTAAAGATGGCATACGAATATGTACTGAACTAATCGTAACGTCATGGCCGATTTTGGCGCCAAGCGCTTTCAAATATAAGTTAAGTAAAGTTGAACCTGACAAAAGATAGACAGGTGAAATACTACCTATACGGTCTGCTAACCACCAACGGAAATAGGTTAATCCCCATAATGGATATTGCCCTGCACCAACGCCCATCATTAATAGTCGTTTTACAGAAATTGAAACAACAAAACTGGCAATGATTACGCTGATATAAACCAATAAAGACATCGCGATTGCATTCGGAATACTGTCTCGTGATCCACCAGTAAAATAATGATAGGTAAAGAATGGCGCTAACCACTGCAAGATATTAATCGAAATTAAAACAGGAATAGTAATTAGCTGTGCAATACCACATAACCACTTATAAGTCTGGTTACGAGGGTTATCTTGTCCAATCTGGCTATCAAATATAGTCGGCGTTGGTTGCTCTAGCATGAGCGCAGCAATAGCCCCAACTCGTCTTGCTTGATATAAGTTTTGAATAGTTAAGTGGCTATATTCCGGATGTTCACGTAAATTTGAAATCAAAACAGCCGCTAAAAGTGAATGACCACCTAAGTCATCAAAGAAATCTGAATCGAGTTTAATCGGCATGTTTGGGAACAAGCGGTTCAAAATACCAAATAAAATTTCTTCTGCTGGGTTTTGTGGTTGGTCCGATTCACTACGGTCAATCACACTAGTAAGTGGTCGTGCTTTTAAAGCTTTACGGTCAATTTTTCCTGACAATAGACGCGGAACTTCTTCAATAATCTCAAAACGGTTTGGCACCATATAAGGTGGTAAGCGTTGGCTTAAATTTTGACGAAGTGCTTTAATTTCGATTGCTTGTTTCGCATCAATTTCTGGCGCAATAAACGCAATAAGCTGATCAATACCATCTTCGGGACGAAGAATAACTGCCGCTGTACCAATACCTTCAATATCGCAAAGCGCAGCTTCGATCTCACCAAGTTCAACACGGAAACCACGAATTTTTACCTGATCGTCCGCACGCCCCAAACAGTGTACTTGGCCAAACTCATCAATTTTGGCCAAATCACCAGTACGATAGAGCGATTGTTCGTCTGGACCTTCTGCCCACGGGTTTTCAATAAACTTATCAGCCGTTAAATCAGGTCTGCCTAAATATCCTTCTGCCACACTTGGGCCAAAAATACAGAGCTCACCTGTTTCACCTTGCGGCAGTAATTCTCTTTCAGCGTTAATGACCAGCATGCCATAGTTTGGTAAAGGCTTACCAATGGTAACGAGTTTGCCACGCTCTAAAGACTCAAGGCTTGCTGTAACTGTAGTCTCGGTTGGACCATAAGTGTTAAACATTTGATGGTGAGGTAATGCCCAACGGTCAACTAGTGAATCCGGACACATTTCCCCACCTAAGTTAATAATTCTTAAGTTAGGTACATCTTCAGGGAATAAAGCAAGTAATGTCGGTACAGCATGCAATACGGTAATGTTTTCTTGCTTTAATGTTTGGCATAAACGTTCAGGGTCACTCACAAGCGACTTAGGTGCAATCCACAATGTTGCACCAACCAAGTACGACAGCCAAATTTCTTCAAACGACATGTCAAAAGCGACAGAAAAGCCTTGATAGACTTTGTCTTGTTCTTGAATACCTAAAACATTATTTTCACTGCGTAAAAAGTGACAAATATTTCTTTGGGTAATCACAATCCCTTTTGGCTTACCCGTTGAGCCTGATGTATAAATAATATACGCAGGTTGTTCTGGGGTTGTTTTAGCTAAAGGAATATTTTCACTGAGTGGCTTTTGTAGTTCAGTGTTTGTCCATTTTGCTTGCGGCACTTCTTCTAAATGTGCATACCATTCATCTGTAGTAATCATTCCCACAGACTCAGCATCTTCAAGACATACTGCTATACGGTCAGCTGGCGTATCCATATCAAAAGGAAGCCATGCTGCACCACTTAAACAAATCGCCAATTGAGCTTTTAAAAGCTCGATACCACGAGGCAACCATAACCCAACAATATGACCAGGTTTCACCCCTCTGATCGTCAAGTGCTGAGCCATGACTAAGGCTTGTTGGTACAACTCACCATAGGTCAACGTTTTATCTGCTTCAATTAAAGCCGTTTTATCAGGAAGAGTTTGTGCAGTATGGACAAAAATATCGGCCAAGACTTCATACTGCAAAAATTCCGGATGATACTTTCCACGAATAATATTATTCGTGTTTGTTACAAACTGGTTCATTTTTATACTCTCTTTAATTTTCTGATTTGGCTCAAATGAAGTCATAATTTGTTTTTCTGACTCATTAAAGAAATCTAGATGTGTCATAAATTAAATAATTGAACTTAAATCAAGATTAAAGTTTTAGTTTCAAAGTCTATTTAATAATATATAATTCTTGATTCTTTAGTATCATCTTTTCTAAAAAAATTAAGCCTTTAGCTTCAATGTTTTAATTTTTTCATCGTCTTCAGGATGGAAAACGTACAAAAATAGCCAAGTAAAAACCTATAATTCACAAGATTTATATAACTCTAATTTTAATTAAACTAATAAATGGCATCCTGTATACAACATCTCCATATTTTAAACTTAATTGTATTGCTCTGAACAATTAAATAGTGCCTAAAAAAAGATTTTTATTTAAATTTTTAGACGATGTTTGATTATTCATCATATTAAACTCGTTATGAGTCAATTTTGTTTATCTTATATTTTTATCTTTATTTTATAAAAACTGCTTAATGAATATTTTATAGCCACATAGCTGCTTGTCCGCCAAAGGTAGCGCGACAAAGCAACTATTATTTTATGTGTCTCTTAGCTATTCAAAGCTTCCCCCCATCGAGCTAATCAAGCTAACAGTTGTCTGATATTGCTTACTCATGAGTGACCATACACTGTTTTGTGCTGACAAACGGGTATTTTGGGCAGTCAAAACGTTTAAGTATCCGACCATTCCTGCTTTGTATTGATTCATCGTCGTATTTTCAGCACGCGTAGCTGCATGTAGCCCTTGCTTTTGCTCATTTACTTCTTTTGAAAGTAAAGCTTGAGAAGCAATATTGTCTTCAACTTCTTGGATGGCTGAAAGTACAGTTTGTTTATAAGAAGCTGCACTCGCGTCATAAGCAGCTAGAGCTTGTTTGGTTTGAGCATGTCGAAGCCCACCATCAAACAGTGTCGCTGCGAGCGTAGGCCCAACCGACCAAATAAAATTAGGCGCATTAAACAAGTCACTTAACTTACTGCTTTTATAACCTAAACTTCCTCCCAAGCTAAAATCTGGGAAAATGGCGAGTTTAGCTACCCCTACTTGAGCATTTGCTGCTGCCATGTTTCTTTCTGCTACAGCTACATCAGGACGGCGCTCTAATATACTTGATGGGAGTTCAACTGGTATTTGTGGCAATGAAGGCAAAGTTTTCGGCATTGTTAGCTGAAATTGGTCTTGTGGCTGACCAATTAAAGTAGCAATGGCGTGCTGTAATTTTACTTGCGACAATTGCATGTCAGTATAATTCGCTTGCGCACTTTGATATTGGCTTTGTGCCTGATCGACCGTAGTCGATGCTACTATGCCGGCTTTATATTGATTTTGGGTGAGCTGTAAAGACTTTTTAAGATTATTCAGACTTTCTTGCTGTGACTGGAGCTGAAAACCTTGTACCACCCACTGTAAGTAAGTGGTGGCAAGTTGAGCCTGCATACTTAAACGAATTGAGTTAAGTTCTGCTTCACTTGCTTGGGCTTTATTTTGGTTCACTAAAATATTCTGGTGAACTTTACCCCAAAAATCTGGTTCCCAGCTCGCATTTACACCTAAGCCATAACTCGTTGTCGCTGATGCTTCACCAGATTTTGAGCGAGTGGCTGACGTATTTCCAGTGACTGTCGGTCTAGTCCCAGCTTTCGCTTCACTCAGCAGTGCTGTAGCTTGACGGTACTGTGCTTCGTATTGTGCAATCGAGGCATTCTCTCGATTCAACTGATCAACGAGTTTATTTAATTGCTCATCCTGAAAAATTTGCCACCATTCACCTTTGGGTAAATGATCACTTGGCAGCGCAATTTTCCAGCCATCGGTTTGCCACTTTTTAATATCTAAACCATATTGTGATGGCTGAGAAAAATTAGCACCAATATTCACATGAGGTGTAGGTTCAGGTTTGACTAACTGGCAACCTGACAATGTACCAGACAATATGACTACCAAGCTTCCCAAGGCATTAAACGAGAGCTGTTTAAACCGTACATGATTTTTTTGATGCATTAACATACCCTCTTATTTCTTTAAGCCCATTTGTTTCATAGACCATATGTTTTTGAACTTACGTTTTCCCCATTCGCTCAATTGGTCAATATATAAGTACATTACAGGCGTACTATACAAAGTTAATATCTGACTAATGATCAAACCACCCACAATCGATACACCCAAAGGCACATGTAACTCCGCACCGTCACCTCGGCCCAAAGCCAAAGGTAGAGCACCAAATAAAGCTGCAAATGTTGTCATCATAATTGGTCTAAAACGTAGCACTGATGCATCTAAAATCGCTGTTTCAGGTTTTAAACTTTGCTTTCGCTGCAAAGTTAATGCGACGTCAATCATCATGATGGCATTCTTTTTCACAATACCAATCAGCAATAAAATTCCAATGAGAGCAATTACGGTAAATTCCATTTTAAAAAGTATAAGAGCAATAAGTGCCCCTAATCCCGCAGATGGCAATGTAGAAAGAATAGTCAATGGATGAGCAAAGCTTTCATATAAAATGCCAAGCACAATATAAATCACGACAATTGCCGCCAAAATAAGTAATGGCTCTGAACTTAAGGAAGATTGAAACGCTTTTGCCGAACCTTGGAATGACCCACGTATAGAAGTTGGGACTTTTAATTCATTCATTGCATTATTAATTTTAAGAGTGGCATCTGAAAGTGAATATCCATCATTTAAATTGAATGTAATGGTACTGGCAGCAAATAACCCTTGATGATTGACCGACAAAGAAGTATTCGCAGCTTTCCATGAACTAAATGTAGATAAAGGGATGGACTGCCCTTGAGCATCTTGTATATAAATACTGTTAAGCGCTTCCACACTTTTTGCATACTCAGGTGCAACTTCCATGACCACATGATATTGATTCATCGGGTTATAAATGGTCGAGACTTGTCGCTGACCGAAAGCATCATTTAACGTACTATCGACTTGAGCTTGCGTTATACCCATCATTTTCATTTTGTCATGATCAAAACTAAGCTTGGTTTCTAACCCTTTTACATCCTGATCACTAGATACATCGGTTAAAGCTGGCAGTTTAGATAAAGCAGCTTGAATTTTTGGGGTCCAGCTTCTTAGTGCAGTTAAGTCATCGCCTTGTAAGGTGTATTGGTAACTGGCATCACTTGAGCGGCCTCCAATATTGATATCTTGTACAGGTCTGAGACTAAAACGTATTCCTGCTTCATGCCCAAGAACTTTACGTAATCGAGCCATGATCTGGTCTGGGGTATCTGTTCTTTCACCCAAAGGTTTTAAAGCTAAAAATAAATTTGCCCGATTAAGTTGGGAACCTCCAAGTGTACCCATCACATGGTCAACGGCTGGGTCTTTTCCAATCACGGCAATGTATTTTTTAAGCTTGGTATTCATTGCATCAAAGGAAATATTTTGGTCTGCAACTAAAGATCCCATCATGACCCCTGTATCTTGTTGGGGAAAGAAACCTTTAGGCACAGCAATATATAAGTAAACATTCAGTCCAATCGTAAAAATGAAAATAATCATCGTCATAGCTTTATGTCGCAATGCGACTGCCAAACTACGCTTATATAGCAGGGTAATTCGTCCAAATAAGCCCTGTTTTTTCAAATATTCATCGTCAGATGCAACTAAAAGAGCTTCACTATAATCGTCAGTTTTTGAAGTCTGTTCAGCTATTAAGTTTTCAGTGTTTGGCTGATTTTTCTTATTTCTTTTCAACCACCATGCACACAGCATAGGTGTGGTGGTGAGTGAAACTACCATTGAAATTAAAATGGCATAGCTTAAGGTCATGGCAAACTCATGGAACAAACGCCCCACAATGCCACCCATAAGTAAAATAGGTACAAATACCGCAATCAATGAAATGCTCATTGAGATTACTGTAAAACTAACCTCTCTTGCCCCCGTAATTGCTGCCTGCATGGGAGCAAGCCCCTCTTCCATTCGCCTTGAAATGGTTTCAAGCACAACAATGGTATCGTCTACCACAAACCCTGTCGCAATCGTCAAAGCCATTAAACTAATGTTGTTTAATGAAAAGCCTGAGGCATACATCAAAGCAAAAGTACCCACCAGAGAAATTGGTACAGTAATCGCAGGAATTAAAGTGGCTCGACCATTTTTCAAAAATACGAAAACAACAATAATGACCAATATGATCGCAATAATTAAAGTCCGTTCAATCTCTCTTAAAGAAGCTTGAATGGTCTTACTACGATCAACCGCTGTATGAATTTCTATTTGTGATGGAAGTGCCTGTTGTAAGGTCGGCAACATTTGGTTAATGCGTTGAATGGTTTCAATTACATTGGCATTAGGCTGTTTAAATACCATAATCAAAACAGATGGTTGATCTGCATAATAACCCGCATTACGACTATCTAATACAGAGTCGTTTACTTCTCCAACATCAGAAATTCTAACCGCTCCTCCATTTTTATAGCTCACAATTAAGGGAATATAGTCAGCAGCTTGTTTGGCTTGGTCATTTGCTTTAACTTCCCACAGCTCTTGTTTCTTTTCTATAAAGCCTTTCGGTCGGTTTGCATTTGTTGAAGTAATGGCAGAGCGTACAGTATCAAGACCTATACCATAATGCGCCAACTGACTAGGATTAAGTTCGACCCGTACCGCGGGCTGTGCTGCACCCCCAATACTGACATCACCAACTCCCTCAATCTGGAGGAGTTTTTGTCCCAAAATCGTATCAGCTGCATCATACATCTGGCCTCTAGATAAAGTTTTAGAGGTCAGCGCCAAAATCATGACAGGCGCATCAGCAGGATTGGCTTTTCGATAAGTTGGATTATTTTGAAGTCCCGATGGTAACGAAGAAAGCGATGCATTAATTGCACCCTGCACGTCACGAGCAGCACCATTAATATCACGATTTAAATCAAATTGAAGCGTAATACGAGTAGAGCCTAATGTACTTGAAGAGGTAATTTCATTTACCCCAGCAATACGTCCCAAATTTCGCTCTAGCGGCGTAGCCACTGTGGCGGCCATCACCTCTGGACTTGCCCCTGCCTGTTTTGCCGTTACAGAAATAGTAGGGAAATCAACTCGCGGTAATGACGCGACGGGTAAAATATTAAAAGCTAAGAAACCCAGCAATACCAACCCAATACTCAGTAAAGTCGTTGCTACAGGACGGCGTATAAAAGGCGTTGAAATACTCATACCTCATCCACCCCAGACTTAAAATGTTCATAAGGTGGCAACTCGCTGGCATCTTTATCTGGACGGCGATTTCCTTTTATGCGCTGCGCCAAATGATCAAAAGCAAGATAAACAACTGGTGTGGTAAATAAAGTAAGAAGCTGACTCAGAATTAAACCACCAATCATGGTAATACCAAGTGGGTGGCGTAGCTCCGATCCCATTCCACTCCCAATGACTAAAGGCACGGCACCTAATAATGCCGCCATTGTTGTCATTAAAATTGGTCTAAATCTTAGTAAACAAGCTTGATAAATTGATTCCATTGGAGTCAGACCCTGATGCCGTTCTGCATCTAGGGCGAAATCAATCATCATGATTGCATTTTTCTTAACAATACCAATCAGCAGCACAATGCCAATAATCGCAATAATATTTAAATCATTATGAGTTAAGGACAACGCTAAAAGTGCGCCAATCCCTGCCGATGGTAAAGTCGATAAAATGGTGAGCGGATGTATGAAGCTTTCATAAAGTACACCCAAAATAATATACATCACCACAATTGCAGCAATAATGAGCCATACCGTATTACTTAAAGAAGCTTGAAACGCAAGAGCAGCCCCCTGAAATTGAGTCATCAAACTATTTGGTAGCTTTAACTGTTGCTCGGTTTCTTTTACCGCTTGAACTGCTTGTTCTAATGACACACCTTGAGCAGTATCAAACGAAATTGTTGCCGTTGGGAATTGGCCTAGATGGTTAATCTCAAGCAAAGTATTTCTAGGTTGAATCGTGGCGATTGAACTTAAACGAACTGGCTTTCCGCTGCTTGAAGGGATATATAAATTTTCTAAGGCTTGCAGACTATTTTGATCTTGATCGGATAACCCAAGCACTACATGATATTGATTGGTTTGAGTGAAAATAGTACTGATGAGCCTTTGCCCAAATGCGTTGTAAAGAATGTTATCAATACTCGCTGTCGTCACCCCATATTGAGCGGCGGCGTCACGGTTAATATCAACATAGACCTGTAAGCCTTTATCTTGCCAGTCACTTGCTAAATTTGTAATTTCAGGACGCAAAGACAACGCTTGAACAAGTTTTGGAATCCATGTCGCCAAGTCCTCAGAACGCGTAGATTGCACAGTAAACTGATATTGGGTTCTACTTTGTCTTGCATCGATTGTTAAATCTTGAGCAGGTTGCAAATATGTAGTCACACCTTGAGCTTTACTCAGGCGTTGTTGCAAATCACTAATAACCGTCTGCACATCGGGACGAGCCGATTTATCCTTTAAATTAATTAAAATACGGCCAGTATTGAGTGAGCTATTTGTCCCATCCACACCAATAAACGATGAAATACTTTGTACAGCAGGATCTTGCAAAATAATTTTTGCAGTTTCTTGCTGTTTAACGCTCATTGCCTGAAATGAAATCGTCTGATCAGCTTCGGTTGTAGCAATAATTTGTCCTGTATCCTGAACAGGGAAAAAACCTTTCGGGATAAAAACATACAACATAACCGTAAAGACAAACGTCGCAATCGTAACGACTAAAAATAGCCCTTGTCGTGCCAGTACCCAACGTAATGCTTTGGAGTAAACACCAATCGTTTTATCAAAAAAGCTCCCCATGGCATGATAAAAACGTCCCTGCTCTGCCTCAGGGATATGCTTAAGCAGCCTCGAAGACAGCATCGGGGTCAGGGTCAAAGAAATAAAAGCTGAAATTAAAATAGAAACAGCAAGGGTTACCGCAAACTCACGAAATAATCGTCCAACTACATCGCCCATAAATAACAGAGGAATGAGTACAGCAATTAGCGAAATAGTCAGGGAAATAATGGTAAAACCGATTTGCTCCGAACCTTTTAAGGCAGCCTGCATCGGCGGTTCGCCTTGCTCAATATAACGGGAAATGTTTTCGATCATGACAATGGCATCGTCAATCACAAAACCCGTTGCAATCGTAAGCGCCATCAAACTTAAGTTATCGACCGAAAAACCGATCAGATACATCACAGCAAAAGTGCCAACCAAAGAAAGTGGTAACGCCACTGCGGGAATAAAGGTTGCCCGTACACTACGTAAGAATAAAAACACGACAATGATGACCAGCACCATTGCCAAAACCAGCTCAAACTCTACATCTTTTAGTGAAGCCTGAATGGTCGCAGTACTATCATTTAAAATTTCCACATTCACAGATTGTGGAAAACTACTTTGTAATTTAGGCAATATTTGCTTAATTTGATCCGCAACCTGAATGACATTTGCATTGGGTTGACGTTGCACATTAATAATAATGGCTGGCGTTTGGGTTGCAGCATTATTGCTAGTATGTCCAACCCATGCTGCTAAACGCACGTTTTCTGCGGAATCAATGGTCGCAGCAATATCGGACACTCGTATTGGTGCACCATTTTTATAGGCAATAATTAAATTTTTATAATCATCCGCCGTATGCAACTGATCATTGCCATCAATGGTAGAGGACTGTACGGCGCCACTAATGGTACCTTTCGCTTGATTCACGTTAGCTGCCGTGACCGCTGTACGCACATCTTCTAAAGTCAGCCCCATATTGGCCAAAGCTGCCGAGTTTACTTGTAAACGCACTGCGGGGCGCTGTCCACCACTTACACTAATTAAGCCAACTCCACTCACTTGAGAAAGTTGCTGTGCTAAACGGGTATCGACCAGATCTTCCAGTTTAGTAATCGGCATTTCTTTAGAGCTGATTGCAATCGTCATAATTGGCTTATCAGCTGGATTTACTTTGCTATAGGTCGGTGGAGTGAGCAAATCGTTAGGTAACAAATTATTGGATGCATTAATTGCAGCCTGTACCTCTTGTTCAGCAACGTCCAATCCCAAATTTAAATTAAATTGCAAAGTAATGACTGATGCCCCATTAGAGCTAGTCGATGACATTTGGCTTAGACCCGGCATCTGCCCAAACTGACGTTCAAGCGGAGCGGTAATCGTTGAGGCAATAACCTCAGGACTAGCCCCCGGATATAGGGTCGTGACCTGCATAGTTGGATAATCGACCTCTGGCAATGATGCCACAGGCAAAAATTTCCAAGACACCAACCCACATAAAAAAATGGCAATCATGACCAGTGTAGTCGCCACTGGACGCTGGATAAATAAACGGGAAGGATTCATCGGAACTCCTTACTGCGCGTTTTGAGCAGAAGGTTGACTGGCTACAACACTTGATGCGTTAGCCTGTTCACGTCGATGTTGCCATTTATGCTGTCCAGTATCTGAAGTGCTATTTGCCTCTGGTGTACCACTTTGAGCATTTTGATGCTGCCAGTGCCGACTACCACCATTTGTATCAGTAGCTTGCCCTGCACCTTGGTGGCGCCCTGTACCAGCTACACTAATTTTTGCGCCATCTTTAAGTTTATCTACGCCATCTGTGACTACGCTATCATGGACTGTCAATGCTCCACTGGTAATCACGGTGTTGTCACCTACAACAGCCCCAGTTTGAACATTCACAGCACTCACTGTCTGATCAGAATTCACTTTATAAATAAAAGAACCATTGGCACCGAGTTGTAAAGCAACTGTTGGAACAATCATCGCATTCGCAATATTGCCTAAACTCATCCGAACATTAACGAACTGATTTGGAAATAAATGCTGGTTTTGATTATCAAAACTGGCTTTGATATTAATAGTTCCAGTATTGATATTGACCTGATTATCTAAAGCCACCAATTTACCATCGGCCAGTTTTTGAGTGTTTTGACGATCCCAAGCTTCAACCTTAACGTTTTGGTTAGGGTTATCCATAATCTGCATCAATTGCGTTAAATATTGCTCAGGTACAGCGAATACCACTGAAATATTCTTAAACTGAGTAATATTAGCGATGCCGTTTGCATCGGATGTCGTCACCATATTTCCGACATCTACCTGACGTAAACCTATACGCCCATCTACTGGAGATACAACACGCGTATAACTTAATTGCAGTTTTGCATTTTCAACAGCAGCCTGATCTGTCTTTAAGACACCTTCATACTGTTTGACCAACGATGCTTGAGTATCATACTGTTGCTTAGCAATTGAATCTTGCTTCCAAAGCTGAGCATAGCGTTGTAAATCAAGCTTAGCATTCGTTAACAACGCTTGATCTTTGAGTAATTGGCCTTGAGCTTGCAATAAAGTTGCTTTAGGAGCACGGTCATCAATAAGCGCTAAAAGCTGCCCCTTGTGAACATAACTCCCTTCTTTAAAATTAATTTGCATCAACGTGCCATTAATTAACGGATGCACAATAATTGTATTGGTGGAGGTGACGGTACCTAAAGCTTGAATGGTTTGTTGTACATCTTGTTGCACCACCTTACTCGTTCCAACCACAATAGAAGAGTTGCCCCCTCCAAAATGACCACCTTTTCCTCTTTTATCCGAAGATGCACTTTGTGAAGACTTTAGCGGCTGATGTGTTAAATGCCAGATTCCAAACCCTACAAGGAATAGTATTAAAAACAATACTATATAGCTTAAAAATGACTTAGTTTTTGAAGGTTTTTTTATGACCTTGTTTGGTTCAGATGTGTCATTCATAGAATCATCGTACGCTTATTTTTTCATACAATATAAATATGCTTTTATGTTTAATTTAGACTTAAATGTTAACAAATCACTACACAATTGTTTGATTAAAGTAAATTATTCAGCTTTCTTTAAATAATGATTTTAATAGTTTAATTAAACTTATTTTAAATTTTTCATATATAAACTATTTATAAGCTATCAATATATATGCTGAAATAACAGTCTCAGTATAATTATTATAAAAAAAGATTGCTTCATCATTTTTCTAAAATAAATTTAAGTAAATAGATACAAATGGTAGGAATGGTATGAATCAAAAAATAATAAAACCAGAAGACATTTCCTTAGCATTTCAAATTGCTTGGAATAATCATGATATGAAGGCCTTTGCTGCTCTTTTTCATCAAGATGCGACTTTCGTTAATCGTTTCGGTCATTACGTTAAAGGTACTAAGGAAATTATTGCACTTCACCAACCTATTCATGAAACGATCTATAGTGATTCAAAACTAGAAAATGAACTCATAGACATCACTCACATAAGTGACGATATTTGTATTTCTCATTTTTGGAGTCGCTTAAGTGCAGGTATAGCTCATCCTCAAGGTCCTCATCAAATTGACACCCTTATTCTTACTGTACTTATTAAAGAAAATAATTCTTGGTCGATTCAGGCGCTTGAAAATGTGACTTTGACAAACCCACGAACGGGAGAGACCATACTTAGAGATTTATGAAATCGAGCAATATAGTTTTTTTAATAATTTATAAGCAAAAAAAAACCCTTGTCATTAACAAGGGCTTTTTAAGAATTTTGGCGGAAGCGGTGAGATTCGAACTCACGGAGGACTCACACCCTCGTCGGTTTTCAAGACCGGTGCATTAAACCGCTCTGCCACGCTTCCAACGAGCGCTATAATATAAATAAAAAGCCAACTTGGCAAACCTTTTTATTTAAGTTTTTATCCGAACGCTCAAAATAAAGACAAAAACCCTTTAATTTTGAGTTTTTATCTACCTTTTACTACTTTTATGCCTAAACTTATTTTTATTTGGGAAGTGTTAATTGTCTTTAACTATCCTTCATGCTTCACATAACTATATGATACTGGTCTATCTTTTTGATAACATAGTCACAAAGACAAAAATGCTTTACTCTTTACTCAGGGTATTCTCCCCTTTTCAATTACAGATAAGTTTTAATTCCTGTTGTGGTTTCTAACGAAACTATCTATATGAAGAAAGTTTGAGCTATATGACGAACCGCAAACTATTAACGGCTGAAGGCTATCAACGATTACAAGATGAGTTAAACGATCTTGTAAGGAAAGAACGCCCAGAAATTACCAAAATTGTGTCTTGGGCAGCTAGTCTTGGCGATCGCTCAGAAAATGCAGATTATCACTACAACAAAAGAAAGCTACGTGAAATTGATCGTAGGATCAGATACCTCACCAAACTTTTTGAAGTTGCCCAAAAAGTAGAATATCGGCCGGAACAAGATGGTAAAGCTTATTTTGGAGCTTGGGTTGAATTAGAAAATGATGAAGGCGAAACTACTAAATTCCGTATTGTCGGCGATGAAGAAATTTATGGTCGCAAAGACTATATTTCTTTGCAGTCACCTATGGCAAAAGCTTGTTTAGGTAAAGCCGTAGATGATGAAATACAAGTTCAAACACCTAAAGGTAAAATGATTTGGTACATAACAAAAATAAGTTATCAGTAATTAATTCAGAGTATTCATTTTATTTTTTATTACAACCCAAATTATAATATTAAAAATATATTAATATCCAAATTTATACATATTATTTTATATAAAATTAGAAATCATTAAATTTAAAAAAGTAGATAAAATGCCATCGATAATTGATCAAAATTAAAACACAATTATATTTTTATATAAAAAGAGATTATTAATCATGAAAGGTATAAAAATTTCTGCAATATCTACTTATCATCCAAGAACAATTAGAAATAATGAATATTTTTTAAATAAATTTGAAGACAAAGACAGTTTAAATAGAATTTTTGAAAAAGTAGGAAGAAATAAAAGACATGTCATTATTAATGATGAAGAAAATGCGCTCACAATGGCAGTTAATGCATCAAAACAATTATTAAAAGATTATAACATTTCACATGACAGCATTGATATTATTATATTTTCTTCTACAACATTAGAATATCTATCTCCAACTAATGCTTTGCTGATTCATTCAGAATTAAATATTAAAACTGACTGTATATGCTTTGATATAAATGCTAATTGTTTAGGAATGTTCGTTGCTCTTGAACAAGCATCCGTTTTGCTCGCATCAAAAGAAAGTTATAAACGCGCACTGGTGATTGGGTCTGATCATCTAACAATGCTTGGAGATGAAAAACAGGTGATTCCTTCAACAATTGTCGGAGATGCAGCAGCAGCAATAATACTAGAAAAAAATACCGATGATTCGGGCATTATTGACAGGATGTACCAAACAGATAGTAGTTTTTGTAAAACTATTGTTTTTCCTCCTCATGGCCTAACGAATTATCACAGTAAGGAACAAAAAATTCATTGGGCACCATTTACTGGTTTGGAAAGTGTGGAATTCGCGGCAGATGCACTAGATAAATTATTGAAGAAAAATAATTTAAACATTGAAGATATATCTTGTTTTTTACTATCCCAATTTACGAAATCAAATATTGATATTCTTCAAGATAAAATCAATATTCCCTCTGAAAAAATTGAATATATTGGAGATCAATATGGATATACAGGAGTAAGTAGTTTTTTTATTGCCTACAAAAAACGGTTAGAAAAATCACTTATAAATAAAGGTGATATTATTGTTTTTTGGTCTTTAGGAGCAGGTTATCAGACCGGTGTAATGTTATGGAAGATTTAATAAGATATAACTGATAAAGTTATTACTTTAGCTAAAAGATACTTTTTCTAATGGTATCTTTTAGCTTTAATTTAAATGTAAACAAATTAAATAGAACTAAAAATCACTAAATTATTTTATTTTTTCAGTTATTTAAGCTATAGCAGTTACCTAGTATATAAATCAAATTTCACGTTGTAATAACATGATGGCTACAAAACGTAGCATTTCATACCCGATTTTCTCACACCATAAGTGTATAAATTTTCTTCCTTAATAAATTCATGGTGTTATGTTGATATATCCGATATTTAATTGTTCAAAATTTGACAAAATTTTTTTTGAATATTATGATGCGCGCATCTTAAATGTTGAGTATTTTTTAACCCAACCTAAAACTATGTAGATTTTCTACACAGTCTATTTTTTCATTTCATGTCATTTTGAATGACGTCATGACTGCCCACCCCTTATTGAATTTATCAACTTTTAGAAGTTATGGCAGCTTTTTGTCTGGCTTTTAGGGCATAAATTATCTGTAGCGGAGACAACATGCACAGTAATTCAAGTTCTGGGTCGAGGCTTTGCCTTAACTCTTTATTTTCTTCTCTCCCATTGAAAGTTCTTGCACTCAGCACTATGTTTTTTCCCTTTCATAGTATTAATGCAGGAAAAACCCTACAGTACAATACTGTAGTTAACACAAACACATTAACGGTAGTTGCTGTAGAAAGCCCGACTACTGTTTTTAAAGAAGATCAATTTTTGCATGGCTTTGGTTATGACCTCGCTCGTAACTATGCGCAAAGCTTAAATGTAAAACTAGACTTCAAAATCGTGGCAGATAATGCCACTGCACTCAAATGGGTCCAGCAAGGTAAAGCAAATCTTGCCATGACGACCGCAGGCTTAAGCTCAATCGAGAGCAAAGGTTTAATGTCTTTTTCTGCAAGTTGTGGTGATATCGTAAATTTGCAAAAAAATGGATTAAATCCTGATTTAAGCTGGGTGTTTAAACAAGCAGATGATCCTCTTACACAAACTGCCAGTGGTTTTGTTTGTCAAAGCAAGCAAAATGGTCTGACTCAACAACTGGCTTCATTTTATAACCGTAACGTTGTAAAACCTGAGTCTTGGTCTACGATTCAACGTGATTTAAGTACACGTCTGCCCATTTACAAAGCTAGCTTCAAACAAAGCGCAGCGAAGTATGATTTAGATTGGCATTTGCTTGCAGCAATGAGCTATCAAGAGTCATACCTCAAGCCAGAGTCTGTTTCACCAACAGGCGTACGTGGATTAATGATGTTAACCAACAGTACAGCTCGGGCAATGGGTGTAAGTAACCGTAGCGATCCAGCGCAAAGCATTCAGGGCGGTGCGAAATATTATGATCTCATGCTAAGTGAGTATGATGATATTCCTTTCCCAGATCGTAACTGGTATGCCCTTGTGGCTTACAATATGGGTCCGGGTGCAGTCAACCAGATCCAGAAACGCTTACAGACTCAAGGAAAAGATCCGAACCAGTGGGTTAACCTTTATGAGTACTTACAGCGTAATCAAATGCGAAATGGTCGGTACAAACAAGCGGTACAGTATGTGACCCGTATTCGTGCTTATCTTGAGCACATTAAAACGGCACAACCTCGAATCAATATCTAATTTTTATTATTTAAAAGTTGATAAATTCAGTGTTTGTACAAATAAAAAGCTTACCTCTTGGGGTAAGCTTTTTATATGAATTCTTTTTAACTTAAGCTGTTGTTTGTTCTAATACTTTCTTGAACAAATCTTTTTGTTCTTGGCTTGGTTTAGCTGTTTGCAAAGCCATTAACTGAGACATATCGCCTTGAACTTTAATTTTACCAGTCATAAATGCTTGCATAGCTGCAGCCATATCAAACTCTAAGAATACTTTACGTAAAGTTTCAGCATCCATATTTAAAGTTGTTTTGGCATTTGAAGACAAACCTTTTTGGATTTTACCCCCATCTAAAGCTAATTCGGTATTTCCAGAAGCATCTGTAACTACTAAATTAATTGCCAAATTCGCAAGAGCTGGTGGCAAATTAAGATCACCTGCTTCAGCAGTTAATTTTTCGACAGTCGCAAACCAATCATCAGTTAAAAATGCAGGCATGATTCTTCCTCAAATTTATTTGTTCAATTTCTCTAGTTAGTTGTCTATCCAGACAACATCATATGAAGCACTTCTGCTTGTGCGTTGTTATAGCATGTAATTTTAAGGTTGGGCTATGACTTTTTGTACGGAACATTCATTTTTTAGTGTTTTGATACATTAAAGGCACTTGTTTATAAAGTGCCTTTAATTGACTTGTTCAAATATTTTATTCAGCAGCGAAACTTAAATTCACTACATCTAAACGATTTTTAAGTTCTTCAGGGTCTTTAAAGTCGATCTCACGCTGAGAATCTAGCGCTTCAAAATCAAACAACTCACGGTCAGCTAACTGAGACGGAGAAACGTTTTGTAAAGCACCAAAAATACTGTGTAAGCGTTTCGGATATTGCTTATCCCACTCACGTAGCATTTCATTAAGCATGGCACGTTGTAAGTTCTCTTGTGAACCACAAAGGTTACACGGAATAATTGGGAACTTACGTAATTCGGCATATTTGATAATGTCTTTTTCTTCAACATAGGCCAAAGGACGAATCAAAATATTTTTCTTATCTGACGATAAAAGCTTAGGTGGCATTGCCTTTAAGCTGCCACCATGGAATAAGTTCAAGAAGAAAGTTGCAATGATGTCATCACGGTGATGGCCTAGCGCAACTTTGGTGGCACCAATTTCTTGAGCGAAGCCGTATAGCGAACCACGGCGCAAACGTGAACACACTGCGCAGTATGTTTTACCTTCAGGTGTTAAACGCTTGGTAATGGTATAAGTGTCTTTTTCCAAAATGTAATATGGAATGTTATTTTCTTCCATATAACGTGGTAAGACATCTTCTGGAAAACCCGGCTGCTTTTGGTCAAGGTTAACCGCAACAATGTCAAAATTGATCGGTGCAACACGTTTGAACTGCAACAAAATGTCGAGCAAGGTATAACTGTCTTTACCACCAGACACACACACCATGACCTTGTCACCATCTTCAATCATATTGAAGTCACGAATGGCATGTCCAACTTGACGGCGAAGCTTCTTAAGCAAACGATAATAAACCGAGCTTGTTGGAAGTTCAGGCTTAAAATTAAATCCTTCGTTGGACTCAACTGGCGCGTACATAGACGAGATATACCCATAAATAAAAATACCGCGCAATTTTATATGATTCGGACGGGAATCGCATCAAAAGAATAGTTTCAATTCTTGAAGTCGTCATAATGCTCAGGCATGATGCAAAAGCCGTGCTCCATTTTGACCGATGAGTTCATTTTTTGCGCAAAATGCTTACTTTTTGGACTTTTCCACAGTTTTCCACAAAACCTGTGGATAAAATTGTGGATTTCTTCGTGCTTGACAAACTGTTTTCACCTTCTGTTAAGGGTTTTATTTAAATTGATCATTTTTTAACCAATCATTTTTACCTTTAATTTTCAAATAGTTATTCAAGTCAATAGAATCATTTTAAAAATTTTTTTTAATTTTTTTTGATGATCATTCGAACAAAACAGCTTGATTTTTTAAAACAGCGAAAATAAAAAAAATTACACAAAACTTCTTTCTTTAATATTTTTTGATAAACTCTTTGACAAGTCTCGAATACCTTAAAATTGTGAATAACATAAAATGAAAAATTCGGTTCAATATCTTTTTTCTTGTTTGCTGGGGATGACCACTTTTTCGGTCGGTGTAACGTCGACTTTTGCGGGTCAGATGTACGTTTACCAAGACAAAAATGGCAGTACTTTACTGACTAACCGTAAAAGCTATGACAATTCACTCAAGAAAGTAAAAGTGACTTACTATCCTGATAGTAATATTCATAGTTATACAAACTGGGGCGCTTCAGAAGCTTCTGTTCTACCGAGCTATAGCAAAAATAAAAATGCGTTTGACCATATTATTAAGCAGGCAGCACAACAGCACGGTGTATCTGAAGGTTTAATTAAAGCAGTCATGCATACCGAATCGGGTTTCAATGTAAATGCCCACTCTCCAGTCGGTGCCCAAGGCCTAATGCAACTCATGCCAGCCACTGCCCGTCGCTTTAACGTTTCTAACGCTTATGATCCTCAGCAAAATATCTTTGCTGGTGCGAAATATCTAGGCTGGTTGCTCAAGCGTTTTAATGGCAATACGCAAATGGCACTCGCAGCCTATAATGCTGGTGAAGGCAACGTTGATAAATACGGCGGCATTCCCCCATTTCGTGAAACCCAAGATTATGTTCGCCGAGTAACCAGTCGATATCAAAACTTATATTCTTCTGGGGTAAGCCTTTCATCTTTTACGAACTCAAATATTTCTACCCAGACTGTAAGTCGCCCAGAGCTACCTCAAGCCGCCACAACACAACAAGTATCGGCTAAACCTGTTAAATATTCTTCTGCACGCCAAATTGTGACTTTGGCTGATGGTACCTATACCGACGCACCTACAGGAACTTATGTCACCAATAACGCAACAGCAATTGCGCATATTAGAATCGAGTAGATTTAAACAACTCATGCATTGCAGTTAATCTTTTAACGAGGCTGATTGTCTAAAAATTGTAATGATCTATTACCCATACCTCTGTGTTTAGATGGGCTGTATAAATAACTTGTTTAATTTAAATACATTCTTATCCACTAAAGAATGTATTGATTCCTTATTTTTTTCTTGAATTTTTCCCCTAAGCGCCGCATATTAGCTGAGTGATTTATAATTTATAAATCAGATAATATTTTATTTATAAGAGGATTTTCTCAATGATGCGGATTGGTTTGTTTTTGCTTACCAACCTCGCGGTACTGGTTGTAGCTGGCATTATTTTGTCACTCTTCGGTGTCGGTAGTTACCATGGCGCGGGTGGCTTGAATCTAGGCAACCTTTTAGTCATCTGTTTTGTGTTTGGTATGGTGGGCTCGTTAGTCTCTCTATTTATGTCCAAATGGATGGCTAAAAAAACTACTGGTACAGAACTGATTGACCCAAATGCTCCTCGTAACCAAGCTGAAAGCTGGTTATTGCAAACAGTCGCTGAACTTTCTCAACGTGCTGGTATTAATATGCCAGAGGTTGGTATCTTTCCTTCATATCAGTCTAATGCCTTCGCAACAGGCTGGAATAAAAATGATGCCTTAGTTGCCGTTTCAAGCGGTCTACTTGAGCGTATGAACAAAGATGAGCTACGTGCAGTGCTTGCGCACGAGATTGGTCACGTTGCAAATGGTGACATGGTCACATTGGCACTCATCCAAGGTGTTGTAAACGCCTTTGTTATGTTCTTTGCTCGCGTAGTAGGTGACTTTATCGACCGTAATGTTTTTGGTCGTCAAGACAATGAAGCACCTGGTATGGGTTATTTCCTCATTACAATGGTTTTAGATATCGTGTTCGGTATCCTAGCTTCTGCTATTGTGATGTGGTTCTCTCGCTACCGTGAATACCGTGCTGATGAAGCAGGTGCACGTTTAGCTGGTAAACAAGCAATGATTTCTGCTTTATTACGTTTACAGGCAGAAACAGAGTTACCTGACCAAATGCCAAAAGAAATGAAAGCGTTCGCTATTGCGGAAGGTAAAGAACAAGGCTTTAGCTTGGCCGCATTGTTCCAAACTCACCCTTCGATCGAACAGCGTGTTGCAGCTCTACATCAGTTAGATTGCCCATAACACAGTGAATGAAAAGCCTCCAGTTGGAGGCTTTTTTATTAGGCTGAATGGGCAAGTCCCCAAAGAAAACTGATTCCCCACCACATTGCAAAACCAATCAAAATAAGCACAAACACCCCCAATAAATCGGGTATATGTAGCCATAGCCAACTCACAATAGGGTTACGCCAGAAGGCTGACTGTTGCTGCTTCTTTTCAAGCTTTTCATGTAAATACGGATGAACAACATGCATATCACTTTGAATCGCATATTCTTCACGAATGTGGGTATGGACGACGTCTAACGCTTTTCTGCTAGGACGTATAAAAATATCGAAAATAGTGCCAGCAACTGGCACACAACCCACCACAGCATCGACTACAGCCAATTTTATAACGGGAGTGAGCTTATGCTGCGGTACACCAATTTGCTTGGCTTTATATATGGCATAGCAAGTCAGGACAAAACCCGCTACATCACCCGCAATAGGAATGGTACTTAGGGCCGCATCGGCCCCAATACCCTGCTTTGTAAAAGGAATACGGACTGCGCTGTCCATCATGGTTGCGAATTTAGCCAGATCTCGTTCTAATGCGATGACCTGTTGCTGTGTTAGTTTTTTTTCTTGAGGCATCTAAATCAAATATATGAAGAGAAGTTAAACTTAATATACTTGATTTAATGCCTGATTTTAAATTGTTTGCTTTTAACTCGAAGCTTTCGATTTAAACAGTGAGCGTAATAACACGTACATCACTGGAATAAAGAATAAAACCAGCACAGTACCAAACATCACACCACCTAAAATACTAATACCAATTTCTTGACGGCTAACCGCACCAGCACCCTGTGCAAACACAAGTGGAATCACCCCAGCACCAAAGGCTAAAGAAGTCATTAAAATCGGTCTTAAACGCAAGCTCGCGCCTTCTAGAGCAGCCTGAATAGCATTCTTTCCTTTCTCTTGAGCTAATGCAGCGAACTCAACAATTAAAATTGCGTTTTTACATGACAACCCAATCGTAGTTAAAAGTGCAATTTGGAAATACACGTCATTTGGTAAACCAAAGATATAAGAGAAAATGACACTTCCTCCTACACCTAGCGGAATAGAAGTCATTACAGCAGCAGGAATACTTAAGCTTTCATACAAAGCAGCTAAACATAAGAAAATAAAACCAGCCGAAATCAGATATAACCATACAGCCTGATTCGTCGACTTTTGTTCTTCAAAAGACAAGCCAGTCCATGCTAAGCCGATGTCTTTTTGCTGGTTGACGAGTTGTTCAACATCCTTCATGGCTTGACCAGAACTGCTACCACTCGCAACATCTGCCTGTAGCTGTAAAGCACTATATCCCATATAGCGTTTCACAATTTCCGGTGCCCCGCCCCAGCTGAAGTTTGCAAATGAGCTAAAAGGCACCATTTCATTTTGGCTATTACGCACAGACCAATTATATAAATCTTCAGGTTTAGATCTAAACTGGGCATCACCTTGAATCATGACGCGTTTAATACGGCCCCGATCAATAAAGTCATTTACGTAAGTTCCACCCCATGCACTCGATAACGTATTGTTAATTGCTGAGAGTTCCAAACTATTTGCCAAAGCCTGTTTCTGATCAATCTTGATATTCAGATTCGCTTTACTATTGGTAGACTGCTTATCAAAATTTTCGAAAGTTGAATAGTTTTTACTTTGAGTTTGTAACTGTCGGAACATCCCATCTAAGAAGTTTTGACCTTGACCATTTAAGTCCTGAATCCAAAAATCTAGACCATCCGTTTGGCCTAAACCATTTACTGAAGGTGGTAAGGTCACATTAATTTGAGCATTATTTAAATGACTAAAATATTTCATTGCACGCTTTTGTATAGCGTCAGCGGAGTTTTCTTTTGCAGTACGGACATCCCAAGGTTTTAAAGCAACAAAGCCTTGTGCTAAATTTTGTCCAGTACCGGCATTATTTCGACCGTAACGAATTAAAACCAAATCAACATTTTTATCTTCTTGTTTCAGAAAGTATTGGCGTACTTGCTCACCGATTTTCTGACTTTCAGAAATTGGAGCACTATCTACCAATTTAATTTGAACGCTTAAAATACCTTGGTCTTCTTTAGGAATAAATCCACTTTTTAAACCACTATAGAACAGCGTAAAAACTGCTATGAGCGCAACAAAAATCACAATAACTGATTTACTGTAATCAATACTCGTCTGAACAAGCTTGATATATTTATTCTTAAGTTGATCAATTTTTTGGTTAAACCAAATTGCCCAACGCTTAGGTTCAGAGTTCGGTTTTAAAATTAATGCACATAAGGCGGGGGTTAATACAAGTGCAACAACCAGCGATAGTGCCATAGCGGCAACTAAAGTAATGGAAAACTGGCGGTAAATGACCCCAATTGAGCCACCTAAAAAAGACATTGGAATAAAAACTGCGGTTAAAACCAAAGTAATCCCAACTAAGGCCCCACTAATTTCACCCATTGACTCAATCGCAGCTTCTTTAGGGCTTAAATGCTGTTCATGCATAAGCCGTTCAACGTTTTCAACCACCACAATTGCATCATCAACCAACAAACCTATGGCGAGTACCAATGCAAATAATGTCAATGTGTTAATACTAAACCCGAGCACATATAAGACAGCAAAAGTCCCTAGAATAACAACTGGCACGGTAATACTCGGAATAAGAGTGGCGCGCCAGCTTTGTAAAAATAGGAACATGACCAAAATAACCAGAATAATCGCTTCTACGAGGGTCTTAACAACTTCCTTAATTGACTCTTGAACAAACGGCGTATTATCTCGTGGATAAACGATCTTATATCCGGCTGGTAATTTAGTTGCGAGCTGATCTAAGGTTTGATGAATGAGCTTAGAGGTCTGAATTGCATTTGCACCAGAAGATAACGAAATACCTAAACCTGCCGCGGGATAACCATTAATCGTATTAAAGGACTGGTAGTTCTCTGCACCAAGCTCAACTCTAGCAATATCTTTTAAGTAAACATAACTCGCCGTTTTATTCGACTTTACAACAATATTTTTAAAATCATCGACTGTTTTTAATCGAGATCCAGCCGTCACTTTTGTATTTAAATATTGTCCATCAATGACTGGTAAATCACCGATTGCACCAGCCGCAACTTGGGTGTTTTGGGCAGTAATTGCGTTAGCCACATCACTTGGCATTAAATTATATTGTTTTAACTTGTCCGGATTTAACCAAATACGCATCGCATATTGCGAACCAAATACATCAGTTTCACCTACCCCTTCAATACGGTTCAGGTTATCTACCACGTGCGTAGTTAAATAGTCTGATAGCTCAATATTTCCCGTTTTACCTGTCGAGTCATATAAGCCAATTACCATAAAAGTATCACCTAGTGACTTACTGACTGTCACACCTTGGCGCTGAACTTCATCGGGTAAACGACGTATGACACCGCTAATACTGTTTTGGACTTGGACCTGAGCAGTGTCTGGATTGGTTCCATTATCAAAACTAATGGTAATTCGGCTACGTCCCGATGAATCACTTGATGAACTAAAATAGAGTAAGTGGTCAATACCTTGTATTTGCTGTTCTAAAATTTGAGTCACACTTTGCTCAACCGTTTGCGCATCTGCGCCACTATAGTTGGCTGACACTGTAATCTTCGGCGGCGCGATATCTGGATATCGTTCTACAGGTAAATTCATGACCGAAAAAATACCGAAAGCCATAACAATGATCGCCAGGACATTGGCAAAAATAGGACGTTCAATAAAAAATTTAGATAGCATGGCTGCCCGGTATAATGTCGTTAATTAACAGAAATAAATGCCGCTTTGAGACCATGTGATCATCAACGAGCAATGTAAAAAAGACAAGTAGAAATAAAACAATAAATGTAATTAAGACAAAAACAAAGCGCGTTTTAATATTTCCAACAAAGCAATAAACAACCAGTTAACTAGTGTCACTTAAAATTCATGAATTCTTCATGATCATGTCAAACTAAATCTTAATACTTGAGTCGTTTCAACTAAAACAATATGAGTAGAATTATGTTTAGAAAAGCACTTTTATGCTTAAGTTTAGTTAGCTTGGTCGGTTGTAATGACGATGATAAAACTGAAACAACACCAACTACACCAGAATATCAACTTCCTAAAATTTTAGTTATCGGACACCGCGGCGCTAGCGCTTTACGTCCTGAACATACTTTGGCTTCATATCAAAAAGCGATTGATGATGGTGCTGACTTTATCGAACCCGATCTGGTGTCAACAAAAGATGGTGTATTGGTTACGCGTCATGAAAACGAAATTGGTGGGACTACCAATATCAGTACCCTTACCCAATTTGCGGACCGCAAAACCACTAAAAATATTGATGGTGTTAATTTAACGGGTTGGTTTACTGAAGACCTCACCTTAAATGAATTACAACAAGTTAAAGCACGTGAGCGTATTCCTGAGTTCCGACCAGCAAATACAGCTTACAATGACCTCTATTCAATTCCGACGCTCGAACAAGTCATTGAACTTGCCGAAGCAAATTATAAAAAAACTGGCAAGATTATTGGTTTATATATCGAAACTAAACATCCGACTTATTTTAAAAATAAAAATTTGGCTATGGAGGACACACTTCTTAAAACTCTAGCCAAGTATCAATATACACGTGATATCGCACCTATCTATTTGCAGTCTTTTGAAGTCAGCAATTTAAAATATTTAAAAGATCAACTTGACCTTCATAAGACACTTAAACATGCACAAATCATTCAGTTATATGATGCAAAAACATCTCGACCAGCCGACTTTGTTGAATCTGGTGTATCTAAGACGTATGGTGATTTGGCCACAGCACAAAGCTTAAAAGATGTTGCTAAATATGCAAATGGCGTTGGCCCAAGCAAAAACTATATTCTTAATTTCAATACTGATGGTTCAGTACAAACCACTTCATTTATTAGCGATGCACATGCCGTTGGCTTAAAAGTACATCCATATACTTTCCGCCCAGAAAACAACTTTTTACCACAACCTTTAAAATGTAGCGATAAACCTGCTGAACGTTGTCCAACAGGTGCTTTAAAAGAGTTCGAAGCATATTTTAAAGCAGGTGTGGATGGTGTCTTTACCGATGATCCTGCACTTGGCCGTCAAGCTGTGACTAATTTTGAGAAAACAACAAAATAATTAAATACTTAATAAAAAATGGGGCATTGAATGCCCCATTTTTTTACTTCTCAAGACTGTTATTAAAATATAAAGGAATCCACTGATATTGCTCTGCATTCACTTTATATACATGGCCAATCCCCGGGAACGGCAAATGTGGAGCAGCTACCCATTGCTGTTTATTTGAAATTTCAGCGAACATTTTTAAACGGGTATTAATTGCCTGCTCAGAATTTACATCAAAATCTACGCCAGTTTTTGGAGCATCAAACTGTAAAGAATGTGAGTGGACAATGTCCCCTACAAAGACAATTTGTTGACCCTTGATCTTTAAACGGAAACTATGATGACCTGGTGTGTGCCCTTGTGTATTGATTACTTCAAAACCTTGAATGACATCGCCATCTTTAAAGGTTTTGAATGCTTTTTTCGCTTCATAAGGTGCAAGTGCAGCTTTTACATTTTTAACAGTACCTAAATAATTTTCTTTTTGATTTGCTGGTACTGTTTTTTCAGAAGCTGGATTTAACCAGTAATCTGCTTCACGTTCATGCGCATAAATCGTTGCATTAGGAAATACTGCTTTTCCATCTTTAGTAATTCCACAAACATGGTCTGGGTGCAAATGTGTCAATAAAACCGTTTTCACGTTAGCAAGCTGATAGCCTGCCAGTTCAAGATTTTTAGCAATCGAACCCAACTGCGGGCCAAAACAGCTTGAAGCACCGCTATCAACAAGCGTCAAACTTTTACCGTCATCTACTAAAAATGCATTTACCGAAGTTTGAATGCCCTTCTCATTAACAGCTGCATACTTGGTTAAAATTTTAGTCTTCTCAGCCTGACTCAAATTTTTGAATAATTTAGGGTCTAAATAAATGGTGCCATCAAGTAAAGAGGTGATGCGGTAATTACCAAATTGATGCTTATAATATCCCGGTACTTGCTGAGCTGAAGCAGGCTCTGCATAGCTTACATGTAAGCCACCCATGACAAGTCCTAATGCTACAAATAGTTTTTTCATCTCTTCTTCTCTATCAAGTTATAAAGTCAAAATCTTTAAAAAAGATTTAATATTTTTTTTGAGGGCCGCGATATATAATGCATGAAAAGTGTTAAAAATATAAGTGAATGAATAGTTATTCTCCCTACAAAGGCAAAAGCGGACTCAAGCGCATCTTGAATGCCACAGGTTATTCAATTTCAGGATTTAAGGCAGCTTATAAAAATGAAGCCGCTTTCCGACAAATTGTTTTAATTAATGTCGTGCTTATCCCTATTAGCTTTTTCCTAGATGTGACTCGTGGTGAACATGCACTTATGGTCGTTGTATGTTTATTTGCAATTATTGTAGAACTATTCAATTCTGCGATTGAGGCAGTAGTTGACCGCGTATCACTTGAAAAACATCAACTCTCTAAAAATGCCAAAGATATGGGAAGTGCTGCACAGTTTGTTGCACTGTCTATTATTGCAGTGACGTGGCTTATCATTTTATTAGGCTAAAAAAAACCATGCTTATAAAAGGATAAGCATGGTGTAACAAAAAAGAGGAACTACAGCTACTGTTCCTGACTATAAGTTTAAGAATATCAACTTAACTTTTTCTTAATTTATATATGAAATAAAAAAAATCCCTGCAAATGCAGGGATTTTTTATTTAGACGTTGATGTTTATTACATCATGCCGCCCATTCCACCCATACCGCCCATGTCTGGAGCAGCTGGTTTGTCTTCTGGAATGTCAGTAATCATACATTCTGTAGTCAACATTAATCCAGCAACAGAAGCAGCGTGCTCAAGTGCAGAACGAGTTACTTTAGCTGGGTCAAGAATACCCATTTCTAACATATCGCCATATTCGCCAGTTGCAGCGTTATAACCGAAGTTACCTTCACCACCCTTAACAGCGTTGATCACTACAGATGGCTCATCACCAGCGTTCGCAACGATTTGACGAAGTGGAGCTTCGATCGCACGGCGTAAAATGTTGATACCTGCAGTTTGGTCTTCGTTAGCACCTTTCAAGCCATCAAGAACGTTTACAGCACGTACAAGCGCAACACCACCACCTGCAACAACACCTTCTTCAACTGCTGCACGAGTTGCGTGAAGAGCGTCGTCTACACGGTCTTTCTTCTCTTTCATTTCAACTTCAGTTGCTGCACCGATTTTAATTACAGCAACACCGCCTGCCAATTTAGCAACGCGTTCTTGTAATTTTTCACGGTCATATTCTGAAGTAGATTCTTCGATTTGAGCACGGATTTGTTGAACACGCTCAGCGATAGCAGCAGCATCACCAGCACCATCAACAATAACTGTGTTTTCTTTAGAAACAGTGATTTTGTGCGCTGTACCTAAATCTTGAAGAGTCGCTTGTTCTAAAGACATACCAACTTCTTCAGAAATAACAGTTGCGCCAGTCAAGATTGCGATGTCTTGAAGCATAGCTTTACGACGGTCACCAAAACCAGGAGCTTTAACAGCACATACTTTGATAATGCCGCGCATGTTGTTTACAACAAGAGTTGCAAGCGCTTCACCTTCAACATCTTCAGCGATGATAAGAAGTGGTTTACCAGTTTTAGCAACTGCTTCTAAAACAGAAATCAATTCACGAATGTTGCCGATTTTTTTGTCAACAAGAAGGATGAATGGGTTTTCAAGTTCAGCAGTCAAAGTATCTTGCTTGTTAGCAAAGTACGGAGAGATATAACCACGGTCAAACTGCATACCTTCTACAACGTCTAATGCGTCTTCAAAGCCAGAACCTTCTTCTACAGTGATTACGCCTTCTTTACCTACTTTTTCCATTGCTTGAGCAATAAGTTTACCAACAGTAGTATCAGAGTTAGCAGAGATAGAACCAACTTGTTCAATTGCTTTGAAGTCATCAGCTGGTTTAGCAATAGAACGGATATTTTCAACTACAGTTTTTACTGCAATGTCGATACCGCGTTTTAAATCCATTGGGTTCATACCAGCAGTTACTGATTTGATACCTTCGTTTAAAATTGCTTGAGCAAGTACAGTCGCAGTTGTTGTACCATCACCAGCGATATCATTAGTTTTGCTTGAAACTTCACGAACAAGTTGAGCACCCATGTTTTCAAACTTGTCTTTTAATGAAATTTCTTTAGCAACAGTCACACCGTCTTTAGTGATGTGCGGCGCACCGAAAGAACGGTCGATCACAACATTACGGCCTTTAGGACCTAAAGTCACTTTAACCGCATCTGCAAGTACGTTTACGCCTGCAATCATTTTTGAGCGAGCTGAATCACCAAATTTTACGTCTTTAGCTGACATATTAAACTCCGAATCTTTTTAAATACTGAATCTGATAATGAATTGAGTTATGAATCGATTAGCCTTCTAATACAGCTAAGATGTCTGACTCTTTCATGATTAAGAGTTCTTCACCGCTTACTTTAACTGTTGTACCTGCATAAGTACCGAATAACACTTTGTCACCAACTTTAACATCCAAAGCACGTACGCCGTTATCAGTGATTTGACCATTACCTACTGCAATTACTTCACCTTGAGATGGTTTTTCAGCAGCAGAACCTGGCAATAAAATACCACCAGCAGTTTTGGTTTCTTCTTCTACACGACGAATCACAACGCGATCATGTAATGGACGAATGTTGCTCATAGTTAACTCCATCAGACTTAGTCTTTTTGATTAATCGTTATTGCCTTAATCCAGAGCAATAACAAAATATTTAGATGTCACTTTTGTGGGGATGAAAAAAAAGGCTTCAAGGGGAAATAAGAAAAAATTTCCTCTTTTTTGAATATTTTTTAAACAATCAAATATTTAATCTCATCTAACCCAGATCAATCTGAAGTGAATTCAGCCAACTGTTCATTGAACCAGTAATGCTGAATCTTTCCTGTATTTGAAACTGTATTAAAGCTATTCGGATTGTGATGATATAAACGAGTAGAAGTTGCTGTACCCGCATGAATATCATAAATAGGATGATCTATTTCTAAATCATAAATTTGCGTTAAATCATATACAGCAGTTTTATGGAGATGGCCATGCAACATTCCAAATAATCCTGTTGTACTCCACTTTTCTAAGGCAATTTTTCCCAAAACAGGGCAATCCTTTATTCCATGCTTATTGTCAGGTGGTGTATAAAAAGGTTGATGGAAAACCACCAGCTTTATTTTATCTTTAGGTCCTTTTTCTAAACGCTCATAAGTATCTTGAATTTGTTCAATCGAAATATGCCCACGTGTGTGATAACGACGACGTATGCTGTTTACCCCAACAATATAGAAATGTTCGGTTTCTAAAGTCGGCTCTAGTTCACCAAAAAAATATCGATATCGGGTAAATGGAGAAAAAAAACGGTTCCAGACATGATACAAAGGAATATCATGATTTCCAGGCACCACAAGATAAGGAATATTGAGACTATCTAAAAACTGTCGGCATTTAAAAAATTGTTCATATCTGGCACGTTGGGTAATATCCCCACTCACAACAATCACTTCAGGCTGTTGCTGAATACAAAAGTATCTTATCGCCTCTAAACACTCTTTTTTTTCTGTGCCAAAGTGTAAATCAGACAGATGTAATAACATTCGGCACCATAATATTTAAAGCATTCTTTTCTACAGTGAAATTTAAAGGTGGTTTCATTTCTATAATTTCACCATCTAAAGCAACTGTAAGTTTCGATTTCTTTGCACATTCCACCACAACATGATCTGCACAAAAACTATATACATCTTCTGCATCTTCAACTTTACCTTGAACCCATTGCCAAAGCATATTCAGTAAACTCAGCTTATCACTTTTTGTAATTACAACTCCAGCCACTCTTCCCTGTGCTGCACATTCTGCAATCCTGAGTTTCATATCACACAACTGTAATTGGTTATTTCCAAAAAAAATTAGAGGTGCTTTAACTGGATATTTTTTCCCATCTACCGTTATCGACAACTTCATGGATTTATTTTCTCTTAATAAAACATCTAAAGCTGAGGTATAAGCATGTAAAGGAAGCCTTCCTAAATATTTATTGTAAAGTTCGCGCTTTTTAATAAAGAGTGGATATAGACCTAAACTGGCATTATTCAAATAAATATGATCATTGATTGCTGCTATATGAACCGATCGAGGTGTACCTGTGGCAATAACTTCTACTGCGTCCAAAAGGTCTAATGGAATATCTAAAACTTTAGCAACGTAGTTAAAAGTCCCTAAAGGCAAAATTCCCATTGGAATAGATGTATTTTTAAGTTTAGATGCAACAGCATTTAAAGTGCCATCCCCACCAGCGGCAACAACTACCCCTCTATTTTCGTTTTGTGAATGCCGATGGATCACATTATTCATCAAATCATCAAATGATGTATCTTCATTTAATTCAAAAACTTGTATCTCAAAATCATGTTCTGTTAACGCGGTCATCAGTTGCTCATAAACATCTTCATGCTTTGAAGCATGAAATCCTGATTTTTCATTGTAGATGATTGAAAGAGGTTTTAAGGGCCGCATTTTATTATCGTAAATAGGGATGTTTATTCTATTTTGTATATAAAATCACCTATTAAAAGTCTCTTTATGTAAATTTTGAATGATCTTCATTTGTTTAATCAATAATAATTCTCAAGAAATATTTAAGAGTTAATTTATTGATTTTAAATAAAATAATTTTAATAAATAACACACATACAACATAAAAATATGAAAGTATAAACCGTATAAAAAACTCTAACCAAATGATTTTCATTAAAAAACACTCAAAAACCCAAATATCTAATTGTTAGTCTTTAGTCTTATTTTTTTTATGATTTTATGCTTTAATACAGCCACTTTTTTATTTGATCTTTCATTGTACCCCAATGAATAGACTTGTACGTTGTACATATTTTGAATAGGCCTCACCATGACCACAGTGAACGCACCAGAATTCGTTCGTCATCCTAAGCTTATAGCATGGGTTGAAGAAATTGCAAACTTAACCAAACCAGCAAAAATCGAATGGTGTGACGGAAGCGAAGAAGAATCTCAACGTCTAATCGACTTGATGATCGCTAACGGCACCATGCAGAAATTAAACCAAGAAAAACATCCTGGTTCTTATCTTGCAAATTCTGACCCATCTGACGTTGCGCGTGTTGAAGATCGTACTTACATCTGCTCTCAAAATAAAGAAGATGCTGGTGCGACAAACAACTGGGAAGATCCAGCTGTTATGCGTGAAAAATTAAATGGTTTATTTGAAGGTTCAATGGAAGGTCGTACGATGTACGTTGTTCCTTTCTCTATGGGTCCTTTAGGTAGCCATATTGCTCATATCGGTATCGAGTTAACTGACTCTCCTTATGTTGCTGTTAGCATGCGCAAAATGGCACGTATGGGTAAAGCAGTTTATGACGTATTAGGTACAGACGGCGAATTTGTTCCTTGTGTACACACAGTAGGTGCACCACTTGCTGAAGGTCAAAAAGACGTTGCATGGCCATGTAACCCAGAGAAATATATCGTTCATTACCCAGAGACTCGTGAAATCTGGTCTTTCGGTTCTGGGTACGGCGGTAACGCATTACTTGGTAAAAAATGTTTAGCTCTTCGTATCGCTTCTGTCATGGGACGCGAACAAGGTTGGTTAGCTGAACATATGCTTATTCTTGGTGTAACTAACCCTCAAGGTGAAAAACACTACATCGCTGCTGCATTCCCATCTGCTTGTGGTAAAACAAACTTTGCGATGTTAATTCCACCAGCAGGTTATGAAGGTTGGAAAATCGAAACTGTAGGTGACGATATTGCTTGGATCAAACCAGGTGAAGACGGCCGTTTATATGCGATTAACCCTGAAGCTGGTTTCTTCGGTGTAGCTCCTGGTACAAATACCAAGACTAACCCAAACTGTATGGCAACTCTTCATAAAGATGTTATCTACACAAACGTAGCAGTAACTGAAGATGGTCAAGTATGGTGGGAAGGTCTTTCTAAAGAAGTTCCAACAAACTTAACGAACTGGAAAGGTCAACCTCACGTAAACGGTGAAAAAGCAGCACATCCAAATGCTCGTTTCACTGTTGCAGCAGGTCAATGTCCATCTATCGATGCTGATTGGGAAAACCCAGCAGGTGTTCCAATTTCTGCATTCATCTTCGGTGGTCGCCGTGCAGATACAGTTCCTTTAGTTTCTGAAGCTTTTGACTGGGTTGACGGCGTTTATAAAGCTGCAACTATGGGTTCTGAAACTACAGCTGCTGCTGTTGGTCAACAAGGTATCGTTCGTCGTGACCCATTCGCGATGCTTCCATTTGCTGGCTATAACATGGCTGACTACTTCGATCACTGGTTAAGTCTTGGTCAAGAAGTAAGTACAAAAGCTGAAGCTGCTGGTAATAAATTACCAAAAATCTTCAATGTAAACTGGTTCCGTCGTGATGCTGAAGGCAACTTCGTATGGCCTGGTTTCGGTCAAAACATGCGTGTTCTTGAGTGGATCATTGACCGTTGTGAAGGTCGTGCAAACGCTGTTGAAACACCAATTGGCCTTGTTCCAACTTACGATGACTTGAACTGGGAAGGTACTGAATTCTCTAAAGAAGAATTTGACCTTATCACAGCTCAAGATAAAGATCAGTGGGTTACTGAAATTGAAAGCCACACTGAGTTATTCAATAAACTTGGTGAGCGCTTACCAAAAGCATTAAAAGAACGTCAAGCAGCTTTACTTGAAGCTGTGAAAACTGGCTTCTAATTGCTGAATATAAAAAAGGCCGCTTTATGCGGCCTTTTTTATTATGCGGCATCATCTTTTAGTCGACGTTCAGATAAATAAGCTTCTAACACTTTTATCTGTTTATCATCAAATGCCAAACCTAATTTAGATCTTCGCCAGAGTATGTCTTCTGCAGTATTTGCCCACTCATATTCACATAAATATTTAACTTCACATTCAAATAAATCGTGACCAAAATTTTGCCCCAATTTTTCCATAGCATTTCGTTCATGGAGCATGTTCCAAACTCTTGTGCCATATGCATGAGCCCAACGTTTGGCAAGGGATTCAGAAACTCCACTTACATGTAATTGAATCTGGTTGATTAAATCATCTAGTGTGGTCCAGTTCTCAGCACCTGGTAATGGCTTATTGGCAGTCCACTCCTCTGCCATTTCACTAAAGAACGGAGACAGATGTTCTAAAGCAGACTCAGCCAGTTTTCGATAAGTCGTAATCTTGCCGCCAAATACCGATAACAATGGTGCGTTAGTATTTTCTGCTTGTAGTGCCAAAGTATAGTCACGGGTAATTGCCGAAGGGTTATCAGACTCATCATCACATAAAGCGCGTACACCTGAGTACTGACTTACAATATGTGCTCGCGTTAACTGCTTTTTAAAATGTGAATTTGTGACCGTCAAAAGATAATCTATTTCTACATCGGTAATCTCTACCTTTTGTGGATCACCTGTATATTCCTGATCTGTTGTACCAATGAGGGTATATTTTTCTAAATATGGAATTGCAAAAACGATGCGTCGGTCTTCATTTTGCATAATAAAGGCTTTATGACAGTCATATAGCTTTGGCACAACAATATGACTTCCTTGGATCAATCGGACTTGATAAGGTGATCTTAAGTTTAGGTTTTCACTAATAATTTCTTCAACCCAAGGACCAGCTGCATTTACTAAAGCTCTTGCACGTATCTGATAAACCTCAGCTCCACTTTGTAGTTCCAAGTACCACAGTTCTTGTTCTTTATAAGCCTTCACACATCGAGTTCGTGTCACGACTTTAGCACCCTGCTCTTTAGCTTGTAGCGCATTTAATACAACAAGACGTGCGTCATCTACAGTACAGTCAGAATATTCAAACCCACGCGTTATAGCTGGTTTCAAGGGACTATCTTCTTTGAAATAAATCAGATTTGAACCTAATAATTTTTCTCGTTTTCCCAAATGATCATAAAAAAATAGACCTGCTCGAATTAACCATGCAGGACGTAAGTGTGGTCGATGAGGCATAATAAAACGCATTGGTGCAATAATATGTGGCGCTTTAGCCAACAACACTTCTCGTTCTGCTAATGCTTCTCTGACCAACCTGAACTCTTTATGTTCTAAATAACGTAGACCACCATGAATTAATTTACTGCTAGCAGATGAGGTGTGACTGGCTAAATCATCCTTTTCACATAAAAATACGGATAATCCACGGCCTACCGCATCATTAGCAATACCGACGCCATTAATACCGCCACCAATTACGGCAATATCATATACTTTTGAATAATCATTAGATTGTATTGTCATTTCTCATATTCTTTTTATTGTTGATCTTATAAAAATTAAAACATCAAATTGATGAAACAACAATCTAAAAAGTAGAATAATCAAATTTGAATTAGCAAACCTTTAGGCATTAATTGATTACTCTACAATTTAATTAATTTAAGAAAAAATCAATCCTCGGCCCAATTTTGACTACGCTTAACCGCCTTAAGCCAACCTTTATAAATCAGCTCAGATTGTTCAGCAGACATTTTTGGCTCAAATACCTTTTCTATGGCAGATTTATTTCTTAACTCATGAAGATCCTGCCAAAAACCCGTCGCCAAACCTGCAAGGAAAGCTGCACCCAAAGCAGTTGTTTCTTTCATTATTGGGCGTTCTACTGGTGTCGCTAAAATATCAGCTTGGAATTGCATCAAGAAATTATTTTCCGTTACTCCCCCATCAACACGGAGAGTACGAAGCTCTTCTTCGGCATCTTGCTGCATGGCATCAAGTACATCTCTTGTCTGGTAAGCAATGGACTCTAAAGTTGCACGAATAATATGTTCAATGCTGGCTCCACGTGTTAGACCAAAAATTGCCCCACGCGCTGTTGGGTCCCAATACGGTGCACCTAATCCAGTAAAAGCAGGAACTACATATACTCCATTACTGTCTTTTACCCGTGTTGCATAAAGCTCAGAGTCTTTAGCGTTCTTAATGACTTTTAACTCATCACGTAACCACTGTACACAAGAGCCACCATTAAATACGGCACCTTCTAAAGCATAGTTCACCTCACCGCTCGCACCACATGCAATAGTTGTGAGTAATCCATGCTCTGAACGGACAATTTTTTTACCTGTGTTCATGAGTAAAAAACAGCCAGTACCGTAAGTATTTTTAGCCTGCCCTGCCTCAACACACATTTGACCAAAAAGCGCAGCTTGTTGATCACCTGCAATTCCCGCAATTGGAATACCGACTTCTTGCCCACTAATGGTATGTGTATATCCATAAACCTCAGATGAACTTCGTACCTCAGGTAACATTGCTTTAGGGATATCTAAGGCCTGTAAAAGCTTTTCATCCCATTCAAGCTTTTCAATATCAAACAGCATAGTTCGTGAAGCATTGGTAAAATCAGTGACGTGAACACCGCCATTGGTTAACTTCCAGATTAACCATGTATCCACCGTACCAAACAACAACTCTCCTCGCTTAGCACGTTCACGGCTTCCTTCAACGTGGTCTAAAATCCATTTAATTTTTGTGGCCGAAAAATAAGGATCAATGACTAAACCCGTTGTTTTACGGATATATTCTTGCCAACCAGCTTTATGCAATTGATTACAAATTTCAGTCGTCTGTCGGCTTTGCCAAACAATTGCATTGTAAATCGGCTTGCCTGTTTTTTTATCCCAAACAACTGTAGTTTCGCGCTGGTTTGTAATGCCAATTGCCGCAACTTGTTCACTCTTAATGCCAGCTTGAGCCAATGCCTCTACCCATACCGCACTTTGTGTTGCCCAAATTTCCATAGGGTCATGCTCAACCCAACCCGGCTGAGGATATATTTGAGTAAATTCTTTTTGAGCAATACTGACAACGTTTGCATCATGGTCTAAAACAATTGCTCTTGAGCTTGTTGTTCCCTGATCAAAAGCAACAATATATTTTTTTGGGCAATTTGACATCTGAATGTCCCTTTCATTATCTACACACATCTAGTTCACAATGCTAAGACATTATGTCCAACTGTATTTATTTAAAATTTTCTTTGGAATATATCATTATTTTTAAGGGATATAGGTTTTCTTCTTCCAAACATTGCTCATTCTTTATCAGTTTTTACTAATTGGGAAAAAATAACAGCCCAAAGATTCGGATAAGGTCACAAAAACCAGTTGGTCGACTGATTTGAAATTACATAAATATTCAACTTATTCCTTCGCTTAAATAATAAACATTGTTTTACAGACATAAAAAAAATAAAGTGAAATACTCTTCTAGATAATATGAAAAATCAGAATAAATCTTCTCTTTTTTAGCATTCAACCCAAGCAAAACATGGAGCGAATCATGGTTGATCAACCTTCTACCGCAACACCTCCACATTCTAATTTAGATACAAAAACTCGTCTAAAATCAATTTTGGGCGGTTCTGCCGGTAACCTTGTCGAATGGTACGACTGGTATGTATATGCCGCATTTACGCTCTATTTTGCTCATGCCTTTTTCCCAAAAGGAAGTCAAACAGCTCAACTCCTACAAGCAGCTGCAATTTTTGCAGTAGGTTTCCTTATGCGTCCTATCGGCGCATGGATTATGGGGATTTATTCAGACCGTAAAGGACGTAAGGCGGGTCTTACACTTTCCGTTACTTTAATGTGTGTTGGCTCTCTACTTATTGCAGTTACACCATCTTATGAAAGCATTGGTGTATTTGCCCCATTACTTCTGGTTGTTGCACGTTTAATACAAGGTCTAAGTGTAGGCGGTGAATATGGTGCAAGTGCTACTTATTTAAGTGAGATGGCAGAAAAAGATCGACGTGGTTTTTTCTCAAGCTTTCAATATGTTACTTTAATTGCCGGACAGCTCACTGCCTTGTGTGTACTTCTCATTTTACAAATGGTACTTACAGAGCAGCAATTACATGACTGGGGATGGCGTATTCCATTCTTTATTGGCGCTTTACTTGCGATTGTTGTGTTCCGTATTCGTCGTGGCTTACTAGAAACTCAATCTTTTAAAAATGCTCAAGCTGAAAAAGACCAACCACAATCGGGCATGTTTGCTTTATTTAAACACTACCCTAAAGAAGCGTTCACCGTATTATTCTTAACTGCTGGTGGTACTTTAGCTTTCTATACTTACACGACCTATTTACAGAAATATTTAGTGAATACTTCTGGTTTTTCTAAACCTGAAGCTACTCAAATTACCACTTTAGCGTTATTTATTTTCATGTGTCTACAACCTGTAGCAGGTGCTTTATCAGACCGAATTGGTCGAAAACCTCTTATGATTTTCTTCGGAATAACAGGTGTTTTATTCACATACATTTTATTTGATGCACTGGCAAACACGCATAACTACTGGACAGCATTTTGGTTATGTTTTGGAGGTCTAGTAATGGTGACTGGCTACACTTCAATTAATGCTGTAGTGAAGGCCGAACTTTTCCCTGCTCATATTCGCGCTTTAGGAGTAGCTTTACCCTATGCGATTGCCAATACTTTGTTTGGTGGCACAGCAGAGTTTTTCGCATTAAGTTTCAAAGAGGCTGGACATGAATCTTGGTACTTTATTTATGTCAGTGTCATGATTTTTATTTCATTACTCATTTATATTTTTATGAAAGACACTAAGCATCATTCAAAAATTAAAGAGCATTAATATTTTACAATTAGAGTCAATATCGTCAGTTAATATTGGCTCTAACCAAGTGAATAAGCACAAACAACCCTTCTATTTTATGAGATACTTCATATAAGAAAATAAGGACGATACTGATGAACAAAAGTATTTTATGTTTGGCATTAAGTAGTATGTTTATTTTAACTGCTTGTCAGACTACACCTCGACAATATAATGGTTCAACTGGCTATCAGATTGAAAACCAAACTAAAACTTCAGCGACTTTAGCTTATACTTTAGCTGGTCGTAGTAACCAGCAACTTGATGAGCGTAAATTACAACGTGCTTGCCAAAATGTGTTAGGTGCTCAGAAAGTTTATAAATTATCAATTTTAAGTGTCAATGAAATTCCAAACCCAGCTAAAGATGAGCAGTATGGAATTAAATTGGGTGAAACTCGTGCTTCTTTCGGTTTATCAAACACACCAAGTTTAAATAATGGTGAAGATTATGCGACTCGCCAAGCACTTGAAGCTCGCCCAAGCACATTAAAAGTGGTTCGTTATACTTGTTCATAAAATAAAAAAAGACGCTGTTCTTTTACAGCGTCTTATAAAAACTTACATTTCTAAATTCTCTTGCTTCATCCAGATCTGGCCATGTAGTAGCGCTTCTTTCTTCAATTTTTTCATATTTTGGATGACTAAAATTTTTAACTCGGCTATCTGCTACCCAAACTTCTGGTGCAAACTTTAAAAACTCATCTAAAAAGAAACGATTACATTGGTCATATAAAACATCGGCAGCCAAGAGAACATCAACTTGTTCAGCTTTATATAAATCGTCCAAATATTCGAGCTCTACGCCATTAAGCAATGCATTTTCACGGCAAGCATTTAGACTAACTTGATCAATGTCACAGCAGATTACTCGTTTTGCTCCTGCCATTTTTGCAGCAATAGCGACTACACCAGAACCCGCGCCAAAATCTAATACCACTTTATCTTTAACATGGTGCGGCTCTGCAAGTATCCACTGAGCCATCGCCAAACCTGATGCCCAACAGAAAATCCAATACGGCGTGTCATTCCAAATACGACGAATAACTTCATCATCTAAACGATCAGTCGGGAAAACTGGCGGAATTAACCATAAAGAGATTGGAGTTTCAGGCAACTGTTGTGCCATTAATTCACATTGAGGAATGACTTCATGTAAGGCTTGAAGTAAATGTTCAGGTGCGTTGGTCAGTTGAAAGGTACAGCTCATAAATAAGCTCAACAATTTATAATTTCTATTTGATCAACTACATCACGAGCAAGACTAAAACTACGGCTTATAACATGATAGCCTTTAGTTACTAAAAATACGTTAGTTCAATTCCACTGTATTAATTAAAGCAACCGTTTTGGTCTTGCGTAGCTTCGCTACTCATCCCGAAAGAAAAGTAGCATACGAAGTCCTAACATTTGAATTAAATGCTAGGACGCTATCATGAATAAATTAACCTAAAGCTTTTTCAGCAGCTTCTACAGTTTGACGAATCAAAGTTGTAATGGTCATTGGACCAACACCACCTGGTACTGGTGTATAAGCAGAAGCAATTTCTTCAATACCTTGTAATTGAATATCGCCAACGCCGCCACCGTCGCGTGGATGGAAACCTGCGTCTACAACAACTGCACCTTGTTTAATCCAGTCTTTTTGAATAAGTTCAGCTTTACCTACAGCACCAACAATAATGTCAGCTTGTTTTACAAGCTCAGGTAAATTTTGTGTACGTGAATGACAAATCGTTACTGTTGCATTTGCTTGTAACAACATCATTGCCATTGGTTTACCTAAAATTGCTGAACGGCCAACTACAACTGCATGTTTGCCCGCAATTTCAATATTGTTTTCTTTGAGAATCGTCATAATGCCAGCTGGAGTTGCTGAACCGTACGCAGCTTCACCCATTGCCATACGACCAAAACCAAGGCAAGTTACGCCATCAACATCTTTTGCTAATGAGATTGCATCAAAACATGCACGCTCATCAATTTGTGCAGGAACTGGATGTTGTAAAAGAATACCGTGAACATCTGGATTGGCATTTAGCTTTTCAATTTCAGCTAACAATTGTTCTGTTGTCGTTTCTTGTGGTAATTCGATTTTTAATGAATCCATACCTACGCGGCGGCAGGCATTACCTTTCATACGTACATAAGTTGCAGATGCACCGTCATCCCCAACCAAAATAGTCGCCAAAATCGGGGTACGACCTGTTTTTGCTTTTAAAGCTTCAACACGTACCGACAAATTTTCTTCAATTTGCTTTGCTAATGCACGACCGTCTAAAACCAATGCCACAGCACATCTCCAAGGTAGACATGAATTTAATGTGCCAATAATACATGATAATTTCGCTAATTTTATTCTAGATGTTGTTTTTATGTGCATCTTCGCTCAAAACGGTATTGTTTTTTTCGTAAAGGTTGCTAATATGTGCATCACCAAATGTAGGCGGGGTGGCAGAGTGGTCATGCAGCGGACTGCAACTCCGTGGACGCCGGTTCGATTCCGACCTCCGCCTCCAAATTTGGTAAAGCCCGGGTGGTGAAATAGGTAGACACAGGGGATTTAAAATCCCCCGCCCACAAAGCGTGCCGGTTCGAGTCCGGCCCCGGGCACCATCTTCAAGTACTGAATATGGTGTCATAAAGAATCCAGCGTAAGCTGGTTTTTTTATATCTAAAAAAAGGGCTACATATGTAACCCCTATTCTTTTATGCTTTAAGCAGTTTTCTGATCTTGCTTTAAAGGCGTCAAATTCAGATCCAATATAATCTCGTTTTGCCTGCTTGAATCCACTTGATATTCAGCATTCTTAATTGAATCTAAAAATACCCACTCCGAATGAACTTGTGCCTGATCGAGAGTAACGAGCAAGTATCCGCGTTGATTTAAATTACAATAGACCAATTCATCAATCAATGTAGTAAACGCAAACTCAAACTGCTGTAACTGTGCCAACGGAATACTTAAATATTTTTCTAAGCCAGGAGATGATACAGAGCTTGTTGCCAGTTCAACACCTACATATTTTCCTTTTTGGCTATATAAATAAGATGCCCAAGCATTGTGTGTATCTCCCGCAAGCACAATCATCTTTTTATTAAACTCTGCCAATTTATCGTATACAAGCTCTCGCTCAGCATAGTAACCATCCCAAGCATCTAAATTGTATGGTGCCACCGTCATAATCCTTGCTTTTTCTTGGGCTGTTAATGTCGGATCATTTTGTTGTAAACGAAGTTTTAAAGTGACCAACTCGGTAATTTGTGCGTTCATCTTAGCAAGTGCTTCAGATGAAGTTCCTCCTGAAGTAATCTGCCCTAAAGATGCCAGCAATTCGGCTGGAATCCACATTTTACTCATTAAGACTTGCTGCCCCACCACATTCCATGTTGCTGTAGATTGCTTTAATTTATCTACTAACCAATCTCTTTGCGTATACCCCATTAAAGTACGCGCCGGATTTGTTAAATCTGCTTGAAATTTTACAATATCTAAGCCAGAGGCAGTCATATAGTCCGCATATTCAAGTTGCTTGTCACGCGCAATAATGCGTGTATCTAGCATAGTGAGTTGGACAAGAGAGCCAAAGTTAAACTGGCGATAAATATTTAAATGGTCAGAACTAGAAACTGGACGAATCGGCATCCATTCAAAATAAGCTTGCAGAGCAGCTAATTTACGATCTGAGAAAGACCCTTCGTTACTTTGATGGTTTTCCGCACCATCACGCCAAGCATCGTTCGCTAACTCGTGATCATCCCAAATTACAATAAAAGAATGGCGTTGATGAGCTGCTTGTAAATCTTTATCCTGACGATAAAGTGCATAGCGTTTGCGATAATCATCTAATTTAATAATTTCTTTATTATTGTCAGCAGGTAGCGTACGACCTAGCTTTGCAGCATCCTCTGTCGCATAACCATCTGCCCCATACTCATAAATATAGTCACCTAAATGAATAATGACATCGACGTTTTGTTTTGCCATTTCACGATAAACATAAAAGTAACCCGCAGGATAGTTTGAGCAAGAACATACTGCAAAGCTTACTTTATTGGTCGATGTTGGTAATGTTTTCGTCTGCCCTACTGGTGAAACCTTACTACCAAACTTAAAACGGTAGTAGTACACCGTATCTGCTTGTAAACCAGCTGCATCAACTTTCACTGTAAAGTCATCAGTTTTGCTTGTTTCAACCATCCCCGTCTTTAAATTTTGTTTAAACTGATTATCGGTTGAAATTTCCCACACAACTTTTAAGCGTACCCCGGAGTCTGCAGGTGTCAGCCGTGTCCATAAGATGACTTTATCCTGCAAGGGGTCTCCACTTGCGACACCATGAAGAAAATCTGCTTGTATTTGCGGACTTTCATCATCAGAACCATCATTACAACCAGTGAAAGCAACAGGCATAGATAAAGCCCCAAAACCGAGTAGACTTTTTTGAATTAATTCTCGGCGTGAAATTTTCTCTGACATAAAATTCTCTAAGTTTTAAGCAATGAGTGCTTTAAACTTAAGTACATAAGATGAACGTCTGATCTCAGTTTGATGAACAAATCATGACACAAACTGGTTAATTTATATAAATACCGACAAGAACTGATTGAAAATAAAGCAAACTCTCTGTTTTTCTCTTGCCAATCGCGCACTTGTCCTCTATTATTGCGCACATGCCCGGGTGGTGAAATAGGTAGACACAGGGGATTTAAAATCCCCCGCCCACAAAGCGTGCCGGTTCGAGTCCGGCCCCGGGCACCATTTTCAACTATTGAATTTGGTGCTACAAAGAATCCAGCGTAAGCTGGTTTTTTTATGTCTAATGAAAATAAAAATTATGATAAAAACAATCATATTTATTTCCACCCGACTTTTTATATCGATTGCAGATGCCGAAGATATATTTAACGGCACAATCTTATTTAAAAATAATGATTGGCACTTTATACGTTTCTCTCTACTCAGGATGACTACCTAATCAAAACATCTCAAGATGTAATTACTCAATTAAAAGCATTACAACATAAAAAGACAACCTATTGGATAAGCGTATTAGCAGATGTAAATGAGCAGCAAAATGGAAATTTAATTTTAAAAATTAAAAAAATAGATCAGGTACATTTAGGAGCATCATGTCATTTATTAGATGCGATTGAAAATTTTGAGAATCGAGAGTAATTACCACTCTCGATTCATAACCAGCTCTTCCATTTCAAGATCTAAAAATCCTGCATCTTGAACTACCATCATCATTGCCTCAGCAATGTAATCGGCAGCACTATCATCAAGCGACGAATCCAGATCTTCAAACTGTGGTTTCATTTCATTAATTTCATTTACAGTCTGATGAGCATATCGATAAACATCTTGATCAGCTAAAGCAGGCTTCTGAACTTTTTTAGCAAATTGTTCAATAAGCTGCTTAAGTTCAGCGACCAAAATATCTGGATAATATTCATCATCAAACATTGGGAGAAGTAGGTCTTCGAACATACAAAAGATTACACAACAGCAAAAACTTGCCGCTTATAACATATTTTCGCAAAAATCACGAGATTTTTACCTGACTCCTCATCCACCTTTATGTGATACACAGACATCTAATTCAATAAGAATACAATTTATGCCTGCTGCATGGCTTGCCAAACTAAAACAGCCTCATGCATCGCTTTCACATCATGTGCTCTTACAATCGACGCTCCTTGCTGAATACTTAACAAATGCCCAGTAACGCTTCCTACAGCACGCTGATCAGCAGCAGCTCCTTTTAAAGCCTCACCTATAAAGCGTTTACGAGAAAGACCTGATAAAATTGGATAACCTAGCTCATTAAGTTTCCAAAATTCTTTTAATAATTTTAAATTCTGCTGTGCATTTTTTGCAAAACCAAATCCAGGATCAATAATAATATTATGCTGTTGAATTCCAGCAGCTAGAGCATCATCAATGCGCTGTTGCAGCTCCTGCATCACATCTAACGTTACATCACTATATTGATCTAACTGATTCATTGTGGTTGGCTCACCACGCATATGCATAATGACTACAGGTATATCTAACTCTGCTGCGGTCTTCAATGCATTAGGACGTGTTAGAGCGCGTACATCATTCCAAATATGCGCCCCTGCTGCTTTTGCTGCACGAATAACTTCTGGCTGGCTCGTGTCGATCGATAAAATAACATTATGCCGAGATAAAACTTCAACTACAGGTACCACACGGCGTATTTCTTCTTCAATCGCCACTTCTGAAGCACCAGGTCGAGTAGACTCCCCCCCAATATCAATAATAGTCGCGCCTTGTTCAATCATACTAAGCGCATGCTCAACCGCTTGGTCTAATTGATTATGTTTACCACCATCGCTAAAAGAATCCGGGGTAACATTTAAAATACCCATAACATGTGGCTGAGATAAATCTAATTGAAGCTGTCCACACTGTAAAATCTGCTTGGGTAAAGATATTAACTGCATAAAAAGCTCCGTTTCAAAATCAGCGGCTATTTTAGCAAGTAAGCTTTACATGCTGTCGATTTCTTTTCAGCTTTATCCAAAGTTAAGACAAATAAAAAAGCCACATAACTGTGGCTTTTTTATTAATTAACTTAATTCATCGCTGGTAATGGCGGTGGAGTAGATGGACCATCTTTCGGTGGTTCAAATGCCGATACCGGATTTTCAGCAATATAAACTTTAGGTGGTTGAGGCTCGCGACCTTCCATGATGTCACGGATTTGCTCACGATCAATAGTTTCCCATTCCATCAACGCTTTAACCATAGCATGTGCGATATCTTTATTATTTTCCAAGATATCACGAGCAACTTTATATTGTTCATCTAAAATACGGCGTACTTCCTGATCAACCTGTTGTTGAGTTGCTTCAGAAATTGTGCGGCTACCTACGTTACCGAAGAATCCATTTTGATTTTCATCTTCGTAAACCATAACACCCATTTTGTCAGACATACCATACTTCGTAACCATCGCACGAGCCATTTTCGTAGCACGCTCAAAGTCATTTGAAGCACCAGTCGATTGCTGCTGAATAAAGACTTCTTCAGCAATACGACCACCAAACAAAATTGCAATTTCATTTAACATTTTGTCTTTATAGTGGCTAATCTGATCTTGTTCAGGTAACTGCCAAGTTACACCTAAAGCCCAACCACGCGGCATAATTGTTACTTTATGCACAGGGTCAGTACCTGGTAAAATCTCAGCAACAATTGCATGACCAGCTTCATGATAAGCAGTTGCACGACGCTCTTCTTCACGTAGAACCATCGACTTACGCTCTGGACCCATGTAGATCTTGTCTTTTGCATCTTCAAAGTCATGCATATCGACAGTATTCTTATTACGGCGAGCAGCAAACAAAGCAGCTTCGTTTACAAGGTTTGCCAACTGAGCACCAGAGAAACCAGGTGTACCACGTGATAAGACTTTAACATCTACACCAGTCACTGAAGGTAACTTTTTCAAATGTACATTCAGGATTTGCTCACGACCACGGATGTCCGGTAGACCTACCATAACTTGACGGTCGAAACGGCCTGGACGTAACAAAGCTTTATCCAACACATCAACACGGTTAGTTGCAGCAATAACGATTACGCCTTCATTACCTTCAAAACCATCCATCTCTACGAGCATTTGGTTTAAGGTTTGCTCGCGTTCGTCATGTCCACCGCCAGTACCTGAACCACGGTGACGACCTACTGCATCAATCTCATCAATAAAGATGATACATGGTGCATGACGTTTTGCTTGTTCAAACATATCACGGACACGGGACGCACCCACACCCACAAACATCTCAACAAAATCAGAACCAGAAATGCTGAAGAATGGAACTTTTGCTTCACCAGCAATTGCTTTAGCTAATAACGTTTTACCAGTACCTGGAGGACCAACCATAAGTACGCCACGTGGAATTGTAGCGCCCAAGCGTTTGAACTTTGCAGGATCTTTTAAGAAATCTACAATTTCTACAACTTCTTGTTTAGCTTCATCACAACCGGCAACGTCAGCAAAAGTCACTTTGATTTGGTCTTCAGAAAGCATTTTTGCTTTTGACTTACCAAAACTCATCGGACCATTTTTACCGCCTGCACCACCACCCATGTTACGCATAAAGAACATGAATAACAGAATGATTAACAGTACAGGGAAACTAGCAATGAGAAGTTGCATCAAAATGCCTTGACGTTGTGGTGCTGTGCCCTCTACAACAACATTTTGCTTGTTTAAGCTTGGCATAAGTTCAGTGTCTTCAACTTGCGGACGAACAGTTTCAAACTGAGATCCGTTAGTTTTTTCACCACTAATATTTAAACCGTCAATCGTGACTTGCTTAATTTGGCCAGCATTCACCGCTGCAACAAAATCTGAATATTTCATTGCAGAAGGCTTATTGCGGTCACTGATATTACTGAAAATTAAAATCAGAACACCCAGTATTATTAGCCACAATACGGCATTCTTGAAGTAATCGCTCAAAGCTTTATTCCCATATCGATCTAATTTGATCATGCCTAATCTTGGCCGATCTTCTTAAAAACAGCAATTGTCTTGCTTGCGGATAACCTAAAAGATACAAAATGCACAATTTTTAGGAGCTTGGCAAGTAAACTTTATTGCAATGCTTTCTTACGCCCTTGTCCAACCAAAAAAACTTCTTTAGATCGTGCCCGAGAAGCTGCCGGTTTTGCTGTTTTTAACACATCAAAACTATCAACGACTTGTTTACGAAACTCATCAAATCCTGCGCCTTGGAACACTTTAACAACAAATTGTCCATTTGGACCCAAGACTTTTTGAGCAAAGTCTAAAGCAAGTTCACATAAGTAAATCTGTCGAGGTTGATCAACAGCCCTATTACCTGATGTATTGGGGGCCATATCAGAAATTACAATGTCTACTTGTCTTCCATTTAAAATATTTAACAATTTTTCAAATACTGCTTCTTCTCTGAAGTCGCCTTGTAAGAAAGTGACATCCGGCAAAGCATCCATAGGTAAAATATCGGAAGCAATAACCAACCCCTTGCTACCAACAAGTTTCCCAGCAATTTGCGACCAACTCCCAGGAGCCGCTCCCAAATCAACCACTGTCATGCCTGGCTTGATCAACTTATATTTTTCTTGAATTTCAAGAAGTTTATATGCTGCTCGTGCACGATATCCTTCCTTTTGTGCTTTTTTTACAAAAGGATCGTCTAGATGTTCCCTCATCCACGCACGACTACTTTTAGACAATTTTTGGTTTGTAATGCGTGTTGCCATAACTCACTAAATATCAAAAAAACTTCTGATTGCTCATTGTACGTGAAAATTACTCTCATTACAGTACGGATGTAACGTAATCTCAATAACTTTTACAGTTTTTTTCCAATAATGTTGATCGATTATTTATACAGTTTTTCGTACATTTGATTTTAAGTTTTTTGCTATACTAAGTCGTTTTTAAAATCAGGTATTTTTAATGGCCGCTTTATCTATTCATGAACGTAAACGTTTACGTCAAATTGGTCATGTGCTTAATCCAGTTGTCATGATTGGTGGACAAGGTTTAACAGATGCTGTAATCGAAGAAACTCTTCGTGCTTTGAATGATCATGAACTCATCAAAGTAAAAGTTGCTGGCGAAGATCGTGAAGCTCGTGCTGCTGTAATCGATGCCATTGTTGAAGCAACTGGTGCTGAAGCTGTGCAAAAAATTGGTAAAATTGTTTTACTTTACAAAAAAGCAGCTAAACAGAACCAACACTTATCTAACCTTGTTCGTCACGCTCACTTAGCAAACTAATTTATTGACTACTTTATGGCAAGTTACGAACTTTCAGCTTTTGATCGTTTTCATGCTGTTTCTGTTGTTGGCGCAATTGAACAGCAAACCCCACATACATTAAATGTGGGTTTTTGGATTCGTGATCCAAACCAACTTATTATCTGGCCTCAAGAAGTTGCAGCTCATCCCCGTCAAGATTTTTTGTGGGAAGAGACTTGTTTTGAGATTTTTATTGGCGTGCATGGTGAAGATTTTTATCGGGAAATTAATCTTTCTCCTTCTCAAGCATGGCAAACTTACCAGTTTGAAGAATATCGCTATCCGGAAAGCATGCCTCCCCTCGTTGCTTACGATATCGAGCTCAATCATCTCAAGCGTACTCACTACGGCTTAAATGTAAGTCTTGATTTAGGTCAGTTTATGCAGCAGCATCATTTAAAATGGGCAAACCTTTATTTAGGTTTAACCGCTGTTTTAAAGACTAAAGATGGTATGCAGTACTATGCAATGCAGCATAGTGGACAAAATGCTGATTTTCACAATAAACGTGATTGGCTACATCAGTTTTAAAAGTAAAAAAGCGAGAAATTGATTCTCGCTTTTTTATCAATTTTATGAAGCTAAACTTAGTTATCTCTTGCTTTGTTCCAAGCTTCAACCGCATTATTTTTAGTGCGTTTCAAACTCTCACTTAAAGAATCTTTATGCTTCAAAGAGATTTGGCTAATGTCACCTTTAAGTTCTTTGGTTACTTTTGTTAAATCTTCAATTAATGCATTAATTTCAGCTTTTAATGTATTTTTTAGTTCATTTAATCCTTCTTGAGACGTATTGAACTGAGCTTTAATCACATCAAGACGTTGTAAAATATCTTGTTTAATCTGAGCAAACTGATTTTGAATGTTTTGGTTCAACTCTTGAGTCTCAGTCTCAATTTTTTCTTCAGTTTCACTCAATACAACTTTTACTTGTTCTTGAGTTTCATTTATAGCTTCTTTAACTTGCGAAGTTGCTTCTTGAGCGACTTCTTTTACCTGTTCTGTTTTTTCAGCTACAACTTCTTTTACCTGCGTCGCTTTAGCACCCACTGCTTTTTTAGCACGGGTCGTTGTTTTAGCAACAACTTCTTTCACTTCTGTTACTTCAGCTTTAACAACATCCGCAACTTTAGAAGCGTTTTCAGCTATATCTTTTGAAACTTGATTGCTCATACTATTTCCTCATATTGTTTATTTTTTTCTAACATTACAATAAGTGGAATTAGCATAATTTAACTGCCAGATTGTTAGACAATTTGCCAAAAGTATCAATTTCAGACAAGCGGATGAATATTTTTGCAAAAAGCAAGCAAGGAATTATATTTTTTAATAGAAAACAAATAGACTTTTTAGGGTTCCATGCGTATAATGCGCTGTTAAGTTACAAGCGGGCAGACCGATGAGGAGGGGCATGTTTTTTTAGAACATCGCCTATCTTTTTTAGGTCTACTCGCTTTTTTACAGCCGAAATTCAGGAGCTTTGGTTTGAGCATCCCCGCCATTTTAGCCCTCGCAGATGGAACGATCTTTAAAGGAACGTCAATCGGCGCAACGGGAAGTACGACTGGTGAAGTCGTTTTTAACACAGCCATGACAGGCTATCAAGAAATTTTGACTGACCCAAGTTATGCACAACAAATTGTGACATTAACTTACCCTCATATTGGTAACACTGGTTGCAACGAAGAAGACGTTGAATCTGGTCGTATCCATAAAGTATGGGCGAATGGTTTAATTATTCGTGACCTTCCACTACTACACAGTAACTTCCGTTCTGAGCAGTCGTTAGGTGAATATTTACAAGCGCACAATGTTGTTGCAATTGCTGATATTGATACACGTAAACTTACTCGTATTTTACGTGACAAAGGTGCACAAAATGGTTGCATCCTTGCTGGCGAAAATATTACTGAAGAAGAAGCTATTGCTAAAGCTCGCGCTTTTGGTGGTCTAAATGGTTTAGACCTTGCTAAAGAGTGCTGTGATCCAACAGGTTTTGAATGGTCTGAAGGTTCATGGGTATTAGGTAAGGGCTTTACACAACCTGAGTTAAAATATCATGTGGTTGCATACGATTATGGTGTCAAAACCAACATCTTGCGTATGCTTGCAGACCGCGGTTGCAAACTTACTGTTGTCCCTGCTGAAACTCCGGCTGAAAAAGTATTAGCACTTAATCCAGATGGCGTATTCCTTTCAAACGGTCCTGGTGACCCAGCTGCTTGTGACTATGCAATCGAAGCTGTAAACACTATTGTTGAAACCACAACATTACCTGTATTTGGTATCTGTTTAGGACACCAAATCTTGGCACTCGCTTCTGGTGCAAAAACTGTAAAAATGAATCATGGTCACCACGGTGCAAACCACCCTGTACAAAATCTTGAAGATGGTACAGTGATGATTACATCTCAAAACCATGGTTTTGCTGTAGATGCAGAAACATTACCGGCTAACTTAAAAGCAACGCATAAATCATTGTTCGATGGCACCTTACAAGGTATCCACCGTACTGACAAACCAGCTTTCAGCTTCCAAGGTCACCCTGAAGCAAGCCCAGGTCCACATGATTGTGCACCATTGTTCGATCATTTCATCGAACTTATCGAAGCATCTAAACAGTAATTACGGAGCGAATAATGCCTAAACGTACGGATATTAAAAGCATCTTAATTATTGGTGCTGGTCCAATTGTTATTGGTCAGGCTTGTGAGTTTGACTACTCTGGTGCTCAAGCATGTAAAGCGCTTCGTGAAGAAGGCTACCGTGTTATTTTGGTTAACTCTAACCCAGCGACCATTATGACTGACCCTTCAATGGCTGATGCAACATATATTGAGCCAATTACTTGGCAAACTGTTGCTCAAATCATTGAAAAAGAGCGTCCAGATGCAGTCCTACCTACGATGGGTGGACAAACCGCATTGAACTGCGCACTTGCACTTGATGAAAATGGCGTATTAGCGAAGTACAATGTAGAACTTATTGGTGCAACTAAAGAAGCGATTGAAAAAGCCGAAGACCGTAAACTCTTCGACATCGCTATGCGCAAAATCGGTTTGGAATGTCCAAAAGCTGCTATTGCTGAAACCATGGAAGAAGCATTGGAAATCCAATCTCGCTTTGGTTTCCCAGTAATTATCCGTCCTTCATTCACAATGGGTGGTTCAGGCGGTGGTATTGCATATAACCGTGAAGAATTCCTTGAAATCTGTGAACGTGGTTTCGACCTCTCTCCTACTCACCAATTATTGATTGATGAATCATTAATCGGCTGGAAAGAGTACGAAATGGAAGTTGTTCGTGACAAAAACGACAACTGTATTATCGTATGTGCGATCGAAAACTTTGACCCAATGGGTGTTCACACTGGTGACTCAATCACTGTAGCACCAGCTCAAACATTGACTGACAAAGAATATCAATTGATGCGTAATGCTTCAGTTGCAGTTCTTCGTGAAATTGGTGTTGAGACCGGTGGTTCTAACGTTCAGTTCGGTATTAATCCGAAAGACGGCCGTATGGTTGTGATCGAGATGAACCCTCGTGTATCTCGTTCATCTGCTCTTGCTTCTAAAGCAACTGGTTTCCCAATTGCAAAAATCGCTGCGAAACTAGCTGTTGGTTATACTCTTGATGAATTGAAAAATGACATCACTGGTGGTGTAACTCCTGCGAGCTTTGAACCAGCAATTGACTATGTTGTAACGAAGATTCCTCGTTTTAACTTTGAGAAGTTCCCACAAGCAGAACCTGTTCTTACCACTCAGATGAAGTCTGTTGGTGAAGTCATGGCAATTGGCCGTAACTTCCAAGAATCTGTACAAAAAGCATTACGTGGTCTTGAGGTTGGTGTAAGCGGTTTTGATGAAAAAATCGAAGCTGGTGCAACAAACGTAAAAGAAACGATTTTAAAAGAGCTTAAAGTTCCGGGTCCTGAGCGTATTTGGTACGTAGCAGATGCATTCCGTCATGGTTTCTCTTTAGATGACGTATTTGAAGCTACTAAAATTGACCGTTGGTTCTTGATTCAAATTCAAGATATCGTCAACACAGAAGCTCAAGTAAAAACTTTAGGTTTTGGTGACTTAAACGCGGATAACATCCGTTCGTTCAAGCGTAAAGGTTTATCGGACCTTCGTATTGCTCACCTCATGGGCATTTCACAAAAGCAATTCCGTAAACAACGTTGGAACTTGGGTGTTTATCCAGTTTACAAACGTGTTGATACATGTGCTGCCGAGTTTGAATCTGGCACAGCATATATGTATTCAACTTACGATGAAGAATGTGAAGCAAATCCATCAAATCGTGACAAGATCATGGTAATTGGTGGTGGTCCAAACCGTATTGGTCAAGGTATCGAATTTGACTACTGCTGTGTACACGCTGCTCTAGCTATGCGTGAAGACGGTTATGAAACAATCATGGTGAATTGTAACCCTGAGACTGTTTCTACCGACTACGACACATCAGATCGTTTGTACTTCGAACCTGTAACACTTGAAGATGTTCTTGAAATCGTTCGTACTGAGAAGCCAAAAGGCGTAATCGTACAATACGGTGGTCAGACTCCACTTAAGTTAGCACGTGCTTTAGAAGAAGCTGGTACTCCTATTATCGGTACTTCTCCAGATGCAATTGACCGTGCAGAAGACCGTGAACGTTTCCAACAAATGATTCAACGTTTACAGCTTCGCCAACCAAACAACAGCATTGTAAAATCTGCTGAAGAAGGTATCTCTGAAGCTGCGAAAGTTGGTTATCCGTTAGTTGTTCGCCCATCTTATGTATTGGGTGGTCGCGCAATGGAAATCGTGTATAACGAAGATGAACTTAAACGTTATCTTCGCGAAGCAGTACAAGCTTCTAACGAAGCCCCTGTTCTTCTTGACCGTTTCCTTGACGATGCAACTGAAGTTGACGTTGACTGCGTATCTGACGGTAAAGATGTTGTGATTGGCGGTATCATGCAGCACATCGAACAAGCAGGTATTCACTCAGGTGACTCTGCGTGTTCTATTCCTCCTTACTCTCTGTCTCAAGAGATTCAGGACGAAATGCGTCGTCAAACAGTGGCTATGGCAAAAGAACTTGGTGTTGTTGGCTTGATGAACGTTCAATTCGCAGTAAAAGGCGATGACGTTTATGTTCTTGAAGTAAACCCACGTGCTTCACGTACTGTTCCGTTCGTATCGAAATGTATTGGTGAATCTTTAGCAAAAGTAGCTGCTCGTTGTATGGCGGGTCAATCACTTGAATCTCAAGGCTTTACTAAAGAAATCATTCCAACACACTTTTCTGTGAAGGAAGCAGTTTTCCCATTTGCTAAATTCCAAGGCGTAGACCCAATGCTTGGGCCTGAGATGAAATCTACAGGTGAAGTAATGGGTGTTGGTAAGACATTCGGTGAAGCATTCTATAAAGCTGTTTTAGGTTCTAATGACCGCTTACCGGGCTTGCCAACTGAAGGCGAAGAAAAGATTGCTTTCTTATCTGTCCGTGAATCTGATAAGAAATATATCGCTGATATCGCTAAAAAGTTTGTAGCATACGGCTTCAAACTGGTAGCAACAGGTGGAACTTATAAAGTGCTTAAAGAAGCAGGTTTGGAATGTGAACCTGTAAATAAAGTAACTGAAGGTCGTCCACACATTGTTGACCGCTTGAAAAATGGCGAAATACACCTTATTGTCAACACTACTGAAGGCAAACAAGCTCAATATGACTCTGCAATGATTCGTCGTGCTGCCCTACAAGGCAAAGTGTATTACACAACGACTATCAATGGCGCAGAAGCAGTTTGCCAAGCCTTTGCTGTGAAATTGCCAATGGATGTATACCGCTTGCAAGATTTAACTGTAGGTTAATTTTTTTCCGATAAGTCCCGCCACCTTATCGGTGGCGGGATTTTTTCATTTTTTTAACTGTGTTTTCTCAACTTAAGAGGGACCGAAATGCAACGTTATCCAATGACCCCTGAAGGTAAAAGTGCCTTAGAGAAAGAATTACAACATCTGAAATCTGTTGAACGTCCGCGTATTACTCAAGCGATTGCTGAGGCACGTGAACATGGGGACTTAAAAGAAAATGCAGAATATCATGCTGCTCGTGAGCAACAAGGTTTCTGCGAAGGCCGTATCCAAGATATCGAAGGAAAATTGGGTGCTGCACAAGTCATCGATGTTAAAGACTTAGAACAAAACGGTCGTGTTGTATTCGGTGTTACGGTAACGATTGAAAACCTTGATACTGAAGAACGCAAGACTTATAAAATTGTTGGCGATGATGAAGCTGATTTTAAAATTAATAAAATCTCAGTGAACTCACCAATTGCTCGTGGCCTTTTAGGCAAAAATGAAGGTGATGAAGCAAAAATTATCACTCCTCAAGGTGAAGTTGAATACGAAGTTGTAAGCGTAGAATATCTTTAAGATACTACTCTTAAGCCCCTCTTTATGAGGGGTTTTTAATTGCTTTAAATCATTTGTTTGGATAGTAAATTATGGATACACCTCTGATTAACTCACCAGTCCGTCATTGGTGTGAATTTGAGTTTATTTCCAAAACTGTCAAAAATCCGAATATCCATATCAAGGGTAATTACTCTTACTACTCAGCCTATTGGGATCAAGGTTTTGAGCGTTGTGTAGTACGCTATTTACACGACAAACCCTCTACTCCAGAAAAACCTATTGATCAGCTTTATATTGGTAATTTTGTATGTTTTGGTGCTGAATGCGTGATTATGATGGGTGGCAATCAGCTTCATAGACCAGATTGGATTTCGACTTTCCCCTTCGATACTCGTAGTTTTCTAGCAGCTGGCCACACCATCATTGCAGATGGTTGTTGGATTGGAAGCCGTGCAATGATTATGCAAGGCGTAAAAATTGGTGAAGGCGCAGTTATTGCAACTGGAGCCGTTGTAACAAAAGACGTTCCACCCTATGCAACTGTTGGTGGAGTTCCGGCAAAAGTTATTAAATACCGTTTTCCGCCAGAGCAAATAGAGAAACTACTCACTTTAAAACTTTATGATTTAGATGAAAAACAAGTTTTAAAAATGCGTGAATATTTGCAAACTGATGATATCAATGCTTTAACAACACATATTGAAAATTTAAGAGATAAATAAAAAATAGTGCCAAGATTTTCTTGTTTCAATAACACAAATCATTACGAGCTAGAATTTAAATCGTAAGAAAAGAAGTATAAAGTATTGAATAAATAAGCATCATTACAATAAGGAACAATCTCATGTCATATCAGCATATTCTTGTACCAATTGATGGTTCTGAAACTTCTACGGTCGCTATGAAAGAAGCCATCAAGCTCGGAAAAGCATTAAATAGTAAAATTACTATCGTACAAGTGATGGCGCTTGATCCAATTATTGCGGATCTTTATGTAAAGACTGGTCAAACAAATGAATTGATTGAACGCACTAGAACTTATTTACTCGATATTTTAGAACAAGCCAAACAACAATTTGTACAAGAAGGGCTTACCGTAGAAACCAAATTACTTGAAGGCTTTGTGGTTCATGAAGAAATTATTCAAGCTGCACAAGACATCAATGCAGATCTCATCGTTATGGGTTCGCATGGCCGTACAGGTGTCCGAAAACTTGTATTAGGAAGTGTTGCACAAAAAGTTTTAGGTGAAAGCCATATTCCTGTTTTGATTGTTCGCTAAAAAAATACCTATCTGGCTCAATTTAGTCAGGTAGGTATCTATTTTTTAAATGGAATAACATCTTCACTCGATTGTTCAACTGTTATTGTTTTTTTACTTTTAAAAGCATCCCAAGAATAATTTTTATAATTTAATTGCCATAAATAGTAAGATTGACCGATATCTTTAAACCTAATATTTAATGTCATCCATTTTTCATCATGACAATGCGGTGACTTCTTATACTCTTGTTCTGAAAAGCATGCACGAATCATTTCACTTGTAGAAAAATTAATATCTTTTAATGCAACTTGATACCGCCCTTTAGGCTTAAGCTCAATAAAATCAGCATTTTCTTCAAAACGCCCCCCTCCAGAGTAACCAGTAAACCAAGTATTTAGTACTGCTATGGCATATTCATTTTTATTGAGTGGATATAGTGCTGGAAAGATTTTGAGTCCATCAGGACCTAAATCATCAGAATGTGGCTCTTTATTAGTATGTTCATAATTTTTAAAGTTCCACTCATTTATTACTGTGTATTGGTTATTCTGCTTTTTAACTTGAGCAATTTGCGGAGTCTCATCTATTAAATAATAAGTCTGATCTTGTGTATTTTTGGGTTTCCACAGCTTAACTTCATCGCTACATTTCTGACTCAACTGCTGACAAATTGAGTGTATTTCTTGTGATGAAGCTTTCACATTTATAAAAGGTTGGGCTGAAATAGTCTGCTCTGCGAAACTCGATTGCACTGTTAAACTTATTAATAATATGCCTACAGTCCGCCATTTATAATTCTGCATTTGTATTTTTCTCTTTAATAATATTAAGGTTGCCAAGCAAATTGCTTTAAGTTCACTTTACCATTCAATAAGTAGACTCCTTCAGCTTCAAGCTTTAACTGCTGAACATTTTCACCTTTTTCATTAAATTTACTTAGGCTAATTTTACCTTGTGAGTTAATAACGCGGTACCAAGGCACCTGATGATCTGCTTCAAGATGTTTAAGAACATAACCCACTAATCTGGCATGTTTAGGTAACCCAGCCATACGTGCTATTTGTCCGTAAGTTGCTACTTTTCCATATGGAATTAGAGCGATGACTTCTAAAATTTGTCGATGTAGTTCATACTGAGTTGTCAAAATGGAATCCATAAAAATTGACATCGTTCATATCATATAAAAATTTACTTTAAATCACTTTAGAATAATATGCAGAGACAATGCGATGAATATGAAAAAAACCTTATTGATGATTACAGGAACACTTCTTTGTGCCTCTTGTACAACCACTTCTCCTCAACTAAAGCCAGAGCCATTGATAGAAGAACCTGCTAATAATAGGCCTGTAGTTCCAGTCACTTTCGTTTTTACAACCAACAATCCTTCTGCTGCACGTTTCGACAACCTTGCACAAATGCGAAAAGAAGTTGGTATTTTGAATAAATATTATTTAGATGACCAAGGAAACAAAATATTTAATTTTAAGTTAAATCGTTATATCTCTTATCAAGATTTTTCAAAATTGCACTGCCAACTTGGTAATGAAATAAATCAACCTCGCCCTATTTCTATAGGATCTATGCCTGCAAGCGTCAATGCATGCTTTCCTAAACGTACAACAAGTAAAGAAGTGATTGTCTTTATATACGATGCTTATTCAAAAAAGTTAGAGTTTAATGATATTACGAGCCGAACATTCCGTAATAATGGAAAGCCTTTTATTTTATTAGACTGGAATAGATTAAATTATAATATACAAGCAGGTAGTATTCATGAAATGGGCCACGCTTTCGGCTTGAAACATGTTTGTGCTCCTAATGCTACAAAAACCACACCAACCAATATTATGGCTAGTGCTGAATGTAAATTGGGTAGTGGTGGTCTAAGAAACTTAGGTTTTACCCCATCACAGCTTCAAACAATTTTATCGAGTTATCAGCAATATCCTTAAAATTTGATCTCAACATACCATCCTAAGTTATCTTGGGTAGTAATGTAGCGTTCAGAGGTCAGTAAAGATGTCATGTAAGTACTGGCCTTTGAGAAGTCATTAATATCTACCGGATATGGCTGCCAGAATGTTTGTAAGTTATTGGTATAAATTGGATAAAGTCGAAGCAAATCCTTTGTTAAATCTATTCTGGCAATACAGCCAAATGGCAAAGAATGATGCTGCTCATATTCTCCATCACTATTAAATACAGCATTGCCGATACCCAACACCACTGGCTTTTGGTTGATAAGCTGAATTGGCTGAATAGTATGAGCACCATGACCAATAATTAGGTCAGCCCCAGCCTGTGTAAGAATACCAGCAAGTTTAATTTGCTCTTTTGTAGGAGGTTTAAAGTCGACTCCCCAATGACAAATAACAATAATTTTATTTTTAGGATGAGCCTGTTTATAAAAAACTATTTGCTCAAGTAAGACACCGTTTAAACAAGCGACTCCACTTCTTGACCCTAGCGCATAAAAGTCATAATCCAAATAAGCAGTGTCTCTATGCCAATAACCATTAAAAATCGCATAGTGCTTATTTTCAAAAACTATTTCAAAGTAATTGTGAGCGTCTTTTTGGTTGTGCCCAGCACCAATATAGGAAACATTAGTCTCGTCCAATTGTTGTAATGTATAGGTAAGCCCTTCATCACCATAATCTTTGAGATGATTATTTGCTAACACCAAATAATTTAGATGAATGCTTTTAAATTCTTCTAATGTTTTTTTAGCATCAGCTTTTAGAATGAATGGCTTTTTATCTTTTAATAGTGATTGGTTTTCTAGAGAAAAGACAGCTTCAAAGTTAGCTATATTTATGTCATTTTTACCTAAAAATGGCTGTATTTTTTTAAATGAAAAGTGATATCCATATTGTTGTAGAGCATCTGTTTGCCCTCTTGACTTACGCTTTTCGGTATACATTTCACCGAAATAAGTATCTCCAAGAATATTAATAATCCCAGTCTGTGAAGTACAATTCTTCGCCTTTACGTGCTCTTCTTGGAAACAGTGATAATAAGGAACCAAATGCTCGAGACGGTGAATGTCATCTAAAAAAGAGAAAAAGCCAATGCTCTGGTTATCTTCAAGATAAGTGATATAAATTTTTCTAAATTGATGGGAGATATATAAAACCGAGGTTAGCACTGGATGAGCAATTAAAGGTGTAATCGGTTGATATACTTTATTTTTAAAAGAAAGGTTTTTAATAAAGAAAAAATTTTTTAGCTCGGCTGGATAGTTATAAATATTTTTTGCCAACAAAAATAGATTTTTTAATTGATTAGAGGAATTTAAAGATAAGTGATAGTTCTCTGCTCTTTGAGACAAAATCAATTGGGCTTGCTCAACGGAATCAAACAGTATATTGCTTAAGGCATCTTTAACATCATTTGCATGAGTAAAAATTAAAAATTGTAAGAGCTCGACAAATGTATAAGATTCATTTTTTTCTAAACCTAAATTTTGTTCACCAAGTTGCTTAGGCTTTTGCTCAGATACAACATAGGTTTTATTTGCTTCGATGTTTTTTTGTTGAAATTGCTCCAATGCATAATCAATAAGCAATAAAGTTGAAACATCTTCATCAACTTCAAATTTCCAAACCGCATTATCGAAGTTAGTATGATCTAGAGGCGCCAATAACTTAATTTCAAAAAGAGAGTAAGTCATACCTCATCTCCTTCGAAATCTTTTACGTAGGCTATATAGCCTGATAAGTTATGTTCTTGGTCATCTATTCTTACTCTAAAGCGATCATGTCGCACATAAAAAGCATGTAATATTTTATCTGGACGATCCATATACATCGCCATTTCTGGATAGAAAAAACCCGTAGTTTGGAATTCAGCCCGAAATTTAATGAGTTTTTTTAGCTCTGACATATAAGCTTGTTCAAGAAGCTCTTGATGGCCTTGCTCTTTTAATCGATTTACCATTTTATAAGCAGCCATGAGCATTTCTAATAAAGTGGCATAAGTTGTCTTTCTATTTCTTATAAAAATAAAATGTTTTAAATAATTATTTAAACCAAAAATAAAATATTTTTCTTCAGGACATATTTTTGTAAGTTCATTGGTACAATAACTTAACCAATGATCATGATATTTTTCATATCTTTTATGAATAAAATTTTCAAACATTAATTTAACTGTTTCTAATAATCTTTTATCCTGATTTATTTGATATAACCTTAATAAAGCTAATGCTGCTTCGCCATCGTAATAAATAATTCTAAACTTTTCTTTTAAATTATAGTCTGGATAATTTAACACATGGGTAGTTAATCCATCTGAATCAACTAATTTTAAAATACCATTTGCAAGTTTTTCTGCATATTTTAAATATTCAGACTTTTGGGTAATTTCCTGATATTTCGTTAACATTAAAATAGCTGCTGCGTTTGCACCTAGTTTAATTTCAAACTCCCCTTCTTTACCATCAATCATAAAAGCAGTTGTAGAGTCTTTTTCTTTATAAAAGCTAGTAAGTGCATATTGCATGGCACTTATTATTTTAGGCAAATATTCAGGTTTATCTTGTATTTCGAACGTTTCTAATAGTGCATAAAGTGATGTGCAATGACGTACCGTATTATAGCTACGGATATCACGATCAAAAGCAGGAAAATAACCATAAATGAATTTGCCATTTTCTTGAATCTGACTGTGCAAAAACGCTGCATTTTTCTCAATGAGCTCTCTAAAATGCTGCTTCTTGTTGGTCGCAATAGCTCTAATACCATTTGCATCATAACGGCTTGCTAAATTAATGAATTGTCCATTTTCATAAAAAGTTGCATAGGTATCGAAAGTCCAAACATCTTGTAGCTCTTGTAGTCTAATTTGTGGCTTAGTAGCGTTATATTTTTGCTTAATCGCATAGTTCAAATTGATTTCATCAAAAAAATTAGGTTTGTCATAACTCAAACCTCGAATAATTGCTTTTCCATAGATCTCTTGCTCCAGAAAAACCACTGAACATGCTTCATCAAGTGCAATTCCTCTGCGGTAATGATTATTATGAAATTGATGATGAACAAGTTGTTCTATTTGACTCCAACTTTGTTTTTCTAGGTTGTACGCAACATCAATTTTTATATAGTCTGGAAGTTGATCTGGAGAAAACTGTCTATCAATAAAATCGAGTAATTCTATAGTAGCTTGTGAAAAAGCTGTCTTTTCGGTATGCCAGACACTACATCTTTGATCTTTAGGACCAAATGATATAAACAAAATTGTTTCTTCTGGAAGGTCTGAAACATGCTGAACGAAATGTTCCAACCAAAGCTTAAGTTGTCTTTTAAAGTCTAGAAATACCGACACTCGAATTAAATCCCTATTCGTTATTTGTTGTTCTATAAAATTTTCAATACATCATAGCATGAACTCTCTAAAAGCTAAGTTAACGTATTGTTTAAACATAAAAAAAAAGAGAACCCTAGGGTTCTCTTTTTTATTTGGTTAATTATCTATTAGTAGATAATTTGACCATTATTAAGTAACTCAGTTTCACTGGTCGTAACGCCTTGTAAAACTAATAGATTAGTAAAGTTATTTGTAGGGAATAACACACCAGTTAACCCATCACGGTCAATTTGAATAGTGGTATTACCATTACTTACAGTAACATTCAAATATTCACCAATATTAGCAGACGTTTGTGCTCCATCTAATAAGCCTCTGATATCAATCAAATCAGCTTGAGAATCTGTAGCAACATTACCCACATGGAAATTAGTCCAAGTATCTACACCATTACCACCTGTACTTGCACCATTGTTAGCAGTAGCAGTACTTCCGTCTAACACATGGTAAATCAATGTATCTGAACCAAAGCCGATCGTGCCATTATCAGTATTAAACGTGTCATTTGCTGATGTACTGAGTACATGGGTATTGTAATCGGTAGTCGTCAGATTAACCGTCAATGTTGAGAACGACTCAGCACCATTTGCTGCTACTAACTTATAGTTAATCGTATCGGTTGGATGAGCCAATGTTAATGATGAAGTATTAGCACGGTATTCATAATCACCATTCGAATTGATCACAAGTGTGCCATTTGTCGTAGTGACGGCTTGTCCGGTAGCTTCAACATAAGTGCCAACACTATTTTGAACATAAAGTTTGACACCATCAGCAGTAAATGTACCACTGTCCGCAACTCCACCAATTGTGTCGCCATGCAGAATATTGCCATGAACCCAGTCAGATGAGTAATTGTTCAAGTGCGTTGTAGTAGTCGTTACTTGGGTATCCAAAGTGGTTGTACCAAGTGTTACTGCAGTCAACGTATATTGAACACGGTATGTACCAGCACCTAAATGCTCAACAGCATCTTGGAATGCTACCGTTCCGAGACTAATACCACCTACACTCGCAAGTGCTGTCGCCGAACCAGTATAGGTTGTGTTAACCCATGTTGCTCCAACCAACTGCTGAACAACATAACTTACCGTTGGTAATGCACTTAGTAATGGCTGGTTAGCATAAGTCGCAGCAACCTGTACATCGACTAAGTCTCCTGCTGCAACGGTGAAAGTATTAGAAAGTACAGAAGTCGAACCAATCAAGTTGATTGATATATTCGGACTTGGAACATCTACAGGTGTATCTGTTGAGTTACTAAAGTCAACATTTGCAATAGCCTGATCTGCATTTGCAATAACTTGGGTAATACCATCCGTTCCAGGACTTGCAGTATTCCAAGTAATACTTACATCAGGTGATCCAATCTGTATGTGTAATACAGCTGTACTTGTAGCACCCGTTGCTGGGTCTTTAATTGTGTAAGTAAAGCTATCTACTTTGCCAATGTTTGCAGGGTTGGCAGTCGGTGTGTAGCTATACGAACCATTCGCAGAAATCGTGAGTGTTCCGTAAGCGCCAGTTACTGGAGTAGAAGAACCAATAGTTGTGGTTACCGCACCTACTTGTTCACCCACTACTGTAGATACTACAGTCGTTCCAGTGATGGTATCTGGAGTATACGAAGGACCATATATAGCAGAATCATCATCTGTAAGCACATTACCGCTTACTGTTGCTGCAGTATATGTAGGTACTACTGTGTGGTTATAATCATCGCGAACCACACTCATTGTACCTAACAATCCTACACCTACACCGGTATAGACCATAAATGCTCTATAAGAACCACTTGCTAAGTCTGTGATAGTCGCACCAAATCCATTACCGCCGAGTATTCCGACGTTAATTAATCCAGTACTCGCGTCACCTGCAACATTCTGCCACGAACCATCCGGTGCTTGTTTTTGCAAGACTATTTTATAGTCGTTAAGCAAAGATAAACTGAGTAAAGCTCCATAGCTAATCGTTGCATCTGAAGTATGTCCAGCGGCAATATTGAAACTCACACTCGGAGTACCTAAAAGCGATACGTTGAGATTCTCAGTTACACCTATCAATGCTAGATAAGTTGCAGAACCAGCATTAATACCCGTTGTCGTTAATGGAACAATGTCTATAGCTACACTATCCACATTATCATGTGCAGTAATTGTTGGTACCAGAACAAGGCCAGCCAGATTAGCACCTGAACCCGGGTTACCTGCAAGGTCGGTATAAGTACCGTTTGCAACACTCAAGCTCGGTAGTGTCGAAGTACCATCTTGAGTAAAGGTTGCTGTCCAAGTCTTACCACCATCGGTACTTGCTAAACCAGCCAAAGTACCACCCGTCAAGCTTACATCACTGGCATCAAAGCCAGTCACCGGTTCACTGAAGGTGAAGGTCACTGTGGTGCTTTCACCTACGGATAGATTCAAGTCACTTGCACTAATCGCAAGGGTCGGTGGCGTAATGTCCGCAGTTAAGCCTGCAAGACTCGCACCTGAACCCGGATTACCTGCAAGGTCAGTATAAGTACCGTTTGCTACACTCAAGCTCGGTGGTGTTGCTGTGCCGTCTTGGGTAAAGGTCGCTGTCCAGGTCTTACCACCATCGGTACTTGCTAAACCAGCCAAAGTACCACCCGCCACTGCCACATCAGTTGCATCAAAGCCAGTCACCGGTTCACTGAAGGTGAAGGTCACTGTAGTGGTTTCACCCGCTGCAAGGTTCAGGTCACTTGCACTAATCGCCAAGGTCGGTGGCGTAATGTCGGCTGTTAAGCCTGCAAGACTCGCACCTGAACCCGGATTACCTGCAAGGTCAGTATAAGTACCGTTTGCTACACTCAAGCTCGGTGGTGTTGCTGTACCGTCTTGAGTAAAGGTCGCTGTCCAAGTCACACCATCAGTGGTCGTCAAGCCAGTCAGCGTACCGCCCGCCACTGCCACATCAGTTGCATCAAAGCCAGTCACCGGTTCACTGAAGGTGAAGGTCACTGTGGTGCTTTCGCCCGCTGCAAGGTTCAAGTCAGTCGCACTGATCGCAAGGGTCGGTGGCGTAATGTCGGCCGTTAAGCCTGCAAGACTCGCACCTGAACCCGGGTTACCTGCAAGGTCAGTATAAGTACCATTTGCTACACTCAAGCTTGGTGGTGTTGCTGTACCGTCTTGAGTAAAGGTCGCTGTCCAGGTCTTACCACCATCGGTACTTGCTAAACCAGCCAAAGTACCACCCGCCAAGGTTACGTCACTTGCATCAAAGCCAGTTACTGCTTCACTGAAGGTGAAGGTCACTGTGGTGCTTTCACCTGCCGCTAAGTTCAAGTCACTTGCGCTAATCGCAAGCGTCGGTAATGTATTATCCACAGTCACCGTCACATCGGTCGGGCTGCTGATGTTCCCTTGCGCATCCACCGCTTGAGCATGGATGGTAATTGCACCATCTGCTGTTACAGGAATCGCTGCGGTGATATAGCCATTCGTCAAGTCAGTTGCACTCACGGTGTAGTCAGTGCCGTTAACGTTTACGACAGTACCCACCGCTGCATCTGGACCCAATACTACACGGGCATTGAAGCTACCGTCTGCGCCAAGTTCTGATGCATTGATGATGCCGTCACCGTTCAGGTCGTCCGGTACGGTAATCGCACCCAGCAAGTTCGCTGGAGTTGTATCTACAGTTACAGTGACATCGGTCGGGCTGCTGATGTTCCCTTGCGCATCCACCGCTTGAGCATGGATGGTAATTGCACCATCTGCTGTTACAGGAATCGCTGCGGTGATATAGCCATTCGTCAAGTCAGTTGCACTCACGGTGTAGTCAGTGCCGTTAACGTTTACGACAGTACCCACCGCTGCATCTGGACCCAATACTACACGGGCATTGAAGCTACCGTCTGCGCCAAGTTCTGATGCATTGATGATGCCGTCACCGTTCAGGTCGTCCGGTACGGTAATCGCACCCAGCAAGTTCGCTGGAGTTGTATCTACAGTTACAGTGACATCGGTCGGGCTGCTGATGTTCCCTTGCGCATCCACCGCTTGAGCATGGATGGTAATTGCACCATCTGCTGTTACAGGAATCGCTGCGGTGATATAGCCATTCGTCAAGTCAGTTGCACTCACGGTGTAGTCAGTGCCGTTAACGTTTACGACAGTACCCACCGCTGCATCTGGACCCAATACTACACGGGCATTGAAGCTACCGTCTGCGCCAAGTTCTGATGCATTGATGATGCCGTCACCGTTCAGGTCGTCCGGTACGGTAATCGCACCCAGCAAGTTCGCTGGAGTTGTATCTACAGTTACAGTGACATCGGTCGGGCTGCTGATGTTCCCTTGCGCATCCACCGCTTGAGCATGGATGGTAATTGCACCATCTGCTGTTACAGGAATCGCTGCGGTGATATAGCCATTCGTCAAGTCAGTTGCACTCACGGTGTAGTCAGTGCCGTTAACGTTTACGACAGTACCCACCGCTGCATCTGGACCCAATACTACACGGGCATTGAAGCTACCGTCTGCGCCAAGTTCTGATGCATTGATGATGCCGTCACCGTTCAGGTCGTCCGGTACGGTAATCGCACCCAGCAAGTTCGCTGGAGTTGTATCTACAGTTACAGTGACATCGGTCGGGCTGCTGATGTTCCCTTGCGCATCCACCGCTTGAGCATGGATGGTAATTGCACCATCTGCTGTTACAGGAATCGCTGCGGTGATATAGCCATTCGTCAAGTCAGTTGCACTCACGGTGTAGTCAGTGCCGTTAACGTTTACGACAGTACCCACCGCTGCATCTGGACCCAATACTACACGGGCATTGAAGCTACCGTCTGCGCCAAGTTCTGATGCATTGATGATGCCGTCACCGTTCAGGTCGTCCGGTACGGTAATCGCACCCAGCAAGTTCGCTGGAGTTGTATCTACAGTTACAGTGACATCGGTCGGGCTGCTGATGTTCCCTTGCGCATCCACCGCTTGAGCATGGATGGTAATTGCACCATCTGCTGTTACAGGAATCGCTGCGGTGATATAGCCATTCGTCAAGTCAGTTGCACTCACGGTGTAGTCAGTGCCGTTAACGTTTACGACAGTACCCACCGCTGCATCTGGACCCAATACTACACGGGCATTGAAGCTACCGTCTGCGCCAAGTTCTGATGCATTGATGATGCCGTCACCGTTCAGGTCGTCCGGTACGGTAATCGCACCCAGCAAGTTCGCTGGAGTTGTATCTACAGTTACAGTGACATCGGTCGGGCTGCTGATGTTCCCTTGCGCATCCACCGCTTGAGCATGGATGGTAATTGCACCATCTGCTGTTACAGGAATCGCTGCGGTGATATAGCCATTCGTCAAGTCAGTTGCACTCACGGTGTAGTCAGTGCCGTTAACGTTTACGACAGTACCCACCGCTGCATCTGGACCCAATGCTACACGGGCATTGAAGCTACCGTCTGCGCCAAGTTCTGATGCATTGATGATGCCGTCACCGTTCAGGTCGTCCGGTACGGTAATCGCACCCAGCAAGTTCGCTGGAGTTGTATCTACAGTTACAGTGACATCGGTCGGGCTGCTGATGTTCCCTTGCGCATCCACCGCTTGAGCATGGATGGTAATTGCACCATCTGCTGTTACAGGAATCGCTGCGGTGATATAGCCATTCGTCAAGTCAGTTGCACTCACGGTGTAGTCAGTGCCGTTAACGTTTACGACAGTACCCACCGCTGCATCTGGACCCAATGCTACACGGGCATTGAAGCTACCGTCTGCGCCAAGTTCTGATGCATTGATGATGCCGTCACCGTTCAGGTCGTCCGGTACGGTAATCGCACCCAGCAAGTTCGCTGGAGTTGTATCTACAGTTACAGTGACATCGGTCGGGCTGCTGATGTTCCCTTGCGCATCCACCGCTTGAGCATGGATGGTAATTGCACCATCTGCTGTTACAGGAATCGCTGCGGTGATATAGCCATTCGTCAAGTCAGTTGCACTCACGGTGTAGTCAGTGCCGTTAACGTTTACGACAGTACCCACCGCTGCATCTGGACCCAATGCTACACGGGCATTGAAGCTACCGTCTGCGCCAAGTTCTGATGCATTGATGATGCCGTCACCGTTCAGGTCGTCCGGTACGGTAATCGCACCCAGCAAGTTCGCTGGAGTTGTATCTACAGTTACAGTGACATCGGTCGGGCTGCTGATGTTCCCTTGCGCATCCACCGCTTGAGCATGGATGGTAATTGCACCATCTGCTGTTACAGGAATCGCTGCGGTGATATAGCCATTCGTCAAGTCAGTTGCACTCACGGTGTAGTCAGTGCCGTTAACGTTTACGACAGTACCCACCGCTGCATCTGGACCCAATGCTACACGGGCATTGAAGCTACCGTCTGCGCCAAGTTCTGATGCATTGATGATGCCGTCACCGTTCAGGTCGTCCGGTACGGTAATCGCACCCAGCAAGTTCGCTGGAGTTGTATCTACAGTTACAGTGACATCGGTCGGGCTGCTGATGTTCCCTTGCGCATCCACCGCTTGAGCATGGATGGTAATTGCACCATCTGCTGTTACAGGAATCGCTGCGGTGATATAGCCATTCGTCAAGTCAGTTGCACTCACGGTGTAGTCAGTGCCGTTAACGTTTACGACAGTACCCACCGCTGCATCTGGACCCAATGCTACACGGGCATTGAAGCTACCGTCTGCGCCAAGTTCTGATGCATTGATGATGCCGTCACCGTTCAGGTCGTCCGGTACGGTAATCGCACCCAGCAAGTTCGCTGGAGTTGTATCTACAGTTACAGTGACATCGGTCGGGCTGCTGATGTTCCCTTGCGCATCCACCGCTTGAGCATGGATGGTAATTGCACCATCTGCTGTTACAGGAATCGCTGCGGTGATATAGCCATTCGTCAAGTCAGTTGCACTCACGGTGTAGTCAGTGCCGTTAACGTTTACGACAGTACCCACCGCTGCATCTGGACCCAATACTACACGGGCATTGAAGCTACCGTCTGCGCCAAGTTCTGATGCATTGATGATGCCGTCACCGTTCAGGTCGTCCGGTACGGTAATCGCACCCAGCAAGTTCGCTGGAGTTGTATCTACAGTTACAGTGACATCGGTCGGGCTGCTGATGTTCCCTTGCGCATCCACCGCTTGAGCATGGATGGTAATTGCACCATCTGCTGTTACAGGAATCGCTGCGGTGATATAGCCATTCGTCAAGTCAGTTGCACTCACGGTGTAGTCAGTGCCGTTAACGTTTACGACAGTACCCACCGCTGCATCTGGACCCAATGCTACACGGGCATTGAAGCTACCGTCTGCGCCAAGTTCTGATGCATTGATGATGCCGTCACCGTTCAGGTCGTCCGGTACGGTAATCGCACCCAGCAAGTTCGCTGGAGTTGTATCTACAGTTACAGTGACATCGGTCGGGCTGCTGATGTTCCCTTGCGCATCCACCGCTTGAGCATGGATGGTAATTGCACCATCTGCTGTTACAGGAATCGCTGCGGTGATATAGCCATTCGTCAAGTCAGTTGCACTCACGGTGTAGTCAGTGCCGTTAACGTTTACGACAGTACCCACCGCTGCATCTGGACCCAATACTACACGGGCATTGAAGCTACCGTCTGCGCCAAGTTCTGATGCATTGATGATGCCGTCACCGTTCAGGTCGTCCGGTACGGTAATCGCACCCAGCAAGTTCGCTGGAGTTGTATCTACAGTTACAGTGACATCGGTCGGGCTGCTGATGTTCCCTTGCGCATCCACCGCTTGAGCATGGATGGTAATTGCACCATCTGCTGTTACAGGAATCGCTGCGGTGATATAGCCATTCGTCAAGTCAGTTGCACTCACGGTGTAGTCAGTGCCGTTAACGTTTACGACAGTACCCACCGCTGCATCTGGACCCAATACTACACGGGCATTGAAGCTACCGTCTGCGCCAAGTTCTGATGCATTGATGATGCCGTCACCGTTCAGGTCGTCCGGTACGGTAATCGCACCCAGCAAGTTCGCTGGAGTTGTATCTACAGTTACAGTGACATCGGTCGGGCTGCTGATGTTCCCTTGCGCATCCACCGCTTGAGCATGGATGGTAATTGCACCATCTGCTGTTACAGGAATCGCTGCGGTGATATAGCCATTCGTCAAGTCAGTTGCACTCACGGTGTAGTCAGTGCCGTTAACGTTTACGACAGTACCCACCGCTGCATCTGGACCCAATGCTACACGGGCATTGAAGCTACCGTCTGCGCCAAGTTCTGATGCATTGATGATGCCGTCACCGTTCAGGTCGTCCGGTACGGTAATCGCACCCAGCAAGTTCGCTGGAGTTGTATCTACAGTTACAGTGACATCGGTCGGGCTGCTGATGTTCCCTTGCGCATCCACCGCTTGAGCATGGATGGTAATTGCACCATCTGCTGTTACAGGAATCGCTGCGGTGATATAGCCATTCGTCAAGTCAGTTGCACTCACGGTGTAGTCAGTGCCGTTAACGTTTACGACAGTACCCACCGCTGCATCTGGACCCAATGCTACACGGGCATTGAAGCTACCGTCTGCGCCAAGTTCTGATGCATTGATGATGCCGTCACCGTTCAGGTCGTCCGGTACGGTAATCGCACCCAGCAAGTTCGCTGGAGTTGTATCTACAGTTACAGTGACATCGGTCGGGCTGCTGATATTACCTTGCGCATCCACCGCTTGAGCATGGATGGTAATTGCACCATCTGCTGTTACAGGAATCGCTGCGGTGATATAGCCATTCGTCAAGTCAGTTGCACTCACGGTGTAGTCAGTGCCGTTAACGTTTACGACAGTACCCACCGCTGCATCTGGACCCAATGCTACACGGGCATCGAAGCTACCGTCTGCGCCAAGTTCTGATGCATTGATGATGCCGTCACCGTTCAGGTCGTCCGGTACGGTAATCGCACCCAGCAAGTTCGCTGGTATGGTATCAATCGTCAACACTGCACTATCCGTACCCACATTACCTGCAGGATCTGTTGCAGTCACAGTAACCGTATGAGGGCCATCCGCCAATACCGGAAGCGTATTGTCTGCAAGCGTCCAGGTACCATCACCATTGTTCGTCGCTGGATAGTTCACACCATCGACAGTTACCACCACCGTCGCGGTCGGGTCAGTTACTGTACCGGTTAATGTAGGTGTACTGTCATTGGTTAACACATCATTCAAGGCAACGACTGGTGCTGTCGTATCTACCGTCAACACTGCACTACCTGTACCTACATTACCTGCAGGATCGGTTGCAGTCACAGTAACCGTATGAGGGCCATCCGCCAATACCGGAAGCGTATTGTCTGCAAGTGTCCAGGTACCATCACCATTGTTCGTCGCTGGATAGTTCACACCATCAACAGTTACCACCACCGTCGCGGTCGGGTCAGTTACTGTACCGGTTAATGCAGGTGTACTGTCATTACTTAACACATCATTCAAGGCAACGACTGGTGCTGTCGTATCTACTGTCACCACCGCATTTGTTGTTCCCACATTACCTGCAGGATCGGTTGCAGTCACAGTGACCGTATGAGGACCATCCACTAATACCGGAAGCGTATTGTCTGCAAGTGTCCAAGTACCATCACCATTATTTGTTGCTGGATAGTTCACACCATCGACAGTTACCACCACCGTCGCGGTCGGGTCAGTTACTGTACCGGTTAATGCAGGTGTACTGTCATTGCTTAACACATCATTCAAGGCAACAACTGGTGCTGTCGTATCTACCGTCAACACTGCACTACCTGTACCTACATTACCTGCAGGATCGGTTGCAGTCACAGTGATCGTATGTGGACCATCTGTCAATGTAGGAAGCGTATTGTCTGCAAGCGTCCAGGTACCATCACCATTATTTGTTGCTGGATAGTTCACACCATCGACAGTTACCACCACCGTCGCGGTCGGGTCAGTTACTGTACCGGTTAATGCAGGTGTGCTGTCATTGCTTAACACATCATTCAAGGCAACAACTGGTGCTGTCGTATCTACCGTCACCACCGCATTTGTTGTTCCCACATTACCTGCAGGATCGGTTGCAGTCACAGTAACCGTATGAGGGCCATCCGCCAATACAGGAAGCGTATTGTCTGCAAGTGTCCAAGTACCATCACCATTATTTGTTGCTGGATAGTTCACACCATCGACAGTTACCACCACCGTCGCGGTCGGGTCAGTTACTGTACCGGTTAATGCAGGTGTACTGTCATTGCTTAACACATCATTCAAGGCAACGACTGGTGCTGTGGTATCTACTGTCACCACCGCATTTGTTGTTCCCACATTACCTGCAGGATCGGTTGCAGTCACAGTGATCGTATGTGGACCATCTGTCAATGTAGGAAGCGTATTGTCTGCAAGCGTCCAGGTACCATTACCATTGTTCGTCGCTGGATAGTTCACACCATCGACAGTCACTACAACTTTCGCAGTCGGGTCATTCACTGTACCTGTTAATGCAGGTGTACTGTCATTGGTCAATGCTGTCGTTACAGTTACTGTTGGTGCAACTGCATCTACTACTGCTGAACCAGGTAATGACGGATTGCCTGCTGGATCAGTCGCTGTTGCAGTCACTGTTTGACCATCAGTCAAGTCACCTGGATTTGGTACTGTCCATTTACCATCAGGGCCTGCAACAACTGTTGCTGTACTGCCATCCGGGAAAGTCACCTTCACTGTTGAACCTGGCTCAGCCGTACCTGTGACAGGATTGCTTGCATTGATTGGATCAATCACTGGTGCATTTGGTGCTGTGGTATCTACCGTCACCACCGCATTTGTTGTTCCCACATTACCTGCAGGATCGGTTGCAGTCACAGTGATCGTATGTGGACCATCTGTCAATGTAGGAAGCGTATTGTCCGCAAGTGTCCAGGTACCATCACCATTGTTCGTCGCTGGATAGTTCACACCATCGACAGTCACCACAACTTTCGCAGTCGGGTCATTCACTGTACCTGTTAATGCTGGTGTACTGTCATTAGTCAATGCTGTCGTTACAGCGACTGTTGGTGCAATTGCATCTACTACTGCTGAACCAGGTAATGACGGATTGCCTGCTGGATCAGTCGCTGTTGCAGTCACTGTTTGACCATCAGTCAAGTCACCTGGATTTGGTACTGTCCATTTACCATCAGGGCCTGCAACAACTGTTGCTGTACTGCCATCCGGGAAAGTTACCTTCACTGTTGAACCTGGTTCTGCCGTACCTGTGACAGGATTGCTTGCATTGATTGGATCAATCACTGGTGCATTTGGTGCTGTCGTATCTACCGTCAACACTGCACTACCTGTACCTACATTACCTGCAGGATCGGTTGCAGTCACAGTGATCGTATGTGGACCATCTGTCAATGCAGGAAGCGTATTGTCTGCAAGCGTCCAGGTACCATCACCATTATTTGTTGCTGGATAGTTCACACCATCGACAGTTACCACCACCGTCGCGGTCGGGTCAGTTACTGTACCGGTTAATGCAGGTGTGCTGTCATTGCTTAACACATCATTCAAGGCAACAACTGGTGCTGTCGTATCTACCGTCACCACCGCATTTGTTGTTCCCACATTACCTGCAGGATCGGTTGCAGTCACAGTAACCGTATGAGGGCCATCCGCCAATACAGGAAGCGTATTGTCTGCAAGTGTCCAAGTACCATCACCATTATTTGTTGCTGGATAGTTCACACCATCGACAGTTACCACCACCGTCGCGGTCGGGTCAGTTACTGTACCGGTTAATGCAGGTGTACTGTCATTGCTTAACACATCATTCAAGGCAACGACTGGTGCTGTGGTATCTACTGTCACCACCGCATTTGTTGTTCCCACATTACCTGCAGGATCGGTTGCAGTCACAGTGATCGTATGTGGACCATCTGTCAATGTAGGAAGCGTATTGTCTGCAAGCGTCCAGGTACCATTACCATTGTTCGTCGCTGGATAGTTCACACCATCGACAGTCACTACAACTTTCGCAGTCGGGTCATTCACTGTACCTGTTAATGCAGGTGTACTGTCATTGGTCAATGCTGTCGTTACAGTTACTGTTGGTGCAACTGCATCTACTACTGCTGAACCAGGTAATGACGGATTGCCTGCTGGATCAGTCGCTGTTGCAGTCACTGTTTGACCATCAGTCAAGTCACCTGGATTTGGTACTGTCCATTTACCATCAGGGCCTGCAACAACTGTTGCTGTACTGCCATCCGGGAAAGTCACCTTCACTGTTGAACCTGGCTCAGCCGTACCTGTGACAGGATTGCTTGCATTGATTGGATCAATCACTGGTGCATTTGGTGCTGTGGTATCTACCGTCACCACCGCATTTGTTGTTCCCACATTACCTGCAGGATCGGTTGCAGTCACAGTGATCGTATGTGGACCATCTGTCAATGTAGGAAGCGTATTGTCCGCAAGTGTCCAGGTACCATCACCATTGTTCGTCGCTGGATAGTTCACACCATCGACAGTCACCACAACTTTCGCAGTCGGGTCATTCACTGTACCTGTTAATGCTGGTGTACTGTCATTAGTCAATGCTGTCGTTACAGCGACTGTTGGTGCAATTGTATCTACTACTGCTGAACCAGGTAATGACGGATTGCCTGCTGGATCAGTCGCTGTTGCAGTCACTGTTTGACCATCAGTCAAGTCACCTGGATTTGCTACTGTCCATTTACCATCAGGGCCTGCAACAACTGTTGCTGTACTGCCATCCGGGAAAGTTACCTTCACTGTTGAACCTGGCTCAGCTGTACCTGTGACAGGATTACTTGCATTGATCGGATCAATCACTGGTGCATTTGGTGCTGTGGTATCTACCGTCACCACCGCATTTGTTGTTCCCACATTACCTGCAGGATCGGTTGCAGTCACAGTGATCGTATGTGGACCATCTGTCAATGCAGGAAGCGTATTGTCTGCAAGTGTCCAGGTACCATCACCATTGTTCGTCGCTGGATAGTTGACACCATCGACAGTCACCACAACTTTCGCAGTTGGATCGTTTACTGTGCCTGTTAATGCAGGTGTACTGTCATTGGTCAATGCTATCGTTACAGTTACTGTTGGTGCAACTGCATCTACTACTGCTGAACCAGGTAATGACGGATTGCCTGCTGGATCAGTCGCTGTTGCAGTCACTGTTTGACCATCAGTCAAGTCACCTGGATTTGGTACTGTCCATTTACCATCAGGGCCTGCAACAACTGTTGCTGTACTGCCATCCGGGAAAGTCACCTTCACTGTTGAACCTGGCTCAGCCGTACCTGTGACAGGATTGCTTGCATTGATTGGATCAATCACTGGTGCATTTGGTGCTGTGGTATCTACCGTCACCACCGCATTTGTTGTTCCCACATTACCTGCAGGATCAGTTGCAGTCACAGTGATCGTATGTGGACCATCTGTCAATGTAGGAAGCGTATTGTCTGCAAGCGTCCAGGTGCCATTACCATTGTTCGTCGCTGGATAGTTCACACCATCGACAGTCACCACAACTTTCGCAGTTGGATCGTTTACCGTACCTGTTAATGCAGGTGTACTGTCATTGGTTAATGCTGTCGTTACAGTTACTGTTGGTGCAACTGCATCTACAGTACCAGTTGAAGGATTTGATGGGTTGCCTGCAGGGTCAGTTGCCACTGCTGTAATTTTATCACCATCTTTGAGATCACCTGGATTTGGTACTGTCCATTTACCATCAGGGCCTGCAACAACTGTTGCTGTACTGCCATCCGGGAAAGTCACCTTCACTGTTGAACCTGGTTCTGCCGTACCTGTGACAGGATTACTTGCATTGATCGGATCAATCACTGGTGCATTTGGTGCTGTCGTATCTACTGTCACCACCGCATTTGTTGTTCCCACATTACCTGCAGGATCGGTTGCAGTCACAGTGATCGTATGTGGACCATCTGTCAATGTAGGGAGCGTATTGTCCGCAAGTGTCCAGGTACCATCACCATTGTTCGTCGCTGGATAGTTCACACCATCGACAGTCACCACAACTTTCGCAGTTGGATCGTTTACTGTGCCTGTTAATGCAGGTGTACTGTCATTGGTCAATGCTGTCGTTACAGCGACTGTTGGTGCAACTGCATCTACTACTGCTGAACCAGGTAATGACGGGTTGCCTGCTGGATCAGTGGCTGTTGCAGTCACTGTTTGACCATCAGTCAAGTCACCTGGATTTGGTACTGTCCATTTACCATCAGGGCCTGCAACAACTGTTGCTGTACTGCCATCCGGGAAAGTCACCTTCACTGTTGAACCTGGTTCAGCCGTACCTGTGACAGGATTGCTTGCATTGATTGGATCAATCACTGGTGCATTTGGTGCTGTCGTATCTACTGTCACCACCGCATTTGTTGTTCCCACATTACCTGCAGGATCAGTTGCAGTCACAGTGATCGTATGTGGACCATCTGTCAATGTAGGGAGCGTATTGTCCGCAAGTGTCCAGGTACCATTACCATTGTTCGTCGCTGGATAGTTCACACCATCGACAGTCACCACAACTTTCGCAGTTGGATCGTTTACTGTACCTGTTAATGCAGGTGTACTGTCATTGGTTAGTGCTGTCGTTACAGTTACTGTTGGTGCAACTGCATCTACAGTACCAGTTGAAGGATTTGATGGGTTGCCTGCAGGGTCAGTTGCCACTGCTGTAATTTTATCACCATCTTTGAGATCACCTGGATTTGGTACTGTCCATTTACCATCAGGGCCTGCAACAACTGTTGCTGTACTGCCATCCGGGAAAGTCACCTTCACTGTTGAACCTGGTTCTGCCGTACCTGTGACAGGATTACTTGCATTGATCGGATCAATCACTGGTGCATTTGGTGCTGTGGTATCTACTGTCACCACCGCATTTGTTGTTCCCACATTACCTGCAGGATCGGTTGCAGTCACAGTGATCGTATGTGGACCATCTGTCAATGCAGGAAGCGTATTGTCTGCAAGCGTCCAGGTACCATTACCATTGTTCGTCGCTGGATAGTTCACACCATCGACCGTCACCACAACTTTCGCAGTTGGATCGTTTACCGTACCTGTTAATGCAGGTGTACTGTCATTGGTTAGTGCTGTCGTTACAGTTACTGTTGGTGCAACTGCATCTACAGTACCAGTTGAAGGATTTGATGGGTTGCCTGCAGGGTCAGTTGCCACTGCTGTAATTTTATCACCATCTTTGAGATCACCTGGATTTGGTACTGTCCATTTACCATCAGGGCCTGCAACAACTGTTGCTGTACTGCCATCCGGGAAAGTCACCTTCACTGTTGAACCTGGTTCTGCCGTACCTGTGACAGGATTACTTGCATTGATCGGATCAATCACTGGTGCATTTGGTGCTGTGGTATCTACTGTCACCACCGCATTTGTTGTTCCCACATTACCTGCAGGATCGGTTGCAGTCACAGTGATCGTATGTGGACCATCTGTCAATGCAGGAAGCGTATTGTCTGCAAGCGTCCAGGTACCATTACCATTGTTCGTCGCTGGATAGTTCACACCATCGACCGTCACCACAACTTTCGCAGTTGGATCGTTTACCGTACCTGTTAATGCAGGTGTACTGTCATTGGTTAGTGCTGTCGTTACAGTTACTGTTGGTGCAACTGCATCTACAGTACCAGTTGAAGGATTTGATGGGTTGCCTGCAGGGTCAGTTGCCACTGCTGTAATTTTATCACCATCTTTGAGATCACCTGGATTTGGTACTGTCCATTTACCATCAGGGCCTGCAACAACTGTTGCTGTACTGCCATCCGGGAAAGTTACCTTCACTGTTGAACCTGGTTCAGCCGTACCTGTGACAGGATTACTTGCATTGATCGGATCAATCACTGGTGCATCTGGTGCTGTAGTATCTACTGTATAAGATTTTGACTCATTGATATTGCTACTATTACCCGCTGCATCAGTAAATGTAACTTTTGCATCAATCGTTTTGTCGCTATCTGCAATTAATCCACTGCCTGGTACAACTGCACTCCATGTACCTGCTACTTTATCGATAATTGCAGTATATGTTACCCCGTTAACAACTACTGTAACGACTGTATTTACTGCATCTGCTGGGATATTCTTTAAGCTGCCTGTAATTGTAATATTACCAGCAGCCTCTGTTCCATTAATAACATTATCAGAAGTAATAGGATCAACTGAGAAAGTAACACCATTTGTGTTTGGAGGCGTAGTATCTGAAGGTGTTGAAGAGTCATTGCTACTATTTGATGCAGCAGCAATAATACCACCAGCAACCAAAGGTATCGCTGCTAACAACCATGGGTTCAAGCCAGCATCGTGATAAAGTAATGGTTGAATTGAAGAAATAGGCTGATAAATAACATCAGATACTAATCCTTGTGGAGCTTCTGCTGGCAATGCTGCTGGTAAATCTTCACCTAAAAGTGCTTGCGGTGCCACATCACTGTCAGCATCCGCATCTGCATCACTATCAGCATCTGCATCATTTTCAGCATCTTTAAATTTTGCCCAAATTAATTGTCCATTTTGGTCTTGAAAAACAAGACTATTGTCCGCAGGTTCAGCTGTACCACTGAAGAAACCTTCAATAACAATAGTTTCGCCATTTTTAAGACGAATTACTGCATTGGTACCCTCCCTATTCACTACTAATACATCACTAGCAGCTACCTTTACCACTACAACCGAAGCTTCTGAGAGTTTGGCTGAAGTCCCTTTTATTGTTGACAAGGTATCATGACTTTCCTTGGCAATAATTTGTATTTCAGGCATATCTATATTCCTTTTATATTATTGATTTGAATGATTTTATGTATAATTTTTTACTTAATGCTTTTGAGTTTTTGACCTACAACTTAAAAACATTAAGTAATGTGATCATTTTTACATTAACCACTTTAAAATAAAAAAAACAAATACTAAAGTCCTCAAAGAAAAAAAAGTAATTAATACAAATTTTATATAAATAAAATTCTCGTTCTTATTCTTATAATTTTAAATAAACATAAATTAAATGTTTTATATATAAAACAAATTTAGCTTTTAATTATTGAAAATTATCTTAATTCTAATCTTTATTTAATAACTTTTAATATCTCAATGAAATAAAATATATTATTAATGATACATATAGAAAAAAAATGGCCCTAGTGAATATTTTACTATTACACTAAAGCCATACTTTTTAAATCTAATTAAATATACTTTTAAGTTGTTCTAAAAATTATCAGGGCTTTCAAAGCGTTTTACTTCTTGTAACTTATTTGGATCATGCATAGTTGCAATACCATCTTCAGTTTTTTGATCAACAATAACGTCTGGATTAAAGATTGTAATTGTTTCTCTTCCCAAGGCATCTTCTCCAACTACATATTGAAAACCACGGCGGTTCATTTTATGACATAGTTTTTGGTAAAAACCTTTAAGCCCTTCCTTTTCTTCATTTGGATTGTAATAAAAGGCATTCATTACCGCTGGTAAGCCCAGACCACACACTACACCAGATAACAATACACTAATAAAGGTGTATCCAATGAGAATACTACTATAAGGGCTAAGCGCGGGAATATTTGCAACTGCTAAAATTAAAGCAAGTGAAATGCCTCCCCTAACCCCTCCCCAAGATAAAATGGTTAAACTACCATTGTAACTTTTGGTCTTTCGCATTGTTGGGAAGAAGGCAAAAGACATAAAGTTTGCCGCAAAACGCGAAATATGCAGAATAAGGAAAGCAACAATTCCACCCAAAATCAGACTAAAGTTTAAATCTAGAATAAATAATTCAAGACCAATTAAAGTAAATAAGAATGAATTGATAATTCCTTCTACTGTATGCCAAAAATGGTTAACTTCTCTAATCTCACGTTCTTCACGAATTTCTTTCCATTTATTTCCAACAATTAACCCCCCAATCACACAAGCAATTGGTGCAGATGCATGGGCGAATAAAGCTACCAGATATGCGCCACTGGCCAGCAATGCCGTCGTTAAAATCAAGGATTCCATTTCGTGCTTACCACGTAATAGACGTAATGTTCCTATACCAAATGCCCATCCAATACCAATGGCGACCACAATTTCATAAAGTAAAGCTTCCAACGTTGCAACTAATGAAAAATGTTCACCCTGTAAAACATTAAGCAGTGTCATAAATAATGCAATACACATCGCATCATTAAATAAAGACTCGCCTTCTAATTTCACAATAAGATGATGAGGTGCCCGTATCGAACTTAAAACGCCCTTAATACCAATGGGGTCTGTTGCACCCAAGGCAGCACCTAACAATAGAAGAACCAATATTGGTACATGATGGCCAATCAACAATTGGAAACCATAAAGTAAACCACCAAACAATACTGCACAGATAACGAGTGCAATCGTTGCTAAAATACTAATCTGTTTCCAATAACTTCTTAAATCTGAAATTTTAAATTTAAGTGCAGAAGATGTCAGAATAAAACAAATAACGCCATTAATTAAAAAGTCATAGAAATCAATATTTCGAACTGCATTTTCAATATTATGAATATTAATGCTAATGAACTGATTACCATTTAACAGACTGGCGCCCCATTGCAAAATGAAGACAAAAATTGCAGAAACAAGAGGTACGCCAATCGCTTGAGGAAAGCCTAAAATACGCTTATTGAATATTGTGGTTGCAATTGATAAGGCAAATACAACCGTAAATGCTTGTAATAAGAAAAAATTACCCATGAACACCCTTCTTCTGGGTCAATGACCAAATAAAAACCTAGACAGCTAAACTGAACAGAGCGAAAAAATGGGCACTTCATGTGTGCCCAAGCAGTTAAAAGTTAGAATATAAGTTTAACGAATTACGCTAAGCACTATAGCAATCAGTTAAATTTCTTAACATTAATTATGAATCAGAGAGATTATAAAAAATGAGTTCACCTGAACCTATGGCAAACTCCTCTTTGTAGTTCAAATAGAGTTATTAAAAGTATCGCATTGATTAATATTACCTGACTTTAACCCCACCTGAAACCAATGCATCCTTTGCTCACTGGTGCCATGGGTAAAACTATCAGGCACAACTTGACCTGTTGCACGTTTTTGTAAATAGTCATCACCAATTTTTTGAGCAGCATCCATTGCTTCTTCAACATCGCCCGCCTCTAAAAACTGAGTACGCTGTTGATTATGATTTGCCCATATACCTGCTAAACAGTCAGCTTGTAACTCTTGACGAACAGATAACTGATTACCTTCTTTCTGACTGACTTGCGAACGAGCTTGTTGCACTTGGGAAGAAATACCAAGCAAGGTTTGAACATGATGACCTACTTCATGCGCAACAACATAGGCTTGTGCAAAATCACCTGCCTGATCTTGGCGAGAGAGCTCTGATTTATTTTGCTCACCCGAGATACCCATTTGCTCACGCATATCTTTAAAAAATTCAGTATCAATATAAACTTTCTGGTCAGCCGGACAATAAAAGGGTCCCATTGCAGATTGAGCAGTGCCACAACCTGAACGAGTCATTCCACTAAATAAAACCAACTTTGGTGGCGTATAAGTTTTACCTAACTGTTTAAATATAGGTGTCCAGGTATCTTCTGTATCAGCTAATACTGTTCCAACAAAATCTGAAGCTTCTTTTTGCTCAGGTGTCAAAGTTTGCGGTGCAGTTTCATTTGATTGTTGTGAAGCAGTAACCTGCTGCGTTGCCTGATAGGCCATTTGTGGATCAACGCCAAAAAATTTCCATGCAACAAATGCTACGACCAAACCAATAATACTTATACCACCTGCTTTAACACCGCCCCCACCTCGACGGTCCTCAACATTGGTACTGACTCTACGATCTCTCCAACGCATAATTTCCCTCTTATTTTAGAATGGCATCAAGAGTTCGATGCTTTTTTAGGCCAAATTTTTTGTATTAAACTTACGATAAGTAATACAACTGCACCGGCAATCATTCCTATCACAAAGTTCATCAATGTTGGTGTTAAAGCACCAATAATATTTCCGACCGCAGGTATAGTTTCTAAATGATCGACCGTATCTTCAGTAATATGATGAAGTAAAGGAATCGTATGGTTAATAATCCCTCCACCTACTAAAAACATTGCAATAGTTCCAACAATAGAAAGTAACTTCATCAAAAGAGGAGCAAAAGCAAGTAATCCACGCCCTAATGTTTGTTTGAAAGAAGCAGCTTGTTTTGTTAAATATAATCCTAAATCATCAATTTTAACAATCACACCAACCAAGCCATAAACACCTAGCGTCATCACAACAGCAATAATGCTAAGCACACTTATTTTTGTCATTAAAGCAGCAGTAGCAACCGTACCTAAAGAAATAACAACAATTTCAGCAGATAAAATAAAGTCAGTTCGAATAGCTCCTTTTACTTTCTCTTTTTCAAAGGCTTCTAAATCTAACTCTTCGTTATTAAACTCTTTTTCTGCTTCTTCAGAGGTCGAAGCTTTTTTATGCATGATGGTATGAAGAACCTTTTCAACACCTTCATAACATAAAAATAAGCCACCTAGCATCAATAGCGGGTTAATCAGCCAAGGAGCAATCACACTAATTAATAAAGCCAAAGGTACTAAAATAAGCTTATTAACCAATGAACCTTTAGCGACTTTCCACACAATAGGTAGTTCACGATCAGCGCGCACACCAGTTACCTGTTGTGCATTTAAGGCCAAATCATCTCCTAAAACACCAGCAGTTTTCTTTGCTGCCATTTTGCTCATTAAAGCGACATCATCTAAAATTGTTGCAATATCATCTAGTAATAAAAGTAAGCCACTTGCCATTTCTTATCCAAGTTTGTATTTATCTGGCTATTGTAAGATGAAATATTCTAATTTCTGTAATTTTACTGAATAAATTCACAATATTATTTTAAGAAAGTTTAACCAATCGCTGACGAAAAAATTTTATTTCCCGTACAATAATGCCAATCTTTATATTACAGGGCTTACTATCCCTGATTAAGCCAATACGATAGTGGAATAAATAATGAGTAATGTTGATCAGCGTCCAATTATTTTGACAGGCGACCGCCCAACCGGACAACTTCATCTTGGGCATTTTGTCGGTTCTTTGCGTTCACGTGTAGGTTTACAGGATAGCCATCATCAACATCTCTTATTAGCAGATGCACAAGCCCTAACTGACAATGCAGATAACCCAGATAAAGTACGTCGCAATATTTTGGAAGTTGCTCTAGATTATTTAGCAGTTGGTATTGATCCAACTAAGACCACGATTTGCGTACAGTCATGTTTACCAGCATTGAATGAGCTTACAATGTTATATCTTAACTTTGTAACTGTAGCTCGTTTAGAACGTAACCCAACCATCAAATCTGAAATTCAAATGCGTGGTTTTGAACGTGACATTCCTGCTGGTTTCCTTTGCTACCCTGTTGCACAGGCTGCTGATATTACGGCTTTTAAAGCAACTGTAGTACCAGTGGGTGAAGATCAGATTCCAATGATTGAACAAACCAATGAAGTGGTCCGTCGTGTGAATCGCCAAATTGGTCAAGACCTTTTACCTGAATGTAAAGCCTTACTTTCTAATATGGCTCGTTTACCAGGTTTTGATGGTAAAGCGAAAATGTCTAAGTCATTAGGCAATACCATTGTTTTAAATGCTTCTGACAAAGACATTAAGAAAGCTGTAAATGCAATGTACACAGACCCAAATCACCTTCGTATTGAAGATCCAGGTCAAGTTGAAGGAAACATTGTATTTACTTATTTAGATGCATTTGATCCAAATAAAGAAGAAGTTGAAGAATTAAAAGCGCATTATCGCCGCGGTGGTCTTGGTGACGGTACTGTTAAAAAACGTCTTGAAGGTGTGTTAAAAGAATTAATTACACCTATTCGTGAACGCCGTGAAGAACTTGCTAAAGATCCTGATTACATTATGGATGTTTTACGTCAAGGTACTGACAAATGCAGAATCATTACTCAACAAACTTTAGATGAAGTTAAAGATGGCTTAGGCTTATTTAAGTTTTGACTCTAGAGTAAACATATAAATGAAAAAGCCCTACGGGGCTTTTTTTATAATTATATTAAGATTCAATAGTTTAAAATTTTACATTGTTAATATATTCATAATGATTCACATGCACTTACCCTTTTAACGTGAAGTAACACTAATTAACGCGAACCTTAATGAAGAAATATTAAACCTTAACTAATATAGCTCAAGTAGGTTGATATGAACCTCACGACATTTCTCCTTAAGCCGAAACTGTTTTTAACAGATTCGTTGTTCTACGCAGTGATCACCCCAATCATTGCGTATTTTTTTGTCTTTTTTTAGCCCTATTATTTCTTATTTCATTTTATGCTACTTTTCAATGATGCAAAAAATACCGCATCATTTTTCAGATGCGGTATTTTTTAAAGATTTAAGGAAGCTATTAAGCTAAACCTTTCTCTTTTAATACTTGCAACATAGTTGAACCAAGCTCAGCTGGGCTACGAGTGTAAGCCATACCCGCTTTTTCAAATGCAGCAAATTTCTCTTCAGCGGTACCTTGACCACCAGAAATGATCGCACCAGCGTGACCCATACGCTTACCTTTAGGAGCAGTTACACCAGCGATGTAACCTACTACAGGCTTAGTCACGTTAGATTTGATGAATTCAGCAGCTTCTTCTTCCGCTGTACCACCGATCTCACCGATCATGATGATTGCATCAGTATCTGGATCGTCTTGGAACAATTGAAGAGCTTCAATTTGGTTCATACCTGGGATTGGGTCACCACCAATACCGATACAAGTAGACTGACCTAAACCAAGCTTAGTTGTTTGAGCAACCGCTTCATAAGTCAATGTACCTGAACGTGAGATAATACCAATACGACCTGGTTGGTGGATGTGACCAGGCATAATACCGATCTTACATTCACCCGGAGTGATCACGCCTGGGCAGTTAGGACCAACTAAACGAGTACCGTTACCGTTAGTTTCTAAATAACGTTTTGCTTTAAGCATGTCGATTGTTGGAACACCTTCAGTGATCACAACGATTAGCCCAACACCTGAATCAACCGCTTCAACAATTGAGTCTAAAACGAATGGAGCTGGTACATAGATTACAGATGCATCTGCATTTGTTTCACGTACAGCTTCTTTCATTGTGTTGAATACTGGTAAGTCAAGGTGAGTTGTACCACCTTTACCTGGAGTAACACCACCAACAACTTTTGTACCGTAGTCTAAAGCTTGTGCAGAGTGGAAAGTACCGTTTTTACCAGTAAAACCTTGTACCAATACTTTAGTGTCTTTATTAATTAATACGCTCATGATTGATACTCCCCTTACGCTTTAACTGCAGCTACAACTTTTTCTGCGGCATCAGACAAACCGTTCGCAGAAATTAATTTCAAACCAGATTCATCAAGTAATTTAGCACCTAACTCAGCGTTGTTACCTTCTAAACGAACAACAACTGGAACAGTTACGTTTACTTCTTGAACCGCTGCAATAATTGCTTCAGCAATCATGTCACAACGTACGATACCACCGAAGATGTTGATTAAAACACCTTGTACAGATGTATCAGCAAGGATGATTTTGAACGCTTCGATTACGCGCTCTTTAGTTGCACCGCCACCAACGTCAAGGAAGTTTGCAGGCTGACCACCATAAAGTTTAATGATGTCCATAGTTGCCATTGCAAGACCAGCACCGTTAACCATACAACCGATGTTACCTTCTAAAGCAACATAGTTAAGATCAAATTCAGATGCTTTTAATTCACGCTCATTCTCTTGAGATTTGTCACGTAAAGCAGCAACTTTAGGTAAACGGTAAAGCGCGTTAGAGTCGATACCTACTTTCGCGTCTACACATAAAATTTCGCCATTTTCACGAACTGAAAGTGGGTTAATTTCAAATAAAGCAAAATCGTTTTCAACAAATGCTTGGTAAGCAGCTGTCATGATTTTTACGAATTGACCGATTTGTTTGTCTTTCAAACCTAAAGCAAACGCAACTTCACGTGCTTGGAATGGTTGTAAGCCAACTAATGGATCAACTTCAACTTTGATAATTTTTTCTGGAGTTTCTTCAGCAACTTTCTCGATTTCTACACCACCTTCTGTAGAAGCCATGAAAGTAATACGACGGCTAGAACGGTCTACAACCGCGCCCAAGTAAAGCTCACGCTCAACTGGATATACGTCTTCAGCAACAATGATGCTGTTTACTGGTTGACCATTTGCATCAGTTTGATACGTTACAAGACGAGTACCAATGATATTGTTTGCAAATTCGATAACATCTTCTTTAGATTTTGCAACTTTAACGCCACCAGCCTTACCACGACCACCAGCATGAACTTGCGCCTTCATTACAGCGAATTTACCACCAAGCTGTTCAAATGCAGCAACTGCTTCGTCTGCATTGGTTGCCAAGATACCTTCTTGTACCGGCATACCATATTCTTTCAATAACGCTTTAGCTTGATACTCATGTAAGTTCATTTAGTTACCTACTTAACTTTGTTTGTTGTCTTCAATTTGCGCAACATTCTCATGTTGTATATGCAAATTGCTGTCTACGTCTATCAACTTGATGATTTTTTAATCACACCATCGAATGTGAAAAAGAGCGGAGAACCGCTCTTTAATTTTATTTACGCTTACGTTGAATCGCGTGAATTGCACGACCATCTACAGCAAGTGCAGCTTCATGAACAACTTCAGAGAATGTTGGGTGACCAAAAGTCATCAACTGAAGATCTTCAACTGAAGATACAAATTCAAGAGCGATCATACCTTGGTGAACGATATCAGATGCTGCAGGTCCAATGACATGCATACCTAATAAGCGGTCAGTTTTTGCGTCAGCAACGAACTTAACAAAACCTGCGCCTTCACCAGCCGCTAAAGCACGACCATTTACAGCAAAACCGAACTGACCAGTTTTTACTTCATGACCTTTTTCTTTAGCTTGCTCTTCAGTTAAACCTACCCACGCCGCTTCAGGGTGTGTATAGATAACAGAAATGATTGTGTCATAGTTCACTTGAGCCGCATGACCGTGAATACGCTCAACAGCCATTACGCCTTCTTCCATTGCTTTATGAGCAAGCATTGGACCGCGAACCAAGTCACCAATTGCGTATACACCTTCTACAGAAGTTGCACAGTGATCATTTACTTCAACTAAACCACGTTCAGTTAATTTAATGCCTGAATCTTCAGCCAATAAACCTTCTGCATATGCTTTACGGCCAACACAAACGATTAATTTGTCAAAAGTTTGAGTTTTTTCTTCGCCACCTTGAGTGTATTTAACAGTCACTTCACGACCATTAACTTCAGTGCCAGAAACTTTAGCACCAACGCGAATATCAAGACCTTGCTTAGTTAAAAGCTTTTGGTATTCTTTTGCCAAAGCTTTATCAGCCATTGGCAAGAATGCATCCATTGCTTCAAATACAACAACTTCAGCACCAAGACGACGCCATACTGAACCAAGCTCTAAACCGATTACACCAGCACCGATCACACCTAAACGCTTAGGTACTTCTGGGAAGTTTAATGCGCCAGTTGAATCAACAATAATGTCTTGATCTACAGGAGCTACAGGAATATTTACAGGCACAGAACCAGACGCAAGAATTACGTATTTAGGTTCTAAAACTTGAGTTTCACCTTCATGAGAAACGAACTCAACTTTTTTACCAGCAAGTAATTTACCTGTACCTTTTAACCACTCAATACCGTTGCCTTTAAGCAATTGATCGATACCGCCAGTTAATTGGTCAACAATTTTGTCTTTACGAGCAAGAAGTTTTGCAAGATCGAAATTCACTTCACCAGTTGTAATACCGTGATCAGCTAAGTGATGCACTGTATCTTCATAACGATGAGAAGAATCAAGCAAAGCTTTAGAAGGGATACAACCTACGTTTAAGCAAGTACCACCTAAAGAAGGCTTACCATTGTGAATACGTTTTTCAATACAAGCGACTTTGAAGCCTAGTTGAGCAGCGCGAATCGCAGCTTCATAACCACCAGGACCACCGCCGATGACAACAAGATCAAATTGTTGAGACATTTTTATCTCCATAAACCAGGATAGAGGATCGCTCTACCCTGGTAGGTATTTATTCGAAGAAATTAAAGATCAAGGATGAGTTTAGCTGGCTCTTCTAACAATTCTTTGATTGCTACTAAGAAACCTACAGCTTCTTTACCATCGATCATACGGTGGTCATAAGAAAGCGCTAAGTACATCATTGGCAAGATTTCAACTTGACCATTTACCGCCATAGGACGCTCTTGGATTTTGTGCATACCCAAGATACCAGTTTGCGGTTGGTTCAAAATAGGAGTTGAAAGCAATGAACCGAAAGTACCACCGTTAGTGATTGTGAAAGTACCACCAGTCATTTCTTCGATAGATAATTTACCGTCACGTGCTTTACCAGCATAAGCAGCAATACCTGCTTCAACTTCTGCATAGCTCATACGGTCAGTATCACGTAATACTGGAACAACAAGACCACGATCAGAAGATACTGCAACACCGATGTCATAGTAACCGTGATAAACGATATCGTCGCCATCAATTGAAGCATTTACAGCTGGGTAGCGTTTAAGCGCTTCAGTTGCTGCTTTAACGAAGAATGACATGAAGCCTAAACGAGCGCCATGACGCTTTTCGAAAGCATCTTTATATTGCTTACGCAATTCCATGATTGGCTTCATGTTAACTTCGTTAAATGTAGTTAACATTGCAGTTTCTTGAGTTGCAGCAAGAAGACGCTCAGCAACACGCTTACGTAAACGAGTCATTGGAACACGTTTTTCGATACGCTCACCAACAGCAACACTTAACGGAGTAACGTTAGCAGCTGGTTTAGTTTGATGGTTTGCAACATCTTCTTTAGTGATACGACCACCACGGCCAGTACCTTGTACGTCAGCAGCAGCAATACCAGATTCAGTTAAAGCTTTACGAACCGCAGGAGCTTGATCAGATACAGTTTCTGTACGTTCAACAACAGGAGCTGCACCAGCTTGAGTTTGAGCAACTGCTTGTTCTACTGCCGCAGGAGCAGCAGCCGCTGCACCAGCACCAGCTTCGAATTGAGCAATAACTTCGTCAGAAAGAACTGTATCGCCTTCACCTTTAATGATTGCAACCAAGCTACCATCTGCAGGAGCAACCACTTCTAAAACAACTTTGTCGGTTTCAATATCACAGATTACTTCATCACGTGATACAGGTTCACCCACCTTTTTATGCCAAGTTGCGATGGTGCCATCTGCAACAGACTCTGGGAATACCGGTGCTTTAATTTCGGTTGCCATTATTGAGAATCTCCTGATTGTTCAGCTTCGATTGCCAATGCATCATTAATTAGCTGAGCTTGTTGTTTTGCATGCAAGTACGGTGAGCCACAAGCTGGTGCAGCAGAAGCTTCACGACCTGCAAAACTGATACGGATTTGTTTGCCAGATTTTAAGATATCGTCATATAAACGCGGTGCAATAAATAACCATGCGCCTTGGTTCTTCGGCTCTTCTTGTGCCCAAACGAGTTCTTTAACATTTGGATAAGCAGCCAAGATTTCCGCAAGACGTTGCTCTGGGTATGGATACAACTGTTCAATACGTACGATTGCAACATTAGTTAAGTTTTGTTCACGACGTTTTTCGAGTAAGTCGTAATAAACTTTACCGCCACAAAGTACAAGACGAGTTACATCTGACTTGTTAATTTGATCGATTTCGTCAATTACAGTTTGGAATGAACCATTTGCAAGTTCTTCTAAAGTAGAAGTTGCAAGTTTATGACGAAGTAAAGATTTTGGTGACATTACGATCAATGGCTTACGAATTGGGCGTACAGCTTGACGACGTAATGCATGGAAAATCTGTGCAGGTGTCGTTGGAGTGATCACTTGCATGTTATCTTCAGCACATAACTGTAAGAAACGTTCTAAACGAGCTGAAGAATGCTCTGGACCTTGACCTTCGAAACCGTGTGGTAACAACATTGTTAAACCACAAACACGCTCCCACTTAGTCTCACCAGAAGCAATAAACTGGTCAATCACAACTTGAGCACAGTTTACGAAGTCACCAAATTGTGCTTCCCAAATAATCAAGCTCTTAGGAATTGTAGTTGCGTAACCATATTCGAATGCAAGAACTGCTTCTTCAGATAATAAAGAATCGTAAATCGCAAAACGTGGTTGATTCTCTTTAACATGACAAAGTGGAATGTAAGTTGAACCATCAGCTTGGTTATGCAATTTCGCATGACGGTGTGAGAAGGTACCACGCCCCACGTCTTCACCAGTAATACGAACTAAATAGTCTTCATCTAATAAAGTTGCATAAGCTAAAGTTTCTGCTGCACCCCAGTTCAAAGGAGTTTCACCAGTTTGCATTTTCACACGATCTTCAATTACTTTTTGAACTTGACGCTGCATTACAAACCCTTCAGGAAGTTTGCTCATGCCCTCGCCCAATTCTTTAAGGCGGTTCAAGTCAAATGAAGTATCCCAATCGTCTGTGTAGTCATGGCCCAAATATGGAGTCCAATCAACAAACATTTTGGTATTTGGTTCAAGAATCAATGCGTTTGCTACATGATTACCCGCTTCTAAATCAGAACGGTAATCTTCAACCATTTGATCAGCTTCAGCACGATCAAGTACTTTCTCTTGTACAAGTTGATCAGCATAAAGTGTACGAGTAGTTGCTTTCTTCGCAATTACTTGATACATCAATGGTTGTGTACCAGATGGCTCATCTGCTTCGTTATGGCCGCGACGGCGATAACAGAACAAATCGATAACAACATCTTTACGGAATTCGTGACGGAAATCATGTGCTAATTGAGTAGCAAAGATAACTGCTTCAGGATCATCGCCATTTACATGGAAAATTGGTGCCTGAATCATTTTAGCAACGTCTGTACAGTACTCTGTAGAACGCGCATCACGCGGATCAGAAGTTGTGAAACCAACTTGGTTGTTCACAATGATATGAACCGTACCACCAACCGTATAGCCACGAGTTTGTGACATTTGGAAGGTTTCCATGTTCACGCCTTGACCTGCAAATGCAGCATCACCATGAACAATAACCGGTAATACGTCATCACCGCCGATATCTCTACGACGTACTTGACGTGCGCGTACAGAACCTTCAACTACAGGACCAACAATTTCCAAGTGAGATGGGTTAAATGCCAATGCCAAGTGAACTTCGCCACCTGGAGTCATTACATTACTTGAGAAACCTTGGTGGTATTTAACGTCACCAGAACCTTTTTTATGAATTGATTTACCTTCGAACTCACCAAATAAGTCCGCAGGGTTTTTACCCATAATGTTAACAAGAAGGTTCAAACGGCCACGGTGTGGCATACCGATAACAACTTCTTTACAACCTACAGCACCAGCACGCTGGATAATCTCATTTACCATAGGAATAAAAGATTCGCCGCCTTCCACACCAAAGCGTTTAGCGCCGACGTATTTATTACCAAGATATTTTTCTAGACCCTCAGCAGCAGTTAAACGCTCTAAGAAGCCTTTCTTTTGATCATTTGAGTAATTGAACTTACCACGGGCACTTTCAAGACGTTGTTGAATCCAACGCTTTTCTTTTGTGTCCACGATATGCATGTATTCAACACCGATTGAACCACAATAGATCGCTTCCATTGCTTCAATCATTTCAGCAAGAGTTGCTTCACTCTTACCAATTTCAAGATTGCCTGTGTTGAATACTGTGTCTAAATCTGATTTGGTTAAACCATGTGCTGAAAGATCTAAATCAGGAATATCTTCACGCTTAGCAAGACCTAATGGATCTAATTTAGCTTTTTGATGTCCGCGATTGCGATAAGCAGCAATAAGTTGTAAAACGCCAATTTGACGACGCTCATGCTCAGTACTTACAGTACTTTGTACAACAGGTTGAACACGGTTAGCATTACGTCCTAGTAATAGGAATTGCTCACGCACAGCGCTGTGTGGTTGGTCACCTTTTGGATATTTATCGAAATATTGGCGCCAGTCCTCAGCTACAGAGGTTGGGGAAGTCAGGTACTGCTCGTAAAGTTCTTCAATATACGCTGCACTATCAGCGGAAAGTTCAGTGTCAAGACGCAATGCGTCAGCAACTTCTTGCATTTGTGGACCCATTTCCTATTGCAAAAAATATTACAGGCTGCCTTTTAAGCACACCCATGATGCATAATGTCAAATCGGTAAAAATGACACTACTTACCCAACAGGTCTTTACGACCATGGGGCGTCATACTACCTAGAGAGAAAACTCCATAGGTAATTAATGAATCACAACGCCCTCAATGGCATCATCACTCACCTTATACTCGATAAAAAACCGAGCAATTTTTTGCAAATCTTTTTAGAAAAATTAACTATACAATTAACTTTTCTAAAATGACTTTGACCATAAAAATTAAGCACTGATCTAAGATCGTGCCACTTAATTTAATTTCACTAGTATACGCTTTTTTCACCTATAACTTTGTGGCAAATCGTATCATGTTCTTAACGAACGATTGATTTTTTTGACACATACCATCTATAAATTGGCGAAATACATATCCAATTTTATCTATTAATATATGGTGCTTTATATAAAAACCCCTATTTTACCGACTAAAGTATAAGGTGCGTATTATAAAGTTAAAAAAAAACGCACATCAAGGATGTGCGTTTCCTATTTGCGCAGAATTAACCCGCTTGATCTAACAACATGTTACGGATATGACCGATTGCTTTTGTTGGATTCAAACCTTTAGGACATACTGACACACAGTTCATAATACCTTTACAGCGGAATAAGCTGAATGGATCGTCAAGACGAGCCAAACGATCTGCTGTTGCAGTATCACGAGAGTCGATAATAAAACGGTATGCATTCAACAATGCTGAAGGACCTAAGAATTTATCAGGGTTCCACCAGAATGATGGACATGAAGTTGAACAGCATGCACAAAGAATACATTCATACAAACCATTCAAGTGTTCACGCTCTTCAGGAGACTGTAAACGCTCTTTAGGTGGAGCTGGTTGGTTATTGATCAAGAATGGCTGAATTTTGTCATATTGATCATAGAATTGGTTCATATCAACAACCAAATCTTTAATAACCGGCAAACCTGGCAATGGGCGAATTACAATTTTCTCAGGTAGGTCGTTTAAATTCCATAAACAAGCCAAACCATTTTTACCATTGATGTTCACACCATCCGAACCACAAATACCTTCACGGCATGAACGACGGAATGTTAACGTTTCGTCTTGAACTTTCAAAGCAAGCAATGCATCAAGCAACATACGGTGCTTATCAGTCAATTCAAGTTTGAAAGTTTGCATGTACGGCGCTTTATCCTTATCAGGATCATAGCGGTAGATTTCGAATGTACGAGTACCTCTACTCATCTTTATACTCCCGATTAGAATGTACGTGGTGCTGGTGGAATTGCATCAACAGTTAACGGCTTGAAGCGCACTGGCTTATATTCCAAACGGTTATCCGATGAATACCATAAAGTATGTTTCATCCACTCATCATCACGGCGACCGTATGAATAAGTTGGGTGATCAGCTGGTAATTCATAATCAACTACCGTATGCGCACCACGACATTCTTTACGCGCAGCAGCTGAAATTAATGTAGCTTTTGCAACTTCATATAAGTTTTCAACTTCAAGCGCTTCAACACGCGCAGTGTTAAATACTTTAGATTTATCTTTCAAGTGGATGTTACGTACACGTGGCTCAAGAGCAAGAATCTCTTTAACACCTTTATCAAGTAAAGCTTGAGTACGGAATACACCCGCGTGATCTTGAACGATATCACGAATTGCATCAGCAACTTCTTGAGCGTTTTCACCAGTAGTTGAGTCATCCAATTTACGCACGCGCTCTAAAGTTTGCTCTAATACGTTTGTTGGAAGCGGTGCATATTCATCACCATGGTGCTTAGTTACGTAGTCGATAATGTGCTCACCAGCAGCTTTACCAAATACAACCAAGTCAAGAAGTGAGTTAGTACCTAAACGGTTTGCACCATGTACTGATACGCAAGAACATTCACCAATTGCATAGAAACCTTTTACAGGTTTAGTGTAGTTATCTGTACCAGGTTCTGGTAAGCACACTTGACCATGCATATTCGTAGGAATACCACCCATTTGATAATGGATTGTTGGTACTACTGGAATTGGTTCTTTAGTAATGTCTACGTTTGCGAATTTTTTACCAATCTCAAATACAGATGGTAAACGCTTCATGATTGTGTCAGCACCCAAGTGAGTCATATCAAGCAAGATATAATCACCTTTTGGACCACAACCACGACCTTCTTTAATTTCTTGGTCCATAGAGCGTGATACGAAGTCACGTGGAGCCAAGTCTTTTAAAGTCGGTGCATAACGTTCCATGAACGGTTCGCCGTCTTTGTTACGAAGGATTGCACCTTCACCACGACAACCTTCAGTTAACAATACGCCTGCGCCCGCAACACCTGTAGGGTGGAACTGCCAGAATTCCATATCTTGTAATGGAATACCAGCACGAGCAGCCATACCAAGACCGTCACCAGTGTTGATATAAGCGTTTGTTGATGCACGGTAAACACGACCAGCACCACCAGTTGCAAACAATGTTGCTTTTGCTTGGAATACTGCAATGTTGCCAGTTTCTTGGTCAATTGCAGTTACACCGAGTACATCACCTGCTTCGTTACGGATCAAATCAAGAGCGATCCATTCAACGAAGAATTGAGTACCCATTTTCACGTTGCTTTGATAAAGCGTGTGTAATAATGCGTGACCAGTACGGTCAGCAGCAGCACAAGCACGTGGAACTGGTTTATCACCATAGTTCGCAGAGTGACCACCGAACGGACGTTGGTAAATTGTACCATCGGCGTTACGGTCAAACGGCATACCCATGTGTTCTAGTTCATATACAACTTTTGGCGCTTCACGACACATAAACTCAATTGCGTCTTGGTCACCTAACCAGTCAGAACCTTTTACTGTGTCGTAAAAGTGGAAATGCCAGTTATCTTCTTGCATGTTACCTAACGACGCACCGATACCGCCTTGAGCAGCAACTGTATGTGAACGTGTTGGGAAAACTTTAGTAAGTACTGCAACTTTCAAACCTGCTTGAGCAAGTTGGTAAGATGCACGCATACCAGAACCACCACCACCAACGATAACAGCATCGAAAGTGAGGTTTTGAATATTTGAATAATCTTCTTTAGGGGTTATCGCGCCCATGATATCTTCCTATCAATTCGCCCAGAAAATCTGGATACCCCAGATTGCGTACACAAACACTGCAATAATGACAGCCGTAGTCAGTACAAGGCGTAAACCTTTCGCTGAAGGACCCATTTGACGAGTAGTGACGTAGTCAGTGAAAACCTGCCACATACCAATCCATGCGTGTGCGATAAGCGACAAAATTGCCAATAAAGAAAAAATCTTCATTGGTAATGTCATCATGAAGCCAGCCCATTGTTGATAGTCAAATCCGCCTTTGCAGAGAATCCAACCCAAAAGAACAACAGTATAAGCTGCCAATACTACAGCACTTACACGCTGGATAAACCAATCACGAGAACCTGAACCTGTTAAACCTGTAGCACTTTTCATTAGAACATAATCCATACAAAGGCTGCGATAATGGCTACCACAGATAAGATCAATGAAATTGTCGCTGCAATACGACCGCTTTGCAGTTCTTCAGCAAAACCTAGATCTGCAAGCAAATGCTTAACCCCAGCAATAAAGTGGAAAATTAAGCCGGCTACAAATACCCACACGACAAAACGTACAAGGATATTTCCGAAAACGACATTTTTAACGTAGTCAAATCCTTCTGGCGAAGATAATGATTTATCTAAAATCCATAATAGAACTGGTACTAATAAGAAAACGATGACACCTGATAAACGGTGTAAAATTGATGCAATAGCCACGGGTGAGCGTAAATTTACCGCTAACACCTGACCCATGGACAAATTGACAGGTCTGTTGCTTTTCACAGCGGGCATCCTGTAGGTAGAAACTCCGACCGGAGTTTGTTGAATTAATTCCAAGGAAAGCTGGCATTGTTAGGCAAGCACAGCTCATGCCTAACCTATAAACGACACTGAATTATAAAACGCGAAATATCAAAATACAAACAATCCACTTTGCCTTTTCCGCAAAAACTCACTAAATAAGAATCATTCACACAGCTAAACAGCAATCCTCCCTGTACAAAAGTTAAAATTAAACAAAACATGTGCTTGTTTAATCTCATCTTTTATAAAAAAAATCTTTTCTACTGCTTTATTTAAAATAAGTGCGTTTTAGACTAAAGATAAAGTTAATAATTCATCAAGTCTAATCAAAAGGATAAACCAAAATTGCGCTTAAACCCTAATTTTAATGACTTTATTTTAAAAATAATTAATACCCTTTTTATATTAAAAGCAATAAAGAGCCACTTGACTCTTAACAATGAGCACTATTTTTACAAAAAGTGAGTTTTAATTTGTCCAACATGATCAACAAGCTATTTTTTAAACAATTAAACTTAAAAAAAGTACAACTTTTGGAATTATCAAATGGTGATAATTAGGTTGTTTTTGAATCACAATTTAAAATTACAGACTGAGTTTTATGATTTTTTTAAGCGAATTGGCATTTTATAACCAGTTCTGATTCTAATTTTTTATTTATAAATTTGCTTACAATTGTACTCACCCTTCATTTTTTTTCTGCACGTTCTTATTGAATTGACTTATGATACCATCCCGATGCAGTGATTTTACTGACTTTTTTGCTCGGGACTTAATGACTAACTCTATGTGGGAACGTCATTTTTTATCCATAAGTATAATTGACAAAATTTCAGTACTCACTAATCTTATAGCAAATTTTGACACCGTCTGATTCGCACATGAGAAAATTAGGATTTCGAGTCAGATAATCATTCACCAGGACAGGAGATCTATTGAATGTCTGAAGCAAATGGCAAAAAAGCCGTATTACATCTTGATGGCAAAGAAATTGGATTACCAATCTACAGTGGCACTTTAGGTCCAGATGTAATTGATGTGAGCAGCATACTGAAAGAAGGTCATTTTACTTTCGATCCTGGTTTTATGGCGACAGCCGCATGCGAATCTAAAATTACTTTCATTGATGGTGACAAAGGTATTTTATTACACCGTGGTTACCCGATTGACCAACTAGCAACTCAAGCAGACTATCTTGAAACTTGTTATTTATTATTAAATGGTGAGCTACCAACTGCTGAACAAAAAGTTGAGTTTGATACGAAAGTTCGTGCTCACACTATGGTTCACGATCAAGTTAGCCGTTTCTTCAATGGTTTCCGTCGTGATGCTCACCCTATGGCAATCATGGTTGGTGTTGTTGGTGCATTATCTGCGTTCTATCACAACAATCTTGACATCGAAGACATTAACCACCGTGAAATCACTGCAATTCGTTTAATTGCAAAAATTCCAACACTTGCTGCTTGGAGTTATAAATACACAGTAGGTCAACCATTCATCTATCCACGTAACGATTTAAGTTATGCGGAAAACTTCTTACACATGATGTTTGCTACTCCTGCTGACCGTGATTACAAAGTTAATCCTGTTCTTGCTCGCGCAATGGATCGTATTTTCACGCTTCATGCTGACCATGAACAAAACGCGTCTACTTCTACAGTTCGTCTTGCTGGTTCTACTGGTGCAAACCCGTATGCATGTATCTCTGCTGGTATCTCTGCTCTTTGGGGACCTGCTCACGGTGGTGCAAACGAAGCAGTTCTTAAGATGCTTGATGAAATCGGTAGCGTTGAAAACGTTGCAGAATTCATGGAAAAAGTTAAGCGCAAAGAAGTTAAACTTATGGGCTTCGGTCACCGCGTTTACAAAAACTTCGACCCACGTGCTAAAGTCATGAAACAAACTTGTGACGAAGTACTTGAAGCTTTAGGTATCAATGATCCTCAATTAGCACTTGCTATGGAACTTGAGCGCATTGCACTAAACGACCCGTACTTTGTTGAGCGTAAACTTTACCCTAACGTAGACTTCTACTCTGGTATCATCCTTAAAGCGATTGGTATTCCAACAGAAATGTTTACTGTAATCTTCGCTCTTGCACGTACAGTTGGTTGGATCAGCCACTGGTTAGAAATGCACAGCGGCCCTTACAAAATTGGTCGTCCACGTCAGCTTTACACTGGTGAAGTTCAACGTGACATCAAGCGTTAATATTCGAGAGAACATTAATGCAAAAAAGCTGCCTCTCGGCAGCTTTTTTTATAAATAAGTTTTTTAAAAATTATTCTTCTTCAAACATATTTAACAAGTGATGACTAATACCATCAGCTCTTAACCAAGCCAATTCATAACTTGCTTTAGCCAAAGCCAAGACACGTCTTTCAAATTCATCCCAAATTGTCTTAACTTGAGAATCTAAAATACCCAAACCACTTTCTGAGGCAAGATGTTTATTTTTCTCACAGATTTTTAAGGCATGATAAAGCTTACGACCTTTACTCGCCCCCTCCATCAAACGAACACGTTTACTTAGAATAAAACCCTCGACATGCTGGAGATTTGCATGAGGCAGCATAGGTACCAAGATTTGGTTCAATTGATCATCTAAGCGTTTCCAGACAGCCAAACGCTGCTCTGCTGTATAAGTATTCCATTGAATGACTTCATGGTTAAAACGGCGACAACCACGACATACCTGATCACCAAAAACTGTTGAACAACGCCCTGCACATGGGGTGAGAGAGAGCGTTCGATGATCATTACTCAAAACAAACTCCTTAAATAAACCATATACTTTTTATGGTTTTCTCGCTTATTACTCATTTTCGCGCTAAAATATGCGCCTTAAATTTCTATCTTAATACATTTGGAGTTTTCCATGAACGCTACTGTAGAACAGCTTGCACCTGTAGAACAGCAAGCGACCGCGGGTTGGGTTGTTGCAGCACTATATCAATTTAAAGAAGTTCAAGATCCTGCCGATCTTCAACAACGTCTTTTAGACTTAGTGAAAACAATCAACCTTTGTGGAACTCTAATTGTAGCAGGCGAAGGAATTAATGGTACCGTGGCTGGGGACCGTGAGGCAATTGATAAAATTCATCAATTTTTGTTAAACGAAGGTTTTAAAGCTATGGAATATAAAGAGTCCCATAGCTCCGACAAACCTTTCCGCAAAATGAAAATTAAACTTAAAAAAGAAATTGTAACTTTAGGCGTGGAAGTAAAACCTCGCGATTTAGTTGGTCACTATCTTGATCCTAAAGAATGGAACGATTTAATCGCACGTGATGATGTTATTCTAATCGATACACGTAATGATTATGAATATAAGGCGGGTACCTTTAAAGGTGCGATTGACCCTAAAACAGAAACATTCCGTGAGTTTCCAGAATACGTTAAAAAAGAGCTAGAACAACACAAAGACAAAAAAATTGCGATGTTCTGTACTGGTGGTATTCGTTGTGAGAAATCAACATCTTTACTTCTTCAAGAAGGATTTACAGAGGTTTACCACTTAAAAGGCGGTATTCTTAAATACTTAGAAGAAACTCCAGCAGATGAAAGCCTTTGGGAAGGTGAATGTTTCGTATTTGATGGACGTACCGCTGTAACTCATGGTGTTGAAGAAGGTGCAAACATTAAATGTCATGCTTGTGGTTGGCCTTTAACTCCAGAAGAGTCTGCTCTACCAAGCTATGAACATGGTGTTTCATGCGTGTATTGCATCGACAAAACAACTGAAAAACAAAAAGCTGGTTTCCGTATGCGCCAATCACAAATTGCCGCAGCTAAACGCAAACGCTTATAATCTTTAATTAAAAGGCATTTGGTTTTCTAAATGCCTTTTCTATAAATTATATAAAAATACTAAATAATAAAAATATTTTTATTACCACCCTTTCTAAAAAATCATTCACTCAAAGATTCTTCTAAAAGCTTCAATATCAATCTCTATAAAATGATAAAATCATATTATTCAATAGCTTAGTTCAGACTATGAAATAAAGACCAAAACCCTTAGATAGACGAATTCATTCCTAAAGAATTAAAAAGGCCTAAACATAAAAAACGCCCTAGAAAGGACGTTATTTATTATTTCTTCTAATAAATTAATTTGGAGTGTGATACATCAAATATAATTCATTCAAATTATCTGGAATTTCTTCTGCCAGTTCATCCATTAACTGTCCATTGCGACGGAAAGATTCCATCTGTGGATCTTCTTCATCAATTCCGCTAAAAACCATGATCGGTAAAGTTAAATCAACCAATTGTTCTTCATACTCAGGAGCAAACCATGCTTCTTCGTTTAAGAACATTGCGTCAACAAAACCAACACTCCAATCGCCTAGACTTGACTCAACATCCGCTTCCTCAACTTCAAATGGAAATTCAATTCCATTTTCATTTGCTAAATCTTGACGAATCGACTCTAACCAAAGTTTGATTTGCTGAATGATCTCTGCAGGAACCTTTTTATGGTTACTATCAAATAATTCATCTAACCAACGGTCAAATTGAGGACCTACTGCAATTGCACACAAAAAACCATGAGTTGCAGCAAAGTCTAGACCATACTCATTGTGGTCTCCATCTAGATATTCACTTAACTGGTCTAAATCTAATGCACTCATTGTGTTACCTGACTTTAAAAGAAATTGACGATAGCATAGCACTTAAGCCGACGATGCCCTATTTAGTTTTGATCAGTCTTCATCATCAAGACCATCATCGTCTAAATCATAATCGAAATCTTTTAACTCACGCTCTAAACGACGCTGTGCCAATAGATCATCAATTAATCTACGTTTTTCCAACGATTCTTTTGCACTGATTTTGCCTGATGACTCATCAAAACCGACATCATCATCATCGCCGTAGTTATCATCTAGTTCAAAATCTGTAGAAGACACTAAAACTACCTCATAATGAAAAAATGTGAATGGGTCTAGCCGCTATTTATCTTTCTTACTTTTCCTTGTCAAGTTTTATTTATATTTTTTTCATTTAATTGCTCATTTGTACTGTTTTTCACCCAAAAAATTGTGTATTTATAAAACACCATAATCTTTCGATAAGCGAAGATTTATACAAATTTTTCCATGATTTAAACTTGAAAAAAATGATTTTAGCCCAATATTCAAAAAATAGTCGTGAATTCAAAGATATTTTTTATTTAACGGTCATCGATCAAAGCCAAAACATTTCAAGCAAATTGTGCTATCATGCACGGTTTTTCACTGCCACAGATTCAACAAAGAGTAAGCAAAGATGAGCGATATGCATTCCCCTACTTCTCAAGTAGCGGCTCTGATTAGCCGAGGCAAAGAACAAGGTTACTTAACTTACGCTGAGGTTAACGATCATCTGCCGGACTCGATTACTGAAAGCGAACAGATTGAAGACATTATTCAGATGCTTCAAGACGTTGGTATTCCTGTACACGAGCGTGCACCTGAATCTGACGATACTATGTTCGGTGAGTCAACTGACACAGCAGATGAAGTTGCTGAAGAAGAAGCTGCTGCCGTACTTGCATCGGTTGAAAATGAGCCTGGACGTACGACAGACCCTGTACGTATGTACATGCGTGAAATGGGTACAGTAGAACTATTAACCCGTGAAGGTGAAATCAGCATTGCCAAACGTATTGAAGAAGGGATTCGTGATGTCCTGAATTCAATTGCTTACTGGCCAAATGCGGTTGAAGTTGTATTAAAAGAATATAATGATTTTTTAACTGGCGAACGTCGTCTTGCAGATATTTTATCTGGTTACCTTGATCCTGAAACTGATGAAGATATTCCTGAAGTTTTGGAAGACGTTGAGGAACTTGAGGAAGAAGACGAATCATCTTCAAAATCAACAAAAGAAGTTAAGCTTGATGATGATGATGAGGAAGAAGAATCTGAAGGTGATGATGACTCTGAAGGTGATTCAGGTCCTGACCCAGAAGTTGCAAAAGTTCGTTTTACTGAATTAGAAGCAGCATGGACTCAAACAAAAGCTATTATTGAAAAACATGGCCGTAATAGCCGTGAAGCAAATGAAGCACTTGAGTCTTTGGCAACTGTATTCATGATGTTTAAATTTACTCCACGTTTATTTGACATCATTTCAGAAATGATTCGTGGAACTCACGAACAAATCCGTGCTAATGAACGTGAAATTATGCGTTATGCAGTACGTCGTGGTCGTATGGATCGTACTCAATTCCGTACATCTTTCCCAAAACAAGAATCTAATCCGGCTTGGTTAGATGAACAAATTGCTAAAGCTCCTGCTGAAATTAAGGCGCATTTAGAAAAAGTTCGTCCGGATGTTCTAGCATTCCAGCAAAAGATTGCAGATATTGAGAAAGAACTTAATTTAAGTGTTGCTGAAATTAAAGATATTTCTAAACGTATGGCGATTGGTGAAGCCAAAGCTCGTCGTGCTAAAAAAGAAATGGTAGAAGCTAACCTTCGTTTGGTAATTTCGATTGCGAAGAAATACACCAACCGTGGTTTACAGTTCCTTGACTTGATTCAAGAAGGGAACATTGGCTTGATGAAAGCTGTAGACAAGTTTGAATACCGTCGCGGTTATAAATTCTCGACTTATGCAACTTGGTGGATTCGTCAGGCAATTACCCGTTCTATCGCAGACCAAGCACGTACAATTCGTATTCCTGTACATATGATTGAAACGATTAACAAGATCAACCGTGTTTCTCGTCAGTTATTGCAGGAAATGGGCCGTGAACCTACTCCAGAAGAGTTAGGTGAACGTTTGGAAATGGATGAAGTTAAAGTTCGTAAAGTTCTTAAAATTGCCAAAGAACCAATTTCAATGGAAACTCCAATCGGTGATGATGAAGATTCGCATCTTGGGGACTTTATTGAAGACCAGAACATCACCTCTCCAATTGATGCTGCGACTTCAGAAGGCTTAAAAGAAGCAACTCGTGAAGTTCTAGAAAACTTAACTGAACGTGAAGCTAAAGTATTGAAAATGCGTTTTGGTATCGATATGCCAACTGACCATACTTTAGAAGAAGTTGGTAAACAGTTTGATGTAACGCGTGAACGTATTCGTCAAATCGAGGCGAAAGCATTACGTAAATTACGTCACCCTTCTCGTTCTGAACACTTGCGTTCTTTCTTAGAGAATGACTAAGTTCTGAAATCTTGAAATTTCGGCACTAGTCCCCATTTAATAGAAAGAGCTACAAACGCCTGCGATGATGCAGGCGTTTCACATGATGAGGTTACTTATGTTAGACCGCACTCCATCTCGCGAACTCCGTGAAGACCTTTGGGTATTTCCAATGGACTATCCAATTAAACTGATTGGCGATGCGGGTGAAGAATTACGTATAGCTGTAGTTGATATTCTAGTGAAACATTTTCCTGACTTTGACCAATCAACGTTAAAAGTACAAGAATCTCGTACAGGCAAATACCATTCATTAACCGCACAATTACGTTTTGATGAATTGGAACAAGTTCATGCTTTGTATGCAGACTTGGCTGCTTGCCCGCAGATCAGAACTGCACTTTAATTTTAAGATGCCATGACAAATTTCGTGTCATGGCATTTTTATTTCTATCAAGCTTATTATAAATAATTACAAATATTTAGAATCGTTTAAGCAAAATACTTTAAACTCATCAAGAGCATATTTTCATAATTTAAAAGTGAAGTTGCTCTTCTGTTAAGTACATCGCACAGGAAAATGTTTAATGAGCCTTGATAAACCCACTTTGATTATTCGTCAGTGGAACGATTTACAAGATTATCAAAGCAAATTCGAATTGATGAAAAACCTGACCAATCAACGTGATGAAAATACACCAGACGAGCTATGGTTACTCCAGCATCACGAAGTTCTAACTCAAGGTCAGGCAGGAAAACCTGAGCATATTCTAATTCCATCTAATATTCCTGTGGTTCAAACTGACCGTGGTGGGCAAGTGACATGGCATGGACCTGGTCAACTCGTTGCTTACTTCATGTTTGATCTTAATCGTCTGAAGTGGAATGTGCGTACATTAGTCAGTTTTGCTGAACAATTTATGATAGATGTTTTAAAGAAATATAATATTGAAGCATATGCAAAACCTGATGCTCCAGGTGTATACGTAAATGACAGAAAAATAGGTTCCTTAGGTTTCAAAATTCGTCGTGGTCGTAGTTATCATGGTCTAGCCTTAAACCTAGACTGCGCATTAACTGGTTTTCAAACCATTAACCCATGTGGTTATGCAGGTTTAGAAATGGTTCGCATACAAGATTTGGTGACTCCATATCCATCATTTGAACAACTTTGTCAGGACTTTATTGAGTATATTAAGACATCTGGTCACTTTAATGACCCTGAAGTCAAAATTGAATAAATGATTTTGAGATGGAATAAAAATAGATTAGAGTAATTACTCTAAATTTGCTTTTGCATAATTTTAAGAAGGGATAGCAAGTGATTTCGACAAAAGCTGTAAAGCCCACTCTGCAACTTGCCTACGTTAAGCTCATGATGGACGTTGTTGGTCGAGGCTTAGTCATGGCAAGTCAGGTTGATAGTGAAATACAAGAGGAAGTGTCTAAATTTCCTGTTCACTTTGTACTTTCAATGAATGTTTTCCCAAATGGACCAGCATTTTTTGCCCGAGTGACAGAAAATAAACAATTAGAACTGCTGAAAAGAGCGGAAAAAAAGCCTGATTTAACCATTACGTTTAAGCATGTGACACATGCATTTTTGGTTTTTTCATTTCAGGAAAGTACTGCTCAAGCATTTGCAAATGACCGCATGATTGCTGATGGTGATGTATCAGCAGCAATTCGTTTAGTGCGCTGCCTAAATAAAATGGAATCTCTCATTTTACCAAAATTGGTAGCGTCACTTGCAGTTAAAGAATATCCAACCGAACTCACCCTAAAAGAAAAATTCAACGAAGCTGCAAATATTTACTTAAAAGTAGCTAAGTCTTACTTCAAGCGGAGCGCATAACATGGCTAAACCATATTACGAATTCTTTTGTCCTGTAAAAGTCATTGCCGGTAATGCTGCTTTAGAACATATTCCGTTTGAACTTGCAACTTTAGGTGCAAAGCGTCCACTTATCATTACAGATAAAGGTGTCCGTGCAAATGGCTTACTCAACCCTATTGAAGCTGCATTTAGCACGACTGATGCGGTGATTGGTCATGTTTTTGATGATGTCCCACCAGACTCAAGTCTTGAAGTAGTTCGTCTTGCTGCTGAAGCTTATCGCACAAATAAATGTGATGCGATTATTGCTGTTGGTGGTGGCTCTGTTATTGACACCTCTAAAGCAACCAATATTTTAGTCTCAGAAGGTGGAAATGACCTTCTTCAATATTCTGGCGCTCATAACCTACCAAAACCGTTAAAGCCATTTTTTGTGATTCCGACCACTTCAGGTACAGGTTCAGAAGTGACTATGGTTGCGGTGGTTTCCGACACACAAAAGAATGTTAAATTGGCATTTGCTTCATACTATTTAATGCCACATGCTGCAATCTTAGATCCACGCATGACATTAACATTGCCACCTCACTTGACGGCAATGACTGGTATGGATGCGTTAACACACTGTGTTGAAGCATATACTTGCATGGCAGCTAATCCACTCAGTGATGCCTATGCAAGTGCGGGTATCAAAAAGATTAGTGAAAATTTATTTAATGTTTTAGAAAATCCAAATGACTCGCAAGGCCGTTTAGAACTTGCACAAGCTTCTACAATGGCAGGTATCGCATTTTCTAACTCGATGGTAGGCCTTGTGCACTCGTTAGGACATGCATTAGGTGCAGTTGCTCACCTACCCCACGGTTTATGTATGAACCTATTCTTACCTTATGTACTTGAATACAACAAACAAGTAAATGGTCAGAAAATTGGTGAGTTACTATTACCTTTAGCTGGTGCAGATATTTATGCCCAAACTCCAGCAACCCAACGTGCAGATAGAGCAATTACGACTATTTTAGCAATGCGTGATCGCTTGTTTAGCCTAACCAAGTTACCACGCACCTTGCGCGAAACTGGTAAGGTTACTGAAGCTCAGCTTGATGAAATTGCTGAAAAAGCACTAAATGATGGCTCTATTATTTATAATCCTAAGGAAGCAAGCTTAAAAGACATACGCGAGATCTTACAAAAAGCTTGGTAACTTAAGTTTTAGATATTTAAAGTAAAACTTAAAGGTCTGATTTTTATGATAAATCAGACCTTTTTTATATCTATGAATTTTTATTCATCATTTTCTTTGGAAATATGGCAAAAAATTTGCTAAAAATTCCACGAAAGTACTGACAATTTGCATCAATTTAGGATAGATTGGCGCACTTTATCTTTTATGTAGGGGGGATCGTTCGTCTCAAACGATCCTTAACACCAAGCTGATCCTTGATCAACGATTATGAGGATAACGCCGTTGACAAACTTATCTGGGACTAAACCAACAGCTAAGCTCCAAAAGAATCTTGTGCTATGGCACATCATTATTATTGGTTTAGCTTATATTCAACCATTAACTTTATTTGATACTTTTGGTTTAGTATCAGAACGAAGTGGTGGTCATGTACCTACTTCTTATATTTTTGCGTTAGTTGCGATTTTATTGACGTCAATCAGTTATGGACACATGATCAAACGCTATCCTTCTTCAGGATCAGCATATACCTACGCCCAAAAGTCAATTCATCCTAATGTTGGTTTTATGGTGGGTTGGTCATCTTGGCTAGACTATTTACTTTCACCACTCGTCAATATCATTTTGGCCGATATTTATTTAAGAGCATTGTTTCCAGAAGTAAATAATTGGTTATGGGTTATTGGCTTAACTGCACTAATGACTGTTATTAACTTATTCGGCGCACGTTTTGTTGCTCGCTTTAACAGCACAATTGTAGTTATTCAACTTGGTGTAATCTTTTACTTTGTTTATCAAGTGTATACCTTGCTGACCCAAGGTGTATATGCTGACGGTACGTTAAATCCGGATAAAGCTGAATTATGGTCACTCACTCCTTTTTGGAATGATATGACCTCTATTAGTGCTTTGATTGGTGGTGCAACAGTACTGTGCTTTTCTTTTACAGGTTTTGATGCTTTATCTTCACTTGCTGAAGAAACAAAAGATGCAGAAAAAACCCTTCCAAAAGCGATTTTTTCAACAGCACTTCTTGCTGGTGTCATTTTTATCATAAGCACTTACTTTATCCAGCTGTATTTCCCGAGCAACCCTAATACGTACTTTAAGCCTTTAGATGAATCACAACCTGTGATGGTTGCAGCAATTGGTAGCATTGCATTTAAAACATTAGTTTTATACTTTGCCGTGGTTGCAGTAATGGCATCGGGTATTTCAGCACATGCTGGTGTATCCCGCTTAATGTATGTTATGGGACGTGATGGCGTTATCAATAAAAAGTTGTTTGGTCATATTAGCCCAAGACTACATACTCCAACTTACAACATTCTTATTGTTGGTGTAGTTGCGCTGTCTGCTGGCTTTTTAGACCTTGAACATATTGTTAACTTAATTAGTTTCGGGGCCTTAACTGCTTTTAGTTTTGTGAACTTCTCTGTAATTTCGCGCTATGCGCTTAGAGATGGTAAAAACAAATCTGTTAAAGATATTATTAATTACATTATTGTACCGACGCTTGGCTTTGCCAGTGTGTTCCTAATGTGGTTAGAAATTGACAAGCTTGCTTTACAAATTGGCTTGGCTTGGGCAGTGGTTGGTGTAGGTTATCTTGCTTACAAGACCAAAGGCTTTAAATACAATGCTCCTCAACACAACGAGCATGAATAATAAAAAAGGCGCTTAAAGCGCCTTTTTTATGGACTTATTATCCAAATATTTTATTTACAATACCTTGTACGCGTTTTGCATAAAGTTTTGCTGTTTCCAAGTCCCCTGTTGGAATCTCATCAACGCTTGCGTCTGATGGCGACTGAACAAGTAGACCTACTGAACCGCCTAGGTTATTTACATCTTCACGTGTTGCACTTTTTGTATTTGATGGCGGCAATCCAAGACTCACCCAAATACCACCATGTTGTGATGCTAAAGTTTGTAATTGAATAAGCGTAACTTGCTTATCACCATTTAGACTTGCACTGTTGGTAAAGCCTGCAAATACTTTATCTTCCCAACCACGTGTAAACCAAACTTTTGAAGTTGCATCAGCAAATTTTTTAAACTGCCATGGTGCCGTACCCATATAAGTCGGAGCACCAAAAACAATACCTTTTGCATTGTTTAATGTTTCCCAATCTTGCTCAGTAATATTACCTTCCTGATCAATCTGGATAAGTTGAGCATTAATTTCATTAGCAAAAGTTTCAGCAACTACTTTCGTGTGGCCATAACCAGAGAAATATACAACCGCAATATTAGAATTAGACATGGGAGAAACCTGTGTTTTATTAAATTCCATTTAATGATATATTTTAGAAACTAGGTGTCAATTAGTTACCATTTGGTAACTAGTATATTTTTTTAGAAATAAGTAGGTAAATGGTATGAATGAATGTCTAAAATACAATATTTTTCAACAACATTGCCCTGCTCGTTTATTTTTTGAAAAAATTGCAGATAAGTGGGTTTTACTCATCTTAAATATTCTTGAGGAAGAAACGCAGCACTTCAATTTACTCAAAAAGAATATTCAGGGTATTTCACCTAAAGTCTTGTCACAAAAGTTAAAAATGCTAGAAAGAGATGGCTTTATCGAACGTAAAATTCAAGACACCTCACCTATCCGTGTTGATTACTCACTTACTGCTTTAGGGCAAAATGTAGCTTCAATGGCATTCCAATTAAAGGAATGGGCTGAAACAAACATTGAGCAAGTTTTAGCAGCACAAATCACCTATGATGAAAAAGTACTAGAACAAGCTTAAATTAAAATTAGATCAAAAAAATAAGGCCACCAAGGGCCTTGTTTTTTTGTATTTAGGAAACTAACCTAAATTTTTAAAACCTTGCTGACGCCATGCTTCGTAAACAATTACGGCCGTTGCGTTAGACAAATTCAAACTTCTAGAGTTTTCAGCCATTGGCAAGCGAATCCACTGCTCTTGAGGGAACATCAAACGAACATGCTCAGGCAAGCCGCGTGTTTCTGGCCCCATCAGTAAAGCCACAGGTCGATTCAAATCAACTGTATGCGGAGTTGCAGAACCCTTCGTCGTTAGAGGAAAGACATGCTCAACACCTTTTGACTTTAAGTCTGCGAGGCATGCTTCAATATTGTCCCAAATCTGCATTCTTGCCCATTCATGATAATCAAGCCCTGCACGTTTAAGCTTTTTATCATCAAGCTCAAAACCTAAAGGCTTAACCAAATGCAATTGAGCCCCTGTATTCGCACATAGTCGAATAATATTTCCTGTATTTGCAGGAATCTCAGGCTCGTATAGAACAACATGAATCACTTAATTACTCACTTAAATTACTTGTTGGTTAGCTCAGGCAATCATTAACTTGATCGAAGATAATTATTAGCACACTAGTTCCACTGTAACTGTTCGCGCAGACGTACGACCTCACCAATAATCGTGAGAGTCGGCGCATGAATTTGATGTTCTGTCACTTTAGATGCGATATCAGCAAGTGACCCCACCACAACCTTTTGTTCAGGGGTTGTACCCTTTGAAATTAATGCAACTGGCATATCTGGGCGCTGTCCGTGAGCGATTAATTGCTCACAAATACGTTCCAAGCCTACTAAGCCCATATAGAGAACTAAAGTCTGGTTCTCATATACCAGCTCATTCCAAGGAAGCTCAGGAGAGCCTTCTTTTAAATGGCCAGTTAGAAAACGTACACTCTGCGCATAATCACGATGAGTGAGCGGAATACCCGCATAAGCTGAACAGCCTGACGCTGCCGTAATACCCGGAACCACCTGAAATGGCACACCAGCTTGGAATAATTCTTGGATCTCTTCACCACCACGCCCAAAAATAAACGGATCACCGCCTTTTAAACGACAAACACGCTTTCCTTGTTGAGCATTTTCAACGAGTAACGCATTGATCCCATCTTGGGGAACCGAGTGATTTGAGCGAGCTTTTCCGACATATATTTTTGTCGCGTCTCGACGGCATAACTCTAAAATAGGTTGAGATACCAAACGATCATAAATGACCACATCAGCTTGCTGCATTAAACGTAAAGCTTTTAAGGTAAGCAGTTCAGGATCACCAGGACCTGCGCCCACTAAATAAACTTCACCTTTAGGTGCTTTCCACTCCTGCAATGCTTGTTCAAGCATGCTATTTGCAACATCTAGATTATCGTTAAAAACCTGCTCTTTTAAAGGACTTGCATACAAGTTTTCCCAAAAAATACGGCGTTCATCGGGATTAGAAATTTTTTCTTTAACCTGATTTCGCCATTTTCCTGAAAACTCAGCTAACTTTCCCATTCCATGCGGAATGGATGTCTCTAACTGTGTACGGATTTGTCGAGATAAAACAGGAGATGTCCCATTTGAAGCAACCGAAATCACTAAAGGTGAACGGTCAATAATCGCAGGAACCATAAAGCGGCAATGTGGAATATCGTCAACACTGTTTACGAGTAAATTACGTACTTCGCATTGCTCGAAAACTGTTTTATTGACTTGCGGATCATTGGTCGCGGCAATGACGAGTCGATATGGTGTACTTAAAAATTTCTCAGAGAAGACTTCAACAAAATGCTGACCATTTATTGTTGTTACTAATTGCAGAAGCTGTTCTTCAATTTCAGGAGCAACAATATCAATTATTGCTCCCGCCTTAGCTAATAAGGTTGCCTTGCGTAAAGCAATATGCCCTCCGCCCACAATCAGACAACGTTGCTGCTGCAACTTCAAAGAGATTGGAAAAATATCCACCTTAAACCTCTACATCAATCATCTGATTATGTTTAAGCAAAAAACGTGCACAATTTAGATGCAAAGCTTAGTCAATAAAGGTTAAACCACCCATATATGGGCGTAATACTTCTGGAATCTCAATTGAGCCGTCTTCACGTTGGTAATTTTCCATAACTGCAAGCAAAGTACGTCCTACTGCAAGACCTGAGCCGTTTAGCGTATGCACTAATTCAGTCTTCTTCTGATCCATACGGAAGCGCGCTTTCATACGACGTGCTTGGAAATCACCCATATTAGAGCAGCTTGAAATCTCACGATATGTATTTTGGCTTGGAACCCATACTTCTAAGTCGTAAGTTTTCATCGCACCAAAGCCCATATCACCACCACAGAGCAAAATTTTGCGGTATGGCAAACCAAGTGCCTGCAAAATGCCCTCGGCATGTGCAGTGAGTTCTTCAAGTGCCTGCATAGATGTTTCAGGTTTAACGATTTGCACCATTTCAACTTTATCAAATTGGTGCTGACGGATTAAGCCACGTGTATCACGACCATAAGAACCAGCTTCACTACGGAAACACGGTGTATGCGCTGCATATTTTAGTGGTAAACGGTCTGCATCAATGATTTCGTCACGAACAAAGTTTGTGACTGGAACTTCAGCTGTAGGAATAAGGTAGTATTCTTTTTCGCCTTGAAGTTTAAATAAATCTTCTTCAAATTTTGGTAATTGACCTGTCCCACGAAGTGAGTCAGCATTAACCAAATAAGGTACGTAAGCTTCAGTATAGCCATTCTTTAAAGTATGGGTATCAAGCATGAACTGAGTTAAAGCACGTTGTAGACGCGCTAAAGCCCCCTTCAACACGCTGAAACGTGAACCGGTAAGTTTGGTCGCAGTTTCAAACTCTAGGCCGCCCATCCACTCGCCTAAATCAGTATGATCTTTGATTTCAAAATCGAACTGACGAGGTGTACCCCATTTTGAGATTTCAACGTTATCACTTTCATCCTTACCAACTGGAACAGACTCATCTGGTAAGTTTGGAATGCTTAGTGCTTTTTGCTCAATCTCGTTTTGTAGTTCTGATAAAGCAACTTCAGCAGCTTTAATCTCATCACCAATGGCCTGCATACGTGCCATGATTTCAGAAGCATCGCCACCGGATTTTTTAATCTGACCCACTTGTTTAGCACCGGCATTTCGCTCTGCCTGTAACTTTTCAGTTTTTGATTGCAAGTCTTTACGGCGAGTTTCTAAAGATGCCCATTCTTGGACATCTAGCTGAACACCACGTTTTGCCAAAGCTGCATTAACGACTTCAATATTATTTCTGAGTAACTTAGGGTCGATCATAATTAATCATAATATGGGTAAAAAACTGGCTATAGTGTAAGCCCTTAGCACTAAAAAATATAGTGATCATCTTCATATCGAATAGCTTTCACACAATTCTAAGAAGAGACCACATATTTTACATGTTGTAGTTTGGCACACTTGGTAAGTACTCAGGTTTAATGAACTTAGCTGCCTCAAAATACGGCAGTGTTAATTCAGTCATCCCTTCTGCATAAGAAGCCAATTCATAAACTGGATAAACAAAAACAATCCCATTGGCACCATAGTAGTAATTATCACTTAACTGCAGTTTTTCACGGGTAATATTGTGGTCTTGAAGCCAGTTGGTATTCGCATCAAAAAGTGCATCAACAAGTTGTTTTTCTACATCTGGCTTAATAAGTTCAGCAACAGTAATGTGCTTTTTATTTAATAAATCGAAATTTACAAATTCTTGATGTGACATACCATGTGCTGCACCTGCAGAGTATGAGTATGTCTGTAAGGCAAAGGTTGCAAGATTATAATTTTGTCCCAAATAACGGACATAAATTGCACTTTGGCTTGAACGAGGCTCCCCCTCTGGTACTTCAACAGGTTTATCAGCCAAGTTTGCAAAAGCATTCGGATCAGCTTTTTTTATACGGTTCGTAAAATAATCATTAATCCATTTTTGATTCGTTTGTACTGTCTGGAAATCATATTCAGTACAACCATCTTCAAGGCAAACTTTAGACTTTGGTAATTTTACTGGAATTACTTTTGCCTGAATAACAGGAACTTCAACTTGTTTTTCCTCTTTTACGGAAGCACTAGATGCAGGTTGCTCATCTTTAGCTGCAGATTTTGGCTGACAACCACTTACTGCCACCATGGCAGCTACCATAGGAAGAATGAAAATAATTTTCTTATCGTAAAGTCGCATGTTAATCCCCGTATATTCTCTTTTATCACTATACAAAGCGTAAGAATAAGACGGGGTTAAAAAATGTATCTAGGGTTGATATATAAAAAGAAAGCCACCTGAAATGGTGGCTTTCTTAAAGAATCAGAATAATTATTGGTCAATAATATCGGTGCCTTTAGGAGGCGTAAAATTAAAAGTAGAAGCTGGAATTGAAGCATTCACTTTCACATTATTAAATTTCACGTAAGTGGTTTGACCTAAAGAATCTTGTAGCACCATTAACGTAGGTGCTTTGTTTGCACCAAAACTAATCGTTAAACTTTGAAAAGCGCCATCTTCTTTTTTAGGAAATAAAGTGAAGTATAACTTAGACTTATCTGGCTGAGTCACTCGATAAGACTTCATGATTTGATTGGTATTACCTGAGAGTAATAAAGCTGGTGTATCGGCTACTTGTGAATCTAAGCTTTGACGTACGGCTTGTTGTAAATCAGGATCATAAATCCAGACTGTTTTACCACTAGTTACAATAGTCTGTTTAGACGGGCTCACAGTTTCCCAATAAAATTTCCCTGGACGTTCAACCTTCATAGACCCCTTAAACGTCTGGTTCATATGCTGAGCACCTAAACCTTTTTTCTGTACCACAGTTTTTGTATTAGATTTCGTTGTTTGCTCAAAATCGGCAGTTAAACGTTGTAATCCTGACAACTGATTTACCAAGTTACCAATTGCCTGTTGCTCCGGTGCTGCTACTGGTGCAGCGAACGCTGTAGTACTCATTACAGGAGCAAGCACTGACGCGCTGAGTGTAATAGCACACATGGTTTTACGAAGCATATTCATGTCATCACCTTTTTAGTTGCTGTAAGATAACCTATTAAGCTTTGATTAGAACAAGCAGAATAAGCTCTTCATTTCATGACCCATATTAACCGACAAACTCAGTGCTAATCATTGAGAAAATAAGATATTTTGTTATGTTATTCATATTGTTTGTAGAATTTCATTCATCATGATGAAGATAAAATTAATGAAGTTCCATAAAAAAAGCCCACAAAATGTGGGCTTTTTTTAAAGCTAAAACTTAAACAGCTTCAACTTTTACGTAGCGACGGCCAAATTGACCTTTCACTTCGAATTTTACTACGCCGTCAGCAGTAGCAAATAAAGTATGGTCACGGCCCATACCAACATTTGCACCAGCGTGGAATTCAGTACCACGTTGACGAACGATGATGTTACCAGCAGTTACAGTTTGACCACCGTAAACTTTAACACCTAACATTTTTGGGTTTGAATCACGACCGTTCTTCGTCGATCCACCGGCTTTTTTAGTTGCCATGTCTCTTACTCCTCGTGATTAGCCTGAAATACCAGTAATTTTCAACTCAGTGAACCATTGACGGTGACCTTGTTGCTTACGGTAGTGTTTACGACGACGCATTTTGATAATGCGGATTTTGTCGTGACGACCATGACCAATCACTTCTGCAGTTACTTTAGCGCCAGCTACAACTGGAGCACCGATTTGAATGCTGTCACCATTTACAACCATTAATACATCATCAAATGTAATAGTTGCGCCAGACTCAGCTTTCAATAATTCAACTTTAAGGGTTTCACCCTCAACTACACGGTGCTGTTTACCACCGCTTTGGATTACTGCGTACATAATGTACTCCAATCAGCCCGTGTCGTCGTGTCGATAAAGGGATATATCGATCTTAAAACGAACGCCACTGGGGTTATACAAGGCGACAGATTTTAAGTGAAATTTGATCAAACGACAAGTGCTTTATCTTTATCTATACAACTAGAAGGGGTTATTCTTACACAATAAAAACAGCTTCGATTCGAATTTGGTACTTTTCATTGATTCTGAATAGAATTTAAAATAAAGTTCCAATCACAACTTGCAACAAGAACAAGCTGTATTCATGTTGACGTTATTAAAATTTATTGTTTTGTCGGAAACACATCGTTTTGCCGAAATAAAGAACAAAGAACTCTTCATGAATATACAATGATGAATATCAATTGCTTGTTTCCCTGTTTAATGCACTTTTAATTGATACACTAACGCCAATTATTACCTATACGGGGTTTTTCTTCATATGGTCATCGATTTTAAGCAAGACATTCTCGCTCCTGTTGCTACAGACTTTGCTGCGATGGATCACTTGATTAATGAAGGAATTAGCTCAAAAGTCGGCTTGGTCATGTCGGTAAGTAAACATGTTGTTGAAGCTGGCGGCAAACGTATGCGCCCAATCATGTGTTTACTTGCAGCACGGGCTTGTAGCCTCGACAATATGCAAAATGCACAGCGTCTGGCAGCTATTATTGAAATGCTCCATACAGCAACTTTAGTGCATGATGATGTGGTCGATGAATCGGGGCTTCGCCGTGGCCGTCCTACTGCCAATGCAACGTGGAACAACCAAACTGCCGTGTTAGTTGGTGATTTCCTTATTGCTCGCGCTTTTGACCTATTGGTCGACTTAAACAACATGACCTTATTAAAAGACTTCTCAACAGGTACATGTGAAATTGCAGAAGGTGAAGTACTACAGCTTCAATCTCAGCATCAACCAGATACAACCGAAGAAACATATTTAAAAATTATTCACGGTAAAACTTCTCGCTTATTTGAACTTGCAACTGAAGGTGCTGCTATTTTGGCGGGCCAAGAAGCCTATCGTGAACCTTTAAGATTATTTGCAGGTCATTTTGGAAATGCTTTCCAAATTATTGACGATATTTTAGACTACACGTCGGATGCTGAAACATTAGGTAAAAATATTGGTGATGATTTGATGGAAGGTAAACCGACTTTACCGTTAATTTCAGCATTAGCACATTCAACTGGTGAAGAACACGCCATTATTCGTCGTAGTATTGCGACTGGTGGGGTTGACCAATTATCAAAAGTCATTGAAATTGTACAAAAGTCTGGTGCTTTAGATTATTGCCAGCGTCGTGCCCAAGAAGAAACAGAAGCAGCACTGCAAGCCTTATCCATCTTACCTGATACACCTTATCGTCAGGCATTGATGAATTTAACTCGGCTTGCATTACATCGAATACAGTAGATACTATTTTGCCTATGCATATAAATTTTTCAGATCATTTTTTAAAAATCCAGAAACAGCTTGAAAATCCTCAAGCTGTTATTGATGAAAATATACTTATTGATTTAGTCAATGCTTTACGGCCATCCAATCCTCACGATACGGAGGAGATACAACAAAAAATACAAGCATTTATTGATAGCCTTTTACTTACCCCTACCGCTTCAGCTCTCTTTCAATCTTTTTTATTACGTTTAATTAATCAATATAAGCAAGTGAGCTTATATGCAGATAGCGGGATTCTGTCTTTAGATGGTTTCTGGAATCAGCTTGGGCAAAGACTCGGTGGCCATTTCCTGCCACTTATTGAAGATTCAAGTCAACTCAAAATTTTGATTGGGAAAATTTTCTATTTAGAAAGTGATTCAATCTGGTTGAATCATATTGATGATAAAAATTGGGCGACGTTATTCGGACTTATTGGACAAAGTAATAGTAACGTCGATGAAAAACACGCTATTCAACGAGAGATGATTAAGGCTATTACCGTCTTGTCTTATCGAATTAGTGGTATTGGTCTTTATCCCGAGTTTATTAATGCTCAACCAGAACTAACTGAATACGAATCACCTTTTTTGGTACAAAACCGCGAAATCATTGAGTTTATCGAAAAATATAAAAAACAAGATATTTCTCAACATGACACTGTCGTAACAGTACCTCCAGATGCTTCTCAAGCCTTTGTAATGTTAGAACAATGTCGAGATGTTGTTTTAAAAATACGTCGGGCCACCAAAAGAATCGGTGTTAGTTTAAGTTTGACTTATTTATTGTCTTTGCTTGAGCAGTGTTTGGACCGAATTGAATTATTACTTTATCTAGTTGTAGACGACAGTGAAGGACGCTACGTTTCTTTAGGAAACCTAATTTCGGACTTAACTAAAGCCCATTATAGTGAAAAAAGTGTTCGCTCTTTATTAAGCACCACCAGTGAACTCATCGCATTTCAGGTTACAGAAAATGCGAGCCGTACCGGTGAACATTATGTAAGTACAGACACTAAAGGCTTTTGGGGAATGTACAAAGCTGCTGCCGGTGCAGGTGTCATTATTGCCTGCATGGCAACATTAAAGATTCTTGCTGCACGAATGACCATGGCACCGCTCATGCAAGCTTTTACGTTCAGTATGAACTATTCACTTGGTTTTATTCTGATTCACGTACTGCATTTTACCGTTGCAACAAAACAGCCAGCAATGACCGCTGCTGCACTCGCTGCAACTGTACAGCAGCGTAAAGGCTCTAAAACTGCACAAATTGCAGAACTAGCGGCGCTTATTATTAATATTATTCGAACTCAGTTTATTGCTATTTTGGGTAATATCTCGATTGCAATCCCTACTGCCGCGCTCATTACTTTTGCTTGGCAGTTTTACCTAGATGAGCCTTTATTAACCCATACCAAAGCAACCTATTTATTACATAGCTTAAATCCTTTTACGTCGTTAGCAGTTCCACATGCAGCAATCGCAGGTGTGTGTTTGTTCTTGTCAGGGCTTATCGCAGGCTATTTCGATAATATGGCTGTTTATAGAAAAGTTGGACCACGTTTAAAAGCTCATCGCCGACTACGCAGTTTATTTGGACAAGAACGTCTTAATCGTTTTGCTGAATATATTGAACGTAACTTAGGTGCACTTGCGGGTAACTTTCTATTTGGTGTCATGCTAGGAAGTATGGGAACCATAGGTTTCATCCTTGGTCTACCTCTTGATATTCGACATATTGCCTTTGCTTCAGCGAACTTCATACAAGGTTTAATGACCATTAATGGTAGCCCTGATATTGGTTTGATTATAGTTTCGTTTTTAGGTGTGCTCTGTATCGGCCTTACGAACCTCTTCGTAAGTTTCACGTTAACGATTATTGTAGCCCTACGCGCACGCCGAGTTCGCTTTGAACAATGGAAACCTTTAGCCAAACTGGTCATGACCCATTTTCTTACACGTCCAAGCGATTTCTTTTGGCCACCAAAACAGCCACTAGAACTCGAAGAAAATACACAAGCCAGTAGTAGTAAAAAAGCAGAACACTGAGTTTTGCTTTGTACATAAAATGTGAATTTCGTCAATTTTGTTGTGATTGTTTTTCCAAATGTTAAAAAAATTTCAAAATGAATTTACGATGATCTATCAGGCTTGAAAAAAAGTGTACTGGCAAGTACACTTTCAACGGCGTTCAATAGTGGAAAAACTATATGAATGAGCAAAGGTGTGTTTATGCCCTATCTATTGCTTTGTATTGGTTGTGTTTTTTTAGGATTAGGTGTTCTTGGTCTTTTTGTACCAAGTCTTCAATCTTTGGACTTGCTCACCGTTCAAACATTGAGTCATCATCGTTTAGACTATCTTAATAGTATAACTACCTTTCTTGCACGCGTAGGCGGCATGCCTTTTGTATGTTTTTTATCCTTTCTAGTATGTGTATATTTAGCATGGTATAAAAAATTTATTACTGTTATTTTCATTAGCTTGGGAGTTATCGGCAGTATCACCATTGGTTGGCTGCTCAAATGGTGTGTTAACCGGCCTAGACCTCCTGCGGCATATCATATTGTTGAAAGTTACGGTGCATCGTTCCCAAGTGCACACAGTGTTTATGCATCAACACTGGCTTGTCTGGCAATGATTATGTTATGCCATAAGCACAACACTAACTCTCCTTATATTGTTTTGATCTCCTGTCTTTGGTTTGTGTGTATGGGGCTTTCAAGAATATATGCAGGAGTTCATTTCCCAACAGATGTACTCGCTGGTTGGGGCATTGGTTTTATTTGGATTGCACTGCTTTGGCTCTGGTTATTACAAACACAAAGTAGGTTAAGTAGAAAACAAATATATTTTTAGATTTTATCTAAACGAGGTGGAACAATGATGTCGGCTAAGCTTTGGGCACCAGCCCTTACTGCTTGCGCATTAGCAACAAGTATCGCACTTGTTGGTTGTAGCAAAGGCTCCGATGAGAAACAGCAAGCTGCTGCTGCTCAGAAAATGCCGCCTGCAGAAGTAGGTGTTATTGTTGCTCAACCACAAAGTGTTGAACAAAGCGTTGAGCTTTCAGGCCGTACTTCAGCATATCAAATTTCTGAAGTTCGCCCTCAAACAAGTGGCGTGATTTTAAAACGTTTATTTGCTGAAGGAAGCTACGTTCGTGAAGGTCAGGCACTTTATGAGCTTGACTCTAGAACGAACCGCGCAACGTTAGAAAATGCAAAAGCATCTCTCCTACAACAACAGGCAAATCTAGCTTCACTACGTACCAAGTTAAATCGCTATAAGCAACTTGTTTCTAGTAATGCTGTGTCTAAACAGGAATATGATGATTTACTTGGTCAAGTCAATGTTGCAGAAGCACAAGTTGCTGCAGCTAAGGCTCAAGTAACAAATGCAAATGTAGATCTTGGTTATTCTACAATTCGCTCTCCTATTTCTGGGCAATCTGGACGTTCGACAGTAACAGCTGGTGCTTTGGTTACTGCAAATCAGACTGATCCATTAGTGACTATTCAACAGTTAGATCCAATCTATGTTGATATTAATCAGTCTAGTGCTGAATTATTGCGTTTACGTCAACAATTGAGTAAAGGCAGTCTGAATAATAGTAACAACACGAAAGTAAAATTAAAGCTTGAAGATGGTTCTACCTACCCAATCGAAGGCCAGCTTGCTTTCTCTGATGCTTCTGTAAACCAAGATACAGGAACAATTACATTACGTGCCGTATTCTCTAACCCGAATCATTTATTGCTTCCGGGTATGTATACCACTGCACAAATTGTTCAGGGTGTTGTTCCAAATGCTTATCTGATCCCACAAGCAGCCATTACACGTCTACCTACAGGTCAAGCTGTAGCAATGCTTGTTAATGCTAAAGGGGCTGTTGAGAGTCGTCCTGTTGAAACCTCAGGTGTTCAAGGACAAAACTGGATTGTGACAAACGGCTTAAAAGCCGGTGATAAAGTCATTGTTGATGGTGTTGCCAAAGTTAAAGAAGGGCAAGAAGTATCGGCAAAACCTTATCAAGCTCAACCAGCAAATCCTCAAGGTGCAGCACCAAATGCTGCTAAACCGGCTCAATCAGGTAAACCTCAAGCAGAACAGAAAGCAGCTTCAAATGCATAAGGGGTAGATTGAATGGCACAATTTTTTATTCATCGCCCCATCTTTGCGTGGGTGATTGCATTAGTCATTATGTTGGCGGGTATTCTCACGCTAACAAAAATGCCTATTGCACAGTATCCAACGATTGCACCACCGACAGTCACAATTGCTGCGACTTACCCTGGTGCATCGGCTGAAACCGTTGAAAATACTGTAACCCAGATCATTGAACAACAAATGAATGGTCTTGATGGCTTACGCTATATTTCATCTAACAGTGCTGGTAATGGTCAGGCATCTATTCAGTTAAACTTTGAGCAAGGGGTTGACCCTGATATTGCACAAGTTCAGGTTCAAAACAAATTGCAATCTGCAACTGCTCTTCTACCTGAAGATGTACAACGTCAAGGTGTAACTGTTACTAAATCTGGTGCAAGCTTCTTGCAAGTTATTGCATTTTACTCACCAGATAACAGCCTTTCAGACTCAGACATTAAAGACTATGTAAACTCGACAATTAAAGAACCGCTTAGCCGTGTTGCTGGTGTTGGTGAGGTACAAGTATTTGGTGGTTCATACGCAATGCGTATTTGGCTTGATCCGGCCAAACTAACAAGTTATCAACTCACTCCAAGTGACATTGCGACTGCGTTACAAGCACAAAACTCGCAAGTTGCTGTAGGTCAGTTAGGTGGCGCACCTGCCGTACAAGGTCAAGTACTTAATGCAACAGTAAACGCACAAAGCTTGTTACAGACTCCTGAGCAGTTTAAAAATATCTTCTTAAAGAACACAGCATCTGGTGCTGAAGTTCGTTTAAAAGATGTTGCTCGCGTAGAATTAGGTTCTGATAACTACCAGTTCGACTCGAAATTTAATGGTAAACCAGCAGGCGGTCTTGCAATTAAAATTGCAACAGGTGCGAACGCACTTGATACTGCTGCTGCAGTTGAACAACGTTTATCTGAATTACGTAAGAACTATCCAGCAGGTCTTGCTGATAAATTGGCTTATGACACGACTCCATTCATCCGTCTTTCAATTGAAAGTGTAGTACACACATTAATTGAAGCTGTGATTTTGGTATTCATCGTCATGTTCCTATTTTTACAAAACTGGCGCGCAACGATTATTCCAACGCTTGCAGTTCCAGTAGTTGTATTAGGTACATTTGCTGTTATTAATATCTTCGGTTTCTCTATTAACACTTTAACCATGTTCGCTATGGTATTGGCAATCGGTCTTCTGGTCGATGACGCCATTGTTGTAGTCGAAAACGTTGAACGTGTAATGAGCGAAGACCACACCGATCCGGTTACGGCAACTTCTCGTTCAATGCAGCAGATTTCTGGTGCATTAGTGGGTATTACCAGTGTATTGACAGCGGTATTCGTACCAATGGCCTTCTTCGGTGGTACAACGGGTGTAATTTATCGTCAATTCTCGATTACTCTTGTAACAGCAATGGTTCTATCGCTAATTGTAGCGTTAACATTCACCCCTGCACTTTGTGCAACTATTTTAAAACAGCATGATCCGAACAAAGAACCAAGTAATAATATCTTTGCTCGTTTCTTTAGAAGCTTTAACAATGGTTTTGACCGCATGTCGCATAGCTACCAAAATGGTGTTAGTCGCATGCTTAAAGGCAAAATCTTCTCTGGCGTTCTTTATGCTGTTGTAGTAGCTCTTTTAGTATTCTTGTTCCAAAAACTCCCATCTTCATTCTTACCAGAAGAAGATCAGGGCGTTGTAATGACACTTGTTCAACTACCTCCAAATGCAACGCTTGACCGCACAGGTAAAGTGATTGATACCATGACAAACTTCTTCATGAATGAAAAAGACACTGTTGAGTCTGTCTTTGCCGTTTCTGGTTTCTCATTCACAGGTGTGGGTCAAAATGCTGGTATTGGATTTATTAAGTTAAAAGACTGGAGCAAGCGTACATCACCAGAAACTCAAATCGGTGCATTAATTAAACGTGGTATGGCATTAAATATGATCGTTAAAGACGCATCTTATATCATGCCATTACAACTACCAGCGATGCCTGAATTGGGTGTAACTGCCGGATTTAACTTACAGCTTAAAGATTCAAGTGGTCAAGGCCATGAGAAACTGATTGCCGCTCGTAACACGATTTTAGGTCTTGCATCACAAGATAAACGCCTGATGGGTGTACGTCCAAATGGTCAAGAAGATACACCTCAGTATCAAATTAATGTAGATCAGGCTCAAGCTGGCGCAATGGGTGTGAGCATTGCTGACATCAACAATACAATGCGTATTGCATGGGGTGGTTCATACATTAACGACTTCGTTGACCGTGGTCGTGTGAAAAAAGTTTATGTTCAAGGTGATGCGGGTAGCCGTATGATGCCTGAAGACTTAAACAAGTGGTATGTACGTAATAACAAAGGTGAAATGGTTCCATTCTCTGCATTTGCTACTGGTGAATGGACTTATGGTTCTCCTCGTCTTGAACGTTATAACGGCGTATCATCGGTCAACATTCAAGGTACTCCTGCAACTGGCGTGAGCTCTGGTGATGCCATGAAAGCAATGGAAGAAATTATTGGTAAGTTACCATCTATGGGCTTACAAGGTTTCGACTATGAATGGACAGGTTTATCACTTGAAGAACGTGATTCTGGTGCTCAAGCTCCTCTCTTATATGCGCTTTCACTGTTAATCGTATTCCTTTGCTTAGCAGCATTGTATGAAAGCTGGTCAATCCCGATCTCGGTTTTACTGGTGGTACCACTTGGTATTATTGGTACAATTGTATTGACTTACTCAGGAATGGTTATTAAAGGAGACCCAAACCTTTCAAATAACATTTACTTCCGAGTAGCGATGATTGCGGTGATCGGTCTTTCTGCAAAAAATGCGATCTTGATTGTTGAGTTTGCAAAAGAATTGCAGGAAAAAGGTGAGAACCTCCTTGATGCAACCTTACATGCAGCAAAAATGCGTTTACGCCCAATTATCATGACAACCCTTGCCTTCGGTTTTGGTGTACTTCCACTTGCCCTTGCAACAGGTGCAGGTGCAGGAAGTCAACACTCTGTAGGCTTTGGTGTACTTGGTGGCGTACTCAGTGCAACGTTCTTAGGTATCTTCTTTATCCCTGTATTCTATGTGTGGATTCGTAGTATCTTTAAGTACAAACCAAAAACCATAAACACTCAGGAGCATAAATCGTGATGCAAAAAGTATGGTCTATTTCAGGTCGTAGCATTGCGGTATCTGCACTTGCGCTTGCTTTGGCAGCTTGTCAAAGCATGCGCGGCCCAGAACCAGTCGTGAAAACCGATATACCACAAAGCTATGCATATAACAGCGCTTCTGGTACGTCTATTGCTGAACAAGGTTATAAGCAGTTCTTTGCTGATCCTCGTTTGCTCGAAGTGATTGACTTGGCTCTTGCCAACAACCGTGACTTGCGTACAGCAACGCTCAATATTGAACGTGCTCAAGAGCAATATCAGATTACAAAGAACAATCAGCTTCCAACTATTGGTGCAAGCGCTAGTGCGATTCGTCAAGTTACTCCAAGCAGTAATCCAAATAACCCCTACTCTACTTATCAAGTAGGTTTGGGTGTAACTGCTTACGAGCTTGATTTTTGGGGTCGTGTTCGTAGTCTAAAAGATGCTGCTTTAGATAGTTATCTTTCAACTCAAAGTGCTCGCGATTCGACTCAAATCAGTCTTATCAGCGAAGTTGCTCAAGCATGGTTAAATTATTCGTTTGCAACAGCAAACTTACGACTTGCAGAGCAAACACTTAAAGCACAGCAAGACTCTTACAATCTCAACAAAAAGCGTTTTGATGTAGGTATCGACAGTGAAGTTCCATTACGTCAGGCACAGATTTCTGTAGAAACTGCACGTAATGACGTAGCGAACTACAAAACACAGATTGCCCAAGCACAAAACTTGTTGAACTTACTTGTGGGTCAACCAGTTGCACAAAACTTGTTGCCTACACAACCAGTAAAACGTGTTGCTCAGCAAAATGTATTCACTGCTGGTTTACCAAGTGACTTGTTAAACAACCGTCCAGATGTAAAAGCGGCTGAATATAACTTAAGCGCTGCGGGTGCGAATATTGGTGCTGCAAAAGCACGTTTATTCCCAACCATTAGCTTAACAGGTTCAGCTGGTTATGCATCAACTGACTTAAGTGATCTATTTAAGTCTGGTGGTTTTGCATGGTCAATTGGCCCAAGTTTAGATTTACCAATCTTTGACTGGGGCACTCGTCGTGCCAATGTAAAAATTTCTGAAACTGATCAGAAAATTGCATTGTCTAATTATGAAAAATCAGTTCAATCTGCGTTCCGCGAAGTGAATGATGCACTTGCTACACGTGCCAACATTGGTGATCGTTTAACAGCACAACAACGTTTGGTAGAAGCAACTAACCGCAACTACACACTTTCAAATGCTCGCTTCCGTGCTGGTATTGATAGTTACCTGACTGTTCTTGATGCACAGCGTTCATCTTATTCAGCAGAACAAGGTTTGTTATTGCTTCAACAAGCAAACTTAAACAACCAAATCGAGTTATATAAAACTCTAGGTGGTGGTTTAAAATCAAACTCTTCAGATACAGTGGTACATCAACCATCAAGTGCCGAACTGAAAAAGCAATAAGCTTTAAATCTGATTTTCATAAAAGCTCACTTCGGTGGGCTTTTTTATTGCAACTCATCTGAATATTTTCTATCTTGAATCTTTAAGAAATATCGATTGATAAAGAACAATGTTATTAAGTAATTTAGAAAGCGTTCCAGGCCATCAAATTTTAAAACAACTTGATGTTGTGTATGGAAGCACTGTTCGTAGCAAACATGTAGGCCGTGACCTCATGGCAAGTTTAAAAAATATTGTGGGTGGTGAACTTACAGGCTACACCGAACTTTTAGAAGAATCCCGCCAAGAAGCTATGGACCGTATGATTGCAAAAGCCCAACAGCTTGGTGCGAATGCAATTGTTGGTATTCGTTTTTCAACGTCAAATATTGCCCAAGGCGCTTCCGAGCTATTTGTATATGGCACAGCAGTCGTTGTGCAACCTCAAACTCCACATCTACCAGACCCATTTAAAGTATAGGTAGAAAATGGACAATCTTATTTTTCAGCTTGTTGTTTTCCTCATTCTTTTTAGCATTGGGTGGCCTTTTGGCCGCCATATTGAACAAAAACATTTGAATGAACTTCTAGAAAAAGAGCAACAATTTGCCCATATCAGAATTGATACCAACCGTTTTGCAACAAGTGATCAGTTAGGTCATTTTATTAGCAGTAATGTAGTCATTTCACATGACTATTTTAAATATGTACTGGCTTCTATAAAAAACGTTTTAGGTGGACGTCTTAGCAGTTATGAAAGTATTGTTGAGCGTGCTCGCCGCGAAGCGATTATTCGTTTAAAACAACAAGCACATAGTGTAGGTGCTAACCATATTATGGGGGTTCGGCTGAGTACAACCGAACTCGGTATGCAAGGCGGAATGATTGAGGTTTTTGCTTATGGTACAGCAGTCAAAGACTAGCACTGCCCCATAGCAGAAAAGTGAATACGTGGATTGCCAATATTTTTAGTTAAGTGTTGGCAAATTCCGGTAATTTTCCATTTATCCTGTTGTTTTGCCAAAGTAAAATAATAGCGACCAAATGAATGAAAATAATCATTTTCCGAAAAACGGTAAATTTGATAATTACACTCTAGCCATGCTCGGTCTTGTTCAATCCGAATAAGAGGATTACTCAAATTGTGCTGTAGTCGCAAATGCGACAAAGCTTGTTGCCGCGAACCTTTAAATTCATGACAAGACACCACACATAAAGGTTCTCCTCTAAACTGGAAATAGTCCACCTCAAGTTGATCGGCCAATAACTCATCAAACGCATCCCAATTTTTCTGGTCAAAGACCAATTGAAAACGCGTTACAACGTCTAAGATACGATGATAGTCTTGATCCATGGCGAACCTTCTATGTGGGTTTTCCATCAATTTAGCACGGCGAAATCTCTTTTTTATTTCACTTTTGTTTTTCGAATCATTTTATAGAGTAATTTCGGGGACATACGGGAAACCATCACACCCAGTTTTTCTTTCGTGCCGCCCACTACTATATACTCTTGCCCTTGCATTAACGCCTTAACTGACTGTTCTGCAAAAACATCTGCTTCCAATCCATTTTCAATTGCTTCATCTTGATGGCCCTGAGGCTGCCCTGCACCATTTAATGCATTAAAAGAAACATTGGTTTTTACAAAGCCTGGGAAAATCACAGAAACTTCAACGCCCTGATCTGAAACTTCGGCACGTAAACTGTTGGCCCACATATGAATAGCAGCTTTAGCAGCCGAATAACTTGCACGGTATTGTGTCCCTAATAAGCCTGCTACACTAGACACAAATACAACTCGACCAGACTTTTGTTTGAGCATGGTCGGCAGCACAGTTTTAGTTAATGCGACTTGTGAGAAATAATCGACGTCCATAATGGCTCTTTCAGTTTCCATTGTGGTGTCCTGAATCAAAGCACGTTGACTTAAACCCGCATTATTAATAAGCCAATCAATTCGGCCTTTGGCTTTTAAAATCTGCTCATACGCTTCTTGAACTTGCTCTTGCTTGGTAATGTCTGCAACTACAGATAGATGCTGGTCTGGATGCAGTAAACCAACACGGACTTCCTCTAACTCTTCAAAGCGACGTGAAGTTAAAATCACTTGAGCACCTTGCAGAGCAAACTCACCAGCTAAAGCTTTACCTAAACCGGAAGATGCTCCCGTAATCCACACCACTTTATTTTGCAAAGTATCAAGTTTGGCCATTTTAACTTCCTATTATCTTTTTAAATTATGCTGCTTGATGCATGAAGGCCAAAAAGTGATTGATATAATGAGTTGCTGTGGTCTGATCAACCTGTGCTCCCAATTTTTCCAAACGTTTATAGCCCAAATGCGTTGTCATATTAATGACCCCATTTAGGGTTTTATCGACAACCAAATTAAATTTTAAACGTTTTTTAGGTTCACGTACTAGGCTTGTTACGCCTAAATCCACAATTTGAATCAAGGTTTGAAAAGCTTCTTCTACGCTTTGCATATTGCCCGCGCGTATTTGCTCGGTCAGTGTTTGAGCTTGTTGCACAAGTTGTTGGGTTATGGGGTATGTAATATAAACATCTTGCTCACGTTCTTTCATGAGTGAGGTCAAATAATCAACCAAAGGTAAAAGTCGTTCATTACCAAAAAAAGAGACTGACCAAGGCATATACTTTCGGAAAGTATCTAAAATTTGTTGAAGAACTTTCTCGGACTCGTGACGCTGTTTCTCAGTCATAGCCGAGTTATCCTGCTCTGCCTGTAACAATACGAAGAACACCTGCTCAATAATTTCACAAGACAAATCGGAAAGAACATTACCTAATACTTTGGATTGGCTTTCTTTTACCCCAGCGTGCAATTTCTCTCGAATCGCAGCAAATTGCGTATAGGTCGAGTCGGAAATCTTTAAAAAAACTTTATAGCTCATGAGTCGCATCCCTTATCAATTCTTTTGTAATTTTTGTGCCGTGTCGCTACACGATTAAATTGTGTTCCATGCTTCATAAATCTACCGTTTTTTGAAAAAAATACAAAACCGTTTATCTGTTTTCAGCACATTAATTTCGAGGCATTTTTTTGCTACAATAGATGCAATTTTTTATGCATATTCGATCTAAGCTACTATGTCTGACGCTCAAACCGCTCAAAATATTGCCACCACATACGATCCAACCGAGATCGAAAAGAAGTGGTACAAAACGTGGGAAGAACAAGGTTACTTCAAACCTTCTGGTCACGGTGAATCATTCTGTATCATGATTCCGCCACCAAACGTCACTGGTAGTTTGCACATGGGCCATGGTTTTAACAATGCCATTATGGATGCCCTTACTCGTTATAACCGCATGATGGGTAAAAACACGTTGTGGCAACCGGGTACTGACCATGCTGGTATTGCAACTCAAATGGTTGTTGAGCGTCAACTTGGCTTACAAGGTGTAACTCGTCATGACTTAGGCCGTGAAAAGTTCATCGAAAAAGTTTGGGAATGGAAAGAACAATCTGGCGGCACAATTACCAAACAAATTCGTCGCTTAGGTTCATCTGTAGACTGGTCACGTGAACGCTTCACGATGGACGAAGGTTTATCAAACGCAGTTAAAGAAGTATTCGTTCGTTTGCACGAAGACGGTTTAATTTACCGTGGTAAACGTCTTGTAAACTGGGACCCTAAACTTCAAACAGCTCTTTCTGACCTTGAGGTAGAAAGCAAAGAAGAAAAAGGCTCGCTTTGGCACTTTAAATATTTCTTTGAAGACAAATCAGTTAAAACTCAAGATGGCAAAGACTATTTAGTGGTTGCAACAACTCGTCCTGAAACTTTACTCGGCGATACTGCGGTTGCTGTTCATCCTGAAGATGAGCGTTATGCACACCTTGTTGGTAAAAACATTGTATTGCCAATTACTGGTCGTTTAATTCCGATCGTTGCTGACGACTACGTTGAAAAAGACTTCGGTACTGGCTGTGTAAAAATTACCCCTGCTCACGACTTCAATGACTATGACCTAGGTAAACGCAATAGCTTGCCAATCATTAATATCTTCAACAAAAACGCCGAAGTTTTAGGTGAGTTTGAATATATTGCAAAAGCTGGCGAACAAATTTCTAAAACCATTACTGCACCTGCAGACTATGCTGGTTTAGAGCGTTTTGAAGCACGTAAAAAATTAGTTGCTCAAGCTGAAGCTGAAGGCTGGTTAGATCAAATCCAACCGTATGACTTAAAAGCGCCACGTGGCGACCGTTCAGGTGTGATCATTGAGCCGTTACTGACTGACCAATGGTACGTAAAAATTGCGCCTCTTGCTGAGCCTGCAATTGAAGCAGTTCAAGATGGCCGTATTAAGTTTGTTCCAGAGCAGTACAGCAACATGTACATGGCGTGGATGCGTGACATTCAAGACTGGTGTATTTCACGTCAACTTTGGTGGGGTCACCGTATTCCAGCTTGGTACGATGCAAATGGCAACATCTATGTTGGCCGTAACGAAGAAGAAGTCCGCGCGAAAAACAACATCGCGGTTGATGTTGAACTAAAACAAGACGAAGACGTTCTTGATACATGGTTCTCATCTGCACTTTGGACATTCTCAACATTAGGTTGGACTGGCGACGCACAAAAAGATGCAGCAAATGATTTCTTAAAAACCTTCCACCCAACAGATGTGTTGGTCACTGGTTTTGACATCATTTTCTTCTGGGTTGCCCGTATGATCATGATGACCCTGCACTTCATGAAAAATGAAGATGGTTCATCGCAAGTTCCATTTAAGACTGTTTACGTTCACGGCTTGGTACGTGATGGTGAAGGTCAAAAAATGTCGAAGTCTAAAGGTAACGTACTTGACCCATTAGACTTGATTGACGGGATTGATTTAGAAAGCTTAGTTGCAAAACGTACAACTGGCCTAATGAACCCGAAAGATGCAGCGAAGATTGAAAAATCAACGCGTAAAGAGTTCCCAGAAGGCATTAATGCTTATGGTACTGACGCAGTTCGTTTCACGTTCTGCGCACTTGCAAACACTGGTCGTGACATTAAGTTCGACTTAAAGCGTGTTGAAGGCTACCGTAACTTCTGTAACAAAATCTGGAACGCGACTCGTTTCGTTCTGATGAATGTTGAAGGCCAAACTGTTGGTCAACAAGCTCGCCCTGATCTATGGGAACTTCCAGAACAATGGATTATGAGCCGTCTGCAAAAAGCAGAAGCTGCTGTACACCAAGCGTTTGCAACTTACCGTTTAGACCTTGCTGCTCAAGCGATTTACGACTTTATCTGGAATGAATACTGTGACTGGTACGTTGAGTTAACTAAACCAGTTCTGAACGATGCAGAAGTTTCTGAAGAGCGTAAAGCTGAAGTACGCCGTGTATTGCTTGCAGTAATGGAAGCATCATTACGCTTAGCTCATCCGCTTATGCCGTATTTGACAGAAGAAATCTGGCAGACTCTTGCACCAATGCTTGGTCAAGGCGGCCCAACGATTATGACTGCTCAATACCCTATTCCTGAGCAAGCAAAAATCAATGAACAAGCTGAAGCAGATATGCAATGGCTTCAAGGCTTGATTGGTGCGGTACGTAATATTCGTGGTGAGTTAGGCTTAGGTAATGCACGCTTGTTGCCAGTATTACTTCAAAACACTTCTGATGCTGAACGCGAACAAATTATTCGTATTGAGGCATTATTCAAAGCATTGGCTAAAGTTGAAAGCATTGAGTTCTTGAATAAAGACCAAGAGCCACCTTTATCTTGCTCTAGCGTTGTTAGCCATGCATCGGTATTTGTACCAATGAAAGGCTTAATCGACCCTAAAGCTGAGCTTGCTCGTTTGCAAAAAGATTTGGATAAAATCCAAAAGCAACACGACCAAATCGCGGGCAAACTTGCAAACGAAGGCTTTGTATCTAAAGCACCAGCAGCGGTTGTTGAAGGTGAAAAAGCGAAGCTTGCTGAATTTGCTGCTCAGTTAGAGAAAGTTAAAGCGAATATGGAGCAGATTGCTGCGCTTTAATCTTTAAAGTTCACAATTTAATCTATAAAATAAAGGGCTGATTATTCAGCCCTTTATTATTTAAAATGAATTTTGACGATATTTTTAATAACTTTGACCCACATAATAGTAAAAACTCTTATAGAGATTTAAGCTTCTTTCTAGAAAAGCTTCTTGAACACAATTTTGAAAAACAGAATATCAGGTATCATCAACTTTCTGCACCAATTTTTCATTTTGATTATATTTTAGAAGATGTATTGATTCCTGAATTACCTACTCCTACAGCAGTTGAGATGAAGATCATCCCTTCAGCATTCGCAGTTAGTAAAATCCTTGATAACTTTTTAAATCAAAAAGAAAAGTTTACTCCAAAACCGAAAAGCTTAATTATAATTACTACTTTAAGTGAACATGATATTAATAGATTATTTAAAGATAAGAATTTCGAATTTCCTTACAAAATTTGTGGAAAAGAGTATATAAACAAATTAATTATAGAAAATATTGATTATTCTAAAAACTTACTGAGTAATTTATACAATATTAAATTTGAGGAAATATTTTCAAACAAGAATAGTGAGCAAAATTGGAAGGAGGAAAGATCTAAAAGAATCGCGCAATTAAAGCTTAAATATAAGGATGGAAACTTTTCTTTATTATTAGGAGCTGGAGTTTCATGTGATGCTAAATTGCCATCTTGGGAACAACTAATTTCATCACTTTTAATAAAATATTTTTCTGAAACTCAAAACGCTGACAATAAATTTTCTCAAAAATCAATTAATACTATTTCAAATAATTTTAAAGAAAATTACTTTAATTCAGCCCTGTTATCTGCTAGATATTTAAAGAAATCATTTACAAAAAGTAATGAGCCTTCCGATAAGTTTAAAAATATTATTCATGAAATTCTATATAAGACTAATAAGATTAATCGCAGTTCAAAACTTATTGAAATTATAGGTCAATTATGTATTCCAACTAGACTCAGAGCACACGTAGACTCAATTATTACATACAACTTTGATGATTTAATTGAACAAAAACTAAATAATCTTAATTTACAATATCATGTAATACCTAATGATTTAGAAACATATAGCATAAAAGAGTTACCAATTTATCATGTACATGGTTTCATTCCAGAGCACCCAAATAAATATGATGATTATATTGGTAATGAAATTGTTTTTTCTGAAGATGGTTATCATAAGATGTACTCTGAGTCATATCATTGGTCAAACTTAGTACAGTTAACTCATCTAAGAGAAAAGAGTTGCCTAATGATTGGATTATCTATGGATGATCCAAATTTAAGAAGACTTTTAGACATTGTTTCTAACCCTTCTATAGAAAGTAAACACTTTGCAATTCTTCAAAGAGTAAAAGAAGATTCTCTGGTTACTAGCCTATCAACGACCGAAGAAATGAATTTATCTAAAAATTTTTTACAAAGCCATCACCAGCTGCAAGAAGCTATATTTAAAGATCTAGGTGTAAATATTATTTGGTACGAAGAATACTCGGATATTCCAGAAATCTTAGAAATGTTACTCAATTAATTCCTTACTGGGTTTTCGAGTTAAATTATTATTGGATATAAAATCAAGTCCCTCTCCTTTTCAGGAGAGGTTTTACAAAAACCCATGCCCCAACAACATCTCTAACCCACTCACTTTTTTCATATGCTTTAAACGTTCTTTCTCCCATTTCACCTGCTGCTTTAACTCAGCACAATCAGCATCGACAGCTTTATAAACATCACTAATATGTAAATGTTCTACTTTTACACTCTTTGCTAACTGAAAAGAGTCCAAAATCTCAGCAATTTGACTTTCAAGCTGCTGACTTTGTGCATCTAAAGCAAGTTTATAAAACCGCAACTGCTCGGCAGATAATTCTTTAGCACCTAGCCCTTTATTCTGCTCAAGCTGTAGCTGGAGTTTGAGTAAATAAAACAAATCCTGTTTTTCATAGGCCTGACTTGCTTGTTGGAACAACTCAGTTTTTTCTTCTTTTTTGGTTTGATCTTGCTCACGGTCTGGGTGAATCATCGCGGCAATTTTTAAATAAACTGTTTTTAACGACTGCGTTGCCATTTGCTCAGCTTGTTCACGTTTCTGTTGCTGTCTTTGCTGTTTGGCTTGTTCCCGCGCTTGTTGTTGCTCAGCAGCATACTGTTCAAAGTCTTCTTCGAACTGTGAACTTTGCTCAGCACTTTCTTCATATTCAAATTTTATTGAATGAGCTTTTTTATTCTTCTTTACCAACTCCTTTCTATATTGCTGATAAAAGGTATCAATTTGCTTCACTAAGTCCAACTGCTCAGCAGATAGCATTTTGGAGCGCTTCAACATTTGTGCAAGCTGGGCAATTTTTTCATCCAATTGTTGTACATCTGCTTTAGAAAACTCATGGCTATGCAACATATTCCAAAGTTGTTCTAACTGCTGAAATAGCACTGTATGTAAATCGTTATATACAGGCATCAGTTTTTGCCGAATGTGCTGTTGAATCTCAGCTTGTGCATTTTGCCATGTGCTCAGGCTAACTTTTTGCTGTTCTATTTTATCAATCAGACGATTCAGTTTTTTCTGCTGTGCAGACGGCTCAGACCTTTGCTGTAAGCTCACTTTGAGATCAAAGTACATACTCGTCCACCCGAAAAAGAAAAAAGTGTAGCAATAATCAGATGCGGAAGGTAGCCAAGCATTCTTTAAGTCAGAATCAGCCTATTCATTTTTAGAAAATAGAATGCGAATTATCTAAGTTATAACCTAAGAAATCCACCAAATCACTAATGGCAAAGTCACGGCAGCACATAGAGTTTGAAAGCTAATCACGGCGGCCATGAGCTGACTATCACCACCCAAAACTTTGGTTAAAATGTATGAAGCAGAAGCTGTCGGTAACGCAAAGAAAATGACTAGAATTTGTGTTTGCAAGCTTGGTAAACCGAACCAAATGCAGACAGCGTAAGCCAAGGCAGGCACTGCTAAAAGCCGTGCAAACGTGTCTGCCGCCAATACCACAATATCTTTTTTCATTTGCATAAACTGTAAAGCTGCGCCAACACATAACAAACCTAGTGGCAAACTCGACACTGAAAAAAGCTTAATAAACTGGGTAAAGCCTTCCCAAATTGGGATATGAAGCGCATTGACTGCTGCCCCGACTACACACGATGCAATTAAAGGATTTTTAAGGAGTGCAATCAAAACAGGTTTAATTGCCATATTTTCTTTAGAGGTTAGAGCAAGCACCGAAATAACGTTCACGAGCGGAATGCAAAGCGCCAATAAAATTGCCAGTATTGCCATTCCTTCACTTTTAAAAAGCGAAGTCACTAAGGCCAAACCAATATAGGTATTAAAGCGAACCATACTTTGTACGTGCACACCAAAACGTGCAGGCGGTATGTACCAAAACATTCGGAGGATATATAAAAAGATGGTCACTGCTAAAACCACAATCAACATCGCAATAATGGCTGTGCTCAAACTTTTTAAGTCAATTTTCGCGGTCGATAGCGTACTAAAAAGCAAAGCGGGAAATAAAATATAGTAATTAAGCTTCTCTGCCCCAGCCCAAAACTCATCGCTAAAAAAACGATATTTTTTAAATAAGTATCCTGATGCAATTAATGCAACTAAAGGAAAAAGAGATAAAATAATACTATTCATTTCTTTACTCGAGTTTTGTGGAGGTTTGCTGTTTGGCAATAACCTTGGCTTACTCATATATTAAAGATAATGAAAACTCATGATAAAATGAGTTTTTACTCATAACAAATACAACATGACCTTTACTCAGCTTGAAATTTTCGCACTCATTGCTGAACTAAAAAGCTTTACTGCTACAGCAGAAAAGCTGGGAATTTCACAGTCGGCAGTTTCCCATGCACTTAAATCATTAGAACAACAATGGGGTATTAACCTGATTTCAAGAACTCAAAGCGATATTGAGCTCACCACCACAGGTCAGCAGCTTCTTACACATGTAAAAGAGCTATTGAGTATTTCCGATACCTTAGAAAAAGAAGTGGCTGCCATCCACGGTTTAAATGAAGGAACATTACGTATTGGTTCTTTTGGGGCATCATCATCTATTTATCTATTACCTGAAATTTTAGAAAGCTTTCGGCAGCGTTACCCAAAAATCGAAATTTATATCGATGAAGGTGAAGATAAAGAAGTTGCTCAGTGGTTATTAGAACGGCGCATTGAGGTCGGTTTCTTGATTATGCCAGATGAGCGATTCGATACATTCCCTTTAATTGAAGACCGTTTTGTGGCCCTAATTCCGAATAGTTACCCGCTCGCGCAACAACTCTATATTGATCCAGCACAGCTAGAAAATTGCCCTTTTATTATGACAATGGCGGGTAGTCGACATCAGGTCGAATTAATTTTAAAAAACTTTAATGTGAAACCAGACATGAAATTTTATGTTTCACAAATTCTAAGTATCGTCAGCATGGTTCACAATCAATTAGGGGTGTCCATTGTATCTGATATGGTCATTACCAAAGAGTTACTCTCACTTTATCCAAAGGTAGTTAAGCGTCCTTTTAAACCAAACCTTAAACGTTCTATTGGCCTTGCAGTAAAAAACAAAAAACACATCAGTCCAGCCGTAAAAGCATTCATAGAAGTTGCTCAAGAGGTTTGGTCTAATCAATAATTTAGTCAGAATTTAATTTGTTTCATATTTTAATAACGAACTCAATTAGGTCGTTTTATAAACAAATCAGATGACTTTTATCATAAAAATGTGCCATAACAGCCTATTTTAAGCAAATTAACGCACCATTTATCGCCAAAAACTAATTTTACAATCCAAATTGGTGCGCTTATTGCATATTCACTTTTATGCAATTGAGTTTGTTTCGACAAACTTAGGTTTTTAGATTCCTTAAATCTATTTTGGTGCAATTTACAGACCCAGATTTGTTCCAAAATGGAATTTAGCACTTTTTTCGAGCATGCTATGCAAAATGTAGATCTATTTTTCTTATTACTTGGTGCAGTTTTGGTTCTAGCCATGCACGCAGGTTTTGCATTCTTGGAACTTGGTACAGTTCGCCACAAAAATCAGGTGAACGCGCTTAGTAAAATTCTGACTGACTTTGCCCTCTCTGCCATCGCCTATTTCTTTGTTGGCTACTATATCTCTTATGGTCAGCATTTCTTCCATGACGGTACGACGCTAGCAAGTGATCATGGCTACAACCTCATGCGCTGCTTCTTTTTACTCACTTTTGCTGCGGCAATTCCTGCGATTATTTCAGGTGGTATTGCTGAACGTGCCAAAATGCGTTCACAAGCGATCGCAACACTCGCTTTAGTTGGTTTGGTCTATCCTTTTTTTGAAGGTATGGTCTGGAATGGAAACTACGGTCTACAAAAATGGTTAGAAACAACCTTTGGTGCAGCTTTTCATGACTTTGCTGGTTCAGTCGTTGTCCATGCTATGGGCGGTTGGATCGCACTTGCTGCGGTTATTTTATTAGGTGCTCGTTCTGGTCGTTATAAGAAAGATGGTCGTGTAAGTGCTCACCCTCCTTCTTCAATTCCATTTTTGGCACTTGGCTCATGGATTTTAATTGTGGGCTGGTTTGGCTTTAATGTAATGAGTGCTCAACGCCTTGATGCCATTTCTGGCCTAGTCGCTATTAATTCACTCATGGCAATGGTGGGCGGAACCATTACCGCAAATGCAATTGGAAAAAATGACCCAGGTTTCTTACATAACGGCCCACTTGCAGGTTTAGTTGCAATCTGTGCGGGTTCTGACATTGTTCACCCTATTAGTGCACTTGTGATTGGTGGTGCAGCTGGTGCAATGTTTGTGTACCTATTTACCTATACTCAAAATAAACTCAAGGTGGATGATGTATTAGGTGTATGGCCATTACATGGTGTTTGCGGCGCATTCGGTGGTATTGCCGTAGGTTTATTTGGTCAAAAGTGGCTGGGTGGTTTAGGCGGCGTATCTTTCATTTCTCAATTGATTGGAACAGCACTCGCTATTGCCATTGCACTCGCTGGTGGCTTTATTGTTTATGGTTTACTTAAAGCAACTATTGGTATTCGTTTATCTCAAGAAGATGAGTTTAGAGGTGCAGATTTATCTATTCATAAAATCTCTGCCAACTCTGAAGAAGGTATGTTTTAATTCAGCGATTATGAAGCAGGATTTAAATATCCTGCTTCATACTGCGCTATATAAGTAAAACTTCTTAAATAAAAACACTAATTATTGATTAAAAAATATTCTTTTAAGTCTTTATTTAATCAATTTAGAATATTGAAAAATATATTAATTTTAATATTATATTAAGATTTATAGATGAAATATTAAATAGTTTAAGAACAATTTAAGTTTTATTTTATGTAATGCCTTCAATTCACGCTTAAATTGATGTTACAACACAATGAATCAACAAAAACATTTTTTTCAGCTTCAGCTTATTTTTCTTACCATCAGTTTTTTTATACTTTTATTTGTATTTCCAGTGGGTGGAAAAATTGATATGTATCTTATCCAACCTTGGATTGATTCAACTGGTCAATTTTTTAATCGGGAAAATTGGTATCTTGAAAGACTTAATCATCAAATCGTAAAAGATATTATTACTGCGGTTTATATTATGTTTTTTGGCCTCTGGCTTGCTTCATTTAAAGTAGAAAAGCTAAAAATATATCGCTGGCAATATGGTTATATGTTTTTTGTCAGTATGATCGGTAGCGGTGTTGTTGGTCTACTCAAGTCACAATCTGCTCATGCCTGCCCTTGGAATATGGTTCATCCTAACAGTTTAGGTGGTTATATTTGGGACTTCACGGCGAAACACGGACATTGTTTCCCGGGTGGCCACGCTAGCGCTGGTTTTATTATCATGACTGGTTATTTTGTTTATCGCCTTGAACAACCTAAACGTGCTTACTTTTATTTAATTGCAGGCATTTTATTAGGTTTTATGATGGGCTGGGCACAAATGATGCGAGGAGCACATTTCTTAAGTCATAACTTATGGACTGGTTGGGTCGTTTGGGCAGTCAATATTTTATTTTATGCGATTTGTATTCATCGCTTTGAGTTCGAAAAACAATTAAAACAAGAGCTTAGTTAAGCTCTTGTTTCATTTACATGTAGTACTTTAGGTAACTTCACTAAAACAGAAAGACCACCAAGCTCTAAACTCTTGTCGAGACTTAAAGTTCCACCAAGTCTTTGAGTTGCACGGTCTACAATTGATAAACCTAAACCACTTCCTACTTCTAGATGGTGGTGTACTCGATAAAAACGTTTAAGTACCTTATCGTAATTTTCAGGGTCTATACCTGCACCACTATCTTCAATTTGAATACATGCGTAGTTATCTGGGTCGGTATAAACTGAAATGTTAATAACGCCTTGATGCGGCGTATATTTAATCGCATTATCAATTAAGTTAAAAATAATCGAATGCACAGTAGGTTCAATACTATGCATCTCAACAGGATCATTTCTCACAAAGCCTAAATCGATTTCTTTTTGCATGGCTAAATTAACTAACTGCTCAACGCAATTTAAAGCCACATCGTTAAGCTGAAAATAGCCGGTAGGTTCAACCATACTAAGCGTTACGTCTTGCTTTGCCAGTGCCAAAAGCTGTGTAACCAGATGCTGAATACGTGCCAATCCCTTGCTTAAGTTGTGCAACGACTCATGTTCAGGGAACTGGCTTAGCAAAATTTTGGTTTGTAAGTTTAATGCAGTAACAGGTGTTCGTAGTTCATGAGCAGCATCTGCAATGAATTGCTTCTGTTCATTTTGTGCTTTAGAAATACGGTCGAACAGACGATTCATTTCATCAATGGTAGGCAAAAGCTCCTGAGGATAATTATGCACCTCAATTGGTGTCAATTCCTCAGAATCTCGTTCCATTAACTCATTTTTAAAATCATCTATTGGTTTTAAACCACGACTAATAATAGCGGCCAAGGCAAATATCGCAAAAGGTAAAATAATTAAATAAGGAATGAACATGCTGCCCGCAAGCTCCCATGCGAAAGCTTCACGAACACGTTCTTGTTGACTCACCTGAATTTGATAGTCTTTTAACGGTAGAACATATGTTCGGACTACACCCTCAGCGGTTTTATGTGAATAAAACCCAGCTTGCTCGACAGGAGGAACCAATAAGTGCAGATGATGAGATAAATTAGCCTGATCTTTATAAGCCCAGATATCTAAAAATAAATCTTCTTCGTGGTAAGTTCGATGTAAGTCAAACTTGCTACTTACTGCTTTTAAGGGGTACTCAGCCGTTCTTTCGGCTAAGTACTGCATTTGAGTATCTAAAATTTCATCGACTTCTTGAAGTGCAACCTTATATGCACTAAAAATCAAAATACAACCTAAGATCACACTGAAGATTGAGGTGCCCCAAATCAGTCGCTTTTTTAGTGAATAATGCACGTTCATGAAGTCCCGAAATCTTAAATTATGATTGACCTAAACGGTAACCCAACCCTCGGATCGTTCGAATAAAGTCTTTACCCAACTTTGCTCTTAAATGATGGACATATACTTCAATCGTGTTGCTAGTCACATCACTATCAAAATCATATAACTTATCTTCCAAATTAGCTTTCGAGAAAATTTTATTTGGATGACTCATAAGCGGAATCAGAATTGCCCACTCGCGGTTTGATAAATCAATACGTTGTCCTTTAAATGTTGCAATATGCTGTTCAACATTTAAAACCAGATCACCACTTTCTAAGAGTTGATCTTGGCTCGCAAGTTGAGCTTCTACCCCTGTACGGCGTAATAATGCATGAATGCGAGCGAGTAACTCATCGAACTCATAAGGCTTAATTAAATAATCATCTGCTCCCAGATTTAAACCATCAACACGGTTTTGCAACTGGTCACGTGCAGAGATAATCAAGACTGGTGTTGCTGCTCTTTGACGGATCTGCTTTAACACCTGCATACCATCCATCATTGGCAAGCCTAAGTCTAAAAGAATGAGATCAAACTTATTCTTTGCCAATTGGGCCAAACCATCTAAACCGTTATTGACCCATTCCACCTCGAATTGATGATATTGCAGCAACGTAGTCGTTGACTCTGCAATCATAAAATCATCTTCAATCATCAAGATTTTTGTCATGTTCTAGGCTCGCTTTAGTTTACATTGGCACAAGAGTGCAACATGTCGAGTTGAGGGTTGATGACCTGAGTTTTTACATCCAACAAACTTAACAAACTTGGGAATAAATTATCCTGACTTAACTTTTGTTTGGTTTGTTTGTTTAAACAATTTACTTGAGCAAGATTATGTTGTTTCCAACCATCAGAGAACCACATAATCATTGGAATATGCGTTTGTTGGCTCGGTGCGATTGAATATGGTGAACCATGTAAATACATACCATGTTCACCTGTAGACTCACCATGATCAGATAAATACCAGAAACCTGTTTGATAATTCGATACTTCTTTTAAAGTATTAATCATTTGGTTCAATACATGGTCTGTATATACGATTGTATTATCATAAGTATTTACGAGTTCAGCTGGCGAGCAACCCTGTATCGCATTGGTATCACAAGTTGGTTTAAATGGTTGGAACCCATCAGGTGCACGCTTGTAATATGCTGGCCCGTGGCTACCCATCTGATGTAATACAACTAAACGTGGACGCTTATCATCTTTTGGAATAGAAGCCAAATACTGTTTTAAGCTATCAACCAGAATGCCATCAAGACATTCATCATCTTTACACCACTTTTGCTTTAACTCTTCTGGAATTTGATATTGTTCAACGCGATCGCATGCGCCTTTACAACCTGAGTTATTATCAATCCAAGTCACTTGATAGCCTGCACGTTTAGCAATATCCAGTAATCCTTCGCGGTGACCCGCTAATTGCTCATCATAATCAGCACGTGACATACCAGAGAACATACATGGCACAGAAACTGCTGTTGCCGTACCACAGGATGTCACTTGTGAAAAGTTTAAAATATCTTGTTTGGAAAGCTCTGGATTTGTATTTTTGGCATAACCATTAAGCGAGAAGCTTTCAGCACGTGCAGTTTCACCCACTACAAGCACCATAAGCTTAGGTAAATCTTTCTGAGTTTGTTGCACTTGATGAGCATCTTCACCATATTTCACAAGTGGAAGATTTTTCTTAGGTGCTTTTTTACGGTAATAAGACATGACCGAAGAAATGGTATTCTGAGGTGATATCATTCCTTTTAAGTCACGATGCTCTCTAAATATTGCTGCAAAATCGACATAATAAGTAAACAGCAAACCACCTACGACCGCAAATGCAAGAGCAATTGAAAGTACTTTTTTAAGTAAAAGCGGAAGTATTTTTTCTGATTTTAGTTTGACCTGAGTAATCAAAAATATAGGTAAAACAACAAAGAAAATAGTCCAAAGTGCAAAACGCAAAGAAAGTAAATCTGTAGCTTCAGAGACATCTGTTTGTACGATATTTTGAATTTGGTCAGGTGAAACAATCACGCCCAAAGTATTTACAAAATATGAGCTAAATCCACCAATAAATACCAACAAAATGGCAAAAAATTTGGCTGTCCATTTCCAGTTTAAAATTTGTAAAGCTGCATAATAGGCAGCAACAACAATCACTACGGTAGCCGCTAAAAATAAGGTTGCTTTTATACCTAAATATGGTGTTAACAGGTGAACTTTCTTATAAAAACCAATATTTAGAATTGCTCCTAACCAAATGGCTATAATGACGTTGAACATAAACAGGGAAATCTGCTTATTTCTTAATTTAGAAAAAAAACTCAGCATCTCTGGTTACTACGACCTTTTTTATGATCTTCTAATGTAAAAATTGAAACTTAAAAATGACTTAAATACTAGAATGATCGGTATAAACCATTTTTAAGCGCTTAGTGTTATTTAACTCAACTACAAATAAAAAGTCGAGGTTAACTAGAACCTCGACTTTTTCAGACTTAAATCTTTGAAAAATTAGAAGCTATATTTAGCCATTAAACCAATACGGTTATCTTTGTAAGACTTACCTTCAAACGTTTCACGCTTACCATTGATATATTCAAGACCTAAATCAATTGGTTTAACAGGCGTATAGATAAAGTTGATCCATGCTTGTTGAACTTTTTCATTACCATCTTTTTTATATGCTGCTGCATAATCAGTGCCATCATCTGCAAACTGTGCACCGTACGCTAAAGTTGAACGTAAGTTAGGTAAAATTTTATAAGTACCGCCTACTTGTACGGCAACAAATTTATTTTGTTCAATATCACCATTTACTAGTGTATAAGCCTTGTTACTACCATATAAATAGTTACTATTACCTACTATATAAGATGCATCAGCAAATAGCTTTAAAGGATCAGAAACTTTAAAGTCTGTACCTGCTGCAATACCCCAACCAGTTTTATTGTCACCACCAAGTGATGACTTATAGTTTTCAACTAAAGCACGAGCTGATGCAGAACCTTTACCCTCTGCATAACCTTGAGTGATTTTAGCAGTTAATACAGGTAAGCTATATTTAATAGTGTCACCTGCTGCTGCTGAACTGCTATCACCTTTTTCAGCAGAAACAAACAATTGAGTTGCAGGCGCTAATTTGTAGCTATAACGTACTTGTGGAACACGTGTGGTACCACCACCAATATTCGTCGAGAAATCGATCATTTCTGGTGCATGGGTTGACAAGAAGTTTGATGTGGTTTGACCAAATAACCAGTTATTATACGTTAAGTAAGCATGACGAATACGTAAGTTTTCAGATTTACTATTGTCACTACTTGCAAAATCGACTTCGAGCTTACCGCCTACTTTAGCATCGCCAACAGGGGTATTAAAATCTAAACCAAGGCGTGTAGTTTTGGCAGTCGCACGTAATTTATCTTTTGTTTTACCATCAGTCTTACTAACGTCAGCAAAGTCATTATCCGCACCTTCGATAATGTAGTTAGCATCACCACGAACAAAACCATAAAGGTTTACATCAGCACCAGCTTTAGATTTAAATCCAGCTAATGGCGAAGCTGGTGCAGCAACTGGTTGTGGCTGTGCTTTAACTTCAGCTAACTGTACTTGCTGTTGTTGCTGTACTTGTTGCTGCTGCTGTTGTACCTGACGCTGTTCTTTAACTAATGCTTTTAATGCTTCAACTTCTTGACGAAGTTTTTGAATTTCCTCTTTTTCAGAGGTTGCCGCATTTGCCCCACTCATCATTAAAGCTGTTACTGTAATAGCTAAACTTTTAACAACAAACGATTTACGATTAAGGAATAGATCCATCAAAAACTCCTAAAAATATATTTTATGTCGCTTATCCATGCCAAGTTGATTCGTGTGACCATTGAGCACTAAAAAATCAACTCTTCTCCAAATTTGATTGCATTAATTTTATTACCGCAATCAAAACCAATTTTAACGCTGGGTAAGATTAAAAATTCCAAATCAAAAAATCAAAACAGCTTTTTGTTTACAGAACTTTTACCTTAACTTCATGTTGTAACGAATCCTACACAACTCTCTTATCTTATAGAATGATTAAATCATTATTTCATTATTCTTTTTTAGACTTTAGGCTAATATACAGTCTAATTGAATATTCTTTTATCCATATTGATTGATTCACATGATTTTTCTTGTTATCCGCATCCCTTTTCTCCATCTAGCTTCCAATTGCTACTCAAACAAGATGGCATAATTAATAAGCCATTTGAATAGCTAAAAATATACATTTTTAAAAGAATGACTAAATACATAAACGCCATTTTTTAACATAACTTAAGCTGATCTAAGTCTCTTTATTTCATCGACTTAATATCATTTTTTATACAGTTTTTGTTGCTTTCCATACGTAAATAGGAATTAAAAATAGTACAGCAATAGTGACAATAGCTATCAAATAATGGAAATAACCAAGTACATCTCCAATAACACCACTCAAAGTATAAAGCCCACCACTTACCGTCGCCATGACCGAAACCTGAAAAGTAAAATCGGTGCCGGCATAGTTCTTTCGACTGTAATGCATGACTAAGGTTAACATTACAACGAGTAGCATGGCGGCAAAGGCATCTTCTAAAGCATTTATAGTATAGATAAGCCATGCATTTATTTTTATCTTTTGCTCGTAAGCATAAGCCAAATAAACATAGGCACCTAAACTCATGATTTTTAATATTGAAAAACTAATTAATGTAGTTGGTCTAGAAAAGTGCTTTAACACCCAACCCGCAATAAATGCACCCACTAAAGCAGCTACAGCACCTAGCATAGTGATGTAAACACCAATTTGGGTAAAACTTAATCCCATATCAACCATTAAGGGTTTGAGTAACGGCCCAGCTAAGCCATCGGCCACTTTAAAAGTGATAAGTACCATTAACCAAGATCTAAATTCTTTATTTTGAGAAAAATAACTCAAATAAGCCTTAATTTTGGTGACTAAATTTAGCTGGCTAGGTTCATTAGTAGAATGAGAACTATGAATAGGTTCTTTAAATAGTAAAACTGGTAGCGTATTGACGAAGACTAAAGCAGCTAGTAATAAAAATGTCGGCTGCCATGACAACCAGTCTAGACACCACAGCACAGCTCCCCCACCCACGATAAAACCAAGCCGAGAACCTACGACCTGAAAAGTATTTCCCCAATGCTGCTGATCGTGTAGCAATAAATTAACAGCTAACGCATCGGTTGCAACATCTTGTGTTGCGCCCGTCAAGTTCATAAATAGCAGTGCAATAAAAAATATAAATAAGTACAGCGGCTGATCTAAGGCTTGAATGGGGAAGAAAGATAAAACACAAAGTACGGCCACCGTCAAAAGCTGAGTAGGTAAAATCCAGCTTCGATAATGTCCTAAGCGTGAAATCGCATGTCGATCTACACACGGTGCCCAAAATATTTTGATTGACCAAGGCAACATGAGCAGCCCAAAACCACCAATATGGGCAAGTGATACACCTTGAGCTCTTAATATGACAGGCAAAGCATGTGTCATAAAACCAACAGGCAAACCTTGTGCCCAATATAGGGAAAATAGCAAAAGGTAAAGATTTTGCTGTCGGAACATATATACCTACTTTTATTTGTTTGTGCGGTAATCACATGAAATACCATGCGTGGTCTTACATTTTGCCAATGAAGCACAGATTTCAAAAGATTAAGATAAAACAAAGGATGATTTAAAACTTAAAAATATGGAACAACATTTCCCTACCCTCCCTCCAGAGGTACCTCAACGTGGTAATGCTTTAAGTCGAGCATTATTTAAGAAACTTTTTTTGGCTCAAGGTTGGACTATAGAAGGTGAAGTACCCAACTTTCCTAAAGCAGTAGCTATTATTTCTCCCCATACATCTAATATTGATGGCTGGTATGGTTTTCTTGCTATTTTTGGATTGGGTATTCAAATTACGGTACTGGGCAAAGACAGTCTATTTAAGCCACTGTTTAAACGCGCTCTAGATTGGGCAGGTGTTATTCCTGTAAAACGTGACTCAGCCAATGGACTGACGGAACAAGTAGTAGCCACGATTCAAGACTATGACAAAATCTGGATTGGCATGGCACCTGAAGGCACACGTAAGAAAGCAAAAAAAATGAAGAGTGGTTTTTATCATATTGCTGCAAAAGCCAATATTCCGATTGTGATGTTTTCTTTTGATTATGATCGTAAAACTATTCACTGCCTAGGACACTTAAATCCAAGTGGCAACTATGATGAAGATCTACAAAAGATTTTTGAGCGTTATAAAGGAAAAATATCACCGAAAAATCGTAATTGGCTTGCGGAGCCTTTACAAAATCTTGTGAAAAAAACCTAGCAAAAATTGAACGAATCTGGTCTGATGAGCCATCTTAATTTATCTTGCCATAGATTGTTTTTTTAAAGATGAAAATTGCTCAATTTGCCAGTATCGGATTTATCTCTTTAGCCCTATTCGGCTGTGATAAGTTCAGCAAAACACCAACACCGACCACTTCAGTTAAAGCACGCGAACCAGTAATCGCACTTGCCTTAGGTGGCGGTGGAGCAAAAGGATTTTCACATATTGGTGTTATCAAGGTTTTAGAATCACATGGTATTAAGCCTAAAATTGTTACGGGTACAAGTGCCGGCAGTTTTGTAGGAAGTATCTATGCCAGCGGACAAACACCTTATCAACTCCAAAATCTTGCACTTAAACTGCAAGAATCTGATATTCGTGATTTAACGCTTAATCGCCAAGGTATTATTCTTGGGCAAAAGCTACAGGACTACGTGAACCGTAACGTTGGCAACAAGCCGATTGAGAAATTCCCAATTCGTTTTGCAGCAGTAGCAACTCGGCTTGATAATGGTCAAAAAGCTGACTTCATTAAAGGTAATGCAGGTCAAGCGGTACGCGCGTCTTGTAGTATTCCAAACGTATTTGTGCCTGCCACAATCGGCAATCAAAAATATGTAGATGGTGGATTAGTTAGCCCAATTCCTGTAAAAACAGCACGTGATATGGGTGCAGATATTGTGATTGCGGTTGATATTTCAGCACGTCCAGCAGGAAATCGCCCAGCGAATATGTGGGGATTGCTTGATCAAACCATTAATATTATGGGTCAACAAAGTATTAATGAAGAGTTAAAGCTAGCAAACGTAGTCATCCAACCAAAAGTCGGACACCTAGGTACACTCGATTTAAAATCAAGCAATGAAGCTATTTTAGAGGGTGAGAAAGCTGCTCAAGGTCAAATTCGTCAAATTGAAACTGCCATTGCGAATTTCAAAAAATCTCCTGCCGCATTTAAGCCAGCACCACGTCCTAAATTTTAATTGAGGTGGTTTTTTTCTATCCACACCTACCATCATCTGCTACAGTGGTAAAAGTGATATGAGATCACTTTTACCCATCATAAAGATATATAAAAGAGCAGATCTATGGAGTTTGTTGTAGAACCTTGGCACTGGTTTGTATTGGGTATCTTACTTATTCTTTCTGAGCTGATTATCCCTGCTTTTGCCGCTCTCTGGTTTGGTATTGCAGCCATTATGGTTTGCTTTCTCTATTGGCTATTTCCAGATATTAGCCTCACAACACAAATTGTATTGTGGATTATTTTATCGGTGCTGTGCACTATTCTTTGGTTCAAATTTATTAAACCATTGTCGATTGATAAAACTAAAGCGGGTTTACCTCGTGAAGCCACCATTGGGCAAATTGGTATGGTGATTCAAACCGAACTCGCTCATGACCAAATTATTGTTCGTTTCCCTATGCCTATTTTAGGGGCCGATGAATGGAACTGCCGAAGCACCACCCCTGTGAAAGTCGGTGATCGAGTTCGAGTCATTGATATTTCGGGTAATGACTTAATTGTTCAGCCCCACAGTACTTCATAAACATTAAAGATAAAGAGAGGTTATTTTCATGCCAGTTGGTACCATTATTGTTTTAGCCTTTTTGGCTTTTGTCGCAGTTACCATTTTTAAAGGGGTACGTATTGTTCCTCAAGGTTATAAATGGATTGTTCAGCGTTTAGGCAAATATCATTCTACACTTAATCCAGGGCTTAACTTCGTTATTCCTTATATTGACGAAGTGGCATATAAAGTCACCACTAAAGATATTGTGCTTGATATTCCATCTCAAGAAGTGATTACCCGTGATAATGCTGTATTACTTATGAATGCAGTAGCGTATATCAATTTGACTACTCCAGAAAAAGCTGTATACGGTATTGAAAACTATACATGGGCCATTCAAAACCTTGTACAGACTTCATTACGTTCTATTGTTGGTGAAATGGATCTAGATGATGCTTTATCTTCACGAGATCACATTAAAGCAAAGCTCAAAGCTGCGATCTCTGATGATATTTCAGATTGGGGCATTACCTTAAAAACAGTCGAAATTCAGGATATTCAACCGTCTCATACCATGCAAGCTGCCATGGAAGAGCAAGCTGCTGCAGAACGTCAACGTCGTGCTGCTGTTACTAAAGCCGATGGTGAAAAACAGGCTGCTATTTTAAGTGCAGAAGGTCGTTTAGAAGCTTCTCGCCGTGATGCAGAAGCTCAAGTTGTTTTAGCTGAAGCCTCTCAACGTGCAATTGAAATGGTGACGAGTGCAGTTGGCGATAAAGAGATTCCGGTTGCTTACCTTTTGGGTGAACAATATGTAAAAGCAATGCAAGAGATGGCAAAATCAAGCAATGCCAAAACTGTTGTGTTACCTGCCGATGTTTTAAATACAATTCGTGGCATTATGGGAAAGCATAATTAATTTAATTGCTTCAAATAAGTCATTGAAATAAAAACGGCGATCATCAGGTCGCCGTTTTTATATTAAGTATTATTGGTTGTTTAATCTTTTTTGATCTTTCAACGGTAGCTTTTTTACAACCAAGTCATAAGAATCGCGAATCAAATCTTGAAGTAAATCACGTGTTAAGTTTTTATGCGGAATAATAGAAATCCAGTGTTTTTTATTCATGTGATACCCTGGAATAATAAATGAATAAAGCTCCTGATATTCCTGACTTTTATATGGATCACATTTAATAGTAATCATTTTTGTGCCCGTTCCTTCCCCTACTAACAAAAACACCTTTTCTAAAATTTTAAAGACGTCGCATTCTGGACCAAAGGGTTGGCTTTGCTCACTAAAAGGAAGATTACGCGCAATCTCTATCGCGACTTGGTGGAGCTGATCACAATTCATTCTTATCTCCTTTATTCACTAAATATGAATATAAGCAGGATTATTAATTTAATTTTTTATTAGTTGGTACGAGCTAAAAGGAATTGTGAAATCTCAACTAACTCTTTTGCATTTTCACCAAAATGCGCTAAAGCCTCAAAAGCTTGGTCATGCAACTCTTTTGCATAAACCTGTGCTTGCTCAAGTCCCATTAAAGCAGGATAAGTCGACTTTTGTACTTGTTCATCCTTACCAGCAGTTTTACCTAAAGTTTCAGTACTTGAGGTAATATCTAAAATATCGTCTTGTACCTGAAAAGCCAGTCCAATCGCTTGTCCATACTGGCGCAATTTCGGAATTGCCTGATCTGTTCCAGAGAAAATTGTCACTGCACCCATCATAATGGCAGCCTGAATAAGCGCTCCCGTTTTATTGCGGTGGATATTTTCTAGTTCATCTTGAGAAATTTGTTTAGCTTCAGCTTGTAGGTCTAAAACCTGTCCACAAACCATTTTAGAGCTGGCTGTTGCTAAAATTTGAATTTGCTTTAATACAATTGCAGCATCAGTTCCCTGCCCTTGTTCATCAAACAAACGACTCCCTAAAACCTCAAAAGCCATTGATTGTAAAATATCGCCTGCAAGTAAAGCCGTATCTTCACCAAATGCTACATGACACGTTGGCTGACCACGACGAAGCAAGTCATTGTCCATACAAGGCAAGTCATCATGCGCTAGCGAGTAGCAATGAATAAGTTCAACTGCAACCGCAGCACGGCGCGCCGCAGCAAAATTTGGATTATCTTGTAAAGAAGCTGTGGCGTAACACAAAGCCGGACGAACACGTTTTCCACCAAGCATAACGGCATGGTGTACTGCGCTTTTTAAAGGTTCAGGAATTGAAAATGCAGCGAGTGTTGTCAATAAATCTTGTTGAATACGTTGTTGAGCTTGTTTTAAAACATCCGCATTAACTTGAGAGAGTGATGACACAGTCGCCTCGTAAAATCAGTAGAGAAATTTTATTAAATGTTATGAAACATTCGTGTACTACATCATACACGATTCGCTGTAAAAAGTGCGTGATGTGTTATGGATGCCACATGCAAAAGAGCCTCTCTATAGTAGAGAGGCTCTTTCATTTAAATAACTTTTAGAAACTGTCGCCCGGAACTCGAACCCAGCCTTCCATTAAGACACGTGCACTACGACTCATAATGGCTTTTTTTACCACCCATTGGCCATTTGCAAGTTCAGCTTGAGCACCAACACGTAATGTTCCAGAAGGATGTCCAAAACGCACTGCTTCACGCTCGCCACCACCAGCTGCTAAATTTACCAATGTACCCGGAATAGCAGCGGCCGTACCAATTGCTACAGCTGCTGTGCCCATCATGGCATGGTGAAGTTTACCCATCGACAAAGCACGAACCAGTAAGTCGACATCGTTTTCTGAAACGGACTTACCACTAGATGCCGTGTAGTTTTTCGGCTTAGAGACAAATGCAATTTTTGGTGTGTGCTGACGCGCAGCTGCTTCTGAAATATCTTTAATTAACCCCATCTGAACTGCACCATATGCACGGATTTTTTCAAAACGTGCCAGTGCTGCTGCATCACCATTAATATGATCTTGCAGCTCCGTACCTTGATAACCCAAATCTTCTGCATTTAAGAAAATGGTCGGAATACCAGCGTTAATAAATGTGGCTTGAAAACTGCCAATCTCAGGCACATCTAGTTGGTCGAGCACATTTCCTGTTGGGAACATATCATCGCCCTCTTCACCATCATCGGCAGGGTCTAAAAACTCAATTTGAACTTCAGCGGCAGGAAATGTCACCCCATCCAGCTCGAAATCACCAGTTTCTTGAACTTGACCATTGGTGATAGGTACATGCGCAATAATGGTTTTTTGAATATTTTTTTGCCAAATTCGAACAGTACAGAGGCCATTTTCAGGAATTCGATTTGCATCAACCAAACCATTTGAAATCGCAAAAGAGCCAACTGCAGCAGTCAAATTACCGCAGTTACCGCTCCAATCCACGAAAGGCTGATCTATTGAAACCTGTCCAAATAAATAGTCTACATCGTGATCTGGCTGGGTGCTTTTAGCCAAAATAACAGTTTTACTGGTACTTGAAGTCGCTCCACCCATTCCATCAATTTGCTTTCCATAAGGGTCTGGGCTACCAATGACACGTAGTAAGAGTTGATCTCTTGCTTGACCTGCCACCTGAGCTCTTTCCGGCAAATCATCAAGTTTAAAAAATACACCTTTACTGGTTCCACCACGCATGTAAGTTGCTGGAATTTTAATTTGCGGTACTGAGCTCATATCAACTGTTATCCTTACTATTGTGTTTTTATATCTCGAAACAAACAGACTTGTTTAATCATTCGCTTCATCTTAAATCGTTTTGTGATCTAGAGATAGCGTTATGCTTTTATACATCAATCGTATTGACGCAGACTTATTTTGAGAATTTAGATTCATGCTCGCAATGACCGAATTAAGCAAAATCATGAAAAAAAGAGTCTATCAAAAAATATATTTTTAGAATATTTTTCAATCTTTTTTGCATTATTAAAAGCAAGTTAATGATTTTAAATATTTTTTAGTGTTACTTTTCAGTCACCGCTTGTTAATTTGTAGTCTAGGCTAAAATAAATCCATCTATTAGAATAATTTACTTATTCATAGTGAGTGAAGACCTTTGACCAACGAATCTTCTACACTGCAACGAGGACTAAAAAATCGACATATCCAATTAATTGCTATGGGTGGAGCAATTGGTACCGGATTATTTTTAGGCTCGGCGCAAGTGATTCAATCTGCGGGACCATCCATTATTTTAGGATATGCCATTGGCGGCTTAATCGCATTTTTGATTATGCGTCATTTGGGAGAAATGATTGTTGAAGAACCTGTTGCAGGATCGTTCAGCCATTTTGCTTATAAATATTGGGGGAAATTTCCCGGATTTTTAGCTGGATGGAATTATTGGATACTCTACGTTCTGGTCGCGATGAGCGAACTTACTGCGGTAGCCAAATATATTAATTATTGGTGGCCTCATATTCCAGCGTGGACGTCTGTCTTATTTTTCTTTGTCGTGATTACGGCAATTAACCTAACAAACGTCAAATTTTATGGTGAGTCCGAATTCTGGCTCGCTATTATTAAAGTTGTCGCGGTTATCTCAATGATTATTTTTGGACTGTATTTGCTATTTACAGCAGATGTAGGTTCAAGCATTTCATTTAGCAACCTTTGGACACATGGTGGATTTTTTCCAAATGGCTTTAGTGGCCTGTTCTACATGTTGGCTTTCTTGATGTTCGCCTTTGGTGGTATTGAACTGATTGGTATGGCTGCAGCAGAAGCAAAAGATCCGAAAAAAACCATTCCAAAAGCAATTAACCAAGTTGTTTTCCGTATCTTGATTTTCTATATCGGTTCATTGGCAATTTTACTTTCATTAGTGCCATGGAACCAATTAGATCTTGGCGGTCTCGATAAAAGTCCATTTGTTATGATCTTTAGTCAAATGGGTATTGGTTGGGCTGCACACTTACTTAACTTTATTATTTTAACCGCTGCCCTCTCTGTTTATAACAGCGGGATGTTTGCCAATAGCCGTATGCTTTACGGTTTAGCTCAACAAGGTAATGCGCCAAAAATCTTCAAGAAAGTAAACAAACAAGGTGTACCTGTACCAGCAGTTTTGTTGTCTGCATTACTTATTTTTGGCTGTGTTCTTTTAAATTATTTTGTACCTGAAGATGCTTTAAGCCACTTAATGTACATTGTAGTTGGCGCATTGGTATTGAACTGGGCGATGATCAGTATGACTCACCTTAAGTTTAAATCAGCAATGAAAAAACTCGGTCAAAAAACTCACTTCCCTGCACTTTGGGCACCATTTAGTAACTATTTGGTTTTAGGTTTCATTGCTGTTGTACTCTACATTATGTGGAGTCAAGGCTTTAAAGAGTCTGTAATGATGATTCCGATCTGGATTGTTCTTATGTTTATTTTGTTTAAAGTACTCAATGCTAAAGAACAATAATCTGAACATTTGTACTTAAAACATGAAAAAAGCCATTGTCTCGACAATGGCTTTTTTATTTAAGGCTCTAAGATTAAAACCATATTTGAATGTCTTTTAGAGCCACTGTTTCGTATCATCAGCCACAGGTGTGCCATGAATAACATGCATAATCATTGCATGCGCAATACTGCCTTTAAATGGAATTTCAGGTAATTGATCAAATTTGAAAAACTGAGCATCACTCAGTTCTTTCTCCTCAATTTCAATTTCGCCCACTTCATATTCAGCTTTAAAAGCCAACATTAAGTTACTCGGAAATGGCCATGGTTGACTCGCCAAATACTGAATATTCTTAATGTGCAATCCAACTTCTTCTAATGTTTCACGTCGAACGGCATCTTCTAGTGTTTCTCCTACCTCGACAAAGCCAGCGATTAAACTGTACATCTGGGTTGTATTTCTGGCATTTTTAGCCAGCAAAATCTCGTTCTCTCCACGTGTAATAATAGTAATCACACAAGGGTTAACTCTAGGATATTGACTAAAACTACATGCTGGACAAGTCATAGAATATTCAGTCTTATGCTGCTGGGTTTTATGCCCACAACGGCTACAAAACTGATGATTACGACGCCACTCTAGTAACTGAAAAGCACGACTCGCCTGTTCGAACTGCGGTTTAGTCCAATACTGTAAGAGTTGGCGAATAGGTATGAACTGATATCCATTTGGTATAGGTTCACCTTCTTGGAAATCTCTTGCTATTACTTGAGGGTCTGCTTGTATATGTAAATCATGTTCCTGCTGTTTAAGGCAAGGCAAATTAAAATTCGCATCAACCAAAAGTTGTTGTTGCTGAAAAATATAAGCAATAGGAAGGTTGTTGGTATCCATTTATATACTCGAGTGAAGAACCTTTCGACGGCCTCTATAGCTTCTTCAAAAGGATCAGACTTAAAACATATTTTTCAAAAATCTTACGCATACTGGCAAACATCTTCAATTTATTTAATTTGTATCTTTTTGATTAAAATCACATTTTATTCACGCATTCTATGCTTTTAAGTTATATCTATGACTTTATAGCTAACTGACCAGTGATGAACTTAGAAGCACTGCTTCACATAAAATTGATCTCTAAAAATTTAGACTAGTTTTAGTCCCATCTCATGAAGCAAAAATATGCGATTTGGTTTAATTCTGGGTGATCAATTAAATCACCAACTCGCAACGCTCAAGTATTTAAACCAAAATGAAGACATTATTTTGATGGCTGAAGTACTTGAGGAAACATCTTATGTTGCTCATCATCCACAAAAAATAGCGCTGATTTTTAGTGCAATGCGACACTTTGCAAAAGAATTAAAAGCACAGGGCTGGAAAATCCGTTATCATACATTTAAGCGCGAAAGTCATATAAAAAAGTTAGTCGACTTTATTGCTTTGCAGCAGCAACACTTCTCGGCAAATACTCTCATCATTACCCAATGTGGTGAGTATCGCTTACAGCATGAAATCGATACTTCATGGGCTAACTCACTAAAACTACCTGTTATTTGTTTAGAAGATGATCGCTTCTTTTGTACCGTAGAACAATTCAAGCAATGGGCAAACAAATATAAAACGCTAAGGATGGAATACTTTTACCGAGAAATGCGCAAGCAAACTCACTATTTAATGCATGACCAACAACCCGTAGGCGGGCAATGGAACTTTGATCAAGCCAATCGAAAAGCGTGGTCAGGCAATCCACCTTTGCCACCAAAATTAACCTTTGAGCATGATCAAATTGATATAGATGTTATTCAACTGGTCAAGAAAGAATTTTCTCAACATATCGGCAATATCGATTCCTTTCAATGGGCAACAACCCGTCAAAATGCCTTACTTGCTTTAGACCATTTTATTTCTAACAACCTACCCCACTTTGGCGATTATCAAGATGCTATGGTTTATGGTTCAGACTTTATGTTTCATAGCCTGCTCTCGCCTTATTTAAATTGTGGATTGTTATTACCAAAAGAGGTATGTGACGCTGCCCAAACAGCTTATTACAACGAACAGGCTCCCTTAAATGCAGTAGAAGGATTTATTCGTCAGATTTTAGGATGGCGGGAATATGTGCGTGGAATCTATTGGTTGTCTATGCCTGACTATAGCGATCAAAATACCCTTCATGCCACCACGCCGCTGCCACAATATTACTGGACGGGTGATACAAAAATGGCATGTATGGCTGAGTGTTTCAGAAATACCTTTGAACATGGCTATGCTCACCATATTCAGCGTTTAATGATTACAGGCAACTTTGCGCTTTTAGCTGGTGTAAATCCATCTGAAATTTGCGAATGGTATTTAGCAGTCTATGTAGATGCTTATGAATGGGTCGAATTACCGAATACATTAGGCATGGCCATGTATGCAGATGGTGGCATCATGGCAAGTAAACCCTATGCTGCATCAGGTAATTACATACATAAAATGTCAAATTACTGTCAGCACTGTACATATAACGTCAAAACCAAAACTGAACCAGACAGTTGCCCATTTAACAGCTTGTATTGGTATTTTATGAGCCAGCATGAGGCCATATTTCGTCAAAATCCCAGAATGGCGATGGTCTACAAAAACCTTGATCGTATGAAAGATAAAGCTTCTGTTATGCAGCATGCAAAGTTACTTATTCATCAACTTGATGAGCTTTAAGATCATGAAAAAACAGCATCTACCCCAGAAAATATGTGTCTATTGTCAACGCCCTTTTGACTGGCGAAAGAAATGGGAGCGTTGCTGGGAAGAAGTAAAATATTGCTCTGAAAGATGTAAACGACAGGCTCGCTCAAATAAGTAAATATTTCACGCCATTGTTTTCACTGATTCAACACTACTCTTCATTGCTGAATCAGTTGTCTTTCAATTGATTATATTTGATAGTCTTACGCATATTTATACTGACGAGAACAGTAAGCTCTTTCAACTTCTGGTGAACGTAATTGCTGATGCTTGGTTTTACGCCCTGCCATACGCTTGCGCCACAGTTTAAAACTGCTCGATTTTAAGTTATATCTCATTAAACGAATAACTTCACTTTCACGCAAGCCATACTCTCGCTCAATTGCTTCAAATGGGGTTCGATCTTCCCATGCCATTTCAATAATTCTAGATAAGTCCTGTTCATCAATTTTTTTCATGTTATGCCCTTTTAAATTATGCTGTAACCAAATCTGATTCTTTAACAAACAACCTTTCTGAAATAGCTTCACTTACCCGATTGCTTGCCTTGAATGTTTTCGTGTTTTGCTTCAGATCATAGAAAGGCAAACATGAATTTTTTGTGATTTTTTTGCTTTATAAACTCTATTTTTTATATAAGACATAAACAGTTCTAAAACCTTTGAGTAGTTTAACTTTTTATTAACCACTATGACAAAATTTTTAATACCTAAAACATGAAAAAAGCCATTGCCTTGGCAATAGCTTTTTTGTTTATAATCATAAAATTATGCGCCCTTAGCTTAACTGGATAGAGCAGTTGCCTCCTAAGCGACCGACGTGGGTTCGAGTCCCGCAGGGCGCACATATAATATAAATAGTCTAGTTGAAGACCATATATAAGATAATAATGAACATTTATCTTTTTGTAGAAAAAGATAATAGATAAGGAGTATCAATTATATCTTCTATAAAATTTTCAATATTCCTTAAATTCACTTTTGGCAATACAACCATATTTTCATAAAAAAAATATTGATTTGAATTTAAGTCATCCCCTATTGTTTGATTTAATCTGATTGGATCATAAAAATTGAAAGTATATATTTTATCAAATATCTTAATATCTACTGCAAAACATCCTTTCGACTCAATCTCCCAAGCATACTCAGAAAAATCATCGGATAAATTTAGAATATAATTTCTCATATAGTTCCAATTTTTAAATTTTCATATATAAATTTAATCACAGTAACTTAGATTTAAAATCCATTTTTTAGTTTCCAAGAGATCTTGTTGAATCTTTCTTTGATCATTTAAATATCTATTATCTATAAAATATTTAACTTGACATAAATTATTTTTATCATAAAGAGTTAAATCCTTTTCTGAGATTCTCCTCATATCTTGTGCAATAAGTAATAAAGGAACATATATATCCACATCTTTTTGTTTTTGTAACTCTTTAATTATATAGACATAATTAGCTAGATTCACAACAGTTGATACATTAAAACCTTGCTGAAAATAATACTCGTTATTGATTTCTGCAGCTCTACAACCACTAAGAAAAACAATCAAACATACTAAAAAAGCTCTCATATTATTTCCTTTATCTAAATAAAACCTGATAGCTTTATTTTAAAATACTTTTATTTCACATCTTTTATATAAAAATTTAGAACTATTTAGTTCCCATATCATAACCGTCACATTATATTTACCCCTAAGGCACAAGTACACTGTAGTGATGTCTATAGATGATAAACTATAGACCCAGAGTTCTGAACAATACTCGATTCAACAGCTCTTACTATTTACAACTATTTTATCCTCATTTAAATAATATAACCCACGTAATTATAGGCTATAATATTAATTTCATCTTCACCCATATTAAACTTCTATAACCCATTAATATTAAATAATTTTAACCTTTATCCTTAATGTAAACTCTATTAAGTAATGGAGAAACGCCCAATTTCTCTTCTACTACCCAATTACAAGTATCTTCATCTTTTAATTTATCAAGAATATAAATGGATACTATCTCATTTCCAGCTTTGTAAAGCTCTTCACTAATAATTTTTTCTCTTTCATTAGTAAAAACTATATCTTGAAAAATTTCTTTATTCGTTCCATTTACTTTAATTGTAATCATTATATTCCCCTCTATAAAAGGATTTTCTTCATTAATCCCAACTATTACTCCTTTTACACAATAAGTTTCTATATTGCCATTTTTGATATTTTCCCACCATTCAGCTGTTGCATATAAACCTTTGTCACCCTTAAGCCCCATAGTTGTTCCCTTATCCAACGTAGTTTTCTGTATATTTTTGATATAATTTTTATCCATCAAGATTGAAGAAGATGATCTTAAATCAAATACCAACTTATACCCTTGCTCAAGTAGATTTATATCTTCCATTTTTATCATTTTAATATTCTCCTATTTCTTACTTATTATGCTGATTTTGCATCATTTATCATTTTCAAATTTACACCTAATACATTATTTATTATAAAAAAATAGGACTTAATAAAAGCCCTATTTTTTTAACCAGTATGTTTAATCCTTCACTTCAGCCAACAACGTTTCAGCTGCAAGTTTTCCTAAATTATTAGAAGCAAGCGGACTATCGCCTGTTAATAATTTACGATCTCTATGACATTGTCCTGTAATGCCAGTGTTCAAAATCTTCACACCGAGTTTTTCAAGGTTCTCACCAACTAACCATGGTAAAGCTCCCGGCATATAACCGATATCAATATTTGCCCCCTTATCTAAGGAATCAGGGAATACACAAATTTGATAATCTTTAAAAATGTAATTCTCAGGTTGTTCATCTACTGCCGCAGCCAATAACGAAGCTGGACCATGACATAAAGTAATAATAAATTTATCTTGTTCAACTGCCCATTTCAGAACTTTTTTGACATCCAAGCTATGTGGAATTTTAGCTAAAACACCATGCCCACCCGGAATAAATACAGCTGCGTATGGTGAGTTTTCCCCCACTGCATTTTCTAAAATATCGGCAAGTTTTAGCGGATTTTTTAATTTATCTGCATATTTCTGGAAAGTATCTAATACCACCTGCTCTTGCTTTGGCATTGCCCACATTTCAAGCTTGGCTGGATTACCTGAAAGTGTCGCAACATCAATTTCAAAACCTGCATTATCTAAATGAAACATCGGCAAAAGCATTTCTACTGGATGGTTTCCGGTAGAAAAGAACTTACCGTTTTGCATCTGGATATAACGCTCATCGGTTGCAATCATTAATACCTTTTTATTACCTGTATACGGCGTTGGATAAGTCGTACCGTCATAATCTGTTTTAGGCGAAGTATATTGGCTCAGTGAGTATGGTGATGGGAAGAATGCATTATCTTCTGCCAAATCTGGGGTCGGATTTTTATCATTTGATGCTGGGGTATTCATTGTTACCATCCTTTAGAATTGAAGAACGAAATAACAGCTTTAAGCCAGTTATTATTTCTTAGTACATGTATATTTAGATCAAGAAACTGGTGCAACACGCCAATAGAATTTGGCAATTTTTATATAGAAATAGGCACAATTAATAATTATAAATTTCAGTTTAGGCAAACATGACGTTCACCTAAACTATCACAGATTAAATTAAGTATTAATCTCTAAAACGATCTTTCCAATATGGTCACCTTGTTCCATACATGCATGGGCACTTTGTACATCTGAAAAATCATAGGTTTTATAGATTTGCGGTAAGCACTTGCCTTGCGCTAATAACGGCCACACATGTTCATGTAATGACTGAGCAATCTGGGCTTTTTCTTGGCTATTACGTGCTCGCATAGTTGAGCCAGTAATAGTTGCACGTTTTAAAATCAGTTTTTGTAAATCAAATTCTTTTGCAATTCGACCACCCATGAAACCAATAATGACCAGTCGACCATCACGTTTTAATAGATTTAAGTTTTTCGAGAAATACGAACCACCCACAATATCCAAAATCACATCAACACCTTGGTCTTGGGTGTGTTTCAAAATTTCTTGCTCAAAATCTTGGGTTTTATAGTTAATTGCAGTCGTTAAGTTAGAGAGTGCTGCAACTTTATCTTCACTTCCAACTGTAGCAAAAGTTTTAATCCCTAAAGCATGGCAAATCGCTAAAGCTGTGGTCCCAATACCACTTGCACCACCATGAATCAGTGCTGTTTCATTTTCTTTTAAACGGCCGATATCAAACAGGTTTGCCCAAACTGTAAAGAATGTTTCCGGAATCGCAGCAGCTTGTGTAAATGTTAGATTTTCAGGTATTGGCAATACTTGCGTTGCAGTAACAGCACAGTATTCTGCATAACCACCACCGTTGGTTAAAGCACAAACCTTGTCTCCAACTTTGAACTGTTGCACTTGGTCACCTACAGCAACCACGACCCCAGCGACTTCAAGCCCCGGAATTTGCGTAACACCTTTAGGCATTGGGTATAAACCCATACGCTGCAATACGTCTGGACGATTAATTCCAGCAGCTTTTACCTCAATTAACACTTCATCTGCTTGAGGAACTGGAACATCTGAATCTTGAAGTTTTAAGACCTCAGGTCCGCCAGGAACCGTAATTTCAACAATTTTCATGGTTGTTGGAAGACTCATTGATATGCTCCATGTTTGGTTTATATTTTAAATGTATTGATTTACTTTAATTCATTGAAGATTTAGGTGGAACTCCAAACAGCCGTTTGAACTCTCGACTAAACTGTGAGGCACTTACATACCCTACCTGATAGGCAGCTTCCGCAACACCCATTTGATTATTTAAGATTAAATCACGTGCCTTATGTAATCGAGTAATCTTAATGTACTGTAATGGAGAATAGTTGGTGACTTTCTTAAACGCTTGATGAAAAAGAGAGACGCTCATTCCCGCTTGTTTAGCAAGTTCCTGAACCGTTAAATTGTGATAATAATCTCTTTGAATAATTTCACAAATTGTATAAATCACACTATTTCGACTTATCATAGCCGAAAGATTTTCGATTAAATCACGACTACCTGCCTGCAAAACCCGATAAATGAGTTCTCGTTTTATCTGTTCTCCCAATATCGCAGTATCTTGTTTAGAACGAAGTAAATTCAACAAGCGTAAAGCAACCTCAGATATTACCGTGTTCATATCTATAATATTTAAACCACAACTGAGCTTTATATCTCTTTTTTCAAGCTCATCTATAGATGGCTGCTGCTCTTTATCCATTTTAGTGGCTAAATCAGCCATCATTTGTGCTTCAAACTTAATCGCAATTGCCAGCATTGGTTTATTTTCAACCAACGTATCGCAGTCAAAAGGAATAGCGATCGAGATGAGTAAACACTGGCCTTGTTGAAACTGAAAAGTATCTTTCCCGATATAACCACGCTTTACGCCTTGTATAACTAAAACAATTGAAGGCTCTTGTAATACAGCAACAGGTTGTATTGAATGATCTACCCTCATAAGAGTGATGTTTGAAATATAGGTAGGATATAGACCTTCTTGAGGAGCCAAATATAAAAAAGCCTCTACTAATCTTTTCATCAAATCATTCTGTTGCATTGCTTTATTTTTTACGGGCTATTTAAGATTTACTATATCAATCAAACTAAAAGGGAAAAGTATTTCTTGGTAGTACTTTGTATAAATAAGCAAGTTAAAGCTATTTTTAGGCATAAAAAAAACCTAGAAGATTCTAGGTTTTTTCACTTAGTCTGACTATTAGGCAGATAAGTTAAAGAACATTGATGCAATCAGAATAATTACACCAAGCACAATACGGTACCAAGCAAATACGCGTAGCGTATGGCGTTCAACAAAAAGTACCAGTGCCTTTACCACAAATAAAGCTGCAATAAATGCTGCAACGAAACCAACACCAATATTAATCATGTTGTCTGAGGTCAACACATCAGCATTTTTAATTAAGTCAAATGTAGCAGCACCTAACATGGTCGGCATTGCAAGGAAGAACGAAAACTCTGTTGCAGCTTTACGTGATAAACCTGCAAACATCCCGCCTACAATTGTCGCACCTGAACGAGAAGTTCCCGGAATCATCGCAACACATTGAGCAAGGCCGACTAAAAGTGCCTGCTTAAACGTGATTTTTGTCGCATCTAATGTTTTATGCTCAAACTGTTTAGATTCAACCCAGAAAATAATGAGTGCACCGACAATGAGAGCAATCGCAACCACAATTGGGCTAAACAAAACGCTTTTAATAAAATCGACGGCTAAAACACCAATAATCACTGCTGGGAAAAAAGCAATTAATACACTAAAAGCAAAATGACGCGACTCTACATCGCCACTAAAGAAGCCTTTAATCAAGTTAATAATTTTTTGTCGATATAACCAGCACACTGCCAAAATAGCACCTAACTGGATCACTACTTCGAATACACGACCACCATCTGAATGGAAATCGATAATATGACCAAATAAAATCAAATGGCCAGTACTGGAAATTGGTAAAAATTCAGTTAAACCTTCAACAAATCCTAGAAATAGTGCTTTTATAACTTCAAAATTTTCCATCACTTGCTCAAAAAGTTAATCACTAGAAAGGTCTAAAAAGTTGTTTTATATCATGGATAAACCAATACTTTGGCCTAATTCATGTTCAATATCAGATCATTTCTAGCATTTTGGTTATTGCCTTTAATTAAAGGCCGATTATTTAAAGTGCAATAATGTATCACATCATTATGACAAACTTAGGTTAACTATCGTAAAAAGATAAAATCTAATCAAAAACAAATCGTCTTCTAGTTATAAATAAAAGCTCTTATGCTCAAGCAGGTCAAGAAACCATCTTAAAACATCAAATAAACATGATATTATTTCAAGCATATGTCATTTATATTTAAAATTTAAACAAAATGAAAAATACTAAAATCAACGCACGTCATCTGATTATCGATCTCTTTCTTTCCTCTGCATACCCTCAACTTACGATTAAACAAATTTTGGTGGCTGCCAAACTGTTTAACTTAAGTGAAAATGGTATTCGAGTTGCGACAACCCGTTTATTAAATGAAGGTATGATCGAAAGCGTAGAACGCGGAATCTATCAACTTTCACCTCCTACGAAAGATTGGGCAAAAGTAATTCTCAATCGTAAAAATGGTATTAAACAAACTAAAGAATGGCAGCAACATTATCTTGCTGTGTTTACAGGCACATTGGGTCGTATAGACCGAACTGCTCTTAAAAAGCGTGAACGTGTACTGCGTCAATTTGGTTTTAAAGAATTAGAAACAGGTATTTACATCCGCCCAGACAATTTAGCTTATAGTTTTGAAAAAACGTGTGAGGAGCTTGTTTTAGCTGGACTGGAGAAAGAAGCAAAAATTTGTATTATTCACTATTTCGAACCCTCAACGCTTAAGCAAATTTTTTCTTTATGGGATACCAAACAACTCGAAAAAAATTATGAAATTTATAGTCGTGATATCACACACTGGCTTGAAAACTATACTCATCTCTCCTTAAATGATGCTGCAGTTAAAGCCCTTCTTTTAGGTAGGGAAACGATTGCTTTACTCATGAATGATCCCCTATTACCAGCACCATTTGTAAGTGAGTCTGCGCGTAATCAATTTGCTCAGGATGTACAGCAGCTAGACGCGATCGGCCAAAAACTTTGGAAAAAAATATATGAACAAGAATTAAATCTATAGTCATCTGATTTATTTTTTTACAAACAAATATTTCAATTTTTAAATTTTTACAACTATATTTGTAATATAAAATACAAATACCAAACTCTAATTTGGGAGAATAACAATGAATACACAGGTAAGTGTTACGGACCTATTTAGTAGAGAAGAAATACAAGAGCTTACAGAACCTTCAGATGTCTATGGTGCTTGGGCTGTTGCCAGTACATGGGCTGTTATTGGTGGAACATTCGCCAGCTTAATCATGATGTGGGATTACTTACCGAGTTGGGGTAAATTATTAGCATGTATGCTTGCCTTAGCAATCTTGGCAGGTCGTCAGTTATGTCTCGCAATTTTAATGCACGACGCGTCTCACAAAAGTCTGTTCAAAAATAAGAAAATAAATGATTTCGTCGGTGAATGGCTATGCGCCCGCCCCATCTGGAATGATCTTCAAAAATATCGTGTACACCATGTTCGTCACCATGCAAAAACATCTACTCCAGATGACCCAGATCTTTCTTTAGTTGCTGGTTTTCCTGTCAGTAAAAAATCTCTAACTCGTAAATTCTTACGCGACTTAACAGGTATGACTGGCTTAAAGTTTAGCTTAGGTCGAGTTTTAATGGATCTGGATGTCATGAAATGGACTGTTGCCAATGACCAAATTTGGTTAGACCGCAATCATAAAAATTTCGTTGACTATGCAAAGAGTATTGCAAAAAATAGTACGGGCGCTATTGCAACCAATCTGGCACTTTATGGTGTTCTAAAAGCATTTGGTCAACAACGTTTTTATTGGTTATGGCCTCTGGCTTATTTAACCCCATTTCCACTTTTTTTACGTATTCGCTCTATGGCAGAACATGCTGGTATGCAAACCAGTAATACTGCTTTAACCAACACTCGAACAACACGAGCTGGATGGATTGCGAGAAGTTTTGTTGCACCAATCCACGTAAACTACCATATGGAACATCATTTAATGGCTTCAGTGCCATATTTTAAATTACCGCGTATGCACAAAGTACTAAGAGAACGTGGTCATGTTCCAGTCCCGCCTAGCTATTTTGAAGTGATTCATTCACTTTCATCAAAACAAGAATCATCAACTTAATGCTTATTTAGAAGACCACTTTCAAATTTGTGGTCTTCTTTATTATTCACGTATATCAAATTTTTTTAGTTTTAACTGAGTTTGATAATACTTCGGTGTCACTCCCATCCAGCGTTTAAATGCGCGAGTGAAATGGGATGTATCTGCATAACCTAAATTTAAAGCCACAGCTTCAATTGATATTGCACTATTTTCTAAAAGATCTTGTGCTTGCTGCTTTCGAGTTAGATCAACTAATACTGAAAAACTTGTATTTTCGGTTGCCAAATAACGCTGTAGGCTCCGCTCTGACATATTCATCATGTACGCGACTTGTTTAACTTTTAATATTTCTCCCTGATTATTGATCAATAATTTTTTAATTACGTGGCTAATTTCTGCTTTCCATCCGCTACGTAACTTCAATTTATCTATATCTTTTTTACACTGTGCTTCTAGTAAAGGCGCAAGTATCGGGTCGGCAGTTAGGATAGGCTGCGATAAATATTCTTTTGGAAAAATCCAGACATTCTGTTTTTCATTAAATAAACAATCTACACCCAATTCGTCTTTTAGTTTTGAAAAACCGACGGGTTCAGACATATTTAACTTAACGGTACCTAAAAATGATAATCCTGTTAGATGTTTCGCGATTTGAATAAAACCTAATAACAAAAAAATACTAGCATCTGAACTCAACTGAAAAGCTTTCAAAGGCTGGCGTATAGTCCAGTAAATATAATCTTGCTCTTGTTTTAACTCTGGCTTAAATGCATCACAACGTGATCCAATAAATTGTTCAAGTGTTTTAAGGGCTTCTTCTAAATTTGCACAGACCATGGCCGCCATACCCACCGAACCATAACAAGATGCTTTCATTTCCAAAGCCAAATAACCCGCTAATGCTGGCTCATGAGTGAGTTCAATAGCGCGTCCAAGAAGTTTGTTTAAAGTATGAAACTCAACATACCAATAGGGTTTAGTTAATTGTTCTAATGTTATGCCACTTCCATCTAGAAGCTGATCACCAGAGATATTCCAGCGCTTAACCATATCAACTAATAAATTAATATAAGTTCCGGGTAATTCTGGATTCATGCGTGATCCATTAGCAATCATAATTGTGGCGTCAAATGGTAAAAACTGTCAGTTCATGAACTATGCCACGTTTTTAAATTGATGCATAGTTGTTCAAAATGGAATCCAGTGAATCGCACTAGACAGCACAATTTCTGAAAAGAATACAGGTCACCTTATGAATATTTTGATCGTTCATGCTCATCCAGAGCCACAGTCTTTTACAACATCACTGAAAACAACAGCTCAACAAACATTTAAAAAGTTGGGTCATCGTGTAGAAGTTTCTGACTTGTATGCAATGCAGTTCAACCCTGTAGCTTCCAAAGAGGATTTTTTAGAACTCAATCAACCCGACTATTTCAATTACGCATTAGAACAACGTAATGCCGCCAAGCAAAACCTTTTAGCACCTGATATTCAAGCGGAAATTGAAAAAGTAAAACGAGCAGATTTGATTATTTTAAACTTTCCTCTTTACTGGACTTCTGTCCCAGCAATTTTAAAAGGATGGATTGATCGCGTATTCGTTTCAGGACTTTTTTATGGCGGAAAACGGTTTTATAACCACGGTGGTATGGCGGGTAAAAAAGCGATGCTCTGTTTAACACTGGGCGGTAGAACGCATATGTTTGGCGAGAACTCTATTCACGGACCAATAGAGCATTATCTATCACCTATTCAACGCGGTACCTTGGCTTATAGCGGTTTTGAAGTTTTTCCACCTTTTATTGCCTATCATGTACCCTATATTAGCCAAGAAGCACGAGAAACCATTCTTGAGGACTATATAACGTACCTTACCCACCTCGACCAGCTTGAACCTTTAAAGTTTCCCAAACTTGAAGAATTTGATGAAAAGTTATATCCCTTTTAATGGTTTGTTTTAACTCTAAAACGGAATAATTGTATTCATACTTTTAATTTGGTTCATTCTTTGTATTTTAGACGGTTAAATTGATCTGCTGAAAACACCCAAAAATTGATCAATTGGTAAAAAATAAATACTGATTTATGCACTATTTTGAATAATATAAAATGGAATCAATAATATACACATGTAGAGAAACTAGACTTATCCAGTAAAAATGATAACTAATACTCACTTCATGATCAATCAACTCATATTTTTACAAAAAAATCTTTGACCATTTTTCTTGGATTTTTGACAAAAATGTCATAAATACATGGCTTATTACTAATAGATTAAAAATATAAATATCAATTATTTAAAATAGTTTAATAATGTAAAAATTTCTCCACATTTCATTCTTTATTGACTTTTTTTGTATAAAAAATGAGTACTCCCCAGTTCATATAACAGATTTACTCTTAGTGTAATTATGCTATTTTTGTTACATGGAGTTATCAAAGCTTTGAAACTTGTAATTAAAAGCTTTGAAGGCAACACAGTTTAAACGGTTTAACTCTGTTACTTTTAAAAAAATGTCTTGAAGTTCAAGGAAAGATTAAAATGAAATTAAAACATCTGAGCACTGCAATGATTTTGGCAACGCTGCCTGCAACTGGGGTTTTCGCAGCAGCTTTGGATCGCTCTGGACAGTCAATGTCTGCATTCTTACAACCAGGTAATTACTTTGAAGCAGGTATTTCTGTTTTAGACCCAACTGTAGAGGGTAAAGAAGCAGGAACAAGCGCAACACGTCGTAATATTGACGATATGGGTAATGATTACTACTTCCCAAGTGCTGCATTAAAACTACAACTTAACGATAAATTCTCTTTTGGTTTACTCTATGACCAACCATTTGGAGCAGATGCAGAATATTCAGGTAACAACGTATTCGTATCTCATCCAGGCACTGATACAGTTTTATCAGCAGCTGCTGTTGATGGCATCGTTACAAAAAAAGCAACCCAAGCTTTACAAGCACAAGGCTTGCCTGTAAATGACCAAACATTAGCATTAGCAAAAGGCCAAGTTTTAGCAAGTCCTCAATTTCAACAACTCGCTGGTGCTCTTTCAGCAGCCAATAATTATTTAGGTAATGGTGGGACTAAAGTTAAAGTTGATACACAGAACTTATCTTTTGTGTTTGGTTATCAACCAACAAAAAACTTCAACTTCTACGCAGGTCCTGTATTACAAACAGTTAAAGGTAATGTAAGTTTACGTGGTCAAGCTTATAGCCTTTATAATGGCTATGATGCAAATATTAAAGAAACTACAGGCGCTGGTTGGCTAGCAGGTGCAGCTTATCAAATTCCTGAAATTGCGCTTAAAGCATCTGTGACTTATCGCTCTGAAATTGACCATAAAGTAGATATTAATGAAAATCTATCTTTATTAAATTTCCCTGGTCTTACTTCAGTACTTGCTGGTTTAGATGTTCCCGCATCTAAACTTCAAGCAATTAATACTGAAGGCAAAACTACAATTACAACGCCACAGTCTGTTAACCTTGATTTCCAAACAGGTATCATGGCGAACACTGTTGCATTTGCTAACGTACGTTGGGTGAACTGGAAAGATTTCTCAATTCAACCATATAAATTTGGTAAAGTTTCAGAAGCTGTAGGTAATCTTGTTGGTCGTCCAAATGGCTTTAATTTAGTTGAATATGCTGATGATCAATGGTCTGTTAATGCTGGTGTAGGCCGTAAGCTTAACGAAAAATGGGCAGGTAATGTCTCTGTAGGTTGGGACTCTGGTGCAGGAAACCCTGTAACTACATTAGGCCCAACAGAAGGTTACTGGAACGTAGGTTTAGGTGTTCAATATAGCCCTACTCCACAAACCTTCATTGCTGGTGGTGTAAAATACTTCTGGTTGGGTGATGCTAAAGCACAAACTGGTGCACAAGCTGGTACGGATCAATATGTTGCAGAGTTCTCTGACAACAACGCTATCGCTTATGGCTTAAAACTTGGTTATAAATTCTAAGTTTTAAAATTATCACATATAAAAAAGGCGCTTAAAGCGCCTTTTTTATTGTCCATTCTTAAGCAGGAATATTACGCTGCGAAACTGAACGGATTGCTTCTTTTAATGCATCATAGCCATGAATTGCTGGGAACTGTGGGAACTCAGCAATCACATTTTCAGGTGCATCAAATAAGAAGCCATGATCAGCTTCACCAAGCATGGTTGTGTCGTTATATGAATCCCCTGCCGCGATTACACGGAAATTTAAACCGTGAAGTGCTTTAACTGACTCACGTTTTTGATCTGGTTGACGTAGTTTATAAGCGGTGATCATTCCTTCTTCATCTGTCTCTAATTTATGACAGAAAATTGTTGGCCACCCTAATTGCTTCATTAAAGGATGAGCAAACTCATAGAATGTATCTGACAAGATCACAAGTTGGAAATGAGTACTTACCCATTCAACAAATTCTTTGGCACCTGGTAATGGCCCCATCTCAGCAATCACTTCTTGAATGTCATTTAGGCCTAAACCATGTTGTTTTAAGATATTCAGACGCTGAGTCATTAAAACATCATAATCCGGAATATCACGAGTTGTTGCTTCTAGTTCTTTAATCCCTGTTTTTTTTGCGAAATTGATCCAGATTTCAGGAACTAAAACCCCTTCCAGATCTAGGCATACGATTTCCATGAATGCTTCCAACGTTGGTTAAAAATTGCTGTATCATACCATTAAGATTTTCAGTTTTGCGTTGTTATTGATCAAATCAATTTTATTCATAAGGATCGAAATTAAAGTGCTAAGCAATTTATTTACTATCCTTTAGAATATTTTTCATAACTCAATGCGCCCAAGCCTTTTGCCAGGAACACCCATGACCGTTATTCCGACTATTGATATTGTTGATGCTCTCGCAGCTGAATATGCAGCTAAAAGCCCACGCGAGATCTTAGAACTTGCATTAAGCCAACAAGGTGAAATCGCAATTTCATTCTCAGGTGCAGAAGACGTCGTCTTAATTGATATGGCTTCACGTTTAGGCAAACCTTTCCGTGTTTTTAGCCTTGATACCGGACGCTTGCATGCTGAAACTTACCAATTTATTGAAACTGTTCGTAAGCATTACAATATTAATATCGAAATTTGCTTTCCTGAATCTGAAGCTGTGCAAAGCATGGTGAATGAAAAAGGCTTATTTAGCTTTTTTAAAGATGGGCACCAAGAATGCTGTGGTATTCGAAAAGTTCAGCCTTTGCGTAAAAAACTTGCAACCTTAGATGGCTGGATTACAGGCCAACGTAAAGATCAAAGTCCGGGTACACGTACCGAAATTCCTGTCGTGCAAGCTGACGCAGGTTTCTCTGGTCCAGACAAACAACTCATTAAATATAATCCGCTTGCGAACTGGTCTAGCGCCGAAGTATGGAGTTACATCCGTATGATGGAAATTCCATATAATCCTTTACATGAACGTGGTTTCGTTTCTATTGGTTGTGAACCATGTACTCGTGCAGTACTTCCAAACCAGCATGAACGCGAAGGCCGCTGGTGGTGGGAAGAAGCAACGCAAAAAGAATGTGGCTTACATGCAGGCAACTTAAAAAAATAGTCTGGTATAAAAAAACCACTGATGAATCAGTGGTTTTTTTTACAGTTATATCTCGTACACAAAGTCATATTTAATCTGTAATAAACGCTATATACTAAATTTTACGGTTCTATAATTCTAATAAGAGCTCAGTTAAGGGCTTCTTAGAAAAAAGCATGAGGCACAACGAGTTATGCGTCCATTACACCCTATTGATTTTATTTTTCTATCACTAGAAAAACGACAACAACCGATGCATGTTGGCGGATTGTTTTTATTTGAAATTCCTGAAAATGCCCCTGAAACTTTTGTACGTGATTTAGTAGAAGAAATTCGCCAATCAAAAAGTATTCCTGTACCACCCTTTAATAACCGTTTAAATGGTTTATTTTGGGATGAAGACGAAGAATTCGATATTGATCACCATTTCCGTCATATTGCTCTGCCTCATCCTGGTCGAATCCGTGAGTTACTGGTTTATATTTCGCAGCAGCATAGTTCTTTAATTGACCGAGCAAAACCGCTTTGGACGTGCGACATTATTGAAGGAATCGAAGGTAATCGTTTCGCGATGTACTTTAAGATTCATCATGCCATGGTAGATGGCGTTGCGGGTATGCGTTTAATTGAAAAGTCTCTATCTAAGACCCCACAAGAAAAACATGTAGTTCCCCTTTGGTGTGTAGAAAGTAAAAGAACAAAGCGCTTAAAAGTGCCAAAACCAAGTACCAGTAAAATCAAAAGTATTTTGGGAGGCATCAAGTCACAACTTGAAGTTACACCTAAAGTCATGCATGAGCTATCACAAACCATTTTTAAAGAAATGGGGAAAAATCCCGACTATGTATCGACTTTTCAAGCTCCAGTTTCAATTTTAAATCAGCGTGTAAGTGCTTCACGTCGCTTTGCAGCTCAATCATTTGAATTAAGCCGTCTTAGAAAGATTTCTAAAGCACTTGGTGTGACCATTAATGACGTCGTGCTTGCTGTGTGTTCAGGTGCGTTACGTGAGTACCTGATTAGTCATAACAGTTTACCTAAAAAGCCTCTTATTGCCATGGTTCCTGCTTCACTACGCACAGATGATTCTGATGTGAGTAATCGCATTACGATGATTCTAGCGAATTTGGGGACTCATAAAGACCAGCCTCTAGAACGACTCGAAATCATTCGACGTAGTATGCAAAATTCGAAGCAGCGCTTTAGCCGCATGACTGCAAATGAGATTTTAAACTATAGTGCTGTGGTTTATGGTCCAGCAGGTCTAAATATCATGTCTGGGATGCTTCCTAAGCGCCAAGCGTTTAATTTAGTGATTTCTAATGTACCAGGCCCACGTGAGCCACTTTATTGGAATGGTGCGAAATTAGATGCGCTCTATCCAGCTTCTATTGTCATGGACGGCCAAGCACTTAATATTACGATGACGAGCTATTTAGATAAGCTTGAAGTGGGTTTAACAGCATGTCGAAATGCTTTGCCTAAAATGCAAAATCTTCTAACTCATCTTGAAGACGAGATTCAACGTTTTGAAGAAATTATTGAAGAGAAACAACTAAAACATCATTCGGTTGGTTAAGAAAAACTAAGGGGCTTTGAAATGGCCCCTTATTTTTTAATTGTGCGGCACTGATTAAGTAACTGATGACATACTGAACGAATCATTGCAGTTGTGATCGGTACTTCTTTACCTTGGTCATTCAACATATAGCAGCTATTTACTGGCGTGCTTTCTAAAACATGTTTAAGACCGTTGCTAATTAAGTTTTCACTTACATTCATGGGTTATACCTCTTATTGTTTGCTAAGACGTTTTAAATAGGGAGAACGTCTAGGGCTACTGTATGTAAGTAGTATTTAAAATTCATGAATGAAAGTAAAATTTCAGTTGTAACAAGGATTAAGCGACATCTTGTTACAACTTTAACTTAAAATGATATCGTATTGCTCTTGCGTATATAAATTTTCAACCTGAAATTTAATAACTCTGTTGATAAAATGCTCTAAATCAGCCACTGCTGGGGCTTCTGCAGTTAATAATCGGTCAATCACCGATGGATGCGCAACAACAGTAAAGCCACTCGTAGACTCGAAAGCACGGGTATAACGTAATATCTCACGAAATATTTCGTAACATACTGTCTCTGCTGTTTTGACAAAACCACGTCCTTGACACGTTGGACACGACTCACATAACAAGTGCTCGAGTGATTCTCTCGTCCGTTTACGTGTCATTTCTACTAAACCAAGTTCAGATACTTGAGTAATTTTGGTTTTCGCATGATCACGTTCAAGCATTTTTTCAAATTGACGCATCACCTCTTCACGGTGAATGGCTTCTTGCATGTCAATAAAATCAATAATGATAATACCGCCCAGATTTCTTAGTCTGAGCTGACGTGCAATAACCTGAGTCGCTTCCATATTCGTCTTAAAGACTGTGTCTTCCAGACTACGACCACCGACATAAGAACCAGTATTCACATCAATGGTAGTCATGGCTTCAGTCTGGTCAATCATTAGATAACCACCAGACTTTAGAGCAACACGGGTTTGTAACGCTTTTTGAATATCTTCTTCAACGTTATAAAGATCGAATAATGGGCGTTCACCTGGATAATGAATCAGGCGACTTTGCATATTCGGTACAAACTCATCTACAAATTCACGGAGTTTTCCATGAATCTCTCTCGAGTCGACATAAATTTTTGCAGTTTCTTCACTTGCTAAATCACGAATAATTCGTTGTGGTAGCGGTAATTCTTCAAAAATTAAGGAAGGTACTGCAACGTCAACTTGCTTACGCTGAATGTATTCCCATAACTTACTGAGGTAACACATATCCTGCGCAATCTCAGCATCATCTACGCCTTCAGCAGCAGTACGTACAATCACACTTCCCGGTAGATTGTGCTCTGCCTGAATACCTTCGATGATATTACGTAAGCGCTCACGTTCTTCTTCTGACTCAATACGCTGAGAAACCCCGATATGATTACCATATGGCATGAGAACTAAATAGCGAGAAGGAATTGAAAGATCTGTACTCAGGCGGGCGCCTTTTGTACCCAGCATATCTTTCATAACCTGAACGGTAAGCGTTTGTCCTGGATGAAGTAATTCAAAAACGTTAGGCGTTGGTTGAGAACGAGGCCAAACCATATCATTAATATGTAAAAAGGCTGTTCTAGATAAACCGATATCAACAAAAGCCGCTTGCATACCGGGCAGTACGCGAACAACTTTACCTTTGTAGATATTACCGACTAAACCACGTTTAACTGTACGTTCTACATACAGCTCATTAACAGTTCCATTTTCGATTAATGCCACCCGACACTCCATAGGCGTGACATTAATAAGTAGTTCTTCTGACATACATAAACTCAAAGCATTATAAAATTTTTATTAAAGAGTCAGAGCGACTGTTAACGTAGCTTTGTCCACTATTCATCGACAATGCAATTCAATCAAGAATTATCAACAACCCCTTATGTCTTCACTCTTTTGAATAACTGTGAAAATTCGTACAAAGGAAGTCCTACCACATTACTATAACTTCCTTGAATTTTGGGAATATATTGCGAAGCAATTCCTTGAATTGCATACGCACCGGCCTTCCCTACAGGTTCTCCTGTGGCCCAATAGTCTTCCATATCTTGTGTAGTTAAGGCCGCAAATTCAACTTGTGTTTGCACCACCTGACTCAAGATTTGTTGCTGTGTCGCAATACAAATTCCGGAAAACACATCATGCCAACGGCCAGATAATTGTTTCCAAATTTCAAAGGCATGCTGTTTTGAGTCAGGTTTACCAATAATCTGACCATCAAGCCCAAGACTTGTATCGGCCGCAATAACCACGGCATCTGGAAAAATATTTAATACGGCTTGGGCTTTTTCTCTAGCTAAACGCTCAACATATTGATAAACCAGCTCGCCGTCATGAACAGATTCATCAATATCAGGGCTATAAATTTCAAAATCTAAACCCAACTGCTGCAACAGCTCTCTCCGACGCGGAGAACTGGAAGCTAAAACTAAATGCGCCATTTTGCTAAACAATAATAAACTACTGGCCAAGTTAAAACACTGGTCATTAATGGTTGCCAATGGCGAGCAATTGAGAAGTGAGTACCTCCCATGGTTTGGGTCACCCACATAAAGGCTAAATGAGCAATAATAACCAAAGTGGCAATTGTCCATAAATTACCGAAAGTCAAAATACGACGCTCGCGTATTAAAAACCGGGTAACAAAGGTAACAATAACAAAGCTCAGTGCATTTAGTCCTAATGGAGCATCAAGTAGTAAGTCTGTAAAAAGCCCCATACCGAATGCAAACCATACTCCACACCATGTTGGTTGGCAAACGACCCAAAACAACATGATCATAAGCATGAACAATGGTCGCCAGCCAGAAATATCGTAGGATAATGGGTAAACCATGAGTACTGAACCCACGATTACAGAGAGTATAATTACCCATAATGGATCATTACGCTTCTCACGTTTCAATTTAGCGATCGGCATATGGCTGCTCCTTCGCTAATGAGTCTGAGAAAAGTACAATAACATGATGCCCTGTTGCGAGCTGAGCAGCTGGAGTAATATCAATTTCCGCAAATTCACCTGAATTATGACGGCGAATTTTAGCTACTGTACCCACTGCGTAACCTGCTGGAAAATGCTCACCTAAGCCAGAACTCAATACTTTATCGCCAACCTGAATATTTGCACTGGTTGGAACATATTCCATTTTCAAGCGACCTAAATCGCCAGTACCAGAAACAATCGCCCGCATACCTGTACGCTCTAGACGAACAGATAGTGAATGCTCTTTATCAGAAAGTAACATCACACGTGAACTATGAGGATACACATTAATGATTTGCCCCATAATCCCTTTATCATCTAGAACCGTTTGACCAACCTTGAGGTGATCCATTGAACCACGGTTAATAATGATGATATGACGCAGCGGATCGGCATCTGTTCCAATTACTTCAGCAATTTCCATACGACCATCAATAATTAATGGTGTATCAAGTAAGCCGCGTAATCGGGTATTTTCAGCAGACAGTTCTGACAGCTTCTGCAAACGAACCTGAGCTTGTAACAGCTCGGCCTGCATTGCAGTGTTTTCACGGCGCAGTTGTGTTTCAGATTTAGTTTGTTGATTCAGCCATTCTCTCGACAGTACCGGATAACTTGCAAGCGCATAAATTGGGTTATATGCAGCGTACAAGACATCCCTTGCTGGCTGAATTACATAAGGCATACGCCAATCAAAGAAAAGCACAACCAAGCATGTAATGACCGCAATAATGAACGAGCGGAAAGATGGCGGCTGTCTTGAAAAAATATTCGGTTGCACCGCCTAATCCTTAAACTTAACCGACGAAAAGCATGTCATGGTTCGGGTTGTCGAAGAATTCTAATACTTTACCACCACCACGGGTTACACAAGTAAGAGGATCTTCAGCCACAACAACTGGTAAACCAGTTTCTTGAGCTAATAACTTGTCGAGGTTACGAAGTAACGCACCACCACCTGTCAACACAATACCGCGCTCAGCGATATCTGAAGAAAGTTCAGGAGGAGTTTGTTCAAGAGCTGATTTCACCGCGCTTACAATGCTTTGTAATGGGTCAGAAATCGCTTGAGTAATTTCGTCAGAAGTTACGGTAATTGCACGAGGCACACCTTCTGCAAGGTTACGACCACGTACTTCAATTTCTAATGTCGTACCATCAGAAACAGCCATACCTACTTCTTTCTTAATGATTTCAGCTGTGGTTTCACCAATTACGCAACCGTGAGCTTTACGAACATAATTAATGATTTGCTCATCAAATACATCGCCACCAATACGTAAAGAATCAGCATAGACACAACCTTGCAATGAAATAATTGCAATTTCAGTTGTACCACCACCAACATCCACAACCATAGAACCACATGCTTGTTCAACTGGCATACCCGCACCAATTGCAGCCGCCATCGGCTCTTCAATTAAGCGCACATCACGGGCACCCGCATTAAATACGGCTTCACGAATCGCACGACGCTCGACCAAAGTTGATTTACATGGTACACATACAACTACACGAGGTGCAGGTGGGAACAAACGTTTTTCGTGAACTTTACCAATGAACTGATTCAGCATGGTTTCAGTCACTTCAAAGTCTGCAATTACACCATCTTTCATTGGACGAATTGCAGAAATATTTGCAGGCGTACGGCCTAACATTTGTTTCGCATCCAGCCCTACAGCAGCAACAATTTTTTGTGAACCACTGTGACGAATTGCCACAACTGTTGGTTCATTTAATATAATGCCGCGGCCTGGTGCATAAATAAGTGTATTTGCGGTACCTAAATCAATGGCTAGATCCGGCGAAAACAAGCCAATTAGTCGTTTTAGAATCACGGTTCGTTCTCAGTTAAACTTTCATGTGGATGCAAGGTGGCAACTTTAAACTAAATGTGATGATTTGAACAAGTCAATCGCTTATTATAACGCACGATATTTTGAAAATTTTTAATACTGATTAGGTGATGTTATGTCTACATCGGATGCACAGCATTCAGCAGATTTAAATGCACAAACAGTTTCAGCAATCGCCAATCTTGCTCGATTGTCGCTCAATGATACGCAATCTGCTGAATATGCTCAAAGTCTAAATAAAATTTTAGGCATGATGGAAACCTTAAAAGGCATTGATACGGAAGGCGTAGAACCTTTGAAGAGTCCTTTTGACAATCCTCAACCTTTACGTGCTGATGTGGTAACTGAAAGTAATCATCGAGATGAATACCAAGCTGTTGCACCTGCAACTCAAGATGGTTTGTATCTTGTTCCTCGCGTGATTGAATAACTTTTAGTCAATTAATCCATCTTCCCAATTTTGAATGTAAAGAAATTTTACTCATGACTGATTTACATCGCTTATCAATTCGTGAACTTGCTGAAGGCTTAAGCCAAGCGAAGTTTTCATCTCGCGAATTGACTGAACACTATTTAAAACGTATTGCTAAAATTGACCCACTGGTAAAAAGCTATGTGACAGTTACGCCTGAGCAAGCGCTTGCTGAAGCCGATGCAGCCGATGCAGCTTTAAAAGCGGGTAATGCAACTGCTTTAACGGGTATTCCACTTGCTCATAAAGATATCTTTTGTACCAAAGGCATTAAAACCACTGCTGGTTCAAAAATATTAGACAACTTCATCTCTCCTTACGATGCAACTGTTGTTGAAAAAACTAAAGCAGCTGGTCTTGTCACTTTAGGTAAAGTGAACATGGATGAGTTTGCGATGGGTTCAACCTCTGAAAGCTCATATGTTGGTGCAACAAGTAACCCATGGGCGCTTGACCACGTTCCTGGTGGCTCATCAGGTGGCTCTGCTGCGGCTGTAGCAGCTGATTTAGCACCTTTTGCTACAGGTACTGATACAGGTGGCTCAATTCGTCAACCTGCCTCTTTCTGTGGTTTAACAGGCTTAAAACCGACCTATGGTCGTGTATCTCGTTTCGGGATCATTGCTTATGCATCATCTTTAGACCAAGCGGGTCCAATGGCACGCTCTGCTGAAGACTGTGCTTACTTGATGAACGTAATGGCAGGTCACGATGCAAAAGACTCAACTTCGGTTAAAAAGGAAGTTGATGACTACGTTGCAAATTTAAATGACACATCTGTAAAAGGTTTACGCATTGGTATTCCTAAACAGTACTTTAACGTTGCAGGCTTAGATGCAGACGTAAAAGCACGTGTAGAAGAGTCTTTGAAAAAGCTTGAAGAAATGGGTGCTACGCTTGTTGAGATCGATCTCAACATGACTGAAGCTTATGTACCAACGTATTACCTGATTGCGCCAGCAGAAGCATCATCTAACTTATCTCGTTACGATGGCGTTCGTTACGGCTACCGCTGTGAAAACCCAGCAGACCTGATGGATCTTTACAAACGCTCTCGTTCAGAAGGCTTTGGTCCAGAAGTACAACGTCGTATTTTGATTGGTACATACGCGCTTTCTGCGGGTTATTACGATGCTTACTATGTAAAAGCACAAAAAGTACGTCGTTTAATTCAACAAGACTTCTTAAAAGCATTTGAAAATGTAGATGTGATTGCGGCCCCTGCTGCTCCAACAACTGCTTATAAAATTGGTGCGAACTTAAGTCCAACTGAAATGTATTTAGGCGATATCTATACACTTGCAGTGAACTTAGCAGGCTTACCAGCGATTAATGCCCCTGTTGGTTTTGATAAAGACAGCTTACCTGTAGGCTTACAATTAATTGGTAACTACTGGTCAGAATCACAATTGTTGTCGATTGTTCATCAATACCAACAAAACACCGATTTCCATACTCAACGTGCGGCAATTGCTGAGGAGAATGCATAATGGCTGAAGCTCAAAAGTTGAAACTGATTGACGGTTGGGAAGTCGTTATTGGTATCGAGATTCACACTCAGCTTGCAACCAATTCTAAAATTTTCTCAGGTTCATCGACTGAATTTGGTCAAGACCCAAATACTCAAGCGAGCCTTGTAGACTTGGCTATGCCGGGTGTATTGCCTGTTTTAAATGAAAAAGTAGTTGATCTTGCAATTCGCTTTGGTTTGGGTATCGATGCTTACATCGACCAAGCATCTGTGTTTGCACGTAAGAACTACTTCTACCCTGACTCACCAAAAGGCTATCAAATTAGCCAGATGGACAATCCGATTGTGGGCTTGGGTCACATCGACATTCAACTTGAAGATGGTACGACTAAACGTATTGGCGTAACTCGTGCCCACCTTGAAGAAGATGCTGGTAAATCTGTTCATGATCAATTTGAAGGTATGTCTGGCATTGACTTAAACCGTGCTGGTACACCTTTGCTTGAAATCGTTTCTGAACCCGACATGCGTTCGGTTGAGGAAGCGGTTGCTTATATCAAAGCAATTCACACATTAGTACGTTGGTTAGGTATTTCTGACGGCAACATGGCAGAAGGTTCATTCCGTGCGGACTGTAACGTGTCTTTACGCCGTCCGGGCCAACCTTTTGGTACGCGCTGTGAGCTTAAAAACCTCAACTCATTCCGTTTCATTGAGCAAGCGATCAATGTTGAAATTGAACGCCAAATGGAAATTTTGGAATACGGCGGAAGTATCGACCAAGAAACTCGTTTGTTCGATCCAAACAAAATGGAAACGCGTTCAATGCGTTCTAAAGAAGAAGCGAACGATTACCGCTACTTCCCAGATCCAGATTTGTTACCCGTGATTATTGCAGATGAGCAAATCGAAGCTGCTCGTGCTGCGCTTCCAGAGCTTCCTGCTGCACGCCGTGCACGCTTTATCGCAGACTTTGGTGTAACTGAGTACGATGCACATGTACTTACGCTCTCACGCGAAATGGCAGACTTCTATGAAGCTGTTGTGGCTGCTGCTGGCGGTGCGAAGCAAGGTAAAGTATCTGCAAACTGGGTAATGGGCGAATTCTCAGGTGCTTTAAACAAAGCAGGCCTAGACTTAGCAGACTCTCCTGTTTCTGCTGAACAACTTGGCGGCATGATTGCACGCATTATTGACAACACCATTAGCGGTAAGATTGCTAAACAAGTCTTTGGCTTTATGTGGGAATCGGAAGGTAAATCTGCCGATGACATCATTGCTGAAAAAGGTTTAAAGCAAGAAACTGACACTGGTGCAATTGAAGCAATCATTAAAGAAGTACTTGCAGCCAATGAAAAAATGGTTGAAGAGTACAAGTCTGGTAAAGAGAAAGCCTTTAACGGTCTTGTAGGTCAAGTCATGAAAGCTTCTAAGGGTAAAGCTAACCCTGCTCAAGTCAATGAATTAATGAAGAAATTGATTGGTTAATTTGATCAGTTCTAGAAAAGAAAACCCGCTTTAGAGCGGGTTTTCTTATTAAGCATAAATTTTCTTTAAAGCATATTTTTCTAAGATTCGTGGAAGATCATCTATTTCTGGGCGAATAGTATTTTTTCCAGAACTTTTTGCATCGCGCATGTGAGTATCAGCAGTTTTAATAGCTTCATCACCATGACCATTTTCACAATAAGCTATACCAATAGAGATAGTAACTTTTTCTTCAATACCTTTAATATCAATAGATTCGACTGCTCTACGCAAATCTTCAGCAAGATAATAGGCAAATTCTTCATTATTAGTATTACTTACAACAACAAACTCTTCCCCACCTTTTCTAAAGACGCCGCCTTTAATCTGATGTTTATTAAAACTATTAGACAACTCATGAGCGACTAAGCTTAATACTGAATCACCAACATCTTGTCCATACGATTTATTAAAAATACCAAAATTATCTATATCAATAAAGAACACATAAAACTTTTCTTCATTTGCTAAATGTTTATTTAATATTATTTGTAATGCTGAATTATTAGCTAATTTAGTAAGTTTGTCATAGTGAGAAATACCAACGATACCCTTTTGAGATAACTCTAAAGCGAAATCGCCTTTTGCACAAACACATCTAGGCTCACTACACTTATTACACACATCAGGGTAATTCTCAGAAACAATACTTTGTAAATTAAATTCATCTGTATTGTAATAATAATTTAATGTATTACATAAAGAATTAATCCATGCAAATACATCAGCCAGTTCATTAGCTAAATATTCTTTTTTAAGGGGATCACAATAAGAATCCAATGCTATACATTCGGCTACTTCTGCTAACTCTTCAAAAATTCTAGCATAAATACTAGCAATAATATCCTTTACTTGTAGCCCTGCAAGATTATCTCGATCCAGTTTGGGTGGATAAATTCTTGCAAACATTAACTGCCATTCATTAATACTTTTTGGCATTGAGAATCTATTTTCAAAAACAATTGCTCTTAACTTATCTTCATCAACATCATTTAAATTCTCCTGATCACATTGACATTTTTCATCCAAGCAACGAGGGCATATACTCGGATATTTACTCCAGATTATATTATCAACCTCAAAATTATAACGATTACATAAAGCAAAATACCAAGCCAATATTTTCGCAATAGTCTTTTTTGAACCTTCGATATCATAATTTCTAAATGTGGTTCTAGTTGAACTACCAACATTTTTTACAAGATGCAAAAAAATAGTCTCAGGTGATTTTCCATAATTCTGTGTTGAGAAATAAATTTTTCCAAACATTTTTTGAGTTTCTAATAAATTCACAACATCTCCCTACTTTTAATTAAATTATTTATTAACTATAACAGATTAAATCAAATTACTCATTTGAAACAGTACATCTTAAAACTTCACAGTTTAAATAATATAATAGTCAAAGAAGTATTCTCTCTTGCTAAACTCACGTTATTACTTCCGCAGAAACAGAACTCAAATATCTGAGGAAAATGGTCAGTGGAAAACTATTAAAAAAATAAGATAAACTAGAGTTTTTAAAACCCAAAAAAACAGATGACTCACTACACATTGAAAATGATGGTCTTGGATTTTGTTTTGAAGTTTTACGCTAGAATGGCCAAGCTTACAAGTTTAAGAGTTATGAATATCAGAGTAAGGCTTGTGAGATATAACGGATAAAATTTCACTCAAATTAATTAAAAACTAAATGTCTAAATTCAATCAATAAAAAAACCACTTCAAAGCGGGTTTCTAAAATCAATTACAGCAATATGAAACCAATCACTCCCCTCTTAACACACCCAACTTATTCCAAAACTTTGGCATTGAAAACGTTGTCACCAATTTGTTTAAATCGATATAGCGCAATGTGCCCTGCAACTGTTATTTAACTGTTCGATCTTTAACAATATCTTCACCCGCACTTTGACCTAACTATTGGAAAGCCCCCAACTATCCTCACGCTATCAACCCAATAAATTAATTGTTTCATTTTATGAATCAAATAATAATTTTCCTATCAATCGGGGCTTTTTTATATCCTTCTAAAGCACTCTTCGACTAAAGAATGCACTTTTTTCCTAAAAAATTACTCAGTGACTGTGCTAATTTAAATTAAAAATTGAAATCACTTATATTTTAAAAAGAGAGATAAATCATGTCTAAAAAGATTTTAATGTTAGTCGGTGACTATGCTGAAGATTATGAAACTATGGTTCCATTTCAGTTCTTAACAGGTTTAGGTTATGCCGTACATGCTGTTTGCCCGAATAAAAAGAACGGTGACCATATTGCGACAGCTATTCATGATTTTGAAGGTGAGCAAACTTATAGTGAAAAACGTGGCCACAACTTCGCGATTAATTATGATTTCGATGCTGTTAATACCGAAGACTATGTAGGCCTAGTCATTCCGGGTGGTCGTGCACCAGAATATTTACGTATGAATGAACGTGTTGTCGAAATTGTACGTGAGTTCGATAGAGTGAAGAAACCAATTGCAGCCGTATGTCATGGCGCTCAGTTACTCGCAGCGGCTGACATTTTAAAAGGCCGCCTCTGTTCTGCTTATCCAGCATGTGCTGTCGAAGTAAAACTCGCAGGTGGTCAATATGCAGATATTGCTGTGACTGAAGCCGTTACAGATGGACATTTGGTGACAGCACCAGCTTGGCCTGCACATCCAGCTTGGTTAGCTCAATTTGTGAAAGTTTTAGGCGCTACGATTACGATCTAAAGAGATCTCTTTATCCCAAATACAATAAAGCCTGCTCTTAGATAGCAGGCTTTATAACTAAAATAGAAAACTAGATTTTTATCTTGTAATTCCCAGCTTATTCCAAATTTCTGGTGTTAAAAACGTTGTCACCAATTTGTTTAGGTCGATATAGCGTAATGTACCCTGCAACTGTTGTTTAACGGCTGGGTCTTTAACAATATCTTCACCAGCACTCTGACCTAACTGTTGGAAAGCTTCTCCAACTGCCTTAACACCTTCTGCCTTAATCACAGCTTTAGTTTGGGTAGAACATTGCTCTACAATCACGCGTTGTAAAACCTGAGCCAGTTTTTGGTCTAACTGGTCTTTTTGCTCAGGTGTTACATTACTAAATGCTTTTAAATCGGGATGAGCTGCTAAAGCCGTAAATGTCCACTGAAGCACCGTGGTTTTATCTGAAGCTGTTGTTGCTTTAACCAGACAATCACTGAGCTGATCGACCGTTGGACCCGCCATTGCAATTTGTGTTGTGCCTAGTACAGCCGCCGCCACACATATTGAACGACTCAGATGTGAAAACTTATGGCGAGCAATAGCGTAAAGATGACGTGACATAGGTCTAGCTCCAATAAACAATCTGTTCTTTTTATCACAGAGTCACCAAAGTTACCTGTTATGACTCTGTAACCGCAAAGTAGTTATTTCACCACAGACTCTATTCGATCAAGCTCCCACACCCCACCTGCTGCCAAGCCTTTACACATCCCTGTCCACATATCCTTAGTATGCACAAAGCTCTTGCCATCCCACACCCATTCTTCACTTGCCCAGCAATCTCCAATGCCTCTTCCCTTTTGAGCACTACTAATCAAACCACTATCAAAATCTGAAGCAGACTCGGTCACAAAAGTTGCTTTACCATTTAAAGACTCATCGAGCACCCATGCCCCATACCCTTCGTTATAAGCCCCTCTCCAACACAATGTAGTCGCTAGAACTTTTTGATTGGTTAATTTATATAGGTCAATTTCTTGTGGTTCAGCTCCATCACTATTACCGCCATAAACGCCTTCACAAAAGCCGTCTTCTTTCGGATTCGGTTTAGCTGCCATCAGACTACGGTATATTGCTTGGTACTGTTTACTTTTTGGCTGTAAAGTTAAGTAAGGTTTGGTTGCCGTCTTAATACGTTTTACAACTAGTTTTGTCTCAGGCATCAGCACTTGATTTTCATTGGCACTGCCCTTTTTGACTAAAGCACCAACGGTCCCTATACGCTTCTGAAAATCATCCATTTTTAATAACACAGCGGTCATTCCTTCATCGGAAATTTTCCATTCATGTTGCGCATTTTTAAATGCAATTTCAGTTTTTTGCTTAGATTGCTGTAGTAGAGCATTGGTTTGTAAGCTACTTAGTTTACCCATAATTGGCAGCTCAGTGCCATCTACAACCACAAGCCCTAAATCTTTGCCATTGATATAAAAATGGATATTTTTAAGCTGATTTGCAGGCATGCTTTGTTCATAGTCAGACAAAGCAAACTCAACTTGCACAGGTTGTTTTGGCCCTGCTTTACGCGTTATTAAAATTGAAGCTGGATTATCCCCATTGTCTTCATTTTGATAACCAGCAGCCTTACAGGTACCCGTATTACTACAATAGATTTCCCACTCTTGATGAGAAAATGAAATGCCTTTAATGTCTTGAGCAAAACTATAAGAACTTATTGCTGCTAAACAGCAAATTGAAAATATATTTTTCATTTTTCCATATCTCTATAAATCTGTTTTTATTATGAAATTAAAAACAGTTTTCAATTTTGAATTACCTTATAGTTTAAAAGAATATGTTAGATTTATATAAGATTTTAAATTGATTACTTTCTAAAAATGAAAAAATTAAATTTTTTATTATGCACAGTATTGGTAAGTCTCACTTCAACTGCTTATGCAGAAGTAAAAAGCTTTACTCCTCATTTTCCAAATTTTTATAGCTCTGCTGCAACCCGCAAAGCAGATAATCAGTTCTACGCTCTTGGCGAAGCAAATTTTTTAAACGGCGTTACAGTCCCTTTTTATGGCGTTACTGCACAAAACCCAATGGAGGATGGTTTACTTAAAGATTTTGAAAAATGCACACCTAAAAGCTGTAATTTTAATTTTAAACTCGATGCTCAACATGCCAAACAACTCAAACTTCTTGCATTACCTGAAACAGGATTGGTGCTAGTTCCACGTAACTGGCAAGATGTAGAAGCAAATGCAGGTGCGAATGGAACTGGTTTTGCTTTAGCAATGAGTCCAGATCAAAAACAAGCGATAGAGCTTTATGACTCTTCTTTTTGCGTTGGGTGTGGATTACCAAATGCAACGCTTTATTTTCCTGAACTGTTAAAAGAAAGTGTTGAAGATGATTTTGGCGGATTCAAAGACCCTAAAAAACTCATTAACATCGTTCACCCCTCAAAAAAAGTGGCTTTTTTTAGTTATCAAATTCCACAAGTGAACAATAAAACGCATGGTATTGCCAAATATTATGATGAGGACACGTTCAACTACAAAGAGATTCAAGTCACCTTAGATAAATCTCAGCAATCATTAGTTGGTCCTATTCTTAATTTTTATAATGCAACTCATTAAATATTTGTACCTATAAAAAACCCGCTTTCGCGGGTTTTCATTTATTTATGCAATATTGATTCAAAAGCTTTTAAACGCTTGTAAATCGAAAGTAACTCAATAATGGTTTTCCATGAACTAATTAAATATTGGAATGAATCTCTTACGCGACCAAACACATTTGCAATTTGTTGAATTAAACCTAATGTGAGTTTACCAGCGGCTATAGATGGGAAAAGAACAACCAAGTTATACAAAATATCAAGTTGTCCATACCAAATCGCCGTCATATTGAAATAGGCATAATGAAAGTAAAGTCTAAAATAATTTTTACGTACATTACTAAATAACTCACGTAAGGTAGCAGGTTTTGCACGATCAGCATGATCTTCACCATAAACCAATTCTTTACGGTAAGCTGCTTCTACTTTTTGATTATTAAATTGCAATCCTGGTAATTTAATACCAACTACCATTAATAAAATGGTACCAAAAATTGACCATACTATTGCAGCCCATACCAAAGAGTGATCTAACTCACCAACAATTGGTAAAACAGTAACGTGTTTAGAAAGTTGAAATAAAATAGGTAAGAAAGCAATCAATGTAATAAGAGCTTTTACCAACTCTACCCCTAAATCTTCCAAAATAGTCGCGAAACGCATCGTATCTTCTTGTACACGCTGCGAAGCACCTTCAATATGGCGAAGCTTTTCCCAATGTTCCGTGTAGTACTCATTCATTGCCGTACGCCAACGAAATACATAGTGACTTGTAAAAAAAGCATTAATAACAGCTAAGGTTACAGCAACCATTGCAATATAAAGAAAAACTAGAGTTTCACTATATAGTGCAGAGAGATCCCCCCCTCCACTAGAAAGCATTTTTTGAATTAAGTCCCAAAATGGTACATACCATGCATTAATCGCAACACTAGACTGAACAGCAAACCAGATATTAAATAGAATAAATGCTGATCCCCAGATAGACCAACGCTGCCAAGGATTATTAGAAACGATTTTCCAAAAACCAGCAAACAATGCTGTTGAGATAAAGAACCAGAGATAAAACCATAAGAAAGCAGGTGACCAGAAGCGACTTACACCAACAGGCAACTCAGCATCTGCATAACCATGAGGAAAGCCTACATACTGCCCCCAGTGTTCTCCCCCTGTATACCAGAGCACCATATTTAGCGCGAGCCAAATAACTACAGATATAAAAAAATACCGTGGAGAAGGAAAAAATGATTTGAACATTGAGTGTTGTTATCCCTATATTTCTTCAAATTTGCAATGAAGAGAATACTAAAACCTAAACCTTAAAATTGTGAAGGGCAAAGTTTAGAGAATTGTCAGTTTTTCCCATTTCATTGAAGGATTTGATCGTTTTTTTGTAAATTCATCCTTTTTGCAATTTAATCCATTTAAATTGCTTCGTATATGACTCCCTTAAGAGCCATATACGGCTTTTATATCATAGCGATATCTGTGTTTAAATCTCTTCTTTACGAACAATATAACCTTCAAGCTGCATAGCCTGAATTAAAGGTTCCAAATCTGGAGCACTTTTTAACTCAACATCAACACTGACCGCACTTTCTTTGGCACGACTTGTGGCAGCAAAGCGTTCATGGCGCAGTTCGTAAATGTTACCGCCTTGCTCAGCAATAATTGCTGTTAAACGCGCTAAAGCACCCGGATTATCTGGTAATTCGACACGAATACGAACCATACGCCCCGTACGCGTCAAGTGACGCTGTAATACCGAAACCATTACTCGTGTATCAATATTGCCTCCAGATAAAACAACCCCGACTTTATGACCTAAAAATAGATCTGGTCGAGACATAATTGCAGCAATACCCGTCGCCCCTGCTCCTTCACATACTGTTTTCTCAATGTTAAGTAACAGCGCAATTGCTTCTTCAATCATGTCTTCAGTGACAACAACAATGTCATCAACGTATTCTTTAGCGACTTGGGTCGTAAGCTCACCCGGAGTTTTAACCGCAATACCCTCAGCTACGGTCGAACCTAAGGAAACTGCGATTTGATAGTTACAAAGCAATTTCGCCATGCTTGGGTAAACCACCGACTGAACCCCGATGACCTTAATTTTAGGGTTTATCGATTTTGCTGCTATCGCAATACCAGAAATGAGACCACCACCGCCAATTGGCACAACTAAAATGTCTAGTTCAGGAACAGCTGCAAGCATTTCGAGCGCAATGGTTCCCTGACCTGCAATAATTTCTGCATCATCAAATGGGTGGATAATCGTTAAAGATTCTTCTTGTGCAACACGATGCATTTCAGCAGCAGCTTCAGAAAAGTCTTGTCCATGCAAAATAACGCGTGCGCCGTATTCACGTACTCGTTGTACCTTCACATTAGGCGTCGATTTAGGCATGACAATAGTTGCTGTCACACCTGTACGCTGAGCATGATAAGCAACCCCTTGTGCATGGTTACCTGCTGAAGCAGCGATTACACCATGTTGCTTTTCTTGTTCGGATAAACTCAAGAGTTTATTCAATGCGCCTCTTTCTTTAAAAGAAGCCGTAAATTGTAGATTTTCAAATTTCAGCCACATTTCTGCCCCTAGGGTTTTAGAAATGGTTTCTGAAAAAACAAATGGTGTTTTAACCACTAAACCATCTAAACGCTCTGCAGCGGCATGTATATCTTCTAATGTTGGAAACTCTTGTTTTACCTGTTGCTGAATCATCTAATTAGTCGGCCTCAATATGTTACAAATCAATTATTTTTTTGAAAAATAGCATGAATTTCTCACATCTGTCATGAGGAGTTTTCAGCATAACTCCACTATACAAAAATTTTTATCAGCACATACAAATCTTTTATTTTTCAACAAAAAAGCCCGAACAGGGCTTTTATTTAATTTTCATATACTTGCTTTTGATTTATTTGGACTGGGCACTTAAACCATCGGTAGAAAGATTCTGTTCAGCTATTTTTTCGTCAATTGCAAACTGAATATCAGATAGTTTTGCATTTGCCGCATCTATACCTGCTTTCATGGTAGCTTCGCGGCCTTTCACATCAAAAATATGTGCTTTTTCTCTTAAATCTGGTTGAATCACGACATCTGCATATTGAAGTTCTTCAGCAGCTAAACGCCCTTGCATAATATTAATATTCTGGTTGAAGAGCCCCCATACATTCGAAGTTTCTGTATAAATCGGTTGGGCCAAAATATCGACAGCAATAATAACATCAGCACCTAAATCACGGGCAACTTCAACAGGTACCGGACTGACTAAACCACCATCTACATATTCAGATTTACCAATTTTAGTCGGTATAAACATACTTGGAATGGATGCAGAGGCTCTTACAGCTTGACCAGTATTACCGTAATTAAATACGGTTTTGGTACCATGCTTAAGCTCTGTTGCAACCACGTACATTGGTATTTTCATTTTTTCGAGTGGTAAGTTATTTACTTGTTGATTTACGTAATCTTCAACTTTTTTACCGTCAAAAAAACCTTTTAAACCGATACTAATATCACGCACGTCCCCTGCTTTCATTTTCAATGCAGTATCACGCAATTCATCGGGTGTTTTTCCACTCGCATAAATTGCCCCAACAATACTGCCTGCACTGGTTCCAACAATAAAATCAGGACGAATACCATGCTGTTCTAAAACTTCAATCACGCCAATGTGCGCATATCCACGTGCACCACCACTACCTAACACTAGCGCGACAACTGGCTTTTTCTGCTGTTTCTTAATTTTTGCAAAGGGTTGATCAACAAAACGAGAGTATGCCTCTGCCGTTTGTGGTTTTAAGGCAGATAAGTGTGAGGTGGTCTGGCAGCCAGCCAACACCATAGAAAGTCCGATAATCCACAATTTAAGCTGTTTCATGACCCATCTTTGCACTATGACGTTAAATTTTGAACTGCAAGTTTAGTTGCTCGTTCTGTGAAAAGCTGTATTGAATTTATTTAATTTGTCATGTTTAAAATTTATACTCAAGTGTTTTTATGGTGTATAAAAAAAGCCCCTTATTTCTAAGAGGCTTTTTTGAAAATTACCAAATATCTGAATCGACTTTTTTCTTCAGCTCTGGATATTTATTAATTTTAAACTCTGGTTCTTTAATACCTTGTTTTAATTGCTCACGGTAGTCTTTCAACAAAGTACGTGCCACTGGTGTTAATAGTAAAATTGCGATTAAGTTAATCGTCGCCATGATACCCATAAACAAGTCAGCCATTGACCAAACTAATGGAACACTACCAATTGCACCGAAATACACCATTACCAATACAAAAATACGGAAGATGAACATAACTTTCGGATTGTTATTAATAAACTGCACATTACCTTCAGCGTAGGCATAGTTACCTAGTACAGCTGAATAACAGAACAAGAATAATAGAACAGCAAGGAAGTCCGATCCCCAATGCCCAACTTGAGTTTCTAAAGCACGTTGAGTTAATTCAACACCAACGAAGCCCGCATCATGGTAAACACCAGAAACCAAAATGATAATTGCAGTACTTGTACATACAATGAAAGTATCTACAAATACACCAAGCATTTGTACTAAGCCTTGGTTTACAGGATGTTTTACATCAGATGCAGCAGCAGCATTCGGTGCAGAACCCATACCCGCTTCGTTTGAGAACAAACCACGCTTAATACCTTGCATCATTGCCATTGATACGGCAGCACCAAAGAAACCACCTGCTGCAGACTTAAAATGGAAAGCCTCAGTCACAATCAGCTTTAAAATATCAGGCAAAATTGCATAGTTGCTTAATGCAATATATAACGCAACAGATAGGTAAAGACCTGCTTTTAAAGGTACGAACATTTCTGCAAATTTAGCGATACGTTTGATACCACCAAAAATTGCCAATGCAACCATAACGACAAGCGCAATACCAACCCAAGAGATTTCTAAATCAACACCACCTAAATGAGCAATAAGATTGGCCTTGTCCCAACCCCATGCATGTGAAGATGCATTAGCAATTGCATTGATTTGAACTGAGTTAAATACGAAACCGTAAGTAAAGATTAATGCCAGTGCGAAAACTACACCGAAGGTTTTACTACGTAAACCTTGAGTAATATAGTAAGCCGGTCCACCACGGAACTGTTTGCTCTTGCTATCTCGAACTTTAAATAACTGAGCAAGTGTAGACTCAATAAAAGCCGAGCTCATACCAAGAACAGCTGTTACCCACATCCAGAACACTGCACCAGGACCACCAATTGCGATCGCGATTGCTACACCAGCAATGTTACCTACCCCAACACGGCTCGCAAGACCTGTTACAAATGCCTGAAAAGGTGTAAGACCATGCTCGTCTTCGCCTTCAGTACGACTGCTTTTCATAACACGAATACTTTGCAAGAACATGCGAATTTGCACTGCTCCAGTTAAGACCGTATAAAAAATACCGACAGCCAGCAAGAAAATAACTAGGAAATCCCATAAAGGGTCATTAAAAAATTTTACCCACGACATCAATGTCGCATTGAGTTGTTCATTCATACTCGGTCCGCTTACGTTCTTGCTAATGCGCTATTAGCACAAGCCAAAATACTGCAATAAACAAAAAAGCCCCTCAAAATTGGGACTTTTTCAGTACATTTAAGAAAAAACTTTTAATGTCAATTGAATAGCAATTATCGTCACAAGTTTAAGCAACATGATGCCCAGCACTAAGCCTTTGAAGGTTGCATGAGAGAAAGCACTCTTCAAATAAAATGAATTCATCGCATTACTGAACATAGTCCCATTGGGATGAACAGCATGCATTGACTCGGCTACAAACTTGGAAACTAACAAATGACCACCGCTAAATCAGCTCGCTTAATGATTCACATCAATTAATCGAGTTATAAAAAATCTGGATTTAAGCCATAAGCATATTTACATATACTTTTGAGCGAATGTCTAAACTGCATATAAATTTCAAAGACTGTAACAAGCCAGCGCTATAACGCGACTATCTGCGCCCCGATCCTTGCTAATCAAGAAGCGTGCGTTGAGATGCGTACCAAGCTGTTGTATTTTTTTTAGCCTAGTCGTTGCGTGAGTTAAGTTCATTTTCATGGTCGCAATGGTAATCGCCAATCCTTGTTTCATGAACTGCTTGTTGATGAGCGGTAAACTCATGTAAAGCTCCTTATACCTCGTGTATTTCTCCACTTCTGCATAAAAATCTTTTTGTAAAAGTATTTATTATGCAGCCACTACTTTTCCTAACGTGAGTATGGAGAAATCATACCTGCGTAAAAAAGTCGGTATTATGCAGAAATTTAAACTTTTGTGTATGTTTTTCATTAAAACTTTATATGAAAATTGGTTATTTTTTATATAAAGTCATCCGTTTTGTACTGTTTTTAAACATATTCTACCTTTTTTCTAATTGAATATTTTTCGCTCACCCAAGCTTAATCTTTGTTTTTTTATAATCGACAAACTCGCACTATTTTGTGCATTTAAGTCAAAAGTGGCATATTCGAATTATAATTAATCAGCCATTATGTCTAAACGAATCGCATCATCATACATGTAAGGATATCTCTTTTCTAATATTTTTTGCTTATAAATGCAGCAACTTCAAGATGTGAAATGAAGCATCAAAACGTATTGGATTTTAGAGAATAAGATCAGGAGTAATCATGAGTTTGGAACAAGTCCATCTTGTTGACGAGGCTATCACCTCTCGACATTCTGTACGTGCCTTTTTAGACACTCCAGTACCACAGCAAATCATTAAAGATATTTTAACAGTCGCAAGTCGCGCTCCTTCCGGAACAAATACTCAACCGTGGAAAGTGTATGTTGTGACGGGGCAAAAACGTGATGAAATGGTAGAGCGTGTCTGTGCAGCACAGATTGAGATTTCCAAAAATCCTGAACTTGCAGAACAATATAAAGAAACTTTTGCCTATTACCCTGAAAAATGGGTTTCACCTTTTATTGACCGTCGCCGTGAAAATGGATGGGGACTCTACGGTCTATTGGACATTAAAAAGGGCGAAAGAGAAAAAATGGCTGCTCAACAGTTACGTAATTTCAAACTGTTTGATGCACCAGTTGGACTTTTCTTTACAGTCAATAAAGCAATGGGAATTGGTTCAAAAATGGATATCGCAATGATGATCCAGAATGTCATGGTAGCTGCTAAGGCCCGCGGTTTAGATACATGTCCACAGGCAGCTTGGAACCATTTCCACCCGATAGTTTTAGATATTTTAGGGGCCGCAGACGATGAAGATCTAGTATGTGCGATTGCATTAGGTCATGCAGATCCCGCACATATTGTAAATACCTTTATTACTCCTAGAGAACCTGTAGAGAATTTTGCAGTCTTTCTAGATTAAAAGTTTATGTAAACCTCTCTTAAATTATGAGAGAGGTTTGCTTTTTGCCTGCTGCGTCGCTTTTAAAACAACAATGAAGCCACTTAAAGTAAATAGCACCATCATTATCCCCATATTGAGTGATGCAGACCAAACAAGAAAGTTAAGAAGCAAGCCACCTAATAATCCACAAGCAAATTGCATACTGCCCATAATTGCACTTGCTGTTCCAGCACGAGCACCTTGCTTAGACATTGCAAGTGCCATAGCATTTGGACCTGTTAATCCAATTCCTGAAATCGCTAAAAATAGTCCTAACATTACAAGCCATAAAGGTGCCATAGGGATTAAACCAGCAATTAATACAATGCTTGCCCCAGTTACTTGTACCATTGAACCTGCTTTTAAACGCTTGGTAATTTCAACACGTGTTGTTAAATGCTTGTTTAACGATGACATCAGCATAATGCCAAAAGCATTGAGACCAAATACATAAGCAAACTCTTGCTGATTTAGGCCATATTGGTCCATAAAAACAGCTGGAGCAGAACTGATATAACAGAATAACGCTGCACCTGTTAAGCATCCTGCGAACATAGGTAAACGGAAACTCGCATCTTTGAAAATAGCACCATATAAGGTAGCCACTTGATATAAAGATAGTTTAAGTCTTTTATCAATTGCCAAAGTTTCTTTGAAAAAGAAATGTACACATAGCCAGCATATCGCGCCCACAATTGAAAGCATAATGAAAATCGCTTGCCAGGGAAACCAGATTAGAATCCAAGCTCCAATCATAGGTGCCAAAATAGGTGCTAAACCCATCACGATCATCATGCTAGAAAAAGCTTGAGCCGAGCCTTGAACATCCAATCTATCACGTATAGCGGCACGAGCCATGACCACACCAACACAACCACCTAAAGCTTGTAAAATACGCGCTGCAATCAGACCCCATTCATTTTTAGCAAGCACGCACAATAAACTTGCAACAGCATAAAGTGCGAGACCAAAATAAAGCGGTTTCTTTCTTCCAATACGGTCGCTTAATGGGCCATACACCAACTGCCCAATGGCTAGACCAAAAAAGTAAGCTGGTAGTGTATTTGCCACCATTTGCGTACTTACCCCAAAGTCGTGAGCCATTTGAGGCAACGCAGGTAAGTACATATCAATAGATAAAGGCCCTAAGGCCGTGAGTAACGCGAGCAACATAATCCAGCCAATAGAATATTGACGCTGGGCTGTTTGTTCAGACATAACGATATTTCATTTTTCACTCATTTGCATACAGACAAGCTTACACTGTCTATCGTATGATTTGTGCAACATTGATGTAGAAATACACAAATCCTTTATCACTCAGGTTGATCAGCAAGGACTTCATTTGAAATCTTGGTTTAAACGCCTAAAAAGAGCGACTTATAACACATCATTTATGTATAACGTGCGGATGCTGATTGCCTTTTCAGGAACTGCTTTCGTGCCTTATTTTCTAGGCCATCAACTAGCAACTATTCCTCTCACATTAGGTGTGGTCGCAGCTGGTTTAAGCGATATTGATGATCGCTTTTCAGTGCGTATCATGAATTTGATTTATACCTATATTGGTTTCTTCATTACCGCAGCTTCCGTACAATTACTTTTCCCTTATCCAATGCTTTTTGCACTAGGACTGATCGCCTCTTGTATTGGCTGGATTTTACTTGGCTCATTAGGCCGTCGCTACGCAACAATTTCTTACGGATGTCTGGTTGTTTCGGTTTATACCATGCTAGGAGTCCATTTATTTGACCAGTGGTATATACAGCCAGCGCTTTTGGTCGTAGGTGCAGCATGGTACGGTCTTATTGCAACAATTAGCTTTTTATTGTTTCCAGTGCGACAGCTTCAAGACAAACTGGCAGCTTCTTATGGCTCACTAGGCGATTTTCTATTTGCCAAGTCTAATTTGTTTGATGTTGATATGACTCCTGCGAGTTATCAGCAGAGCATGATTGATCTGTCATTAGAAAATGGCAAATTGATAACAATTTTTAATGATCTCAAAACTGCCCTTTTAACCCGTTTAAAGGGTGACCGTGGACAAAAAGATACTCGTCGTAGCCTACATTATTACTTTGTCGCACAAGACATTCATGAACGAGCGGACTCTGCCCATATCGACTATCAAAAGTTAGCAAAGATTTTTGAGCACAGTGATATTTTATTTAGATTTCAGCGCATTTTGGCAATTCAGGGTAAAGCTTGCCAAGAATTAAATGAATGTATTTTACAACGTAAACCATATATCCATAACAAACGCTTTAAGCAGAGTTTTGAGAACTTACGCTTATCTTTAGTAAAACTAAGAAATGATCAACAATATGACTTACTCTGGGTCAACGCACTTTTTGCCTTATACCGAAATTTAAAGTCGATTGACTCACAACTACTGAACTTAGAAACGGAACAACATATTCAGTCTGACAAAGTGAAGCAGGCTGAGAATCAACTCAAAGATGATGATTTAAAAGGTTGGAATGATATTGTTGTTCGAATCAAACAAAATCTAACACCCGAATCTGTACTGTTCCGTCATGCCATTCGAGTATCGATTGTTCTTTTCATCGGATATGTATTTATTCAAACCACTCGAATCGAATATGGCTACTGGATTATGTTGACTGCGTTATTTGTTAGCCAACCTAACTTTAACGCGACCAAGCGTCGCTTACGTTTACGTATAGTTGGAACATTAGTCGGAATTATTGTCGGCCTTAGCGTGGTATTTCTGGTACCTTCTGTCGAAGGACAATTAGTTATGCTGGTCTTAAGCGGCGTACTATTTTTCGAGTTACGTAGTAAGCAATATGCCCAAGCAACCGCGTTCATCACAATTTTGGCATTAATTAACTTTAACTTAGATGGCTCAGCAGTCGCTGCGGCTATTCCTAGATTTGTAGATACTTTAATTGGATGTGCATTGGCGTGGTTTGGTGTCACCTTCATTTGGCCTGACTGGAAATTCCGACGCCTACCCCGCAGCATTCAACGTTCCTTACAAGCACAATGTAATTATTTAGCGGAAGTGGTAAAGCAATATCATGAAGGACATAACCATGCACTCAATTATCGTATTGTTCGCCGTGCCGCCCATAACACCGATGCTGAGGTCGCTTCACTAATTTCAACTTTAGCCACTGAGCCAGATTTTGACCCTACCCGCAAGTCAGATATATTTGAATTTTTATGTCTCAATCATACATTTTTAAGTTATATCGCAGCACTTGGAGCACATCGGGAAAAGATTCAAGATCAAGCAGTTCTTAAAGTTCTAGATCAAGCGTTAGACGATATACAAGGTGCATTATTAAGAGACGAAATGCCTGATTTGACAGCACAGAATATGCTTAAAACAATACGTCAACGTTTAAGCCAAAATGATGAGGAAGACCAAAAGTCACTCATTATTTTACAGCAGTTATCACTGATGCTCAGTGTTTTAAATCGATTTAGTATGTTGAAACAACGACTAAGTCATGATCAAGATAATGATGCCAGCGAACTTGCTTCATTATAAAATTGACTCGGAATTTAGTATGAAATTGGCATAATATCCTTTCCTGACTTATGCCAATTAATGCTAAACTTAAAACAGTTTACAATTTGTTATTTGCACTATGACCGCGAAAACTTTATATGCTTATACGCTTCAGCCTGTTCCTTACGAGGTAACAGAAGCTGAACAACGTAATGCACAGCTTCTTATCTGGCGCAGCACCAATAAAATCAGCACAAAAATCTGGGCAATTATGGGCGTAATTTTAGCCCTTGCGATTTTAGGTCTTATTTTTATTAAGAACTACTCTACAGTGATTTGCTGGGTTGCCATTGTTGGTGTAGTACTTTATTACCTTGGCCGTAAATATGGCTTGGAATGGTATGTTAAGCGTAAGATGAATGAGTTTCCTGTACAGGAAATCAAGGGCATTCGTTTAGGTGTACAACCGCACGGTATCGTAATGCGCCAGCAAATGGGCTTACAAGAAGGTGTTGGAACGATTGGATGGAAAAACATCTATGAATGGTACAACACTCCTGACTTCATTTTAGTTAACTTTAAAGTGAAAGATCCTAAAGGCCAAGAACAACAAGGTGCATATATCTTGCCTAAACGTATGGATACTAAAAACTTTTCTTTTAATACAATTCGTAAGCATTTGAAAGAAACTGTAGGTGAGCCAAAAACTCTCTAATTTCCTCTCAATAAAAAAGTCTCCTGCCTCGGAGGCTTTTTTATTATTCTAAAAATAAATGATAATGAAAATTAATATTATCTAGAAAATCCATATTATCTACTCAATCTTCGGCTATAATTGGTTACAAGATCTCCATCATGTTTACATTTTTCGACCATGTTTAAAAAGTTTTTATTTCAAATTCATTGGTTTCTGGGTATTAGTGCTGGCCTCATCTTATCAATTATGGGAGTTACAGGCGCGATCTTTTCTTATGACCAACAAATTTTAAAATGGGTAAATACAGATAGTTATGTTGTGCAAGCAGAAAGCTCACCCAAGCTTACCCCTGCTCAGCTTTATCAACATTTCACAACCACCCAGCCTGAAATTAAAATTAATAGCATTACCATAGCCAAAGACCCTACCGCCTCATCTGTTGTAAACATTGAAAAAGAAGGCGAACGTCGTGGCTACAATATGATGGTCAACCCTTACACAGCACAAGTACTGCCTGATGTTAAAGGTCGTGAGTTACTTTTATTCATACAACAAATTCACCGTAACTTAACTGCTGGAGAATTCGGTAAGCAAATTACTGGTGCTTGTGCCCTCATGCTCATTTATTTTGTATTGAGCGGATTATATTTACGTTGGCCAAAGAAACACTCTGCACGTCAATGGCTTGCTGTAAAACCCAAACTTAAAGGTCGAAATTTTATTTGGGATTTACATGCTGTTGTAGGCACATGGGTAATTGTTTTTTATCTTCTTTTTGCATGTACAGGTTTATATTGGTCATATGACTGGTGGCGTAGCGGTATGTTCAAAGTATTAGGTGTAGAACAACCCAAAATGCAAGGACATGGTGGAGCTGGACGTAATAAAGACAAATCCTCTACTGAAGCTAAATTAGATAACGCTCAACTGATTACTGCCCTCAACCAGACCTGGAGCGGCTTTAATAATAAAATCGGACGCGACTATTCAACTCTAACACTGAACCTACCGAAAAAAGACGATGGAAAAGTTGAATTAAGTTTTGTAGATGCAACACCACAACACGAGCGTGCACGCAACCAAGCTGTCTATAACTATAAAACTACCAATATTGAAAAGATGGAGCTTTATGAAGATAAAAAGCTTAATCAAAAAATCATGAGCAGCATGTTGCCTGTACATCGTGGCAGCTTCTTTGGGCCAGTTTATCAATTTGTAGCAATGCTTGCGTCTTTAGCAATGCCTTTGTTCTTTATTACTGGATGGATGCTTTATCTAAAGCGCCGTAAACAGAAAAAACTAACCCAAGCAGCTCGCCAATCTTTAGCTGGCCACTACATCGACCAAAATGCTAAACCTTGGTTAATTACTTATGCTAGCCAAACTGGTGTGGCAGAACAACTCGCGTGGAGTACCGCAACCAGCTTACAAGAAGCACATCAACCTGTGCAGGTTAAATCTATACAAGAGTTAACTGAAGCTGATTTACAACAGTACGAACAGATTCTTTTTGTGATTAGTACTTATGGTACTGGAGAAGCACCAGACTTAGCTTCTAGTTTTGCTAAAAAGCTATTAAAAACGAAATTAGAACTTCAACATCTTAACTATGCCGTTTTAGCTTTAGGCTCGAAAGAATACCCCGACACTTATTGTAGTTTTGGTCACACAGTAGCTATATGGCTTAAAAATAATGGAGCAAAAGCCTATTTTGAGACGATAGAAGTAGATAATGCAAATCCTACGCATATTCAAAACTGGAATCAGGCTCTTGCAAAAGCAACTAAACTAGATTTGCATGCTGTTAATCTTGAAAAAGTATTTGATCGTTGGACATTACAGCAACGTGACTTGCTCAACCCTAATAGTCTAGGTCAACCTGCTTATAATATTGAGCTGACTGCCAAACATGAAGCTGTATGGCAAGCAGGAGATATTGCTGAAATACAACCGGGAAATAGTCCTGAACGTATTAATGCATTCTTACAGGAGCATCATATACTTAAAAATGCACTTGTAGACTCACTACAAATCTCTATTGAGAAAGCACTTTGGAATAAAGACTTAACCGGCGAAATTGAACCATTTGCTAATCTGGAACATTTATTAGAACAGCTCCCTACTCTACCAACGCGAGAGTACTCGATTGCGAGCATTCCTTCTCAACAAGTCCTTCGTTTAGTTGTTCGCCAGCAGTCCGATGAATCTGGCGATTTAGGTTTAGGATCTGGCTGGCTAACTCGACACACAGAAATTAATCAGAGTATTGCACTGCGTATTCGTACCAATGAATCTTTCCATTTAATTGATGATAATCGTCCAATTATTTGTATGGGTAATGGAACAGGAATCGCAGGTTTAATGAGTTTGCTTCATACTCGAACTCGTCATAACTATACTGAAAACTGGCTAATTTTCGGTGAACGCCAACGTGCTCATGATTTCTTCTATGCATCAACCATTGAAGCTTGGCAAACAATGGGAATGTTAAAACGACTTGATTTAGCCTTTTCACGTGATCAAGAACAATGTGTGTACGTTCAAGACTTAATAAGACAAAATGCTGAAGAATTGGTCAGCTGGGTTCAACGAGGTGCCGTTCTTTATGTATGCGGAAGTATTAAAGGAATGGCTAGCGGAGTCGATCAAGCACTCATTGATATTTTGGGTGAAGAACAAGTCGATGAGCTAAGACAACAAGGTCGTTATCGCCGCGATGTTTATTAAATATTAATAAATAATAAAGCCGAGTAATAGCTAAAATGCTTTACTCGGCTTTTTATTGCAATCAGCATTGAATTCAGAATGATTTTGCATACACTGTCTGCAATTTAAATTGCAGCTTTAAACACAATGCAAGTCAGTAAGTGGATTCGGATTTTCTTAGCCATCATTGGTTCGATTTTATTTTTAGACGGCTTATTTCTAGCTTTTCTAAATAAAATTCATGTAGGCACCATTGTTCCTTTAGTCTTAGGGGCATTTTTTTGCCTCTATGCATTATTTTATTATCATCTGGAACGTTTTTTCTTTTACCACTATCGCCTGCATTCAGTTTGGCGTTTTGGGTGGTTATGCTTCTGGATCTGGCTCATTGGCTTAGGCTATTTCTTTAATTTTATTAAAAACAATAAAGATACAGGCCAAAACATTCCAGCAGTGAAAGCAATTATTGTTTTAGGAAGTGGTGTCGAAAATGGACAGCCTTCTGCCATACTTGCAAAACGCCTCGATACAGCAGCCCCTGTCGCCCTTTCACAACCTCAAGCAAAAGTTGTTTTAACAGGTGGTTTAGATTTTTCAGAAAAAGAAACCGAAGCATTAGTCATGTCTCGCTACTTGGAACAACGTTTTCATATAGCAAAAGAACGAATGATTCTTGAAGACAAAAGTACAAGTACTGAGCTTAACCTTAGAAACAGCAAACCATTACTTGAGCAAGCTCATATTAGTATTGATCAACCAATTGCCATTGTTACAAGTGACTTCCACACCCCACGAGCTGCAGCAATTGCAAAGAAACAAGGCTACACCCATGTTTATACAGTTGCTGCCGAAACTCCCTTGGTCACTCGCTATAATGCTTGGCTACGTGAATACTTTGCGTATGCGAGTGGTTGGATTCTAAACGAGTATTAATATTAAAAAAAAGCTGCTAGTTCTTTAAGATATAGCAGCTTTAAACAACTTAAAGATACTATTTTGATTTAATGGTTAAATTCAGAGCTTAGAAAGGAGAAATTTGACTAAAAATAAAGTAGGGAAATAAAAACTAGAATGATAAAAACAAAAAAACACTAAATAAATTAGTGTATATATTTTTTAACTTTAAAAAATATGGTGGGCGCTGACGGGATCGAACCGCCGACATTCTGCTTGTAAGGCAGACGCTCTACCAACTGAGCTAAGCGCCCTGATTAAAAAGACAACTATGTAGCCTTTTTAGATTACATCCTCTAGATCAGGGAATCAAGAGAATGGCGCAGCGGACGGGGCTCGAACCCGCGACCCCCGGCGTGACAGGCCGGTATTCTAACCAACTGAACTACCGCTGCACTTGCAATACTTTAAATAAATAAAGTATGGTCACAAATTATGGTGGGCGCTGACGGGATCGAACCGCCGACATTCTGCTTGTAAGGCAGACGCTCTACCAACTGAGCTAAGCGCCCTGCAAAAGCGTTTTATAAAAGTGGCGCAGCGGACGGGGCTCGAACCCGCGACCCCCGGCGTGACAGGCCGGTATTCTAACCAACTGAACTACCGCTGCACTTTCACAATATCGCAATTGTGGGGTAAACGATGTTAAGTCTTAAGTGGCGCAGCGGACGGGGCTCGAACCCGCGACCCCCGGCGTGACAGGCCGGTATTCTAACCAACTGAACTACCGCTGCACTTGAGAGCTTAACGTAAAGGCTTGGTGGGCGCTGACGGGATCGAACCGCCGACATTCTGCTTGTAAGGCAGACGCTCTACCAACTGAGCTAAGCGCCCTTAACGTCTTCATCGTTTGTGAGGTGCATTATAGAGAATCTTTAACAGGTGTCAAACGCTTTTCGACAACTTTTCAAAAAAATGCGAATGAATGATTAAAAATAAGTCATTATTAAGTAAAAAACAATTTTTTGTATTTTATTTAAGCACTTATTTTAATATTTTGATCATTCGACGAATAAAACACGAATATTTAAAATCATAATTTAGGTTAAAGATTGTTCAGACAAGTAAACAAGAGCATCTTCAGGGACTAAATCAAACAATTCAATGATTTCTTCATTACGCATTCGAATACATCCATGCGACATTGGAATACCCATTGGTTCTTTATCCGGTGTCCCATGAATATAAATATAACGTTGCATGGTGTCGTGGCCTTCCCCTTTATTAAAGCCTTCTTCTAAACCATCTAACCAAAGAATCCGTGACAATATCCAATCTCGCTCTGGGAATTGTGCGGCAAGTTCACTGCTATAAACTTCACCTGTTGGGTTACGTGCAATAAAAACTGCATTCTTAGGCGCTTGCATACCAAATTTTTTGGCAACCCGATGCCATCCACGTGGAGTTTTCCCAGTATTTTCTTGTTCCCCTATTCCATTCTTACCTGTAGAAACTACATAAAACTTATTATGCTTAGGAAGGTTTAAAGTTTGGTTTGCTAAATCGATAAGAATATCTGCATCTTCAAGTTTAAATTGGGACATGGAATTTCTTCTCTTATGTGAACTCAACTCTATTTTGAGCTTTAATAAAATGAAATGGGAAATTTGTCGGGTGTCATGAATAAAAGATTATCAATCTTCTTTTATCTACGCGCAGTTTCACTGCTTGTCTTGCGCCAAAAATATAAGATTATCAATCTTCTTTTATCTACGCGCAGCTTCACTGCTTGTCTTGCGCCAAAAATAAAAGATTATCAATCTTCTTTTATCTACGCGCAGTTTCACTGCTTGTCTTGCGCCAAAATTAAAAGATTATCAATCTTCTTTTATCTACGCGCAGTTTCACTGCTTGTCTTGAGCCAAAATTAAAAGATTATCAATCTTTTAATTTTGGCTCAGGGCGTAGCCATAACCAAATTGCAACAACGAGCATGGTAGTATCAGTGAAAACTTTCACCCAAAATGGCGCAGTGGTAAACAGCATTAAAATACCGCTTAAGGTCATCATAATACTGGCAATCCATTTCGCTTTACGTGGTACTGTGCCATTTGCTCGCCAGTCACGTAGAGTTGACCCATATTTCGGGTGATTTAACAACCATGCATCCATCTGAGGCCATCCTTTTGAAGCAGCCCAAGCAGCCAGAATAAGAAACACTGTTGTCGGCATGCCCGGTAAAATTGCTCCAATAATACCAAGCGTGATAAAAATCACGACCAAAGTTCGCCAAAACAATGTTCGCATATATAAACCTTAAGCTATTGTTGATCGTAGTATAAAGTGTTTTTCTGGTATTGTTTTGTTGATCAACCATGAAATTGGGATGAATTATTTCGAGTACTAAACGTATGAATATTGCCTCAGTTAAAACATCCTATTTTGAACCATGGTTACAGTTTAATCACCCAATGGTAAGACAATTAGCATTTACCATTGCTAGCCCTAATTTACTTTGCCATCTTCCTCAAAGTCTCGCTATTCAGCATAGCTTTCAACTTCATTCTGATCTGACTTGGAGACAGCATTTTCAAAACTATCTACCACGTTTGCAACAACTAGATGAGTCTCCTGAACCTTTACTCCTGTTTATGTCTCGCCTTAAAAGCACGCGTTTAGGTTTACGTTTTGAGAACTTACTTTGGTTTTGGTTACAGGAAGACCAATATCATTCCTATCAATTATTAGGCCATAGTATTCAAAAAATTGAGGGGGCTAAGACGTTAGGTGAACTCGATTTTTTGGTTTTAAATAAAGAAACTCAACAAATTGAGCATTGGGAAGTTGCTCTAAAATATTATTTGGGCGAAGGACAATTAAATTTAGAACAATGGATTGGCCTAAATAGAGAAGATACTTTGAGTACAAAGCTTTATCACTTCACTGATAAGCAATTTCAATTTTCAGAAGCTTTAGATTTTAAAATTCAACAACGTTTTGCTGTTCTTAAAGGTCAGCTTTATCTACCACTCAATTTGGCTCAAGAGCAACCTATTCCGGACTGGATCAATTCAAACCGTCGTCTCGGATATTGGGGCACAAATATTCCTGACTCTAAATTTTATCGTCTAGAAAGACATGAATGGCTTTGCCCTAATAAACAGGTAAGCTCAAATACGGCTTATTGGTGGACTGATGGCTTATATTGCAAAAATAACGAAGTCACCCAGTTTTATATGTTCAGACATCCTTCACTATTAAGCCTAGGCCATGTTGGCAACGAAAAAATGCCACTTTACAAGTAGGTATAGACTTCTAGAAACAATTTATAACGTTTTTACTATTAAATAGTCATGTTTCTTTTTACGTTTGTTTTTTAATCTAAATTTACTTCATTATTAAATTTAAACGGAGAAAATGATGAAAAAAGTTTTAGTCGCGTCTGTAATGATTGCATTTGTATTAACTGGCTGTAATACGTTCAAGGGTTTTGGTAAAGATGTCTCTAAAGCTGGTGATGCTGTAAGTAATACCGCACAAAAAACTGAGAATAAAATGTAAGTTATGCACAGCTTCGAAAAACCTTATCACTTCGATAAGGTTTTTTTATTTTTAAATACCCAACCTTCAGAGATTCGCCTATTATATCGAACTATATTTCCCCTACTCAGCATGCAATTTCCGGTATGAACCACTCAGACACTCTCTCGCTTAGCTTAGAACTTTTACAACAGCCTTCTGTTACTCCTATTGACCATACTTGCCAAACCATTATGGCTGATCGCCTAGCGAAAGCTGGCTTTCATATTGAACCAATGCGTTTTGGGGATGTTGATAATTTATGGGCTCGTCGTGGAACTGAAGGACCTGTGTTTTGTTTTGCTGGACATACCGATGTTGTTCCAACAGGTCGTTTAGAAGCATGGAATTCAGACCCATTTGCACCAGAAATTCGTGATGGCAAATTATATGGCCGTGGTTCAGCTGATATGAAAACTGCCTTGGCTGCAATGGTGGTTGCATCTGAACGTTTTGTAGCAAAGCATCCAGACCACAAAGGTTCAATTGCTTTTTTAATTACTTCAGATGAAGAAGGCCCTGCTGTTAACGGTACAGTTAAAGTTATTGAAACGCTTGAAAAGCGCGATGAAAAAATTACTTGGTGTTTGGTTGGTGAGCCATCAAGTACAAGTAAATTAGGTGATATTGTTAAGAACGGCCGCCGAGGTTCTTTAAATGGCGTATTGCACGTTCACGGTAAACAAGGTCATGTGGCGTATCCTCACCTAGCGCGTAACCCAATTCATGAAGCTTCAGCGCCCTTAGCAGAGTTATGCCAAACTGTTTGGGACAATGGAAATGAATACTTTCCTGCAACTTCATTCCAAATTTCAAATATTCACTCAGGCACTGGTGCAACTAACGTTATTCCGGGTACTTTAGAAGTGACTTTCAACTTCCGTTACTCAACAGAAGTTACAGCTGAGCAGCTTAAGCAACGTGTGCATGAAATTTTAGATAAGCATGGTTTGCAATATGAGATTGACTGGAATTTATCTGGCCTGCCATTTTTGACACCAGTAGGTGAATTAGTTAACGCTGCTCAAACTGCTATTTTAAATGTAACTGGTACTGAGACTGAGCTATCTACTAGTGGTGGTACATCTGATGGGCGTTTCATTGCTCCAACAGGCGCACAAGTTTTAGAACTGGGTGTACTTAACGCTACTATTCATCAAATTAATGAACATGTAGATGTACACGATCTTGATCCTTTAACAGATATTTATGAGCAAATTTTAGAAAATTTACTAGCTTAAAATATTAAAAAAGTGATCTATATAAAAAGCACCTATATTAGGGTGCTTTTTATTATTTTCAGTTTTCATTATTCTGCTTTTAAGAACATGAAATAAGATTTTCATTTGTTAAATCAGATAGATGATTTTAGAATTGTTATAGAACCTCTTTTGAATGCTTATCTATCCACTGCAATATAGTTGGCCAAACCTCCTTAGCCGCATTTTGACTCAGTGCAATTCGACTATGAGAATAATTTTCTAAGTTATTATTAGCATAGCCAAACTCACAGAATAGATTGTTTTCATTTTCAAAGGCTTTTAAATATTTATAACAACCTTTAACAGGGGCAATAAATTTATCGCCACTCCCAGAGATAGAGTATATTGGAACTCTTATAGAACTCATAAATTCTTTATAATCAATATTTTTAAATTCACTGATAAAATTTTGCTTTAAATTCCAATTAAACCAAGGCCGCATCGTATAATAGGTTTCATTTAAACGACCTAGCTTAAATTTATTAGCAGGAATCTGACCTAGACCTTTAGTTACTAGTTTTGCAGAAAACAACCTAATAAAATCAAATGAGTTATTTATAGCGCCAAATGCTTGGCAAGCAACCAAAGTAATACTTTTAACATTTTTCAAATATTCTGGATAATTAATCAAGAACATTGTTAAGCATAAACCTCCACCACTATGCGTTACGCAGTGTAAAGAAGTTATATTAAAATGATTATAAATATAGTGAAATGCTGCCTTGTATTCATATAATGCAATGGTTTCAAAATTGAAGGGAAGATCTGTTTTGGGACTCGTACCATGCCCCCGCCATTCTAAAATAAAGCAGATATAGCCTTCTCTTGCCAAATAATCTGCAATCCCCATACAAACAGTTTTATCTGAAAATGCCCCATGAGATAAAAAAATGGCTTGCTTCTTCACCATAGGATTATCTTTTTTATAAATTCCCCATAAGGCAAATTCACAATCATCATCCGTTTTTAAAATATGCAGCTCTTTATGAATTGACATTTATTTTTCTACTATTGCAATGATTTTATTCTCGGTTGACTTAATAATGACTGAATAAGCGGAGTATAAAACTCACCCTCATTAATTAGTTTAATATATTCATCACCGTACTCTACCCAGCCTTCTTCAACTAATGCATCCCAAATAAGCTTATAATCAAGTTTAATATCACTGTTAAAAATTTTCTCGTACTTTTTAGTGCTAATTTTCATTTCTTGCAATGCTTGAAATATCCAAATTAACTTCACATCTTCTGTATCATGAATAAACATGCATTCAACAGGAAGTTTATTCAAAGATATTGCATTGTAGTATTCGGTTAGATTTCGATGGTTCATTGCAGAGACAGATTTAATGCTTGATGAGTTTGGTTGCAATCTCATATTAACGGCTGCATAACCTATCCCACTCATTGTGGTCATTTTACTTTGCCCATCGGTATCTAAGCAGTCTCTAAGGTTATCTTCATATAAATATTTCTCTGAAATTAATAGGTTATTATCTTCTTTTTCCCAATCATATACCGTCTTTTGTTTATAGCCTCTGCTAATTAAAAATTGTTTTGCAATGTTATACATTTCAATTTTCTTCTCAATAGATGGCGTATTTTGCTTTTGTTTTGTCGCAAAGTCAGAACGGCCAGCGATATTAAGCTCATAGTGAGTAATATGTTTTATTCCTGATTGAACAATACTTTCCAAGTCTCCTAACATTGCTTCAACTGTTTGATTTGGCCAACCATAAATCAAATCGACGTTACAAGATAAAGAATATTTATGAAATAGCTCAATTGCATCAAAAACCTGCTTTCTTGTTTGTTTGCGGCCACTTGTAGCAATTAGTTCATCATTAACCTGTTGCACTCCCATACTGACACGATTAAAACCAGCATCCTTAATTGCTCTTATTTTATCTTCATTGAAAAGTTGAGGAATACCTTCTAATGTCATTTCTATAGGGCTAGATATACCAGCATCGGGAAAAATAGAAGATACAACTTTAGTCAGTTTCATATAATCATTAGGCTGAAGTAAATTAGGTGTACCTCCTCCTACATATAAACTTTCAAGCTTAGCTCCCTGATAAAACTCTTTATATAAATGCGCTTCCTTACTTAAAAAATCCAGATAATAGTCCATCTCCTTCTTACCTTTATAATCTTGTGTAGGGAAAAGACAAAATCCACAATGAGGAGGATTAGTAGGAATACAATATGGAATACCTAAGTATAAGTTTATGGACTTATATTGAGCATCTGTACGCAGTAGTAAGTGATTATTTTCTTCTTCATTTAAATCTGTTTTCCACATTTTAGGTGAAGGATGAGTATGTAGAACCTTATTTGATAGATGTCGTACTTTATTTTTTTGTATGAAGGTTTTAATTGCAGCAATATCCATAGTAAATATATTTATCACTTTATATTAAAAAATATATTGTATTTAAATATAATATTTCATGCAATTGATTTAGCTTATTTTTTACATTCATCACTTATTTGCAAAGTTAGTTAAAGTTTAAAATCTTTAGCTGTATTTTATGAACTTACAAGCTAACTGAGTCATCATAAAAAAAGGAACTCATTTGAGTTCCTTTTTACTTTATAAACCTAAAGTTTTTTCAATATATTCTAGGTTCGGTATATGGTAGCGTCGATCTTGCATTCGTACATATTTAAATACTGTTGGATGCTGTTCAGCTTCTTGGTGTTCATCTATTTCATCGACAATTTCAGAAATACGTAAACGAACAGAAAGCGGCATAGTTTTGCACATTAATGCAAACCGTTGGCTGATATCTTCCCCTTCAATTACCAAGGCTACAGCATATTGATCGGTTGTGTTATGAACTGAGTAGATAGGTAGCTTTACATCATGCCACTCAATATGTTTTACGCCATTTCTTACGTCCATGGCCGATAAGACAATATTTTGTGGCAACAGCATAGGTACCTGATCATTACATTCAATGATATAGGCATCAATAAAACCAGTTGAAACCGTAATAAGATGCTGTAGCTCTTGCTGGTCCATATTACCAATCAGAGATGTATTTACACTACCTTTCATGATTTGACCTCACTTTCAAACGCTACAAGTAAAGCATCGATATTCTCTAGTAATTCTTCCTCTTGGAAAGGTTTACCCATATATTGACTTACGCCTAATGAGAATGCTCGTTCTCGATGTTTTTCACCTGTTCGGGACGTAATCATAATAATTGGCATGTATTGATGCATATCATGATGTCGTACAAGATTCAGTACTTCGAAACCATCCATACGCGGCATTTCAATATCAAGTAGCATTAGATCTGGCTTAATGTTTTCTAGCTGCTCTATGGCATCCACACCATCTTTGGCCGTAACAACATCGTAGCCTTGGCGTTCAAGTAATCGAGACGTTACCTTACGTACAGTTACCGAGTCATCGACAATCATAACGAGACGGCGCTCGTCAGATTCTCGTTGTCTATATACTGCTTCACCAAGCTGTTTATGACGCGGAGTAGACTGAATTTGTCGCGCAATATTTTGTCCATCTAAAATTAAGCAAACTTGTCCATCACCTAAAATAGTCGCACCTGCAATTGCCCCAATGCTAGCGAACTGTTGGCCAATTGGTTTCACTACAATTTGTGCTCGAGAACCAATTAACTGGTCAACAAGTAAAGCCACAGTTTGGCCATTGTTGGCTTTAATCATTAAGACAGGTAATGAATACATCATGCCATTTAGACGTGGTATTGGTTGATTACCCACAAATTCTGAAAGATAACGTAATGGATAACGTTTATTTTCATACTCGAATAGCTCTTTAGGACTTTCAAAATACTGTTCTAAAGAAGCTGGTGAAACTCGAACAATTCGATCGATTTGAGCAAGTGGAATCGCAAATTGCTGATCTGCCACTTTCACCATTAAGGCATCACTTACAGCTACCGTAGTCGGTACACGAATAGTAAATGTCGTTCCCTTACCGTAAACAGAGTCTACGCTAACATGTCCACCTAGAGCCTTAATGTCGCTTTGTACAACATCGAGTCCAACACCACGCCCAGAGATTTGAGTAATCTGATCTGCGGTACTTAAACCCGGATGGAAAATCAGTTGTAAAATATCTTGGTGTTCCAAGTGCTGTTCCAGTTTGATCAGACCGGCAAGCAGTGCTTTTTGACGCACTTTATCTACATCAATACCTTGTCCATCATCGCTAAAGACAACGACCACATCCGTACCTTGACGTTGAATATTGAGTTCAATACGTCCAGCTTCAGGTTTATTAGCTTGCTGTCGTTGTGCTCGGTCTTCTAAACCATGGTCAATTGCGTTTCTGAGCATATGCTCAAGCGGTGTTACTAAACGCTCTAAAATATTACGGTCTAGTTCACCTTCAGTATTATTTACAAAAAGCTCAGCAGGTCTGTTCAACGCAGTAGAGGTCTGACGAACAATTCGCTGTAAACGCGGTAGTAACCGTGAAAAAGGAACTAATCGTGTTCGCATTAAACCTTCTTGAATTTCTGCCTGAATTCGTGACTGTTGTAAAAGCAGACTTTCTGTATCTCTGATCTTGTGAGACAACGTATTTTTAAAGTCGACTAAGTCCGATGCAGATTCAGCAAGAGATTTCGATAACTGATTTAAAGATGAATATTGGTCCATCTCTAAAGGGTCAAAGTCGGTATAACGAGAATGCTCAATACCATGTTTGGCAATAATTTGTGTTTCTAACTCGCCTTCCATTCGACGTAACTGATCGGCAAGTCGTTGAATAGCCAATTCCATTTCAACCAATGTATGACCAAACTGACTTAGATCCATTTCAATTCGCGAACGGTTAATCGAATTTTCACCAGATAAATCAATCATCTTCTCAATTAAGTCTGCTGAAACTCGGATCATTTCATTATTTTGATCCAGACGTTCTGTTTGCTCCCATACTCCCATCATTGGTGGTGGTTCGGTACCATCACCTTGTATAAAGGTCATCACAGGTTCTGAGCTAAACAAATCAGCTTTCGTTAACTTCGCTGGAATTTGGATATTCGTTTCAAAGAATTGAATATTTTCTAAACTTTGTTGTAGTCCATCGAAATGCTGGTAGTTGTGCTTGAAAATTGCATCTTTTAGCCATGCAATTGCACTTTCGAGCAGATGGTCATAAATATTCGAGTTGAAGTGATGCAGTGCGAACTGTTCAAAAGTATTTTCAAGTTGATAAGCAATTGCATACACGGCCTCTAAACCGACCATGCGTGCACCACCCTTCAAACTGTGCACGGCTCTTTGTAACTGAAGCAAGATACTACGGTTCGTACGCTGATCAAACCATTGTTTCAATAGCACATCAGCCATTTCTAACAATTCAGCAGCTTCTTCTAGGAATGTCTGCTCAACAACAACGGTAATATCTTCTTCGTCAACTACAGCTTCATTCTCTTGCGAGGATTCAACTGATGTTATTACTTCAACTGGCGTAGCCAATTCAGTAACAACGGTATCAAATACTTGATCGTGATGAGCTTCTAATTCGTCAACAACAACTTCTGTTTCCGCTGGTACCTCATTTATTAATACTTGAGACACCACCTCTTGTTCAGAGAATATCTCACTTTCAGTATCAAATACTTCAACCTCAGGCACAGGCTGGAAGTTAGAGTTTTTACCCGCTTGTTTTAACGCATTAATGGTGTAAGGAGCCGCATAATCTAGCTGTTTTTTACGCATGATTTGTAGACGATCGGCCAAGTCATCTTGAATCAAACGAATAAAATCAATTAGAGGTGAGGTTGCAATTAACTGCTTTTGAATTAAACGTTCATATATGCTTTCTAATTCATGGGTAATCGAACCGATATAAGTCGCCTGAACCATATTTGCTCCCCCTTTCAAGGTATGCAAATAGCGCATTAAGTTGTTCAGAGCTGCAAAGTTTTCTTGCTCACCTACCCATATATTGAGATCAGTATCAATCCCCTCAAGTAGCTCATCAGCTTCTTCAAGGAAAATGTCCAAAAGGTCAGGATCAAAGTTTCGATTTACCTGTACAGATGAAATATACTGACGATCTTGCTGTACACTCTGGCTTAATACGGTCCAGTCGGCGGAATCTGATAAATTCTGTACCGTAATAACTTCTGGTTCTAGTTCAGTATTGAATAGTGGCTCATCAAAAGTAAAATTCTGATGAGGTAAATCGTTTTGAATACTCGGCGTATGTAACGTATAAAGTTTTAATTCTTCTAGAATACTTTGATGTTGCTTAACAATACCGACTCGCTGACCAGCAGCTAAAGCATCGAACAATTGAATAAGTTGTTGATGCGCTTTCTGATAAATTTCAAAAATATAGTCTGATTGCAACAAGACAGGTTTATCAAGCAATACATTATAGCTGTCTTTCAATTGGCTCGTATATTCATGCAAACCAAGCATTGCTTGAGAGTGAGTATGCTGTAGCAACAGATCAGCCTGTTCACTTAGACGCTCAAGATAACCAGGAAACTCGTTACGAATTCCTTTCTCAAAATCTAATTCTGCATCTAGTAATTCAGAAACATCTAGCAGCAATAATTGCGACACCAAACCATGTGAAGGCATTAATGGATCAGTTCGATCACCATGTTGCTCCACGTAAGCATCCCATGATTGATTAAACTGCGCCAATCTCGCTTCAAGCTGTTCACTTGAACTATTGCTAGATAGCAGTTCTAAGCTCTCGCCAATAAACTCACGATATTCTTGTAATAATAAAATCTCATCTGAATTAGAAGAAAGCTCCTCTTGCAATAAGATTTTAAATAAGTGCTCAACTTTAGTACTGGCTTCAAAAATTGTTTCGACCTGCGCCATTGCAGAACTGCCACGCAAAGTGTGTAGAGCACGTATTAAAGCATTGTAGCTATCATACTGATGTAGTTCTTGATTTAAGAACTGATTAATTGTCGATAAATGCTCTTCCGCCTCTTCCATAAACAAGGCTAAAGTTTCATTTAGATTTATTTCAATTTCAGTATGTACATCTTCAACAATTGGCTCAGCCAATAAATCTTGCTCAATATAGTCTAGCTCAAGCCCAGTGATTGTTTCGGCAGTAAGCGTATTTGAAAGTTGTAAAAGCTCTTCTAAAGCAGGTTCTAAACTTTGCTGTTGTTGTAGTTGTTGGCCTAATAAAATAAGCGGTCTAAAATCTACTGCATGTGCTCGTTTTTGCTTAAAGTTATCTACTAATTTAAGGAAATAGAACTTAAACACTAACTGAACATAGCCTTGAATAGCTGGAGTCAGCTTAAGGCTTTGATTGATTACTCGATTGAGCGTATCTTCAACTGTCCAAGCAAGCTCGGCCGAAGATTTAGCACCAATCATTCTCCCCGAACCTTTTAAGGTATGAAAATGGCGGCGAATTTCAGTGAGCGTAGCAGTATTTGCAGACTGCATCCATTCATTCAACAATGGCTGCAAATCAACAAAAATTTCATCAATTTCTTCGACAAAAATCTCAAGAAACTCAGCATCTTGTTCAGAATAGCTATCTTCAGGTAGAGTCATTGCTTCAGTTAAAGTTTTTAATATTTCTTTCATAGCAAAGGCTTCTTTTGCTTACCCCCTGAGTGGGGAAAACTACAGAGTCAACACCAGAAAAATAGCTATTTCCCCAATATTTGTCTGGCGCTGCTCATACTTTTAAAAGAATAGCTATTATAAGAATAGCTATTCTCATCCCCCAATTTAGTCAGGTAATTTAAAGTCCGTTACTGACTCACGTAATGACTCCGACATGTTTGCCAATTCAGATACAGAACGAGCAGTATCGAAGGTTGCTGTTGTTGTTTGTGAAGTAATTTCTTGTACGACTGTCATGGTTGCAGCAATATGACTCGCAGATGCTGACTGAAGTTTTGCAGCATCAGAAATGCTCGCAATTAAGTTTGCCAAGTCACCCGATACTTTTTGGATTTCATCAAGTGCAATACCCGCATCTTTCGCCAAGTTAGCACCACGAACAACCTCAGTTGTCGTTTGTTCCATCGAGATTACGGCTTCGTTGGTATCCGTTTGAATCGTTTTAACAAGCGTTTCAATCTGTTTAGTTGCTGAAGCAGAACGTTCTGCAAGACGTTGGACTTCATCGGCAACCACGGCGAAACCACGACCTGCTTCACCAGCCATAGATGCTTGAATTGCTGCATTTAATGCAAGAATGTTTGTTTGGTCTGCAATATCGTTAATAAGCGATACGATGTTACCAATTTCTTGTGAAGACTCACCCAAACGTTTAATACGTTTTGAAGTTTCCTGAATCTGTTCACGAATGGTATCCATACCCTCAATAGAACGGTTTACGACTTGTGCACCATTAGATGCAATAGATACCGAACGTTGTGCTACATTGGCAGATTCAGAAGCGTTGGCAGATACTTGGTCAATAGACAATGCCATTTCGTTCATTGCAGTTGATGCACCCGCAATTTCTTGTGCTTGGTGCTCAGATGCTTCTGCTAACTGGTTAGTAATGCTCTGAGTATCTTGTGTATAACGAGCAACTTCTTGAGAAGTTTCGTGAATTCGAGATACGAGGTCACGTAATTGGTCAATCGCAAAGTTAATCGAGTCGGCAATCGCACCAGTAAAGTCTTCAGATACCGTTGCATATGAACGCAAGTCACCATCTGCAAGATCGGCAATTTCATCGAGTAAACGTAAAATCGCATTCTGGTTACGATCATATTCTTCTTGTAATGTCGCTACACGCTGCTTATCTGCTTTACTACGAAGTGATAAAAGTTTTAAGACAGAACCAATTAAGCCAAGAAGCGATAATGTAAGCAATGCAACTAATGCAAAAGCCTGCCAACCGTATTGTGTTTGATCTGAAAGATCACCTAATGCATTTAACATTGCATCAGATTGAGAGAAGATCTCACTAGATGATTGACGAACGTTTACGATCTGGTTGGTATGTTTAAGAACTGATGTCGCGGCAGATTTTAAAACTTTATCGTACTCAGTTTTAATACCTTCCAAAGATTCACGCACTTCAGGAGAATCAACTTTAGCTACGCCTAATTCAGTATTTCCGTTTAGCTGCGCATCTAAGTACACACCAAAAGTCTCGATATCGACACTAAAGTCATGCGCTGAGTTCTCAGAGTTCTCTGTACCAACGAAAACGGAGTTAATAGATCGTAGAATACGTTCCGCAATAAATACCTGGTTTTTAGCAACCACGACCTGATTACTTGATACTTTTTCACGAACCATCTTATCAACCATCAAGTTATATTCAGCTTGAATCTCAGGAATAGAGTCACTAATCGAGATATTCATATTATATAACTGGTTAATTACGTTCTGTTGCGATGAAATTAAGTCAATGTCATAAGCCAAAGATTTCCACAAGCCAGCTACTTTTTTGTATTCTTTTGAAGATGTACCATAAATATTTTCGACATTTTTTATATTTTTGGCAAAAAGTTGACGCGATGCAATCAACTCTTTCATCGCTTCAGGTGATCCAGAAGCTGTTGCTTCCGTAGCCTGTCTAGAAATGGTTTGTGATAATAAGCGCAGCTCACCCATACTACGTGTTAATTCGTTATGGCGAGGTACACTATAGAATAAATAAGCAAGCGAAGTTGAAGCTACTACTAAACATACAGATGCTACATAAAGGATAGGCTTGGACTTTTTACTTTCCCCAAATAAACTGGCATATTGCTCAATTTGTGACTGGATTTTCGCAACAAAGTTGACATTCGATTTTTCGTTTACACTACGATTGCCACTTTTCTTTTTAAGTTTAAAGCCCATACAGCTTCTCCCCAGAAAAATATACTGTTTATTAACAGCATAAAAATTAGTTTATAAATTTTGTCGATGCATTCATGTAATGTGGGTTTTGCAATAGTCGACTAAATAAAAAGACGTGCCAGTGCTGATTATGCTGGTGAAAATACCCCTGACAATATTCTTTTAAATTTTCCTCCAAGTTTAAACTTTGAGAAAAAAAGCTTTTTTTATTAAAGTGTTGGATCCCCAAAACCTGATCAACAACCAGTCCCACATACTGATCTTGATGGCTAATACATAACACTTTTTGGGCAGCCGAAAATGCACTTCGTTGCCCTGAAATAAAATGTGCCAAGTCTGAAACCGAAAGTAACCTTCCCCGAATGTTTGCCAATCCTTTTACCCAACTTTGGGTATTTGGAACAGGTGTATATTTTGGTGGATAGATAACTTCTGACACTTCCCCAAGTGGTGCGACGAAGTATTGCCCTCTCATTTCAAAAGCAATTCCTGACCATCGCTCTGCTTCATTTTGGACTGAAGCGTAATTCTTATTACCTCGTTTAGATAAACGAAGTAACTCGATAAATCCGTTCGCGGCCATACTCGATCCTATAAGACGGGCTTAGACCCGCCGTTTATGTTTTTATGGATGGATGAGTTAATTTAGAAATTGTTTAATTACATCAATCAATTGCTTTTCTTCAATCGGCTTAATTAAGTAATCAAGCGCGCCTTGACGTTTGCCCCATACTCGGTCAGTTGCCTGATCTTTAGTACTCACAATAACAACTGGAATATGCTTAGTGTCTTCATCACGAGTAATCTGACGTGTTGCTTGAAAGCCATTTACACCAGGCATTACAACATCCATTAACACTAAATCAGGCTGTTCTGCTTTTGCCAAAGTTACACCATCCGCACCATTAGATGCTTCAAGTACATCATAACCATGTTTGGTTAAGATCTCTCTAAAACGATAAGTTTCTGTTGGTGAGTCATCAACAATAAGAATACGTGCCATTTCTTTGCCCTTAAATTACTTAATTATGAACTTACATGATTACGAATCGCATTTAGCAATTCATCTTTGCTAAATGGTTTCGTCAAGTATTCATCTGAACCTACCACACGCCCTTTTGCCTGATCAAATAGACCATCTTTACTTGAGAGCATGATAACGGGAATGTTCTGATAATTTTGAGAGTTCTTAATCAGAGCACAAGTTTGATAACCGTCTAAACGAGGCATCATGATATCTACAAAAACGATATCCGGATTCGCTTCAGCAATTTTAGATAAAGCTTCAAATCCATCGACAGCAGTAATCACTTCACAACCTTCTCGTTGCAATAATGTTTCTGCTGTACGGCGAATAGTTTTTGAGTCATCAATAACCATTACTTTCAGATTTTGGAACGCATCTTCCATTTAATCTTCCATCCCCATAACATAAAATATAAATGCAATTTAACTTAAATTTGTTTTTACAGATTTATACGCATTTTTAACATATCTATACTTCTATTTTCAATGAAAGGTTTTTGTCTACTTTCTCATTTATAAACAATAACTTTTAACCTCATCACACTTTCGAAAAAATTATCATTTTTTTTATAATATTAATATTTTTATTCAGTTAAATAATAACTAATATATTTAAGATTAACTATTTAAAAATAAGTGGCTTAGCTTTCTTTTTTTGGGGAATTTTATGAATAAGCGGGTTAAATACACCTTTTATAGGAACTGCTTGTCTGTATTTATAGGCATTGCTTCTTGTGGAGCACTGTTTTTATCTTCCCCAACGTTTGCCGCAAATGATGCCCCTAAAGCTGTTTGGTATCGCTATTATGACCAACATGGGATTGCTAATATCAGTACATCCGTAACTCCTGCACATATCCGTCATGGTTATGAAGCACTCGACCAAAATATGCAGGTCATAAAAAGAAATCACCCCTATAATTCAGAGACCGATTTAAATCAATCATCACAACGCGCATTATCAGCCCGATACAGAGAAGAAGATAACAAATTAAAAAAGGCATATAGCAATAGTAAAACTGCTGTAATTAAAAGGGACCAAGCTCTATTGGCAATAAAAAAACAAATGAACTATCAGCAAGAACAACTCAACCATTTGCAACAAGATAAAATTTTATTTAAACGTCAGGAAATGGAATATTTCCGTAAAGGTGAAAAAGTTCCTGAGAGGCTTAAAGCATTGATTGAAAACAATCTAACCAATATTCTCAAGGTTAAACAAACACTTGAATTACTTTCAAAAAATTATAATCACACCAACAATGAGTATGAAAATATTATCGAACGTTTAAAAAAGCTTGAATAAGCGCACAGCTTTATCAAGAATAGGGGCAAAATAAAATTTGAACTACAGGATGATGCTGTATGCGCACAACGCATCTTACCCCTTCTACTTTTTTTAAATTAAGCTTAATTAGCCTGAGTTTGATTTTAGCTGCATGTCATCAGCAAGACGCACCAAAAACAACAGTATCTGAACCTAAAAAAATTGAACTTATCCCTCAAGATTTAATTTCTATAAAAGAAGGCTCCGTAGCTACTCAGACCTCTTTTACAGGAACTATTCGTGCAGTACAACAAAGTTCTATTCAAGCTCAAGTCAGTGCGACAGCAACATCCGTTAATGCAAATGTAGGTCAAAAAGTACAAAAAGGCCAAGTATTAGTCAGGTTGAATAATCAAGACAATGCTGCACGTTTAGCTCAAGCAGAAGCTAATCTTGCTTCTGCTCAGGCACAAGCAGAGCTTTCACGTAATTTGATGAATCGAAAACAAAGATTACTCAATCAAGGCTTTATTGCCCGCGTAGAGTTTGAACAGAGTCAAGTAGATTATAAGGGTCAACTTGAAAGTGTTAGAGCCCAGCAAGCGAATGTTGATATTGCTAAAAAAGCTAACCGAGATGGCATTATTACGAGTCCTATTTCAGGTGTGATTACTAAACGACAAGTTGAACCGGGACAAACTGTATCAGTTGGACAAACACTATTTGAAATCGTTAATCCTGATGAATTAGAAATACAAGCAAAGTTGCCTATTGAGCAACAATCTGCACTAAAAGTGGGTAGCTCTATTCAATATCAGATTCAGGGAAATTCAAAAAAATTACACGCAATACTGACTCGGGTCTCACCTGTAGCAGACCAAGATAGTCGACAAATTGAATTCTTTGCGAGCCCTAAAGAAGCAATTGATTCACTCAGTATCGGCGCATTTATTAATGGCATTATTTTGCAAAATGATCGCAATCAAGGACAAACCATTCCTTTAGATAGTATTCAAAACCTGCAACAAGATCCTTTCGTATGGGTAATACGCAATCAAACCATTCAAAAGGTCAAAATTCACGTAGTTGAGCAACGTTACAACGAAAACATCGCTTTGGTACAAGGTTTACAAAGTACAGATCAGGTAAGTCGTATCCAGTTTGAAGACTCAGACATTAATAAAAAAGTAACGCTTACAGCCGAAAAAAATAAATAAGGTAGCAAATAGCTTATGTGGTTTACCCGAATCAGTGTGAAGTACCCCGTTTTTACCATTATGATGATGCTGTGCTTAATGGTACTCGGGTTAGCCTCTTGGAAACGCATGACGGTTGAAGAGTTTCCTAATGTAGATTTCCCATTCGTAGTCGTTACCACGCAATATGCTGGTGCCTCACCTGAAGCGGTTGAGTCGGATATTACCAAAAAACTCGAAGACCAAATCAACACGATTTCAGGCATTAAACAAATTACTTCACGTTCAAGTGAAGGGTCTTCGATGGTGATTGCCGAGTTTAATCTTGATACCTCTTCTGCAATTGCAGCACAAGATGTGCGCGACAAAATTGCTCCAGTTATCGCTCAATTTCGTGATGAGATTGATACGCCGATTGTGCAACGATACGATCCTTCATCTAGCCCAATTATGTCGGTGGTGTTTGAGTCGAATACGATGAGCTTGGCTCAATTAAGTTCATACGTAGATAAAAAAATTGTGCCTCAGCTTAAAACCGTTTCTGGTGTAGGTAATGTCAATCTACTTGGCGATGCTAAACGTCAAATTCGTATAAAAATCCAACCTGAACAATTGCAAAGCTACGGTATTGGCATTGATCAGGTTATTAACACGCTAAAAAATGAAAATATAGAAGTCCCTGCGGGAACTTTACAGCAAAAGAATTCTGAACTCGTGGTACAGATTCAATCAAAAGTTATTCATCCTTTTGGTTTTGGTGATTTGGTTATTGCCAATAAAAATGGTTCCCCTATTTTTCTAAAACAAGTGGCAACTGTTGAAGATACTCAAGCAGAACTGCAATCCAGTGCTTTTTATAACGGAAGAACGGCTGTCTCAGTCGACATTTTAAAAAGTTCCGATGCTAATGTAATTCAAGTCGTCGATAAAACTTACCAAACGTTAGAGAAGCTAAAAGCTCAAATGCCTGCGGGTTTAAATTATAAAGTCGTGGCAGACAGCTCCAAAGGTATTCGCGCTTCAATTAAAGATGTAGTTCGTACCATTCTTGAAGGGGCAGGCTTAGCAGTTTTAATTGTTTTACTCTTTTTGGGTTCTTTCCGTTCTACAGTCATTACAGGTTTAACTTTACCGATTACCCTGCTGGGAACATTAACCTTCATTTGGGCTTTTGGTTTCAGTATTAACATGATGACGCTGTTAGCCCTGTCACTGAGTATTGGTCTGTTAATTGATGACGCGATTGTAGTTCGAGAAAACATTGTTAGACATACTGAGCTTGGCAAAGACCATGTCACCGCGGCTTTAGATGGCACCAAAGAAATTGGTTTAGCCGTACTCGCAACCACACTTACCATTGTGGCAGTATTTTTACCTGTTGCTTTCATGGGGGGATTAATTGGCCGTTTCTTCTACCAGTTTGGGGTAACTGTAAGTACAGCTGTTCTTATTTCCATGTTTATCAGTTTTACACTCGACCCGATGCTTTCAGCACATTGGAAAGATCCGGTAAAGAAAAAAGAAAGTCGACTACAACGTTTCTTTAATCGTATTTCTAAATTATTAGATGGCCTTACCCATATTTATGAAAAGTTGTTGAAGCTTGCTCTGCGCTTTCGTTTTATTACAGTCATTATTGCGATTGCTTCACTGGTCGCTGCCTTAGGTTTATCTAAATTGATTGGAACCGAATTTGTACCAGTCCCAGATAAAGGCGAAATTCGCATTCAGTTCGAGACGCCCGTCGATGCTTCTTTGGAATATACCCAAGCCAAACTACATCAAGTCGATCAAATTATTAGGCAATTCCCTGATGTTGTTTCTACCTACGGGGTTGTAAATAGCACAATAAACTCTGGGAAAAACCATGCGGGTTTAGGAGTGACTTTAAAACCAAAACAAGAACGTAGTTCAGACTTAGCAACGCTCAACAATGAGTTCCGTGATCGTTTGCAAACCGTAGCGGGCATTCATGTTACTTCCGTTGCTGCTGCTCAAGATTCAGTTTCTGGTGGTCAAAAACCTATCATGATTTCCATTAAGGGAACTGACCTAAATGAGCTGCAAAAAATTTCAAATCGGTTTATGACTGAAATGGGCAAAATTAAAGGTGTAGTCGATTTAGAAAGCTCTTTAAAAGAGCCAAAACCAACTTTAGGTGTTCATATTAATCGTGTATTGGCAAGTGACTTAGGCTTGTCTGTTTCCCAAGTTGCCAATGCAATCCGTCCATTAATTGCAGGCGATAATGTCACCACGTGGGAAGATCGTGACGGCGAAACCTATGACGTTAATATTCGGTTAAATGAAGACAAACGCATGCTTCCTCAGGACGTTCAAAATCTATATCTCAACTCAAACAAAACTGGTGCAAATGGACAATCAATATTAGTTCCATTGAGTGCGGTAGCAACAACTGAGGAAAAACTCGGCGCGTCACAAATTAATCGACGCGATCTTGAACGTGAAGTACTCATTCAAGCTAATACATCTGGACGCCCAAGTGGAGATATCGGGAAAGATATTGATAAAATGCAAAAAGCATTTAAGTTGCCTGCTGGTTATACCTTCAATACCCAAGGGGCTAATGCCGACATGGCCGAGTCTGCAGGTTATGCATTAACTGCTATTACGCTTTCCATTGTATTTATTTATATTGTTTTGGGTTCTCAGTTTAATAGTTTTATTCACCCAGCTGCGATTATGGCATCTTTGCCGCTGTCATTGATTGGGGTATTTCTTGCCCTCTTCTTGTTTAGAAGTACTCTAAATCTATTTTCGATTATTGGCATCATTATGCTTATGGGGCTGGTAACAAAAAACGCGATTTTACTTATCGACTTTATTAAAAAGTCCATGGAACATGGGGAAAGTCGTTATGATGCTATTTTACAAGCGGGTAAAACCCGTTTACGCCCAATCTTAATGACTACAAGTGCTATGGTCATGGGTATGGTTCCATTAGCTCTAGGCTTGGGTGAAGGTGGAGAGCAAAGTGCACCAATGGCTCATGCTGTTATTGGTGGAGTAATCACCTCTACCCTGTTGACACTAGTAGTTGTACCCGTCATTTTCACTTATCTGGATGACTTGAAAAACTTTCTGCTGCGTCAAACTCGACGATTCATGTCATAATGCAGCGACTATCGTATAATCTGCGTTTTTATAACGCTTAACTTTTTTAGGACTTTTTCCATGCGCGCAAGCCGCTTTTTATTTGCAACGTTGAGAGAAACCCCAAACGATGCTGAAGTGATTTCACATCAGCTCATGTTACGTGCGGGGATGATTCGTAAATTGGCATCTGGTTTATATACATGGTTGCCGATGGGAACACGTGTGCTTAAGAAAGTTGATGCGATTGTTCGTGAAGAAATGAATCGTTCAGGTGCTATGGAAGTGTTCATGCCCGTGACCCAACCCGCAAGCTTGTGGGAAGAATCAGGTCGTTATGAACAATACGGCCCTGAATTATTACGCTTCAAAGATCGTCACGACAACCCGTTTGTGCTTGGTCCTACACATGAAGAAGTAATTACCGATTTAGCACGTAACGAGCTAAAAAGTTATAAACAACTTCCTGTAAATTTCTATCAAATTCAAACCAAATTCCGTGATGAAATTCGTCCACGTTTTGGTGTAATGCGTTCACGCGAGTTCATTATGAAAGATGCTTATTCTTTCCATGCAACTCAAGAATCATTACAAGAAACTTATGACGTGATGTACGACACTTATAGCCGTATCTTTACTCGCTTAGGTTTAGACTTCCGTCCAGTTCAAGCTGACACAGGCTCGATTGGTGGTTCAGCTTCACATGAATTCCATGTATTGGCTTCAAGTGGTGAAGATGACATCGCATTTTCAACTGAATCTGATTATGCAGCAAACGTTGAAATGGCTGAGGCAGTTTTAGTTGGTGAGCGTGCAGCACCTGCACAAGAATTTAAATTGGTTGAAACACCAAACCAAAAAACAATTGATGATGTTTGCCAGTTCTTAAATGCTGATCCTAAACAATCAGTAAAAGCATTATTGGTTCAAGGTATTGCTGATGAAAAAGGCAATGCTCCTGTGGTTGCCCTATTCTTACGTGGCGATCACGAACTGAATGAAATTAAAGCTGAGAAACATCCTTTAGTTGCTGCCCCTCTTACATTTGCAACTGAAGAGCAACTTCAAGCATTTGGTTTAACAGCTGGCTTTACAGGTCCACAAGGTTTACTTGAAAAAGGCTTAACTGTTATTGTTGATCGCGCTGCATCTGTTCTTTCTGACTTCGTTGCTGGTGCAAATGAAGCTGACAAACACGCTGTGGGCGTAAACTGGGAACGTGATGCGCAAATCACTGAAGTCTTTGATTTACGTAATGTGGTTGAAGGCGACCCATCTCCAGATGGTAAAGGCACGATCCAAATTAAACGCGGTATTGAAGTAGGTCATATTTTCCAGCTTGGTACTAAGTATTCTGAAGCTTTAGGTTGTAAAGTTTTAGGTGAAGATGGTAAGCCATTTACAGTAACAATGGGTTGTTACGGTATTGGTGTGACACGTGTAGTTGCAGCTGCAATTGAACAAAACTACGATGACAAAGGTATTATTTGGCCACAAGCGATTGCTCCTTTTGAAATCGCAATTGTTCCAATGAATGCACACAAATCACCTCGTACTCTTGAAGCAGCTGAAGCACTTTATGCAGAACTTCAAGCTCAAGGTTTTGATGTATTACTTGATGACCGTAACGAACGTCCAGGCGTTAAATTCTCTGACCTTGAGTTAATGGGTATTCCACACCGTATCGTGATTGGTGAAAAAGGTCTTGATGCTGGTACGTTTGAATATAAAGGTCGCCGCGATGCTGAAGCGAGCAATTTAACTAAAGAAGAACTTGTAGCTAAGTTAGCGCGTTAATTACATGTATGTCATTGCCTCCAATGGTAGTGGCATACAAATGTTATTTATATAGGCAATACCTTACTTTTGTTTCGGCAAAAGTAACAAAACCATTTGTGTGACTGACGGTACGTCCATGTTACCGCAGCCATACGGGCGGTATCCATGCCGTCCCCATAATATTAAATTTTGTACTATCTTCCTCAAATAAAAAAACTGCTTCTAAAAAGAAGCAGTTTTTTTATTATCTTATAAAATTTACGTCTAATTTAAACTGTTAAATCTTTAATGGTTGTCGAAGATCCATTGGTTTTAACCGATTCAATCCCTTTGTCGCGTGATGCTTCGCTCGCGTAGAACTGACTCGTACCAATAATTTGATGATTGGCTGCTTTTAAATTGAAGTAAGGTTTTCCATTTTTTGCAGTTAAACGGTCATATCGCCCATCGTCACCACTATTTTTTTGAACTGACTCAATACCATTGACTGCCGACGCTTTTGCTTTATATAGCTCACTATTTAAAATAATTTCGCCATTACCAGCCTTAAGTACAAAGCGATATTGTCCATCACTCGCTTGAGAAATCTCGTACCATCCTGCCATATGAACCTCGTTTTTTTGTTGATGTGGGTATGACTTTCGTTATTATTCTGGACGAAAGTTATTTGTTATTGATGACAATATAAATGAGGTGTGCAACTTTGAATAGACTACTTTTTATACATTATCGTAATAAAATTATAAGGATGTTGAAAGTTAAAATGGTAGAGGCTACATGAGTACCTCTACCAAAATGTAATTAAAATTAACAAATTAAGCTTTTTTTACAAATTCAGATTTTAATTTCATCTGACCAATACCATCAATTTTGCAATCAATATTATGGCCATCACTTGCATCTGGAACTAAACGAATTGTTTTTACTTTTGTTCCTACTTTTACAACCGAAGATGAACCTTTAATTTTTAAATCTTTAATCACAGTGACACTATCACCATCTGCCAAGACATTACCATTTGCATCTTTAATCACTTCTTGTTCATCAGCAATTGAAGCTTCCCCTTCCTTCCACTCATGTGAGCATTCAGGACAAATTAATAAGTCGCCGTCTTGATAGGTATATTCTGATTGGCATTTTGGGCAATTTGGTAAAGACATAAAAAATCTCAAAAAGTATATTATGCGAGATATGATTCATTTTTTAAAGTTTTAAATAAAAGGCTTTTACCAAAAAAAAATTTATACATTTATTTCTTCTCTTTCTCTAATAAATATTCTCTTAAAATAATCGCATGGTTATGCTCCATATCTTTTGCCGAATATAAAAGAGTGACTCTATGCTTGGACACAATATCTTGTAACTCTTTAAGTGCTGGATTTGTTTCTAGTTCTTTTAAATAGCGCTGTTTGAACTCACTCCAATGCTCTAAGGATTCTGCATGAAACCACTTACGCAGTTCAGTTGAGGGGGCTATTTCTTTTAACCATAAATCTAAATGGGCATTTTCTTTACTAATCCCTCGACTCCATAGCCGATCAACTAATATTCGTTTCCCATCACTAGGGTCAGCATTTTCATAAATTCTTTTAATGTGTATTTCCATCTCTTTTTCTCACTAGAACGCCTCATTGTTTAGGCTTTATAAACAGATTTAATATTTTGTTCTCTTTCAATGTACTTAAAAAGAAAAGAGTGAGTAGCCTCTCTACTCACTCTTTTCTTATTTAATATTTAAAATTTTAAAAGGCGATTACTGATCTGGGATCTCGGCTTCTACTAACAGTGTTAATAAGGACAAAGACTCCTGCCATCCTAAATAACACGCCTCTACAGGAATAACTTCTGGTATGCCTTCTTGGGTAATGTGAATTTCTGTGCCTACCAATACAGTTTTTAATGTAATAGTGACCTGCATCGTACCAGGTAAATTTGCATCATCGAATTGATCGTTATATCGAATTAATTCATTTGGAATGAGTTCAACATAAGTTCCGCCAAATGAATGTGTTGATCCTGTCGAAAAGTTAGTAAAACTCATTTTGTATGAGCCACCTACATTTGAATCAAAACTATGAACTTTCGCAGTAAAACCGTGAGGGGCCATCCACTTAACTAAAGCATCTGGGTCTAGAAATGCGCGATAAACACGTTCAGCGGGTGCTTTAAATACGCGATGTAATTTTACTGTACCTGTTGCCATGATCTTCTCCTTATTTTTAATTCCATTTAAGTTATAGAAATAATGTTTACTAGCTTAAACTTTAGAAAGTGTTTTAACGTATATTTTTGGTTTTTTTTAACCTAATTAGCTTATTTTAAACAAAACTAAATTACGAAAACTAAGGCTGATTTTTTAGTAAAAATGGAGCAAAATAGTCAGTAATCATAATGAAACATATTGAATTTGAGATTAATCATGAGTCTGCTCGCTTTCTCCTCTTATGCATTAAACGGTGTAGATGCACAGAAGTTTTTACAAGGTCAAGTGACTGTCGATACTGAGCGTTTAGCTGAAAATGAAACACGCTATACAGCCATTTGTGATCTTAAAGGCCGTATTCACTTTGGCCTGTGGCTGAAAAAGCTGAATGCTGAAAGTTTTGAGATTGTTGTTGCTCAAGATCAAGCTGAAGAGTTCGCCAAGCATATTAAAAAATATGGCGCATTTTCAAAAATGACCTTAAGTGAACAAGGGGTTGTGTTTCCAAAAGTTGTAAATGGACACACTGAGTTCAGCTCTACAGAAACTGATATTTCCGAATGGCAAAAACAAGCCATCATGACGGGGCAAGCATGGATTGCTCAAGCGACTGAACATGAGTTCCAACCACAAGAATTACGTTTACACCAACGTGAAGGTGTCAATTACGATAAAGGCTGTTACTTAGGTCAAGAAATTGTGGCGCGCCTTTGGTTTAAAGCAAAACCCAAACACTGGTTGCATCTAGTTCAAGGTACAGGTGAAGCCCCTACTCCAGCTACTCAATTAAATAACGATATTGAAGTAGTAAATAGTACTCAAACCACTGACGGATATATTGCGTTGGTTGTTGCAAAACCAGCCGCTCTAGCTGAACTCGGTCTTCAAGTCCTCGATTTGCCAGAAGCATTAAGTGGTGATGTTGCTAGACCACAATAAGCAGATTTAGCAAATAAAAAGCCCGTGGATGTCCCTACGGGCTTTTCTATAGATACAAAATTCTAATAAATTCATTTAATTAGGGCATCAATTTTTTAATTTTTCTATGCCATCATAATCCAGATTGAAATCTAAGAGAAAAAATATGAAAACTAAACTTGCTACACTCATGTTGAGTCTGGCTTTTTTCGGTTCTGCTCATGCTGATGTAAAAACACTTGAACAAAATCTGAAAACAAATTACCCAGACTTACCTGTAAAAGGTGTTTATCAATCACCTGTGCAAGGTATTTATGAAGTGTATACAAGCGGTCGTATTGTTTATACCAATCAAGATGCTAAATACTTTTTTGTAGGCAATTTAGTTGATATCAAACAACAAAAAAATATGACAGAAGAACGAATTGCCGAATTGGGTAAAATTGATGTTAAAAGCCTACCTCTAAACCAAGCGATTAAATATGTAAAAGGTAAAGGAGAACGTACTCTTTATATTTTCAGCGACCCTGATTGTCCTTACTGTCAGCGCCTAGAACAAAATATGGTTGGGGTTGATAACGTAACGGTATATGTATTCTTATATCCGCTGACCAGTTTGCACCCCAATGCTGAAAAAGTTTCAAATCAGATCTGGTGTTCAAAGAACCCTTCGGAAGCTTGGACCAGTTATATGCTTAATCGCAAATTGCCGGCTAACAGCAAAAGTTGCTCAAGCCCAATTCAAAAGAATATCGCTTTAGGACAAAAATTAAATATCGATGGAACACCAACCCTATTCTTGCAAGATGGGCAAAGAATCTCTGGTGTACCAAGTGATGCAAAACAAATTGAAGCATTACTTAAGTCAGTAAAATAAGTCTATATGCCATTCTCAGAAGTAGAGTGGCATATTATTTTTCTCCACAGTTTGCTTTATAGACATCGTTTTATATACAAATCGGCTGTTTACTTTCATCTATCAATATTTATGATGAGAAGTTGAGTTGATTCAATACATCGATGGAATGATGTAGCTACAAAGTAAAAGGTTAAAAAGAAATGAAGAAATTACTCATCGCCAGCCTAATCGCCATTTCAAGTTCATCAATCTTTGCGGCAGACACTACAGCATCTGTGGCAAAAAATGATGTCTTTAAACAGGCAGAACAACTGTATGCAGCAAAAAATTATCCTGCTGCTTTCCAAGAAGTGCAGCGCCTTGCGCAGACAGGAAATGCTCAAGCGATCTATAACTTAGGCTATATGACGCAAATGGGACAAGGCACCCCTAAAGATAATGCCAAAGCTCTAAAATATTATGAAGACGCTTCAAACAAAGGTTATGCTCAGGCCAGTTATAGACTTGCACAGATTTATGAAACTGGTGAATTAGGCGTTGCAAAAGATAGTAATAAATTTAGCCAATATGTGCAAAAAGCATCAGCTCAAGGCTCTGATGATGCAACGGTAAAAATTGCAACCATTTTATTTGCTCAGAAAAAGCCACAGTCTCATCAAATTGCTTTACAAAAGCTAGCGCCTTTAATTCGAAAAGGAAACTACCCTGCTATTCAAGTCAAAGCACTTTATGATATTAGTCAAGGGGTTGAAAATAAAAATCCGCTAATGAAACGCCAAGGCATTGAAGCTTTACAAGCAATTGCACAAAAAGGTTATGCACCAGCGTCTATGGCTTTAGCGACTATGATGGCAAATGGCAATATTATTCCTCAGAACTTGCCTCAAGCAAAACAGATTTTTACTGAACTTGCTAACCAAAATGTTCCTAATGCTAGAGAATCTTTAGCTTCAGTCGAAAAGATTATTGCTGAGAAGAATAAACAAGCTGCAGCCGCCCCCACACAGCCTGCACCTAAAAAATAGCAAAGACAATAGCCCCGTATGGGGCTTTTCTTTTACCACCACAAAGCGATAAGCCCACTTACACCAATAAAACCAATAATGGTACTTATCATCAAAGGTGTTAATGCTCTTTCATTTAAACCATATGCTTGCCCAAAAATACCAAAAGCAATTGGCATTGGAAGTGCCGCAATTAATGTTCCAGCATATAACATCTCTTGACTGACGTTTGGTAATAAAAGGAATAACCCAAAAATCACAACTGGCATAAGAATGACATTAAACCCAGCCAACAATACACTTTGTAAATTCACGGCGGTAATACCTATACCAACTAAGCTGCCGCCAATAGCAAATAGTGCTAGAGGCGAAGCTGTCCTTCCTAAAAGTTCTAAAGCTTGCCCAAGTTTTGAAGGCAGATGAATACCTAGCAAGATACAGCTCATCCCCACCAAAATTGCAATAATTACAGGATTTTTAATTAAATTTATGAATGTTTTTTTCAGTAAAGGCAAAAGCCGCTGCTGTTGATGTAATCCCGCTTCTGCCAAAATAAGCATTAAAGCGACGATTAATAAGTTTTCAATAATTAAAGTTAAAGATATATAGATTGCAGCATGACTACCCATGAGCATGGTCAAAATAGCGGTACCCATAAATCCTGTATTTGACATGGAAGCACCCATCGATATGACTGCACTATGGGTTAGGCTATTTTTAAAAAGCTTTCGATAAATAATAAAAGCAAGAAAAAACAAGATTAAAGAGCCGCCACCATAAGCAATAAAATAAGCTGGGTGCCAAATCTCTTGTAAGTTTTTATTGGCTAAAGACTGAATTAAAAATGCAGGAAGAGCAATTTTAATAACAAATGCGCTCAGGGCCCTAATCTGCTCAGGTGTTACCAATTTAATGAGGACACTACAGTACCCCATCAACAATAAAATCAAAATTGGTAAAATTACCTGAAAAACCACAGAATGCTCCCTCACTCATCTGAAAATAAAAACGGGCAAATCTTAATTTGCCCGCTGATCAACTAAAAGAATCAAAAAGCTGTTTTAATCCATGTGGTTGACAACGCAAATACTGAGGTGCAATTTTAACTTTTGCTCCCAATGTAGCTGCTGCATGCCACGGCCAACGCGGGTCATATAACATAGCACGAGCAAGGCCAATTGCATCAGCTTGCTGAGTTTCTAAAATTTGTTCAGCATGTTCTGGCTCGGTAATCAGTCCTACTGCAATCACAGGAATAGACACATGCTTCTTAACCTGTTCGGCAAACGGAACTTGGTAGCCCGCTCCAATGGTAATATTTTGATGTTCATGTAAACCACCGCTAGACACATGAATATAAGCGGCTCCCAGTTGCTCTAAAGCTTTTGATAACCCAACTGTAGATTCAATATCCCATTGTTCATTGCCATCCATCCAGTCCGTTGCAGATAGACGTACTCCTACTGGATAGCCTTCAGGCACCGCGAGTTTAATTGCCTGAAGTACTTCAAGCGCCATACGCATACGGTTTTCTAAAGAACCACCATATTCATCTGTGCGTTGATTCGCTATTGGCGATAAAAATTGATGCAATAAGTAACCATGTGCTGCATGTACTTCGATTAGCTCAAAGCCAGCTTCTACTGCACGTTTTGCAGCAGCAGCAAAGTCTTGTTGAACTTGTTTAATTTCATCGATTGTTAATGCATGTGGCGCAGCATCGTGAACTGAAAAGGTACTTGTACTTGGAGCAACCGTTTGCCAGCCATGTGGCTGATTTTTTGCAATTTGGCCTTTACCCAACCAAGGCTTTTCAGTCGATGCTTTACGTCCAGCATGCGCTAACTGAATTCCAAATGGCATAGGAGAAAGTGTTTTAACTTTCCCCAATAAAGTTTTGATCTGGTCACGTTGTTGGTCATTCCACAGTCCAAGATCTGCATAACTAATTCGACCTTCCGCTTGTACAGCCGTAGCTTCCACAATACATAACCCAGCCCCAGACAAGGCATAATTTGCCCATTGCTGCTCATGCCAATAGGTAATTTCACCTTCATCAGTTGCCGAATACTGACACATTGGGGCAATTACAATTCTATTGATTAGTTGTAGTGAATCAAAATTAACCGTTTCAAATAATTTTGCCATTTTAAATTCCTAGAATTGTTTAATTACACGTAAACCTGCACTCCAGTTACGCCCATCCGCAGGCTCAAAGTAACGATCATTACCATCATTTACAATCACTGAACCCGCGTAGTTTTTATCAAATAGGTTATCTACACGAGCAAAGCTTTTGACTTTCCAATCGCCTAAATCCCATGCATAACCAATATTTGCTGAAGTTACACTGTAGCTCGGTGCTGCGTCACTGTTGGTATCATTCACGTATACTTTGTCCATATACTGTACGTCTACACCACCATATAGACCATGCGATGGCTGCCATGCCAAAGAGGCATAAGCTTGGTTTTTAGCAATACCAGGAATTTTATTTCCTGATGGGATCTGGGCAATATTTCCTAAAGCTGGAATATCAGCATCAAATGTCGCATCTAAATAGGCATAGCTTGCAGTCGCTGTTAAATCTCGCCACAACTTTTTATTCCATGCAAACTCTACCCCTTCACGTAAAGTTTTATCTGCGTTACGGAAGGTAGAACGTCCGTTTGAGCTTCCTGCTGAAACAATGTCATTTTTGGTTTTAGTTTGAAAAACTGCCAAAGTAAAATCACCTAATTGGTTTTGTGATTTTAAACCAGCTTCATAGGTATCACTGGTCGATGGTTTTAAGTCAAAATTAAAACCTGCTTTTGTCGTATCAATTTGATAAGCCATTTCAGTAAAGGTCGGTGTTTCAAATCCTTTGGCATAACTTACATAGGCCATGAGTTCAGGTAAAATTTGCCAGCTTAAAGCAGCAGAAGGTAAAACTTTATCGTAATCGGTCTTCCCACTATCGTCGCCATTACTTAAATAGTTATCTTTAGATTTGTAATGGACATTGCTATAGCGTACGCCCGTGTCTAAACGCCATGTAGGTGAGAACTGCCATGAAGCTTGTAAATATGGATCGATATTCCACAAAGTATTGTCTTCATCACGACGTAATTTACCTTTAACACCATAAGAAGGTTGACCATTTACTAAGTTAAAATTTTCATAACCTTTACGGTCTTCATCCATCGCATCGAGTGCAACACCAACACTTACAGTAGTATTTGGAAGTAACTCTTTACCCGTCCAACGGAAATCAGCACCATAATAATTACGTTCAAAATCGATCACGCCACCAGCATGGTTTATGCTCGCATCTTGGGTGGACTTAGGAATAGATTGATATTGTGTGACTTGTCGATTACCTAAATAAGCCATGGCATAGAGTTCATTTTTATCATTAATTGGCTTAGACCATGTCACCCCTGTTTGGGTTTGCTCAATGTCTTTACGAACATTAAATTGCTTTAAAAAAGGCACTTGTTGCTTTGGGTTCGCATTCCACTGGTCATGTGTTAAACCCTGTGGATCATCTGCATTGATTTTGACATAGTTAGTCACCCAGTTGATTTTGCTACCATCATCAAGGTTCCAACTGAGCTTGGCGTTATTTAAGATTTTATCTGCACCGCTATGTTCTCGATAACCATCAGTATCGAAGTAAGATGAACTAATAATATAACTTGGTTCATTCGCACCCTTTGCACCACCTTGTAGTACTAACCCTGCTCGGCTTTTATTGTGGCTACCTCCCGAATAGCTCAGCTCAATTGAGTCTTTCCCTTGTCCTTCTTTAGTAGAAGTTAAAATTGTCCCGCCCGATGAGTTTCCATATAGCGAGGAAAAAGGACCTGTTAGAACTTCAACATGATCGAGACTAGTTAAATCAATATTAGACGTTTGGCCTTGCCCATCTGGCATAGTAGCAGGAATACCATCCACATATAGACGAATACCTCGAACACCAAAAGTCGAACGTGCGCCAAAACCACGCATAGATAGCTGCAAATCTTGCGCATAATTTTCACGATTACGAATCTGTAAGCTCGGTATACCTTTCACAACTTCAGTTAAATTCACTTGTGAAGAGCTATCAGCTCGAGGTGCATCTATTCGAAAAACTGAAGCAGGTGTTTGTAAGTAAGTGGTATCGGTATGCGTTGCTTCCACATGTAAAGTAGGCAATTTGGCAACGTCTGAATTTAGGTCTTCTGCCCATACAAGTGGACTAGAAATACAGCCCATACTCATCAAAATACAGTAATGAAGTCGGTCTAAGCGTAATAAGGACATGCTTATTTCCTTTATTTATATTGTAGTTATCATAACAAAAAGCGGTGTCTTGTCTGGATATTGAATTCAATCCACATAGTTGTAAATCTGGAACACTCGTTTTACGATTTAAAAATTGATTTCTAAATTTGGATTAACGACTTAACGAAGGATGATCTTTCCAGCAATATCGTTCAGGCCAGTCTTTTGCTTCTTCAGCATAATCAATTCCAATACGTGGCGTTAAAACAACCGCTGGTTGTGTATTAGCCGCTTCAATCCATAGCCCAGATTCTTCACCTAGAGTCTGGCCTTTTAAACTACGGTCAATACCCAAATAACGTGTCAGTTTGCCCGGTCCAGCTAAAAGCTTATATTCTTTTTTTGTTGAAGCATTACTTAAAAATACAGACCGAATCATTACTCCTTCAGGTATACCCTCTGTTTGAGTAATAATATTAAGCATTTCATACATGCCATAAATTAGATAGACGTAAATCGTACCACCATGGCCATACATTACCTCAGTTCGAGCTGTTCGTTTATCATTGTAACTATGGCAAGCTTTATCTCGAACGCCCAAATAAGCTTCTGTTTCACTAATTGTGCAACGGATAACTTGACCATCAGGCTGCCGCTTACACAATACGCAGCCGATCAAATCATAAGCTACTTCTGAAGTTTCTCGTTGAAACCAGCTTAATGGTAAAATATCTGACATAGTATTCTCTGAAATATTACATACCACACGTTATACTTGATTAATCCAGTATATCTGTTAATTCTGCGAGTTGGCATGCCTGAGTTACCCGAAGTCGAAACCACCAAAACCAGTTTATTTCCCTTATTGAATCAAAAAGTTCTAAGTGTTGAGGTACGTAACCCGAGCTTACGCTGGCCTATGCCAGATGATATTCAAAAACTTGCTGGGCAACGTCTCATTGGGTTAAATCGACGTTCAAAATATATTTTGGCAGAGTTTGAACAAGATCAAATGCTCTGGCATTTAGGCATGTCAGGAAGTTTTCGTCTCACCGAACCAAATGATGAACTAAGAAAACATGACCACCTGCTTATTCAATTTGAAGATCAGCAGTTACGTTACCATGACCCACGCCGTTTCGGTTGCATCCTTTGGCTTAACCCTGAAACTCAAGGCAAACTCATAGATACTTTGGGACCTGAACCTCTAAGTACTGACTTTCATGCAGAATATTTAGCTTCTAAGCTCAAGAATAAATCTGTCGGCATAAAAATTGCACTCATGGATAATCATGTAGTGGTTGGTGTAGGCAATATCTATGCAACTGAAAGCTTATTTAATGTAGGCATTCACCCTGCTCAGCCTGCTGGCGATTTGACTATGCAACAAATTGAAAAACTCGTTGTCGAGATTAAGCGCATTTTAAAATCGGCAATTGATTTAGGTGGCTCAACTTTACGCGATTACAGTAATGCTATGGGTGAAAATGGTTATTTCCAGCAAACACTTCTTGCTTATGGTCGTGCTGGAGAAATGTGTGTTAACTGTGAAACCACATTAGAAAACTTAAAACTCGGTCAGCGTGCCAGTGTATTTTGCCCACAGTGCCAACCACTTAAAAAGCTGAGAAAGCCTTAATTTTTTGGAGGAAGACAACATGCAAACAGCAATTGTCCGACATATTTTAGTCAAAGATAAAGACTTAGCTGAACAGCTAAAAAAGAAGCTACAAAGTGGTGCAGACTTTGCCAAACTTGCCAAGCAATATTCCACCTGCAATTCAGCTAAACGTGGCGGTGAACTTGGCGAAGTTAAAAAAGGTCAATTAGTACCCGTCATCGACAAAGTTGTCTTTACAGCTGCTGAACGCGTGTTGCAAGGTCCTATTAAAAGCCAATTTGGCTATCATCTTTTAGAAGTTAAATTCCGAATGGGCAGCTTACGCTGATTCCATTAATTTAATTATGGTTTTCAGTAGATTGAGCCTGTGCATTCATTTGATATGTCCAAGCTTTAATATATTCACCCGACTCTAGTTTTACATCTGCGATGACACGCTGGTATTGAAAACCTTCAAAGTCATCCAGCATCTGCCAGTTTTCAGCAAGTTTTTCTGTGCTAAACACATAACCTTCTATCCAATCGGCTTGCGAATCTAACTCAAGTGCTTTTAAACCCTTGTCTGGACCCCAATCTAGAATATGAATCACGCCTCGTACGCTGGCTTTTGTCCAGTGACCACCAATTTGTTCTAAAATATGAGCATTAGCTTGATTCGGACATAAAGTACCATATACAAATAGCTGATTCATAATAACTTACCTTTACTAATATAAGTTTAATATTAATATCCTTTAAAAATTAGTCTTCTAAGATAACTTAAATGCAAAAAGACTATTAAGAATACTCTCATTTTGGTATTCTTTAAGCATAAAATAAATTGTATTTTACAAGCTAATAAAATGAATTATAAGTAGTTTTAGTTTAATGAATTTATTTTTAACTTTAATAAATATTTTACTTATCTAAGGAATTTTAAATGGGGATGTACACATATGTATCTTTACGAGTTTGGGTGCATGAAGAAAAACGCCCAGCTAATCGTGATGAAACACGTAAGATCATTCAAGCGTTATATGATGATGCACAATCAAATTCACATCATGAAGCTGAATATGCCTTTAATTTAGATGGTAACTCTGAAAATGAAGTAAAATGGTATAGCCTTGAAAAAGATATGCTTAATTTTAGCCAGAAATATCCTGAATACAGTTTTATTGTACAAGAGGAAGGGACTGGAGAGTTTAAAGGTAGTTATAATTTTAATACTTACTTCCAAGGTAATAGTTACCAATACGATCAATATTTTTATTTATTAGATTTCATTGATTTTGACTATTATGTCGAAGATTTATTTAACAAAAATTTTACTCTCTTTAATAATATTAAAGAAATTAAAGAAAATTTAATTATTAAACAAAATGATAAAACCCTTAAAATTTATATCCCTACAGTAACTGAACAACAGTCTGAACGAGTACACAGGATTTTAGAGTTTCAGGCTCAAAAAGATTTTTCAAAACTTGGCATAAATGTTTCTAAATATCATAACGATGAGCCTTCTAATTCTATTCTAATTGAATATTACTTACAGAATTGTACGGATAATCAAACTACTCAAGATATTATTTCTAATTGCTATGAAATTACTGAAAGATTCTTAATTGGAGAAGTTCGATAAAATAACTATAAAAAACGGTACGCTAGGTACCGTTTTTTATTTCGAATCTGATTAAGCTTTCTTTTTCAACTCATCACGAATTTCACGCAACAATTGCACGTCTTCAGGAGTTGCTGCTGGAGCTTCTGGCTCATTCTTATTACGGCGAAGTTTATTTAATAATTTCACCATCAAGAATACCACCCAAGCCAAAATAATGAAGTTAATTAAAATGGTGAGGAAGTTACCATAGGTCAATACGTTGATACCTGCTTTTTGTAAGGCATCTAAGGCTTGTAGGTTATTAGGATTTGCACCTAACACGATAAATTTTTGAGAGAAATCAACACCACCACCAGTAATTACACTAATAAGCGGCATGATAATATCTTTCACCAAAGAGTCCACGATTTTGCCAAAAGCACCACCAATAATCACACCAATGGCTAAATCCATCATATTGCCTTTAATGGCAAATTCTTTAAATTCTTGAATAATACTCATCTAAACATCTCCAGATGTCGGGGGCCGAAACACGTCATATTTTTCTTTTTCATTGGCATCTTATCGAATTAGATAGTACTCGCCATGATATTGATAATTTAATATTTTTATCAAAAAAAAGAAAACTATCTCACACTTTAACAACATATTCGTTTAGAAGAAAAATATGAATTTAAGGTTAATTTAATTTCAAATATAAAAATTAAAAAAACCGCTAAATTAATTTAGCGGTTTTTCTTTTTCAATTCAGAAAAATTATTTATCACGGTTACGTTTACGTTCGTTTTCAGTCAAGTAACGTTTACGGATACGGATTGATTTAGGTGTTACTTCTACTAACTCGTCATCTTCAATGAATTCAAGCGCTTGTTCAAGCGTATATTCAATTGCAGGTACTAAAGTTAAAGCATCATCTGTACCAGATGCACGAACGTTAGTTAATTGTTTCGCTTTAGTTGGGTTTACAACCATATCGTCTGAACGAGAGTTAATACCCACGATCATACCTTCGTAAACTTCTAACTGTGGCTTAGCAAATAAACGACCACGGTCTTGTAAGCTGAACAATGCATAGCCCAAGCAAGTACCTTGAACCATAGAAATCAACACACCGTTTTGACGCTTCGCAACAGTACCTTGTTTAACAGGACCATAATGCGAGAAGCTTGAAGTCATGATCCCTGTACCAGAAGTCATGGTCAAGAATTCAGAACGGAAACCGATTAGACCACGTGAAGGCACAGTCGCTTCAATACGGATACGGCCTTTACCGTCAACTTCCATATTAGTCATTTCGCCTTTACGGTGACCCATTTGTTCCATTACAGCACCTTGATGCTGTTCTTCAACGTCAAACGTTACGTTTTCGTAAGGCTCTTGTCTTTCACCATCAATTTCTTTGATGATTACTTGTGGACGTGATACGCCCATTTCAAAACCTTCACGACGCATGTTTTCAATTAAAACTGAAAGGTGAAGTTCACCACGACCAGATACTTTGAAGCGGTCTGGACTGTCAGTGTCTTCAACACGTAAAGCTACGTTATGAATTAATTCGCGATCAAGACGTTCACGGATATTACGTGAAGTTACGAATTTACCTTCTTTACCTGCAAACGGAGAGTTGTTTACTTGGAAAGTCATAGATACTGTAGGTTCATCTACAGATAAAGCTGGTAATGCTTCAACATTTTTCGGATCACAGATTGTGTCAGAAATGTTAAGTGCATCAATACCAGTAATACATACGATGTCACCAGCAGATGCTGAATCTACATCAATACGTTCTAAACCGTGGTAACCCATGATTTTTAAAATACGACCGTTACGTGTATTGCCATCTTTGTCAATTACAGTAACAGGAGTGTTTAATTTTACTGAACCACGTTGAATACGACCAACACCGATAACGCCTACGAAGCTGTTATAGTCAAGTGATGAAATCTGCATTTGGAATGGACCATCAACGTCAACTGCTGGTGGCTCAACGATGTCTACAATCGTTTCGAACAACGGAGTCATGTCTTCTGCAAGTTCTTCAGGAGCTGGACCCGCTACACCACGTAAACCTGATGCATAAACGATTGGGAAATCTAATTGCTCATCAGTTGCACCAAGGTTATCAAACAAATCAAATACTTGATCGATTACCCAGTCTGGACGTGCACTTGGTTTATCAACTTTGTTGATAATAACGATTGGCTTCAAACCACGAGCAAAGGCTTTTTGCGTTACAAAACGAGTTTGTGGCATTGGGCCTTCTTGAGAGTCAACAAGAAGTAATACGCAGTCAACCATCGACATAACACGTTCTACTTCACCACCGAAGTCGGCGTGTCCCGGGGTGTCCACGATGTTGATACGGTAAGTTGTATCAGTACGCTTATCCAACCAAGTAATAGAAGTGTTTTTCGCTAAGATGGTAATACCACGTTCACTTTCAAGCGCATTCGAGTCCATGACACGCTCAATCTCGCCTGCTCGGTCACCGAGAGCACCTGATTGCTGAAGTAGTTTATCGACAAGTGTGGTTTTCCCGTGGTCGACGTGCGCAATAATTGCGATATTACGGAGATTTTTGATATCTGACATGAAAATTAGAAACGCCTGAAATTTGAGGGCAAATTATACAGAAAAACACTACTCTTGAGTAGTGACAGTTTATTGACATTGACAAAAAAATTTCCCAATAGCCTGTATTTCGTTTTGTAAAGATAGGTATCTCGATTAGAATAGCACCAATTTGCGAAATTGTGGCGTATTTACTCCCATGTCCAATCAACCATCACCAGACCATCTTGACCTTGTTTATGGACTAGATGACCGACCAAAACCATTCGTGGCTTTTTTAGCTGCTTTTCAACATTTGCTTGCAATTATTGTCCCAATTATTACACCTGGGCTTCTTATTTGTTTAGCTTTGGGTGTTTCACGTACCGAAACCAACATGATTTTATCCATGTCTTTGGTCATTTCAGGAATTGCAACTTTCTTACAATGCAAAAAAGTTGGTCCTTTCGGTGCAGGTCTACTCATTGTTCAGGGTACTAGTTTTAACTTTATTGGCCCAATTATTGGTATTGGGAGTGCAATGGTTGCCGCAGGTACACCAGTAAATCAGGTTATGGCTGCTATTTTTGGTGTGGTGATTGCTGGTTCATTTATTGAAATGGGTGTGTCACAAATCCTACCATGGGTAAAAAGACTTATTACTCCGCTTGTGACAGGTATTGTTGTACTGCTGATTGGTTTAACGCTTATTAAAGAAGGCCTCATTAGTATGGGTGGTGGTTACCAAGCTATGCAAGATCATACTTTTGCAAGTTCTGATAACCTTATAATGTCTTGTACAGTTCTAGCTATTATTATTGTTTTAAATCGCATACGCGTAGTGTGGATTAAAAGCTCAGCTATTTTGATTGCTTTGGTTATTGGCTACATTCTTGCCGGCTTCATGGGGTACCTAGATTTTTCTGGTCTAAAAGACGCGCCAGTTATTCAAATTCCAACACCAATGCACTTTGGCTTAAGCTTCTCATGGGGCTTATTTATTCCAATGGCATTCATTTATTTGGTGACTTCATTAGAAGCAATTGGTGATGTCACAGCAACCAGTAAACTTTCAAACCAACCTGTAGATGGTCCTCAGTGGATGCAACGCATCAAAGGTGGCGTGTTAGTGAATGGCGCAAACTCCTTACTTGCAGGATTATTTAATACTTTCCCTAGTTCTGTTTTTGCCCAAAATAATGGTGTTATTCAACTCACTGGTGTGGCGAGTCGTTACGTAGGGATCTGGATTGCAGCATTACTCATTATATTAGGTCTATTCCCTGCTGTAGCGGGTGTAATACAAGCTGTACCACAGGCGGTATTAGGCGGAGCAGTTATGGTAATGTTTGGTGCGGTTGCTGCTTCAGGCATTAACATTCTTTCATCTATTCACTTAGACCGTCGTGCCCTTTTAATTATCGCGATTTCACTTGCACTAGGTTTAGGTGTTGCTCAAGTTCCTCAAATTTTGGAACACTTGCCAGAGTTATTTAAAAATATTTTTAGTTCTGGTGTAGCAACAGGCGGTATTGCGGCATTAATTTTAAATGTTGTACTTCCTGAAACACACAAATAACCCATTTTTAATTTTTTGATTACTGCCCAGTTTCCACTGGGCATTCTTCTTCATGAGAGATGTACATGGATCCTAGAAGTGAAGTGGTATTAAGACAAGAAGACTATTTAAAAGGTAGACTCTTGTTAATTAATGCACCCAATGATGCCTTAGTCAGTCAATTACCATCTGGGGTTGATGCATCAGTCTGGACATGGAATTATTCAGATTACCAAGGTTTTATTAATACAGGCACGACAGCACATTTCTCGGTTGAGCTTCCATTACAAGAATTTGATCAGGCTATAATTTTTGTTCCAAAATCAAAAGAGCTTTTAAACTATATATTGCATGTGGTGATGAGCCATCTAAAAACTGACCAATCAGTTTTTTTAGTAGGTGAAAAAAAAGGTGGTGTTGAAAGAGCTGCTAAACAACTACAAAGTTTTGGCAAAATTCTTAAACTTGATAGCGCTCGACATTGTCAGTTATGGCATTTAAAAATTGAGAAAACTGAAAAGCTCAAACCTCTTGAAAGCTGGTTAAAAACCTATACTGTTCAAGCAAATGGACATGAACTTACCATTTGTGCTCTACCGGGGGTTTTCAGTCAAAATCATCTAGATGTGGGAACTGCTGTTTTACTCCCTTATCTTAATCAGGTGAAATCAGGTAGAATTGCCGACTTCGGGTGTGGTGCAGGAATTATCAGTTGTTATTTGGCAAAAATAAATTCAAGTAATATTATTCATGCCTTAGATATTGATGCTTTCGCTTTACGGTCAACGGAAATGACTTTTAGTCGAAATGGAATAGGTTCAAACCAGTTGAGATTGCAACCTGTTATAGGAATTGCAGACGCCCCAACAGAACTTGATGCCATTGTCAGTAATCCTCCCTTTCATCAAGGTATTCATACCAACTATGATGCAAGTGAAGGACTCTGCCAGAACGCTAAAAAACATTTAAAGGCATCGGGTGAGCTATGGATTGTAGCAAACCGTTTTTTAAACTATCCGATCTTAATTGAGAAGCACTTTGGTCAGTGTGAGATTAAAACTGATCTTCAAGGCTTTAAGGTGTTATATGCCTGTGCATAACAAACTATGTAAGGAATCTCCATGAGCGAAACACATGCTCCTGAAAAACTCCAGCGAAAGCTTGGAGCTCGTCATCTGAATATGATCGCCATTGGTGGTTCCATTGGTACAGGTCTCTTCCTTGCTTCTGGATCAACCATTGCAAACGCAGGCCCTGGTGGGGCTCTACTCGCTTACTCTCTTATTGGTATTATGATTTACTTCTTAATGACCAGTTTAGGTGAGCTTGCGACTCATACCCCAACATCTGGTGCATTTTTTACCTATGGCAGTCGCTATGTTGAAGATGGCTTTGGTTTCGCTCTAGGCTGGAATTATTGGTACAACTGGGCAATTACAGTTGCGTTTGAGCTCGTTGCTGTACAGTTTATTATGAAATTCTGGTTTCCCGATATTCCCGGTTTTTACTGGAGTGCCCTTTTCCTCGTTATCATTTTCATGATTAACGCAATGAGTGTAAAAGGTTTCGGTGAAAGTGAATTCTGGTTCTCAATGGTTAAAGTTATTGCAATTATTGCCTTCATTATCATCGGTATCGCCATGATAATTAAGCTGATGTTGACACCAGGAGTAGCGACTTTTGGCAACTGGACCTACAAAGATGCGCCTTTTGTGGGTGGTTTACAAGCTATGATTGGGGTCGCCATGATTGCAGGGTTCTCATTTCAGGGAACCGAAATGGTGGGTGTTGCTGCGGGTGAATCGAAAGATCCAAAGAAAACTATTCCACTTGCAATTAAACAGATTTTCTGGCGAATTTTATTATTCTATATCTTGTGTATTTTCATTATCGGCACACTTATCGCCTACGATGATCCAAATTTATTACAAGCTGCAACAACAGAAAATGTTGCCCTTTCTCCTTTTACCTTGCTTTATGAAAAGGTAGGCTTTGCTTTCGCTGCGAGCTTAATGAACGCGGTTATTTTGACTGCTATTTTGTCAGCAGGTAACTCGGGCATGTATTCTTCTACCCGTATGTTATTTGATATGGCTCAACAAGGCCGTGCACCAAAATGGTTTGCAAAACTCGATAATCGTGGTGTTCCAATGAATGCCTTATATGCGACTACATTTATCGCCGCATTTTGTTTCTTGACGACTTTTATTGGTGAAAAGCAAGTATTTAACTGGTTACTTAACATGTCAGGGATGTGTGGTTTTATTGTCTGGTTAGGTATTGCAATTTCACATTATCGCTTTCGTAAAGGTTATATCGCTCAAGGGTATAAACTTGAAGATTTAGCATATCGTGCCAAGTTTTTCCCATTTGCGCCTTGGTTCGCATTCATTCTGTGTTCAATCATTATCTTAGGCCAAAATTATCAAGCTATTTTGGGTGGAAAAATTGATTGGATCGGCTTACTTTCTACTTATATTAGTTTGCCTTTATTCTTAGTAATTTGGCTCGGATATAAATGGAAATATAAAACTAAATTAATTAGTTACGATAAAATGAATGTAAAACCAGAGCAAGATTAACAGTAAGTTTAAGTCATTAATTAAAGTAAGCTGAAGATCCAAAGCTTGATCTTTAGTTAAAAACAGGTAAAATGCCGTTCAGATTTTCAACGGTACTTTTAAAAAAAGGAGGACATCATGCCAACACTACAAGGTAAAAAACAGTAACGATTTGGCACGATGTCAGCTCACGGACAAGTGTACAAATTTAATTCACTTGTCCGAATGCTCGAATTTAAGACCTAGCATTCGCTAGGTTTTTTTATGCCTATTCGGACATAAAAATAAGAGAAAAATTATGGGCATACAAAAAATATTAAATGAAGAGGCACTCTATGGTGTCCCTGTTAAAATTTTCACTCAAGATATAGACAGTGAAAGTATCGAACAATTGAAGAAAATGGCACAACTGCAATTTATATATTCACATATTGCTGTTATGCCAGATGTTCACGTAGGAAAAGGTGCAACTGTAGGAAGTGTTATTCCGACTAAACATGCCATTATTCCAGCTGCAGTCGGTGTAGACATTGGCTGTGGAATGAATGCAATTCGTTTAAGTCTAAAGGCTTCACAGCTACCTGATAACTTGAGTCGTTTACGTGATGCAATTGAACGTAAAGTACCAGTTGGATTTGCTTTACATAAGCAGGTCAAAGCTAAAGCATCGAGTATTATCCCACTCGAAAAGCGCTTACAACCGATTGTAAAAAAACATCCTGGTTTAATTCGAATGCTTCGGCAGTTTGATGCCACTTGGCAAAAACAATTAGGCACATTAGGTGGTGGCAATCACTTTATAGAGTTATGTATTGATGAAAATCAAGATGTATGGGTAATGCTACATTCAGGTAGCCGAGGACTTGGTAACGTCATTGGTACTTATTTTATTGAGCTCGCCAAGAAAGAAGCACAACATCGCTTTGGACACGTACCTGATAAAGACTTAAGTTATTTTGCTGAAGGTTCAAACAGTTTTAATGATTATGTAGAAGCTGTGGAGTGGGCCCAAGAATATGCTTTTGAAAATCGTAAAGAAATGATGCGATTAGTCTTAGAAGCAATCCGACCTATTCTACCCTCGTTTCAAATGACAAAAGAAGCAATTAATTGTCATCATAATTATGTAAGTCGAGAAACCCATTTTGGTGAAAATCTTTTAGTTACCAGGAAAGGGGCGATTAGAGCAGGTTTAGATGAGTTAGGAATTATTCCTGGCTCTATGGGAGCACGCTCTTATATTGTTAGAGGAAAAGCTAATTCTGAGTCTTTTTGTTCATGTTCTCACGGCGCTGGGCGTAAAATGAGCCGTAGCAAGGCAAAAATTCTTTTTAATCAACAAGACTTAATTGAGCAAACCAAAGGTATTGAGTGCCGTAAAGACAGTGGCGTTGTCGATGAGATCCCAAGTGCTTACAAAGATATTGATGAAGTCATGGCGAACCAATCAGATCTTATTGAAGTGGTCCATACACTTAAACAAGTTTTATGTATTAAAGGTTAAAACATGAAAATTAAAGAAATGCCAAAAATTAAGGTCCGTAACCACGTAGCTCTGTCCCCTTTACTTCAAAAAGGTGGTATGCATGAGACAGAAAAACCTCGTGCACAGCATCGTCGAGATAGACAAGATACTAAACAGCAATTAAAAAAAGGTGTTTGGTAAAAACTTATCTATAAACAATTAACTGAATAGATATTATTGAGGAGATATAGAAATGAAAAAATATTTGAAAAATCGCAATAAAAAAAGCGACTCGTTAGAGTCGCTTTTTTACTGTTCAGAAACTCAAATTATTGAGCTTGTTGACCAGGTTGAACTACTACAGTACGGCTACCAGTGATTGTCGCGAATACACGACGGTTCATAGCACGACCTTCTTTAGTTTTGTTGTCAGCAATCGGTTGATCCCAAGCGAAACCTTGAGTAGACAAACGAGAAGCATCAACATTGTATTCGTTTACAAGAGCTGATTTAACAGAGTTAGCACGAGCTAAAGATAAACGTTCGTTCAACTTACGTGGACCAGTGTTATCTGTGTGACCTTCGATACGTGCAGTAGCGTTAGGGTATTCAGTTAACTTCTCAGCAACTTTAGCGATTTCTGGCTTGTATTGGTCTTTGATGTTTGACTTGTTAGTATCAAAGAACACACGAAGTTCCATGTTAAGGTCTTCAGTTAACTCTTGTGGTTGTGGAGCAACTGGAGTTGGTTCAACTGGAGCAACTTCTACTACAGGAGCAGCAGGCTTCAAGTGACCACCAAGAACTACGTTTAAACCAGCAAGAGCTGTATAGTTCCAGAATTGTTCGTCAAAGTTATAAGTACCACGAGCTTCTGTACGAAGAGATAAAGCATCGTTGATGCGATAGAACGCACCGATACCAGCATTACCTAAAGTACCTTCTTCGCTAGTGTGGTAACCAAGATCAGGAATATCGTATTTGTAGTGACCAGCACCTAACAATACGTATGGCTTGAATTTGCTGTCATAGTTTTTAGTAATCAAATCAGAAGTAACATAGAAGTTACCATTGATTTGTTTTTGTTTGTATTCAGCATTTGGGGCACCCGCAATACCGTTTACATCACCTTTAACTTGGTTATATTCAGCTTCAAAACCTAACCATGGTGTTAACTCAATACCTAAAGCTGCACCAACGAATAAATCGTCTTGTAACTCAGGTCCGTTAGTTAAACTACCTTTGTCACCGCCGTTATTGTGTTGGCTGTCTTGGAAAGTGTAACCAAGCAATAATGGAGTAACTGTTACGCCAGCATTAGCAGCAGCTAATGGAGCAGCAACAAGCATAGTAGCAAGTGCAATACGACTCAATTTCATGGATATCCTCCAGAGATAACAATTGTTGTTCAAGCTCAGCCTAAATTTATTGGCCCCTGAGATATTTTTACCCCAGTATTATTTTTAAGCTATTCACATTTGAATCATACAAACACTTGATAAACTTTCCAAGTGCTTGATAATTTTAATCAAGTAAATTATTGACAAAATTACTTACAATTTCCGTTGTAATTCGGTAATTTTTTACTCAACTAGCAAAAATGAATAACTTCTTTGTTTCGCTTGCGGTGATTTTACCAGTATTCTAGCCAACTGATAACCCTTATTTAATTTTGTGTTTCCTTATTATAAAAAATAATATAAATCATTGTCAGAAAACATAAAATTACTCTATTTATACATATATTAAGGTTTCTTAATGTTTAAATCTCCTGGTTTTACTATAGTTGAACTCTCTATAACCCTCGTAATTATTATAATTATGTCAGTTATAGCCATTCCTTTATACCATCAATTTATGGCATCTGCAGAATTAAAAAATACTCCGCGTGTACTCACAATTCATATACAAAAAGCTAAATATGACGCGATTGTTAGGCATACAAACATTGTTCTGTGTCCCAGTTCCGATCAATTCATTTGTAATACGAACTGGAATAGTCAACTCATTAGCTTTGTAGACAATAATCGTAATCTACAACATGATTTAAATGAAGAGTTATTAACTTCCGTAGATCTTAACCATCATTATGGTTCTATGAAATTACAACGTTTTGGAAAAAAACAAAATAGTATTGTTTTTCAGGGCAATTCCGGACTTCCAATCGAGTCTAATGGCAGTTTTATTTATTGTTCTTATGATCAGCTTAAAAATTTTAAGTTAATTCTCAGCAAAATGGGGCACGTACGCTTAGAAGAATCTCAAAATTGTTAGAACTCTACAGTCTAATGCAGAACCCAATACTATCCCCATTTTGCAATATACTGCTTAAGTTTTAATGTTTTCTTAATTTGAGATAAAGAACAATCGGAGATTACAACAATGACTGACATCGTAATTGTTAATGGTGCTCGTACTGCTATGGGTGGTTTTCAAGGATCACTATCTGGTCTAACTGCGCCCGAACTAGGTGCAGTAACAATTAAAGAAGCAATTGCACGAGCAGGTTTGCAGCCTACTGATGTTGAAGAAGTCATTATGGGATGTGTTCTTCCTGCTGGTTTAAAACAAGGCCCTGCTCGTCAAGCGATGCGTAAAGCTGGTTTACCAGACTCTACAGGTGCAGTGACGATTAATAAACTTTGTGGTTCAGGCATGAAAGCCGTGATGCAAGCAGCCGATATGATCAAAGCAGGCAGCGCTGAAATTGTGGTAGCAGGTGGTATGGAGTCAATGACAAATGCCCCGTATGTTTTACCAAAAGCACGAGCTGGCTACCGCATGGGTCATGGCGAAATTAAAGACCATATGTTCTTTGACGGTTTAGAAGATGCTGAAACAGGTCGTTTAATGGGTTCTTTTGCTCAAGATATGGCAAATACTCGTGGCTATACACGTGAGCAAATGGATGACTTTGCAATTCGCTCTTTAAAACGTGCTCAAACTGCAATTACCGAAGGCTATTTCAAAGATGAAATCGTTCCTGTTACCGTACCTAGCCGTAAAGGTGATGTCGTTGTTGATCAAGATGAACAACCTTTAAATGCAAAGATCGACAAAATTCCTTCGCTTAAACCAGCTTTTGCAAAAGACGGTACAATTACCGCAGCAAACGCAAGCTCTATTTCAGATGGTGCATCTGCATTAGTATTAACTTCAAGTGAGGTTGCTACTCAACGTGGTTTACAGCCACTGGCAAAAATTATTGCAACAGCTTCAAACTCTCAGCATCCTTCAGAATTTACAATTGCTCCTGTTGGCGCCATTGAAAAAGTTCTAAAAAAAGCAGGATGGAATGCTCAAGATGTTGATCTATGGGAAATTAACGAAGCTTTTGCCATGGTTACCATGTGTCCAGTTGATGATTTCAAACTTGACGCTGAAAAAGTGAATATCAATGGTGGGGCTTGTGCATTAGGTCATCCAGTAGGTTCTACAGGTTCTCGTATTATTCTTACGCTGATTCATGCGCTGAAACGTACTGGCGCTAAAAAAGGTATTGCAGCACTTTGTATTGGTGGTGGTGAAGCAACAGCCGTTGCGATTGAACTTATTTAATTAAAATTAACTATTTTTAAAATCCCACTTCGGTGGGATTTTTTTTATGAAAAAACTACAAAAAATGACCCACAAAATCACTTTTAAGTTTTAACTTATTCTTTTAAACGAAAACAACAATGGACAATAACAATGCAACTCAATCACTACCTCAACTTTCAAGGTCAGGCAGAGCAAGCCTTTAATTTTTATAAATCAGTTTTTGGCGGCGAGTTCGCCATGTTGAGTCGCTATGGTGATATGCCACCTACAGAAGGTGTGACATTATCTGAAGCGAACAAAAATCTGGTTCTTCACGTTTCTCTACCAATTAATGAATACACTGTACTTATGGCATCAGATACCAATGATCAGTTCTGTGCTCCTAACAGTGTTTTTACTCAAGGCACTAATCACTACATTGCAATAAACCTTGAAAAAGATGAGCAAGAGAAAGCAAAGCAGCTTTTTGATGCACTATCTGTAAATGGCCAAATTGAAATGCCTCTAGAAAAGACTTTCTGGGGCGCATTATATGGCGCTTTTACTGACCAGTTCGGCATAAAGTGGATGGTTAATTGCCAACTTGATACATAATTTTAAATATAAAAAATCCCGCAAATTGCGGGATTTTTTATGTCAGCATATCTTAAGCACCAGTTTGGTAGCTCGCTTTTGGCACAGCAGTTGAAGCTTGATACGGATTGGTAAAATCTTGCAAACCTGCCGCAGCTTCTTGTACGTCTTTGCCTTCTTTTACGACAAAGCTATCAAAACCAGAACGCTTTAAGTAGTTTAAAACATCCTTAAACACATCACCTGTTGCACGTAACTCACCTTTGAAACCTTGGCGGCGCAATAGTGCTGCAAATGAGTAACCTCGGCCATCGCCAAAACCTGCAAACTCAATGAAGATTGCATCAAGTTCATTTAATGGAAATGTATGATCTTCAGGTGAATCATTTACAGTCACATATAAAGCTTTTTTGCCTTGAACGTTAGCTAACTGGTCTAGTTGAGCTGTTGTTACAACTACATCACCTTGAGGAACGACACTATCTTCAGCAATGATTTGATAAGTATTGTCTGCAATCGTGCCATCTTTAGAAAGCACTGGTAGAGCTGTATTAAGCATATGCACGCTCCTTAAATGGTTGAATTCCTACACGGCGATATGTATCTACAAAACGCTCACCTTCTGTACGTAAATCAAGATATGTATTTAGTACTTCTTCAATTACGTCAGGCACAGCATCTGCTGCAAATGATGGCCCTAAGATGTCACCGATTGAGGCATCATGGTCTGAATTACCACCTAATGTAATTTGGTAGAACTCAGCGCCTTTTTTATCTACACCTAAAATACCGATGTTACCTACATGGTGGTGACCACAAGCATTCATACAACCAGAAATATTTAGATCTAAATGGCCAAGATCATAAACTTTGTCTAAGTCATCAAAACGACGTGTAATCGCTTCAGCAATAGGAATTGATTTCGCATTTGCAAGTGAACAGAAATCACCACCTGGGCAACTAATAATATCGGTAATAAAGCCAATATGTGCACGTGCCATATTTTGTTGTTCAAGCGCTTGCCATACATCGAACAAATCTTTTTGAGGTACATCTGCCAAAGCAATGTTTTGTTCGTGAGTGGTACGAAGTTCACCGAATGTATATTTATCTGCAAGATCTGCAATAAAGTTCATTTCTTCAGTGGTCATATCGCCCGGTGCGATACCTGCACGTTTTAGAGAAATCGTAACTATACGATAGCCCTTCACTTTATGTGCATGCGTGTTGATATTGAACCATTGCTTGAATTTTGGATGCTCAGCAAACAAAGCGGTAAAGTCTTCATCTGCTAAATCTTGATAATCAAACGGAGTGAACTCTTCATCCAGTTTTTTCAAGATTTCTGGCTGAATTTTTAATGCTTCACGTGTATGTTCAAATTCAGCTTCAACTTTCTGAGCAAATACTTCAGGTGTTAATGCTTTAACCAAGATTTTGATACGCGCTTTATATTTGTTATCACGACGGCCATGCAAGTTATAAACACGTAGAACTGCTTCTAAGTAAGCAATTAAATCTTCACGTGGTAAAAACTCGCGAATAACGCTACCAATAATTGGGGTACGGCCTAAACCACCACCAGCCATAATTTTATAGCCAATTTCACCCGCTTCATTACGCACGATGTAAACACCAATATCGTGGAATGCCGTTGCTGCACGATCTTTTTCTTCAAGTGCAGAAACAGCAATTTTGAACTTACGTGGCAAGAATGCAAATTCAGGGTGGAATGTACTCCACTGACGAATCAATTCACATGTTGGACGTGGGTCTGCGATTTCACCAGCAACCACACCAGCATATTGGTCAGTTGTTGTGTTACGAATACAGTTACCACTCGTTTGAATGGCATGCATTTGTACAGTTGCAAGTTCAGCCAAAATATCTGGCACATCTTCAAGTGCAGGCCAGTTTAACTGAATGTTTTGACGCGTAGATACATGCGCATAGCCACGGTCATAAGCAGTTGAAACTTCAGCAACTTTACGTAATTGTTTAGAATTCATTAAGCCATACGGCACAGCAATACGCAGCATAGGCGCATAACGTTGCACATATAAACCATTTTGCAAACGTAATGGACGATATTCATCTTCAGAAAGTTTGCCAGCTAAATAGCGTTCAGTCTGATCACGGAACTGAGCAACTCGTTCATTAACAAGCTGCTGGTCGAAATCGGTATATAAATACATGGCGTATGGCTAGTAGATTCATTATTAAGGCGGATAGCATAGCGAGCTTTTATTCATCAATAAAATGCTTTTTTTGCATATTTAATAACGGTTTTATTGATAAGCTTTAATATAAATCAATATAAAAAAAGCCCAGATCAATCTGGGCTTTTTTTATAGCAAAGGTTTATTTGTTATCTGGCAATGCATAAGCTACTAAATAGTCGCCCATTTTTGTACCAAATGAACCATGACCACCGGCCATGATCACAACATATTGCTTACCATTAATTTCGTAAGTCATTGGTGTTGCTTGTCCGCCTGCTGGTAAACGCGCTTCCCAAAGTTTCTTACCATTCGTAACGTTAAAGGCACGGATGTAGTTATCTTGAGTTGCACCAACAAACATGACATTACCTGCGGTAGAAATTGAACCACCTAAACCAGGAACACCAATTTTCACAGCTGGTAATTGGAACAGTTTTGGCAAGCTATCACGGATAGTACCAATACGTTTTTTCCATACAACCTGATGCGTTTTCAAATCTACGCCAGCAACATAACCCCAAGCTGGTTGTTTACAAGGTAAACCAAGTGGAGATAAGAATGCGCTGATTTCGACACCATAAGGTACGCCATACATTGGCTGAATACCCTGCTCAGTTCCTGCACCTTTTGCAGTTTGTGCACGGTTTGGATCTTCAGGAATTAAACGGCTTACGAATGGCAGACCAATCGGGTTCATTACAGCAACCTGACGATCAGGGTTAACTGACATACCACCCCATTCAAACACGCCTAGGTTACCAGGGAAAACTAAAGTACCGTTTTCTGATGGTGGTGTATAAATACCATCGTAATTTAGACGTTTGAAAGATACACGACACATAAGCTGATCAAGCATTGTGGCACCCCACATGTCTTTATCAGTCAATTTGTCTTGTGGCGCCAAGTTCAAGTCAGAGAATGGCTGAGTTTTTGAATAGTGCTCGCCTTTGGTTTGTGGACCGCGCTTAACTGTTTGTGGAACTGGTTTTTCAGTTACAGGAACAATCGGCTGTCCATTACGACGGTCAAGAACAAAAGCATTACCTGTTTTAGTCAATACATAGATTGCTGGAACAGTTTTACCTGCTTTGTCTTTAATATCTGCCAAAGATGGCTGAGATGGCACGTCCATATCCCACAAGTCATGATGAGTGGTCTGGAAGTTCCATATCAATTTACCAGTTGAAGCATTAATCGCTAACATTGAGTTAGCATAACGTTCTTTCAACTCAGTACGGTCACCACCCCAGATATCTGGAGTACCTACGCCTGTTGGAACATAAACGATATCAAGTTTGGCATCGTATGCTAAAGGTGCCCAAGCATTTGGAGAGTTATGAACAAATGTTGTACCTTGTCCAGGCATAGCATTTGGATCTGCTGCACCAGTGTCAAATACCCAAAGAAGCTTACCAGTATTTACGTCATAACCACGAATAACACCTGATGGCTCTTTATTTGAGTAGTTATCTGTTACAGAACCCGCAATTACGACAGTTGAACCTGTCACAACACCCGGAGATGTCGGGTTATAACCACCCGGATAAGCATATGGCATAAACTCTTGTAAGTTCACTTCACCATTTTGACCAAAGTCAGTACATGCTTTACCAGTATCAGCATTTACAGCAACTAAACGTCCATCATTGACTGGAACAAAGACTTTACGAGGACATTGAGTTGAAGTCGACTTCTTAGTTTGCAAGCTTGTCGCAAACTCAGTTGTGTTGTTTGCATCGTAGTACATTACACCACGGCAAGTTAAATGCTGGAATGATTTATCCGTTTTAAGCTTCGGATCAAAACGCCATTTTTCTTTACCAGTCGCCGGATCAATCGCAATTAACTGTTGGTGAGCTGTACAGATAAACATGTTATTGCCAATTTTAATTGGCGTAACCTGATTGGTTGTTTCACCCGAATCATTATCTGTCTTGAAATCGCCAGTACGTAGTGTCCAAGCCACTTTCAAATCTTTGACGTTTTGGTCATTAATCTGTTTAAGTGGAGAATAACGTTCACCCGCCTGAGTACGACCATAAGCTGGCCAGTCACTCTCTGCTACACCTGGAACGGCTTGAGCAGTTTCTGGTTGAGGTGTTTTGATCTCACCATTAATTTCTTGCGGATCGTTAAAGATAGAATAAACCATCAATACGATTGCAATCGCTAAAGTTGAAGATAAGGCAACTTTACTTGATCCAAGGTTGTTGATTCCACGAGTCACAGCCGGAACCAATAACCATAAACCAAGAATACCTAAAATATCTAAACGTGGTGCAAGTGCCCAAAAGTCTGTTCCAACTTCCCAGACACTCCAGATAATGGTACCTAGCATTAATGCGGCATAAACCCACAAAGCAGTTGAAGCGCGCTTGTAGAGTTGCCATGTAACAATGAGAAGCAAGACTCCAGCTACAATGTAGTAAATTGAACCGCCTAGTGTAGCGAGCCAAATACCTCCAATTAGCAGGAATAACGCCAATAACCCAATAATGATTACGGTAAAAGTCGTTAAACCTGATCTTGAAGAAGGTTGATTCATAAACCACCTCTTATTAATCATCATTTTTATCGGAAAGATGTGCCAAAAACCTTATAGAGAAATGGCATCACCAATACATCTAAAACAAAATTCAGGCATAAAGAAAAAAACGGAAGGTCTGGATACTTCAATTAATGATTTAGCCATCGACAATCCGTTTTTCGGAATAGTTACTTAGAATACGGTTGAGAATTTAATACCGCCTACCCAAGTGTTATCACCATTTTTTAATGCACCAACATGACGAACATATTGCACATTTGGACGAATAGTTAGCCAGTTAGTGGCATGAATACCGTAGTAAAGCTCGGTATTGTATTCAGTGTCATATTCTTTGGCTTGAATATCGCTCCAGTCATCATTGATATGAATACGAGCAACGCCAAGTGCCAACTCATCTTGAGGACGTTGATTGAGCAAACCTTTATAAACTAAGCCTACATTTTGCATGTTGTCGACTTTATTAGTATCTGAGTCATGGAAAGTCAGATTCACAAAACCTGTTAAACCACGATCAGTTTGGTCAGCTGGTTGGAATAGTTTTTGTTTTGCAGTTACCCAAACACCTTGTTTATGCGATGTTTTGGTTGGATTGGTAATTTCCTCTGCATCAGCAGTGCTGTAGTAATAACCTAAACGGTATTCACCAGGCATGCTTTGCACACCTAATTTAGGTGACCAAACGACCTCTGCTGGAATAATTGCACCATGAGAACCATCTGTGCTCAGGTTAAAGCCTTTGCCTCGTTCCAAGTTCTCTGGGTTATATTCATATACACCGACTTGCGTATATAGATCAGGTTGCACGTTATATTTAACACGCATTGCCCATTGGCTCACTGGCCAGTTATACCATTGGTCGCCAACCCAGTTACCCACTTGTGAACCACAAAGTGCCAAGTTCTGGAAGTCACAGTCAAAACTATTAAAGTCTTCACCTTCACCAAAACGACCAACTTTCACATCTAACTTTTGATCAAGGAATTTTTTCTTAATCCATAAATCAGTTAAACGCCAAGTTTGCTCACGACCCCACACTTCTTGTGCAGAACTAATGTGTCCAGCTAAAGCAGGAGAATGTTCAGAAAGTGATTGCCCATCACGATAAGTTAACGTGATTTGAGCTTCTGTATCTTGCCACCCTAAAATTTTACTCAGGTCCAAATGCGAACCTAAAGCGAGTTGCCCTGTATAAGCACTGCCATGCGAAGAAGTATTCTTTGAATCTAAAATACCGGCATATTCACCGGTATATCCAAAAGAAAAATCATAACCTTGTGCTTGTAACGCTGTGCGTTGCCCGTTCCAATCACCCAACATCCAAGAACCATTTGGGTCAAATGCAGCAGCAGCTTGTGCATGCTGAACAAAAAGAGTAATTGATAAAACGGATAAACAGGAAACCATCAAAGATTTATGCGTTTTCATGTTTACGTACCTTTTATGTCTTTGTTTATAAAGGTTACGCTAATTTTATGTAAAGAAATTATTCAAAATGTTAATCAATTGATTAATCAGATAATAATCTTAATACACACTGTATAAGAAATAACCCTAAGACATTACCACTGTCCCTCGCCAAGCTTTTGACCTACAAAGGAATATCGCATTTGTGAACGTGAAAACTTTATTGGGCATGCGATCTGTGGTTCTGTATCCGTTGTATTATTTTGCAAAGGAACATCCACAATCCATCCACGTTGTTGTGCTAATGGCGAGTTTAAAGCCTCACTCAAACTCAATACTGGCTCTACACAAACATCCAAATTTGCAAAAATTTCATGCCATTCTTTAAATGTTTTGGCTTTAATTTTTTCTTGAATAGCTTGCTTCACTTCTTGTCGATCTTCGGCATCTAATGACGCGCCTTTTTGTAACAGCACGGGTAAATCTAATGCAGCAGACAACCCTGTCATAAATTGTGGCTCAAGACTACCAATAGAAAGATAACGACCATCTTGAGTCATATAATAGTCATAAAAAATACCGCCATTGAGCATACCTTGCTCTGGCGCCTGCTCAACTTGACCTGCAAGTGCGGCTGATGCTGCCATGCTATTTAGACTCGCCACACAGTCGGTCATCGAAATATCAATGTATTGTCCCATACCACTACGACTGCGTTCGACAACCGCAGCCAAAATAGCAATAACTGCATGTAATGATCCGCCTGCAATATCGGCAACCTGAATGCCAAGCGGTGGCGGGCCGCTATCTTGTCGACCGCTATAACCTGCAATACCCGCTAAAGCTAAATAATTAATGTCGTGCCCAGCTCGATCTTTATAGTTTCCAGTTTGTCCATAACCTGTAATTGAGCAATAAATTAAACGGGGGTTAATTTCTGCAAGCGTTGCATAGTCTAGCCCTAAGCGACGCATAACATCTGGCCGAAACTGTTCTATGACAATATCAAACTCGGAAATCTTGGCTTTTATCAGATCTATACTTGCAGCATCTTTTAAATCGAGAACAATCGACTGTTTATTTCGATTTAAATAACTATGTGCAGTCGCTTGTCCATTGGCATAGGGCGGCATAATCCGAATGAGATCTGGACGTGATGGAGATTCGATATGGATAACTTCTGCGCCCATATCGGCTAAGTACATTGTGGCAAAAGGTCCAGGTAAGAGCGTCGAGAAATCGAGAACTTTAAGTCCGTTTAATGCTGTCGTCATCGTATTTTTAACCACTATTATTTGAATTTTCTTTTATCTTAGTTAAGCAAATATTCTAAAACAATGTCATGTTCAGCCATTTACCTTGATCATTTCGGCAATTTAACATGTAAAAAGTGCTTTTACACTGTTGTAAATCGCCAATTTATTTTTTTAGACGGTCATTTAGGTCAATTTAAAGTGAACATCAAAGAGACTGAAGGATTCAATATGAGTCGCGATACGATTAGCATCCACTTCGTGAATGCGGCTTTGACAGGCGTAAAACGCCTTGGCATGGATGTCGAGACGTTACTTTCACATGTGGGTATCGAAGCGGAACTATTACGTCAACCTAAAGCTCGAATCTCACCAGAACAATATACCCGTTTTATAAAAATGCTATGGATGGTCACCCAAGACGAACACGTCGGTTTTGATGTACAACCACGTCGTCTGGGCACTTTTGCCATTATGTGTCAGTTGATTATTCATGCAAAAACTTTGGGACAAGCTCTCGAACTTTCATCTCAATTTTACAAGTTATTTGGTGATGAATGGTCAGTAACCCTAGAGCGTGACAAACACGAAGCGCGTTTAGTACCTCTCATTCCAAAAACATTAGATCCAGATCATTTCATTACTGAAAGTATGCTCATGATTTGGCACGGTTTAGCGTCGTGGCTCATTGAACGTCGCTTACCTTTAGAGCGTGTTCATTTTAGCTATCCACGTCCTGCACATGCAGATGAATATGATGCGTTATTCTTTGCGCCAGTCATGCAGTTTGATGCACCTCGCACCGAAATAACTTTTGCAGCTGATTATCTTGACTTACCAATCCGCCAAGATGAAAAAACGCTAGAAGAGTTCCTAAAAGCAGCTCCTGCTCAGCTTTTAGTAAAATTCAAAAACACCAACTCGTTGACTTCTCGTATTCGTGACGTACTTAAGAGCCAAATTGGTGAAGAAATGCCAACGCTTAATGATGTTGCATCTATGCTGTATTTATCTCCACAAACCTTACGCCGCCGCTTGGCTGCTGAAGGTAAAAGCTACCAAGGCGTCAAAGACGCTTTACGTCGAGATGCTGCTATTCACTTGTTACTCAACCCTGAGTTAACACTTGAAGATGTTGCTCAACAGGTAGGCTTTAGTGAAACCAGTACATTCCACCGTGCATTTAAAAAGTGGACTGGTGTAACTCCTGGTTTATATCGTCAGCTACACGGTTATCACTAATTCTTAAATCTCTTCAGTTTCACATTAGCCCAAGTTCAACTTGGGCTTTTTTGTATTTCTATTGGCAAAAATCATCACCTGACTGGTGCGCTTATCGTCATTGCACTCGCTCTTAAAACCAGTACACTCAAAACACAAATAAATTTTAAGCAATAAAAAAGGAAATGTTATGAGCGAGGCTTATATTATTGATGCCATTCGCACACCACGCGGAAAAGGAAAAAAAGACGGCTCTCTTTACGAAGTAAAACCAATCACATTACTCACTACCCTATTAAATGAATTACAGCAACGCCATCAGCTTGATACATCTAAAGTGGACGACATTGTTCTAGGTTGCGTAACACCAATTGGCGATCAAGGTGGGGACATTGCCAAAACCGCAGCAATTGCAGCAGGTTGGAATGATGATGTTGCTGGTGTACAAATCAACCGTTTTTGTGCTTCAGGTTTAGAAGCAGTCAATATGGCAGCAATGAAAGTTCGTTCGGGTTGGGAAGATTTAGTGGTTGCTGGCGGTGTTGAATCAATGTCACGCATTCCAATGGGTTCTGATGGTGGGCCATGGGCTTTAGACCCAGAAACAAACCTTAAATCATCATTTGTTCCGCAAGGTATTGGGGCCGACCTCATTGCAACCTTAGATGGCTATAGCCGTGAAGATGTCGATAACTTTGCAGTGAAGTCACAACAAAAAGCAGCGGCAGCTCAAGCAAATGGTTATTTTGATCAATCAGTTGTGCCAGTCAAAGATCACGCAAGTGTTGTGATTTTAGAAAAAGATGAATTTATTAAAGGCAATACCACCCTTGAAGGGTTAGCAAAGCTCAACCCAAGTTTTGAAATGATGGGGCAAATGGGCTTTGATGCAGTTGCTTTACAAAAATATCCGGAAGCACAAAAAATCAATCATGTTCATCATGCTGGTAATTCATCAGGTATTGTCGATGGAGCAGCTGTAGTTTTATTGGCTTCTGAAAAAGCCGTGAAAGAACAAAACTTAAAACCACGCGCTAAAGTTTTAGCTACTGCACTCGTCGGTACTGACCCAACCATTATGCTGACTGGTCCTGCGCCTGCTGCACGCAAAGCCTTGGAAAAAGCAGGCCTTACGATTAATGATATTGACCTATTTGAAGTCAACGAAGCATTCGCAGCAGTTGTTATGCGTTTTATTAATGAGCTCAACGTCCCTGCTGAAAAAGTCAACGTAAATGGCGGTGCAATTGCTTTAGGACATCCTTTAGGCGCAACAGGTGCCATGATTTTAGGCACCCTACTTGATGAACTTGAACGACAAGATAAAAAGCGCGGTTTAGCAACGCTATGTGTCGGCGGTGGTATGGGTATTGCCACCATTATTGAACGTGTATAAAAATTTAGGGATATATAAAGATGAGTGCAATTCAATACGAAAAAAATGCCGACAATATTGTCATTTTAACGCTTGATTCAACTGGCCAATCTGCAAACACCATGAATGCTGAGTTTCGTGACTCGCTCGATGAGGTCACTCAGAAACTTAAAGCAGAAACAGAACTTTCAGGCGTTATTTTCCGCTCAGCTAAAAAAACGTTCTTTGCAGGTGGTGACCTAGATGAGCTAATTCAAGTTCAACCTGAGCACGCAACTGACTTTTTCAATATGGTTGAAAAGCTAAAAGGTCATTTACGTACAATAGAAACCTTAGGAATTCCAGTGGTTGCAGCATTAAATGGCACAGCACTGGGCGGTGGATGGGAAATTGCATTAAGTTGCCATCACCGTATTGCAATCAATGATCCGAAAAGCAAATTTGGCCTACCAGAAGTTACTTTAGGTTTATTACCGGGCGGCGGTGGAATTGTACGTATGGTACGTCTGCTTGGGCTTCAAAATGCATTTCCATTTTTAATGGAAGGCAAGCAGTTCGGTGTCGATAAAGCCAAATCTTTAGGCTTAATTCACGATACTGCTAAAAATGAACAAGAGCTTTTAGATAAAGCAATTGCTTGGATAAAGGCCAATCCAAAATCTCAGCAGCCTTTTGACGTGAAGGGTTATAAAATTCCGGGTGGTGATCCAAAAACTCCAGCAGTTGCACAAGTTCTTGCAATTGCACCAGCCATGTTAAAAGACAAAACTAAAGGCTGCTACCCTGCTCCTGAAGCGATTATGGCTGCCGCAGTTGAAGGTGCTCAAGTCGATGTTGATACTGCACTGCGTATTGAGTCTCGCTACTTTACTCAGCTTACAACAGGTCAAATTTCTAAAAATATGATCGGCACTTTCTGGCATGGTCTAAATGCAATTAAGTCTGGTGCGAGCCGCCCTGCCGATGTTGCAAAATGGCAAGCCACTAAAGTTGGTGTGTTGGGTGCGGGCATGATGGGTGCGGGCATTGCCTATTCAACAGCTATTAAAGGCATTCCTGTTATCCTTAAAGATGTATCTGTTGAAAATGCTGAAAAAGGCAAAGCATATTCTCAGAAATTGCTAGATAAACGTGTTTCACAAGGCCGCATGACAGTAGAGAAACGTGACCAGATTTTATCGCTCATTACAGCTTCAGCTTCAGCTCAAGACCTTCAAGACTGTGATTTAATTATTGAAGCGGTATTTGAAAATCAAGAACTCAAAGCGAAAGTCACTCAAGAAGCCGAACAATATTTAGCACCTAACGGCGTAATGGCGTCAAATACATCGACCCTGCCAATCACAGGTTTAGCTCACGCAAGTAAGGATGATAAAGCTTTTATCGGTCTGCATTTCTTTAGCCCTGTCGATAAAATGCAGTTGGTTGAAATTATCAAAGGTAAAAATACCTCAAGTGAAACTCTTGCTAAAGCCTACGACTTTGTACAACAAATTGGAAAAACACCGATTGTTGTCAATGATAGCCGTGGTTTCTTTACGAGTCGTGTATTTGGTACGTTCATTCAAGAAGGTATGCGTTTGCTTGCCGAAGGTGTCCACCCAGCACGTATTGAAATGGCAGCACTGAAAGCAGGCATGCCTGTGGGACCACTTGCGATTCAAGATGAAGTGTCTTTAACCTTAACCGAGCATGTTGCTAGCGAAGCACGTAAAGCTTTACAAGCCGAAGGCAAAGAACTACCGAAAACACCAGTAGATGAAGTGATTCATACCATGATTCATGAATTAAACCGTAAAGGTAAAACTGGTGGCGCAGGTTTCTATGACTATCCTGAAAATGGTAAAAAACACCTATGGGAAGGTTTAAACCGCTGGCAGAAAGATCACGATATTTCCGAGCAAGATATGATTGATCGTATTTTGTTTGTACAAGCCTTAGATACCTTACGTTGTTACGAAGAAGGTGTATTGGAATCGGTTATTGATGCCAATGTCGGTTCTATTTTTGGAATTGGTTATGCCCCTTGGACTGGTGGAGCGATTCAATTCCTCAATCAATATGGTATTGAGAAAGCAGAAAAACGCGCCGAAGAGTTAGCTACCAAATATGGTGAGAGATTCACACCACCAGCATTACTAAAAACCAAAGCTGAGCAGAAGCAAAATATTCAATAACTTAGACGTAATGAATATTTAAAAACTGCATAAACCTTACCCATATAAATATATTTTATTTATATGGGTTTTTCTTTATGTTCTTTATGCCCTTTAAGATTTCTGCCTACAGCCTAAATATGCTATAAATAGACTTCATTTTTGTGCTTCTACAGCACATTCGAGAAATCCTTATGTCCGATAAAAATTCTTCCGAATCAGCAGTTTTAGGCTGGAAATTTGTTCTGATCGTTGGTGTTTTAAGTGCGATTTTCCTTGGCTTTTTCTATTTAGCAATGAGTAATGAACCTGACTATATGCCAGGTGCTCAGCGCAAAGCTCAACAGCACGAAATGCAACAAAAAGCTGAAAAATCGACAGATCAACAAAGTCAGCATGACAACATGCCTGGAATGGACATGCAAGAACATCAGCATTCACATCAGTAATCAGATATTTTTCAAATGACAGATTTTTCCCGCAATGCACTAGTTGTAGAAGGTGGAGGCATGCGTGGTGCCTTTACCAGTGGTGTACTTGATGCTTTTCTACAACAACAGTTCAATCCTTTTGACTTATATGTTGGTGTATCTTCCGGTTCGACCAATGTGGCTAACTACTTAGCAGGTCAGCAAGGCCGAACTTTAACATTTTATGTTGACCATTCACTGCGTCCTGAATTTATCGATTATAAGCGCTTCTTTAAAGGTGGCGATTTACTTGATTTAAAATGGATGTGGGAAATTGGTGAAAAAGAACATCCTCTTGATCAACAGAGCCTTTTTGCCAAAAATCCAGATTTTTATATGGTGTTGACGCATGCTAAAACAGGTCATGCTGAGTATCTTCGTGCTGGTAAAGATAATCTGTTAAATGCACTGCGTGCTTCTAGCTCAATTCCGGTTTTAACGCGTCATCCCGTCGATATTATGGGTGAACCATACTTTGATGGCGGCGTTGCAGATGCCTTACCCGTTCGCTGGACAGCACAGCAAAGTGGCGTTAAAAAGCTGTTAGTTTTACGCACTCGCCCTAAAAATTACTTTAAGGGCAGTAGCCGAGGCGACCAATTCCTCGCAAAATATGCGTTTAAACATTACTATGGTTTTGCAAGCAGTTTACGGAACCGTTGTGCCCGTTATAACGCTTCGGTAGATTTTGTTCGTGGCAATAATCCAGACCAGCAAATTTTAGAAGTATGTCCACCGCCTCTTAAAAATATGGCTGGCCGCTTAACCACAAATCCGAAAAAGCTTCGTTATAGTTACGAAGTTGGTTTAGAGACTGGCTTACAAGCCATCGAAAACTGGAATGCGATGAAGTAATTCAAAGTTGAGATTTCTACAAAGGAATCTCAACTTAACGCTAAAATCATATCAATATGTGGAATACCACAATCTTGGTAAACTTCACCCTGCACGTTAAAACCTAGAGCTTCATAAAAAGCTGTCACATAAGTTTGCGCGGAAAGCTTTAAATAAGGCAGTTTCTGGTTACGCGCATAGTCAATAATATGCTGCATTAAAATTTTACCAATACCCTGCTTTCGATAAGGCATTAAAACGGCAACACGTCCTACACTATGCTGTGGCAACAAACGTGCTGTAGCGATAGGCTGCTCTTTGTCATACACCATAAAGTGCACAGCAGTGGCGTCAAAATCATCCCATTCATCTTCAGGCGCAATGCCTTGCTCTTGAATGAAGACTTGCTCACGGATGTATTTTGCATCTTTCTCAAGCTGCTCCCAATCATCCGCTATAACTTTATACATTCACTCATCTTCCTAGCATTTGCAGCCAATATTTTCGATCGGCAACTGATCTTGTAATAACAATTCCAAGGTCTGTTTTTTAATTCCGTACATTTCTTTCAATGCTTGAATTTGAGCCATAATCTTCGCATCAGGTTGTGAAACATTCTTGCGTTTTGTTGCCAAAATCATTTTGTTTTTGCTGGTATGCTCAAGTGATACAAACTCAAAAACTTTGGTTTCATAGCCATATGCTTTCAAAAGTAACGCACGTAATGTATCAGTTAACATCTCAGCTTGCTGTCCTGCATGAATACCAAACTGTAGCATCGGTTGTAGAACTTCAGGACTATGTAGTTGTGGACGCAACTCTTTGTGACAGCACGGTGCGCACATAATCATTGAAGCGTTCAAACGAATTCCGGTATGAATGGCAAAATCAGTCGCAATATCACACGCATGCAAAGCAATCATAACGTCTAGCTTTTCTGGCTGATAACTACGTACATCACCTTCAAAAAAGTCCAAATGATTAAAATGCACTTTGTCTGCCACATTCTGGCAGAACTCCACCAAGTTACGACGCAGCTCTACACCAGTAATCAGTGGAATCTTTTGTTGTTCCTGTAAATAATCATACAAAGCAAAAGTTAAATAACCTTTCCCTGAACCAAAATCGACGATGCGTAATTCTTTTTGCTCTGCATCAATTTGTTCATACGCGCTCGCAAAAATTTCGATAAATTTATTAATCTGCTTCCATTTACGAGCCATACTTGGAATGATTTGAGCTTTCTCATCAGTAATACCAAGCTCTTTTAAAAATGCACTACTCTGCTGTACATAACGCTGTTTCTCACGATCATGCGCTTGTACCGTTGGAGCCGTATTCGTACTTTGCTTTTTACCCATATTAAGCATGGCTTTTTTCTTATTTTTTTTAAGCTGAATTTCTTGCAGAGTTGAAAATAAATTTGCTTGTTTGCATTGAACAATCAGTGTTGTGATCTGTTCTAAACCCTCTTCAAAGGTATAGTTTTTGGTCACATCTTGAGTAGTATAATGATATAAAGCTGAAAGCTGCTTTTTCCCATTTAACTCTACAATACGAAAAGTGATTTTTTCTAGTTGTGCCAACTCTCCTTTATATTGGCTCAAAATCAAACGCTCAAAACTCTGCTCATCAAGCATTTGTTTGATTTCATGAAAGAATTGCTGTTCTTGCTCAAAGGAGAAAACCGACACAGATATACCTAAAGAATGGTGACTCATATAAACTGAAAGTTTAAAGGGTATAGGATTAAAAATAAAATAACTTTACGACTGTTTTGTATTTCTATACATTTGTATTTTTAATCAAAAAAATAAACTTATGAGTAAATCGGTGTTAGAAACTTACGACCCCAAAGAAGAACTTTTTAATGCCTATAGCCATGGTGCTGGCGTTATTATGGCCGTGGTTGCCGCTATCCTTTTAATTTTAAAAGGATCTTATCTTCCAACTGCTCAGTGGGTAGGTTTGTGGGTATACGCTTTTAGCCTAATTCTCGTTTTTACCAGTTCGACTCTTTATCACTTTGCGCAGACCCAAAACTTACGTTACTGGTATAAAAAACTCGATCACACAGCTATTTATTACTTAATTGCAGGAACATATACCCCGTTTTTAAGTATTGCGATACCTACACCCAAAGCCCATATATTACTTATTGCACTTTGGGCCATTGCTGCAATTGGTACACTTTTCAAGTTAGTTTTCATTCACCGCTTTCAGAAAATCTCATTACTTGCTTATGTTCTAATGGGATGGCTTGCAGTTTTTGTAATGGATGATATGCGTACTTATTTAAGTAAAGATGCTTTGATGTTCTTAATTACTGGGGGCTTAGCTTACACTGTTGGAGCATTGTTTTACGCATTAAAAAAGGTAAGATATACCCATGCAATCTGGCATATTTTTGTGCTTTTAGGTGCAGGAGCACACTTTCTTGCAATCTATTGGTACGTTATTTAGTCCATTTTTCACTCATATTCAGTGATCCTGAAAGAGTCATGGATGATGTTCTTTCACGCTATTCTTTAAGAAAATTATCTTTTAAAAAAGGATAGCAAACTAAAAATAAATTTTAATTGATATAAGGACTTATATGGAGTCAACCTCTGCGACAGCTGCTCCTGTAGTAGCCACTAATTCAAAAGCACGGGTTTTATTTGCAAGCTTAGTCGGTACAACCATTGAGTTCTTCGACTTTTATATCTATGCAACTGCTGCCGTGATTATCTTTCCACATCTGTTTTTCCCTGCCAGCAGTGGCAGCGCTGCCGTTTTACAATCACTCGCAACATTCGCAATTGCCTTTATTGCTCGTCCTATCGGTGCAGCTTTATTTGGCCACTTAGGGGATCGTATTGGCCGTAAAGCAACACTAGTGGCAGCTTTGCTGACCATGGGTATATCAACGGTCTGTATTGGCCTACTTCCAACTTATGCACAAATCGGGATTGTGGCTCCCTTACTACTAGCGGCTTGCCGTCTAGGACAAGGTTTAGGTCTAGGAGGTGAATGGAGTGGTGCTGTACTACTTGCAACTGAAAATGCACCAGAAGGTAAGCGTGCATGGTATGGCATGTTCCCACAGCTTGGCGCCCCTATTGGTTTTATTTTAGCAACGGGATCATTCTTACTTTTAAGTGCGGCTATTCCTGAACAGGCATTCATGCAATGGGGCTGGCGTATTCCATTTATTGCGAGTGCAATTTTGGTCATTGTTGGTTTATATATCCGTTTAAAACTCCATGAAACTCCAGCTTTCCAGAAAGTTTTAGATAAACAAAAAGAAGTTAATATTCCATTTAAAGAAGTTGTCACGAAACATACGGGTAAGCTTATTCTCGGCACGATTGCAGCGATCTGTACTTTCGTTGTGTTTTATCTCACTACAGTGTTTGCACTTAACTGGGGAACGACGAAACTGGGTTATGCACGTGGTGAGTTTTTAGAACTTCAACTTTTTGCGACACTTTGTTTTGCAGCATTCATTCCTTTATCTGCTATTTTTGCAGAAAAATTTGGACGTAAAGCCACTTCAGTTGGCGTATGTATTGCTGCTGCGATCTTCGGATTATTCTTCTCTAGCATGTTAGAGTCTGGAAATACTCTTATCGTTTTTCTTTTCTTATGTACTGGCCTATCAATTATGGGTTTAACCTATGGCCCAATTGGTACAGTTCTTTCTGAGATTTTCCCAATTTCAGTTCGTTATACAGGCTCAGCATTAACCTTTAACTTAGCTGGTATTTTTGGCGCATCGTTTGCTCCACTGATTGCCACAAAACTTGCTGAAACTTACGGTTTATATGCTGTAGGTTATTATCTGACAGCAGCATCACTTTTATCATTGGTCGCGTTCTTATTAATACGTGAAACAAAAAATGACGATGTAAATAATCAGATTTAAATATTTTCAAACACCCTAATATAAAAAAGCCGGTTCAAAATTGACCGGCTTTTTTTTATATATGAAAATTAATTCATTGATGCAGGGTTTGCTGGCGCAACACCATTTGTCGCCGCTGGAGCAGTTACATTATTTGCTGCTACAGCTGCTGCACCCGCAACTGCGGCTTCACCAATTAAAGCAATTTTTGCTTTTTCTTGGCTTTTCGCAGACAACGCTGGGTTAGTTGCAACAATACGATTAATGTTTGCAGAGTTTGCTGGAGCAATCGCAGCAGTTTGTAAAATGATTGGGCGATTACCTGTATTACCCAATGTATAACGAATACCTGTACGAGGGCTAATTACCGTCGTATTTTCTTGCTTCACTACAGCCTGAGCCGAAGTTGGACCAGTTGCTGCACGAACTTTAGCAACCGTTGTTGTTTGAGGGGCTGAAGTTGTTTCTGCTGCGAAAACAAAACTTGGCACAGCAAGAACAGCTAAAAATAAGGGTTGTAATACTTTTTTCATTGTCTTTCCAACATACACTCTGGATGAGAAGTAAATAGCATTTAATGCTTAAAACTGCAAACATTATTCACAGGCTTACTACAAACCAAAAAAAGCAGAACAATTGTTCTGCTTTTTTTATCAAGCAAATTAAATTTTGCCGTGACACTGCTTATATTTTAAACCAGAACCACATGGACATGGTGCATTGCGACTTTCAGGAACAGGGAACATTTGTTGGTTATCAACCGACTCATTGAGTGTTTCCTGAGAAGCAGTCACTTCACCAGTTAAGCCATCAACATCATCATGCTCAAAAGAAAGCTTCATTGCTTCTGCTTGCTGTTGTTGTTGAGCTTCCATTTCTGCAAGTTCTTCTGGTGTTGGGATATGTACACGGGACAAATCAGTCACAACATCAGTTTTAATGACACCCAACATGTTTACAAACAAGTTAAATGCTTCTTTTTTGTATTCCTGCTCAGGGTTCTTTTGCGCGTAGCCACGTAAGTGGATACCTTGGCGCAAATAATCCATTGCAGCCAAATGGTCTTTCCAATGACGGTCAAGAGAATTTAAAACGAAATGACGTTCAAGCATTGCTGCCGACTCATCACCCATCTGTGCACGACGCTGACGATAACGAGTAAGCACTTCATCGCTAATACGTTCAACTAGACCTTCTTCATCAAGACGACGATCTTGCTCTAACCACTCCTGAACTGGTAACTCAATACCTAAATCGATACGTAAAGCATTTTCCAAGCCTTCCACATCCCATTGGTCGTGAATTGACTCTGGTGGAATAAAGTTAGCAATCATGGCTTGCATGACTTCATGATGCATTTCTTCAACGTATTCTTGTAAAGTGTTTTCCGCTAAAACTTCATCACGTTGTGAATAAATGATCTTACGTTGTTCATTATTCACGTCATCGTATTTCAATAGGTTCTTACGAATATCGAAGTTACGTGCTTCAACTTTACGTTGTGCATTTTCGATAGAACGGCTTACCATTTTGTGTTCAATCGCTTCATTTTCCTGTAAGCCCATTGCACGCATCATGGCAACAACACGGTCACCTGCAAAAATACGCATGAGGTCATCTTCAAGAGATAAATAGAAACGAGAAACACCAGGGTCACCTTGACGACCCGCACGACCACGTAACTGGTTGTCAATACGGCGTGATTCATGGCGCTCAGAACCAATAATATGCAAACCACCTGCTTGCAATACATCTTCGTGGTCTTGTTCCCATTGTGCTTTCAGATGAGCTTCATCTTCTGCTGTCGGGTTTTCAAGCTTGGCAAGTTTCGCCTTCCAGTTACCACCTAAGATAATATCTGTACCACGACCAGCCATGTTGGTTGCAATTGTTACTGCATTCGGGCTACCCGCCTGAGCAATAATGTCTGCTTCACGTTCATGTTGTTTAGCGTTCAACACTTCGTGGTGAATACCAGCTTGCATCAACTTAGAAGATAGAATTTCACTAGCTTCAATGGTTGCTGTACCAATTAGAATCGGTGCAACACCTTGTTCGCGAATATTCATAATTTCTTGAATAATCGCATTATATTTACCATTACGGTTTAAGTAGATTAAATCGTTTTGGTCGTTACGAATCATTGGTCGGTGAGTCGGAATAATGACAACATCAAGACCGTAAATCTCTTTCATTTCCGCAGCTTCAGTATCAGCAGTACCTGTCATACCTGAAAGCTTTTTATAAAGACGGAAATAGTTTTGGAATGTAGTTGTTGCTAAAGTTTGGTTTTCAGGCTGAATTTCCAAGCCTTCTTTTGCTTCAACTGCTTGGTGCAAACCTTCTGACCAACGACGACCTGGCATTGTACGACCAGTGTGCTCATCAACAATAATCACTTCACCATCATGAATAATATAGTGAACATCACGTTGGAATAAGAAGTGCGCACGAATAGCAGCAGACACATGGTGAACAAGGTTTAAGTTTGTTGCTGAATATAAGCTTTCGCCTTCAGCCAACAAGCCCATTTGAATGAGTTCTTGTTCTACAGTTTCATAACCAATTTCGGTCATTTCAACTGAACGCTGCTTTTCATCAATCCAAAAATGTCCACCATCGGCAACTTTTTCTTCTTTTTGCGGACGTAATTTTGGTGGAATCGTATTGATTGCAGTATAGAGGTGTGAAGAGTCTTCACTTTGACCAGAAATAATTAATGGAGTACGCGCCTCATCAATCAAGATTGAGTCAACTTCGTCGATAATGGCATAGTGCAAACCACGTTGTTTCTTTTCTGCTAAAGAAAACACCATGTTGTCACGTAAGTAGTCAAAACCAAATTCGTTGTTGGTACCATAGGTAATGTCAGCAAGGTAAGCCGCTGCTTTTTCTGACGGTTCTTGCATTGAATAAATTGTACCAATGCTTAAACCTAAGAACTCAAATAATGGACGGTTTAACTCAGCATCACGCTGTGCCAAGTAATCGTTCACAGTAATCACATGAACGCCTTCGCCACTTAATGCGTTTAAATAACACGCCAAAGTACCCATAAGGGTTTTACCTTCACCGGTACGCATTTCGGCAATTTTGCCTTCGTGTAGAGTAATACCACCAATCAATTGCACATCATAGTGACGCATGCCCATTACACGTTTTGCTGCCTCACGACAAACTGCAAACGCTTCAGGGAGTAACTTATCTAAACTTTCGCCATTGTTATAACGTTGTTTGAATTCTGGAGTTTTTGCAGATAAGTCTGCATCGCTTAAAGCTGATATCGTCGGCTCGAGCGCATTGATTTGCTCAACAATTTTGCGCATGCGTTTGAGTTCACGCTCATTTTTTGTACCGAAGATACCTCCGATCAGACTTGCCAACATGGATAAACTCTCTAAATCTTGCTTGGTCAAATGAATAAATTTTTTCTCAGTCGTTTATTATGGTGCCAGAAATTTGAAGTACAAGGGTTTTGCACAAAACCCATAAAAAAAATCTGATAGTTAGACAAACGGTTTCAACCTTTTTCTAAGGCCGCTGAATATGTCCGGCACCTAAAAACTCAATATTAACGCTCATCTATTGAACACAACTTCCGAGAAATCTAATTTAGCAAATTTATCTTAAAGTTACATTGATTCAGTTCTTAAATTAGTGAGTTTTAGTCATATATATTTACACTTATATAAAAAATTCATAATAAAATAAAAAAACAATAATTTTAATAATAAATAAATTGCGTCATATTCATTTCAGCACATAACAAATTTTAAGCAACTGAGGAAAGATCATGACATTACGATTAGGAGACACTGCCCCTGATTTTCAACAAGAATCAAGCGAAGGCACAATTCATTTTTATGATTTTTTAGGCGATAGTTGGGGCATTTTATTTTCACATCCCGCTGACTATACACCTGTATGTACAACAGAGTTAGGTTATACAGCAAAATTAAAAGACGAATTTGAAAAACGTAATGTTAAAGCGATTGCCCTATCTGTAGATGATGTTGAATCGCATAAAGGCTGGATTAACGACATTAACGAAACTCAAAATACTACGGTTAATTTTCCAATTATTGCTGACAAAGACCGTAAAGTGTCTGAACTTTACGATTTCATTCATCCAAATGCGAGTGAAACACTTACAGTTCGTTCTTTAGTCATTATTGATCCAAACAAGAAAGTTCGTTTAATTATTACCTATCCTGCTTCAACTGGTCGTAACTTCAACGAAGTCTTACGTGTCGTGGATTCATTACAATTAACAGATAAGCATAAAGTGGCTACGCCTGCGAACTGGAAACAAGGTGAAGATGTTGTAATTGTTCCTTCTTTAAAAGATGAAGAAGAAATTAAACAGCGCTTCCCTAAAGGCTATACCGCAGTAAAACCTTATTTGCGCCTCACACCACAGCCTGAAAGCAATAAAACCGACTAAAGGTTTTATTGCTTGCAAGACAAGCGAAGCGCGTAGACAGTCTTCTGAAGAGTTCTCTGAAACATAAACGTAGTGCGTAGGCAAGCATCTGAAATGCTTATTTTCAAGACAAGCAAACTGCGTAACCAATAATAAAAAAAGCATAAAGAAAACTAGCCCAAACATAGAACCAAATGTTTCCATCTCCAAGCCATCTCACCCGATGGCTTTTTTCATTATTGAATACACATGGTTTTTAGTGTCGAGATCAGTTATAACTTCCAAGGAGTTTGTTCAAAAAACAATAATCATGATCCATAAAATTCATCATTTAAAATGCGGCAGTATGTGTCCTGTCTGCGCACCTTTATTTGGGCAGAAAGGCTGGAAAGCTGAAGTGGTATGCCATTGTCTTTTAATAGAGACGGACCGCGGGCTTGTACTCATTGATACAGGATTTGGTCTGCAAGACTATTTACACATGCAACAACGCCTTGGCTCGTTAGTTAAACGTTTGGGGAAAATTGAGACGAATCTTGAATTCAGTGCAATCCAGCAAATACAAAAACTAGGTTTTCATCCTAAAGATGTACAGCACATCTTTGTGACTCACCTCGACTTTGACCATGCAGGTGGCATTTCTGACTTTCCTCATGCCACAGTTCATGTCTTAGCCACTGAATATAATGCTGCACAATTACCTAATTTTAAAGGTAAACTTCGCTATAGAACCAATCAATATAATCAGCATCGATACTGGAATTTCGTTGAATATCAGCAAGGTGAAAAATGGTTTAATCTTGAAAAAGTAAAAGGTTTTCCGTTATTCCAAGATGAAATTTTAATGGTGCCATTATTAGGCCATTCCGCTGGACATTGTGGCATTGCCATCAAACAACAAAATCAGTGGCTGTTGTTCTGCGGAGATGCTTACTACTCACATCTAGAGTTAAATCCTGAAAATAAATTAAGATCGCTAACCCTTCTGGAAAAAACGTTTGCAGAAGATAATGAAAAGCGTCTTATTAACCTTAAAAAATTACAGCATTTGGCTCAACATGAGCCAACGATTGAAATTATTTGTGCCCATGACCCTCATGAGCTTCGACGGTATCAAACATGAAAAAAATCTCCCTCATCGCCCTTGTTCTGTGTCTAAACCTACAGGGATGTATGCAACATGAAAGCATTGCACATGAGCATAGACCCAAAGATTGGGGAACTTTAGTTTCCGAAGCACATAACTTTTACCAAGTGAGCAATGATGTTTTTCGTAGCGAACAACCAAATGCTGCAATGATTCCCGAATTAAAACGTCATGAAATCGGAACTATCATTAATTTAAGAGCTAAAGACTCAGATGAATTAGTATTTAAAAATGAGAATTTTAATCTTGTTCACATTCCTATCGATACATGGGCAATTAACAGACAAGACCTGTTAGAAGTCATGCAGCAAATTAAAATTGCTAAACAAAATAATCAACGTGTTTTATTACACTGCTACCACGGTTCAGACCGTACTGGTGCTAGCGTAGCGATGTATCGAATTATTTTTGAACATTGGGCAATTGATGATGCAGTTAAAGAAATGAAGCAAGGCGGATACGGTTATCATATTATTTGGAAAAATATTGACCGTTTATTTACCCCTGAAAATGTAAAATGGATTCAACAACAATTGTCGAATCCATCTTAATTAAATCTTGAATCAACCTTAGATCAGATTAGCGCTGATCTAATGGCACCCAATCAATGACCCAAGCTGACTTCATGTTTAAACTGGAGTCAGAGGTAATTTTCTTACGAGCTGCATCTGCTGTATCACGGTCTTTCGCAGGTCCAACCATAATACGGATACCTTTACTGGTCGGACTTGTCGTAACCTTATAACCTTTAGCACGTAGTTTAGAGACAACAGCATCTGCATTTGCCTGATTGGCAGCCAATGCAACTTGTACCATCCACTTTTTATCGCCATTTTCAAGCAGCTCACGCGCTTTCTCTGCTTCAGCTTTTTTCTCAGCGTCAGCTTTGTGCTTAGCTTCTGCTGTTTTCTTTTCTGCTTCAGCATGCTTCTTAGCTTCAGCTTTTTTGTCTGCCTCGGCTTGATGTTTAGCTTCTGCCGCTTTTTTCTCGGCTTCAGCTTTATGTTTAGCTTCAGCAGCTTTCTTATCAGCTTCTGCTTGCTTCTTGGCTTCTGCTGCTTTTTTATCAACTTCAGCCTGACGTTTTGCCTCAGCGGCTTTTTTATCGGCTTCTGCTTGTTTCTTTGCTTCAGCAGCTTTTTTATCGGCTTCTGCTTTAGCTGTATCTACTGACTTTTTTGTATCAGTTTGCTGTCCTTTTGTCTTTCCATCAGAACCTGCAACTTCAGGAGGAATGTTATCTGAGCTTTCTTGAGCAGCAGCTCGGCGAGCATTAATTGCAGCATATTCGGCAGCAGCTTTACGGGCTGCATCTGCTTCGGCCTGTTGTTGCATTGCCAAGAATTCGGCAGCACGAGCCTCTTGCTCAGCAACCGCTTTTTCACGAGAACGGCGTTGTTCTTCAAGAAGACGTTTTTCTGTTTCTACATCCACTGCAAGCGGTTGTAGCTGTACCATCTGCCCTTCTTGTGCTGATGGCTTTGGTTTAGCGTGTAATTTCGGTGATGTTGAGGTCTGTGGTTCAGCGCCCACATGTTTTATTTCTTCATTTCCTTTTAGAAGTAATGCTGCCAATAAAACACCACCACCTAATAAAACAACGCCACCCATCCAGCGTTGTTTGTTATTCATTGACATTCTTCCAAATACTCCCAAATCGCTTCTAAAGTATGAAACGAACCACAGGCTAAAATCAGCTGATTGTTATTTGTTTGCTCAAGCGCTGATTTAAAAGCCTCTTTGATATTGCCAAATTGTTGTATTGTCTGGCCTTGTAGGGCGTCATTCAACTGCTGAATCGGTGCAGCACGCGGCACATTCAACTCAGCAATTTTCCAATGTAAAACAGTAGGTTTCAATAAATCCACTACTGATTTTATATCTTTATCTGCCAGCATTGAAAATACTGCGACAACTTCTGTGTACTGTTTATTGTATTCTAAGAAATTTCGCAATTGCTTTAACAAAAATTCAACACCATGTGGATTATGTCCGGCATCAAAAATTATGGTTTTTCCATCAACTTGGCGCACTTCAAAACGACCTGCTAAGCGTGCTTTTTCAATACCCTGCTCTAGCGCGCATTGCGAGATTTCAAGTCCGCTATTTAATATAGCAGCCACTGCCCCTGCAATATTTTCAATTGCAAGTGACCCTAGTGGTAATTTTAAAGTAGTTCCTTCACTTGCAAAATACCAGTGTTTTCCGTCACTGGCGAGTTTATAAAAATAATCTCTATTGATCGCGTATAGTTTCGCTTGTGAAGTATTGGCTTTATCTTGAATAGCCTGAGGTAAAGATTGTTCACCTGCAAAAATCACTGGAATATCAGGGCGAATAATACCTGCTTTTTCAAAAGCAATTTTCTCAATGGTATCGCCTAGCCAGTCAGTATGATCAAGACCGATATTGGTGATTACAGCAATATTAGGATCAATGACGTTGACGACATCAAGACGCCCGCCCAAACCGACTTCAAGCACCCATACATCGCATAGTTGTTGCTTAAAAATGACAAAAGCAGCCAAAGTGGTTGCTTCAAAAAAAGATAAGCTTAAAGCGCAATCACGACGAGCCTGATCAACTTGCACAAAAGCGTCAATCAGGCTTTGATCATCAACCTCGACTCCACCTAACTTGACTCGTTCGTTAAAACGATAGATATGCGGTGATTGATACAACCCAACTTTGTAACCTTGCGCTTTTAATATAGATGCAAGTGTTGTTGTAGTTGAACCTTTCCCGTTCGTTCCAGCAACAGTAAAAACTTTAGCAGTGGGTTTAGTCACTCCTAATTTTTCTGCTACCGGAATAACACGTTCCAGACCAAGATCGATCCCTGTAACGTGAACATGGCTCCAATAATTGAGCCATGTATCTAAAGAGTCTGTTGAAAGTGGAGCTTGTTGTTTCAAGGTAAGTTCATCAATTTCGATACAAGTCGAGATACAGTATCACGTAAAGCATGACGATGAACAATCTGATCGATTACACCATGATCAAGCAAATATTCAGCACGTTGGAACGGTTCTTCCAATGTTTCACGTACAGTTTGCTCAATTACACGTTTACCAGCAAAGCCAATCATTGCTTTAGGTTCTGCAATATGGATGTCACCCAACATTGCTAAAGAAGCTGTTACACCACCATAAACTGGATGTGTTAACACCACGATATAAGGTAAACCAGCATCTTTTAATTTTTGAATCGCAGCAGAAGTACGCGCCATTTGCATAAGCGACAACATACCTTCTTGCATACGCGCACCACCAGAAGCTGCAAAGCAGATTAATGGTTGGCGTTTTTCAATTGCAAGCTCAGCCGCCTGAACGAAACGGTCACCTACTACAGTACCCATTGAGCCGCCCATAAAGTCGAACTCAAAAGCACATGCAATCATGTCTACGCCATTTAAGTTACCTTGCATGGCAATTAACGCTTCCGTTTCACCAGTTTTAGTTTGCGCTTCACGCATACGTTCTGGATACGGTTTGCTATCAACAAACTTTAATGGATCTTTCGCACTAAACTCTTGACCTAATTCAGTCACAACATTGTCGAAGAACCAGTTTAAGCGATCGCGAGCTTTCATTTTTAAGTGTTCATCACACTGTGGACATACATACGCGTTAAAAGATATAGCGGTACGTGTCACTAAAGCATGACATTCAGGGCACTCAATAGTCGGCTCAGTAAATGTTGCTTTGAGAGTCTGTTGCTCATCTGCAACTTCAATACCTGGAACTGGTCGTTGTGTCCATGGTGTCGAAGGGCTAAGAACTTTCCCTGATTTCACTTCTTGATTCATACTAACTCATCGAGCGCTGCTCGAAGCTCCTTGACTTTATTCACCGTCTGTTCAACAGCTTCTTCAGCTGTCAACGTTGCAAAAGATTTAACGAAAGCACTACCTACAATCACAGCATCTGCAGCACTACCCATCGCTTTCGCGGAAGCAGCATCACTAATACCAAAACCAACGCCAACTGGAACGATAGTCATACTCTTGATTTTTTCAATACGCGCAGCCGCTTCAGAAGTATCTAAAGTCGCTGCACCTGTTACACCCTTAAGTGAAACATAGTAGATAAACCCACTTGCCTGATTTGCTACGTGTTGAATACGTTGATCGGTTGAAGTTGGTGCAAGTAAGAAGATTTGGTCCATATCATGCTGTTTTAAGATTGCACCAAATTCTTTTGACTCTTCTGGTGGTAAGTCCACAAGTAATAAGCCATCTACACCACATTGTTTCGCATAAGAAACAAATTTTTCATAACCAATTACTTCAACAGGATTGAGATAACCCATCAAAACTACAGGTGTTTCCTGATCCTGTTCACGAAACTCTTTTACCATGTTCAATGCATCTAAGGTATTAGTCCCTGCTGCAAGTGCACGTTCAGCCGCAAGCGCAATTACTGGCCCATCAGCCATTGGATCTGAAAATGGTAAACCAAGCTCAATGACGTCTACTCCTGCCTCAACCATTTTATGAAGTAACGGTACCGTTACTTGTGGCTGTGGATCACCCGCCATGACGTAAGATACAAGTGCTTTACGCTGTTGGGACTGCAACTTTTCAAAACGGGTGGCAAGACGTGACATAGGGTTGTGCTTTCCTTGAATTATTTAAAATTGAGGAGTTGTTTGTAGAAATACAAGAACATCGCATTTTAACGCTATTTTTTGCTCATTGAACAGGTCTAACGTTATGGCGATATTCGATTGTATGATTCATACAACCCATGGCGTACATTTATCAATATTTTGAAACTTTTCTCAATGATCAAAGCTTCCTATTTTTGAGTCATTATTTATTTGCAATTTGAGCAAAAAAAACATCAAAAACTCTATTACTCTGTATTTTTATGGGCGAGTTGCAATTGCTTTTTACGAGTGAGTAACGTTTGTCCTGTTAAGTTTTTATGTGCCCTTGCAAGTGCAGACTGATCGGAATAACCCAACTGGTCAGCAATTGCAGTAAGACTTTCATTTTGACTTAACAATATCTCGCAGCGCTTCATACGCTCAGCATCTAAAATTAATTTAAATGAAGTGTTTAATGCCTGTAGTTGGCGTTGCAAGCTCCTCACTGAAACATTGAGCTCGATGGCAATATCTTCTATTTTGGGTGCTTGCTGTTTATGCTTGAAATATTCTTGTACGATCCAATGTATTTGCTGAACTAAATCAGTATGTACTTTTCTTTGAACCAAAGCTTCTTCGGCTTGTTTTACTAAAAGCTGTACTAAAGTTGGGTCTGCATGCTGGGGACGTACATTTAAACTTTCACTTGCAAAAGTTAATGCATAGTAAGGTCGGTCAAATGACAATTTACACTGAAAGAACCGTTGATAATGAACCAGTGCACCTCGAGGTCGATGTACAAACTCAATATGCTGTAAAAGAAAATCATGTAAGGGAGCAATCTCTTTAGCGAGCTGTACCATTGCTGCTAAAGTTAACTCACTAAGTACAATATTACTGGCATCAACCAAAGGCCAATACAATCGAATTTTGGAAGCATCTTGCTCAATTTGTATAGGTACAACTTGCTCGCCATCTATGACTAAGCGGTGAAACTTAGCAATATACTGAACCACTTGACCCAAAGTATCACTTCTAGATGCCATGTAACCCAGCACCCCAAAGTTGGCAGGTGTAATACAGGCTGCCATTTCTAAAGCCAAATTGGTCACTTGTAATCGAGATTCAGTCAATTCTAAAAGCTCAATGAAAAGATGCAAAGAAGATTGAGCATCAATAGAGGCAGACAAAATATTTTGAACTTGGCGAGTTTGAGTGTCATTTAAATTAAGTGTCTGCCAAGCGACTCCCTTTTCTTTTAAATACGTATTCCAAAGATAAAAGTACCCGTTAGAGATCGTAAATTCTTGCATGGCGTTTCCTTTTTTTACTGCCATCTTGTCGCAAACTGTATAAAAATTGGCGATAACTGTCAAAACAAAGCCGACCATTCACGACATACTAAGGAAAAGCTTAGTTGCGAGAAATACAAAGATGAACGCACATGTTTCTTATCAGGTCGAGCCAGTGGTTCGCAAAGATCTAGATTTTCATTTAAATGAAGCACCACGATTTTGGTTTAATAACGATCCCTTTTTGACTCGTATGTTTGATGCACTCAGCTTAACCTTTCCAGACGGAGAGCGTTACTTCATAGAATGTGTACGAATGTTCCGTGACAAAATTGATGATCCGGAACTACAAAAGCGAGTGGCAGATTTTATTAAACAAGAAGCTCAACATGGTATTGCCCATGACAAAATGAATCAACTCATGAAAGAGCAAGGTATGCCTGTAGATGAGTTCACAAGCACACTTAAAAGAATTTTCCGTTTTGAGCTTACCCAACGTTCACCACAATACAATATTGCCATGACAGCAGCAGCTGAACATTTAACAGCATTAATGGCGGAAACTTTTTATAGCAATAAAAAAACTTTAGAAAATGCACATCCTTATGTTCGTGCATTATTTGCATGGCATGCCATTGAAGAAATGGAACATCGAGATGTGGCATTTGATGTTATGAGACAGGTGGGCGAAGTTCCAGAGTCGACTCGTCGTTTTGTACTTGTTTTAACAACTGTACTCATGTTTGGTTTCACACTCTATAGAACCAACATCATGTTGAAATGTGATGGCTTTAGCCCTAAAGAAAGGTTATCGATGACACTCAAAGGTTTACCTTGGTTCTTTGGAAAAAATGGCACATTAACCGCCATGAAAAAACAATATCTGGACTGGTTTAAAAAAGATTTTCACCCAAGCCAACATCCAGTTATTCGTCAGTATCCTGTTTGGATTGAAACTTTAGAAAAAACAAATGACCCAATCGCAGCAGGTGAAGCATTTTGGCAAGCAGGTTTATAACCTGCTTGTTACCATTTTGCATAATGTTGTTCTAATAGTCCGTATTGCTCATTGCAAGTGATTGTATCAATTGCCTCATGTTCAATACTGCCGCTTATTTTAGCTTGCCACTGATTGAACTGACTTCCAATCATCCTTAGATTAATGTTTTCGTATCGACACCAACCAATATGGACTTGCAGATTAAGCTTTTGATCTAAAGAGCTAATTTTCCATGTCTCATCATTTATTTTTTCAAATAAAACATCTGTAAGTGGAAATAAAACGCCATTCACCCATAAACAGTTTTCATTACCAAAACTTTCATTAACCCCAGAAGCCAAATTCAACCCAATACGTCGCCCCTGCTCATCCCAAAAATTACATGAAAGCCAAAACCACGCTGTTTCAGGACGTAAAAAACCACAGGTATCATCTAAGGATGCAAACGTCTTTTCATCAAATTGCACAAGTTGTTTTTGTTTACTCATGAACATACCTTCAACAGCCAAAGTGGTCTGCTTTTGGGTATACGTCCAACCATTAATACCTGTTGGGGTACACAAACTTAAGATATCTGTCCCCGCACAAAAAATACGGGCACTCAAACAAATTTCACCATATTTAGTCACCCGAATGTATCGCACACCATTGGCATGCTGAATATCGATCTGATAAGGCGATTTAGAAAAATAGCTTTGATTAAATAACGGCTGTTCATCAAGATGAGTTTTATGACCTAAGGGCTGAATCGCATTCCACTCAATGACTTGTTTTGTTTCATGATCATAGATATAGAAAAAACCATGGCCTACCCAGCCAATATCTGCAATTGCTAAACCAATACTGTAGTGCTTATGCTGAATGCCGCAGAATTTAAATTTTTTATACTTTAATTGCTTCCGCCAGCCCTTTAAGGCTTTACCATAAGGTGTTTTATAAATATAACGTTGTACATGAATGGTCGACGGTACAGATTCAAAACGCCCATAACGAGGCTGTCCATTTTCTTGAATTAAATCCATTATTTATTATCCGTTGATTTCCTGCTCATCTATTGACTAATAATAGACTGATCACTAACCAATTGGCTACTTATCTGTTTTGATCTTCAAATAAGTTTTGTTGAGCCATAAAAAAAGAGCATATTAATATGCTCTTTTTTCTATTATTCACTTAAATCGATATACGATAACTTAAACTCTTTGAGGGTCTATTGCAGTAGCTATGACCCAATCCATCAACAAAATCAAATTCAACTCATGATTTAAGTGCAATTCAATTTCTAAAAGTTAAGCGTCATCATCACTTGCTTGTTCTGGTTCTGACTCTTGCTCGTTACTGTCCTGATTTTCCAATTTTTTCTCAGCGATTTTTGCTGCTTCATAGCCAGCAAAGGCACCTGCTGCTTTTTCTAGAAAACCTGCATCTGGATCTAATTTATCGACGCCTTGTTCTGCGATAATTGCACCAGCAATTTTACCTACTTCATCTAGAAGACCCATTTTGATTACTCCAAAGAGCTTATGTTGAGCTTCTAGTCTAAGGAGATGAATTGTAAATAGTGCTACAAAAAAGTTGCGATTTGAGAGAGCTATACATGAGATCGGCAATTTTTTATATTTTATTTTTGCCTTTAAGTCTTTTTTAAGAACACTTAGAGAAGTAAATAAGTGTTTTCCCAACGCGTTGGATTGAACTCACCTTGTACTAGTTGGATATAACGACCTGCAATATGGTCAATCGGAATGCAATTATCAATATCCACTACACGGTCGGTATGAGGCTTATGCCACTCTTGATCAATAAACTGTTTACCTAATTTTTTTGCACTTACCGCATTAGGTGCAACTACCAAATGATAACTATGTAACTCACCAAAAGCATTAGGTGTATAGCCACCCAGATTGATCAAATACAACTTTAGATCTGAAGCTGACGGCGCTGCATCAGAAAACTGGATTTGATAGTTCTGCCTTTGAGAGTTAACACCAGAGAGCTTGGCCCAAGCATCGATATGTAAACCTTGAGCCTCACCAAACCAAGCCTGTTTAAGTTGAGGGTAAATTTCTTCCAAAGTATCCCCTACAGCCATCACAACATCATGGACTTCTGTATTGGCACGTGCATGACGGCCACCTAACATCACCATAAACAAGCTTGGCATTTTTTCCTCTTACATCTCAACCATTTCTACGCCATCAATGCGTGCAACTGTCATTAAATCTTTATCACCACGGCCTGAAACAGTGGCAATAATAATCTGATCTTTAGACATGGTTGGTGCAAGCTTAGAGACATACGCCATTGCATGTGAGCTTTCAAGCGCAGGAATAATCCCTTCAATCTTGGTTAAGTCACGGAAACCTTGAAGAGCTTCTGTATCGTTAATTGGCACGTATTCTACGCGCTTCATATCTTTCAAGAAGCTATGTTCAGGACCAACACCCGGATAGTCCAAACCTGCCGAGATACTATGTGTCTCGATAATTTGGCCTTGTGCATCACTCATGAGGTAAGTACGGTTACCATGCAACACACCAACATGCCCTGCATTTAACGGCGCAGAGTGTTTTCCAGTTTCAATACCAAAACCAGCAGCTTCAACGCCATACATTTTCACGTTGGCATCATTTAAGAATGGATAGAACAAGCCCATTGCATTTGAACCACCACCAACACAAGCAACTAATGCATCTGGTAAGCGACCTGCTTGCTCCAAAATCTGTTTACGTGCTTCACGGCCAATAATAGATTGGAAGTCACGAACCAATTGAGGATATGGATGTGGTCCAGCAACTGTACCAATCACATAGTAAGTACTATCAACATTGGTTACCCAGTCACGCATTGCTTCGTTCATGGCATCTTTTAATGTTTTAGAGCCGCTTTGTACAGGAACAACTGTAGCACCCAACAAACGCATACGATAAACGTTCATTGCTTGACGTTTAACGTCTTCAGCACCCATATACACAACACATTCAAGACCTAAACGTGCTGCAATTGTTGCTGTTGCTACACCATGTTGCCCTGCACCAGTTTCGGCAATAATACGTTTTTTGCCAGAAAGCTTTGCCAATAATGCCTGACCAATCGTGTTATTTACCTTGTGTGAGCCTGTATGGTTCAGGTCTTCACGTTTAAGATAAATTTGCGCACCACCTAACTCTTTTGACCATCGTTCAGCATAATAAAGTGGACTAGGACGACCTACATAGTAGGCGAGGTCACGGTCGAATTCTGCCAGAAACTGTTCATCATTTTTCATGCGGGAATAGAGATTTTCTAAATCTTCTAATGCCGCCATTAATGTTTCTGACACAAAACGTCCGCCATGGATACCGAAATGCCCATTTGCATCTGGGAATTGGGTATAGTCAATCACATTATTTTGCTGATCCACGTTGGACTCCTTGCATAAATCGTTCAATGAGTTGTTGGTCTTTTATACCTTTTGCGGACTCTACGCCTCCGCTCACATCTACTGCAAAAGCACCGGTAGTATGAATAGCGTCAATGACATTGTCAGGGGTTAAACCACCTGCCAAAATTAATGGAATATCAAGTTTCGGGAATTTAGACCAGTCAAACTGATGACCTGTGCCCCCTTTGAGCTCAGGATGCCATGCATCGAGCAATACAGCACTGGCACCAGCTGCCTGATATTTTTGAATTTCAGCAACTACATCCAGATCAGGTTTGACCTGAATCGCTTTATACCAGCGACGTTTACAATGGCGAGCAATATCTTGGCATTGTTCTGGAGTTTCATCGCCATGTAGTTGTAATACATCTAGGGGAACACAATCAAGTACATCCTGAATTTCAGTAGCACTCGCATTTACAAACAAACCTACCATTTGTACATAAGGCGGAACGTGTTTTGCTAATTCTTGTGCTTGTTCAACTGTTACATTTCTTGGACTTGGCGGGAAAAAAACAAAACCTATCGCATCTGCTCCAGCTGTAACTACTGCTTGAACATCTTGCTTACGAGTAATTCCACAGATTTTTGCTCGTGTACGTTTTTGGTTTGATGGGCTCATGATCTGCCTAAACTACAACCATTTTTTAAAATAAACGCCATTGTAATGCAATTTTTGTCCCTTGCGTAAAAGTTCTCTGGGAATTGGTCGAAATGACATTGTCGGAAGTAATTCAGCACTTTATACTGCGTTCAAATGGAAGCAAGTGTAAGCAATTGATGCTTTAGGGAAGCTGGTGAAAGTCCGGCACTGCCCCCGCAACGGTAACAATGTAAAGCATATTTTTTAAGTTGAGATCGACTTACACCACTGCAGTGATGTGGGAAGGTGAATATGTCCATAAATGATTTATGGCGCTGAAGTCCGGAGACCTGCTTGTTTCATCTATCTACCCGATCATTCACGTGGGGTGAATGTATGGAGCATGTTATGTCTAAGTCTTTTCAACCTACCCGTCTGGTGGGGGCTATCGCTATTGCGATGGGGTGTTCACCTGTTATTTTTGCTGAAGATACAACTACCACAACTCAGCTTGATCCAATTGTAGTGACTGCTTCAAAAAGCGCAGAAAAAGCCAGTGAAGTTCCGGCGCGTATTTCTGTGATTGATGAAAAAACCATTGAGCAGAATCCCGCATTCAATTTATCTGATCTCATCCAAAAAGATGCTTCTGTTTATATCAAACAAAATGGCGGTCTTGGACAAGGTACAAACCTCTCTATTCGAGGCACTAACCCAAATCATGTTTTATTACTTAAAGATGGTGCTCGCTTAAATACACCAAATACACTATCTCCTATCTATCCTGAGTTCTTGGATACAACTGATGTTGAGCGCATTGAAGTTCTAAAAGGTCCATCATCTGTACAATACGGTAGTGATGCTATCGGTGGTGTAATTCAAATGATTACGGCTACCCCTCAAAAGAACTCTGCATTTATTACAGGTATTTATGGTGAAAATAAAACCTATAAAGCAATTGTAGGGGCAGATTTAGTCAGTGATGAAGGGTTCTATGCTCAAATTCGCGGACAACGTTTGGAAAGCGATGGTACTCGTATATTTGATAGTCAACCAGAGAATATGAAAGCAGCTTATGACCAAAAAGGTTATAGTGCAAAATTAGGTTACAACAATAAAAATGACTTAAATGCCAGCGTTGAAATCAGCCAAAATAAGGGTAATAACAACTACTCAGAAAATAGTGGTGTGAATAATGCTGCAAGAAGAGAGTTTGATAATCAATTAATCACAACAAAAGTTGAATATAAAGCGACATCTGATGTCACTATTAATGCACGTTATTCTAATTTCAAAGATAACGAAGAGTACCGTGAATCCTCACCTTACCACGCAGATACTAAACGTAATGAAGGGGATCTAAATATCAAATGGCAATTTACACCAACACAAAACATCTTAGCTGGTACAAGTATTGATAAAACTGAATATAAAGATGCTTCCATATTAAATGGAAAACAAGATATTGATTCCGCTGGTTATTATCTTCAACACCAATATAAAACTGATAAGATTAGTACACAGTTAGGCGTTCGCTTAGAGGACAATGAAAAGTTCGGAACACATACTGTTGGTCAAGGTGCTATCCGTTACTTCCTACTTCCGACAACTAGTATTTATGCCAATATTGGAACAGCCTTTAGAGCACCATCCTTATCAGAACTCTATTATTTTTATGAAAATCCAGCATGGAATTACTATTCATACGGTAATCAAAATTTAAAACCAGAAGAAAGTTTCTCTTATGAAATTGGTGCAGATCATCAATTTAATAGTCATTTATCTGGTTCGATTTCGGCTTATCAAACTAAAGTTAAAAACTTAATCACAACCAATACTGTATTTAATCCTGTAACGTTTGCTACCGTTGCTAATTATGAAAATATAAATAAAGCAGAATTTACAGGTGGTGAATTCGGTTTAAAATGGAAACAGCAAGATCTGTTCTTATCGACTGAATATGCCTATGTAAAAACAGAGAATAAAGAATCTGGTTTAGAAATTGCGTATCGTCCTAAACAAACCCTTACTTTAACTACTGGTTTAGAAAATACCGTTTACGGTATTAGCGCTTCGCTTATTGCCCGTTCTAGTTCTAATGCTCAGAATAGTGCTAATCCGCAAAAAGTCCCTGGCTATGCTACTGTCGATCTAAATGCTTACTGGAATATCAATCCAAACGTAAAATTATTTACCAATATTCAAAATGTAGGCGATGTAGATTACAAAACGGTTTACAACTTTGGAAATTGGTATGTAGATGGAGGTCGCCAAGCTTCTGTTGGCGTAACTTTCCGTTATTAATTTTCACTCTAGATTATAAAAATATTTTCTTAACTCCAGTTTCGGGGTAATGTTTTGACCGACATTATCCCCTTTTTTATGTTCAGGATATCCATCATGGGACACCGTTTAAGTAAAATCTATACACGCACAGGCGACTCAGGTACAACAGGTTTAGGCGATGGCTCTCGTGTTGCCAAAGATGATTTACGAATTGCGGCGCTTGGTGATGTCGATGAACTCAATGCCATTATTGGTGTACTACGCGCACAAATCACAGCCAGCCAAGTGACTAATAAAGCAGATTGGGACAAGAGTCTAAGCCTAATTCAACATTGGCTTTTCGATTTAGGTGGCGAAGTTTGTATTCCAAACTACAATTTACTTCAGCCCGTTTGTATTGAGTTTCTGGAAAAAGAAATTGACCGTATGAATGAAGATTTGCCTATGCTGAAAGAGTTTATTCTGCCATCTGGCTCTTTATCTTGCAGTTACGCTCATCAAGCGCGTGCTGTTTGTCGTCGTGCAGAACGATCTCTGCTGTCGGTACAAACTCGTGATCAAAATATTCAAGCCACAGCGCTCCAACTTTTAAACCGTCTATCTGACTGGTTATTTGTCGCATCTCGTGCTTTACAACGTGCCGAAGGTGGACAAGAAGTCCTTTGGCAAAAAAATATTAATGAGATTATTTAAAAATAGACTAATTTAAGTATGGTCTCTGCTTTTTAAGAGACCATAACCAACAATAACTGAATAGAAGAAAATTATGCGCATTATTGGTCATCGTGGTGCACGCCGAGAAGCTCCTGAAAATACATTAGGTGGTTTTCAGCACATAAAAAACTTAGGTATTCGTGGTGTCGAATTTGATATTCGTCAGCTTCAAGACCAAGAGCTGATCGTTATTCATGACGATAATTTTTTACGTACAGCTGGAGTCGATCAAATTGTTGAGCAATCGACTTTAGCTCAAGCTTTAACATTTGATAATCGTCAAAACTGGCCCAATTGGCCAAATCCAGAGCCAACACCAACTCTTACAGGTGTTTTAAAATTGCTTGATAACTTCGAGCATATTGAAGTTGAAGTTAAAGCAGTAAGAGATATGGCATTTGCAGAAAAGTTAGTTCAAAAGCTTGAAACTGAATTACAGGGTTATGAAAAAGTCGTGACTATCACAAGTTTCGATCTTCAAATTTTAACTGCTTTACGTGACATCGATTCACAATTTAAACGCGGCTTGTTAGTTGAAATTCCAGTGGGAGCCGCAGCAATTGAACTCGCTCATCAATATGGTTGCGGTCATATTGGTTGGCATGACCAACTTGCTACAGATGAAATGATTCAACTGTCTCATCAAGCAGGTTTAAACATTAGTGTATGGACAGTAAATGATGTAGAAAGAGTGAAAAGGCTCCGTGATTTAGATATTCAAGGTTTAATTACGGATATTCCTACAACAATGCTCGAAGCTCTTTAAATAGAAAAAAGGTGGTATTAACCACCTTTTATTTTTTCTCTGCCTGAATTAGACGTTGTCCGTTCTGATCAAGTAAATACAAAGTATTACCTACCAACTGGAAGCGTTGAATACGTTGTAAAGAGTCAACTAGTTCTGCTTCTTGAGCCAAAGCGCCATCACAACTCGAATGACCGGCATTAACTTCCATATCTAGTTTCTTTTGATTGAAGTCGAAAGTATATCGGCCAAAAATACGGTTACATCCCGTATGACCAGACACAGTTTTGACTGCTGAGTTCAATGAAAGAGTCGGCCATTGGTTAAAGAATTTTGCCTTATGCCCGTTGATCTGAGTAATTTGCCAGTCAATGTCTTGAACACCTTCTGGGCTCACTTTCTTCTTGACTACTTGGGTTTGTACATGGTGTGTGGGTTTTACATGGCCTTTTTGAATATTTTGTTGCGGCGTGCTTTGACATGCTGCCAATACAAGGCTGATTGTGATGAAAAGACATTTCAATGGCAATTTCTTTGCAATATCAATGCTATCCATTTTTCTCAATCGCTGTATTTTCATTACACAACTTCTCCTATCTGAAATGTTGCCAAGCATGGTTTAATTCTGTTACGGTTCTTTCAGTACATCTGTACAATAATATTAGTGATTCTCACTAAGCACATGCTAATATAATGTTCAAAATAGCAATAAATCTTGATGATTGGTTTTGCTATGTCGTTTTGTCTTTTTACCTTGTTTAACAAGGTTTCTAGGAGCGCTGCCGGATATGACTTCCGCCCCACTCAAGGCCCCAATTAACTGGACCGCTAGCATTACCTTAATTGGTTTACCAATTCTTGCTGCAATCATAATCCCGATTTATGCGTATTATTATGATTTTAGTGTAAGCGCATGGGTAAGCTTATTTTTTCTTTTAGCTTTAAGTAGCATGGGGATTACTGCTGGTTACCATCGTCTTTGGGCACACCGTGCTTATGAAGCGTCATTACCACTTAAAATTCTTTTAATGATTGCAGGCACATTTGCTGTACAAAACAGTATTCTGTTTTGGGCATCTGGTCACCGTACTCACCATCGTCATGTTGACCATGTGGATGAAGATCCATACTCAATTGAACGTGGTTTTTGGTATGCCCATATGGGTTGGATGATCCGCGATCATTCTCCATCTAAACCTGACTTTAAAAATGCACCTGATTTGCTCAATGACAAACTAGTGATGTTCCAACATAAATACTACGGTCTAATGGTTGTAGCAGTTCATGTCGGTATTTTAGGTTTAGTTGGCTGGGCAACTGGCGACTTATGGGGAGTTGTACTTCTCGGTGGTTTATTGCGTTTAATCATTAGCCATCAAGTAACATTCTTCATTAACTCACTTTGCCATATGTTTGGTAAACGCCCTTATACCGATGAAAACTCAGCACGCGATAACTTCTGGTTAGCGATTGCAACATGGGGCGAGGGTTATCATAACTATCACCATATTTTCCAATACGATTATCGTAATGGTGTGAAGTGGTGGCAATATGACCCAACTAAATGGTTAATCTGGACATGTTCTAAAGTTGGTTTAGCAAAGAACTTACGCCGTATTCCAAGCTTTAATATTAAAAAAGCAGAATTGGCAATGAAGTTTAAATATGCTGAACAAGACCTTGCTATTTATGGCCATGATGTAAATGCTGACATGAGCCAAATGAAGCAACGCATTGCTCAAGAATATGAAGCATTTACCCACACTTTAAATGACTGGGCGAAACTCAAAGAACAAGAGTTACAAGCGAAGAAAGCAGCTATGGCTGAAAAGATTCATAAAATGGATCATAAGTTAAAGGTTGATTTCCAATTGCTTGAACATCGTTTGAGTCATCACCGTGAGTGTTTAGAAACTTTAATGCGCAACATTAAAAAGAACACTAACATCGTACCAGACTAATACGACTCTAGTTCGAAATAGCGCCTGTAAAAGCCATGCTTTGCAGGCGCTATTTTTTTGGCTGGTTTTTAACTATGGTATAGTGAAGTTCGCCTCAAATATTTAGTCCAGTCTATGCACTTTAATCCGCTTTATTCATCACTCAATCCTAAGCTTTTTCATATACAGCAGCCCACTCCTCTTCGTGGTGCGAAAGCTGGACACTTCAATTTAGCTTTAGCCGAAGAACTACAATGGACGGATGAAGAAAAAGAGGCATGGGTAGAAATTTGCAGTGGTCAACGGACTTTCTCAGAGTTTCCACCTTTAGCAATGGTTTATGCAGGCCATCAATTTGGGCAATGGGCAGGTCAGCTAGGCGACGGACGTGGTTTACTCATTGGACAAATTCTGAATAAAAATGGCCAAACCATCGATTTACATTTAAAGGGTGCTGGCCCTACCCCCTATTCACGTATGGGAGATGGTCGAGCAGTTTTACGCTCTGTTATTCGTGAATATTTAGCAGGTCATGCCTTAAATGCTCTAGGGGTCGCTTCAAGTCACGCAGTAGGTTTTACAAGCTCTGCTCAAGGTGTACAGCGTGAAAAACTAGAACCGGGCGCAATGCTGCTCAGAACATCTGAATGTCATATTCGTTTAGGACACTTTGAATGGATCAATCAATATGCACCAGAGTTATTAGCTGAGTTCACTCAAAAATGTATTGAATGGCACTATCCAGAATGCCAACAAGAGGAACAACCTATTTTAGCTTTTGCTAAAGCTGTGATTAGAAATACAGCCATCATGATTGCCAAATGGCAATTGGTCGGTTTTGCTCACGGCGTAATGAATACCGATAACTTAAATATTACAGGTTCTACACTCGATTTTGGTCCATATGGTTTTATGGAACGTTTCCGCCCGAACTGGATTAATAACCATTCCGATTATCAAGGTCGTTACACCTACCAAAACCAGCCAAGTATTGCACACTGGAATTTATGGACTTGGTTAAATAATCTAGTTCCACTTGCTGAACCTGAACAAAAAGAGCAATTCAAAGAAGAGTTAGCTGCTTGCTTAGAAGAATTTGAACCGACTTTTATTGAGCATTACACCACTGGTTTATGCAAAAAAATGGGACTTCCTCATTTCCATAAAGATAGCCTTGATTGTTGTTTTGCTTTTTTAAGAATCTTACAAACCGAGCAGCTAGATTACACTCAAAGTTTTATTCGACTGCAAAATAAAGAGTATAAGGCTCTACGTGATGACTGCCTCGATATTCGACAGTTCGACGAGTTCCTTAGCCAATATGAAAATATTCGTGAACATCAAGATACAGATGAACTTGATGCAAATATGCAAGAAGCAAATCCAGTTTATATTTTACGTAATCATATGGCGCAACGTGCTATTGAAGCAGCGGAGCGAGATGATTTTAGTGAGGTAGACCGTTTGTTTAAGCTACTCAATCATCCTTATACAAGACAGCCAGATTTGGAAAAACCAGAAGATTTAGGCCCTTTACCAAGTGATGTGCCTGATGTAGCGGTAAGTTGTTCGTCTTAATATTAAAAAACTAAAACTCTCTTAAGTCACTTAAGAGAGTTTCTTAAACATCAAAGAATAATATATGAAAATTAGACCTATCATTATTTGTACACTTCTATTCATTCCACTTGGAATTGCTTTTTATAAGTATGAAAAATATTTACCTACTTTTGTCTCTTCTCATAAAGAACTCACAAGTAATGAGATATCTAACCTTATAAAGACAAAACCTATAACCTCAATTGAAGTGTTTAAAAATCAACGCATCCTTCTACTTAAAAGTGATCAGGAAGTAATTCGTCGTTACCGTATTCGTTTAGGCTTCAACCCTGAAGGGCATAAAAATTTTGAAAATGACGGTAAAACACCTGAAGGTGTTTATTCTATAGACTGGCGCAATCCCAAAAGTGTTTTCTATAAATCATTGCATATTTCCTATCCAAATACACAAGATGTTGCCTATGCTAAACAGCATAATCAGCCGGCAGGCGGGAATATCATGATCCATGGATCTGCCCCAAAGTCCTTTTTATGGATACCTTTTAGTTCAAGTTATATGCCACACAAAGATTGGACTTTAGGATGTATCGCAGTTAGAAATGTAGATATAGATGAAATTTGGCAATTAGTCCCTAATCATACCAAGATTATAATTTATCCATAATCTTTGAAAACTATCCACATTTTCTGTGGATAACATTGTGGTTATCCACAGAATAACTTTTCTGAACAGTTTACTCTTCTGGATACTCGAAGCGGTAACCAACGCCATAAACAGCTTGAATCCATTCATGACGGTTACCAGTTTCAGCTGCTTCACTAATTTTTCGGCGCAAGTTTTTGATATGGCTATCAATAACTCGGTCAGCAACATCAAAGCTGTCTGGATTGATATGGTCTAATAATTGCGCACGTGAATAAACTTGTCCGACATGTTCTAAAAATAGCTCAAGTAGGCGAAATTCTGTCGGCGTTAAACTTAACGACTTTTGTTGATACCAAATTCTTTGCTGAGCTTTATCAATACGGAAGGAGTCATTTTGCTCTGGCTCGGCCTTACGCTCTAAACGACGTAAAACGGCCTGTACACGTGCAACTAACTCTTTTGGACTAAATGGCTTACAAACGTAATCATCAGCACCCATATTGAGACCTAAAACTCGATCAATTTCTTCAGTACGTGCAGTCACCATAATAATCGGTAAGTCTGACTGTTCACGGACCTTACGACAAATTGTTAAACCATCCATTCTTGGAACCATTAAGTCCAGAATCATTAAATTAGGTTTACGTTGTTGAAAGCTTGTATAAGCATCTTGACCATCATGAAACATGCTTACTTCGAAACCAGCAGCTTCAAGATAATCACGTACCAGATGCGCTAACTCAACTTCATCCTCAACCAACATTACATGCTTCATCGGCCATTTTTCCTTTTATTTAACTCTGCTTTTTAAAGGTAAGTACACAACGTAAACCACCCAACGGAGAGTGTTCAAAACTTAGTGTACCACCAAGCGCTTGCGCAATTTTACAAGATAAAGCCAAGCCTAATCCTGTTCCACCTGTACTACGCGTACGCGAATCATCTACTCGATAAAAACGCTCACCTAAACGTAATAGTTGCTCATCACTTAAACCAAACGGGCTATCATCAACATACAAAGTCCACTCTTGAGTAGTTTGACTTGTATGAATATGAATTTTGCCACCTGTTTCTGTGTAACGAATACTATTACTAATTAAATTAACAATAATTTGTTTAAAGCGATCACGATCTAACAGTAAAGATACCCCTTCACCTTCAACCTTAATTTCCAGATTTGCTTGCTCAAGTTTAGGTCTAAAGTTTTCAACTTCTTGTAATACAACATCCCACGGATTCACTGAACCTAAGTAACATTTAAGTTGCTGAGCATCAGCCTGTGCTAGATCTGCTAGGTCTTGAGTAAGTTTCTTTAAGCTTGAAACTTGTCTCATCATGGCATCGAGATGTTCAGGAGTTGCCTTTCGAATACCATCTTGCATTGCTTCGATTTGCGCTTGCAATACGGCCAACGGTGTTTTCAACTCGTGAGATGTATCTGCGACCCATTGACGGCGTGATTCTTCATGTTGATGTAAAATCTCGGCTAAATGGTTCAATTGAGTTGATAAATCACCAAGTTCATCATTTCGTTTAATCACTACTTGATGTTGGTAATTACCTTTGGTTAACTCCTTTGTTGCATTTAATAAACGTTGAATTGGCTTTTTAAAATAAGTTGCCATTAAAAGTGCTGCAACTAAGCTCGATAGTAAAGTTAAAGCATAAATTAAAAGTAAATAACGCTTTTGATTACTAAAGAAATTAATACTTAAAGCATCTTCTTTATCTAGAACTGGTTTTAGTCCTAAGTACCCTACCACCTGATCATTCACCATAATAGGACGGTAAGACATTTGATCTGACGATGGAGGTTCACCAACTACAAATTGATGTTTGGCATCATATAAAGATAAACGAGAACTTAAGCCTAGACGGTCAGGTAAGGCAATAAAGCGCTTTTTGCCATTTTGTGTCTCAATATCTTTAAGACTTCCTTTTTTTGAATTACCTTTTTTATCATCACGCGGACGGAATTGGTTTGCGCTTAATGGAAATTTTAAGCCTTCAAATGGTTGATATTCTGAAGGTAAATTCTTTTCAAGTGTACGTAGCTCTTCATCACTAAAAATAGAATTTTTATTTGCTGTCGCTCCATCTGGAGAAACATTAATGAGCGTGTGTTCATCGAACGAATGCTGCTGAATCGCAATATCATATTGACGTCTTAACCACCACTGCGAGAGACGGTCATAATCGTCTGGCGCTGCCGTTCCTTCAATTTGTAAGATTTGCGCCTGAATTGCATTTCCCCAATCATGATAAACGCTATACACATTTCCAAGATTGGTCATGAGCCGATCTAGCTTTTGCATTTCAACATCGGCCACATATTTGGCAAAGTTCTTTTGCATCGTCCAGTGCAGAACACTCAAACTTGCGGTTGCAATTAACAATGTAGTCAGCAAGACTGTTAAAAATAGCCGCAATGCAATTGGAACACGTAGTACGTTCAAAAGTACTCTCTCATTTTTACCCTATATTTTTCATTGTAACTAACAACCAAAAGAAAAACTCTCCATTGTTTCTTCATCTTTATTATCTAATCTTTAAGGTATGTGGAAACAAACATTAAAAGGGCTTTAGATATGAAAATGACTGCTAAAATTGCATTATTCAGTGCAGCAATTGTAACTATGGGTAGTTTGGCTGCGTGTCAATCAATGAATCAACCTCCTAAACCAGAACATGACATGATGCAAGATGGTCCACGAGATGGTCATCACCGTATGAAGCACCGTGAATTTACTCCTGAACAAAAAGCAGCGTGGGAGCAGCACCGCGCAGAGCGTCAAGCTCGTTTTGAACAAATTCAAAAAGCATGTGAAGGCAAAGCAAATGGTCAAGCTGTAAATGTTCAAGTTGGAGATAGAACACTTGAAGGTACGTGTAACTTACGTTTTGAACCAAAGCGCCCTCAACCACCAGTTAATGCTCCAGCCCCTGCACCAGTTCAAGCAAAATAACGCATAATCGAACAAAGCAAAAGGCGCCTCTAGGCGCCTTTTTTTATGTACATAACTACTTACGATTTTGACTATTTGTATCATCTAAACTTCACTAAAAGTATTTACACTCAAAGCACTTACATAGTTCAAGTATTTTTTTCTTGACTTTGCAGTCACAAAGTAAAGGCCCCGAGGTGCTTGTACAGTTATGCAAGTTGTTGCACGATGTAATGGTTCAAGGTGCCTCTTATGGCACATTATCGTAGATTAGGATTATAACTCTGGTTTCACCAGTATTGAGGAACCCGATATGCCACAATACAAAGCGCCCTTACGTGATATGCAATTCGTTTTGCATGAATTATTAAATGCAGAAGAGCACTATGCAAAATTACCTGATTTCCAAGGTAACGTAAGCCGTGAATTGGTTGATCAATATTTAGAAGCTGCGGCAGACTTCTGTGAAAATGAACTTTCTCCTTTAAACCAAGTTGGCGACCGTGAAGGTTGTACTTGGAATGATGGTGTTGTTACTACACCAACAGGCTTTAAAGAAGCTTATCAAAAATACATCGAACTTGGCTTCCCGTCTTTATCAGCAGAAGAACAATACGGCGGTCAAGGCCTACCTAACTCTTTAGGTATCGCAATTTCAGAAATGGTTGGTAGCTCTAACTGGGCATGGGGTATGTACCCTGGCTTATCTCACGGAGCAGTACGTACATTAGAACATCATGGTTCTGATGAACAAAAAAATACTTACTTGCCTAACCTTGTTTCTGGTATTTGGACAGGTACGATGTGCTTAACTGAATCTCATGCAGGTTCAGACTTAGGCATTATCCGTACTAAAGCAGAACCAAATGCAGATGGTAGCTATGCAATTTCTGGCGAGAAAATCTTTATCTCTGCTGGTGAACATGACATGGCTGACAACATCATCCATATTGTTCTTGCTCGACTTCCAGGTGCACCAAAAGGTACTAAAGGTATTTCTTTATTCATCGTTCCTAAATTCCATGTAAATGCAGATGGAACTGTGGGCGAGCGTAACGCTGTGCGTTGTGGTTCTATCGAACACAAAATGGGTATCCATGGTAACGCGACTTGTGTGATTAACTTTGACCAAGCTAAAGGTTACTTGATTGGACCTGAAAACCGTGGGCTGAACTGTATGTTCACTTTCATGAACACAGCACGTATTGGTACTGCAGTTCAAGGTTTAGCAGCGTCTGAGTCATCTTTCCAAGGTGCTTTAACTTACGCGAAAGATCGTTTAGCAATGCGTTCACTTTCTGGTCCTAAAGCTCCAGAAAAAGAAGCAGATCCAATTATTGTTCACCCTGCTGTTCGTAACATGCTTTTAACTCAAAAAGCATTTGCTGAAGGCGGTCGTGCACTTGTTTACTTACTCGCTCAATATGCAGATATCGTTGAAAAAGGCGAAACTGAAGAAGAGCGTAAGTTTGCTGACAACATCTTGTCTTTATTAACTCCAATTGCAAAAGCTTTCTTAACTGAAACAGGTTCTGAGTCTGCTAAGCATGGTGTTCAAGTCTTCGGTGGTCATGGCTTTATTTCTGAGCATGGCATGGAGCAAATTGTACGTGATACACGTATTGCTTGCTTGTATGAAGGTACAACTGAAATTCAAGCACTAGACTTGTTAGGCCGTAAAGTTTTACAAACTCAAGGTGCAATGCTTCGTGATTTCACCAAGATTGTTCATAAGTTTGTAGAAGCAAATAAAGACAATGCTGCCATGAAAGAATTTGTTGAGCCACTTGCTGCGCTTAACAAAGAATGGGGCGATCTCACTATGCAAATCGGTATGCGTGCAATGCAAAATCCGGATGAAGTGGGTGCTGCTGCTGTAGATTACCTATACTTCGCTGGTTACGTGACTTTAGGTTATCTATGGGCTCGTATGGCGCTTGTAGCACAAGAGAAATTGGCAGAAGGTACAACTGACGTTGATTTCTACAACGCGAAAGTTACCACTGCTCGCTTCTACTTCAAGAAAATCTTGCCACGCGTACGTTCTCATGTAGACGTGATTGCTGGTGGTCTAGACCCATTGATGTCATTAGATGCTGAACATTTCGCTTTCTAACCATAGTTAGTTGCGATATGCAATGTTAAAAACTAAAAAAGGACTGCTCAGTTTTGACGGTCCTTTTTTTATAAAATCAGTGATAAATTTAGACTTTAAATTCAATATCCATTTCGTTTTACAGGATATCTAGCACAGGTCGATGTGCATAAAAAAGGTGAACGATTATGCCAATTTACAATGCTCCTTTAGCTGATATGAAATTCATCTTAAATGATGTATTTAAAGCAGAACAATTTTGGCAGTCTAATGAGAAACTCGCTCATGTAGATGCTGCAACTGCTGAAGCAATTTTAGAAGAAATGGCTAAATTTGCTCAGAACGTGACTCATCCATTAAACCGTACTGGTGATGAAGAAGGCGCTCGCTACGAAAACGGCGAAGTCTTTACTCCTGCTGGCTTTAAAGATGCATTTCGTCAATATGCAGAAGGTGGTTGGATTGGCTTAGGCGCAGATGAAGAATGGGGCGGTCAAGGCATGCCAAAAATGCTGACCGTTCTTGCCGATGAAATGTTATTTGCGACAAACCCATCTTTCATGCTCTACCCGCTTCTTTCAGTGGGTGCAGGTATGGCTTTAAGCAGCTATGCATCTCAAGAACAAAAAGAAACTTATTTACCTAAGATTTATTCAGGCGAATGGTCAGGTACCATGTGCTTGACTGAACCACATGCAGGTACTGACTTAGGTATTATTAAAACTAAAGCAGAACGTAACGAAGACGGGACTTATAACATTACCGGTACTAAAATCTTCATTACAGGCGGTGACAACGATTTAGCAGAAAATATCATTCACTTGGTACTTGCTAAAACTCCTGATGCTCCTGCGGGTTCACGTGGTATCTCACTATTTATTGTACCGAAATACCTAGTAAATGAAGATGGCTCGTTAGGCGACCGTAACCATGTTGGCCCAGGTTCTATTGAACATAAAATGGGGATCAAAGCATCTGCTACTTGTGTAATGAACTTTGATGGCGCAAAAGGTTACCTCGTTGGTAAAGAAAACGAAGGGCTTGCTGCAATGTTCGTGATGATGAACTACGAACGTTTATCAATGGGTATTCAAGGCTTAGGCGCTTCTGAGTTTGCTTATCAAAATGCTGCTCAATATGCGACTGACCGTTTACAAGGTCGTAGTGCTGCAGGCGTTCAATCACCAAATAAACCTGCTGACAGCATTTTAGTACATGGTGATGTACGTCGTATGCTACTTAACGTACGTGCCAACAACGAAGCTTCTCGTGCATTTGCTGTTTATGTAGGTCAACAACTCGATATCACTAAGTTCTCAACTGATGCAGAAGCGGTGAAAAAAGCCAATAATCGCGTTGCGCTTTTAACACCAATTGCAAAAGCTTACCTCACAGATACAGCATTTCAAGCAACTTTAGATGCTCAGATGGTATTTGGTGGTCACGGTTATATTCGTGAATGGGGTATGGAACAATGTATTCGTGATCTTCGTATTGCTCAAATCTACGAAGGTACCAACGGCGTTCAATCTCAAGATTTAATTGGTCGTAAAACTATTAAATGTGGCGGCGCATTCATTGCTGAATACATCACTGAGATTCGTGACTTTGCAAATGATCTAGACACAGATTTGAATTTCATTAAAGATGCAACATTAGATGCTGCAACTGAAATTGAAGCGATTACTCAGTTTATTATTGAGCAAGCTGCTGAAAACGTAGACTTCCCAAATGCTGCTGCTGTTGATTATTTACATGCAGTGGGCTTACTCAGCTTCGCTTATATGTTTGCAAAAATTTCTGCTGCAGCTAAAGATAAGTCTGGTGATTTCTACCAAAACAAACTTGCTTTAGCTCAATACTTTGTTGAACGTATCTTGCCAGATATTGATGCACGTATTGCTAAAATTAAAGCGGGTGCTGACTTAATTATGGGCTTTAGTGAAGACTACTTTACCAACCAAGCATAATTAAATTTTTCATAAAAAACGCCTGATTACTCAGGCGTTTTTTATTTTGTATTTACTATTTCTATTGGCATAAAATTTGTTTATTTTCTAGGCATACTCATATCAAAAAAGATTTTACTATGCCTGATCCTAAAAAGTTTGAAAGAACACTCGACCGATTTGGACACTATGCTGTTGAAGCTTTTCATTATTTGGCTTTATTCATTATCGGCTGTATGGTGGCATGGTCAGCGGCACATACCGTTTTTGAAATTTTAACTATTAAAAAATATGCATCAATTGATGATATTTTACTATTATTTATCTACCTAGAACTTGGCGCAATGGTTGGGATTTACTTTAAAACCAATCACATGCCTGTACGCTTTCTTATTTATGTTGCAATTACAGCCTTAACCCGACTACTCATTTCCGACATTCAACATGATCATAAAGCGGATATCGATCAAGTCATTATTACTGGTTCAATTTTAATTTTAGCGATTTCCATTTTAGTCGTTCGTTTTGCTTCATGGAATTATCCATCGGTCATGAAAGAAAAGCATTCAAAGACCCCAGTCTCACTCAAAACTCCTCAGCCACAAGATGATGAGTTAGCATAAAAAAAGGCCTCTATATTGAGGCCTTTTTAATATTCTATATTTTACACTTAACGCACACGATAAACTTGGTGATGTGAATCAACTAATAAATATTGATTCGGCGTTTTCACCCAGTGATACCCACGTGGTGGCTCATATAAACGATGTGCGTGCCAGTCTGAAACAAAGTAACGGTGATCACGGTATTCTACAGGAATACGCTCCCCTCGCTTGACTACGACATATTCACCACCACGGTTTGCTTTGACCCAACCCGGTCCTCTATGTTCATCGCGATGGTCGTAACGCTGATCATAATGTCGATTATCGTTGCCGTGATAATTATCCCAGCGATTATTTGAATCCGCCATCGCAGTAGCAGATATACCCAACATTAAAGTTGAAAGTACAAGAACGATTGGCTTTTTCATGGTGCATCCCTTTTGTCTTGATATAGAGCTAGATTAAAAGAGAGTCAAGGAGAAACCATGAATAAAACAGGCTTGATTGATATTGTTTGTAATGACTATAAAGAAAATATGAAGAATCTGTATCTATGCTACCATTAGCATTTTCCAAGCTAGGTCAATTGCTGTGTCTGAAATCAGTTTTGAACGTCTTCATCAATTTTTCTGCAAAGTTCCAAGTGTACAAGAAGCCCGTATTATGGCTCATGGAGCAGATGGCGAACACGCTTGGTGGTTTAAGTTCAGTATTGATGTAGAACACCCACTTGCATGGCAAACCGTACAAGAACTCGGCCATGTTTTAAATTATCTCTCGACGAATGAACGTCTACCAACATTATTCTTTCCTGTTTCACCACCACCTTATATGAATGGTGAAGCCAAAGATTTTTTATCGTGGATTATTCAGTGTAATCACCCTGAGTTTAATCCTGACGTGGTTTGTGATTGGCTTGAGGCACGTTTACCAAATCCGGTTGATGATGAGTCACAGTGGAAAATTAAGACTGATTTGAGTGAAATAGAAAAGTTAGATGATAAGGCTTTGGATCAATTGATTCCGCCAGCGCCTTAAATCGGACTTATGGCACAGCCTTTACTTACAGTGATGTTCAAATATCTTTTGTATAGGCTAATGCCTCACTTTTGAAAGGTCAAAAGTGACAAAAACCTTTGTTTCACTGATGTTGTTTCCCTGCAACACAGTGGAACGGCAACATCCATGTCGCCAATCATCTTGCCAATTTTGTACAAAATCACGGCAACGAATAAATTCCAAGTTTAGAACCAAACTAAGCAAGACTCCGTGGTGAACATATCACCTCAACATTTATATAAAAAAATAGAATTAGAAAGTCGATAACCCTGACCATTCCATAAAACGATAAATCCAATACTTCACTTTAGACTCGTCGGCATACTTCGCGTAATCCACACTCATTTGTTTCCCTTGCAAGTTTGACCATGAAGTATTGAAGTAACCCTGAGCATCTTTAAAGACTTGATCTTGAACTTTGCCTATAACCAGCATATCCGTTTCAAGGTTGTAATTTTTTAAATTACGAGCAGTGAAATTGGCAGATCCTACGATCAACTCAGCGTGTTGGGCATTATATTTCAAGATCATTTTGCTATGGTTCTGCTCACCGTGCGTATCACACCAACGGATTGGAATACCTACAGCATGTAGTTCTGAAGCAACCTGACGGTTTGGAATACCATTCTTTTGTCTTCCAAATGCATCTTTATTTGGATCAAGTAAAACACGAACAATCACACCTCGTGCTTGTGCATTTTTTAGAGCTTGAATAATCTTACGTTCAGACAAATAAAACATACTTAAATCAATATGCTCTTTCGGTTTAGCCGAGTTAATTAATTTCAGCACAGATTCATAGATTGCACCTTCCGTTAACACTTGAACTTGAGGTTTGGTTATATCTTTTTCAAAGTCACCTAAAATCAGTGAGGGTGAACTACTTCCAGACATTTGTGCAACAGCAGCCTCTGTCTGGAGAACATCAGAAGCCGTGGCTCCTGTTACAACCAACCCCACATTAGAGTGTCTAGAACTACCATCGTGTGGATTTGCTGACGTAACCAATGATTTCCAGCCAGCATCGGTATCAACAACTAATGTTTTACGGTGATTGGCTTTAAAATTAAATAAGTTGAGATAACTTCGTAGCGTAATTTTTTCATTACCAAATGGGTTAGGTAACCAGCCCTTTTCAGGGTTATTTCTAACACTCTGACAACAGATATACCAAAACCCTGACCAAAGTGGATTAGATGCACGTAAAGGGATCAGATTCGTTTCGATAACATCAACCCCAGCTTGACGTAACTGACGATAATGCTCAGGGCTTAAACCACCATAAACTGAGTTAATGGGGTCAGTAATTAGTACAATTTGAATTTGACGGTTTTGTCTTTTCTTACTCACTAATGCATCGGTTAACTCTTGCATCAATGGTCTTTGCTTTATTTTTGAATCCCCCACCTCTGAATTGAATAAGAACATATCGACCACAATAGTGGTCTTTGCCTCATCAATCATTTTCAAGATTTCATCAAAAATATGCTGATCAAGCTTCTGCTGACCATTGGCATCCAGATAGGTTTTATCTGCTAAAAATTTGACATCGGCATGTCTAAGCTTGCCACTAAAGTTAATGCCCTGTGGTAATGGTTTTACTGTGTGGTAAATTGCCGATGCAACATATGCAATAGCAACAACGCAAAGTAATACCGCCATATAACGACGCCCTGACCAATTTATTTTTTGATGAATTCGCTGAAAAATACGCATAAAAAAGACCTAACTTGATCATTTCAAATTAGGTCTTTTAGCTTGATTTTTCAAGTTTAGTTTCGTGTTAGCCTTAGAAACTAAAGTTTACACCTACAGTAAAATTACGTCCGACTTGTGGAACATTTGCGAGGAAAGACTCATGCTGATAAATTTTACTATCTAACAAGTTATTGGCATTCAAGAACACTCGGTAATCACCAATGTTGCTATATTTACCATTATATCCAACGCCCAAGTTCAGCATGTTATAGCTCTGCCCTTTGGTTTCATAATTCGCAATATCATCTTGTTTAAATACATGATAATACTCGGCAGAACCATCCCAACCATCACCAAAATCGGCTTTGACTTTAGTACCTAAACGTCCACCAGGAATACGCGGTGCATTTTCATTATCAATTTTGCCACGGACATAGTCACCAAATAACCCTAAATTATATACAGGCGAAATTTGATAGCTTAGGTCAGCATCGACACCATAAAACTTTGCTGCATCTTGACTATATTCAATGAGGCGGAATCCTTGGAATTCATCTAAGGTATTGGCATAAATAAAATTATCAAAACGGTTGTGGAAAACGCTTACATTGTATTTCAAAAGGTCATTATCAAAGTGTAAACCCAACTCGACATTATTTGAGCGTTCTTTCTTCAGGTCATCATTACCCAACTCATAGGTATTGGTCGCCATATGTACACCGTCTGAATACAACTCTTGGGCAAATGGTAAACGCTCTTGATGTGACGTAGTGAAGGACAATTTGTATTGCGGAATAAATTCCCAGTTTGCAGTACCAGCAACCGAATATCCAGTACCCGTGTAATTCTTTTGATCTGACTCAATGTCGATAGTTTGGTGGTCAACACGTGAAGAAACTGCAAGATTGACGTTATTGATTTGTTTTTGTTGCAAACCAAATACACTATAACGTTGGGTTTTACTTGGGCCCATAATCGACTCATCACCAACAATATTTAGTTTTTGTTGGGTATATTGCGCGCCAATCTGTCCTGTCCAACCTGCCCAAGCATTATTTTCTAACGTAACTCGGCTGTCTACACCTTTGCTTTTAAAAGTTGTTCCTACCTCACTACCATGCATTTCTTCATGCTGATAATCTGTATAGCTTGCTTGCGCTGCAACTTTAGCAAAACCTGCAAATGGATCTTTTAACTCACCTTTTAAGTCATAACGCTTTTCTTTGAGATTAATCCATGAAGCATCATGTTCGTGGTCATGCCCATGATCGGTTGGATCATCTGAACCGCACACAAGATGCAAGCCATCACGCTCACATGAACCAAAAAGCTCATTCTCAGCAGGAATGCCATATTGATCATGACGTTGGCTAAATGAAGCGCCAATAAAGCCGCGGTCTCCAATCCAAGACAGTCCAGCATTATAATTTTTAGAATCGGCAAAAGTACTATCTTGACGACGCTCGTCTGTTTGCAAATCTTTAGGCAAGATATAGTCATTCGCATCGCGCTTTAAACCACCAACACGTAGCGCAACATGGTCACCTAAACCGACTGTTGTTTGTCCCGAATAAAGCAACTCGTCACTACCCGAGTTATAGCGAACACCGGCTTTACCTTGGTAACCCTTATCTGGCATAGCTGTTGGAATTTTTTCATCAACAACATTTACCAATCCCCCAACTGAACCTGCACCATATAATAATGCTTCAGTGCCATTTAATATCTGGATGTCTTGAGCAGAGTTTGGATCAACAGTAACAGCATGGTCTGGCGATACAGATGAAACATCCATTACATCGCCACCATTTTGTACAATTTTGACGCGTGTACCATCTTGACCACGTATGACTGGACGGCTCACCCCACCTGTATATTGAGCCGCATAAACTCCGGCCTGACCATTTAAGGCATTACCAATACTTGTTGCCCCTTCCGCCAAAGACGTGTTGTTAACTGGTTCTGCCTTAACCTTAATTGTTGCCAATTCGGCAGGTTGCTCTTCCTTGGTATTTATCTCATCCGCTGCCATCACTTGCTGAATAGAAAATGATAATAATGAGAGAACAAAAAGCTGTGTTTTGAGCTGCATAATGAATGACCCGTATTTTTTTGTTATATTATAACATTCCAAACGTTTTGCAATAAAAAACATTAGTCGAAGTTATGTTTCGTTAGACTCGTTGTTTTTGATGATGTGAGAAGCGTCCGTTTCCAATGCCTTTTACAATCTCTCATGCTGTTATTGCACCACCAATTGCCAAATTAAGCAGAAATACTCTACCTATTGCCGCCTTAGCGATTGGCAGTATGACACCTGATCTTTATCGCTTATTTACAGTTCAGTCCAGCATGCTAACGCACCAATGGAAAGGTCTAATTTATCCCAACCTTGCATTAGGTCTTGTCTTTTGTGCAGTTTGGTATGTTCTATATAGGCCTGCGGTTTACCGTTTTTTTGGCATTCAACATGATTTGAAATTAGACTCTATTAAACGTTTTATATACTTTTTTATTGGAGTTGTATTCGCGCTCATTATCGGTATTGCCACTCATCTCATTTGGGATGGTCTTACCCACTCTGACTTTAGAACGTTTATCTTTCAAGATTTTTTATCCCAAACGGTTCACTTCTTTGGCCGCCCGTATCCTTTGCATCGCCTTCTTCAGCTCGGTTCTTCTGCACTGGCACTACCTTTTTTAGGTTGGATGAGTATTCATTACTATCAAAAACATAAACAGCACTGGAAAATAAGTCATAAAATTAAAATTTTTGCATGGTCATTGTTTATTTTATCCACCCTTTTGGGCTTATTTTCTTTTTGGGATTATGCCCGTTACATTCCTCATGAGGTCTGGCATACCGACACCTATTATTTTACAGGTCGATCTATTAATGAGTTCATGCAAGGCTGGTTAAGTACTTTCAGTTTAGGATGCTTATTATTCTTGTTTTTAGATCAGCAACAAAGAATGGGCTAATGGGTAAACTTGCTGCCAAATTGCTCATTTTTAGCTAAATTATAGCTGTTTTTTGATCTAGTTCTTGTCGCATGCCATTCAACAGGGCATAATCGAAAACTTACTTTTTTGACGGTGCGCGGTTTACGCATCCGTCTTTTCAGCCAATATAGTTTGGATAATCTTCATCATGATGCGAACTCATTACTGCGGCTCTTTAACTGAAGCCCAAATCGACCAAACCGTTACATTATGCGGTTGGGTACATCGTCGCCGTGACCATGGCGGTGTTATTTTCCTTGATATGCGTGACCGTGATGGTCTCGTTCAAGTGGTTATTGACCCAGATACTCCAGAAGCATTTGCAACTGCAGATAAAGCACGTTCTGAATATGTATTAAAAATTACAGGTCGTGTTCGTCGCCGTTATGAAGGTACTGAAAACCCAAATATGGTGAGTGGTCAAATCGAAGTGTTAGGCAAAGAAATCGAAGTTCTTGCTGCTTCTGAAACTCCGCCATTCCCGTTAAATGATGACACGATTAACGTGTCTGAAGAACACCGTTTAAAATATCGTTTCTTAGACATCCGTCGTCCAGAAATGCTAGATCGTTTACGTTTCCGTTCTAAAGTAACAAACTTGATCCGTAACTATTTAGACGATCACGGTTTCTTAGACGTTGAAACTCCAATTTTAACTCGTGCAACTCCTGAAGGTGCACGTGACTATTTAGTACCAAGTCGTGTACAAAATGGTAGCTTCTACGCACTTCCACAATCACCGCAATTGTTTAAACAATTATTGATGGTGGGTGGTATCGATCGTTACTACCAAATCGCGAAATGTTTCCGTGATGAAGACTTACGTGCTGACCGTCAGCCAGAATTCACTCAAATCGACATTGAAACATCGTTCTTAAATGACGATGAAATCATGGATTTGATGGAAGGCATGACTGTTAAACTATTTAACGACTTGCTTGGCGTAAAATTTGAAAAATTCCGCCGTATGCCATATAGCGAAGCTATGCGTGACTATGCATCTGACAAACCAGATTTGCGTATTCCGTTGAAACTCGTTGACGTTGCAGACTTAATGCAAGAAGTTGAGTTCAAAGTATTTGCTGGCCCTGCAAAAGATCCTAAAGGCCGTATTGTTGCCTTACGTGTTCCAGGTGCAGCATCATTGCCACGTAGTGCAATTGATGAATACACCAAATTCGTTGGCATCTATGGTGCAAAAGGTTTGGCTTACATCAAAGTTAATGAGCTCGCGAAAGGAATTGAAGGTCTTCAATCTCCAATCGTGAAATTCATTGAACCAATCGTACTTGAATTGTTGGAACGTGTTGGTGCGCAAGATGGCGATATCGTATTCTTCGGTGCTGATAAAGCTAAAGTTGTAAATGATGCAATGGGCGCACTTCGTGTCAAGATTGGTCACGACTTGAATCTTGCAACTTGTGAGTGGGCTCCACTTTGGGTTGTTGACTTCCCAATGTTTGAAGAAACTGACGATGGCAAATGGACTTCTGTTCACCATCCATTCACTCTACCAAAATCAAGCGTAGAAGAAGTGAAGAACAATCCAGGTGAAGCACTTTCTGTTGCTTATGACATGGTATTGAACGGTACTGAAGTTGGTGGTGGTTCTCTACGTATTTATACATTAGAAATGCAAAAAGCGATTTTTGAAGCGCTTGGTATTTCTGATGAAGAAGCGGAAGAGAAATTCAGCTTCTTGCTTAACGCACTTCGTTACGGTGCTCCTCCTCACGGTGGTCTGGCATTTGGTCTTGACCGTTTAGTAATGTTAATGACTGGCGCGACGTCTATTCGTGACGTTATTGCATTCCCTAAAACGAAAACTGCTGAATGTCCACTTACTCAAGCACCTGCTCCAGTTGAAGCTAACCAGCTTCGTGACTTGGGCATTCGTTTACGTGAAAAGCCAAAAGCTGAAGAATCTAAATAATTTTTAGATTTTTTAAATAAAAACCCTGCTTAAGCAGGGTTTTTTATTAAGTAGTTTCAATGGGATATTTCTTTTTCAAAACTTGAGACTGTATTAAATTTTTGTTCAAAAATTTTAATAATTTCTAATTTTAATTTTTCAAAATCAACCACATGCTCATCATCATTTAGACAAATTTGTGGAAATTGTTCATTCTTAATCACATAATTAATTTCAGAGAGATTTTGCAATCTTAAATTAAAGTTTTGTCCGCGCTCAAAGATATTTACAGGACAAAAACGATTAGAACATAACTGCCAAAGCCTAAACAAATATTGGTTAACATCTAAAGGTTGTCTAAAGCGATGACTTGATACTTCTCTCAAATAGTTTTCTTCTTTTTCCCAAACCTCTTCAAAAACCGACTTCAAAAATGGCTGAGGTAAATGAGTACTATAAAAGCTTGAGAATTTTCGGTTATATAAACTTAAAAAATTATCCCAATTGTTGCTTATGGAATATCGATGATTAAAAAGAGCGTAAGGATTTTTTCGAAATAGTTTTCTCTTATCAAAATATTTATTAATAATTGCAACATCAGTCAAAGCAACAGCGCCTAAAAAATTTTCCTCCCCTACTACCATCAACGGCTGTAGTCGAATACCATCACAAGGTAGTCCACTCTGAAAGAAAAATTCTGGCTCTAAAGGTCTATTAATAAAAGTATCATCATTAAAGTAGACAAATTGCTCTGCAAGCCCTTCTATTTTATGGATATTAATTTCTATAGCATGAGAGTTAAATGTAGGTAAACAGTTTGATTCTATAATTTGATTATGGGTAACTAAATTTAACTTGGGATGACTTTTGACTAAGAATTCAGGGAAATGACCACATGTCACAAGATGAATTTTTCTGACCCACGGACAAAATTTTTCAACAGATCTAAACCAAAAATGAAGATTGTTCCAATCGCGATAACGGCACTCATCACTGAGTTCTGTAGCCTGTTTATTTACTTCTTTTAATTTATAATATGCGTAATCTTGCTGCCATCTAGTATCAGTTGAGTCTACCCAAATCATTACGAAATCAATAGGCTGCATTATTCTCCCCAAGCCAAAATAAACAAGGTAATGAAAGTATTAGTAAACAAAAGGGATTTTGCTATTTATTAATGTTAATAAAAATTCATAATTCATCCATATTTTAATTTTTTCTAAACAATCCCATCGATTCAGATTCTATTGAGATGCTAGTAGGCAAGTGGCATAATAACTGCTCTTTTCTCCCCGTGGTATTTGATTATGGCAATGCGTCCTGAAGTTCGTCGACATGCTTTAGTCGTGATTGTATTCTCTCTTGCGCAGTGGTTTTTTATGCGCTATATCCTTTCTCATGAATTATTCAATTTAACAACGAACCAACGTATCCTTTATTTCTGCGTAAGTAGCCTAGTAGGTGCATTACTTATTTTTGTTGCACTCATTTATATGGTGCTTAAAGGAAATGCGGATAAACAGTAATTTCTATTTATTTAATGGATCTCTAATTTTAATATAATGAACATGAATCATAATTTACTGAAACAAACTGAGTTCCATTCATTTCATTGGGATAACTTTAGCCCTGAAATTTTACAGGCTCATAAAAGTGTTATGTCCCATTTAGGCCTAAATGTTCAATATACTCAAAAGAATATTCCGCATGGCCAATGGCTTGATGAAGTTATGGCAACAGCTCAGGCTGAAGTTATTGCAATTATTGAACCAGATCTTATCCCATTGAACATCGATATTGTTTTGAGTGCAATTGAGTATGTTATTAAAAATGATACGTTTTTAGGGTGTGCTCAAGTCTCGAATCATATAGGCAATGCAACACATATTTTTGCATCTCCTGCTTTTTTCTTTATTACTAAAACATGTTATGAAAAACTTGGGCGTCCCTCTTTTATGCCTAATAAACATGGAGATGTTGCAGAAGCTCTTGCATTTGCTGCTGAAGAAAAAAGAATTCCCTATCATACATTGTTTCCAACACGCTATGAAAAAGCACCAAGTGAAGGTTGTTGGGCACTAGCAAGTTATGGTTATTATGGCATAGGTACAGTATTTGCTGATCAGGTTTACCATTTATTCCAAAGCCGCACTGCTGAAAATATAGAACTTTTCGTTAAACGTTGTGATGAGCTCATTAATAATACACTTGATATTTCAGCGTTTAATAACTGTATGAGTCTAGAAAAGCCATCTTATATTTACGAACCAAAGAAAAAGCGTAAATGGTATTCAAGATTATTCTAAAATTTTGATGTTTTTAAATGCATAATTGTATAAATCTAATTTAAGAAACGTTGTAGCAAAGATTGTAGTGTAAATCTGCAACGTTTTTCTTCATAAAGTTCCATCAAAATATTCTCTGCAACCTCAGATTTAAAAAATCGGACCTGATGCGCATACATTGAATAGGTATCGTTCTGATTACAATTCGTATCCTGCAATCCTAACCAATATTCATAATAATAGCGATCGCTGGTTTCTATCGGTTCAGATAAGGTCGCGATATAGGATTTACGTGCCCACCAAAAATTAAACCAAATCCATCCCTTTAAATTTCTATATTTTTGCTGTTCATCACCAAATCCAGATCCTTCACCGGGTAAAATTCCAATTTTATTTATATGATGATGCTCATCAAAAATAGCCAAATAATCTTTCCAAAATTTGAGAGTATAGTACGTCAAAATTTCTTCAGTTTTATTTCTCCTCTTTTTTGCATAACTCATTCCTTTGGTATGCATGTAAATCATGTACTTATATGAATTTTCCTGCCGAGATAATTCCCAAATAAAATGCAGCGCATAATATTCATATTTATTTTCAGTATAAATAATAATATTTTTAAAATCGAATTGTCTAAGATAGCTCTCTACTTGAGGAACAGACTCTGGATTTGAAACAATTAAATAAATATCTGAAAGGTCCAAAATTCCTAATTTTTTTATATCTAAAATTTGTCTATACAGAATTTTTTTCCAGTTTACTGATGAATTAATATATATACCGTAAACTAAAGCAATAATTTTCTCTGAGCTTTCTTGTTTTTTTAACATCGTGGATGTTTTCCTTTTACAAAGGTCTGAATAACAAGTTTTAAATCTCGGAATTCAAAATGGCTTAACTTACGATACATCAATCGTATAAACTTTAATTTAGCCATCAAGACACTACCACTATAATATTTTACTTTAAGAGTATTCTCATAAATAAACTCTTTTTTTCTCCAATCAGTTAATTCTTCTTCGGTTAGGGACAAACCATGTTTTAAATATGTTCTACATGAAAACTTAAACTTTTCACCTTGTTTTAATAAATTATTTAATCGAATGAAAAAAGTTGAATCAACGCCATAAAAAGCAAAGTGTGGATCAAAAACAGAACCGAATTTTTCGATAAAAATATTTTTTATGTTTTTTGATAAAATCAAACCTGAACCAACTGAAAAAATAGATTCAACATTTTTAAGCTCATCACTATTTGTCAATAATTTATTATTTACCATAGGAAAATGTTGAATATGTTCTACTCTTGCATATATTTTAGGAAATTCGATATCAATATCATTTAGTGTTTCAAATAGATGCTTTTCATATTCTGCATTTATTATTGTATCATCATCGAACAACACATAATAATCAGCGTCATTTCCTTCTATAAGATCATTATAAATCCAACTTAAAGGTTTGTTTTGTAAATGATTTTCTAAAGTAACTTTTAAATGTTTATCTCTTAAATTTTCAAAGAAATCATCTAAAATTATGTTTTTTGGTCCATTATTTACAATAACTAAATGATCTAAAGAATGAGTAAAGGAAAGCAAACTCTGTAAAGTTGAAGATTCTCTTAACATTTTATTATACAACACAACAACCATTACAACTTTTGGCATAACGCCCCCCAATAAACTACTGAGTAAAAAATATAAAATTAAGCTTTAATTCAATAAAAAATCTTCGCAGATTCATTTTATTACTTATTTGGATAAAGCTGGCTAAACAATTTAGCTAGATTACGTCGAATGCCTGTTCCATACTTACTTCTCTTTAAACTAGTTACATCGACTCGTTCAGCTTCAATGGCACTTAACTCTTGATTTTCTTCACCCTTTTGAATGATTGGATGATCAACAATATATGTCATTAAAAGATGAACATGACTATCAAAATCAAAGAGGTAACTCCAATCGTCAGCCCGACGTAAAGGCTGATGATAAGCTAAAAGTACTTTCGCCATATCACGATCAACAATATAAGCCATCGCATAATTTACACGATGAAAATAGTCAGGAATAACCTCAAGAATCCTTTTCCCCAGAAAATTCTCCTCTTTAAAATTTCCTCGTACTTTCCGTGACTCTTTCATTTGTATCCCACCCAAGCTTAATAATGTTTTGCGTGGTAAATCAGCACTTTCTATTTGTTTTTCTAATACTTCATAAGTAAGATCACTTGGGAAAATAGCATCATCTTCTAAAATTAGAGCATACTGGTCATCAGTATCCAAAAAGAGTTGAAGTGCTTGTAGATGGGATAAAGTACAGCCTAGTTCACCTGGAGTTAAGGGAATTTCACGGCCCTTCACAGCTTTTTCAAAATATTCTTTTGCTGAAAGGTTGCCTCCTTTAATACCTACTCTCGTTATAGGTAAATTTCCTTGCTCAAAAAAATTTTGACTGAAGAATTTACTTAATCGAGGTGACTTTTCCTCTTCAATACTCACAACATAAATCTTCATTAAGCAACTTCCCCCTTTTAAACAGCAAATATGATATCTAATGTAAAATAGAGTTAATATATCTTTTTTATTTCTTGTATAGTCATGATTCGTTCAATCCAAAAAAAATGGTACAAATACCAACAAGCAAAAAAAGCAAAATCTTATGATTCTCATTGGTATATGCGTTTTGGCTGGTTAGAACAACCCTTTACAGCACTTGAACAATTAAATTCTCTATTTGAGATTCACTCTCCTAAAAAGTTTACATTTGCAGATAGCTTTTATGCTTATGAAAATGGCCGTCATTTCATTTTTTTTGAAGAAGTTAACGATGAACATCCTGTAGGCTTTCTTTCTGTTTTAGAAGTCTTTAAAGACGGTACATACACATCGCCTGAAGCTATTTTAAAGCTCGACTATCACCTATCCTATCCTTGTGTATTTAAAATAGATAACACTTGGTACATGGTGCCAGAAACTTTTAGCAACAAAACCATCGAACTGTGGAAATGTACTGATTTTCCGCTGAAATGGGAAAAGCATTCGAACCTTATTGAAAATATTGAAGCAGTCGATAGCACACCTTTTTATCATGAAGGCTTATGGTATCTTTTTACCTCAACACGTCGCGATTGTAAGAAATTTGGTGACCGTTTAGATCTATTCTTTACTGAAGATATCTTAAATCCAAACTGGCAAGAACACCCAATGAACCCAGTATGTAAAGGAAAAATTCAATATAGGATGGCTGGAAAACCTTTTTTCTATCGGAATAAACTGGTTCGTCCAAGTCAAGACTCTTTAAAGCGTTATGGTGGACATATTGAGCTTAAAGAAATCATAAAATTAAGTCCGAAAGAATATGAGGAAAGACTGTACGAAACAATATATCCTGAATGGAACAAAGAAGATGATGGATGTCACACTATTGATGTACATTCCAATTTTGTTGTTGTGGATGCAATCCGTTTGACCCAAAAAGATAATTAGCGTTGTTGTCGCAACGCTAATTTATAAATATCTAGTGTTTTATTAACCATTGCATTTAAAGATAATTCAGCTTCTGCTTTATCAAACGCAGGCTTAAACTCATAATGAATATGCTCAAAGTTTTCACTAGCAATTTCAATTAACTTTTTAAGTTCCAATGCAGTATTATCTTTTGCAATATATTTTTCTGGAATAAATTCTCTTACCATCCCCACATCAGTGGCAATTACAGGTTTATGTACCAATAATGCTTCCGCAACAATTAATGGACCTCCTTCTCTCAAGGAAGATACCACCACTAAATCACTTGCTGCCAAATACGGATAAATGTCTTGCTGATAACCCACTAATTTAATTTTATCCTGCAAATGCAGATCTTGAATTAACTGACTTAAACGTTCATGCTCGGGCCCCTCACCTAATATTTCTAGGTGTATCTCCAAACCTTGCCATGCTTCTATAAGTCGATCAAAGCCTTTTACTGGATCTAATCGGCCAATTGCGATAGCTTTTTTTAGAGTTGTTCTAGGTATATCAGCACTCAATCTTTTTTCCTGAGCAACACCATTATAAACAACATGAACTGATCGATATTCACTAACTTTATCTGCAACAGCCTGACTTACAGTAATGACCTCATTAAAATGATGATAACTACGCATGTTATTTTTCATACCATGAATGGTTGCCACACTTGGTACTTTTAAAAAGGGCAGAAGAAAACTCAACATTTTTGATGCTTTTCCACCTTGAGCATGAATAATATCAGGTGCAATTTTTTTAATTTCTTTAAAAAGTGAATAAAGAAGACTGATATTCATTCTTCCTTTAGAAAAATCAAAATAATGACAATGAAGATGTTCTAATTGAGGTATTGCATTTCGATAGTTTAAGTCCAAAAGTAAATGGACTTCTTGCTTTTGTGATAATTCTGCGCAGAGTTGAAAAGTATGCTTTTCTAATCCACCGATTTTTCCACCATCTGTTGCCATAATCTGAACAATCTTCATCGCTTACCTACTTATTTTTTATCTTTATTCATAGTCTGTTCAAACAGTTTGGCTTCTTTTAGAAAAGCATAAAACGCGTTAATCATACTATTTACGAAACCACGCCAACCATTTAAGAAACTACGGCGAATAAAATAAGACTTCAGAAAAGTCACTGGCATTACCAGAACTAATTTAGCAACACTTGGAGACTTACCCTTTTGGTATTTCTCTAATGCTTTGAGGTTGGAATATTGGTTATTTTTTTCGACTTTAACGAAAATGCTCGACTCGCCATAATGGTAAATATCATGTTGAGCACGCTGAGATTCACCATCTACGATCACGTTTTCATGAACTTTATTAGCAAGGTCATAATGCCCTTTAGATTTACGGAAAAACCGCACCTTTGCATGTTTCTTAGTATGTTTGCTGTTGGGAACACCTAAAAACACATCATTAATCGGTGTGATTAATGCATCAAGTTTATCTTGCTGAATGGTCTCAACAATTTCTTGTTTTAACTCATTAGATAAGACTTCGTCGCCATCTAGATTAAGTACCCAATCATTTCGGCATTTTGCTAAAGCCAAACTTTTTTGTCCAGCATAACCTTGCCAGTCTTGATGAGAAATTTGCGTATTTTCAAAGCTCTCTGCAATTTCATAAGTATTATCAGTACTCCCAGAGTCTAAAATAATAACTTCATCGAAATCACTGACACTTTGCAAAGTTCGTTCTAACCAAGCACCACAGTCCAAAGTAACAATATAGACACTACATGGAATTTTATTCATAACTTATAACGTCCTTTAGCAAGGGCGATACGCATCTGTAAAGCATTCATGGCACCATGCGTGCTGACACGTGGAATATTAAATTGATTAACTACTTCGTAAGCTTCGATTTTTTTACGAGTCGATACAGCATTTTTAAAGCCAATCTCTTGAGCCATTTTTTGGTGCTTTTCGTTAAATCGACCAAATGGATAAGCAAAGCTCGGGCACTTCCCAACTAATGCTTCAACATCTTGTTTAGACTGAAGCATTTCGTCAAAAGCGGTTTGATCGTCAAGCTTAAGTAAGTTCACATGATGTTGGGTATGCGCACCAAATTCAATCAAACCAGAATTCGCCATTTCATGGATTTGCTCATGAGTTAGCTTTTCGATTCCTTCAATTTGCGTCGCCAAATAAATGGTTGCCTTTGCATTATATTTTTTAAGTAATGGATAGGCATAAAGATAATTATCCATAAAACCATCATCAAAACTTAAAGCAACGACATTCTTTTGATTACGGTATTGTTCAAGCTCAGAGACAAAACAGAAGATAGCCCCTTTACGTGTCAACAACTGTAAGAGTTGTTCAAACTTTTCAGGAGGCATGTTCATACCAGAGGCTACATCTTTAGGCGTAACCTGATGCAACATCACAATGCGTGGTAGTTTGTTCGAACGAAACGGAAGCCAGAAAGTGTAATTACCCAGCACATATAACAGTGCAGCAAGTGCTAGTAGGCCTACCGCAACGTACAAAAACCACATCATGCATAAACCTCATGTGACCATTCATAATCTTCTGAAAGGGGCTGCTTAAATGTCACTTCAACCATATACTGGGTAATGCGTTTAGCATTGAAAGACCTACGTGTTTTCTCCCAGCCCTCTTTCGCTATTTTTTCAGCCTGATCTGGGTTTTGATCAAAGAATTGGATCTTCTTAGCCAAATCAAATTGATCATCAAAGTAAACCACTTCCTGCTCAGTATAGAGTTTCTCAAAACCAGGAATTCTTGGACTAAAGGTGAGTAAACCATTACCAGTCAGCTGTACAATACGGTCAGAACTATACAAGGTTACGTCATTACGGCGTGAGTAATTAAGTCCCATTTTTGTTTCAGACAAAACCTTATAATAAGCTTTCCCGTAAACGCCAGGTTGCTCAAAACAACCATAATATTGATAGTTTACATGACCTTGTTGTAGAGCATCTGCCAAATCTTTTAAGAACTTTTCACGCTCAGGTTCTTTATAAACCACACCACAGAAGATAAATGTCTTATCAATCTTAGCGTTTGAAAACTGTTGCAGAATTTCTACATTACGATGACCAACATTAGGTAAATAAGCTACGCTTAAATGTGGCTGCTTTAACTTCTGTAGATACTCACCACCAGTTGTACAGAAAATAGCATCTAAATACGGAGAGAATGCTTTGACAAAACCAAGTTTGCTCTCTAAATAAAGCGGATCAACATACCAAAATGCAATTTTAGTATTTGGATAAGCTTCTTTGATTTGTCTTAGGACATCTGGACTCATCAAATCACTATGACCTATAAGTACCAAATCAGGCTCAATGTTATTTACGACTTTTAATACTTCTTTATTGGCCCAATTAGCACCCAATTTTTTTGTTTTAAAAATCGTCCCCATTCGTGCCATATCACGAAAGCTAAAATCATAAACAAAATGGCCATTTTCAATTAATCCGGCAGAAATTTTACGATCTGTGCAGTAAAAATGTGCGCCTTGTTTATTAAAGCCAAAATTTGCGATATGCAATATTTTCATTCTAAACTCTATAATTCCATCAATTCTGGAGATGAACTAAAATATTATATCATGCCTGAATTTATGTAGACCCTGTTAGCGAAATATAGGATGATATCGCGCTTTTACACTTGGAACAGCTTAGCGTGATTTTTCGATTCAAAACAGGAAAGTTATGGTTCTTTATTTATTGCTTTATGCTGCTTGTTCCATCATTCATTATTTCCAGTGATGGTTTTTTCAAAGCCTTATATCCGCTTATTTTTTTCGTTTTTTTAATTTATCACTACCGCCGTTTTTTCTGGCTTAGCTTACCTATTTACCTTCTAACTCCTTTTGCACTTTATTACGAAATTACCTATAACGCCCCAACTGAAATTTCAGTATGGCTCACAATTTTGGGAAGCTCCACAACTGAAGGTAGAGTCTATTTATCGACACTAGATATTCCTTTAGCAATTGGTTTGATTATTGCCTATATCATTCCTTTGGCTTTCTTTTATCATTTTATTCCAAATCAAAGACTAAACACTCCAATATGGGTACGTATTTTAGCTTTATGTCTTATTTTTTCGCCAATTCAACGCTACCTTAAAGCACCTGATCATCAGCAAGGTTTCCTAAATGTATATCGTCATTTTAAACAATCTTATCCTTTAAATTTAGTGCTCGGTTTACCAGCAGCGAGCCTTGAAGTAAATCGTGTAAAAGACTTCATAGCCACACAAAACGAAATTGAGTGCACACAAGTTAAAGAAACTCGACCTACCATTACAGTATTGGTTATTGGGGAAAGTGCTCGACGCGATCGTTTAAGTTTATTTGGCTATACCAAAAATAATACAACACCATATCTAGCAAAATATAAGAAAGATTTATGGTTATTTAATAATACGATTTCAGGTTCTTATATGACCAGTAAGTCTGTACCAACCTTACTAACAGGAAAGCTCAACGGAACTGATAATTTAAGTCCTTCTATTGTAAATGCGTTCAATGCAGCAGGCTACAAAACTTATTGGTTTAGCGCACAAGCTCAATATGGAGAATATGATTCTCTTGTCTCAGCCTATGCATCTTCTGCTCAAGAAACCCAATTTTTGACGCAACATTCATATTCAGCATCACTTGAAACGCATTACGATGAAGAGCTACTCAAATCATTTGACCGAGCTTTAGCAGAGAAAAAACATCATAAATTCATTGTTTTACACCTTTACGGCTCACATGCAGATTTTACAAAACGCTATCCACCGCAATTTAATAAATTTAAAGATACCTATGACAATACAGTACTTTATACAGATTACTTGCTCAACGAAGTCATTCAAAAATTAAAAGCAACTAATCTAGATGCCAACTTAATTTATACATCTGACCATGGATTAAACCTTGGAGAATGTAAAGAAAATAGCTCACTGCATTTAGACATGAAAAATAATTTTGATGTCCCTTTAATTATGTGGAGTTCAAACTCTTGGAAGCAACATCATCCAGAAATGGCGAGTACTCTTTCTAAAGAACAAAGCAATCCTATAAGTTCAATTAATATATTACCTACAGTTTTAGATATGCGAGGGATTCACTGTAAAAATATTTCTCAAGACAGATCATTATTTAATGCAAAGTTCAAAACATATCCAAGAGAAATTTTAGCAACATCAGAAACGGTCAACTATGATAAAGGTCATGACGATAGCCAATGTCATTTAGTGAGCTGATGCACGACCCGATCCGCTTCCTGTAGGAGCTGTCCTTCAGGAAGCAAGTTTATGTCAGATACATTCGCTATAAACTTTTTCTCTAGCAGCACATCAACCGAATTGGTAATACGGTCTTGTTTAATTCTATCCATTGCAATCACACCGACTCGGCAACCTGCTGTAAGTGCCTCATAAATCATAGAAACACTATCTTCTGTCACCCACACCGCTTCTGCTTTTTGCATTTCCTCAAAAATCCAACCTTGAGGGGTTTGCTCAACTGGACATATCTGTAAATACTTGGCGAAGCTTTGCTGTCTTAAAATGTCGATAAATTCCGCAGGGGTACGACGTGAGGTCGTTAAAATAATTTCAGAATCTGGATTATGCTCAACTATTTGTTGAACACTCAATAATACTTTTTCTTGGTTCCATTGATGTCGTTTAGATGAACCACCCAATGCAATTAAAATTCTGGCTTTTTGATGGCGGTTTTCATTACGAATTGGATTTAATGCACCACGAGTAACAATAACGCGGCTATTTGCTGGAATACCATCGTGCTCGGGAATTACGGCATCGTCAAACCAAGCAATAGGTAAATTCGGCTTCATTAAAATAACGGTCTTGGCCTTTTTAAAAATTTTGCCTAGCAACCAGACACGAAAGTGAGTATGGCTTCCGACTCCAAATATAAAATCGGGTGCTTGTTCAAATAAAGTATTTTTTGAAGAGAAAAGCGCTTTGATTAGAGAAAAAATAGGCAAGTCATTAATAGAGACTTCTTCAAAAGTTGCATTTGCCTGTTGTCTCTGCATCGCCTGAAATAAACCCAAAGCCTGTGAACGATGCCCTGCTTTACCATCAGAGACATAGACAATATGCATAAAAGCTCCCTAACCCAAAAATAAAAAGGCGAAACCAATGTTCGCCTTTTTATGTTAACGGATTAACTTATTTTACGTAAGTTAACCAGTGTTCATATTTCGGATTTCTACCCTGAACTGCATCAAAGTAAGTTTTTTGGATTTCAGTGGTAATTGGGCCACGGCTACCCGAACCGATTGGACGGTCATCATATTCACGAATTGGCGTTACTTCAGCAGCAGTACCTGTGAAGAATGCTTCGTCTGCGATATAGAATTCGTCACGTGTAATACGGCGCTCAACAACTTGGTAACCAAGATCTCTAGCGATTGTCATCACAGTTTGACGTGTAATACCGTCAAGTGCACCGCCAGCGATATCTGGAGTGTGTAAAACGCCATCTTTAATCAAGAATACGTTTTCACCTGAACCTTGACATACATAACCTTGTGGGTCCATGAGCATTGCTTCATCGTAACCAGAGTGTGCAACTTCTTGGTGAGCAAGAATTGACAACGTGTAGTTACCAGATGCTTTTGCTTTACACATAGTCACGTTTGGATGATGGTGAGTAAATGATGAAGTTTTAACGCGAATACCTTTAGCCATCGCTTCATCACCAAGGTATGCACCCCACGCCCATGCAGCAACAGCGGCATGAATGGTATTATTTGTTGCTGCAATACCTAATTTCTCTGAACCGATCCAGATTAATGGGCGTAAATAGCAAGAAGCTAATTTATTTTCACGAACAACATCAATTTGTGCTTGTTCAAGCGTTGCTTGATCATACGGCACTTTCATTTGATAAATTTTTGCTGAATTTAACAAACGTTTTGTGTGGTCTTGAAGACGGAAAATGGCAGTACCTTTAGGCGTTTCATAAGCACGAACACCCTCAAATACGCCCATACTGTAGTGTAGTGTATGGGTTAAAACGTGAATCTTTGCATCACGCCAATCAATTAAATTTCCATCTTGCCAAATAAAACCATCACGATCAGCCAAATTCATGGAACACTCCAAATTGTTATAAAATCATTCACTATCCAACTCAACCGAGGCGGTTGGGTCTATTAATCTTTGCCATAAATTGCAAACGACCGCACGGGTACTACGCCAGTCCGCTGCGCTGACTTGCATGGATTGATTTGCAAGGGCTAAGCGGTGGCTTTCGGCACGTTCACTAAGATAGGCTCGAATTAATGCTGTGGCATCTTCACTGGATAAGCAGTCTGCTTTAGCAGCATCTTCTAATATTCTTACATTATCAGAATAATGGGCGAGATCGGGTTTCGTCCCGCTCCATGCAAGTACAGCATACTGTGCCATAAATTCGATATCTACGATACCACCTGCGTCCTGTTTTAAATGAAAAATACCATGTTTTTTTTGTTCAGAAGACGAACCTAGATGGTCCTTCATTTTCTGACGCATTTTCAACACTTCCTCACGAACATAAGCCTCATCTCTAGATTGAGTCAATATCTCGCGGCGAAATATTTCAAATTTTTGGCAAAGCGTTTCATCACCAGCGATAGAGCGTGCTCGAACGAGTGCTTGGTGCTCCCAAAGCCATGCACTTTTCAACTGATAATGTTCATAGGCTTTCAGACTGGTCACTAATAAACCAGCCTCACCAGAAGGTCTTAAGCGTGTATCAATTTCATAGACACGACCATCAAGCGTTTGAGTGGTCATGAGGGACATGAACTTTTGAGCAACACGCATAGCAAACTCAAAGCCACTAATTGACTTCGTTCCATCGGTGTCAGCTTGTTCATCTAGATAATGGATAAAGACAAGGTCTAAGTCAGAACCATAGCCCAGTTCAATGCCACCCACTTTACCATAACCAATGACAGCAAAGGCTTTGTAGTCGAGTGAGCAGCGCTTTCCTTCAACATCCTTTGGGTAACCATGGCGCTTCGCCACAGTTTGATAAGCTAAATGTAGGGTTGCATTAACACTCACTTCAGCAATATCGGTTAGTGCATCAGATACCTTCATAAGAGGGCTTTCAGCTAATACATCACTTGCAGCAACTGTGAGCACGTTGCTCTTTTTAAATAGGCGAAGTACTCGCATTTGGTCTTCGACTTGATCAATTTCAATACGAAGTAACTGCTGGCGTAATGAGTCTTCCAAGTCCTTACGTTTTGGCAACTCAAAATCCATCGATAAAAACTCATCCAGCAGCACTGGATATTGCGTTAGTTCTTCACAAATCCACGGGCTTACCGTCGCCATTTTCACTAAGCGTTGCAATGCCCCTTTACTTTCAATCAGCATTACCAAATACACGGTTCGACGCATCACCGATTCAATGAGCGGCATTAAACGTAACAGTGCAGTTTGCGGTTGATCTGACTGCAAGATCGCTTCAATCAAGTGAGGCCAGAACGTTTTTAAACGCTGCACCGCATTTGAAGGAAGTTTTTTAAGTGCATGTCCATGCCAAAATTCATGAATCAAATTTTTCGCATTATCATCTAGCACTTCATCTAGCTGTTGTTCTAACTGACCAAAATTTTCAGTTGCAGCATTAGAACTTGTATCCTCAATCAGTTGTTTAAATTGAACTTTAACTTTTTGACGTTTCTCGTCAAGAACATTAATAAATTCATTCCAGCTAACAAAACCTAAGGTATCTATAATGCGTTGTCTTAACTCCACTTCTTCTGGCAATAGCTGAGTTTGCTGGTCATTGAGCGCTTGAATCGCGTGTTCAACACGTCGTAAAAACAAGTAAGCATCTTTAAGCTCGAATACCGCCTGCTTTTCTAACAAGCCTGCTTCGCCAATGTGCTCTAGACTGACTAAGCACTGACGATCTTGTAACTCGCGTTTAGAACCGCCGTAAATAAGCTGGAAGACCTGAACAATGAACTCAATTTCGCGAATCCCCCCCGCCCCGAGCTTAATATCATCTTCAATATGTCGGCGCAGGACTTCACGCTCAATCATGGCTTTCATATCACGCATAGCGGCAAAAGCGGTGTAATCGACATAACGGCGGAATACAAAAGGACGTGTCATCTCTAACAAGTCTTGTCCTTCTTTGCCACCAGTCACAACACGGGCTTTAATCCACGCATAGCGTTCCCACTCACGACCATGCTGACTTAAATACTTTTCTAAAGCGGCATGACTAATCGCTAATGCCGAGCCATCGCCCCAAGGACGTAAGCGCATATCAACTCGAAACACAAAACCATCGGCAGTAATATGCTCAAGCAAATAAATAAGTTTTTGTCCCCATAAAATACAGAACTGCTGTACATCTATGCATTTTCGGCCATTGGTTTCACCTTGTTCATCAAAGGCAAAAATCAGGTCAATATCACTCGATAAGTTAAGCTCTTGCGCCCCAAGCTTCCCCATAGCAACCACAATTAAATCTTGAACTTTGCCAGAGTAGCCCACAGGTTCACCATGTTTCGCCACAAGTGCAACACGTGCAAAGTCTTTTGCTGCACAAATACTGGCATCAGCAAAGTCAGAAAGTTCACGAGTGAGTGTCACAACATCGGTAAGCTGATTGGCATCCTGCCAAATCCAACGAAACATTAAACGACTACGTAAAATGCGTAATCCACGCATCCAAGATATTTCGTCGGCAATTCCATTTAATGTAGTTTGGACAAATTGATAAATCTGTTCGGTCGAGAGCGGTACAGCAAATTGATCTATTTGATAATCTTGTTCTAAAACAGCTTGATGCAAACCTAAAACTTGTTCAGCGTACTGACTAGCACGCAATGTTTTTTGTAACTGCTCCGCATTCATATAAAAAGCTCTTTTCCTCGTACTCTCTTTTTAGTTATAGCAGTTCGAGTAGTGGTAGGAAAAGGGATTAGACTAATTTTGCTTCTGGTGAGGAATGATGTTCGGTCAGTGCGTCATGACTTTCTTGAGCTGAAGGTAGTAAAACCTTAAATGTTGTTCCTACGCCCTCTTTGGAACCAACATTAATTTGCCCTTGGTTAATTTCAATAAAACGCTTACAAAGGCTTAAACCTAGACCAGCGCCTTTCTCGCCTGCCGTACCTTTAAAGCTGGCTGTAATACGTGGATGGAACAAATTTTTGATTTGTTGCTCTGTCATACCCAAACCGGTGTCTCGAACTGTTATTTCTATATTTTTATCAGCTTGTCTAGCTTCTATAAAAACTTTGCCTGAGCCATCAATATCGGTAAATTTCAACGCGTTTGATACCAAGTTTTGAATCACAGAAGTCATCATATTAATATCAGCATAGATTTTTAAATCTTCTGGAACATCATTTACCAGTTCAATATTTTTCTTTATCGCTAAGGTACGCAGTACATCACAAACAATATTACTCACTTGTCTCAGCTTAAAGTTAATTGGGTGATATACAAAACGTCCACCCTCTGCCATGGCCCATGTCAGTAAACTTTCAAGCAAGTTATAGGTCGATTGCGAGGTTTCATATAAATAATCTGCAATATTTTGAATACTAGATTCATCTAAAGTCTCGCGCTCTTTGGCAAGTACCTCGGAAAACCCAAGTAACCCATGAAATGGCGCACGTAAGTCATGCGAAATAATCGAGAAAAATTTTGTTTTACTTGAATTAATTGCCACCTGTTGTTCATAAAGTTCGTTTAACTCTTCATAGTTAAACTTCAATTCAACCTGTTGCATAAACGTAGAGCAATAATCGAGCAGCAATTGAATATCATCATCTTCAAAGGTAGCTGCATCATCATCAAAAAAGACAGCAAAGCCCATCGAAGTCTTATCGGGATGTAAAAGATGTACAGCCAATGCCCTACTGCACTCGATGTTTAGTTCTTTTAAATAGTTGGTCAAGTTTTGATAGGAAGGATGTAGATGATTAATGATCTGTTGTTTAGCAAAGCACTGTTTCAAATGCTTCGAAGGCTTAAACGAAATTGCAGTTATACCTTCAGGGCAACGGTGCCAAAAGTAAGGTTCCTGATTAAAAGTTAATAAGGCTTTTTGACACTTCAACAGACGAAGACTAAATCGGAAAAATTGCTCGATATAGTTCTGCTCGGCATTTAATCCAAGTAATAGTGATATTCTACAAGCACTTAACTGCTCGATCTGATGTAGTTCTAAACGCTGGAATGTCATTTGCCCGCCTCACAGATTTTGTCGTTGTTGGTCGGAACCGCTTTCAAGAAATGTACTTATAATCATTATGATCTAATACAAACTTTAACACAGTACATAAAAAGAGCAACGTTCTTTTCAAAATAGAAATGTGAAGTTTCAATTAAAGGTTTTCAGATACATAAAGTGGGTATGCTTGAGAAAAATACAACAAATGTTTGAAGCTAGAGAGTTGTAAGATGTTAGAAATGCGAGTTCAAAATCATACTAAAAAAGAGAAAACTCATTTTTAAATTTTTTAATAATTACAACTTAAACAACTCTAAATTCAACCTAAAGACTTTAGCCGCTCTTCCCTTACGGAATGTGAAGAATGTGGAAATGATATTCCCGTTGAGCGTCAGCGCTATGGTTCTGTAACTCTTTGTGTTGAGTGTAAAAATACACAAGAAAAAACTTTCGCATCGTTATCGTTAATTATTTTAGTTCAACATGTCAAAACAGTTTTCACATTTTAAGTCACAGGTTTTCAAGAAATTAGCATGATTAAATTTAGCAGATAAAACAAAACCCCAAAAATTCGTGGTCCTTGAGGTTTCTGTATTCAACCCTTACCCAACAAGGATTAAATCATGCCTGAAATTATATCATCAATTGTAAAAAGTATAGAGAGTGCTATGGAAAAATATGGTTTTTGGAGAGTAGCTTTTCTTATTTTAATTATATTCTTCATCTGGAAATTGCCCGACCTTGTACAAGCATTTCGATGGTGGTGAGCTATGTGGTTATATCCAATATTAATAGGTACTATTTTTGGTTTGATCTTAAGCAGTTTAATTATTTTGCACTATTTATATTTAATATAGCCTTATTAAAAAGGCTATATTAAATAATGAAAACTATTAGAAGATTATTGAATCATTTCTATCGTTATTGGCTTTTGATTAATTGTCGCCTTCGATAGATCTATATTATCACCATATTTCAATGTTCTTTGAATCATTAAATTATCAGACTTAGGTGGAACTTCAGATGGTATTCCTTCTAAACTCGCTACAGGCTTACCATTTTCAATTGATAAAATCATCGTGTTTTCTTGAATACCATTAATTTGACTAAGTGAATTAATTTCTTGGCCTAATTTTTCTATATCCTTATCTTTGAGTTGATTATTTTCCAGATAGATTAGCATTTGATTAGATACCTGAATCCCATTAAAACTAGGTTTCCCTCCAACCCTTACAGCAATTGGATAAATATCACTAATCAAGGTACACAATTGCTTTTTACCTAAATCAAACATGCTTATTTTTTTACAGATCTCTTCAATCTCTTTTTTAAACCTTTGATCGCAGATTGCTCTTCTATCTTCTTTTTCATTATCCTTTTTACAAATTTCTTTTCCGTAATTTTCTCCTCCTTTTAAGCACTTAGAATAACAATTATCATGATTGGCACATGCTTGTCTGATATCAATTCCAAGTATTTGGTCAGGTACAAATTTTTCATTTGCTCCTGATCCGCAGCCATTATTAAAGTCTTTATAAGTAGCACCTACTTCTTCAGCATAAGCTGGTGCTGTCATAAATACCGCTAGCAGAGTACAAAACCAAAGTCGCTTCATAGAACATCCCCTTTAGTAGAAGCCACCAACAATTTTTTTTAGATTAATTTTATTTTCTAAATATATTTATCTTTACCTAGTAATAATAATCTTGTGTTCTCCAATTAAAAAATGGAGTTGTTCTATTACAAGTTAGACATGTCATAGATTGTGTCATATTTAATTCCCAATCTCCGGCAAGAGTTTGCTGTTTAAACTTTAAAGTATCATCGAAAGTTTGAAACGTGTCCTTAGTACCACATGCAGTACACTCAACATGAGTTAATCCATCTTTAATAATCATTACAATTTTATGCTTCATAATTAGTTCTCCAAAACCTTCACAAAATCATCTTCAGTCAAAATACGGATATTTGCACCATCCTTCTGCCACTTCAAAGCCTGTTCAAATTTACGCCCATAGCTCATATGTGCCCAATGAGGATTCCCTTTATTACAAATCACTAAATAATCAACTTTCTTAGTGAGACTATCTGTAAAAATACCTCCTTTGGCTTCAATAACTTCCTCCCATTCAGCCTTTGTATATTGTTCAGATGCACCAGTCAGACAAATTGTTTTCCCTATAATTTCAATATTTCCATGATAAAAATCAGGATTTTTATTATCTTCAGAGCCGGATACTCTAACTTGAGGTAAACCAAAATTATTAAGCTGGATATATTTGGCCAATGTTAAACGGAGTACTTCTTTTGTATCGCCACTTACTCGATTTAAAATGCGTACAGGATTCAAAACAAGAATTATTTCCTCATAAATAGGATCATCTTTCAGATAGTCATGACGATCCAACCACGCACTTAAAGCCAAAACTTCGTCATCTGTGTAATCATTATCACAAGCCAAACCTGCTAACACACCATGTAATCTTTGGACATCACAAGTATGTTCTTTAAAGTACTTTGAGTTTTTAAATAAATCTAAATGTGCTTGAACTTCTTGGTGATTCGTTAATAAGAACTGCGGGTCTTCAGCTGCTTTAAGCAAAACCTGATAAAGCGGTTCAAAATAAGGTACTGTTACAGCTTCTGGATATTGTTCTACCCATTTAATTAATGCCTCAATTTCCTGTAAACGCACACGACCATCTAAAAATAAACCCTCAAAAAAACCTAAAAACAAATTCCCTAATTTACTTTGTTTCGCATTGAAATTTATACGATTTAAGTCAACTTCCATGATGTCACCAATCTCATTTTATTATTAAAATAAAGTTGGTTACATAGTATCCAAGATACTAATAACAATCTATATTTTTCTTAATTCTTAAGAACTTATCTCTATATCTTTAGTCTAATTACTTCCCGACTTTTTAAGTACTTCCATAGCTGCTTTAACCATTTCAGTAGTATTTTTCATTTGATCTTGCAGAATATTACTTGTTTCATCATTGCTTTTATTATCGACGTCACGTCCAAAATATTTCATAGCTAGTTCCTTTCTAAGATCAGCCACTAATGGATCTTCATTCGATAAATTCGCTACATAGCTTGGAAATGCTTCTAACTCTAATTTAGTCTGCTTACATTGATCTGCCATTTTTTGATATTTTACAGACTGTTTTAAGAAGTAAGTAATTAGTGTAATGGATGTTAAAACTAAACTTCCTTTAAAAAAATAATAATCATAACCACTTAGGCCAAAGTAACCTTTAGTCACCAAAGAGAACCATATGATAGTTAATGATAAGATAATTATAAAAATAAAAAGAGACCTATTAACATCTGATTTATTCTGATTTTCTTTAGCAGCTAGATCATAATAGTCATGTATTTTTAAATTTTTTGTTTGTTCAAAAACAACTTTAACTTCCTCAATTGTCTTTACAAGTTCAAGCTCTCTGTTTTTCAATTCTACTACTGTTTGGTCTGTAGCTGCTTTATATGCTAAAAATTCCTCCCTCTGTATATCTCGGCTGAGTAAAATTTGAAGCATATTAACTTTATAGATAACTTCTCTTAAAAAATTTAGATAATCAGCCCAGTTTTCAATTCCCTTTAATACTCTTAAATTTTCTACAATTAATCTAAAAGATTCCTTTGTAATTAAATCACTCTCGCTTTCTAATTTTTTTAATGACAGTTCAAGTATAAAAAAGATATTTTCTATATCTTCAAATACCTCCGTAAACTCCTTCACTCTACTTGTTGGAATTGAAAATTCATCTTTTTTATTAATTAACTTTGTTTTAAGTGTATTAAATCCTTTTATAATTTTACTTAATTTTTCCTCAGGCTTATCCGAAAAATCATTATTTTTTTCAACATTTTCTTCTAAATTTATAGATTCTATCTCCCTCACTACGTACCCCAAATTATTATAAAGTCTTGACGCATAATAGTATCTAAGCTTTTCTAAACTTTCTACAATAAAAATTTACCCAACAAAAAACCCCTAAGCCTTTAGCTTAGGGGTTTCCGTAGAATCTTACGATTCTGAATATGGTCCCGAGGGTCGGACTCGAACCGACACGTCATCTCTGACAGCGGATTTTGAGTCCGCCGCGTCTACCAATTTCACCACCTCGGGAGAGGAAGTATGTTTGTGTTGCGTATATTAGCGCGTTTGTAAAACTTGTCAAACCCTAAGTGAATATTATCGTTCACTTTTAGATCATTTAAACATTTTTCATGATTTAGGCTATAAGCACAGTCATAAAAAAGCGAAAAAGTTTATACTAGGCCCAATTTTTGCGGTGTTTTTTTCTAAATATGCAACTGTCTGACTTTTCCTTTGAATTACCTGATGAACTTATTGCCCGTTACCCTCTTGAATCACGTAGTGCTTCACGGTTATTGCACCTAGATTCAAAGGGTCAATATCACGATCACATGTTCACAGACATTATCGATCTGTTTGAAGAAGGTGATTTATTGGTGCTGAATGACACCAAAGTCATGAAAGCTCGACTTAAAGGAAAACGCTCGACAGGCGGTGCGATTGAGATTTTGGTTGAGCGCATGCTGAACCACACCACAGCGTATTGTCATATTAAATCGAGTAACTCACCTAAAGCGGGTGCCGAGCTTTATGTCGGTGCAGGTAATATCCCTGTGATTGTACGTGGCCGTCACGAAAACTTATTTGTGGTTGAGTTTTCACAGCCAATTTTGCCTGTACTTGAGCAATATGGTCAGCTACCTATTCCGCCTTACTTTAACCGTGAAGCAGAAGAAATTGACACTGAACGCTATCAAACGGTTTTCCATAACCCTGAGAAAATTGCCAGTGTGGCTGCGCCAACTGCGAGCCTGCACTTTGACGAAGAGTTACTAGCAAAGTTAGAGCAAAAAAATGTTCAAAAATCTTTTGTGACTTTACACGTGGGTGCTGGCACATTTATGCCTGTACGCACTGATGACATTACCAATCATGTTATGCACAGTGAATGGTGCGATGTTCCCCAAGAAACCATTGATTTGATTTTGGCGACTAAAGCGCGCGGCAATAAAGTAATTGCTGTAGGTACAACCGCAACACGAGCTTTAGAAAGTGCAGCCCAAGCACACGGCGGAAAAATCGCAGCGTGGAATGGTGATACGCAAATCTTTATTTATCCGGGTTATGAATTCTGTATCGTAGATCGTTTAATTACTAACTTCCATTTACCTGAGTCTACCCTGCTCATGCTAGTTTCAGCATTGTCGAATCGAGACAACATTTTGGCTGCCTATGAACATGCAGTTAAAAGCCGCTATCGTTTCTTTAGCTATGGCGATGCAATGCTGATTGATAAGCTAGAAGTTTAAAATTTATAAATGGGTTAAACCTACTAAGTTAATTTTAAGGTTTAACCCAGCCTCTATAATTAAAATAAAAATACTCCTGATATTTCTATTTATCTCTTTCAATTTAAAAGATAATCTAGAATTAGCACTTTATGATAATCAACTCATTAATTTCATGCCAATTGATACCGTACAACAAGCACTCCATATAAGACGTAAAAAAAACACACAGGTCTTTCGTAATATTGCTCGACTTTGGGATGCGGGGCAAAAGTCACAAACAGATCAAGAGCTCTTAAACGCGTTACATCCATGGCGTGAAGATCATAACCTTCGTTTTGTAAATGTACTGCCCTATTTGTTAGGTATTTGCAGTATTACGACGCTATTATTTGGATACTTTTTTCATCCTCATATTCAATATATTTTAAGTCTCTTATGGGCATTTTTAACTGGTTTTCTGGCCTATTTGCTCTATGAACCGCAAAAACCTCTAAGCGAAGTCATTCACTATTTAGAGCAGCGTATGACTGCTTTACGTTATGGCTTACAGTTTCAACACTTACCAGCTTATCTTCCAATTCAAGCCCAACCCATTTTAGTCTTGAGCAAACTAAAACAATATTTCCCATTGTTTAATCGAGGCAATGAAGCGAATGAAATTACTGAGTTTGCTTCAGTGACATGGAATGATGGCATTACAGATCATCAAGTCCTGCTATTTAAATATCACTATGTAAATAATTTACCTATTCTTCAAGATCAAAACAGCGATAAAAAAATAGTAAAAGAGATTCATAAAGATTTGTGGGGCGCTTTTATTTTTCAAATACCAGCCTTAGGTATTGCCGTAAGTAATCAACGTTCTCGCTTTTTTGCACCCTACTTAAGCGAATGGCAAAGTACTGACATTCTGATTAACCAAGAGCTCAATATTTTCGGTACTGACCAACACCAGTTAGCTAAAGAAATTAGCCCAAGTCTAACTTTAAAACTTCATGATTTTTTTCAACATTTTAAAGGTGATTTAATTTATCATCATGAAGAGCAAATATTATGTTATCTCGGTGAGCAAGATCTTTTTCAAACCACCAGCAAACGTAGTGAAATTCATGATATTCCAGCATTACGTGGACATTTACGTACCATGACCATGCCGCAATATGAAAAATTTCAGCAATTCATGCTTAATTTAATTAAATAAATCTCTCGTAGTGCCGAACTAGCAACTTATTAAAAAATAAGAAGTTAAAAGGTCCAATGAGGGAATAAAAATAAGAGGAGTGAAAATGAAAGGCTTATTCATTTTCTTGGGGATTTTCGTCGTACTGATTGCGTGGGGCATCCACATTCGTAACAACATAGTCCGTTATTTTAACGCGACCAAGCGCGCTTGGGCTGAGGTTGCAAATTTCGAACGCCAAAAAGTAAAAACACTTGAAGCACTAGAAAGCACACTCAATCAATATACTCAGTTTGAAAAATCGACTTTAGAAAAAGTGACTGCTTTACGTCAGCAAATTCTCAGTTTAAATGTCGATCATACTGATATTGCTCAATTACAGCAGATTGAAAAAATGAGCAAAGAGCTGATCCGTAGCTTAAATGTCGTGGTTGAAAATTATCCTGAATTAAAAGCAGATACGCTCTATAGCAAAATGATGGATGATATTCAGGAACAAAACGAAAATGTTGGCGCTGCTATCAGCATTTTTAACCGCAACGTCGAAGTATTTAACAACCAGATTGAAGTGTTCCCAAATAATCTGATTAATACAGTGACGTTATCTAAAAAAGCAATTCGTCCTTTCCGCGATAATTTGGCTACAGACAATTTTGACTACAAACCTAACTTTTAGTCTAAATAAAAAAATGGTCATTCAATCGGAAAATTGACCTATTTTATAGCCAGCTACATTTAGTAGTAGAACTACTTGGCAGAATCAAGGAAAATAGCCCTCTTATTTTTAGGGCTATTTGTGTTTTTAAATTGGTCTTCCTGTTTGAAAACTCATAATGTTACAGCCCCTATTTAGCAGCGAACTGTTTTTTCGCCCTTGCACTGCCCTACGGTATTGCTTGCTATTGTTCAGGATTTTTAGATGAAGTTTGAAAAATTAGGTCAGTCGGGTCGTGCCCGTCGTGGTCGTTTAACTTTAGAACATGGTGTTGTTGAAACACCTGTTTTTATGCCAGTGGGGACTTACGGTACAGTCAAAGGCATGTTGCCGCGTGATATCGAAGATATTCAGGCACAAATTATTTTAGGTAATACCTTTCATTTATATTTGCGTCCGGGCCTTGAAGTAATCAAGCAACACGGCGGATTGCACGACTTTATTAAATGGAATAAGCCAATTTTGACTGACTCTGGCGGCTTCCAAGTATTTAGCCTTGGCGCTATGCGTAAAATTAAGGAAGAAGGTGTTACTTTCCGCTCTCCGATTGATGGTTCAAAAGTGTTTTTATCGCCTGAAATTTCAATGGAAATTCAGCATGTATTGAACTCTGACATCGTCATGATTTTTGATGAATGTACACCATACCCTGCAACACACGAAGAAGCACAAAAATCATTACAGCTTTCTTTGCGCTGGGCAAAACGTTGTAAAACGCATCACCATGATGAGCTTAAGAATAAAAATGCCTTATTCGGCATTATTCAAGGCGGCATGTATGAAGACTTACGTGATGAGTCTTTAAATGGCTTACTTGAAGTTGGCTTCGATGGTTATGCAATTGGTGGTTTATCTGTAGGTGAACCAAAAGAAGAGATGATCAAAGTTTTAGATTATCTTCCAAACAAAATGCCACAAGACAAACCACGTTACTTAATGGGCGTAGGTAAACCTGAAGATATCGTTGAAGCGGTACGCCGTGGTGTCGATATGTTTGACTGCGTAATGCCGACTCGTAATGCACGTAATGGCCATTATTTTGTCACTGATGGTCTGGTACGTATTCGTAATAGTAAATATCGTCATGACCAAGGGCCTCTTGACCCACACTGCGATTGCTACACATGTAAGAACTTTACCCGTGCTTATCTGTTCCATCTTGAAAAATGTGGAGAGATGTTAGCGTCTATGCTTGGTACCATTCATAACTTACGTTATTACCAACGTTTAACTGAAGGTATGCGTGATGCATTAGATAATGGCACTTTTGATGAATTTGTTCAGGACTTTTATGCCCGCCGCGGATTAGAAGTTCCACCTTGCCCTGTCGATGAATAAGCGAGATTTGCGCTCAACCGCAAGACAAGGTAAATTGCAAAACGAATTAGGATTATGTCAGGTATCTGACTCATATTTTTTAACTTTAGGAAATTAAAATGAGCTTGTTCATTTCTACTGCACATGCAGCTCCAGCAGCAGCCCAAAGCCCGGGTCTTTTGCCAAACATTTTGATGATTGTTGTATTCGTTGCAATCTTCTATTTCTTAATCTGGCGCCCTCAAGCAAAACGCGCAAAAGAGCACCGTTCTTTAATCGAAAGCTTAGGTGTAGGTAGCGAAGTTGTTTTTGCTGGTGGTTTAATGGGCAAAGTAACCAAACTTGAAGGTGACTATGCGGTTGTTGAACTTAACCGTGGTGTAGAAGTAAAAATTCAGCGTGCCAGCGTAATTTCTGTATTACCTGAAGGCACTCTAAATAACCTTTAATCATAAAACAGTCGTGCTTTAGCACGGCTTTTTCATTTAAGAAGAAAGCGAATGCGTTACCCTGCATGGAAATATTTACTGATTCTGGTTGTTCTGGTAGTCAGTACATTATACGCACTGCCTAGTCTATATCCGGATGAGCCCGCAGTTCAAATTTCCGGTGCCAAAGCTGGTACCCAAATTGATCAAAGTGTGGTGCAAAAAGCAGAGCAAATTTTAAAAACAGCAAATATTGCGAGCCACGATAATACTTTTACAAATAATGCTGCTCTCTTGCGTGTCAGCTCTTCTGAAGCGCAGTTAAAAGCAAAAGAAGTATTACGCCGTGACTTAGGTGATCAATATGTTGTTGCCCTAAACCTTGCACCAACTACACCAGAATGGTTGCAAAAAATTGGGGCTAAACCAATGAAACTTGGTTTGGACTTACGTGGTGGTGTCCACTTCTTGCTAGAAGTAGATATGGACAAAGCCATTTCCCAACGTATGGAAACCTCTGCAACTGATTTGCGTCGTCAGTTCCGTGAAAACAAAATTAAATTTAACAACCTTGCGTTAAATAATAATGTGATCACTGTTCAATTTGCTGACAATGCTGATCGTGATGCAGCAATGGATTTTTTACGCCGTAATGGTAATGAATATACCCAACAGGCATTAGCGAGCACGACGGGTTCTACCTTAAAACTCACTTATACCGATGTACGCCGTCAAGAAATTCAGGCATATGCAGTCAATCAGAACTTAACAACATTACGTAACCGTATTAACGAACTTGGTGTTGCAGAAGCATTAGTACAAAGTCAGGGTAGCAACCGTATTGTCGTTGAATTACCGGGTGTTCAAGATACAGCAGAAGCTAAACGTGTTTTAGGTCGTACTGCTAACCTCGAATTCCGTTTGGTATCTGACTTAAATGATCAATATATTGACCCGTATACAGGTAAATATAACGGCCAACCGTTACCTCCGGGTACAGAAGTTTTTGCTTATCAATCTTTAGATAGCGGTCGTCAACTTTTGTTGCAACGTAACCGTATCTTGACTGGTGAACGTGTTCAAAATGCAAGTTCTGGCTTTAGCCAAGACTCTGGTGGTGCCGAAGTAAATATTACGCTCGACAGTGCTGGTGGTAAGCTCATGTCAGATGCAACCCGTAATGCTGTTGGTAAACGCATGGCGGTATTGTTCATCGAAAACAAGCAAAAGATTACTTACGTTACAGATCCAAAAACTGGTGCTCAAACAGAAGTTCGTACGCCATATACCGAATCTGTCGTCATTAATGCTGCAACAGTTCAAGCTGTTTTAGGTTCAACTTTCCGTATTACTGGTTTAAGTTCTCCTCAAGAAGCATCTGAACTTGCATTAATGTTACGTGCTGGTGCTTTAGCTGCTCCAATGTACTTCGTTGAAGAACGTGTTGTTGGTCCAAGCCTTGGTCAAGAAAACATTGATAAAGGTGTTCTCTCAACTCAAATCGGTTTCTTGCTTGTTGCAATCTGGATGATCGTATTCTTCCGCGTATTCGGTTTAATTGCGAACTTTGCGCTTGTTGTTAACTTGGCAATGATTTTAACCGTGATGTCTTGGATAGGGGCTTCCCTGACCTTACCAGGTATTGCGGGTATCGTTATTACCATTGGTATGGCGGTCGATGCCAACGTACTGATATGTGAGCGTATTCGAGAGGAAATGCTCTGGGGTGCCTCACCCAAACAGGCCATTGTGGCAGGTTATGATCGAGCCTATAACACCATCTTTGACTCGAACTTAACCACGTTCCTCGTTGCATTCATTCTGTTTGCAATTGGTACAGGCCCAATTAAAGGTTTCGCCGTAACATTAATGATTGGTATTGTGTGTTCGATGTTTACTGCAATTACAGTAACACGTGCAATCGTACAGCTCATTTATGGTAAACGCCGTAATTTGAAAAAGTTGAGCATTTAAGGAGATCTATGATGACTAAAGTGACTCAACAGCCTTCAAAACAATATGGTCGTCCGGATGATGCAAAAATCATCCCGTTCATGAAGATTGCTAAACCAGCAGCAATCTTCTCGATCCTTATTACTTTAGCGAGTATTTTCTTTATTGCGACTAAAGGTCTTAACTTAGGTTTGGACTTTACAGGTGGTGTTTCTGCCGAGCTTAACTATGCACAACCAGCAAATCAGTCTGAAGTTATTCAGGCTCTCGATAAAGCTGGTTTTAAAGATGCGGTAGTACAAACGCTGGGTAGTAATAAAGACTTACTCGTGCGTATGCCAGTACAAGAAGTTAAGGTTGAAGATCTTAATAACGCGATTACCAAAGCTGTGCAATTACCAAATAATGCTGCCGAAGTTCATAAAGTGGACTCTGTCGGCGGTCAGGTTGGTAATGAGCTTTATGTACGTTCGGCTGGAGCGGTTGCTCTTGCGCTTATATTAATGTTGATCTACGTGACCATTCGCTTTGAGTTTAAACTCGCGATGGGTGCCGTGATGTCTTTATTCCATGACATCATCATCATTATTGGTGCATTTGCATTATTCCAATGGCCATTTGACCTTACCGTATTAGCTGCGGTACTCGCGGTGATTGGCTTCTCTCTTAACGATAACATCGTTGTTTCAGACCGTATCCGTGAAAACTTCCGTAAGATTCGCGGCGCGACTCCACGTGAAATCGTGGATATTGCTTTAACTGAGACTTTACGTCGTACAGTTCATACCTCAATGACCTTATTGCTTGTTGTACTTGCAATGATGTTCTTGGGCGGTGATGGCTTACACTGGTTCTCTGTTGCAATGTTTGTGGGTGTCTTTGTGGGTACTTACTCTTCGATTTATATCGGTACAGCATTTGCGTTGTGGCGTGGTCTTAACCGTCAAGACTTCATCGTTCAGGTTAAACCTGAATTTGAAGATGAAATTCCTTGATTGTCTAAATAAGACTATAAAAAAACCGCGATTTATTCGCGGTTTTTTATTAAGCTCAAAATTTATTTACGGCGTAATGCATCTGAAATAGCTTCAACCAATTGTTGAGAAATTTCTTGCTTAGATGCTTTCTCTAACTCTCGCTTTTTCATATGGTAACTGTCAGCAAAGAAAACAGTCATCGCATTTTCATCCGAAGCAAAACCAATATCAGCACGAGAAACATCGTTACACGCAATCATGTCTAGTTTTTTAGCAACCAGTTTACCTGCTGCATATTCTTCAACATTCTGCGTTTCGGCAGCAAAGCCCACCATAAATGGACGTTTTTCCTGAGCTGCAATGGTTGCCACAATATCCGGATTCTTTACAAGGGAAACATTCAGTTCATCCCCTGCTTTCTTAATCTTGTGCTCAGCCACTTCAGCAACGCGATAATCGGCTACTGCTGCTGTCGCAATGAAAATGTCGCAACCAGTCTCAAGTGAATTCATGCTGACATCCAACATTTGTCGTGCAGATGCAACGTTGATACGTTGAACACCATTTGGTGTATCTAAACTTACAGGTCCGGCAACTAAAGTGACTTTTGCCCCTGCCGCATAACATGCAGCCGCTAAAGCAAAGCCCATTTTTCCAGTACTATGGTTTGAGATATAACGAACCGGATCAATCGCCTCACGTGTTGGCCCAGCAGTAATCACAACTCGCTTACCAGCCAACAAACCAAATTTTTCAGCAATGGCGCGTTGGGCTTGATGGAAATAACCAGCCACTTGACGGGCTATTTCTTCAGGTTCTGGCATACGGCCTAAACCGACATCACCACAAGCCTGTTCACCTGAATCCGGCATAATCACATGCACGCCATCTTCAACTAGCGTTTGCAAATTACGTTGTGTTGCTTTTGCAGCCCACATTTGCTGGTTCATCGCTGGAGCAACCCACACAGGTGCTTTAGTCGCTAAAAATAGAGTACTGAGTAAGTCATCTGCTAAACCATTAGCAAACTTAGCCAGAGTGTCACAGCTTGCAGGCGCAACCAGTAATAAATCAGCCCAACGAGCCAACTCAATATGGCCCATTCCAGCTTCAGCCTCAGGGTCTAAGAGTTCGGTATGTACAGGATTTCCCGAAAGAGCCTGAAACGTTAGAGGTGTAATAAATGCTTGAGCCCCGTGTGTCATAACAACCCGAACGTCGAAACCATAATCTTTAAGACGACGAACCAAAATGGCACTCTTATAGGCAGCAATTCCACCTGTAACGGCTAAAACAATGTTTTTATGAGGAATAACACTTAAATCAAAGCTCACGAACAGGATACCTTACTGTTGCAGTGGCGCTCACAATAGCATTAAATACGCGCAGACCCAAGATTGATTGGGCAAACAAAATAAAATTTTAAGCAGAATATTGCTGGGGAATATGAATACTTCTATTAAAAATTGGCCAGAACAAGAACGGCCAAGAGAACGGTTATTACAGCAAGGCCCTCAAAGCCTCTCTGACTCTGAATTACTTGCGATCTTTCTTCGCTCAGGTTCACGCCAACATTCAGCAGTTGAACTCGCACGCTTACTGATTCAACAATTTGGAAGCCTAAATGCCGTTTTTGATGCATCTTTAAATGAATTGACTCAATTTAATGGTATTGGAGCCACCAAGTATTCGCAATTACTGGCCGTAAAAGAACTTGGACGGCGTTATCTCGATCATCACTTTCAGAAAAATAATCTTAGTCTTCATTCTTCTGATTTAGTTTTAGATTATTTGCGCTATGAATTAAAAGGTGAAAAACAAGAAGTCTTCGCAGTACTTTGCTTAGATGCTGAATTAAGAAAACTGCATTTTAAAAAATTATTTTTTGGATCAATTCAGCACTGTGCAGTCTCAGTGAATCAAACCTTACGTTATGCCTTACAACAACATGCTTGCCAACTGGTAATAGCACATAACCATCCTTTTGGTTCCGCTCAGCCATCTCCTGAAGATATTAAACTTACACAGCAACTTCAACAGGCTTGTCAGTTGGTTGAAATACCTTTACTGGACCATTTTATTATCTCACCAGAAGGTAGCTTTTCATTTGCTGAACAACAACTGCTCAACCCAATCCCAATAGCCGTTCAATGATATTGACAAAGCTTCACTAAGCTTAGAATATCAAAAACAAAAATAGCGACGTTTAAAATAAAATGATTGTTCGTGAACAGCCTGGTATTTTTAAAGTTTTATTCTCTTGGCGAGGGACGATATTACCAAAAATTCTACCCTCTTTAGGGGTACTCATGTTGATCTCGTCAATCATTGGTGGAGTTGAATATATCAATCTCTACCGTTTTCCAGAAATTCCTTTAGTTAGTTTTACCCTAATTGGCGTTGTCATTTCTATTTTTTTAGGTTTTAAAAATACTGCATGTTATGACCGCTGGTGGGAAGCACGCAAACTATGGGGTGTCTTGATCGCGACTTCACGTCATTTTGATCGTGACTGCCGTATTTTAACTCAGGCTCGCCGCGAACGTGTCATTCACCATGTTATTGTTTTTGCAAATGTATTACGTGACCGTTTACGCCGCCAAACAGCCAATCCAACTGAGTTAATTCAAACTAGCGGCATGAGTCAACAAGCATTAACCCAGTTATATCAACAAAATAACGCGCCACAATATACGCTTAGCCTTATTCAGTGGGAATTATTACAAGCGCTTAAAGAAGGTGAAATCTCAGATATTATTTATGCTCAAATGAATAAAAATGTTGCAGATTTAAGTGTGGTACAGACTGGCTGTGACCGTATTGCAAATACGCCTATACCTTTTGCCTATTCAGTTTTGCTCAACCGCACTGTTTACTTTTTCTGCTTTATGTTGCCATTTAGTTTAGGTTCTTTACTTGGATTAGCAACACCTTTATTAGTCGGAATTTTGGCATATACATTTTTAGGTCTAGATGCCCTAAGCTCTGAAATTGAAGAGCCTTTTGGTACTCAAAGTAATGATTTACCTTTAGATGCAATGGTACGTAATATCGAAATTGAACTCTTAGGAACGCTGGGGAAACCAACGCCTCCCCCAATTCAAGCTCAAGATAACAACTTGCTCTAGAGCTGTATTAGAGAAAACGCTCCCAAATACCCTGCTGGTCACTTTTTGGTTTAGGGGTATTACCTAATTTAATCCATGGCATATTTTCACCATGAAAATCACTGCCAATTGAAACAGCCAAATGATGCTGATCAATCATACGATCAATCATTTGGCGAGTAGATAACGGATCTACAGGAGGCGGCAACTCCACAGCGTCTCCACCACAACTGGCAAATAACTCAATCAGATATCGCGTATTAGTTGCCGACAAATCATAACGCGTTGGATGAGCTAAAACTGCCAAACCCTTACTGTTATGAATGACCTCTATTGTTTCTTTTAAGCCCAATCCTTCAAACTTTACAAAGGCGCGCTTACCTTCTTTTAAAAAACGATCAAAAGCTTGTTGAGGACGACTCACCACATTCTTTTCCACCAAGGCTTTGGCAATGTGGGTTCTGGTAATACGGTCTGGCTGATTTTCAACTTTATTAAGCACATCTTGGTAAATATCAAAGCCAATACATTTTTTTAATAGTTCGCAAATAACTTCAGCCCTTTGTGCTCTAATTCTTTTTTGTTGTTCTAATGCTTCCAAAATTGGTGCTTCATCCTGCATGTTCAAAGCCACAATATGTACACCATAGCTTTTTTTTGTGCTTGGTCTAGACCATTGGCTTGAAATCTCTACACCAGAAATAATTTGTAAATCATGAGCTTGTGCAGCATTTCTCGCACGCTGCAAGCCGTCCATTGTGTCGTGATCCGTGAGTGCTAAAGTATTCAACTTCACATCCACAGCAGCTTGCACCAACAATTCCGGAGACAAAGTTCCATCAGAAATATTGCTATGTGTATGTAAATCTATGCCTTGCATCTTTTATACTATGCCATTCACCAAACCTGATCAGATACTCTAACATGAAAGCACTTCTGGACTTTGTTCCATTAATTATTTTCTTCTATTTATATAAAACTGTTGATCCTGCAAATGCTCATCACCCGTTGCTTAAACTGATCGGTTCCGCTGGCGGTGTAAATAACAATAATATTCTTGTCGCAACGACAGGCCTAATTATTTCAATGCTTGTGGTATATGGCGCCTTATTTATTTTCCAAAAATTCCGTCTAGATAAACAACAATGGTTTGTATTGTTTATGACCGTTATTTTTGGTGGTATTACGCTCATGTTAAGCGATGATTTTTATATTCGTTTAAAAGCTGCAATTTTGAACTTGGTATTTGCTGGTGCTTTCTTGGTTTCACCTTGGTTTGGTAAAGAACGTAAGCCGCTTATTAAACGATTATTTGACCCGATTTTAGACCTAAGCGAAAAAGCTTGGAAAAACTTAAATTTTGCTTGGGCTGCAATGTTTGTGGTCATGTCTGGTTTACATATTTTCTTCGCGTTTTTATTTCACGGCGGAAAATATTGGGGCGAATTTACCGCATTTGGTGACATGATCGTCATGTTTTCATTTATCATTATTCAGTTCATTATTTTACGTAAACATTTTAAGTCACCAGAAGCTTAATGTTATTTCGGTTTGATTATAGAGATACGATGACATGCCTTTTTTTGTTCTAAGCTGTACCGATAACGAAGGAACTCTAGAGAAACGTTTAGCAGTTCGCCCTCAACACATCGAACGTTTACAAAAGCTTGATGATGAAGGCCGTCTTGTTGCCGCTGGAGCTATGCCTAAAGATCCGAATGACCCTCAGGCTGGTTTTTATGGTAGTACCATGATCGTAGAGTTTGATAGCCGTGAAGCTTTAGATGAATGGTTAAAAGAAGAACCATTCCTGAAAGAAGGTATCTATAGCCATATTGATGTCAAACCGTTTAATAAAGCATTTCCAAAAGGGTAAACGCATGCAGCTTGCAACCAAAAGCTTTCTTGGCTTGTGTTTGATATGTTCAACTGCTGGCGCAGTTGAACCTGCTGCGACACCAGCAACACCAACAACTGCACCTTCAACTCAGGCTGCCAAACCAGCACCTACTGCTGCAACTATAGCTAAACCCGTGGCTACCACGACGGCAGCCACAGCACAGCCGCTTACAGCAGAACAAATCGCAAAGAATAAGCAGCAGCAAGATGCAAAAATCAAAGCTTTAGTTCAAGATCAAGCATCTCGCCTTAAACAGCTAGAACATGCAAACCTTGAAGCACTTGCACAAAACCAAGAGCTACAGCTAAAAAACGATAACTTGTCTGTTCAGGTGCAAGTTTTACAGAGCGAACGTAGCGCACAAATGTTTTTATATGGTGCGGTAACTCTAGCGGGTGGCGTACTCCTTGGTTTCTTTATCGCTAGTTATATTCATACAAAACGTCGTCGTCAGTGGTAAACCTGAGCGACTTATTAAACCGAATGAACAAATCAAATCATATACAAACTGCTGAGCTGGATTGGGTATCTATTGATGGTATTGAGGTGCCCATTTCCAAACAATTTGGTGATGTCTATTTTTCTAAAGATAATGGTCTACTTGAAACAAGACATGTATTTTTAAATGGCAATGACCTATCAGAACGATTAGCCAATTTACAAGACTTTGAATATTTTAGTGTAGGAGAAACTGGTTTTGGAACTGGTTTAAATATTCTTGCACTCTGGCAGCTTTGGCAACATGTCCGCCCCAATAACCACAGTCATTTACATGCAATTAGTGTAGAAAAATTTCCATTAAGTAAAACAGACCTCATTCGTGCTCTCAATGTATGGGATGAACTTAAACCGCTTGCTAAACAACTTATTGAGCAATATCCCTTACCTCTGGCTGGCTGCCATCGTTTAAGTTTTCCCGAGGAACGTTTTAGCATCGACCTATGGTTAGGAGATGCACAAGATATTTTTCCAAGTATGGTAAAAACGAAAGCAGTGAATGCTTGGTTCCTAGATGGTTTTGCACCTTCGTGTAATCCAGACATGTGGGAACAAAACGTTTTAAACAATATTGTTCGTCTTTCTGACTATGGCACTACCTTTGCCTCATTTAGTGTAGCGGGTGTTCTCAAACGTGGACTAAAAGCCCATGACATTGATATTTCACGTCCTCGCGGCTTCGGGCATAAACGTGAAATGCTTAAAGCAGTTTGGAAAGCACCGTTAAGTGAAGACACTGCACTAGAACCAGATAACCATACTTTCAATTTTAAACAGCAGCATATTGCCGTGATTGGCGCAGGAATTGCTGGTTTAAGCACAGCATGGGCTTTTGCTGAGCGTGGGCACCAAGTTACCCTATTCGAGCGTACAGCGCCTTTATCAGGAGCTTCTGGCAACCCTCTAGCATTGCTCAACCCAAAGCTCTGCCCAATTGAACAAAGTCATGAGCATCTAATGACTTTAAGCTGGCAACATGCGCTGAATTTCTATAAAAAATTTCAAGCATTTCGCCCAATTCAAATACAGCAAATGGCATTAAAAAATGCCCAAGATCTTCTCGATCTTGCTGATCAATATCCTGCTGATATTGTTACGCATCAAACAAGCTCACTTGAATCGGACTATCCCCATATTGTATTAAGCGAGGCTGGAGCAGTTTCTCCACACCAGTTACGTGATGAAATTTTGCAGCATTCAGGTATTGAATTAAAAATTGCTAATATCACGGCACTCACATCTTTTGACGATACAGTTCAATTAAAGACTAATAATGATGTTATTGCAGAGGCAGATCATGTTGTGGTGTGCTGTGCCCGAGAAAGTGCCGCTTTATTTGAGAACTATCCCCCTTTAAAGCCAATACGTGGACAAGTGAGCTGGGTTAATAACTCATTTGCGCCTCTACCTTTGTATGAAGCGTATAGCTATGGTGGCTACTGCATGCAGCTTGACTCTTCTCAACTCATTTTAGGGGCATCTTTCTATCCGAACCGAGAAGATCAAGATGTACTTAGCGACGATCATGTGCATAACTTTGAATTAATCCACAGCATCTTCCCTACTTATGCAAAACAATTGCCACCTGTAGAACAATGGCAAGGTCGAGCAGCGGTTCGGGCCCAAAGCCCAGATTATTTCCCAGTAATAGGTAAAATGCAGAGTGAAAGTCGTATTTCAACTTTTGCAGGGTTAGGATCAAAAGGTTTTCTATTTGCACCGCTTTGCAGTGAAGTACTTGTAGCGGAAATTTTAGGAGAGACTTGTCCTGTCCCGGAAAGTCTATTACAGAAATTAAGTACTCGACGCTTTCAAAAGAAAGTTAAACCAAAGAAACCTTATTTTAAATCTCAATAGTGCGCTTGAGAAAATTTAGTTCCAATAAAAAAGCACCCGAAGGTGCTTTTTTTTATGCGCCCTGCTCTAGAGGTAAACCTGCATCACGAGCTGCACGCGTCCCCCCCATCAGCACGACATATTCACGCGAGGCATCTAAGTCTTCTAGTTTCTCAGCTGCACGAGGAGCTTTGCTACCACCACCACATAAAATATAAATCGGCTGATCCGCAGCGACTTGGCTCAAAATATCAGCATTTAAATCATTAATCGGGCGACTTATCGCACCTTTAACATGCCCTTCTGCATAAGCACTTGAATCACGGACATCCCAGATAACAGCATTTTCTGGGAACTCAAATGTTGTAATTTCTTGTTTACGGATCATTGTGCACTCCTTTGATGTAAACAACACTTGGCAAATGAAGAAAACCCTCTTAGCATCTCAAATATTCTTTCACTTTGTAAAGGTCTAAACCATGCCTTCTTTCGATATTGTTTCTGAATTAGAGTTATTTGAAGTTAATCATGCGGTTCAAAACACACAAAAAGAGATTGCAACACGCTTTGACTTCCGTGGTCACGATGTTTCTATCGAACTAAACGAAAAAAATAAAGAGATTAAAATCAGCACTGAAAGCGATTTCCAGTGTGAACAAGTTTATAACATGTTAGAAAACCATTTTTATAAACGTAAAATTGATGTGCAAGCACTAGATCCGCAAAAAGCTGCTGCTTCAGGTAAAAATTTTGTACAAGTCATAAAACTTAAAGATGGCCTTGACTCTGATACAGCAAAAAAAATTAATAAAGCCATTAAAGAAAGCGGCGTTAAAGTGCAATCTTCTATTCAAGGCGACAAAATCCGTGTAACCGATAAAAAACGTGACACTTTACAACAAGTCATGACTTTTTTACGTGAACAACAATTTGGTGTGCCATTACAGTTTAATAACTTTAAAGATTAATATCTTTTAGTGACATTCAAAGTTAAGGTAATCCCATGTCTCAATCCAATCGACTATTAAAACTGGTAAAAGCAACTTCAAAATTTCCTAAAGGTGTTCGAAGTACGCTTTGGAGCAAGGCATTTGGCCGTATTGTGCCAATGGTGGGTACAGCCAATATTCGCTATCTAGAAGTAGATGTAAACCATGTGACTGTTCGCTTAGAAAACCAGAAAAACATGCAGAACCATATTAAAGGTGTTCATGCTGCTGCAATGGCACTTTTAGCAGAGACTGCAACAGGTTTTTTAACAGGTTTACATATTCCTGATAACCGTATTTTATTAATCAAATCATTACATGTTGATTATTTAAAAGTGGTAGAAGGTGGTTTAACAGCAACGGCTACGCTCTCTATCGAACAGCAAAAATATATTGCTGATCATGAAAAAGGCGAACTTGTCATTCCTGTTACTGTCATTGATGATGCAGGCAACGAACCAATCCAATGCCAAATGCTCTGGGCATGGTTACCTAAACGTAAGAAATGATAACTAATTTAAAATATTTTTAGATTGTTATTTACCTCAAGATATAAAACTACAAATTTATATCTTGAGGTCACAATGAAAAGAACACTGATTCTATCCTCGTTATTTACCAGTTTTATATTTACAGCAGTGGCTACTCAAGCTGCCGAACCTACAAACAAAACCAGTAAAATTATTCAAACTAAAACTGAGGCAGTAGATAAAATAAGCGCCCAGAATAAAAAAATCGTAACCGATTTCTATGAAGGTGTCTTTTTAAAGCATCAAGTTAAAGAATATGCCGACCGTTATATTGGTCATGAATATATACAACATAATCCTAATGTTCCTGATGGAAAAGCACCATTCGTTAATTTCTTTACTGAGAAATTCCAGAAAAATCCACAAGCAAAAAATGAAATTAAGCGTGCAATCGCAGAAGGCAACTTGGTTGTTTTACATGTCCATTCTACTGAAAACGAAAAAGATCGAGGCAGAGCAATTGTTGATATTTTCCGGGTAGAAAATGGAAAAATTGTAGAGCATTGGGATGTTATACAAAATATTCCAGAGCAAAGTAAAAACTCTAATACAATGTTTTAGTGATAAAAATTAAAGCCTGAATACTGATATTCAGGCTTTATAATATGTTTTATTGAGTTTCTAAAAACTTTTGTTTCGCCTCTTCTGGAATTTGGCGCTTGTTACCTTTTACATCAACAGCGACAAAAGTGAAGACCCCTTCGGTAATACGAATTGGAGCACGAGAATCATCATGACTATCCCAAACTTCAATTTGCATTTGAATAGAGGTATTACCCACTTTTAAGATTTTGGTATAGCAGCTAATCACAAAGCCTACTTTTACCGGAACCAAAAAGGTCATCTGATTAATGGAAATCGTAGCACAACGTCCACGACTAAAACGCTCCGCGTGAATTGCTCCAGCCAAGTCCATTTGTGACACGATCCACCCACCAAACACATCACCACTCCAGTTTGTATCTGCTGGCATGGCAATCGTTTGTAAGGATAAAATTCCTTCTGGTTTGGTATAAGCTTCTGACACCTTAGCTCCCGAAATTCGTTTGAAGTTGTTGATCTAGCCACTGTTGCAATTCAGGCGCGCGTAATGCACCGCTCATTCGAGCAACTTCTGTGGTTTTATTCATTAATACAAGGGTAGGAATACTTCTCACATTAAATGCTTGGCTTAAGCGAGGAGACTCTTCGGTATTAATCTTGGCAAAAATGACACGTGGATTCTGTTTTGCAACTTGTGCAAAATGTGGTGCCATCATTTTACAAGGTCCACACCATTCTGCCCATAAATCTATCAAAATAGGCAGATCACTATTCGTGATATAGTTGCTAAAGTTTTGTTCATTTAACTCAATCGGTGCAAGCGGAAGTAATGGCTGATGGCATTGGCCACAACTCGGTTGCGCGCTAAGTTTTTCCTCTGGCACTCTATTTTTTGCACCACACGATGCACATACAATAATCATTTACATCACTCCTATATGCTGATGTAAAAATTCTAATTGGGTCGTCACTGCTTTTTCAAACCATGAGCCATGATAAATATCAAAATGTTTCATATCCCATTCATGATAACTCACAAAAGGTGCAATATTAGTCGCAGCTTCACGACTAGACTCAATCGGGATCAAAGAATCATGCTGAGCAGCAATAAATAAAACGGGAATATTAATCTGACGTACGAGTTGAATTGGACGGTAACGCATCAAATTAAAAAAGACACGTGCTGGTACTTCACCACCCCAATAATAATCTGGATTTACAATCGACAAATACCCATAGTAACTATCTGCTGTTGGCATAAAACATAATTTAAGTTGATCAACAACAGGTAATCTCTTTGGATTAAGGCCCATTTTTGAACCCATATAATCTTGGCTCGATAACTTCAAAGCTTGGGGGTAACGCTGTAACGGATATAGTTTTGCAGTTTCTGCACCATCTACATATGGAATTTGTACCATAATGGCCTGAATATTTTTCAGTTCAGAAGCTAGACTTAAAGCATATCCTCCACTTAAAGATGTGCCCCACAAAACAATTCTTCGATTATCTATTAATTTACAGGTAGAGGCGTATTGAATAATGGTCTTCCAGTCTTCAAGTTGAGAATTGATAGAAATCATCTCTCGTGGCTTACCTGTACTCCCTCCCCAATATCGATAATCAAATAAAATAACGGCATAGCCTGCCTGAGCAAAACGCTGGGCATATTGGATAAGCTTGAATTGACGTAATCCGGCAAAACCATGTGCCATGATAATTACCGCAGATTTATTATTTGTTTTTGGAATATAAAAGTCAGCTGCGATCATTTCCTGATCACATGGAACATATAAAGGCTCAACCGTATAAGCGTGCATATGTGCTCCGTGGCATTATGGTCGAAGTAATGAATTTACAAAAAACATCCTGATCGCCTTTTAAAATCTATAGCTGTTCTTTTACATAATTTTTATCTATGTAGGAACAACGTTTTAGTGTCTTGTATCTCAGGTTAAGCTTAATGCTATGATACAGCATAAGAGGTTTTATTAAATTTTGGAGTGACGAAATGTCAGATAATGTTGGTTTCGCAGGTCAAATTGGTCCAGAACATGTGGGACAAGTTGTAGAAAAAGGATTTAAATCTATTATAAATAACCGTCCTGACATGGAAGGCGGTCCAGAGCAACCAACAAGTGCTCAAATTGAAGAAGCAGCACGTCAAGCAGGTCTAGATTACGTTTACCAACCTGTAGTTGCAGGTCAAATTACTGAGCTTGATGTCCGTACTTTTGCAAATCACTATAATGAACTTCCAAAACCTGTACTTATGTTCTGCCGTACAGGAAACCGTTCAAACAATCTTTATCAATTAGCCAAACAAATGGATTTGTTAGACGATTAATTCTTTGAATACAATTATTAAAGGCTCTATTTTCAAGTAAAAATAGAGCCTTTTTTTAATAAAAGAATATATAACTGCATCAATTCAACAGATATATCACTACCTTTCAACTAAAATATTCAAATCACTTTAAATTTTTCAGTTTTATTATGAATAAACTTATATTCTTACTGGTAAGTTGTCTCATTCTTAGTGCATGCTCATCTATGCAGGTTCGACCTACAGTCGGTGTAAGTATGGGTACGCACCTTTAAAAAAGAAGCAGCTTAAATGCTGCTTCTTTTTATATTAATTACCATTTGAACAGTTTAGATCTGTTCCATATGGGCTTAATATATTCGGAGCAATAAGATCACTTACAGTAACATCTTTATTTAAATAACCTAAAGTCAAAGATGTAGATCCTTTAAGCAAACTTCCCGAAACTGTAGATTTAGCAGTTAACTGAACAGTTAACCAAGATGCATAAATTTTAGGGTATTGAATCTTAAGATCAAAACGACCATTTCCATCTGTTGTATATTTATTATTGGTTGCAGCAGTACCTGCACTATTAATATACGATACAACTTGGACTGTAGAATTTTCTTTAAGCGGCTTTAATTGATTAATAACCTCACCGTTAACATTTACAGCTTGAACTGGTGACGTACAAGCAACTCTAGAAACTGGTAAATATTCATCTGGCTTACCATCTGCAGGAGTAGACGTGTCAACAAAAGCAAATTGCCCCTTATAATAAGCAAGTGCATTAACACCCATTGTTACATCTTGATTTGGTATTGGCTTACCGTCAACATCAGTTACTTGTACTGAGATATTCTTATAGTAGTAAACTCCATCACTCGAGTCTTCCATCGTTGTTGGATTATATGCTACAGAAATAGCTCCTACGGCTGTTGGTACATCAGAATTAACAACATCAAGTTTATAAGTATAAACTTTCGTTGATTGACCAAAATTAGCTTCTAAAACAAGATCATCTGTCACAAATTGAGCAGCACTATATGATGAAGCTCTTTGATTTTCACTAAAAGATAAAGTATAGGTTATCTGACCATTGGCATCAGTTTGAGTCGCATTTGGTGTAAATTTGACACCATTTGAGACTGAGTTTTTAACTTTAAGTGTAATTGCTTGGTTGGCTAAAGTTGCCCCATTTGCATCTACAGCCGTCAATGTAACTGTTGTCTGATCCCCTCTAACGTTTAGAGATGTTTTTGTCGCATCAAACAATACAATACTCGTAGTATCAGCTTCAACAGTACTATTACTACCCGTTACAGTTACAGTTTGCTCTTGAGTAAGGCTACCATTATTCGTAGATGCTTTTAATTTAAAACCATTTTTCACCAAATCATTTATTGAACTTGATGTTTTTGGTGTTTTTATAATATATACAGCGTTACCTGCTGCATCTGTAGTTTGGACCGATGTTCCTTCTATAATTACATTATTTGTTGGATCATCTATGTTCAAAGTAACTTTAGCGCCAGCAATGCCACCTTTATTTGCATCTAAAGCTCTAACTGTCACAGTTAAAGTATCATTCGTTGCCGCAACTGATAATTTATCTAGTTCTATCTTTAAAGCTGCAGCATTTGCTACTTGCTGCGATCCACTATTATCACTTCCAGATGAGGAATTACTACTATTTGATGAACCACTCTGGTAATAACCATCGCCACCTCCCCCGCCACAACTTGCTAACATAATTGATACAGCAATAGCCGACAACTTCAAGGTAAGTTGTTTTTTATACATACTTTTCATTTCCCCAATCTTTCCTAAAGGTATAAGATTTTTTAATTATTTATATTATTAGTGTAATCATATTCACCACACTCTGTAAACATAAATTACATTATGTTCTCTTGTGTAACTTGTTAAATGAAAAATTTATAAATACTAGGATTTATAATGTTCGATATCATTATCATTGGTGCTGGTACAGCTGGTATTAGTGCTTATAAAGAAGCAGTGAAATACACAAACAATATTTTAATTATAAATGAAGGACCATGGGATACCACTTGCGCACGTGTAGGCTGCATGCCAAGTAAAGTCTTAATTTCTACTGCAAATCGTATGTATGACATACAAAATGCTCAAAAAGTTGGGTTGAATGCTTCAGTAGATATTAATACTGATCAGGTTATGGAACATGTAAGAACCTTACGTGACCGTTTTACGAAGGCGACCCTTAAAGATGTAGAGCAATGGCCAACTGAACATAAAATTTCAGGTAAAGCACGTTTTATTGATTCAAAAACTATTGAAGTGAATGATAAACAATATCAATCAAAAAGCTTTATCCTGGCAGTTGGTTCCACTCCTAATTATGATCAAACATGGAAACAAAAATTAGGTGATCGCCTTATTACCACAGACCAAATATTTGAATTAGACACTCTACCTAAATCTATTGCCGTTATTGGAAGTGGAGTAATTGCCCTAGAGATTGCCCAAGCCATGCATCGCTTGGGTGTAGAAACAACTATATTTGCTCGTAGTAAAAGAATTGGAATATTTACTAGCTCTAAATTACAGCAACTTGCTCAACAAGAATTAAGTAACGAGTTAAATTTTTTATTTGAGACATTACCTAGCGCAGTTAAGTCTACTTCTAATGGCGTTATATTAAATTATAAAATTGATGAAAAAGAAAAATCTATTCAAGCTGAGTATGTGTTATCTGCAACAGGCCGTTCAAGCTTACTAGAGACCTTACAATTAGAGAATATTGATAAATCTTTTAAAGACATTAAATTATTACCTATAAATGCAAAAACAAAGCAGTTAGATAGTTATCCAATTTTCATTGCTGGGGATGCTTATACTTCAACTCCACTGCAACATGAAGCAGCTCATGAAGGTAGAAAAATAGTTTATAACTGTTTGAATTACCCACAAGTTAATCCAGTTAAGACACTCACTCCATTAGGAATTGTTTTTAGTCATCCTGAAATGGCGATTGTCGGGCAAAGTTATAAACAATTAAAAGATAACGGTATACATTTTATTACAGGTGAAGCCTCTTATGAACGGCAAGGAAGAGCTATAGTTCTTGGAAAAAATAGAGGTGCTATTGAGGTTTATATAGAAAGAGAAAGCCAAAAACTTCTTGGTGCTGAATTATTTACAGAAGCAACAGAACATATGGCTCACCTATTAAGCTGGATCATTGGTGAAGAATTAACTTTAAATGACATTTTAGAAAAACCTTTTTATCATCCCACTCTCGAAGAGGGTCTGCGCACGGCTCTAAAACATGCTCGTAGACAGTTAAAATAATACATTTAGAAGAGCTTTCTTAATGTTAAAGTTAGCTCTTATTCATTTTGTGCCTCATACGGAAACGAAAAAGTTTTAACTAAGATCCATTGCATATTAAATTTATAACAAGGTGAATAGTTTCAGAATAGCTTTATTTCTTTATAAATTGAATTAAATTTAATCTCTAAAGGATTAGGAATTAACTTTCCGCTTTTATTCCGCGCAATAAGCAACACCCCGGTTTCTTTCGAGACCGGGGTGTTTGGAATAATGAGCTGGCGATGACTTACTCTCACATGGGTAACCCCACACTACCATCAGCGCTAAGAGGTTTCACTTCTGAGTTCGGGAAGGGATCAGGTGGTTCACTCTTGCTATGGTCGCCAGCACAACTGTTTATGGATACTTGCTTTGGTCTTATTGATTGCCGAAGCGTTTTCCAAATCTTTACAGATTGGGCTGATTGAATCTGACTTTAGTTGTTCATTTTATCTAGAGGAATAACTAAATCAAGTTTGTTTGTCGATTTATGAATCGATTGATGCTTTATATACAACTGCTTGGGTGTTGTATAGTCAAGCCTCACGAGCAATTAGTATTGGTCAGCTTCACATATCACTATGCTTCCACATCCAACCTATCAACGTCCTAGTCTCGAACGGCTCTTTAGAGGAATAAATTCCTAGGGAAATCTTATCTTGAGGTAGGCTTCCCGCTTAGATGCTTTCAGCGGTTATCCCTTCCGAACATAGCTACCCGGCGATGCGACTGGCGTCACAACCGGTACACCAGAGGTTCGTCCACTCTGGTCCTCTCGTACTAGGAGCAGATCCTCTCAAATTTCCAGCGCCCACGGTAGATAGGGACCGAACTGTCTCACGACGTTCTAAACCCAGCTCGCGTACCTCTTTAAATGGCGAACAGCCATACCCTTGGGACCTGCTTCAGCCCCAGGATGAGATGAGCCGACATCGAGGTGCCAAACACCGCCGTCGATATGAACTCTTGGGCGGTATCAGCCTGTTATCCCCAGAGTACCTTTTATCCGTTGAGCGATGGCCCTTCCATACAGAACCACCGGATCACTAAGACCTACTTTCGTACCTGCTCGACTTGTGGGTCTCGCAGTTAAGCGCGCTTTTGCCTTTATACTCTACGCGTGATTTCCGACCACGCTGAGCGCACCTTCGTACTCCTCCGTTACTCTTTAGGAGGAGACCGCCCCAGTCAAACTACCCACCAGACACGGTCCTCGTCCCGGATAACGGGACAGAGTTAGAACCTCAACATTACCAGGGTGGTATTTCAAGGACGGCTCCATTGGAACTAGCGTTCCAACTTCAAAGCCTCCCACCTATCCTACACAAGTAAGGTCAAAGTTCAGTGTCAAGCTGCAGTAAAGGTTCACGGGGTCTTTCCGTCTAGCCGCGGGTACACTGCATCTTCACAGCGATTTCGATTTCACTGAGCCTCTGCTGGAGACAGCGCCGCCATCATTATGCCATTCGTGCAGGTCGGAACTTACCCGACAAGGAATTTCGCTACCTTAGGACCGTTATAGTTACGGCCGCCGTTTACTGGGGCTTCGATCAAGAGCTTCGCTTACGCTAACCCCATCAATTAACCTTCCAGCACCGGGCAGGCATCACACCCTATACGTCCACTTTCGTGTTTGCAGAGTGCTATGTTTTTAATAAACAGTTGCAGCGGCCTGGTTTCTGCGGCTGTCATCAGCTCAGGAAGCAAGTTCCATCACCAACAACAGCGTACCTTCTCCCGAAGTTACGGTACCATTTTGCCTAGTTCCTTCAGCAGAGTTCTCTCAAGCGCCTTGGTCTACTCGACCTGACCACCTGTGTCGGTTTCGGGTACGATTCCTGTGTAACTGAAGCTTAGAGACTTTTCCTGGAAGCATGGTATCAGCCACTTCACTGTACAAGTACAGCTTGCTATCGGATCTCAGTATAGAGTACCCCGGATTTGCCTAAGATACATACCTACATCCTTCCACCTGGACAACCAACGCCAGGCTGACTTAACCTTCTCCGTCCTCTCATCGCATTACACAGAAGTATTGGAATATTAACCAATTTCCCATCGACTACGCCTTTCGGCCTCGCCTTAGGGGTCGACTCACCCAGCCCCGATTAACGTTGGACTGGAACCCTTGGTCTTTCGGCGAACGGGTTTTTCACCCGTTTTGTCGTTACTCACGTCAGCATTCGCACTTCTGATACCTCCAGCATACTTCTCAATACACCTTCATCGGCTTACAGAACGCTCCCCTACCACTTGACTAATGTCAAATCCGCAGCTTCGGCACATAGTTTTAGCCCCGTTACATCTTCCGCGCAGGCCGACTCGACTAGTGAGCTATTACGCTTTCTTTAAAGGGTGGCTGCTTCTAAGCCAACCTCCTAGCTGTCTATGCCTTCCCACATCGTTTCCCACTTAACTATGATTTTGGGGCCTTAGCTGGCGGTCTGGATTGTTTTCCTCTTGACTACGGACGTTAGCACCCGCAGTCTGTCTCCCGGATAGTACTCATAGGTATTCGGAGTTTGCATCGGTTTGGTAAGTCGGGATGACCCCCTAGCCGAAACAGTGCTCTACCCCCTATGGTATTCGTCCGAGGCGCTACCTAAATAGCTTTCGGGGAGAACCAGCTATCACCAGGCTTGATTAGCCTTTCACCCCTATCCACAAGTCATCCCCTGGCTTTTCAACGACAGTGGGTTCGGTCCTCCAGTTAGTGTTACCCAACCTTCAACCTGCTCATGGATAGATCGCCTGGTTTCGGGTCTATACCCAGCAACTAAACGCCCTATTAAGACTCGATTTCTCTACGGCTCCCCTATACGGTTAACCTCGCTACTGAATATAAGTCGCTGACCCATTATACAAAAGGTACGCAGTCACCGAACAAGTCGGCTCCCACTGCTTGTATGCATGCGGTTTCAGGATCTATTTCACTCCCCTCACAGGGGTTCTTTTCGCCTTTCCCTCACGGTACTGGTTCACTATCGGTCAGTCAGGAGTATTTAGCCTTGGAGGATGGTCCCCCCATATTCAGACAAGGTTTCACGTGCCTCGCCCTACTCGTCATCATTATGTGTGCCCTTTCGTGTACGGGAATATCACCCTCTACGTTCGCACTTCCCAGAGCGTTCCACTAAAACACACATAACTTAATGGGCTGATCCCCGTTCGCTCGCCGCTACTGAGGGAATCTCAATTGATTTCTTTTCCTAAGGGTACTGAGATGTTTCACTTCCCCTCGTTCGCTTTGCAACACTATGTATTCATGTTGCAATACCTACCTTAAAGTAGGTGGGTTCCCCCATTCAGAAATCTCCGGATCACAGGATATTTGCCGCCTCCCCGGAGCTTTTCGCAGGCTATCACGTCTTTCATCGCCTCTGACTGCCAAGGCATCCACCACATGCACTTAATTACTTGACTATACAACCCCAAACAGTCGATGTTACCTACAAGTTAGTAACTTCAACATTTCAGTTTAGAGTACTGTGCACTTAAACACTGTACAGCTTCAATCTAAATTCATATACCAAAACGCTTGATTCAGTTAATTTGCTAGTTCTCAATTCATTCAGATTAATTGCTTAATCTAAACTCTTGAGTGAACAATTTATTTCAGACTCAATTTTGCCAATCTGTTAATGAATAAACACGCCTTCGTCAGGTCATGCTTAATACCGTGATACTTAAATCACAGAAGTTAATAAACTAAGACCGAAATCTCTATTTACTAATTTCTGTAATCCGAACTTCTCTTAAGTTCTGGTGGAGACTAGGAGAGTCGAACTCCTGACCTCCTGCGTGCAAAGCAGGCGCTCTACCAACTAAGCTAAGTCCCCAGCTTACATCATCAGTTATGTATCTTTTATCTATAACTTCAACCAGTCAAAGTCATGGTGGGTCTGACAAGACTTGAACTTGTGACCCCACGCTTATCAAGCGTGTGCTCTAACCAACTGAGCTACAGACCCTCAGATACATCTATGAAGAACAACTTGTTGTGGATTCTTACCAATCGTCAATCTTTCGTTAAGGAGGTGATCCAGCCGCAGGTTCCCCTACGGCTACCTTGTTACGACTTCACCCCAGTCATCGGCCACACCGTGGTAACCGCCCTCTTTGCAGTTAGGCTAGCTACTTCTGGTGCAACAAACTCCCATGGTGTGACGGGCGGTGTGTACAAGGCCCGGGAACGTATTCACCGCGGCATTCTGATCCGCGATTACTAGCGATTCCGACTTCATGGAGTCGAGTTGCAGACTCCAATCCGGACTACGATCGGCTTTTTGAGATTAGCATCACATCGCTGTGTAGCAACCCTTTGTACCGACCATTGTAGCACGTGTGTAGCCCTGGCCGTAAGGGCCATGATGACTTGACGTCGTCCCCGCCTTCCTCCAGTTTGTCACTGGCAGTATCCTTAAAGTTCCCGACATTACTCGCTGGCAAATAAGGAAAAGGGTTGCGCTCGTTGCGGGACTTAACCCAACATCTCACGACACGAGCTGACGACAGCCATGCAGCACCTGTATGTAAGTTCCCGAAGGCACCAATCCATCTCTGGAAAGTTCTTACTATGTCAAGGCCAGGTAAGGTTCTTCGCGTTGCATCGAATTAAACCACATGCTCCACCGCTTGTGCGGGCCCCCGTCAATTCATTTGAGTTTTAGTCTTGCGACCGTACTCCCCAGGCGGTCTACTTATCGCGTTAGCTGCGCCACTAAAGCCTCAAAGGCCCCAACGGCTAGTAGACATCGTTTACGGCATGGACTACCAGGGTATCTAATCCTGTTTGCTCCCCATGCTTTCGCACCTCAGCGTCAGTGTTAGGCCAGATGGCTGCCTTCGCCATCGGTATTCCTCCAGATCTCTACGCATTTCACCGCTACACCTGGAATTCTACCATCCTCTCCCACACTCTAGCTAACCAGTATCGAATGCAATTCCCAAGTTAAGCTCGGGGATTTCACATTTGACTTAATTAGCCGCCTACGCGCGCTTTACGCCCAGTAAATCCGATTAACGCTTGCACCCTCTGTATTACCGCGGCTGCTGGCACAGAGTTAGCCGGTGCTTATTCTGCGAGTAACGTCCACTATCTCTAGGTATTAACTAAAGTAGCCTCCTCCTCGCTTAAAGTGCTTTACAACCATAAGGCCTTCTTCACACACGCGGCATGGCTGGATCAGGGTTCCCCCCATTGTCCAATATTCCCCACTGCTGCCTCCCGTAGGAGTCTGGGCCGTGTCTCAGTCCCAGTGTGGCGGATCATCCTCTCAGACCCGCTACAGATCGTCGCCTTGGTAGGCCTTTACCCCACCAACTAGCTAATCCGACTTAGGCTCATCTATTAGCGCAAGGTCCGAAGATCCCCTGCTTTCTCCCGTAGGACGTATGCGGTATTAGCATCCCTTTCGAGATGTTGTCCCCCACTAATAGGCAGATTCCTAAGCATTACTCACCCGTCCGCCGCTAAGATCAGTAGCAAGCTACCTCTCTCCGCTCGACTTGCATGTGTTAAGCCTGCCGCCAGCGTTCAATCTGAGCCATGATCAAACTCTTCAGTTAAAATCATTTTGCACCTTATTTAAAGACAAGGTGCCAATTCTGGCTCATCAATTACTGACTTAAATTTCGCTCAAATAAACTTCGAGTAATTTAAACCAATCAATCAATGAAAATTATTTCGATTAATCAATCAGTAAAAATCCACACAAGTTGTTCTTCAATTCTCTTAATGATCTTCTTCCTGGTTCGTCACCAGCAAGCTAGGTCGGCTATATTACTCTTAATCTCTTAAAAGTCAACAGGTAATTTTGATATTTTTTAAAACTTATTTTCCAAACCACCTTATCATCAAATTCATCACTTAAAGCAACCAACTTAATCACAAGTAACTGTTTTTCAACAAGTTTCTATCTGCATCACCGCCGATGGATGTGCATTATAGAGGATTAAGAACCAGTTGCAATACCTTTCTCATATTTTATTATTCAACAGATCAATTTTTAGGCTTTTTAGTAGAAATTAGATGAGATATTAAACTTTTTTTAGTTAATCAACTTCATGTAGAATAGATTATTCATGCAATTGATGTGGCATTAACTCACCATGTGGCATTCCGCTAAGAAAGTATTATTCTGCATACTTGTAGTGCTTGCTACAAGTGGGCCTGCGTATGCCAATTCAAAACATAACTTCTATGTGCTGACTTTATCTATTTTAAGTTATAGCAAATGGGAGAATGTAAGCACCCCTACTCTTTGTGTAATTGATAATGCTTCAATTACTTCTACTTTTCAGTCTTATATTCAACAATTATCTTATAATTATCGTGTACAAACAGTTAATGTTAAAGATTTTCCAAAGTCTCATTGCCAAGCTGTTTACTTTTCTACAACTTCCCCTCAACAACAACAAAATTTAATTCAGAATTATCCATATCGTTCTTTGCTTTCTTTAAGTATTAATAATCCAGAATGTGAAGTTGGTAGTATCTTTTGTTTATATGATCAAAATAATTACACCACTTTTAAAGTTAACTTAGATGCATTAAGCCATTCCAAGGTCCATATTGATCCAAGGGTATTACTCTTGGCTAAGAATGCGGAGTAAGGGCCATGATATCTAAGTTGTATCAGTCCACTTCTCTACATGCTCTTTTTAGAAAGTCTCAATTTACGATTTTTGCGATTACTTTTTTTATTTGTTCTTTTACCTTTGTATCTATTTCCGTTTTTACTATGGAAACTTATGCAAAGCAGAATTTGCAATTACTTAGTCATACGCTTCTTGAGCGTATTCAACCTGCTGTAGTGTTTAATGACAAGATCACAATAGAACAGATCTTAAATGAATATACGAATGATCATTCTATTCGAGCTATTCATATTTATGATTCTGAACATCATTTAATTGCACAAAGTTTTAAGTTGTCTAGTCAAACTTCTGTTTTGGAAGGATGGTTTAATCATTGGTTCTTAAATGAGCCTGTACATTTAACGATTTATCATCACCAACAGAATGTTGGCGAGCTAACGCTTTTTGGTAGCTCTGAAAAAATATTGCAGTTTTTAAAGATGATTATGGTCGGTCTAGCGATCGCGATGTTATTTATTGTTTGTGCACTATGGTGGTCAGTGAATTTAACTTATCGTCAAATTATGCAGGCGATTTATCCTCTTACCAATATTGCTCAAATCGTAAGTGAACAGAAAGCTTATAATCTTCGCTTTCCATATAATCGTATTAAAGAGTTTCAAGATTTAAATACTGTTTTTAATCAGTTGCTTGAAGAAATTCAAATTTGGGATAATCAGCTACAAAAGGAAAATCGCAAACTATCTTTTCAAGCTCATCATGATCAACTCACGTTACTGCCAAACAGACATTATTTTTATCAAATATTGTTAGATATGTTTGAAGATAAAGATTTTGACAACAAATCTGCTCTATTATTTATAGATAATAATAACTTTAAGGCAATTAATGACCAGTTCGGACATTTAGCTGGTGATGAAGTCTTAAAAGAGATGGCCAAAAGATTACAGACTCGTTTACGGCATCAAGATTTTATTGCTCGTCTAGGCGGCGACGAATTTGCGGTCATTTTGCATTCCATTAGTCATGCTGATCATTTAATATCTATTGCTGAAAATTTACTCGAAAGCTGTAAAGAACCTTTGCATCTTAATGATCAAACGATTTATTTCAGTTTTAGTGTGGGGATTGCTTTATCCCAATTTGCGTCTAGTCCAGAAGATTTTATTATGCAAGCCGACCAGGCGATGTATAAGGCTAAGACTTCTGAGCAACATTGGTTTATTTATAAACCAGAGAATTAAATTTAGGCTAATCTATGAATACAAGATCTTTAAAACTCTCCTTTATTGCATTGCTGTGCATTGCTCTTGCAGGCTGCTTGAGTTTTGGCCCTTTGAAATATCGTCAAGTAAAAATGCTAAAAAAAGAGGGTTTTGTTCTAACTAATGAAGGCTGGACTCTAGGTTTACCAGAACGTTTATTATTTGATTTTAATGATGCAACGTTGAAACAAAGCCATGAAGCAGAACTTGTACGCTTAGCAAATCAATTAAATAAATATGATTTGAATAAGTTAAAAATTGTTGGTCATACTGACGATGTAGGTAATCCTGAATACAACCAGAAGTTATCGGAAGAGCGTGCACAAAGTGTTGCTAACCTTTTCTTGACTCGTGGTTTTAAAAAGGAAAATATTTATGTTATTGGACGTGGTTCAACTCAACCATATGTACCAAACACAACCAATGAAAATCGGGCAATCAATCGTCGTGTTGCAATCGTCATTATTCCTTAATTTTCTTATTTAAAAAAAGCCAATCTTCGTGATTGGCTTTTTTGTTTTATACAAGTTCAATAATATCAATAGTCGGTGGTACACGGAATCTTAGGGGGATACCAACCATACCTGTTCCTACGGTAACAAATACATCAGCATGCTCGTGTGAATAAAAACCACGTTTGTGACCTAAAATTGATACTTTTTTCATAATGTAATTAGTTACCCACGGAAGCTCAACCTGTCCCCCATGAGTATGCCCTGATAACATCAAAGGTCGATTAGGTAATTTGGGAACCATATCTACTGTATCTGGATTATGAGAAAGGATTAACCACGGTTTATCTTGTGGTAAGTTTGGCATTGAACGCATATCGGTTTTTCCAGCCCATAGATCACCAATACCAATTAAACGAAATTCGTCAAACTCAACAATTTTACCTTCAATATCCATAACTTCATTGTAGTAAAGTGCATCTTTTAATAATTGTTGGATAGGTGGTCCTGGATATTGTTCATCATGATTTCCAGGAACTGAATAGACTGGGGCTTGAATATCTTTGAGTACAGCCAGTTCTTGTACTAGTTTGTCTTCTGGTTCATAGGTCCAGTCGCCTGACACAACAACTAAATCTGGCTGTTGCTCATTGAGTTTTTTCACAATGATTTTGAGTTGACGTTCGTGACCAGAAAATAAACCTATATGTAAATCAGCAATTAAAGCAACTTTTACAGGCTTATTAAAACGGCGATCCGGATTCAAACGATATTGATGAACATCAACACGTACCATATGCGGTTCTATAAAACGTGCATAAATGAGGATACCGCTTAATAAAAAGATAAAAATGGTTTGATGAATTGAGTAATACCCTATCCAACCTGCATATAAGTTAAAGAACCAAAGTGGAATAAGAAGATAAGATAGATAAAAAGTAAGTAGGTGAACAAAAGCTTTAAATGGATGAATTGTTTCTGTACGTGATTGATGAATCCAAGCTTCGACAATGCCCCATAAGGCAAGTATTGAAAAAATAAAGTAAAAACAAAAGATGATTGAATTTGGATTCCACATTACGATTCTCGACTTATCTTATATTGATTGCTAGTAATCAAATTCAATATTTATCTTTCAATATGCACGAATTATACTCTAGCTCACCTTATCGTATGTATTGATTATGGCACAATCCTTTCATTCCAAACAGCTTCAAACTCATCAACAGGCTAAAGGCTTTTTGATCAAAGCTTCTTTAGTTGTCTGTTCAAGTTTTGCTGTGACTTTGACAGGTTGTAGCACTTTACCCAAACATCGTGCAGAACCTATTGAATATGCACGGGATATCGATACATCTCAAACTTCACTTGCAAAAATTATTACACCTTTGCGGGAACAAAATCCAAATTTAACGGGTTATCATCTGTTAAATGATCCCTTAGAAGCACTTGCGGCTCGTTTAAGGTTGATTGATAAAGCCGAAAAGACTTTAGATTTACAATATTATATTTGGGATAATGACAAGGTCGGCGCTTTAGCGTTACATGCGATTATTCGTGCTGCAGATCGTGGCGTTAAAGTACGTTTATTGATTGATGATAATAACGCTAAAAAAATGGAAGGGGTTTTACTGGCCCTTTCTCAGCATAAAAATATTGAAGTTAAATTATTTAACCCTTACCGTTTTCGCGAATACCGCGCGATGGATATGATTTTAGACTTAAAGCGTATCAATCGTCGTATGCATAATAAGAGCTTTATTGCTGATAATCAGGTGGCGCTCATTGGTGGGCGTAATATGACAAATCAATATTATAACGTCAGTGATAATTACCAATTTTCTGATGTTGATGTCATGTTAGTCGGTGCTGCTGTTGATGACATCGTAAATTCTTTTGATGATTACTGGAATCATGAATATGCCTATTCGGTCCAGAGCATTGTTAGTGCTCAACAACACCGTTTACGCTATGAAAGTTTAAAAGAACAACTCGATGCTCATTATCAACAGGCAACTGTTCAAAACTTTCTCAATTTAACGTCTAGATCGCATGCTTTTGATAAATGGTTAGACCATAACATTCAGTTTGACTGGGTGAAGGCAGAAGTTGTAAAAGACTCCCCTGATAAAATTAAGTCAAAAGCAAAAAAAGAAGAGCATTTGAATTTCCAATTGATTAATCATTTGGAAAAACCAGAAAGCAATGTTGATTTGATTTCTGCTTATTTTATTCCTGAAAAGCAAGGCGCTAAAATTTTAAGTACCCTCGCCAAAGAAGGGGTAGAAGTTCGTGTTTTAACAAATTCATTTAAAGCCAATGATGTTGCTGTGGTTCATGCATTTTATGGTCGATACCGAAAAGAGCTTTTGAAAAACGGCGTACAACTTTATGAGTTTTTACCAACTCCAGATAAACGTAATTTAAATAAAAATACGGATGAGTTGGCAACCAAAGCAAAAGTAAACATGAAAGGTTTAAGTCGCTCAAGTTTACATACTAAACTCATGGCTTTAGATGAACAGGTTTTTATTGGATCATTTAATTTTGACCCACGTTCAGCCTATTTAAATACTGAAATTGGTGTAATTTTAGATAGCCCATCACTGGCTAAAACAATTCACCATACGATGGATGAAAATTTAAATAAGTATGCTTATAAATTAAAACTAGATCCGAATAATAATATTTATTGGCAACAAGAAACTTCAAAAGGCCCTGTCATTTATAGAAAAGAGCCAGAAATGAAATGGTGGCAAAAGGCAGGCATGAAGTTTCTTTCATGGCTGCCTCTCGAAGGTTTTATGTAATTAACTTTTTGGCTTAAGTACTTTTTGATGTAATTGAGCCAAACCTTCTACCATTTTTTGTTGGACTTCTTGAGTTAAACTTTTTACATCATGTCCTTCTACCGAGATAGGAGGCAATGTTAATAAATGAGCCGTTACTTTCGGCATTTCTAGCACACGCTGAATATGCTCAACAAAAGACATCTCCCCAATAAATGGTGCAACGGTATCTAATTCGCCATGACGATTTACATAACAGATTAAACATACCTGTACCGGACGCTCTGCTTCAATAGCAGCCCCGAGTAAACGACCATGAACTTTTTTAACAGAATGACCATCTGTAGTAGTCGCTTCTGGGAAGAATAAAACTGGAATATTTTGTTTTAAGAACCCAGCAATTTGCTCTCTAATTCTAATAGAGTCACCAGACCCACGCTTAATAAATAAAGTGCCACCGCCTTTTGCTAAGTTGCCAAGAATAGGCCAATTTTCTATTTCGGCTTTCGCTAAAAAGAATACACGCGCACCTGAACCTAAAACAGCAATATCAAGCCAAGATATATGATTACTTACCCATAAAGCCGGTTCTCTCGGAATGGTGCCATGCACTTGAACATCGAGGTTAAAGACTTTACATAAACGGCGGCAAAAATATTGGACGTATCGTGTGTTAACAGGGTTATTTGGATCTTTATAAAGTCCATGACGATAAACTAAGTAAAAACCTTCACTGATTGCCGCTGTCGCTGAAGTAACTTTTTTTCCGTATAAACCTATTTTTGAAAATTTCTTTAATGTTGAATTCACTATACTTTGCGTTTGAGCCATAAAATTTCACTAACGATCAATCATTGTTATACCCATCTCGAGCCATTCTATACGTTTCGGAATAAACTTGCATCGCTATGCGATAGAAGCAAATAAAAAATAAAATGTATGTAGATAATATAAAGGATAAGAGCAAACCCTTTCCCCTTTTACTCAAGTTTCCACTAGAATAAAGTTTTAGCCTTTTCAGGATTTATAACCACGTGGAATATGTTGATCGGCATCAAGGCGGTGAGCGCACAATATTGGTGAGTGTGTCTGTACAATTATTAGATGATCTGGATGCCGAAGAGTTTGCTCTACTTGCACAGTCTGCTGGTGCGGATATTCTTGAGCACGTTAAAGTACAACGTAATAAGCCAAATCCTAAATTTTTTATTGGTTCAGGTAAAGTCGGTGAAATAGCAGAGAAAGTTCAAGAATTAGAAGCTGGGCTGGTTATTTTTGATCATGCATTATCACCCGCTCAAGAACGAAATTTAGAAAGAATATTAAAATGTCGAGTCATTGACCGTACTGGTTTAATTCTAGATATTTTTGCCCTACGTGCCCGCACGCATGAAGGTAAATTACAAGTCGAACTTGCTCAGCTTAAACATTTATCAACTCGCCTGATTCGTGGTTGGTCTGCTGACTTTGAACAACAAAAAGGTGGTATTGGCTTACGTGGTCCTGGTGAAACACAACTCGAAACAGACCGTCGCCTCATTCGTGTACGTATTACTCAGTTAAAAGACAAGTTAGAGAAAGTCCACCAAACTCGTATACAAGGACGAGCAGCCAGACAAAAAGCCTCAATTCCAACCGTATCTTTAGTGGGTTATACCAACGCTGGTAAATCTACTCTATTTAATATTTTAGCGAAAAGTGATGTATATGCAGCCGACCAACTGTTTGCAACACTTGATCCAACCTTACGTCGTTTAGAATGGGATGGTATTGGTACTGTTGTGCTCGCAGATACTGTCGGTTTTGTGCGAAACCTACAACATGATTTAGTTGAGTCTTTCAAGGCAACTTTAGAAGAAACGCTTGAGGCAACACTACTCTTACATGTAATTGATAGCAGTAGCCATGAAATGCTGGATCAGATTGAAGCTGTTGAAGGTGTGTTAAAAGAAATTGGCGCAGATGCCCCTGTCCTTCGTGTTTACAACAAGATCGATTTAAGTGGTGAAGAGGCCAAAATTGTTTATTCAGAGCCTCATGTTCCTGATCGCGTTTATGTATCTGCACATTCAGGTTTAGGTCTAGATTTACTACGTCAAGCTGTTCAAGAATGTTTAATGGGACAACTTCAACAATTCTCATTAATACTTAAACCTGCTTATGGCAAATTGCGTACCCAACTTTATGCTTTAAACGTTATCGAATCTGAACATTATGATGATGAAGGGCTATTACATATTGATATACGAATAGCCCCTCATAAGCTCGAGCAATTAATTCGCCAAGCCAAATTACCTATAGATGAGATATTAGGTGAACGAGCGAGTCAGTTTAAACGACCACTGGAAGAGTTTGAAATCAAGAACTAGATCAGTTAAAACTTGATAAGTAAACTTTTAGAGATAAAAAATATGGATAAGATCAAAAGTATAGATTGGGCAGCATGGGTAGGAACTTTTCTACTTATTATCGGCTTTCGTGAAGGCTCAGTCGTCGTTATGCGTACTTTTGGTCATCCAGAATTAGGAAACTTAGTCGGTTTAATTAGTTTACTCATCATTTTGCTCGTTTGGCGCAAGTTTAAGAAAATTCCTTTAAGACTAGTCGACACCAACAATAAAATTATGAAAGAAAGTGGTTTTGCTTTTTTACCTATTTGTGCAGGATCATTAATTATGCTGGTGCATATGGGCAAAGAAATTCCTTTATTTCTCTTTGTACTAGTGGTGAGCACCCTTATCCCTCTGTGGGTCTATGCAAAAATGGCCAAACACTGGTTATAAGGAGAATAAAATGTTTATGATTTTATATGGATTTGTGATCACTCTAGTTGGCTATCTTTGTGCAAAACCTTTAAATCGCCGTATTCCTCAAGTCCCTCTCTTAGTTTTCGGTATGTTTATTGTGATTGGTTTATTGTCAATCTTGAAAGTTCCTTATGAAGAATACCGACTTTATGTAAATGATTTATTCAGCCATCTACTGGGTTATGTCACAGTTGCTTTAGCGATACCGTTGGCTGCAATGCGATATGACGATCTACCTCTTAAATCGGTGATTGGAATTTTGTTTTTTGCAAGTATTAGCGCCGTTGCTTTACCCATGGGACTCGCTTATTTATTGCATATGTCTGAGCCTACTATTCTGGCTTTTGCTACACGCGCTGTAACTACACCTATTGCTTTAAACATCGCAACTTTATTACATGCCCCTGAAACATTAGTCACGTTAATTGTGATTTTATCAGGAGTTATAGGTGCAGCATTTTCACCATTTTTACTTAAGCATATTCATGATGAAAGAGCATCAGGTTTAGCTCTAGGTTTAGCCGCACATGCTATTGGAACAGCTCAAGCTTGGCAACGTGGCCCTGTTGCGGGTCGTTATGCCGCTTTTGGTATGGCTTTAAATGGTGTATTTACCGCCATATGGCTACCGACTTTCATGTTATCTGTAGGAATTTCCTGATCAAAAAGTAGTTCAAATAAACATTGAACCAGTGATCAATTAGAAATAAGATGATCTTTTCAAATCTAAAAGGATTTTTGATTATGGGGAATTTTTTTGTTGGAGCGATGCTCTTATTGGGGATAAATTCAGCTACTTTTGCGGCTGATATTACTGGTATGTGGCAAACGATTGACGATAAAACTGGTACGCCTAAGGCTCATGTAGAAATACGAAAAGAGGCAAATGGTACTTATTCAGGAAAAGTTGTAAAAATTACACCGCGTCCGGGTTATACACCAAAAGAAATTTGTGATAACTGCCCAGCGCCTTATACCAATAAGCATATTGTAGGTTTAGATATCGCGACTGGTTTAAAACAAGTGGATAGCACAACCTACACTGGTGGTAAAATTCTAGATCCAAATACTGGCAAAGTTTACGGATTAAAAGCCAAACTCAGTGCAAATGGTAACCGTCTACACATGCGTGGTTATCTTGGAGTTTCAGCTTTAGGCCGCAATCAAATCTGGATTCGCCTAGAATAAATCTTAAAAAAGAAAAAAGCCGCTTATGCGGCTTTTTTTATTACATGACAGGATTAACTACTGAAAAACTTTGCTGGTCTTCAAGACGATAAGCAATTAAGTTTTTACCCCACACACAGCCACCATCTACGTTCTGAATATGTTCACTGATTGTTCTGCCTTCTAGAGCAGCCCAATGACCAAAGAATACTTGATGTGTTTGTGCAGCTTTACTTGGAAATTCAAACCAAGGTAAATAACCTTCTGGCATAGGTGCATCTAAAGTATCTTTAAAACTAAATTCCAAAGTACCTTCTGCATTAGTTAAACGCATGCGTGTTAAATAATTGGTAATACAGCGTAGACGGGCATTACCAGTTAAGTCATCTGTCCAAAGATCTGGTTTTGAACCATACATTTCAGCTAAAAAAGCATCTAATACAGACAGATCATCATGTGCGAATACAGCTTCAACTTCTTTCGCTAAAGCAGCCGTTTTTTTTGCATCCCAAATACAAGGTATACCAGCATGTGTTAGCACAGTTTGTTCATTTGGAAATAAACATAATGGCTGTTTACGTAGCCAGTCGATGAGTTCATCACCATCCACAGCATCAATAACATCCTGTGTACGATCTTTCTCTTTAATTTCTTTAAGACCACGAGCACCAGCAACCAGTGTTAAATCATGATTACCTAAGACGGTTGCAGCTGCGCCACGATCGGCTAGTTTTTTAATAAAACGAAGTGCACCTACAGAATTTTCTCCACGTGCAACTAAATCACCAGCGAACCAAATAAAATCTTGGTCAGGATCAAAACGTATTTCCTTCAGCAATGCTTTGAGTGCTTCAAAACAACCTTGAACATCTCCAATGATATAGTTATAGCGCTTGGTCATTTATGCCACCATTTGATCTGCCAAAGCGACAAACTCGGCAAGTGTCAGAGTTTCTGGACGAGCCATTGGGTCAACGCCTGCTTTCTCAAAGCCATCTTCTGCCAACATACCTTTAAGGCTGTTTCTTAGGGTTTTACGGCGCTGAGTAAACACATGTGCTACCAAACGAGCTAAAGCTTTCTCATCTTTTGCGACAATCGGTTTTTGTTCGTAAGGAACTAAACGGAATACTGCACTCGTTACTTTTGGCGGTGGATTAAATGCGCCTGCAGGAACTTCAAATAAAAATGTAGGCTGGCAATAATATTGAATCATTACCGATAAACGACCATATTCTTTTGTATTTGGTTCAGCAGTAATACGATCAACCACCTCTTTTTGCAGCATAAAGTGCATATCTTTGACTTTGCTACCAAATTCTAAGAGATGAAAAAGTAGTGGTGTTGAAATGTTATAAGGTAAATTGCCTACTACACGTAATGGTCGACCATCTTTTACGAGTTCACTAAAGTCATATTTTAATGCATCAGCTTCTACAATAGTTAAACGTTCTGGATGTGGAACACGCTCTGGCAAACCCGCTGCTAAGTCACGGTCTAACTCAACAACTGTTAAAGCATCACACTCTCCAATTAAAGGAGAAGTTAATGCAGCCAAGCCCGGACCAATTTCAACAATATTATCGCCTGTACGCGGATTGACAGAGCGTACAATTTTGGCAATGACTCGCTGATCATGTAAGAAGTTTTGACCAAAACGTTTACGAGCTTTATGCCCTTCATCTTTCGGGTTTAGGGCATTAATTTGATACATAGAACATTTCCAACATGAAAAATTTAACTCGCTGCCAAAGATAAAGCTAAATCGACAGCGACATTTAAACTTGAGCTTTTTGCCAAACCTGTCCCAGCTAAAGACAGAGCAGTACCATGATCGACCGAAGTACGAATAAACGGTAAGCCCAATGTGATATTAATTGCTTCACCAAAACCTTGTGATTTTAGCACAGGTAAGCCTTGATCATGGTACATGGCAAGAACAGCATCAGCATTTTTAAGATGTTCAGGAGTAAATAAAGTGTCTGCTGGCATACTTAAACTGATTTTAATGCCTTGAGATCGATAACTCTCGAGTACCGGATTAATAGTATCAATCTCTTCACGGCCTAAGTAACCATCTTCACCCGCATGAGGATTTAAGCCACACACCAAAATCCTTGGATCGGTAATTTTAAACTTAGTTTTTAAGTCATGAAGCAAGATGTCTATTACTTGATGCAAGCGTTGTTTGGTAATCGCATCTGCTACATCTCTTAAAGGTAAATGTGTAGTCGCTAAAGCAACTCGCAAGGTTTTAGTGGCGAGCATCATGACAACACGCTCTACACCTGCAAACTCTTGGTAATATTCGGTGTGACCACTAAATAAAATTCCTGCATCATTAATGACCGATTTTTGCACGGGCGCAGTAGCTACACCTACACTTTTACCTGACATTGCATAATCAGCTGAGCGACGTAGTTGCTCTAATACATAAGCAGCATTAGCTGGGTCTAATTGACCGTCAGTGACTTCTGTTTTTAATGCAACATGCTCTATATAAAGCTCACCTTGCAAAGATGATTGAGTCTGTCCGGTATACTCTAAAAACTTAATATCCAAGCCAAGCTTTTGAGCACGTTGTTGCAATAAATTTCGGTCAGCTAAAACAACAACAGGACGTTCATCAACTCGTTTCGCCAGACTTAAACAAATATCTGGACCAATACCGGCAGGCTCACCGGAAGTGACATATAAAGGCAGCACAATCACCCCCGAAACATTTCTAGAATTTGAATTATTTTAACATATCCTACATTCATCGGATTAGGGATTAAATTATCTACCTTAAACTGGATTTTTCTTGTGACTTTGGACAAACTCGTTTAGAATGCTCGCTCCTTTTGTTTGGACAGATTCCATAGTCCAAACCAACTATAATAGGTAGTGGTTTAATGAAAACTCTCAGCGCTAAGCCAGCTGAAGTTCAACATGACTGGTATGTTGTTGATGCTTCTGGCAAAACTTTAGGTCGCCTTGCGACTGAAATCGCTCGTCGTTTACGCGGTAAGCATAAAACTTCTTATACTCCTCACGTTGACACTGGCGATTACATCGTTGTGATTAATGCTGAACAAGTTCAAGTGACTGGTAAAAAATCACTTGATAAGAAATATTATCGCCATACTGGTTTCCCTGGTGGTATCCGTGAGACTAACTTCGAGAAGTTAATTGCTCACAAACCTGAAGCTGTTCTTGAAAAAGCGGTTAAAGGCATGTTACCAAAAGGTCCTCTTGGTTATGCAATGATCAAAAAAATGAAAGTGTACGCTGGTACTGAGCATCCGCATGCTGCTCAACAGCCACAAGTTTTGGACATCTAAGGGATACAGCACATGGCTACTAATTATGGTACAGGTCGCCGTAAGACCGCAACTGCACGTGTTTTCTTGTCAGCTGGTACAGGCAAACTCGTTATTAACAACCGTACTTTAGAGCAATATTTCGGTCGTGAAACTGCTCGTATGGTTGTTCGTCAACCTTTAGAACTTTTAGAAGTTACTGAAAAGTTTGACCTTTACATCACTGTTAAAGGTGGTGGTATCGGTGGTCAAGCTGGCGCGATCCGTCACGGTATTACTCGTGCGCTTATCGCTGCTGACGAAACTTTAAAACCTGTTCTACGTCAAGCTGGTTTCGTTACTCGTGATGCTCGTGAAGTTGAACGTAAGAAACTTGGTTTACGTAAAGCTCGTAAACGTCCTCAATTCTCTAAACGTTAATTCGTTTACCGAATCGGACAAAAAGCCTTGGATTTTTCCAAGGCTTTTTTATTATAAAAATAGAACCAACAGATAAGAACTTATAAATATAAAAACTATCTCTTTAGAACCGTGATTTCCTAGAGCATTTTTAGTATTCTAATCGATTCACTCAACCACGTCGTCTTGTGATATGTCGGTCGAAAATACCTCTATTCAGGGGATTACCCTTTACAGCCATGCTGATGATTTCCGTTCTCACTGGATTCGTTTCTTATTAGCAGAAAAACAAATTAAATATCAATTGATCATAACTGATCACGAAGATGAGGATTTAGCAAGTCTAAACCCTTATAACCAATTACCGATGCTCGTTGAGCAAAACCTGAAATTATTCTCAGCACCCATTATTGCTGAATATCTTGATGACCGATATCGTCAGAGCAAACTTTACGCCGATGCGCCGATGGCACGCGCAGAACAACGACAATATATTTGGCGTCTTGAAAATGATTGGTTCAAATTGGCTGATCATATGCTCAAACATGTAGATACTTTAAATGTAGAACAAAAACAAAAAGCCCAAAAAGAACTACGTGAGACCTTAATTTCTCTTACTCCACTATTTCAGCATTTTCCGTACTTTATGTCGGAAAATTTTTCAATTTTGGATTGTATGCTCGCCCCAATTTTTGTGAGGCTGAATAGCATGGGAATTGATTTACCAAAGCAGCAGTGTCGGCCTATATTTTTGTACTGTAAACGTATCTTTAGCCGCCCTTCTTTTGTTAAATCAATGACGGCCCAAGAGAAAACCCGTTACAATGAACAATTAAATATGGAATAGTGTGATATGTCTGAGCAAACTATTGAATTAACCCCTACACGTCCTTATCTTGCTCGTGCAATCTATGAATGGATTTGCGACAACAAACTCACACCTTATTTACTTGTTGATGCAACACAGCCACATACGGATGTACCACAACAATTTGTCAAAGATGGTCAAATCGTTTTAAACATTGTTCCACATGCTGTACATCAATTATTGATTAACAATGATGCTATTACTTTTTCAGCACGGTTTGGTGGAGTTTCCAAGAATATTTATGTGCCTATTCAAGCTGTTTTAGGCCTGTATGCACGTGAAAATGGTCAGGGTTTATTCTTTGATCCAGAAGAATATGCCAATGTCACTCCTGCAGAAAATGTAATCGAGCCAGAAGTACAAGAATCAACTGAAACAACATCGAGCAAGAAAAAACCAACATTAAGAATTTTAGATTAAATTTAGAGGAATAAAGTATGGCATTTGATTTAGTCCAATACTTTGCTGAGCAAATAAAAATTCAGAAGCCTCAGCTTTTAAATCAATATCCAGCAAATGAAAAGAATAAGCTGATTGATGAAGTTAACGTGCTAACACTTGGCAAGTTAATCAGCTTATGGCGTCAAGATGATAGTAAAATTTATAATGAAATAAAAACTGCTGATCCACTATATATTCAAGAAGTAGCGCGCCATCTAACTACATCTAAACACAATCAATCAGTTTTAAAAAATACTGAGCTCGAACAAAGTATTTCTGAAATTCTCACATTACAGTTAACAGAGCTGAATCAGCTTGATGACACTGGTGGGTTCGGTCAAAATGGATTGAAAGAGCTCATCTTAGGTCAAGTTGAACATTTATCAGGCCAAGCCGAAGACTGGGTTTGGTCAACAAATCACCTAACAGAGTTAATTGGTTCTAAACCTGTTGAGCAAGAAGAGCTATCATTGGATACAACAATGAAGGAGTTTAACCAAATGGTTCATCAAGCCCAACCATCCCACGAAGATTTGCATATTGAAGAACAAACAATCGAAACTTCAGTTCCTACATGGTCAAAGATCATTGCTCCTGTAGTTGCTTTAGCAATCTTGGGTTATTTGTACTGTATTTATACTCAGCTTGTTTAATTTCATCATAAACATTAAAGGAGGAACAAATAGTTCCTCTTTTTTTATTTTAAAAACATAATTTATTATCCCATATTATTTTAACATTCTATTACAATTATTAAATTTTGAATGAAAATTATATAATGCAAACCTGAGCACAATATTAAAAGTATAATGCATAAATTTTCTTATAATATTTTTTATAATATGACATTTTTGGTCACTTACTTACCCAAACATCAATTTTAATTTAAACTTGTTTGATTGACTTAAATTTGGGTAGAAATATAATGATTTTTAACTACTTTTAAATAAAAAGTGGTAACTATAATTTTATAATCCTGAGAGATAAAAATGGCTAAACTTTCTTTAGATAGCTTAACTGAAATTGATGGTTTTGTTGCATCTGCACTTGTTGATTCAGAAAGTGGTTTATCACTTGCAACTCAAGGCGGTGGGGAAATTGATTTAGAATTGGCTGCTGCTGGAAATACAGAAGTCATTCGCGCAAAAAGAAATGTCGCTAATGCATTGAATTTAAATGACAATATTGAGGACATTTTAATTACATTGGGTAAGGCTTATCACTTAATTCGTCCATTAGAGAGTAATAACAACTTATTTCTTTATTTAGTACTTGATCGTACTAAAGCAAATTTGGCTATGGCTCGCCATGAGTTAAAGTCATTTGAAAAAGAGCTAGACTTCAGCTAATTGATTTAATTTATGCTCTTTATATTAATTATAAAGAGCATAAAAAATCACTACACTATTTAATAAAACTTAAAATGATACTATGGATAGTCATTGCATAAATATTGCAGTTTCAGGTTTAAGCTTAAAAGTTTCAGATGAATTAAAAATATTAATCCGAAATTTAATATCCAATCAATATGGGATTAATTGGGTTAACATTTCTAATAATAATATTGATTTATTAATCATTAACGAAAACTTTTTTGATGCAGATAACATTCAAAATATTCTTCAAAAGAAAAAAATTCCTTATTTAAAAATTACCAAAACACCTTCACAAAATGGAAATTCTATATATGAACATACTTTACACTTTCCTTTAGAAAAGTCAGAGCCCCTTCTATCTTGGCTACAAAAAAATGTATTATCTTCTTTAAAGTATGCGGCTATTGGTTCTGGCTCAGTTTTATCAAATGAAATATCTATCATAGATGAAGAATTTATAAGAAATTTACATAGCCCAGAAAATACCAAATTACATTTATTTGATGATAAAGGCACCTTAGCCATTATTGATAATAGAACTCAAACTGCTTGGGTAGAACCTTCCCGTCAAAAAGCACATACCAATATGAGTTTTAATTTTTCTTTTGCCAAAACCTCAGACTTTACAAAGGTTTCACGTAAAAAAGGTTATTACTTACAAGACTGGTTATGGAATCTCATCTGGTATTCAAATGAATTTGAAAATTTAGCTTCGGCTGATGGTTATTTCAAAATAGATCATTGGCCGCAACCTTATCAAAAAGAATATAGAAAAATTAGCCTTCAGCTCTCTGCCTGCTTTATTCAGGGAGCAAAAGTCACTGATGTAGCAAAACAACTTAACCAACCAATCGATGTTATTCTACGTTTTATTACGGCTTGCTTAATGGCAAATAACGGACAATATGTTTCTGCAAATAAGTGTTCATACGCTCCTCAAACGAATTCAGAAGGCTCAAATAGTGAAAGTCATTTTTTTAAAAATTTCATAGGAAAAATTAGACGTCGTTTTGGTTTTTAAGGAACAGTATGATTATACAGCAATATAAAATTGTCTTTGCGGGCAGTATGGGGGCGGGAAAAACAGAAGCGATCAAATCGCTATCTGAAATTCCAATTTTAGGAACAGAAGCATTTAATACAGATGTAGAAAGCCATCAAAAATCACAAACAACAGTCGGAATTGATTACGGTGAAATTACACTAGATGATGGAGTTAAAATTGGCTTATATGGAACACCTGGACAAAGCCGTTTTGATTTTATCTGGTCAGTTATTTGTGAAGGCGCAATCGGTATTATTCTTCTGTTAGATCATAACAGCCCAAGTGCTATTAGCGAGCTAGAAAGCTATTTGGAAACCTTTAAAAACTATAATAATAATATTGCGATTGGTATTACACATATTGATGAAAATAAAGAATCTTCACTTCAGCAGTATCGTAATTGGTTAACAGAAAATGAACTTCAATATCCATTATTTTTTATTGATGCAAGAGAACAAGAGCACATTTCAATGATGGTTGAATCATTAATTGCATCACTTGAAGTTAAGGTAGGCGCAACATCTCAAGGGAAAGATCATGCTTAGTATTCCAGTTCAAAAACGAACCGCTCCAACACAATTGCTACAACTTGCAAAAAGTGAAGCCCAAAAAATTCTGATGAATACACGTGGTGTAGACTTTGTGATGATTTGTTCTTCAGATGGGTTTGAATTAGCAACAGTCAGCCATAAGAACTATCATAACACCACTAAATTAGCTGCGGTGAGTAGTTCTATTTTGGCAATGGTCACTGCATTTTTAAAAGAAATTCAACTGACCGGCTGTAATAACATCACCTTAGATGCAGATAATGGCAAAGCCATTTTAACGGCCATTCCAGCGATCCATCACCCGATGGTGATGGTTACCCTAAGTAATAGAGATGTACTTTTAGGGCAACTGCTTTACAGTCTAAAAAAAGCAAGCCAAGTGATTGCAGAGGCAGATGGAGAATAACCCACACGGCTATAAAAAAATACCGCCCAATAAGAGCGGTATTTTTTTATACTTGGATACTAAATAGCATTTGCCGTTTTTTAACTTGCTGCCCTTGTTGGCCTAAAACGTCTTCAATAATCCCATCTACATCAGATTTTATCTGCTGCTGGATTTTCATAGCTTCAAGCACTAGTAAGGTCTGACCTTTCACCACTTGATCGCCTTTATTCACCAGAATATTAACCACAGCACCATCCATTGGTGCACGAATTTTGCCATCACCAGCCGCATCAACTGTTTCTGGAGCGGCATAAGTTACGTTGCGAATTGCAACATTGCCATTATCTCGATCTAAATAAAGCTGATCACCATCTAATACATATTGGACACGGCGACGCACACCATTAATTAAATAAACTAGGTAATCTGGCGTTCTCTCAAGTACTTCAATGCAAACTGTTTGATCACAGAACTGGGCCGTGAATGTGTTATTTACAGATGAAAGCTGCAATTGGATTTGCTGATCATCATATTTAAGCTTTAATGGTAATGGTACGCCAAGCCCAGTTTGCCACATCGTAGTATTTTTACTTTGACTAAATAATGCCGCAGCAATCGCTAATGTTTCTAAACATAGAACCTGCTTATGTAAGCTGCTGTCATTTTGAAAATGCTGTTGAATGAACGCAGTATTAGTATCTCCTGCAACAACAACTGGATGACGTAATAAATTGACCAAAAATTGTTTATTACTATTTACACCTAGCAAAACACAATCATCTACGGCACGAGCCAGTAAGCGAATCGCATCCTCACGGGTTTTACCGTATGCAATCACCTTTGCTACCATCGGATCGTAAAATGGGCTGACTTCATCGGCTGCTAACATGCCATGATCGATTCGCACATTTGGTAAAGTTGTAGGCTGCCATCGTAAAACCTTCCCTGTTTGTGGTAAGAAATCCTGACGTGGGTCTTCGGCATACAAACGCACCTCGATTGCATGACCGTTTAACATCAATTCATGTTGTTGCAAAGGCAATTGTTCACCATTCGCCACACGTAACTGCCATTCAACTAAATCTAACCCCGTAATAAGTTCGGTTACCGGATGCTCGACCTGCAAGCGTGTATTCATTTCTAAGAAATAAAATGCACCGGATGCATCAAGCAAAAACTCAACTGTACCGGCCCCTACATAAGCACATGCTTTTGCTGCTGCTACAGCTGCCTCACCCATTTGCTGACGTAGTTCAGATGTCATGACTGGACACGGCGCCTCTTCAACTACTTTTTGATGGCGGCGTTGGATTGAACAATCACGCTCAAACAAATAAATATAATTGCCATGAGTATCACCAAAAACCTGAATTTCGACATGGCGCGGAGCAATGACTGCTTTTTCTAAAATAAGCTCACCTGAACCAAATGCATTTTCAGCTTCTGAACGCGCAGTTTGTAAAGCTTCAATCAATTCGGATGATTGTTGTACCAAACGCATTCCACGACCACCACCACCCGCAGAAGCTTTGACCATAATTGGAAAACCAACCTGTTCGGCTTGTCCTGCTAAGTATTCGAGATCCTGTCGGTCACCTTCATAGCCCGGTACATAAGGGACGCCCGCCTCAATCATGGCAATTTTTGAGAGACGTTTACTACCCATTAACTCAATTGCAGAAGCAGTAGGCCCAATAAACGTAATCTGGTTGTCGATACAGGCCTGAGCAAATTCAGTATTTTCTGACAAAAAACCATAACCAGGGTGAACCGCATCAGCACCTGTTTTTTTGCAAGCTTCAATAATTTTGGTAATAGCGAGATAAGACTCAGATACTTTAGATGGCCCAATGTAAACAGCTTCATCTGCTTCTTGTACATGGCGAGCCTTACAGTCAGCATCAGAATAAACTGCGACAGTTTGGTAGCCCATTGCCTTAGCAGTCTGCATGACTCGAACTGCAATTTCACCACGGTTGGCAACCAGTACTTTTGAAAATTTCATTATTTTTATCCTTATCTTTTATGACTCATCAGCCCAGTTTGGCAAACGTTTCTGGATAAAAGCCATTGTCCCTTCTTGTCCCTCAGCCCCACCAACTGCTTGAGCAAACTGCTGTGCAGCATCATCTAGCAATTCATTTAAAGGTTCATTGAGCGTTCGATGTAACAGCGCTTTAGTCACACGCGAAGCTTGAGGAGCTGCTCGTTTAATGTGTTGAATGGTTTCCTCTAAAGCTTGTTCAAGTTCAATTTCATTATGTGCAATTTGATGAACAACTCCGACACTTAATGCTGTATGCCCTTCAAAACGCATACCGATTAAAGCAAGTCGACGCGCCTGAGTCAGGCCAATACGTTTCACCACAAAAGGAGCAATTTGTGCAGGAATCACACCTAGACCCGTTTCAGGTAAACCAAACTGGGCATTGTCACGACTAATCGAAACATCCGAAACACATGCCAGCCCAAATCCCCCCCCTAAAACAGCACCTTCTAAAATCACTACAACCGTTTGCGGCGCAACTTCAACTTGCTCAAGCATGGCACCAAAACAGCGATTAAAGTCAGCATAAGGTTGTAGACTGCTGACATTGGTCACTTCAACACGCAAAGCCGCCATGTCTTTAATGTCACCACCTGCACAAAAAGTTCCGCCTTCACCACGGATAATTACCGCACGAATTGAAAGGTCATCGCGAATGGCAGTGAAAACTTGTTGAATCGCATTGACCATATTCAAGTTCATGGCATTACGGCTTTCTAGTCGGTTTAACCAGAGATATAAAATACTGCCGTCTTGTTCTAATTGAATGCTGTCATCAATATCTAGAGCTTGTAGAGATGAGGAAAGTGTCATGGTGTATTCCTTATTTTTATTTCTGCTTTTTAGGTAGAATGTCCATTAACTTACAGATAATCCCCAACATAATCTCATCTGCACCACCGCCAATAGAGCCTAAACGGCCATCACGATATAACTGTGATGCAGGGTTATCCCACATAAAGCCATTACCCCCCCAATATTGCAGACAACTATCGGCAACTTCACGGGTTAAGCGACCTGCTTTGAGTTTTGCCATAGATGCCAGCTTGGTCACATCTTCACCCGCAATATGCTGTTCACACGCTTGGTAGGTTAAGGCTTTAAGCGCTTCCACTTCAGTCATGAGTTCGGCAAAACGAAAATGAATATATTGGTTATTGATGAGGGGTTGACCAAAAGTAGTACGCTCTTTGGTATAGGCGATAGTCTTTTGGATTAAATTTTCCAAACCGCCAATCGCATTAGCACATGCCCATAAGCGCTCTTCCTGAAATTGCATCATCTGCATCATGAAGCCCATACCTTCAACGCCAACCAAGTTACGCTGAGGTACACGTACATTGTCTAAATAAACCTGCGCTGTGGTCGTTGAACGCATCCCTAATTTATTTAACGGCTCTGAAAAACTAATCCCTTTAGTTTTGGCTGGCACAATAATCATCGACTTATTAACATGTGGTTTATCGTCAGATGTGTTGGCCAATAGGCAGAAGAAATCAGCCTGCAATGAGTTGGTAATCCACATTTTGCTGCCGTTAATGACATAGTCATCGCCATCTTTTTTTGCTGTGGTTTTAATAGCAGCAACATCCGAACCGGCATGCACTTCCGATACTGCAATTGAGGCAACATATTCCCCAGCAATGGCTGGTGTTAAAAACTCATCGCGTAATTCTTTACTGCCAAAACGGGCCAAAGCAGGTGTTGCCATGTCCGTTTGTACACCAATGGCTAAAGGCACCCCGCCACAAGCTGCATAACCAATTTCTTCTGCAACTACAAGGTTATAAGAATAATCTAACGCTAAACCGCCATTTTCCTCAGGCTTACAAATCCCCAATAAACCAAGATCACCCATCTTTTTAAATACATCGTGGATTGGGAAACGTTCCGCAGCTTCCCATTCTGGAATATGTGGATTCAGCTCATTTTGAACAAATTGACGCGCTGTACGACGTAATGCTTCATGTTCGGCAGTAAATTTCATGGTGTTATTCCTATTAATTTTTTTAATTGCGGTAAAGGTTGATTAAAAACGGGACACACCAAAACGAGTTGGATTTAGCTCTCGTTGATGTGCTTCATAAATGGTTTGTAAAAGGAAAATTAATAATTTTCGACTATCTCGCGGATCGATAATGCCGTCATCATGTAGCATGGCCGTATTGAAAAGAGCGGTAGATTGCTGCTCTAATTTCATAGCCGTACTTTGCTCAAGAAAATCGAGCATTTGCGGATTCGGTTCCTGACCAGAAGCTTTTTGTTTTCCTTCGGCAACAATACGCAGTACTTTTCCAGCTTGTGCAGATCCCATGACAGCAACATGCGAATTTGGCCATGCAAAAATAAAGTCTGGCGATAAACTCCGACCACACATTGCATAGTTACCAGCACCATAAGAGCCTGCCACAACAATCGAAATTTTAGGTACAGTACAATTGGCAACAGCTTGAATAAGTTTCGAGCCATGTTTGATAATGCCATTTTGCTCTGCATCAGTTCCCACCATAAAACCAGTGGTGTTATGCAGGAATAATAATGGACGCTTGGTCTGCTCACACAGGTGAATAAACTGAGCTGCTTTCGCCGCCCCTTGAGGTGTAATTGGGCCATTATTGGTAATAATACCGATATGTAATCCACCAATCTTTGCCCAACCACAAACCGTTAAATCATCATATTCCTGTTTAAATTCTAGAAAATCTGAATCATCAATAATACGGGCAACCACTTCTTTCATGTTAAATGGTTGTTTAGGGTCATTTGGAATCAACCCCAACAGTTCATCGGCATCGTAACGAGGTTCTTTATAAGTCGTTTCAACTGGTTTGATTTGCTCTTTCCAGTTCAGATGTTCAAAAATTTCCCGTGCAAGTCGAATACCATCAGCGTCATTTTCAGCTAAATATTCTGCTGTTCCGGCAACCTGTGCATGCATTTCAGCCCCACCCAATTCCTCCGCTGTAGCGACTTCACCCGTGGCAGCCAGAAGTAAAGGTGGACCTGCAAGAAGCATTTCGGTTTGTTTGCGTACTACAATGACATAATCCGAAAGACCGGGTTGATAAGCCCCTCCTGCCGTTGCATTACCATGAACAACTGCAAGCTGTGGAATACCTGCCGCTGAAAGACGTGCCTGATTAGCAAAGGTCATACCGCCATAAGTAAATACTTCAGCTGCATAATTTAAGTTAGCGCCACCACTTTCAGTCAATGTAATTAACGGGAGTTTTTGTTCTAAGGCAATTTTTTGTAGGCGTAAGGTTTTCTGCACACCCATAGGTGACATGGTTCCGCCTTTGATTGCACTATTACTTGCAGAGACCAGACAACGCACACCACTGACAAAACCAATGCCAGCAATTACTCCACCACCCGCTTCTGAACCATCTTTATCATCATGCATGTTATAGCCAACCAAACCACACAGCTCAACAAAAGGTGAATCGGCATCAACTAATAACCGTACACGTTCATGCGGCAGAATCTTACCCTTTTTATCGAATTTCGGTTTAGCCACATATGATTTATCAATGCTTTTTTGCTGAATTGCACGGACTTCACTCAGCTGAGCAAGCAGTGCCTCTTTATTCTTTTGATACTGTTCACTACCAACAGTAATTTCGGATTGGAGAATGGTCATTTTTATTCCTCACTCCGAGCCTAAATTATTGCTTTGCTCGACTTTTTCAGTCTTATCTTTTTTAAAAATTTCAGGAATAAATGCACGATGGAAACCATTATAAGACTGACTATTTGTCGCCTCAGCTAGTGGATACATGCGTGTTCCTTGTGAGGCAGCACCATCAATACGTAAGGTCACACCAGAAACAAAAGCCGCAGCATCGGACAGTAAATAACAAATCGCCGACGATACTTCTGACTCAGTTCCCATACGTTTTAGCGGTACATTGCCAGCAAGACTTGGAATAATTACTTTGGCAAAATCACCGCTATAATTATCCATACCAGATGACACAATCCACCCCGGTGCAACCGCATTTACACGAACGCCAGATTTGCCCCACTCAACCGATCCTGTTTTAGTTAAGTTATCAACCCCTGAACGCGCAGCTCCAGAATGCCCCATTCCTGGCATACCGCCCCACATATCAGCAGTCATATTGACAATACTGCCACCATGTTTTGCCATCCATTGGTTATAAGCTTCACGCATTAAATAGAAAGTTGCGTGCAAATTATTACGCACGACTGCATCAAAACCATTTGCAGAGATATTCTCTAAAGCTGACGGGAACTGGCCACCCGCATTATTTACAAGACCATCGAGCTTGCCGAATTTCTCAATCACTTCGGCAATCATATTTTTCACTTGTTCTTCTTCACGGTTATCACAAACAATGAAATGAACCCGCCCACCATCTTCTATAATTTCTTGGCTTACTTTCTCTAATTTTTCAATTTTTCGTCCTGTAATCACCACTTGAGCGCCAAGGGCTGCAAGCTCATGTGCCGTACAACGGCCAATTCCTGAGCCGCCACCTGTCACAATGACTACTTTATTAGCGAAAGCATCTGGTCTAAAAATTGATTGATAACTCATCTTTGTTTCATCCATTCATTTTATTTTTCTAAAAGATGTGCCGGAACTTTAACAGGCATATCCAATAATTGTTGTGCAAATGCTTTACCCTGCGGATCGATTCGCAGGCTTGCAACACCCCCACCACCCAAGGCATTTTCCAACATAAAATTCAGTGCATTTAAACCTGGTAACTCATAACGAATTACACGTCCCTTTTCAGCATCCAAGACATGCTGCATATAGCTTGCAACAGACTGTTCAGTTAGTGCTGCACGAATCCATGGTAAATATTCTGCTTTACGCGCAATCACACCAATATTGCTATGATTGCCTTTATCACCACTACGGGCATGCGCAATTTCAATCAAAGGAACTTCAATTTCATTCCCTTGATAAACCGCACTTTCACCCGCTGCTAGAGTATTCAATTGCTCGATAGAAGTGCCCTGAGGAATCTCAACTGGATAGCGGTTACCATCAAAATCGATTTCGACATTGACCTGATTTTTATCAATTAAAAATGAAAATAACTTAATCACTGGAGATGCTTTTGGTCGACCTCCGACAATTCCTGCCAAGGCTGGAGCCATACCTGTTGAAGCCTGTGCAATTTCAGATGCAAAGAACATACATGCTTCTTTAAACATGTGTTTTACAGCTATTTTGACCACCACTTCACGACTATTTAAAGCCTGAGCATGTGCTCCATAAGTACTTTCAATACCTAAAATCTCAACAGACTTTTCACTAAATGGAGGCACTGAGCGCATTGCTAAAACACGTTCGCACTTAGTCAAAATCGCATCGGCAATGACTTGCGCTTTTTGTGGTGCTTCACGTCCTGCAATTAAGAAACTGACTAAAACCCGATAACCATCTGGATAAGTCGCACTAACTTTATATTGTGTAGTCGCTGCTTGTCCTTTTGCACCCGTCACACGAACTCGATGCTCCCCGACTTGCGTTAAATGCACGTGGCTGAAATCAGCAATTACATCGGGTAGTAAATACGCTTGAGGATTACTAATTTCATAAACAATTTGCTCCGCAACCGTGGCAGTAGAAACCAGACCACCTGTACCTTGAGGCTTAGTTACAATAAATGAGCCATCCTCACTCACTTCAACCACTGGAAAACCCATGTTGTCAAAACCTTGTACCAATTGCCAATCGGTAAAATTACCGCCTGTACATTGTGCACCACATTCAATGACATGACCTGCCAGCGAGCCTTGTGCCAACTTATCGTAGTCATCTAAAGACCATTGATACTCATGAAGTAAAGGGGCAAGCACCACAGCAGAATCAACCACACGGCCAGTGATCACGATATCTGCGCCTAAATTTAAAGCATCACGAATAGCCACCGCACCTAAATAAGCATTACTGCTTGCCACCTGTTCCGGCAAAGCTTCACCGCTAAACATTTCCTGAATATTTTGCTGCTTAAGTTGTTCATGCTGCGCTAAAAGATCATCGCCTAACACCACAGCCACTTTCAGATCTAGACCATATTCTTTAATTATTTTTTGCAAGGCATCTCGACACGCCAGTGGATTAACACCACCAGCATTACTAATCACCTTAATCTTTTTCTCTGCAATTTTTTTAAGTAGAGGTGCTATGACTCGGCTGACAAAATCCAAAGCATAGCCATGCTTTGGTTCCACTATCTTCGCTTTTGCCATAATCGATATGGTGATCTCTGACAAATAATCAAAAACCAAATAATTAATATCGGTTAGATGTACTAATTGGAAAGCGGCAGTATTGGTGTCTCCCCAAAAACCTGAAGCACAACCTATTTTTACGACACGTTCATCATCCTGCTGATTACTTGCCATTTTATTTCTCATTATTTTGTTTAAAAATTAAACTCAACATTACCAAGCAAGCGCTTGGTTTGTAAAGAGCAAAATGTTATTGTGAAATTGACCAAAACTGCCAAACTCGACAACTCAGGTAAAACATGATGAGATTTGGCAAACTTTTCTGTTAAGTATTTTTTATATAAAGGATCCGGCTTTCGCATGATTGCTACTTCAATTGAACAGATTCCAAATATCTCTTGCTTTGATGACAGCCCGCGTGGTCGTTTATTACGTGGGGCTGCCTACCTATTTCATAAACAAGGCTATGACAAAACTACTGTACGCGAACTTGCTCAATTTATTGGAATCCAGTCGGGAAGCTTATTCCACCACTTTAAAAGTAAAGATGACATCCTCGCTCACGTGATGGAGGAAACCATTATTTACAATCTTGCTCGTTTACAAGATGCGGCAGCTCAATCTACCGATCCAGAACAACAACTTCGTGCTCTTATTAAATCTGAACTCATTTCAATTACTGGAGACACAGGGGCAGCCATGGCTGTTTTGGTTTATGAGTGGTTTGCCCTATCAAAAGAAAAACAAGATTATCTTTTAAAAATGCGTAATGAATATGAGCAAATCTGGTTGGATGTTATTGAAAAATTACGCACTGAAGGCAAGGTAAAGCATGATGCCTTTATTTGGCGAAGATTAGTTGGTGGTGCAATTTCGTGGACCGTAACTTGGTATAAAGCTGAGGGTAAAGTCAAAATTGATGAGTTAACCGAAATGGTCTGGGAGATGGCATTAAAATGAGTCTAGTCTATTTACGTAAACCCAAGAAAAATGACCTTGCAGAAATTAAAGAAGCTTATGCACGTAGTGTTCAATTACATCAACCGTGGGCATATCCACCAGCTGACTTTCAAACATATTTAGAACAAGAACATCGTTATTTTGTTTGTGTAAGAACAAACCATGCTATTGCTGGAACATTTAATATTTCAAATATTATACGTGGCCATTTTCATTCAGCCTATTTAGGTTATGAAGTATTTCATCCCTATCAAGGTCATGGCTACATGACGCAAGGTCTCAAATTATTACTCAATGAAGCATTCGAAAATTTAAATTTGCATAGGTTAGAAGCAAATATACAACCTGATAATATTCCCTCGATTCAACTAGTTGCCAAAGCAGGTTTCTTTAAAGAAGGTTTTTCTCGGCAATATCTTCGAATTGGCGGAAAAACATGGAAAGATCATGAACGTTGGGCAATTTTAAATGAGAAATGGATAGAACCATCTCAGTAAAGTCTGAATGAGATGGTTTATACAAGCAAAACCTATTCTAAAATTAATAACCTAACTGTTTACTAATTAAATCTTTCATAATTTCTTCAGCACCACCACCAATCATATTGACCTTCACTTCACGGTAAATACGTTCCGACTTGGTGCCTCGCATAAAACCCATGCCACCTAATGTTTGCACAGCTGCATCAGCACAAAATTGCATAGTGCGAGTCGCAACATTTTTAAGCATTGAAATTTGTGCCACCAACTCAGGTCCTTGTAACTTCGGCTGAGTCATTTTCCATGCAGTTTCTTCAAGCAATGCCCGTGTTGAGGTTAATTGCGTTGCCATATCTACTAATTTATGACGAACCACTTGATGATCAATTAATCTCTTACCAAAAGTTTTCCGTTGTTGCGCCCACTCTAAAGCTTCTTCGTAACAGACTAATGCATACCCATAAGCCACTACTCCCAAGAAGAACCGCTCCATATTAAAGTTATTCATAATAACTTTAAAACCAGCGTTTTCTTTGCCGAGCAGATTTGATGCAGGTACTCGTACTTGATCAAAATGCAAATGAGCTGTATCAGAAGCCCACCATCCCATTTTCTTTAAAGGTGTTTTAGTAATTCCTTCACTGTGCGCATCAACGAGCAACATTGAAATACCTTCAGCTCCTGTTTTTGTGGGGTCTGTACGCACTGCAACAGTATAGTAATCTGCACGAATTCCCGATGTGATAAACGTCTTCTCACCCGAGACAATATAGTAATCACCATCACGAATAGCTTTAGTCTGTAATGCAGCGACATCCGAGCCACCACCAGGTTCTGTAATAGCTAAAGCAGAAATTTTTTTACCAGAAACAATCTCTGGGAGAACTCTAGCCTTTAACTCCTCACTTCCAAAATGCTGAATGGGAGGGGCACCGATTGTATGTACCATGAGTGAAGTGTGCACACCGCCAGAACCTGCCTTTGCCATTTCAATACCAGCGAGTAATGAATAAAATGGATCTGCATCAGGAATCCCGCCATATTCTTCTGGAAAACCTAAACCCAATAGCCCAATTTCAGCTGCCTTTCTATAAAGCTCTCTAGGAAATGTCTCAGCTTCATCCCACTCATTAACAAAAGGTGCCATTTCTTTTTGTACAAATCGGCGAACATTGTCAGCAAAAGCAATGTGTTGTTCATTATAGTAAATTGGGTTGAGTTGCATGTTTATAAATGTCCTGATGTTTTTATTTAATTCCTGAACATATCTTGTCATGTTTACAGTCAATCAAAAGTTGCAAGAATCTCCATTTTCTTGGCATAAAACATCAAACAGAATTATTTTTATTTATGCACAACGCCTATACTCTTAAGCAGCAACGAAAACCACGCACAGCATAATAAGACTGTGCTCCATTATGATAAATGAAGACCCGACCATAACGTCGGTCAGCAAAAATAGCTCCATCTAACCGTCGAATCTCATCAGGAGTTTTAAGCCAACTTGATGTTTTAAGATCAAACTCCTCTAACATTTGTAAATCATGGTATTGCTCTTCTGTGAGAAGCTCAGCTCCCATTTCATTAGCTAGATCTATTACACTGTTTTTTGGAGGATGATCTTTTCTAGACTCCAAAGCCTCTCGATCATAACAAAGACTTCTACGACCTTTGGGTGTCTCAGGAGAACAATCAACAAATAAATACTCATCCTTATGTTGATCGTAAGAGACAACGTCAGGTTCTCCTCCAGTATTTTCCATTTCTTGCAATGACCACAATTTTTCAGGCGATTCTAATAATTTAGCTCGTACATTTGTCCAATCAATTTCTTTATGGCGATGTGTGTTCTTTTCAAATCTCTTCTTTAATAGTTCAAGCAGTGAATCTAATTCTGTTGAAGTTAATTGTTTTTTAGTTGTCATTGAATAAATCCTTATAATTATTGAACTGAGCGTCCATCAAAATAATTTATTTTTATTTTATCTAAGTCAATGTCGTCTATACATCGAACATTAATCGCAAAGATAGAATTACCCTCTGCATCTGTACCTTGAGCATAAGGATGAATACCGCAATTTTTACAGAAATGATGATTAATCACATGCTTGTTAAAAGTGTAATTCGCTAAAATATCAGGAGAATCTAAAGTAACTGTAACTTGATTAGTGGGTAGGAACCAAAGTAAAGACCCTTTCTTTTGGCAAATGGAACAATTACAAGATAAAACTTCTATTAGCTCACCTTCTACGACAAACTTCACCTGTCCGCAGTGACAACTTCCTTTATATTCCATAACATTCTTCCCTTTATAATTTTTTATAGTTTTATAATATTCTTTGTTATAGATCAATTTTCAACCCAATTCCAATTTTGGCTTTTTCCTCATAATAAACCCTAATAAATTGAAGTAATTATCAATCACTAACTCCAAAAATATTGGCATTGTTTGCATCTATTACCATTTTTAAAAGAAAACAAAGGTAAACCAAAGAACATGAAAGCCATAAAGGCTGATTTTTTCCCTTTTGTGTAGGCTTCAATATCATAACTTCCACAGTTAGGACATCGCTCTTTATTTTTTCCAAATTCTTGCTCTAAGTCTTCACTAAAATCTTTTTCAAGGAAAGCTTTCGCATCATCAACATCTTTTTCTAGAACTAATAAACGAACTCCCCCCAATGCATTTGAATAAAACCAGTCCATATTAATTGTATGTTCATTTTCAATACGAGCAGGAATTCCAAAAGCCTCTAATTGAGTTTTTGCGATTTGTGCCTCATACGGAAACGAAAAAGTTTTAACTAAGATCCATTGCATATTAAATTTATAATAAGGTGATTAGTTTCAGAATAGCTTTATTTCTTTATAAATTGAATTAAATTTAATCTTTAAAGGATCAGTAATTAACTTTCCGCTTTTATTCCACGCATAAAGCAACACCCCGGTTTCTTTCGAGACCGGGGTGTTTAGAATAATGAGCTGGCGATGACTTACTCTCACATGGGTAACCCCACACTACCATCAGCGCTAAGAGGTTTCACTTCTGAGTTCGGGAAGGGATCAGGTGGTTCACTCTTGCTATGGTCGCCAGCACAACTGTTTATGGATACTTGCTTTGGTCTTATTGATTGCCGAAGCGTTTTCCAAATCTTTACAGATTGGGCTGATTGAATCTGACTTTAGTTGTTCATTTTATCTAGAGGAATAACTAAATCAAGTTTGTTTGTCGATTTATGAATCGATTGATGCTTTATATACAACTGCTTGGGTGTTGTATAGTCAAGCCTCACGAGCAATTAGTATTGGTCAGCTTCACATATCACTATGCTTCCACATCCAACCTATCAACGTCCTAGTCTCGAACGGCTCTTTAGAGGAATAAATTCCTAGGGAAATCTTATCTTGAGGTAGGCTTCCCGCTTAGATGCTTTCAGCGGTTATCCCTTCCGAACATAGCTACCCGGCGATGCGACTGGCGTCACAACCGGTACACCAGAGGTTCGTCCACTCTGGTCCTCTCGTACTAGGAGCAGATCCTCTCAAATTTCCAGCGCCCACGGTAGATAGGGACCGAACTGTCTCACGACGTTCTAAACCCAGCTCGCGTACCTCTTTAAATGGCGAACAGCCATACCCTTGGGACCTGCTTCAGCCCCAGGATGAGATGAGCCGACATCGAGGTGCCAAACACCGCCGTCGATATGAACTCTTGGGCGGTATCAGCCTGTTATCCCCAGAGTACCTTTTATCCGTTGAGCGATGGCCCTTCCATACAGAACCACCGGATCACTAAGACCTACTTTCGTACCTGCTCGACTTGTGGGTCTCGCAGTTAAGCGCGCTTTTGCCTTTATACTCTACGCGTGATTTCCGACCACGCTGAGCGCACCTTCGTACTCCTCCGTTACTCTTTAGGAGGAGACCGCCCCAGTCAAACTACCCACCAGACACGGTCCTCGTCCCGGATAACGGGACAGAGTTAGAACCTCAACATTACCAGGGTGGTATTTCAAGGACGGCTCCATTGGAACTAGCGTTCCAACTTCAAAGCCTCCCACCTATCCTACACAAGTAAGGTCAAAGTTCAGTGTCAAGCTGCAGTAAAGGTTCACGGGGTCTTTCCGTCTAGCCGCGGGTACACTGCATCTTCACAGCGATTTCGATTTCACTGAGCCTCTGCTGGAGACAGCGCCGCCATCATTATGCCATTCGTGCAGGTCGGAACTTACCCGACAAGGAATTTCGCTACCTTAGGACCGTTATAGTTACGGCCGCCGTTTACTGGGGCTTCGATCAAGAGCTTCGCTTACGCTAACCCCATCAATTAACCTTCCAGCACCGGGCAGGCATCACACCCTATACGTCCACTTTCGTGTTTGCAGAGTGCTATGTTTTTAATAAACAGTTGCAGCGGCCTGGTTTCTGCGGCTGTCATCAGCTCAGGAAGCAAGTTCCATCACCAACAACAGCGTACCTTCTCCCGAAGTTACGGTACCATTTTGCCTAGTTCCTTCAGCAGAGTTCTCTCAAGCGCCTTGGTCTACTCGACCTGACCACCTGTGTCGGTTTCGGGTACGATTCCTGTGTAACTGAAGCTTAGAGACTTTTCCTGGAAGCATGGTATCAGCCACTTCACTGTACAAGTACAGCTTGCTATCGGATCTCAGTATAGAGTACCCCGGATTTGCCTAAGATACATACCTACATCCTTCCACCTGGACAACCAACGCCAGGCTGACTTAACCTTCTCCGTCCTCTCATCGCATTACACAGAAGTATTGGAATATTAACCAATTTCCCATCGACTACGCCTTTCGGCCTCGCCTTAGGGGTCGACTCACCCAGCCCCGATTAACGTTGGACTGGAACCCTTGGTCTTTCGGCGAACGGGTTTTTCACCCGTTTTGTCGTTACTCACGTCAGCATTCGCACTTCTGATACCTCCAGCATACTTCTCAATACACCTTCATCGGCTTACAGAACGCTCCCCTACCACTTGACTAATGTCAAATCCGCAGCTTCGGCACATAGTTTTAGCCCCGTTACATCTTCCGCGCAGGCCGACTCGACTAGTGAGCTATTACGCTTTCTTTAAAGGGTGGCTGCTTCTAAGCCAACCTCCTAGCTGTCTATGCCTTCCCACATCGTTTCCCACTTAACTATGATTTTGGGGCCTTAGCTGGCGGTCTGGATTGTTTTCCTCTTGACTACGGACGTTAGCACCCGCAGTCTGTCTCCCGGATAGTACTCATAGGTATTCGGAGTTTGCATCGGTTTGGTAAGTCGGGATGACCCCCTAGCCGAAACAGTGCTCTACCCCCTATGGTATTCGTCCGAGGCGCTACCTAAATAGCTTTCGGGGAGAACCAGCTATCACCAGGCTTGATTAGCCTTTCACCCCTATCCACAAGTCATCCCCTGGCTTTTCAACGACAGTGGGTTCGGTCCTCCAGTTAGTGTTACCCAACCTTCAACCTGCTCATGGATAGATCGCCTGGTTTCGGGTCTATACCCAGCAACTAAACGCCCTATTAAGACTCGATTTCTCTACGGCTCCCCTATACGGTTAACCTCGCTACTGAATATAAGTCGCTGACCCATTATACAAAAGGTACGCAGTCACCGAACAAGTCGGCTCCCACTGCTTGTATGCATGCGGTTTCAGGATCTATTTCACTCCCCTCACAGGGGTTCTTTTCGCCTTTCCCTCACGGTACTGGTTCACTATCGGTCAGTCAGGAGTATTTAGCCTTGGAGGATGGTCCCCCCATATTCAGACAAGGTTTCACGTGCCTCGCCCTACTCGTCATCATTATGTGTGCCCTTTCGTGTACGGGAATATCACCCTCTACGTTCGCACTTCCCAGAGCGTTCCACTAAAACACACATAACTTAATGGGCTGATCCCCGTTCGCTCGCCGCTACTGAGGGAATCTCAATTGATTTCTTTTCCTAAGGGTACTGAGATGTTTCACTTCCCCTCGTTCGCTTTGCAACACTATGTATTCATGTTGCAATACCTACCTTAAAGTAGGTGGGTTCCCCCATTCAGAAATCTCCGGATCACAGGATATTTGCCGCCTCCCCGGAGCTTTTCGCAGGCTATCACGTCTTTCATCGCCTCTGACTGCCAAGGCATCCACCACATGCACTTAATTACTTGACTATACAACCCCAAACAGTCGATGTTACCTACAAGTTAGTAACTTCAACATTTCAGTTTAGAGTACTGTGCACTTAAACACTGTACAGCTTCAATCTAAATTCATATACCAAAACGCTTGATTCAGTTAATTTGCTAGTTCTCAATTCATTCAGATTAATTGCTTAATCTAAACTCTTGAGTGAACAATTTATTTCAGACTCAATTTTGCCAATCTGTTAATGAATAAACACGCCTTCGTCAGGTCATGCTTAATACCGTGATACTTAAATCACAGAAGTTAATAAACTAAGACCGAAATCTCTATTTACTAATTTCTGTAATCCGAACTTCTCTTAAGTTCTGGTGGAGACTAGGAGAGTCGAACTCCTGACCTCCTGCGTGCAAAGCAGGCGCTCTACCAACTAAGCTAAGTCCCCAGCTTACATCATCAGTTATGTATCTTTTATCTATAACTTCAACCAGTCAAAGTCATGGTGGGTCTGACAAGACTTGAACTTGTGACCCCACGCTTATCAAGCGTGTGCTCTAACCAACTGAGCTACAGACCCTCAGATACATCTATGAAGAACAACTTGTTGTGGATTCTTACCAATCGTCAATCTTTCGTTAAGGAGGTGATCCAGCCGCAGGTTCCCCTACGGCTACCTTGTTACGACTTCACCCCAGTCATCGGCCACACCGTGGTAACCGCCCTCTTTGCAGTTAGGCTAGCTACTTCTGGTGCAACAAACTCCCATGGTGTGACGGGCGGTGTGTACAAGGCCCGGGAACGTATTCACCGCGGCATTCTGATCCGCGATTACTAGCGATTCCGACTTCATGGAGTCGAGTTGCAGACTCCAATCCGGACTACGATCGGCTTTTTGAGATTAGCATCACATCGCTGTGTAGCAACCCTTTGTACCGACCATTGTAGCACGTGTGTAGCCCTGGCCGTAAGGGCCATGATGACTTGACGTCGTCCCCGCCTTCCTCCAGTTTGTCACTGGCAGTATCCTTAAAGTTCCCGACATTACTCGCTGGCAAATAAGGAAAAGGGTTGCGCTCGTTGCGGGACTTAACCCAACATCTCACGACACGAGCTGACGACAGCCATGCAGCACCTGTATGTAAGTTCCCGAAGGCACCAATCCATCTCTGGAAAGTTCTTACTATGTCAAGGCCAGGTAAGGTTCTTCGCGTTGCATCGAATTAAACCACATGCTCCACCGCTTGTGCGGGCCCCCGTCAATTCATTTGAGTTTTAGTCTTGCGACCGTACTCCCCAGGCGGTCTACTTATCGCGTTAGCTGCGCCACTAAAGCCTCAAAGGCCCCAACGGCTAGTAGACATCGTTTACGGCATGGACTACCAGGGTATCTAATCCTGTTTGCTCCCCATGCTTTCGCACCTCAGCGTCAGTGTTAGGCCAGATGGCTGCCTTCGCCATCGGTATTCCTCCAGATCTCTACGCATTTCACCGCTACACCTGGAATTCTACCATCCTCTCCCACACTCTAGCTAACCAGTATCGAATGCAATTCCCAAGTTAAGCTCGGGGATTTCACATTTGACTTAATTAGCCGCCTACGCGCGCTTTACGCCCAGTAAATCCGATTAACGCTTGCACCCTCTGTATTACCGCGGCTGCTGGCACAGAGTTAGCCGGTGCTTATTCTGCGAGTAACGTCCACTATCTCTAGGTATTAACTAAAGTAGCCTCCTCCTCGCTTAAAGTGCTTTACAACCATAAGGCCTTCTTCACACACGCGGCATGGCTGGATCAGGGTTCCCCCCATTGTCCAATATTCCCCACTGCTGCCTCCCGTAGGAGTCTGGGCCGTGTCTCAGTCCCAGTGTGGCGGATCATCCTCTCAGACCCGCTACAGATCGTCGCCTTGGTAGGCCTTTACCCCACCAACTAGCTAATCCGACTTAGGCTCATCTATTAGCGCAAGGTCCGAAGATCCCCTGCTTTCTCCCGTAGGACGTATGCGGTATTAGCATCCCTTTCGAGATGTTGTCCCCCACTAATAGGCAGATTCCTAAGCATTACTCACCCGTCCGCCGCTAAGATCAGTAGCAAGCTACCTCTCTCCGCTCGACTTGCATGTGTTAAGCCTGCCGCCAGCGTTCAATCTGAGCCATGATCAAACTCTTCAGTTAAAATCATTTTGCACCTTATTTAAAGACAAGGTGCCAATTCTGGCTCATCAATTACTGACTTAAATTTCGCTCAAATAAACTTCGAGTAATTTAAACCAATCAATCAATGAAAATTATTTCGATTAATCAATCAGTAAAAATCCACACAAGTTGTTCTTCAATTCTCTTAATGATCTTCTTCCTGGTTCGTCACCAGCAAGCTAGGTCGGCTATATTACTCTTAATCTCTTAAAAGTCAACAGGTAATTTTGATATTTTTTAAAACTTATTTTCCAAACCAACTTATCATCAAATTCATCACTTAAAGCAACCAACTTAATCACAAGTAACTGTTTTTCAACAAGTTTCTATCTGCATCACCGCCGATGGATGTGCATTATAGAGGATTAAGAGCCAGTTGCAATACCTTTTTAAACATTAGCGCAACAACAGCTCGCTTTTTGATCAAAAATGGTGAAAATATTCATTTTTTATATAAACATGGTTGTAAAAGCAGCAATTTATCGAGATTTTTTTCATTCTGGTTCTTCTCTTGCCATCTTAAAGGCCGGCAATCGATATATTCACAATATCCACCCTCTCCCTGAAGACACTGGTCATTCCAGCTTAACTGGTAGCTGAAACTTCCTATATATCCAGCTGCCAATCCAAATTTATAATCACCACGACTTTCAACATAGAGCTCAAAAATAACTTTGCCATCTTTTTTACATTGCCAAGAAAACTCTCGAGGTAAGTACATTTCTCTTCCAAAAGGTGTTTGAACTTTTGGATAAACACGATAAATATGAAAATTAACATCTTCAGTAAAAGTTAATGGTTCTTTGCCTATTTCTTGAATATCTAAGCGTGAACACAAAACGATATTCCATTGGTTTCTTATTTGGGTCAGAGTGACTTGAGTTGTTTCATTGAGATTAATCACTTGATATGTGTAAAAACATAAAGATAGAAAGGGTAAATGTAATGCTCGAGCATGTTTAAATCGCCCTAATCCACTCACTTCATATTTTTGCCCTTTATATAAGATTTCACCTTCACAATGACAAAGAACTGTCCAATAGTCTGATATTCCCCACTGCAATGCAGATGAGTTCAAAATATTGGAAGGAGTTTGAATAACTAAATCACAGCTCATCTCAGAATCCACTCGTTTAAGATGAATTTGAGGAATTTGCCATTCAATAAGATCAGTTTTATCAAATTGGTAGTAATTAGGATTAAGCTGACATTGTCTTCGAATTGAATAAATTTTTAAGTGATCTACACTGTGTAAACTACTACTGACCAATACTGTTGCTGTATCAATCGCAGAAGTCACAATACTGTTTGCGTTATAACAAAGGGGAATTCTAGGCTGTCCAATCAGGCTAATATAATTAAAATAACGAAGTGGCGCAGGTAAGTTAGGAAGGATTAAACCTTGATAAACAACTTTGAAAAAGCCTCTAGAAGGCTGATATACAACGCCCCCATTTGAGTTGAGGCCCAGCTGCTGCAATTGATTTATCTGATTCATCAACTTCGGCATACTGAACCTCATATAATTTATGTTCTGATAGTCTCGTTATTTTTTTTAGCTAATAGTGTGGTAACAAAGCCCGATAGAGCATAGATAATTGAAACAATCAAAATACCCATTGGGATATTATAAGTGATTGCTGCAAAAATCAGTACTACTGGCAACATAACTACAAAAGGAACACGCTTACGGTCCATTTGCTTAAATGAATAGTATTTAATGTTTGAAATCATAAGTAGTCCAACCACCACCATGATCACCGAATTAATCACTTGAATCGCAATATCACGCAAATCGAAAATGAATGGGTAATCTCGCGCAACCCATACAAGTGAAATAATAATAATTGCAGCGAGTGGACTTGCGATACCAATAAAGTAACGTTTATCAACTACTCCAATTTGAACATTAAAACGCGCTAAACGGAAAGCCGCACAAGCAGTATAAACAAAACAGCAAGCTAAACCTATACGGCCTAAGTCATGCAGACTCCAGCTATACATTAGCATTGCTGGCGCCACACCAAAGGCTAACAAATCTGACAATGAGTCATATTGCTCGCCAAAAGCACTTTGCGCACCGATTGCTCTGGCAACTCGACCATCTAACCCATCTAACAGTGCTGCTATAAAAATGGCATAAATTGCTTGAGTAAATTCGCCATTCATACTCGCAATGATGGAATAGAAACCAGACAATAAAGCGGCTGTAGTTATTAAGTTAGGCCAAAGATAAATACCTCGACGCTTTACTTTTTGTCCTTCCGGATTATCTTCCTCTTCAACCACTTCGAACGTAATCCCATCAAAAGAATGTTCATTATGAGTTAAATCTTGCTCTGGTTTAGGCGCATTTGTCATTATTTTCTATTCCAAACATGTGCATTGATTTAGATTAATTATTACTCACCCACTAACCAGCGTACAGCGGCGTGACCACCCGTTTCTTGCATACGTAAGTGAGGGAATAACCATTGTAGGGCTTGATCGGCTTGTTCAGAGAACTGCCAAGGCGGGTTGATTACTAATAAACCACAACCATTTAGACCTACAGGAGTGTCATCTGGCCATACACAAATTTCACAAACTAACTGACGGCGAATTCCTGTTTTGAACATTTTCTTTTCAAAACGCTCAATCATCGCTCGGTCTTTAATTGGATACCAAACTGCAAAAACGCCTGTTGGCCATTTCTTATGAGCTTGTTGTAACAATTCAACTAATTGCGGAAAATCTTTACGTTCTAACTCGTATGGCGGGTCAATCATGACTAGACCGCGCTTTTCCTTCGGTGGAATTACACCAAGTAAGCCTTCATATGCATCGCGCTCGTGCAAACCTGCACGTTTGTCATGAATGTTATGACGTAATTGCTGAAAAACATCACGTTGCATTTCAAATATAGTTGCTTTATCAATTTCGCGCATACCTTGTAATGCAAACCAAGGAGAACCAGGATAACTCCCCTTACCTTCTTGAGAGCGTAGTTCTTCAACAAGTTTTAAGTATTGTTGAATTGCTTCAGGAGCTTGGCGCTTTTCCATTTCTGAAAGCTGAACAAGACGATGAATACCTGTTAGGAATTCTCCTGACTTTTGCGCAGGTGCTTGAGATAAATCATATTTTCCTGCACCTCCATGCGTATCGATATAACGATAAGGTTTATCTTTGGCATTTAAACGATTAAGAAGCTGTAGCAAAAGCACATGCTTCATAACATCTGCAAAGTTGCCCGCATGGAAATGGTGACGGTAATTCATGTTGACTTTAATTCCTCAATTCAACAAATAGTTTAACATGAAAAAAATATTCTTTCGTAAGGTTGTGATCATCTAAAATAGAGCTGCTTGATATTTTACGATCTATTCGAGGTTATATGCACTATCACTCGCTTCCTGATTCATGGAATCTGGATCAAATTTTAGATGATTTAAATGCACATGGTTTTGCAATTATAGATCATGCTTATTCAGATCAATATCGCGCTCAGGTTGCCAATGAATGTAGCCACCATATGGATGAATTCAGAGAAGCTGGTATTCAAAACGGCGTGGTAAGCAATATTCGGAGTGACCATATTCTATGGATTAATGATCAACTTCCGATTGCCCAACAACATATTGAAACCCTAAATTTATTATCGCAAAGTCTAAATCAAGCATTTTATTTAGGAATTAAAGAGGTAGAAGCTCATTTCGCCTGTTACCATGCAGGTGAATTTTATGCATTACACCGCGATAATCCTCAGCAAAAAAATGATCGTATTGTCTCTAGTGTTTATTATTTACACCCTGAATGGCAAGAAGACTGGGGTGGACAATTAAGGTTACAAGATAAAAATGAAAATTGGCATATTGTTAAACCTGAACCTAATCGGTTAGTTGTATTTCAAAGTAACTTATTGCACGAAGTTTTAGTTTCCAAACAGCAGCGCTTATCAATTACAGCATGGCTGCGTAGTGGAAACTCAATTTGGGGTTAGATGAGTGCTCTTTAAATTTCTCAAATGACCCCGATATAAGAGCTATTGATTAAAAAGGGCGAAGGCGTATGTCTATTGAAACAAAAGCAATTGTGACCAGAATTGGTGAAACAGACCAACTCTATTTAACGGAAAATACGCCTGAGCTTGCTTTGGAACGTGCAGATTTACGTATGCAACTCGCGATGTTAAGCCGCGTTCGCCAAGAGCAAATTCATTTTTTGCAAGAGGCGATTGTTTTGCTCGAACAAGCTCGCATTGAATATGACGAGATGCCAATGAATTTATATTTAAATTTATCATTGCATTTAGCTAAAGCGTATATGATTTATTTTGAATTAAATAAAGAAAAGCGCTTTGCACTCATTACTCAGCAAATTTTGAAACCACTATCGCATCATGAGCATGCAGATATCTATTTCTTCTTGGCTTATGCTTCGGCAGCACAAGAAAAACCTGCCCTCACTCGGCATTGGCTTACTAAATATGTATCTACAAATCAATGTGATCTTGAACTGGTTCATGAACATCCGGTATTTCATCCAGTACGCCATGAGTCATGGTACAAAGATTTATTAAAACGAAAAACTCATTAAAGTATGAATTTTAAAAGGCCTGTTGCTAATAAACAGGCCTTTTTATTTTGCTATTTTTTGACACTATCTTCATGTAACTGTTCATTGAGTTCATCAATGACGACAATCCACTCATCGTCTTTTTCCCAATGACTTTTTAAAAAATCACTTTGTCCTTTTGACCAAAAGGGTGCTTCATGTAATTTCTGTTCAGCAGGCAATTGATGCGTTTTGATGAAGTTTTCAATACTTGCCTCGTCAGCATCTAATCCCAATTGTTCAAATAAAAGTTCTAATGTCGGTTGCTGTTCAAACACTGTTATTCTCCTATAACTTCTTTTCCATAATCTAACAACTATAGAGTTTAGTTGCATATCTATGTCTATATTTTCTTGTTCTTTTTTGTGTGTAGTTATAAATTTTCAAACATAAAAAAGCACCCTACAAGAGAGTGCTTTTTAATTCATTAAAGTAATGAATTATTTTACCATGTCAGCAATTGCTGCACGTTCTTCTTCAAGCTCGTTTAGAGTGAAGTTGATACGCTCACGGCTAAATTCGTCAATTTCTAAACCTTGAACGATTTTATATTCACCGTTTTCAGTTGTTACAGGGAAACCGAACATAACGCCTTCAGGAATACCATAAGAACCATCAGATGGAATACCCATAGTTACCCACTTGCCGTTTGTACCTAGCGCCCAATCACGCATATGGTCAATTGCAGCGTTAGCAGCAGAAGCAGCAGAAGACAAACCACGTGCTTCGATAATCGCAGCACCACGTTTACCAACAGTTGGAAGGAATACATCTTTGTTCCAAGCTGGATCGTTGATCTTGTCTTTTAAGCTTTCGCCGTTTGCAGTTGCAAAACGGTAGTCAGCATACATTGTTGGAGAGTGGTTGCCCCAAACTGTTAAGTTTTCGATGTCAGCAACAGCAACACCAGCTTTTTGAGCAACTTGAGTCAACGCACGGTTGTGGTCAAGACGCAACATAGCTGTGAAGTTTTTCGCTGGAAGGTCTGGAGCAGATTTCATTGCGATATAAGCGTTAGTGTTTGCAGGGTTACCTACAACTAATACTTTAACGTTACGGCTAGCAACTTCGTTTAAAGCTTGGCCTTGGCCGATGAAGATTTCACCGTTAACTTTTAACAAGTCAGCACGTTCCATACCAGGACCACGTGGACGAGAACCAACTAGTAATGCATAGTCAGCATCTTTAAATGCAACTTTAGGATCATCAGTCCCGATCATGCCAGCCAATAAAGGGAAAGCACAGTCATCAAGTTCCATCATTACGCCTTTAAGCGCTTGTTGTGCTTTTTCAACTGGAACTTCAAGCAATTGTAAAATAACTGGTTGATCTTTACCTAGCATTTCACCGCTTGCGATACGGAATAATAAGCTGTAACCAATTTGACCTGCAGCGCCAGTCACGGCAACACGAACGGGTTGCTTCATGTAATTGTCTCCAATGAGTGTCCTTAATCGGGCTAAATAGCGATTCTATCTAACCAAATCATCATAAACGGCAAAGATTGTACTCTAAAGAAGTTGCAGATGCATGTAAAAGCGACTCATTTTCACCAAAAGTCTGATAGAAAATACAAATTAATCTTTACAAATAGATTCAATGTATGGTCAGCATTTTTTTATGAAATGGTAGCTCGCTTAGTAACTACCTTTAATTGTAATTTCACTTGGACAATTCGAGACAACATGATTTGAACACTGTTTATATTGGCCATTTACGGTGTAACAGACTTTAACTTCTGTGAGCACAACATCAGAACGAGATAACTGGCAATTAAAACGAATACCATTTTGAGGCATGCTTGGATTAAGCTTCGTAAACTGCTGACGTAGTGTAGATTGCTGCATTTCTACATTGCTAGAACTTGTTAAATTAGCAGGTATTTTTAACCGCTCGGCAAAGTTAATAATCGTACGGAAATATTGACTCGCATTCATAGGAACACAGCCACCGACACTTTTCCAAAGCTGCATGCGAGCATTATTGTCTGGCATAACACGAGCAACAACTTTAGCTTGTAATGGTGATAGTGCAGCAGAACTTTCTGTTGAACAGTCAGTTCGGGTAGTTTCTGGCATTAAGCCAGTAATTGTAAGTGAATATCCTTCCAGACATTTACGCTGCTTCTGTTTAGAAGGATCTAACGAACAGACAGCAGGCGTCATCTGTACATGCATGACATAACCTTGCACGTTAACAGGTTCCGCATGTAAAACAGAACTCATCAATCCAATGCTTGCACAGATCAACCACCATGCAAGTTGTGATATTGATTGAGGTCCTAAATATCTATATTTCATTTAATTAAAACTTGGTTATGCCAATTAAAAGAATGTTCCATCATTCATCATCTAAAATTAAGGTGATGACCGCATTGGAATGACTTTCATACGCTGTATTAATGACTGAGCGCCTTGACCCAATACCACTCCATAATGTGTCGCATTCGTCATGACATGCTTAACGTAATCTCTCGTTTCAAGCAATGGAATGGTTTCCGTATACTGATCAGCCTCAATCGGTTGGTAATCTGGTTGCCAACGTCTTGCACGATTCGGACCAGCATTATAACCCGCTGTCGCTAAAACAGGGTTATTGCTTAACTGACCTTGAATCATTGATAAATAAAATGTTCCATAACGAATATTGGTATTCATTTCACTCAACGCCGCCGGATTATATGTCTCCCCCATCTGACGAGCAATCAACTTTGCTGTATCAGGCATAATTTGCATTAGGCCACCTGCCCCCACATGGGAACGTGCCGAGGTAACAAACCGACTTTCTTGACGCATTAAACCATAAGCCCAAGCTGGATCAATTCCAGCATTGTAACTATGACTTACGACATTAGTCTTATGTGGGGTGACATAACGATAGGTATCATTATGTTTATTAGTTGTACGATCCGCTGCATAAATTGCACGGTCATACCAACCCATATCATGAGCACGCTTTGCAGCAGCTAATAATAAACCATCATCATGTTGGAGATAGGCCTGACGGACTGCCCAGTTCCATTCGCGATTTGTATAAGTCGGATTGGCGTTAATGCGTCTCAGAGTAAATGCACGGTTAAAGTGAATATTTTGATCTAAACGGCGCAAATCGCTTGCAGTTGGCTCATCACTATAAGGTTGATGATTATAGCGTACACCTAAACGGTCTTTTGCAAGTAAGTTGTGATAATCATCACCACTTTCAGCGAGTTTCTTATAAATACGTTGTGCCGTATTTTTAGAATTGCTATCACCACGCTGCTCTGTCGCACGAGCTAACCAATATTGCCAGCGATCTTCTTGCTTCTGTGAAACAGACATACTATCAATCGCACGAATCAAGCTTTCCCATGCACTAAAGCGAATTGCTTGTCGTGCATAAATTTCAGCTTCTTCAGGGCTTAAAGGGTAGCCATAACTCGCATCAAAGTATTGAAGAACTTCTCGGTTAAAATTATTTTTCATGACCGTAGTTCCGCCAATATAAGCTACGGTTCGATATAGATATTTTTGTACATTCTCGGGAGTGCCTTGTGCTACTCGCTGCACATTTGCAAAAGCATTTCCCAAGTCATTATTTGCTAGACGTCCCAATGCAAAAATCAGATAAGCATAATCAGCATCATTAGTTTTTGGGGCAGTCCACAAATAGTTAAGCGGATTTGCTTGAATCTGGTTAAGCTGAGCCAAAGAAAGATTTATTCCTAAACTTTGAGCAGTAGCAAGTGCCTGTCCAGATAGACCAGAGCGTAGCTGTACCCAAAGACGTTGTTGCTTATCTTGAGTACTCATTAATGGACTAGAAATCATCATACGACCTAGCCCAACACATGATTCTGGTTGAGATTCTGTTGCCAACCAAACATCTTTATATTCAGCAAATACTAATGCATCACCACTTTTAGCTCTTACCTGCGCTAAAGCACAATTTTCGGCTGGATCAGGGTTAGAAACATAAGATAAAAGTGGTTGAGCAGATACAAAGTCAGCTTGTTTTACTTTTTCTTCTACATAGTCTGCTGCAAGCTTCTCTGCCATAGCAGATTGAGGATAGCGCTGGGCAAAACTTACAATTGATGTTGGAGATTGAAAGCCTAGATTGCTGTTTAATTTCCAGTATTCAGGATAATAACCCAATACATCATTTTGCATTGCAGCCTGATATTGATCTAACAAGGCTGTATTACCACTATTTGCGGCATTTAATGCATCATTAAATTGTTCTTCTGCTGCATAAGACAATGAACAACCAAGTAAACACACAGCCCCTAACCAGCCACGATGTGCATATTTATTTTTCATCACACGACTCTTGTTTGATGAGCTCTTTTTACTTGGTCTCATAAATGTGTTAAACCCTGACTATCCACCTTTAGGCATAGTTTAATTATTCTTCGTGCTTTCTTTTGTTGTGTTATGTAACTCTCTGATTCAACATCATTAAAATTTATGTCATTTATCTCCATAAATCATAGCTCGCTTATGGCAGTTTAATTTTATCTGTTCAGCTCAAATACTGTTATAATGTTGGGTTTGACCCGTTTTGGGTTGTTTTATTATTTAACTAGATCGATCTGTTAGGAGCCTGCATGACGGTTCAAACCTTCATTCCCAATGGTGCCAAAGCTGCCTCAGAAAACACTGTTACCCAGCCAACGCACACCACTGATGTTTCAATAAAAAAACTTTATATTGAAACTCAAGGGTGTCAGATGAATGAGTATGACAGTCACCGTATGGCAGACCTTTTAGGGGATTCTCACGGCTACGTTTTAACGTCAAATCCTAATGAAGCAGACATTCTGCTCATGAATACTTGCTCTATCCGTGAAAAAGCGCAAGAGAAAGTATTCAGTGAATTAGGCCGCTGGCGCAAATTAAAAGATAAAAATCCTGACCTTGTGATTGGTGTGGGTGGTTGTGTCGCATCTCAAGAAGGTGACAATATTCAAAAACGTGCTCCTTATGTGGACATGATTTTCGGCCCTCAAACACTCCACCGCTTACCGCAAATGCTTGATCAGCATAATGCTCAAGTAGAAAAACCCAAAAAAGATAAAATCAAACTGGTTGATATTTCTTTTCCAGATATTGAAAAATTCGATTTTTTACCTGAACCACGCGTAGAAGGTTTTAAAGCATTCGTTTCTATTATGGAAGGTTGCTCTAAATACTGTTCCTTCTGTGTAGTGCCATATACACGCGGTGAGGAAGTTTCTCGTCCACTAGATGATGTACTCGCAGAAATTGCTGGTCTTGCTGAAAAAGGTGTCCGTGAAATTTCATTGCTGGGTCAAAATGTAAATGGCTACCGTGGTGAAACATTCGAAGGTGGTATTTGTACCTTCCCTGAATTGTTACGACTCGTTGCAGAAATTCCGGGTATTGGACGACTACGTTATACAACTTCACACCCACTTGAGTTCTCTGATGAGCTTATTCAGTGTTATGAAGATTTACCTCAAATGGTTTCACATTTACATTTGCCTGTACAAAGCGGATCTAACGATGTTTTACAGGCCATGAAGCGAAATCACACTATTGATGTGTATATCGATAAGATTGCCAAGTTACGTAAAATACGCCCTGACATGCATTTATCGAGCGACTTTATTATTGGATTCCCTGGAGAAACTGATGAAAATTTCGCAGAAACACTTCAGTTTATCAAAGACTTAGATTTCGACCACTCATACAGCTTCGTTTACTCAAAACGTCCTGGTACACCAGCATCAGACTTACCAGATACAACACCTGAACACGTTAAAAAAGAGCGTTTAGCCCAAGTTCAAAAAGTGATTAAACAGTCTAGTATTGAAAAAACTGACGCAATGCTTGGCAAAATTGAACGTGTTCTCGTTGAAAAAGTATCTGATCAAGACCCTAATATTTTATTAGGTACCGCAGACAATACTCGTCTAGTCACTTTTGTAGGTGATGCTTCATGGGTGGGTCGCTTTGCGGAGATCGAGATTACTGAAATTAAAACTTTAAATTTAGTTTACGGCGAGCTCTTGAATCTTGAGCCTGACGTGGCGTAATGTAGAGGTATTCTAAAGTCTACTGAAAGGTTTTCTCTTGACTGCAGCGATTCGACGTACCGTAACATTTCCTGAAGTTTCAATGGAACGTTTAAAGAGCATCTTGGGTGCCTATAATGGGCACCTTAAGCAAATTGAACAGCGTTTAGATGTCAAAATTACTCATCGTGGAGATGTTTTTCACATAGATGGTGAGATAGATGCTGTTGGGAGAGCCGAAGCACTATTGCAGCGACTCTATGAAGAGTCTGAGGTATCCCAGCAAATCAGTGCTGACTTGTTGCATCTACTCATTCAATCTTCTCAAACCGAGCGTAATTTCGAGCTGGTTGGTGAAGAGATGGATGAGCATGATGCACCAATGGATGTCTATTTCCAGACTCGAAAAGGCCGTATTAATCCGCGTGGTGCCAACCAAAAACGTTATGTACAACGTATTTTACAAAGCGATATTTCTTTTGGTGTAGGCCCTGCTGGTACAGGTAAAACTTATTTAGCAGTTGCCGCAGCCGTAGATATGCTCGAACGCAACGAAATCCAGCGGATTTTACTTGTACGTCCTGCGGTAGAAGCAGGAGAAAAGCTCGGTTTCTTACCTGGTGATCTTACTCAGAAAATTGACCCATACCTACGCCCTCTTTACGATGCTCTTTACGAAATGCTCGGCTTTGAAAAAGTTGCCAAACTAATCGAGCGTCAAGTGATTGAGGTTGCTCCTCTTGCTTATATGCGTGGTCGTACTCTTAATCATTCATTTGTAATTTTGGATGAAGCCCAAAACACAACACCTGAACAAATGAAAATGTTCTTGACCCGTTTAGGTTTTGGCTCTCGCGCAGTGATTACAGGTGATATTACCCAAGTAGATTTACCTCGAGGCCAACAATCTGGTTTGGCACACGCTCTTCGTGTACTCGAGAATATTAAAGAAATTCATATTACCCGTTTCCATTCTCGTGACGTTGTACGTCATCAACTTGTTCAAAAAATTGTTGAAGCGTATGAAGGTTGGGATGGTGAACAACATCGTCTTAATGCTGAAGCACGTGCTGAACGTAAAGCACGCCAAGAAGCATTAGTCGCTGAAAACGATACAGCAGCAGACTTGCAACATCAGGATGCCTAGGGTCTGTTGAATATTCAAAATTGGCTTGCGTTGTCGGCTAAAATTGAGCAGGCAAGGCATGAAATGATGGGAATGGTAAACCCCTTTCCAAGTTTCATAACGTAGTCTGAGATAATTTTAGCCACAACCCTTCGGGACAAGAGTGTTTTTTGTTGCTACATCGTTGTGAACTATTCATTTAGAATAACTAAATTTCATAGTCCACGCCTTGTATCATCTAAAAACACTCGATGTCGCAACCATCTGTGAATGTTTAACAGACCCTAAGGATTCACTTTGAAAATCAGTTTAAGTTTACAACAAGACTTCCAATCACCTGAGTTAGAGCTCAAACGAGCTCAACTCAAAAAAATTATTGAGACAACTTTACGCCACGTTGGTTACAAAGAAGATTGTGAAATTGGTATCGCCTGTGTTGATTTGGAAGAAAGCCATCAACTTAACTTGCAATATCGAGAAAAAGATAAACCTACCAATGTTTTATCATTCCCAAGTGATATTCCAGAAGAAGTTTTACCAATGCTTGATGCACTACCATTAGGTGATTTGGTAATCTGTATTCCAGTGGTATTACAAGAAGCTTTGGAACAAAAGAAAACTGCTCAAAATCATTTTGCACATCTATTGGTTCATGGTGTTTTACATTTACTTGGTTATGACCATGAAACAAGCGATGAAGATGCCGAAGAAATGGAAGGCTTAGAAATTGAAATTTTAGCTAAACTCAATATTACTAATCCTTATCAGGAATCATAAATTTCACTTTGAAACGATTCATAACAGAATCAGTTTTCTGATTTATTTTTAAAATGTGGATATCCTACAAGTTATCCACATTTTTCATTAATGTACCTCAAATTCAGCTTCAGCTGGATCAAAACGCCAAGTACGAATAATACGTAGCTCAGAAATATCTTTCATATTGCTATCAAAACGACCAAATGGCGCACCACGGCGTACAGAAGCTTTTGCAGCTTCATCTAAAACTGAGTGTCCTGAACTTTCAAGTAAACGAATTGCACGAATGCCCCCTTGAGCATTCAAAATCACCATAAGGCGAACTTCACCTTTTAATTGTTGTTGTTTAGCTTCTTCTGGATAATAACGGTTACCGTAAAGCTCCACCTTTTCACGGAACTTATCTAAATAAGCTGCTGAAGCATCTTTCTTGGCTTGAATACCATCGACTGTTTTTATTTTTTGTTGACGACTGAAATCTTGCTGACGTTGTAAATATTGAGCTTCTAGGCTCGCGACCATTGCAGCTTTAGCTTGAAACTGGCTTTCTAATTGCTCAAGTGCTTTCTTTCTTTGACTCTCCTCAGCTTGTTTCTGCCAGCTCAACACAGTCATAAGTACTTTTTCTTCAAACTTAAGTTCTCGTTGTTGCTGTACTTTTTCTAAAGTTTCTAACTGGGCTTCTCCCGTTGAAGCATCAGTAGTCATAGGCGTCGGAGAATTACTAGACATCCGATGAGCCTCTCTAAAAGTTCCTGAACCTTGTTGGTCTGCTTGCGCTAAAAAATCTGCATGCTTAACAGCATCCTCAGCAGGACGAATAGATATAGCGATTTCTTTCGTGGATTGCTCTGACGGCGCAGGCATAGCAAAATGAATAAGCAGCACAAGAGTATGCAACAAGATTGCGAGTATTATTGCAACAATAAAGACTCGGTCTTGCCACCAATAAAGAAAAGGCTCTATAGGAAGACTTCTTTTTTTCAACATAATCTTAAAAGCATATAAATGCCTTTTCCCCACGGTACTGATACCGAACAAAATACAAACTGATATTCAAATATGGATAAAAGTGTGATTCACTTCAAATATGAGTTTTTATCCATTTTCATTTTGTGAAAATGTATCAATTAAATTTGTTACACTGCAATATCAAAACGTGTTTTTAACATAATAAAGAGTGTGTTGTTTCTTTAATAATTCATCTTCTGGAAGTTCTTTTATGCAAACGCTATTTTCCTCACTAGTCAAACGTCTTCATAAAGTCTACCGCAAAGCTGAAGCCTTCATTGAGGAAGAAAGAGATTTTACATTGTCGCAAACTTTTCTAAACGCGACATTAGAACGCTATGTTACCAATAATGTCGAATTTCTAGATGATTTGCATACAGACCTTTATCATGATTGGTTAAGACTTTATGCCACAATGCATGTCAAAGGTTTAGAGACGACTTTATCTGTCGACTTAAAACTGATTCAGATGGAATTTAATAAAGAACAGCAACTAATAGTTTTTGAACAGATTAGTAATACACAAATAGTAGAAGCTAAATATAAAAATTTCTGGCAAAAAATTGCTGTAAAAGCTGCTATTTTTTACTATCACAAAATTCTAAAAAAAGATCCTTTGGGCATGATTTTGGAACGTTTTAACGTAGCCCAAGAAAAAGATGATCTTATCTTCCTAGACCTGAACCGTTGGTTCGGTAAGAAAGCCAGTATTATTGAAACATTAGGCAAAGTTCATATTAACTATGCGCGGGTTCGTGAAGCAGAATTGGTCGTCTTTGGTAATGTGAACCTTGCAGCTTTACTTTTCAAAGATCAAGATGACGATTTTGAAGATGAACTAGAAGACTCTGAGATTACGCCAATACAGCAAAAAGATGCATAACAACTGTATGAGCTAAAGAAATTTGCTGCTAAAAAACACAAAGAGATTACATATTTAGCATAAATCCTGATTTTTTCTCCATGATCAACAGGCATAATATGCAAAAGTCATAGATGCATCAGCACTGACCTTTCAGTCTGTACAAGGATATTTACTTATGGCAACAAAATTTCTGAAATCATTCAGCATCGCAACTGGTATTTCGACAACTTTGCTTATTGCAAGTTTCTCTAGCCATGCACTTGCCATGAGCCCATTTCAGGCAAATTATCAGTTTACCTATAATAATAAAGGCATGGGTTCAGCAACACGCGCACTTAGTCAACAAGGAAATAACTGGACTTATCTATTCACTGCAAAAGCAGGTGGAATCGCTTCTGCGAGTGAAACCAGTAAATTTAGTTTTGCTAATGGTAAAATCAGTTCACAAAGCTTTAGCCGTACCAGTAAAATTTTAATTCATAACAACACTATGAATATTAATTTTAACCCTGGTAATAAGACAATTAGCACTAAGAAAGATGATAAAGCACGCTCATTTGCTTGGCAGCCAGGCGTACTTGACGAGCTAAATGCTGAATTACAAGTCCGTGAAGATTTAAAAAATGGTTCACTCAAATCTTCTTACCCTCTTGCAGATGCAAAAGAAGTCGAAAACCGCCGTTTTGTAAAACAAGGCAACGAAAAAGTTAAAACCTCTTACGGCACCTTTGATACAGTAAAAGTGGTTTTAGAACATGGCAGACCAGATCGCAGTACAATTTTCTGGTTAGCACCTAAATTAGACTACTTACCAGTTAAGGTAAGCCATATTGATGGCAAAACATCTTATGGTTTGTTATTAACAAGTTATAGCGGTAAAACGAATTAAAGCTTGCATTTTTTCGGATGCTTTTTAAAATACGCATTTGCTTTAAAAGCATCCGTCTAGAGGATTCTCCCGTGCACGCACTAGAACAGAAAATCTTAACAGAAGGTATCGTTCTATCTGATCAAGTGTTGAAAGTCGACGCTTTCTTAAATCACCAAATTGACCCTGTCCTCATGCAGCAGATTGGTAAAGAATTTGCCGCTCGCTTCAAAGATGCAGGGATTACCAAGATTATTACCATTGAAGCTTCAGGTATTGCGCCAGCAATCATGGCAGGTTTAGAACTTGGTGTACCTGTGATTTTTGCTCGCAAATATCAATCGCTCACTTTAAAAGACGATTTATATCGCGCCAAAGTATTTAGTTTTACTAAACAAACTGAAAGTACCATTGCTATTTCAAACAAGCACATCAACTCAAGCGATAAAGCTTTAGTCATTGATGACTTTTTAGCAAATGGTCAAGCTGCACTTGGTTTAATTGACTTAATTCATCAAGCAAATGCAGAAGTTGTAGGTGTTGGTATTGTGATTGAAAAATCATTCCAACCTGGCCGTGATTTATTGCTTGAAAAAGGTTACCGCGTTGAATCATTAGCGCGAGTTAAATCACTTACTGATGGCACAGTAACTTTTGTTAAAGAATAAAATTGTTTTAATAAAAAAGAGCGGATTTCCGCTCTTTTTTATTACTATAAAAATTAAGAATGAAGTTTTTTTACGATTTCACCTAAACGCTTACCTTGCGCTTCACATAAAACCTTTTCATCTTGACTTAAACCTTGGTCATGACGTGGACCACTCACATGGCTAGCACCATAAGGCGTTCCGCCTGTTTTCGTATTTGATAAGGCGGGAATAGAATTTGGTAAACCTAAAATCATCATGCCATGATGAAATAACGGCGGTAACATTGTTAATAAAGTACTTTCTTGCCCACCGTGCATTGAACCAGAAGAAGTAAAAACGCAAGCAGGTTTATTATGTAATGCACCATTGAGCCAGAGACTTGTCGTTTGGTCCCAGAAATATTTCATTTCACTCGCCATATTACCAAAGCGAGTTGGAGACCCTAGTGCCAAGCCAGCAGAATTAGCTAAATCCTCTAAAGTACAATAAATATCGCCTTCTTCAGGAATGCTCGGTTCAGCCTCTGTTACAACTGTTGCAATATTAGGTACTGTTCTTATTTTTACAGCAACCCCAGCAGACTCAACACCATTTGCAATAAGATGCGCCATTTCTTTAGTAGAACCATATTTACTGTAATAAAGCACAAGAATGTAAGGTTGCATCGCTTTCATGAATTTTGTTAAAAAGAACACTATACGGTATTTTTTATTTTTTTGGCGAAGCCAATTCTATGAAATTTTAGAGGTGATTGATTTTTAAGGGCAACAGTAACAAATATCGGTAAAAGCTTTTTATAATGTTTTGTTACGATGATACATACGGAACTTTCAGAATACTTTTTATTCTTTAAGTTAAAGTTTACCCATATCAACGATAGTGTTCTCAACCGAAGACACTGGTGAATATCAATCACCCACATCATGATTAAAAAAATCGGGATAGATGACGCATGTTAGAACGTTTTTTGAAGAGACTTCCTTTTTATAACAAGACCTGGTTTCAATTTATTTTATTCGTGATTAAGCGTTTTGAAGCTGATCGCTGCCGGGAACAGGCTGGCGCACTTACTTATACAACTCTTTTTGCTGTTGTGCCGATGCTAACAGTATTTTTAGTTATTATTTCTTCAATTAAAGCGTTAGAACCTGCTAGACAACAGTTACAGCACTTAATCTATAGTAACTTTTTACCTAAAAGTACCATTGCATTTGATAAGGCACTCAATGCATTTACCGAAAAATCCAGTAATTTAACTGTAATTGGTGTGCTGTTCCTATTTGTCACGACAGTTTTAATGCTGACAACAATTGAAACTGCCTTCAATCGAATATGGAGAGTGAAAGAAACTCGTAGTGGCATTGTAGGTTTTATGCGCTACTGGACCATTATTTCGCTTGGCCCTATTATCTTAGGTAGTGCTTTCGTTATTTCATCAACTGTTGCATCAATGAACTTATTAAGTAATAACTTCACGGGTTATCAACTTGATGGCGCCTTTCTACTTTGGCTCATTTCTTTTGTTCTTACTGTTTTGGGATTCTTTATTTTATATTGGACCATTCCCAACCGCACGGTCCCGTTATTTTCAGCAACAATTGCAGCATGTTTAAGTGCTGTATTATTTGAAATACTCAAAAACTTATTTGGCTTTTTAATGTCCAACTTCACCAGTTATGAAATCATATACGGTGCATTTGCGGCAGTACCTATTTTCCTACTATGGGTTTTCTTATCTTGGAATATTGTTTTGCTTGGGGTCGAGGTGAGTTTTGCCCTTACCGCTTTCCACTCAGGTAAAGAGCAAAAAAGACATCCAGTACTCATGCTACTCGATATTTTAGAACTCTTTTATAAAAAGCAGAAACTTGGTGAAAGTGTAAGCGATAAAGAAGCATTAGGTATTTTAGGCCGCGGTGAGGTTGGTCGTTGGCCCGCTTATGTCGTCTTACTTGAAGAGCAAAATTTAGTTAAACGCACAGATAAAGATGAATATGTTTTAGTTCGCAATTTATCTCAAGTCGACTTCTGGAGCTTCTTCACCGCATTGCCTTATCCACTTCCCCTACGTCTAGATGTACTCAATGTGCATGACGACGACGAATGGATGGAAAGAATTGGCCCTGCACTAGTTGAGTCAAACGACTATTTAGCTGCAAAGCTTTCTATTCCACTTTCAACGATTTTTGAAGAGAAATAATATGCATGAACAACAGGGTTTAGCCTTTGTTTGGTTGGCCCTGTTTTAAACTCATAATAATGATTCCTGATAAAACCAAAATACTTCCAGCTACAAATTTGATTTCTAATTTTTCATCTAAGAACAACACACTAAAAAGCACACCAAATAATGGCGTCAGAAATGAAAATACGCCTAAACGTGAGGCTAAATAATTTCTTAATAGCCAAAACCATAGTAGTAAACTTGCAAAAGATACAATCAATGTTTGAAAGCTCAAACTTAAAAATGTCAATTTCGTAAGATGAATTGTGGTTTGATCTGTCGCAAAAGCGATTAAGATTAATAAAATAAAACAACCCGTTAGTTGATAAAACAAGGTTTGCGTTGCTGGGGCTTGAGCCAAAGAAGATAAGCGAACAATAATAGTGCTTAATGCCCAAGCCATTCCCGCCATAAGTGCATATAAATCACCCAATAAAACTAGCACTAATGCTGCGCCATTTAGAGTTGTAGCTGTCGGATAAAATGTAATAATAATTCCCATAAAAGCCAAAGTAATGCCTCCCCACTGCGCTCGGTTCAAGCGTTCAGTAGGAAATCTCCAATGAAGTCCCAATGCGACAAAAATTGGAGCGGTATAGAGTAAAACTACAGTATGGGAAGTCGAAGTGAGTTTTAAGGCTTGAGTTACAAAATAGAACTCTAATGAAAAAAATAAAGCAACAAGCGCACCGGCTTTACATTGTTGATAAGAAAACAGATGGATAGAACTATCACGCCACAATAAAGGTAATACTAAAAGTGCAGATAATCCAGAACGTAAAGCAATTTGCATAATCGGCGTAATATCTGTAGCCGCTATTTTTAGAACCACTTGTTGAAGTCCTAAAATCATACATAAAAGCACCATTAAAGCCGAAGCTCTGGTATCCAGATTTTTGCGCTCGCCCATTTGTTACCTTTATTTATAGCGAAAAATCAGACTATAGAACTGTCGTATTTGCATGATATAGTGAAAAACAGACAAGCTATTTGCATTTTCAGGCAATTTTCATAGATGAAAAAATCAGCTCAACGTGTGCAAGATTTTCTAGAAATTCCCGCTCATAACTCAATTCCTGATTTACTCTGGTTTCGTGTGCGAAATGCGCCAGCAGAAACGGTTTATCCTCAACATGCACATGCATGGGGTGAATTTATTTATGCTTTTAGTGGTGTACTTGAAGTTAATATTGATCAAATCAACTATTTAACACCGCCACCATATGGGATTTGGCTACCACCTTATACCAAACATAGCGGAATTAATCGCAATGAGGTGACCCATGCAACCTTATATATTCATGAAAGTCTGTGCCAAAAGTTACCGCAGAAAGCAGGAATATTATTAACTTCACCGCTTGTACCTGCATTGTTAGACCACTTAAGGCAATATCATCAGGATGAAACTCAAGTTGAATATTTACGTGTACTTCAGGTTCTATTAGATCAACTCATAGAAGCTGAATTAGTCGGTAGTTATTTACCAACAACACATCATCCAGCCTTAGCAAAAGTTTTAAATGATTTACACCATAACCCTGCCGATAACAGCACTTTGCAAGAACTCGCTGAACGTATAAATATGACTGAAAGGACTTTGGCTCGTTACAGTCAAAAAGAGTTAGGCATGTCTTTACATGAATGGAGACAAAGATTAAAAGTTATGAAAGCAATGACTATGCTTAATCAAGGAAAAACAATTGAAAGCATCGCTTTTGATTTAGGTTATGCCAGTGCATCAGCATTTATTTATATGTTTAAACGCTGGATGGGATTTACCCCAGACCAGTTCCGAAAACTCTATCAATAACTTAATGTCGAGTGCAATAAAAAACCCTATTATCAGTTCAATAATAGGGTTCAAAACTTAATGAGCTAAATCAAATTATGCTTTAACAAAAGTTTCCCAAACAAAATCTTGAGTAGCACCTTTCAAAGTCATTTTTAACTGATCACCAGCATTCAATGGCCCTACACCTGCTGGCGTACCTGTCATAATGACATCGCCCGGTTCAAGTGAAAACACCTGATTTATATCAACCAATAAGTAAGCAATGTTAAACATAAGCAAGGCTGTATTACCATCTTGACGTAATTCATCATTTATATGGAAAGTAAACTTAGTATCTTCCCAATTGGTAATTTCACTCACATCGACCCAGTCCGCAAGTACACATGAACCATCAAATGCTTTTGCTCTTTCCCAAGGCTGGCCTTTATCCTTCAATTCATTTTGCATATCACGCAAAGTTAAATCTAACCCTAAAGTTACCGCCCCAATAGCTTGCAATACTTTTTGCGGATCAGTTTCGCCTTTTAGTGGCTTATCAATACGTAAAACAAATTCGCATTCGAAATGGCAACTACCCCAAGATGGATTCCACGAAATACCTTCATCTAAACCAATCAAACTACTTGGCGGTTTGATAAACAATACTGGTCGTCCCGGCATTGCATTGTTCAGCTCTTTTACATGATCGGCATAACTTCTGCCCACGCAAACGATTTTTGAAGGACGTGTATTCATGAGGCTTCCTTTATATTGTTGCGACTAATAATTCCAATAACTTATTTCTTAAATGTATTTTCAAATACGGTTTGATCTGAAGCTTGAGCAAAAGCACGTTTAGGTACAATAATGACCGTCTTATTTTTTAGCTCAAGCATATAAGTCAATTTACCTATGGCAAAAGTTTGTACGTCACCATACTGTACAACTTGTTTACGACCCGCAGCATAAAGTTCAAAATAATCCTGATATAAATCGATTCCCTGCTCACTCTTACCAAATTGATAACGTACAAACTGACGTTTAAACATCATTGGTAAAAGCCAATAGCGCATTAAACCTTGCATAATTAGGAAAAAAACACCTAAAGCAACATAGTAACGACCAACACCTGAGAAACCTAAATAAAGCCCCCAAATAATGATTGCAACACTAATAACAGGGGTTAAAAAACGGCTGAATTGCTTCTTTCCGAACGTCACCAAGCCAAACCCGTCTTGAGACTCTTCTAAATTTAAATAATAACGTAAAGATAAAGCGCTTTTTTGCTCGGTCATCACAATGTGTCAATATTGAATAAATCGAAACTATTAGAGCATATTCATCTACGCTTTAAAATGAATCAAAAGTGATTTTTTATTTTTGCTCAAGTTATAAGGCTTTCAGTTGTACAAGCGGCTTACTCGTTTCATATATAGAACATAGATTCATATTTATAAGGCTTATTTCATATTCTTAAATTTATAGAATGCTTCTATTGTCTCTTTTAGTGGAATTCGTCATGTCTTTCTTTGCAAAACTATTTGGCTTAAATCAAAAATCGGCAACTCAAGAAGATGTGGCTGTTAAAGCCACTCAAAAACTAGAGCCTTCAAATGCAGTTTCTTTCTTAGAACTCATTAAGAACCGCCGCTCTATTTATGCAATTGGAAATAACTTAAGCCAAACCAACGACGAAATTGAAAAATTAATTCAAGAAGCAATCAGACATAGTCCTTCTGCATTTAACTCTCAATCATCTCGCGCAGTTATTTTATTTGGAGAGTCACATCATAAGTTTTGGAATATAGTTCTAGACGTATTAAAAAGTATTATCCCAGCTGAAGCTGTATCTGGAACAGAGCAAAAAATTCAAAGTTTTGCCGCTGGTGCAGGCACAGTTTTGTTTTATGAAGATCAGAACGTGGTTAAAGGCTTACAAGAACAGTTTGAAGCTTATGCTGATAATTTTCCAATCTGGTCTGAGCACTCAACAGCAATCGCTCAATTTGCAGTTTGGAACGTATTAGCTGAACAAGGTGTTGGTGCTTCATTGCAACACTACAACCCAATTATTGATGAGAAAATTAATACTGCTTTCAATATCCCAGCTGAATGGAAGCTAAGAGCTCAGTTAGTTTTCGGTTCTATTGAAGGAAATGCTGGAGAAAAAGCCTTTATTGATGATGCAAGCCGCTTTAAAACATTTGGCTAATCAATATTTTGTACTATTGTTTAGAGCTGGTTGCCTGCCATGAGCACCAGCTTTTTTAATAAAACTATAAAAAAATAGGCACAAAAAAACCGCTATAAATAGCGGTTAATTCTTCAAGTGGTGCGCTCAGAGAGATTCGAACTCCCGACCCCTTAGTTCGTAGCCAAGTGCTCTATCCAGCTGAGCTATGAGCGCGTACTTGATGGAGGGCATTATACGCAGTTTTTCTATTTTAGAAAGACATTTTTCATCTTTTTGTCATCGAACGTCTAGTTCTTAGCCATTAGAAAATACAAAGGTATGATCTCGCTCAGGAATGTAGTCTGCTTAGCTATGAAATCGGTTTGAAATATTTTTTTTCAATTAAAGTTCTTTACGGCTACACCCCAATTTGGGCATTTTGGCCAAATGAGTAAAAATAAAAGTATAGTTTTTTAGTCAGGATTATATAAATAAAATATTTCTACCTGCCCATAAATATTTTTATTAGCTAATTTATTTAGCTTTAATATTTATAAAAAATAATCAAAAAAAGAGGAAAAAATACATTGATCTTCAAACCATATATTATAAAAAAAATTATTATTTTTATGTCTAAATCAAAGTGAATATCTAATTGTCAAAACATTATAAGTATCAAATTATTTGAGTAGAAATATGCATTGACACTTTTTGAGATGTACCCAATACTAATTTTTAATTATTGAGAAGCATATCTCAATAATTGCCTAACGTAATAAATAAATACTTACTTAAAAATACATAAATACACAGGAAATAGACCATCATGTTCTTATTAAAAAATCTAGTAACTTCGATATCAAAAGTTACCCAAGACTTGGGTAATATTATATCGGTAACCCCAATTGTAAATACAGGTTCCTCTGTTAACGTAAACGTTTCTGATATAAATATTGCTACTGGAAATGTTTCAACATCAGGCTTACTTTCTAATGTTGTTTCAACTGTAACCAATACCGTTTCTCACACAACAGGCTTAGTTTCTGGTGTAGTCGGTACCGTAACAGGTGCAGTTGGTGGTGTAACTGGTGGCGCTACTAGCGGCAATCCAGTTGGTGCAGTAACTGACATCCTTGGCGGTGTGACTGGCACTATCGGCGGCCTGACTGGTGGTTTAACTGGCGGTGTCACTGGCGGCAATCCAGTCGGTGCAGTAACTGATATCCTTGGCGGTGTAACTGGCACTATCGGTGGCCTGACTGGCGGTTTAACTGGCGGTGTCACTGGCGGCAATCCAATCGGTGCAGTAACTGACATCCTTGGCGGTGTGACTGGCACTATCGGCGGCCTAACTGGCGGTTTAACTGGCGGCGTGACTGGTGGCAATCCAGTCGGTGCAGTAACTGATATCCTTGGCGGTGTAACTGGCACTATCGGCGGCCTGACTGGCGGTTTAACTGGCGGTGTCACTGGCGGTGTCACTGGCGGCAATCCAGTTGGTACAGTAACTGACATCCTTGGCGGTGTCACTGGCGGCAATCCAGTCGGTGCAGTAACTGACATCCTTGGCGGTGTGACTGGCACTATCGGCGGCCTGACTGGTGGTTTAACTGGCGGCAATCCAGTTGGTACAGTAACTGACATCCTTGGCGGTGTGACTGGCACTATCGGCGGCCTAACTGGTGGTTTAACTGGCGGCGTGACTGGTGGCAATCCAGTCGGTGCAGTAACTGATATCCTTGGCGGTGTGACTGGCACTATCGGTGGTTTAACTGGTGGTATTATTGGTGGTGGTACATCTCCTATTTCTCCAGTTGTTGATGTAGTTCAAGGCGGCATTGATATTCTTCAAGGCGTTGAAAGCTTAAAAACTGGTATTATTAATACAGCAATTAATACTGTTGCTGACACTGTAGTTGGCGTACTCCCTCAAACGGAACATCCTGTTACCGATATTGCTCATCTTGGCACTCTAACTTTTGAAACCTCTCGCGATACAGTCAATGGCGCATTAGAAACAGTATCTAATTTAGTAGGTGGCGACATTCAGGGAGCTACTCAATCTGCAACAGGTATTCTTGGGACACTTGTTAATAACGGTTCAACTGCAACAGGCATTTTAACTGACATCCTTGGCGGTGTGACTGGCACTATCGGCGGCTTGACTGGTGGTGTTACTGGCGGCAACCCACTTGGTACAGTAACTGACATCCTTGGTGGTGTGACTGGCACTATCGGCGGCTTGACTGGTGGTGTTACTGGCGGCAACCCGCTTGGTACTGTTACTGACATCCTTGGCGGTGTGACTGGTACTATCGTCGGCTTGACTGGTGGTGTTACTGGTGGCAACCCACTTGGTACTGTTACTGACATTCTTGGCGGTGTAACTGGCACTATCGGCGGCTTGACTGGTGGTGTTACTGGCGGCAACCCGCTTGGTACAGTTACTGACATCCTTGGCGGTGTAACTGGCGGTATTATTGGTGGCGGCACATCTCCTATATCTCCAGTAATTGATGTGGTCCAAAGTGGTATCGATGCTCTTCAGGGCGTGGAAACTTTAAAAACTGGTATTATTAATACAGCAATTAATACTGTTGCAGACACTGTAGTTGGTGTGCTTCCTCAAACGGAACACCTTGTTACCGATGTTGCTCATCTTGGCACTTTAACTTTTGAAACGTCTCACGATACAGTGAATGGTGCGCTTGAGGTTGTATCTGATTTAGTGGGCGGTAATATCCAAGGTGCAACTGATCATGCAACTGGTATTGTCAACACACTCATTACAAATGGTACAACTGCGACTGGTATTTTAACTGACATTCTTGGTGGTGCGACTGGCGCTACTGGTGGTGTTGGTGGCGATAATCCACTCGGTGTAGTTACTGATCTTCTTGGTGGTTTAACTGGTGGCAATCCACTTGGTACAGTTACCGATATCATTGGTGGCGTAACTGGCGGTACAGCTGGCAGCAATTCTATTGGCATCGTAACAGATATCGTGGGTAGCTTAACTGGTGGTGTAACTGGCACAGGTAGCTCAGATGTGATTTCTGGGCTATTAGGTGGATTAACAGGTAACTTAGGAGGAGTAACTTCTACAGTATCAAGCGTAACAAATACGGTTCATACTTTAGTTCCTCAATCATTACTTACTGATAATTTCTTAGATAGCTCTTCACACACTCTTTAATAAAATTAAATAAAGCCACTATTTATAGTGGCTTTATTTTTGTATATATTTTTAAAGATTAATTAATATTAATTCATTTCCTGCCATTTATAATATTTCTTATGCGCTAACCCTAACATCGGATAATCATTAGGAGTATCACCATAAGCATAAATAGTAGAATATTTTGTTAAATCATATTTATTTTTTATTCTATTTACTTTTTCTAAATAACCACAATCACCATTAATAAAATGACCAGTCAAGACACCATTATGTATCTCAAGTTGATTACAAATAACATCTAAGTTTAATGACTGACACCAACTTTCTAAATAAACCCCTAACGAAGCAGATACAACAACAACCTGATCCCCTTGCTGTTTATGCCAGAGAATACGTTCTAGTGCATTTTCACGAATACAGGTAGGAATTACTTTATTAGCAAACTCTTGTCCTATATGTTTCAGAGAATCGGCATTATAGCCAACATATCCTACCTGACAGAGCTTGGTCCGTATAGTTCTATCCGTTACCCAGCCAAACTTATAGCCCGCAATATAAGGTGCAAGTCGAATACCACCAAGTATTTGAGTTTTCCTGCTCAAAGAAAATTTAAGGAACAAACTAAAAGTATCGTTATGGGTTATCGTGCCGTCAAAATCAAATAAAGCCAGATTCATTTATGATTATCTCTAATATAATTAAAAAGTTATAAATTTAAATTTTTAAAAATTACTAAATAGCAGACACAAAAAAACCGCTATAAAAGCGGTTAATTCTTTAATTTGGTGCGCTCAGAGAGATTCGAACTCCCGACCCCTTAGTTCGTAGCCAAGTGCTCTATCCAGCTGAGCTATGAGCGCGTAACTTGTGTGCCTTTCAGCGATTCGTTCTATTTTACTTGGTGCGCTCAGAGAGATTCGAACTCCCGACCCCTTAGTTCGTAGCCAAGTGCTCTATCCAGCTGAGCTATGAGCGCATTAAGTAAATGGCGGTGAGAGAGGGATTCGAACCCTCGATACCAGTAATAGGTATGCTTCCTTAGCAGGGAAGTGATTTCAGCCACTCATCCACCTCACCGGAACGAGCCGCCATAATACAAACTAAAATCCTATTGTTCAAGTCATCATAGTGAAATTTTCTTGTTTTTTAGTTCAATGAATTATTTTTTAAGCAATTTCCTTATTATTTTCATCTTTTTCGATCAAACGCTTGTTAAGATAGATATTATTTCTTCATTAAAATACAGTAGTGCATACACATTATTGCAAACCTAAACGTGCAGTTCGGGTCTGCATGACTTATGCTAAACTTATCTGCCAAGCGTGAAACCAAAAGACATGACAAAAAACTGGGCTGACCCCGAAGCGAAAGCTGAAGCTGAACGTTATGACAATCCGATTCCAAGTCGTACTCTTATTTTAGATACATTGGAGCAATTGCAGACACCACAATCCCATGCAGAACTTGTTGACCATTTTCATATTCAAGACCAAAAAAGTATCGAAGCTCTTAGTCATCGCTTAAGTGCAATGGTTCGTGATGGTCAAATCATGAAAGACGGGTTTAAGTTTCAGTTGGTGGCAGACCAACCCACTTATGAAGCGACTGTCTATATTAATAGTAAAGGTTTAGGTACCGCTCATATTGACGGCCAAAATGACCTTTTACTTCCTGAACGTGAATTACGCTTAGTCTTTAATGGTGATCGGGTTCGAGTTCGACAGACATCAGTAGATCGTAAAGGTAAACCGTGGGGTTTCATTACCGAGGTTCTACAGCACCGTGTAAAACAGTTAATTGGTAAATTGTCTATACACGACGGTGAATACTTTATTCAACCTAATAATCCAAATCAGCACCAACCGATTCCATTAGAAAAAGAATTAGTTGCACATGCCAACGCAAATGTTGGCGACATGCTTCGTATTGCTATAGATACCTACCCAACCCGTGAAGAGTTTGCAACAGCGCATATTATTCAATCTATGGCAGATAAAGCGGATACTGAAATTATTATCCCGCAGACCATTCTTGAGTTTGGCTTACCTTACGAATTTCCAGATGAAGTTATAAAAGAAGCTGAAAGTTTTAAAGAACCTTCTGCACAAGACCGCGAAGGTCGAGTTGATTTAAGAGATTTGGCACTCGTCACAATCGATGGTGAAGACGCACGAGATTTCGATGACGCCGTGTATGCAGAAAAACGTCCAGGTGGGGGTTATCGCGTTGTAGTTGCAATTGCCGATGTGAGCCATTATGTGCGCTTAGATTCAGCTCTTAATGAAGAAGCGGAAGAACGTGGTACTTCGGTTTACTTCCCTCATTTTGTATTACCAATGCTACCAGAAGCATTATCAAACGGATTATGTTCACTTAACCCGCACGTAGACCGTTTATGTATGGTCTGTGATCTAAAACTCTCTCGTAATGGTCGTGTAACGGGTTATGAGTTTTATCCATCTGTGATGCACTCAAAAGCACGTTTGACCTACACGCAGGTAGCGCAATACTTTGACGGCGCAACTGACGCAATTCCGAAAGATCGTGATATTCATAAATCGCTTAATACGCTTTTCCAGCTTTATCAGATTTTGAAAAATTTACGTGCTGATCGTCATGCAATGGAATTTGAAACCATTGAAACGTATATGACTTTTGATGAGCTAGGTGGAATTAAAGAAATTTTGCCTCGCACACGTAATGAAGCACACAAACTTATTGAAGAATGCATGTTGCTTGCTAACGTGGCTGCGGCTGAATATGCATTAGAACATGATGTTCCAATGTTATATCGCGTACACGAAGCGCCTGAGTTCTCACGTATTCAGAAAGTAAAAGACTTTGTAAAACTTCTTGGCTTACCGTTCCCTGACCAACCAACTCAAGCAGATTATCAAAAAGTTATTGAGGCAACTAAAGACCGCATTGATGCGCCAAGCATTCATGCAGTGTTATTACGCTCAATGATGCAAGCTTACTATGGTGCAAAAAATGCCGGTCACTATGGTTTAGCTTATGAAGCTTATACGCATTTCACCTCCCCAATTCGTCGCTATCCAGACTTATTATTACATCGCGCAATTAAAGCTCATTTAAAACAAAAGCCGTCCCCACTCTCGGGTGCAGCTTTAGACGATGCTGGTGAACATTTCTCTCAAACCGAACGCCGTGCAGATGAAGCATCTCGCAGTGTAACGACTTGGTTGAAGTGCCACTATATGCAACAGCACTTAGGTGATGAATTCATTGGTATAGTAAGTGCTGTCACTGAATTTGGCCTATTTATTACCCTTAAAGACTTATATGTCGATGGCATGATTCATATTAGCCAGCTTGGCGATGACTTCTTTATTTATGATCAAGCGAGTCAAAACCTTATTGGACAAAATCGTGGTCAGGTCTTTGGTTTAGGTGATGAAGTTAAGATTCAGGTTGCTGGTGTAAATCTGGAAGAACGTAAGATCGATTTTCAACTTATTCAGCAAGTCACCCATGCTGGACGAGTAGTTCGCAGTCGTGCCCCACGTACAACCAGAACATCAACCCAAGCAACTGAAGAAGTTTTTGGTAAACCACCTACCACTTCGAATGATGGTGAAAAACCTGTCCGTAAAAAGAAGGAAAAAGGTAAGCCAAGTTCATATACTAAAAAGTCTGGTAAAAAAACCACTACGAAAGCAGAGGTCAAGCCAGAAAAAGTAAAGAAAAAAGCGAAACCAAAAAAGAAAAAGTCGAATGCCAAGTCCAAGGCTGACTAATCCATAGGTTTTTTACATTATTTATTATTAAGCTCCCAAAAATGGGGGCTTAATACTTTTAGAACGTTTATTTTTCAAATTAAGCTTGATTTCCTGCCTAACAATACCTACATCTAATACTATGTTTAAAAAATAATGTGGCTACTAGCAATGACTTTACAGCAAGCAACTCTACCTACTCCCCGCTTTGACCAAATTACATTAGATAATTTAAAACAAGACATTCAACAAGCAATTCAAGCAGGACAAGAGTTCTTAAATACCCTTACAGCTGCACCTTCTGAAACAGGCCAGCAACTTGCTGTACTTGAACAAATTGATACCCTTGAAAACAACCTTAGTGAATCATGGGGTGTTTTATCACACTTAAATGCCGTGATGAGTAATGCAGAAACCAGAGAAGTCTATCAGTCACTCTTACCCGCTTTAAGTGAATATTACACTCAACTAGGCCAACACACGGCGCTATATCAGACTTATCAACATATTCATGATGGTCAGAGCTATACAACACTTAGCGCTGCGCAACAAAGTGCCATCCGCCTCGCATTACGTGATTTCAAGCTTTCTGGCGTTGCTCTAGAGGGTGAAAAGAAAAAACGCTATGCAGAAATTTCTGCACGTCTTTCACAGCTTTCTTCTGACTTCTCGAACCATGTACTTGATGCTACACAAGCCTACTTTAAACCGCTTACAGAAGATCAGTTAAAAGGTCTTCCAGAAAGTAATATTGAATTATTAAAGCAGTACGGCAAACAGCGCGAGCTTGACCAAGCAGTAGCGACTTTAGATTTTCCAGCTTATTTTGCGGTCATGACCTATGCAGATGATCGCGCATTACGTGAAGAACTATATAAAGCTTATGTCACTCGTGCATCAGATCAGTCTGAACAAACTGATTTTGATAACAGCAAAATTATGGAAGAAATCTTGAGCCTTCGCCAAGAAATGGCAAAACTACTTGGTTTCAATAACTACGCTGAATATTCTCTTGCTAGCAAAATGGCTCCTGATGTCAAAACAGTTCACGACTTTTTAGCCGACTTAGCTGAGCATGCACGTACACCTGCTCTTCAAGAAGTTGCTGAGCTACAAGCAATTGCAAAACAAGATGGAATTGACGAGCTCAAACCTTGGGATACGACCTACTATTCTGAAAAACTCAAACAGCAACAGTTCAATTTGTCTCAAGAAGCATTAAAGCCTTACTTCCCTGCCCCGAAAGTCATTCAGGGTTTATTCCAGATTGTACAGCGCTTATACGGCATTAATATCGTTGAACGTGAAGCTCCTGTTTGGCATCCAGATGCACGTTATTTTGAGTTAGAAGACCAAGGTCAAGTAGTAGGCGGGTTCTTCTTTGATTTATATGCGCGCACTGGTAAACGCGGCGGCGCATGGATGAGTGGCTTCCGCTCACGTATGCAAACTGTTCATGGTTTACAAAAACCAATTTGCTATATGGTGTGTAACTTCACTCCACCTGTGGGTAATCAGCCAGCTTTACTGACTCATGATGAAGTTATTACCTTGTTCCACGAGTTTGGACATGGTTTACACCATATGCTAACTGAAGTAGATAATATCTCGGTTGCAGGTACTCACGGCGTTGCTTGGGATGCAGTCGAGTTACCAAGTCAGTTTATGGAGTTTTGGTCATGGGATAAAGAAAGTCTTGATGTTTTAAGTGAGCACATTGAGAGCAAACAGACCTTACCTCAAGAATTACTTGATGCTTTATTAAATGCGCGTTTCTTCCAATCTGGTATGCAAACTTTACGTCAACTTGAATTTGCACTGTTTGATTTAACTATTCACACCAAGACTCCTGCGTTGAATAGCGAGCAAATTCAAGAGACATTAAATGACATACGCCAACAATATGCAGTAGTACCAACTGTTGATTACAACCGTTTCCAACATAGCTTTAGCCATATTTTTGCAGGCGGGTATGCGGCGGGTTACTACTCTTACAAGTGGGCAGAAGTTTTAGCAAGTGATGCATTTGACCGCTTTGAACATGAAGGTATTTTCAATACTCAAACGGGTAAAGAATTCCGTCAAGCAATTTTAGCTGTAGGTGGGAAAGATACTGCTCTTGAAGCATTTGTCAATTTCCGTGGTCGTGAACCAAAAATTGATGCTTTGTTACGTCATCAAGGTTGGACGAACGACAACAAAACCGCTTAAACTATGGACCTAAATTGATCGTGTGGTTAGGGTGATAAAGATGAAAAAACGTTTCATTGCTGGGGCTAAATGTCCAAAATGTGAAGCCATAGATCGGATTGTCATGCTAACCACCGCTGAAGACGAATGGATTGAATGTATCGAATGTGGTTATAGCGAAAATCGTCCGACTCATGTTGATGAACCGGAAACACCTGCTATACCTGATGAAGTTGGAGTAATACAGTTCAAGCCTCGTCGTTCTGACTAAAGGTCTTAGAGATGCCACTACAAAGAAAACAAAACTCAAAACTCTTGTGGATTTTAATTGGGGGCTTAAGCATTCTGGCAGTGCTTTTTTTCGCAGCACAATGGTTTTTTAAAAAAACTGAATCATCAGCACCGATAGTCGATCCTCATCCTGTATCGACACCTGCTCCTGAAAAACCTACAGCACCAGCAAGTTCCGTACCTGTAGCTCAACCGCAAACTGCTAGTTCTCAGCAGCTTGTGAATGAAGATGTGCTCAAACAACCTGTTCCAGCTCAAGAATCTTTAGCAAAAGAAGAAGTTTCTAAGCTCAATGATATCAACCATCAATTACAAGATCAGGAAGCGACTTTAAAAGCTCAACATGCTGATGCAGATCAACTTATTAAGCTAAAAGAAGAGCAAGTAAAGCTGCTCGAAGCTCAGGTTAAACAACAATAGCTTTTGCCTAAATCTAAAGATAACGTAAAAAAGCTAGTTCACCTTGAACTAGCTTTTTTTATTAATTAGAAACTGGCTTATTTAAAAACTCACCATAAAAAAACACCCCCTTAAAGAGAGTGTTTTTAGTAGGTTTATACATTTAAAACTATTTGTACCAACCAAAAAGTTTCAGTACTAATGGAGCATAAGTTACCAGTACCAACGAAGAGAACAAGACAATAATTGGTAATAACCAGCGTTCATATCGATAATAGAAACTTGTGTATTTCTCTTTCGCTTCTACATCCGCAGCATTGACCTCATCATCCCCAACGGATAACCGTGTTAATAGATGGTTTAAGGCAACTGGTGGTGTTACATAACCAAATTCGAATGCAACCAATACAATCATCCAGAAATGAATTGGATGAATACCATTTTCGTAAGCTACAGGAGCAATCGTTGCTGCTACTAAAATTACAGCACCAAATGGATCTGTACACATACCGATAATAGCAAGTAACAATGCAATACATGCCAGTGATATATAGATACTGCCTAAATGAGTTGGTAATAACTCAACCACTTCAGAGCGCTCAATTAAACCACCTACACTTGCAGACAATGCCATCAAAATAATTAAGGCACCGATATGCCCAACGGTTTCTGATGTCGCAAAACGCAATGCACCACCAAAACCAAGACGGAACTGCGAACTATGCGGATCGTGTGATTGTAAGAACGGAGATTTTTTCTCATGTTCACGAACAATTGCTTCATGAATATTTAAAGCTGGTGTCTCTTTAGGCATCACCAATTTATCGTACAAGATCATCGCAATCAGTACGAGTGGCAGAATTACTGGTGCAGTAAATTCGTTCATTCCGGTATCTAATGCATATTTATAAAATGCAAGAACAACTACTGTAATTAAGATGTATGGAATAACGGGTACGAAAGCTCGTGCCATGCCTGGAAGTGCTACTTTCGGTGAGTTCACACGGAACTTTTCTTCTGCCAAGAAAAGAGATACACCTAAGAAAATAAATGCAGTTAACCAGAATACGTAAATACCATGTCCAAATAATTCATCAGATGTAACATGGCGACTGTCTAGCATGGCAATTAAAACGACCAATAGACATGGACGTACCACAACACCTAATGAACCTGACATTGCAGATACAGCAAGTGCATACTGACGGCGAGCACCTGCATTCCAAACTTCCTTATAAATAATCGCACCGGCCGCAATAACGAAAATCCCTGATGCACCTGTATAAGCTGTTGGTACAGCAGCAGCAATCAGAATTAACCAAGTTAAGGTTTCTGGCGCTAAGTTCCATGGACGAAGTACATTTAAGAACAAGTCCATAACACGTGTTTGTGTAAGCAACATACCTGCCCAAATAAATAAGGCAAGATTTAAGAAAATACCTGAGAACTCAACCAACAAACCAAGGTAAATCCCTTGCCCCATTGGATAGTCCATAAAGAATGTGAAGACAATACCTGTAATTAGTGCCATATAAGCATATAAAGGCACAGAGAGTAAGGCTAAGCCTATGTTACCGCCTTCACGTTTTGGCGGAGGTGAAACAAATAATTGATACAGACTAATTAAGCTCAGAACAACAAACAGAATCATCCAGATCCAGTAAATCGTTACTGTTTCATAAGTAGGTGTTACCCCAGAATTAATAACAGAACGATACTGACTAATCACAGAAAAACTTAGTAGTGCATTACCAAGCAACATAAAGAGAGAATACACTTTGTAATCAATTTTTGTTGCTGGATTACGCAAGCCAATATGGTGATATTTCAATGATGCAGTAATTGCAGAAATTAAAACCATAAAGACCAGTAAAATGGCACGGTTCTCTGTACCAAATTTAAATATACCGAAGAAACCCGTTTCAATCGTACGGTATGTACGTACTCCCGGATTTGCCTCAATATATTTAATAGTTTTATCGTAGGCCTTATATTTATCTTCACATTGCTGCTGTGCGGCTTGTAAGGATGCACGGACATCACTTTCTGAGGCAGCACCAAAGAAGCTTGCGAAATCATCAGATGCATTCGCTTTCATTTGCTCTTTTACTTGAGCATCAATATTTGGATTTCGATCACAAGATGGCTTTTCAGGCTCAGCACGCAAAAATGAATATTGCATGCCTATCGCAGGGTCACCATAAAGGCGCTCCCCGATACGTAATAATTGCCCGTGGATCATTTCCCCGGTACCAATTATCAGCGTCATTAATAGCAAAATGAGGATTACGAATGTTGAGATCCATTCGTTCCATATATAACCCAGCAGACCTAATCCAGATCTTTTTTCTTGATATTCTTGCATAAATATTCCAATTTTGTTCTCTCAAATCCCTCATAACAAAGGCTCTGAGTCATGCAATTTCCTTGGTCAGGGGTATCGTCCATCCCCTTTCTACCAATCCCTTTATTCAACGATCAAATTTGCATCAAACTTTATGAATAAAGAATGACTAAAATCTCTTTTTTAACAGTTTGTATTGTCAATCTTCCTACTTGAATCTCTGTATAAGCCAATAGCATCCACCAAAGATTGCACCGCCTATCGCACCATACAAATGAGCTTCGGTTAAAACAGGACTACCAATTAGTTGTGCAGTGCCCGTTTGTCCAAAGGTGTTTTCCCAAACCAGTTTGGCAATAATTAGCCCTAAAACTAACAATGCAAAATTCCGTTCTTTGCGATATTGCAAATAAACTAGAGCAACGGCTGTATATAGCCCGTGAAGTACACCAGATAGGCCGGCATATGCATCGATATAAGGCAAATAAAAATAGAACACCAAGCTAATAAATGGTGGTAGAAGAAAAAGAAGAATTAAGATGTGCCACACTTTGGTATGTGGAAATATGAAGGGCAAACATGCAAATGCCATCATATTTAAAAGGAAGTGAATCCACCCCACATGTACCCAATGCGCTGTCCACAAACGCCAAAACTCACCAAGTAAGCTTTCACGCCAATAAATAAAATAATCTGGAAATACTTGTAGACATGCAGAAACAGAAATGCACCCTGCGACCAAAAGCACTTTTTTATTGAGTACATGATCCTTCATAGCACACTCCTTTTAAAACTAGACTCCTTACGATTAATACGAAAAATAAGTAGCAACGCAAGGAGTTAGTTTCTTCAGATCTTTTTACTGTGCAGGTGCAGTTGCTGAGTCTGCTGGAACTTCTGATGCAGCCCCACCGTCAAATAACTCATCCAGTTCTGCTGAACCCTCGTTTTTCTCATCCCAGAAATGAGACATACCGCCGTCACCTGTACGAACGCCCGTATGCTCAGTCCAATAGCGGTCAGAAATACCACGAACAATTAAACCAGCCATGCTATCGATTAACTTAAAGTTCGGATTAACTGGTTTATCATCTGCTTGAGATGCTGCATAAGTTTTTAATGCATCACGGATTTTGGCATCGTCACCACTTGCTTGTGCAGCTACAGCATAGAGTGCGTGAGACAAACGAACACCTTTTTGTTCACCAATTTGCACTGACTGTTTTAAAGTCTCATACGGGTCTGGCTTACCTTCATTAGCTCCTGGTAATAAAGTCCAGATCACCGCACGTGTTGCATTTGGTGCTCCCCAGAACTTTTGGTTATCAAGACAAACCATGCCACGCTCTACGATAGCAGCAATATCTTTCGGAACATTGACAGAACCACCTGAGTTAATGTCATTTGTTACTGCTTGAAGGCCACTGATCATTCCAAGTAGATATACAGTCTGATCGGTATCACTACGCATAGTTGGACAAGAGTCACCTAAATGGTACTTATATTTAGATTCCCAACGATCAGCGAATAATTTATAGCCCGTATATTGCCGCTCTGCAGCAATTGCAGCCCAACGCTTCTGCGCAATACGTGCATCTTGAGCTTCTGTTACTTGTCCTGCTTTTGAAGCGCGCAAATAACGTAACTCCTGCTCTAATGCTTGGTTTTCCGCACATACACCTGAAGCAGCATACATTAAGACAGCAACACGAGTAGGATCTGCACCCATCCCTTTAGTCGACATGATTGCAGGAGTTAAGGCACTACCAGTATTACAAACCATTTCAGCATCTTGCATTGCCAAAATAGGTGGAACAACGTGCTTTTCCGTAAAACCTAAAGCAACATTTGCTCCGCTTTTCACGACGTATGAACAACCTGATAAAACTGAAGCTGCAAGAAAACTCATCGCCAAACCTTGGCTTATTTTTTGGACTTTAGACATCTTCCTGTCCTCGATGTAATTTGTTTTTTCCTTTTCAGATGTACATTAGCAGATGCATATCTTGAATAAAAGAGTAATTACTCTAATTGTAGCGCTTATACTTTGACACACTTCACAGCAGATAAAATTGACAGTTTTTGAGGGAAACAAAAATTTTAGGCAAAAAAAAGTAGCATTGCGACGGTTCAGCACATGCTACTTATTAACTGGGATAAGCTTTTAACGGCTTATATTATTGTTGTTCTATATAATCCTTGAGTAAAGTTCCTGCTCTTCCTACTACTACAGCCATAACAACTGCAATTAACAGAAACATCCACATTGAAATCTCCATGAGAGACCTCCTTACTACATTCGCACCCAGTAAAAACCGGACACTTGATGAAATGAATCGATTAATCAATTAAACTATTGACTGACCGACGACCTTTGCATCCTCTGTCTCTTAACTTTGCTAAGATTAGCTTTATTAAGATGTTCCCTGAGTAAAGTTCCTGCTCTTCCTATCACCACTGCCAAAATGATGGCAATGACCAAGAACGACCATGTTGGCATCTCCATTTGAGACCTCCGACACACTTTACGTTGGTGTTTGTACTTTAACCGATAGAATAATAACCATATTGAGAAATTGTCGGACAATTGGCTTTCTTGCTATTTTTTCTGTATTTTAACTAGACAATTTATATTTTCTAAATAGAAATAAATCTTAATTATTTGATTTTTAATATTTTTAAATAAATATACAAATGTAGAATTGTCTAACAATTAATAGAATTTTTCTAAAGCCTTAAGCTGTTTCCATTGAGATAAGGACATTTGATCAAACCAAATAACAGAAGTTAATGTTCTATCACCCTTAAAATAGACCACTATGAAAATCTGATAATCAATTATTTTTAAAATCTCTACTCGAGAAATTGTTTGTTCTAAATGAAAGCTAAGTGACCATAATTTCTGATCTAAATAAGCAATTTGAACGAGCTGTGGTCGCTTTAAAAAGAAAATAAAACTTATAAATAATAAACAGATCGCAACCAACCACCAGAGTATTGGTATCAGCTGATAAAACAGAGCTGCTAAACTTAAGCCAATAAAAAACTGAAATATAATCGAGAAACGGCTATATTTCAGTTTAAAATTCAATTGGTTGATCAAAACTAATCAGCCATGAACATAATGCTTTAATTTATGAATAAAATCACGTAATTCTGTACGCGGCGGTTCAGATACTTCCATAAACCAGTCAAGTAAATCAGGATCTTCCTGCTCTACTAATTCAGCAAACAATGCTTTTTCTGCTGGATCTGCCTTTAAATAATAATTTTTCACATACGGGTCAAAATAGACATCAATTTCCTTTAAACCGCGGCGTGCGCGATAAACTACTTTACGTTCTTCCAAGGTCATTTCTTCAGACATTTATTTCCCCATCTGCGTTGATAGTGCGCCTAGTTTACCTGATCACATAAGAAAGTTCGCTAAAAATCTCAAATTGACCAAACTTATCACTTCATAGCTATAAATGAGCATTCATCACATTGTTAGACCTAATGAGCTTGCCTTATGTTTAGACTCATAACATCAAGCCCAAACCAAGGAAGAAATACAATGCAATCTGGTGCTATTCGTCCCATTCCAAATATGTTACCTCGCCATCTATTTAACGAAGAACATGAAGCTTTTCGTGAAACGGTACGTAAATTCTATGAGAAAGAAGTTGTACCAAATACTGAAAAATATGAAAAACAACAACATGTGGACCGAGATCTTTGGAATAAAGCTGGTACATTAGGTTTATTGTGCACCACCATGCCAGAACAATATGGTGGCTCAGGCGTGGACCGCCTATACAGTATGATTCTTATCGAAGAACAAGCATACGCAATGGACTCAAGTACAGGTTTCTCACTACATTCCGATATTGTCGCCAACTATATCAATAACTTTGGAAACGAAGAACAAAAGCAAAAATGGCTTCCGAAAATGGCAACTGGTGAAATAGTGACCGCAATTGCCATGACCGAACCAGGAACAGGTTCAGATTTACAAGCTGTTCGAACAACAGCAGTCCTTGATGGTGATGAATATGTGATTAATGGTTCAAAAATATTTATTACCAATGGCTACTTGTGTGATATGGCCATCGTGGTCTGTAAAACAGGCAACAGTGATAAAGGCTCTGCCAATTTATCACTTATTATTGTTGAAGCTGACCGTGCTGGTTTTACTAAAGGTAAGCCACTCAACAAAATTGGCATGAAAGGTCAAGATACATGTGAACTCTTCTTCGATAACGTTCGTGTTCCTAAAGAAAATCTTTTAGGCATGGAAGGCATGGGCTTTATTATGCTCATGAAAGAATTAGCCTGGGAGCGTATGTTGGTTGCAATTATCTGCCAAGCTGGTGCAGAAGCAGCGTTTGCACATACTGTTCAATATACAAAAGATCGTAAAGCATTTGGCAAGCCAATTAGTGCTTTCCAAAATACACGTTTCAAACTCGCAGAACTACGTACTGAAATTGATTTCTGCCGTACCTATTTAGATCGTTGTATGGAATTACAACTTGAAGAAAAGTTGAGTATCGAAGCTGCCGCAGCTGCTAAATATAAAATTTCGGATATGTTCTCGAAAATAGTCGATGAATGTCTTCAATTACATGGCGGCTATGGTTACATGCTGGAATACCCAATTGCTCGTGCTTATATTGACCACCGAGCAAACCGTATTTATGCAGGTACAAACGAAATTATGAAAGAGTTAATCTCTAGAACACTTTAATACCAAGCATAAAAAAGGAGGCTATTTGCCTCCTTTTTTATTTCAAATCTTAAGACACTAGCTTTGGCTTACGTGTATTTACATCTGAATGTTTGTGAAAATGAAGAATGCCATCATCAAATTTAGCATTTTGTAATGACTTTCTATCTTCAAGATAATTATTGGTTACTTGCCATGGAGCATGCTTACCTTGTTTTGGAAGTTCATGAGCTGCACGACTAATATAACCAGAAGACAATTTACCCATTACTGTATCTTCTTCCATTTCGTTTTTATTACCCGCTGGAATAACCTCATCATAGTTATTCTTGTCCATATAGTTTAATAGACGGGAAATATAATCAGCTGCAATATCAACTTTTAATGTCCAAGATGCATTCACATAGCCAATAATCATGGCCATATTTGGAATATCACTTAGCATAATGCCATTGTAAAGCATATGTTCTGAGGAGTTGATTGGCTTACCATCAACTTTAGCTTGAACACCACCCATAATTTGGACTTGTAAACCAGTTGCAGACACTATGATGTCGGCATCAAGGTGTTTGCCTGACTTTAATTGAATACCCGTCTCTGTAAATTTCTCGATCTGATCAGTTTCAACACTTGCCTTACCTTCACGAAGAATCTTAAATAGATCACCATCAGGGACTACACAAAGACGCTGATCCCAAGGATTATAAGAAGGCGTAAAATGTTTCATATCCACTTTACCCTTAAGCTGCATTTCAATTGCTTTTAAGAGTAAACGACGAACTGTTTTAGGATGCTTTTGTGACAATGCATAAATTGCGCGTTGCATACCAATATTACGTGCACGCGTAAATTTGTAAGCTGTTTCTTCAGACATAAATCTACGAGTTTTTTCATAAATGAAGTCAATAGAAGGAACTGTTGCAATATAAGTTGGTGAACGCTGTAACATTGTCACGTGACCTGCCCCACCTTTCGACATTGCAGGAACTAGAGTAATTGCAGTAGCTCCACTACCAATAATTACTACTTTTTTACCTGTATAGTCTAAGTTTTCAGGCCAATGCTGCGGATGAATGAGTTGACCTTTAAAAGCATCTTGATTAGGGAAAGTCGGAGCATAACCTTGGTCATAATTATAATAACCAGTACAACCTACAACAAAGTTAGCTACCCAAGTCTGTTGCTTTTTATTGCTATCCTCGACAACAACATGCCATTTCTTTGAAGTAGAATCATAATTTGCAGAAAGCACACGATGACCAAAGTGAATCTTTTCTTTTAATTTGAACTCATCAATTACTTCACCTAAATAACCTTTAATTGAAGCACCATCAGCCAGTACATTAGCTTTACACCATGGTTTAAAGTTAAAACCAAATGTAGACATATCCGAATCTGAACGAATACCAGGATAACGGAAAAGATCCCAAGTCCCCCCAAAAGATTCACGACGCTCTAAAATTTCAAATTGGCGCTGCGGAGAATTTTTAGATAGATGGGCAGCAACTCCGATTCCTGAAATGCCGGCACCAATGATTAGAATATCAACTTGCTTTTCCATTTTATTTTTATACCCATTGTTGAGAATATGACTTTATTAAAGCACAATTTTGACAATACACAATGTCAAGTTTGACCGTTTATCCGTTTTTTTATGTCACTTGGGGACAATTTTTTATTTTTATAGCTTTTAAAAAATAAAAAAGACCGGCATAAAGCCGGCCTTTTTCGAATAATATCAATTATTCAGCTGAAGTATTCACTTCACGATCTACAAGCTCAACGTAAGCCATCGGTGCTGCATCACCAGCACGGAAGCCCGCTTTAAGAACACGTAGATAACCGCCGTTACGTTCTTTGTAACGAGGGCCGAGTACGGTAAATAATTTACCTACAGTTGCAGCATTACGAGTACGAGCAAATGCTAAACGACGATTTGCTACAGTATCGTTTTTTGCTAGAGTGATTAAAGGCTCAGCAACACGACGTAATTCTTTAGCTTTAGGAACAGTTGTTTTGATCAACTCGTGTTCAAATAAAGAATTAGCCAAGTTTTGGAACATCGCTTTACGATGGCTGCTTGTACGGCCTAATTTCACACCACTATTACGATGACGCATGGTGATAGTCCTACTTAATTAACGGCTACGATAGGCAAAACGGTCGTCCATACGAAGACTAGCTGGTGGCCAGTTTTCAAGACGCATACCGAGTTGTAAGCCTTTCGATGCCAAAACATCTTTGATCTCTGTTAACGATTTTTTACCAAGGTTAGGAGTTTTTAATAACTCAACTTCAGTACGTTGAACGAGATCACCAATGTAGTAAATATTTTCTGCTTTCAAACAGTTAGCAGAACGAACAGTAAGCTCTAGATCATCTACTGGGCGAAGCAAGATTGGGTCAACTTCTTCACGAGGTTCTTGAGCAACTGGAGTTTGATCTTTCTGAAGATCAACAAAAATTGCAATTTGTTGTTGCAAAATTGTTGCCGCTTTGCGGATTGCTTCTTCCGGATCAACCGTTCCATTTGTTTCAAGGTCGATTACCAGTTTATCTAAATCGGTACGTTGTTCAACACGCGCATTTTCAACGGTGTAAGAAACACGTTTAATCGGACTATAAGAAGCATCTAATTGCAAACGACCTACTGGACGTGTTTCACCTTCAGGGAAACGAGAATCAGATGTTTCATAACCACGACCTTGAGAAACTTTCAAGCGCATTTTTAATGAACCTGAAGCACTCAAAGTACCAATTAAATGATCTGGGTTAACCACTTCAACATTATGAGGTAAACGAAGGTCAGCAGCAGTAATATCGCCAGGACCTTGTTTCTCTAATGTTAAATAAGCTTCATTTTGATCGAACAGCTTAATAGACAATCCTTTTAGGTTCAGCAAGAGCTCGACGATGTCCTGCTGCAAGCCTTCTAAAGTACTGTACTCGTGCTCGACACCTTCTATCTCTACTTCAACCACAGCAGCGCCAGGTAAAGAAGACAATAGAATGCGACGTAAAGCATTACCTAGAGTGTGGCCAAAACCACGCTCTAAAGGTTCTAGAATCACTTTTGCCGAGGTCCCGCTTACCGCTTCGACCTTGATCGCTTGCGGAGTGAGAAACTCGTTTGCAGTACGCGTCATTATTGCTACCTCAAGGATTATTTAGAATACAATTCTACAATCAAGCTTTCGTTGATTTCAGCAGGTAAATCAGAACGATCTGGTGCAGCTTTAAACGTACCTTCAAGTTTAGAATGATCAACATCAATCCAAGCTGGAATACCACGTTGAGCAGCTAATTCAATCGCGTTTTTAATACGCAATTGTTGTTTAGCACCTTCGTGAACCGCAATTACATCACCCGCTTTAACTTGAATAGACGCGATGTTTACACGACGACCATTCAAAGTAATGCTACGGTGACTTACTAACTGACGAGCTTCTGCACGTGTAGAACCAAAACCCATGCGATAAACAACGTTATCAAGACGGCTTTCAAGCAATTTCAACAAGTTCTCACCAGTTGCGCCTTTAACACGAGCTGCTTCTTTATAGTAGTTACTAAATTGACGCTCTAACACACCGTAAATACGACGGACTTTTTGTTTTTCACGTAATTGTAGTGAATACTCAGATTGCTTACCACCGCGAGCCTGACCATGTTGACCAGGAGCTTTGTTAGCTTTTTTAGTTTTGACGTCAAATGGTTTAACGCCAGATTTAAGTTGCAGGTCTGTCCCTTCGCGGCGAGAGAGTTTGCATTTTGGACCAATATAACGAGCCATGAATGTTTCTCCTTACACGCGACGTTTTTTAGGTGGACGGCAACCGTTGTGAGGAATTGGAGTCACATCGGTAATGCTGTTAATCTTATAACCCACTGCGCCTAATGCACGAACCGCAGACTCACGACCTGGACCAGGACCTTTTACAAGGACGTCTAGGTTTTTCAAACCGTAATCTAAAGCTGCTTTACCAGCAACTTCAGCAGCTACCTGAGCAGCAAACGGAGTTGATTTACGTGAACCACGGAAGCCTTGTCCACCTGAGGTAGCCCAAGCCAATGCATTACCTTGACGATCGGTAATCGTAACAATGGTGTTATTAAAAGACGCGTGAATGTGTGCAACACCTTCAGAGACGGTACGAGTGACCTTCTTGCGTGTGCGAGTATCTTTAGCCATCTTTTAGCTTCCAGAAATCTTACTTTTTAATCGGTTTGCGCGGACCTTTACGGGTACGTGCGTTAGTTTTGGTGCGTTGACCACGGACAGGCAAGCTGCGACGATGACGAAGGCCACGATAGCAACCTAAATCCATTAAACGTTTAATGTTCATGGAAATTTCGCGACGTAAGTCACCTTCGGTAGGAACCTTAGCAACTTCTGCACGAATCGCATCAAGCTGTGCATCGTCCAACTCACGAATCTTAGTAGTTTCAGTGATACCAACTGTAGCTAAGATATTCTTAGCAGTATGGCGACCGATACCAAAGATATAAGTGAGGGAGATAACAGCATGCTTGTTATCCGGAATGTTTACACCGGCAATACGAGCCATTCACTTTTCTCCAAAAAGGCAGTAGAGATAATCAACCGCCCCACAAAAATCTTGAGGGGCGGATATTAACCCAATTCGCCTACTGAAATCAACAGGTCTTGATTAGATTAACCTTGACGCTGCTTATGACGAGGTTCTGCGCTACAAATCACGCGAATAACCCCATTACGACGGATAACTTTACAGCTACCACAAATTTTCTTTACAGAAGCTTGTACTTTCATGATGAAACCTCTAAGTGCGCTTATCCCTTAGGATGAGCAGTCGTTTTTCTCATTAATGTTTGATTGTCATATTGATGAGAAGTTAAATGCGCTTGTAGCTGAGCCATAAAGTCCATAACAACAACGACTACGATAAGTAATGAGGTACCACCTAAATAGAATGGAATACCAAAAGAACTCTGTAAAATCATTGGCATTAAACAAATGACTGTAATATAAATCGCACCAATAAACGTCAAACGATTAAGAATATGATCTAAGTAACGAGCAGTTTGCTCACCTGGGCGAATACCAGGCACATAAGCTCCGCTGCGTTTTAGATTTTCTGATACTTCCTTAGGGCTAAATACTAAAGCCGTATAAAAGTAACAGAAAAAGATAATTAACGCACCAAAGAGCACCAAATACAAAGGCTGTCCAGGCGACAATACCAGAGCTAAATCTTGTAAGCTACGCTTAATTAAACCAGCATTCGGATCTGCACTACCTACCCATTGACCCAAACTAGCTGGGAACAACAATAAAGAGCTTGCAAAAATCGCAGGAATCACACCAGCCATATTAATTTTTAATGGTAGATGTGTTTGCTGAGCTGTAAATATACGACGACCTTGTTGCTTTTGTGCATAGTTTACTGGAATACGACGCTGTGCTTTTTCAATAAACACAATCGCAGCCAATACGCCAAGAGACAAAAGACCAAAGATGACAAGACCAATCAAACTTGTTTGACCATTATCTACAGATGACACTGATTGCATAATTAATTTAGGCAAACCAGCAACAATACCTGCAAAAATAATCATTGAGATACCATTACCGATACCTCTTTCAGTGATTTGTTCACCTAACCACATTAAGAACATAGTTCCAGCGATAAGTGACGTAACAGCAGGAATATAAAATGCAAGACCCGTAGACAGAGTAATACCCTGACCAATTAAGCCTGCACACATACCTACTGCCTGAACCACTGCAAGTAATAATGTACCCTGACGCGTATATTGGTTAATTTTACGCTTACCTTGCTCCCCTTCCTTTTTCAAGGCTTCAAGAGAAGGAATCACTGTTGACATTAACTGCACAATAATTGATGCAGAAATATAAGGCATGATCCCTAAAGCAAGAATAGACATTCGCTCTAAAGCACCGCCAGAAAACATATTGAATAGCCCAAGAATAGTTCCTTGGTTTGCATGAAATAAATTTTCTAACGCAGCATTATTAATGCCTGGTACTGGAATATGCGCTCCTAGTCGAAAGACCAGCAATGCACCGATTAGAAAACTCATCCGGCGAATAATTTCACGGTATTTCACATGAAATGGCTGACCTTTCATCATGTTGACATGACCTGAAGAACTAGGAGACATAGACACTCGAGATTACTCCTCGACTTTACCGCCAGCTGCTTCAATTGCAGCTTTAGCGCCTTTAGTCAATGCAACACCTTGAACAGTGAATGCACGAGTGATTTCACCAGAAAGCACGATACGAGCACGAATTTGATCGCGACGAACAACATTCGCAGCTTTTAAAGTTTCAAGGCTAACAATGTCGCCTTCCACTTTAGTTAACTCAGACAAACGTACTTCAGCAGTTTTTAAAGCGATTTGGCTAGTGAAACCGAATTTAGGTAAACGACGATAAATCGCTGTTTGACCGCCTTCGAAACCTGGACGAACGCCACCACTTTTACGTGATTTTTGACCTTTGACACCACGGCCACCAGTCTTACCAACGCCAGAACCGATACCACGGCCTAAACGACGGTGTTCACGTTTTGCACCTTCTGCAGGTGCAAGCTCATTTAAACGCAGAGTCATGGCTTATTCCTCTACACTAACCATATAGTAGACTTTGTTGATCATACCACGGTTAGAAGGCGTATCTTGCACTTCTACAGTATGACCAATACGACGCAGACCTAAACCTTGTAAGCAAAGCTTGTGATTTTTCAAGCGATGTGAAGAAGATTTAGTCTGGGTAACTTTAATCGTTTTCATGATTGATTACCCTTGAATTTCTTCTACTGATTTACCACGTTTCGCAGCGACTTTCTCAGGAGAAGTCATATCACGCAAACCTTTAAAAGTTGCGTTTACTACGTTAGCAGCATTAGTAGAACCATAACATTTAGCAAGTACGTTATGTACACCTGCAGCTTCAAGAACGGCACGCATTGCGCCACCAGCGATTACGCCAGTACCTTCTGAAGCAGGTTGCATGTATACACGGCTTGCACCATGACGAGCATTCACAGGGTGTTGTAAAGTAGTACCAGCAAGGTCTACAGTGATCATGTTGCGACGAGCAGCTTCAAGTGCTTTAGAAATAGCAGCTGGAACTTCACGTGCTTTACCACGACCAAAACCAACACGACCATTACCATCACCCACAACTGTTAATGCTGTGAAAGAGAAGATACGACCGCCCTTAACAACTTTGGCTACACGATCAACGGCAACCAGCTTTTCAACAAGACCTTCGTTTTGTTCAACTTTAGCCATGATTAGAACTCCAAGCCGTTTTCACGAGCAGCATCAGCCAAGGCTTTGATACGACCATGATATTTAAAACCAGAACGGTCAAATGCAACTTTAGTTACACCAGCTGCTTTCGCACGTTCTGCGATTAAAGCACCTACTTTAGTAGCTGCATCTACATTACCTGTAGTACCGCTACGTAAAGATGCATCCAAAGTTGAAGCTTGCGCTAAAACTTTGCCACCATCTGCTGAAATAACTTGAGCATAGATGTGACGCGGAGTGCGGTTTACACACAAACGAGTCGCACCCAATGCACGAATGTGCAAGCGTGTGCTTTTCGCACGACGCAAACGGGATTGTTTCTTTTCGTTCATAAGAACCTCGCGCCTTATTTCTTCTTAGCTTCTTTACGAAGAATGACTTCATCCGAATAACGAACACCTTTACCTTTATATGGTTCAGGAGCACGGTATGCACGGATTTCTGCCGCTACTTGACCTAACAACTGCTTGTTTGCTGATTTCAAAATGATTTCAGTAGCAGTTGGAGTTTCCGCTGTTACACCTTCTGGTAAAGCGTAGTCAATTGGGTGTGAGTAACCTAGGTTAAGGTTTACAACAGTACCTTTAACCGCAGCTTTATAACCAACACCAACTAGCTGCAACTTACGTTCGAAGCCTTCGCTAACACCTTTTACAAGGTTGTTCAATACAGCGCGAGCAGTACCAGCTTGCATCCAAGCATCTTTCGATTCTTTAACTGGAGCAAGTTGAAGTTTACCTTCTTCCTGTTTTAGCTCGACCAGCGCATGCAGGTTGAAAGACAATGTACCTTTAGTGCCTTTCACTTCGACCTGCCGGCCGTTCTGAGTAACTGCTACACCATTAGGTACAGTTACTGGGGCTTTAGCCACACGAGACATGAGGAATCACCTATTAAGAAACAAAAGCAATAACTTCACCACCAACGCCCGCAGCACGTGCAGCGCGATCAGTCATGATGCCTTTGCTTGTAGAAACAATTGCAATACCTAAACCTTGCTTAACGCTTGGAAGTTTATCTTTACCACGGTATTGGCGAAGACCTGGACGGCTTACGCGCTTAACCATTTCGATAACTGGTTTGCCTTCGAAATATTTTAAAGTAATAGTCAAAGTAGATTTTGTCTCTTCTTGAGCAACTTCTACATTTGAAATATAACCTTCTTGTTGAAGTACGTTTGCAATAGCAACTTTCAACTTAGAAGAAGGCATAGAAACAGTTTGTTTCTTAGCCATTTGTGCGTTACGAACACGTGTTAGCATGTCGGCAACGGTATCTTGCATACTCATTTAGTCGCTCCTTACCAGCTTGCCTTAACAACGCCTGGTACATCACCTTGCATTACTGTGTCACGTAATTTGTTACGGCTTAAACCGAACTTACGGAAGTAACCATGAGGACGACCAGTTAAACCACAACGGTTACGAAGACGTACCGGAGATGCATTACGCGGCAATGCTTGTAACTTTAACATCGCTTCGAAACGCTCTTCGTCGCTAGCATTTACGTTTGCAATCGTAGCTTTTAATTCAGCACGTTTTGCAGCGTATTTAGCAACAGTTTTTTCGCGTTTCAATTCGCGATTAATCATACCTTTCTTAGCCATATCGACCTCTTATTTGAACGGGAAGCCGAATGCACGCATAAGCGCACGGCCTTCGTCATCGGTGCGAGCAGTCGTAGTAATGGTAATATCCATACCACGAATACGATCAATCTTATCGAAATCGATTTCAGGGAAAACGATTTGCTCTTTCAAACCCATTGAGTAGTTACCACGACCATCAAATGATTTCGCAGAGAAACCACGGAAGTCACGGATACGAGGGATTGCGATAGAGATCAAACGGTCCAAGAATTCGTACATTTGGTCGCCACGTAAAGTAACTTTACAACCAATCGGCCAACCATCACGGATTTTGAAACCTGCGATAGATTTACGAGCAAGTGTAATTACTGGTTTTTGACCAGCAATTAATTGCATGTCGACTACAGCGCCATCTAATAATTTCTTATCAGTTGCAGCTGCGCCTACACCCATGTTTAGGGTAATTTTTGTGATGCGTGGAATTTCCATCACGTTCTTAATGCTAAGTTCTTCTTTTAACTTTGCTTTAAGTTCATCATTGTAACGTGCTTTAAGTCTGGCCATTGCCTTTTCAACCTATTACTTCGCTACCGCCACTGATTCACCATTTGATTTATAAACGCGAGTTTTCACGCCATCAATCACTTGGTAACCAACACGGTCAGCCTTCTGGGTTGTAGCATTTAAAATTGCCACGTTTGAAATATGAAGCGAAGCTTCTTGAGTAACTACACCGCCTTCAGCGCCAGTTACACGATTCGGCTTTTGATGCTTCTTCACTAAGTTAAGGCCTTCAACCTTAACGCGGTCTTCAGAAACAGACAATACAGTACCCTGTTTGCCTTTTTCTTTACCTGCGATCACGATAACTTGATCGCCTTTTTTAATCTTAGCCATGATTGCCTCTTATAGAACTTCAGGAGCCAATGAAATGATTTTCATGAACTGTTCAGTACGAAGTTCACGAGTCACTGGTCCGAAGATACGAGTAGCAATCGGAGCTTTGTTGTTGTTCAAGATAACTGCAGCATTATCATCAAAACGGATCACAGAACCATCTGGACGACGAATGCCGAATTTAGTACGAACTACAACCGCATTCATCACGTCACCTTTTTTAACACGTGCGCGTGGGATTGCTTCTTTTACAGTAACTTTAATAATGTCGCCAACAGAAGCATAACGACGATGTGAACCACCAAGTACTTTAATACATTGTACGCGGCGAGCACCACTGTTGTCTGCTACGTCGAGCATAGTTTCGGTTTGAATCATTGCCCTACTCCAAAACCGAGCATCACCGGTCACAATTTCGAAAGGCTCAAAGAGTACTCGAAATTGACCGATGATGCAACAAGAACGTCGAATTACTCAGCAGCTGCTTCAACTACTTCCACTAAAGTCCAAGCTTTAGTTTTAGAAATTGGGCGGCTTTCTTTAATGGTTACAACATCGCCAATTTTAGCAACGTTGTTCTCATCATGAGCGTGTAACTTAGTTGAACGGCGAATTGACTTGCCATACAACGGGTGTTGAACGCGGCGTTCAATAAGAACAACAATAGATTTATCCATTTTGTCACTTACGACTTTGCCGGTTAACGTGCGGACTGTTTTTTCACTCATTGTCCGTTCCCCTGTTTTTCGGTAAGGAGTGTCTTAATACGAGCAATTGTCTTACGAGCAATTTGCACTTCGTGCGATTTACCCAACTGACCAGTTGCTTTCGCCATACGAAGACGGAATTGGTTAAGCTGTTGCTCATCAAGCAAAGCTTTCAACTCTTCTACCGATTTTTCACGTAGATCTTTAGTTTTCATTACATTACCGTCCGAGTCACGATAGTGGTTTTAAACGGAAGCTTAGCAGCAGCTAAAGCAAATGCTTCACGCGCTAATTCTTCGTTCACACCTTCAATTTCGTACAGGATCTTACCTGGTTGGATCTGGCAAACCCAGTATTCCACGCTACCCTTACCTTTACCCATACGCACTTCAAGAGGCTTTTGAGTAATTGGTTTATCCGGGAATACGCGAATAAAGATTTTACCACCACGCTTAATACGGCGGCTAATAGTACGACGTGCAGCTTCAATCTGACGCGCAGTCATACGACCACGTTCAGTTGCTTTAATTGCAATCGAACCAAATGATACTGTACTACCACGATGCGCTAGACCAGTGTTACGGCCTTTATGCACTTTACGGAATTTGGTACGTTTAGGTTGCAACATGGATTATTCTCCCTTGTCAGCAGCACGGTCACCGCGACGACCACGACGCTCTTGACCTTCACCACGACCACGACCACGTTTAGCTGGACGATCTTCAGCAGGAGCAGGGTTCATGACTTGTTTCATGCCACCTAAGATCTCGCCACGGAAAATCCAAACTTTAACACCAATCGTACCGTAAGTTGTTTCTGCACGCATAGTTGCATAGTCAATGTCTGCACGTAATGTATGCAAAGGTACACGACCTTCACGATACCATTCTGTACGAGCAATCTCTGCACCACCTAAACGGCCAGACACTTCAACTTTGATACCTTTAGCACCAGCACGCATAGTGTTTTGAACCGCACGCTTCATAGCACGACGGAACATAACACGCTTTTCTAATTGAGAAGCAATTGCTTCAGCAACTAAACGCGCATCTAAGTCTGGGCGATCAATTTCGTTGATACTTACTTGCGCTGGAACACCCATAATGCTGGTAAGTTCGCGCTGTAATTTCTCAATATCTTCGCCTTTTTTACCGATTACGATACCAGGACGAGCTGTGCTAATAGTTACTTTAGCAGCGCCTGATGGACGTTCGATAAGAATATTGCTTACCATCGCATTCTTAAGTTTTTTAGTTAAAAACTCACGAACTTGAAGATCTTTAAGCAAGTATTCAGCGTATTGTTTCGGATTCGCATACCAGTTAGCGTTATGACGTTTCACAACACCTAGGCGGATACCGATTGGATGAACCTTCTGACCCATATCAAACCCCTACCTTAACGGTGATGTGACAAGTACGCTTAGTAATACGATCTGCACGGCCTTTAGCACGTGGCATAATACGTTTAAGGCTCATGCCTTCATCAACGTAAATCGTAGAAACTTTAAGATCGTCAACATCTAAACTGTTATTGTGTTCAGCGTTTGCAATCGCAGATTCCAATGCTTTTTTTACTAAAACAGCAGCTTTTTTATTGCTGAAGTTTAAGATGTTTAAAGCATGCGCAACAGATTTGCCGCGAATAAGATCTGCAACCAAACGTGCTTTTTGTGCCGAGATAGCGGCACCGCGTAATTTAGCAGTTACTTCCATCATGACACCTATTAACGTTTAGATTTCTTGTCAACACCGTGACCACGATAGGTACGAGTTGGCGCGAATTCACCGAGTTTATGACCAACCATATGCTCAGTAACAATTACTGGAACGTGATTACGACCATTATGAACAGAGATTGTTAAACCAACAAAATCTGGAAGGATCATCGAACGACGAGACCAAGTTTTGATCGGCTTGCGAGAGTTACTAGCAACAGCCGCTTCAACCTTAGCGAACAAGTGCGCATCGACGAATGGGCCTTTTTTCAGAGAACGAGGCATTAGTCAGATTCCTTTACTTGACGCGACGGTCGCGAATAATCATCTTAGTCGTACGCTTATTGGTACGTGTCTTGTACCCTTTAGCTTTTTGACCCCATGGGCTTACAGGTTGAATACCTTTGTTACGCCCTTCACCACCACCGTGTGGGTGGTCAATCGGGTTCATCGCCATACCACGTACGGTAGGACGAACACCACGCCAGCGTGAAGCACCAGCTTTACCCAATGAACGAAGGTTGTTTTCTTGGTTAGAAACTTCACCAATTACAGCGCGGCATTCAACATGCACTTTACGCATTTCGCCTGAACGAAGACGAATAATCGCGTAAGAACCATCACGACCCAACAACTGAACAGAAGCACCAGCAGAACGCGCTAATTGTGCACCCTTACCAATTTTAAGTTCAACGTTATGAAGTGTAGAACCGATCGGCATATTACGAAGTGGCAAGCAGTTACCTGGACGAATTGGAGCATCGTTACCAGATTGTACTTTATCGCCAGCACGTAAACCTTTAGGTGCAATGATATAACGACGCTCACCGTCAGCATATTTCAATAAAGCAATATGTGCTGTACGGTTTGGATCGTATTCAATACGCTCTACAACAGCTGGGATGCTGTCTTTGTTACGTTTGAAGTCAACGATACGGTAGTGTTGTTTATGACCACCACCAACGTGACGAGTAGTAATGTGACCGTTGTTATTACGACCACCAGTACGTTTTTTAGCTTCAACCAACGGTGCGTAAGGAGCGCCTTTGTGAAGATGGTCATGAACCACTTTCTCTACAAAGCGACGTCCTGGAGACGTTGGCTTACATTTTTGAATCGGCATAATTTTCGTCCTTATTCCGCTGCGCTTTCAGCGGTATCGCCCAAGTCAGCCATTTCAACATCTTGGCCGGCTTTCAGGGTGACGTATGCTTTTTTAACATCAGAACGACGTCCTAATGTACGACCAAAGCGCTTAGTCTTACCTTTAGTAATAGTTGTGTTAACTTTAACAACTTCTACACCAAAAAGTTTTTCAACTGCTTTTTTGATTTCAAGTTTAGTAGCATTGATGTCTACTTTAAATACTTGAACACCAACAGTATCACCTAAAACTTGTGCCTTTTCTGAGAAGACTGGTCCTTTAAGGACTTGATAGATACGTTCGTTGTTCATCCGAGTTCTACCTCAATTTTCTTAGCAGCAGCTACAGACATCACAACTTTATCAAACGCGATCAAGCTTACAGGATCGATTGCAGTTGCATCTACCACATCTACATGTGGAAGGTTACGTGCTGCAAGATATAAGTTCTCATCTACAGCGTCAGTAACGATTAATGCACGAGCAGCATTTAAGTCGTTAAGTTTTGCAAGCAATTCTTTAGTTTTTGGAGCTGCAACAGCAAACTCTTCAACTAATACAAGGCGATCTTGGCGAACAAGTTCAGCTAAGATACATTGCATTGCACCGCGGTACATCTTACGGTTTACTTTTTGAGACCAATCTTGTGGACGAGCAGCAAAAGTTTTACCACCACCAACCCAGATAGGGCTACGAATAGAACCCGCACGAGCACGACCAGTACCTTTTTGACGGAATGGTTTTTTACCACCGCCAGAAACGTCTGCACGCGATTTTTGAGCACGAGTACCTTGACGACCACCTGCTAAATAAGCAGTAACAACTTGGTGTACAAGAGCCTCGTTAAATTCACGTCCGAAAGCAACTTCAGACAATTCAACAGCAGAGCCGGAAACAGTTTTCAAATTCACGGTATTTCCCCTCAGGCCTTGATGGTAGGACGTACAATTACGTCACCGCCAGTTGCACCAGGAATTGCACCTTTAACAACTAAAACAGAACGTTCAGCGTCAATAGATACGATTTCAAGACCTTGTACTGTTACGCGTTCATCACCTAAGTGACCAGCCATTTTTTTGCCTTTGAACACGCGTCCAGGAGTTTGGTTTTGACCTGTAGAACCTAATACACGGTGAGAAACTGAGTTACCGTGAGTAGCGTCTTGGGTACGGAAGTTCCAACGTTTAACACCACCTTGGAAACCTTTACCTTTTGATTGACCAGTTACGTCAACAATTTGACCAACTGTGAACAAATCAACGCCAATAGTACCGCCAACTTCACGACCTTCAAGCTCAGCTTCAGTAACACGGAATTCTTTAACCAAGCGACCAGCAGCAACACCAGCTTTCGCGAAGTGACCTTTCTGAGCGTTAGTTACGCGAGATTCGCGACGTTCACCAGTAGTTACTTGAACAGCTTGATAACCATCAGTTTCAAGTGTTTTGATTTGCGTAATGCGGTTTGGATCGACTTCGATGACTGTAACAGGTACAGAAACACCAGCATCTGTAAAGATGCGAGTCATACCACATTTGCGACCGACTAAACCAATAGCCATGTGCATAAACCTCTAAAAAAGCGGCCTAATTAACTAATCGTTAATTAACCGAAAGCCTTAACCCAAAGCGATCTGAACATCAACACCAGCTGCAAGATCTAACTTCATCAATGCATCAACAGTTTTATCTGTAGGTTGAACGATGTCGATCAAACGTTTGTAGGTGCGGATTTCGTACTGGTCACGCGCATCTTTATTAACGTGCGGTGAAGTAAGAACGTTGAAGCGTTCGATGCGAGTAGGCATCGGAATTGGACCACAAACTTGTGCGCCGGTACGCTTAGCGGTTTCTACGATCTCTTGAGCAGATTGATCAATCAGACGATGATCAAAAGACTTAAGACGGATACGAATTCTCTGGTTAGACATACCAGTAAACTCCAAGCCAAATATATAAAGAATCACCTTTGACGCATCTCACCTATTGGTAAGTGTCAAAGGCAGTGATAATCACCAAGGTCGTGATCGATGCCACGACTGTAATGCACATTTACTACTTTCTTCGCAGTAAATGCCCTCTTCTTGAGGGTCGCTCATTATAACGATTGTTTAAGTCTTATGCAATTCTCTTTTTCTATTTTTTGCTCAAATCCTGTTTTAGTTAATCATTTTAGGTATTTATTACAAATTCAATCGCTTTATTTAAAAGCTGATTACCCTGTTCAAATTTTTTTGCATCTGAATATTCAAGCTCACGTGTAGATTGCACATATTCCCCACTAAAAATTGAAAGTTCTTCCTCATTTTCCAAAAGAATTTTTAGGGCTGCTGGGGTCATCTCTGGATGAAACTGAAAGCCTAATACATTCTTTCCAATCTGGTACATTTGATTACGACAAGCATTGCTCTCAGCCAAACGTATAGCACCTTTAGGTATTTCAAATGTTTCGCTATGCCACTGCATCACATTAATTTCTTCAGGCAAAGGAAAGCTTTCCTGAGGTAAGTTTGCAACTCTTTGAACTGTCGACCATCCAAGTTCTTGATAACGATTACGGCTAACCGCTGCACCCAATGCATTTGCGATCAGTTGGCCTCCCAAGCAAAGACCTATAGCTGGCTTACCTGCCGCTAAATATCGACGTAGCCATCTTTTCTCTATTTTCAGCCATGGGTAATTTGCTTCGTCATTAACACTCATGGTTCCACCCATAACCAATAATAAATCAACTTCTTCAATTCGTGGTAAAGCTTCTATTTCAAGAGAACGATCAACTGGAAGTGCAAAAAACTCAGTAGAGCTAATAGTTGCATGATGAGCTTTTAAAAATGAGTAGCAACTTCCAAAACCTTCACCAGCAATATGTTGGAAATAGTGAACACGTAAATGCGACTTCATGCGCTTAAACCTATTGTTGTTAGAATGTTGGTTAGATCTTTGCAAAAATAAAGCCAAGTTTTTAGTGAATGTTACAGCAGTAACGAAACATCTTAGAAATAATCAAAAATCTAGCGAATAAGTAAGTTTTCTCTTAATCTAATCTTATTATTTAAAGTACAGCGCCCTATGAAAAAGCATAACAATTTTCAAACCCAACTCATTCATGCACCACGAAAAGCACCTCAGTTTATCGAGACCGTGCAACCTCCCTTATTTCGTGCATCAACTATTATTTTTAAAACAACTGCGCACCTTTTTGATCGCCATTGGACTGACCCTTATGATTATAGCTATGGGACACATGGCACACCTACCACATTCACTTTAGCCGACAATATTACGCAAATAGAGGGTGGTTTGTACGGCTTACTTGCACCAAGTGGTTTATCTGCAATAAATATAGTTAACTCTGCTTTTTTAGGAACAGGTGATGAAGTTTGGGTACCAGACAATATATATGGTCCAAACCTAGAGCATTTAAACTATTTAAAAGCACAATATGGCATCAGGGTTAAAGTTTATAATTCAATTGATGTTTCAACTTTTCAACCTACCGAACAAACCAAGCTTTTATGGCTAGAGGCTGCAGGCTCTGTCACTATGGAGTTTCCAAATCTTAAAGAGTTAGTAAAAAAAGCAAAAGCTCAAGGTGTTTTAACAGCTTTAGATAATACTTGGGGGGCTGGACTTGCATTTAATGCTTTTGATTTTTCTAATGAACATCTATCAGTTGACTTAACTGTGCATGCACTTACCAAATATCCAAGTGGTGGTGGCGATATATTGATGGGTAGCATTGTAACTTGCGATGAAAAACTATATCACCGCCTGTTCCGTACACATGCCACTCTAGGTATTGCTATCTCAGGAGATGATGCAGCACAAGTTCAGCGTAGCCTCGCACACATGTCACTACGATATGAACAGCAATCAAATAATGCGAAAACTTTATTGGAATGGTTAAAGCAACAGCCTCAATTTGCACAAGTTCTACATCCAAGTGATAAAGCTTCCCCAGGTCATCAATATTGGCAAGAGATTTGCACTACAGGTAAGAGTGCAGGATTAGTCAGTGTCATATTTAAACCTGACTATGATATTTCAGCTATACGTCGCTTTTGTGATGCTCTTAAGCTATTTAAACTTGGTTTTAGTTGGGGTGGTCCAGTTAGTCTTATCATGCTTTATGATCTAAAAATGATGCGAAAACTTGAAAATACACATTTACAACAAGGTTTATTGGTTCGTTTGTGTATAGGTCTGGAAGATCCCCAAGATTTAATTCAAGATATCGAAAATGCGCTGAAATATTTGTAAAACGACAAGATCAACAGTGACTCACACCGAAGGATAAAAATATATGGGTACACCGATTGTTATTGCTAAAAATATTAATGACACCTCTAAAGAAATTGTTTTGCTTCCTCAATTTGCTAACCGGCATGGTTTAATTGCAGGTGCTACGGGTACAGGTAAAACAGTCACTCTAAAGGTTCTTGCAGAAAGTTTTTCTAGAATCGGTGTTCCCGTCTTTCTTGCCGACGCAAAAGGCGATGTTTCTAGCCTAGCAAAAGCTGGAGAGGCTTCGGATAAATTTAATGAGCGTTTAAAGCTTCTACAAATTGATAGCGTTCCTTTTGCTGCCAATCCCGTTATTTTTTGGGATTTATTTGGGCAACAAGGCCATCCTATTCGAACCACTATTTCTGAAATTGGGCCAATTTTATTAGCACGTATACTCAATCTAAATGACACTCAAGAAGGTGTTCTATCTGCTGTTTTCCGCATCGCAGATGATCAAGGATTACTGTTAGTCGACTTTAAAGACCTAAAAGCCATGATTACTTTTGTGAGTGAACATGCAGCGGAATTTAAAGCTGAGTACGGCAACTTATCTCCAGCCAGTTTAGGAGCAATTCAGCGCAATTTGCTCGCTCTTGCCGACCAAGGTGGGGATCAGTTCTTTGGAGAGCCAGCTTTAAATATTCTGGACTTTATACAAACCGATGCTAATGGCCGCGGCTATATCAATATTCTTGCTGCTGACAAGCTAATGAATACACCCAAGCTATACGCTACTTTTTTATTATGGATGCTTTCCGAATTATTTGAACAGCTTCCAGAAGTTGGCGATATGGATAAACCAAAACTCGTGTTTTTCTTCGATGAAGCTCACTTGTTATTTGATAATGCCAGTCAAGCTTTACAACAGAAAATTGAACAAGTTGTACGTTTAATTCGCTCTAAAGGTGTCGGTATTTATTTTATTACTCAAAATCCACTTGATTTACCAGAAAGTGTTTTGGGTCAGCTTGGTAACCGCGTACAACATGCTCTACGCGCATTTACTCCGAAAGATCAAAAGGCAGTAAAAACTGCTGCAGATACGTTTCGTGCTAATCCTAATTTCAAAGTGGATGAAGCGATTACACAGCTAGCGGTAGGTGAAGCCCTCATTAGTTGCCTAGATGAACAAGGTACTCCACAAATTGTAGAGCGTGGCTGGGTGATGCCCCCCTACTCCTCTTTTACACCCATTACACCTGAAGAACGAAAAAGCCTAATTTCCCAAAGTATTATTGCTGGTGTCTATGAACAAGTTGTAGATCGCGAGAGCGCTTATGAAATGCTGCAAAATAAAGTCGCTGAACGTGAGCAGCAAAAACAGGATGCTGAGCTTGCCAAAGAGCAAGAAGCTTTAGCGAAGCAACAAGCCAAGGAACAAGAACGTTTAGCACGAGAACTGCAAAAGGAAGAAGAACGTGCTGCAAAAGAACGAGCAAAACTAACTCAAGATATAGTGGGAACTTTTGCAAAAAGCGCTGCACGCACTTTAGGCGGCAGTACAGGACAGAAATTGGTACGCGGATTACTTGGCTCATTATTTGGAAAATAGACCATTTAAATCAGCACTTTATTTTAAGGGATTTTATATCCCTTAAATTTTTTATGGTTTTATTAAGAAAACTATTGCGATTAATTTTTATAAGATGTATTTTAAATACATCTTATAAAGCCAGATAATTAAGGTCTAGCCATGACTCCACAACAAATTGAACTCGTAAAATCTACTGTACCTGTATTGCGTGAACACGGCGTTACACTGACTACATACTTTTATAAACGAATGTTGAATAACAGTCCTGAATTAAAAAATGTTTTTAACCTAGATGACCAGACAAGCTTACGCCAACCCCGCGCCCTTGCAGCAGCAGTACTCGCATATGCTGAAAATATTGAAAATCCTACAGTGCTTGCCAAAGCAGTTGAGCGTATTACCACTAAGCACGTAAGTTTAGATATTCAACCAGATCAATATGCAATTGTTGGAGACAACTTACTTCATTCAATTAGTGAAGTTTTAAATGTTCCATTTGAATCAGAACTGATTGAAGCGTGGAAACAAGCTTATTTACAGTTGGCAGATATTTTAATTGGCGTTGAAAAACAAAAATATGAACAGCTTGAAAGCTTAAAAGGTGGATGGGCTGGCTGGCGTTCATTTGAAATTACACAAATTGACCCACTTGAGTCTGGCAAGCGCTTTACGTTAAAAGCGACTGATCATGAAGATGTACTGACTAGCCCAGCTAATGCTTTTATTTCTGTAAAAGTACAAGTTCCTGAGCAACAACTTGAGCAACCTAAAGCATTTAAATTTACAGAAGCTCAGGAAAATAATGCGTACCACTTTGAGGTGCAACCAGAAGAAAATCATACTGAATTTTCCGTTGCTAATATTTTACTTGAGCACTATAGAGTGGGTGACCAAGTACAAGTTTCAGCTCCTTTAACGCTCTAATATAAAAAGCTCTGGCCTGAAAGTTTTCTTCTTTAGACTTTCAGGCTAAGATGATCGTCCGTCAACCTTTAGTTTTTGGTGATCATGCAACTTAATAAATTTACCGATTATGCTTTACGAATATTAATGTACGTCGCTCGCCCAAGTGATGCACCGTATACGATTGCAGAAATCGCGAAAGATTTGCATGTTTCGCAAAACCATCTGGTTAAAGTTGTTCATTTCATGGGCAAGCAAGAATGGATTATTACCATTCGCGGCAAAGGTGGAGGAATTCGCTTAAATCCTAATGCACTAAACTCAAATTTGGGTGCAATTGTTCGTATATTACAAGGTGATAACCAAATCGTTGAATGCAATACACCACCATGTGTTTTGCGCTCTCATTGTGGCTTAAAAGGAATTCTCGATCAGGCTTTAGAAAGTTTTTATCAAAGCTTAGACCAATACACGCTTGGAGAAGTCTTACAACAGCCGAGATCTGCTTCAAATACCTCTCCGATAGACTTTTTGCAAATCTAAACTTCGTAATTCTATTTATCTTTACAAGCAAGCTTACTGAAAATTAGCAAGAATAACCAAGCTCCTTTATACTAGGCGCGAGCCCTCTCATTTAAAAAGTTATTTTTTATGCGTCGTAGTGAAAAATCGAAAGACACCAAAGCCAGACTCGCACCCAAACAAAAGATCAGTTATGAAAAGAAACCAGATCCAGCGATCACGGAATATGCCGTACAATCCCTGAACTGGTTACGCCAAGCTGAGTTTTTAATGAGTGCACCTAAATTGGCACTTTGTGTTGAAGATAGTGGCTACGAGATTGCTTTTGCAGGACGCTCAAATGCTGGTAAGTCTAGTGCTATTAATGCCTTAACCAACAAAAAACAACTCGCACGTGCCTCAAAAAAACCAGGCCGCACTCAGATGATTAACTTCTTCAGTCTAGGTAATCCTGATCAACGCCTAGTTGACCTTCCTGGTTATGGTTATGCTGCCGTACCAGAGGACATGAAACGTGTATGGCAAAAAGAATTAGAGAACTATCTAATCCATCGTAAAAGCTTACAAGGATTAGTGTTACTTATGGATATTCGCCACCCTTTACAGCACTTTGACATGATGATGTTAGAGTGGGCTTATTCACGCCATCTATTTGTACATATTCTTTTAACTAAAGCAGACAAACTTAATCGCGGCCCAGCAAACAAAGTCTTGCTTGAAGTTAAACAACAACTGAAAAAAATGAAGCTTGATTTCTCGATTCAGCTTTTTTCTTCATTGAACAAACTAGGCTTAGAAGAACTCGCCAGTGTAATGGCTGGACGCTTACATTTTACGCTTGATCAAGAGCCAGAATTTGACGTTGATGCGATTCCTGAAGCAAGCGATGAGGATGCTGAAGAGTAAATCGTCATAGCAGATACAATTTCTTTATCAAATTTATATTCAAATGGCCCCTATTGCTAAACACAAATGCAGGGGCTTTTTTTATACTCGTTATAACTTCATCGAGTTAAAAATCAGGACTAAATGATGAAATTGCTATCTTTTTTGAAGAATAAGGCTTTAGGTTCTTCTATTGATTATAAAATTCTTCCACGCAAGGTGAAATTTGATTGGAAAGACACGCCTGTAGACTGGATTCCAAACCAACCGTTTGCAAGTTACTTTATTAATGAAATTAATAATATCTTGCCTGCTGGAGAGTTCTGGTTCTGCCGTTTATATAACAAAGTTTTACCTCGCATTACCGATGAAAAACTTAAACAGGACGTTCAAGCATTTATTCGCCAAGAGGCTATGCATGCAAATGCACATACTTCTGCCAATAAAGAATATTTAAGTGCACGTAATATTGATATTCAGAGAAATCTGGACGTTATGAATTATCTATTTACCACCGCTTTGGCAGATAAACCTTTTGACAAAGAAGTTCCTCAGTTCTTGCAAGAGCAATGGGATTTATTCCGTTTAGGTGTTATTGCAACTGTTGAGCATATGACCTGTGTACTCGGTAAATATGCGCTTTATAACAACCGTTGGGAGGAACTAGGCGCAGATCCAGAAATGGTCGATCTGGTTAAATGGCATGGTTCTGAAGAAATTGAACATCGCACAGTAGCCTTTGATTTATATCGTCATCTTGGTGGCGGATATATTCCACGTTACTACTTAAGCCTTGCAGTTATTACCCTCGTACTGGGATTATGGGTAGATGGCGCAGCACATATCATGAAGCAAGATCCTCGCTTTGCCGATGCAGCCAAATCTAAATTTTTTCCAGTTTGGGTTGCTGTAGAGTGGTATAAGATTAGCCGTAAGGATAATCAGGTATTACCAAATCCGTTTTGGCTTATTGCTCAGCAAATTGACTACCTTATGCCTTGGTATGATCCGGTCAAAGAAGGCAGCACTGAAGATGCGGTAAGTTATTTATCTCAATCTCCAGCAGCAAAAAGAGCCGAGCTACAAGCCGCTTAAAAATAAAAAAGCAGGATATAAATCCTGCTTTTTTATTGAGTGATCAGACACTGATATCTTTATCTTTTGTATATCGATCTACAACCACACTAATCATCATATCGCCCTGAACATTTACCACTGTTCTTACTGTATCGAGCAACCGGTCGATTGGAAGTAAAATAGCAATTGCTTCAGCTGGTAGACCCACAGACTGCAATACCATAATCATGGTAACCATACCCGCGCTCGGAATTCCCGGTGCTCCAAGTGATGCAATCATTGCTGTTAAACACACGACAATTTGCTGGGTCAGATTTAAATCCAGTCCTACTAGATTTGCCACAAACAGTGCAGCTGCTGCTTCATATAGTGCGGTACCATCCATGTTGAGCTGCGTACCTAATGGAATCACAAAACCCGCCGTTTGAGGACGTACGCCTAAGTTTTCTTGTGCGCATTTCATACTCAGCGGCATTGTGGCAGAGCTAGAACTGGTTGCGAATGCAGTAATTAAAGCTGTACGTGTACCTTTGAAAAAAGTCCAAGGGCTCATACGACCAAAAATCCAAAGCAGTAATGGCAAAACGACAGCACCATGAAAAATAGTGGTTCCGGTTACCACAACGGCAAATTCAGCCAGTCGACTTAATACTGAAATATCTTCTGTCGCCATTAACTTAGCAAGTAATGCAAAAATTCCTAATGGCGCCAATTTCATGACCCATCCAACCAGCATCATCATCATTTCAAAAAACTGATGACTCAATAAGCGGATACTCTTAAAGCGCTCACCACCATGAACTAAAGCAACACCCACAAATAGTGCAAACACGACAACCGCCAGGACATTTCCATCACTAAATGCTTTAAATGGGTTAATTAAAGTATTTTGAATAAAATTAGTGAAGAAAGTTGCCGGGTTTAAACTATCTGGTGCTTGATAGCTTTGCATGGATGCCTGAAAAATTGAAATATCTACGCCTCGACCCACCTCAAATAAATGAGCACAGCTAATACCTAAAATTAAGGCCAAGGTGGTAGTGGTGATACAACATAAAAATGTGATTTTCCAAACGGGACCTAACTGCCCGCCTGCCTGTAAATTTGAAACTCCAACCACAATGGAAGTAAAAATTAATGGCACTAACAACATTTTAAGTAGTCCAATAAAAACACTACTTAATACGCCCAAGCCATATAAACTATGCTTTACAAAAGCAGTATCAGGATACATGGTGAGTAGGAAGCCAAAGGCTAAACCTAAAATCGCGGCAATCAGAATTTGTGTATTTAAGTTCATATCAACGTTATTTTTTTCAGTAGGCAATACTTTTGCAAATATGACATGAGCTTGATTTTCATTCGAGCAATTTTTTGTCACATGCTTTGAATTAAAAATAAAAAAGCCATCTTTTTAGATGGCTCATTATTAATTATTGAGTTTCAATTTCCCGCAAACGTATCAAACCTTCTTGCACCGTACTACAAACGAGCTGCCCATGTTGCCACATACGGCCAAAGTTTAGACCGCGAGAAGCTGCGCTCACTGTGGCTTCCATGTCATAAAGCATCCATTCATCAGCACGAAGTGGGCGATGAAAATAAATGGCATGATCAATACTGGCACACTGCAAACTTGGAGAAATATAGCTTAAACCATGAGGTCTTAAAGCCGTAGTCATTAAAGTAAAATCTGAATAGAACGCCACAATTGCTTGGTGTAAAGCAATGTCATCTAGCTGTTTTGGAATGCGATCATGAGTACGAATATAGTGCGCATTAAACGGGGCTTCCGGCTGAGGCTGAAATGGATTGACTGGATCAATCGGACGAATTTCAACATGACGTTCACGCATGAAACTTGCACGGACATTCTCTGGTACGAAATTAAGAATCCCTTCTTTAAGCTCACTTTCTGACTTTAACGTCTCAGGAGCTGGGTATTCCGGCTCTGAATGCTGGTAGTTCAAACCTTCCTCAGGGTTGGCGAAAGATATCATTGCCGAGAAAATAACTCGTCCATGCTGGATTGCCCGAACTTGACGGCTGACAAAGCTTTTTCCATCACGCAAACGATCTACTTCATAGATGATTGGAGCATTAATGTCGCCACCATATAAAAAGTAAGCATGCATAGAATGCGCAGGACGGTCGGTTGTATAAGAGGCAGCACGTAAAGCCTGACCTAAAACCTGACCTCCAAAAACACGTTTACCGACCAAATTACGGCTAATTCCACGGTAAATATTTTCTTCAAGCTTTTCTAAAGTGAGCAGCTCAACCAGTTCTTGGGTTAACGCATTCATGAGAGATACCTTCATATTGCAGGCAAAATTGGTATTAAAAGACAGATGTGTAGAATCTATTGTGCCATAAAAAACTATTTGTACATGGAACAATCAGTCAACTTCTGACGAACATTGCCCTTAAAACAGCTAAAAATACGATTTTTAACGATAAAAAATGCCAAAAGCATTATAATTTATAAGAAAGTAGCATATTGTTTTTTTTAATAAATGCCTCAAAATAATTACCCTCTGCATTTGGTGCCGGGATTTGTCTTTAAGAAGTAGGAGTTCTTATGTCCAAGAGTGGGTTTGGTCAAATGTATCGTCGGCTTTCGAGTAAGCTACTTGACCTCGTGGTAACACCACATGTTCTTGGGGAAGTTCCTACTGAACCAGTATCAGAAACAACAGAAACTGAAGCAAAGACTGAGCGCCAAAAAGTGGTGTGCTATGTCTTACAAAACCATTCTCGCAGCAATGCTTTAGTGGTGGATGGGGAAACTCGCCGTTTAAATTTAAAGCCAGCATTAGATCCGTTAGTTATCGGTTCTCATCAGGAAAAAGCATCAGTTTTATTTTTACAGCATAATGATGAAAATAACCTATTAAATCCCCCACCTCATGCTTTTCCACCTCGCTTAATTAAACTGATTGAAGTTTTACAGGCAAATCCTGAGCTCGATATAGAACTGGTTCCAGTAACCGTTTTGTGGGGGCGTTCCCCAGATAAAGAAGACTCTTGGTTCAAGCTCTTGTTCTCAGACACATGGGCAACGCCAAGTACAGTTAAGCAGCTTGTGAATATCGGTTTACATGGTCGCCAATCTTATTTGGAGTTCCATGAACCGCAGTCTTTACGTGACCTTGTTGAATATGCCCAACAGCATTATCCAAACCTTTCACCAGCGACTTATATTGTTAGTACCTTAAATGACTATCTTGACCGTCAGCGTGAAGTGGTCTTAGGTCCTGACTTATCAGATCGTCGCAATGTCATGCAGTCAGTTGTAAAGTCTCGTGACGTGCAAGAGGCTATTCGACGCGAGAGTATTCGCGGCAAAATTAGCATGCTCGAAGCAGAACGTCGTGCGATTGGTTATGTCAATGAAATCGTATCTGACTATTCACACTCAGCAGTACGTTTTGCAGATTTAGCATTAACACGCCTATGGACTCAGCTTTATGACGGCGTAGAGGTTCACAACTTTAGTACGGTTCGTGAGCTCGCGAAAGATTACGAAATTGTTTATACACCGTGTCATCGCAGCCATATTGACTACTTATTATTGTCTTATGTGATTTATAGACGTGGCCTAATGGTTCCGTATATTGCTGCTGGTGACAACTTGAACTTGCCTTTCGTGGGCCAGCTTTTACGTGGTGGTGGTGCTTTCTTTATTCGCCGCTCTTTCCGTGGCAATGGTCTTTATACAACTGTATTTAAAGAATATTTATACAGCATTCTTTCTCGTAATACGCCACTTGAATACTTTATTGAAGGTGGTCGTTCGCGTACAGGTCGTTTATTACCACCGAAAACTGGTATGCTTGCCATGACAGTTCATAGTCATTTACGTGGCCGCACAAAGCCAATTGTATTTGTACCAACTTATATTGGTTATGAGCGCCTGATGGAAGGTTCGACTTACGTTGGCGAAATGCAAGGTAAGCCAAAAGAAGCTGAATCTATTTTTGGTATTGTTAAAACATTACGAAAAATTGAACGCATTTTCGGTAAGGTACACGTTAACTTTGGTGAACCCGTTTTCCTTGATGATTTGCTTAAACAGCATAACGCAGAAAATGTCTACATCGAGAAAAATGACGACCCTATTCCTCAAGCCGTTTCAGATGCTGTAAATAGCTCTGCACATGCAATTTTAGAAAATATTAACCGTGCGGTAGTCATTAACCCGGTTTCTTTACTCTCAATTATTTTGCTTGCTACTCCAAAGCATACCCTTGATGAAGAAATCTGTATTAAACAGCTTGAAGCTTACCGCAATTTAGCATCGAATTTCCCTTACGATCAGCGTACAGAAGTAACGCCACTATCTGGCAAGGAAATTATTGCTTACGGCTTAAAGCTAAAATTAATTAAGCGTGTACAGCATGCACTGGGCGATATTATTGCGATTGAAGATAATCAAGCAGTTCTGCTTACATACTTCCGTAATAACATTTTGCATGCTTTCGTTTTACCTTCATTGGTTGCATCGCTTGTTGAACATAACGGTAAAATCAGTCGTGCTGATTTAAGTAATGTCATCTATACGCTTTATCCATTCTTAAAAGCTGAACTGTTCCTTAAATGGCAAAGCAGTGAGCTTAAAGAACAGATTGAACAATATGCAGATGCATTGGTTCAATCAAACCTTATTCATCAAGATGAAGAAGGTAACTTGATTAGCTCTGCACCAAACACTGAAGAGCACAATCAACTTGTTGTATTGGCAACACCTGTTAAGCAAAGTCTAGAACGCTATTACATGACTTTAGCTTTAATTACTCAGCGCGGTTCAGGCAATATTTCAGCAAAACAAGTTGAAGAGTTAAGTCATTTGTTAGGTCAACGCTTGTCTGTTCTTTATGAGTTTAATTCTCCAGAGTTCTTTGACAAAGCATTGTTCCAAAGCTTTATTAAAGTTTTAACTCAGCAAAATTACATCCGTACTAATGATCAAGGCCAGATTGAGTTTGACGATAATTTCCGTCAAATGGCAGCAGGCGCACAGTTAGTACTTGATGAAGTAACATTGCAGATGTTGCAGCACATCACGACCTTTACTGATGAAGAACTAAAAGAAGCACTTGAAGCAATGGCCTCTCAACAAGCGAAACGTCGTTTAAAACGTAAAAAATCTTAAAGTTTGACTCAAAATAAAAGGCAACTTAAGTTGCCTTTTATTTTATCGAGGCATTGAACACTCGAAGTAACGTGGATCATCAATACAACGTAAGCGCTTCATCAATTCAACAAAGTAAGCATCGTAATATCCAGAACGCACATATTGATTGCGTATTTTGGCCACCATAATGTCATAGCTCTGCTTTTCGTAAAAAGAAACATCTACCCAATAGTAAGCTGGCAAATGGTTTTCCCACTGTATCGCTCGATTCGTTAATAATTGACTATTTTGCACAAACCAAGACCGAATTTTTCGGCCAAAATTGGCAGGATACGATTTAGGCTTAATAATTAGATTTACCCCGAAATAAGCCAGTGGAAAGTTAATCACCTGAGTGTCTGGCCCAAAATCTTTCTGTAAGTTATATGGTAAAAGCCCATAAATCGGTGCAGGCATAATATCGATTTTGTTTTGCTGGAACTGAGTGATCGCATTGGATAAATCAACATAGACTGGCTGTGCACCTACACTTCTCACCAACGCCTGCTGTGGCGGATTATTGGCTAATACACCGACTCTTTGACCTTTAAGCTGTGCCACTTTCGATATTTTTTTGTTTTTCATGACCATATAGGCTGTTCCTACGGGAATCATACCAACCACTTCATAGTCTTGATTAATGAGTTTTTTCTCAATTGTCGGGTGATTTAAAAGCTGTAATAAATTTCGGGCAGTCCTGTTATTAGGTATAAGGCCTATACCTGAACTACTTCCCATAAAATGATTGTATTGATACGTATTAAAGTTACTGGCTGCTAAACCCGAACATTTACCATCGTCAAAAGCTTGAATGGCTTGCTGCTCTTTTTGATAGCTGACAACTTTGAATTTAACATTATATTGCTGAGCATATAATCGGATGTCATTTAAACGACGCGTTATATCCCCTTGGGTGCCCATAGGATCATATGTACACCACAACTGATCCTCTGCCCAACTCGCAACAGACATTGCACTCAAAATAAGCGCTAAATAAAATTTCTTCACTTTCAACATTTTTATCTTTATCGGCAATTTATTTGCCTCTTCAGGTATTTCTATTGTTATTTAAAGTTTAGTCTAAATTTTGGTTTGTACTATGAGCATTTAAACATAATAAATAGTCATTAAAGCAAATTGGGTGTTCAAGTTGAAAACCTGTTTCAAATAAGTGTTTCGCATATATTTTTTTACCTGAAACATGAGCTGAATCTAAGGTAAGCAACGGTAAGTCTAACTGGCTCTGAAACCAAAGGATGACTTCATGTAACGGTACAGGGGCATTATTGGCAACAAGATAACTCTTATGCGGTTTTTCATAATCAGCTAAAAATGCTAAAAATCTTGCCAAGTCATCAATATGAATACGATTACTATAGTGAATATTTGGGTAGGTTTGTGTGTTTTCAGCCATGCGTTTTAATCGATCAACCGAAGCACCATAAATCCCTGTGGGACGTACAATCACGCATTGAGCTGGAAAGTATTTCTGCCATAGCAATTCCATATTATGAAGAATATGGCCTTGAGCATCATTCGGATGAATCTGACTTTCATCATCAATCGTTTCACCAGAATTTTCACCATATACCCGCGTAGATGACACCACAATTAATCTTTTGACTGCATGTGATTTTAAAGCCTGTCGAATAGGCTCAATACTATCCACGTAAGTATGATGATAACCTTGAACTGTACTATCGTCTGGAGAAAGCAAAATATAAACGACATCTACAGGCGCAATTTCACTTAAATCGAGCGTAAAAATATCCTGTATGAGGTGTGTCCCGTAAGGATCTGTTTTTTCACTACGGCTAATTGTGGTAATTTGATGTCCTGTCTCAAATAGTTGTTTAGCAACACGCTGAGATGTTTTACCATAACCGATAAATAATATATGCATAGAGAACTCGTTGAGGGGACATGACTTCAGTCCATCAGTTACAAGGCGTTGGATCGGCTTCAGCAGCCCTACTCGAAAAACTAAATATTTTTACCACAGATGATTTACTGTTTCATCTGCCCCGTGATTATGAAGATCGCAGTACCATTATTCCTATGAATCAGTTGGTGGTTGGTCGTAGTTATTTACTCGAGGGTGAAGTCAAATCTGTTGATTTCCCTCCAGGTAAACGTAAATCTATGGCTGCATTAATACAAGATGAATTTGGTAAGGTGACTTTACGTTTTTATCATATTTATAAAAACTTAACCGATAAAATAAAACCTGGTAACCGTTTACGTATTTTTGGTGAAGTTCGCGTAGGCGCACGAGGACTTGAGCTTTATCATCCAGAAATTCAGCTCATTAATGAACACACACCTCTGCCAAAAACTCAGCTCACAGCAATTTACCCGAGCACTGATGGATTAACACAACCTAAATTACGCGAATATGTTAAACAGGCGTTGAAGCATCATAGTGATGCCTTACCTGAGTTGCTTCCCAAGCAATATACAAATGGATATGCACTCAAAGAAGCATTACATTACATTCATGAGCCACCTGTCGATGCCAATATGATTCAATTGGCCGAAGGATCTCACCCTGCACAGCAGCGTCTTATTTTTGAAGAACTGGTTGCACACCAAATTAGCCTTCTCACACGACGTGCTTATATTCGTCAAATTGCCTCACCCGCTTTCCCAAGCAGTAAGGTACTGGCAAAAAAACTGTTAGAAGCTTTACCATTTCAAATGACCAATGCACAAAAGCGTGTATCCAAAGAAATTTTAAGCGACTTAAAACAACACCAGCCTATGCTACGTTTAGTACAAGGTGACGTAGGTGCAGGGAAAACTCTAGTTGCGGCAGTTGCAGCATGCCATGCATTAGAGGCCGATTGGCAAGTTGCATTAATGGCACCTACCGAAATTTTGGCAGAGCAGCATTATTTAAACTTTAAACGTTGGTTTGAACCTTTAGGCATTACTGTCGCTTGGTTATCAGGCAAACAAAAAGGTAAAGCGCGAGCACAAGCTGAACAACAAATTAAAGAAGGTCATGCAGAACTGATTGTAGGTACTCATGCCTTATTTCAAGATAACGTTGGGTTTGCAAAGTTAGGTCTTGTGATTATTGATGAGCAACATCGCTTCGGGGTAGATCAACGATTGGCTCTACGCAATAAAGGCGCTGAACAACTTACCCCTCATCAATTGGTCATGACTGCAACGCCAATTCCTAGAACATTAGCAATGAGTGCTTATGGCGATTTAGACACATCCATTATTGATGAATTACCACCAGGTCGTACACCAATTCAGACAGTCACGATTCCGCTAGACCGTCGTGAAGAAGTGCTAAATCGAATTGCTACAAATTGTCGAGAAGGCAAACAAGCTTACTGGGTATGTACTCTGGTTGAACAGTCCGAAACTTTAGATGCTCAAGCCGCGGAAGCCACCTATCAAGAAATGAGAGAGCGCTTTCCTGAACTTAATATTGGTTTAGTTCATGGCAAAATGAAAGCTGATGAAAAGCAATCTGTCATGCAAGCATTTAAAAATAACGAACTACAGCTTCTGATTGCCACAACTGTCATTGAAGTGGGTGTAGATGTACCCAACGCTTCGATTATGGTTATTGAAAATGCTGAGCGTTTAGGCCTTTCACAGCTACACCAATTACGTGGTCGTGTCGGACGAGGTGCAAAAGCCAGTTTTTGCGTTCTTCTTTATAAACCACCACTTTCACAAAATGGGCAAGAAAGACTTTCGATTTTAAGAGAGAGTAATGATGGCTTTGTGATTGCAGAAAAAGACCTTGAACTAAGAGGTCCGGGTGAGTTATTAGGAACCAAACAAACAGGTGATATGGGGTTTAGAGTCGCGCGATTAGAACGAGATGATCATTTACTGAGTCAAGCGCATTATGTTGCACAACAGGTTCTAAAAGACTATCCACAACAAGCTGATGCCCTCTTGAAACGCTGGCTACCGGAAGCACCCCGATACGCTTATGTTTAAGTTGTTCAATCCTCAATATCTTTTTCAGTTCTTGTCCCCTTGCCTGTTATGTGAAATAGGAACGCGGGGTAAGCACTCGCTTTGTAAAGAATGTTGGGAACAACTACCATGGCTTAAGCAGACAGTTCAGCGTAATGATCTATCTGTCCTTGTGGCCTGCCATTATGCCTATCCAATTAACCGTATAATTCAGCAGTTTAAATATGAACAAAAATTACATTACCAAACCCTACTTGCTGAGGTTTTACAGCAAATAAAATTTCCTAAGGTACAAGCCATAGTACCTATGCCTATTTCTAAAGAGCGTTTAACGGAGCGAGGTTTTAATCAATCATTATTACTTGCCAAGCTTCTAAGTAAACAATTAAGAATACCCGTTTGGCAGCCTGTCAAACGCCTCAATGAGCGTTCACAAAAAGGATTATCTCGACTCGAAAGATTTGAAAATATTGAACAGCAATTTGTTGCGATACCTCAAGAAAAACGGCGCTACCGTCGTGTGCTGATTATTGATGATGTGATCACAACAGGAAGTTCAATTTCCGCTTTAAGTCTAGTGCTAAAACAGCTAGGGTGCACATCTATTTATGCAAGCTGCCTAGCTGCTGCCTCATCTACATCATATTAAAATTATTAAATTGCAGATAAGTTTTGCTCACACCATGGAATTACTATTTCTTTGGTTAATGGCGCAAGTTTAGTTTCGGAATCATTAAATTTTATCCACTTCATTTCAGCAATTTCGGCTGCAATTTGTGGAGACTGTTTTAATCGAACCAAATATAAATGGCTAATCAGCGTATGATCTGGCTCATTAGCAGCTGCTGTCTCAAACTGTCCTATAAACTGCTCTATTACACAAGAGCTGCCAACTTCTTCCAGAATTTCACGTTGTATGGCTGTTTCCGGAGCCTCATTCGGCTCCAGCTTACCGCCTACTTGCATAAAAGCTTGTGTATCACGCTTTCTAACCAGTAATAATTCATTGTGCTCATTTAAGATCACCGCAGCGGCGACCGTAATTATTTTCACCGATTTAACCTCGTTTATGGTTGAACATCTGCATTAGCCCATTTTGGAGCTGGTGGTTGATATTGTTCAAATTGTTGAAGAATATCCTCAATTTTATCCGAAGCGATCAATTTATCAGCGAACCGTGCCTGACTAAAACCTTTATCTACAGTTCCTTGAACCATTTTAAGCAAATCTTCATAAAAGCCCGCTACATTTAGAAAAGCACACGGCTTTTGATGAATACCTAATTGTGCCCATGTCCATTGTTCAAAGATTTCTTCCAATGTACCTGCCCCACCTGGTAACGCAATAAAACCGTCCGACAGATCTGCCATTTTGGTCTTACGCTCATGCATATTCTCGACGACATATAACTTTGTCAGTCCGGGATGAGCTAACTCGCGATCGACTAAAGCACGAGGAATGACGCCAATGACCTGCCCACCGGCTTGCAAAGCACTATCAGCGACAACGCCCATTAAACCTGAACGACCACCGCCATAAACGAGAGTTTTACCTTGCTTGGCAATAGTTTGACCGGTTAATTGAGCAATTTGTTGAAAGATTGGGTCTGAACCTAAAGATGAACCACAGAAAATGCAAATTGAATTCATAGTATAAAAACCGTTTTATTGAACTGTCATGCTGACAAACTAGACTATCGACAGAGTTTTTTTTTGCAAAATAGTGTATTGGCAAGTGTTTTTCGGCAAATCCTTGTCTAAAATACACCCATCAATTTCCATCAGACTGCGTGAGGAAAAAAGACACATGCTTGAAGCCTTTTATGCCACAGAACGCGGAAGTCTGGAAGATGCCACCATCAACGGTGGATTTGATCTACATCCCGAATTAGTATGGCTTGATCTAATTGCACCCTCTCAAGAAGAACAACAATGGGTCTTAGATGCCTACGATCAGAACTTACCTACACTAAAGTCCCTAGAAGACATTTCTTCTTCTGCTCGATTCTACCGCGATGATGACGGTATTTTGCATATCAGTACCTATTTTTTAACGAAAAATAAAAATTATCAGGTCGATGGAGATGCTGAAGAGTCATCACATATGCTTGCCATGGTACAAACCGTAGCATTCATTTTACACAAAGATCGCTTATTTACATTACGCGGTGAAAAGCTCGTTGCGTTTCGTGCATTTCGTGCCCGAGCTCGCCGTAATGACTATGAAATGGATTACAAAGATCCAACTTGGATTTTATTAGGTCTGCTTGAAGCAAAGCTAGATGAGCTTGCGGATATCTTAGAAGATATCCACAAGGATCTAGAAAAATACTCTACTGAGGTGCTTAACAACCATCAACGTGAGAAAATTTTGGACCTTGATGACATGATTACCCGCTTGGCTCAACAAGAAGACATGCTTGGAAAGGCACAACTTTGTTTAATTGATTTACGTCGGGTCTTAACCTTTTTATCTCGTCCACGAGCCTTAGGTAGTCACATCTACGATGCAGATATCCGAGAGCTCAGTGAAGACGTCCGCTCGCTTGTAGAACATGATGCGTTCTTATTCCAAAAAGTACGATTCTTGCTTGATACAACTTCCGGGTTCATTAACACCGAGCAAAACGATACGATTCGTCGATTCTCGATTTTACCAAGTATGTTAGCGCCACCAATGCTGATCGCGAGTATCTATGGTATGAACACTGAAGTATTGCCTTTTGCTCATGGTAAAAGTAGTTTTATCGCAGTGCTATTAATTATTGTCGGCTTTTTTATTGGCCCTATCATTTACTTCCGCTGGAAGAAATGGATTTAAAATCTGCACTTATCCCCTATTAATTTTTATAAAAAAAGCACCTAAATTTAGGTGCTTTTTTATTTTTGCATGACTAGACCAAATGTAGGTCTTCTTGCAAATGGCAAGCTTGAATGATTTTCAGCATCTTCTCTGGAACATTTTTAAAATGTAAGCCAGCCTTCTGCGGAGTCTGACGTAGCCATTGGACTAACACCGCCAATGCCAACGTATTACCATGCTCAAGCTGTTTTAGATCGACTATTAAAGGAAAGCTTGTTTGCTTCTTAATAATTGCCAATCCAGCTTGGTATTGTTGCTCAGCATTTTCAAAATCGATTTTGCCTGAAACAACTAACTCTTGGTTAAGATACTGAACCACTCTTCACCTACTTATTTTTGTTTGTTCTGATTAACAGCAGCATCTGCATCAGGTTGGAATGTCGCAATTGCTTTATTCAAATCGCCGCCATTACGCTTCACAGTTGCAGCAAACTGGTTGCGGAACTGTAACCCTAAATCAATACCAGAAACATTGATGTTACGGATTTTCCACTGTGAACCTTTGTCAGCCAACTGGAACGACACAGGAATTTTGTCGCCATTGTGGTTAAAGTCTAAAGTCACAACTGGGTTTTTACCTGCTGTCGCCTTATAAGGACGCATGGTGTAAGTTTGGTTTGTGTATTTAGCAAATGCACTACCGTAATTCTCAATTAAAGTATTACGGAAGTTTGTTTCAAACTGAGCACGTTGTGCAGCAGTACTATACTGATTTGTCGCATAAGTACCCATCACAATACGAGTGAACGCTTGTGAATCAACATACGGGTCTAAGTTCTGACGTATGATTGATTTAACCAAAGCAGGATTGTTTTGCAACTTGGCATGGTCTGTTTTCAAACGAGCAATCAAACCATCAGCAACACGCTTAATAAAATCAGGTGGTGCTTCTGAAGGTGCAGCAAAAGCTGTACCAGCAATCATAGTAGACAAAATACTTGCTGTCAGGGTTTGTTTAAACAACTTATTCACCTGGAACCACTCCTTCAAATAATCTCTTACTCAACAAATGACGGCTGTGCGCTGCTGTCAGTACTTGCAGGAGCTTTTTCTTCTGCTGAGGATGATGAACCAGCGGCAACTTTACCTGCGCCACCACCAGTAATAAATTTACTAATTAAATCTTCTAAATCCATCGTTCCTTGGGTGTTAGAAATCGTATCACCACGTTTAAGGTAGTTAAGACCACCACCTGGTACGATTTTTAAATATTTCTCACCCAACAAACCATTGGTTGCAACCATTATATAAGCATCTTCATCAATACTGGTGATGGATGACATGTTACTGATCAGTTGCTGTTCCATTGTTTTTTGTTGCGCTGGCGTCGCTTGCGTATAATCAGAACTATAACGCAATTCGTCTAAAGCATTTTTTTGAACTTCTTTTAACTGCTGAGCATTAAAACTTGTCAGTTTTCCATCAAGGTCAAAAGTTACTGTAGCTAAACGTGTAACCGGATCAAGTGTAATTGAATCAACACGACCAATTGTTACACCGCTCATCGTTACTTTAGCACGAGGCTTAAGTCCATTAACGTTGTCAAACTGAGCTTTCATCGTGTAGCCATCACTCAAGTTTGTACCAACTAAACCACTTACTTTCATCGCTAAAAAAAACAAAGCAATACCGAAGATAATGACAAAAATACCTACGGCCAGCTCACTAGTACGTGATTTCATTAAATCCCTCCGAACATGACCGCAGTCAACACGAAATCAAAACCTAAAACACATAATGAAGAATATACAACCGTACGGGTCATTGCTGTCGCAATGCCTTCAGGTGTTGGATCACACGCATACCCTTGGAAAACTGCAATCCATGTACAAAGTAAAGCAAATACAATGCTCTTAATGATGCCATTTACAACATCATGGCCAAATTGAACATTATTTTGCATACCACTCCAGAAGGAGCCTTCATCAACGCCAAGAAAATCAACGCCAACCATTTTGCCGCCAACAATACCAATCGCAGCAAAGATAACAGTTAACATTGGTAAACTGACTATGCCAGCCCAAAGACGTGGTGAGACGATTTGCTTTAAAGGATCAACACCAATCATTTCCATACTGGCAAGCTGCTCACTTTGTTTCATCGAACCAATTTCAGCAGTTAATGCAGAACCTGCGCGCCCAGCGAAGAGTAAAGCAGCAACAACTGGTGCAAGCTCACGCAGCAAAGTTAAAGACACCATAGTGCCTAGCATTGATTCACTACCCACATTGACCAATATTGAGTAGCCTTGTAGTCCGAGTACCAGACCAATAAATAAACCTGATACCGTAATAATAAGTAAAGACATTACCCCTACACGATGCATTTGATAGACGAAACGCCCAAAACCACCCGATGAAGGTAATGAAAAAATAATCTGTAAGAGCATCAGTGCCGCAACACCAATCCCTCGAATCCGCTCAATAACGAGTCTACCTAACCAGGCAATCGTATTCATGGACGAACCTCGTTATCTAAATAAGCTTGATGGCTAAACTGGTACTCAACCGGACCTTCTGCCGAACCGGTTAAGAACTGTTTTACAAAAGGAGAAGCATATTTTTGCAATTCTTCCGGCGTTCCTTCCCCTTGAATCTTTCCTTCCGCTACAACATAAATGTAATCGGCAATAGATAAGGTTTCGGAAACATCATGCGAAACAATAATGGTGGTTAAATCCAAAGCTTCACGTAACGAACGAATAAGACGAGTTAAAACACCTTTTACAATGGGGTCTTGCCCAGCAAATGGTTCGTCATACATGATTAAATCTGGATCAAGCGCGATTGCACGAGCCAAAGCAACTCGTCGATTCATACCGCCTGATAACTCGGTAGGCATGAGCTGTTCTGTTCCACGCAGGCCAACAGACTCAAGCTTTAAAGCAACCAGTTCAGCAATCAAATTTTCAGAAAGCTTGGTATGTGCACGGATTGGAAAAGCGACATTTTCATAAACCGACATATCGGTAAATAAAGCGCCACTTTGGAAGAGCATTCCCATACGCGCACGAGCGGCAAACAATTCCTGACGTGACATTTGAGCAATATCTTTGCCATCAAGCAAAACCTCACCCTGATCAGGAACAAGTTGTCCACCAATCAAACGTAATAAAGTCGTTTTACCTGTACCAGATGGTCCCATAATGGCCGTAATCTGACCGCGACGTATATTTAAACTAATATTGTCATAAATGACGCGTTCCCCTCGATTAAAACTCAAATTTTTCACTTCAATGAGTGACTGAGTCGAGAGAGGAGTTTTATTATTCATAATGGCAATCATTCCTGCACTTTTATGCCCGCATACTATAACACTGAATTTTGGGAATCTTGTTGTAATTTTGACAAAAGCAAAGACAACTAAAAGTATAAATATAGGTTAGTTTTTGAAGGGAATTTACTGATTGAGCACTTGGAACTGATCTACAAAATGGCCTGTTAGCAAAGCATAGGCAAAGTAAATCCCATTGCACAAAGCGAGTACAATAAAAAGATATGGCAAACCATGTTGAAGTAATAATTTACTCAACCATGTCAAAGATGCCCTTTTTCGATTACTTTTACGCATTATTACAATTAAATTTGAACTGCTTCACACTTTATTATTTTATAGCAAAACTGAAAAATAAAAAAGGCCAGTTTGTTAACTGGCCTTTTTTTAAGTCTTTTTAAAGATCAACGGTCGAATTTACGACGTGGTTTGTCATCAAAACTACGACGTGGGCGATCTTCACCACCGAAGCTACGTTTTGGACGATCTTCACCGCCAAACGATGGACGTTCACCACGAGGTTTGTCATCAAAGCTACGACGTGGCTTATCATTAAAACCACCTTCGCGACGTGGACGATCTGAGTTGAACTCACGACGTGGACGATCTTCGCCACCAAATGACGGACGCTCACCACGTGGCTTGTCATCAAAACTACGACGTGGACGATCTTCACCACCGAAGCTACGTTTTGGACGATCACCAAAACCGCTTTCACGACGTGGTTTATAGTCTACACGGTTACCACGGTTGTCATCATTCGAGTCAAAACGCGGTTTATCATTGAAACCACCTTCACGACGCGGACGGTCTGAGTTGAACTCACGACGTGGACGATCTTCAAAACCGCCTTCGCGACGTGGACGGTCTTCAAAACCACCTTCACGGCGTGGACGATCTGAATTGAACTCACGACGTGGACGATCTTCGCCACCAAATGGACGATCACCACGTGGCTTGTCATCAAAGCTACGACGTGGACGGTCATCACGACCACCTTCACGACGTTTGAAGTTGCTTTCGCCTTCAAAACGACGACCACCACCAAAACCGCCACCACGACGACCATCACGGCCACCGCCATTGCCGCCACGACCACGACCACCACCATCACGACCTGAACGAGCAGGAGGTGGAGATGGCTCTAAGCCTTCAATTTCAGAAACGCTTAAACGAGCTTCTAAATATTCTTCAAGTGCACGAATCTTACCGCGTTCACGATAAGTCGCTAAAGTAATCGCTTGACCTGTACGACCAGCACGACCTGTACGACCAATACGGTGTACGTAGTCTTCGTGCTTCATCGGAAGACCAAAGTTAATTACGTGAGAAATAGTCGGTACGTCAAGACCACGAGCAGCAACGTCAGTTGCAACTAAGATCTTCGCACGACCTTCACGGATACTACGTAAACGACGGTTACGAACTGTTTGTGGCATCGCACCATGAAGTGCAACAACTGAATGACCTGCTTCTGCAAGTTCTTCAGCCAACATATCAGTGTCTTCTTGAGTGCTTGCAAAAACTACAGCTTGATCTAAGTTTTCATCACTTAACCAATGAGTAAGTAATTTTTTCTTGTGCTCAAAGCCATCAGTCCAATGCAATGTTTGCGTAATATCTGTATTGGTTGAATGACCAGTTTCAATTGCGATACGCATAGGATCTTTCATCATGCATGCTGCAAGACGAATAATACGATCAGCAAATGTTGCAGAGAACATTAATGTTTGTTTACGGTTAGCCGCTAATTCGCTAATTGCTTCTAAGTCTTCAGAGAAGCCTAGGTCAAGCATACGGTCCGCTTCATCAACAATTAAAGCATCTACTTGGTCTAATTTAATTTGACGACGGTTTACCAAGTCAAGTAAACGACCCGGTGTTGCAACAACAACTTGCGCGCCTTTTAACTGTTGAATTTGTTTAGCAAATGGCATACCACCCATAATTGCAGCAATACGAACACCTTTCATGTGGCGTACAAATGCAATTGCATCTTGGCTTACTTGTTGAGCTAATTCACGAGTAGGAGAAATAACCAAAATATTTGGTTGAGTTACTGCTTTCATGCGTTCTTTGAACGGAACGAAAGTTTCTTGACCAGCCAAGTTATTTAATGTTGGCAATAAGAAAGCTGCAGTTTTACCAGAACCAGTCTGGCTAGAAACTAAAAGGTCTTTACCTTCTAAAGCTGCAGGAATAGATTGTTCTTGCACAGGAGTCGGGGTAGTAAAACCTAAACCTTCAAGCGCTTGTTGTAAGGTTTCATGCAAAGAAAATTCGGCAAAAGTTTTGCTCATAGAGAGTTTCACCCTAATGGGTGCTCCATTTTTAATAAGTACAAAATAGACATCGGCACAAAGCGGCAAAGCAAAATTAGCTGAACCTTATTATTCAGCGGCAATCCGAGTAACGACGATGTGGATTAAACGCACGCTTGATTACGGCCGAACCTGAAGAATCGCTGAGCGATCGGGGCGCAAGAAATGGTCCTCTCTATGGACAGCGTGCGCTTACAATGAATAGAACAGAATGTTCAGGTAATGAACGGAAATTTAAGTGCGTGGGCGGATTATAGCAGAAAGAATTTAAAAGTCATGTGTTTTAATCAACTTTCTCGTTATTTCTATTATTATTTGTATTTTACCGATCATTAAAAAGTTAAAACCCTCTATAAAAAGAGGGTCTTAACAGAGAAACTATTTCTAAATTATTTTGCAGCTTTGTCCCAAGCAGGAACAACAGTTTGCATTAATGGCTTTAACATTTTAAGTGAACATGCGATCACTTGGCCATTTTCAAGTGAATCATTGCCACCACGAGCATCAACAACTACACCGCCCGCTTCTTTAATAATAAGCTCACCAGCAGCGATGTCCCATGGTTTTAAACCAAGTTCAAAGAAACCATCGAAACGACCAGCAGCAACATAAGCCAAGTCTAGAGCAGCTGAACCACCACGACGGATTTGAGCGCCCGCTTGAGTCACTGCTAATAATGATGCGAAATGTTGTTCTGCATAAGATACGATCTCACCAGCACGTTTAGCACGGTAAGGATGGCCTACTGCCAAGAATGTATTTTCTAAGCTATCTTTTACATTTACACGAATACGGCGTTGGTTCATAACCGCACCGCGACCGCGACTTGCAGAGAACAATTCGTCACGCACTGGGTCGTAAATTACGCCGTGCTGAGTAACGCCTTTATGTTGAACTGCAATAGAAATACAGAAATGAGGGAAACCATTAATAAAGTTTTGCGTGCCATCAAGCGGGTCAATGACCCAGCACCAGTCTGCATCGTGGCCTTTGCCTTCTTGCATACCAAACTCTTCACCTAAGAAGCTATGGTTTTTATAACTTTTACGTAATGTATCAATCGTTAATTGTTCTAAATAACGATCTACACGTGTTACCGGGCCATCAATGCCTTTCTCTTCAACTTGCAAATCGAGTTTATGACGATTTTGATGCGCTTTTAAAAGCTCTTGACCAACTGTTTGAGCCGCACGCGCAGCCATAACCACCATAGGTTCCATTGAACACCCACTACAAGAAATTTGAAGATTTTGACAAAGAATAATGCATAAAAGCGCGAACATTTTAGCAAATGAATGCGCTTTATGGGAAAAAATGTTTCAAATTTTTTGTGAAAGGCTTAAACGACCTGATTTTGCTTAAGCCAAGCTCTCTCAATTGAGTTCAAAATACCTTTCGTATCTAGACCACAATCTTGCAGCATTTGATTATGTGAAGCCTGATGCAAGAATGAGTCCGGCAAACCTAAGTTAATGATAGGTTTAACAATTTGTTCTTGTGCCATAAACTCATTCACTGCACTACCTGCGCCACCCATAATCGCATGTTCTTCAACTGTTACGAATAAATGAGTATGCTCAGCCAAGTCTCGAATGATTTGTTCATCAAGCGGTTTTACAAAGCGCATGTTTACCACACGCACACCGACATCATGTTTCTGTGCAAGTTGCTCACCAGCTTCTATAGCAACCATGACACGGCTACCAAACGCTAGAATTGTAATTTGCTCATCATTGTTTGCATTAATTTCTGCAACGATTTCAGCTTTACCTAATTCAAGAACCGTCATTTCTTTTTGAATTTCGACACCAACACCAGCACCACGTGGATAGCGTACTGCAGCTGGGCCATTGTAGACATAAGCAGTATGAAGCATTTGACGACATTCATTTTCGTCTTTTGGCGCCATGATCACCATATTCGGGACAGTACGCATATAAGCATAGTCATAAGCACCAGCATGAGTTGGGCCGTCTTCACCCACTAAACCTGCACGGTCGATTCCGAAAGTTACATCAAGGTTTTGCAAGGCAACATCATGAATAAGCTGATCGTAACCGCGCTGCAAGAATGTTGAATAAATTGCAACAACAGGTTTGAGCCCTTCGCAAGCCATACCAGCCGCAAGTGTTACAGCATGCTGCTCTGCAATGGCGACATCAAAGAAACGCTGTGGAAATTGCTTGGCAAATTTAACCATGCCTGAGCCTTCACACATCGCAGGTGTGATCGCAAGCAGACGTTCATCTCGAGTAGCTTCATCACACAACCACTCACCAAATACATCAGAATACTTTGGTGGAGTTTTGCCACCTGAGGTCGCATTTATTTTACCAATCGCATGGTAAGTGATCGGGTCTGCTTCAGCAGGAGCAAATCCTTTTCCTTTCTTGGTATAAACGTGTACTAAACGCGGTCCTTTACGTTTTTTGAGCGCGTTAAAAACTTGAGCTAATTGAGTAACATCATGCCCATCAAATGGACCAAAATAGTCAAAACCAATTGCTTTAAATAAATTATCTGCTGCATCGGTTGCTGATTGGTGTAGGCGAGAGTTATAAGTCCATTTTGGGTGTGGCTGAATGTAAGCCTCACCATGTTCATCTACATTGACTAAATGACCCTTTTCCCAAATTGCAGCTAAATGCTTAGCGAAGCCACCCGTACTGCAAGAAATTGACATGTCATTGTCATTAAGGACAACAATCAAGTCAGCATCATGTGCAACAGCGTCGTTCATTGCTTCAAAAGCCATGCCCGCAGTCATTGCCCCATCACCCACAATACATACCACTTCACATGGGTCATTTTGATAGCGACGTGCAAGTGACATGCCCAAGCCAGCAGAAATAGCTGTCGATGAGTGCCCCACTCCGAAAGTATCAAAAACTGATTCTTCTCTGGCAGGGAAAGCTGCTAAACCATTTTTTGAACGGATAGTGGTAATTTGTTCACGACGTCCAGTCAGGATTTTATGTGGGTATGCTTGATGTCCCACATCCCAAACTAAACGGTCATTTGGTGTATTAAAGCAATAATGCAGCGCAACCGTCAGCTCAACCACGCCGAGGTTAGCACCGAAATGGCCACCACTCTGGCCTGCTGCATATAAAATATATTGACGCAACTCATCAGCCACTTGAACCAGTTGGCTATGCTCGAGCTGACGTAATTGTTGAGGATGATCAATTGCATCTAACAATGGCGTAACAGGGCGTTGAGTTGGAATTTCGGTATACAACATATGTGGCAAAGCCTTTATAAGCCTGGCAAATCCTAAGCTGGGTCAAAATGGGTCGATCATACAATCGAATGAAGTCACCTTCAATCAGCCACATTTGCGAACGAGATCATGCAAAGCAGTCTCTCATACATTATGGGTATGGTTGGCAGATTATCCTGAATAATCTGACTATTTATCAACTATTATCGTCTTCTTTATACAAAAAAGAAAACCTTAGTGTGCAAAATGATTATGACAATTCGACCAATCTCCCAGCATTACGCTATACTTTAAACCGTTTTCGGTTAAAAGATGAGTTAATCTGTGCCTATAGAGTTCATTGCAACATCAAAACTCCCGACCGCTTTTGGTGAATTCAATATTTCTGTGTTTCAAGATCCAGCAACAGGTGAAGAACATGTGGCACTTTCTAAAGGGTTAGAAAATCCGCCAACAGGCCCTGTTTTAGTCCGTGTACATTCTGAATGCTTAACAGGTGATGCTTTTGCGTCATTGAAATGTGATTGTGGCCCACAATTACAAGCGACTCAAAAACTCATCAATGAAGCAGGACAAGGCGTAATTTTATATTTACGCCAAGAAGGTCGTGGAATTGGTTTAACCAATAAAATTCGTGCTTATGCCCTACAAGATCAGGGACATGACACCGTAGATGCTAATTTACTACTGAATTTACCTGCCGATGCACGTCGTTACGATATGTGTAGCATTATGCTCGACCACTTAAAAGTAAAAGAAGTGAAGTTAATTACCAATAATCCTTTGAAAATTCAGGCACTCAAAGATCAAGGTATTAACGTTGTAGACCGCGTACCGTTAACCGTAGGTCGTAATCCTTTTAATGAACAATATTTAAAAACCAAACGTGAAAGAATGGATCACCTTTATCAAAAAGATGATTTTTGATTTCAAGTCTATAGTTTAAAAACAATGTTTAAGGGATTTTTTCAAGATTTAGAAAAAATCCCTTACTTTTTTTATGGTTTTATGTTTTGATGTATTTAATTTATATCAATCATCTTTGAGGGTCATTATGCAACATCCGACTTCCACAGATATTCAACGTGTCCGCGAATTTCTCCTCGATTTACAAGCCCGTATTTGCGCTGGTTTAGAACAACAAGAAAAAGCTGGCGGTGGTAATGCAGAATTTATTATTGATGATTGGGAACGTCCAGAAGGCGGCGGCGGTCGTTCACGTGTGCTGCAAAATGGCACAGTGATCGAAAAAGGCGGCGTGATGTTTTCTCACATCAACATTAGCAAACTTCCTGCTTCTGCAACAGAACGTCACCCTCAAATTGCAGGCGCTAAAGCTCAAGCACTAGGTGTTTCTTTAGTTATTCACCCTAAAAACCCAAATATTCCAACATCTCATGCAAATGTTCGTTTATTCGTTGCAGAACGTGAAGGACAAGATCCGATTTGGTGGTTTGGTGGTGGTTTTGACTTAACGCCATTTTATCCAGATGACCAAGATGTTTTAAATTGGCATCAAGCTGCTTATGACCTATGTAAACCTTTTGGCGACAATGTTTACAACGAACACAAGCAATGGTGTGATGACTACTTTTATTTAAAGCATCGCGACGAACAGCGCGGTGTCGGTGGTTTATTTTTTGATGACTTAAATTGCTGGGATTTCGAAACTTGCTTTAAATATATTCAAGCTGTAGGCAACGGTTATTTAAATGCCATTTTGCCAATTTTCGAAAAACACCGTGAACAACCTTATACCGAAGCTCAACGAGAATTTCAGCTTTATCGCCGCGGCAGATATGTTGAATATAACCTAGTGTATGACCGTGGTACTTTATTTGGTCTACAAACAGGTGGCCGTATCGAGTCTATTTTAGTCAGTCTTCCTAATTTAGCTGCATGGTCTTATCGTCCTGAATGGGATGAAGACTCTCCAGAGAAGCGTTTAACTGACTATTACTTAAAACCTCGTGATTGGTTAGGTTTAAAAGAAAAAGTTGCTTAATTTTTTGTTTTGGGGATTCTTTGGCTTCCACCCTAAAGAATCTCCTTTTTTATTTTTCAAGGTTTCTGAAACCCTCCTAATATTTTTTCTTGTGCCAATTTGACTTATAGTGAGGCCTGCTGAATATTCAGTATAGGCTTTATCTGCTTCACGCCATTTTAAAATTTTGGATACAAGAATGACCAAACAGTTTGCAGTAATTGGCAACCCGATCGAACAATCACGCTCTCCTGAATTGCATCATGCTTTCGCTCAAAAAACAGGTGTTGATCTAAACTATCAAAAACGTCTGGCCCCTCTCGACGGTTTTGAATCGAGCATGCGTAGTTTCTTTGCAGAGGGCGGAAGTGGTATGAACGTTACCGTTCCGTTTAAAGAGCAAGCTTTTGCTTTATGTGATGTGTTAACTGAGCGTGCCCAAATTGCTAAAGCTGTAAATACGTTATGGATGGAAAATGGCAAATTGCATGGTGACAATACTGACGGTCAAGGCTTAGTTGCCGCAATTCAAGCATTAGAATGGAATCTTGAAAATACAACTATTTTAATTTTAGGGGCTGGTGGTGCAACTCGTGGAGTTATTTATCCGCTTGTACAAGCTGGCGCTAAAAAAATCGTTATTGCAAATCGAACTCTGGCTCGTGCAGAGCAACTCGTAGATGACTTAAAAACAGCAGTTCCACAAGCTCAACTACAAGCAATTTCACTAAATGACTTAGAAGGGAATTTTGATATTGTAATTAATGCGACGTCTGCAAGTCTTTCAGGTGATGCTTTACAACTTCCTGAAAAATTACAATTCAAACATGCTTATGAAATGGCTTACGGCAAGCCATCTAGTTTCCTAGATCAAGCGAAACAACGCAATGTGCCTTATGCAGAAGGTTTTGGCATGTTAGTAGGCCAAGCGATTGAAGCTTTTTACATCTGGAATGACGTAAAACCAGACTTAAAAGATTTTCTATAATTAAAAAAAAGAACCTACATCAAGTAGGTTCTTTTTTTATCTCATTTACTATTTTTTAGCAGCGACCATTTGCTTATAAACATCTCGGAAAATTTCATAATCAATAAATTCATTATGTTCAGGTTTTAACTTCTGAATTGTTTTTTCCGTAAGCTGTTGTTTACGAGCTGCCACATAAACGTTCCCTAAAATATCAGCCGTTTCTGATAACAAATGTTTTTCTTCAGCAGAAACACCGTTTTGTTTTTCAAACTCTAACTGATACTGTTTTGAGAAAAGTTGGGCTGGTTGCTTATATTGCTTCTGTAGGTTCTGCCAAGCTTCACGCCCTGCTTTACCTTGCATGGTCTCTATTACAATATGATCTACAGCACGACCTAACTCATGGTCAAACTGCTCATCTTGCTCAAGATGATGCTTTTTCTGTAAAGCTGTAATGCGTTCTAAGGCTTTTCCTTGAGGAGTATAGGTATCTTCTTCCGAGAACCAGTAAGCATAAACCTCAGCAATTTCTTGTAGCTGTTGAACAGAGTAATACTTAATATATGACGGTTTTTCAGCAGTCAATTTGGCAATAAATACTGCTTTATAAGTTTTGTCATAGGCATGCGTTGCGTCATAGGTTTTATCTGCAAGTACAGCCAGATTTGCATCTAGATCTTGTACGTCACTATGCGTGCCCACTGGATGCTCTAACACATCACCTTGACCGAGTTTATCACCAAAGCCTTTAATAAAGTTTTCTAGCATAGAACCTTTACTTGCTTCAGCTACAGATTTAGCTTGTTTAAGCTGCTGCTGATCAATTGAGGTTGCTTTGCCATAGTTTAAAATTTGCATATCAGCTTTAATATTGAAGCTATGTTTAAACTCGGCTGGCGTGTAAGCAACATCATAAGCCATGTTCACTGCACGGCCTTTATCATCTAAAGCCACATCAATCGTGATTGGATTTCTTTGCTTCGGTAAAGCTTGCTCAATCTCAGCTTTATGTTTTAACCATAAAGCTTTGAAAGCTTCATCATTGATAAACTGATTTTGGTTATAAGCTTCAAACGTTTGTTTTAAAGCGTCTCGGCGAGACTTAGTTTGAACTTTTTCAGCACTTGCAGCGCTCTGGTCTAGTACGTCAATGCCATAGACTTGGCAATAATTAATATCGCCTAAAGCAACAGGTTTCTTCAGTGATTTTAATTCAATACATTGATCTTCAGTGAGTGTTACAACCTCTTCAGCTTGTGCATCTTGTACACCATCTGCAGCAGCTTCTTCACTGGCATCTTCGTCTTCAGAAGCCGATGCATCTGCAGCTTCAGGAGCTTGCGCCGCCGCACTTAAATTATCTTCACCTTCATCATCTGATGAAAGAGCGTCATCAAAGTGTGCGTTGATTAAACTATATAGTTCCTGACTTACAGCAGCAGCATCATCGGAAGAAACTTTTTGTTCTTCCTTATTAGTTGCTCCTTTTTTTGCTTCAGAAGCAGCAAGCTCAGTTGCTACCTTTTCTGCCATCTTTTCATTATCGAAGCCTAAAACACTTTTTTGAAGGTATTTATCATTGACCTGACCATACAGCTCAACTTCTAAAAGCAACTCTTCAATCGTAGTTTTCAAACGAATTTTATCAACAGCCCCAGCCTTACGATCACTATCTGTCAGAGATACACGTTGTAAGTTTTGCGGGTCAGCCAAACGATATGACACTGCACTAGAAGCTTTAAGATATTCAACAAACTTCTTCATATCGACATTTTTAAAGAAGTCTTTGTACTTTGAAAAATCAATGTAAGTTAAATTGTTTTGATTTTCTTTATTGACTAAATACGGCATTAAACCAAAGTAATTTACATAAAACTTATAATTTTCTAAATCAAGCACCATTGGCAATTTTGCCTGGACCAATAGCGTTGGCTTTTCATATCTGGCAGTTAGGTTAAATGAACCCATTTTCTGACGATAATGAATTGAGCCGTCATAGCTAAATTGAAGATCATTTAATAAATTAATTAATACGGCGTTTACTTTGTCAGAACGTGCTGATGGGGTCAGTCCCAAATCACCTTGTTCATTTGCAATAGCCGCATAGAGGGTTTGTTTCTGTGCTTTACTTAAGCCAACCTTTTGCTCACGTAGGTACTGATCGACTTTCTTTTGTAATTCAGCATCAAGCTTAGGTGTATTTTCAGCTTTTGAATTTTGCTTTATTTGTGATGGATCAACCGTAATTTTAAAGTTTCCGCGATAATCATAACTTGGATATTCATACATCGCGTTAACGCTTTGAATAGCTTTTTGCTCTAAATTCGCAGATGCCAATTGCGGACGCACACTGTGTTGCGCACACGCCGTCAAGCCCAAACTAAATAAACATAAACTGAGATATTTTAAATGCATAACCTTTTTTAAAACCTTATCGCTTTATCTTTTCAGCAAAACTTGCTAAAAATAAAAAATTAGTTGTTTTTTCACATAAAAGTATAAGACCTGACTTTATCAGAAAATATAATTTACGGTGTATTTATTTTCGACAAAATTCGCTTTTCTGACATTCTTTTCGGGTGTGATTAACATTGTATTTTTATCATGCGAGTGAATAATCAAATCATCGATTGAGATAATCCCACAATGATTCAAAATTAGGATTAAAGCCATGCCAGCATATAAAGCTCCCCTACACGATATCCGCTTCTTAATGAATGAAGTACTAGATTATCCTGCTCACTATAAAACTTTATCAAATGGTGAAAGTGCAGATCCAGATACTGTAGATATGATTCTTGAAGGTGCGGCAGATTATTGTGAAAACGTACTGTCACCACTTAACCAATCTGGCGATGAAGAAGGTTGCCATTTTGACAACGGCGAAGTAAAAACGCCAAAAGGTTTTAAAGAAGCTTATGACCAGTTCGTAATGGGTGGCTGGCAAGGACTTTCTTATCCTGAAGAATTTGGTGGTCAAGGCCTACCAATGTCTCTAAACCTGATTAAATCAGAGATGATGGGTACTGCAAACTGGTCATTTACCATGTATCCAGGATTAAGCTCAGGTTGTATGAACACGATTTTGCAATTCGGTACAGATGAGCAAAAACAAACATATATGCCTAAACTTGTTGAAGGTACATGGAGCGGCACAATGTGCTTAACAGAACCTCAATGTGGTACAGACTTAGGCCAAGTAAAAACCAAAGCTGAACCTCAAGCAGATGGTACTTACAAACTCACGGGTACAAAAATATTTATTTCTGCGGGTGAACACGATTTAACTGAAAACATTATTCACATCGTACTTGCTCGTCTTCCAGATGCGCCAGCAGGTACACGTGGTATTTCATTGTTTATCGTACCTAAATTCATGCCTACAGCAGATGGCGGTGTGGGTGAACGCAATACCGTAACTTGTGGTTCAATTGAACACAAAATGGGTATTCGTGCTTCTGCAACTGCTGTACTCAACTTTGATAATGCAACAGGTTATCTAATTGGTGAAGTAAACAAAGGTTTACATGCAATGTTTACCTTCATGAACACAGCGCGTATCGGTACTGCAGTTCAAGGTATTGCACATGCTGAGTTATCTTTCCAAGGTGCTCTTCCATATGCTAAAGACCGTATGTCTATGCGTGCGCTTTCTGGTAAGAAAGATCCAGATAAAGTTGCTGATGCAATCATTCACCACGCAGACGTACGCCGTATGCTTTTAACTCAAAAAGCGATCGCTGAAGGCGGTCGTGCAATGATTTACTATGCTGCGCAAATTGCTGACAAAATGACAGATGCGTTAACACGTGGTGATCAAGCTGCTTTTGAAGACTACGATGACAAACTTGGTTTCTATACACCGATCTTAAAAGGTTTCTTAACTGAACTTGGTTTAGAAGCAGCCAACCACGGTATGCAAGTTTACGGTGGTCATGGTTATATTAAAGAATGGGGTATGGAGCAAATCGCACGTGATGCACGTATTGCGACCCTATACGAAGGAACAACTGGTGTTCAAGCACTCGACTTAATTGGTCGTAAAGTGTTGTTAAGTTCAAAAGGTAAAGTAGTACGTGAATACACTGCTGAAATCTTAAAATTCTGTGCTGCTCACGCCCGTAATAAATACTTACGTCGTTTTGCTTGGGACTTAACTAAGCTTTGTGCTCAGTGGAACACGTTAACAGTTCGTATCATGCTTGCTGCACGTAAAGACCGCGACATCGTGTCTTCTGCTTCTGTAGATTTCTTAATGTTCTCAGGCTATGTCATGATGGCTTACTTCTGGGCTCAACAAGCTGTGATTGCTTCTGAAAAATTAGAAGCTGGCAACGGTCAAGAAACTGCTGAATTCTATAAAGCAAAAATTAAAGTTGCTGATTTCTACTTCGACCGTTTATTGCCACGTGCACAAGGTCATGCAGAATCGATGGTAACTACATCTCGCACACTTACTTCATTACCAGTTGAACACTTTAGCTTCGACTACTAATGATTTGTAAATACTGAAATTAAAAGAGCGCAATTTATATTGCGCTCTTTTTTTATATTTAAATTAACTTTATTCTTTTTTAAGGATATAAGCTTTTGTAGGAACAAAATAATTTTGTTCTAGAAACTCACGATTTTTACCATAATCACTATAAAAGAGTTTTTCTAAATTTACCGATAAAATTCGTTCTGAATCAATATTAAAATAGAAATTCACATCTGATGCGGGGCAATGAATAATTAAATTATGTTCTACATTATCTACTTTCCACGTTAAGTTAGGACACAATTGATTTACAACCGCACTTTTAGCACCATCTTTAGTACCTATACGTCCGTAATGAACTACATTCCAGTAGGCAGAACCATCAGCTAGTAAATTTAAAATATATTCAGCTTCCCCGTTCTCACAATCAGCAAAAGCATCTGTACAAGATATGCGAGTATGATAACGTCCAACATACTGTAACGATGAGGCCGACAATTTTTGTAAGTGGCCTTGTGAATTATTTGGTAGAAAAGTCCGACCAGCAGCAGCATCTAAAGTTGTTACTGCCGAGTTATTTTTTATAGCGTCATTTTCATGCTTTGAAGCTGTCTTGGATACACTGGAATGATCTTTCGATTCAGCATGGTTTACATCGCAGGCAGTTAACCCTATACCTAGGATAATCATTAAACCTAAATGCTTTATTACAAAACCAGACTGCTTCAAAGATATATACATCATTTAAATACGACAGCAATGTTACAAGTTTATCTTTAATCCAAGAACTATTTACCTATATAAATAAGATTTAGCCCTGAAAAAGTGCATTTTAGTTGATGTTTCTTTCATTCCCTTAAATCGTTTACATATTTTAACCATTTTTAGTTTTATTAAGACTTTAACTTGGTAATTCGATCTCCATATCTTTATTAAACAAGTGAATAAATGATTCCTTGTAGTTTATATATTTGAGGAGAATTAGATGGCCAATTCTGGTTTATATCGCTCGAACCGACAAAGCATGATCGCCGGTGTAATGGGCGGTATTGCTGAACGTTTTGGTTGGAACGCAAATTTATTACGCATTATTTTCGTATTGGTTTCGGTAATGAGTGCGGCTTTCCCAGGGATTTTAGTTTATCTCGTTTTATGGTTAGTCATTCCTAAAAGACAGCCTGAACAAGTCCAAGGTTATCAACAGCCTGTTCGTACTGTACGAGAAGAACAAGTACATTAAATAACTTAGTTTATTTTGGTCGCTACGGTTGCATCCCCTAATCAACCGTAGCTTTTTTTATTCTAAAATTATAGCTTCCGATTTAACTGTTGCTGTAATGCAGCAATCATATCTGCACGGCTAATCATTCCTATAAGCTTACGATTTTCAACAACAGGAATGTAGTTAAAAGACTTTTCAACAAAGTATGGCACTAAATCTTGAATAGGTTGGGTTGGTAGTACAGTAACCACTCGACGACTCATGATCTGCTTAACATAATGCTGCCAAGAGTTTCTTGGATCGGCTGCGCCTTTAAACCATTCTACGACTTCATAGAGCGCTAAAGTTCCGACCAAATGGTTTTCTGCATTGACCACAGGTAAACTCATAAGATTCTGTTGTTTAAACTTATCGAGTGCCTGATGAATATCGTCATTTTCATGTAGTTTAATCACATCACGGCTCATAATATCCTGACAGATATATTGGTTCACCATACGTTCATTAGCATGTTCTTGCGCTTCTAAAATGATTTTTTCTAAGTCGTACTGGCTAATATCTAACAGTTCAGTGTGATGCCCTAATGCATACTCGATATCTTTTGGCTGAATCGACACTTTCTGAGTTGGCGTTGGGTCCTTACTTCGCTCATTTAAATGTGCGGTAACGGGATAATGTCGCCCAATCAATCGATTGAAGAAAACAGCAAACCCAAGTAAAAGAAGCGAATTGAGTAAAACTGGATAAAAAATAAAATAAAAGCCTAATTTATGGATGGCTGCACCACCCAGTACAGCCGTAATTGCAACTGCTCCACTTGGTGGGTGCAAAGAGTCGGTAGTCATCATTAAAAAGATGGCAAGCCCGACAGCCACACTAAAAGCCGTAGTTAAATCAGGAATCCACTGTGCACAAGCAACGCCAATAATGCCAGCTAAAGTATTGCCAACAATCACATTCCAAGGTTGAGCCAATGGACTGGTTGAAACTGCAAATAAAAGAACAGATGAGGCACCCATAGGCGCGATGTACCAAGCATTAATTCCGCCAAGAACATACCAACTAATTAAGGAAGAAATTGCTAAACCACATAGTGCTCCAATACCGCAAAGCAATCGCTCTTTTAGTGGTAAAACCTTAAAATTTGGTTTTAAAATCTGTAACCATTCTCGCTGTATAACACTCACAGTACACCTTTGGGGATATGCCGTTATTTATAACGGGCAAAAGTATACGCCGAAAGCCGTATAAAATGCATTTAAATTATATCTTTCAATGCTCAGAGAATTTTTTGAAGTTATTCTTACTATTTTAAAACTTTAATATTCCATCAATTTTTCATTTAAGTAGCGCCAGTAACGTTTTGGCAAATACTGCACATGAAGTTTTATATTCTGGCGTTCTGTAATATTTACGCTCTTGAAATAATCTTTCCAAAGCTGGTCATATAAAACTTCCTGCTCATCTAACTCAAGTTGAAAGCTTTGACTCATGCCATTTTTAAAATTACGGTCAACTTCAGAGGCTTCGAGTGAAACTTCATATATTTCACGTAAATCATAATAAATTCCAAACTTACGTTGCTCGTCATAAATGAGCCAACGCTGATCTTGATAACGCCGTTTAAAATGCGGCTGAATAAGGGGTAAAACATTAAAATCAGGACGTACTAAACTTAAAAAAAGCTCATCTTTAGTTTTCTTAAACCGAATAAAAGCTTCCATGCGATGCTTTTCTCGCCCGACTTTTTTCGTCCACTGCGCAATCGCTAAAACACTTAGGTGCGAATAATCTTTTTCTACAGACGAATGACTACTAAACACATAAATACAATAATTAAATAAATGCTGATAGGCATCTAAAGATTCAGATAAATAAGCAAAATAAAATTGTTTTAACGAAGAAGATGAAAGCTTTTTTTGTAGCGCAGACCACACACGTTCGGCATGTTGCTCGTTATTTGCAACCTCAATTTTATCGGCAAATAAGCCATGCTGAGCTGCATCATTCAGGCAGAGTTTGACCTGTAATTCTTTAAATTGAAATGCACGAAAAACACAGCTTAGTAGCCCAACCATTGAACCATCAAAATAGTAAGCAACTTCCTCATTAAACATGGCTAAAACCCAAGGCTTAATTGTGGCGAGAGTTGCTGCACATATTTCGAAGATCCCTGCGTTAAAATCTGCTGTCGGATATAGCCAGAAGATAATTCCTTTTGGAATTTTGGGCTGTCTTCACAGCGAATAAAGAATTTTGCACGCTGGTAGGCCACGCCTAGTTTTTTAAGTAAATCGATATGGATTTTTCCAAAACGGCGAGCCTGCACAATTTTCTTGGCCGATTTCACTCCAATGCCCGGTACACGCAAAATCATTTGATAATCTGCACGGTTTAAATCTACCGGAAACTGTTCAGGATGCCTTAAAGCCCAGCTTAATTTAGGGTCTACATCCAAATCTAAATTTGGATGTTTTTCATTAACGATTTCATTGACCTGAAAACCGTAAAAGCGCATGAGCCAATCGCTTTGATAAAGTCGGTTTTCACGAAGCAACGGCGGTGCGGAACCCACTGCTGGCAAGTAATTATTTTCAGTATTAATTGGAATATAACCCGAAAAATAGACGCGCTTGAGTTTAAATTCCTTATAGTGCTTGTCTGCCATAAACAAGACATCTTGGTCTGACTCTTGATGTGCTCCCACTACCATTTGAGTGGTTTGCCCTGCTGGTACATATTTTGGTACATGCTTAATGATTTGACGCTCATCTTTAAGCTGAATGAGCCTGTCACGGACTAGTCCTAAATCTTTTTGTACTTCCTGATGTGATTTTTCTGGGGCGAAAGTTTTTAGCCCAATCTCAGTTGGCATCTCTAAATTAATACTCATTCGGTCAGCGTATAAACCTGCTTCATGAATCAGTTCAGGCGATGCCCCCGGAATAGTTTTTAAATGAATATAGCCATTAAAATTTTCTTCAAGGCGCAATTTCTTTACGACTTGAAGCATACGCTCCATCGTATGATCCGCCGATTTAAAAATGCCAGAGCTCAAAAATAAGCCTTCAATATAATTACGGCGGTAAAAATTAATGGTTAAGTCTACAACCTCTTGCACGGTAAATGCTGCACGCTGGACGTCGTTAGAGCGACGTGAAACACAGTAGGCGCAGTCAAAAATACAAACATTACTAAATAGAATTTTTAAGAGAGATACACAGCGGCCATCTTCAGTATAGCTATGGCAAATACCCGAATGGCTAGCATCCCCTAGACCTTTATCTTTGTTTTTACGGTCACTGCCACTTGATGAACAAGACACATCATATTTAGCAGCATCAGCAAGAATCTGTAGTTTTTCTCGAATGCGATCAGACATATCAAACGGCTCATTTATGGCATCGTTTAAAAAATATCATGTCGCATTCTTAAATTTAATCTAGTGAAGTACGCTCAGCGTCATGAGATGACGTTTAAAATGAACTAGCTTAATTAACGTATTCTTCAAGCTGCTTTACACGCTTTTCATATTCTTGCATAGGGCAATACGAATACATCGGTGAGCCAATGTATAAACCTGCATTATTACATTCCTGATCTACATAGGCTTTCCAGAGTCGCTGAGATTTTAAAATATCTTGGTAACGTTCTGGCTGTTTGTATTCTTCGCTTTGTGTACGAATTTGATCAATGAGAGCAACAATTTTTTCTTCATAAATCTTTTTAGCTTTATCAGAACAACTATACACAACCATGTTATTAATACTTTCAAGCTTCATTTCCTTAATAGTCTGTTCTACACATTGGTTGTATTCATCTTGCTCGTCAGCATCAGTCTGCGCATATAGCCATGGACTATAAAAAAGACTGGATAAAACTATGAGTTTGCAACAAAATTTCAGCATAATTAATTCTCGATTCTATAATTTTTAATATGCTTCAATATAACAAAAAAACGATTATTCACGCACTTGCGCTTGCACCTATCCCATTGCTAAGTTTATCTGCCTTAGGGGTAATGACATTAAATGCTGAGTTCAACCTTTATTCGATTGGAGTTATTTTTCTAGCCCACTTCTTATTTTATTTACTTTTTTATGGCCTTCTAGTTATTCCTTTCACATATGTCATTTCATATTTACTCGCCCGTAAAAATCGTTTAAATCTGATGAGTATTTTCATTAGCGCAACTGCGATCTGGATTTTGATAAGCCCTATTGCACGTTTGTTTTTTGTCGGGTCATTTCCATCTCCTTGGTGGGATATTTATAAGATTTACAGTTTTTATCTCATGATTTTATTTACCGGCTTTTGCTACTGGTTAAGCTTGAAGTGGCTAAGCCGAAAACAAATAAGCTAATCGCGCATTCCTTTGATTAAGCCTTTGCCACTCCCCTACAAAATCCTTATACTTAGGGGCAATTTTTCTCATAAATTCGTGGATGCTACATGAGTCGCGCCATCTCGCATATTGATACATTTCAGGGCTTAATTCTTGCCCTACAAAACTATTGGGCCGAACAAGGCTGCGTCGTATTACAACCTTACGACATGGAAATGGGCGCTGGAACATTCCACACCGCAACATTCTTACGTGCTTTAGGCCCTGAGACTTGGAACGCGGCATACGTTCAACCTTCACGTCGTCCAAAAGATGGCCGCTATGGTGAAAACCCGAACCGTTTGCAACACTACTACCAGTTCCAAGTGGTACTTAAGCCAAACCCAGACAACATCCAACAGCTTTATCTTGATTCTTTAAAAGCAATCGGGATTGATACGCTTACTCACGACATCCGTTTCGTAGAAGACAACTGGGAATCTCCAACGCTAGGTGCTTGGGGCTTAGGTTGGGAAGTTTGGCTTAATGGTATGGAAGTAACTCAGTTTACTTACTTCCAACAAGTCGGTGGTGTTGAATGTTACCCAGTAACAGGCGAAATCACTTACGGTTTAGAACGTCTTGCAATGTACCTTCAAGGTGTTGACTCGGTTTATGACCTTGTTTGGACTAAAGGCCAATTCGGTACTGTAACTTACGGCGACGTATTCCATCAAAATGAAGTTGAGCAATCCACTTATAACTTTGAATACGCTCCAGTTGAAAAACTATTTGAACTGTTTGATTTTTATGAATCAGAAGCAAATCGTCTAATAGAAGCAAAACTTTCTCTTCCTGCTTATGAGCAAGTGGTTAAAGCATCTCATACCTTTAACTTGCTTGATGCACGTGGCGCAATTTCTGTGACTGAGCGTCAACGTTACATTTTACGTGTACGTACTTTAGCGCGTGCTATTGCACAAAGTTATGTACAAGCACGTGCAGAGCTTGGCTTCCCAATGGCAGAACCACACTTACGTGATGAAGTATTGGCACAGCTAAAAGCACAAGCTGAAAGTGAAGCAGCAAAGGCGGAGAAAAACTAATGAGCAAACATACTGTTTTATTCGAACTTGGCTGTGAAGAACTTCCACCAAAAAGCTTAAAAACATTACGTGATGCCCTAAAAGCTGAAACAGAAAAAGGCTTAAAAGATGCAGGTTTAAACTTCGCATCAATTGAAGCTTATGCAGCTCCACGTCGTTTAGCACTTAAAATTGTTGATATCGATGCTGCTCAGGCAGACACACAAAAGCGTTTTGATGGCCCTGCTGTTCAAGCAGCTTATGATGCAGAAGGCAAACCGACTAAAGCGCTCGAAGGCTTTATGCGTGGTCAAGGTATTACAGTTGATCAGCTTTCTACTTTCCAAGCAGGTAAAGTTGAAAAAGTTTGCTATTTAAAAGATGTAAAAGGTCAAAGTCTTGATGCTTTACTTCCACAGATTTTACAAACTGCATTAGACAATTTACCAATTGCTAAGCGTATGCGTTCTGCGGCAAGCCGTACCGAATTTGTACGTCCAGTGAAATGGGTTCTTTTACTCAAAGATGACCAAATTATTGACGCGACTATTCAAGATCATAAAGCTGGCAATGTGACTTATGGTCACCGCTTCCATGCACCTGAAGCAGTGACTTTAGCGCATGCAAATGATTATTTAGCTGCTTTAGAAAAAGCTTACGTTGTTGCGAACTTTGAAAAACGTCAAGCAACCATTCAAGAACAAGTGAAAAAGTTGGCTGATGAAGTGAACGCAACTGCGATTGTTCCAGCTGATTTACTTGACGAAGTAACAAGCCTCGTTGAATGGCCTGTAGCTTTACGTGCAACTTTTGAAGAACGCTACTTAGCTGTTCCTCAAGAAGCTCTTATTACGACAATGCAAGACAACCAGAAGTATTTCTGTTTGATCAATGCGGAAGGTAAATTACAGCCTTACTTCATTACTGTTTCAAATATTGAGTCTAAAGACCCGACTCAAATTATTGAAGGTAACGAAAAAGTTGTTCGCCCTCGTTTGTCTGATGCTGAGTTCTTCTTCTTACAAGATCAAAAGCAACCGCTTGCATCTCGTAAAGAAAAATTAGCAAACATGGTATTCCAAGCACAACTTGGTACGCTTTGGGACAAATCAACACGTATTGCAAAACTTGCTGTTGCATTATCTTCAATCACTGGTGCAAACACAGCCGATGCTGAAAAAGCTGCATTACTTGCTAAATGCGACTTAACCTCTGAGCTTGTAGGTGAGTTCCCAGAACTTCAAGGTATTGCTGGTACTTACTACGCACGTATTGAAGGCGAAAACACTGAAGTTTCAGAAGCTTTAGGTGAGCAATATTTACCAAAATTTGCGGGTGATGTTTTACCTAAAACTAAAACAGGTACAACGATTGCTCTTGCTGACCGTTTAGATACGCTTGTTGGTATTTTCGGTATTGGACAAGCGCCTACAGGTTCTAAAGACCCGTTTGCACTTCGTCGTTCAGCAATTGGTATTTTACGTTTAATCATTGAAAATGAATTAGATGTAACGATTGAAGAGTTAGTAAATCTTGCACTTCAAGGTTATGGCGATATCGTTAAAGACCACGACAAGACTCGTGCAGATGCTGTTGCATTCTTGGAAGGTCGTTACCGTGCTAAGTACGAAGACCAAGGTGTTGCTGTTGACGTACTTCAAGCAGTTCAAGCACTTGCACCGAAGTCTCCACTTGATTTTGACAAGCGCGTAAATGCAGTTAATCACTTCCGTACATTACCTGAAGCTGCTGCACTTGCTGCTGCAAACAAACGTGTTGCTAATATTCTTGCAAAAGAAGCGACACCAGAAGGTTCTGTAGTTGAAGCAAATTTGGTTGAAGATGCTGAAAAAGCATTATTCGCTGAGCTTCAAGCAGTTACACCTGTGGTTGAACCATTACTTGCAGCAAAAGACTACACTGCTGCACTCTCTAAGCTTGCAGCACTTCGCGCGCCGATTGATGCATTCTTTGATGGTGTAATGGTAATGGCAGATGATGTTGACCTGAAAGCAAACCGTTTACGTTTATTGGCTCAGTTACGTAACTTGTTTACTGCTGTAGCTGATGTGAGTGTGTTGCAGGGTTAATTAGCTCATTATTAAATAAAGGGATCTTTTATAGATCCCTTTATTTTTTACGTTAAACAAATTCTTTAATTTCTTCTAAACTTTTCGATGGCTCAAACCACATAAAATCATAATCAGCAACATCATGAATATAAAACGGATCATTTTTCATGATTTCTTCAGCTTCTGGAATCGAAGAGCTTAGAACTAAAATTACCCCACCTACTCTATTTTCCCGGCGCCCCGACGCTAAAAACTTCTTTTGCTCATAGTAACGATCTAAAAATGCAATATGTTCTTTGAGTACAGCATCAACTTCGGCTAATGGTTTTTTATAGGTCAAGGTAACAACAATCATCTCATTCTCTTAAAGCAAGTAGCGCATTACATATGCTTATTCGATAGTACGCCTATTCCCCCAATTCATCCACACCAAACTCCCTACAATAATTACTCCACCTAGCAGCACCATCATTGATGGTTTTTCATTTAAGAAAACAACTGCCAAACTCATCGCGACAATCGGGGAACAATACAAAAAATTCGATGCAATCGTTAACGACATATTTTTAAGTACATATCCCCAAAGCACATACGCCATTGCACTTGGAAAAATACCTAATAGGACAACTGACATATTGGCTTGCCAAGTGGCATGTAACATCTCATTCGGTAAATGGGCACTATAAAATAGTAAAGGAATGGTACCGAACCAAATGATGTAGCACATCATGCTCAAAGCATCATAATTTAAAGCAAATTTTTTATATAAATTAAAATAAAGCCCCCATGCAATTGCAGCTAAAACAATCAACAAACTATAAGGGCTCGGCACACCAAAACCATGATCTCCACTAACCACTAAAACGGCGCCACAAAGGCCAAGCAAAATACACAACCACTGTTTAAAACTAATTTTTTCTTTAAAAAGCAAAGCTGAAATAATAAAAGTGAATAGCGGAATAGATTGACTCAAAATGCTGGAAGCAACAGCAGTAACATACTGCTGCCCGGTATTTATAAGTAAGTGATGTAGCGTTACAGAGAAAAATCCCAACATCCCAAGTGCAGGAATATCTTTCCACTTTAATGGCTGAATACCTTTTTTCATGACCAAAAGCAGTAAAAAAACAGATGCAATCAAAAAGCGGAGCAAAGCTATATGCTGCGGTGTATATGAATGCAAGGCACTATGTACCCCAATAGGTGAATACCCCCAACAAAAGACAGTAATAGCAATACATAAGTAAAGCTTAAAAGCTGGAGGCTGGGTTTCGGCAGCAAGAGAAATTGCCATGTTAAATCTGCACTAATGAAATGGAACTCTTTCATCATATGCGCATGGATAGTTGAATAAAATTAACTTATATTGAGTCATATATTCATTAAAAGTGAATGATAAAACATGGATATCACTCAGTTAAAAATGTTTCAAACAGTGGTTGAATGCGGAACAATGGCAAAGGCATCAATCCAACTACATTGCGTACCATCCAATATCACAACGCGCATTAAACAACTCGAAGAAGAACTTGGTACGCCACTGTTTTATCGGGAAGGAAAAAGTTTAAACCTCACTCCATCTGGAGAAATCTTTCTTAATTATTGCCATAAAATTTTAGCGCTATGTGATGAGGCAAAACGTAGTATTCACCCAGATGCACCGCCTTCTGGCCCACTCAAAATTGGAGCGATTGAATCGTCTGCCACAACTCGTCTGCCTAGCTTACTTGCGAAATATCATCAGCGCTATCCAGAGGTTTCCATTCAAATTATTACTGGCACATGGAAACAGCTATTAGTTGATATTTCTCAGCATAAACTCGATGGTGCAATTGTCGCGGGTAATATTGAATTTCCAATGTTAAATAAGCTCGGTATTTATCAAGAAGAAATTATTTTAATTGCCCCAGAATCTTTCGGTGAAATCCACTGCCAAGAAGATTTGATTGGTAAGGAAATTTTTATGTGGACGGAGGGCTGCCCTTACAGAGCTGCTCTTGAAGAATGGCTTAAGCTTAAAAATATTTCGCTTCCAATTACGAGCATTACCAGTTATGCCACGATTATTGGTTGCGTGAGTGCAGGCTCTGGCGTGTCTTTAGTGCCGAAGAGTCTTTTTGAGCAATATAAAAATTTAACCAATATTCGAGGCTATAAATTTGAACATCTTACCTTTATGCAAAACCAGTTTTTCTGGCACAAAAATGTAAGCAATCACAAAGCAAGAGATATGTTTTTAGAATTGATTAAATCTGAATTTATCGTTTAGATTTTTGCCTAAAACAAACTATCCATGCAAAAATCTATGCTTTATATGAAATTGTCATGCATGAAAAGCATGACTAAATTACAGAAATTTAAATTTTATACTTATAAAACAAATACTTTAAATTAAATTAATTTTTAATTTAGAAATTAAATCTGCATAAGCCATCCGCTTTTTGCAATGATCACAATAAAAATAAGCTCATTCTAAACCTATAGAATTTTTTGAGTCACCCAACATGAATAAAGCAATTGGAATTTTAGGTGGCATGGGCCCACAAGCTACGATTGATGCTATGAATAAAATTATTAAAAATACACCAGCACATTGTGATCAAGAACATATTCCTGTCGTTACAGTTTCTATCCCAGATATTCCTGACAGAACTCAATCCATTATAAATCATGATGATAAACCACTCGAGAAAATGGCTGAATATCTTAAAATCTTAGAAGCAGCACAAGTCGGTTGTATCATTATTCCTTGTAATACTGCTCATTTCTGGTTTAACCAACTGCAAAAGCGTACCCAAACTAAAATGATCAGTATCATTGAGTCTGCGGTTCATTTTATTCAAGACAGTCAAATTGATGAGGTGTGTATTCTTGCTACATCTGCCACAATAAACACCGAGCTTTATCAAAGCCAGTTTATTGAAAATAGTATTGGTTTCTCTACTCCTTCTGCCGAAATGCAAAATAAAGTAATGCAAAGTATTTACCAATACAAAGCAGGGAATATTCAACAATCTAAAGAAATGATGAAGGAAGTTATTAATTTTTACACTAACAAGAGAAATATAAAATTCCTGTTGGCTTGTACAGAAATACCTCTCATTTTAGAAGAAAGTATTGAGGCTTATCCTGAACTATTCATCGACACAACCGACGTACTCATTAAAAATGCGATTGCGTGGTATCAAAACGCTCCCATAGCAAAAGTTGCATAGTTAAATGAAATATAATGCAACTTATGCATAAAATGATTTAGGCATTTGTCCAATCAATTGCCTTCATAAAGTTCCATAAACTTTCAGAAGCTGTATTGAGCCTCGCACTACTACGATATAAGTAAATATCTACAGATAAAACTGAATCTTTCAAAGGCACAATCAAAAGTTGATTTTTTTCAAGCTCCTCCTCAATACTGTAATCGGGTAACCACCCTACTCCATACCCACCTTTGATCATGTCCTTAAGCAATAAACTCATTGAAGACACAAAGTTTGTCTCAAATTTGTCTGAATGATGCTCTTGTAGAAACTTATTTACTTTTTTACCCATGTAACTATCGTCGGTGTAATTCATGAGCGGAACTGAAGCATCTTCGAGTGAATATTTGGGACGACCTAAATGATTAGGTGCAGTGACTAAATAAAGCTTTGCTGAAAATAGTTTATGGCACAAGAACTGTGGATTCATAAGATCATCATCATAAAATGATGCGATAAAGTCACATTGACCATTTTTAAGAGAATCTACGGTTTCATTTACGTTAATGGCTTCAACATGAAAAATCTTTTCTTGGTAGTCTTTTAAATTTCCTAAAATTTTAGGAAAAATATAACCTGCCAAAGAATGCGCAGATGCAATAGTGACTTTACTTCTAACATGATTGTCACCTTTAATTCGATCTATATTGAACTCAAAATCATCTAGCAAATTTCTGGCGTGTAGAACAAAAAGCTTACCCTTTTCTGTAAGCTGTAACGGCGAAGTTTCTCGGTCAAAAACCTCAAACCCCAAACTACTTTCTAGAGCCTGAATACGGCGGCTTAGAGAAGACTGTGAAATATTTCTAATATCAGAAGCGATTGTAAAATTTCGGTATTTTTCTAGAATGATCAGATCATATAACCATTTTAATTCTATATTTTGTATCACCTGAAGCTCCAGATCATTCTAGGAATTTAGATAAGCTATTTAAGTATATTTGAAATGATGATTTATCGTAATCAAATCGTATGGGTTTTATCTCATTGCTGCACAAGGTTTATTTTTAACAGTAAGATCAGAACTTGATATTTTGACAGTCATTGGGGAGTTTGAACCAAATGAAAACCTTAAAAGTTTTATGTATTGCAAGCTCTATATTGGCTTCATCGACGCTTTTTGCTGAAACAACACAGCCTCAACCTACAAATGAGACAACGTCTAAAGCTCAACCTTATGGTGATAATCCAAGTTTAGGTCGTGTGTTGTTATATAAAACGGGAAAAGGCATACAAAACCTAGGGAACTCTATTCAAGGTGCTTCTGAAAATACGTCAAATAAAATTAGTGAAAAATGGCAAAGTACTAAAGAATTTACAGCTGAGAAATCAGAAGTTGCCCAGCAAAAAGCAGATACTGCAAAAGCATATACTGAAGAGAAAATAGAACAAGCTAAACAAAATATCACCAGTAGCCGAAATGGTGAAAACATTCCGATCGAACAAGGTGAGTTAAGTAAGTCTAGTACGACGACTAATTAAAATTGAGTCGGACGAATAGCGCGATTACTTCGCGCTCATAGAAATATATACGTTTAAAAAGAAATACTCCCCATTACAAAGAGCTAGGAATCTGCCTTATGAATAGTCAAAAACTTCTCTTTTCAACACTATGCTGTATCGCACTATCTGCATGTGCAACTACTAAATCTGTTTCTTCTTATTCTCAATCAAAGATTTTAGAACAAGACACCAATATTGAGGCTTATCCAACCACCACAGGTAATGTAGCCAAGCTCATTAAACATGATAAGCAAGCTTGTATGATCGAATTTACGGGTTACTTAGGTGGAGGCCAAGTCACTGAGCACTGGATTTTTAATAATAAAGGTCTGATTTCAGCTCAATCATTTACCGAACAATATCCCGACTCATCTGGCATACTAAGTCAAGCCACCAACTCGACAACAAAAAGCTCGACCACTTTTAATATTCAAGATCCAGCAATTCAAAATAATTTTAAAAAGCTTCAAAGCAATTTTAGTAAAGCCAATTTAGCAAAATGTGATTAAAGATTTTCCATAAAAAACCCGTTGCAGAGGCAGTTTTCTGCAACGGGCCATAGCCATTCAAATTTCTTGGACCTAATAAAAAATTATAAATATGCTATTTAATTAATGGTTAAACCATTGGTTGCAGCCAGTAAATCAATACGAGGGAAAACCAAACCTGTTCTTGGGTCAGTAATAGGTTTACCCGTAGTTCTTAAACGATTAATGGTCTGATCGATAGTTTCAGTTGGTGTCACACTATTTGCTCTTAATAGTGCAATTGCGCCAGCAACATGTGGTGTAGCTTGGGAAGTACCGCCCATAGTGTAGCCACCTGCTGTAATCATTGCCCCTGGAGCTAGTAAAGTCACAAGACTACCGCCGTTACTAAAACATGCTACTTTGTCTGCTGCTGTAGTTGAGTCAGTACATTTCACAGGTTTACCCCACGATACACCACCAATATTACTATCATATACTGCGCCAACTCTTACCGCTCCAGCAACACAAGCAGGTGACGAAATTCCATCAGGGAACGCATCATTACCAGATGCCACTACAGGGACCACGCCAGCAGCTCGCGCATTTGCAAATGCTGTTGCATAACTACTATTACTGCATTGTGATGTGTATTTAACGTCAGGTACACCAAGGCTTAAATTTATCGCTTTAATATTGTAGGTTTTAGCATTATTTACTGCCCAGTTAATGCCTGCAATGATATCGCTATCATAGGCTGAGCTTAACAATTGACCATTCACGCGAACTTTTCGGAAAACGTCTATTCCTATAATTTTTGTTTTACTCGCCACTTTAGACACAATCGCTGAGACATTACTCCCATGGCCATCATCATCCAGTGCACCATCATCTGGGGCGCTATCAAATGAATAAACGACACGACATGTACTTGAAGGTGAATTAACTGCCGTACAACCGAAATCCGAATGTAAATAATTTACCCCAGTATCCAATACAGCCACACTAGAACCAGTACCATTAAAGCCTTTGGTATTAGCTTGAGGCTGATTAATTAAAGGCAAACTTTCCATCGTAGTAGCCCGATTAATTCGGTTTGGATATACAGCTTTAACGTTTGGGTCATTTAGTAAATCAACTAAGGCTTCTCTATTACTAACTCGATAAAAAGCTAAAGGCAAATTGTTGTAGTCCCGAAGTACTTGCACCCCTACACCACGATTAAACCTTGACTGTAAGTTCTTTTTATTTGAAGCAATATAACTTCGTCGTTCCAAACCTGAAGCCACGCTTTCCGTAGGAATATTATATTCAACGATAAGGTCATTAGACTCATTGGTGACCAAGGCATCTAAATCGATTTTACCCTGAGACACTTTTTGTTTTGCTGCCTGATTTAGTTGCTGTTTGGCTCCCTTAGAATCCAAAGGAAGAGCAAAAGCTGTTGTACTTAATATTGTAGATATACCTAATAGTAATAACGTTTTACTTTGCATTATTTTTCTCCGTAGTTCTTTGGTAAAGAACATTTGAACGTCTAGTATTTCTTGGATAAAGAAAACTAGATTATTTAAAGTGTTTTAATTTCATTAGCAGGATCTTTTTCTGGATCAATCGGTTGAATAGAAAGATCACTTTTTGTGTCATATAAAGGAACAGTATCTGCGGATACTGGTTTAGGTTGAGTAGAATTTAAAGATACATTTTTAGGTTGAGCAGGCTCCTTAAGTTGGGAATGTAAAGATGAAGTGTCTGATTGCGATGAATTCGACTTGTGCAAAGTAGAATTCATCACATCTGATGCACCGCTTGATGGCTTAAAATAGAGAACAACGGCGACTAGGCCGAGTAATACGACAAGGGAAGCAATAATTTTCATCATTTAAGATCTCTGTTTTTTTGTTTATAGACATCTCTATTTATTTTTGATTATTCGAAATAAAGCGCTATTTCTTGGGATATATGTCATGTGAAATTTCATTTCATAAAACATGTAAGCCCGAGGAACACTAAAATTCTTTTTCCCGAATAAACAAAAATACTGTTCTGCCCTGTGCATTTATATTTCTGGCAGAATATGGTTCAAAAAAGTGCCAAAAAGCACTTTATTCTCATAATAAGCAATAACTATGCCGTTATCTCGATTAAAAAAAGAAAAGAAAATCTTCTTTATAGATATAAAAAAATGGTCGTGTTGAATAAGTTTAAATATTTGTATTTCTAAAAAATGAGAGAAGTTATTTTTTATTAGCTTTTTAAACAGTCAAATATCGATATCTATTTCACTTTATTATTAATATTTTCTTTTCTCCACAATTTCTCCCTCATCTGTTTAGTGACTGTAATACTGTTGTAAGGTTTTGATGAAGTCTATTCCTAAGCAAAGCAAGGTTTGACTATGATGCGATTGCGTTTATGAAATACCTCACTAAAAAGGTATATTCTTTGAAGGATATCGCAATGAAAATGATGAAAACAGCTATCGTGACTGCAAGTGTTCTTGCCTCTGCTTCTATTTTTGCACAAAGTGGGGGCATTAATGCAGACGCTTCTGCCCAAGTAAATGTACAACCGGGTGGTCTTGTTAGTGGCGTAGCCAACACAGTCAAAAGTACTGCACATACTGTAGGTAGCACAGCAAAGCATGCTGGTCATGTTGCTGCTGACACTACAGTTAAAGCAACTAAAAAAACAACTGGAAAAGTGACTGAACTTTCTTCTAAAGCTGCAAATGGTACAAAACACTTTGCTACCGAAGCTGCTACAGGTACTAAAAATGTAGCGACTAAAGCTGCAAACGGTACTAAAAATCTAACCGTTGAAGCGAAAGCTGATACAAAAGCACATTTAAATGCGGTAAAAACTAAAGTAGCAGCACATGAAGCTGAACAAAAAGAGTTTACTGCTGAAAAACAAGCTAATGCTCAAGCACGTGTAGATGCAGTTAAAGCTCGCGTAGCTCAAAATCAAGCTGAGCAAAAAGAAATAGTGGCTGACATCAAAGCTGATGCTCAAGCAAAATTAAATGCAGCTCAATCAGCGCACGCGATTAATGCTCAAACAGGTGTAAACGTTGGTGTTAATGTTGCCCCTGTTGGAGTTAGTGCAAATGCAAACTTAAATGCAGGTGCTCAAGGCTCTACCCAAAAAACTGAAAAGAAATCTTTCATGAAAGGTCTTTTCGGTACTAACTAATTAAAGCTAGCAATAAAAAAGGGCAATCAATTGCCCTTTTTTATTTACTTTAAATTAGACATTTAAAGAGTTTCAGTTAAAACCAAACCAGCGCGCAAACCAATTTTCACATTTGGGTTTGGAAATAAAATCCAGACTTGATCTTGCTCAACCACATAATTCCCAGAAGGTTGCAAGGTAATGATTTCACCTTTCGTAAATGTCGAAAAGTTTGGAGCCTCAGCCGATAAGTTCATTTGAAAATCTTCATCTTTTTTAATTAAAGAATCAGACACCTGAAACACTCGAATTTTCGATTTATGTCGCGTCGGTAAAACTTGTTCAGAAACCACATCACGAATGACTTCATCAATTGCAGCAAACTGACTTAAGTCATTTTGTCCAAATGGCAAGGCTTTACCTAACTCTAAGGTTGCACTCGCAGCTTTAAAGCTCTCGCTGGTAAAATGTGTAAATGTTTTACCCGCAGCACGATGATAAACCAGAGCATCTAAATCGGCAGCTTCAAGACTCGCTGTCAAATCAGCATCATAGTCATGCGTTTGATAAGGCAATAAAGCAAAAGTGGGTAACAAAGAAGCACGAATTGCGGTGTGCAAATCATAGTGATAGCGCTTAGCATTACTCGCACTTTCTTTAAAAAAAGTAGCAACTGCCTGCTCTAAAACCTCAGCTCGCTTAGACTCTTCTGTTACGGCTAGAGTTTTATATCCACCACAAAACATTCGATTTACATCGTCATGCACATAGCGTTTGCCTTGACGCATTGCATAAGGGTTACCCAATACAAGCAGCAACCTCACAGCAAGGTTTAAACGCCCTGTAAATAAATCCGTGCAAAGTTGAGATAACAATTCAATTGGTGCTGTTTCATTACCATGCACTCCAGCTGACAGTACGACAGCTTTGTCGTACTGTACGTTTGGCGTACATTCAAGAAGTCCTTCACCCAACCAGCGCCAAGAAAAATTATTTTGTTTTCCTTCGCGAGTTGTAGGCTGCTCACCTTGTAAGGTTAATGCTAGAAAATCTTGCATGTCACCTCCTCATTATTTTTGGAAAGGATAAACCGAACCCAAACCTAAAATTTTGGTCAGTTCGTCAAGTGCCATGCGGCTTTCCATTAACAAATGCGGATCAGCCAAATCTTCTTGTGCTAAACGATCACGATAATGTTTATCAACCCATTGATTGAGTGTGCCAAACAACTGATCATTCATCAGTACTTTTGGATTTACGGCATTTAATTCCGTTTCGTTCAAAGCCACACGTAAACGCAAGCATGCTGGCCCACCACCATTACGCATACTTTCACGTAAGTCATATACTTGAATCGCATCAATTGGTGTACCCATTTGAATCATATCGTTCAAATAGCCCCACACTGCAGCATTTTGACGAGACTCTTCTGGCACAACAATCGTCATACCGCCATCTGGACGAGTCAAAATCTGGCTATTAAACAAATAAGTAGCAACAGCATCGTCTACAGTAACGCGGTTTTCAGGTACTTCAATCGAAATAAATTCTTCACCAATGCTTGCCATTTTTTGACGAATTTCAGCAAAAGCTTGATCTTGATTTAAGAAAGCATGTTGATGGTGGAATAAAACCTGTTGGTTACTTACTGCGATCACATCGTTATGGAAAACACCCTGATCAATTACATCCGGATTTTGCTGAACAAAAACGGTATGCGTATCGTCTAAACGATGCAAACGTGCAATAGCTTCACTTGCCTCGCGTGTTTGACGAGCAGGATAACGTTTTGGTCCCGGCAAGCCATTATTTAAATGTTGTTGACCATAAACAAACACCTGAATACCACGCTTAGCATAATCACCACCTAAACGATTGTGATTTGCTGCCCCTTCATCACCGAACAAAGCCACTTGTGGTAAAGCTTCGTGGTGTACAAAATGACGCTCATTTTTAAAGATCGCTTGTAAAACTTGGCTTGTAGTTTCAGCTTCAATTGAACGGTGAAATTTATTGTTCAGGTTAGCCGCAGTAAAATGCACGCGCTCATCTTGGCTATCAGCCGAAGGTGAAACTGTCGCAGCATTTGCAGTCCACATTGGAGAAGCTGAGCTTAAAGATGATAACAGTTCAGGCGAATGACGCATTGCTTGAGCCACAACACTAATGTCATCTCCTGTAAAACCTAAACGGCGTAACATTGGAACATGTGGACGTTCATGCGGAGCAAGTACACCTTGTTTCATTCCCATATCAGCCAAGGCTTTCATTTTTAATAAGCCTTGTTTCGCCGCTAATTTTGGGTTCGAGGTATTATTGCGGTTTTTGGTTGATGCTTCATTACCAAAAGACAAACCCGCATAGTGATGTGTTGGTCCCACTAAACCATCGAAATTTACTTCATATCCTTTCATTTTTTCTTTCCCTAGTGTTTAAGGCAACACAATCCCTGGAGATAATTTTTCTGGCAAACTTAAGCTTTCACTTTCAAGTGAAGCCATTGGCCAAGCGCAGTAGTCAGCAGCATAAAATGCACTTGCACGGTGGTTGCCTGAAGCTCCAACACCACCAAATGGTGCGGCACTTGAAGCACCTGTTAATGGCTTATTCCAGTTCACAATACCGGCACGTGCTTCAATGAGTAAGTCATCAAACAGTTCACGTTTTGGAGAAACCAAACCAACTGACAAGCCGAAACGTGTTGCATTAGCAATTTTCAATGCTTCATCAAAGCTGTCATAACGTTGAATGGTCGTAAGCGGGCCAAAATATTCTTCATCTGGAATACCCGCAACACCTGTTACATCAACAATACCTGGAGTCAGTAGCGAACTGTCTTCTTGTGGACGAGTCATTGCTAATAAACTTTTGGCACCGAGTTCAAGTAACTTTTGCTGAGCATTCATCATGTTTGTTGCAGCAACTGATGAAATTACACCACCCATAAATGGTTGTTGTTCATCATTCCAGCGACCCACTTTCAGGTTTTTAGCAACTTCAACGAAACGTTGAATAAATGCATCACCTTCTGCACCATTTTTTATCAAGATGCGGCGCGCACATGTACAACGCTGACCTGCCGAAACAAATGCAGATTGAATAGCCAGATTAACTACCGCATCGACATCAACAATTTCATCGATAATCAATGCATTATTGCCACCCATTTCAAGTGCAAGAATTTTCTCAGGCGCACCTGCCATTTGCTTATGCAAGTGATAACCAGTGTTTGCACTTCCGGTAAACAATAGGCCATCGATTTCATGTGAAGCAGCCAGCGCTTCACCAGTAGTACGACCACCTTGTACCAAGTTCATCACGCCATTTGGCAAACCAGCTTGTTGCCAGAGTTTTACAGTTTCTTCAGCAGTCCATGGTGTTAATTCACTTGGTTTAAATACAACTGTGTTGCCCGCAAGCAATGCAGGAACAATATGTCCATTTGGTAAATGGCCCGGGAAGTTATATGGACCAAAAACTGCAAGTACACCATGTGGACGGTGACGTAGGGATGCCACGCCATCTGCCATTTCAGTTGAGCTTTCGCCAGTCCGCTGGTGATAAGCACGAATCGAAATCGCAACTTTGCCAATCATAGATTGAACTTCAGTTAAGGTTTCCCAAAAAGGTTTGCTGGTTTCTTGGCTAATGACTTCTGCTAAATGTTTTTTATTTTCTTCAAGTAGAGCTGCAAACTTTTCTACAATCGCAACGCGCTCAGCAAGAGGTAAACGTGCCCATGCAGGAAATGCTGTACTTGCAGCTTGGCAAGCTTTCTCAACATCACTAGCCGTAGCTTCACCACCTGACCATACAGTTTGGTTATCAACTGGATTTGTTTTTACAAATGTTGTACCGCTGCCTTGTAACCAGACACCGTTTATAAATAAAGAGTTTGACATCAGGATACTTCCATAGGATTTAGTGATAACACACGAACAGCGTGGCCTTCTTGTACACCGAGTTTCTCAGCTTGTTCATGGGTTAAATTTAGAGTGCTATCTACGAGATCAAGCTTCATTAACATGGCTCGATAGTCGTGATAATTATCATTGGCAACAAGGTATTGTGTTTTCCCTACCGTTGCGTCATTTGTAATTTTGACAGTTAAAAATTGGCTTTCTTTTACTGCGCGCAACTCATCAATATTGGCTTCAATCGTTGGGCCTGCATCAAAAATATCGACATATCCTTGATAACGTAAACCTTCAGACTCAAGCACATGATAAGCAGGCAGAGTATGTGGATGCATTTTTCCAATTACTTCTTGCGCGTCTTTTGGCAAAAGATCTACATAAACTGGAAAACGTGGCATAAGTTCCGCAATAAAAACTTTTTGACCAATTCCACTTAAATAATCTGCTGTGGAGAAATCCATATTGAAGAAATGGTGCCCAATCGCATCCCAGAAAGGCGAACATCCATTTTCATCAGAGAAACCACGCATTTCAGCAATGAGTTTTTTCTCAAAATATTGCTTAAAAGCAGCAATAAACATAAAACGGATTTTTGATAAAAATTTACCGTTTTGATTCTCACGACGTTCTGGATCTAAAAATAATGTACAGAGTTCACTGCTTCCCGTTCTGTCATTACTTAAAAATAATGTCGGTAATGATTTGTAGACATTTAATGCTTTTGAAGCGTGTACTTGTGTTCCCACATGAAAGTTGTACCAAGGTTCGATTAAACCTACAGCAACCTCAATTGCACTCACCCCAATAACACGTTGAGCTTCTGTATCTTCAAGAACAAACAAATAACCTTGTTCGCTCTTATGAACATTACCATTTAAAGTATTGCGAGTACGTGAAATTCGAGCCGAAAGCGTATCCATATTTTGTGGCAAGGAAGTCAGGCCAACACCTGACTTACCTGCTAATTTATAAATATCTTCAAGGTCTCGAAACTCGGCATGACGGACAATCATCATGGCTAGCTTTCCTTTTTTTTATTTAGCCAACTTTGCCAAAGCTCTTTTTAAACGAGCAATCCCTTCATCAATATCCTGTTCAGGAATAATGAGAGATGGAGTAAAACGAACCACGTTTGGTCCAGCAATTAAAGCGAGTAATCCTTCTTCGCCTGCCCAAGTCGTAATGTCTTTTGCTTTACCAGCATATTCAGCTTTTAATACGCAACCAATCAATAATCCTTGACCACGAATTTCATCAAAAACTTGATATTCAGCATTTAAAGTATTTAATGCATCAAGGAAATATTGATGACGGTGTTTTACACCTTCAAGTACTTCTGGCGTATTAATAAACTCAAATACTGCGCCAGCAACAGCACTTGCTAATGGGTTACCACCATAAGTTGTACCATGTGTACCCACTGAAAAATGCGGAGCAAATTTATCAGTTGTTAACATTGCACCGACTGGGAAACCACCACCTAGTGCTTTTGCAGTGGTAAGAATATCCGGAGTAACACCTGAGTTCATGTAAGCATAAAGTGAACCTGTACGGCCTACACCAGTTTGTACTTCATCAAAAATAAGTAAGGCACCAAACTCATCACACAGTGCACGTAAACCTTTTAAAAATTCGATGTCAGCAGGAATAACGCCACCTTCACCTTGGATCGGCTCAACAATGACTGCACATGTTTGCTCATTAATCACCGCTTTTGCAGCTTCTAAATCATTAAAGGCAACATGGTTGATACCATTTGGAAGTGGTGCAAAATCTTGTGAATATTTAGGTTGACCACCTGCTGAAACGGTAAATAAAGTACGGCCATGGAACGCATTATTAAATGCCACAATGCCACTTTTACCTGCCACACCGCTATCGAGTCCAACTTTACGAGCAAGCTTTAAAGCTGCTTCATTCGCTTCTGCACCTGAGTTACAGAAGAATACTTTATCTGCAAATGTATTTTCGGTGAGTTGTTTAGCAAGGCGTAGAACTGGTTCATTGGTATAACCATTGCCGACATGCCAAAGTTTTGTTGCTTGTTCTGTTAATGCATTTACTGCCACTGGATGCGCATGACCTAATGCGTTTACTGCAATCCCGCCTGCAAAATCGATATATTCTTTATTTTCTTGATCCCAAATACGTGAACCTTCACCACGTACCGGAATGAAATTTGCCGGTGCAAAAACTGGAACCATCCAGTCATTAAAGTTGCTTCGAGTTACAGAAATTGGCTGTTCCATGCTTACCTCAGTATCTATTTAATTTATTTAATCTGTCTTACTGTCTTTTATTTAATTTATTTAGAAAAAGGGACTGAGAAAATAACTCTATAACATCCTTTATATTTACTCAGCCCACTTTTTCTAAAAGGTAATTTCCTCAGATTAGCCTGGGAAAATACCGCGTTCTTTACGAGCTTTTAAGATACGCTCACATGCCAAGATGTAAGCTGCTGTACGTAAAGTACAAGCATTGCTGTTTGCTGTATTCCAAACGTCATGCATAGCTTGAACCATCAACTTGTCTAAACGCTCGTTGATTTCTTCTTCGGTCCAGAAGTAGCTCGCCATGTCTTGAACCCATTCGAAGTAACTTACAGTTACACCGCCGGCGTTACATACCACGTCAGGAACCACAACAATGCCACGCTCAACTAAAATATCTTCAGCTTTAGGATAAGTCGGGCCGTTCGCGCCTTCTAAAATCAACTTAGCTTTAAGTTTTTCAGCACGTTCAACTGTGATTTGACCTTCTAAAGCAGCAGGAATAATGATGTCTACATCTGCAGTCCAGAAATCTTCATCAGCAATTGCTTGCGCGCCAGCGAAACCACCAATACCACCTTGGTTTGCATTTACGTGTTCACGTAATGCAACAAGATCAATACCGTCAGCATTGAAAATTGTGCCTGTGTGATCTTGAACGTGAGTGATTTTTGCTTTTGATTCAACAAACAAGAAAGCAGCTTCACTACCTACGTTACCAAAACCTTGAACAGCGATTTTCGCGCCTTCAATTGGTAAATTGATTTTTGCAGCTACTTCGCGACCTGTAACGAATACACCGCGACCAGTCGCTTTAACACGACCTAAAGAACCACCTAAGTGAACTGGCTTACCAGTTACAACACCAGTTACTGTATAACCTTGGCTTGTAGAGTAAGTATCCATCATCCAACCCATAATATTGGCATTTGTACCAACGTCTGGAGCCGGGATATCTTTTTGAGGCCCGATAATGTGACCGATTTCAGTCGTATAACGGCGAGTTAAACGTTCTAATTCGCGATTTGAAAGTTTACGTGGGTCAACACGGATACCACCTTTTGCACCGCCAAATGGCAAGTTCAAAACAGCAGTTTTAATTGTCATCCATGCAGATAACGCCATCACTTCATTTAAATCAACGTTTGGATGGTAACGTACACCACCTTTACCAGGACCACGAGACAAGTTGTGTTGTACACGGTAGCCTTCAAAGTGCTGAATAGAACCGTCATCCATTACGATTGGCACGTCAACAATAAGCGCACGCTTTGGACGTTTTAATGTATCGATAAACTCAGCTAAGTGGTCTAAGTACGGAGCAACACGGTCAATTTGTGCCAAGTAAGTTTGCCATGCATCGCTATGTTCGTTTACGTATGAAAGATCTGACATCTTTTTTCCTATCTACCTATACAGACTCAGATGTGATAAATCCGCAGTCTTTATTATTCAGCAACCAAAACCTTGCAATAACAATGTTTTGATTTATTTATAAAATCTTCAGCCCTTTTAAAGCTTTAGACCCTTTAAATTCCATCTTGTGATATCAAAAGTACGATTTACTTTTATATATCGATATCTTTTACAATCTTTCTTTTGCCTCATCTGCTGTTTATAAAAACGTCTTTATAAAAGCAAAAGTCCACCGCAACCAACTCAAACAAGCCGATTGGAAATAAGTACAAAAGAGGTGATACAACCGTTTGGGAGTTAAAAAGAACTCGGGTTCATAAACCGAAAAACCATAAGTCCATAAAATTATTTTTGACTAATCGATAGATCCCTCCATTAGTCTTTTTAAATAAAAATTGTTCATTAATACTGCAAGCTTTATATCGGTACTCAAGCAGATAATTGATGCTTTCATATAGACATAAAATCTTTAAGTAAATATAGCACACAGCAAGGTAATTTAGAACATTTTAAAATAAACAAGCAGAGAAAAAATAATCAATTTCTCGTCTTTTTTATAATAAAAAAGTAACCAATCTAAAAAACACCTTTGACCATGATCATTTTATTTTATGGAAATTAAAAAAATATTAAAATTAAAAATGATCAAAAAATTACCATTTAATAACAATAACTTAATTAACAAAAAATTTCAAAAAACACTCAAAAATTGCAGAAAATTTCATAATATTTTTTTAGTTTGATTTAATTTAAAACAAAAAATGAAATATAAAAGTTTCTTCAATATTAAATAACCATGTTAAACATATACTTATTTAAAAACTTATAATAATTAGCTATTAATAACATTCCGACAAATGGTTAATTTATGAATCATTATTTGATTTTTTTATTAAAATAAAAAAAACATTTTTAAAAAAAATATATAAAACATCAGAACCAAGCTCAATTTTTAGACATAAAAAAAGGTCCCTTGAGGGACCTTTCAACCAAACCAAGTTTAGTTCTGAGCAATCTCTTTCTTACGATAAAAGATAAAATAACTGAGATAGCATAAGACGATAAAAATTAAACAACAAACGAAACCAGCTTGCATTGATGGATCAAATACCATACTCACACAGGTAACAATACAGAATAACCCGCCTACAATTGGAGTAAGAGGGAAAAGTGGTGCAGCGAAACGTAAATCTTTTGCTGTTTTGCCGGCTTTATACCATTGTCTACGGAAGTTAAATTGTGAAACACAAATTGCGATCCACACCACCACCATTGTAAAAGCAGCAACACCTAGTAAATTTTTGAAAATTGTTTCTGGCGCAAACTGTTCTGAAAGTAATCCGGGAATAGCACCAAACATGGTCACAATAATGGCAACAATAGGTGTTCCAGATGGTGTGAGTTTAGCGAAAATTTTAGGTAATTGATTTTTTGCTGAAAGCGACCACATCATACGTGAAGCAGCAAACAAACCAGAGTTAGCTGCAGAAAGTAGAGCCGTAATAATTACGAAACGGATAATATCTTCTGCATACGGAATACCAATATAGTTAAATACCGTCACAAATGGACTACTGCTCACATCATTTGCATTAAGACCTGCAAGATGGAATGGTAGCAAAGAGCAAATAACAACAATTGTTCCTACAAAAAATATAAGCAAACGCCAAATTGCTGCATTAATTGCTTTAGGAACAGTCTTCGCTGGCTCTTCTGCTTCACCTGCAGCCACACCAATAAGCTCAGTTCCAGAGAAAGCAAAGTTTACTATCAGCATGGTTGTGAAAATTGGAAATAACCCGTGCGGAAACCAACCTTGAGCAGTCAAATTACTAAACAATGGCGCTGTTTCATGCCCGTGATAAGGAATAAAACCAAAAATCGCCAATAAACCTAAGGCAATAAAAACAATAATTGTTATAACTTTAATGAGAGCAAGCCAGAACTCAGATTCAGCAAATAGGCGTGTAGAACTAATATTAAGAAAAAAGACGAGACCACCAAAAAATAAAGTCCACGCCCAAACCGAAGTGCTTGGGAACCATTCCTTAACCAACAAAGCTGCGGCAGTGAATTCAGTTCCTAAAGTAGCAGTCCAAGTTAGCCAATATAACCAGGTGATCATATAACCTGTGCCCGGACCAATATAGCGTCGTGCGTATTCACCGAAAGAGCCCGACTCAGGCACATGAACCGCTAGCTCACCAAGACAGAGCATAACGGTGTAGGCAATCAAACCGCCCAAGAAATAAGAGATAATTGCGCCAATTGGGCCTGCTTGAGAAATTACGTCGCCAGACCCTAAAAAAAGACCTGTACCTATGGCACCGCCAAGGGAGATCATCACCAAATGTCGAGTACTCATTGCTCGTTTCAAAGGTGCAGAACTTCCATGTTGCGATGCATCATTATTCCGATAATTTAATGATTGCATATAAAAAACTGTAACGACAATTTAGTAAAAAATCATTTTAGGAGAAAAAAATAAATATGCAATTATCTTTGAATAGTGAAGCTATTTTAAGCAACCATTATCATTAAAAATAAAATAGACATAAAAAACAATACATTAATAAATATCAAAGCAAAGATTGTATTTTAATTAACCCCATACTATTTATTTAATTTATGTGTTAACAAAAACCATTAATTTTTAAATATAATAATTTTTCACTTAATTTATCATGACTATTTTTAGTTCTATCTTTATTTAAAAATTAGTCTCACTATTTATTTAAATAATGATTTTTAATTTTACATACAAATAAATTAATAAAAAAATATTTTTTGAGCAAAAAATAAAGCCCAAATTTGATGATTTGGGCTTTATTTAATCAGTAAATTAAATTAAAAACGGGTCAGTACAAATTGTTGCGATGGTTGAACTGAACCTTCAATGTAGTCACAAACACCTTGTTCATCACAATCTAAATTGAATTGCTTATAGCTCAATGCAAAAAAATCAGAATATTGTTTAATGACAAATGGACTCATATCCGAGCTTAATGCATCACCTTGTTTAAATAATTTAATAATTTTTCGGTCATTCATACCTAACAAATAAATTTCATTATTTAATTCAATGTGTGCAACTCCGGTCTGCTCTGCCACAATCGGAATCAGATACGATGTATTTGCGAACAACACATCTACAGCATAGCTTTCAAGTTTTAAATTAATTAAATTGAATACTAAGACTGTACCAGAGTGAGTCTGCAAGCCTTTGTTAGAGCTTACAACTTGCTGGCTGTACTGAATTTTAATTCCAAGTTTTTGGAAATCTTGCTCAGTCGCCTGCTTTGTTTTTACAAGACTACGTGTAATCGCTTGCTTGAGCGGGTTATCTAAATAACGCTCATCTAATTGAAAATCATTTTGACGTAAAATTTTCAATAACATACTGTCATGATAAGTCAACACATTGGCAAGTACATTACGGTAATAGAATTTACTTTGTTTTTTAATTTTACGAACGTGTTGATAGAAATATGTTTCATCAAATTCATGTTCAATAAAATCATGTAAAAGACTTGAACTAGCCAATACAGATAAAGCTTCATGTCCTGTAAAAGGCAAATGAACCGTATGTAAACTTGGCAACATTTCTTTTATTTTTAAGTAATGTTCACGATCGACGGCAAAGTAAGGGTCATAAACAATAATATATTCACGACTTGCATCTATATCTTGCTGCTGAATTTGCATGTCTTTATTTGCGACAGCATCAAAGAATTCAGCATAACGTCGGTCTTCAACTTGTTCAGGGTCAATTGAATATTGAGGTACAAAAGCAACGATTCGATTCATGTTTAAAAGATTCGAATATTTGATTGCTGCATAGCCACCCATTGAGCCGCCATAACCTACAATATTTTTAAAACGCTGAATAATAGGCAAAATGGCTTTAGCCATTTCAACCATACTGGCTTTTGGGAACCATGATTTTTGTTTTGGCATAATCCCAATAACATTGTATTGGTACTTTATTAGAGACTTTTCAGCATTGATAGATAAGCCACTCGCTCGGGTAATCAAATCGCCAAAAGAGAGAACTAATGTATTAGAATCGCCTTGTAAAAAAATGGCTCTAATGTGTTCGTCTTCAAAAATAATTTGCTTATCCATGCTCACACCGAAAGAAAATTTACTCCCACATATATCGTCAAAAATGAAACAAAATAGGTGTTTTGCCAATTTATGATTGCGGAGTATCTTATTTTATAGATGCCAGTCAGATTAAAAAGCGCAAAATATGACACAATCCTTACATCCTGCCGCTCAAAAAGGCTTCAGCTCCGCTGCGGAGCTTTATCAGCAAGTTAGACCGAATTATCCAGCAGAAATAGTCAGTTGGCTGCAAGAATGCCTCCAAATACATGAAAATTCTACTGTTATTGATCTTGGCTCAGGCACTGGCAAATTCTTACCCTACTTAAAACAAACCCATGCAGATATTCTTGCAGTAGAGCCAATTGGCGAGATGTTACAACAGCTTCAGCAAGCCTATACTGATATTAAAACTTTACAGGCATTTAGCCATGCTATTCCGCTAAACGATCAACAAATTGATGCGGTCATTTGCGCTCAATCTTTCCATTGGTTTGACAACATGGAAACACTGACTGAAATCCATCGAATATTAAAACCGCAAGGACATTTGGGACTCGTATGGAACCAGCGTGATGAACGTACGAACTGGGTAAAAGCCTTAGCAGATTTTTTGCTACCCCTTGAAGGTGATACACCGCGTTACCATAGTGAAAACTGGAAAAAGGTTTTTGAAAATCAAAATTTATTTAGTTTTGAAAGCTTAGAAACTTTTTCGCAATCACAGCATGGTACTGTCGAACAAGTGGTGAGTAAAAGATTACTCTCTACAAGTTTTATTGCAGCAATGACCGAAAAAGATCAATTACAGCTCAAAGCTCAGTTTGAAAAAATTGTTTATGATTTTACAGGGCTAGGCCCACAAGATCAGATTGATTTTCCATATGTCACATATGCATATCACTTTCAGAAAAGTACGTCGTCAAATCATAGAGAATAGGTTCGGTTGAAAGCTATGTTTAAAAAAACGCCTCATATCATCTTAATGTCTTTGCTCAGCTCTAGCCTATTATTGACTGCTTGTAAAAAAGCAGATGAGCCAGCAAAGACCGAACAACATCAGACAAATTCATCTACTGATCAGGTGATGGAAAAGCTCAATGAAAGACCTGTTAAAAAATTCGCGGCCACTGCTGACGATGCGCATGACATTGCATTATTAGAGGACTATGACCGTCGCTTTACTGAAATGAGCGATGAAATGGAAACTGAGCTAGAAAAAATGCATGCAGCAGGTACACTCACCACAGAGTTTGAACAGAAACGTACACTTGATAATGTTCGTTCAGCATTAACTATGTTAAAAGATCTCGACTTAAAAACTGAACAAGGTCGTTATATTCAAGGCTTGCTTTATCAGTATTGGGAAAACCAAGAAAAACATATCAATGATAAACAAGCCAATAAAGATGAACAGGTCAATCAACTGGCTGACTACTTACAAGCACAGAACCAGTTGAAATACTGGAAAGCTTCGCAGCAGCATTAATTTTATAGCGTGCAATAAAAAGCCTTCTGATTAAGAAGGCTTTTTAATTTATATATTTTGTTTTTCAACCCAGTGAATTGCTTGAACACGGAATAACTCACACGCACCATCACCTGTATCAGTTGAGGTTAAAGATGATCGCCAAACTAAATTTTTGTCTTTAATTTCGACCAATTCACCTTTGAGATAAACCAAGTCACCGCGTTTAACTTGTTTAATTTGTTGAGCAATCTCAGGGCTCGCAGGAATGATGTGCATATTAGACACCATTTGCATCGCTTGCTCAGCAGGTACTGGAAGCTTACTCATTTTCCAGTTCAAATAGCGGTCATACTGTTTAACTGAAATAGTACGAGCAATATCTGGTTGAGCAAACAGTCCCCAGCTTACCGCATAATCAATCGGTGAAAACTTAGCTTGTTCATCATTTTTATAAATTTTTGAACCTAAAATTCTAAAGTTGCCTTGAAATGGTTGTAACACAGAAATTGACTGATCTTTTTCAATCGGTAACAGACCATTTGCAATGTTATATTCACCAGAAGTAGAGGCCGTCGAAGCAAAAGCTGAGCTAATACATAAAGAGGCCAATAAGCCTATCATTACATGTTGTTTTTTCATCGCTTTATACCTCAAATATTGCTAGATCAAATACAGTAGATCTCTAATTTATGGTAGCGCTAAGCGATGAAAAAAATATCGGAATTTAGTAACAATACAGATCAATTTCGTCTATTTTTGTGCCTAATTAAATAGGTTGTTAATCTTCAAAATCAATTCGTAACGTTTCAAAACGAACCTTTCCTTCTTTTATTGCTTGAGCAATTGCCTGCTGCCCTTTGGTTAAACGCGCTCCCCCACTTTTTATATCAAGTAAAATAATCTGGATATCCTCGGCAGTCCCGTCCCCATCTCGAAAATCGGTATAGCCATCAAAAATAACGTAATCAACTGGATCACCCAAGAACTTGGCATCACTTGGTAAGTATCGAAACTCAGGTAAAATCGGCGCGAATTGTTCTGCCATTTTACCTTTTAATACGGCGCGGCTTGTATTCACACTTCTCTTTTGTGCTTGTGCTAATGCCTGTTGATGCTCAAGCTCTAACTCCGCAATATATTGCTCGTATTCGGCCTTAATTCGACCATTACGGGTATTTGATAAAATGAATGTAGTAATAATAATACCAATACCAGCACCTATAAGCATGGCTAGCCATACGGACATAAATTTTCCTTAACAAATACATATCATCGCGTTAGATGAGCAATCATATCTAAAATTACGGAGTAGCTTAAACTTTTGTCAAAGGTGGTCATCTACTTCGCATAAAAAGATGCTAAGGTATAAAACATAAACACATGTGCTGCTGAAAATAATTGGATTTATGAAAACGATACTTATTGCAAATCAAAAGGGCGGATGCGGAAAAACCATGACAGCCATTACGTTGGCAACAGCTTTGGCACAAAAAGGATATAAAGTAGCATTAGCAGATTCTGATAACCAAAAATCTTCTTTACAATGGTTGAAGCAACGTCCAGAAAATGTAGCTGCGATTCAAAGCCTAGATTGGCGTCATGAAAAATCGATTGGCGACGCGCCTAAAAATTTAGATTATTTAATTATTGATGCACCAGGCGCTCTTTCAGGAGATCACGCTGAACAATTGGTTAGCGAAGCTCATGCCATTATTACACCACTTCAGCCTTCGTTTTTTGATATCGATAGTACACGTCGTTTTCTCAAGCATTTGCAAGATATTAAGCGTATACGCAAAGGTAAGGTACAAATTTTACTGCTTGCAAATCGAGTTAAACCGAATAGCGCCAGTTCAAAAGACATTCAGCAATTTTTTGAAAAAATCGAACATGAACCAGTCGCTTGGATCGCAGAGCGTAGTGCTTATGGCAGCTTGGCAATGCAAGGTTTGAGTGTGTTTGATAAACCACAAAAAAACTTTATTACAATTCAAAGCCAGTGGCAGCCACTTTTAAATAAACTGATTGAAGATAAATCTGAGTGGTTCTAAAAAGAACTTTTTATTTTTGTTGAGCAGGAATGTGTACATTAGCATTTCTGCCTAAAATTTGCCTCAGGTCATTTTTCAGTTAATATGGCCTCATCCTATTTAAAAAATTAGAGAATTTTTGTTCGTGCATCAATACGCTCCTACTTTACAGCGCGTTTTATTGTTTGGGTTGTTTTTTATCCTGATGTTTTTAGGATTTAACATCCTGAAGTACTTTATTGTACCTGTAGTTTGGGCTGCGATTATTGCCTACATGACTTGGCCTATTTATTTAAGAATCCAGCGTTTTTTTGGTGAAAACCGCCATAATTTGAATGCCACATTGATGATTAGCTTAGTCATTTTAATTGTTGGCGTTCCACTCACATGCGCTATTTTTATTTTGCAGCACGAAGGCCGTAATCTTTATTTCGACTTGCAACGCCAAGTTTTTTCGGGCCATTTAAGCGTACCTGACTTCATTAAAAACTTACCTTTTGTCGGTAAAGAAATAAGCCGAACACTAAACGATATAAATACCGACCCCAATAGTACAATTCAAAGTATTGCAGCTTGGGTTCAAAGCCATTTAAGTTATGGTCGCGTATTACTCAATGAAATTAGTAAAAATATCGTCAAACTTGGTTTCGCAATTTTAACGCTTTTCTTCTTTTATCGTGATGGTCACACCATTTTAACTCAAGTAAGTAAAGCCTTAGAAATGGTGATCGGACCACGTATTCATCATTATCTAGATACAATTTCAGAAACAACTCGTGCTGTTGTCTACGGTGTGGGTTTAACTGCGATTGCTCAAGCTGTACTTGCTGGATTAAGTTATTTCGTAGCGGGTGTACCAAATCCAATGGTACTCACGATTGCAACATTCTTATTAGCACTCATTCCTTTTGGCACTCCTGTTTCCTATTTAGGCGTTGGCCTATGGTTGTTCTCTCAAGGGCAAACTATGGAAGCGATTGGCGTAGTTTTATGGGGTGTTCTTATTGTAAGTAGTTCGGACAATGTGATTCGCCCTCTTGTGATCTCTGGTGCAACCCAAATTCCGTTTTTACTCATTATGTTTGGTGTATTAGGTGGTATTGCGAGTTTTGGTTTAGTTGGTTTATTTATTGGGCCAGTTATTTTAGCCGTTCTATTAGCGATTTGGCGCGAATGGCTCCATGAAACCATTGATCCTGAACCAATGCCAAAAACCACTATGATTTATGATTCGGATGATGATTTACCACCATCTCAAAATTAGGCCAATGATTTAAAAATGTTTCAGGATACAAAGTGACTATTTAAATTAACTTGTAGGCTTAACGAGCCTTTGCTTGAATAAAAAAATCAGCTTTATATCTATAAGGACATCCAATAATGCCATTATTAAATAAAATGAGTGCAGTATGTGCACTGACAGCCTTATTAACAGTCGGTTGTAGCACAGTCAGCAAAACTGTTTCAGATACGACTCATGCATTAACCACAATGCACACCAAAAAAGTAGTCGATGTGAATGAAGTAACAGCCAATGGGATTGGTAAAAAAATCGGGACAATTAGCTTTCAAGAGAGTGATAAAGGCCTGATTATTACCCCTGCTTTAGCAGATTTACCAAGCGGTACTCGCGGTTTCCATATTCATGAAAATGCATCGTGCGACCCTGCTGTTAAAGATGGAAAACCAGGTGCCGCTTTAGCTGCGGGTAGCCACTATAACCCAAATCAAGCGCCACATCATGGTACGCCAACTACAGGACACTTGGGCGACTTACCAGCATTGGTTGTTGATAATAATGGTGTAGCTACCACCGCTGTTATTGCACCACGTTTAAAACTTGCTGACATTCAAGGCCGCGCCATCATGATCCATGCTGGCGGAGATAACTATTCAGATTCTCCTCTACCTTTAGGTGGTGGCGGAGCACGAATTGCCTGTGGTGTAATCCAATAACTTATTATTTTCATATTGTGGGTATCTAAAAAGATATCCACAATTTTGCTATTTTATTAAGCAGTTTAGTTCACTTAATTATTATAAAATCTTAAAAAATTAACTGACTTTTTTAGATAAAGCGCATAATATTTTTCAAGTAATAAAAAATTTAAATATCCCTAGTCACGCCCCCTATCATTTAGAAAAAAACCGTGAATTATTTGACTCAAATATTTAATCGTTTTAAAGCGAATTCAATTTTAATTTACTGTCTGCAAATTTTAATTGTACTTACAGGCACAACCTTAGGCTTACGCTGGTTAGGCGATAATGAGCTTATTGTTCCTGTGACTTTAGGTGCAATTGCTGCTGCACTCACCGATTTTGATGATCGCTTAAGTCTTCGTTTACGTAACCTGCTGTATGTGTGCTTACTCTTTTTTACTGTCAGCACTATTCTTGGTTTTTTAGCACCTTATAAACTTTTATTTATTTTATATCTTTCAATTTCAAGTGCTGGTTTCATCTTATTGGGAGCCTTAGGCCAGCGTTACGCCACCATTTCTTTTGGTACGATTTTACTCTCGATTTACAGCATGTTTGGTTTAGGAGAATATGCTCACTGGTACCAACAGCCTACTTATTTTGTCTATGGCGCACTGTGGTACGGCCTAACATCTATTTTATTTTTTCTCTTAAAACCAACACTTCCTTTACAAGATAAGCTTTCGCAAATTTTTGAAGAAATCTCTGCCTTACTTCAAGCTAAAGCCCGCTTGTTCGATCCAGACAATAAAGAAAATGTTGAACAGCTTTTATTTGAATTATCACTACAAAATACGCAAGTCGCGCAAAGTCTTAACCAAATACGTAGCTCCCTGCTTACTCGCCTTAAAGCATCACGAGTGAGTAATAAAAGTATTTACTGGTTAAACCTGTACTTTTTTGCTCGCGATATACATGAGCAGGCCACCTCTAACTATCTACACTATGAACATATTCATCAAAATTTTAGCCGTAGCGATCTTATTTTCCGTTTTCAAAAAAATCTACGTTTACAAGCTCAAGCTTGCCATGATTTAGCACAATGTATTTTGCATAACCAGCAATATCAGTCTTCTCAAGAAGGGCAAATTGTTTTAAACCATTTGGAAAGTTCATTAAAAGACTGGATACAACAGCACCCACAAAATTTTGAAGTTAAAAACTTAAAGCTGATTTTTAATAATTTAAAAGGCATGCATGAACAGTTTGAACAACTTCAATATGCTCAGCCGTTTAATGAAACGCTCAGTCAAAACAAGCAAGATCATCTCAATTTACTTGATGATGATATTCAAGATTTTTCTGACCTTGTTTTAAAAATTCGCCAGCAACTCACTCCACAATCGGCTCTGTTTAGACATGCAATACGAATTGCCGTTGTGTTTGCAGCAGGTTACGGCATTTCACTGCTACCTTTTGCCCAGCACGGTTACTGGATTTTGCTCACCAGTTTATTTGTTTGCCAGATTACTTACTTTGCAACGAAAAGCCGTTTAAAACTCAGAACAATTGGAACCTTACTTGGCGTTTTGTTGGGTATCCCTATTTTGTATTTTGTACCAAGTATTGAAGGTCAGCTCATTCTTACCATTATTTGTGGAGTTAGCTTTTTCTACTTACGCCAGAAGAAATACGCCTTGGCAACACTGATGGCAACCTTAATGGTATTGCTCATTTTCAACTTAAAAGGCGCAGGTTTCAGTATTATTTTACCTCGTCTAATCGACACATTATTAGGCTGCTTTATTGCTTGGCTTGCTGTTAATTTTATATGGCCAGACTGGAACTTCCGTAATATTCCAAACAATATTAAAAAAAGTAGCCAAGCCACATTGGATTATTTCAATGTAATTGTTGAGCAGTACCAGCATGGTAAAAATCAGGACATTGAATATCGCAGAATTCGCCGTGCTGCACATAACGCACAAATTGAGCTGTCGAATATGATTTCGAGCTTAAGTGCTGAGCCCAATCCCAAACCAGAGCTGATTCATTACGCCTTTCGCTATCTGGTTTATAGTCATAGCCAGTTGAGTTATGTCGCAGCATTAGGTAGCCAAAGACAAAAAATTGAGGATCAACAGGTATTACAGCTCTTACTGGATTGTCAGCAAATCCTTAACCAAAGTTTATTTGAACAAACTTCTGTTGATTTTAATTTTCTTGAGCAAACTTTGAAGCAAATTCAAAGTCTAACAACTCATGAGCACTTTTCAGAAAGCTACACTCTTGTTTTAAAACAAATGAGTTTACTATTAGAAACCTTGCCTGAATTATTAACCCTTAAAGGCAAACTTTTAGAACAAGAGATTAAATAAAATAAAAAATACCGGAATATATATTCCGGTATTTTTTTAATGTAAGTCTTGGGCAACTCTTTCCTGCATTTCCCGTTTTAAAGCTAAACGTGGCTGAATAAACCACAGCGCAATAAATGCAAAAGCAGATAAGACAAAAGCCCATAAATGAAATTGAGTATAGAGATAACGCACTAACTCAATCATTGCAAAAAAGCTCGTCATCAATAGCATTGAAACAGCGGCAGCCACAGTTCCTTTTGATACCTCAGATGACATCAGTGCAAAACGGTACAACACTGAAAAGCTAATTCCTTCACCAAAGCAAATGAGTGTCATACCCGTAAGCAAACAAGGAATTAAATAGGTTTGCCAGACAACGCCTAATATTAAAATCAGTGTACCAGTGAGCATAATCGGTAAACCAATTAGGACTGTTTTACCTAAAGCCAAACGGTCAATAATTTTAATTAAAACGATGTTACCAACAATTAAGCCTAGAAATACCGGAAATTGAGCTAAACCATATTGCACACTGGTTAGCTTGAGTTCATCAACCAAAATAATGGGTGATAACGCAATCCAAAGCATAAGCGGCATACCTACAAGCGGTAGCGCGAGTGTTAAACCAAGGAATTGCCGATTGCTAAACACTTTTTTAAAGTCATCAAAAAGATAGCTAAAAGGTTGTTTAGTTACACTCACCTTCTGACTAGGCATTTGTTTCTTTAAGCCAAACCAACTTAGCAGTGCAAGTAAAGCAATTGCCACAAAGCCCCAGTGCCAAGACACATAATCAATTAAAAATGCGCCAAGTACAGGTCCGAGCAAGGGTGCAAGCAATGAGATATTTGCCATAAGCGCCATGACTTTAATAGCATCACGCTCGGCAAAATTTTCTTGAATCGCTGCATAGCCCACTGCTGAAATTACACTTAGACCAATACCTTGTAAAAAACGTAATGTCAGAAAGTGTTCAATTTGTCTTGTTAATAAAATTAAAAAACAACATAAGGCAAAAAATAAAACACCGGCCAAAAGTACTTTCTTACGACCTAATCGATCTGATAAAGGCCCAAGTAACCATGCAACAGATGCACCACCTAATAAATAAAATGACATTGAAGATGGTGCCCAAGTTGCACTCACACCAAAATCTTCAGTAATTGCCAACATGGCTGGCTGAATCAGGTCATTACCAATATAAACCGCAAATTCAAATAGCACTAAAGCTAAAGGAAACATCAACGTTGTACGGTTCAACGCTGTCGTTTGAATATTATTCATGAGTTGTACACTTCAAAATAGCGGCCAAAATGTCTCAGCAACTACATATTGAAATAAATAATGTAGTCATCACGATGACAGTATGGTCAGTCAATCTTTAATTAAATTTTTATATGCCGTGAGAGTGCATGTTTAGAATGTGAAACACCGTATTCACAAGGTGTCTAAGACAAGAAAAAATGTATGACGTGAGATTCGGTAATTTTTACCATTTGGCTTAATTTCCGGATGACACAATATCACTTTTTATATTGATCAGCAATCGGACAGTTTCATCCATTTAAAATTCTATATTTTGCTTAGCATCAACTCATTTTTATATTGTGAATAACCTTGAAGTTATCCACATATATCCTAAAGATTCAGCCTTAAGGACAAGGATTGACTTGGAAATCTGTTGTTTCCTGCCCTTGTTTACATTGATAACTTTGTTTTTTATTTACGATTTTCCAAATGGTCTGATCACGCTTTAATAAATATTCGGTACGTGTTTTTGATATAGCATCTTCGCTAGGCACAGTTTGTAAAATAGTTACTTGTGCATTAGAAGCATCATCCAAAGCATTCATTTGTTGTGAAATACTTAAATTACTCGCATTATTTAAAAGGTTTGGTTGATCAATCAAAACTGCTTGTATCGGACTATTGGCTTGGGGTGTAGGCGGGTTTGTATTCGGTGTACATGCGCTCAGAATCAACAAATTACACACCATGAGTAAACCAATTTTTTTCATACTCAACTCCACCACAACTTCACGTTGATGCTAAAGGCTATAGATAAATTTTTCCATTCAACTTTGTAAAGTGTTTATGTTTAGAGTGAAAAATTTAATAATTTTTTAATGCATAATTCATGATTTTTAATCAATAATCTTTTTCCGATTACTGCATTTTTCTCTAAGAGTAAGTTCACTAAAGTATGCATCAATTTAGGAATTTAACTAGAGTAACTTTCATGAGCAATATTTTAGTGATTAATGGTGGCAAACATTTTGCCCATTCAAATGGTGAATTAAATGACACACTCACGGCATTGGCAACTGACCATCTCACTGAACTAGGCCATGATGTTCAAGTGACCCGTACAGATAGCGACTACAATGCAGAAGCCGAAGTAGAAAAATTCTTATGGGCCGATGTTGTGATTTACCAGATGCCTGGTTGGTGGATGGGTGCACCGTGGACAGTAAAAAAATATATTGATGATGTATTTACGACAGGTCACGGCTCACTATATGCAAATGACGGTCGTAGCCGCTCTGATGCTTCAAAAAAATATGGTTCAGGTGGCTTAATTCATGACAAGAAATATATGCTATCACTCACTTGGAATGCACCTATGGAAGCATTTGATGATGCTGATCAGTTCTTCCACGGTGTGGGCGTAGATGGTGTTTATTTACCGTTTCATAAAGCCAATCAATTTTTAGGTATGAGCACGCTTCCAACTTTCATTGTAAACGACGTAATTAAAATGCCTGAAGTTGATCGTTACGTTGAAGAATATAAAGCACACTTAAACACTGTATTTGCAGCAGCTTAATCAGGAGAAAACCATGCTTACCATTATTGCAGAAATTCGTACTCAATCAGGTGGACAGCATCGCCAAAACGTATTGGATGCTTTTCAAAAAATCATTCCAACTGTTTTAGCAGAAGATGGTTGCCATGGTTATGAACCTTTAATTGATCACAAATCAAATGCAAGTTTCCAGACTCAAGAGCCTGACACGATTGTTATGCTAGAAAAATGGGAAAGTGTGGCTCATCTTGAAGCTCATTTAGCTACACCTCATATGCAAGCGCATCATGCAGCCGTTAAAGACGATGTCGTTGATGTCAAAATTAGAATTTTAGAAAGCGGCGTATAATTTAACCCATAAAAAAAGACGATATATTTATCGTCTTTTTTATTTTTAAGAACAAAGTTGGGTTTGGAAACCTTTAGAACCCTTCCCTCGCGCACATTGGTAGCTTGTTTGCTTATTTTGCAATTGCCACTTTTCATCGACCAATTTAAATGAATATTCTGTTCGAATTGCTGAAACAGAATCATCCATTAAACCAGTTTGTATAACGATAATACGGGAAACTGTTGGAGACTCTACTCGGTTAAATACTTGCTGAATTGAGGTATTGTTATGCTCTTTTACAATCTCAGGTTGGGCTTTAAGTACTTGTTGCATCGGAGTTTCCGAACCCACAAAAGGAATCAATTTACTGGTCGTCGCACACCCAGTGAAAAGTCCAACACAAAGTGCTGAAATTAAAAATAAACGTTGCATTCTTATCACCAAAAACAAAAGCCATAGCTTTATGATGCTATGGCTTTGTCGGTTACTCTGTAGAAACTATGTAGTCCTACAAAATAGATCTAATTTAAAGATCAAATAATTTACCTGGGTTCATCAAACCATTCGGATCAAATACTTTTTTCAAAGCTTTCATATATTCAATTTCTTCAGGAGAACGCGAATATTCCAAATATGGCTTTTTCGTCATACCTACGCCATGCTCGGCAGAGATTGAACCATCGTATTTTTTCACGGTATCAAATACATATTTATTCACAACCTGACACTTCGCAAAGAACTCATCTTTGGTTAAGTTTTCAGGTTTTAAAATATTTAAGTGTAAGTTACCGTCACCAATATGACCGAACCAGCAAATTTCAAAGTCAGGATAGTTCTCTTGAACAATCGCATCAATTTCACGAATAAATGCAGGTACGTGAGTAATTAATACAGAAATATCATTTTTGTATGGAATAAACGGTGCAATTGATTCAGAAATATCTTCGCGTAAACGCCATAAACTCTCTACTTGGTCAAGGCTTTGGCTCATCACGCCATCAAGTACCCAGCCCTGCTCCATACAGTGCTCGAAAATTTCCATTGCTTTGTCGATAATCGGCTCGTATGGTGCTTCAAACTCAAGCAATACATAGAACGGACATTCGGTTTCAAATGGACGTTGTACATGACCATTGTTTAAAACTTTTTGCATTGCAAGTTCACCAAAGAACTCAAATGCTGTTAAGTCGATATCTTTTTGGAACGCATGTAATACAGGCATTACTGCATCAAAATCAGGAACACCTAAAACTAAAACTTGTAAGTTTTGTGGTTGACGCTCAAGTTTAATTTCTGCTTCGGTGACTAAACCTAATGTGCCTTCACCACCGATAAACAAATGCTGTAATGCATAACCAGTTGCATTTTTAACCATGCCTTTGTTTAAACGTAAAATATCGCCTTTACCAGTAACTACAGTTAAACCAAGCACCCAGTTACGTGTCATGCCATATTTAATGACTTTAATACCGCCAGCATTGGTAGCAATATTACCGCCAATCTGACTAGAACCTGCTGATGCAAAGTCAACCGGATAATACATACCTTGTTCTTCTGCATAATTCTGCAATTGCTCAGTCACAACACCAGCTTGAACACGCACCATACGGTCTGCCGGGAAGAACTCAAGAATCTGGTTCATTTTGTCCATACTAATGACAATTTCACCATTGGTTGCTACTGCGCCAGCAGAGAGACCAGTACGGCCACCAGATGGCGTAATCGCGACATTAAACTGGTTCGCAAGTTTTACAACTGCCTGAACTTGTTCAGTCGTTGATGGAAAAACGATGACCGATGGGTTCGGATTAAAATGCTTGGTATGATCTTTACCCCAGTTTTCGAGACTATCAGCATCGGTTTTAATACGGTTTTCACCGACGATTGCTGTTAATTGGGTGAGTAACTCAGGTGTTAAAGCGACTGGAGCATTCATCGTTTGCAGACCTAGCAAGAAGTAAACTGTGGTGGGACTATGACCTCATATTCTCAAGGTTTTCACCTGAGCAAAGCCATAATGTTCAAGGAACTTCTATATTCTACATGTAACCGCACAAGCGATAAAGTTCATAATAGAGATACTGTCACTACAAAACATGTTTAAAACCCATAAATGTGTTTTTATAAGGCTCTAAAGGAAAACCTAAGCCCTCAAGAATACCAAGCATATTTCATCGCGCTCGGCAAGCCATAAACAGAAGTGATTAGACATAGATAAAATTGCCATAAGGCGATGGTATAAACGAAATATCTATAGCGCTGCCCAGTATGTTATTATACCGCCACCAAATTTGGCCTTTGTAGCGGAGCCGTAATGAGCCAACATCTTTCACTACCTAAAGATAAAATCCGTTTCCTTTTGTTAGAAGGCGTTCACCAAAACGCAGTCGATACTTTAAACGCTGCGGGTTACACCAATATTGACTATCGTAAAACTGCTCTTGAAGGCGAAGCGCTTAAAGAAGCAATTAAAGATGCTCACTTTATTGGTATTCGTTCGCGTACCCAATTGACTGAAGAAGTTTTCGAAGCTGCAAATAAATTGATCGCAGTAGGTTGTTTCTGTATCGGAACAAACCAAGTTGATCTTAAAGCAGCAATGGCACGTGGTATTCCTGTATTCAACGCACCGTATTCAAATACGCGTTCGGTAGCAGAGCTTGTACTTGCTGAAACAATTCTTCTTCTTCGCCGTGTTCCTGAAAAGTCAGCGGCTTGTCATCGTGGTGGTTGGGACAAATCTGCTGTGGGTTCTTTTGAAACTCGTGGCAAAACTTTAGGTATTGTGGGTTATGGTTCCATCGGTTCTCAACTTTCAGTTCTTGCTGAAAGCATGGGTATGCATGTTATTTATTATGATGCAGTCACTAAGTTACCAATGGGTAATGCTCGCCAAGTTGGTTCTTTAGATGAACTTTTAGCAACTGCTGACGTTGTGACTTTGCATGTACCAGATGTTCCGTCTACACGTAACTTCTTTACTAAAGAACAATTTGCAAAAATGAAAGAAGGCGCAATCTTCTTAAATGCTGCACGTGGTACATGTGTAGTCATCGAAGATTTAGCTGATGCAATCAAATCTGGTCACCTTGCTGGTGCAGCGGTTGACGTATTCCCTAAAGAACCAAAAGCAAATGGCGAAGAATTCCAGTCTCCACTTCGTGGTTTAGACAACGTGATCTTGACTCCTCATGTTGGTGGTTCAACGATGGAAGCTCAAGCAAACATCGGTTTAGAAGTAGCAGAGAAATTCGTTGCTTACTCTGACAAGGGTATGACACTTTCTGCGGTAAACTTCCCAGAAATCGCATTGCCATTAACGGCGGGTCAACACCGTTTACTACACATCCATAAAAACGTACCGGGCGTATTGTCTAAAATCAACAACTTGTTTGCTGAACAAGGCATCAACATTTCTGGTCAGTCTCTTATGACTAAAGGTGACATTGGTTACCTCATTATGGATGTTGACGCTTCTGCATCTCAAGAAGCTTTAGATACATTACACGAAGTTGAAGGCACCATTCGCGTACGCGTATTGTTCTAATTCGAACTGTAAATTTAAAAGCCACAGCATTGTCTGTGGCTTTTTTATGGGTATTTACATTATCATGTGAAAAGTATACCAATTGATCAAATAATAAAATGTCCAGTCCAAGCCAGAAATCCCAGCTCCATGCTTTGGGCTTCCTTATTCTTGCTATGTTGAGCGTCCAAAGTAGCGCATCGTTAGCTAAAGTTTTATTTCAGAGCTTTCCCGTTTTAACAGTGTCTGCAATGCGTTTATGTATTGGAGCGTGTATTCTGGCTTTTATTTTTAAAATCTGGCGAATTAATTTTAGTCAGGTTCGATGGAAAGCGATTTTGGCTTATGGCTTTGCTCTTGCAGGCATGAATGCTCTTTTCTATTTATCTCTTGAACGTTTGCCGATCGGTATTGCAGTTGCATTTGAATTTATTGGCCCATTAAGCGTGGCTTTATATCACGCGCGCCAAAAATATGATTTTGTATGGGTCACTTTCGCAATTCTTGGGCTCATTTTATTATTTCCTTTTAATCAAGCTCATAGCTTGGATTGGATCGGCGTTTTATTTGCAATGAGTGCAGGCGCATGTTGGGCGCTCTATATTATTGCAGGACAAAAACCTTCCGGTATTTCAGGTAATCACACTGTGTGTTTAGGAATGACAGTGGGTGCATGCATCTTATTACCCATTACCTTTTTTTCAAGCTCGATTGGTCAAGTGATAGAACTGCCTTATCTATTTTATTTTATTGGTTTAGCAATCTTAGCCAGTGCACTTCCCTTTTCCTTAGAAATGCTTGCATTACGCAATTTGACACCCTTAAGTTTCGGAACACTGATGAGCTTAGAACCCGCAGTCGCAGCATTGTCTGGTTTCATCTTCTTAGGTGAGTATTTGTTATGGAATCAATGGCTAGCTCTCGCAACCATTATTATCGCTTCTGTTGGCTGCACCATAACCACCCAAAAAGCCCGTCAGGAACGCGAAAAAATCGCAGTTTAGTTGATTAAGAACTGCCAGCTAAAATGCAATGTTGGCTATAATTGATCGCTATTAATTTTAAGTATCAAATGAAGCACTAAGGTATTTCCATGCAAAATCTTCCATTTATTGCTGTGCTATATATGATTTTGTCGATGGTTTCATATCAAATCAGCGCTTCATTTGCCAAGCAACTTATTGCAGCTTTAGATCCTCTGACGGTTACTATTTTAAGATTAAGTTTTGCGACTATTATTGTTGCAATCATGTTCCGTTCGTGGAAAATCTGGTCTCGTTTACCCTATTTAAAATGGCGTGATTTATTAATGTATTGCGCATCTTTAGGGCTAATGAATATTTTATTTTATACTTCTTTAGGAAAACTACCTCAGGGGATCGCGGTAGGCTTAGAATTTATTGGACCATTAGGTCTTGCTCTACTTTCGATTAAGCGAAAGAGTGACTACATTTGGGTAGCATTTGCTATGTTAGGCATTGCGCTCATGGTGCCATGGCAAGACTCAACACAGCATCACTTTTCCTATGTTGGGGCTGCTTGTGCACTGGGTGCAGGTCTATGTTGGGCCTTCTATATTTATTTTGGTCAAAAGGTCGTGACCCAAAATATAGGAATGCATGCCTTAACAATTGCGATCGCTATATCTGCGCTCGCCTTATTACCAATTGGTATTTGGTATAATGGCCCAGCATTACTTGAAACACAGTATTGGGGTAAAGCCTTACTTATTGCGGTTTTAGCGACTGCTATTCCATATGCACTAGACTTAATGGCTCTCAAACAACTTAATAAATTAACTTACGGTACCCTAACAAGTTTGGCACCCGCATTAGCAGCATTAACGGGCTTCTTATTACTTCGTGAAGAAATCAGTATGCTGCAATGGGTGGCTTTAGCTTGCGTAATGCTCGCTTCAATTGGGGTTACTCTAAGAAGTACTAAAACAGCATCATAGATATAATCCTACTACTATTTTTTATACTTCTTATATTCCTTTAAATATTGATTACCAAGTTTTTCTTTTTCACTATCTTTAAGAATTTTTCCAGCTTGCTGAAAAAATTTATGTTCTTCTTCTTTTAAATGATGATGAACTTTTTCACTCAACTGTTTCGCAGTTGCCAACCAGCTAGGACTACTCATATCGGTTTTTTCAAGTTGCTCAACCAACTCATCCATTTCATGATGTTCAGATAAAGCATGTCGGGTAATATCTAAACCGACATCATCAAACATTAAAGGAATATATAAGTAACGGTCTTCGGCAACCGAATGGGCATAAAGTTCATTTTTTAATGCATCAAATAATTCTTTTCGTTCTTCGGTTAAACCATGTGTTTGGACTAATTTTTCAGAAAGGTTGCGTTGATTTTCATGGCTTTCTCTTAATGCTTCGAAAATATTCATTCTCTTCCTCATTTTTAGCTAAAAAATCTTTTTTTATTTCAATGCTTATCATACGTTGAAATTTATATGGTTTCCGTAGCTTAAAATGAGACTATTTTTTACACAGTTTTCTTTCTAGTAAATTTCTGTAATGATTTTTATATTTCTAATTTCAAATGATACATAAAAGTATGAACTGCTGTTTTAAAATCAGTTCATACTTTTCATACTATTTTAGCCAGTCACAAACATCTGATAACCCAAACGGCAAATTAAGATACTGACCAAAACTAAAAAGATAATACGCACAAAACCGCTACCGTATTTGAGTGCAGTCCGCACTCCAACAATAGAACCTAATACGTTGGCTGCCGCCATCATTAAACCAATATGCAAAATAGCGTGACCCGTAGGAATAAAAAAACTCAACGCTGCAAGATTGGTCATGAAATTACCAATTTTCGACAATGCCGAGGCATGCAAAAAATCGACTTGTAAAAAACGGATAAAGAAAAAGATAAAGAAACTACCGGTACCTGGTCCAAAAATACCGTCATAAAAACCGATTGCCAAACTACCAATACCCGCTAGAACAAGCATTTTCGTAGTAATTTTTTGCTCGGTATGAACTTGCCCAAAATTCTTTTTAAGTAAAGTATAAATAGCAATTACGATCAGCATTACAAACACAAATGGACGTAAAACCGATTGGGGAATAAGTGATAAACATGCTGCTCCAGCAAATGAGCTAATGAGAGCACAAACCGCAATCACGGCAAGAAGCTTCCATTGCAGTTTCACTCGTTTTGCAAATGTATAAGCCGCCGATGCAGTACCAAAAATCGATGAAACTTTATTAGTACCAATCACCGTTGCAGTCTGCATGGTCGGGAAAGTGCTCATAATACCGGGAATCTGGATGAGTCCGCCGCCACCCACAGCAGCATCAATCGCTCCCGCAGTAAACGCAAAAAAGATCAAACTAAGGATAACATCCCATTCCATGCCCATGCTTTATACTCTACATCTACTACAAATTTAAGATACGCTTAGGTACCAACCGCTTTTTATCAGTAATTTCGGCTAACCCTAAACAGCACTCACCCGAAAAAACCAAAACTTCTGCTTCCGCAGAATGATCAATATTGCTTTCTAAACCGTTGCAAAAATATTTTTCACGTCCCTCAGGAACTTGAATTTTCAAGAAATGGTCAACTGGTGCATAAACTGGTAATAACAATGCGTCTCTTTGCTCTTCGTTTAAGCTTTCCAAATATTCAATGGTATAACTTGGGATCAACTCAAAATGTCCTGTTTGAGTCCGATTCAGCATTGTTAAATGCCCACCACAGCCAAGCGCTTCACCAATATCCTCACCCAATACACGGATGTATGTACCTTTAGAACAGGTTACATCCAGAGTGATACTATTTTCGGTAAACTCGACTAACTCTAGCGCATAAATCGTAACTGGACGCGCTTCACGTTCAATCTCAATACCTTTTCGCGCAAGTTCATATAAAGGTCTACCTTCTTTTTTCAAGGCAGAATACATTGGAGGAACTTGCTGAATATCGCCTCTAAATTTTTCTAGAGTTTGCTCAATAAGCTCTTCTGTAAGAACAGGAACAGGACGCTCTTGTAAAATATCGCCCTCAACATCACCGGTTGTTGTTGTTTGCCCCAAACGAACAGTGGTTTGGTATCGCTTTGTAGAGTCCAGTAAATAATGTGAAAATTTAGTTGCCTCCCCTAAACAAACGGGAAGTAAACCTGTTGCTAATGGATCTAACGCACCAGTATGCCCTGCTTTTTGGGCACGGTATAGCCAACGTACTTTTTGCAAAGCAGAGTTTGAACTTAGGCCTAATGGTTTGTTTAAAAGAAATACACCACTGATATGGCGACGAGAAATTTTTTGATTTTTTGTCGTCATTTTTACTGGGACACAAAGCTAGAGAAAAGTGCCGACATGTTAGCAAATTCGGCAAGATATTTTCAGAATATTTAGGTGCGTTTTCACTTATTTTATGGCACATTATTAATCGAGTAAAAAAACAACAAATTAAAACTTAAGGAAGATATCTTTATGCAAAGGATGCAGAAAAAGATATTGTGGTGTGTGCTTGGATTTTTTATTTTGAGCCTCATTGCATGTGTATATTGGCTTAGCCCAGACTCAAAAAGCGCCTCACCTCAGCGTAATCAAGAGGAGGCAAAAAGCTTAGCAGGCACTTCTCAAATCACTTTAAATTCATCGCTAAATCAAAATATTTATTCAAGCAAAAGTCAGCAAGATACCCAAGTGAATTGCCAGCTAAAAGTTGATAGCAACCAACATTTAGTTGTGAATAGTCAGACACGCGACTGCTTTGAATATTTTATTACGCAGTATGGCGAAGGGAATTTACAACAAGTTAAAACTCATTTTGAGAAATTTATACAAGATCAGTATTTAGAACCAACTCGCTCACAAATCATTGATTTATGGAATCGTTATTTAAAATACCGTGAAGAACTTGCACACATTCAAACACCCCAATCTAAGCAACAAGATCAAAGTTATTTTCAAAAAATTTTTAATTCAATTCAAGATATCAGAAAGCGTTTCTTTTCAGCCTCCGAAATTGAAGGCCTCTTTTCAACAGAAGATATGTATCAGAACTACACATTAGATCGTATGAGAATTCTGGAAGACTCATCTTTAAGTGAAATTGAAAAGGCTCAAAAGCTCAAAGAACGCTTTGAACAACTACCAGTAGATTGGCAACAAAACCTGCAAGAGCTATCAAAACTTGATGATTTACATACGCTGACCAAACAAATTAAAGCCCGTAATGGCTCAGCAGAGGAACTGCGACAAATGCGTACAGCACTTGTTGGAGCCGAGTCAACACAAAGATTAGAAACTTTAGATACACAGCGTAATGCTTGGCAACAGCGAGTTACAGGCTACCTAAATCAACGTGATGAAGTGCTGAATAGTAGTATGAGTGATAGCGCAAAAAATCAAGCGATTCAACAACTACGCCAACAACAATTTAGCTCATCACAGGAACAACTTCGTCTTCAAACTTTTGAAAAAGTCCATGACAAAGGAGGTGAATTACCATTTAGCTACTAGGCTTTTCTATTCCAAAGTTAGCCAACTCTTAATCCAGCAGCAAAATAAAGCTGCTGCTCATACAAAATAAAAATAGTGAGTAAAAAATGAAAAGGAACTTAATATTTTTCTGTGCAGCAATGCTCTCAGGACTGAGCATTTCAGCAGCCCATGCTACAAATGCAGAGCAAGTAAAAGGCTCATTTGTCTACTCAAATTATGCCCAAACTAAATATCCATTGGTTTTTAACCATGGTATGGCTGGTTTTAGCAGAGTTGGGACAGATACACTTGGTCTGGACTATTGGTATCAGATTCTTCCTGACCTTGCTCGTAATGGAGGAAATGTATGGGCAACAAGGGTTTCACCGTTTAACTCAACCGAAGTTCGCGGAGAACAACTTGCCCAACAAGTAGAAGAAATTATTGCTATTACAGGAAAACCCAAAGTCAACTTGATTGGACATAGTCATGGGGGACCAACAATTCGCTATGTCGCTGGCATCATGCCAGAAAAAGTTGCCTCACTTACTACGATTGGAGCACCTAACAAAGGATCTCCAATGGCAGATGTCATATTGAACGTTGAGGGTACTCCTCTGTCAAAACTGGCAACACTAGTAAACTGGTTTTCAGCAGCAATTACTTGGGCAGAGGGCCTCGATCCAACAAGTTACCCGCATGACTCTTTAGCAGGTGCTCACAGCTTATCTACTCAAGGTTCTGCACAGTTTAATGCTCAATTCCCTATGGGTATGCCTACAACTTCTTGCGGCGAGGGTGCTTATCAAGAGAAAGGTATTTATATGTATTCGTTCTCAGGTAATAAAGCGCTGACCAATCCATTAGATCCTTTTGATATTGCATTAACTGGTAGCAGTTTAGTTGTCGATCCATTAGGAGATAATGACGGTTTAGTTTCTAGATGTAGTGCAAAATTTGGTAAAACTATTCGTGATGACTACAACTGGAACCATTTAGATGAAGTAAACCAAGTGCTTGGTATACGCTCTATTTTTGCGGCCGATCCTGTCTCGGTTTACCGTCAACATGCCAACCGTTTAAAACTACAAGGACTATAATTTTTAAACAAAAAAAATGCGCCTCTGGGCGCATTTTTTTACTCGGTATAAGCTTACGCTTTACGAGCTGGTAATTTTTCACGAATACGTGCAGCTTTACCAGACAAGTCACGGAGGTAGTAAAGTTTAGCACGACGAACGTCACCACGACGTTTCACTTCGATTTTAGCAACAACTGGTGAGTGAGTTTGGAATACACGCTCAACACCAACACCGCTAGAAATTTTACGTACTGTGAACGCAGAGTTCAAGCCACGGTTTTTCTTAGCGATTACAACACCTTCAAATGCTTGAAGACGTTCACGATCACCCTCTTTTACTTTTACTTGGACAATAACAGTGTCACCTGGTGCAAAAGCAGGGATATCAGATTTTAACTGTGCATTTTCAACAGCTTGAACTAAAGGATGTTTACCACTCATTGTGGGAATCTCCAATATGTGCGGAGTCAGAAGAGGTCTGAGATTCCGCTGGGGATAGAGGCTAAAGCGCATATCAACCCGTTTATCTTTCCCTTTACGACAATATGTCTATAAAGAGCCTTTAAATATACATAAAACTATTCATGAAATAGACTTATGCTTTAACTCGAAGCAATGCTTCTCGTCCTGTTTTAGAACTTTCGTTCCTGAGAACAGCAATTAAAAATTACCACCATTCTCTTTTATATCTTTTAGCCATTTTTTTTGTTGCTTAGTCAACTCAAATTTTTCAGCCAACTCTGGTCGGCGCTCTAAAGTTCGTTGATATCGCTGCAAAAATCGCCATTTTTCAATATTAGCATGGTGCCCTGACTTTAAAATTTCAGGAACATCCAAACCTTCAAAATGGTCTGGCTTAGTGTATTGAGGACAATCTAAAAGACCATCTACAAAAGAATCCTGTATCGCTGATTGCTCATCTGACATTACATTCGGCAAACGGCGAATAATACTATCAAGCAACACCATGGCAGGTAGTTCACCGCCAGATAAAACATAATCTCCAATTGACCATTCCTGATCAACATAATGCTGGATCAAACGCTCATCTACACCTTCATAACGTCCACACAATACAATCAAGCCGTCATAATCGACAAACTGCTGTACTGCCTGTTCATTTAAAGTTTTGCCTTGCGGAGACATATACACCACAGGTACATGAACACACCCTGCTTGCGAAGCAAGTTGTTTGGCATGGTTAATTGCTTTTGCTAAAGGCTCAGCCATCATCACCATACCGGGACCACCACCAAATGGACGTTCATCCACTCTTCGGTAACTCCCTTCAGCAAAATCACGTGGATTAATACAAGCTACTTGTACAATGTCACGCTTTGCTGCGCGTCCGCTAATCCCGTACGCTGTAATCGCTTCAAACATTTCAGGAAAAAGCGTAATGACTGCAAAAAACACCGCAGACTCCTCTATTTTCCTGCTGCGTTAATCCTCTAAAAAGGATTAATAATCTACGCCCCAATTGACGTAAATGCGACCAGCTTCAAGATCAACGCGTTGTACCACATCTTTATGCCAAGGAATCATGCGTTCTTCTGAATCAATGCTGTCTGGTGTAGCACGTACAACCATCACATCATTAGCTCCAGTTTCAAATAACTCATGAATTTGCCCTAAGTTAACTTCCTGTTCTTCATCATCAAGCCCTAACACTGTTAGGCCTTTTAAATCTGACCAGTAATACTCATCTACATCTGCTTTTGGCAGTTGAGACTTAGCAATCCAGATATTAGCGCCAACCAAGTTTTCTGCTCCAGTGCGATCACTCACACCTTTCAAAGCAACTACTAAGCCTTTGCCATGTGGTTTCCAACGTTTTACATCTATTGTTTGCCAACCGGCCTTGGTCTCAATGTACCAAGGCAGGTAGTCAAACATGTTGCTCATAGGTTCTGTATTGGAATACACCCAGAGCCACCCATTCAATCCATAAGCTGAACGTAACTGTCCAATCTGAATACGATCTTCGGGAACATTCTGTATTGGTGTCATGGGCTACCTACTACAATAATTATGCAGTAGCTTTTTTAGCTTGAGCAGCTAAAGAAGCAACACGTTCTGAAGGTTGAGCACCTTGAGAAACCCAGTGAGCAAAACGGTCTGCATCTAAACGAAGTTTTTCTGCTTGACCTTGTGCAGTCGGGTTAAAGAAACCGATACGCTCGATGAAACGACCATCACGTGCATTGCGGCTATCAGTCACAACGATTTGATAGAATGGACGTTTTTTTGCGCCGCCACGTGCTAAACGAATAACAACCATGATAAAAGCCTTATAATTCTTACGGATTATCCCTGCGCCGACCATCGGCAACACTTCAAACCCCTTTCATAGAGGGCGACATTCTACGTGATTTTCGCCCTGAAAGAAAGATTAAATTTTGAGTTATCCGCAGTTTTGAATTTAAATTTATTTGCCATCCCAATTCGATGTTGCAGAAGGAACGCAAGCCGTACCACTGTTAATATCAGTTCCCTTTGTCCAGCAACGCTCACCCCGATAATTTAAAACAATATGTCCATCACCAGTCTGAGAAGTATTTACAATCGGCGTCGCAGTTAATACCCATGTTTCTGCATTTAAAGCCCCTGCCGTCACCGGAGTCAAATTGACTGTATAAAGAGGTGTGCCTTGAATAGGATAAGATGTAGCAATATTTAAATCAGAACTCGTTGCACCCGTTACTCTAAAATTTGCAATTTTGTAGCGTTGGATCTGCATAGCAATCTGTTGCAACGTAGTTTGCATATCCGCACGATTAGTACGACGAATATATGCTTGATAAGAAGGATAAGCTATCGCCACTAAAATCGCGATAATAGCTACAACAATCATTAGCTCAATTAAGGTAAAGCCTTTTATTTTATTTACCACGGCTCAGCTCCAGTGCCACAAGTTATATAAGTAACATTGCTAGTGGCTTTATTTTTACAACGTAATCCGTTACTACCAAACAAATAAGTAAAATTATTAGGATCGGAAGCCTCTGCTCGAATCACCCAGTTTTGCCCTAAAGCTGCAGGATCTGTTAAAGGTTTCGTTGTATCGTCACCATCGCGTACCGTTATTTTATATTTTATAGCACTACCAGTTGCTCCGACAGGCAAAGTTACTGGGGCTGTAGCCCCAGTAGAAAAACCTATGTAATTAAAATTTCTAGCTTTTTGACGAGCAAGTTGTACTGCTATTTGTTGCATTTGCTGCTGCGCACGTGAAGCATCGGCTCGTAGAACATAGGCTTGGTATGAAGGTATTGCAACTGCGGCAAATATAGCAACAATCACGACTACAATCATTAGCTCAATAAGAGTAAAGCCTAAAGAATACGTGAAATTACGTTTCATCACTTATTCCTTTCTAACGGACATACCAACGCTGTGGTATTAAACACATCTTACTACTATTCGAGGCAATAATACCGCCAATAGTGGTAACACCACGATTACCCATATTCACACAATAGTTCTTATTATTAGTACTTCCATTACCGCCGCCACCGCCGCCGCCGCCACCATCACCGCCACCATCACCGCCATCATCTACAACAGTAGTATCTTGAATACCTGCACCCTGTGAACAATCAGTACCAGGTGCACACTGAACACTATCATTATTAGCTGCTAGGGTCGATTTACTGCATTGTCCAAAAGGCATACAAAACTGACTTAAAAAGCTTTCTCCTTTTACTCCTGCTCCACAATCTCCAGACATACCCGCTTTTCCACCATCAAAAGTAGAAACAAACATACGATGATTTAATACAATTGGTGTTGCAAATACTTTAGCATCTTGAATATTGGCGGACTTAAATTGATAAAACCATCCACGCGTAGCAGAAAGTAAAGCGACGGCACCATCATCATAAGTATTCCAGTTTGAATTAGTAATTTCCCCCATTTGATTCGTATTTGTGATTGGAGTTTGATATACGAAGTCAGCTTTATATAAATTTCTATCTGCTACATCTTTGTCATAAATATTATATACAGCATCATAATTATAACCTTGGCCAGATGCATATTGAGCTAAAGGTTTACTACGATTACCACTACCAATAGAAACAACAGCGAATGTTGTACCATTATAGTCATATACCGAGAATGCAGGCATTTCATAAAAACGTGGACTAGCCGCACCATTATTTAAATTCAATAACAATTTTGGTGGCTTGGCAAAGCTTGAATTTGTTGCAGCAGTATTATCTAAATCGATACGGAATAGTTGTCCACCTAAATCACCAAAATAAAGATGATCAATCAAACCATCACCATTTCGGTCTTCGGTACGAATTTCACTTACTACACTATATTTTAAATTATCGGATTGAGTATAGGCTTCAGCACCTTGAGCTGTTGTTGCTTTAGCACTAGCCCACCACAGTAGATTTCCATTGTCAGCATCAAACATATATACACCTGCCCCCTTACTAATGCTAGGGTTATAGGTATCACTCTCATAGCCTTCATCATAACCACCGCCAACAAACATCACTCGTTTACGTTCAGTAGTTTTACCATCACTTTTTTTCCAATTTACCCAACCAATACTTGGTTTAGACCAACTTTGCCCCATATTGTCTAATGCGGCATAGGTATTGCTTGAACCGTTATAATAAGTTTTCTGTTCATCAGGAGATATTTGGAATAATAACTTTGGATTGCTCATATCTTGCAAATTAAGCGCATAATAACTGCGCCCACCCATTCGCAAGCCACCATATACAATCTGCTTACCTTCTTGAGAACCATAACCTTTACCGACAGTTAGCCCTTTTCGACTACTATCTAATACATACTGAGTATAACTAGCCCACGGCCCATCAATACCATAATATAATTGATCGACTCCTCCATTCATGGCATCGTTTTTCAGAAATGCTTCGGGTTGTTTTTCGACCATCTCATTTGGAACAAAGGTGAATACTTCTTTTCCGCCATTACTATCTACAGAACTACTATCATTCTTGCCAGCTTTGACTATATGTAAAAGCCCCTGTGTTGTACCAAATAAAACATAGTCTTCACGATTTTGAGTATCAATTACGCCATTTGTATATGTAATTTGACCACTATTGGTAATTAGTAGTGGTGAGGAATGCATTAACGCACCAATTTGTCTTAAAGCAGTAGACGGCGCGGCATTAAGAACTAAATGATCAGGATCCTTTGCTTGAGTCACAGTCATCGGATACCCAAGCAACGCCATCAAATAACCACGTTTTCCATCAGTTTGGTAAGTCGTATCTGTTAAATCAGACTTTTTAATTTGTCTTAGAGTTGTAGTTGTTGAACCGTCTGCCCCTCTATTCGTCAACAAATTACGATTTTCTTGTGTTGTTTGATTCATTGTTAAAAGCAACTGCGACCAAGCTCCTCCCTTTAGGGTGTAGCTATTACTTCCAGGTGTATTAGAGTCGGCATTATCATTTGTAGTATCACTATCGATATATGCCCAAAAATCACGATTTGGAAGTATTTGCCCCTTTGTAGCAGTTGCTGTACTAATTAAAGTAGTATTATCACGGTCTTTTAAAATCCCATTAACCACTGCATATTTTTTGAGATTACCTGCCCAAAGTTGATAGTTTTTATCTGGAGTCGGTTGGAACTGAGGAAAGTAAGCTTGCTTTTGTAATACCGCAGGGTTAAGACTATCTTTAGGAATTGTAGGTGATCCTGTAGTTACAGCCGGAATATCAGACCCTAGATCTCCTAGAAATGCATTTACACTACTTACAACATCTTGAGAGCTTGAACCAGAATACCAACCACCACTTGCATTAACACCCCATTTTGCAGCTTCTTTTTGATTTGCTGATGCATTAGAGTTGTCAATATTTGCTAAGTTATCTGCTACAGACAACGATCTATTAAAAGATGGAATAATATTAAAATCACTTCCAAACCCAACAACAGCAGTCTTAATTTTTAAGCCAACAGGGTTACTACCATTGTTTAGTAAAAATTGTGAAAACTGTTGAATACAATTCCAACCTGTATCGCTATCTGTACAAGCAAATGTTTTACCGCTTAAAGCTTTCTTCATTAATCCTGATGCAGAAGTATTACTATTTGGCTCTCCATCAGTTAAAACATAAATACCTTGGCCACTACACTGCGTAGTTGTCCCTGTCATTTGTTTAGTAATGCTATCGGGACGTACATAGTTTCCTCCACTGGTTGCACCTGTACCAGCATAGTTGAAACCACTATTAGTTACTCCTTGAGTGGTGGTACCCATTAAGGAGGCTGCAGCTTCTGCATAAGCATGAGCTGTTGGGGTACCCCCTCTAGCACCAAGTTTTGCAATTTCTTCTATTAATAATCTTCTTTGAGTTTTGCCATTTACGACTGCATCCAGACGTCGAGCAGGAATACGGACCTGACCTGTTAAATTGTCTGCAGCAGTCGGCTCACCAGCAGTATTAAATTGTGTTGGACGGGAGAAAGTCGTCAGACCAATTAATTTATCATCAGAAACAGGTAGGATGCCTTTACTAGTATTACCGTTAAGCAGATCAATCATGCCATCTTTTACACGAGTAATACGGTCAGGATATTGAGTATTTGGACCAGCCTTATAGTAATAAGTACTATAGTTTGCAGACATTGAGGTCAAACCACTAGTAGAAGGTGCACTCTTTAACTTAGTTGTACAATCACTTTGCGAACTCGAATTACCACAGCTATACCAAGATGACCCATACTTCATATAATAATAAGTGGGAGCAGTTGCAGTGCAATAATAGCGCTTATATTCGGCGACACCATTACTAGACAACACATTACTATAACCAGTTTGCAATACATTACTCGGGATATCACATGCACTAGCATCATTTTGGAGCTGCGGATATCCCATAGAACCCGATATATCTAATACAAACATTAAAGTAATATCACCAGCTTTTGCTTTTTGATAAATATCAATATCACTGGCCTGACTTACACTGCTCGCTACTAACCCAGTACATAAAGCGGCTACTGCACTTGTTAGAAGTTTTGGATGATATGAAAACTTTAAGTCTTTCTTATCCATTATTATTTTCCCCAATTAGTTAAAATCTTGTGCAATAGTGTATTCAGTGACGTTCGTAGTGAATGGGACATTTAAGCTGGTTAAGCACTCTGCCACTGACTTTAAAGGATTGTCTAAGTCGGATTTATTAGTAACATCTGGTGCTGCCGTTCCATCTGGGAGTGTCACTTCACTCATGTGTTGTTGTAGACACTTGTTAATATCAGCACGATTAACGCTACTTAAACCTGGCATCAATGACACAGCAAATACTTTGACTCGTTTCGCCTCTTGGACTTGCCCTTCTTTTTCATCAAGGCCACGAGTTCGAGCATAAAAAGGGTCATCTTCCCCGACAGTGGAGAATTTGACTGCAACCTGAGTCATGACTGCCTTACGACCACTGGTAAACCAGTTATTGGTTGTATCAACTGCATCACAATAACCATCTGTACCTAAAGCATTATTAGTAGGTGCACTATTTCCATCCACCCATTGCATTAAACTTGCACGACCAATATTAAAAAAGTCGCTTTGATCTCCGCGATAACAAAAGACCAATTCTTTATTTTTGTCATTTGCATTGCTGATATAACCAAATAAACCTGTCGCACTTAAGCTTTGAATTAGATTAGTTGGATTCTCTATCTGAAAAAAAGAAGCATCCGAATTTTGTAATATCAATTGTTGAACTTGACTATTTGTTGCTATATTTAGATTAATCAATCCTTTACGAATTGCTATTGTACCAATAATCATAATTGCGACTAAAAAAATGAGTACAACAATTAACGCTGAACCACTCTGCTTCAGTTTCATTCACCACGCTCCCCGATTACATTACGTAAAGCAATGGTTTGTGATATCACTTGCCGCACATATTTTTTTGTAGAATTTGTAGGCTTTTTAACTGTAATCGTTTGATCCAATACTGAAAATTGTTGATCATCTTTAATTGCTACTTCTGCACCGACTGGTTGCAATGAACGAGTTAATAATCCAATTTGTACCGAAACAATACGTGGACGAGGAGCTGTTAAACTCAAATAATCATGTATTGAAATATAACGTCGCCCTGAACTCCCCTGAACATTCAATAAAACTCGGAAATAATCTACGCGTTTCATTATAATTTCACCCGCATCCCCATAACGCGTGATAGCAGTTGGATTACCCGTTAATGGGTAATAACCGGCATCACAAGCTAGTGCTAAGGGTTGATTGGGTTCATCAGTAGTGTTATTAGCATCTTTACGTAGAAAATATCGTTCAACTATAACTTGGCGTCCACTTGCAAGCGGAAAATTCAAGTTGTTTCCTTCGCAATCTGTACCACCTATATATTCATCGTCAGCTTGAGTTGCTGTACCTTTTGTATCAATTGTATATTGCGGTACATATTGAATAACGAGTTGGTCACTGGCAATATCACTTCCATTACTTTGGACGTTTGATGCTCCAGTCCAAGTATTACCACTACCAACACTATCGCCTTGACTACGTGAAAGTAAATTAGTACCGGCTGTTACACCAACAATGGTTTTATAAAGATTACTAAGAGGCTCATTAGCAGCATCTTTAGCTGAGTTAACTGCAGAAGTTAAGACGATACCGCCGTACGCAGTTTGATCATTAATAACTGCTTTAGGATTATTTAAATTCGCAAGGCGAATATCTTGGGTTAAATAGTTAAGCCCAAAATTAGCATTATCCTGTACATCGGAAACACCTATCTGCATTGATAAACTTTTTTGACTAGTCAAAAATAATAATATTGCAGCCGCTGTAATTATGAGACCTAAAGCTAACGAAAGTATGAGCTCGATTAATGTAAAACCCTGATTTTCTTTCATTTTAATAGGCCTCCATAATCACACACGTTGAATTATTGTTATATGAAGTATCTTGAGTACAATCTCCTACACCAGTGCCATTCGTTGCACTAGTATCTCCCCATGCAATATAAATACATTGACGATTGTTAGTTTGGGGACAGGCAATCATATTCATAGTCATACCAAAAGAAGATGCACTTTTTACAACCTGAGCAACATCAAAATCAGCTAGCTCTGTATCAGTACAATTGTTTTGAAAGCAATTTTTAGCGTAGTCTGTTTGTTTACTGGCATCTTGAAGTTGCTGGTTATATACAGTTAAAGAATTACGATTAACTCTCATGCGCTCGGCAAGATCGCGCGCCAATGTAATTGCTTGTACCCGCGATGTACTTTCTGCACTTGCCTCTAACGCTCTATACTGCAGAGCAATAAAGCCTAAAATTCCAATTGCCAAAATCAGCAAAGCAACTAAAATTTCAATCATCCCCATACCACGCTGGTGTCCAAGGCTCTTCATGAACACGTCCCCATTGTGATCGACTGAATTGATCCCATTCTTGAAACATTAATAATTTTTGATTTATTACCAGATGCCGTATTACAAATTTCAAAAGTTGTATCTCCGGTTGCATCTTTTACCAAACCGGACATTAAAAATACTATAGAAGTATTAGATCCTGTTTTTAATTGAGCTTTTCCGCTTGGTACCCAATTAATTTGATTGTCACTATCTGCAACATACGTAGAATTTAATTGCACTTTTACTTGTCTACGCTCGACTATAGCTTTCATACGTGCCTGATTTATACTTGAAACTAGATCTTCTGAACTTCTATTCAAATTTTGATTATTCAACATATCCCCAAACATTGGTTCAGCCATCACAGCAATAATTGCCATAACCACAATTGTCACTATGAGTTCAATTAAGGTGAGCCCTTCTTGCGGAATAATTCCCCTCATCCCCATAACCCCAAATAAACTTAAAATTTTTTATTTCTATATAAATTTTACGTTTTAGTTTTACAAAACGAATACAAACCAGATAAAGGGTATAAAAAAACAGATAACTGTCATATCACAATTATCTGTTTAACTATTTTAAAATCAGTATGTTAAATAAGTCACACTTTAGGCTTGCGTTACATGAATACGTAACTCTTTTGGAAGACTAAAAGTAATATTTTCTTCACGTCCTTCTAACTCTTTAGGAGCTTGAGCACCCCAGTCTTGTAAACGTTGAATGACTTGCTTAATTAAAATTTCTGGAGCCGAGGCGCCAGCTGTTACACCAATTTTACAAGTTTCATTGAACCATGAATGTTCAAGCTGATCGGCGTTATCTACGAGATAGGCAGCTTTCCCCATACGTTCAGCAAGCTCACGTAAACGGTTCGAATTTGATGAATTAGGTGACCCAACTACCAGTACGACATCGCATTTTTCAGCTAAGTCACGTACCGCATCTTGTCTGTTTTGAGTTGCATAACAAATATCATCTTTGCGTGGTCCCTGAATATTTGGGAATTTCGCACGCAATGCATCAATCACTTTCGCTGTATCATCAATAGATAAAGTCGTTTGCGTAACAAATGCAAGTTTGTTTGGATGTCTTACCTGTAAGGCTTCTACATCAGCCTCATCTTCTACCAGATAAATATCCCCACCTTTTAATTTGTCATATTGCCCCATCGTACCTTCAACTTCCGGGTGCCCTTCATGACCAATTAAAATTGCTTCCGTTCCTTCACGAGCATATTTGGTTACCTCAATATGCACTTTAGTAACTAAAGGACAAGTTGCATCAAATACTTTTAAACCTCGACGCTCTGCTTCTTGTTGGACTGCTTTTGAAACACCATGTGCACTGAAAATTACAATTGAGTCATCTGGCACTTGGTCCAGCTCATCAACGAAAACTGCCCCTCTCTGACGCAAGTCATCTACCACAAATTTATTGTGTACAACTTCATGACGTACATAAATAGGAGGATTAAAACATTCCAAAGCCCGATTGACGATTGCTATGGCTCGATCAACACCGGCACAAAAACCACGCGGATTCGCTAACACAATTTCCATAACAGCCTCAAAATTAATAAAACAGGGGAACTTCTCTTAAATATTTGCAGTTAAAACTATTCAGTTTAAACGCACGGTACACTACAATAGCGAAGATATTTTATCATATCAGGAAAAATATCATGTCGGGTCTATTGTTTGTCGTTTCTGCTGCATCAGGAACGGGCAAAACATCTTTGGTGAAAGCCCTACTTGATCGTGTAAGCAATTTACATGTTTCAGTTTCGCATACTACCCGAGGTCAACGACCAGGTGAGTTAGATGGTGTTCACTATCACTTCACAACAAAAGATGACTTTTTAGACCAAGTTAACCAAGATGGATTTATTGAATACGCTGAAGTATTTGGTAACTACTATGGCACTTCGCAAGCAACCGTAAAACAACAGTTAGCTCAAGGACATGATGTCTTACTTGAAATTGATTGGCAAGGTGCAGAGCAAGTACGCAAGCTGTTTCCTGAATCTAAACAAATCTTTATTTTACCGCCTACTCAATTTGACTTACGTCAGCGTTTATCTAATCGCGGTACAGATTCTGTTGACGTGATCGAACATCGTTTAAGCTGTGCTGTTGAGGATATGCAGCATTATACGAACTTTGACTACATCATTATTAATGATGATTTTAATAAAGCCTTACATGAGCTTGAAGCTGTGATTACAGCGAACCGTTTAGTGCTATCTCAGCAAGCAAAAAGACACCAAACATTAATTCAAGACTTGATTACTCCTCAACCAAAACAGGAATAACTTGAGTCTAGAACGAAAGCCTTTTATACTATTTAGTCTGTTCAAATTTACCATTCCAGAACGAGAACTTTTATGGCACGCGTCACCGTTGAAGATTGTTTAGATCATGTAGACAACCGTTTTGAGCTTGTGCTCGTTGCAAGTAAACGTGCTCGTCAATTGGCACGTCAAGGCATGGAGCCAACTGTAGAATGGGATAACGACAAACCGACAGTTGTTGCTTTACGTGAAATCGCTGTAGGTCACGTAACGAAAGAAATTCTTAAACAACGTGAGCAAGATTATCAAACTTCGAGTCTTGATCTTGCCCTTTCTACAAACAGCTTGAATTTAGAAGGTTTTTCTTTCTAATTACTCCTGTTTCTATAAAAAACCATCGTTTCTTTGCGATGGTTTTTTATTTGGCTTCTTCATATTTAAAACATATTGGCAAAAACAATTATTTTCATTGAAAAAAAAATACACTTTTTCAACCGAAAAAATTGACAAGTTCCGCAATATGCTTTTCATTAAGAAGTAGATAGATTTAGTTTTTTAAGCAACAGAAAAAGGGTGGTCTATGCCAGGCGAAGAGGTCAGCCAAGCCAAGCAACAGCTCAAATTAATTATCGAACCTTACTTATCCGTAAGTGAAGTCGAGAAAGTGCTTGCTGCCTGTGATTTTGGAGATCTGGCACACACTGGTATTACACGTAAAAGTGGTGAACCCTATATTCTACATCCTATTGCTGTTAGCTGTATTTTAGCTAATATGCGATTGGACGCTGAAACTTTAATGGCAGCCCTTTTACATGATGTCATTGAAGATACTCAATATACCAAAGAAGATATTACTGAGCGATTTGGCCAAACTGTTGCAGAGCTAGTTGATGGCGTGACCAAGCTAAGCCAATCAAGTGATAAAGAATACAACAAAGCTGCATCTTTCAGAAAAATTCTACAAGCCACACTACAAGATCCACGCGTCATTATTATTAAACTAGCCGATCGCTATCATAATATGACAACCTTAGGTGCTTTGCGTCCCGATAAACGTGCTCGTATCGCGCAAGAAACTTTTGATATTTTTGTACCTATGGCAAGATTAGTCGGCATGAATGAAATGGCTGATAATCTTGAAAATTTATGTTATCAAAATCTTGATTTAGATATGTTTGATAACGTCCAGAATGCATTACTCCAAACCAAACCCGAACGATGTAAATACCAAAGCATTTGGGAACAAAATCTAGCAGAGCTTCTGCACAACTACCATATTCAAGGCCGTATTAAAAAGAAAAATAATAATATTGAACTATTACGCCATTTCGTCAAAAGCGAGATGGATTTACAAGAGCTTACTCATAGTCATGCCTTTGAAATTGTTTTACAGTCAGTTGCCGACTGTGACCGTTTGTTTGCAGCATTAAAAGAAAATTTTCAAGTTATCGAATACCAAGACCATATTCGACGCCCATTACCTGGCGGTAATCAGTCTTTATTGATCAAGCTTAAAGGCGAAAAAACCACACTATCACTCACCATTCAAACTGAACTCATGCGTAAAGCCGCACGTTTCGGCGTCGTACTAGGTGAAAATGCTCCACAAACTTGCCGGTCTGCTATTCAGGCATCAATGCAGAACTTAAATACGCTCATTGACGGTGAATGTGCTAAAACAACTTTTAATGATTTATTAGATTACTTACATCAAGAAAAAATTTGGGTTTACACCCCACATGGGCAACTACACGAATTACCACAAGGCGCAACAGTAGTTGACTTTGCTTATTCAGCAAGCCTTTTCTTAGGCAACCATGCAGTAGGTGCGAAAGTTGACGGAGAAATTAAACCTCTTTCAACCCCCCTAGTCAGTGGACAGGTAATTGAAATCATTACTGATGTTTTAGCAACTCCAAATCCGGACTGGTTAAGCTTCATTAATACTCAAAAAGCCCGCCGTGCGTTACAACATGTACTCAAAGATCAAGATATTGAAGAACAACGTTTAGTGGGTGCACAGGCACTTTCACGAGCATTAAAACTCTTTAACCGTTCAATCAATGATCTTTCAGAAGCAGATTGGCTAGATCTTTTACAATGGCGTCATATTGATAATAAAGATGCATTATTTGAGCAAATCGCAGTTGGAGACTTACTTCCTCAACTCGTAGCCAATCATTTGTTTGCAAACGACAAACATCCACAAATAGAAAATTCAGACCGATTAATTCAGGGTACTGAAGGCATCGATGTTAAATATGCTCACTGCTGCAATCCAGTTTTGGGCGATCTCATTCAAGGTCACTTAACACGCCGTGGATTAATTGTGCATCGTATTCGTTGTCATAATTTACTGCATGAACAGCATTTACATCCAGAAAATATCATGCCGCTTCAATGGAAAGCAGATGATGTAGATGATGTACGCTTTACTGCCTACCTTGCGATTTATATGGCTATGAATGATGAACAGGTATCAGATCTTATCTATCAATGCCGTAAAAATAATGCAGGGGTAGAAATGGTACATTCCAATGAGCAACGAACTTTCTTCAATATTGTGGTGAACAATCGTAAGCATATTGCAAAAGTTATTCGTGATTTACGGATGCACTACGGATTTCCACGTATTGAACGCTTAGATGCCCCAGCTCCACAGGCGGAAATTTCCAAAGTTAGCTAAAATTTGCTCTGCTTTACTAAAATCTAACTTTCCAAAATCACTTAATTAATTAAATCGATGATACTTTTGTCAAACCGTATCATCGATTATGATGGAAAAAGATTTAATCAAGGAGAACCAAATGTCCAGTCAAGTTATTCATACTGAAAATGCCCCTGCTGCTATTGGCACATATTCTCAAGCCATTTTAGTAGGCAACACTCTCTATCTATCAGGGCAAATTGGTTTAGACCCATACAGTATGGAACTTGTAGAAGGCATTGAAGCTCAAATTCGCCGCGTATTTGACAACCTTAAAGCTGTATGTGAAGCTGCAGGTGGATCACTTGCAGATATTGCAAAACTCAATATTTTTCTCACTGATTTATCTAACTTCCAACTTGTAAACCAAATCATGGGTGAATATTTTGCTCAGCCATATCCAGCTCGCGCTGCACTTGGGGTAGCAAGTTTACCCAAAGGTGCATTAGTTGAAATGGACGGCATTGTTATTATTAATCAATAAGATAACAATTTAATTCTTAAATATTTAGTGAAAACCGTAAATACCACCGTGCTTAAAAATCTAGACAACTCTCAGATTTCCGCTTAGGTGGTATTTTTTTATCCAAAATCCCAATAAAGATAAATGAGATTTTAAATGAATTTCATTGACAAACGATAATAATTATCAATAATATCAATTATCGCATTTATATTTGGGGATCACTCCCATGTACGTTTGCTTGTGTCGTGGCATTACAGATCAAGATATCAAAGACGCTATTGAAAATGGCGCTGAAAGCTATCGTGAAATTCGTGATTTGCTTGATCTTGGTACTTGCTGCGGACGCTGTGCACCAGAAGCACGTGCTATTATTAGTGATGAATTAGCTGAAATTGCTGCTCGTATTTCTGTAGCTGCATAATAAAAATTAGTATTTAACAGTAAATTATTGACTCCTCCACCGCTTTTTGCGGAACGTTCATTGTTCCTCATTCAAGCGGTTTTTTTTGCAAGTAAATTCACCTTTACCAATATTGTGTTGTTTTTGATTGCGATTTTCATTTGCTGTTCTATAAATTACTCGCCATCTCCATGATTGTTCACTAAAATGAACTCATAGATTGCCTTAATTGGATTAAGGCAGAAATTGTTTTGGAGTAGCTACAATGAAAGGCAATCGTGATGTGATTAATCAGCTTAACCAAGTGCTGTATCATCATTTAACTGCAATTAACCAATACTTTTTACACTCTCGCATGTTTAATGACTGGGGAATTGAACAACTCGGTTCTGCTGAATATAAAGAATCAATTCGTCAAATGAAGCATGCTGACAAAATTATTGAGCGTATCTTATTTTTAGAAGGCCTTCCGAATCTTCAACATCTAGGTAAATTATATATCGGTCAACACACAGAAGAAGTTCTGCAATGTGATATTCGCAAAGTGAAAGAAAACATTGATGCCATTCAAAAAGCAGTCGCTTTAGCGGAAACAGAACAAGACTATGTGACACGTGATTTGGTACAAGAAATTCTAGAAAAAGAAGAAGAATATTGGGATTGGTTAGATACTCAAATTGACCTTATCGGTAGCGTTGGTATCGAAAATTATATCCAGAGCCAAATGTAATTTCCCATAAAAAAATCCCCTTGAGAACAAGGGGATTTTTTTATTTATCTTTTAGTAATTGCGGCAGTGTTATTTGCTGTCCATAAAGGTGCTGCAAAATAAATATTTGTTGCTCTGCTTGATCTACTTTTCCATTGTAAGCAAGTAACTGAGCATATTTACGCAAATTATATGGAGTTGCTTTGTTCTTCACAAAATTTCCCCATTGAATTAATTCTGCTTCAGATAAGGATACATTAGGATTAAGTGCAATCCACTTTAAACGCTGATCAAATTGAGTTAAAACAAAAATTCGATCGCTTCCCATAAACTCAGCATTTGGCTGCTTATTTTTAAATAGTAAATTACTATTCATGACATATACGTTGTAATCACGCCAAATTGCGATTATAAGCACCAAGCCTATACCCCATACTAAACGCAAAAGCTTTTTACTTAATACAACGCCTTTCAGTATTGGAGTATGTGCTTGAATTACACCTAATAAAAAGCCACAAGTCAGTAAGAAATAGGCATAGCGCTGCGGAAACTCTAACATCGCATGAATAAGTACTGTGCATACCATCATTATTGCAATGATTGAGATCGTTTCTTTTGCTTGTTGATTTAACCAAAACAACCAACATGTAAAGTAGGCAATCATCACAGTAGCAATTGGAATACCATTCCAAATAATAAGATCAAGCAGCACATTATGAGCGCTGGTCGTCCACTCTGTTGTTGGGAAAAGAGCATAAGCGGACATTTGAGCAACACTGGTTTGATTCCAGCCATATCCCAGCCACGGATGTTGCTGTACAGCGAGTAACATTTGAGTCCAGATATTAAAGCGTAAGTAACCAGAACTTGCCCGTTCAGCCAAGCTACTCGCCTGAGTTATATCAGTATGTGACCACGTTTCAATTAAGCTTGTAATAAACGGTAAAACCAAACCAGCCATTAAAAAAAAGCCAGCGCACCAAAGTAGGCCTTGAAATAGTCCAAAACGCTTAGGTTTATTAAATTGCTTAACAACCCAATAGATGAGTAAAAAAGGCAAAACAATCCAAGAGGTTCGTGATTGACTCAGAACAACTGCAAATAAAATAGTTAGTGCTGATGGCAAGAGCAACCAAACTGAAGCCTTGTTCTTTTCATATAAACATAAGCACCCTAATAAGCCCATAATGAGAAATGTTGCCATATTATTAGGTTGGCCAAAATTTCCGTATGGACGATTACCTATTAAATGCAGCATGTATGCAAAATGTGTATCAACGTTTAACCACTGACAGATTGCAATAACGCTTGTTGCAACTGAAACAATAACAGTAAGAAAACTAAAACCTATAAAAATCTCATCTCTTTTTTGTGGCTCTAATGATAGGTTATAGCCCGCTACAACCATAAACCAGAAGCCTAAAAAATAAAGTGAACTTAACAAAGCTGTACTAAAATCAAAAACTAATCCCAAAGCCCACTGCACCACTGGAATTAAAATAAATGGTAACAACAATAATTGTGCACGCGGAATTTTAATATTTTGATGAAAAAGCGCAGCTAAGACACTTAGACCTGCTGCAAAAGTACTCATCTCACTAGAGAACATCACCCAAGGGTTATAGTGAAATGGCGATAGCCACGCAAAACCCAACAGAATTGCTGCGAGGAATAGAAAGAATACTTGCATAAAGACAGGTTATAAGCAAAAATTTGAGATGAATTATACATTGAAGATGAATAAATGGACTACAAAGCTTTAGCAAGAAAAATTCACCTCGTTTCCTATCAATTTAGTCTTTTTTTGAATCGCATAATAAGTTTATTGGGAAAGATGACTAATAAATAGAAATCAATTAGAAATTAAAGAATTATCTTTACGCAACAAATCTTCATAGCTAACATGTATATCGTATAAAATACTTAAAATTTTTAACTGACGAATAGATTCTTCTTTACAACCATTAAAAGCCAACAATTGTGCGTATTTGTATATATCATATGGTTTTAAATACGTCTGAACCATTTTATTTCCTAACAATATTTCTTCTCGATCGACTTTCATCTTTGGATATAAAGCCAACCACTTAGCACGTTCGTCAAAAAAATCGAAGAAGACTAATTTATAAGGTAGTTTAACTTTATCTCGCTGATTACCCATGGCATGTAATTTTCCTGAAAAAAGATTATCATTGATCTTTAAATACTCTTTAAATACCATAACACCCAAAAAAAAGCTAAATATCAAAAAAAACAATATAAATAAATAATTTATTTTTAAAAATACTTTATATTTATAACCAAGAGCATATCCTAAAAATAAAGCAAAAGGTATAAAAAAGTAAGAATAATATAAAGGAAACTCTAACAAACTATGAATTAAAATAGATGAAATGGCTAAAAAGCAAAAAATACTTTCCAAATCACTAATAGTAAAAATAATTTTTACATACAGATATACAAAGTAACTAACGATTAACAATCCTAGAGGAATACCACACCAAACAAATATGTCTAAAATCAAATTATGTGCACTAGTGACCCACTCCTTATTATGAATAGAATCTACAACTCTAAACTGAGCAGCTGTAGTTTGATTCCACCCATATCCATGCCAAGGTTCTTCTGTAATTGCATGAATCATTTGATTCCATATTTCAAATCTTTGATATCCAGTAGTTGCTCTATCTAACAATCCAACTGTGTTTATTATATTAAAATTCGAAGATAAAATAAGATTAAAATAAGGAAGGGAAATACCCAAAAAAATGATAAAAATACTAAAAAAACCTATATTTTTCATAGACAATCTAAGATTATATTTCTTAATACCAATACTAAGAAACATCAAAAATAGAAATAGAATTATCCATGCAGTTCTAGACTGTGTTAATAGAATTGAAGTTGAAATAAAAATTGAAAAAAAAGAAAGTGTAAATTGATTAATTTTGTATTTCTCAAATAAATACCATAAAGAAAGAAGACTAACACATAGAAAAGTAGCTAAATGATTTGGCTGTGCCATATTACCATAGGGACGATTTCCCACCAGCCCCATAATAAATAACTTATTTTCAGATAATCCTACCCATTGTATAATCGCTATTAAACAAGAAAATAAACCAGAAATTGTAAAAAAAATAACCAAATACATTATAATATTAAAGTTTCTTATTTTAGAGTTAAATCCAAAAATCAACATTAATAAAAAATAAAGTAAACTAACAGTTGAAAAGAAAAAATTTGAAAAGAAAAATATTTCTCCAAAAATATACTGTATTAAAGGTACAATTAAAATAATTACAAAGGGAATTATATCTACAGGTATTTTATTTTTAAAAAAACATAAGCTTAATGTTAGCAACCATCCAGCTATATAACAAGAAAACTCCGAAAAGAAACCTACCCAAGGTAAAGTATGAATTGGATTTAATATTGATAACAAAAGAAATATAAAAGAAAAAATATAAATTAATCGAAAAGGCATACCAAATTCCATATTAATTATTTAAAGAAAAAATTTATCTTTAATAAAAATATTTATGGTCAAAATAAAATGGCAGCTATAGATAGAATATAACTGCCATTTAATGTATTTTAATTAATATATTTTAGCTACGGCAATTTGCTGGAACATATTTATTATTGTCCGCAGGTGTAGCGACTGTACACTTCCAAGTAATTTGATTTGTTGGAACCGTTCCTGCAACTAATGCTGTAGTACCACCACCATCATAAGGAGTTAAAGTAAGTTGAATACTTTTTACTTTACTTGTGTAACTAATTACAATTGCACCTGTAGTAGCATTTGGTGTGATTGTTGAAACACTATCTGTTGGGCTAAAATTAGGCACTCCTAAAACTAAACTTGAAGCACCATTTCCTGCATTTTCAGCAATTACAGTTTTATAAGAAGATGCTAGATTTAAACCTTCTGTTACTTTTGAGCGGACAATGTAATCCTGATAAGCAGGAATCGCGATCGCTGCCAAAATACCAATAATCGCAACCACGATCATGAGTTCAATTAATGTAAAACCTTTTTGTGCATTCATAGCCTTTTCCCCAAAGATTGTATGTATGTTTTTATATAAGCTTTTTGAGCTATAGAATATATTGCAGCAACTATGCCAACTTTTATTTTAATTTAAAAACAATAAGTTATAATTTATAACAATTAAACCCCAGGGTATATTAGGCAAATAATTGACAAAAATTGTCACCATAATTTTATTAGGATTGAATCACTAATAAAAATTACTTCACATCCTATTTCTTTTTTTTACTCTTTAATGTGACAAAAATCTCTTTAAAAGCAGATAAATAGATGACAATTTTTGTCAGCCACCATATTTGGAATAATTTTTAAAAAAGCTGATTTTTTAGGTAGATAATCTAATTAATAATAATCGGTGCATTGCCCAATTCATTATTTTGATCCAGCATATTCTCATCGTAAAAACGTGACATTACATCACCAATTTGCTGAACTCCAATTACTACAGCTTGTAGATACTGTTTTTGTTTGAGCTGTTGAACAATAGACTCACAAATCTTTTGCCACACTTCATCAGTCGTCGCGTTTCTAATACCGCGGTCAAATATGATTTCTACTGTTCGCTCACATAAATTTAAATAGAGCAGCACACCGCTATTAAGCTCAGTATCCCAAACCCCAAGTTCTGCAAATAATTGTTGTGCCCTCAAACGTGTATTTTGCCTATATGCTTGTGAACAAGGAATATGCCCTTCTATAACGACCTGTATTTCACCAACATGACCAAGTTCAGCTTGTTGAACAGCTTCAGCAATAGCCTGTTTATCTTTTTTACTAAAATAGCGGCTACTAGCAGGAAAATAGCAAAGATGCTTAAACCAACGTTTTAAGCTTGGCTCTACATATTCCTCAATTTTGGGTTGAGTAATAATTTGTGTTGTTTCTGATGTTGTTACCATGACCCTGAAGCACCTCCACCACCAAAACGACCTCCGCCGCCGCCATAACCGCCGCCTCCACCACCGAAGCCGCCTCCGCGTCCACCACCAGAACCACTTAAAATAGCCTGTAAAATAAGTTGGGCAATTGAGGTAATGAGTAAAAAGAAAATACCAAATCCAAGTAGTAAACTAGTAACCAAGCCAGCACCGTTTACAAAGCCTGCTACGGCGGCAGCAACACCTGCTGTAGAAGCACTAAGAGGTCGTCCAACAATAAATGAGCCTACAATTCCGGCAATAAGAATAAACAATGCCATCGTCAGCGTTGTTTGTTTGGCTTGTTGTTCTTGGGCAGCCTGATGTTGGCGCTCTTTTAAATCTTGGGCAGCTTGCTGAGCAACTTCCGGATCTAGATTTAAAATTCTTGTAATTTCATCGACACCAGCATTTAAACCTTGAGCATATTGGGCTTGTTTAAAGTAAGGTGTAATTTGATTTCGAATAATTCGGCTTGCAACGATATCTGGTAATACGCCTTCTAAACCATATCCAGTTAGAATTTGTATTCTATGATCATTAATTGCAACTGCGATAAGCAAACCATTATCACGTTTACTCGAACCAAGTTCCCATTTTTCACCCACACGCAAAGCATAATTAAAAATATCTTCTTGGCCCGTAGTCGGCACAATCACGATACCTATTTGCGCCTTACCTTGTTGATATAGATTTAAAATTTTCTGATTGAGTTGCTGCTTTTCAGCTTCACTCAAAATATTGGCTTGATCAATAACAGGCTGATTTAATGTAGGTAAACCACGAATTGATTCACCATCAGCCATATCATTTGCAACTTGAACTTGAGGGGTAGCACCTGAAGCAGGTTGCTCGTTTAGTTTAGTCTTCGATGCTTGAGCTTGTTGCTGCTGAATAATTTTACCAGCCACCACAGTGTCAGTTTCATCTGTAGCGGTGGCAATATTATTCTCACTCCAAGCCGCACTCTGAAACAGTACACTACAGCAGAGCATCATTAAGGTAATAACAAACACCTTAATTTGCTTAAACTGCAGTAATATCGTATTTCTCATGCGGCACTTCCTTGATTTAAATTAATCAAAAGAAACTTTTGGAGCCTGTTGAGCCGATGCTTCCGCAGAGAAATTAGCTTTCGGATGCATACCAATCACTTTTGCTGTTACAGCTTGTGGGAACTGACGGACATAAGAGTTATAGTCCTGAACAGTTGTAATATAACGATTACGTGCCACAGCAATTCGGTTTTCTGTACCCTCAAGCTGAACCTGTAATTCTTGGAATTGAGTGTTGGCTTTTAAATCTGGGTAATTTTCTGAAACAGCAATAAGTCGAGATAGTGCACCTGTTAACTGGCTTTGCGCTTGTTGATATTTTTCCAGTAATGCTGGGTCTTCTAATACTTCTTTATCAACTTTCAAACCTGCAACATTTGCACGTGCTTGAGTGACTTCTGTTAATACTTGCTCTTCATGTTTAGCATAGCCTTTAACCACATTTACAAGGTTTGGTACCAAATCTGATCGACGTTGATATTGGTTTTGTACTTCAGACCACGCCGCTGTTACAGCCTCATCTTTGACCTGTAAAGTATTATAGCCACAGCCGGAAAATAGTAAGGTGCTTGCAAGTGTTGTCGCGATTACCAGTTGTTTAAACGTTTTCATCGTCACTTCATCCTCAAGTTTTTCTTTATATTTTTAACCTCTTGTCTCGATTGTATGATGAATTTGGCATTATTGTGTTGCTTTTATTTTATAAATTTAAAAAACCGGATCTTTAAATCCGGTTTTTATTTTAGCTTGGTCGTTGCATTGTTTCTTCTTGGAAACTTGTCATTTGATATTCACCAGCCAAATAGCTTTTCCAGTAATCGACCATATGTCCATAATCTGTTTGACTCGGATGAAAGTCCTTTTTGTAATAAGCAAAATATTCAGGTGTAAGTTGTATAAGCATTTTAACAAGCAAATATACGCCAAAAATATTTCCACCTATTTTAGGGAAGCTTTTCCATTTATCTTGCCAAAATAAACGAGTTGTTCCATAGAAAGCGAGACTTGCAAATCCTGTAGTGACACTACGCATTAATAATCGGCGAATACGGTCATCACCATAGACATGTTGATAGACATCAAATGCAACTGAACGATGTTCAATTTCCTCAATAGCATGCCAAACCCAAAGCTTTAGAGCATCTTGATCTAAAGTTTTTAGTAGTTCGGGATGCTGTAAAATATATCCACCAAGCAAAGCCGTAAAATGCTCAAATGCACATGTCAGTGCCAGCTGTAGCTTAGGTGGAATTGTTCTTAAATATTTATCACGTTCATTTAGCCAAGCTTGAAAACGGTCCAAATTATAGTCTTCACGGCGCCAAGCCTCATTAAATTCACCATGCGCTTTCGAGTGCATTGCTTCTTGCCCAATGAAAGCTGCAATTTGTGCCTGTAGTTGAGGGTCTGAAACTTTGTCGCGTACATTACGCACACTATTTACAAAAAACTGCTCTCCTACTGGAAATGTTGACGAGAGTGCAGTTAAAAAATGAGACATTAAAGGCGAGTTCGCAAAATAATAGCGCTTGATTGCTTGAGGATTAAACTCAAGGCGACGTACTGTAATACCCAACGCTTTTCGACGATTTAAATATGATTTTTCTGACGTCATATCTGCGATGTTCATACTCAACACCTACTGTATTAAAGAAGGAAGCTTTGAGTATGTCTTGGGATTTAAGCACTAAAAAGGGCAAAAAAGCTTATTGTATTTGCCAAAAACGTCAAACTGACTAATGGTAAACAATAAAAAAAGCCTACTTGAAGTAGGCTTTTTTGAGTGATTTAACAAATTAATTTATTAAACACCAAGGTAATCTAAAATACCTTCAGCAGCTTGGCGACCTTCCCAGATTGCTGTAACTACAAGGTCTGAGCCACGTACCATATCACCACCAGCAAAGATTTTCGGGTTTGATGTCTGGAATTTGAATTCTTGCTTTTCAGCTGCAACAACACGGCCTGAGCCATCAAGATTGATATTCACATTACCAAACCAGTCTGCTGGGCTTGGACGGAAACCAAACGCTAGTAAAACTGCATCAGCTGGTAAAACTTCTTCAGAACCCGGAATTGGTTCAGGGCTACGACGGCCACGACTATCAGGTTCACCCATTTGTGTCGTTACTACTTTTACGCCTGTTACTTTGCCATTTTCACCAACAATCTCGATTGGTTGACGATTGAATAGGAATTTCACCCCCTCTTCGTAGGCATTTTTCACTTCACGTGCAGAACCAGGCATGTTGCTTTCATCACGGCGGTATGCACAAGTTACATCGTGAGCACCTTGACGCAATGAAGTACGGTTACAGTCCATAGCGGTATCACCACCACCTAGAACAATAACTTTTTTACCGTCTAAGCTAATGTATTCACTTGGATCTTTTTCCCAACCTTGGCAACGATTTACGTTCGAGATCAAGAAATCAAGCGCGTCATAAACCCCATCAAGGTCTTCACCAGGGAAGCCCCCCTTCATGTAGGTATAAGTTCCCATACCCATGAATACTGCATCATATTCTGCAAGTAATTCATCAATAGTGACATCTTTACCAATTTCAGTATTTAAACGGAATTCAATGCCCATACCTGTGAAAATTTCACGGCGGCGTTTCATGACATCTTTCTCCATTTTGAATTCAGGAATACCAAATGTCAGTAAGCCACCAATTTCAGGACGTTTATCAAATACAACTGGCTTAACACCACCACGAGCTAAAATATCTGCGCAGCCTAGACCTGCTGGGCCTGCACCAATAATTGCAACTTTTTTACCTGTCCATTTCACATGTGACATGTCTGGCCGCCAGCCCAAAGCAAAAGCTGTGTCATTGATGTATTTTTCAGCATTACCAATGGTTACTGCACCAAAACCATCATTTAAAGTACAAGCACCTTCACACAAACGGTCTTGTGGACAGACACGACCACATACCTCTGGTAAGGTATTTGTTTGGTGACAAAGCTCAGCAGCTTGGAAAATTTGACCTTCAGCAATCAGTTTTAACCAGTTCGGAATGTAGTTATGTACTGGACATTTCCATTCGCAATAAGGATTACCACAACCTAAACAACGATGAGTCTGATTAGTGACTGTTTCCGAAGTAAAAGGCTTATAAATTTCCACAAATTCTGCTTTGCGGACAGTAATATCTTTTTTCTCTGGATCTTGACGTGGTACATCCAGAAATTGAAAGTCATTATTTAGGCGTTCTGCCATGTCTCTCTCCGTGGGTAGGCGCGGATTTCACTGTTGCCCGCACCTGCCTATGTCTTTGCAGTCGTGGAATTATTGTGGGTCAGCTTGTGTAGTTTTCAAAAGCGATTGCAAGTTAGCAGCTTTTGGTTTTACAAGCCAGAATTTACGGCTGTAGAAGTCGAACTCATTGCGGATTTTATAAGCCCAAGCACTACCTGTTTCTTTGATATGCTCATCGATAATACGCAATAAGAACTCTTTATGATCTTCCATAGATTCTGTTGAAATACGGTTTAAATCAATCAACTCATGGTTGTAGTAATCTACGAAGTCATTATCAAGGTCAAGTACATAAGCAAAACCACCAGTCATGCCTGCACCAAAGTTATGACCTACTTTACCAAGTACAGTCACAACACCACCTGTCATATATTCACAGCAGTGATCACCCGCACCTTCGATTACAGCAAATGCGCCAGAGTTACGAACTGCAAAACGCTCACCCGCTGTACCTGCTGCAAAAAGCTTACCGCCAGTTGCACCGTACAAACAGGTATTACCAATAATTGCTGTGTTTTGTGTTTGGAAAGGTGAACCTTGTGGTGGGAAAATCGAAATACGACCACCCGCCATACCTTTACCTACATAGTCGTTTGCATCACCCTCAAGACGGATGTGTAAACCACCAGCGTTCCATACACCAAGTGACTGGCCAGCTGTACCAGTTAAGTTCATTACAACTGGATGTGCTTCCATACCCAAGTTGCCGTAACGACGAGCAATTTCACCAGATACACGAGCACCGATTGAACGGTCACAGTTCACAACATTAAAGTTGAACTGACCACCTGCACTCGACTCAATTGCAGGAAGCATTTCTGCAACCATTTTTTCAGCCAATACACCTTTATCGAATGGTGCATTACCTTGTACTTCACAGTACTGCGCTTTACCTTCAGCAGAAGGATGTGAAGTTAACAGTGCACTTAAATCAAGATGCGCATGTTTTTCAGTTTCACCCGGTAATACTTCAAGCAAGTCCACACGACCAATCAAGTCTTTTAATGAAGACACACCTAATGCTGCCAACCATTCACGAGTTTCTTCCGCAATGAAGTGGAAGAAATTGATGAGCATTTCTGGCTCGCCGATATAGTGCTCTTGACGTAAATGATCTTGTTGAGTCGCAACACCGGTTGCACAGTTATTTAAGTGACAAATACGGAGGTATTTACAACCTAAAGCGATCATTGGTGTTGAACCAAAGCCAAAGCTTTCAGCACCTAAAATTGCTGCCTTGATCACATCAAGACCAGTTTTTAAACCACCATCAGTTTGTACACGCACTTTTCCACGCAAGTCATTTACACGCAGTGCTTGATGCGCTTCACTTAGACCAAGCTCCCATGGCGAACCCGCATGGTGAATTGATGAAAGTGGAGATGCAGCCGTACCGCCGTCATAACCTGAAATGGTAATGAAGTCCGCATAAGCTTTTGCAACACCCGCAGCAATTGTTCCTACACCCGGTTCAGATACCAACTTCACAGATACCATGGCTTTCGGGTTAACTTGTTTTAAGTCAAAAATTAACTGAGACAAATCTTCAATTGAGTAAATGTCGTGGTGTGGTGGAGGCGAAATCAGTGTCACACCCGGTACTGAATAACGTAAACGTGCGATTAAGCCATTTACTTTACCACCTGGTAACTGACCACCTTCACCCGGTTTTGCACCTTGAGCAACTTTAATTTGCAATACTTCAGCAGAAGTTAAATATGCAGGTGTTACACCGAAACGACCAGATGCAATCTGTTTGATTTTCGAGTTACGAATTGTGCCGTAACGAACAGGATCTTCACCGCCTTCACCAGAGTTTGAACGACCACCGATCGTGTTCATTGCGATTGCGATTGCTTCGTGTGCTTCTGGAGAAAGCGCACCTAAAGACATCCCAGCCGAGTCAAAACGAGGCAAGATCTCTTCAACTGATTCAACTTGCTCAACTGGAATTGAATTGGTTGTTTTTAACTTAAATAAGTCACGAATAGTCGCTACTGGACGATTATTAACCAACTCAGCATATTCTTTAAAGTCTTCGTACTTACCAGAGCGAACCGCTTTGTGTAATGAGTTAATCACGTCTGGGTTAAACGCGTGGTACTCTTTATCAAATACGAATTTAAGCAAACCACCCTGATCAATTGGTTTACGGCTTGACCACGCTGTTGCTGCTAATTTTTTCTGGTCTTTTTCGAGGTCAGCAAATGTTGCACCTTGAATACGACTTGGAACACCTAAGAAACACTGATCTACCACTTCAGATGATAAACCTACTGCTTCAAAGAGCTGACCACCACGATAAGAAGCGACGGTAGAGATACCCATTTTTGAAAGAACTTTTAGCAAGCCCTTCTCAATACCTTTACGGAAGTTTGCTTGCGCATGGATTGGGTCACCTAAAAGCTCACCTTTAGCAATCAAATCATTGATCACGTCATACGCAAGGTATGGATAAACAGCGGTTGCACCAAAACCAAGTAATACCGCAAATTGATGCGGATCACGTGCAAAACCAGTTTCAACCATGATGTTTGCATCAGTTCGCAGACCAGTTTTGATGAGGTAATGATGTACCGCACCTGTTGCAAGTGCTGCGTTTGCTGGTAATAAACCTTGGCTGATATTTTTATCTGTTAAGACAATTAAAGTTTTGCCATCACGAACTGCTTGTGCCGCTTCTTCACAGATACGTGTAATCGCAGCTTGCAAACCTTCTTCTTCGGCATAGTTTAAATTAATATCAACTGCTTCGTAACCCGGACGCTCAATGCTACGGATTTGCTGCATTTTTGAATTTGACAATACTGGACTAGAGATGATGATACGATCAGCATGCTCAGGGCCTTGCTCAAATACATTCTGCTCACGACCTAAACAGGTCTCTAACGACATTACAATTGACTCACGTAGCGGGTCAATTGGTGGGTTTGTTACCTGTGCAAACTGTTGACGGAAATAATCTGTCACGTGGCGTACTTGACGAGACAATACAGCCATAGGTGTATCATCACCCATAGAGCCTACTGCTTCCTGTCCACTTTCAGCGATTGGGCGTAGTAACTGGTCGCGCTCTTCAAATGTCACCATAAACATTTTTTGAGCTACTTTTAATGCCTCACCAGTTAAACCTTTATCAACAAGTTGTTCTTCAAGTTCTGGGTCTGCTTTCAAACGAATTGCATGATCACGTAGCCATTCGCGGTACGGACGCATGTTTTTCAAATGTGTACTCACATCTTTAGTATCGAGTACTTTACCTGTTAGGGTATCAACTACCAAAATTTGACCCGGGCCTACACGGCCTTTAGACACTACATCTTCAGGTTCATAGCCCCAAACACCGATTTCAGATGCTAAGGTGATGTAATCATTTTTGGTAATTACCCAACGTGCAGGACGTAAACCATTACGGTCAAGCATACAAATCGCATGACGACCATCTTGAATAACAAGACCGGCAGGACCATCCCAAGCTTCCATATGCTTAGAGTTGAACTCATAGAATGCACGTAAGTCTGCATCTAAAGTTTCAACGTTTTGCCAAGCTGGTGGAACGAGCATGCGTAATGCACGGAATAAATCCATACCGCCACCCACCAAAATCTCAAGCATGTTATCTAGGCTTGAAGAATCTGAACCTGTGCGGTTTACAATCGGATTAAGCTCAGTAAGACCCGGTAATAGTGGGTTTTCAAATTTAGGCGTACGTGCCAATGCCCAGTTACGGTTTGCTGTAATGGTGTTGATTTCACCATTATGCGCAAGGTAACGGAATGGCTGAGCCAAAGGCCAACGCGGTAATGTATTTGTAGAGAAACGTTGGTGGAATACCACAATATGCGATTTTAAGCGCTCATCTGCCAGGTCTGTATAGAACTCAGCAATTGCCGCAGGCATCATCAAGCCTTTATAGCTAATGACTGTTGAACAAAGTGTAGTCACATAAAATAACGGATCTTTTTGGAGTTGTTGTTCCGCACGGCGACGCGCCAAGAATAACTTACGGTTAAATTCAACCTCAGTTACACCCATTGGACAGTTCACAATGACTTGTTCAAAAGCTGGTAAAGATTGAAGCGCAATTTCACCTAATGCATCGTTATTTGTAGGAACGATACGCCAAGCAAGTACACGTAAACCTTCTGACTCGATTTCTTTCGTTAAAATATTTTTAGAGTGCTGTGCTAATGCTGGATCAATATTTAAAAATACCGTACCCACAGCAAAAATTTCACTGAGTGTAATATCACTTAGTTTTTTTGCTTCATCACGGAAAAATTGCTTTGGCATCGCCAATAATAAGCCGCAACCATCTCCCGTCTTGCCATCTGCGGCAATACCACCACGGTGCGTCATGCAACTTAAACTGTGAATCGCGGTTTCTACTAGATGATGACTTGATTCACCCTTCATATGGGCAATCAGTCCAAAACCACAGTTATCCTTAAACTCATCAGGCTGATATAAACCTTGAGCGGGAGCTACAGTATTAGGCGATGGCATGTGCATAGCGTACCCTTCTTTCAATAAGGCTCTTTCGAGCGTCAAACAAACAACTTCTTTTTGCGATAGTGCCTACCGATGATAGTTAGCTCAATGTTTCGCAAATAAAAAATTTTGGGCTGATAAGCCAATATACGCTGTTCCATTTTTACGTACACTGGTTTTTGCTAGAAAAATGTTTTGACTTATTTCGCACTCTTTTAAAGCAGTTCGACCCCACGACTCTGCATAGAATTCACTTCTTAGAGGGCGAAAATAGTTTGCAGCACATTAATAAGCACAACAATAAAGCAAAAAGTGTGCCATATAATAAAAATTAAACTAAGTACTTATATTCAATATAAATATATCTATTTTATTCGCGTTATCACACCAAAAAATGACTAAATATGCACCAGATATGGTCAAAAAATATTATTTAGATTTTATTTTGCACTAATATTGTGCATATTGTTGAGCAAATTATCTCCTTTTCCTGCCCTTATTTGAGGCATTTTTTATTGAATATCATTTGAACGTGTTTGAGCTGGCTTATTCGGTTGATCAATATTTGAATTCGATTGTTGTACATCCACTACATTTCCTTGAGCATCACGGCGAACAATAGTGGTCTTAGTAGCTGAATTGGTCGCAGGAGCTTTCGGCTGAACATTGACTGCGGCATTAGTTGATCCAGCCATCAATAATGATTCATCAATTGTAGGTAGAGCGGCTGGACGCAAACGAACCTCATAAAGCTGATTATTTCCACCTTTTATCTCATCTGCACCCAAATCATTGACCAAAGGAGCATAACTTGAGAACTGTTGTGGCTGAGGCTTAATAGACTCAGGCAATTGTAGGTTAATCTGTGTTAACTGCTGAATTGCATCGTCTGAGCGTTTAAAGGTCCCATAAACCAAAACATACTGCTCCGCTTGCTGTTCACCACTTAAGCGAAAATAAATAAATTTATTACGATCACTACGATTTTTTAAAAAGTTTTTAATGATGTCTTCATCAGATGCTCTAAATATCTCAAGCGTCCATTGTTTTTTATTTTCGTTAATAAATTTCGTACCACGAAACTCTGGTTCATGCTCACCAGATGCAACTGTACGAGTTGTTAGATCAAGTGGACGAACTTCATCAGCTAAAGCACCCAAGTTAGGTGTCGTAGCAACTTTCTCTGGTTGAATTTGAACAGGCGCATCAGAATCAGCTGACTTTTCAACTTCAACCAACTTCTTGCTATCGGTAATTACCCAGAAAATAAAAGCCAGCAACAAGCAGGCAATACCACCAACCAACCAGATATATTGTTGAACATTCTGCCAAAATGTACGTGATACAGTCATGCTTTACCTTATCTATTATCCGTGTTGATTTGCCAAAATAGCTTGCTTCATCAATTCGACATCAAAGTCTTTAGTAATGACAGCTTGTCCAAGTTGTTTTAATAACACCAAACGTAATTGCCCATTGAGAACTTTTTTGTCATGCGCCATGTATCCAAGGAAATCATCCAATGGAATTTGTGGACATGATATCGGCAAATTCGCACGTTGAATGATTTTTTTTGTACGTGCTACATCTTCAGTTGAGATCCAGCCCAAACGCTGAGATAAATCTGCTGCCATGACCATACCAGTTGCAACAGCTTCACCGTGTAACCAAGTACCATAACCAAGATATGACTCAATCGCATGACCGAAAGTGTGGCCTAAATTAAGTAAAGCACGTTCACCTTGTTCTTTTTCATCATTGGCAACGATACGCGCTTTGTGAGCACATGAACGATAGACAGCTTCTGCAAGTAAATTAGCATCTCTCGCAACAAGCCCATCCATATTTTCTTCAAGCCATACCAAGAAATCGACATCACCTAAAAGAGCATATTTAATCACTTCAGCTAAACCTGCTGAAAGTTCACGTTCTGGCAATGTATTGAGTTGTGCCATATCAGCCAGAACAACTTGCGGCTGTTGAAAAGCACCTAACATATTTTTACCAAGCGGATGGTTGATTCCTGTTTTTCCACCAACACTTGAATCTACTTGTGAAAGTAATGTGGTAGGAACCTGAACAAAGTAAACGCCACGCTGGAAACAAGCAGATGCAAAACCAGCCATATCTCCAATCACACCGCCACCTAAAGCTAAAACGGTAGAATCACGGTTAAAACCAGCTTCAAGTAATGCATCAAAAATTAAATTTAGATGTTGAATATCTTTGTATTTTTCACCATCAGGCAAAATACAAGTCGCAACTGTTTTACCTAAACTTTTTAAAGCTTCCTGATAGTGGCTTAAATATAAAGGCGCAACCGTCACATTACTGACTATCATGACCTGTTGACCATGAATATAAGGCTCTAGTAATTGTTTCGGGTCAAGTTGACTACCAATAAAAATAGGATAACGGCGTTCGCCTAATTCAACATGTAATGTTTGCATGAATTTATAAAACCACTAGTCAGTTTGTCTATTTTAGCTTGTTCGATAGAATAAGTTGCAAAATCTTTTGTGCGAGATCACGTGCAGCGCCTTGATTCGTTTCAATCGTATAATGTGCAACTTCACGATACAAAGGGTCTCTGATCTTTAATAGGTCTCGCAATTTCTGTTCAGGATTTTCAACTTGTAATAATGGTCTGTTTTTGTCGCGGTAGGTTCTTTGTAATTGTAATTCGACAGGTGTATAGAGATAAATAACTATTCCGCGTTGCTTTAAAAATTCTCGGTTAGGCGCTTGGGTAATTGCGCCACCACCTGTTGCCAAAACCAACGCTTTACGTAAGGTCAGCTCATTTAAAACCACAGTTTCACGAGTTCGGAACCCAACCTCTCCCTCTTTTTCAAAAATCCAAGGAATAGTAGCCCCTGTCTTGCGCTCAATTTCATGATCACTATCTAAAAATTCACGCCCTAATAGTTCTGCTAAATGACGTCCAACGGTTGTTTTTCCTGCCCCCATGGGCCCTACCAAATAAATATTTGGTAGGGTTTCAAACGCTTTGCTTGGCAAGGCGCCACCTATTTCAATTGCTTTCATTGAAAAATATATTAATGATTTCTCGCCAAAGTGTCATTAACAATTCGTGGTGTTACGAAAATCAGTAACTCTTGTTTATCATCAGACTTTACATCTTTTCTAAATAAACGCCCAACTAAAGGAATATCCCCAAAGAATGGAACTTTAGTTTGGGTATTTGTCGTTGTTTGCTCGAATACACCACCTAAAATGACGGTTTCTCCGTTATCAACCAGCACATTGGTATTAATATTATTCTTATTCAGAATTAACTCACCATTTGGCGCTTCACCCGCTACAGAATCCTTAGAAATATCTAATTTCATTTGAATTTTACCGTCAGGCGTAATGCTAGGTGTAACATCAAGACTTAAAAGAGCATCTTTAAATGATGTTGTGGCTGCTGAACCCGCACCAGATATCGTTGTCGTTAGATAAGGAACTTGTTGACCCGTGGCAACTTTTGCAGTTTGCTTATCGGCAGTCATGACTTTAGGGGTTGAAATGACTTCACCATAACCATCAGCCTGTAAAGCTGAGAGTTCAAGATCTAACATAAAATCAGACATACTGATAAGACCAAAGGCAATACTTCCCGCCGGATTAGAGACTCCCAAATCAACGTTTAAGTTATCTGGACGTTCGATGGTATATTTATAGCCTCCAGTAGTTTCATCTTTTTTAGGGTCACGTAAATTCCATAAAGTTGTTTCACTACCACCAACCAATAAATTTTTATTATTAGTAATACCTTGTGAAAGAATACCCCACTTAACTCCAAGTTCTTTAGTAAATGACGTAGACGCTCTGACGATACGCGCTTCAACCATCACCTGCTTAACTTGCACATCAAGTAGTTCAATCATTTTACGAACTTTATCAATATTTTGTGCTGTATCATTTACAATCAAAGTATTAGTCCGGGTATCAGCAACAGCGCTACCACGTGAACTTAATAAGCTCTCCAACGCAAGAGAATCAGAGTTTGCGGTACGATTTGCAACTGCACCTTTACCATCACGAGTATCTTCAATCAACTTAAGCACATCAGTCGCTTTTGCATAACTCAAACGAATATAATCTGTTTGGATTGGCGCTAACTTAATCGTTTGAGCTAAGGCTTTTGCCTCATCATCTTCTGCTTTAATTAATTCAGTAACAGGAGCAATCCAAATTACATTTCCATTACGACGTTTATCAAGATTTTTAGTTTTTAAAATAATATCTAGTGCTTGATCCCAAGGTACATCTTTCAAACGTAGCGTGATGTTACCTTGCACACTATCAGCAGCCACCATATTGATGCCTGTAAAATCGGCAAGCAACTGTAATACACGACGCACTTCAATGTCTTGGAAGTCTAATGAAAGCTTATTACCAGAATAACTTGGTGCTTTATACGAAGCTGATGTACTTTTATCTTGTGGACGTTTCAAACTAATAGTGAGCTTATTTTCAGCTTGATAAGCCATATATTCATAACTACCAGATGACTGAATTGTGATTACACCAGCACCTTTTTCATTATAAGCATCGATACTTGATACGGGCGTTGCAAAATCATTTACATTTAAACGACGTGCTAAATGTGTCGGAATCTTTGTACCTAATGTTCTTATAACAACCTTACTGCCTTGTTGTTGAACATCTACAGGTGTATTACTTCCCAAAAGATCGACAACAACTAAACCTTCTCCCTGACTACCACGCTGAAAGCCAATATTTGAAACACCTTGTGGTTGTACGGTAGCTGCTGGTATCGGCTTATTCGTTGTTTGAGCTGAATTAATTTTTAGAATAAAAGTATTGCCTTCCACGCGCGTTGTAAAAGCACCAGCATCTTTTAGATTTACAGTTAAGCGTGAACGTACATCATCTGAAGTCACATCAACGGAACTTGCTTCATTCGTTGCAACAGCAATTTTAGACTGCTTTAAACTTTGTTGCGCTTTATCAAAATCTAGTATTAAACGCGAAGGGTTTTCAAGTTGGTAAGCTTGTGGCTGTGGAGGCAAACCATTAAACATGACTCTAATTTCTGTACCCTGACCTGCAATTTGCGTTGGTACAATATTGGTCATGCTGACCTGTGCAGATGCAGCCTGCATAATTGCAATCGCTACAGCCCCCATAGAAAACTGACGGAATACCTGATTCATTGTCTGACCATCCCCAATAAATAATCTATAAAAATACTTTTTCGTTGTTATTCCCTAAATATTAGGGTGCAGGCCCAATCAAGACCAATGTTCTCGGTCTTTCGACATAGCCTTCTCGACCATCTGGCACAATCTCGACCAAATCAATCTGAGTCGGACTAATCTGGGTAATACGGCCCTGATTCATGCCCATATAATTGCCCACTTGTACGCGTTCAACTTGATGATCTGGCGTCTGGATGAGAGCTAATATTTGACCCCGACTATTCCGCATACTTCCTTTCATACTTAAAGCCTCAAGTGCATAACTTTCTAATGGCTGTGGCATACGTGAGAAATTTGGATAAACACGTTTTCCAGCCATAATTTTGAGTTCAGCAGCCAGTGAGCTTGGCATAAATGGACTTTTTAATTGATGAGCAGCATAATTAAATTGTGGTACAGGAGTAAAAATAGGTGCTGGTTCGATAGCTAGCGGCGGTTGATTACGGATATTTGCCATTTGCTGATTGACTGCATCAATTCTTGAATCACATCCTACAAGAGCAGCACAAGCCAAAATATAAAGAGTAATTTGCTTAATTTTCATCATAACTCTCCTATTTCGGCTGAGCAGTAGTGCTAGTTGAAGCAGGTGTTGTTGGAGATTGGGTCGATTGCTTCGCTGTATCTGTTGCTTCTACATAGCGATAGGTTTTCGCTTTGATAGAATAGTTCAATACAGGAATATCTGACTTGCTGTCTTTCGCTGGAGATACATCAACAGTAAAGTCGTGCATGGTTACGATACGCGGCAACGCAGCAATACTACTCACAAAAGCTCCAAAAGCGTGATAATCACCTGTGGCTTCTATCGCAATCGGTTGTTCAATAAAGACTTCCTGTTTTACTTCATTCTCCAAGCGAATATTTTTAAATTTCAATCCTGAGTTCACACCCGTTAAATTGATATCTTCAACTAAACTAGGAATCTCTGTTTCTTTAGGCAACTGCTCTAATTGCTGATTAAAATTTGCTTGCATCTCCTGAAGTTGAACTTGATACTGCTGCAAGTTACGTAATTTCGAATCTTTTTCTCGAAATTCGTTTAACAAGTTACTTTCCTGAGCTTGAGCATTATCAATTGCTTGTAGCTTTGGCTGAATGGCAATAAAATAACCCAAGGCTAATACAGCAAAGAAAATAAAAATCCAACAAGTAATTTTTACAGATATGGGCCAACTACCGTAGTTGTTCATATCCAGCGTATTAAATTGTTGAAGGAATTTATCGAGATTAAATTTCTTTTTCTTTGAAGCTGCTTGCTCTAATGATAATTCTTGAAGTTCATCTTGACTCATTTGGCTGCCCCCGTATCTTTAGCTACGGCTGGTTTATCAGCATTATTATCAGCTGTGGTCATGCCCATTTCCCCTAAATCGACAGTCACAACAAAACTACCGTAATGATCTTCTACCCTAGGAAGAAGAGAACTTGCTGCCTTATCTTTTTTATCTTCAGTAGCCAAGAAAGAGTTCATAAAAGCATTTCGATACCAAGGAGATGCTTCAAGATTACGCAGTAGTTCAGCTACAGTATTTGGACTTTCAGCTTTACCTTCAATCGTAAATTTATCTCCAGTTCGGCTAAATTTCGTTAAATACATTGCAGGCGGCGTGACTCTGACTAACTCATCAACCAGTCTTACCACTACTGGACGCTGACTCTGTAAATCTTGAATCAATTTCATACGCTCAATGATGGCATCACGTTGTTCTTGTAAACCATTTAAGGCTTTTAATTGCTGATCAAGGTTTTGATTAGTACTTGTAATAAGTTGATTTGCTTGTTCTTGATCATCTAATTTATGATCAAAATAGAACCACCCCCCAAATACGGTTGTAATTCCTAACACAACCACCCCAAAGCATAACGTTATAAATTGTTTTTTTCGTTGCTCCCTCAGCTCTTCACGCCAAGGTAGTAAATTAATTGTTGCCATTAATCAAAACTCCTTAAAGCCAAGCCACACGCCACCATTAAAGATGAGGCATCATTTTCAATTTTTTGAACGTCGACTTGAGGAGAAAAACCCATCTGCAAAAATGGATTGGCAATAGTGACACGGTAACCTAATTTTTGCTGCAAAAGCTTGGCAAGACCTGGAATATTCGCATTTCCGCCTGCAAGCAGAATATGGTCTATTTCGTTAAACTGAGATGAAGAAAAGAAGAATTGTAAAGAGCGAGCCGCTTGCTGAACTACGGCATCTAGAAACGGATCTAATACTTCAATTTCATAGTCATCTGGTAAAGAGCGATCTTTTTTCGCTCGACTTGCTTCGTCTAAAGACAAACCATAACGACTTTGAATTTCAAGCGTAAGTTGTTTTCCACCAAAAACTTGCTCACGGGTATAAATAATTTTGCCGTTTTGCATGACAGACAAGGTTGTCATGGTATGACCAATATCTAAAACTCCTATCGTATTTGCACCCATAGGTAAGCTATCAGCAAACACACTAAATGCGCGCTCAACAGCATAACTTTCAACATCAGCCAATTTAGGATTTAAATCTGCCAACTCAAGAACCTCAACGCGCGTTTCTACGTTTTCCGTTCTTGTTGCGACTAAGAGTACATTTACACGATTTGAATTCGCGAGACGGTCAGGTAGAACCTCAAAATCTAGGCTCACCTCATCCAAAGGGAACGGTATATACTGCTCCGCATCTACACGAATCTGAACTTCACGTTCATCATCGCTCATATCCGCATCCATCTCGATAGTTTTATGAATAACTGTCGATGTAGGAACAGCAATTGCAGCATTTTTGGTTTGGGGATTTGCTAAGTTAATCGCCCTTTCCAATGCTTCCGCTACTGCTTCTGGATTCAAGATATTTTTTTCAACTACACTGTTTTCAGGTAAAGGCATCAAAGCATAGCTTTCAACCCAATATTTACCGTTCTTGACAGAGAGCTCTAACAACTTAACAGAAGTCGAACTAATATCGACGCCCATTAACCCCTTATTAGGTTTACGATATAACCTGAGCACACTATTGTCCTATTATTTTTTTATCCCCAAAAAAAATTACAAACCAACAATCTCGGTCTTTATTTTTACACGGATACAATATCTCATCTAACAATCCGCATGTCTAAAGGCTATACTGACCACAATTAGTTTGTATTCGATCTTATTAAAGCTTACTTATCATGAAAAAGCTATCCAGTTTGGGCTTCGTGCGTCCAATTTTTTTGATCATTATTATTATCTTAGTCTCACTTCCGATGGGATTTTATGGCATGTATCTCTATATTGCCCCAACCCTCCCGGAAATGAGTTCATTAAAGAAAGCACCACTTCTAAAACCATTACAAGTCTATACAGCCGATAATCAACTTATTGCTGAGTATGGTGGTAAACTTTCGATACCGGTCGAATACAAACAAATTCCTCCTGCTTTTATTCATGCATTTTTAGCGGCAGAAGACTCATCTTTCTTTGAGCATAGCGGTATTAGCTTTAAAGGTTTAGGTCGTGCTTTAAGCGAGAGTGTGACTGGTTCCGATGTGCAAACGGGTGGTTCGACTATCACAATGCAGGTCGCAAAAAACTATTATTTAAGTCCCGAGAGAACGTTAAAACGTAAACTAACAGAAATCTTTTTGGCTCGAAAAATTGAGCAAAACTTATCTAAAGAAGACATCTTAAGTCTTTATGTAAATAAGATTTTCTTGGGGAAAAATGCGTACGGTATCGCAGCAGCAGCCAAAATTTACTATAACAAAAGCATTAATGAACTTAGCATTGCTCAAATGGCAATGATTGCAGGTTTACCAAAAGCGCCATCCAAATATAACCCTGTTGTTAACCCTGAACGTGCACTTGAACGCCGTAACTGGATTTTAGGCCGTATGTTGCAACTCGGTTATATTTCTCAAGCGGAATATCAAAAAGCTGTGGCTGAGCCTATTAATTTGAATATGCCCAACCGCGACTTAAATAATATTCATCCATATGCTGGTGAAATGGTTCGCTCAGAGCTTGTAAAACATTTTGGTGAACAAGCCATTGACTCAGGTTATAAGGTTTATACAACCATTAATGCCCAACGGCAGGCTATTGCCGAGAAATCTGTACAAGATGGTCTTGAGGCTTATGACAGACGTCATGGTTGGCGTGGCGCAGAAGCACATGATAAACCATTAAGCCAATTTAGAGCTTATGCTAACACCTACCCCGCAGAAGTGACTAAAGTAAATAGCAACTCTTTTGATGCTTTAATGCAAGATGGTTCAACCGTCACTGTGCAATGGTCTGGTATGTCATGGGCACGCCCTTATCGCAATGCAAACAGCGTAGGTGGAGCACCTTCACGTGCATCTCAAATTGTTAAAGTGAAAGATATTATTCGCTTACGTCCAAATGAAGCTAAAACTGCATGGTCGTTAGTTCAAGTACCAAAAGTTCAAGGCCAGCTTATTGCAATTAATCCAAATGATGGCTCAATTGAAGCCATTGTTGGTGGCTATAATTTTTATCAATCAAAATTTAACCGTGCTTTACAAGGTTGGCGTCAACCGGGTTCTACCATCAAGCCATTTCTTTATGCTTTGGCACTAGAGCGCGGTATGACACCTTACACCATGGTCAACGATAGTCCGATTACCATTGGTAAGTGGACACCAAAGAACTCTGATGGTCGTTATCTAGGCATGATCCCATTACGACGTGCTTTGTATTTATCTCGTAATACTGTATCTGTAAGACTTTTGCAGACTGTAGGGATTGAACGTACTCGCCAATTATTCATGGATTTTGGTTTACAAGAAGATCAAATTCCACGTAACTACACTATTGCCTTAGGTACACCTCAAGTATTACCAATTCAAATGGCAACGGGTTATGCAACCTTTGCAAATGGTGGTTACCGTGTTCAACCACATTTCATTCAACGTATTGAAGATGCATACGGTAAAGTTATTTACGAAGCTAAACCAGAATATGCATGTATTCCATGTATTAACGCACCTGAAACAACAGATGATGCTCAAGCAACCACGCCAGATGATCAAGTTGTTGAAGTGACTAATAAAGAGTTGGAGCAGAGAGAAAAAGCAGCAAAACAGCTTAATCTTAAACAAACAGATAAAAATAACAGCCAATATCGACAAGCTCAGCGCATTTTAAAATCAAGCTCTGCTTATGATATGGCGAATATCTTACGTGATGTAATTGAGCATGGTACTGGTCGTGCTGCACTTAAAATTGGTCGTAGTGATTTGGGTGGTAAAACAGGTACAACAAACGATGCAAAAGATGCATGGTTTGCAGGTTTTAATGGCAAATTAGTCGCTATTACTTGGGTTGGTTTCGACCAACCAACGACACTTGGTCGTCGCGAGTATGGTGGTATTGCCGCATTACCAATCTGGATTAACTTTATGGATCAATCGCTTAAAGGCACTCCAGCGTCTTGGGTTCGTTTAGAGAAAGATGCTCAAGCACCTATTTCTCGTGAAAAACAAGATGTCGCAAGTGAAGTTGGCGATAAGAAAACATATCGCGCAGCGCCACCATTGGCTCGACCACTTTATCGTCCTGCACCGCCACAGCCTAAAAACACTACCAATGACTTCGATGACTTACCAGGCGAAGAAATTGTAATTCCATCTAAGGCAGCGCCTCCAGCAATGAAGCCTGCACAAGGAGCAGCACCGAAGCGAGACAAAGATGAATTAGAAAACTTGATTAACCAAATTGAGTAAAATAAAAAAGCCATCGTTAGATGGCTTTTTTATTACGCTTTTGAAAAAGATAAATTTGAAAAGATGCTGTTACCTCTAATTGAGACTGCTGCTCTAACTGCATTCGACGCTCTGGAGAGGCCTTGTATGCATATGGCGTCATAGCGATCAGATTTTTTAAAGCCTCTTGGTCAAGTAATAAAGGGGCATCTATAATTTGCTGTTCTTTCAACTCAAATAAATCTTGCAGTTGTTCAACAAACTTTTGCGGTGTATGCGGATTGACCTGCTCAAACAGTGCCTCACGCATCGCATATAAATGTTCAGTTGCAGGTGTGACAACAATTAAAAATCCATCATCTTTTAGCACACGTAAAATTTCTGCTTGTGGAATTGGACTAAAAAGGCTGGTACACACATCCATACTTCGATCGATTACCGGCAAAGTCGCTCCTGTACCAACAACCCAAGTCACGTTGTGATTTAACTTTGCTGCGCGTTGTACAGCATTTTTCGCAATATCTACACCTACACACTGCTCAACAGCATCTTGCATTGCACTTGTGTAATAACCCTCACCACAACCAATATCGAGTACTGATTTAGCTTTAAGCTGCTTTAGCAAAGCAACTACAGCTTGCTGTAAAGGTTGATAATAGCCATCCTGTAAAAAGGCACGGCGCGCATCTACAGACTCTGGAGTATCTCCTGGATTTTTACTGTGCTTATGTTGGACAACATGTAAGTTTACATAACCTTGTTTTGCAATGTCATAGCTATGACCCTGATCACATCGCCAAGTTTTATTTACCAGCTCTAGTCTTTGACGACACACAGGACACATTAAATTTTGCATAGTCACTTTTAATTATTCTCTTGTTCTTTTTGTTGTAAATAAGCCTTTGCGTGTAGTCCAACAAATGTGCGGCCTGCATTTGTTCCAGAAATCCATTCATCTACATCAAACAAATCAAATAAACCAATTTTAATTAAAGTCGGAATCGCAATTTTTAATTCCTCTTCAATTTGGCCTCGCTGCCCTGCATTATACAAATCAATATTATGCAACATCGTCGCTACTGTTCCAGTTTGTACTTTACTACCATCTTTAAGTACAACTTGAGGTAATACTTCCCCATCACTAACCACTTTTTGGTTAATTACAGATAATTGGTCTAGCCCAACAACCTTTGTCATTTACCTCTCCAATAAAAAAAGCCAGTAGAAACTGGCTTTATATTGACACCAAAATAATTTCTAGCGCAATTTTAAGGTCATTAAGCCTAATACGACTAGTATAATCGTAATAATCCAGAACCGGATAACCACTTGAGTTTCTTTCCAGCCTTGTTTTTCATAGTGATGATGTAAAGGCGCCATCAAGAAGACACGCTTATTCCGCATCCGTAGCGACCCAATTTGCAGGAATACCGAAACAGCCTCCATCACAAAAACACCACCCATAATCGCAAATACAATTTCTTGGCGCACCATCACGGCAATTGTTCCAAGCATCGCACCTAAAGCTAAAGCACCCACATCACCCATAAAGACTTGCGCTGGGTGTGCGTTATACCAAAGAAACGCCAAGCCTGCACCAATCATGGCAGAACAGATTACAACCAGCTCTGAAGTATATTTCACATATGGAATATGCAAATAATTAGCAAAACGGATGTCACCAGATAAGTAAGCGAATACACCTAAACCTGAAGCAACCATAACCACTGGCATAATGGCCAAACCATCCAAACCATCAGTTAAGTTAACCGCATTAGACGCACCATTAATGACTAAATAAGTGAATACAATAAATGCTAGACCTAAAGGAACGATAGAAAGTGGAATAGAAAGATTCTTAAAGAAAGGAATCAATAAATCCAACATATTTGCTGTATGTTCTGCATTAGATTGTTCAGTTGCAATTAAATATAACGCAATACCAGCACCGAGTGACGCAATAGAAGTCCAGAAGAATTTCTTACGAGCAGGTAAGCCAGCATTGTCTTTGTAGCGGATTTTAATCCAGTCATCTGCCCAGCCAACCGCACCAAACACAACCATCACACCAAGCACAATCCAAACATACGGATTAGATAAATCAGCCCACAACAGAGTACTAATACCAATTGAAAGCAGGATTAGAATCCCCCCCATCGTTGGTGTACCCATTTTTTTTGCATGATTTTCAGGAGCAAACGAACTTACTGCCTGACCGTATTTTAACGCCTGTAATTTACGAATCATGATCGGTCCGAGAACCAAACCAATGGTCAGTGACGTTAATACACTGAGTAAAGAACGTAATGTTAAATAACGAACGACTTGAAACGAACTGTGATAGCCCGCAAGTTGTTCAAACAACCATAACAGCATTTAAAGTTTCTCCATCAAATCAGCCATCAACGTTTCCATATGAGTAAAGCGAGAACCTTTAAACAGGAAACTCATGGACTGGGGTTGATGTGTTTGGATTAGATTGATTAAAAATGGAAGCGCCTCAGCTTGAGTCTGAAATGCTTTCAATTTATTAGAATGAAGGCCTGCACCTTCAAGAGCTGCCGAGGCAAACTGCCCAACTGCAACAATATGGTCTAAAGGAAGTTCTGCAAGATCTCGACCTAAGTCGTGATGCTCTTGCCAACTACTATTGCCAAGCTCGCCAATATCACCCATCACCATGACTTTAATGCCATTTTGCTGAAGTAATACTTGTGCCGCAGCACGCATAGAGGTTGGATTGGCGTTATAAGTATCATCAATAAACAAGTAAGGCGCTTTTTGAATAAAGTTCAAACGACCTTTAGCACCTTGCGCTTGCTCTAAACCTTTTACAATATCTTCTAGGCTAATACCTAATGCTAAAGCAAACGCTACGGCTGCCGTTGCATTTTGTACGTTATGCTCACCAGCAAAAGGCAATCTTACGAGGCTAGTACCTTGAGGTGTATGTAGCTGAAAATTGGCAGACTGTGGTAGCAGCTCAACTTCTGTAGCAAATACATCACCACCTATACCAAAGCTAGAAATTTGATGATCTTTGGCTGCTTCACGAATCTCGGCAGTGAAATCGTCTTGTTGCGGAACAATAGCAACGCCCTGAGGCAAAATATGAAGATAAATTTCCGATTTAGCACGGCAAATACCATCACGTCCACCGAACTCACCTAAATGAGCAGTTCCAATATTTAAAATGCCCGCGACATGTGGCTGAACGAGTTTTGATGTGTAATCAATTTCACCTTGATGGTTTGCACCAAGTTCCATCACCGCGTATTGATGTTCCTTGCGAAGCTCAAGCAACATCATCGGCACGCCAAGGTCATTATTTAAGTTGCCTCGGGTGATGAGTGTAGGTGCTAAACGAGACAGTATGCTTCCTAACATTTCTTTCGTGGTGGTTTTACCACTACTTCCCGTTAAAGCAATCACTTTCAATTGAGCATTTTGTTGACGGCGATAAGCACCAAGTTGCCCCAAAGCTAAACGAGTATCAACAACCACAAGCTGAGCAATATCAATATCTAATGGACGTTCAACAATCGCAATTTGACAACCATTTGCTGCAACTTGTGCAACAAAATCATGTGCATCGAAACGTTCACCTTTTAGTGCTAAAAAGGCGTCCCCACTTTCTGCATGACGCGAGTCAGTCAAAATACGTTTAATTTCAGTTTGAGGGATCTGGTCTTTATGCCAGTAACCCTGCGTTGCCTGTTGTAATTGTTGAGCTGTCCACGGTTCCAAAGGCACGGTACTGGTGGTTGAAGTATGCATAATTTTTCCTATTGTGCAGGGTAAGCAGCATCTACCGTATGATGTTGTGCATCAATCGCAGAACGCACTTCAACCACATCATCAAACCAGTGACGCACACCATTAATTTCTTGATAATTTTCATGACCTTTACCGGCAATCACCACAATGTCACCAGCTTGAGCTTGTTCTGCAACAAATTTAATTGCTTCACGGCGGTCATGAATTTCATGCATACGGTGCCCTGAAAAATCGATTCCTTGCTTCATGTCAGCAAAAATCTGTTCAGGGTCTTCTGTTCTTGGGTTATCTGAAGTCAAAATAACCGGATTTGCACCATCTAAAGCGGCTTGAGTCATGAGTGGACGCTTACCACGGTCACGGTCTCCACCACATCCAAATACCGCCCAAAGCTCATTAGAGACATGGCGCTTTAAAGTCTTAAGCACTTGAATTAATGCATCTGGTGTATGTGCATAATCGACTACAAACAATCGCTCATCATCACGAATGACTTGCATTCGGCCTGGGGCACCAACTAGTTTAGGAACAAAATTAACTAATGCTTGTAAATCAAAACCAGCTTGCTCAGCAGCTATGAGCGACGCAATCAAGTTTTCAACATTAAAATGGCCTAATAGCGGACTTTCTACCGCAAATAAACCTTGCTGACACATCAAATTAAAGGTTGCACCAGCCAAGCTATAGCTTAAATCGGTGATGTAATAATCGGCTGTATTTTGAGTTAATGAATAAGTCAAAATTTTAGGTTGCGCTGGATTATTCTGAGCAGACTTAATCATTAAATCTGCATGTGCATCATCTAAATTAATCACAGCAATTTTTAATGAATTAAATTGAAACAAACGAGCCTTTGCTTCTGCATAAGCTTCTAAAGTGCCATGATAGTCGAGGTGGTCACGACTTAAGTTACTATAAACAGCAATTTCAATCTCACAGCCATTTAGTCGCCCCTGCTCAAGACCATGCGAACTCGCTTCTAATGAAGCAAAAGTTGCACCCTGCTTAGCATAAGCATGTAATTCATTTTGCAATTGCAGAGCATCAAGAGTGGTATGCGTAGAAGGAGTCAAGTCTGGCAAAATACCATTACCAGTTGTCCCCATCACTGCACAGCGCTGCTGTTGTGAACTAATTAACTCAGCAATTAAGCGAGAAATAGTCGTTTTACCATTCGTCCCTGTTACAGCAATAATCCGTAATGGCTTAACTGTATCAGTCTGTTGTAAATAACGTTTTTGCCACTCACCCATACGCTGGCGCACATCAGGGCATACCCACTCATTTGCAACACCTAATTCGGTTTCACTAATTACAGCAAGTGCCCCATTTGCTAAAGCTGCTTCAGCAAATGTACGTGTTTTTTCAGGTTGGCTATAACTGGTCAAAGCAATAAAAATTTGGCCTGTTTCGATTTTACGACTATCTAAACCAAAGCCATGAAATGGCTGGTGAGGCCATTGTGCATCAATCTCGATTGGATTAATTTCTTGAAAAGAAACAGTCATAGCTTACCTGCGAGTAGGATTCTGTGGAGTATTAAGTGGCTTATCAAGCGGTACGTTCATTAAACGCAATGACTCTTGCATAATACGAGCAAAAACTGGCGCAGCAACCAAACCACCGTAGTAACGACCTTGTGGATTCTCCACAACCACGATAACTGCTAAACGCGGGTCACTAATTGGTGCAACGCCTGCAAATAAAGCACGATATTCACTATTTGAGTAACCCTTACCATCAGCACGTAATTTATGAGCGGTACCTGTTTTACCACCTACTCTATACCCTGGGATATTGGCCTGTGTCGCCGTACCACCTGGCATAGTAACTTGCTCAAGCATTAACAAGACTTGATCAGCAATTTTCGGATTAAGAACCTGCTCACCTTTAGGTGCCTGATCTAATTTATGCAAGCTTAATGGCATTTTTACACCATGATTTGCAAGCATGGCATAGCCTTGAGCCAATTGAAGAATAGTTGCGTTTAGACCATAACCATAAGCCATAGTACCAATTTGAGAAGAGTTTAATTTACTTACAGGAAGTACTAAACCTGAACTTTCCCCTGGGAACTTCACAGCAGAACGCTTACCAAAACCAACACGATTAAAGAAGGTCGGCAATGTCTCTTTTGGAAGTGATAATGCAATTTTTGCAGAACCCACGTTTGAAGACTTAATAATGACACCTGTTACGGTCAAAGTCCCGTAGTTATGGGTATCACGAATGGTATGCCAACCTAAACGCATTGAACCGGGTGAGGTATTTACAATGGTATTTGGTGTGTATTGACCCGTTTCTAAAGCAGATGAAATCGTGAATGGCTTCATGGTTGAACCCGGCTCGAACATATCGATCGCACCACGGTTACGCATAGCATCCTTATTAGACAAACCATTCTTATCATTCGGGTTATAAGATGGCCAACTGGTCATAGCCAAAATCTCACCCGTTTTAACATCAACCGCAATAGCCGTTGCTGAACGTGCATTATTCGCAACGCCCGCTGCCGTCAATTCACGGTACATAATGTACTGTAAGCGAGAGTCGATACTTAAAGTGATATTTTCACCCGGTTCACCCTCACGGATTACTTCAGAAACTTTTAAACGGTTACCGCGCTTATCACGGATAACTTTTTGTTCGCCATCTACGCCAGAAAGCTGTTTATTCAACTGCATTTCCAAGCCTTCAACACCCTGACCTTCACTGTTGGTCAAGCCAATAATTTGAGCATTTGGCTGTGGTTGAGGATAATAGCGTTTGTAAGTTTTCTCCGCATAGACCCCTTGGAAGTTACCTTTCATAATAAGGTCAGCTTGTTGCGGTGGAACTTCTTTTTTCAAAACTAGATAGCGAGAACGCGGACGCGCATTCATCTGCTTCTTAAGATCAGCACGGTCAACACCAACTACATCAGCAAGCTCATCTAGGTTTAAATTTTTATCAGGTAGCTGACGTTTTAATTTACGATTTTTTGGATCTTGTTTTAGTTCAGCCGTAATTTGATCGTATAAATGTTTGGTTTCAAAATAATCACGCGGATCCATCACAATTTTCATGATTGGACTACTAATCGCTAAAGGCACACCGTGGCGATCGCTAATCACCCCACGCATAGCTTCTACACGTTCAGTACGCAAAATATTGGCATTGGCCTTATTTTGTAAAAAGTCCTTATTAATGATTTGAACATAAAATGCACGTGCAATTAATACCACAAAACACAGTAATACCACTGCCCAGAGCAGATAAAACCGCCACATATCAAAGGCAAGACTTGGTTTTTCCGAAATAGACTGCTGTTTTTTTCGTGTTTGCTTTGTTCGCTTATCTACCATACAGCAAGGCCTTACTTATTGTGCTCTGGAGTCATCGGTAAAGAAATTACCACCGTTTCTGCAGCAGGTGGCGAAAACATTCGTAATTGTGTGACAGCACGTGTACCAATTTGAGCAGTAGCACCAAACGTTTGCTGCTCAATCAATAAACGTCCCCATTCAGCATTGAGATCATCACGTTCACGCATATAAGAGCTTAGCTCTCTATAATCATGACGATACTCAAACACCTGTAATACCACCATCATGGCACTGATAAAAACCACTGCCACCATGACTGCATACACTACGAATTTTTTGACCACTTTTTTTCCTGTGGTTTCGATTTCATCACTGCTTTTCATTACTCGCCTTTTTGTTCCAAGCGTTCAGCAACCCGAAGCCATGCACTACGTGAACGTGGGTTCGCTTTTACTTCTTGTTCACTCGCACGAACCCGCGAAATTTTCTTTAATCTTCTCGTATCAACCCGCTGCTCTGGCATACCCCAACCAGAATCCTCGGCCAAAGTTGATTCTTTTTGAATAAACTGTTTGATCAAGCGGTCTTCAAGCGAATGGAAGCTGATCACCGACAAACGTCCTTTTGGTTTAAGCAAGTCTACAGCTTGCGGCAAAAACACTTCAATATCATCCAGTTCTTTGTTAATAGCAATACGGATTGCCTGAAAAGTACGCGTAGCTGGATGCTTATGCTTTTCCCATTTTGGATGAGCTGTTTTTACAAGTTCAGCCAATTGCGCCGTAGTATCTAATTTTCCGGCTTGTTTAATTGCTTTCGCAATACGTCGACTATATCGTTCTTCACCGTATTGATAAATGATATTAGCCAATTGTTCTTCTTCAATTTCAAGTAACCATTCAGCAGCCTTCAAGCCTTTAGAATTATCCATGCGCATGTCTAAAGGGCCGTCTTGCATGAAACTAAAACCACGTTCTGCTTGGTCTAATTGAGGAGAAGACACACCTAGGTCAGCCATAATCCCATCAACGCTTTGCACCCCAATTTCCTGCATTTTTTCTTTAATTTCAGCAAAACTTGCATGAATAATGGTAAATCTTGGGTCTTCTTGTGCTAAAGCAGCCGCAACTTCCAGAGCTTGAGGGTCTTTATCAAAGGCATATACTCGAGCATTTTCATCGAGTTTAGACAATAATAAGCGCGTATGCCCGCCTCGTCCAAAGGTTGCATCGATATACACCCCAGTTGTGCGATCTGCCAATAAGCTTTCAACGGTCTCAAAAAGTAAGACAGAAATATGCGACATAGGAGTTAAATCATAGCGTAAAAATGTAACTGCACATTATCACCTTGTTTATGATGAACACCAAACGGCTTTTTGTAGGAAAATATTAATTTTTCATAGAGAAAACCGTTTTCTTTGCATTTTTTAAGCAAAATAAAAAAGCAAGCTCACCTTTTCAGGTTCACTTGCTTCAATATTAAAAGTTTAAGTAATTTTTAAACTAGAGAACTGCACATATTTTATTTACTGTTTACCATCATAAATCTGATCAAAGATAGCTCCATTAGCAAAGTGAGTTTGCTGAGCTTTTGCCCATCCGCCAAAAACATCATTAATCGTAAATAATTTAATTTTTGGAAATTGTGCTGCATATTTTGCAGCGACCTGAGGATTACGTGGCCGGAAGTAATGTTTAGCCGCCAACTCTTGTCCTAAAGGTGAATATAAAAAGTTAAGATAGCCTTTTGCTAAAGTACGGTTACCATCCTTATCGACTGTTTTATCTACAATCGCAACAGATGGCTCTGCCAAAATTGAAATTGATGGATAAACAATTTCATATTTATCTTTATCAATTCCTTTAGTTGCCAATAATGCTTCATTCTCCCAAGAGAGTAGAACGTCTCCAATTCCACGCTCAGCAAATGTAGTCAGCGAACCACGTGCCCCAGAATCTAGCACTTTGACATTGTGATAAAGTTTTTTAACCAGCTCTTTTGCTTTGGCATCATTTCCACCTGGCTGTTTTAAAGCATATCCCCATGCAGAAAGATAAATCCAGCGCGGTGCTCCCCCCGTTTTCGGATTAGGCGTAATAATTTCAACACCAGGCTTAGTTAAATCATTCCAGTCACGAATATTTTTTGGATTACCTTTTCTAACCAAAAACACGACTGTAGATGTATAAGGTGCCGAGTTATTAGGAAATTCTTTTTGCCAGTTTGGCTGGATATATCCTGCTTTAACAATTTCATCAATATCATTTGCTAAAGCCAAAGTCACCACGTCAGCCTGAAGACCAGTTGCTACAGCTCGAGCCTGTTTTCCTGAACCACCATGGGATTGTTTAAAATCGACATCCTGACCAGTACGTTGTTTCCAAAATTTTCCGAATGCCTGATTATATTCTTGATAAAATTCGCGGGTTGGATCATAAGAAACATTTAAAAATGTAGTCGCAGCTTGCACCGCAGTTACTGCCAACCCCATATATGTTGCAACTGCAATTATTGCTATTTTTTTCATTTATTAAAAAATCCAATTTATTTTAAACTCTAATATATTTTTATTTTTTTATTTTTCAATCAAATACTTATAATATTTTAAGGTTTACTAATTACTTTAAAAGATATAATCGACGATTACTTTTTATTCATAATTTCGAAAAGTTTTGTAATTATTCTTATAGTTTATTTATAGTCTTCACTTTATCTACACATTAATTTGTTAAATAATGAGACGTAATGGATACAGATAGGCTACATTTGAAAGATACCAAGGTGAAATAAAGGTATTTTTTGTAAAAAGTGTGACATAGTTCTACTTTTTTATTAAAATTTATGTTTGAATCGTAGCGTTACCGTAATTTACATTTGGTTAAACTCAAAAAATAGACGAAATGTACATACTGAGGGGATGAGCAAAAATGAAAATTAATTATGGAAAAGCTTTGAGTTTGGGTTTGGTGCTCAGTTTTGCATCGCAATTATCTACTGCCGCAGCACTCAAAGATACACCGAGCAAAAGCGTTTCTGACCGTCAGTCTTCGCTTATTGAAAAAGCCCTAGACCAACAAAAACGCAATGCGATAGCTTTACCATCTACAGATGATGAGCTAAAAGTACTTAACACAATTCGTGTAACACCTACTCAAAATTTTCTTGCAGCACAGCATGAACGTTTTTCACGTTTTGTTCAGGCAATATTCCAGCCGCATACCTCTTAATATTTGAAACGCCCCCCTCAACGTTTCAAGTTAAGCCCAGTCTGTCGTTAAATAAAAACGTCAGAATACTGGGCTTTTTCGTTATAATAGTTTCAATTTTTATTTTGACCCATAATCTATGAAAGTTCGTACTCGTATTGCACCCTCTCCTACTGGTTTCCCTCATGTTGGTACTGCCTACATTGCCTTATTTAACATGTGTTTTGCGAAACAACATGGCGGGGAATTTATTTTAAGAATTGAAGATACAGACCAACTTCGCTCTACGCCAGAATCTGAAAAAATGATTTTAGATTCATTACGTTGGTTAGGTTTAAACTGGTCTGAAGGCCCAGATGTAGGTGGCCCTCATGCACCTTATCGTCAATCAGAACGTATGGGAATTTATAAGCAATACGCGTTAGAACTTGTTGAAAAAGGTCATGCTTTTTACTGTTTCGCGACAGCAGAAGAACTAGATCAAATGCGTGCCGAGCAGCAAGCTCGTGGTGAAACACCAAAATATGATGGTCGTGGTTTAAAGCTTTCTCAAGAAGAAGTTACTCGCCGCCTTGAAGCAGGTGAACCTCATGTCATTCGTATGAAAGTGCCAGAAGAAGGCGTATGTAAATTTAATGACTTATTGCGTGGGGAAGTAGAAATTCCTTGGGCACAAGTCGACATGCAAGTCCTTCTTAAAACTGATGGTTTGCCAACTTACCATTTAGCCAATGTAGTTGATGACCATTTAATGGAAATCACTCATGTATTACGTGGTGAAGAATGGCTTCCATCTGCACCAAAACATCAGTTGCTTTACCAATACTTTGGTTGGGAAATGCCAACACTTTGCCATATGCCATTGTTACGTAACCCAGATAAATCGAAGTTATCTAAACGTAAAAACCCAACATCAATTAACTACTACCGCGATATCGGCGTTCTACCAGAAGCCTTACTCAACTATTTAGGCCGTATGGGCTGGTCAATGCCAGATGAGCGTGAAGTATTTACCCTGCAAGACATGATGGATCACTTTGATATTCAACGTGTATCTTTAGGTGGTCCAATTTTTGACGTCGAAAAACTCAATTGGTTAAATGGTCAATGGATTAAAGGCTTAACACCAGGCCAACTATTAGACCGATTACTTACTTGGAAAAGTGATCGCAACACTTTAGAAGACATTGCTGCGGCTATTCAACCACGTATTAATTTACTTTCTGAAGCTGTGAATTGGGCTGGTTTTTACTTTAACCATATGCCACAAATTACAGCCGAAATGTTTGAAAGTAAAAAATTGACTCAAGAACAAGTTCGTCAAAGCTTACAATTTGCAATTTGGCGTCTTGAAGGTCAATTTACTTGGAATAATGACACGGTTAGCCAAACCTTAATGGACTTGGCAAATCAGATGGGCATTAAATTACGTGACTTTATGCCAGCGTTCTTTATTGCAATTGCTGGTTCAACCAGTTCAACACCAGTGATGCAATCGATGGTTACGATTGGTCCTGATTTAACCTTTGCTCGTTTACGACATGCATTAGAAATTGTGGGTGCACCGAGCAAAAAAGAAGTAAAAATCTGGGAAAAGCTCAATGAAAGCTTAAAATTGCCGAAAAATGAAGCAACTAGCGAAGCTTAATTCATTTTTTTGTTGACGTGTGAGCGCATTAACCCTAATATTGCGCTCACACAAACTGGGGCCATAGCTCAGTTGGTAGAGCGCTACAATGGCATTGTAGAGGTCAGCGGTTCGATCCCGCTTGGCTCCACCAAGATCCTTTGTGTTTGCCTCATCAAGTCCCTATCGTCTAGAGGCCTAGGACATCGCCCTTTCACGGCGGTAACCGGGGTTCGAATCCCCGTAGGGACGCCATTTTCTATTAGAAAAACTCATTTTAAAGACTCTTTCGTCATCTTCCTGTCTATTCTTTGACACCTTCTTGATTGCACATTTGTCTATTTTATCTAAAATAGCGTCTTTCTCAAATTCTCTCAATGTGTATGTAATATGCAGCCATCTGACAATCAACTAGATGCTCAGCATCAGAACAGTACTGCACCTTTAAAAAGAGCCATGAGTACTCGCCACCTTGTGATGTTATCGCTCGGGGGAGCAATCGGTACTGGTTTATTTTTGGGTTCAGGGGAAGTCATTTCACAAACTGGACCTATTGGCGCAATTATTGCCTACATTCTTGGGGGCGCGATTGCTTACATGGTTATGCTCTGTTTAGGCGAGCTGGCTGTCCACATGCCTGTATCTGGCTCTTTTGGTGCATATGCTCAAAAGTACATTAGTCCAAGTACAGGTTATATGATTTCATGGATGTATTGGCTAACATGGACAGCAACGCTAGGAACCGAGTTTACTGCTGCAGCTCTACTGATGCAGGAATGGTTTCCACAAGTCTCAATGTGGATTTGGACACTGATTTTTGCCATTACGATTTTTGGACTCAATATTAGTTCAACTCGAGTATTTGCTGAGTCTGAGTTCTGGCTAGCACTGGTTAAGGTCGTTACCGTTATTGCCTTTATTGTGCTTGGATTATTAGCCATTTTTGGTTTAATTCCTTTTCATGGCGCTCAAACTGCTCCTCTATTTAGTAATTTAACTGCCCAAGGCTGGTTCCCACACGGTTTCCTTCCTATTTTTACGACCATGCTGATTGTGAATTTTGCGTTCTCTGGAACGGAACTGATTGGTGTGGCTGCTGGCGAAACTAAAGATCCTGCTCAGAATGTTCCTAAAGCGATTAATGCTGCGATCTGGCGTCTTCTTATTTTCTTTGTCGGCACCATTATCGTGATTAGCGCATTACTTCCTTTCCAGCTTGCAGGCTTAAGCAGTGAAAGTGTAAGTAGCAGCCCTTTTGTTACTGTATTTAATTATATTGGCATTCCATATGCTGACGACATCATCCGTTTTGTAATTATTACTGCTCTACTTTCAGCTGCCAATTCAGGTTTGTATGCGGCATCACGCATGATGTGGTCTTTATCAGAACAAAAGCTTCTTCCAAGTGTATTTTCAACTCTTTCAAAAAGCGGAACACCTATTGTTGCTTTAGTAGTAACTATGTTTGGTGCAATTCCCGGTTTATTGTCAGAACAATTTGCACCTGAAACCATCTTTAAAAACTTACTCGGTGTTGCAGCTTTCACCATGGTTATTGTCTGGATGAGTATCTGTTTAAGTCAGTTCAATTTCCGTAGGCAGTGGTACCGAGCTGGGCATACAGTTAAAGATTTAAAATATGCAGCGCCGTTATTTCCTATCGTTCCAATTTTAGGTTTTCTTTTCTGCTTTATTACCTGTTTAAGTATGGCAGCAGATCCTCAAATGCGAGCTGGTTTTGTAGGTTGCTTAATTTTTACTGCTTTATGTTATGTGAGTTACTTTATTTTTTATCGTGACAAAGCTTAAGTGCTTGTAATTAAAAGTGTAGCAAAAAGCTACACTTTTTTTTGCCTAGACACTGGCTTTATAGAACCTGCCGTTGTAGATTAAAATTCATATTAAAAACAATTCTTTGCCTACAATGAAAATTATATTTATCCACGGGATGAATCAGCAGAATTACACAGCACATAGCTTAAAGGAGCATTGGCTAAAAGTATTTAAACTGGGCTTAAAACAATTACATTGTAGAGTTAATTTAAGAGATCTACATATACATATGCCATTTTATGGCGATTTAATGACGAAATATCAATTATCCAATCAATTAGACCTAAACACCTTACTTCCAAAATCTTTTAACTTTCACTTGCCTATCCACTTAAACCAACACCCCCCTACACTTAAGGAACATACTCCTTTTGTTCCTCAGCTTCCGCTTTCCCCAGATCAACCAGCAGAAAGCTTATCAGAACGCCTATATCTAACCTCTCAGTTAGTAAAAGACCGTGTTCTTAAGGAAATGGTGGTCCTTTTAAATAGTTTTCCAAAACTACACGAGAGCTTAATTCAACAATTCTTAATTGAAACGTATATGTATTTATCAAATCCTGATTTTATGCATGAAGTTCACCAAAGAATTTTAAAACAAATGCACAATGATGAAGACTGCATTGTAGTTGCGCACTCTTTAGGTTCTGTGATTGCATTTCACTTATTATCAGATCCGGCTTATCATTTTTCAGTACAACGCTTTGTTACCTTGGCTTCACCACTTTCTTTTCGGGTAATCCAAAGTAAACTTCCCATTCCGATTGAACGACCAAAATGCCTCAATGGTGATTGGTATAATTTCTACTCAAAAGATGATTTTTTAACTGCTTTCCCGTTAAGTGAAGCACCTTTTGATTTTACCCCGCCCATCATTAATCAAGAGATTTTTACTTTTGCTAACCAGCCCCATGAAATTGTTGGTTACTTACAGCATCATGAAGTTATCAAAGCCATTATTGAACCTTTTCAATAAAAATAAGCCATAAATGCCTATATTTTCTACAATTTGAGTTATTTTTAAGCGCTTGACCATTTTTTTTAATATTTCTTCAGAAAACTATTTGACACTTTTATTAAATCGACCTAATATACGCCCACCTCTGAAACGTCCCTATCGTCTAGAGGCCTAGGACATCGCCCTTTCACGGCGGTAACCGGGGTTCGAATCCCCGTAGGGACGCCACTAAATTCGAGGAAAAGCAAAGATTAATTATTTTTGTCGAGAATTTAGGTAAGCAGTTTACTGCACACAGGTAACTAGCCTCATATAAGTCCCTATCGTCTAGAGGCCTAGGACATCGCCCTTTCACGGCGGTAACCGGGGTTCGAATCCCCGTAGGGACGCCAAATTCTAAAAAGCCACTGCATAATGACAGTGGCTTTTTTCTTATCTAAAAAAAGTAGAAAAAGCTGATCATCAACCAGCTTTCCATCATTTTAATTTAATTCGCAATTCCAACTTGAACTTCAAGACGACCTGATTGAACTCGCAAACCTTTTATTTCAAACTGATCTACCAATTGCTGTACAAGCTCACGGCTTTCTCTCAAAATATTAAGTCCCGGTAAAATACTAAAGTCGGTTAAGTTTAAAAGCTTCTCGACCATCCATGAACGGTTATTAATGAAGTCAATAAATCCTGCCTGTTCAAGGTCAATAAACCACATACGGTGACCATCACGCTGAATGCCTGGAATATCACGAATCAAATGATTAATTAGCGATGGTATAGGTAACATGTTAATCACTTCAAAACCAACTCGTCCAATTCGACGCACAGCCCAATTCGACAAAGTTCCCCCATGACGAATTTGCACATCTAAGCTTTCATCCATTTGGCGTAAGCGTAAAAATTTTTCTTGCCCAATTCGACATTCCAACACACGGAAATCTAAACTAAGTCGATATATAAAACGGTGATAGTGTCCATCTATTTCAACCTGAAATCGATCGTTCCCACACTGAACTTTAATATCATCAATTTCTGAACGATCTATTCGTTTACGAATTTGACTGTTTAACAGCATTTCAGGCAAATATAAATTCAGCGTGCTTTTACCTAAAAAGGTACGTGCCATAATTAAGGCAACTTGCCGCGCAGTTTCGCTCGTTTCAGACACCATGTCTCTAACAGTTCCAGCTGCCAGATTGGTCATGCCAACAACCCCTCTCTTTGTATGAGTTGTTACATGATCTAAAGCATCTAAAGCTGCATCTGCAACCTCTGCAAGATTACGTGTCGTATCACTAGCAAAGCCAACTGCATCATGAGCATGTTGCAAGGTCTTATGCAGCAATCGGCGTGAGAATGACAGTTTTATAGGGTCAGGGGCCCCTGAAACTGTTGATGTCGTTCTAGGCTCCGACTTATTGTCATCTTCTTGACCCAAGTCCCTCTCCTTTTTATATTTCTTTCACATCCTATTAATCAGCTTTTCAGCTCATTCCCAGTGTTGAACACACTTGGTTTTTATCTAGATTAGCATGCTCTACAGTATTATTTTAACTTTTATGTGTACGCATAAATCATCATTTTTTTATATATGCTTGTTTCAAAAAAGTATTTTATATCTCATTTTCACATCACTTTTCTAAAGCCCTACAAATTTTTTCCTTTCTCTGCATTTCCGTTAGAATAGATTCAAATTTAATGTGGAGCTGTCATGCAATATCGTTGCCCTCAATGTCAAAGTGTTAAAATTATGCCTGTAAGCCAAGGTGTTAACAGTGCCAAGCCTGTTGTGCCTAAGAGCTTAGTGATTTTAGTTCCTGCCATTTTTGTACTATTACTCTTGGTTGTGATTAGTATTTTTATGTGGATTTTTGGCAATGGTGCAGGCACTTCTCTACAAATTGCAACGGTCGTTATTTTTGTTGTGACTTTAGGGGCAGGTTTTATGTTCTGGCGTGATCTGCCTGACTTTAAGTTGTCCATGCAAGCATTTATGCAGTCACAAAAACACTGGAAATGTCGTGACTGCAATCACGAATGGGAAATTTAAAAAATTATTCACATCAGCTTAGTGCTGATGTGAATGTTCTTTGTCAGTCTCATCATGTTCATGTGAAGCATGTTGAGCAATATGCTGGCAATTGATCTCGGCATCATCTTCAATTTGCAATGTCACTTCGCCAATACCATGCTCATGGGAAAGCATTTCAACAGCATCTTGATAGAGCTTAGTACGGTCAGCGTCAGGTGCAAATAAATGCACAGTTAAATGGATGTTTTTAGACGTAATCGCCCATACCTTGAGTTGGTGAATACTTTCAACACCATTTAAAGACAGTAAATCAGCACGTAACTTTTCAATATCGACTTCTTCGGGTACACCTTCGAGCAAAATATTAATACTTTGTTTGAGCAAAACCCATGTTCTTGGTAATACCCAAAAACCAATCAGTACCGCAATAATCGTATCGACCCAGTACCAGTTGGTAAAGTAGATCACAACTGCACCAATAATAACGCCAACCGAGCCTAGCGCATCACTCAAAACCTCTAAATAAGCACCTTTGACATTTAAGCTGTTATTAGCACTCGACATGAGGATTTTCATTGAGATGAGATTAATCACTAAACCAATGGTTGCTACAATGAGCATGCCCACACTTTGAATTTCAGGTGGCTTAGAGAAGCGGATATAAGCTTCATATAAAATATAAATCGCCACCACGAACAGCATGAGCGCATTAAATAATGCAGCCAGAATTTCAAAGCGCTGATAACCAAAAGTACGTTTATTATCGGCTGGGCGCTTCGCGATCTGAATTGCAACCAAAGCAATTGCCAGAGCAGCAGCATCAGTAAACATATGCGCAGCGTCAGAGAGTAATGCCAAACTTTGCGTGATTAAACCAGCTACGACTTCAACAATTAAAAATGTTGAAGTCAGTGCTAAAGCAATCATTAATTTCTTAGCATTACCTTCAGTCACTACAGCATGACTATGATCATGACTATGTTGTCCACCCATTTTGCGGACTCCTTATTATTTATCTTTATGGAGAGGTAAAAGTAACAATAGATACATTTTACTTTTACCTCTTTCAAATACTTTTTTGAATTGACGCTGTCATCAAAAAAGATATCTCAAAACGATGACATTATGAATGCTCAGCGCTTTTTGCTTTGCTTTCATTCATCCATCGATAAATGACTGGTAATAAAACCAAAGTTAATATCGTAGATGAAATAATGCCACCAATTACAACCGTTGCCAAAGGTCGTTGTACTTCTGCTCCGGTTCCTGTCGCTAAGGCCATCGGAATGAAACCAAGTGAAGCTACGAATGCTGTCATTAATACTGGACGTAATCGTAATACCGCTCCTTTCCAAGTTGCCGCATGAACATCTAAAGTTGTTCTTAGCTCTTTAATAAATGTGAGCATGACCAGACCATTCAATACAGCAACACCCGATAAAGCGATGAACCCGACCCCAGCAGACATGGAAAGTGGAATATCCCTCAACCATAAAGCTACTAGTCCACCGGATAAAGCGAAAGGAACACCACTAAATACCAGTAAGCTATCTTTAAAATTACTAAATACAGCCATCAGCAACACAAAGATCATGATGAGTGCCATAGGTACGACGATTTGCATTCTTGCAGTAGCAGAAGCAAGATTCTCAAACTGTCCGCCATAGCCTAACCAATAACCGCTAGGTAGCTTTTGCTGTGATAGCTTGCTTTGCATTTCTTGTACAAAAGACCCAAGGTCCCGATCACGCACATTTGCTGTCACAACAACACGGCGTTTACCATTTTCACGACTTACTTGAGCAAGGCCTAAAATATTCTCAACCTTAGCAACGTCTTGTAACTGGATCAAACCACCGTTTGGTAAGCGAATCGGTAACTGGGCTAACTGCTGAGGTGTACGCATGTTTTCCTGTAGGCGGATCACAAAATCGAAACGTCTATCACCCTGTAAAATTTGTCCTACACTCTGCCCACCAATGCTGGCAGCGACAATATCCTGAATCGATTTAACTGATAATCCGTATTGGGCAGCCAAAGCGTGATCAACATCTACATTCAGTAATGGTAAACCGTCAGTCTGTTCAACTTTGACTTCACTAGCACCTTGAATACTACGTAATTGTTGAGCTATTTTCTCTGCTTCCTGATTGAGGACCTGCATATCGTCCCCAAAAACTTTCACGCCAATATCACTACGTACACCTGAAATAAGCTCATTAAAACGTAGTTCAATTGGTTGTGAGAATTCACTGTTATTACCAGGAATCTGGTTCACGAATTGCAGCATTCTGGCACGCAATTCATCTATTGTTTCTTTAGGGTTTGGCCACTGATCGTGTGGTTTTAATAGCACGATACCATCAGAAATATTAGGAGGCATCACATCTGTAGCAACCTCGGCCGTTCCTGTTCTTGCAAAAATGGCTTTAATTTCGGGAAAAGCTTTCAATAACTGCTTTTCCACATTCTCCTGAATCTTAAGTGATTCCTCGATACCAGTACTCGGTGCACGCATGAGTTGCAATGCAAAATCACCTTCACTTAACTGAGGCGCGAACTCACTTCCTACTCTTGTTGCAACTGCACTTGTTAAAATCAAGATGCTGACCGCTGCTGTGACAACAACATATCGGAAGGCATATGCTTTATCGAGTAAGCCTGCATAACCTTTTTTCAAGGTCATCATCCAACGGCTTTCTTTTTCCTTCACTTCCCCCGTAACAAACAAAGCGACAGCAGCCGGCACAAAGGTCACAGATAGAATAATTGCTCCCAATAGCGCTAGGACAACGGTCATTGCCATAGGATGGAACATTTTTGCTTCTACGCCTGTCAGAGCAAAAATTGGCAGGTACACGACCATAATGATGATCTGACCAAATATTAGTGGGCGTCGTGCCTGTTTAGCTGCAAGGAAGACCTCTGTAAAACGTTCTGAACGTGTTAATAAACGACCTTTTAAATGCTGTGCTTCAGCTAAACGCCGAATACAGTTTTCAACAATAACAACTGCCCCATCCACAATGATCCCGAAGTCTAAAGCTCCTAAGCTCATGAGGTTAGCACTGATTTTTTGTTCTGCCATACCCGTTAAGGTAAAAAGCATTGCCAAGGGAATAATACAAGCGGTGATTAAAGCGGCTCGAAAGTTTCCTAAAAAAATGAAAAGGATAACAATGACTAAAATCGCCCCTTCAATCAAATTTTTGGCTACCGTTTTAATCGCTTTATCTACGAGACTACTACGATCATAGACTGTTTCAATCACAACACCCTGTGGGAGTGATTTTTGAATTTCTTGAACTTTCTGATCAATCGCTTTGGCAATCGTTTTACTGTTTTCCCCCATCATCATCATGGCGATACCTAAAACAGTTTCCTGTCCATTATAGGTAGCACCACCAGTACGCAAGTCATGACCAATCGATACTGAAGCCACATCAGCAACCCGTATAGGTAAACCGTTTTTAGTTGCGACCGTAACGTTCTGAATGTCTTGTATCGACGTCAGCATACCCGGAACACGAACTGTGAGTTGCTGACCATTCTCTTCAATAAATCCAGCACCGCGGTTTTCATTGTTATTTTGAAGCGCATCCTGTAAGTCGGTGAGTGGAATCTGCAACTGCTGTAACCGCGTCAGATCTGGTGAAACCACATAGGTTTTGTTATATCCACCAATACTATTAACCTCGGCTACCCCTTGTACGCGTTGTAACTGAGGACGAATAATCCAGTCTTGAATTTCACGTAGATCCATCGCGCTATAGGCTGAACCATCTGCTTTTTTGGCATTTGGCTCTGCTTTTACCACCCATTGATAAATCTCACCCAGTCCAGTTGAAATTGGAGACATTTGTGGATCAATGCTATTGGGTAAAGCACTCTTAGCCTCTTGTAAACGCTGGTTAATCAGCTGTCTTGCCCAGTAAATATCTGTACCATCTTTAAAGATAATCGTGACCTGAGAAAGACCATATCTGGAAATTGAACGCGTCTGTTCCAGATTTGGAATACCAGACATGGCATTTTCAATCGGATAAGTGATCCTTTGCTCAACTTCAGGTGCCGTAAAACCATTGGCCTGACTATTGATTTGTACCTGCACATTGGTGATATCTGGCACGGCATCAATTGAAAGTTTCTGGTAGCTATAAATTCCAACACCAATCCAAGCAATAACAAACATCATGACCCAGATGGCATTTTTAATTGAAAACTGAATGATCCGATCAAACAAACCTTCAGCCTCTGGCAAATCAGGTTTATTAATGTCCATGCTCAGCCTCCCCTTTTTCAAGTTCGGACTTGAGCAAGAAACTACCTTGAGTCACATATTGCTGCTTTTCAGTAATTCCGGATTTAACCTCGACCCATTGTGCATCTGAAGAATAATTGCCTAACTCTACGGTAACTGGAGCGAAATGAATTTTGTCCTTCTCCTGTTTTGCAACAAAGACCACATTCTTTCCATCAATCTGTTGTACCGCTACCTTGTTTACCCGTAATACCATCGCTGCATTATTTTGTTTCAATAACACGTTGACCATTAAGTTAGGACGTAATTCTTTTGAAGGTGTCAGCACCTTGGCCCGAACCTGTAATCGACCAGTTTGACTATCCGCTTCTGACGTTAAACTTTGTACCTGCGCTTTGAAAATATTGTTCGTTTGCAGTGATTTAAATTCAATTTCCTGATTAGGCTGAATATTGGTATTTGTACTTGGTAACACAAACTCAACCCATAGCTGATCTAGGCGATCAATCACAAATAATTGTTTTTCAGGGCCAATTTGCTCACCAATAACGATATCTTTATTACTAATTACACCGCTTAAAGGCGCCGTTAAAACATATCGACCGCTACTTGAACGATTCGCTCCCAAGGCACTTAAACGGCTATTTGCAGCTTGTACCTGAATTTGTGCCTGACGATAAGCATTGTAAGCACGCTGATAATCTTGACGTGCTGAAACACCTTGTTCCCACAATTGCTTTTCACGTTGATAATCTTGCTGAGCTAATGTGAGTGCTTCTTGTGCCATGCTTAAGTTAGCTTGTTGATCGACCAAATCTGGTACAAATAAAGTCGCAAGCGCCTGACCCTTTTCAACTTGTTGTCCCAGCGCAACATTTACACTATCCACTCGTGCAGAAAAAGTAGAAGAGACATGTGCTTGCTGGTCTGTATTTACGACAAGTTTGGCAGGATAAGAAAGACTCTGCTCAACTTCTCCACGTCCTACTTGCTCTAACTTCACACCATATTCAACCAGTTGCTTAGAAGTCAGATTTAAACTTCCTTCCTCTTTTTCAGACTCACTATGGCCTGCTTCACCTTCTGTATGTCCTTCTTCACTTTTCTCAGTATTAGGCTGTTTTTTCCCTGAGAAAAATAACCAAGCACTTATAACAAGACAGACTATCAGGAGCAAAATAGCAATAAGCCATTGGTTTTTCATTTTTTTAACTGACATTACTCTGCCCCTCCAACTGTCGGCAACTTATAAGTGTCTTGCCATAAATTTTGATTGATTTGATTTAATGCATCCCCAGCCATCACCATATTAGGATCGATCCCGAGAGCTAAACTTTCTGCTTCAATTGCTTTTTGCCAAGCAGATTTAAGTAGTTGAACTTTTTTCAACCTTTGTTCTTGTAATTGCAAGGTAGATTGCTGAACATCAGTAATTGCAAATTTACCGACTTTGAAACCAAGCAACATTTTCTCCTGTACCGTTTCTGATAAAGGAATCTGCTGTTCATTCATCAAGTTATATTGCTGCTTTAAACCAGCCAACTCGTACTGTAAGGTGCGTATAGAATCTAAGCTTTGCTTTTTATAAAAACTTTGCTGCTGAGCAATTAAATCAAGTTTGCTTTGAGCAATTTTCAGGGCATATTGTTGACGATTAAAAATATTTAAGGGAACTGCAATACCTACTCGAATCTGATTTTCAGTACTATTTGTATCTGCAGTTTTACTACGAACCACACCCATATTTACCGTAGGCGTAGGGCGATTTTTTGCTTTTAAATAATTAATTTCAGAATTTTGCTGTATTGCTTGAAGCCGCATGGACTGTTCTAACAAATTCTGTTTTAAGTATTGATCGATATCACCTTCATTTTTTAAAGGCCAAGCACTTTTGATATCTGGACGTAAGGTGAAGTTATCTTCCGTCTCACCCCATAAGTTCGCCAGTTTTCGTTTGGCACTACTCAGTGATAATTCAACTTCTTGATATAAACGCTGATTTTCAACATGCGTCATTAAAGTCCGGTCTAAATCAACCTGAGCAATACTGCCTGCTTGAAAGCGTAAACGCGTAGCATCAAGAAAGTTTTGACTTGTTCTTAACTGAGCTTTTGCAACCTCATGTTGAAGCTCTAAAATTGATACTTGTGACCATAAATATTTAACAGCCAACTTGAGTTGAGCCTCATACAAAACCTGATTTAACTCAACTTGATTTTGCTGGACAGTTGCTAGTTTTTTTGCCGCGGAGCGTACACCAAAAATATCTAGCTTTTGGGAGATACCAAGTTCAAGCTCCTGATCTTTTCCAGAGTTAAAACCCGTTTGCTGTACTGAAACAGTAGGATTTTCCCATAGCTGGCTCTGCTTGATATTACTGTCTGCAATATCTTGTTGAGCTTGCCAAATTCCTGTTTGAGTCTGAAACTGCTTAACCTGATCTAACACTTGGTCGAACGTTAAAACATTCTGTACGCGCTGCGCTTGAGTGTTCTCAGCAAGATTTTGATTTGAACTAGCAGCAGTTGTTATCACACTAGCTGAAAGTGCAACAGCAACAACTAATGATTTAAGTACCCAAGATGAACTCAGACTAACGAAACGTTTTTCGTATAAAAAAATAGACATAAAATAACCCTATGAAATAAATAATATTTCTGGTGGGCTAATTTTCGGCTACCCCACCTATAGCAGGGTTAAAACAGGAGGCGGATCTTGTTTAGAGATATGAGGGGACTTATAGGAATTGGACCAATAGTATTGTTGTTTGAGCTCAGATGATCGCATTAACGGTGAAACAATTTTTTCTTGCGCTTCTACAATCACAACATGAAAACATGAAGGTAAATGATCATGATGATCAGACAAGTTCAAAGGAGCTTTGTGAGTGGTCCCTGCGACGTCAGTCTTTTCAGTATGGCTATGCTGTGAAATTTCATAATTCAACGCTGCATGATGACCAAAATGATGCAATGCTTTTTCCTGATTTTCATGGGCGCAGAATGCCGCTGCCACATTCCATAAACTTTGGAATATGAGCAAACAGAACAAGACGGACATAAAAAGTGCAGAACGTGGCAACAGCACACCATTAAACTAAAAAGTTGAACAAGGGCACTATAGCAGGCTCATCGCATGTAATAAAATTACATCTCTGAATGCCAACATAGAAACAATACCGAATAACTTGGATTAAAGATAAATAAGCCATTAAAAATGTTTATCTTTATAGCTAGAAAGCTAATTATTAAATAATTAGCTTTCTGCAAAAATAAAAATTATTTACGTTTACATGTTAAATGAGGATTCTTACTTTTTTCTGTTTTAGCTTTCGTTTCTTGCTGAGACTTAATATTCTTTTCGAGGAATATTAATCCTCCATCAGCATGAGCCAAACTCGTTGAAAGAAATAGAACCATCAAAGCCGATTTTATATTTAATTTAATTAACATCATAATCACCTAATCTAAATATTCCGAATGTATTTAAGGAGTTAATCCTTAAATACATATAATTTTTTGCATGCCTCGATTCATCAATTCAGTACAATCTTCCGATTCTTTGAAAAGCATGCACATTTCACTTTTTACTAGAACCAACTAAATAATGAAGGAAGAACACCATGCGATCGCAGCTCATCAAAAAGTTGGACCAATGCAGCAATCCAGATAAACCAAACGACTTGAGTCAAAAAAATACGAAAGTGCTTTGGTGAAACTTGATAAAAATCTGGTTCTTTAAAATTCTGGAAACTGGGTAAAAAACGGGGAATTGTTTTTACATAATCTGTATATGCTGTTCCATATTTTTCACTTAAAAAAGCTTCTTCTTGGCTTATGACATAATGGTAATAACAGAAGAAATACAGCGTGAATAATATGGGAAAAATGAAAGTCTCAGTAATCAACATGATTCCGAGTCCTCCCAAATAGCTAAACAGATATAGAGGATTTCGACACAGAGAATATGGGCCGTCAGTCACTAACTTGGCATTTTTAAATCCGGAAATGTAAAGACTGCACCATATTCTTCCCATTACTCCGATACCAACAAATAGCCATCCAAAAACCCATAAGATATGTTCTACAAATGCCGCCTGAAAATGCCATTTGCTAAAACTTAAAGCGAGAATAATAGCCAAAACAAAACCAATAACTCTGGAACTCACAGTTCGAACACGGGGGGAAAATAAAATATTCATTTCCATAATCCCCCATCACTGTGAATACTCAGAGACAAGGTAACTGTTTTGTTTAGATGATATTTCTGTTCTTCAGAAAAATTTGATGGAAACTTATATTCTGCCTTTTGATTAGAATAAAGACGTGAATATCTAAATGAGTAATCCACATAGAGGACTACCGTGCCTTGTTTACACATACAATTAACCCTTTGAAATAAATAAATTTCTAGTGGGTTATTTTTCGGCTACCCCACCTATAGCGGGGTTAAAACAGGAGGAGGATTTAAGTCTCCAAGATACGGAGACTGATAAAAATTAGACCAGTAATACACTTGTGAACGCTCATGTACATATACAACAGGTTCTTGAGCCTGTTTGGCGTTATCAGTCATGACTACATGAAAACATGAAGGTAAATGATCATGATGATCTTGCCAACTTAGTGGAGCATTATCAGAATTTTCTACAATACCAACATGTTCAGTCTGCATATGGTCGGAAGATTGATACACATTTAAATCTGCATGATGACCAAAATGTTGTAATGCTGTTCCCCTATTTTCATGCACACAAAATGCTGCTGCCACATTCCATAAGCTTTGGAATATAAGCAAACTAAACAAGACGGACATAAAAACTGTAGAACGTGCCAACGGTACACCATGACGTAAATTGCACAAAGTCACTATAGCAGGCAATCAACATGTAATAAAATTACAGAATCTTGATTTATAGGTTCAGTTCTTGTAAATCAAATTGTTCCTAAATTTTCTTTCGTGAATAAAAATTTAAAAATTAGGATTTGAAAAAAAATACTGCCTAATTGTAAAAACTATAAATGCAGCTTTTATATCCTTTCACCTCAATTAGTTGCAAACAATAAGTTTAGCAAACCACTAATACCTTAAAAGCCGAGTCGATAATTTCAAAACTTTAAGATCGCATTACAGCAAAAAAAAAATGAAATAGGTTTAAACGTGTAACACGTATGGCACTTTATTCTTTAGCAATGGCATTTATGTAGTCACAGTAGCACCCTCTCTGATCTGGACAGATTTAAGAGGTAACTTTACTAAGTAGAGATTTCCTCAATAGTGAACAACTAGTTCTTAAACTGGTTTTGTTTAAAAAAATTTCTTTTGTTTGATATTTATAAATTTTCTTAAGAATTTTTTAACTTCATTAAACTTATTTTCTAATTTTAAAAGTTCTAGCTTTACTTAGGAACACCGCTATTTCTATTGTAATTTCGCTAAGCGTAAAAACACGTGTAACTTTTATGTAAGCTAAAACTTCATCATTTTTCATCCAAATGCGCTATATCACATTTACAAAATAAAACATAAGATTTCTGTATAAGGGACTAGCTTAAAAGTGTGAGTCAATTCAATCAAATTGAGGAACAAGGGGAGACTATCATGGATATGAAAACAATCAAGCATGGGCTTAATCACTTGTTTGCCTTTGAAAACTTACCCGCCGATATGCATTCGCAAGCTGAGGATGAAATTGAGCAAGGCTTACGTTTTGAAGAGTTAGCCCTACAAGATCATGAGCGTATGCAAAATTGGTTAGATATTACCCCAAATGACCGCAATGCAATGTGGTGTTATCTTCGTGCAGCTTTAAGAGGTAACGCCGATGCTTCCTTTAAACTGGGTATTGGCTATTTAAACGGTCAATTTGGTTTAGATAAAAACTACACTGAAGCTGAAAAGTGGTTAAACAAAGCAGCAAGCCAAGGTCATCCCGACGCTGAACGCTGCCTACAAGAAGCCTTTAGTAAACTCGCCTTCTAATAAAAAAACCAGCCCTTAGGCTGGTTTTTCATTTACGGATAATTAACCCGTAATCTTTTTGTATTTCGTACGTTTTTGAGATGCATCTTCGCCTAAACGTGACTGACGGTAAGCTTCATATTCTGCATAGTTACCAGTGTAGAATTCTGGCTGTTCGTTCTCAAACGACAAGATGTGCGTTGCAATACGGTCAAGGAACCAACGGTCATGCGATACCACCATTACCGTACCTGGGAACACAAGAATTGCATCCTCAAGCGCACGTAACGTTTCAATATCCAAGTCGTTCGATGGCTCATCCAGTAAGATCACGTTTGCGCCCATCTGTAAGATCTTCGCAAGTTGTAAACGGTTACGTTCACCACCAGACAATTCACCTACACGTTTTTGCTGATCTTGGCCTTTAAAGTTAAAGCGACCAATATAAGCACGTGATGCGATTTCGTAATCACCAATTTTCAGGATATCTAAACCGCCAGAAACTTCTTCCCAAACCGTTTTATTGTTATCCAAGGTGTCACGAATCTGACCTACGTAAGCCACTTTAACCGACTCACCTAAAGTCACAGTACCCGTATCCGGTTGCTGTTCGCCAGTCATCATACGGAATAAAGTGGTTTTACCCGCACCGTTTGGACCAACGATACCCACAATAGCTGTTGGAGGTACGGTAAACGTTAAGTTTTCGTACAACAAGCGACCATCGAATGATTTACTGATACCTTCCACTTCCACAACTTTATTACCCAAACGCGGGCCAGGTGGAATATAGATTTCAGACGTTTCATTACGTTGTTGGAATTCTTTAGAGTTAAGCTCTTCAAAACGTTCCATACGTGCTTTGTTTTTCTTTTGCTGACCTTTCGCATTTGAACGAACCCATTCAAGTTCTTTTTTCAATGCTTTAGCAAAAGATTCTTCTTGTTTCTGCTCTTGTTCTAAACGAGCATTTTTCTGTTCTAACCAAGAAGAGTAGTTACCTTGGTAAGGAATACCATGCCCACGGTCAAGCTCCAAGATCCACTCGGCAACGTTATCAAGGAAATAACGGTCATGCGTAATCGCAACGATTGTGCCAGGGAAATCTTTCAAGAAACGCTCTAACCAAGATACAGACTCTGCATCCAAATGGTTCGTCGGTTCGTCAAGAAGAAGCATGTCCGGCTTAGAAAGCAATAAACGACAAAGCGCTACACGACGACGTTCACCACCTGAAAGTAATGTTACATCTGCATCCCAAGCTGGAAGGTTCAAGGCATCTGCCGCGATTTCAAGCTGGTTATTTAGGTTGTGCGCATCCCAAGCATGGATAATTGATTCTAATTTTTCCTGCTCTTTTGCAAGCGCATCAAAATCTGCATCTGGGTCTGCATATTCTGCAAATACCTGATCTAGACGTTCTAAAGCATCTAAAGCTTCACGTACGCCATCTTCAACGTTACCACGAACGTCTTTAGTTGGATCAAGTGGCGGCTCTTGCTCTAAATAGCCGATTTTAATTCCAGGTTGTGCACGAGCTTCACCTGAGAAATCTTTATCTACGCCAGCCATAATACGAAGCAAGGTAGATTTACCCGCACCGTTCAAACCGAGAACACCAATTTTGGCACCCGGGAAAAATGATAAAGAGATGTCTTTTAAGATTTCGCGCTTTGGCGGAACCATCTTAGACACTCGGTTCATCGTATAAATATATTGGGCCACGCAGGACTCCTCAATTGAAAAACCAACAGATCGCAATGAGCGAAAAATAGTAGCTATTATATGCTGAACGCGGCAAAAAAATAAGGCGTGATTGAGTTTAATCGGTTTTTATGACTGATAAATGTCGTCAAAATTGTTTCCTGATATAAAAAATGCATGACCTTGAATCATGCATTTTTCACTTAGCAGAATGCGGAGAGTTGAACTGATTTACATAGATTTATTTAATGAAATTATTGACTAATAAGTTTTTAACATCATCTACCCGACCCGACATTAATGCTTTAATCGCATAGAGTGAGGTTGATGAAACCTGATTCAGGTTAGGATCTGGCGGCATTACCAGTTCCATCGGATTGGTATGAACATCGAGTAAAGCTGGACCATCATGTTTTAAAAAACTTTCAACTGCCTGCTCCAACCCTTCGCCATGCTTTATTGTTTGCCCATGTAACCCAATGACATTGGCAAGTTGACCAAAATCAGGATTGAGCAAATCAGTATAATGGTCAAGCAATCCTTCGACTTTTTGTTCAAGTTCTACAAAATTCAACGAACTATTGTTAAATACCACAATCTTGATGGGTAATTTTTCCTGAATTGTAGTGAGCAGGTCTCCCAGTAACATGGCTAAGCCACCATCTCCACACAATGCAATAATCTGGCGATTCGGAAACGCTTTTTGTGCTCCAAGTGCCTGCGGCATGGCATTGGCCATAGTGCCATGTAATAAGCTGGTAAAGGTTCGACGTTTGCCATTGACGTCAATATGTCTTAATACCCATACCATCGGTGAACCACCATCTCCGAAGAAAATTGCATCCTGATCTGCATAGCGGTTGAGTAGCGAAACCAGATATTGTGGATGGATTAGCCCGTCTTTACCCACCCGTTCTTCTTTATGGCGTGTTTCATCACTCTGATGTTTCAGCGCAAGACAATGATCTAGAAAATCACGCTCATGACGTGTTTCAAGTAGTGGCAATAAAGCATCGAGCGTCGATGAAATTTTACCCACGGCGCCCAATGTAATTGGATGGCGTCGACCCAAATGAGTCGGATCAATATCAATCTGCAAGATTTTGGCATGACTTGGATAGTACTGTGCCCATGCAAAATCGGCACCCAGTAAAATTAGTAAATCACAATCCATGAGGGTGTGATAACCCGCTTTATTACCAAAAATACCTGTCATACCCATATTGTATGGATTGTCATATTCGACAAAATCTTTGGCACGTGAAGTATGTGCTACGGGAGCTTTTAACTTATCTGCAAAAGCCACCAGTTGGTCATGCGCACCCTCACATCCTGCCCCTGCATAAATTCCAATTTTTTGATGCTGTGAAATCAGATCAACAATCTGTTTGAGCTCAGATTTACTCGGCAAAATATCAGGATCTGTTTGGCGTGGTACAAAAGGTAGACCTGCTTCAGCTGACGCTTCACTGATATTCGCAGGAACAATGACCACGGCGACACCACGCTTGCTCAGTGCAGCCTGACAAGCCATACTCATAATATGTCTGGCTTGTGAAGGTTGGGTTATTTCTTCACAGAAAACCGAATTTTTGGCATAAACCGATTTAAAATCAACATATTGTGGAAAGTCGATAAATCCGGCCATCTCAGTGGAAATCTGGCTGGCAATCAAGATGACTGGGGCACGATTACGATGCGATTCATACAAACCATTAATAAAGTGCAGACTCCCTGGTCCACAAGATCCTGCACATGCCGTTAAGTGACCACTGAGTAAAGCATCCGTACCTGCTGCAAAGCCACCAACCTCTTCGTGGCGCACATGAATCCATTCAATTTTACTCTTAGACATGGAGTCGGTGACATGGTTTAAAGTGTCACCCACAATACCGTAGCAACGTTGAACACCTGCCTGTTCCAGCACCTCAATGATAATGTCAGATACTTTTTGAGTACTCATTACTTCACTTCTCCAGCTTTTTTATCATGAATTGAATTACTTTTGCTTTTTATAGTGTTCTTGCAAGGTTCAGACTGCCAGTAAGTTTTTGTGGCGTTCTCTCAACATCATGTAAATTCAATTCAGTGATCTGAAAAAATTAAACTAAGTTCTTTTATGCTTAAAACTGCTGAACTTTACATAAAAATATCTAAATCATGCATAAAGAGTATGCTAAAAAATCTGGATTATTCTTTGACCACTTCGATGATAACAATGTCACATACATACCGAGATGAAACCTTAGCCATTCACGCAGGCTACACTCCTGAAGCAACAACCAAAGCGGTCGCTGTTCCTATTTATCAAACCACTTCTTATGCCTTCGATAATACACAGCATGGTGCAGACCTTTTCGACTTAAAAGTACAAGGTAATATTTATACTCGTATTATGAACCCCACCACTGCTGTACTTGAGCAACGCCTTGCTGCACTCGAAGGAGGCATTGGTGCTTTAGCTTTAGCATCGGGAATGGCAGCCATTACTTATGCCATTCAGACCATTACTGAAGCTGGAGATAATATTGCTTCTGTCTCAACTTTATATGGCGGTACATATAACTTATTTGCCCATACACTACCAAAACAAGGAATTGAAGTTCGCTTTTTTGATTATCAAAAACCTGAAAGCTTGCGTAATTTAATTGATGATAAAACTAAGCTTATTTTTGTCGAGTCAATTGGTAACCCGCTCGGCAATATCATTGATCTAGAAGCAATTTCAAAAATTGCACATGAATATGGCGTACCTGTCGTTGTCGACAACACAGTTGCCACCCCTGCTTTATTAAAACCATTTCAATATGGCGCCGATATCGTTATCCATTCGCTGACTAAATATATTGGTGGCCATGGCAATAGTATTGGCGGTGCGATTGTCGATAGCGGCAAATTTCCTTGGGGTAAATATCCAGAACGTTTTAAAGTTTTGAACACGCCAGACCCAAGTTATCACGGGGTTAATTATGTCGAAGCTTTAGGTGAGGCTGCCTATATAGCACGAGCTCGTGTAGTGCCATTACGCAATACAGGTGCTGCGATTAGCCCGCTCAGTGTTTTCTTAATTTTACAGGGTCTAGAAACGCTTAATTTACGGATAGAACGCCATACTGAAAATGCACAGAAAGTCGCGGAATATTTGCAAAATCATCCAAAAGTAAAATGGGTCAATTACGCAGGCTTAAAAGATCATCCACAACACCAACTTGCACAAAAATATGTAAAAGGTAAACCTTCTGCAATTTTATCCTTTGGTGTTCAAGATGGTCGTGAAGGGGGTACTCGCTTCATTGACGCACTACAGCTATTTACTCGTCTTGTGAATATTGGTGATGCGAAAAGTCTGGCTTGCCATCCTGCAACAACCACACACCGCCAGCTTAATGAACAAGAATTAAAAGCTGCCGGCGTAAGTGAAGATATGGTTCGTCTTTCTATCGGTATTGAACATGTTGATGACCTGATTGCCGACTTAGAACAAGCACTTTCATCTGTATAATTTTTAAACCAATAAATAAGCCTCTGGAATATAGAGGCTTTTTTATTTTCATTTGATTTAATCCTTCACAATAATTAATGGATTAGGGTAATAATTTAGAGTTTTTACTCTAAATAAATTGTTAAATTTCATATATTTACATACTAGACAATTTTTATACATCTATTAAGATAGGGCAATATTTAGGAGTTCATCAGGATGAACCAACGGTTGTAAAAAATAAAAATTACATACCGGAATAAATAGCCCCTGCCCCTACTTAGGTAAAATGCTGTGAATAAAAAATTAGAAGCTCTGTTCCAAGAAAAGGTACAAGGTAAAGTCATTTTAGTGACAGGTGCCTCAAGTGGAATCGGTTTAACGGTTTCGAACAAACTTGCTGACGCTGGTGCGCATGTTTTACTGGTTGCCCGTACTCAAGAAACATTAGAAGAAGTGAAAGCAGATATTGAAAGCCGTGGCGGTCAGGCATCAATTTTCCCATGTGATCTTAACGACATGGACATGATTGATCAGGTTTCTAAAGATATTTTAGCTTCTGTTGATCATATTGATATTTTAATCAATAACGCAGGTCGCTCTATTCGTCGTGCTGTTCATGAGTCTTATGATCGTTTCCATGACTTTGAACGTACCATGCAATTAAACTACTTTGGCGCTGTACGAATGGTGCTTAATATTTTGCCTCACATGATTCAACGTAAAGACGGTCAAATTATTAATATTAGTTCAATCGGCGTATTAGCAAATGCAACACGCTTCTCTGCCTATGTCGCTTCTAAAGCTGCACTTGATGCATTTAGTCGTTGTCTTTCTGCCGAAGTTCATGCGCATAAAATTGCGATCACATCAATTTATATGCCTTTAGTGCGTACCCCAATGATCGCACCAACCAAAATTTATAAATACGTGCCAACCCTTTCACCTGAACAAGCAGCTGACTTAATTGCTTATGCAATTGTGAAACGTCCAAAACGTATTGCGACGAACTTAGGTCGTTTGGCGTCTATGACGTATTCTGTAGCACCAGGCATCAACAACATGTTTATGTCGATTGGTTTCCGCCTGTTCCCAAGTTCTGATGCAGCAAAAGGCCAAAAAGCTGAGAAATTGAACTGGGCACAAAAAGCTTATGCACGAATTTTCCCAGGTGAACATTGGTAATTCGACATATTAAGTTGAGTTAAAAATAAAAAAGCGCTTCTTAAGAAGCGCTTTTTTATTTAGGCTTGTTTACGCATCTAAAAATTCAACATGCCCTGTTTTAACATCGTAAATCGCACCAACAATTGCAATCTCACCGCGGTCTAGCAAGTCTTTAAGTACTGTACTGTTATTAATAATATATTGGATGTTGTAGTGAACGTTCATTGCTGTCACCTGATTAATAAAAGCTTTGTTTACCTCACGTGGTTGCATAATGTCATATACACTTTCTACCGAGCGCATGAGCGGTCCAAGCACATATTGAATATGCGGCATTTCTTTGACATCAGAAATTTGTTTTTCCTGTAACCTTAGCTGACATGCACTGGTCACTGCTCCGCAGTCGGTATGACCTAAAACTAAAATGACTTTAGAACCTTTGGCCTGACAGGCAAACTCAAGTGAACCTAGTACTTTTTGACCTGCGATATTACCGGCAATCCTTAAACTAAACAGATCACCAATACCCACATCAAAGATCATTTCGGTAGGCGCACGTGAATCCATACATCCCAAAACAGCCGCAATCGGGTGTTGACCTTCATCTGCAGTGACACGGATTTGACGGTAAATATCACGTTGTAAACGTTCATTTTTTACGAAACGTTCATTACCTTCTTTAAGTAAAGTAACCACCTGCTGCGGACTTAATTTACGCTGTAAATCTCTAGTACTAATGTAGATATCAAGAACTGCATCATCTACTTCTTCATAGTGCTGTTTAAACCCTATAAGCTTCAAATCAACCTGACGCTTAACTGCCGTTTCATTTTGATAATCTTGAATGACCTGATAAATATCTGGATCAATCGAATCGCATTGAGTCGCATCAATAATCAACTGCTGATCTTTATGAACATGTTCCAATGCAGAAATGAGCGCTGAACGATTAAGAAAAGTCACTTGTGATGGAAGCTCAATACGGGTCACGATTCCATGTAAGTGCTTTTCTTTATAAACACGAACGCCTTTATTGAAGTTGCCATACAAAATAAACGCACTACTGGTAAATAGACCCACCAAAATTCCGGTTAACAAGTCTGTCAGTAAGATTGCAACAAGGGTGATAATGAAAGGTAAAAACTGTTTCCAGCCTTTTTGATAAAGCTGTTTAAATAGCTTTGGATGAGTCAGTTTAAAACCAGTCACGATTAATATCGCTGCAAGTGCAGACAATGGAATCATATTCATAAGTTGAACAAAGAATAAAACTGCTAGTAGCAATAATATGCCGTGAATAATCGTGGAATATTTACTACGTGCGCCTGTATTTGCATTTACAGAACTGCGGACAATGACTGAAGTGACTGGCATGCCGCCAATTAAACCTGAAACAATATTCCCCGCACCTTGTGCCCACAGTTCACGATTAGGTGGAGATGAACGCTTTTGAGGATCAAGTTTATCTGCGGCTTCTAAGTTTAGTAATGTCTCTAAAGACGCCACAATCGCGAGTGTAATTGCTCCAGTATAAATTAATGGTTCAGCCAGATAGCTAAAGTCTGGAAAAACCAATACCTCTTGCGGCGCTTGCAATATGTTTGGTAGTTGAATCAAATTATTGGTTTGTACTGCCCAAGGCGAGCCGATATTCATTAACACAAAATTTAAAACTGCTGCAATAACCACAGCAATTAAAGCCGAAGGTATGGCCAACTTTTTAAGTGGACTATTATCCCAAGCTAAAATTAAAAATAAACTCAGTAGGCCAATAATCGCTGCGCCAGCGTCAAAGTGCTGAAGAAAAGTATCAGGTGTAGCAGTCCAAACGTTTTTCCATGAAAAGTCAGTCAGCCCAAATAAATATGGCAACTGAGTCACAATCAGAATAGCACCAATAGCAGCCAATAATCCTAAAATGACGTTGTTTGGAATAAAGTTAGCAAAGAAACCTAACTTAAATATTCCAAATAGAATTTGTAAAATTCCTGCAAATACAATACACAATAAAAAGGCGGCATAGTTGCCGCCTAATTGATCTAACTGTACAAGGATGACCGCAGTCAGCCCTGCTGCTGGGCCAGAGACACTGATGTGAGAACCACTCAGTAGGCCAACAATAATTCCACCAACAATCCCGGCAATAATACCCGAAATGATTGGAGCGCCTGAGGCTAAGGCAATACCCAAACATAAGGGTAACGCCACGAGAAATACGACCACTCCCGAGAGGAGATCGTTTAAATGAAATCTATTTTTCAGTTCTAAAGCCGGCATAAAAACAACCATTTATAATATAAAAAAACAATCAATTTTTAATGTAACTGCCTGAAAGTGAGGAACTTACTTCAAGGCTTTGTCGATATTGTCTGACAACTGAAAAGGGTTAAAGTTGAGTTATGCTATAACGTTGTATAGTTGATTGTAGATTTCACAACGTTTTTGTTGATCTTAAGATTCACCTCATCTTTACCACTGCGATTTTTTAATAAATACTCATGATTAACTATTCATAAATATAACTGGTACAACAATTTATAGATTTGGAAAGTTGAATAAGATACGAAAATGCTTAAGTACTCTAATCTTTATTAGATAATTTTTATTTTAGATTTATAAAATATAGCCTATCCAAACATTATCTGTTTCAACAATATAATATTCATCCCCATCAATTCTTTTTACTTCTCGATATTTCTCAATTACATTGTTATTAAACCATTTTTTTGTATCTTCATAATTTTTTTGAGTCTTATAGTCTTCAGGACTACCAAGCCAATCTTTCTCATATAACGTTATTTCTATTTTCTTCTCCCAATTGACTTTCTTCATCATATCGCTCACTTCTTGCCACTCGACTATACTTAAAGAAGTTTCATCTAATGGTTTTTCAAAAAGATGTTGATAATATTCAATTTTTTCACCAATTACGCAAACAACCTGTGACCGCTTCAAATCATTTTCAAATAACCATATTTTTAAATAATAAGGTTGATCTAAGAAATCTAATTGTTCTTTCCATGACATGTATATTTGGAGCAAACCATTAAAAAATAATTCCTTATATATACCTTGAGGCTGTGGATACTGACTATTTGTCAGAGATAACCTATCCCATGGGTCTACCCAAAACTTTACATATTCACACTGATATCGCTTTAAATATGCAGTATCAAGGTCAAGATGATCATCAATCCACTGTTTAATTTTTCTAATACGTCTTTTTTCTCCACGAATTTTTTTATATTTAATCATTACTTATCCTATTATTTCCACATAAAAAAGAAGCCTATCGAGATAGGCTTCTTTAATCAAATTTTTAATCCAGTAGTTTATTTAGAACCTTTAATTCCTGCTTGTAGTAACAATGCACCAAAACCACCAATTTTTTGCTCTTGTGGTTTTTCTTGCTTGCTACGTTGTGGACGCTCAACCTGATCTTTACGCGGCTGTTGAGGACGTTTACCTTGCGGTTTACGCTCAGAACGCTGTTCATTATTTTGCTCACGACGTGGTGGACGCTGTGCCTTAACAGGAGCTGCACCTTCTGCACGCATACTCAAGTTCACACGGTTACGCTCAGCATCAACTTGCATCACACGTACTTGTACAATCTGACCTGGTTTAACTACTTTATGCGGATCAGAAACAAACTCATTTGCTAATTCAGAGATATGAACTAAACCGTCTTGATGTACACCAATATCAACAAAGGCACCAAAGTTTGTAACATTGGTAATTACACCTTCAAGCTGCATGCCTTCAGTCAATTGACCCACTTCAGTAATATCTTCGCGGAATTTAGCAGTACGGAACTCTGGACGAGGGTCACGGCCTGGTTTTTCAAGTTCAGCTAATACGTCTTGAACTGTTGGCAAACCAAATTTGTCATCAACAAATTCATCAGCTTTTACTTGGCGAATGATTTCGGTATTACCAATAATGTCTTTAACTGTCGTCGCTTTCGCCGCAACAATTTTCTCAACAAGACCATAACTTTCAGGGTGAACAGCAGAAGCATCTAAAGGTTCAGAGCCATTTTGAATACGTAAGAAGCCAGCCGCTTGTTCAAAAGTGCGCTCGCCTAAACGAGGTACGCTTTTCAACGCTTGACGGTTATCAAAACGACCATGTTCTTTACGGTATTCAACGATTTGCTGAGCAATTGCTTTGTTTAAACCTGCAATGTAAGCCAAGATTGCTGGTGAAGCAGTATTTACATCAACACCAACAGCATTCACACAGTCTTCAACTACCGCATCAAGTGTTTTTGCCAAACCAGTTTGATTTACATCGTGTTGATATTGACCTACACCAATCGATTTCGGGTCGATCTTCACAAGCTCAGCAAGTGGGTCTTGTAAACGGCGAGCAATAGAAACTGCTCCACGAATTGAAACATCAAGCTCTGGAAGTTCTGCCGAAGCCAGTTCACTTGCAGAGTAAACAGATGCACCTGCTTCGCTTACAGTCACACGTGTTAATTTAAGGTCTGTATTTGCAGCCATCATTTCAGCAACTACAGCTTCTGTTTCACGGCTCGCAGTACCGTTACCAATCGCAATAAGCTCTACGTTATATTCACGACACAAACGAGCCAATTCAGCAATTGAACCTTCTTTATCTTCTTTAGGCGCAAATGGGTAAATCGTGCTATGAGCAAGTACATCACCTGCATCACTTACGACAGCCAGTTTCACACCTGTACGGATACCAGGGTCAACACCCAAAGTTGTACGGCTACCTGCTGGGGCAGATAACAATAAATGACGAAGGTTTTCAGCAAATACCTGCATTGCTTCTGCTTCAGCAGCAAGACGTTTTTCTGTTAGTAATGAATGCTCGATTTGAGGACGAACTTTACCTAACCAGAATAATTTTGCAGTTTGCTTTAAGAAATCTTGGCGAGTTTGTGGCTGAACTTGATCAAGGTTGTATTCAGTTTCAATACGTGCTAAAGGTGCATCATCTTCACCATCTACTTTTAAACCAAGTACGTTTTCTTGACGGCCACGTAACATTGCCAATAAACGATGAGAAGGTAGTTTGTTTAAGCCTTCAGAGAATTCAAAGTAATCGCGGAACTTTTTACCGACTTCTTTCTTTTCTTCAGAAGCAACTGTACTTTTTAATACTGCTGTTTTTGCAAAAGTTGCTTTTAATTCTGTAGTCAGCGCAATGTTTTGTGCCCAGTCATCAATCAGAATATGCTGAATTGCATCTAACTGACTTTCAACATCTGGATATTCTTCATGACTAAAACCAGCCAATGCTTCTGTTGGGTCAATTTGTTCTGCAATAATTTTTTCAGCGATTGGTCCTAGACCCGCTTCTTTCGCCTTGAAAGACTTACTCGTACGCTTAGGACGGTACGGTGCATAAATTTCTTCTAAAGCATTTTTTGTTTCGGCTGCATTCACCCGCGCCAATAAGTCATCATTCAATTTATTCTGTTCTTGCAATGACTGAATGACCTTTTCACGGCGCTCATATAAATCACGTAAATACGCTAAACGAGTATCTAATTGGCGTAACTGCGTATCATCTAAACCTTGTGTTACTTCTTTACGGTAACGGGCAATAAATGGAACACTGGCACCTTCGTCAATTAAGCGGATGGCAGCTTCTACTTGGTTTGGACGTACGGCAAGCTCACTTGCCAACTGCTGAACTAAGTCAGTCATCGTGTTTGATCCCACAAGGATAAAGTTTAAAAGCAATGATTATAAAGACCAAGCCCATAAAATCCACACTTGTTTGCGTATTCAAAACGTTTTTTTGTATTGACTATGAATTTTTCACATTCTTATCTTAAAAAAACTCTTTTAAAACCTGATCTATTTGTCATTCTACTTTTCAAGTCAAACTTTATTTAAAGATAGGAGTTGTAGCAACTCTTCTAGCATCCAATTAAATTTTTTAATACAAATTACGAGAAAATGAACATATTGATACATGGCTAGAAGGTATAAAAACTTCATTTTTCTTCTTTTTATATATAAATTTTGAACCACTCATCAATAAAATATCTAACAATGCTTGTAAAAACTAAAGAATAAATGAAGGGGATTTTTTTAAATAATTTATTTGAAACAAATGTTTATTAAAATTTAATCGATAAAAATCTGGCGAATGATTGAATATTTGGTTTTTTATCGCGGCCTTTGCTAAATTATGGGCATAAGATGTTGTTTTTTGGTTTCAAGCACCTACGAAAATTGTAATTTTGAGCAAATTGATACATAGTCTTAACAAGAACATCGGCATTATACTGAGGGCTTGCTGGCAATAAGCCTGAGCGCCCCAATAATATATAAATTATGACTTTAAAAGGGAGTACATCATGAGTTTAGTTGTACCTGCTGAACATCCTGAAACCGTACATAACGAAACGGATCGTGTCGAGCGCATTTTAGTAGTCGATGACGATGTGCGTTTACGTACCCTCTTGCAACGCTTTTTAGAAGATAAAGGCTTTGTTGTAAAAACTGCCCATGACGCTTCGCAAATGGATCGTTTATTACAACGTGAGTTATTTTCTCTTATCGTTCTCGATTTCATGTTACCCGTTGAAGATGGTTTAAGTATTTGCCGACGCTTACGTCAGTCAAACATTGATACTCCTATTATCATGTTAACTGCTCGTGGTAGTGACTCTGATCGTATTGCTGGTCTAGAAGCTGGTGCAGATGACTATTTACCAAAACCATTTAACCCTAATGAGCTTCTAGCACGTATTCGCGCAGTATTACGTCGTCAAGTTCGTGAAGTTCCGGGTGCTCCAAGCCAACAAGTTGAAGTAGTTAGTTTCGGCCCATGGTCTTTAGATCTATCTACACGTACGCTTACTCGTGAAGGTCAAATCGTTACCTTGACTACAGGTGAGTTTGCGGTATTGAAGGCTTTGGTACAGCATCCACGCGAACCATTAACACGTGACAAACTCATGAACTTGGCTCGTGGTCGTGAATGGGGTGCAATGGAACGTTCTATTGATGTTCAGGTATCTCGTCTACGTCGTCTGATTGAAGATAATCCAGCACGTGCACGCTACATCCAAACTGTGTGGGGCGTGGGTTATGTGTTTGTTCCAGACGGTGCTGAATAAGTTTGAGATAAAATAGAGTGACTTTAGAGCCAATTCCACCACAAAACTTTACCGATTACGTTACGTACTCAGAGCGTAAACGGACGAGGTGGGAACGTTTTCTCGACAAGATTAAGCCACGTTCTGCTGCCATGCGTACCACTATTTTGGTACTGCTGGTGGTGTTCTTTAGCCTGTTTATGTCATTGTGGTTTTTTTGGCGCACTCTCTATTTACCAGAAATTCAACAACATGCCCGTTATCTGGCTGTTGAACTAGAACTGGTCAATAACCCTAATATTCGTATTTTACATGGTAATAACGAAGTTGATATCGATACCTGGTTACGTAATCGGGTTGGTATTGAATACATAACCGACCCTAAAGAATATCCTAGTGTCCGCGATAAAGTTATTGCTGAGTTTTTTACTAATCATGTTGAGCAGAAACTAGCCAATGAGATTGGCACTAAGGACGTTACGGTTTACTTCCAATTTAAACCAAGTCCTCGTATTTGGATTCAAACTCCTGAAATGCATGGTAATTGGGTCCGTGAGCCTCTAAAAACATATGCAAACTATAGCCCTGAACTATTAATTGGTTGGGTTGTGGGTGTTCCTTTAGCCTCAGCCATCATTATTTTGATTTTGGTTCGACAAATGAACCGCCCTTTGCGTCGTTTGCAAAATGCTGCTAATGAATATAGTAAGTCAGGAACAGCGCCTTACCTAGATACCAATCATGGTCCACTAGAAATTCGGCAAGTAAACCAAGCCTTTAATCGCATGGTATATACGCTTGATCAAACCGAGCGTGAACGACGGATTATGTTGGCTGGTATTTCACATGATTTGCGCACGCCCCTTACACGTATTCGTTTAACAGCAGAAATGTTGCCTGATGAGTTTTTTCGTGAAGGCTTGGTGTATGACGTAGATGATATGGATGCGATTTTAAATCAGTTCATCTCGTATATGCGAGACGGTTCGGATGAAGAATTAAAAGACACCAATATCAATATGTTATTGCAGGAATTAATTGTTCAGTTTAAACCGCTTGATATTCGTTTCGAAATGCAAGATGTACCGATTATTCCTGCACGTAGCCTCTCATTAAAACGTCTCATTGCCAACCTAATTAACAACGCAAAGCGTTATGGTGCAGAGCCAATCGAACTCAGTGCAAAAGTTGAAAATGAACATATTTTGATTACAGTGGCCGACAATGGTGAAGGCATTCCCGAAGACCAAATTGAAGAATTAATGCAACCTTTTGTTAGAGGTAACGCTGCTAGAACAATTCAAGGTAGTGGTTTAGGCCTTGCAATTGTTAAACGTATTGTCGATATTCACCAAGGTGAGATCCAAATTCACAACCGTGAACAAGGTGGCTTAGAAGTTATTATTTCGTTACCTATCCCAAAACCAGCGGTTGAAGAAAATACCACGACAAATCCGTTAGAAAAAATTAAACAAACTTTAAGTGAGCGCTTCTAATTTGATCGAATGATCATTTAAAGTGCTATTTTAAATTTTTAAAAAATATTTAAAATCAATTAAATAAAAATCATAAAAATAAATTATACCCACATTTATTTAAAAAATTAGACCTTAGCCTAACACCTATGCACTTTTCATTTTTTCATAGCTAAAATCCCGTATGTTTTGACAATATTGAGGATGTCCAATGTCTTTAAGTCGTATTCGCCTAGCTTCTCTACATGACAAGGTCATCAGTGCTGAACAAGCTGCGCAATTCATCGAAAATGGAATGACCGTTGGTATGAGTGGTTTTACTCGTGCCGGTGAAGCTAAAGCTGTTCCACAAGCACTTGTAGAGCACGCAAAGAAAAATCCGTTAAAAATCACGTTAATTACGGGTGCTAGCTTAGGTAATGACTTAGACAAACAACTCACGGAAGCAGGTGTTTTATCTCGTCGCATGCCATTTCAGGTAGACAACACTTTACGCCGCGCAATTAACAACGGCGAAGTCATGTTTATTGACCAACACTTGTCAGAAACTGTCGAGCAAATGCGTAACCAACAACTTAAACGTCCAGACGTTGCAGTTATTGAAGCGATTGCGATTACTGAAGATGGCGGCATTATTCCAACAACTTCAGTTGGTAACTCTGCAAGCTTTGCTATTTTTGCAGAAAAAGTAATTGTTGAAATCAATACTTCATTAAGCGAAAGCTTTGAAGGTTTGCATGATATTTATATTCCGACTTACCGTCCAACACGTACGCCAATTCCATTAACAAAAGTGGATGAGCGTATTGGTACAACAGCAATTCAAATCGATCCTACAAAAATTGTAGGTATTGTATTTAACGATACGCATGACTCACCATCAACAGTTACTCCTCCAGATGATGAGACTCAAGGTATTGCAAACCACTTAATTGCTTTCTTTAACAAAGAAGTTGCAGAAGGTCGTTTACCGAAAAACCTTGGTCCATTACAAGCAGGAATTGGTTCTATTGCCAATGCTGTATTAACAGGTTTAAAAGATTCTGATTTTGAAGACCTCATCATGTACTCAGAAGTACTACAAGACTGTACTTTTGAACTCATTGATGCAGGCAAAATGAAATTTGCTTCTGGTAGCTCAATTACCCTTTCAGCGAAATGTGGCGAAAAAGTTTTTGGCAATATCGAAGCTTACAAAGACAAATTAGTGCTTCGTCCGCAAGAAATTTCTAACCATCCTGAATTAGTTCGTCGTTTAGGGATTATTGGCATTAACACTGCGCTTGAGTTTGATATTTACGGTAACGTGAACTCAACTCACGTATGTGGTACAAAAATGATGAATGGTATCGGTGGTTCAGGTGACTTCGCGCGTAACGCACACTTAGCGATCTTTGTGACTAAATCAATTGCTAAAGGCGGCGATATTTCCTCTATCGTGCCAATGGTGAGCCACGTTGACCACAGCGAACACGACGTTGATATTTTAGTGACAGAGCAAGGTCTAGCAGACTTACGCGGTTTAGCACCTCGTGAACGCGCTCGCGCTATTATCGACAACTGTGTACACCCACTTTATCGTGATGCATTAAATGACTACTTTGACCGTGCATGTGCCAAAGGTGGACATACTCCTCACTTACTTCGTGAAGCATTGTCTTGGCATGCAAACTTTGAAGAGACAGGTCAAATGCTTCAAGCAGCACCAGTTGCAAAATCAGCTTAAATCACTGGTTTAATTCAAGCACTTCTTCGGGGGTGCTTTTTTATTTGTTTAAATTATTAATAAACACTGCTCAAACTCATATTTTTATTTTATCTTTTCAACACATCAAAACAAAAAGTAGAAATCCGCATGTTCATTATTCGCCAATTTACAAATGCAGATCTGGATGATGTCGTTAATTTATGGGAAAGCTGCGGTCTCACCCGCCCTTGGAATAGTCCTGAAACAGATATTTTCAGAAAAGTTTCACAACAAGATGATTTATTTTTAGTTGCTATTAAGGATGAGCAACTCATTGGCACGCTCATGGGCGGTTACGACGGTCATAGAGGCTGGATTAACTATTTGGCTGTTCATCCCCACCAACAACGCTTAGGAATCGCTACAGCGCTTGTACAGCAACTTGAGAAGCGCCTTATCGCTCGTGGTTGCCCAAAACTTCAATTATTGGTGCGTAAAGATAATTTGAATGTATTGAACTTTTACGAACAGCTCGGTTACGACGAAGTAGAAGCCGTGTGTTTAGGTAAACGACTCATTAATGATAATCCTCACGAGTAGAGACAAGTTTTCAGTTGAGCCATTTTTAGAAAGTGAAGGTAATATTGGGGATAACCCTATTTGCTTGTGGATAAAATGAGATTTATACACAGGCGCGATCTTCATATTTTTTATTAAATCAGCAGACATGAAAAAAGCCCCATACTTTAAAGTATGGGGCTTTTTCGAATATGGTGGCGAGACCCAGGATCGAACTGGGGACACACGGATTTTCAATCCGTTGCTCTACCTACTGAGCTATCACGCCGATGGCCTGTATTAAGCCGCATCTCAGAACAATAGTCAACAATTATCCTGAGTTTCTGATTTAAATGGATATTTTTTATACTTAAAAAAAATCCCTGATGGGATCAGGGATTGAAAACACAAATAATGGTGGCGAGACCCAGGATCGAACTGGGGACACACGGATTTTCAATCCGTTGCTCTACCTACTGAGCTATCACGCCGAAGTGGGCGTATTAAACAATGTTTATTAGTTAACGTCAAGTAACTTCCGCATTTTTTGTAACAAGTGATTATTTTTAAATCACAATTACACTAAAAATAGGCTTTTAGGTATGTAGTTTACCAATATGTGCTAAACAACGATGGATAGCTCCACATCCCGGTTCAAAAGTTTTAACGCCATTTGATTCTTCTATACGGCAAGCTTCTTCAACTAAGCGCTCAGCGACACCACGACCACGGTTAGCAGGATGCACAACAATATATTCAAGAACCTTGCTTTCACCTTGTCCTGAAGACCAAATTGCACCTATAATTTTGGTGTTAAATTCCGCAGTGTATAGCGTGGTATACTGCTGTAAATCTTGTTCAAGTTGTTCAATCGCATCGTGCCCGTCACCAAACTCCGGGCTTGTATCATACAGTCGCTCAAGCTGATCGCGGATCTCTGAATTATCTAGAGAACTATAAGCATGTACGGTAATAGGCATTGATTAACCCTCCTGAGCAAACTATGATGCTGTCACGAATTCGTCACAGCGAAATTGTCGTTAACATCCAATCATTTTTGACGTTTTTTTGAGGAACGTGTCCATGACGCAACGTATCAGTGAAGTGGTTAGAAATACCAATGAAACCAAAATTCGAGTTCGTTTAAATCTCGATGGTACTGGTCAAGGCACACTAAACACCGGAGTTCCATTTTTAGACCATATGATTGATCAAATCAAGCGACATGGCTTATTTGATATCGATATTCATTGTGATGGAGACCTCGAGATTGATGATCATCATACCGTAGAAGACTGCGGTATCACGCTTGGACAAGCTTTTGCACAAGCTTTAGGTGATAAAAAAGGTTTAAAACGCTATGGCCACTTTTATGCGCCGTTAGACGAAGCTTTATCTCGCGTAGTGGTAGATTTATCTGGTCGTCCGGGTTTATTTATGGATATTCCATTTACTCGCGCACGTATTGGTACTTTTGATGTGGATTTATTTTCCGAGTTTTTCCAAGGTTTCGTAAACCATGCGCTTATGACCTTACATATCGATAACTTGAAAGGTAAAAACAGCCATCATCAAATCGAGAGTGTATTTAAAGCACTAGCTCGTGCTTTACGTATGGCATGTGAAGTTGATCCACGTGCTGAAAACACGATTGCATCGACAAAAGGTAGCCTCTAATGACACGTATCGCGTTACTTGATTATGGCATGGGCAATCTACACTCAGCAGCTAAAGCACTTGAGCATGTGGGCGCTACAGTCGATGTAACTAACGACCCAAAATTAATTGCACAAGCCGACAAAATTGTTTTCCCAGGTGTGGGGGCAATGCGTGACTGTATGCAAGGCATGCGTGAAGCAGGTATTGATGAAGTCGTACGCAAAGCTGCTTTTAATAAACCAGTTCTTGCGATTTGTGTAGGCATGCAAGCATTACTGCAAAGTTCTGAAGAAAATGGCGGTGTAGACGCACTAGGTATTTTTGACGGTGTAGTAAAGCACTTCCCTCAAATGGAAGGCTTGAAAGTCCCACACATGGGCTGGAACCAAGTTCACCAAATGGACCCAAGCCATCCAATGTGGAACAACATTGAACAAGATGCTCGCTTCTACTTTGTACACAGCTACTATGTTGAACCGAAAGATGAAAAGCTTGTGGCTGCAACATGCGAATATGGCGTGAACTTCTGCACAGCAATTCACAAAGATAATTTATTTGCGACTCAATTCCATCCAGAGAAAAGCCATACTGCTGGATTGCAGTTACTTAAAAACTTTGTGGAATGGAATATTTAATTTCACGAAAGCTTTAAACAGATCAGGTCTAGATGGCCTGATCTTTTTTTTTATTTATAATAATAAGGAATCATTTATAGAATGATATTTTATTCAACAAAATATTGAATATTCATACTTTTAAATAAAACCAAATGAACAGGATAAACAAAATGAATTCACCTTTTGAAAATCAACCACTTCAGCAGGATTCACCCTTTAAGGCGAATGGTCGTTTTGGACGACTCTCATATGCTGCTTGGACCTTCCTATTTACCCTAACCCTCGCTGCTGTTGTTCTACTTATTATTTTTACTTTCGGTCTTACACAAAATGAGGGCACCCCTGGTTTTACTGCGCCGGGCATCGTCGCTATTGCCATTCTCTATATCGGTGGTATTTATATTAGCTTCGTATTTACTATTCGCCGTTTGCATGACCGTAATAATACAGGTTGGTTATCTTTACTCATGCTCGTACCAGTCGTGAACATTGGCCTTGCCATTTATTTATTCTGTGCAAAAGGAACTGAAGGCCCTAATGATTATGGACCAAAGCGTCCAACGCCAAGCTGGGAACGTGTTTTAGGTTGGATCTATATTGCGCTTATTCCACTTGCAGTAATTTTTGCTATTGTTGCCACAATCATGGCTCCTACCTATGAAGGCTATGTTGAAAAAAGCGAAAGCGTTATCATTGGGTCTCCATCTCAGTCTCAATAATTTTTAAAGTTTCGTAAAGCCTAGTTCTCTAGGCTTTATTCATATATAAAGGGAATAGCTCAATTTATTTGTACGCTGTTAAATATGTCCGAAACCCTTCCCCTCCTCGATAAAGCCTCTATTCAACAGCTCCCACCTTTTAAAAATCTTAACCACCAAAATATTGTGGTGATTGAAAATATTGAGCAATGCAAAACTATTGCAGAAGAACTAAAAGCAGCGATCTTTTTAGGTTTTGATTCAGAATCTAAACCGACATTTAGAGTAGGTGAGGTCTCGACGGGTCCACATCTGATTCAGCTTGCCACAGAACATAAAGCCTATTTATTTCATGTAAACTCATCAACTTTAAAGTTTTTGCAGCCTATTTTGTCAAACCTTCAGCAAATTAAAGTCGGCTTTGGTCTTAAAAATGATAAGCACATTTTTCATAAAAAAGGCATAGAGCTTGAAAGCTGCGTTGACCTTGCTAAAGGTTTTAGTCACCTTGGTTTTACTCAACAAATGGGTGTACAAAAAGCCGTAGCACTGTTGTTTGGACAGTATCTTTCAAAGTCAAAGAAAGTCGGAACATCAAATTGGGCGCAAAAGCCACTAACACCACAGCAAATCAGTTATGCCTCTGCCGATGCGTATGCAGCTCTACTGGTATTTTTAGAGCTTCGTAAACAAAACTTATTACCGGCTCACATTTCACAAACGATTCAAACCGCACTTCACGCGTAAAGTTATAAAAGTCTTTTCTAAGGCTTAGCGATTGATCAATACTTTGCTAAGATGTGCACAATTTCATAAACATGATGAAGCAAGGAGCGAAAGCATGCTAATCATTCCAGCAATTGACCTGAAAGATGGTAAATGTGTGCGTTTAAAACAAGGGCGTATGGAAGACGATACCGTTTTCTCTGACGATCCGGTTGCAACTGCCCAGCATTGGGTAAATGAAGGCGCACGTCGTTTGCATTTGGTCGATTTGAATGGTGCTTTCGCAGGTACGCCTATCCATAAACCTGTTGTTGAAGCGATTGCTAAAGCTCAGCCAGAATTACCAATTCAAATTGGTGGTGGTATTCGTTCATTAGAAACGATTGAACATTACTTAGAAGCTGGTGTGACTTTTGTCATTATCGGGACTAAAGCAGTTCAAGAGCCAGAATTTGTAGAAGAAGCTTGTAAGCGCTTTGCTGGCCACATCATTGTTGGTATTGATGCCATGAATGGTATGGTTGCAACTGACGGTTGGGCTAATGTTACTGACGTGAAAGCAACCGACTTAGCAAAACGCTTTGCAGATGCTGGTGTGTCTAGCATTGTTTATACAGACATTGCACGTGATGGCATGATGCAAGGTGTAAACGTTGAGCAGACTGTCAACTTGGCTCAATACTCTGGCTTACCAGTGATTGCTTCAGGTGGCGTAACTAACCTTGATGACGTTCGTAACTTAAAAGGCAAACCAGGCATTTTAGGTGCAATCACAGGTCGTGCAATTTATGAAGGTACTCTAAACCTTCGTGAAGCTCAGCTTCTGTTAGATGAAAACCGTCTTTAATTTTTAAGATGTAAAAAAGGGCCTCTTTGGGCTCTTTTTTTATTTTAATCATTTCTAATTTAATAGTTTTTCTAAATCGATCACCTCATCTGCCAGTTCCATTGCATAGGGTGAATGCGTAATCATAATCACGGACGGAACAACTTGCTGAATATATGCAAGTATATCTTTTGCAGTATCTACATCTAAAGCTGCGGTCGGTTCATCTAATATGATGAGTTGTGGACGTGCTAAAAGACCCCGAAGGATACAAATTCTTTGCTTTTCTCCCCCTGAAAAATTCTTATAAATTTCAGTGAGATCATCATCGAGCGTTAACTCATGCTTTTTCAAAATATGTAACAGCTTAAACTGATCAAGCATCCGAATTAAATAAGAATCTTCATATATATACTGAGAGTTATAAACCAAATTTTCTCTTAAAGAATAAGGGAAAATCACAGGTTGCTGGGCAACATAGACCACTTCATCAAAAATATGCTTAGAAAAGTTATGACTAATATCGACATTTTTATAAAAAAGCTGCCCTGACTGAATCTCATATACCCCCATTAAATAATTCATCAGAGAAGTTTTACCTAGCCCGGTTTGACCAATCACGACATATGTTTTATTAGCCAAAATTGTTAAATTAAAATGGTCTACTGCCCTTTTTCCTAACAAAAATTTGGCATTTATAAATTGAAATATGACTTCGGAATGTTGAATGGTAGACGACGTATATTGCTCTTTCTTGAGATTAAAATACTGTCGGTATTTTGCTAAAGCCACAAAGTTGCCATTTAACCGCATCAAACTTTGGGAAACAGCTAAAAATGGATTGGTGAGTTGAATAATATAAGTACTTATCAATACGAAAGCCCCAGCTGTCAATTGCTTGTCAGTTGAAAGAAATACGGTAAATAACATAAAAATAAGTAAGAATAAAAAGATCATAAACAACTGAGAAATCATCAATAATCCTATTTTCTTATTCCTATCTTTTGCCGTTGTGATATATAAATTTAGAGTGTCATTAAATTTCGATAACTGAAACGGTACTGCATTTTTTACTTTAATTTCATAGGAGTTAGATATTTGATGTATTAAATGACTATTCACTAAATTGTCTTTTTCATACATGGCATCGAATAATGAACTACTTCTTTTATTTATATGAAAGGAAACGATAAAAATAATAATAGCGACCAATAAAAAGCTAATACTGAAAAGTAAACTAATGGTCGTAAACAAAACCGTAAAAATCATTACCAATTGGAAAATAATTGGTCCTAAATAAAAAGTTAACGTTAAATTAATCTCACCAAAAGCAGTACTTCCTCTTTCAAGATCACTCATTACTGTTCCAGCCTCGATTTGATCTTGTGCATCTTTTTTTAGATTTAAATAATTTTTTAAGCCTGCAGAAATTAATGATCCTTTGAAATCGACCATCAAATAAGCCCCAAAAATATTTTGCGTCCAATGGCATAACTCATTGACTAACCATGCGGTCGCGTAGGCAAGTACAAGTAGATATAAAAAATTAAATGGGAGCTGAATATTGAGTAAAAAGTTATATTCGTGTGCAGAATAATCGATAATAATTTTTAGCAAGTATGGTAATAAAGTCGTAAAAAATGCTGCAAATACCACTAATAAAAACATAAGAAACATACTACTTCTTTGTTTCTTATAGTTTTCTTTAGAAATATTCCAGATAAATTTATAGTTCTGAATATCTTGCGAACTTAATAAAAACTTCATTTCTCTATCTTTTTTCTGTTAAAACGATTTAAAATAATTTCATTACACACGAAATATCATAACTTGTCTTATTTATTGTTCTTCATGTTTTTTGTTTAAAACTAAACTTACAACTTTTTAAATAAGATAAATGCAAGATATAAAACCGAATACTTCATATAGTTTAAAAAAAGATTTTAAAGTTAATACACCACATTACGAATGAATTTAAGTATTTGATTACCGCTATTCACATACGTATAAGTCACTGAACTGGCATATATAATTGAAGAGCCAGCAGCTATAGTTTTTGAGCTATCTGCAAATTGTATCGTTAGCTCACCTTCTAATACATAAATCAGTTCTTGCCACCCTTCTGGGTCTGCTTCAGCAATATAAGACTCCCCTACTGCCAATGACCACGTCCAAAGCTCAACTTGGCTATGAGACAGAACTGAAGCCAGTAATGTTGCTTTGCTTTCCTCTTTTTCACCCTGCCAAGCAAGTACATTAACCAAGGCTTGTTCTTTATGCTCGGGTGCGCTCACAATCATTCTAAAATCTACCCCCAACACTATCGCAATCGCGTCGAGTTTAGCCAAGCTGATATTGACTTGTCCTGTTTCTAAAGCAGCAATGGTACGTCTACTTACACCTGCCTGATCTGCCAATTCCTGTTGGCTTAAACCACGCTCATCTCTTAGTGAACGGATATTTGTGCCTACGTGCTGTAAAACGGTACTCGACTGGCTCATAGAATAGGTAGTAAAGAAAATTTGAGCAATATATTGCACAAAACTGAAGAATAGCGCAATATGTGCAGTATATTGCACAATTTATTTTAATTTTGAGTATGCCACTAATTTCTTTGAGTTCAAGCAAAGCCCCTCAGTTAGCACTCGTTTTGATTACTATGATTTGGGGTGGAACATTTCTTACAGTGCAATATGCACTGAATTTTACATCGCCTATGTTTTTTGTAGGCTGCCGATTTGCTGTAGCAGCGCTAACGTTATTGCTTATTTCATTCAAGAGCATGAAAGGCGTTACCTTAAAAGACTTAGGTGCTGGTACTGCAATTGGTGTAGTGATTGTAGGCGGTTATGGAACTCAAACAATTGGTCTGCAAACTATTCCGAGTAGTGAGTCGGCTTTTTTAACGGCGCTTTATGTTCCACTTGTTCCTATTTTAATGTGGCTCATCTTTAGAAAGACGCCACATGTCATGACTTGGGTGGGAGCAGCTTTGGCCTTTGCTGGTCTTGTTTTATTAACAGGTAATGGTTTGGAGCAAATTTCATTAAGTTTTGGGCAGCTTTTAACAGTACTTGGCTCAGTTGCGATTGCTTTAGAAATTATTTTTATTAGTTACTTTGCTGGAAAGGTAAATTTGCGCCGTGTAACCATTATTCAACTTGCTGTCGCGTCTCTACTTTCGTTTGCTGTTATGCCTGTGGTGGGTGAGCATACGATTCCAGCATTTTCATGGCCGCTTGTACTCCTTGCTGTTACATTAGGTTTAGCAAGTGCACTGATTCAATTTGTGATGAATTGGGCTCAGCGTATGGTTGATCCTTCACGTGCTGCGATTATTTATGCAGGAGAGCCTGTTTGGGCAGGAGTTATTGGCCGAATCGCAGGTGAGCGATTACCAGTTATTGCTCTTTTTGGCGGTGCTTTAGTGGTGTTAGGTGTTTTAGTCAGTGAGTTAAAACTTAAGTTACCCATTAAAAAAACTAAAAGAATTCGAGAATAAAAAAAAGAGAGCTTAACGCTCTCTTTTTTTATCTATTATTTTTTCTTTAATAAAATGCAGGGCTCGTAGTACTCAACTGTCGGCATTGGATCATAAAATGGATGGAGCAATGCTTTCCATTCCTGATAAGCTTCAGACTTTCTAAACCCTTCGGTATGATGCTCAATCTCATCCCAAAAGATCATTAGAATATAATGATGTGGGTCAGTTGCATGTCTAATGAGTTGGACAGCATTGAAGCCCTCCATTGGATAAACAATATGTTTTGCCTGCTCGAATGCTTTAAGAAATGCTTCACTTTGCCCAGGCTTTATACTCAAATGCACATGTTCAATAATCATGATTTATTGATACATCGGACGATTGTCGTTTAATGCAATCAAACCGCGAATTGCACGATATACAATCCAGATCCATGCCGCTGTAATCACGCCCACACAGAATACGGTCGATGAGATCGCAACACCTGCAAATAAATCGGTATTTTCACCTGTAAAGAACAAGAAAATAAACGGCAGAAAGGCAATAATATTCCAAGCCAGATACCACCAAAATGTTCTGATTTGCCAAGTAAAGTGACTCGCAAAAATTGAACCTTGTACATCGGAACGTTTTACGTAGTTAATAATTAAAGCAATAATCGCAAGTAAGCCGCCCGTAAAAATGGCAACAATATAAAGTACATACAAAATAAGTGTTAAAGTACGATTTGGATCTTGGTCGATAGAACTATTCATTTTTATACCTCTCAAGTTTAATAAAACAATTTACTTTTACGATCCCCGCAAAACGTTTAAAGGAGAAATTAGCCACAAAATCAAAAGTAAATGAAGGAATATGGTACAAAAATAAATCTTACGAAATGGTTGTTTTTGTGTTTTATGTCTCAGTTTTTGTTGTGCCCACCATGCAGCTGGCCAACCACCTAAAAAGCTCACAATATGTAAAGTCTGTTCAGGAATACGGCGATTGCCTAGTTGTGCGGCTTCTTTATCTTGTGAATATAGCCAATAACTTAAAGCATTCATCATTAAAACAAACAACAAAGTATAGGCTGGTAAAGTATGGATAAAACTCATAATGCCCATTAGAACAAAATAAAATACGATGCCCATTTGCATGGCAGACCATGGTTTTGCCTGAAATGAAGATTCTGTTTTTGCTGACTTTGAAGCTTTACGCGTTTGTGATGCCTTCAAATAAGTGACTTGCTGGGCACGGAAGCGACCTCGCTCATCTAAAATGACCAAATACTCTAGTGCACAACCAATAATTGGCCGAGGTCCGGGGCGTGCAAAATCTTTGATATGCAAAAAGACTCGCTCTTTTTCAGCATCGTCCGGCTGAATAAAGCCATAACCTTTTTCGTCGAACCATTCGACTAAACGCCCCTGATCTCGCATCTCTATTCCTTTTATGCTTTTACATGGCTTAAACGGTCTTGCATCATTGCTCGCATTTCCTGCGGGTCTTTTTGCAAAATGTCGTCGCCTGTACGTCCTTCTTCTTTATTTTTTTGAGCAACTTGCAAGCGCATTGACCAAAAACGGCATGCTGCCATTGCTAAGAATACATCTAAACACTCAATTTCATCTGAAGTAAGCACACGAACCTTTTGGTATGCCGCTAAGTAAGCTGCCACTTTGTCTGAGTTTAAATGCGCTGCTGGATATTCGGTACAAAAATCATTGATGGTAATCGCAATATCAAATAGCAACTCATCTTGATTTAATTCGTAAAAATCTAAAATACCTTGTAATTGCTCACCTTCAAACAAAGTATTGTCACGGAACAAATCTGAGTGAATAAAACCTGTTGGTCGGTTTGAATACTGCGCTGTTTTAGTATTAAAAGCTTGATAGACCTGCTCAAGTAACGTTTGGTCTTCTTGAGTCATATTTGGCTTAAGCTGTTCTGCAACACCTGTCCAGTATTGATGATCGCGTCTATACTCACGTTCAAGTGGAAAATCTTGTAAAGCCACATGCAGTTTCGCCTGTGCATCTGCAATTGCGGCAACTTGCGCTACTGTCGTTTGCATGGGATGGTCACCCATGAGACGTGGTGCAATCTGTGCGGGCTTATCTGCAATAACATGAACCGCTTGTCCGCTATGTTTTAACGGCACGGCAACAGGTACATCATGAGTCCCCAATTGCTCAAGTACAGGAATAAGTTCGCCTGCTCCTTGTGCATCTAACTCTTCAAATACAGTCAATACATATTGTTTACGGTTTACATCAACCAAAAAATAATTGGTGTTTTGAATACCTCCCTGAATTGGGTTCAGCTCCAACACCTCTAATCCATAAGGTGCAGCAAAGGTGCGAACTTCATCTAAACTCAACGGGGTATAAACCGACATGGAAAACCTGCAAAAAACATCTGTGAAGTTTGATAGAATACCTCTTCCCTCCATGAAGGTGTAGCGCCTGTGTAGGAACTTTCACCAACGGCGATTATTTTTGGAAAAAGCTATGCTTGCTAAACGTATTATTCCTTGCCTAGACGTTGATAACGGACGCGTAGTTAAAGGCGTTCAATTCCTCGATATTCGTGATGCTGGCGACCCTGTAGAAGTGGCACGTCGCTATAACGAACAAGGTGCAGACGAAATTACTTTCTTAGACATTACCGCTACACATCATGGACGCGATACCACTTACCGTACTGTTGAACGTATGGCCGAGACTGTATTTGTGCCCTTAACTGTTGGTGGTGGTGTACGTAAGGTTGAAGATATTCGTGCGTTATTAAATGCAGGTGCAGACAAAGTGAGTATTAACTCAGCTGCCGTATTTAATCCGGAATTTGTTCAAGAAGCTTCACAGCACTTTGGCGCGCAATGTATTGTCGTTGCGATTGATGCCAAAAAAACTGGCGATAACAAATGGGAAATCTTTACTCACGGTGGCCGTAAACCAACGGGCATTGATGCGATTGAGTGGGCTGTACAAATGGCTAACTACGGTGCGGGTGAGTTACTGATTACCAGTATGGATGCCGATGGTACGAAAGCAGGTTACGACATTGCTTTAATGCGTGCCATTAATGACCGCGTTACCATTCCAACCATTGCTTCAGGCGGTGTAGGTAACTTACAACACCTTGCAGACGGTATTTTACAAGGTGGTGCAGACGCAGTATTGGCAGCAAGTATTTTCCACTTTGGCCAATATACGATTCCAGAAGCTAAACAATATTTAGCTGAACAAGGCATCGAAATGCGCTTGTAAGCGCATTGATAATAAATGGGGCGATATGCCCCTTTATTTTTTTATGCAGCACCATCGACCGAATTTATGTCGCTAACAAGTTGAGGCTTTTCTTTTTTCTCAACCCATTTTGCAGGAAAAATTTTCTCTACTGCGTAGGACAGTGGTCTAGCAAGTGCAATCGGTAATCGTATACCCAAAGGGTTTTGTTCTTTTAAATCTGCCGAAGACACCACACGTGTTCCCATCACATAATCAAACCAAGGCTTAGTCACACACCAATTAGCGTCTTGATTAGAGTTCATGTGGTGGTCGTAATGCCACGGAATTTTACGCTTTGCCCAGTCAGGCTCTAAATGTGCACGGCGATGAATATAATAATAATTACCAGCACTGTACCAAGCCGCGAGTGCCATACCTTTTGAAAATGGATAGAAAACTGCACTTGAGACTGTTGCCACTACGGCAAGTGAAATTAACTCATTTTTAGTTCGCCAGTTGCCAACGCCTTCCACATAGCAATCATCATGAAATTGCTGTTTGCGTACTTCACGATGGTGTGCCCAATGTGACTCCATGCTTCTGGGCACTGGGCTATAGCGCGGTTGTCCAGCACGGTGCACACCATGCAAAATATATTTGTGTGCCACCCATTCAAATGCATTTGCAAACGCAATTCCGGCAATAAAACCTTTTAACATCACCTAACTCCTTTTTCTTTTTATTCAGCATATAAAATTCGTTATGCTAGGTATTGACCAGAATTTATGGTTTCATTGACAAATCACGACAAGAAAGAGGTGGTCACGGATGCCACAACTAAAAAATTACACAGGTTCAGTGTATGGAGGACTGGGACATCTATTAAAAGCTTATTGTGAAGCAAATGAGTTAGTGATTCCTGAACAATTAGCACACATTCAAAATCTCGAACGCTTTGACTATGTGGTTTGGCGTGACTTATTAGAAGTGATTTATAAACTCGACCCGAAGCCAGGATTAGGTTTAGAAATTGCCAAATATGTACAACCCAAACACTTAGGAATTATTGCCTACCTTGCACTCTCTTGCGATAACTTAGGGGAAGCCTTAATTCGATATCATGACTTTCACCGTCTGATTTATGACGGAAGTCCATTAGTTGTTGAACTACAGGGACAATATGCTTCTATTCGTTGGGAAGCGACTGAGCTACACCCTACTCAACTTACCGATGAAATCGCGATTGCGCTGGTCATTCAGTTCTTACGTCTTTTTATGTCTCATGAAGATGTACATTTACATGAGGTACGTTTCTTAAATGCCGCCCCTAAAAATATCAGGGTGTATGAACAATACTTTCAATGTCCTGTTCGTTTTAGCCAGCCTCGTACAGAGCTGCTTATTCCAATTACCGAAATTAATAAACCGCTGAGCAGCGCTGACCACACTCTACAACAATTACTGGTTCAGCAAGCACAAGCGCTTTTAGAGCAATTGCCAAATTCAACCCAGCTTGATCAGCGCTTACAGCACTCCATTTTAACTGGCTTACAAAAAAACCAGTATCAAATTGAATATATTGCAACACAGTTAGGACTTTCAGTTCGACAGCTCCAGCGTCATTTACAACAACAAAACACCACCTTTCAAGAGCGTGTACAACAAGTTCGCTTTATGCTGGCAACCGAATATTTAAAAGACCCTCATTTAAGTTTACAAGAAATTGCCCTTTTGCTTTGCTACTCAGAACAAAGTGCTTTTCAAAGAGCTTTTAAACATTGGACCAATCAAACACCACAACAATGGAGAGATCATTTTTTAGACAAAGAATAACCAACCAAAACTTACAAATCTTTTCTTGATTAAAACAACACTGAAAACAAAAATTTCATATAGTCACATGCTTAATTTTTTGTGACATATTTCACACTAATTAAAAAATAGATCAATAGATGAGTAATCACAATGAATAAATATTTTGCTGAATTCTTAGGTACGTTTTGGCTAGTCTTTGGTGGTTGTGGTAGCGCTGTATTAGCCGCAGCTTTCCCTGAACTTGGTATTGGCTTTGCAGGTGTAGCCCTTGCCTTTGGTTTAACCGTACTCACTGGTGCTTATGCTTTAGGGCATATTTCTGGTGGACATTTTAATCCCGCGGTGAGTGTCGGTCTTTGGGTCGGCGGTCGTTTCGATATTAAAGATTTAATTCCTTACATCGTTGCACAAGTAGTCGGCGCGACTGCTGCTGCATTTGTTCTTTATATTATTGCTCAAGGACAAGCTGGCTTCACTGGTGTAGGCGGCTTTGCTTCAAATGGTTTTGGTGATTTATCACCAAATAAATTTGGTTTAGGTTCTGCTTTTATTATTGAAGTGGTCCTTACTGCTTTCTTCTTAATTGTTATTTTAGGATCAACACATGGTCGTGCACCTGCTGGTTTTGCGCCTATTGCGATTGGTCTTGCATTAACACTTATTCACTTAATAAGTATTCCAGTGACAAATACTTCGGTGAACCCTGCACGTAGTACAGGTGTTGCATTCTTTGCTCAAACTGGTGCTTTAAGTCAATTGTGGTTGTTCTGGGTAGCGCCGATTTTAGGTGCTGTGATTGGTGCGATTATTTATAAAGTGGTTGCTGGAGATAAAGATTAATTCTTTATATCTATAGCCTTAATCTGCTATCGCGGTGGGTGACATGGATGTCACCTGTTGAGCAGGGGTACACGGAAGTGCCCTCTGTTCAACAAAGCCTTTTGTTTACTTTTGGGCTTTCAAAAGTAAGAAATGTATATACAAACTCGATAAGACCTAACATGGTATTAAAGACTGTATGGCAGCATGACTATGCTCAACACCACACATAGAATGCATAAATTATAAAAATGGATTATTCACTTCTTGTTCAGCTGGTCGTTCAATTTTCTCAGGCAATTCTTCTTTTTCCAAAGCTGCAACCACATCGTTTAAAAAGCTCTGTAGTGCCTTTGCCTGCTCTAAACCTACTTTGTCTTTAGTAATTTGCAAATTGCCATAAATGCTCACGCAATCGACATCATTTTCTAATGTTAAATCTTCAATTGAAGAAGACTCTGTACCCTTTTCAAATGGCTTAAACATAAGTGTGTCTCGTTGTTATATCTTCACAGTGTAATACGATCAATTTAAAAAAAATCAATCAAAATTAAAAGTGCCGATAAAATTAAAAAAGCGCCCATCAAGATATTAAAATATTTCAAACGGTTGCCCTGATTGAGCACCACTGAAAATTTATCACCACAGAATCCCCAAAAGAACAAACACACATAACAGGTGAAAAAATAAATAACGATAAAAATCGGCAACGCCTGCGGGTTTTCAATGCTGGTAAACATGGTTATACCCGATACACAAGCTAACCACGCTTTAGGGTTAAGCCACTGTAACAAGAACCCATCTTTAAAATTGGGAATAATGATCTGTTCGACAGGATCACTTGAAATAGAAATATTTGCAGCAGAAAGAATAATTTTAATCCCGATATAACAAACAAAGAGCGTTCCACAAATCGCAAGAATTTTTAAGACAACTGGAAATTGAGTTAATACACTTTGCAGGCCAAACGCCATAAAAATCAAAAGCAAAGTAAAACCAATGGTAGCGCCTGAAATATACGGAACTGATCTTTTTAAACCATGATTTAAGCTGGTCGATAAAATGACGGTATTGACGGGACCCGGGGTAATAGACATAGCAAAAGAAAAAAGAAACATCGAGGCAAACATTGTTATTGTCCTTATTCGAATAAATGGGTAAACAGACAGATCTGTATGCTCATCTTATTGTATTGAATAAGAACTGTGCAACAATGTTTACATGCGAGTTATTTAATGATTTGCAAGAAATAGTTCACCAAGGCTTCTACTAATTGTTTCACAATCGCCTTTCTAGTTTCTTCATCAATACTTGGAACTTTTGATTCCATAGGTTCAGAAGATGTACTTTTTTGCTTTTTAAACTGATCTTGTAATGCGTGAATCTGATCTTTAGTTAAATCTTGTTCACACTGGCTTTCTCCATCCCAGTGCAAATAATCTAATTTCTGATTTGGCTTAACTTGGCTAGATGTTAATGGCAGACGATAAACATTACGTTTTTGTTGTTCGGTAAGTTGAGGAAATAAGTTAATTCCTAACTTTTCTTCCAAATAACAAACACTCACGACCTTAACCTGCTGCGAGTTGTTATTTGGTGCATAGTAAGCGCCAATTGCACCCGTTTTAGGATAATAAACAGCTTTATATACGGCGCTTGGAACAATAACACCACGCCCAATCGTTTTGAGTCGTTGACCTTCAAAAATTGGTCCCGTCACGATATAGGCATCTTGCTTTTGCTTAGTAACCACAGCACGTGTAGCGTCTTCAAGCTTACGCCAAACTTCCTGATTATTTTTAGGGGCCTGCGGAACCATATTACTGAGCGAGAAGCTATCGTACTGCGAGTCTTTAGTTGGCATATCACCATTTGGAGACATGTGCCCACGGTCATAGCCTGAGCCACGATAATCGCTTAACAATGAACGATGACGCTCAGGAACACGTGTTTCTTCGTGGAAATTATCTTCACGTTTAATTTTAGTGCTTAAACGTTCAGGACTTAGATATTCAGCTGACCATAACGGCGTTTTAGACATACCCGAGTACAGAACATTGAAGCCATTAAAACACAGCGCATAACTGTCTTTTTTTAAACTTTCTTTATTTAGGGCAGGTGGAACTTCACGATAAAACTGATTTAGACAAGTCGAGTTAGTACTTAAAGGCGAAAACCATTGTGAAATTTTTTCACCGCCAAAAGCGATGGCAAAGCTTCCTGCTGCCACTCCGGCAAGTACAATTTTGCCAAAATGCTCGCTTAAAGAAAAATCACCGAAGATGCCTGAACTACTTTTTTTGCTTGCCATGTTTCTATCAATACCACTGTCCACACGCAGCTTAACAATCCTGCTTTTTTAAGTATATCGCTTATCTTTCAAATGGTTAAAACATGGTCATCTTTTTTGTAACTCCATTTCCCCTTACGTAACAATCTGTTGGGATTGTGAGGAACTTTCACTATTGAATTGGGTTAATTGCGTATCTTTCATTGAAAAGCCCTCATGCCTTATGACATGGTTAGCTCCACAAATTTGGATAAAAATATAAACGGAGTCCATTTAATGATCCATTCAAAGATTATTGGTATTGGCGTAATTGCTGGACTGTGCAGTATGGCAGCCCTAGCTGAACCTGCGGTCCAACCAGGTGAAACTTTAGAAAGTTTGTCTAAAGTAAAAGTCACTACAACCGTCAATGGCCAGCCTGGCTCTATTAGTGATTTAGTGAATAGTGGGAAAGTACAACCTGTTTCTGCTCCGCCAACAGGTGCAGCTCCTACTGGCGCTCCTATACCAGCTGATGTACCTCCTGCTCCTCCAGCAGATGCACCTCCAGCGGGCGGTGATATGGCTGCTCCAGCGCCACAAGACCCAAATACTCCACCGCCACCAGCCGACCCGAACCAGTCTGCGGACCCAATGGCAAAAGATGGTGCTTTACCAGCAGATGCACCGATGTCACAAGCTCAATAAAAAGAGCCATAAAAAAACCAAGACTTATGTCTTGGTTTTTTTATACATTGAACTTTTATATTTCGATTTGACTACCTAACTCCACCACTCGGTTGGTTGGAATTTGGTAGAAGTCACTCACCGGACTGGTATTACGCTGCATCGAAATAAACAGCTTTTCTCTCCATGGCGACATACCATCACCCACCGAGTGAACAATACGATCGCGCGAAATAAAGAAGCTGATATGCATTAAGTCATATTCAAGACCTAACTGCTCATAAGCTTTCATGAGTGCTTTTGGCACATTCATTTCATCTTTAAAGCCGTAGAAAATTTTAATACGGTAGAAATGTTCAGCTAAAGCTTCTGTCGTAATACGCTCTTCTGGTGCTACGAAAGGCACATCTTCAATCACCACAGTGACCAGAATATTACGCTGATGCAGTACTTTGTTGTGCTTGATGTTATGCAACATGGCATGAGGTACAACGTTTGGTGTACCTGTCATAAACACGGCATCACCCGGTACCCAGTGCACGCTATTACCAATACTTTTCACAAACAAGTCTAAAGACAACGTGTCATGTTCGAGTTTAGCAAAGGTAAGCTCACGACCACGTTTCCATGTCATTAAGATAGTGACCGCAATACCACCAATGAGCAACGGCACCCAACCACCTGATAGCACTTTAAGTGAAGTTGCTGCGACTAAAACCGATTCTAAAATGAAGAATGGAATAATCAGTAACACCACTTTTGGCCAGCTCCATTTCCACGCCGAGTAGATAAAGATGGAAACCAAAATCGTGTCACACAGCATGGTTAAGGTCACTGCTAAACCATAAGCACTTGCCAAGTTTGAGCTGGTTTTGAAAATCAGAATTAAGATAATAATTGCGATTAAAAGTAACCAGTTTAAGAACGGTACATAGATCTGACCTTCTTCAGACTCAGAGGTATGTTTAATACTTAAACGTGGTAAATAACCCAATTGAATCGCTTGGCGAGCAAGAGAAAACACCCCTGAAATTACAGCTTGAGAGGCAATCACTGTTGCCATAGTCGCCATAATAATCATTGGGTAAAGTGCCCATTGAGGAACCAGTAAATAGAATGGGTTTTCAATTGCCGCAGGGTCACGAAGTAACAATGCGCCCTGTCCTGCATAGTTTAAAACCAAGCATGGCAACACCACAAAGAACCACGCAAGACGAATCGGAACTGGTCCAAAATGTCCCATGTCGGCATAAAGTGCTTCACCACCTGTCACGGTTAACACCACAGCACCCATCACAAAAAAGGTCATGACTGGATGATGGTAGATAAACTGGATCGCCCAATGCGGACTAAACATGCCGAGTACAATTGGTGTTTGAATAACGCTATGAAGGCCTAATGCGCCTAAAGAGATAAACCACACAAGCGTAATTGGACCAAAGAACTTACCTACAAACGCAGTACCGTGTTTTTGCACTAAAAACAGCGTAATGATAATGGCAATTGCAATTGGCATAATGAACGGGTCAAAAACATTGGTTGCAATAGACAACCCTTCGACCGCAGACAATACCGAAATTGCTGGGGTAATAATACCGTCACCAAAGAACAGTGATGCCCCAATAAAGCCAATGGCAATCATGTAGATTTTTTTGTTGTCGGCAATTTTTGCTTTACGCAAATTCAATGCGAGTAAGGCCATGATACCGCCTTCGCCATTGTTGTCTGCACGCATGACAATTGCGACATACTTGATGCTGATAATCAGCATTAAGCACCAAAAAATAATGGATAAAATTCCTAATACGTTTTCAGGCTGAATTCCCAAACCATGGGCAGCATGGAAGGACTCTTTCAAGGCATAGAGCGGACTCGTTCCGATGTCTCCAAAGACCACCCCAAGAGCTGCCAAAGCCGTGGCAGGCAAGGTCGCTTTTTTGGCCGTATTTTGCATTGTGTAATTAAACCAATAGATTTTTAGCGCAATCTTATCACCTCTATTATTTTTTTTCTGTAATGCTCGTCTTAAATCTTGGCAGAACCTGATTTTTTAGTTACTATCGCACGCCTTGGTGAGGTGTCCGAGTGGCTTAAGGAGCACGCCTGGAAAGTGTGTATACGTTTGCGCGTATCGAGGGTTCGAATCCCTCTCTCACCGCCAGAATTCAAAAAAAGACCTAATCGTTTTGATTTAGGTCTTTTTTATTGCGCTTTTTTAATAAATCTAAATAAAGACAATCTAATCAACGATAAGTAACTTCGCACCATTTAAGCTAAAAGACTGATGTGGCTCTGAATTATCTCCGACTTGATAACTCATGCCTGACGTTAAAGTAAATGTTCGCCCGTCTTTCAATCTACTTTCTAGCTCACCTTCTAGGCAAAATAAAATGTGCCCTTTTTCACACCAATGGTCTGCCAAATAGTTTGCAGAGTACTCGACAAGCCTCACTCTAATTTTATTTCCTTCTTCACCAAAAAATTGGGTTTTCCAATAAGCTTTTCCTGTTTCACCGCTATATTCAGTGACTTCAATTTTTTCCCAGTTTGTAATTTGAAATGGAAAAGGCGCGATATTCATAGTTTTTCCAGAGACGTATTATTGTATTTTCAACTTATAGACAAAATTGGTTTTTGCAAACGATTTATCAAAAATCAGAAAGATGGGATAAATATTTTTTGTTTTTTTAGAGACCTAAATCAAAGTAATTTAGGTCTTTTTTATTTTTAATAAAAATTAAAAGATTAGTTATTACCTAGATGCTTAGAAACATCTTTAGCGACTTGTACAGCAATATCATCCCACGCTTTATCTAATAAAGCTGTTTGTGAAGTACCACCAATTTTTGGATCCTTTAACTTAGAGTTAAATGTATTCGTCCATTTCTGACCTTTATATTCAAATGTAGCAACTAAAGTTACATTTGCCACATCAATTGCAGGAGTAATATTGAACATACCAGCTGAGTATTCAAAGCCAGATTTAGCATTTTCAACCGTAATCGTTAATGGGCTTCCATTTGGTGATAGTTTTGCTATCTGAGCAATCGCTTCTTCTATACGACTCGATAGAGCTACGCCTGTAGGAATACGTGTTCTAGAAGCACTCCCTACAAAACCATCTGCCCCTTGTATATCAATACGTTGAGGGAAAGTATCTGGATTCCATTTAATATGCACAGTATCTTGCACTTTTGGCAGAGCTGATAATTCTGAAACAGATGTATAGTTTAGACGGTTATTAAAAGGTAAATTGATCGCGCACCCTGTTAATGTAGTTACTAATACTAATGCACTTAAACTGAGTAGTTTTTTCATATTTTGAATCTCATGAGTTTTAAAAAATAAAAATTGGTTATCTCGAATTAACTTAATCCAAATCGAACACTTCTAATGACTCTACATAAGGCAAAATAAGATATTCATGATGAGATAAATGCTGTTCTAGCTGGTGGTGCGTTATTTGATTGAATTGATAAAAGTTGCTCAACTCATTAAGCAATTGAGGCGTTTTATTTGCATCAAATTTTGGTGTTTTCATAAAGAATAATAAGCTTGCCCCTAAACCCACATACTCTAAGCCATAGTTCTGATCTAAATGCTCAATCAAGCTAAAAGATTCAAAAGGGTTCAAATCACAACTAAAATATCCATTGAGGCAGGCTGCAAATTTTTGAGTTTCAGTTGGACTATTGACTAACTTTACTTGAATAACGGCATCTAAAATTTTGTCGGGTTCAGCATTAATCTGTAGCAGAGTTGCTTGATCTTCATCGCTATAGCTAAGTTTTTCAGGCAAGTTATTAAAGTCTATATAATTTTCTGGCTTTAATAATTGTTCAATATGATATTGAAGCTCTAAAGGTCGAGTATTTTCCCAACTTGCTGCACTGTCATCTTCAACGAATTCTGTAGTATCAAAATAAAGCCCATCTCCCATTGAAGCATGCATGGAGGTGTATTCACATTGCCCAATATCTTCTAAAAGTAATAATACTTTTTTAGGTAAATGCTTCTGCTTAATTTCAGAATATAAGTTAGCAACATCGTTCCATGAGTTTATTTCACTGATTGTTGCGTAGCATATTAATTCATGAGCATCGTCAGTTATAAGGGAATTTTCTTTTTCTTTAATATCAAGAATAGTCATAAATTTTTAAATTTAATCTATATTTAGCGGACATTTATATCATAAATAAATTTTATATTTAACTTAAAGTCTTAATGTAATTTTTTAAAAATCTTCTATATAAGAAGCCTAAACTCTCAAGTTTAGGCCTCCTCTTAAAACTTACTCAGACAACGCTAATAACTTCTGAACATACTGAACCGCATTATCCGCTATGTCTTGTTGAGTCGGAACATCGTCATCTTCTGATGGATTTGTATCTATACCATAGAATGCATGAAGTGGTTGATAGTCCGCTCCAACATATAAAGCAGTGAGCTGAAAAGAACTAAAAACTTGGTCCAACGTAAGTTTATATTCACCCTGCTCTGAATAAATATGTTCTTGGCCACCCGCAGACACAGCCAGCATAAATTTCTTATTTTTAACTTTGTCACCTGTTGAACCGTAAGCCCATCCATATGTTAAAACTTCATCAAGCCATTGTTTCAAAAGTGGTGGACAGTTAAACCAATACACTGGAAATTGAAATACTAAATTTTCATGTTCTTCTACCAGTGCTTGCTCTTTGGCAACATCAATCACCCCATCTGGGTAGGCTTGATAAATTTGGTGAACCGTAAATTGGTCTGGATGTTTTTCTAATTCTTCTATCCATCTTTTATTTACAACAGACTGGTCTATGTGGGGATGAGTAACAATGACTAATGTTTTTTTCATTATGAAAACACTCTTATCGGAAAGTAGATAAATCGATTATAGAAGTGTGCTTTCCTAAATATAAGTACGGTAATTTATGTTATATACTATACCAAAAGATAGTGTAGATTTTAAAAATGACTGAGTGCATTCCTTCATATACACCATTAGAAGATACGGGTTTTGGCTATACCCTTTCTTTGATTAATGGCAAATATAAAATGATTATCATGTATTGGCTGTATGAAAAAAATGTCATGCGTTTTAATGAGATGCAACGCTGCATTGGCAATATTTCATTTAGAACACTCAGCAATACACTTAAAGAATTGGAAAGAGATGGACTGATTACACGCAAGGAATATCCTCAAATTCCGCCAAAGGTTGAGTATCGACTTTCAGAAAAAGGGCAATCTCTAATTCCTTTATTAGATATGATGTGCCAATGGGGCGAGCAAAATAAGCCGTCTTAGTTTTATAGACTTAAAGTGATACTAATTATGAGAAATGAATTAAGAGAAATTTTTATTAAGGGATGCGACGATAAAATTGAAAAGAAGGGAGACAATGTCGGTCTATCTTTTTATGCTTTTTTTAAAAATAAGAATGATAACCCTGAGCTATTGATGGAAGCAGCGCATTGGTGGATTATGGAGCATAAGCTAGATCACTTTGAGAAAGCTGTGAAGATTAAACAATTGGTTTTAAGTGAGCAGTAAAAGTTAGAGTGAAAGACTATCCAGAAGGAGGATAGTCTGTGATTTTTATACTAAAAATAAATTGTGAAAGGATATAAATGTTTATAGATGTTTTATCTAGTTTTCTTGAAAAATTAGCCTCAAAAGAAGAATTGGATGAATGGTATTTATCTACTTTCATTGATGAGAATGTTTATTCGCTATTACCAGCAGAAGCTTTTGAATTTTCTTCACATGTTATAAAACTTATTAAAAATGACGCTCAGCCAGACTATACCTATGAATTACTAACAATTTTATTAGCACTCCAACATCAGTCTGGCACAACTCAGGTGCCTGAAATTCTAAAAAATAGTCCTAATTTTTTTGATGAAATTATTAAAAAGAATCCTGAAATATATATTCTAAATTTAGCTCATGAGTTGGCTCAAAATTATCGAATCATGAGTTCCCCACCTTAAAATAATCAAACAAATCCTCTTACGCCAAACAAAACTATCTCGACTTAAGCCATCCGCCTATTTCTTTTAATACATCAACTAGCTTTTCTAATTTTCGGCCTTCTTCAGTTAAAGAATATTCAACCTTAACAGGAACTTGTGCATAGACTTCTCTTAAAATAAAGCCTTCTTCTTCTAAAAAACGTAGCTCTAAAGTCAGCATTCTCTGAGAGATATTAGGGATAGCTCTGCGTAACTCATTAAAACGCATGGTTCTTTCTAATAAAAAAGAAATAATGAGCATACGCCAACGGCCGCCTAACACAGTCATGGCTTCTTCGACTGTACAGCCTGAAATGTTATCTTTCATAGATGATTACTAAGTATAATAAATATACCTACATAACAAAAAAATGCCTAATTTACAACCTATACCTAATTATAAATAATGCTTCTATCTAACCAATCGCGGATATTTACTGTGGAATATAAAGAAATTTCAAAGAAAACCATCGGTCATTTATATTCAGCTCATTCATCTATTAGATCTTCAGATTTAGACCCAAACCTGATTGCTTTAGCCGAGTTGCATGTATCTCAAATCAATGGTTGTGCGTATTGCTGTGCTTTTCATTCCAAAGAGTTACGAGATTTTGGTATAGCTCAAGAAGTTATCGACCAAATACCAGGCTATAAACATTCAAAAGCCTTTTCTGAACAACAGAAAGTCGTTTTAGAGTTTGCGTCCGCAATTACCTCTTTAGATGACCCTAAACAAATTGAGGTGACTCGAAAAAGTTTGGCTCAGCATTTTAGTGAAAAAGAGATTGTAGATTTGACAGCGAGTATTTCTTTAATGGGGGCATTAAACAGACTTCGAATTACTTTAGGCGATTAAGCCCCATGAAATATATGCTTGAGCACTCAACTTTTTAAGTTTAAAAAAGGCCTAAAGCTAGGCCTTTCCCCCTCAAACCCTTTTTAAAAAATACTCAAGCTATGAGAAATGAATTAAGAGAAATTTTTATTAAGGGATTCGACGATAAAATTGAAAAGAAAGGAGATAATGTCGGTCTATCTTTTTATGCTTTTTTAAAAATAAGAATGATAACCCTGAGTTACTGATGGAAGCAGCGCATTGGTGGATTATGGAGCATAAGCTAGATCACTTAGAGAAGGCGGTTAAAATTAAACAGTTGGTTTTAAGTGAGCATTAAAAGTCAAAGCCAGTTAAAAAGGCTTAAATTTAAATAACTTAAGCCTTTTTATTATTTCAAAAAAATTTACTTAACATATGACCAAACATCTGGATCTGTATATTCTTCATCGATATGATAGCCCTCAGCCTTGGCTTTTCTCTCTTCCTTTTCCCGATATTTTTTATTTTCACTTAATCTCTTTTTAAATGCTTGCTCGAATTCACTAGTTGTCATTTTATCAGAGTCAGGAATTGAGTCTCTTTCATTGTAACGAACACTCTGAAAGCTAAATCTAAGCATATATTGCTCTTCATTCCGCTCATTTTTAGCTGTTCTTTTTAAACTTATATCTAAAATAACTCCACTAGCATATAGACGATATCCTAATGATTTTGTAGGAATATTATTTATTATATTTTTCCATTCTTCAAAACTAAAAATATAGCTTGGATCAATAACATCACGACTTTTCGATAGATGCTTAATATTATCTTCTTTAGCTATACGCGGAGCATCTGTAAAGAAATAGTTTTTCCAGCCAGCCTGATTAATACGTTTCATTAAAGCTACATAGCTTTGATAAGCTTGCTCTGGAGTCGCAAATTCTTCTTTTGTGAGACCCGCATCGATATCTAAAACTTGAATCCCTTCATTTTTGTCATATTGAGTTCCTAATACTGAAAAAACATGTTCAATTAATAAACTGTTAGGCCCATTCTCTATAGTTAATTTTCCTAAGTTAGGAGGAGAAAATTGAAGTTCTCTAAAGCTAACGCCAGCTGGATGATTATCGACATTTCCATCACTATACTTTGAAAAATCTTGAATACCTTGTTCACCCATATGCAAAGTGTAGGTCTGCTGATTCATAGTCAAATTCTCATTATGTTCTGATGTTGGCTGACAAGCGGAAAGTAATAATCCAAAAAAAAAGATTAGGAAATATTGTTTAAATTTTGCCATCATTACTATCTTTCCCTACTTTAAACTCTGCTTTGCTATCTCCCCATCCTGAAATAACTCCTAATTCTTTTTCTAAGAAGTCTCTTCCTTTATCACTCTGCATTAATCGATGGTACTTAGAAGCTGCAACTTTAATCCATTTCATACGACTATCATAAACTTCAACCTGAGTACCCTCTAATGGTTCGCTATAAACCGTTTCAGGTAGTTGGGATAGAACACCTGCATGACGTCCTTTATACTGTCCTTGTTTATTGGGTTTAACTGCATCGACTCCATAATCACTAGTTAAAACAAGAGTACTATCTGGTAGACCTGTAATACGTTGCAAAGAAGCCTGTTTTTGGACTTTCCATTCCTTCCATACAAGCTCTTGTAAAATATTATATTGTTCCTGAACCGCAATCGCCATTAGATGGTCAAAAAGATTTTTAGAAGCCGTTTTAAAATTATCGTTTCGAGTCTTCCCTGCTCGCTTAAAAGTATTTTCAATATCAGGTAAATACCCAAAGCCTTCTTCTATCTGATCAGTCCATCCTAATTGTTTAATAGCTGATAAGGCGTTGGACCAAGGCAAATTTTCAACTTCTTTTTTAATATGTTTAAAACCAGATACATTTCTGGCTTTCATACAACTTTTAAAAGAGGCTGATGAAGCACTCCATGCATAATGCCATGGTGCAATATCCATAAATAACCATAAATTGCCCTTAGCAAAAGAATGTACAGGATCTCGAATCATAGAACTAATAACAGGGGCTGTTAAAACGCCGCCTACAGCACCAGAAATTACAGGTGCCCACTTATATCCCCATGCGGTCAACCCATGTTTAAAAATAGCAGCTACGGTTTTAGACGCAAATGCCCCAAGCCCCATCCAATAGTAACGACCTATAAATAATTTAGTTCCTGAAATTTCTTGTTCTAAATAAATTCGGGCATAGACAGAAGCAATACGCCTTGCTCTAGCCTCATAACCAGGTTCAAGTTTGTAATGATTCGCACTTTTAAGATTAGAAACTCTTTTTATAGCTTCTTGTTGATAAATTTCCCAAAAAGTTAAACAATCACATTTAACGGTTTTACAGCTATTTTCCGTAGTATTGGTATTACTGTCCCAATCAAGACTTCCACTCATTTAGCATCACCATCATTATCAGCAGAATCAGCCTCGAAACTTATCCAATTTAAATCCAACTTCAAATTTTCTTGCTTAGAAGAATGAATACGCTTAGACCTCCCTTTGTCATCTGCTTGAGAGATATACTCGTGCTCATCGGTAGAAATTTTATAGTCTACTTTTTTCATAGGCTCGCCAGAGGGTAATAGCATTTGAAACTTCTCGTTATAAGCCTCATAAGCAGGTAATCCTTGAATATTTACTCCGACTTCAGCCCCACCTTTAAATAGATGTTGCCCAGCTTTTACTTCAAACTTTGCTGGAGTAATTAATGTAATACCATTTTTATTAATAATAATCTGAGAACCGCCAGCCATATACAAAACCTTATCTGGTAAAATTTTATTTGTCTTCCTAAAATAGATTCCATGAAGATTAACTTAAAACACTTAATATTATGACCTTTATTCTTGCTATTCAACTTGAGGATAGTATTGTGATTGCAGCAGATACTCGCAGCACTATACCGCATCAGAATAATGGCTCATATTTATATCAAGATGGTATTCAAAAGCTTTTCCCATGGGAAAACGGTATTATTACAGGAACTGGTGAATTAAACCTTATCCAAAATGTTATATATTCTTTCAATAAAGTTAATAAAAATAGTATTGATGAACTGCCAAAATTATTGAAAGCATCCAAACTAAGACGTGAACAAGAAATCACACACTCACAGTTAGAAATCACAAAATTACTATATTCAACTTATAGTAAAAATGGGGCACAACTTTATTCGATTCAACCTAATAAACTAGAAGAATATGAAGTAATTAGATGCGAGAAAAATGAAATTTTACTATGGACATTTAATCCTAATATTCACCCTATCATTAATGCATTAACAGAACTATATACCAGCTTAAAACCATTAAATGTATTTAATAATATCACTGACTGTATCTACTACTATTTAGACCAAATATCTCCTATCTTTCATAAACAGGCACAATATGATTCTATGATGAGTAAAGAATTTAACTTCTTTTTTCAAACCAAAGATGAATATTTTTTTGGAGAATATTCAAATAATTACTCTCATACATAGAGTAATAAAATAAATAATTTTTAAAAGCAGACCCAACTCCCGTCGGGCCTTCCCCATCAAACCCGCTCTAAAAAATACTCAAGCAAAGCATCTCTTTCCCTTTCTTCATCTGAACTTAACAGCCCCAGAATTGTGCCATCAATCATAAATACAAATATCTCCGCTTCTGCATAGGAAACTGTTTTTTTGGTTTCCATGAGCAAGCAGAAAATTTCATTTTTAAGCCACCGCCTATATCTGAGTGCGGTTTGGTAGGCATTTGGATAAAGCTTTTTAATTTCAAAAATCGCCTTAAACAACAGGTAATACGCGCTTTTTAAGTCAGCATGTAAAAGGTAAATTTGCTTGAGTTGATCGGACAAATCTGCATTTTGGTAAAACTCACTCACCACACTCACTTTTTCTTGTAACTGCTCTTTTTGCGTGACCAAACATCTTTCAATAAATCTTTCTTTAGAGTGAAAGTAGTTGTAAAAGGTGCCTTTATTCATTTGAGATTCGGCAATAATTTGGTCTACCCCGACCTTATTAAAGCCATATTGTTTAAATAAATCTGTTGCTGTATCAATCACGTGTAATGCTTTACGTGAAGCGTCTAAATTTTTCATGTGTACCGTTTAAAATAATTTTTTGTTGTAAATAAATGAGATAGAAATGCCGTCACTCTTAAATTGAGCGCTAAATACAGGCATGTAAAAGCCGCACAAAAATGGTGTGCTCGCCTATCTCGGGTTTTATTGTTGCTATGATTTTTTAGTCGTAATGACCTATGGCTTAAAACCTAGAGTCGATTAAACCGTTTTAAAGACCAGTGCGATATAGAATCAAAGATTTTGGCAAAGGTTGCCAATGAGAGAGATAAAATAGTACGCATAATGGCGGACTCCTTTTGATTTAGAAGGGTCTTACCAATTACTGTCAAATAATGGTGGCAAGACTAGAAGGGTTGACAGACTGGTACAAAAGGAAACCAGCGCACGCAAGCGTGCCCCTCCTAGCCTCACCATAAAGGCGTGACTTAAGAGAACGCACAAAACGAAATAATACGTTGTTGTGCGCCTTTTGTTCCAGCTCTGTCAAAAGCTCACTGGCAATGTAGGCCAGCACGCAAAGGATAATCCGCACGTTTTTGAGTGTCAATCTAAGGTTGAATAGAAATTAGTTAAATAATTATTGTTGTTTATTCAATTAGATATTTAAGCTAAAAAGATCTTCAACTTAAATTTAACGATGTAATGATAATAAGAAATAATGGTGGCAGAACGAAAAGAGGTTAGCAGACTGGGCATACAGAACCAGCACACCTGAAGGTGTCCTCTTATCACTCTACCGTAGAATGGTGATAGAACGAAAAGGGGTTAGCAGGTGGGACACAAAGGAAAACCCAATACACCCGAAGGTGTCACCCTTTTCGCTCTACCGTAAAATGATGGCAAAACGAAAAAGGATTAGCAGACTGGGTACAGCACCAGCACACTCGAAAGTGTCCCCTTTTCGTTCTACCGCAAAATCGTTTGCAAACAAAGAATAGTTATCAAGTTTTTAAGTGTCAATGCTCATATATTATTAATTTATAAAATATTTTTATTTCCACCAGATCATTTTCCTATTGTTAATTTATCATTCATTTTCAAAACGGTTTAAATGAACAGATTGATCGCGCTATAAATAAAAGCTACAGTAAATAAAGTTTGAATTTTATAACTTTAAATAAATTGATAACGCACGCAGGCAAAGACATGGAAACCATACATGATTTTTATCGCCGCTTTTCTTTAACCAGAGATAGCGATTACTCGGTTCCATCGACCTCGTTTGGACATTTCAACGTGTTCCAACGCGATGCCTGCTCGTTCCTCACGCCTTATAGCCGCCGCGATTATTATAAAATTTCACTGGTTTTAGGCACAGGTGAACTTCACTATGCTAACCGCTGGATACGAGTCGACCGCCCTGCTTTACTATTTTCCAACCCAATGGTGCCCTATGCTTGGGAAATTAATTCGCCTGAACAGGCAGGCTGGTTTTGCCTATTTACCGAAGAGTTTGTAAACCAAGAATCAAGACAAAGCTTTTTAAAAGACTCACCGCTATTTAAAGTCGACGGCGACCCGCTGTATTTTTTAAACGACCAACAGGTTGAAGAAATTTCATTTATTTTCAAAAAGATGATGAATGACATAAATTCAGACTATATTCATAAATACAACGTTTTAAGAAACTATTTGCACCTACTTGTGCACGAAGCCATGAAAATGCAACCGACCCAACAGTTTGAAAAACATAGTAATGCTGCTGTTCGGATCTGCCATTTATTCTTTGAGTTATTAGAGCGCCAGTTCCCCATCGACTCGCCACATTTTCAGCTTAAACTCAAAACTGCAAATGACTATGCCTATGGCCTGTCGGTACATGTAAACCATTTAAACCGCGCTGTAAAAGAAGCTACAGGTAAAACCACCTCTGAGCATATTAGCTCGCGCATTACGCAAGAAGCCAAAGCATTGCTACAACATACCAGTTGGAATATTTCCGAAATTGCCTATAGCTTAGGCTTTGAATATTCAGCGTATTTCACCAACTTCTTTAAGAAAAATACCGGATTTTCACCTAAAAAGTTCCGCGAAGACTGTGTAGCCTAAAAACAGATTGTTTGAATTTTATAATTATTGGTTTGAATGTTATATGTCAGTTTGAGCCAAAGCATTTTATAGTTTTTCTACTCAAGTGATTTTGCAAAAAAGAGTGTGAAAAATGAAATATAGAACTTTAGGACAAACAGGCGAAAAAGTATCAGCACTTGGTTTAGGTTGCATGGGAATGAGCTTTGCCTATGGTGCCTCAGACGACACACAAAGCATTGCAACCCTAGAAAAGGCATTAGACCTCGGCATTAACTTTTGGGACACCGCCGACATGTACGGCAACGGCGCAAACGAAGTTTTGCTCTCAAAAGTTTTAGAAAAAAACCGCGACAAAGTGTTCTTGGCGACCAAATTTGGCTTCCGTTATAAAGAAGACAACCTTAACCCACAAAACTCTTTAGAGTCTTATATCGACGGTTCTCCAGAGTGGATTAAAGTTGCGGTCGAAAATAGCTTAAAACGCTTAAATACAGACGTAATTGATTTGTATTATGCGCATCGCATTGATCCAACCATTCCAGTTGAAGACACCATTGGTGCAATGGCTGACTTGGTGCAACAAGGTAAAGTTCGTTATCTAGGACTTAGTGAAGCGTCGGCGGAAACTATTCGTAAAGCGCATGCAATTCACCCAATTGCAGCAGTTCAACACGAATATTCATTGCTTACTCGTGAGCTGGAAGATACGCACTTTCAAACCATTCGCGAGTTAGGTATTAGCCTTGTGCCATATTCTCCGCTATCACGTGGTTTAATCACCAATACGCTTGATGTGGGTAGCCTAGATGAAAACGATTTCCGTCGTCAGTTACCACGCTATCAGGGCGATAACTGGAAAAATAACCAAAGCTTGGCGCAAGCATTTAGTGACTTTGCCCAAAGCAAAAATGCGACAGCGGCTCAACTGGCTTTGGCTTGGATTTTGGCGCAAGGTGACGACATTATTCCAATTCCGGGTACACGTAAAATCGAACGCCTTGTAGAAAATGCGGGTGCTGTAGACCTTCATTTAACAGCGGCAGATTTGGCAGAAATTCAAGCGATTATCGCGAGATACCCAAACATGGGCGCACGTTATAACGCTCAGCAACTTGCTGCGGTCAACCACTAATATACAAGCCATAAAAAAGTCCGACTCAGTGTCGGACTTTTTTAGTTTAGTCTTTGCTATATGTGCCTTGTTGGCGTCCACCGTCCCAGATCGCGTCTAAAGATTTATCTGAAATCGTTAGGCTTTCAGGGAAAATACTTAAACCCTTTTTAAATTTAGCTTCTGGCTTTAAACCAATACAGTCACCGTTTTTCCACCATGAGCCTTCGGCATATTGGTCTAATGCACCCACAGCAAGCATCCATTTAAACTTGCCGTCTGGCTGAAGTAAAAGTTCCGAACCGACTTCCATCACGCCATGTAAATAATAGTGCCCACTCCACGCTTCATCGGCTTTTTGAAATTTCACTTCTTTACATGTTGTATTTGCTACATCTGCATAAACCTGAGCAGACAAAATAACCGTCGAAAGAAGTAGTAAACGTACAAATATATTTTTCATTATTTAGTTCCTAAAAAATTAATCTTATGATTTTTCGCTACTCATATTTTTGAATTTATTCCAGTTTGTACATGCAGCTATCCCATATATGAATAGAGCAAACCAGCTATACCAATACATAATAGAATGATAAAGGTTATATTTTCTGTCTCAGACTTATTTTTACGCTTTTTACCGTATAGCCCAACAATTACTGCAATTATAATTACTAAGAGACTGACGAGCATTACAATGCCCATCATAATTCCATGGCCAATATTTGCCGAACTTAACATTCAAGTTTCCTTTTAAATCTTAAAAAATAAAACTAAGGAATTTATTATTTTCCAGACTCAACTTTTAAATAAGTGCCGTCTGCATAAACGTTATGTCCAAAGCCACAGCCCGAGTTACCCTCGTTTTGTTTAACTTGAATGTAATTGCCTAATTTCGCACTCGTTTTAAAATCGAGCTGAATGCGGCAGTCTTCGTCTTTATAAATAGTTTGCTTGGCATTGGTCGGCATTTTGGTATCGAACTGCCCCATGTTTGGGCCATAAATTAAGCTTCGTAAACCCATATAAACACCCGAATAGCCAATCGCATATTGGCCCTGTTTGCGACTTACCGTGATGTGATCCCACTCACCAAAACCCGAATAACGCACATATTCACCTGACAAGTCATTGGACGCTTTAGGGGCTGGTAACTGCTGAAGATTAAACAGGCTCGACTTTGATTTTTCATCGAGCATAAACCATGCTCTCGCCCAAAGTGGCCGACCCAGTTTGGCATAGGCTAAGCCCACGTTATTGTTGGCAACTTCAATATCTCGGTCGGTAAATTTAACTGTGGTTTCATCTTCATTGGCTTTACAAAATGCAGTCCAAGAGGCTTGGCTTTGGAAGTTTTCGAGCGCTTTTTTATATTGTTTTTGGTCGTAGTTTTTCTTACCTAAGCTCGCGTATTGCTTCACTTTATTACAGCCTTGTTGTAATTCTTGTTCAAAAGAAAACTCTGCATGCGTGACCGCCAAAGCCGAAAGTGTAAGAACCGCGCAACCTGAAATAATAGATTTAATCATTTTTAAAATTCTTTAATAATTAACTAATTATATAATATGAGTAAGTTTTATAAATCACAATTCTTTGAAACAAAAGTCTCTTACAATGCTTTTAGTCTTAAATAAAAATTTATTAAATCAATTCAAAATAAATCGTTGAAAATACCAAGCGTTAATTGGTTATTTTTGTTGAATATTCATCCAAAAAATATTGTAGACTTCATGCGTAAAACTTAGGAAGAATTATAAGAGTGAATAATTTAATTATCGGAACTCTATTTGCACTTTGTGCAGCAGCTTTAAATGCATCTATTGGTGTCATTAGTAAATTACTCATGCACAGTGGTTTAAATCCACAAGACATTGCCTTTTTAAAAACCATTATTGCCTTTTTCTTTTTAAGTGTTTTTTTGTTTAAAGTGCCTGTGAGCCACAAGATTGCCTACATCAGTAGCGCGCCAAGCAAGCTCAGTGTTTTTACTCAAATTGCCATCTGTGCCTTTTTAGGAATTTTCTCGCTATTCTTTTTTGAAACCATTGCCTATAACCACGGTGCTGCCGCCAATGTCGTGGTGGTACTCATGGCTTCGGCTGCTATTTCTGCCCTATTTTTTGGTCGATTCATTTTAAAAGAGAGTATCTACATTCACTCTCTTGTAGGAACATTATTAGCAGTTGCTGGTATTAGTATCATTTCATGGAAGGGTGAAAATAGCCTTTTAATGCTGATCAATGCCTCAATTGCTGGCACGGGTTATGGCCTATTTTCAGTTTTAGTTAAAAAGTTTAAATTAAACGGGGGGCTGTTTCTTACCAAGTATTTATTGCTCTTTGGCAGCGTTTATCTTGCCGTTCCGTTTTTAATAAACTTGCATAGTATTCATTTTAATACTGACATTGTTTTAGGTTTGATTGGTTTAGCTGTTCTACCGACCATACTTGGCTTTTTCTGTACCACCAAAGCGTTGTCTTATATGAGTGCCGCAAAGGTACAAGTGACCGAGCTTTCCGAACCTATTTTTGCAGCGCTTATGGCATGGGTTTTCATTCATGAACAACCGACTTTATCATTTTTATATGGAGCAATTTTCATTATTTCAGGCATCTTTTTAATGAATAAAGCGCCGAAATCAAACTAGCCAATTTCATCAATTTCGTTGGCGTGGTGGCAAGCCACTTGCACCACACTGGCAAAGTTAATCGCCATTTGTGAAGGGGCATGTTTTTTATAGGCAAGTCCTAAACCCACCGTAGGTACAGGTGCTTTTAAAGAGCGATACGCGACACCTTGTATTTGCAATTGTTTAGTCGACTCAGGCACCAAAGATACACCTAGATTTGCAGACACCAACGATAAAATAGACACAATTTGCGGGGCGTTTTGTCCGATTTTCGGTTCAAAACCATGCTCATGACAGGCTTGTTTAATTGCATCAAAAAGCCCTGCACTAATGGATGGTGGCGAGACAATAAAATCAAGCTCTCGCAGTGTAGTTAAATCAATTTCTTGCGTTGAATCATCTAAACTCAAAGACTCGCAAGGCAAAGCCGCAATGAGTGGTTCTGCTAATAATTCTTGAAGAATGAGACTATCTGGAATGTTGCGTGGTGAGCGAATAATTGCCACATCTAAACGGTCTTCAAGCAATAGGTCGATGAGCAACAAGGTATTGGCTTCTTCAAGCTTTAAATCTACTTTCGGATATTGCTGCTGAAAATAGCGAACGCATTTAGGAATGAGAGGGTTCAGCATTGAAGTACCTGTAAATCCTAATCGTAGTTGACCTACTTCGCCATTTGCCACTTGTTTAACAAGGTTGGCTGCATCTTCTACACGCTGCTGTACTGGCTGAATCGCATTTAAAAAGGCAAGCCCCGCTTCGGTCAGCTCCACCCCATGTGGTGAACGAATAAATAAATCTGCGCCTAATTCTTCTTCTAAGTCACGTATTTGCATACTTAAAGGCGGCTGGCTCATGTTTAAACGCTGCGCAGCTCTGGTAAAGTTTTTTTCTTCTGCTACTGCTAAAAAGTAGCGTATATGTCTGAGTTCCATTGCTATATATAAAACATATTATGACCTATTGTTAAATATATTAGAAAAATACCCTCTAAATTGCTAATTTTAATTCATCGAATTTTCTCGATGCAGCATGCCCTCAAGCACTGCTCTTTCTTTCTGTCATGGTCATGATATGAGCTCTTCATCTACACCCAGCACTTTAAACACAGAAGCGACTTCTCTGCTTTCACGTGAGTGGATTCATAAAGGTACTAAAGCCTATAAGCATGCAGGTTTCGCTTTGTTCCTTGTAGGTTTTGCCAGTTTCTCACTGATTTATTGTGTACAGCCGTTGTTGCCTGCATTTAGCCAAAGTTTCCAGATTAGTCCTGCGAGTAGCTCTTTAGCACTGTCATTAACGACTGCCTTTTTAGCCATTTCGATTGTGCTATCAAGCGCGTTTTCACAAGCGATTGGTCGTCGTGGTGTAATCTTTACATCGATGCTATGTGCAGCAATTTTAAATATTGTCTCAATGTTTACTCCGAACTGGCACAGTTTGCTGATGGCACGAGCGTTAGAAGGTTTGCTGCTCGGTGGTGTACCCGCAGTGACAATGGCTTGGATTGCCGAAGAAATTGCACCTGAACACTTGGGTAAAACCATGGGGTTGTATATTGCAGGGACAGCCTTTGGCGGCATGATGGGCCGTGTCGGCATGGGCATTTTGATTGAATATTTTTCATGGCGCACCGCTTTAGGTTTGCTGGGCGCAATCTGTTTTATTTGCTCAATTGCCTTTTTAAGCTTACTCCCTGCTTCACGTAATTTTGTACAGAAAAAAGGGCTGAATTTAGGCTTTCACATGCAAATGTGGCGTGCTCATTTAAGCAATACTAAATTATTACGCCTGTTTGCCATTGGTTTCTTGCTCACCAGTGTGTTTGTGACCTTATTTAACTACGCGACTTTCCGTTTAAGCGGCGCGCCTTATTCACTGAGCCAAACACAAATTAGCCTTATTTTCTTGTCGTATAGCTTTGGTATGGTGTCTTCATCGTTGGCAGGTAGCTTAGCCGATCGCTTTGGTAAAAAAACCATGATGATGAGTGGCTTCGCGCTCATGATTGTGGGTAGCCTCATGACTCTACTCAGCTCGCTTTTTGGCATTATTATTGGGATTGCCTTTATTACCACCGGCTTCTTTATTACTCACTCACTCACCAGTAGTTCAGTCGGCGCTGAAAGCAAACAAGCCAAAGCCCATGCGAGTTCTCTGTATTTACTTTTTTACTATATGGGTTCAAGTATTGTCGGTTCGGCAGGTGGTTGGTTCTGGTTACACGGTGGCTGGAGTGCGATTGTCACTTTGGCGGTTGTATTGTCAGTATTGGGAATATTTTTAGTGGTTTATACCGCACACGCAAAAGCACATTAATGAGTAATTTAAAGGAAAAACACATGTCGAGTTTATTTGTTTATGGCACTTTAGGTCCCGGACGTCCTAATGCCCATATACTTGAAAATATTGGCGGACAATGGTCGGAAGGCTGGGTAAACGGAACCCTACATCATGAAGGTTGGGGAGCAGATTTAGGCTATCCGGGAATTGTACTCGATGATAGTGCTAACCAAGTGCAAGGCTTTGTTTTTAGCTCAGAACATTTAGATGCTAACTGGAAATTACTGGATGACTTTGAAGGCGAAGAGTACGAAAGAGTACCTGTTCGCGTCACTTTAAATAGTGGTGAACATGTTGATTCTTTTATTTATATGTTGAAGCCTTAAGCCATTTTTAAAGCTCAAACGCATAAGCGCTTAAAAATTGATAGAAAAAATTCAAATGCTCATTTTTTGGCTTGTATTTTTTTTAAGAAACTGTAAAATTCACTCCACATTGCCGGCATAGCTCAGTTGGTAGAGCAACTGACTTGTAATCAGTAGGTCCACAGTTCGAATCCGTGTGCCGGCACCATCATTAAACCTCATGAATATTTGATTTATGAGGTTTTTTGTTGTCTGTAGGTTTTATATTCTGGCTTGTGAATCTATTATCCTCAGTGTGAAATAAATTATTTAATAAGAAATGAAAAAAAGCCCAACATCCTGTTGGGCTTTTTTCGTATTTCGTTACTAGGTATACATCCTGTAATACCTCACATCCTGATGCTTAAACTTATTATTGTTGTTTTACGTTTTGGAACTTCCTGTTCCTGATGAGTTCATCATAGGTAATTCATGAAGTCATAGAAAGACGTCAATTTCCTGAATGGACGTAGGAAAAAGCGTACGGGCTTGTCAGACTACCTCTGCCCTTCTTTCTTCTTCTCTATCATTTTTTCAAAGTGTCTAAGGTTTGGGTTCAACGTATCCCAAGCATAAGCTTGGCTCACAAATACCTCAGCTCTAGGCTCATAAAGACTTGGGTCATCAAGCGTACCTGCACGTATTGAAATCATTTCAGGGGCAATTTCAGGTAAGCCAAAAAGCTGAGAACCGCATGTCGGGCAAAACGCTCTTTTAATGGAACGGCCAGAAGAACCTACGGTCTCAAAATATTTAAGTTCACCATTCACTTTCAATTCAGATTGGTGAAAAAAAGCAATTGGTGCATATGCTGAACCTGTGGCTTTTTGGCAATCTCGACAATGGCAATTAAAGCTATAACGTGGCGCTGCTTCACTTTGATAGCTCACAGCTCCACATAAACACGATCCTTGATATTTGGCTGACATGGCTCATCCTATTTTTTTATTGCTGTTATTTGAATATAACGGACATACCCACTTTGGTAGAGTTGCTGGCATAACTTTGCAGTCATTTGAATTTTAAAATTCGCCAACCCTCGGCTATGAGATTGTCCTTGTTGTTTTTGAATATACTCTGAAAAACCTAATAATACTTGTTCAGATAAATCTTCAATTTGAATATCTGTAAAACCGTGCTGTTCCAAGGTTGTTCTTAGAGTTTGTTCAGTTGGTACAGCATCCCAAGCGACATCGGCTGCTTTGAGTAAATAACGATACTTTTGTTCTTGCAACATTGTCATGTTTTGACATGATTCAGCTCGCATTAAGTAGTGAAAACCTAAGCGACCTTTTGAATTTAAAACGGGAGTGACCGAATATAGAAATGAATTTAAAGAACTGTGGTAAGCCGCATCAATGCACATCACCACATCGAAAGCTTGTTTAAATTTAAATTGTTTTAAATTTAAAAATGAACCGCAAAAAATCTGACTTATTTCAGGAATAAGTTTTTGAATTTTATTCACACATTGAGCTTGTAGCTCAACGGCACTCATACTTTTGGGCTGATAGTGTTGTAACCAGTGCAACAAACTTGCACCCTGTCCGCAGCCTAAATCGAGTAAATAATCTTTTGAATTTAAATTGACAGCTTGTGCCAAATGGTCGGCCAATTGGCGACAAGCTTCAGGATAGTTTTGGGTATTTTTCCAAAAACCCAAATTTGTCCAAGCAAGCTCTCCATCATCCCCCAAGCTTGATGCATCAATGGCATATTTATGAGGAATGAATCGAGAAAGAGCTGCTCGAACTTTTGTTTTCACAATTTTAGTAGCCGAGTTCTGGAGCAACTTCAACCTGAGGTTTTAAACCTACAAATGGTAAAGGTGCACCTAAAATTTCAGCAATATGCATTGCAGAAGTCACGGCTGACTCTAAAATTGGCAAGCCATCACATGACCATGAACCACAGTAAAATACTTTACGATTTGGTTCTAAATGACGTTGCTGTAACTCTTTGTTTAGAGCAATGGTTTGCGAGTCTACAACTGCACGCGTTAAAGTCACTTTTGAAATGATTTTTTTAGGGTCAATATCAGTCACTGGACGCCAAGTTTGGAATACAGGATTTTTACCTACAAGTGATGGCTCAACAGCGTTCATCCAAACTGTAAACTGCTGACGAGTAAACTTACGATCCATCATATAGCTCAGCACTGACCAGTCTTTACGGCGTGGTGGCATCACTGTTGCGTCAGTATGAATAACTAAGTCACCTTGCTCAAAACGAAACTGTTTAAGCAGATTCATATCATCTGCAAACTGTTCAGGGTTTAAGAACTCTTCAATCTTAGATGTTGGTGTCGCCACAATGACGCGGTCATATGTGCCCTTATCGCCTTGCGCATTTTCAACCAGTACTTTTTCGCCTTGTTGCTCAACTTTCTTAATTGCCGAACCGCTATGGATATCGATGCCTTTAATTAAGCTGTCTACAAATGCAGGTGTACCGCCTTTCATACGCAATAGCATGTCGCCATCAGTTAAGTGACGCAAAAACTCAAGAAGGTTTTTTGCAGGCCAGTCACCAATTGTTTTTGGGTTACATGTACAAATGGTATAGAGCACTGGCATCACTACACCGTGCCAGAATACTTCTTCTATGTCGTTCTGATTAATAAATTCAGCGAGAGTAATATCTTGATTTTTAGATTTGAAAAACTGGTGGATCGCAGTTTTTAATTGCAACATCCCTTTCACAAGACGCCAGCCATACTGCTGGATGCCTTTACGGTTATTGATAATCGGGAAATTACCAATACGGCTACGAGATGTGGTTAACCATGTTTCAGTACGATCTTCAAATAACCAGCTACAAGACATATAGGTACGAACTGGGAAAGTTTTAATACCTAAGTGTGCAGCAAGGCTGAGTGTATTTTTCCATAGATGCGGGTTCATAACACGCAATGGCGCATCAATAATCCCACCATCGAACTCAATGCTATGGCTATCCATTCCCCGGCCAGGAAGTGCTTCAAATATCGTGATTGTATGTCCTGCATCTTTCAGAATTCTTGCTGCTGCAAGTCCTGCCATTCCACTACCAATAATTGCGATATCCAAAATGATGTCCCATTTTTCGAGAATTTTTTTGATTATCACTCATACCTAAAAAAAACACCGTATTAAAAACTACCAGATTTTTATTTTTTACATGAATTTATACAGAAAAATTTTCTCTGATGAATGCAAATTTATTTATAAAACTTTACAAAAGAAAATAAGTCGATAAAACTTTATATTTTTTAAAAATTTAAAAAAAATTCTTTTAAATAAAATGAGATAATTTAACTAAATTTATATCAAATATTTTACAAAATACTCTTTTTGCGATATCATGCCACCACAACAATGAGAACTAAGTCACATAAAACAATGCCCAAACAATAATGATATCTATCATAAAAATAGAAACTTTACAGCGAAAAAGCCCGCTATTCACACTTGATAGCGGGCTTTTTATTACTTTGCTTGAATAGCTAATTAAGCTCAAATAAACAATTTATGCTTCTTGCATGAGAGAACCAAATTTTCCACGATTAAAATCATTAATCGCTTCCATAATCTCGGCTTTGGTATTCATGACAAATGGGCCATAACCTTCGATTGGTTCATTGAGTGGTTGACCAGTCAACACTAGGAATTTAGTGTCTTCTTCAGCATTTAAACTAAACTCAACACCTTCACGAGATAAAATCGCAACGGTTTTACCTTCAAGACGGTTTGAATCATTAATGACCACAGCACCATCTAAAACAACAACAAGTGTAGTATGTCCTTCAGGCACATAAAGGGTGTGTTTTTGGCCTTTGACTAACTTACCATCCCATACGTTTAATGGGCTAAAGGTCGTTGCGGCACCTTTTGAATCTGCATATTCACCCGCAATCACACGTAAATGACTACCGTGCTCATCTAGCGCGATGTCTGGAATTTCTTTCGCTTCAATTGCTTGGTATTTTCCAGGGGTCATTTTTGAATGAGCAGGTAAATTTACCCACAATTGCACCATTTCAAACAGACCACCATGCTCTGCAAATTCAGGAGAATGGAACTCTTCATGTAACACACCTGCACCTGCAGTCATCCATTGTACGTCACCCGTTTTAATGGTTCCGCCGCCGCCGCTTGAGTCTTTGTGTGTTACTTCACCTTGATAGGCAATCGTCACGGTTTCAAAGCCACGGTGAGGATGCGACCCGACACCTTGTTGTTCGGTGGTTGGTGAGAAGTTATAAGGCGCTGCATAATCCAGTAACAAAAATGGGCTTAGGGTTTGGCCTAAACGGTCATAAGAGAACAGGTTATATACAGGGAAACCATCACCAACCCAATGCATGTGGTTATTTTGATATGCACCAAGAAATTTCTTCATCTGATCTCTCCTATATATGTAGGATTTTCTTGAACTGAGATTGATTTTACGCCTCAATAATTGCAGTTTATAGATCAGGTTTAGCAACACATTATTTCATATATGAGACAATCTTAAAGTTTGAGGTACGCTTCAAAAGATCGTCCTATTTTTAAAATTCTTAATCCTATTTTTTAGACTTAATCACGACAACAAACTCAACTAGCATAATTTTAGGCACTAACGACCTACTTAATAATTTTTAATTATTCATTTTGATAACATGAGGATATAAAAATGGCTCAAGATTACGTCCGTTTAGACAAGGATAATGCTGCGGTTCTTTTAGTTGACCATCAAGCTGGTTTACTTTCTTTAGTTCGAGATATCGAACCAGATAAATTTAAAAATAACGTATTAGCGCTTGCAGACGCAGCAAAATATTTTAATTTACCGACTATTTTAACGACCAGTTTTGAAAATGGTCCAAACGGTCCTTTAGTTCCAGAATTAAAAGAACTTTTCCCAGATGCACCATTTATTCCACGCCCTGGTCAAATCAACGCTTGGGACAATGAAGACTTCGTAAAAGAAGTTAAAGCGACAGGCAAAAAACAACTCATTATTGCAGGTGTGGTCACTGAAGTTTGTGTGGCATTCCCTGCTTTATCTGCACTCGCTGAAGGCTTTGAAGTGTTTGTGATTACTGATGCTTCTGGTACTTTCAATGAATTAACACGTGATGCTGCTTGGGACCGTATGTCAAAAGCAGGTGCTCAGCTGATGACTTGGTTTGGCATGGCATGTGAGTTACACCGTGACTGGCGTAATGACGTAGAAGGCTTAGGTGCTCTCTTCTCAAATCATATTCCTGATTACCGCAACCTAATGACAAGCTATAGTTTTAATACATCGCAAAAATAAGCTGAATTGACAAGATTAGAGTGCTTAAGCGCTCTAATCTTAAATTTAAATGGATTGATCGGACATTGATAAGCTCTTTTGATGATTTTTATTATTTCTATTTAGTCGTAAAACACGGCGGCTTTAGTGCAGCCAGTGAAGCTGAAAATATTAGTAAGTCCAAACTCAGCCGACGCATTATTGACCTTGAAAATAAATTTAACGTTAGCCTCATTCAAAGAACAACTCGCCATTTTAAAGTGACCGATTTAGGCCAAGAGTTCTACGAAGAATGCTGCAAAGTTATTGCCCAAGTTGAATGTGCAGAAAACGTTTTGTTAAAGCAAAAAAGTGAGCCTCAAGGAGTAGTAAAAGTCAGCTGTCCACCTTTAATGATGCATTTTCAAATTAGAAAAATTTTAAATCAGTTTTTAAAAACTTATCCTAAAGTTGAAATATCGCTTGAGCTGACCAGCCGTCGAGTAGATATTTTGCATGATGACATCGACCTCGCGATTCGGACCAATTTTGAACCGAATGAAGATTCGAATTTAATTGTTCGGGATGTAATTAAAACCGACCACTGTCTAGTGGCTTCGCCTGAATTACTACAAGGCCGTACCATTGAGCATTATTCTGAATTACAAGACTTTCCAAGTATTAGCTTAGGTACTCAAAAGCAAAATTATATTTGGCATTTATGCAATATTCGAAATGGTGAATCAGTTGATGTGCCTTATCAACCACGAATCAAAAGTAATGACTTGGCAGGTGTTTACTATGCCGTGATGGATGGTTTAGGCATTGCCGATCTTCCCTTTTTAACTGTCGAATCTGAAATTCGTAAAGGCACACTTGTGCATATTCTTCCTGACTGGAAGTCGAATATTGGCATGCTACAACTGGTTTATGTGTCTAGAAAAGGCCAACGTCTGGTGGTCGAAAAACTCATTGAAACTCTGATTGAAGAACTCAGGCGTTTACCCGAAAGCCATGAAGGGTATTTGCCGACTTAAATAAAAAAACCGGTCATGAATGGGCATGACCGGTTTTTTGTGAAACATCACATACAGCATAACTGCATGTTTTCGTTCAGAACAAAACGAACCCGCTTTGTTCTTTACTCAGATAAGTCTACGCAGAGGTATTTCATTTCGACATATTCTTCGATGCCGAATTTTGAACCTTCACGACCTAGACCTGATTGTTTTACGCCACCAAACGGAGCAACTTCATTTGAAATTGCACCCGTGTTAATGCCGACCATTCCATACTCAAGTGCTTCACCCACTCGCCATTGACGAGCTGTGCTTTGAGTAAATAAATAAGCAGCTAAACCAAACTCGGTATCGTTCGCCATTGCCACTGCTTCGTCTTCAGTTTTAAAGCGGAATAGCGGTGCAAGCGGACCAAAGGTTTCTTCTTTAGACACTTTCATGTCTTGCGTTACACCAGTTAAAACTGTTGGTTCAAAGAATGTGCCACCAAGTGCCGAACGCTGACCACCAATACGAACTGTCGCGCCTTTCTCAGTTGCATCTGCAATATGGGACTGAACTTTTGCAATCGCATCTTCATCAATTAAAGGCCCTTGAGTTGAACCTTCTTGACGGCCATCACCAACTTTCAGCTTAGACACAGCTTCAACCAAACGGTCTGCCAGCGCATCGTAAATACCGTCTTGAACATAAATACGGTTAGCGCAAACACAGGTCTGACCACTGTTACGATATTTGCTTGCCATGATGCCCTGAACAGCTTGTTCAAGATTGGCATCGTCAAATACCACAACTGGTGCATTACCACCGAGTTCAAGTGAAAGCTTTTTAATAGTTGGCGCACATTGTTGCATCAAGATACGGCCAACTTGGGTTGAACCTGTGAAGCTTAACTTACGAACAATATCGCTTTCGCATAGTGTTTTGCCTACTTCAACCGCATCACCACTAATGTTAATTAAAACATCGGCTGGTAAGCCTGCCTGTAAAGCCAATACTTCAAGTGCATAGGCGGTTAACGGCGTTTGTTCTGCTGGTTTAACCAACATTGAACAACCCGCAGCAATCGCTGGACCTGCTTTACGCGTAATCATGGCAGCTGGGAAGTTCCACGGCGTAATTGCAGCAGTAACACCAATTGCTTGTTTAATCACGAGCAGACGTTGATTTGGCAACGTAGGTGTTAATACTTCACCATCAATACGGCGAGCTTGCTCGGCAAACCAGCGTATGAACGATGCTGCATAACCAATTTCACCACGTGCTTCTGCCAATGGTTTACCTTGCTCAGCTGTTAAAATTTGAGCTAAATTTTCTTTGTGCTCAAGCATGAGGTTGTACCATGCCAATAACACATCAGCACGAGCCAAGGCAGTTTGCTTTTTCCAAGCAGCCTGCGCTTTTGCCGAACGGTTAATTGCAGCTTCAACCCCTGCGCGGTCATAGGTTTTTACCCATGCCAAAGTTTCGCCCGTAGCAGCATCATTTACCTCGATATAGTCATTTGATGCAGGTGCTTCTAACGCAATATCAGGATGTTTTAACAAATACTGCAAAGTATTTTGAATCATGCAGATTGCTCCGTTGCTTTTGCACTACCTGCTTTGAGTGTTGCAAAACCTTGTTTCAAGATATCAAGACCTTGACGGAATTGCTCAGCAGGAATGGTTAATGGATATAAGAAACGAATTACATTACCGTATTTACCACAAGTAAGAAGTAACAACCCGTTTTCCATTGCATAGTTTTGTACAACTTTTGCTTGTTCAGCAGTTTCAAGTTCTACTGCAACCATTGAACCTAAAGCACGAATATCAGTTACAACGTCACCTGTTGCTTGTTGAATATCTTTAAGGGTAGTTACTAACTCAGCACCTAATTCATTTGCACGGTCACATAAGTTTTCTTCTTCAATCGCATCAATTACCGCGTGCGCAGCTGCAACCGCAATCGGGCTACCTGCGTAAGTACCGCCTAGACCACCTGGGTTTGGTGCATCCATCACTTCTGCACGGCCTACAACACCCGAAATAGGGAAACCGCCACCTAAGCTTTTCGCCATCGTGATAAGGTCTGCTTTAGTCTCGTAATAGTTCATTGCAAACAATTTACCAGTACGCGCAAAACCTGATTGCACTTCGTCAGCCACAAGTAAAATGCCGTGCTTATCGCAAATTGCGCGTAAACGTTTTAAGAATTCAGCTGGTACCACATTGAAACCGCCTTCACCTTGTACTGGCTCAAGTACGATTGCCGCAACATCATGTGGTGCAATATCTTCACTGAAAATATCTTCAACGCTTTCGATCGCTGCGTCTACTGAAATACCTTTAGCAGGTACAGGGTAACGTGCGTGGAACACACCCGCTGGCATTACACCAAAGTCACGTTTGTAAGGTGCGGTTTTACCTGTCATTGCCATCGTCATAAATGAACGACCGTGGAAACCGTTACCAAAAGTAATAATGCCGTGACGACCTGTATAAGAACGAGCGATCTTTACTGCATTTTCAACAGCTTCTGCACCTGTTGTGAAAAACGCTGACTTCGCAGGACCAGCAATTGGCGCACGCTCATTAATACGTTCAGCCAAAGCCACATAGCTTTCATAAGGTGTTACTTGATAGGCAGTGTGCGTAAATTTAGTAAGTTGTTCAGTTACTGCTGCAATCACTTTAGGGTGGCGATGGCCTGTATTTAAAACCGCGATACCACCAGCAAAGTCGATAAATTGGTTGCCTTCCTTGTCCCAAAGCGTGGCATTTTCAGCTTTTTCCGCATACCACTGACACATCACGCCTACACCACGTGGAGTTGCTTGCTGTTTACGTGCGTTAAGTGCAGAATGTTGATTATCCATTTGATTCCCTCATATTTTCATCATCAGTTGCAGCTTTGGTTTCTTGCATCCTGTGCTTAATTTTCAGGGTGCTTTACAACGACTGCCTATGCATGTAATTTCGCTCGTCTGACGCCAACTGACGAGAGCCACTTTTTAACTGTAGGAGAGAGCCAATTGCGTAGTTTACTTGGAGATCATTTGCTACAACGACTCCAACAGGACACTGAAGGGAAACTACATCAACGCCTTTTCCGTTGCCTGCGTGGTGCCATTATTGATGGAGTCATCCAGCCCAAGACTCGTCTACCTGCATCACGCGACTTAGCCAGTGAAATTCATGTTTCTAGAAATACAGTGCTTACCGCCTATGAACAGCTACAAGCTGAAGGCTACTTAGAAGCCCGTACAGGTCATGGCACATGGGTTGCCGAAAAATTACCAGAGAGTTTTTTAAATACTCAAAATAAGAAAAAAGCGGTTTCAAGCCCGAAAGTTCAAAGCTCTTATGCCCTTTCGCAGCGTGGTTCTAACTTATTAGGCTATGCAGCAGCGTCGCCACACCAATGGGGAGCTTTTGTGCCGGGAGCACCCGATGTAACAGAGTTTCCACATCATATTTTTAGTCGTATTCAAGCACGCCTAAGCCGCGAACCGGACATTAACCGCCTGATTTATAGCAACGCTGGTGGCTGTATCGAGCTTCGAAGTGCTTTGGCAGATTACTTACGTGTTGCACGTTCGGTTCAGTGCGATGCAGACCAGATTATTATTACCGAAGGCATTCACCAAGCGATTGATTTGGTCTCGCGTGCACTGAGTGATATTGGTGATCGAATCTGGCTTGAAGATCCCGCTTATTGGGGAATGCGTAATACCTTACGGATTAATGGTCTCGATATTCAACCGATGCCTGTCGATGCTGAAGGTATTATTCCTAAAGAAAATCCGGCAAAGCCGCCTAAACTCATTTTTGTCACACCATCACATCAATATCCGCTAGGTTCACATTTAAGCCTAGATCGACGACGCAAACTGATTGAGATTGCACGCCAGCATAATAGCTGGATTGTCGAAGATGACTATGACAGTGAGTTTCGTTTCTCAGGTCAACCGTATCCGTCTTTGCAAGGCTTAGAAAATGATGCGCCTGTGCTGTACATGGGCACGTTTAGTAAAACCATTTACCCCTCTTTAAGAATTGGTTATTTGGTCGTACCTAAACCACTTTTTTCACCACTACGTATTGTGGCAGCCGAGCTTTACCGTGGGGGCCATTTGCTTGAGCAAAAAGCCTTAGCTGAATTTATTCGTGAAGGCCATTACGAAGCGCATATTCGCCGTATGCGCCTACTCTATGGCAAGCGCCGCGACTACTTGGTGAGCTTAATTCAACGCTACCTTGGCCCCGAATTTATTCATGAATATGATGAAGCCGCAGGATTACATCTAGTTTTAAAACTTCCAAACGCTTGCGATGATGTCGCGATTGCGGCGACTGCGCTTGAACGTGGTGTTAAAGTTCGACCACTGTCTCAGTACTACATGCAGTCGCATGCACATGCCGAACGTGGATTGCTCATGGGCTTTGCTTGTGTAAATGAAAAAGATATGGTGATGGCTTTTGGTGTGTTACTTCAATGCTTACGTGAAGCAGGTGTCCCTACGCTGAATTAAAGATTCTTCCGTATTAAGACAAATAAAAAAGAGCTTCACAGTGAGGCTCTTTTTTATTTAAAAATTTAAACTAACTTTTCTTCATGGCTATGAGTTAAATGAGTCGCTCTACGCTCTTTCCCCCATCCCAGTTTTTCAGACAGCAAACCGAAGAACACAATAATGCCGAACAATGCTGTAGTGTAAATCACTTCTTTAAAATAGGTGCCTTCAATCAGCATGGTAAGAATTGCACCAATAATTGCAAAGATCACCACGTAAGTTAAGTAAGGGAACATCCACATTTTAAAGTCAATTTTCACGCCTTCAGCTTCTAACTTCTTACGCATACGAAGCTGAGAATAAGCAATCGTCAGGTATACATACAATGTTGCTGCACCTGTTGTTAGCATGAAAAAGTCATACACATCCATACTCTTGGTTGCAGTTAAAATCACGGCAATTACAGAGAAGAAGCATGACACAATCACGCCCACCCACGGACTACTTTTACTGTTTACAGAGCCAAAGCTTTTCGGTGCATCACCACGTTTAGATAATGAGAACAACATACGTGAACACGTATAAAGCGCTGAGTTAAAGCAACTACATACCGAGGTTAGAACCACAAAGTTTACGATATGACGCGCGCCCGGAATACCAAGCGCAGACAACGTAACGCTATAAGTACCCCAAGTCGAATCTTTTAAAAGTTCATTGTTGTGAGGAATTAAACATACCGCCACAAACATTGAACCGACGTAGAATAAAATAATTCGCCAAACCACTGAGTTCGAAGCCTTACGAATTTCTTTAGATGGGTTTGCAGACTCTGCCGCTGCTACAGTCACAATTTCAGCGCCAATATAGGCAAACATGACCCCAAGTAAGGCGGTAATAACGGATGAACCGCCATTAGGCATAAAGCCTTGAGAGGTTAAATTACTGATACCAGATGCAGCTGGATTACCCCAAGGCCACAAATGCATGATGGCTAAGCTACCGATCACCAAGAAGATCACAATCGCAATGACTTTGATGAGAGCGAACCAGAACTCGAATTCACCATAGTTCTTTACGTTCTGCAAATTGACTGCAACCAGTGCACCAATGACGACAGTCATATAGACCCAGATCGGTATAAACGGGAACCAGTTATTTAAAATTTTACCTGCCACATAAGCTTCCCACCCCATGAGCATTGCCAGCGTACACCAGTACAACCACCCAATTGAGAAACCTGCCCAACGACCAATTGCGCGGTCCGCATAAGTTGAAAAAGAGCCACTGTCGGGGTTTAAAACGGCCATCTCGCCTAGCATACGCATGATGAACCAAACGAGTAGTCCACCTAAAGCATAGGTTAAGAAAACCACAGGACCTGTGTTGTATATGATACTGCCTGAGCCAACAAAGAGAGAGCCACCAATAACCCCTGCTATCGAGATCATGGTTAGATGGCGTGATTTAAGTCCATGTTTTAAACTTTGGGAGTGATTGGCTTCAGAACCATTTTGATGAGCTGCCATATCATTTTCCTTAATATATGGAGGATATCGGCTAGACTCGGAAATCCTCCGAAGCCAAAAAATATCCCCTAAAAATTTAGCCGTTTTGCTCAATTCCTAAAACAGAAAATTCACTGAGCTTATCCGGCGCTTCCGTATGCATACTTCCAATGGCTTTAATTTGTCGTTTCGGCACTCAAGAAACGAGAGCCATTTTTGTAATAAAAGAGAGAGCCAATTGCAAAATTTATACGCAAAATTGGCCCTTTTTATATTGGATGAGGGTAAGTAATTTTTAGTTTTTATTTTAATGAGCTTGAAATTCTTTAGTTTTGTTCAGAAATTAATAACGCCTTTGTTCCTGTTTCTAAGGCTCTAAATATATGCTTTTGATCGGCTGGATAACAAATATAGTCTCCGACGCCAAGCTCAACTGCCTCATCAATTAAACCCACTAAAGCTTTGCCTTCGACCACAATAATATGTTCTACAGAACCAACTGGATGCGGCTCTGACAGTCGGTCTTCACCCGGCTCCACAATCAATAAATATACATCACGGCGCGCATGCGGTGGACAAGTCGCCAACAAAATTGCTTTGTAATTGGCAATCTCGGAACTCACCGTTGGCCCATCGCCACAGCGAATGACTTGCACCTGATTACTCGGCTCTTCCATCAGGCGTGCAAATGGAATATTGAGCGCCACACAAAGTGCCCATAAGGTTTCAATACTGGGGTTACCTTGCCCTGCCTCTAACTGAGAAAGTGTAGATTTGGCAACACCTGCACGGCGAGCAACTTCTGCCAATGAAAGCCCTGCTCTTTGGCGTTCACGCGTTAAACCTTTGGCAATAATTTCAATTGGCTGAGACATTCACCACATCCGTTCTATAAAAAAAACGATCGTTCGTTTTGACAAAACAATCAGACTTATTCATTATAATGGAAAATCGTTCGTTATATCATGCTATGTCCACATACGCTCTCATTAAGAAACTTAGTAAAGACACCACTCGCTCGATTTTCTTTGTATGTCTAGCAACCAGTGTTGTTGGTATGTCTTTAGGTTCACTCGCTGCAAGCTATGGCTTGGCACTCTGGATTCCGCTTTGCCTATCTGTCTTTGTGCTTGCAGGAACTGCCGAATTTATTTTTATTGGCTTCTTGGCAGTTGGTGGTAGCCCAATTGCGGCTGCGATTGCAGGACTACTCGTCAATTTAAGGCACTTACCTTTTGGTATTGCAGTCAATGAACTGATCCGAGGCAAATTCTCTCAGTATTTTGGGGCTCATATCATGAACGATGAAAGCGTTTTGTTTGGCATGGCACAACCTGACTTAGAGACAAAAAAAGCTGCTTATTGGTTGTGTGGTATATGCATTATGCTGACTTGGCCACTTGGTGTCACGGCGGGTTATTTTATTGGAAGTGCTATTCCAGACCCTAAAACATTTGGCTTAGATGCAATTTTCCCAGCGATTTTGATTGCACTTACTTTTAATGCTTTAAAGAATAAATCTACACGAAAAGCTGCATTTGCCGGATCAACTTTAGCGCTGATGACTACACCTTTTTTAGCCTCAGGACTTCCAATTCTGATTTCGCTTTTTGGCTTGATATGGGGTAGAAAGAAATGAGTCAACAGTTACTTATTATTGTAGGAATAGCTCTACTTGCACTTGGAACGTACAGTATTCGTTTTGCTGGCTTTCACTTAGGTGCCAAGTTTTCGTTTTCTGAAAAATACCAAGTTTTACTCTCAAATGGCGCAACCGTTTTGCTCTGTGCCATTGCGGTGACCACTACATTTTTTGAAGGCCAACATTTCACAGGTTTTGCGCGTATATTTGGGGTGGCTCTAGCGCTTTTCTTGGTTTGGAAAAAAGTTCCTCTGTTATTGGTGATTTGTTTGGCCGCTGTTGGCACGGCAGTTCTACGTTTGCTAGGAATTGAATAATAAAAAAGGCGAGATAAACTCGCCTTTTTTGAAACTTTGATTAGAACGGAAGTCCATATATTTTTTATATATATTTTTTTAATTCAAATACTTAAAATTAATTAATAATTTTTTGTAAAGTTAAAAGTGGTTAAGAAGAGCTTTTTTTTGATTTATGAGATCTTACGTCTTTTTAACTTTACAAAAGTAGCTCAAATGAAATTATCTAAATATATCTTTTCTATATCTAAGATTGACTTATCACAAGTTAACAACAAGCTATTTAAGTTATCATAATTATGAATTGAATTTTTTAGAGATTAAAATGCAGACGGACTATTTATATAACAAAAAAGATTTTTTATTAGAATATATTAATAATAAGCCAGTTTATATATTCGAGGATCATGCTACAGCAGTTATACCTTGGTTGATGATTAAAGAGAGAATACAATCAACCCCACACCTAATAACATTAGATCACCATACTGATACGATGAAAGCTTTCAGACTTTATTATGGGACTCAAATACAACAAGCGAGAGATTGTGAACAAAAATATTACGAAATTGAGTCTAGAATTTCTTTGCTCATATTAAAACTTAAAGAATTAGCAGAAGTATATAATTATGATCAAATGGAACCATTGTTAAAAGATCTTCGCAACGATGAACATATAGATTTATCCATTAAATTGGGCATATTAAGTTATTCAATAACATTACCTAGTAGTAATATGATTGAACCACCTACCGAGTCAAATTTAATCAAAGAATATCGCCAAAAACAAACTGAGTATGATCGTAACATAAAGGAAGCATTTAACAGTGGGCAATTAGATAAACTAAAAACTCTCATTGAACCTAGCTATCCCTATGAAGACGATTTAAGTTTTATAAAAACCTATACTATGCCTACAGATAAAATGTTTATTGTTGAACCTAATATAAAATGTGATGGTCTTAGTAGTGCAGATGAAGATTCATGTATGCATGCATATAACAGTAACGTTATTGATGATTGTTTTTTATTTAATCAGATTGGGCTAGCAAGTAGCATGACAATTACTACAACTGGTAAAGTTGTTACAGAAGAGCCATACATACTTGATATTGATCTGGATTATTTTCATAACACTAAGTCAATTAATCCACGAAATTATGAATGTTTTTACGCATTGATACGGCATGCACAAGCTATCACAATTGCAAAAGAAAGTGCATGTGTTCTTATGGGTAAAGAAGAGGCTGAAAATGAGTACTCTTTTAACTCAGATTTTTTGCTACGCGAATTAAAAAAACATATCTACATAGCAACATCTCGCAATAAATAACATGAATACAGAGCAACTCTATCCAGCAAATTCAAATTTATCTCATATTGATATCTCGACTGGAATCATTAAATGGTAAGTTTTATAACTCAAAAAATTTAGAGATATTCTACAAAGACCACGGTGTACTTCGCGAGCTAGTCCCAAAGAGGTACACCTTTATTTTTAAGGGGGGTACCATTCACTTACATAGGACTACTCGACAAATATTAGCGATATCAGCTTGTTTCATATCATCAGGCAAAGTAATTTTGATGAAGGCCATATGAAATATAAATATTATTTTTTTCATAAACTTATATGGAAATTATCGATATTTGTAAATTTGCATAGGATGCTTATGAATTATTTTATGGTCAGGGCTTATGAAACTTTACACTTTTTACGAGCTATCAAATAGAATACTAACTTTCCTCACCCTTAAAACTTATACGTTGTTGATATGGATTTACATTTTGAAGAAGCAAATAATTTTTTAGAGCACTTAGAACTCTTACAAATTATTCATGCATCAAATACTTCAAATGAGTTCAAAAAAAATATTGGTCAATTTTTTACATCTAAAGAGATAGCTAGTTTCATGTCTTCCTTGATTTCAGTAGAGGGAGATATTTATAAGTTATTGGATTCATGTGCTGGGCTGGGAATGTTATCTATCAGTACAATTCTTTTTTTAGTTAGTAAGGGCGTGAAAAAAATACATTTAGATGCTTATGAAATTGATTTAGATACAGCAAAAAAATTACAGGATAATTTAGAAAACCTAAAAAAGTTACTAAATATAGATCTTAGCTTCAAAGTTTTTATTGAAGATTTTCTATTGAAAGAAACGAATGAAGAATATGATATTACGGTAATTAATCCACCCTACTTCAAGCTTTCTAAAGATAGTAAATACCGAACAAATAAGAATGGACTTATAAAAAAGAGTCCTAATATTTATGCATCATTTATATTAAAATCAATAAATCAACTCAAAAAAAATGGACAATTAATTTTTATTACACCTCGCAGTTTTACGAATGGTTCAAATTTTGAAGAGTTTAGAAATAAATTAATTAATGACAACTGTATAGAATACATACACTTATTTAATTCAAGGATTGCCATATTTAAAAATGATAAAATTCAACAAGAAAATGTAATTTTTAAAATTAAAAGATCAAGTATTCAACTTGAAATTACTATTAGTAATTCAGATTGTATTGAACAATTGACATCAGAAAATTTGAATATTCAAAAATATCCTTCAAGTATTATTTTAAATCAATCTCGAAAAAATATTATTGCTATCCCTAGAAATAAAAAATCTATGGATCTATATCTTCAGCTTTTAAATTTTACAGAAACATTTAATCAACAAGGATACAAGGTTTCAACTGGAAAAATTGTACAATTTAGGAATAAAAATATTATTGATGATTGGCAACCTAATTCTATTATAGTTTATAATTCACATCATATTAGCCCTAACAATTTTAATTTATTAGAATATAAAAACTCTAAAAAGAATAAATTCTTTTTAATGAGGGGAGAATACCAAAAATGGTTAATTAAAAATCAAAATTATATATTTTTAAGAAGAATAAGTGTAAAAGAAAGCCGCCATAGAATTGCTCTAGGCATATACTTTTCTGAAAAATCTAATGAATTTTTAGCCGTAGAAAATCATCTTAACTATATTTATCATACCAGTAGAAAAATAAGTAAATTAGAAATCTTAGGTCTAGCGATATTTTTAAAATCTGAATTAATCGATAATTATTTTTCAGTAATCTCAGGTCTTACACAAATTAATGCTTCTGATATTAGAGATATACCTATTCCATCTAAAGAATACCTTGAAAGCCTTGGGATTAACTATACATCACATTCTGCACTCTCTAACTGACTAATATATGAGCTTATTTTTTGATTTAAACTTGCTGATAAATTTAAGTCAACATCTAAGATATGTTGTTCTGCCTCAATACTTTTCTCTTGAAGAAAATATTCTTTTTCTGCAAAAGTTAGGATGGTATCTACAAAATTATCCATTAACAGAAAAATTAAATCTTTCAAAACATCAAACTTGTGTAAATCTATAAGTGTTTGAGGATCATTCTTGTTCCCGTGTGCGATATGATTTCGAGAATCGATAAGAGTTTTATCTAGGATCTGCACAAGAATATTAGGATTTAAATTTCCACTATTGATAAAAGATTTTTGTGGTGGAAGCTCAAAACATGGGTAAAATTTTATTCCTAGGCAGTCAAATATATTCTTATAAATACTTGAACTTAAATTACTATTAGTATCAATAATAGAGGAATCTCGCTCTTTATTCATATCAATATTTAAGAAAAATTTATTTTCCATTTTTTCAGCATAATCTTTAACTATTCTATTAAACAATTCCATAGATAAAGAATTTTTTTGACTTTGCTTTATTTGATCTGATGCTGAAAAAAAATGCCCTTTAATAACAAGAACATGAAAGTTTTCTGTTAATCTTTTAGAAGGAATTTCTTTATTTACAATATATTTTAAATACTGTTTAGCTGTCCTTTTTATAAATCCCTCCCAATGACTATAAATAAGTAATATCAAAGACTTTCTAACAGCCTTTTCAACTTGTTCCGTAATCAAACGATCAGTCGAAGGATATTTTATTTCTGTATTGAAGTCTTGAATTTCTGCTTTTCTCCAGCTCAAATCCCTATAAATTTCATTTTCGAATTCTTCAAAATTACTACACATTTTTAAAATACTCTCGAGAAAAGTCATTTAAAATTTTGAAGCGTTCTAAAGCTTTTCTTCCACGTTTAGATCCATTTTTAAAACAATCTTGATTCTCTATTTCTTTATAAATTTCTAAAAATTTATTTTTATTTTCAATAATATTATCTATATTGCTTGCCACTCCAACCAATAAAGCTTCATACTTACTTAAATTAAACGCCCCAATTTCTTTCTTTTTAAATATATTTTCATTTACTTCTTCTTTTAGGAATTTTAATGTTTTATCTAAAATATTAAGTTCCATTTCTAAATTAAACTCACTATTAATTAATAAAATAGTTTCATCATCAATAAACTCTTTCATCAACGTTGTTGTATATGGATACTTAGACATATCATAAATATTACCTTTCGCAATTAAATATCTTAAAAGTAGTTCAAGATGATAATCTGTTTCTATTTTTCCTTTTTTAATCTTTAACAAATCTTTAAATGTAGATGTTTCAACGAATTCTTTTAATCTATTATAAAAGTTTTCACTTTTCATAATAATTATACAATTCCTCTTTTCTTGATCAGAAAGAGAACTGCCTCCAGTATTTAAACGTTGGAACATTTCAAATTTTGTTTCTTCATACTTAACCGTTGATATTGATACAACATCTAAGTAATGGCGTTTAATTAGTCGTTGAATATCAACACCCAATTCGCCCCAACTTAAACCATTTAAATTATCTAATTTTTTTAAACCTGTTAGTTTAAATCCTTTCTTCTTTTCTATTTCACTTTCTTCTAATTCTGTATCAGTTTCAACTTCAACTTCCTCATCATCTTCATCTTCATCTTCATCTATATCATCATTATTATTATCTGCGAGTTCAGCTTCTAAATTATCAGTAAATTGTAAGATAGTAGATAAACGTTGTACACCATCGATAACAGTCCATATTGATTGTATATCAACAGACACAAATATTGGAGGTAAAGGTATACCTAAAATAATAGATTCTATTAATCTAGATTTTTGAATTAAAGACCATCTAAATACTCGTTGAAAATTTGGATTCAGAATTAGTTCATTATTTTTATAAATAGAAATAACCTCCCCAATTGAAAGCCTTACATTATCGGGCTTAATCTCTTCTCTTGCTTTTTGAATTGTATTTAGTATTTCTTTTTGCTGTTCATCAGTAAGCATGTTTAAACTCAAATAATTTTTTATTTAATCCTTTGAATGATAACACAACTTTCTTAACTTTCAATATATCAATATATTACCTCCATAATCGCTAGTAGCTTTCTATTTGGAGAAGCTGAAATAAAATATAGTACTCTAGAAATACCTTGCTCATAATCCATAATAATACTTTCAGATTCATGTAAATCATATTTTCTAATGAAGTGCATCAACAAAATTTAGAACCGTCACTAAACCACTGATGCTTTGAATCTGCTCAATCGGAATACCTTTAGTCACTTTATTATAGGAATTCATAAAGTAATGAATCCATTCTAAATCTCCGCCTGATAGCACGTATACTGCGTGATAAACACGAACGAGCAATAGTGCCAATTCCCCTTGCTTAGTCGCAGGGTCTAGTTCAGGATTGGTTTTTAAGCGACCTATAGTGCTACGATGTACTCCTATAACTGCTGCAAGCTGTGTCTGCTTTAGCCCGAGCTGAACGGCAGTATTTAGAAATGCTTTAGCTAGTACCACTTTAGGATCTGCGTTTGACTGCGTAATATCTATTTTCATAAGTTTCACTGAGTCTTACTAAAATTCCTATTCCTTCAGCTTTATTCTTCATCTGCTGCTTCCTAGGTGAATATTGATTACTTAAATATACCTTTTAAAGATAGCAATAGAAGTTTTAAGCATCCGCTCACTTAATTACCTTAGGTCTCAATTTTAAATATGGTTCTTTATTACCTTAAAGAATACTTCATATTCAGTTAATAATACTGATACTGTATTTATACTTATATATGGCCTGAAAATGGAATTTCTTTATCTAACTCCTTTAATATTTTTTCAGAAGTAGTATGACTTGGCAGAACAGCTTCAGGTTTAACAGGCTTATCAACATCAGTCATTTGAATACCTCTCTGTCGGACATGGTAGGCTATCTGCTGCCATCTCTTTTTCCATTTTTTCTCTTTCTCTTGGAAATTGCTAATTTGTATTTTTAAAGCTTCTATTTCAACCTTTAACTCATCAACTGCTTTATCTAATACCTCTTTTGACGTTACCTCGCCATTTGATAAAGATTGTTTAGCTACATCGTAAGCTGCTTTGACTGCGGGTTTTGCTTGCATTGACTGACGAGAAAATTTGAACCTATCTTCCAAAATAGCCCATGTTAATTTAGAACCAAAATAGCCCAATGCCCATTTATTAAGCTCATGAATGATTCTTGTCTCATCTTGTACTGTCATGCGTTGGAATTTACTAGGCATTTGAAATTTCCTTTAAATAAGCTTTCGGATCAAATTCAATTACGCCATTTTCATAAAGTTGCTTCGTTAGAATATTAATTTTTTTCTTATTATGTAGATCCCAATCTAAACTTTTTTTTACACGCTTAGATTGTGTTTGCTGATGCACTATTTCTTGCGCATGTACTGTCATAGCTAAAATCCGTTTTTGCTCTCCTAGACGTTGTTTATCATCTTTAACCCATACATAGTCCTTACACTCAGCCGAGCATTGTAAATGCCTTTCACAGGGTAACTGTGAGAAATTATGGATACATAATCCAGTACCTACATCATGAACTGCTTGAACTCTTGCTAAAAGTACAGCATCTTGTATCCCAATCGGTAGATTCACAATCTGCTCTGCTAATATCCCTCCGACTTCACCATTTTTTAACTGTTCTCTAATGATAAGTGCTTTCTTCTCAGGACTAGTATGTTGATAAGATTTTGTATCATTAGGATCCGAACGTCCAAACCACTTCGTTTGTAAAAGATCTGATAAACCACCTTCATCAAGCATCGTATTTAGAGTATGCCTAAAATCATGTGTTGTAAATTCAGGGATATCTTCTAAACCGACATATTTAATGACTAAATCATCTATATATCTTAAGAAAGTGCTTAACATAGAATGTGTACATTCTACAGGGAGCCAGTAGGCTTCACTTTTACCACCCGACATTGTGTAGTACCGCAAAAACATCAAATCATGTAAGAAATACTTTTTCCCAAACTGATCAATATGAATTGGGGAAAGACTCTTTGGATTAAAATTATATTCACAATATGTTTTAAGTCCTTCATGAGTCGTATAAGGTATTTGACGAGTAGTTTTTTGACCTGCCACTATTAAATTTTCATAGTCAAAAAACACTAAACCATCTTTAGTTAATCGGCTATCAGAATTCAAAATATTTGGGTTTATACGTAGCTTTATTAGGTGCTGTTTGTATAGTTTTTCAGGAAATTTTTTCAAGAATCTCATATCTACTGTTTGAGACTTATACATTTCAAGAGCACTTTCTCTACATTTTGCAGTAAGTATTTGGATTTCTGGAATAATATCTTGCAAAATCACTAATGTTTCTGACGGCAAATACAATTTTCTTTTAGGTGTAAATGTACTGCCTTTAGAGACTTTACGAGGAAAATATTCTAAGTAAGAACCACCATCCTTCTCAATTTGAATTTTTTGATTTGGTAATAAAGAAAGCTCTGAAAATCTACGACCAGTACAAGCGAATAAAGTTAATAACAAAATATATAATCGATATTTATGATCTTTTGGGATATTTAGATATAGTTGCCCAAGTACTTGGAAGACAACAGGTGCTAATACTTTTTCTTTTGTTATTAGAGTATTAGGGTCATCCAATCTTTTAGTACCGACAGCGTTCGCTGACTCAGGTCGCTTTTGCTCTGAATATTTATAGTTTAAAAAGTTCTTACATAAACCATTTGCATCTAGATGTCCTGCAAATTCCGCAGCTAACTTATGAAAATTATAGGCTGATGACTCCGAATAATCTTTTGAAATTTCATTACATGCACGATCTAGATCCTCTCTAGTAATATTAAAAATAGAGGAATTACGCTGATTAATAAAATAAGCAATATAAGCAGCAACTGCTACAAACCCTCGTTGATTCGATAAGTTCTGTTGTTTAGCATGTAGCCTTAACAGGAACAAAGCTTTTACTAATTGCTCCCAATCACCTCCAATTCGTTCTCCGCCTAATTTGGGTGGATAGCTGAAATTCATTGTGACCGAGAGGCTGTTTCTTCCACTCTGTTGTAATAAACGTCCTCCTGTAATTTCCCAAATTTCTTCCTCCCACTGAATAAATTCAAAGCCTCCTAGCTTTAATAACTTTGCCTTAGCAATGAGACTGTTAAAATTCGCCTGTCTATCAACCTGTAAGCTTGTCAGGAAAGGTATTACTTTTGATTTTCTTAAAACCTTTTCAGTTCTCATACATATTCCTTTTTACAAGCATCTGCTACTTGAGCTACTGCAAAAATAACTTCATCTAATTGAATTCCTAAACGAGCATTTTCATATTTTTCTAAACGTTCGTTTCTGCTATTAAGCAGACTCTCAAGCACATATTCGTGATCAGCATATTTATAGGGCTGAAATTTTGGACATAAATAGCATGAAAAGGGAGGATCTAAATGACATATAGAAGATTCACCACATACTCCAATATCCTCCATCTCGTCTTCAACGTTATCGCCTTTAAAAACTAAATATTTTTCAGGATTATCACCATTAATAGCATCTTCGGTAGATTCAATTATTTTCCCTGAAAAAAAGCTCAGATATTGAGCAAATCCCTTAGCAATTGCTTTATCAAGCTGAATAACAATTTTACTAGCTAACTCAAAATATACTTGTACATGCTGAGTGTCAGTGTGATCCAAGATTTTGGCTAGCGCAGCTTTGCTGATTCCTTCAGAAGCTAAACCTGTTGCAAGAGTATATCGAAGTCTTCGAGCTGAAACGTGCATTAACTCCTTGGTAAGAGGGGAAATAATATTATGTCTCTTTACGAACCCTTTAATTAATGAAGTGATCATTGCGGATGAAAAGTTATAAGCATTTTCATAATCACCAGATAGTAGGGCAGCCTTATTTCCTTCTAAATTTAAAAAAATTGGCTGTGGATTTGGTATTTTTTTACCATCATGATAGAGAACAGCCTTCTTTGCATTATTGGCATTGATTAAGCCATGAATATATTCTGCAAAAGTAGCATCCAGATACTCTTCAATATAATCATCTCGTGGATTTACGAGTCGTTTTTTGATTCGAGGAATTCTGAGAACATAAACAGACGCATCTGAGTCTGGTGTTAAATTAACAAGGTCTGAATGTCTTAAATACGTTAAATTTGCAGGGTTCCGCCCATAAGCAATTGATAAAGCTATAGCTGCTTTTTCTTGTAAATGTACAAATTCGTTACTTTGATCATTTTTTAAGGCTTGAATCAATAATGGTAGTTCAAGACTGTGATTTAAAGGGCCTGCATCTGGGTCTTCCATCCTCACAGCTTCTCCTTTAGGATTACCGGGAATAGACATTGTTTCTAAAACTTGAGCATATACAGTTGAAAAACCTAACTCAGGATAATGCTCAGCTCCATAAAGATACCATTGTATTGGTCTATACAGCGTCCAAAGCTTCTGTTCTGCTCGATTTAAGTTGATTGTATCTTCAACTACAGAAATTAAGATTTCTTCAATGTTTCGATGAGAATTCATAATTTCTATATTGTTTCGGAAAAATTTTGACCAAATATCCTGAAAATGCTGCAAACCAGCATGAGTAGAAACTTTTTCAATTTTCTCAATGATGAAAGATTTGAGTACCCATTTTAAATTTTCATCTGGAATTTTTGAAAAGTCTAATTGAGAACCATACGTATCAATAGAATATGGTAAGTTCCATAAATCGCTTGTTGTATTTACCTTTTTTCCTTCGCGACTAATAATATAATCCGGAATCTCTCTCCAACCTTTTTCATTAGCAAATAAATCATATTGCATCATTTCAAATTCCGAAAATTTCACGTTGATATTGTCCTAAATATTTATTGGCTTCTAATTCAGTTTCTTTAAATGTATACACGTCTTGAGAGGATAAAGAGCTATCTCCCCTTAAATATGCTAGTGCTTTTTTCCTATTATCTTCTTCAACACCCGCTTCTCTTAGCAATCTTTCCATTGATGCTGAGAAAGTATGTCTTAAGGTTTTAGGACTGAAATTAGTAGGCAAAAATTCGGCATTTTTTTCTTTCAAAATTTGAAAATATTGAGTAATTGATGCAAGAGAAAGAGGTTTTCCGTCTTGATTCAGAATTAGATAATCCCACTCAATGTCTGTTTGATTTTTTTCATCCAACATCTCTCTCCATTTTGTAATATAGGTATCTAATTCTTTAGCGAGCGATCTATCATTAATTGCTAATGTCCTTCCGTTTCTTTTGATTTGAGGTCTTTGCTTTCTTTTATCCTTAATATCAGGTGGACGACGATGTACACGAATAGAAGATATGCCTCCAAGTTGTATATCTTCAACTCTTAAACTGAGTAACTCTCCTGGGCGCAAACCAAAAGAAAGCATCAGCATCACCATAATATAGTTTCTATACTCAATCGGATTCTGGCTTCTTTTTTTAGGTTTAATCGCCTTGATAAGATTAGATTGTTCACGACTATTTAATCCTTTGGCGAGATTTTTATTTGTTGGTGGAGAATTAATAAAACAGCGATCAAGTAAAGAGATAAGTCTTGTTTTATATGTGATGTAGTATTGATAGTTATCTGATGTGAAAGATAAGGTTCCTATATACATTTCAAGATACCAGTTTAGAAACTGTTTAATTGTGATGAGCCTTTGATTAAAAGTATCTGGTCTGACTGCTATCTTTATCGTTTTATGCTTTTTTTCATGATCTTTTCTTAAAAACTCTACAAGACTTCCTGTGATTTCAGCTTCAGTAAATGGTCTCTTCCGAATCAATCGTTCATATAGATCAATGTGATGAATTTGCATCCATTGATAAAGTAATTTTATCTCTCTTAAATTTCTTATCAATGTATTAGAACTAGAATGTCGCTTTGAAAGAATAAACTCATTTGGTAAAGGTATAGGCATTCCTTCATCATCTAAAAGAATAGGTAATAGATCTCCTGAATCATGCAAAACTACCTCTACATTCATCTAATAAAACTCCATACCTGATAGATCATTTCTAACACAATAACTTTACAAAATAAATTATATATGCACTTTTAACTTAACATTTTTCATAGTTAAAAAAATAGCTTCTCTTATTTACAAAATAAAAGAAGCTACTTTCCTCATCAAGCTTTTGAGTTTAAAGAAATTTAAATTAAACTAACCTCAAATAACTTAACAAATAATTTAGATATATGATCTAGAACGGTAAATCATCGTCTAAATCAGCTGGTGCAGACGCTGGTTGTTGCGGCGCTTTAGGAGCAAATCCACCACCTTGCGGGCTGTTGCCACCATTACCAAAACCACCTTGATTACCATAACCACCGCCATTGTTTTGACCGTAGCCGCCACCTTGGTTGTTATTATTTTGATAACCGCCACCTTGTTGAGGTGCGTTAAAACGTGGTTGATTAAAATCATTACCGCCAGCGAAACCTTGTTCACCTTGTTGACGAGCATCTAACATTTGCATCTGGTCGCCACGGATTTCTGTCGTATAACGCTCTTGGCCATTTTGATCTGTCCATTGACGTGTACGTAATGAACCTTCAATGTAAACCTTAGAACCTTTACGTAAAAACTGCTGAGCAATTTCCCCTAAACGGTTATGCAAAACAATACGGTGCCATTCTGTTTGTTCTTTACGTTCACCTGTATTTTTATCAGTCCAAGATTCACTTGTCGCGATCGAAAATTGGGTCAACGAGCCCCCATTTGGAAAAGTTTTTGTTTCAGGATCACGACCCAAAGTACCAACCAAAATAACCTTATTTACACCACGCATTAGCTGTCTTCATCCTATAATTTCTATGTTTTACTTTATAAGAGTTATGCTTAAATGGCTACCTCTTTACCAAACAACTGCGTTAAATCACGTCGTGCAGCATCATCAAGAGTCTGTTTATCGACTTTAATATAAGCAACCTGCTGGTCAGGCATCACCACAACTTCTTCAATACCACGAATTGCCAATAGCTGTGTGGTCCACTCATTCACCTGTTGCACTTGCGGTAATGGCAACACAATAGATGACAGATACCGCGGCTGAGCTAAACCAAAACTAATTAGCAGCCATATTATAGCAATCCCTGCTAAGACACTCCATCCAATCGCAGTATTATGTAACATCAATAATTGACCACCTAGCGTGCCACCAAAAAAAGCACCTAAGAACTGACTACTGGCATTTACACCCATAGCTGTGGCTTTCGACTGAATTGGAGCTGACTTTGACAACCAAGAAGGCAATAAAGCTTCCATTACATTAAAGGCAATAAAGAAAATACCTAAGCCTGCGAGCAAGACATATTTAGACTGATAACCAAATATGAGAAGCAGCAACCCCACAATAATGCCTGTAATTGCCGTTAAGAAAATGCCTCGCATTTTGCGATATTTTTCAGCGATGATAATGCTTGGAAATGCAAAAAATAAACTAATCACCAACAGTGGCAAATACACCAAGCCGTGGCTCGCCAGAGGAATATGCGCAAACTCGATCAGCTGTGAAGGCACATAAATAAACATGGCTGTCAGCAATAAATGCAATGCAAAAACCGAAACGTGTAAACGATTTAAATCACCCATTTGAATGACTTGCTTAAGCTGTGCCATATAGCCTTGCTGATAATTACGATGATGGCGGGTCACTTTAGGCACAAGCAATAGCATCGAAATCGCGATTAAGCCCATAATTGTGGTCACAAAAAATAGACCAGAAATACCGACAAGACTTGTGAGCCAAGGCCCAAGGCTAAACGCGACAACAAAAGATAAACCAATACTCATGCCCATAGCAGCCATGGCTTTAGTACGCTGCTCTTCACGCGTCACATCAGCTAAAAGTGCCATGACCACTGCTGAAACCGCGCCAGCACCAGCGATGGCACGGCCAATAATGACGCCATAAATCGTGTCAGATAGACCCGCAATTGCACCACCAATAGCAAACAGCAATAAGCCAAAGACTACAAGCGGTTTACGGCTAAAACGGTCAGCCAGCAAGCTAAATGGAATTTGTAAAATCGCCTGACTTAAACCATATACACCTACGGCCAAACCAATAAGTGCCGGAGTCGCATATTGATATGACTGCCCGACTACAGAGAAGACAGGAATAATCATGAACAAACCCAACATGCGTAGCGCAAAAATACTACTTAAAGCAAAAGTTGAGCGGCGTTCCAAAGCATTCATCATATCAATACACGTTATCAAACTAGGCAAATTATAAGCCGATTCGTTTCTAAAAATACGGGAGAGATGATTTAAAATAACGATTTCGGTTTAAAAAAATAAAGAGGCATTTAGCCTCTTTATAATATCGAACTTTACTGAAAATTAGCTTAAGGCGACTCTTGCTCGCGCTTGGTATATTGAATTGAAGCAATGACAGCCCACACAATAAACGCTACACCAATTAACCCTGTGACCACTTCAGGTACATGCACACCCGTACCGCTTGCAATCATAATGAATGCTAAAGCACCAATTGCATAATGTGCACCATGTTCCAAGAACACGTAAGCATCTAGCGTACCTTTTTCAACAAGATAAACAGTCATTGAACGAACAAAAATAGCACCAATCGCAAGACCCAGCATAATCACAACAACATCGCTGGTAATTGCAAATGCACCAATCACACCGTCAAAACTAAATGATGCATCTAATACTTCAAGATATAAGAAACCGCCTAAACCAGCTTTAACCACACCAGACGCAGCACCCGAGCCATCTTGTAATACAGCATTACCATTTTCATCAATTTCAGGCTCACCACCTAGCAAGTGACTTAATACTTCAACACCAATATAAACCACAATGCCCCAAATACCGGCCATGGTCACGGCTAAACGTTGATGATCATCTACATAACCTGCCATCACAATTAAAGCGATTAAAGCAAGGAATACTGACATTGCTGGTACGCTAGCCAAACTCGTAAGTTTAGATTCAAGCCATCTAAACCAATGCGTTTCTTTTCCATCATCGAAGAAGAAGTTTAGGAAAACCAACAACAGGAATGTTCCACCAAAAGCTGAAATTTCAGCGTGGTGCGCCATTAAGCGCTCAGAATAAGTTTTCGGATCATTGAGTGCCAGTTTTGCAACTTCAATTACCCCCATATCTGCGGTTACAGCAACAATCACAACAGGGAAAATCAAACGCATACCAAAAACGGCGATTAAAATACCCACCGTTAAAAAGATCATTTTCCAGAACGGATCCCAATTACGCAAAACCGATGCATTCACGACAGCATTGTCAAAAGATAAAGAAACCTCCATTACAGCTAAAATTGCGGTAATGGTTAAAGCTTTAAGCATGGTAGACACGCCAGCTTCAGGCCCATGGGTAAAACCCCAATACGCGGATAGTGCTAAACACACCACCGTAAAAAATATCGAAAATCGGAAATGCTTCATGGATCAGACCTATACCAAGAACTAAATTTAATCTTTCTTAAAACCGCGGTTATTATATCGATAATTAATCACAAAACGATGTTGTTTTGTGCCGTTATTCTCTTTACTTTATCCCTCTGTTTAATAAAGAAATTTATAATTTTTAATTAACTGGTTAATCGTATTAAATATTTTCTTGCGATATATCTATTATTATTATTTTTGTATTTTAAAATTGATTTAAAATCCGATTCAGCTGTCTTATTTTAAATGGAATGAATTTATGCTTTTTTCTCAAGAACTCTGGCAACGTAATTTAAATTTATATCAAAAAATTCTCGACCTGCCTTTTAATCAGGAACTTGCTAGCGGTACTTTAGATAAAGAAGCATTTTGTCATTATGTTATTCAAGATGCTCAATATTTAGTGGCGTATGGGCGTGTACTTGCTGTTGCAGCAGCCAAAGCATTTGATGCCGACGATATTATGCAGTTCTCAGATGCCGCAAAAATCGCAATTGTGGTTGAACGTAGCTTGCATGATGACTTCATGAAAAACTTTGGCGTAAGCAAAGAAGAATTTCAAAATACACCATTAACCTTGGCAGGCCATCATTACACTTCATTTTTAACCGCAACGGCTTGGTCAGAAAGCTACCCTGTTGTACTTGCTGCACTTTTACCTTGTTTCTGGATTTACGCTGAAGTTGGTAAAGATATTGTAAGCAAATCAGTTGCTAATAATCCTTACCAAGCATGGGTTGATACCTATGCTGGCGAAGAGTTCCATACGGCTGTTCGTAATGTGATTGCAACCGTAGATAAAGTCGCAGCACGTTGTGATGCAGACACACTAGAAAAAATGCATGCCGCCTACACAATGGGTGCAAAACTTGAGTGGTTATTTTGGGACAGTGCTTACCATCAAAGACAATGGTTAGGTTTAGACCATATTTAAAACTTTAAAAGAATCGATCAGGTATCAACAAACTGATCGATTCTTAATAAAATGCGAGATAAGTATGTATATCGGCGAATTAGCATCTTTAACTGGAGCCACTCCCAAAGCCATTCGGCATTATGAGAAATTAGGCTTACTGCCAGTCGCAAAAAGAAAAGGTAATTATCGTATTTATGAAGAGATTGATGTCAAATCAGTTAAGATGATTCGCCTTGCACAAGCAGTAGGATTTAGCCTTTCTGAGCTTTATGAGTTGTCAGCTTTAAAATATAAAAATAATCGCTTTCCGGTAGAAATTGCGCAGCAGCTTATTCAAAAAAAGAATCAACAAATTATTGAACAAAAAGAAGCATTAAATCGTTTGCAACTAGATTTAAAACAACTGGAAGATGAGATTATTGAAACTTATATTACCAGTAAAATTTCTGCTTAAAATGATGCATAAAAATCTAAAAATAGCTTTTGAATTTAGCGCTTGACTCTGCCCTTAGGGACAAGGTTTATCGTAAGGACTTCATGTATTACGGATAAATAAAATGAGCGCTCATCTTTCTACATTTAAAAATTCAACAGCATTAATAACAGGAGCATCTTCAGGAATAGGTAAAGCGTATGCTAAAAAAATTGCATCTTTAGGAATCCACCTGATTTTAACGGCACGCTCCGAACAAAAACTAAATGATTTAGCCGATGAACTGAGAAAAAAGTATAGTGTAAATGTTGAGGTGATTGTTTTAGATTTAGCTCAACCCAATTCAGCTCAGACCTTATTTAATGAAGTGCAGGCAAGAAAATTATCGGTAGAAATTTTAATTAATAACGCAGGGTTTGGTAAATGGACCAAGTTCCTTGATCAATCGATTTCTACCTATCAAGAAATGATTACACTTAACATCAGCAGCGTAACGTCTTTATGTTATCTGTTTTTGCCACATATGCTTTCGAACAAAAAAGGCATCATGATTAATATTTCATCGACAGGTGCCTTCCAACCTCTCCCTTATATTGCTGTTTATGGCGCAACTAAATCTTATGTTTTACAGTTTACTGAAGCACTTGCAGGGGAATATGGCACTTCGGGTGTTAAGTTTATCGCTGTTTGCCCAGGCAATACCGAAACCAATTTTACTCAGGTCGCAAATGCCGATACCAGTGGAATGAAAAGCTCTACGGTAGATGATGTTGTCTCTGCCACAGTTCGAGCATTAGATAAAAATAAAGCGACGGTTGTAGTAGGATGTAGCAATTATTTAACGTCTCAATTGCCACGAATTCTTTCCCGCAAAAAAATGATTAATTTAGTTGAAGGCATGCTCAGAACGCGTGTTCTTGAGCAGTCATAAAAAATACTTCAATTTAAAAGATTAAGGGGTTTCTCTTAATCTTTTAATGCTGAAACAACTGCCACCCATAAATTAAACCTGCCGCAGCGACCACCCAACATAAGGTTGCCAAGCCCAGACACGACCACATCGACACGCGTGTTGCCAGCATGTAAACCGCAACTAAATAAATGGCATAAGGAATAAGTGACCATAGACCAAACAGAGCCGTTTTTTGTAATGCTTCGGCTCCTTTTTGCTGATAGACAATCACATGAGCAATTAAAGCAAAAGTAGGAAAAAGTGGGACTAAACCTGCAATATAAAATGCCTTACTTTTCGATAAAATCGAAATAATGAGGACAACCCCAGCCCCCAACATACATTTTAAAAATAACGCCCACATGTGCCGATCCTACCTGATCATTTCCATAACAAAACGCTGTATTGTGCGCTTTTTAAAGAAAATTAACAGCGACTAAAGCAATCAAAGCTGGAACTGCCTGAATGTAAATAATCTTTTTACTGGCAGTTAGACCACCATAAATACCTGCAATCAGTACACAACCTAAAAAGAAGTTGGCAATTGATGTGGCAAACGGCGCATCAGCCAATAAAGACCAAAATAAACCCGCAGCTAAAAAGCCATTATAAAGACCTTGGTTTTGTGCCATCACTTTGGTGAGCTTTGCTTTTTCAGCATTATTTCCAAAGGCTTTCATGCCATAAGGTTTGTCCCACAAAAACATCTCTAGCACTAAAATATAGACATGTAATATCGCGATAAGCGCAATGAATATTTGTCCGATCATACGGTTTTCCTTTTTATTTTAAAGATATGAAAAAACGATCAGTCTCTCGACTGATCTTTTAGTGTGTTACGGTTTTAACAATACTTTGCCTTGTCGAGCACCTTGCGTTGCTCTTTGGGCAGCTGTTTTAATATCATCAAAACTAAACACGCCTTCTACAGGCAAGATTAATTTTTTCTGAGTCGCTAGTGTTAGCAGCTCAACAATCAGTTCCTTTTTACGTTCTGCTGGCATTTCTTTGTTGACCACACTTGCCCAGAAACCTTTTACTGTCGCTTGTTTGAAAATTAAATCACCAGATGAAATCTGCATGGTTTCACCAGTCATACTGCCAAACGAAACCAATAGACTATTTTCACTGAGTAAATTCAGCATTTCACCACTTGCGCTGCCACCAATCGAGTCCACACCAGCAATCAGCGGTTGGTCACCGTGAAGTTGCTTAACCTGCTCTTTCCAATTCGGCTGATCGGTGGCAACAACATGTTGGATGCCTAATGCTTGCATCTCGGCAATTGCATCAGTACGACGAACCAGATTAATCACAGGTAAACCACGTGCCTGTGCAATCATGGCAACTGTTTTACCGACTGCACCATTTGCCGTGTTTTGAATCAACCATTGACCCGGTTGAACGTTAACAAAGTCTAAAAGCATGAGAGCACTAATTGGCATACCTATCAGCTGCGCTGCTGTTTCATCATCAATTTCATTATTTAAAGGAATAAGGCCTTGAGCTGGTGCAATAAAGTATTCAGCCCAACTTCCATGTACAGCTGCAACTGCAATACGCTGCCCTACTTGTACATGAGTAACACCTTCACCTAAGGCATCTACAATACCAACGCCTTCACTACCACCAATCGCAGGTAGGGTTGGCTTATAACCATAGCTTCCGCGTACTGTCCATACATCATGATTATGAATTGGAGACATGATGGTTTTAATACGCACTTCGCCTGCTTTCGGTTCTGGCTTTGGCATATCCGCCTGCTCTAAAACGTCTACAGGTTCGCCAAAATTACGATGGATAATACTTCGCATGCTTTATTCCTCTATCGGTTTTAAGAGTTGTTGGGTGGTTTCTAAGGCTAGGTGTAAATGTGCTTTGTCTTGCGACAATTTTGTGAGTAAAGCAGCACCTAACCATAACTGATACATGACTTGCGCAGTTTTTAAAGGCTCAATGTGTTTTGGAATTGACCCTTCTTGTTGCCCGTCTTTGAGTAGCAAAGCCAAACGTTGCGTCAGTTTGTGCACACCGTCATTCAGAATTTGGCGCATATCTTCTGATAAGTCAGAAACCTCTGCTGCCAGTTTCACAATTAGACAATTTTCAGCCCAACTACCGTTTACGGGATCATCAATCCATGCCTGCCATAAGGCCATTAACCGCGCATGGGCACTTTGCTCACTGTGTTGCCAAAGTTGTTCTACTCTAACTTTATAGTCAGCCATGTATTGCTCTAGCAAGGCACAACCAAATGCCTCTTTCGAAGCAAAGTAGTGATAGAACGAACCTTTAGGTACGTCACAAGCTTTTAAAATTTCTTGCAAACCGACACCGACAAAACCTTTGTGTAATACCAGCTCAAAGCTGGTATCTAAAATGTGTTGTCGCGTGCTTTCGCTTTTGTTTAATCGTTTCATGCATGTACCATACTCCACTAATAGACCAGTCGTCTAGTTAAATTGTGTTACGCGTTAAAATTTTGTTGAGAGTAGAAATGTAGAACGAGGAGTGTTAAAAATACAATCTGCTTATTTAAACAAATTTTGTCGATTGTCGTTTAACCGTCACAATTTGTCGCTTTAAATCATTTTGTAGCACTTGAACAATTTTAAATCGTTATCATATATAGGGTCTGTTGTTTATAACCAGTCACACCTCCCTGCGGCTGATCAATCAACACCTAAATTTTCATTAATACATAATTGAGATGTTTTATGAGCCAAAGTCATATCCGTATTCGAGGCGCACGTACCCATAACTTAAAAAATGTGTCACTCGATATTCCACGCGATAAATTTGTGGTGATTACGGGGCTATCAGGTTCAGGAAAATCTTCTCTTGCCTTCGATACCTTGTACGCCGAAGGACAGCGCCGTTACGTCGAATCGCTTTCAGCGTATGCCCGCCAGTTTTTATCGCAAATGGAAAAGCCTGAAGTCGACTCGATTGAAGGTTTATCACCAGCGATTGCAATTGAGCAAAAATCTACTAGTCATAACCCTCGTTCAACGGTGGGTACGATTACCGAAATTTATGACTATTTACGTTTGCTTTATGCACGTGTCGGCACGCCCTACTGCCCTGAACACGACTTACCTATGGTTGCGCAAACCGTTTCTGAAATGGTCGATGCGGTAAAAACACTTGAAGAAGGCACAGCACTCATGTTGCTTGCCCCTGTTGTTCGTGAGCGTAAAGGTGAATACAGCAACCTGTTCGAGCAACTACAAGGCCAAGGTTTTGTTCGTGCCCGTGTTGATGGTGAAATCATTGATATTGATACGCCACCCGAACTCGACAAAAAGAAAAAGCATACTATTGAAGTTGTCGTTGACCGCTTTAAAGTACGTGAAGATTTAGGTAACCGTATTGCCGAATCATTTGAAACTGCACTGCGTTTAGGTGGCGATATTGCTGTTTTGTCATGGATGAATGGCGAACATCCTGATCGCGTTTTTTCTGCGAAGCATTCATGTCCTGAGTGTGATCGTGCAGTCGCAGAGCTTGAGCCTCGCTTATTTTCATTTAATAACCCGTTCGGTGCCTGCCCTGTTTGCGATGGCTTAGGTACACGCAGTCATTTTAGTTCTGAAAAGCTCATTCCAAATCCAGATCTTGCAATTAGTGAAGGAGCTATTCGTGGATGGGATCGCCAACGTCCATATTATTATTCAATGCTACAAAAAGTTGCCGACCATTTTGGTTTTCAACTTGATACACCTTGGAACCAACTAGATAAAGACACTCAAAAGAAATTCTTACAAGGCACTGGCAAAGAAAAAATTGATTTAAGCTATATCGATGAACGCGGTCGTAAACATAATCGCGTGCAACCTTTTGAAGGGATATTGCCGCACCTTGAACGTCGTTACCGTGAAACTGAAAGTAACTATGTACGTGATGATTTAGCTCAATATCTCTCTAATGCAGCATGTGATGCATGTGATGGCTCACGTCTAAATGAAATTTCACGCCATGTTCGTGTGAAAGACAAAACAATTGCTGACATTACCCGCATGTCGATTGGTGATGCCGAAAGTTACTATCAAGATTTAAACCTTGAAGGTGCTAAAGGTGAAATCGCCGATAAAATCTTTAAAGAGATTCGTGAACGTTTACATTTCTTGGTGAGTGTTGGACTTAACTATTTAAGTTTAGCTCGTTCTGCCGAAACGTTATCGGGTGGTGAAGCACAGCGTATCCGTTTAGCCTCACAAATTGGTGCAGGTTTAATGGGCGTTATGTATGTACTCGATGAACCCTCAATTGGCTTACATCAGCGTGATAATGATCGTCTATTACAAACCCTGATTCGCTTACGTGATTTAGGCAACACGGTATTAGTTGTTGAACACGATGAAGACGCCATTCGTGCAGCCGACCATATTATTGATATCGGGCCGGGTGCGGGTGTACATGGTGGTGTGATTATTGCTGAAGGAACTTATGATGAATTGGCTGAACATGCCGACTCACTCACAGGACAATACCTTTCTGGCAAACTCAAAATTGAAGTGCCCAAAAAACGCACTGAGTCGCCACGTCCAGATGAAGTCATCAAACTTTCAGGTGCAGCAGGCCACAACTTAAAAAATGTCGATTTAACCATTCCACTTGGCATTATGACCTGTGTGACTGGCGTTTCAGGTTCGGGTAAATCAACACTAATCAACCGTACTTTGCTTCCATTGGCTGCAACACAGCTCAACGGTGCAACGACTTTAACGGCTGAAAAGTTCGACTCAATTGATGGTCTACAACATCTAGATAAAGTCGTTGATATTGACCAAAGCCCGATTGGACGTACACCACGTTCTAACCCTGCAACATATACAGGGTTATTTACACCAATCCGTGAGTTATTTGCTCAAACGCCAGAAGCGAAAGCTCGTGGTTATAGTGCAGGCCGTTTCTCGTTTAACGTAAAAGGCGGACGCTGTGAAGCCTGTGAAGGCGACGGCATGATTAAGGTCGCAATGCACTTCTTACCAGATATGTATGTACCTTGCGATGCCTGTCATGGCAAACGTTATAACCGTGAAACGCTTGAAGTCGGCTATAAAGGCAAAAACATTTCTGACGTTTTAGAAATGACCGTTGAAGATGCTGCAGAGTTCTTTAGTGCCATTCCAGTCATCCACCGTCGCTTAGAAACCTTAACTCAGGTGGGCTTAGGCTATATTCGTTTAGGTCAGGCGGCTACTACACTCTCTGGTGGTGAAGCACAGCGTGTCAAACTGGCTCGTGAGTTAGCAAAAAGAGATACGGGCAAAACCTTATATATCTTGGATGAACCAACAACAGGTTTGCATTTCCATGATATTGCCAAGCTACTCGACATTTTGCATGAGCTACGTAACAAGGGTAATACCATTGTGGTGATTGAACATAACCTTGATGTGATTAAAACAGCGGACTGGGTTGTGGACTTAGGTCCTGAAGGTGGTTCAGGTGGCGGTATGATTATTGCCGAAGGTACACCTGAACAAGTGGCTGAGGTTGAGATTTCCCATACGGGTCGTTTCTTGAAACCGATGTTGAAGTAACAAATTAAAAAAAGGCTGGAAATTAGTTTCCGGCCTTTTTTTATCCCTCTACGACATTTCGACCCCTAGCTTTAGCTCTTAAAAGTGAACGGTCTGCTTTTTCTAACAACTCCATCCAGCTTGTCGCTCCAATTGCAAAACCAATACTGACAGAGATATGCAATTTTTCATCCGAGCCAGATAAATCAATTCCTTCTAAAGAAATCGCAATACGAATTTTCTCTGCCAATAGACGCGCATCTAAAAACGGTATCTGCTCTAATAAGATTAAGAACTCATCACCACCATAACGAACAATTAAATCTGAAGCACGCACATTCGCTTTTAACTGATCTGCAATACGGCTAATGACTTGATCACCCACAATATGACCATATTGATCATTCACATCTTTAAAGCGATCTATATCAATAATCATCAAACAGGTTTTTGAAAATTTATTTGGATAACTCTCAACAATTTTTAAATATTCAGCTAGAGCCAAACGATTAGATACACCAGTTAAAGGATCTGTATTGGCTATATTTTTAAGTTGAAATTCAAATGCATCTCTTTGCTTGAGCATTTTTTGCAAACGATCAATTGCCTCAAACAATGAAATAAACTCACCCTTTTTAGAATTCAAATCATCTACTGGATAGTCTGTACTCTGAGACAGCTCAAGAATTAAAGTACGCGCTTGAATAAGAGGTTCAAAGACTCTTCTCTTTGCATAAATTAAAGTGAGTAAAGCAGCCGCTAAAGATATGCTCGAAATAAGCAAAGTCAGAAAGAATTTCTTTTTTGCTAAGTATTTCTCTTGAACCGCAATTGAGACACTCTTATTAAGTAGAAGCTTTTGTAAATCAATAACGGTTGTAAATTTACCAACAATATGGTCGGTAAGTTGATTAGCTGATAAGTGATAAGCCTCGTGTTTTTGACTTTCATCTAAAAGCTGACCAACAATAGGCACGCCTTTATCCAAAAACTCAGTTTTAACTCTTGAATAAAGACGATGATATTCTTGAGTCTTGGCTTGTTCAGACTGTAATGTGTCTACAAGCGCCCATAAATATCGTGCTTGTTGTTGAGTCTGCAAAGAACGGGCCCGATTGTCATTGGGAATCGTTTCTTTAAACGTGATCGGTGCAATAACATTGGATGCAGTGCGACCAGCCTGATCCCGCATATCGGTTAATACAACAATCAAAGTAAAATAGTTATTAATTTGGCTGTCTTTACTTTTTAACTGCAACATCAGCTTTTGCAACACATCTCGGCAGCTATCCCAAGCACCAAACATCGCTAAAATTGCATTATCAAGCTTTTCGGAAGTTCTCGCCTGCTGGGGTGTAGCAACATAATCATCTACAACTGTACGTGCGCGCTTTAAGTCACTCTTAAATTTAGTATTTAAAATATCAGCTAAATCCGAATAGCCCTCTTCTCTTAAAACTCGAATCGTTTCATCAATTTGTTGATCAACACTAAGACGATATTGTTTTAAATTATTTTGGTTTTTTAGAAAGTCAGCAGTGTTACTCGACATTAATTTATTTGCTGGTGCACGTTCTTTTGATACTTTATTTGCAACTTCAGCAATTAATTTTAAGCTTTTGATTTCAATCAAAGCTTGTTTGGTTTTTAAATATTCTTGATAGCTACTGACAATAAGAGGCACAGCCATAAACAGTAACGACAGAATAATGACCAACATAAAGAAAAATAGTCGATTACTGATATGTTCTGAACGTAATCCTGACATTTCTAGTTGGTACTCCGTAAATGTCCTACCATAATCACTGCTAAAGAATGAAGTAAGTAATGCGCATCCTAGCACTTTACTGAACAGAAGTTCAGCAACAAAGCTCAGGTAATATGATTAAGGGCGTCATCTTTACATTTCATAAAATATCTCATCGAATATGTAAATGATGGAATAACTATATTAAATCTCTATTTTACAAATACAGTAAGCTTCATAATTCTATAAAAACCTGCTTTTGTTGTTTAATGGCTCTCCAAACATCAGAAACCCAACATTAAATTGGATTTATTTTTATACAAAGAAAAAACGTTAAATTTCATGTAATTTTTTTAACAAATATTAATGTTTTCTTATAGATAAAAAAAAGCTCAACCTTGGGGAAAGCTGAGCTCGTAAAGTCTGATGTGATGCCACATCGTATCTGGTAAAGTCTTACTAACTTTAAAAATGTTAGGTAGTAAACTTTGCAATTGAATTGTGTGACTTATCTCTAATTTTGTAAAGTTGATTAAATTGATCAGAATTAATTTTTTAATCGTTTTTTTGATTTAAAAACGTATTTTTTTTGCCTTATTCAATTATATAATAATTCAAAATAGATAGATTATTTAGATAAACTTATCAAAATAGTGTTAACCATTACTCAAAATTTATAAAAACTGAAACAAGAACAATATTTGAGTGGTTATTTAATAAACAAATCGACACATTAGTTAACGTTAAAACCGATTAATAAAATCATTTTTTCCAATTATAAATGTAATTATTTTTAAATCATTTGATGCTAAATCCATATGAAGCTTAAGGTTTAGCTTCTTGTTAATGCTAATTTTTTTAGTTGGTTGACATAAACCAATTCGATTGATGGTTATTTAACCATTTTTAACATAAGTGTCAAATTTCCTTAACATTACAATTCAACTATTATTGACTTCATAAATTGTTACAATACAATGACCCCAGCTTTATCTCTTGTTAACGCTGGAAATGATTATGAAAAAACTTGGTTTAGCCACTGCTGTATTATTAGCCATGACCGGTGCTCATGCTTATCAATTTGAAGTTCAAGGTCAATCTGAATATGTTGACACAACTGCAAACGATAAAAACTTCACTGGTGACGTTGCTGGTACATACTACTTAAAAAATGTTGATACCACTAAAGGTCCTTTAGCTGAAGCAGCTTTCTTGAACCAAGCTTCTAGCGTGTCTTTAGGTTACAGCTACCAACAATATGACCAAAACAACGGCTTAAACTACCGTGTAGGTACATACGGTGTTAAAGGTGAGGCATACGTTCCAACTCCTTATCTTCCTGTATATGCTAGCGCTACTTATAACCACACTGACGTTGATGGTAAGAACGCGATTTCTCGTGATGACCAAGGCGACCGTTATGCATTAGAAGTTGGTGCAATGTTGTTACCTAACTTCTTGATGACTGTTGGTTATACAAGCGTTGCTAACCAATTCGCTTTAGATAACTTCGGTATCATCAGTAACGGTATCTACTCTGCTGTTAACCAAACTGCTGCAATCCAAAACGATCAAGATGCTGTTACAGCTCGTGCTAAATATGTAGGTCCAATCGACGGAACTAACATGGCAATCGGTTTTGAAGCTGCTGGTGCTTTCGGTCAAGAAAACCAATACGGTTTAAAAACTGACCTTTACTTAACTCCTAAGTTAAGCGTTGGTGCTGCATTCATCGGTAACGACGGCGTAGCAAACATCAAAGGTAACGACCTTGGTGAATTCCGCCAAGCTTGGGGTGGTAACGTAAACTACTTCATCACTCCAGCAGTAGCTGTTGGTGCGTCTTACATGAAAGCTGACGTTAAAAATGCAAGCAACGATACTCAAACTATCGGCTTAAATGCTAAATTCCGTTTCTAATTTAATTTAGAAATTGAATTCAAAAAAAGGACTCTATCGAGTCCTTTTTTTATGGTTGTTAACTTCGTACGATATTTAAGAAATGTAAATGACGCTCATACTGGTCAATAATATCCTGAATCAAATCTTCTTGAGTCCAGTCCATTACATCATAGTTTTGTCCGCCCTCTCTCAAAAACACCTCGGCTTGGAAATATTGCCCGTCTTCAGCTTCTGTACGTCCAATTAAAAAACTTGGGGGTACTGTTTCACGTGAAACAACTTTATAAATAAAATTAATTTCATGATGATGATCCACTCGAAGTTGCATACCATCTTCAACTTCACTAATCGATACCTCAAGGTGACGACGCTTAAACTCATGCTTAATATTTTCAAAAGCACTATAAACTTGCTTTTCAATATATTGCTTAACCTCTTCTTCACTATGTGGATAGTGCATGATTAGGCCTAAACGTTGCTGCCAACTTCTCGGATTATGAATTGCACGTGGGGTAATTCTAGCTTCCTGAATTGCTTGCATTTTCGTGACATCAAGATGCAAAGCTTTTATTAGTCCCCAGCTCATTAAAAGCATGACCACAGTAAATGGTAATGCACTCATAATGATTGAAGACTGCAATGCAGCAAGTCCACCTGCTAAAAGTAAAATAATAGCCAGCACTGCCATGAGTACTGTCCAAAACAAACGTTGCCACGTCGGTGAGTTATCAGTTTTTGCTGTTAAGTAATCAGTAACCAGCGCACCAGAGTCAGCCGAAGTCACAAAGAAAAGAATAACTAATATTGTTGCAATAACATTCATGACACCAGACCAAGGTAAGTGTCCTAAAAATTCAAATAATGCAACGGAAGAGTCCTGCTGAACAGCCTGAATGAGAGTGGTTTGATGTTCCTGAATAATACTAAATAATGCAGCATTTCCTAAAAAACCCATCCAGATAATGGTAAAACCGGTCGGAATAAGTAGAACACCCACAATAAATTCACGGATAGTACGTCCACGTGAAACCCTTGCGATAAACATACCCACAAATGGTGACCATGAAATCCACCAAGCCCAATATAAAATAGTCCATCCCCCAATCCATCCATTTGGCTGATAAGCATATAAATTGAATGTCATGGTAAATAGGTTAGAAATATACTGACCCGTGTTTTGAATAGTAGTTTGCAGTAAATAAATACTAGGCCCAGCGATAAAAACAAATACTAATAAGATTAAGGCTAAAACTAAATTTAGCTCTGATAAACGTTTGACCCCTTTATCAAGTCCTAAGAACACAGATAATGAAGCTAAAATACTCACAAAAATAATGAGCAAAACTTGAATATGAGTGCTTTGCTCTATACCGAGTAAATAATGTAAACCAGAGTTAATTTGAGTAACACCAAAACCCAGAGAAGTCGCTACACCAAATACAGTACCAATGGTCGCAAAGATATCAATGCTGTCACCCCAAGGCCCATAAATCTTTTTACCAATGAGTGGATAAAGAGCAGAACGGGTCTTTAGGGGTAAATTATGACGATAAGCAAAATATGCTAATGCTAAACCGACCACTGCATAAATTGCCCACGCATGTAAGCCCCAGTGGAAAAAAGTCACACGTAAGGCTTGCTGTGCTGCATCAATGGTCTGTGCATCTCCACTTGGTGGATTGACATAATGCATGACAGGTTCAGCAACACCGAAAAACATTAAGCCAATACCCATACCCGCAGTAAACAGCATGGCAAACCATGAACCGTTACCATATTCAGGCTGGCTATGGTCAGGCCCTAATTTAATTCGTCCAATCGAAGAACAGGCAATATAAATGAGCAGAATAAGAAAGAAAGCAACCGATAAAACATAAAACCAGCTAAATGAATCAGTGATCCACTGTTTTAAATGCTGCGTTAGAAGTTCGAAAGAACTCGGAGCAATCACAACTACTGCCAAGAACAAAGCAATAATGATGACCGTACCCAAAAAGACATTGGGATTAACATTTGCGAACCAACTCGTTTGTTTGGAAGGCATAAATCCTCCATGTTATTTTTAATGAAAATGACAGGCATAAAGCCAATAAAGACATTCAGAAATGAATAAAGCTATATCTTTCAATAGAGAAAGCTGATAATACTTTAAATAAACTTAAAAAATATTGCAGTTACAAAGGTGTAAATAAATTAAAACACCTCCTTCTTTATTTATCAGAATTCTTTTTGGGTGCATGTGAGATGTACTGTAATGCAATTAAACGCGTAACGATAAGTGCTAGATACATCACCCCACAAAACATTTGTAGCATTGCTAAAACACGTGCTGGTGGACTAAGAGGCATTAGGTCGGACAGTCCTGTTGCTGACTGCAAACTAAAGCTTAAAAACAATAAATCTAGCCAGGTTTGTATGTGATGGACATGGTTTGGATTTTGAAAGCTATTGGGAATTAATAGCTGACAAATGTTGTATAAAAACGCAAAACCCCAAGCAATTAAGGTAAAAACAGCTGCGGCTGCAAAGAGTTCATCTCGTGTTAAATATCGGTCGGCAAACATATAACGAAATAAACCATAAGCTGCCGAAAAATAAGCTAAAGCTTCACAAGTATGGGCAAAAATTTGGATCGTTAAATTGCCATAGCCTAATAAAATAAATGCTGAAGATAGAATTGCTCCACTTACAAATGTGAGACCTAAAAATGTAAACATCGGGGTTTGACGAATAACCTTAGCAATAATAAGTAAAGCAAGAACTCCCAACGCCCAAGTGAAGGTTCTATATGCCTCATTATCAAAAGTCAGCATGGCCAAAATAAGTAAAATGAATTGCACAAACAGCAACCATGCCGAAGGCAGCAATCGAAAGCTTGCCCAGAACTCGATGATAGATCGCATTTAATTATTTTCCGTTTTTTCGTTATGTTTTGAATTATAGAAAATCATACTGTACAAAAAATAGGATAAACAAGTTGTTCTTTATTAAGGAGCTTCTTATTAATAACTATATGGGAGAAACAAAAAAAGCCCCGCAGGGCTTTTTATGAAATATTTAATACGTTTTGATTTTAGTGATCTGATGCACCAGAAGCACCAATACCTGTCATTGAACGTACATATTGTGCATCGAAAGCAGCGCGTTCTTTTTTCGCACGTGCTGAGTTATCAGTCACGGAGAAGAGCCAGCAGCAAAGGAATGACAATGGCATAGCAAATAACGCAGGACCGTTGAATGGGTTGATTGGTGTATCAGAGATTTTTAACGTATCTACCCAAACTGCTTTAGATAAGATGATCAGTACAACTGCGGTTACCAAACCAACCACTCCACCGATAACTGCTCCACGAGTAGTTAAACCTTTCCAGAACATTGAAAGAACAAGTACTGGGAAGTTTGCACAACACGCTACAGAGAACGCTAAGCCCACCATGAACGCTACGTTTTGCTTTTCAAACAAGATACCCAAAATCATGGCAAAGATTGCTAAACCAAGTGTTGCAATTTTTGACATACGGAGTTCAGAAGCTGGAGTCGTTTGACCTTTCTTAAATACGTTAGCGTATAAGTCATGCGAAATTGCAGATGCACCTGAAAGTGTTAAACCAGCAACAACAGCAAGAATCGTTGCAAACGCTACCGCTGAAATGAAGCCCATGAATAAGTCACCGCCTAAAGCGTCACTTAAATGCACGGCTGCCATGTTGTTACCACCAACAAGCTCAAGCTTGCCTGTCATAGCCATTTTTGCAACATCAAGGAACTGTGGGTTGTTTGATACGAACAGGATCGCACCAAAACCAATAATGAAAGTTAAAAGATAGAAGTAACCAATGAAACCTGTTGCAACTACAACCGACTTACGCGCTTCTTTTGCATCTTTCACGGTGAAGAAACGCATAAGAATATGTGGAAGACCTGCTGTACCAAACATGAGTGCTAAACCAAGAGATAAGGCATCAATTGGGTTTGCTGCAAGTTTACCCGGACCCATAATTTTAGAAGCGTCTTCAAAGCTGATGCTATGAACTTTACTAAATACTTCAATTGATTGGGTAAACATGTTGCTGAAACTAAATCCAACTGCTTTCATAACCATAAATGCCATGAAGGTCGCACCGCTCAGTAACATCACTGCTTTAATGATTTGTACCCACGTGGTTGCTAACATGCCACCAAAAATTACATATGCCATCATTAAGAGACCAACGATGACAACCGCAATGTTGTAGTTCAAACCAAATAGCAATTTGATGAGCTGACCTGCACCTACCATTTGCGCAATTAAGTAAAATGCGACAACAACAAGTGAGCTAAAAGCAGCTAAAGTACGAACTGGTTTTTCTTCAAGGCGGAATGACACGACATCGGAAAGGTTATATTTACCGAGGTTACGTAAGCGCTCTGCCACCAAGAATAAAACGATTGGCCAACCGACCATAAATCCGAGTGAATAAAGCAAGCCATCAAAACCAGAGCTAAACACCATTGCGGAAATACCAAGGAATGACGCCGCTGACATAAAGTCACCTGCGATCGCCAAACCATTTTGGAAACCACTAATTCCCCCACCCGCAGTATAGAAGTCTTGTGCTGATTGAGTTTGTTTTGCCGCCCATTTAGTAATGAACAATGTAAAACCAACAAAGATGACAAACATGATGATGGCATGCCAGTTGGTCGCTTGCTGCTCAGCTTCACCTAAATCTGGGCCAGCCATAGCAACAGTTGAATATAGCGATGCTGCACCCATTAGGGCTTTCGCTTTTAATGAATTCCATTTCATATTAGTGTAGTCCTTTCTCGTGCGTGATGGCTTCAACTTCCTTCAACGCTTCTTCACTCAATTGGTCAAGGGTATTATTTGCGATATAGGAATAGACACCACAGAGTAGGAAAGATAAAACAATAATTCCTAAACCAAGCGGGATACCCCATGTCGTTACACCACCACTAAAGGAACTCATCAAAAATTCTTTGTTGTAGCCCACAAGTAGCATAAAGCCCACATATAGTACTAACATGATGATTGTGAGCGTCCAGCTTAATGCACTTTTTTTCTTGACCATTTTTTGAAACTTTGGATTGCGTAGAATCTGTTCTACTTGGCTTTGATCCATGACCAAACTCCTTACATAGTGCCCAACCTTGGTCACTTTTTTTTAATGTATTTTTTTCATTATTAAAGTTAGCAAGATTCAGGCTCCGTCGTAACTTAGACTTTGGTCGTTAAAATTTAATCAATTTATAGCTTTGTTTCGGCTTGGGTTATGATAGGCATAAGGTTTCACTTATGTAGGTCATATGAACAGCTGGCTGATTATTGGGGTTCTCACTCTTTATATTGCGCTTTTATTTGTCTGTGCTTTTTTTGGTGAGAAGCATGCCAGTCGTCTCGGCACACGTGGCCGCATGTTTTTATTTAGTTTAACTTTAGGTGTTTACTGCTCTTCATGGACATTTTATGGCGCAACTGGCGCTGCCGTACGTGAAGGCGTCATCTTCTTGCCTATTTATTTAGGGCCACTTTTATTTGTCTGGTTTGGTTATGACATCTGGCGACGTTTAGGCCGAGTTCGTCAGCACCATGCGATTTCCTCGATCGCTGACTTTGTCGCAGCACGCTATGGTAAAAGTGGTGTACTCGCCTCGTTAGTAACTATTCTTGCCGTTATCGCGATTATTCCTTACCTCGCATTACAGCTACGTGCTATTGCTTTAAGTACTTCTGTCATTATGGAGCAAAACTCGCACATTCATACCACTACCAATAGCGTGTTATTGCTCACCAGTGTACTCGCAATTTTGGCCATGATTTTTGGTACACGGCAAATTGCAAACACCGAACAACATGGCGGCCTTATGCTTGCTGTTGCATTTGAGTCGTTCGTGAAGTTATTTGCCTTATTGTGTGTGGCTTTATTTTTTATTTTTGAATCACCAGCTAACCTGAGCCAAATGACCTCTGATGTGAATCAGACTTTTCAGGAAGTACAGCTCTTTGGTGTCCCTGAAACTTTCTGGATTCAAACTTTGCTGGCAGGCTTAGCGATTATTTGTTTACCACGTCAGTTCCACGTGGCAGTGGTTGAACTACGCGATGAAAAGCATATTCGTGGTGCTCGTAAGTGGTTCGCGGTTTATCTCATTTTGACTATTCTTGCGATTATTCCAATCGCAAGTTGGGCTTTGCATGCTGCACCAAAATTCCTGACCGTACCCGATGTTGCTGTGCTGTCCTTACCTTTAAGTTATAACCAAGAGTGGCTCGCTTTATTGGCCTTTTTGGGCGGCTTTTCAGCCTCGACAGGTATGTTATTGGTGTCATCAGTTGCATTGTCTATCATGCTCAGTAACGATTTGATTATGCCTGCCTTATGGCGTTTTAAATTGCTGTCGCGTCACGACAAACATTTACCTAAAGTTCTAAAGTTCAGCCGTCGTATTAGTATTGTCGCAGTGATGCTACTTGGCTTTTTATTCTTCCATTTCTTTAATGATATTAACCAGCTTTCAGTTTTTGGTTTATTGGCGTTTAGTGCTGTAGCGCAGTTTGCACCTGCACTGATTGGTGGGTTGTATTGGCGAGGTGGAAGTCGTCAAGGTGTCTACGCTGGACTCATCGTTGGATTTTTAATGTGGAGTTACACCTTACTCTTTCCAACCATATTACGTAGCTTACCAGAAGCCTATCAGGAAACTGCACAAAGTATTTTGCTCTTCGGCCCATTTGGCATAAATGCTTTACGTCCAGAGTCACTTTTTGGTTTTGAGTCATTTGCTCCTTTAACTCATGGCGTGATTTGGTCGCTCGGTTTAAATATTCTGTTATACATCTGGATTTCAAAAATTTATCGTCCAAGTGTGGCAGAACAAATTCAGGCAGAAAGCTTTTTTTATTATGAAACAAAGCCTTTACCTTCACCGCATACCTCTACCGATTTAACTTACCTTCCACATGACGCAGCTCGCTTAAAAGTAGGTGATCTATTTGCCTTAGCCAAAAGAATTACAGGTGAGCAGCCAACCACACAAGCATTCGAGAACTTTTGTGAGCAAAACCATCTCACACTCAATCCAAATACGATTGCCAATGGCATGTGGTGGCGTTTTACCGAGCAATATCTAGCAGGTATTATCGGTGCAGCTTCTGCACGTACCTTGCTAACCACAGCAATGATCAATAACGGCCTCGCTTTAGGCCAAGTCGCTAATATTTTAGACCAAGCCTCACAATGGCAACGCTTTAATCAAAATCTGCTCATGACCATGATTGACCACATGACCCAAGGGGTGAGTGTAGTTGATAAAAATATGTGTTTGGTCGCGTGGAACAATCAATATTTAAAACTATTTGGCTATCCAAAAGACCTTGTTTATGTAGGCTGTCCTATTGCCGACCTAATTCGTTATAACGCTGAACGTGGCGAATGTGGTCCCGGTTCAGTCGAAGAACATGTGCGCAAACGTCTTCACTGGATGAAAGTCGGCAGCGCTCATGAGTTTGAACGTATCCGTAAAGACGGCCGCGTAATTCAAATGCGAGGCAACCCAATTTCAGGCGGTGGCTTTGTCACCACATTTGCTGATATTACCGCTTTCCGTGCGAACGAAGCCGTACTTGAAGCTCGCGTAAAAGACCGAACTCAACAGCTTGCTGATGCTTTATCTGAGCAACAGCTTGCACGTGAGCAAGCCGATATGGCCAATATGTCCAAGAGTCGATTTATTGCCGCGGCAAGCCACGATCTTTTACAACCCATGCACGCTGCTCGTCTGTTTAGTACTGTTCTTGAGCAAAGTATTTCGACAGAAGAAGACCGCCAAACCTTACAACAACTTGACCGAGCACTCTATGGTGCCGAGAGTATGCTGTCTGCCCTGCTCGATATTGCTCGTTTAGAAGGTGGCAGTATCCAGCCAAAAAGACAGCCTTATCCTTTGCATGATTTACTTAGTGACCTTGAGTTGCAGTTTAAATCGATCGCTGCACAGCGAAACATTTCCCTAAAAGTTCATGATGTATCGTTCTGGATTGATACCGACCCACAGTGGATTCGTCGTATTATTCAAAACTTTGTCAGCAATGCCTTACGCTACACCGCCAAAGGCCGAGTAGTCGTAGGTGTGCTCCGTTCTGCACAGCAGCCGAATCATATTCGAATTGGCGTTTGGGATACTGGCCCTGGTATTGCCGAAGAACAACGAGTTAAGCTGTTCCAAGAATTTGAACGTTGTGGGCATTTATCACCTTGGGGTGAACAAGGCTTAGGACTAGGGCTTGCGATCGTACAACGTATGACTGGCTTGCTCAATTACCCAGTTCACGTTTACTCAGAGTTGGGCAAAGGCTCATGCTTTATGATTGAGGTACCTATTGTCGAGCCACCAAAAGTTACAACACCAGCTGTACAAGCTGTGCCTTTAAAAACCAAAGCGTACCGTATTTTGTGCTTAGATAATGACGAAACGATTTTAGAGGGTATGAGTAGTTTATTAGGGCGATGGGGTTATCAGGTATTCAAAGCTACTGAACCTGAACAGGCTTTAGACATTATTCAAAAAGAGAATATTCAGGTTTGGCTCATCGACCAACACTTAAATAACAATCAACTTGGTGTTGATTTTATTAATCAAAATCGTCAACACGATGTTCCAGTTGCTTTAATTACTGCTGACTCTCATCCTGAGTTACCACAGCAATTAAAAGAATTAAATATCGTTTTACTGAAGAAACCACTTAAACCTGCCTCATTAAGAGCTTGGTTATCTGGACTTAAAATTGCCAACACAGCTGACTAATTATTTTCATCTCTCAAGCTTTCTAGAGGTTTGGGAGATATTTTTTGGCAAAAATTATGTGGTTAATTTAAGCAAATAGGCAGAACTGCTCAAAAAGTCTTCTTTTAGGCCATGAATGATTGACCAAAGTTTCCAATGCTTACTTTCCTATGGCAAAGCTCACCTTTTTTGTAAGTGAACACGTGTACACCTAGTTACAATTTGATAAGCCAATGTTTTTTAAAAATATTATTTACTTAAAAACACCATATAAGACTTTAGTCGTATTCTACTTGCATTCTTCATGGCACATAAATATTCCAAACGTATTTTATATTTGAACTTACTTCTGCCTATAGCCAGCTCTTGAATTAAAGCAAAGGACAACTGCCATGAATATTTCTGATAACAACCCGCAAGGGCAACTTTCATCTCAACAGTTTTATCGTCAATATAGTGCTAATGCCTTACTTCCAGAATTAGATTGGCAAAGTATTTTTCCTCATAGCAAGCTTAGCGAATCGCATATCAAAGCACTTAATACAATTTATCAGTGTGCTGTACCACTCGCGCTTAATGTATTTCATGATCTAAATTTTGATGTATTTGCACCTGCTGCTTATCATCCTCAAGGTTTAGGTTTATTTGATAAGTTAGCTCAACAGGAAGAGAATTTTCTAAAAGTTCTTAGTGCTGAAAGTGAAAATCTTGACCATGACACACGTCATCAAATCTGGAGTATGCTTCTACGTGGTGGCGCTGTTTTAGTTTTCAAAGCTTGGCTAGGTCATGTCAAACTTGGCGAAAACCAGTTAGATATGACTCAGTTTGATGAGCTTTCTGACTTACTGTTTATTAAAACACCTCCTCATCAACTTGCTGAACGTCTGCATGTTGATGAAAAAGCAAAACTCGACCATATCTTCTTAATGTATGGCAATGACATTTTCCTTGATCGATTCAACAGTCTGGAAACAGCTGCTCTGTTTGTTGATTTAGGTGTTTATGATGCAGCTTTCTTAAGCTTGCGTGATGACCGTGTAGCTGAATATTTAAAAAGTAAAGGCTATGTGACCCAAGAACAGATCGATGATTTGCAATGTGCGCTTAACCCACTGTACTGCGACAGCCTCACACCTAAGCAAGATTGCCTTGCCTAAGTGGAACATAAAAAAAGACCTCAATTGAGGTCTTTTTTTATTTTTAAATTTTCTTATCTTCAATATTTAATGCGCTAATTGCCAGTACAGCTTGGGTACGATTTTGTACACCTAATTTTCTAAAAATAGCGGTTACATGCGCTTTAATGGTTGCTTCTGAAACATCGAGTTCATAGGCAATCTGTTTATTTAGCAAACCTTCAGCAACCATCATTAAAACACGGAACTGCTGAGGCGTTAAAGACTGAATACGTTCCGCTAAAGCAGTTTCATCTGCCGCTCTTGGATCAAGATTAAGATTTGATGGAAGGTTAGGGGGCAACCAAATTTCGCCATCTAAAACTTGACGAATCGCTTCACCAATATGACTTGGATGAGCCGATTTAGGAATATAACCCATCGCGCCATGCGCAATTGCACGCTGAATAATTGAAGTTTCTTCATGCGCAGAAACTACAATAATTGGAATAGCAGGATACTGAGCTCTTACATAAACCAGAGCAGAGAAACCTGAAGCACCCGGTAAATTTAAATCGAGTAACACTAGGTCAGGTTCTGCCCCATTTTCCAAACGCTCATAAAACTCATCAACCGAAGCTGTTTCATGAATTTGTGCCTGTGGCAGGCTATAACGTACTGCTTGAATTAAAGCATGACGAAACAAAGGATGATCATCAACGATTAAAATATTCATAAGCGATTAAAGTAATCTTGAGCATAAGTATGGCCTATTGTAACCCTACTATTTAGATGAAAGATACGTTCATCGTATCCATTTTTATGCAAAATATTGATAAATGCATAACTTAGTCAAAATTTTGAGATGTTTTTTAACTTTTAATAAAAATTAATCTGTTTTTTATATAAGCTTCTTTTTTATTATAAAAAATATATCATCTATAATTATATAAAATAAAAACAGCAGCTTAATAGAAAACCAAACTATAAAAATCCATGATTAATCTTTTATATTTAAAATTGATAAGGTTGACCAATTTCGTTATTTTACAGTTTATCGTTGATGTTGATTAATAAGTCCAATGTTCTTTTTTAGGCTTAGGACCAAATTATGACTGGTATCACATCACCAAAACCTTTAAATATTGTTGCCGTTTCTGGTGGCTTAAATACCCCATCTAAAACCGAAAGTCTGGTTCAAGCCATTCTTGATGAATTATCAGAAGCAATCGATGTTAAAGTTCATTTTATTAAATTAAGCGAAATTGGGCCATTACTTGGTGGTGCATTTTATCGCAATCAACTTCCGCAGCGTGTACAAGATGATCTTGCAGCAGTTGAAGCGGCAGATGCGTTAATTGTAGGTACTCCTGTTTACCGTGCTTCTTTTACAGGTCTTTTCAAGCACTTCTTCGATTTTGTTGAACAAACTGCGTTGGTTGACGTGCCTGTACTTTTAGCAGCATCAGGTGGTAGTGATCGCCATGCTTTAGTACTCGAACATCAGCTTCGTCCATTATTTAGCTTCTTCCAAGCACAAACTTTACCAATTGGCGTATATGCAACAGATCGCGATTTTACCCCTGAATATACGGTAAAAAGCGAGCAACTATCTGACCGTATTACGCTAGCAGTGGCTCGTGCATTACCAATTTTAGAATGGGCACCAGCAAAAGGTAAACGTGCAGAGGTAATCAAATCTAAGACTCAGCAAGCAAATCAAGAACTTGGTATTAACAAGCAAATTGAGCAAGAAGAAGTATTACCTTCAGCAGCTGTACCAAATCTTGATGCAGCAGAGTCTCGTTTGCATCATAAGTCTGGCAAATCATTAACGCATGTTGCCTAAGCGCAATATCGCTAAATAAAAATAACGAATGGGAGAGCGCACCATGACGCAATTACAACAACCGATTAAATTTGCTTATTGGGTACCGAATGTAAGCGGTGGCCTTGTTGTGAGCAACATCGAACAGCGTACAGACTGGAGTTATGACTACAATGTTCGACTTGCTCAGGCAGCCGAAAACAATGGTTTTGAATATGCGCTCACTCAAATTCGTTTTACGGCGGGCTATGGGGCAGAAAACCAGCATGAATCCGTGAGTTTCAGTCATGCATTACTGGCAAAAACTGAAAAGCTTAAGGTGATTGCTGCTATTCTGCCCGGCCCTTGGAAACCGGCACTTGCAGCTAAACAGCTCGCGACAATTGATTATCTAACTGAAGGCCGTATTGCGATTAATGTGGTGAGTGGCTGGTTCAGAGGCGAGTTTGATGCGATTGGTGAGGAATGGCCAGAGCATGACGAGCGCTATGTCCGCTCTGAAGAGTTTATTCGTACACTAAAAGGAATCTGGACCACCGATAACTATAGTTTCGATGGTAAATACTACCAGTTCCAAAACTACACACTTAAACCAAAACCTCTGCAAAAGCCTCATATTGAAGTGTTTCAAGGAGGTAGTTCACGGGCTGCACGTGACATGGCTTCTCGTGTCTCTGACTGGTATTTCACTAATGGCAATACGGTAGAAGAAATTCAAAAACAAGTAGAAGACATTCGTACCAAAGCAAAAGCCAATAACCATCACGTCAAAATTGGTGTGAACGCTTTCATTATTGCTAGAGATACTGAAGAAGAAGCAAAAGCGGTACTTCAAGAAATTATTGATAAGGCCAACACTGAAGCGGTAAATGCATTTGGCGATGCAACTCGTGAAGCAGGTGCAGCATCTCCAGAGCAACAAGGTAACTGGGCAAAATCAACTTTTGAAGATTTAGTGCAATATAACGACGGTTTCAAAACCAATTTGATTGGTACACCTCAGCAAATTGCAGAGCGTATTGTGGCGCTTAAAAATGTAGGTGTCGATTTGGTTCTTTCAGGATTCTTACACTTTATTGAAGAGGTGGAATATTTCGGAGAAAAAGTTCTGCCGCTCGTTCGTGAGTTAGAACTTCAACAGGAAAAGGAGGTAGAAATCCAAGCGAAATCAGCCTAAAAAACTCCAGTTAAAAACAGCGCAAGATAATAAAAACAACAAACTAAAATAAAGATTTATTGGCTCCAAGACTCGGCTTGGAGCTTTTATTTTTTAAGGTTTCTCAACTTCTCGAATCACTGTTTCAACTGAATAGCGACACCATTTCGAAAGTACCTCAATAAATTCATTTAATGCTGTGGGCTCAAAATGACTGACTATCATGTAGCAAGCATTGCCCATGACTTTGAAACATTCATCTATTTGCTCATATTGCTTCACTAAATTTTCAATTTCTTCAAAAGCACGTTGTTCATTTAGATGCAAATGAATAAATTGTTTATACGAATATTGAACGGCAATGGTGTAATTTTTGATAACCCCTGCATCCATTAATTGAGCAATTCGAGTACCCACCGCCTGCCCCGTCCGGTGAACTCGCTGCCCGATTTCTTTATTGGTTAAGCGGGAATCTTGCTTGAGTAATGCAAGAATTTTTAGATCAATCGGGTCTAATTCAATATTCATTTTTCATGGCGAAAGAAAACTGGCGTTAATGCTTTCATAGGACTATAGCCGATTTTGCCAGTAGAGAATAACCTTGTTTTATCTTATACAAACAAGAGTGTTCTCATGAAACAAGCACTATTAGTTATCGATGTTCAAAATGATTATTTTAAAAATGGCAAAATGGAATTGGTTGGACCAGATCAAGCGCTCGATAAAATAAAGCAGCTTGAACAATATTTTAACGAGAAAAATTTACCGATTATTTATGTGCAACATATTAACCCGCCACAAGCCAGCTTCTTTCAAGAAAATACAGATGGGGTTTTACTTCATCCTGAACTTAGTGCTGGCAGTGATTCATTAATCGTGACAAAGCATTATCCAAATAGTTTCTTAGAAACCAATTTAGAAGAACTTTTAAAAGCACATCAAATTGAACAACTCGTGATTACAGGCATGATGACGCATATGTGTATTGATTCAGGGACACGTGCAGCCAAAGAACTTGGCTATCAACCCATCTTAATTGCAGATGCAACGGCAACTCGTGATTTAAGCTATGCTGGAAAGACTACAAAAGCTGAAGACGTACAAACAGCTTTTTTAACTGCGCTGAGTACATTTGCAAATGTACAAAATACTGCTGACTTTTTAGCAAACTCTTAATGAATCTCAATAAAAAAGCCCCAAATGGGGCTTTTTAAAATTAGTTTTGCTTATCGGGATAAACCGTTGCAATTAACTGATCTACCACAGCAGGTTCAGCCAAAGTTGAAGTATCGCCTAAACTATCAAGCTCGTTTGCCGCGATCTTTCTTAAAATACGGCGCATAATTTTACCCGAACGGGTTTTCGGTAATGCAGGTGCCCAATGCAGTGCATCTGGCGAAGCTACTGGTCCAAGTACTTTACGCACCCAGTTGATTAACTCTTTACGCAGTTCTTCCGACTCTGGCACACCCGCCTGTAAGGTCACAAAAGTACAAATGCCCTGTCCTTTAATATCATGAGGCATACCTACTACGGCTGCTTCTGCTACTGATTCATGCGAAACAAGAGCACTTTCAATTTCAGCCGTACCTAAACGATGGCCTGAAACGTTTAAGACATCGTCAACTCGACCTGTAATCCAGTAATAACCATCTTGATCACGGCGAGCACCATCACCTGTAAAATAAGTATTTTTAAAGGTAGAGAAATACGCCTCAATAAAGCGATCAGGATCACCCCAAATGGTACGCATCTGCCCCGGCCATGAATCTTTAATTACAAGGTTACCTTCAGCCGCACCTTCTAACTCATTACCTTCACCATCTACAATGGCGGGTTGAATACCAAATAACGGACGTGTTGCCGAACCCGGTTTTAATGCTGTTGCACCCGGTAATGGGGCAATTAAAATACCACCTGTTTCAGTTTGCCACCATGTATCAACAATTGGGCAACGGCCTTCGCCAACAACGTTGTAGTACCAGTTCCAAGCTTCTGGGTTAATTGGCTCACCAACCGAACCAAGTAAACGCAAACTGCTACGATTACTTTCACGTACAAACGAATCACCTTCTCGCATCATGGCACGAATCGCGGTTGGCGCTGTATATAAAATAGAGACTTTATGTTTATCGACCACATGACCAAGACGTGCCCATGTTGGATACTGAGGTACACCTTCGAACATTAAGGTCGTCGTACCATTTGCCAGTGGACCATAAATCAGATAACTATGCCCTGTAATCCAACCAATATCGGCTGTACACCAATACACATCATCTTGTTTTAAATCGAAGACTTCTTTAAAGGTACTGGTTACATAGACTAAGTAACCACCCGTGGTATGCAACACCCCTTTCGGTTTTCCTGTCGATCCCGAAGTATAAAGAATAAATAAAGGGTCTTCTGCCTTCATTGGTTCTGGAGGACAGTTTGCATCTACCTCCATAATAATGAGGTGATACCACAAATCACGACCCTGCTTCATTTCAATCGGGTTTGCATTGCGGTAAACCACAATCACATTTTCAACACACTCGGTACCCGGTAATGCTAAAGCCAAATCGACATTTTCTTTGAGGGGTAATAGTTTTCCAGCACGTAGGCTTGAGTCTGCAGTAATCACCAGTTTAGCTTGGCTATCTTCAATACGACTTGCCAACGAGTCTGGCGAGAACCCACCAAATACCACGCAGTGAACAGCACCAATACGGGCACAGGCTAACATGGCAATTGCAGCTTCAGTCACCATTGGCATATACAGTACAACGCGGTCACCTTTACCAATGCCATATTTCTTTAAAACGTTGGCAAAGCGGCAGACTTCATCGTGTAATTCTTTATAAGAAACGATTTTATGACGAGAAGGATGGTCACCTTCCCAAATAATGGCAGGTTTATGTGGATGTTCTTTAAGATGCCTGTCTAAACAGTTTGCTGATACGTTCAACTCGCCATCGGCAAACCATTCAATTTTGAAATTGTCTTTGTCAAAACTGGTATTTTTAACTTGGGTAAATGGCTTTATCCAATCGACAATTTTAGCTTGCTCTGCCCAGAATTCATCTGGGTTCTCGATAGAGTGTTGATAACGTTTAAAGTAGTCTGCTTCAACAGTACGAGCTGTTTTTTTAAATTCCTCTGGTACCGGATAGATCTCATTCATACGCAACTTCCTTGATCTTGTGCATCCCATCTCGAGACTGTGGCTATTATTTTACTGGATCTTATTTGTATGCCTTTTCAGTATGGTGACTGTTTCAAAGCCTAGACAATCCGACTTTGGTCACATATTAACCACTTACTCAAACATACGAAATTGTGAACATTTTTATAAAATTAAGTTGATTTAAAACATTTGTCTATAGCTTTTACTTTTATAATTTTTTAAAGATTTGATGGTTTTGATCATCAACAAAGATTATTTTGTCTCTCATATGCAATACAGGAATAAAATAATATGTTTGCCGAAACGCCCTCTTCACGTCCACCACAACTTCCATTTAAAGACAGCCCTTTTTCAATTCATGGTCGCTTTAACCGCATGAGTTATTTGGGTGGCTATGGCCTAATTTATTTAGTCACCCTCATAGGTTATTTCATTTTGGCTTCATTTCTTGGAAGTTTTCAGCTTTCAAGTAATCTATTTAATTTTGAGTTTTACAGTTCTCTTTCTGGCGTAAGTGCTTTAGTGGTCTGGGCTTTTTGGCTATTTTTGATTTATTTAAATATTGTTCTGGTTGTTAGACGTTTGCACGATTTAAATAAAAGTGGTTGGATGGGGCTGCTGTTATTTATTCCAGTCGTACAGTTCTTTTTCATGATCTATTTATTGCTTGCTTCCGGTACAGCAGGTCCAAATCAATATGGTCCAGCTCGACCTTCAACCTTTATAGAAAAACTGATGGCTTGGTTTATTTTATTCGCTATTTTGATTAGCCTTATTTCTACCGCAGGCTTTTTTTACTACTTCTCTAGTACCGATACTATTCAAACCCCAACACAAATTTTACAAAAAGGAACGCAATACTTTTAATTAAAAAACACTTTATTATTTAGTTGAACTCATTATAGTAGGCGCACATTTTATCTCCTACTATGATGGAAGCTGAAAAACAGCTTTCATGAATTTATTCAATCGAGACTTGTCGTGGCTGATGAACAAAAATCCTTAACGGATGTTGCAAAAAATACAGGCGAACTGTTGCAAGAAGCGGGTACTAAAACCACTCAAACGGTTTTAGCACATACCGAGAAATATCATGATGCATATACCACTATCGACAAAATTGTAGATAGTTTCTGGGAACGTGTACCTTATATCTGCATTGCGATTACCGTTTTTATTATTTTTTGGCTACTGACCAAATTATTTAAGTTCTTTGTTCGTAAGACTTTAGAAAATCGCTCTTATACTCGCCAAAATCTGGTACTTGTTTTAAACCGTGTCGGCAGTACAACAATTTTATTCTTTGGTTTCTTAATTGCGCTTGTCATCATGATCCCAGGGTTCACGCCGGGCCAACTCATGAGTGCCTTAGGTATTGGTTCGGTCGCAATTGGTTTTGCATTTAAAGATATTTTCCAAAACCTGCTTTCAGGTATTTTGATTTTATTGAGCGAGCCATTCCGTATTGGTGATTCGATTGTAGTGAATTCACTTGAAGGGACTGTTGAAGATATTCAGATTCGTGCAACCTTCTTACGCTCACCAGATGGCCGTCGTATTGTTATTCCAAACGCAACGGTTTATACAAGTGCCTTAACAGTAAATACAGCCTATCAACAACGTCGCTGCGAGTTTGTAGTCGGTATTGGCTATGACGACGATGAGCAAAAAGCGAAACAAATTATTTTAGATATTCTCAATAATGACCGAAATGTGCTGAGTCAGCCTGCTTTCTCGGTTAACGTAACAGCTCTAGCCGACTTCTCAGTTAACCTTACGGTACGCTGGTGGATTAATACCACTGAGACAGATATTTCATCATCTACAAGCACTATTCAAGCCGAAGTAAAACAAGCCTTCAATGCAAATGGCATTAATATTCCTTACCCAATTCAGGAATTAAAAATGGCTGCAAATCATTTGCCATTGAATGTGGATAACTCAGCTAAATAAACGCCCTAAAATATAAGAAATAGACGTTTCTGTTCTTAAAATACGGTTGCCTAAGCTCACAGCTTGGCAACCGTTTTTTGTGAGTAAATCAACTTCATAAGGAATAAATCCCCCTTCCGGCCCGACCACTACACTACAAGCATGGCTAATATTAATTGGCATACTCTGCTCGGCATAAGGGTGAGCCACATAGGCAGGAGATGTTTCTGAAATTAGGGTTGGCAAAACGTCTTCAACAAAAGGTTTAAAACGTTTATAGATCTGAACTTCAGGAACGATGGTATCACCTGCTTGTTCAAGTCCAAGCGTAACATATTGATCAATTTGCTGTAAAAAAGGAGTTTGCCAATAGCTTTTATCAACGCGATAACTATGAATTAGGCTTATCTTTTCAACACCTAAAGTCACACTATCCATAATTAAACGGCGCAAAACTTTAGGTCTTGGTAAAGCCACAATTAAATGAACTGGAAGTTTTACCGGTACTGCTTCTTCAAGAATAGGGCGTATACACACTTCTTGCTCATCAATCGAAACAATTTCTGTGACATAACGCGTGCCATTACGAATACCAACTTTCAGATTTTGGCCAACCGTAATATCAAGATGTTCACGTAAATGTTGCAATTGGCGCTTTGAATGAATCGACCAGATTTCTGACTGAGTATCTTCAGGTTCTAGTAAAACAATATTCATGGTTTTTCGGCCAAATACCGGTTAATCACCCCAATATGTTTTTGTAGCGAACCTTGATTACGCTGCAATACTTTATGCGCCTGTGTAACTAGCTGTTCAGTAGCTTCAGGTTCTGCCAGACAAGCCAACCAGATATCAACGACCTGCTGTGCATCTTGAGCAATAAGTACCCCATTTTCATCAATAAACTCATCAACTATTGTTTGGAAGTTGAAGTAACGCGGTCCCACTACTGTAGGTACATTTAAAACCATAGGTTCTAAAATATTATGTCCGCCACCCGGCTCATTTAAAGAACCACCTACAAAGCACACCTGACTTAAGGCGTACCATAACCAAAGCTCACCCATGCTATCGGCCAAATAAACCTGTGTGCTGGCATGAATACTTTGCCCCATGCTTCTACGATGCGTAACTAAATTTAAATTTTGACAAATTTCAAATACTTCATCGAAGCGTTCAGGATGACGAGGCACAACTATACATACCAACTCACGATTGGAATTTAAATGAGGTGCAAGTGCCTCCAAAATTTGTTGTTCTTCGGGTGCATGTGTACTGGCAATCGTCACAACCTGACGGTTTTCCAAATACCACTGCTGATGCAATTGGGCAGCTTGCTTAATAAAAGCCTCAGGCGCATGAATATCAAACTTAATATTTCCAACGACCTGACTTTTATGCTCATCTAAACCAAGCTCGACATAACGCTGACGGGTTGCACTATCTTGTGCTAATACCCAGTCGATTTGCTTTAACATACCGGCTGTTAAACTTGAGACTTTACTATAACCTTTTGCTGACTTTTCAGATAGGCGAGCATTAAGCAACAAACAAGGCACATGCTGCAATTTGGCTTGATCGATTAAATTTGGCCAAAGCTCTGTTTCAACTAGTGCTAAAAGTCTCGGTTGGTATGACTCGAAAAATTGTTTTAAAAGCGGTTTTTGGTCTACAGGCAAATAGACTGCTTGGAATAAATCTAGATAGGGTTCTTTTAAAAAAAGTGACTTGGCACGTGCCTGACCTGTTTTTGTAGTATTGGTCACTAAAACCGGCTGCCCAAGTTTGAGATAGTGCTCGATTAAAGGCTGTGCAGCATTGGTTTCCCCGACTGAAACAGCATGAAACCAGATGGCTTTTACATTCTTCGGATCTTCAAACGGCCCAAATCTTTCCAGACATTCCTGATGATATAATTCCAGACTTTCTGCACGTCTTTTTATTCGCCAGCGATAAAACGGTTTTAATAAATGGAGTGCTGTGTTGTACCAAAATGGGGTCGCCAAGCGGTTTGCCTCAAATAGTCAAAATTTAAAAACTGCGGAAAATATAACATAGATAAAAAAAATGGCAGAGTTTCGATACCTAAACTCTACCATATACAAGAAAAGTGATTGACTGAACTCACAAAAGAGCAAGTTCAGTAAAAAGAAAAACTTAATAATAAAATGTTTTTATGAAGCTTCTAAAGCAGGATAGTCTGTATAACCTTCAGCACCTTTAGCATATAAAGTCGTTGGTTGAATTTCATTTAATGGTAGACCTTGCTCTAAACGTTGTAAAAGGTCTGGGTTCGCAATATAAGCCTTACCAAAAGATACTGCATCTGCCTGACCTTCACGTAAAATACGTTTTGCCGACTCTGGTGTCAGATTTTCATTGGCAATCCATACACCATTAAATTTTTCACGTAATTGCGGACCAATACTATCGGCAGCTTCGTATTCGCGAGAGAAAATGAAAGCTACATTACGTTGACTCAATTGTTCAACCACATAACCGAATGTCGCTAATGGATTTTCATCACCCATATCATGAGAGTCGCCACGCGGTGCAATGTGTACACCTACTCGGCCAGCGCCCCACACTTCAATAAAGGCATCAACCACTTCTAATAACAAGCGAGCACGATTTTCAACCGGACCACCATACTCATCATCACGTTGGTTGGTATTACTTTGAAGGAACTGGTCAATTAAATAACCATTTGCAGCGTGCAACTCAACACCATCAAAACCAGCGGCTTTAGCCAGTTCTGCTGAATGTTTATATTGAGCTACAACTTCTTGAATTTCTTCAATTGAAAGTGCGCGCGGTTTTACAAATGGGCGTTTAGGGCGTAATAGACTCACTTCACCCGCAGGTTGAATCGCACTTGGTGCAACTGGAATATCACCATCTAAGAGTTCAGGGTCTGAAATACGGCCCACATGCCAAAGCTGAACTACAATTTTTGAACCCTGTGCATGAACTGCTTCAATAATCTTATTCCAAGCTTGTGCCTGCTCTTGTGACCATAGTCCTGGAGTATCTGCATAACCCACAGTTTTTGAACCAATCACTGTTGCTTCCGTGAGAATGAGACCAGCATTTGCACGTTGCTGATAATATTCCACCATTAAGTCGTTTGGAACACGGCTTTCGCCACTACGTGCACGTGTTAATGGGGCCATTACCAGTCGATTTTTAATTTCAAAATCACCAACTGTTAAGGGAGTATTGAGTTCAGCCATGATCGCCTCGACTTACACTTTATTTGTTTTAAAGTGTTTGTTTTAAATGTTCGATATATTGCTGAATCAAAGCTTCGTTACGTGAAAAATAAGACCACTGCCCATATTTTTGGACCTGAATGAGACCGGCCTGCTGTAATACAGACAAATGATTGGACATTGTAGACTGAGCTACTTTACCCAAACGTTCAATATGACCTGCGCAAACCCCTTTTTCAAAACTACCACCACACTCTTCTACCGGTAAATAATGCGCAGGTTCTTTTAACCATTGCAGAATCTGCCGACGCAGAGGATTGGCTAGGGCCTTGCTAATTGCATCAATATCCATAGGCTCAACACGTCTTTTAAACGAACAAAGCTTCGTTCAGCATTTCGAAAACATAATATCGCATTTTTTCGATATTCATATCCATTTTTTTCGATATTCATATCGTATTTTTCCGATTAACTTCCGATCACTGAACTGCTTTGCCGTTTTAATCGCTAAAAATTTAAGAGTTTTAAAGAACTAAAAGTTCGAAAAACTCTTATAACCCCTGCTTTAAACTCGCTTCAATGAAACGATCGAGGTCACCGTCAAGAACTGCACCAGTATTTGAGTTTTCAACACCTGTACGTAAGTCCTTAATACGAGAGTCATCAAGTACATAAGAACGAATTTGGCTACCCCAACCAATATCAGACTTCGAGTCTTCAAGTGCTTGAGCCGCTTCATTACGCTTTTGCATTTCTAGTTCATACAATTTTGCACGTAACTGTTTCCATGCATGATCACGGTTCGCATGTTGTGAACGCTGGTTTTGACATGCAACCACAATACCAGATGGAATGTGCGTCAAACGAACTGCTGAATCTGTTTTGTTAATGTGCTGACCACCTGCACCAGATGCACGGTAAGTATCGGTACGAACATCAGAAGGATTAATATCGATTTCGATATTGTCATCAACTTCCGGCGAAATAAACACCGCAGAGAATGAAGTATGACGGCGGTTACCACTGTCAAATGGTGACTTACGCACTAAACGGTGTACACCTGATTCTGTACGTAACCAGCCATATGCATATTCACCTTCAACACGAATCGTTGCAGATTTAATCCCTGCTACGTCACCATCAGATACTTCCATAAGTTCTGCTTTAAAACCGTGACGCTCAATCCAGCGCATATACATACGTAATAACATTGAAGCCCAATCTTGTGCTTCTGTACCGCCTGAACCTGCTTGAATCTCGACATAGCAAGGATTTGGGTCCATTGGGTTGCTAAACATACGGCGGAATTCAAGTTTTGCTAATTCTTCTTCAGCAGCGCCAAGCTCAGATTGGACATCTACCAGCAAGCTTTCATCATCAGCTTCAACAGCTAAATCGAGCATTGCTTTGGCATCTTCAAGCTGTGTAGACAACCCATCTAATACATTAATAACGTTTTCTAGTTCGCCCTTTTCTTTTGCCATTGCCTGAGCACGGTTTTGATCATTCCAGATCGCAGGGTCTTCTAACTCACGTAAAACTTCTTCTAAACGCTCTTTTTTCAGATCGTAGTCAAAGATACCCCCGTAGTGTTTGGCTACGATCAGTTAAGTCTTTCAATTGGTTTAGATAAGGATTAATTTCCACGCGAGTGTTCCCATAAAAGCAGATAAACAGTCGAATATTTTATCATAGCTATGGTTATCTTCGAACCTGCTTTAATCTTTAACTCATATTTTCAATTTAAAAAGTTTTTATTTCTTTCAGAAGATTTTAAGCTTTATTCGTAACATCCCCATACAAAATTGGGTACTTTTCCAGCATTTTTAAGTTTCTACACAAAATCTCCTCAATTTTAATAAAATAAAACATTATGTATTTATCAATTTAAATCAATGACTTAATTTAATTAAATTTACAAAAAAAGCACATGGTTACAGTCCAGTTACTCGTACAAGATTGACGCTAAATGATTTTGCTCTAGACTAAAAGTTGTAACAAAACATTTATAAAATCGTTTTTAGAGGGGAGAGATTCCATGAAAAAACTAGCAATTGCATCAGCTCTTTTATCTGCGCTTGCAGTAAGTGGCGCAGCAAACGCTTACCAAGCTGAAGTTGGTGGTTCTTACACTTATCTTGATCCAGATAACGGTAGCAGCGTAAGCAAATTCGGTGTTGATGGTACATATTATTTCAACCCTGTTCAAACACGTAATGCACCGCTTGCTGAAGCAGCATTCTTAAACCGTGCAAGCAACGTTAACGCACACGTTAACTATGGCGATAACAGCGGTACTAAAGATACTCAATACGGCGTAGGTGTTGAATACTATGTTCCTAATACTGACTTCTACCTTAGCGGTGATGTAGGCAGAAATGAACGTGAGATCGACAACACAAACTACGACCAGAAAGTTACAACTTATGCAGCTGAAGTAGGTTACTTACCAGCACCTGGTTTGTTACTTGCTTTAGGTGTTAAAGGTTATGACGAAAAAGACGGTAAAGACGGTGCAGATCCTACCGTTCGTGCAAAATACGTAACTCAAGTTGGTCAACATGACGTAAATCTTGAAGCTTATGGCGCATTTGGTGACCTTGACGAATATAAAGTTCGTGGCGACTACTACATCGATAAAACTTTAAGTTTAGGTGTGGACTACTACAACAATGACTTAACTGATAAAGACGAATGGGGCATTAATGCTAAAAAATTCTTGAATCAGCAAGTAAGTGTTGAAGGTCGTATTGGTTTCGGTGATAACGACAACACTTATGGTGTTCGTGCAGCATACCGCTTCTAATCTTACCTAGATTAAAAAAATCCGCTCAATTGAGCGGATTTTTTATTGTTTTAAATGCACAATTCGCAGCTGTAAACTCACATTACCATTAAAAACATTACGGTCTATTTCATAGACTAAATGTACATGGTCACGCATAGGATCAAACTCGAAGCGGCCTGCTGCGTTAAAAGCAATTGCATCGAAACTATATTGATCTAAAGCCAATTTAAGTTTTAAGTGTGTCTCTTTGAGCCAACGGAAATCGATAACTTTAAAATATCCTTCAAATTGAGGCAGTGGAAATTTTTGTCCCCACGGGCCTAACTGTTCAATCCAGTTCAAGGTATCTAACTGCAAAGCAGAAACAGGGAGCTCACCATCAGTCCATAATGTCGCTTGAAAGATAGATTCATCCATTGAAGCCACACAGTTACTAAATACTGTTTTAAAAGCCTCAAAGTTTTCTTTACGTATCGTCAAACCTGCTGCAGCAGCATGCCCACCAAAATGGCTCACCAACTCAGGATGTTGTTCGGCAACTTGCTCAATGGTATCTCGAATGTGCACACCGTCAATTGAACGTGCAGAACCTTTGATATGAATGCCATCTTCATCGGGTGCAAAAACAATTGTAGGCCGATGGAACTGTTCTTTTAAACGGCCCGCGACTATACCAATGACGCCTTGATGCCAGTTTTCTTCAAATAGAACAAGCGCCGCAGGAATATCTTGCTGTGAAAGTTGCAAAGTATCTAAGGCCGATAAAGCTTGTTGCTTCATCTCTCCTTCAATTTGACGGCGATCGATATTTAACTGGTTTAATTGCTGAGCAATGGGATAAGCCGTTTCCATCGTCTCTGCTAATAAACACTCGATCCCAATACGCATGCTCTCCATACGCCCTGCTGCATTAATACGCGGACCAAGAACAAATCCTAAGTCTTGAGCACGTATTGAAGTAGCTTCTCGACCTGCGATATCGAGTAAGGCTAAGATTCCTACTCGACAATGATGTTGCTGGATGCGTTTTACACCCGCATCGACTAATATACGGTTGTTATAGTCTAGAACAGCCACATCGGCATAGGTTCCCAAAGCGACTAAATCTAAATATTGTGTGACTTTACTGGTACTTTTGCCTTGTCTACTACGTAGACTCGCCAGATTGGCAAGCACATAAAAAGCAACCCCAACACCAGCAAGTGCTTTACTTGGAAACTCACAGCCTAATTGGTTTGGGTTTACCACCGCCTCAGCAAGCGGGGTCTCTTTGGTCGTTAGATGATGGTCGGTAATAATGACTTGCATGCCTAGAGCATGTGCTGCATCAACACCAGCATGGCTAGAAATTCCATTATCTACCGTAATTAATAGATCGGGTTGATAAGTTTGATGAGCAAGCTCAGCAATGGCTGGAGTAAGGCCATAACCATATTTAAAACGATCTGGAACCAAATAGTCGACTTGTGCTCCCATGTCGCGAAGCACAAGTATCATTAAAGCTGTGCTGGTTGCACCATCGGCATCATAGTCGCCCACAATCACAATTTTTTTCTGCTCATCAATGGCTTGGTCCATTAATGCGACAGCAGCATCCAATCCTTTGAGCTCTGGCGCAAGCAAATTCTTAAGTTTTAGCTCTAGTTCTTGTTCAGACTGCACTCCACGTCTTGCCAAAATCTCGGCAATAAACGGAGGCACGCCCTGAAACTGTTCAGGGCGTGTCAATAAAGGTCTTTGTTTGATTTGTATTTTTGTCATTTAAGGCATCAGTCGGTGCAATGTCCATTGACCGTCGATTTTTTCATAACTCAAGCGGTCATGTAAACGATTTGGTCGCCCTTGCCAGAATTCATAATAATCCGGTTGCAGACGATATCCGCCCCAAAACTCTGGCTTATCGAGTATTTCACTGCTTTGAACTTGTTGTTGCAAGTCTTGGAAGCGCTGCTGTAACAGCTCTCGGCTTTCGATTTTTCCACTTTGCGGCGTACTAATATGAGCTGCAATCTGGCTATCACGTGGACGCTTATGGTAATAGTCGGTAGATTCCTGTTCAGGAATCTTCACAACATGCCCACCCACACGTACCTGACGCTCTAAACTCGGCCAATAAAATAACAGTTCAGCATATGGATTTTCTGCCAAATCTGCGCCTTTCTGGCTGTCATAGTTGGTATAAAAATCATACCCTGCTTCTGTGGCACCACGTAATAATACAGTTCTGACATGCGGGCGACCGCTAGCACTCGCAGTTGCTAACGACATTGCATACGGTTCGTGCAAGTTCGCAGCTAAAGCATGATTAAACCAACCTAAGAATTGCTCATGTGGATTACTCGCGACTTGCGTCTCGTACAATTCACCTTGTTCATAACTTAAGCGTAATTCGCTTAAATCTTTAATGACATCACTCATGCCATACACCTTATGCGACTTGTGCTTGTGAACGAACTGCATTTGCTAAATGTTCAGCCAAAGCATTCACTTCTTGTTCGTCATCACCTTCAACCATGACGCGAATGACTGGCTCAGTTCCTGACTTACGAATCAGGATACGACCACGACCTTTAAGCTGTGCTTCTGCTTTATCAAATTCAGTAATCAATGCAGGAATAGAATACGGATCAAGCATTTGTTCTAAACGTATATTTACCAGCACTTGTGGAAATAACTCAAAGTCCTGAACTAGTTCATGGAGCGCTTTATTCTGTTCAACCATTACAGTTAACACTTGAAGTGCTGCAATAATCGCATCACCAGTTGTGCTCTTGTCCAAAGTTAAAATATGACCGGAAGGCTCGCCACCTATCACCCAACCATTTTCTTCTAAAGCTTGCAATACATAACGGTCACCAACTTTTGCACGAACAAAGCCAACATTTGCTTTTTCAAGTGCAATTTCAAGCGCCATATTACTCATGACCGTACCAACAACCCCTACTGGCTTATTTTTCGCCTGAGTCGCTAAAATGTACAAGATATGGTCACCATCAATTAAGTGACCAAACTTATCAACCATCACCACGCGGTCAGCATCACCATCAAAGGCAATACCTAAATCTGCTTCATGCTCAACCACCGCTTTTTGTAAGTGTTCTGGATGTGTTGAACCACAGTTCTCATTAATGTTTAAACCGTCTGGTTCGTTGTATAAAGCAACAACTTTAGCACCTAGTTCACGAAAAACTGAAGGGCCAACACTATAGGCTGCACCATGTGCACAGTCCAACACGATCTTTAAATTATTTAAATCGAAGTGGTAAGGGAAAGTAGATTTACAAAATTCGATATAGCGACCATTTGCATCATTTACACGAACACTTTTACCTAAATTTGCAGTGTCCTCAATGAATAAATCGTTTTCTAATTCTTTATTAATTTCTTCTTGTAATGAATCCGGTAGTTTTTTTCCTTCACTTGAGAAGAATTTAATCCCATTATCATAATATGGATTATGTGATGCAGAAATTACAATACCTGCATGAGCATGCAATGCACGAGTAAGATGTGCAATCGCAGGTGTCGGTAATGGGCCTAGTAAATGAACATATACGCCAGCTGCGTTTAATCCAGCCTGCAAAGCAGACTCTAAAATATAGCCAGATAAACGAGTATCTTTTCCTAATACAACAAGCGGTTTATTTTTTGGACTTTTTCGTTTTAATACCTTCCCTGCGGCAAACCCGAGCTTTAAAGCAAACTCTGGTGTAATGGGCATTTGCCCAAATTTTCCACGAATACCATCCGTTCCAAAATAACTCATAGCTTATCTCATTTTTACGCCACTTCAACCGTGGCCTATTTCATATATGGCTATTTTGCCATATCTCTTTTCATCAGATTTACTTTACACCAAAAACAAAAAGCCGTCAGTGTACTGACGGCTTTCTTACTTGATTTAGTTACTAAAATCTAACCAACACGATAGTTTGGAGCTTCTTTAGTAATCGTTACATCATGAACATGTGACTCAGACATACCCGCTGAAGTAATTTTCACAAATTTCGCATTTTGGCGAAGATCTTCAATCACAGCTGAACCTGTATAGCCCATTGATGAACGTAAACCACCCATCATTTGATGAACGATATTACCCATTGGGCCTTTATATGGAACACGACCTTCAATACCTTCTGGTACTAATTTTTCAGCACCCGCTTTTGAGTCTTGGAAGTAACGGTCAGCAGAACCAGTAGCTCCAGCCATTGCACCTAATGAACCCATACCACGATATGCTTTGTAGTAACGACCTTGGAAGAATTCAACTTCACCAGGTGCTTCTTCAGTACCAGCTAGAAGTGAGCCGACCATGATTGTGCTTGCACCAGCACCGATCGCTTTAGCCATATCACCAGAGAAACGGATACCGCCATCTGCAATTAAAGGAATTTGATCTTTTAGTGCGCTAGCAACGCTGTCAATTGCAGAAATTTGTGGCATACCAATACCTGCTACAATACGTGTAGTACAGATAGAACCAGGACCAATACCTACTTTTACAGCATCTGCGCCTGCATCTAATAACGCCAATGCAGCATCACCAGTTGCAATATTTCCACCAATCACTTGTACTTGAGGGAAGTTTTGTTTCACCCAACGTACACGTTCAATTACACCAGCAGAGTGACCATGTGCTGTATCAACAACAATAACGTCAACACCAGCTTCAACCAATGCTTCCACACGACTTGGTGTATCAGCACCAGTACCTACCGCAGCACCAACACGTAAACGACCAAGATCATCTTTACAACTGTTTGGATAACTCTCAGCTTTACGGAAATCAGTTACCGTAATTAAGCCTTTAAGTTCATTACTCTCGCCAACGACCAAGACTTTTTCAATACGGTGTTTTTGCAATAATGCTTGAATATTTTCTTTAGACTCGCCTTCACGTACAGTGACTAAACGATCTTGACCTGTCATGATGTTGCTAACAGGTTGTTCCAAGTTAGTTTCAAAACGCGTATCACGGCCTGTCACAATACCAACAACCTTGCCGTCTTTAACAACAGGTACACCACTAATGTTATTAGCGCTGGTAATTGCAATCAGTTCACGTACTGTAGTTTCAGGCGTTACAGTGATAGGGTCTTTCACCATACCCGCTTCGAATTTTTTCACACGGCGTACTTCTGCAGCTTGAGCAGCAATATCCATGTTTTTGTGCAAAATCCCGATACCACCATTTTGTGACATCGCAATCGCCATACGTGACTCAGTCACTGTATCCATTGCAGCTGAAACTAATGGGATATTTAAATGAATGCCGCGAGTTAAACGTGTCTTTAGAGAGACATCTTTTGGGAGAACAGTAGAGTAGGCAGGAAGTAATAAGACATCATCGAAGGTTAGCGCTTCTTGAACGATGGTCAGCATAACAATCTCACTGGTAAATTCCGTGAGCTATTATAAACAAATTTCAATGCAATTTTCATATTATCTTTGCCTTTTTCAGCAATAGATATTCACCTACTCTAAATATTTCTCACTTATTATAGTGTTAGTTCATATTTAACTCACCTGATCATAGTCATGATCATTTTCTGAATCTGCTGGGTTTACTTCAATCAGAGGAATCAACTGGTGCGCTAGACGCGCTTTGTTACACTGTTCATCAGCAACCTGCACCTCTTTACAGGTAGAACTACGGACAGTATAAATAGAGCAGCCCACCTCTTTACCAATTTCACCCTTCAAAGCCTGACATCTTGGCTGAGCCTGATTAGTTCCACGCATACACGAATAAACGGGTGTCAAAGGTTCAACGAGATGTTCATCTATGAAGTCGGCCTCAGCCCAGTAAAATGAAACCCGAAAATGTGCACAACATGCCCCACAGCGAAGGCACTCATCTGGAGTCGCAACTTGAGATAACATTTTTATTCAAATTCTCGTCATCAAAATTTTTCTGTGACGCAAAATCCTAAAAAAATTTCAAATTGGACTCAAGATATTGAACTTAACTTTTTATGTTGGACAGCTGAAAATTTGTTCAGTCATTAAGTCTACACCACATGGCAAGATCTCAATCCAGTCTAAAAACTGGTTAATCATTTCTTTGCCAATAAATGGAGTACCATGCTGAGGCACAATCATTTCAATATCCATTTGACGAACCATGTTGACCCATAAACGAATGACTTTATTTGAGCACATATAGCGCTGATGAAAAGCCTTCATTTTCATCACATGGGCATCGAAATCTTTGAGAGGCTGACTTGCATCTTCAACAATAGAAGCCCCCATATCGCCTGAAAATAAAATTTTGGCAACTGGATCATAAAACTGAAAATTACCCACCGAATGTAGAAAATGTGCCGGAACCATGACAAGCTTTGATTCGCCCAATTGAATCACTTGACCACGATCTGGCAGCTCAATGAGACGATCTTCCCAATTACCTTTCATACGCTCACTCATAAAAGACGAGTTTAAGTGAGGTAAAAATCGTGCCCATAATTTAGAGGCAACCACCTTAGCATCGGTATAAACTAACCAACGAGGCATTGAAGTAATAATATCTGGGTCTTGATGTGAAGCAATTACATAGTCCAGATTTTTAAGACGAGTATATTTATTAAGTTCCATCGTTAATGGAACGTAGGTCAAATCACCACCTGGATCGATTACAGCTGCTCGTTCATGATCAATAATTAAAAATTGATTGGCTTGTATGCCTTCCCCTTTAACCAAACTGGTAAAACTAATACATTTATGTACGCCATTATCAAATAGTATCTGCGATGTTGTTTTTTCAAACCCCATACAATTCCCCAAAAAAACTTTAAATATTAGATATTTTTATATCCATACTAAAATAAAGGGATTCTAAAGTACTTGCAATGAATTGATTGATATTTCTCATAATATTTTAAAATTGATTTTACTTTTCTTATTCTATAAATGAATCATCAAGAAATTGCATAATCTTCTAAAACTTTCTTAAATAAATGTATTTTGAAGTTTAACTACTAAAATGACCTATAAAAAAAAAGCACTCGAATTGAGTGCGTTTTTTATGGCAGCTTAAAATGTGTTAAAAGAAATAATGTTGTACTAGTGTAGAGACACCTACAATTAAGAAAATAGCAGCACCAATTTTATGAATAAGCGAGATAGGTAAACGTTCTGCCAGTTTATTACCGATAAATACAGCAGGAGCATTGGCAATCATCATACCCACTGTTGTACCTAGCATTACCCAGAAAATACTGTCATAGCGTGCAGCTAAAGCCACAGTTGCAATTTGTGTTTTATCACCAATTTCGGCTAAGAAAAATAAAATAAAGGTTGCACCAAAAACACCAAATTTTTGCCATTTATTAATACTATCAGTTTCATCATCAAGCTTATCTGGAATAAGCATCCAGAACGCCATTCCAATGAAACCAACAGCGAGCACCCAAACTAAAATTTCAGGACTGAGAACGGTCGTAATCCACTGCCCAAGCACAGCAGAAATACCATGATTAATGAGTGTGGCTAAAAGAATCGCAATTAAAATAGGAATTGGCTTACGGAAACGCGCAGATAGTAGCAGAGCCAATAGTTGAGTTTTATCACCCATTTCAGCGAGGGCAACAATCGAGGTAGAAATCAGAAATTCTTGCATATTAGTTCTCTGGCTAGCATAAATGCCTATGACCTACCCCTCCTGCTAGCCAAATATCATAAAATGATTGCAGAGTGGTAAATCAAAGGTCTTGCCAACTCAGGAACGATGAGACGTTTAAGCTATGATGACCATGTTCTGTTGAACAATTATGTTGACCATCACCTATTCACATTTGCTGTGAATAGCGGCTACTCCCCAATGAAGTATGCGTTTATTATATTCAAGTCACTTTATTTTTCAAATATTCAAGCAATAAATTTTAACCACGCCCAAACAAATAAGCGTGCAATACCTAATAACACTGCAAAATAAGCACTTATATGAATGAAACCAATATGGTTATTACTTACTCCTGTCTGATATTCAAAGGGTAAAATCAAGGTAGCTACAAACACCTCAAAACCCATCACCACATAAGTCATCCATTCCCACGGGAAGTGTAAAATACTGACCCATATTCCCATCAATAAAAATACAATCAACAGTAAGGGCAACATAATTTTAAGGAAACCCAACATTTACTATTTCTCCTTTACCTAATAACGAGAAATTTCTCCTCACGCTCAATAAGCCTTGCTTAACCTGTAGATTAACCCAAAATTTAGTTAAAGAGGTATCAAAACAAAACCCCGCCGAAGCGAGGTTTTGGTCAATAATTTAAAAGAATTAGATTAATAAAGTACGAATATCTTTAAGAAGTTTCGTAAGTTTATTTGTAAAGCGAGCAGCATCTGCACCATTAATTACACGGTGGTCATAAGACAATGACAACGGCAACATTAAGCGCGGATCAAAGTCTTTACCATTCCATACTGGCTGCATCGTTGCAGGTGAAATACCCAAAATCGCAACTTGTGGCCAGTTTACAAGTGGTGTAAACGCTGTACCACCAATTGCGCCTAAACTTGAAATGGTGAAATTCGCACCCTGCAAGTCTTTCGGTGTTAATTTCTTATCACGCGCTTTTTGACCCAACACACCCAATTCAACTGCAATTTGCTTAATTGATTTTTGGTCTGGGTTACGAAGTACCGGCACAGTTAAACCATCAGGTGTTGCTACCGCAATTCCCATATGGATTTCATTGCGCAAGAGCACTGATTTACCGTCATCAGATAAATGACCTGCGAACTCACGCTCTTCTTTCAACAAGTACGCAACCGCTTTGATAATGAATGCCATAATCGTCAGGCTGATACCTTCTTTTTTGAAGTTGCCTTTTAGCTCATTACGCCAATCTTCTAACTCAGTAATATCAGCCAAATCAAACTGAGTGACTTGCGGAATAAAGTTATTCAACGACAATTGCGGAATTGATACTTGCTGCAAACGCGTCAGTACTTTTTCTTCCACACCACCAAACGCAGTGAAGTCAGGCAGCTTTGGTAAACCCGAAACCGCTGGTGCAGCCGCAGCAACTGGTGCAGCTTGTGGCGCAGTTAAACGAGTCTTCACATAGGCAAAGATATCTTCTTTAACAACACGACCATGCTCACCAGAAGTTTTAACTTGTGACAAAATCACACCAAGTTCACGAGCAAGCTTACGTACAGCAGGGCCTGCATATACTTTAGCGTTTTCGGCTTCTTGCTCTTTGGTTAACTTATCACTACCAGACGCTGGAGCAGATACAGCCTGACTCGGAGCAGGAGCTGCCGCTTTAGGTGCTGCTGTCTGTGGAGCTGGAGCTACTTCTGCTTTTGCCGCTGGTGCCGCAGCAGGTGCTTGGCCTTCAGCTTCAATTGTTGCAAGCAATATACCCTGTGAAACCTGTTGGCCTGCTTGCAAGTGAATCGCTTTCACAACACCCGCAACAGTACTTGGAACTTCAACAGTCGCTTTATCTGACTCAACCACAACAAGGCTTTGGTCTACATCCACTTTATCGCCAACTTGTACCAAGATTTCAGCAACAACTGCTTTATCTACACCCAAGTCAGGAACGTTAATATCAACTGGACCAGATTGAGTAGCAGCCGCAGCTACAGTTTCTTGTTGAACTGGTGCAGGTGCTGCTGTAGAAGCAGGAACTTCAACTGGCGCACTTGATGCAGACGTTGTTTTCACTTTAATGAGCACAACACCTTCTTTAACTGTATCGCCTTCTTTAACTTGAATGCTTTCTACAATACCAGCAGTACTGCTTGGTACTTCTACAGTTGCTTTGTCAGATTCAACTACAACGATGCTTTGCTCAACATCAATCTGGTCACCCACTTTAACGAGGATTTCGCCAACCAATGCTTTTTCAACACCAATGTCAGGGACAGTTACGTCAACAGTTGCAGTTGATGTAGTGGCAGTAGGTTGAGCTTGTTGTGCAGGTGCTGGAGCAGCTGGCTTTTCAGCCGCAGGAGCTGGTGTTGGTTCTGGAGCAGCTTGCGCTGCACCTTCAGCTTCAAGTTCAAACAATACCGTACCTTCAGTTACGCTATCGCCTTCCTTGATTAAGATGCTTTTTACCACACCTGCTGAAGTGCTAGGCACTTCAACAGAGGCTTTATCAGACTCAAGCAAAACAAGGCTGTCATTTTCAGCAATGCTGTCACCAACTTTTACTAAAATTTCAGCAACAACTGCTTTATCTACACCAATATCAGGGGTCTTAATTTGCATGCTTAGTTCCCCTCACCTGTTTGCGTTTCATTGTATTCAGCAACTGGCTGAACTTCCGGATGTGCTTGTGGAGCCCATGCAACCGGACGGTCAGTATCTAACTCAAAGTTAGAAATTGCATCTTTCACTAAACGTGCATCTACTTCACCTTCGTCAGCTAATTTTTTCAAAGTAGCAACAACGATATGTGCAGCATCAACACCAAAGAAACTACGTAAGTTCGCACGCGTATCTGAACGACCATAACCATCTGTACCTAATGCAACAAATGGGCGGCCATCTGGAAGATAAGCACGGATTTGTTCGCTGTACGCACGCATATGGTCTGTAGCAGAAACTACAATACCTTCTGTACCACGTAATTGCTTAGATACCCAAGATTCTTTCACTTCTTCAGCAAGTGGGTGTAAGCGGTTGTATTCTTCACATGCCATACCATCACGAGATAACTCATTGAAGCTTGTTACACTCCAAACGTTTGAATGGATTTGGTATTCATCACGTAAGATTTTCGCAGCTTTGATCACTTCACGAAGAATTACACCTGAACCAAGTAACTGAACAGTTGCTTTTTCGTCTTTTTCGAATAAGTACATACCACGCTTAATGCCTTCCTCAGCACCTTCAGGCATTGCAGGATGCTCGTAGTTTTCGTTCATTACAGTGAGGTAATAGAACACACGCTCTTGGTTCACATACATACGTTGTAAACCGTCATGAACGATTACAGCTAATTCATAACCAAAACATGGATCATAAGATACGCAGTTTGGAATAGTGTTTGCCAAGATATGTGAATGGCCATCTTGGTGCTGTAAACCTTCACCGTTCAATGTAGTACGACCAGCAGTTGCACCTAACAAGAAACCTTGAGCTTGCGCGTCACCAGCTGCCCATGCAATGTCACCAATACGTTGGAAACCAAACATTGAGTAGTACATGTACATTGGAATCATTGGCAAATTATTCGTTGAATAACTTGTCGCTAACGCAGCCCATGCGCTCATTGCACCAGCTTCGTTAATACCTTCTTGAAGCATGTGACCATCACTTGCTTCACGGTAATGCATTAACTGTTCTTGGTCTTCCGGAGTATATTTTTGACCATGAGCGGCATAAATACCAAGCTGACGGAACATACCTTCTAAACCGAAAGTACGTGCTTCGTCTGGAACGATTGGTACTACGCGGTCTTTAATTGCTTTCTCTTTAAGTAAAGCAGCAATTAAACGAACCATTACCATCGTAGTAGATTGTTCTTTACCACCTGAACCATTTAATACAGCATCAAATACAGATAATTCAGGAATCGCTAAAATTTCACTCTCTTTACGACGTGCAGGAAGGTAACCACCTAATGCTTCACGACGTGCCTTCATGTACTTCATTTCTGGAGAGTTTTCACTTGGACGGTAGAATGGGAGCTCTTCTAATTTATCATCTGTAAATGGAAGGTTAAAACGGTCACGTACATATTTCAAAGAGTCGATCTGCATTTTCTTGATTTGGTGAGTTTTATTCACCGCTTCAATTTCTTCAGATAAACCATAACCTTTAACAGTTTTTGCAAGAATAACTGTTGGTTGACCTTTAGCTTTCATTGCTTCTGCATAGGCAGCAAAAACTTTGTATGGGTCATGACCGCCACGATTGAGATTATCGATGTCTTCGTCGCTTAAATCTTTTACAAGTTCAGCAGCTTCTGGGTACTTGCCAAAGAATTTCTCACGTGTATATGCGCCACCTTTTACTTGGTAGCGTTGGTATTCACCATCAACAGTTTCTTCCATTACCGCTTTTAAAGCGCCTGTGCTGTCTTTTGCAAGTAGCGGATCCCAATGACGACCCCATACTACTTTAATGACACGCCAACCTGCGCCACGGAATAAAGATTCTAATTCTTGAATAATTTTACCGTTACCACGTACAGGACCATCTAGACGCTGTAAGTTACAGTTAACAACCCAAATGAGGTTATCAAGTTTTTCACGACCAGCGAGTGAAATTGCACCAGTACTTTCTGGCTCATCCATCTCACCATCGCCAAGATAAGCCCAAACTTTACGATCTTCTTCTTTGATCAAGCCACGGTTCATCAAATATTTTTGAATGTGTGCTTGATAAATCGACATGATTGGACCAAGACCCATTGATACAGTTGGGAATTGCCAATAGTCCGGCATTAAATATGGGTGTGGATAGCTTGGTAAACCGTTACCGCCAACTTCACGGCGGAAATTACTTAACTGCTCTTCAGTTAAACGTCCTTCAAGAAATGAACGTGCATAAATACCAGGAGCACAGTGTCCTTGGTAATAAATCATATCTCCGCCAAAGCTATTGCTGTTTGCGCGGAAGAAATGGTTAAAACCTACGTCATATAATGTTGCACTTGATGCGAAACTCGCTAAGTGACCACCTAAATCATCACCTGTTTTATTCGCACGAAGTACCATTGCTAAGGCATTCCAACGAATCAATGCACGAATACGGCGTTCCATATCTTGGTCGCCTGGCATTGCAGGTTGTTCTTCAACAGAAATTGTATTTAAGTAAGGTGTATTGAGACGTTGAATTGGAACATGCTTAGCAATTGCTTGTTGGTAAAGTTTTTCCAACAAGAATGCCGCTCGCTCAGTTCCCATATGTTGTAAAACTGAATCGAATGCATCTTGCCATTCTTGGGTTTCTTGTGCGTCGGAGTCACCGTAAAACGCCATAATTCACCTGTTCCTTATTCTCTAATCTACTTTGTATTTTTACCACGTTTTGCCCCTCTCAAGTTATTGCCACGGGTGAATGTGAGGGGGCCCTATTATTTTCTGAATGAATAGTCATTGACCGAGCATGACTCAAAATAACAAAAAAACGCCAATATAGGCGTTTTTTTATACGATAATTGCGTTAAGAAAGGTTTTATCTCATTTTAGATTCAAAAATTTAATAATCCTAAATTTTAACAAATACGATTTAAGGCAACATTGCTAAGTAAGTTGATGGATTCTTACGTTGACCATCTTTTACTACTTCATAGTGTAAATGTGGCCCAGTACAACGACCTGTACAACCCACATTAGCAATATGGTCACCAGCAGAAACCTGATCGCCCACACGAACCATTAAACGTGAAGCGTGTGCATAGCGTGTTAAATAACCATTACCATGGTTGATTTCAACATACTGACCATAACCTGTGCCCCAACCTGATTTAGTTACAATACCAGGACCTGTTGCATAGATTGGCGTGCCACTTGGCGCAGACATATCTAAACCACCGTGATGCTCTGCACGACCACCCATGGTACGACCACCAAAGTTAGAAGAAACACGTACGCTATCAGGAAGAGGATGAGAAACTAACCAAGAATAAGGATTTGAAGAAGAGGTATTAAAAGAGTTTTTAGCGGTAGTATTACCATATTTTTTTGCCAGTGAGTCGTTGTTGAGCTCAACTGTTTTCGGGCGTAAAGTGACTGAAACTTTTGCACTTGCCGGAAGATCTAAATCATCAGGATGCGTATATGAACCTTGAGATAATGTTTTTGATAACTGTTCCAATCGATCTGAATCTGTAGATTGGTTAATATTTTGATAATCTGCAAAAGCAACCGATGCTGCCGAAGCGGCTAGTGAAAATGCTAATAAAATACGACGCGTGTGCATAAAAACCTCTTGAAACTGTTCTTACTCAAGTTCCTTATGATCTCTTCCTTGATATCAGTCGAAATGAACGCTTAAGATGGAGACAAGAAACCATTCGAGAATGATCAATGTCTAAACCCGATAACGTTTTTCAACAATCCGGAAAACACATAAAAACAGGAAACCTTACGTTTCTAACAACGCAAGTCGCGCAATGGCAAAGACTTACGAAAATAATCCAACCCTTATTGCCCCAACCGGAACAATGGCAGGTCGTGTGTTATCAAAATGGCACTTTAATTATTACTGGTGAAAATCAGGCAATGATTAGTCAACTCAGCTATTTACAGAGCCAATATATATCTAAATTATCTCAACTTGAAGGACTAAAAGACTTACAAAGAATACAAGTTCGCTTGAGAAATAAGACTATTTCTACAGCGCCCTCATCATCTGAGCCTTCTAAATCCATCCCCCCGGAAACACAAGAAATGTTACGTAGTGCCGCCGACTTCGTGAGCGACCCTAAGCTTAGCCAAGCTTTACTACGTTTGGCAAGCAATAAAAAATGATGAGCTTTCCATTTCTTAATTAGAATCGTTCTTATTTTGTGATAAAAATCACACTATCCATTGTTACATTATAACATAGACAAATAAAGACAATGACTTATGTCACACTCACATATGGAATTGGACATTCATTCTCGTCATTAAATGTTACAATTTCATAATTACTCGGATCACTTTGAACATTGCGTAACAGCTGATTATTTAAAGCATGTCCCGATTTATAGCCATCGAACTTGGCAATAATTTGATGACCAAGTAAATACAAATCACCCACTGCATCTAAAATTTTATGTCGAACAAATTCGTCAGCAAATCGTAAACCTTCTTCGTTCACAACCCCTGTATCATCTACACCAATAGCATTATCCAGACTTGCACCTAAAGCTAAATTATTTGCTTTGAGGTAATCCAAGTCTTTCATAAAACCAAAAGTTCGTGCTTCGCTAACCTCATACACAAACGTTTCGGTTGAAAAATCGATTGTCGCAGATTGATATTCTTTTGCAAAAGCAGGATGATCAAAATCAATGGTAAAGTTGAGCTGAAAACCATTATGTGGTCGAAAAATTGCTTTTTTATCTTCAATTAAAGCTTCAACTGGTTTTAATATTCTTATAAATTTTTTAGGGGCATTTTGCTCGCGCAAGCCACCTTGCATTAATAGATAAATAAACGGTCCAGCACTGCCATCCATAATTGGCACTTCGGATGCTGATACTTCTACGATTAAATTATCAATTCCTAAACCCGCAATCGCGCTCATTACATGCTCAATCGTACCTACTTTAATATCACCGGTAACAAGGTTCGAACACATAAATGCTTCTTGAATAAGCAATGCATTAGCAGGAATATCAACAGGTGGATTCAAATCGATACGGCGAAATACAATACCTCCATCCACGGTATGTGGAATGAAATTGATCATCACTTTTTGACCGCTATGAAGACCTATTCCACTCGCTTTTACCACACGATTGAGAGTACGCTGTTTCACCATGCTTTGTAACTTCTTTTTTAAAACCGCTATACGTTAGCATATTTAGTCATTGATCAAAAATAAAAAAAGGCAGTGTTTAAACACTGCCTTTTAGTAGATCAAAGACTGAATTACTTACGTTGCTGATTTTTCAAGTAATCTTGAATACTCATTGGCGAAGAACGCGGTGATGAACTTGGTGCATTATTTACATCAGTTTCAGCATTTTGGCGTTTATTAATTGCAGGAACATCATCTTCATCTACAGATTGTGCAGATTGAGTTGATGTATGGCTTACTGTATTACGCTTTCTCGGTTCTGCATCAGCAGCATTACGAGTCAAACCAGTTGCAATCACAGTTACACGTAATTCATCACGCGCATCTGGATCAAATACTGTACCGTAGAAGATTTCGCCTTCATCAAGGTCAACAATTTGGTTAACCACATCAGTAATGATTTCTGTTTCACGTAACGTGATGTCATCACCACCCGTAATGTTAATTAACACGCCCTTGGCATTAATAATATTTACGTTATCAAGTAATGGACTACGGATTGCCTGTTCAGCAGCTTGACGCGCACGGTCTTCACCACGACCCAAACCAGCACCCATCATTGCGTAACCGCGAGTACTCATTGCAGTTTTCAAATCGGCGAAGTCAAGGTTAATGTGACCGCGATTAACAACAAGATCAAAGATACTGCGTACAGCGTTTAACAATACATCATCTGCCTTTTTATAGGCATCTTTCATTGAAATATCACCATACACGCTTAACAAACGCTGGTTAGGAATAATAATCAATGAGTCAACATGTGCTTCTAACGCTTCAATACCGCGTTCAGCTGACTTTTGACGACGACGACCTTCAAAGTTAAATGGTGTCGTTACCACACCAACAGTCAAAATCCCCATTTCTTTAGCAACTTCAGCAACAACCGGAGCTGCACCAGTACCTGTACCACCACCCATACCGGCGGTTACAAACACCATGTCAGTCCCTTCAAGGTGCTGACGAATAATTTCACGACTTTCTTCTGCTGCAACTTGACCCACTTCTGGGTTAGCACCTGCACCTAGACCACGTGTACTTTGCTCACCTAACTGAATTTTGAAAGGAGCATTCATACAGTCAAGTGCTTGTTTATCTGTATTGGCACAAACGAATTTAACACCCTGAATATCAGACTGTACCATGTGCTGAACGGCATTACCGCCACCGCCACCTACACCAAATACAGTGAAACGGGCTTGACCGTTGCCATCGTTTAGTTCATCTTCTATAAATTCAAATGAGGCCATGACCTTTAGGGTTCCTAATACATTATGGCAGTCACTTCAGCCCGTATACTGCCTTGATTTTCAAAAACAACTAATTTTAAGAATGCTGTGCAATACAAACCTTGTCAAGTACAGTGGTTTTCTCTTACAACTTCCTAACAATTCTACCAATAAATCCATACATCCTAAAAAATGGCTTTAAGTTTGCTATTAAACGCATTCCAACCATTCACCATTCGTTCCCATACCGAACGGTCACTACCCTCTTCAGGTTCCTCAACAGCTTCTTGTAATTCGCTTTGGCTAAACATAAGCAAACCAGCTGCTGTCGCATACATTGATCGACGTAACGCAGCTTGATGCTGATCATCAGCATACACCTGTAACGGTGGATTACCTAAATGAGCAGACACTCCCAACATACGACGCGCTAAACTAACCATACCCTCAATCTGGCAAGCATCACCTGTCAATACAACACCATGATACAGACCATGGATTGCACCGCTTTGTTCTAGTTCTTCACGAATTTGACCAAAAATCTCTTCGTAACGAGCAATAATAATTTCTGACAACTCAATTCGGCTAATGGTTTGAGGACCATCAATACCCTGTACCTGAATCATATGGTCAGGCTTAACAGCACTTAGATCAACGCAGCCATGTAAGATTTTAATCCGTTCAGCTTCGTCGGTCGTTGTTTGTAACACAGCAGCAATATCACGTGTCACATGTTCGCCACCACGCTGTAATGTACGCGCTAAAGCTAAACGACCATCTAAATAAACTGCTAAATTGGTAATGCCTGCGCCAATATCAACGAGACAAACACCATACTCTTTTTCATCTTTAAGCAAACTTGCTTCAGCGGTTGCCAAGCAAGAAACTACCATTTTTTCAACACCAATGTTCGCACCTTTCATGGCACGATCAAGGTTCTGCATAGTAGCGATTGGCATCATCATGAGTTGATAGTGACCAGTCATGCTATGAGCAGTCATATTAATTGGATTTTGAACCCATTCAGCAGAGTCACCTAACTCAAACCCAAGTGGGACCGCACTCGCCAAATAATAATCAGAGGTCACATGGCTTGCTTTTGCTAACTCCAATGCACGTACAACTTCATTGGTTGTAATCACATGTGCGGGGTTAGCAACAGGCGTGCGTCCAGAAGCATAGAAACTTTGCAGCTCGGTACTTGGAATAGATACCCAAGCACTATGAATGCGACATTCAGCCATATTTTCCGCTTCAGAAACGGCGTTCTTAATCGCAGCAATGACTTTATCGAGACTTACAATTTTTCCTTTGTTCATGCCTCGATTGCGAGCAGTTGCCATACCGATAACCTGAATGTTATCCGGTGCATGAATTTTTCCAATCAAAACTGAAACTTTATGCGTCCCAATGTCAATCGCAACAACTGAGGGAACAGCTTCACTCATCACTCATACCATTTCTTTGTTGTCTAATACCAGGCAAATTGCCTATTTTAAAGCCACGTATTATGGCTTTGCTTTTGTACCACCTGCAATGCTTGTGTCATCACTCGTTACAACAAACTGACCATTCACAATTTTAGGTGGAGTTGCATTCTTCCATTGAATAGATAATCCATTACGATATCGCAAATCAATGGCTGAGATTTTCGTCCACACAGGTTTTAGGTCAGATTGTGCCAAGTGACTTAAACGTTGCAATTTATTCATTGTTTGGTCTTGGTCAACAATAATGCGTAAACCAGAATCAAACTGCATAAACCAAGTCATTCGTTCTGTTAGATATAACTCTTTTAAACGTAAATTAACAGGATGGAATAACTGATTAATTTCATTATAGCGTCGCATCATCATTTTAGACTGGCTTACCGGGCCGTGTAACAGCGGCAGCTCAGGATGAAGTTTCGGTTCTGCCTCACTAAATACGTCGCCACCATCGCTTAATAAGCGGCCTGTTCCCCAACGGGCAATCGCATGTTTAGGCATGATACGAACACGAATACCATTGGGCCAAGCACGAGATACAACGACTCGGTCTACCCATGAAATTTCTAATGCTTTATCACGAATCTGCTCTAAGTCAGACGTAAAATAATTATCTTTTACAATCGGCTGGACATATTGCATTACTTGCTGAGATTCAACTGGAGTCGTTGAACCCACAACTTCAAGTTTTGCAACAGTTGCATCAGTAATAACCTTATATAGCCCGTAAATTCCGACTGCCAGCACTAAAAAGGCAATAACCAGCAACATCCATCCGCCAGCGTTGGCAAGCTTTTGCTTACGCGTAGGCGGTTTTTCATGAATGGATGTAATTGCCGCACGTTTACGGCGCATGGAAGCCGGAAGTTGTGCCATATTTAAGCTGTACCTTCCAATGTTTGCTCAAGAATTGCAACACACAACGCTTCAAAGCTATAACCAACTGCTTTAGCAGCCTTAGGTACAAGCGAATGACTTGTCATACCTGGCACAGTGTTCACTTCTAAAAGCCAGAAAGTACCTTGCTCATCCTGCATTGCATCAATACGACCCCAACCTTCTGCGCCTACTGCTTGGAAAGCACGCAAACTTAAAGCTTGTAATTTTTTCTCGTCTGCATCACTTAAACCACAAGGAATACCATACTCGACATCATTACGTTGATATTTTGCTTCATAGTCATAAAAAGCAACATCTGCAGGTGGTTGCAAACGAATAACAGGTAAAGGCTGACCATTTAAAAATGAAATCGTAAATTCACGACCAGTGATCCATTTTTCTGCCATGACTACTGCATCGTGCTGAGTTGCTTTTTCAATTGCTGCCGCAAAATCTTCTGCTTTCTCAACCTTACTCATGCCTACGCTTGAACCTTCATGCACAGGCTTAATAATGACTGGTAGACCCAATTCCGCAATAACTGAATCGAGGTCAGTTTCTTCGGTAATAATTCGATATGGTGCTGTAGGTAAATCACTACCTTGCCAGATTTGCTTGGTTTTAACTTTATCCATACCAATGGCAGAACCTTGTACACCAGTTCCTGTATATGGAATATTCAACCACTCAAGCACACCTTGGATCTGACCATCTTCACCGCCACGACCATGCAATACAATAAATGCGCGATCATAGTTTACAAGTTCAGTTACACTACGGTCTTGCGGATCAAATGCCTCAGCCTGAACACCTGAACTTAACAAAGCGTCCAAAACTGCCTGACCACTATCTAAAGAAACAGCACGCTCAGCCGATTTTCCACCAAACAACACAGCAACTTTGCCGAATTTTGTAGCATTTGACACGTTTAAATCCTTAACCCGATAATTCAATACTTTTTTGTTTATTTCACATACAAATGGTGCTGTGCAAGTTCTACTGAAATTGCTCCCACGTTACCTGCACCTTGCGTTAATAACAAGTCATTTGGTTGTAACACATTTTGCATGATGTTTTGTAAATTACCGTCAACGGGATCAATCAAAATCGGTTCAACCTGACCACGCAAGCGGATACTTCGCGCTAAAGTACGGCTGTCTGCACCAACAATTGGTTTTTCACCAGCAGGGTAAACTTCGAGTAATAATAATTGGTCGACTTGAGATAAAACTTCAATAAAGTCGTCAAAACAATCACGTGTACGAGAGTAACGATGAGGTTGGAAAAGCATCACTAAACGACGATCTGGATGGCTCTGACGAGCTGCTTTAATCGTAGCTTCTACTTCTTTAGGATGATGTCCGTAGTCATCGACTAATTTTACATTACCCTCACCAAGCTCAAACTCACCTTGTACTTGGAAGCGACGCCCAACACCACTAAAGCCTTTTAATGCACGACTAATGGCTTCGTCTGAAACACCTTCATCAGTTGCAACACCAATTGCAGCCAAAGCATTTAAAACATTATGCATGCCCGGTTGATTGATCGTTAAACGAAGCGGCTCACGTCCTTTACGCAATACCGTAAAGTGCGAACGCATGCCATCTTGCTCTACATCAATCGCACGGATGTCATTATCTTCATTAAAACCATACGTAATAACCGGACGGCCTACGCGTGGCAAAATCTCACGAATGTTCGCATCATCACCGCAAACAACCGCTAAACCATAGAACGGTAAGTTATGTAGGAACTGCACAAAAGTATCTTTTAACTTATCAAAGCTACCTTCATAGGTATCCATATGGTCAGCATCGATATTGGTCACAATCGCTGCCATTGGCTGCAAATAAAGGAATGAGGCATCTGATTCGTCAGCTTCTGCAACAATAAAACGACTTTCACCAAGCGCTGCATTTACACCAGTACTGTTCAGCAAACCACCAATCACATAAGTTGGATCAAGGTTTTCTTCAGCCAACATTGTGGTTAACAAACTCGTTGTTGTGGTTTTACCATGTGTGCCCGCTACCGCAATACCATGACGGTAACGCATAAGTTCACCGAGCATTTCTGCACGACGTACAATCGGAGTACGTTGCTCAATTGCCGCTTTAATTTCTGGATTTTCCGGATCAATAGCAGTTGAAACTACAAGCACATTAGCGTTTTTAATATTTTCTGCTTCGTGTCCGATATAGACCTTAATGCCATTTTCTTCTAATTGTTGCGTAGTTTTAGAAGCTTTAATATCTGAACCGGAAATTTTATATCCTTGGTTAGCTAACACCTCAGCAATACCACACATACCTGCTCCGCCAATACCCACAAAATGAATGTGTTTGATACGGCGCATTTCAGGCACTTTAATCAATTTTTTTGCTTGGTTTGCAGCTGTTGTTGGAGACATAGTAAATCCGATTACATTTTTTGAATAAGATCAACCACATGCTGAGTTGCATTTGGTTGGGCATGTTGACGCGCTTTCACTGCCATTTCTGTAAGTAATTGGCGGTTCATCAACGTGGTAAACAATTGATTTAAAACTTCTGGTGTCATGGTAGACTGCTGGCAAATTTTTGCAGCACCGACATCGGCCAGAAATTTGGCATTTGCAGTTTGATGATCATCTACCGCGATAGGTAACGGTACAAAAACTGCTGCAACACCAGCGGTTGCAACTTCTGTCACAGTTAAAGCGCCAGCACGGCAAATAATCAGGTCTGCTTCGCTATATGCCTTCGCCATGTCTTCAATAAATGGCAAAACCTGTACAGTTAAATTTGCAGGTGCATCTGCGTACAATGCTTGTGTTGCTTCAACTTGTTGCTGACCACACTGATGAAAAATATTCAGTGGAACCTGCAGTTGCTTTAAAGCTGGGGGTAAACGTTCATTGAGTGCTTTGGCACCTAAAGAACCACCTACAATTAAAATATTTAACGGCTTACCCGCTTGTTCACGCTCATCGTAGCGCCATTTTGGGCTTAAAATATCTGTTATTTCACGACGCACAGGGTTTCCTGTGGTCACGACTTTGCTACCAGCAGGAAAAGTATTAGGAAATGCTTCGCATACCACTTCAGCTACACGTGATAACTGCGCATTGGTAAAACCAGCAACTGCATTTTGCTCGTGGATGAGAACAGGAATACCTAATAAGCGAGCCGCCAGACCACCCGGTCCTGCAACATAACCACCAAAGCCTGCGACTGCGTCAACTTTGAGCTGTTTCATATAACGCATAGCGCTAAAAGTTGCTTTTAAAATTTTAAAAGGCGCGGCGAGTTTACGGATGACTCCGTTTCCACGTACACCTTGAATATCAATTTGATATATTGGAATATTTTGATCTTTTAATAACCGATTTTCCATACCTGTTGGCGTGGCTAACCATGAAACCTGACAACCTTGTTGTTGAAGTTGTTTGGCTACGGCGAGGGCTGGAAAAACATGTCCACCAGTACCGGCAGCCATCATCATGACATGTTTAGGTTTGCTTTGCTGTGAATCTGTCACGGTCTAATTCTTCAACTCAAAAAACAATGGAAATTGTCATCTATTTTTGTAGCCGTTTATTTTAATCCTAAAGCTTCATTAACGAAAAGCGAATTTCACTCGTTTATAACAGAAAGATGTGCTTTTTTGAAAATATGCCTACAAAGCGCCAGCGTATTTCATATTGTGGTTTTATTAATTGATAAATTTTTAGGTGATTTCCCAATATTCGCTTAGGAAATCACCCAAAGTAGATGATTAAGCAGGACGACCAGCTTCTAATACGTCAAATAGATCATCGGCAATCGATGTACCAAATTGAGCATCAATTTCACGAATACAGGTTGGGCTAGTGACATTAATTTCAGTAACATAATTACCAATTACATCAAGTCCAACAAATACCAATCCTTTTTCACGTAAGAAAGGCCCGATTTTCGCTGCAATCTGCTTATCATTTTCAGTAAGTGGTCGTGCTTGACCTAAACCACCTGCCGCCAAGTTACCGCGCACTTCACCATTTTGCGGAATACGGGCTAGACAATAAGGAATAGGTTCACCATTCACCATTAGAATTCGTTTATCCCCTTCAACAATTTCAGGAATATAACGCTGTGCCATAATTGGACGAGTACCTAATTCTGTCAGCATTTCCAAGGTAGAACCAATATTTACACCGTCTTGGTATAAACGGAAAATTCCCATCCCACCCATACCATCAAGTGGCTTAACAATCACATCACCATGTTCTTTAATAAATTCACGAATTAAACTTTGTTGAGACGTTACAAGTGTAGGCACTTGTAGCTCTGGAAACTGCGTAGCAAAAAGTTTTTCATTGCAATCACGCAGTGATTGAGGCTTATTAATAATCCATGAGCCTTCACGCTCAGCTTGCTCAAGCACATAAGTCGTGTAGACAAAATTCATATCAAACGGCGGATCTTTACGCATGAGCACAACATCATAAGCAGCAATAGATTCTTTTTTCTTTTCGCCAAGCTCATAGTAATGACTGTAATCTTCAAATACTTCTAAAGGAGAGATTAGACCATAAGCTTTACCTTGATCGATATATAAATCTTGCTGTAATGCATAACCTAATTCATGTCCGCGACGGCTCGCCGCCCACAACATTGCCATGGTTGAATCCTTTTTCAGATTTACGGTTTCAATCGGATCCATGACGACAAGTACACGCATGCTCAAGCTCTTCTTAAAATTTAAATTAGCATGAGTATAACTGAGATTTTTCACTGGTTTTTCTTAATTTCAGTAAAACCTTATCTGTTATTTCTTTATCTTGAATTCAGGTAAATTCAGTTAAACTATGACCATAAAATATTATTTTTAAAGGCTAAAGATGAAACTTTATCGCTATTTAACTGGCCCCGATGACTCTACTTTTTGTGCAAGAGTCACTAAAGCACTCAATCACGGCTGGGAATTATATGAAGCACCAACCATGACCTTTAATGGTACTCAAGTGATTGTGGGCCAAGCCATTTGTAAAACGATTGATGAAAACTATGATCCTGAAATGGATATTTTAGATGTACTTAAAAACAATGCTTAACTCTAAGGGTGTTTTTTAATAATGATGCACCCTCCTCAAAATCTCATTTATAAATAAAACTAATTACTTACCTTATGTTCGCCCTTTAATATAAAAATTATATTTTTAAAATCAACAACTAAAAGCATACCTTGATAATTTCATAGGCAATAGTTCTTTTATTCTAAATAATTAAATGATTATAATTATCATTTATACTTTTATTTTTGTTAACAGACTTTATTTTTATGTTAAAAATTTCTATATCATCTCCCCAAATTAAAAGCTCATTCCCGCTTAGCTTACTCAGCTTAATGATCTTGAATATTCAAGGTGTCTACGCAGAGGAATTAGCTGACTCATCATCAAAAGTTGCAGCAGTCATGCCGACTATAAAAATTGAAGCGATGAGTGAGCTCGACCCGATTAAAAGCTATATCGACTATGACAAAGCCAATGTCACACGTAATGGTTTAGACAAAAAAGATATTCCTCAAACCATTGATACTATTGATGTTCAAAAATATAAAATTTATGGATCAAATGATTTAAGCGTCATGCTACAAGGTACCCCAGGTGTATCTACCAATTACGATATGCGTGGTGATGGAATTATCATTCGTGGTTTTGGTGCAGACACAGGTGATATTTACCGTGATGGCATACGTGAAAGCGGACAAGTACGTCGCAGTACAGCCAATATCGAACGTATTGAGATTTTAAAAGGCCCCGCCTCTGTTTTATATGGCCGTAGTGCTGGCGGCGGGGTTGTGAATATGGTGAGTAAGTTCGCCAATTTTGACTCTAAAAGTTCAGTTGGTGCATATGCAGGTTCTTACGACAACTATGGAACAACGGCTGACATCAACCAAGTACTTAACGACAATTTAGCAGTACGTTTGACTGGAGAATATGGCGAGTCAGGTAGCTTCCGCTCAGGTATTAAAAATAAAATAGAGATGCTCTCTCCAAGCTTTACCTATAAAAATGATGATGGAACACTCACTTGGACCACACAATATACCTATGACAAATTAGGTCGAGTGCCTGACCGCGGCCCAACGCGGGACAATCTACCTAGAGGTACATCTATCAAAACAGGATTTGCCCAAGATGGCGATTATGTTGATGATATTTTGCAAGTGGTCCGCACCGATGTAAATTATGAATATGCACCCGATTGGAACTTCCACTGGGCAGCAAGCTACCGCCAAGCAGAACAGAACTTTGACCACTTTTACTTTGGAACTTATTGTGGGTTAGATGGTAAAGATTTAAAAGGTAAAGCATGCACCACTAAAAAAGGCTATATCAATCAAATTTACTACTGGCAACAAACTAGCAATAAGACCACGACCAATACATTTGATATTAAGGGCAAGTTCAAAACAGGCTCGCTTGAGCACCAAATTATGGTCGGTACAGACTGGACCTATGAGCAACGAGAACCACGTCTAGCCAATAAGACTCAAAACGGTTCAGCCATTTATGGTTATGTTAATCCCCTCACTGGTGAACGTGAATATAGCCGAGGTAATGGCCCTCTTTTGATTAGCCAACATAACTACAATGAAGGCACCACTTATGGTGTATTTGTTCAGGATTTAATTGGTCTAAATGACCAACTTAAACTTATGATGGGTCTACGTTATGATTACTTTGACTTTTCGACTACCAACAAACTTATCAATGATCATCGTAATGTAAAAGACAGTAGCTTTAGCCCAAATGTGGGTTTGGTATGGCAACCCGTTCCAGAACATAGCTTTTATACGTCTTACTCTAAGAGTTTTGCACCCTTTGGCGGGCAAATGGGTGTTAACCAAGTTACTGGCAGCACCGATGTCACAAAAATGGATAAAGAGCCTCAATATAACGAGCAATATGAAGTTGGAGTAAAAAGTGAATGGTTAGATAACCGTTTAAATACTCAATTTTCTGTCTTTGATATTCGTAAAAATAATATTCGCTATAAACCAAATCCTGATAGTGAACCAGATGTATGGGCAACTGCGGGTCAGCATCAATCTCGTGGTCTCGAATTTAGCTTTATTGGCCGTGTACTCGATAATGTCTTTGTCCGCGGTGGTTATGGTTATACCGATGCAAAAGTAAAAGAAGACAAGCAAAATCCTGAACGTGAAGGCAACTATTTAGCAAACACATCTAAGAACACAGGTAATTTATTTGTTCGTTATTTACCAACTGAGCAGTGGTATACCGAAGTGGGCCTGACCTATGTCGGTTCTTATTATCCAAATATTAATAATCAAGTAAAAATGGAAGGCTTCAATCGTGTCGATGCAGCAATTGGCTATAGTGCAGCCCCATGGAATGTTACGCTTGCGGTAAATAACCTGACCAATAAAGAGTACTGGCGTTCGGACAGCATGCCAGGCACACCACGTAATGTGTTATTGCGTTTGAATTATCAGTTCTAAATAAAAATAAAAAAGGCATACCCTCCTATTTTAGAGGTATGCCTTTTGTTTTTTAATAATAAAAGAGACAAGTTTTTTTATCTTCAATAAATAAAATATTTAATTTTTAGATTATACTTTTTTCATTAAAGATACCAATTAAATCAACAATATGAATAAACAGTTTATTTTAACTTTTTTATTATTTTTTCTATCACTATCAACAGAGGCAAAAATCATTACTCTTTCAATTGATACATATCAAGACTTATCAAAACAACAGCAAAATAGTATTAAAGACAACCTCAACAAAGGATGGATCAGTTATGCTAGAGATGATAAAAAAATTCATTATTTGAGTTATCAACTAATTAAATCTATTTCAGACTCCGTCGTAATAGCTCCAGTTAAAACCACACCAGTTAATCTAGGAAATTTAAATTCTTTAGAGTTATGGCAATTTGACTGCAAAAATAAAAAAATGATGTTGTTGTCCGAAGCGACTTATTCAATTACGAATTCTGAAATATTTTCAATACAAGAAGTAGAGTTTCCACAAGAAGTACCGGCTATTCCTAATTCTATTGCAAATAGAATTCTAGAAATGGCATGTGTTCTGAACTACATAAAAAATCATTAGACATAAAAGGAAGGAGAGGTCAAGTGCTCCTTCCTTTTATATTATGGAAAATTAAATCCCATATTTCTCACGATAAGCTTGCATATTTGCTAGCGCTTCTTTTTCGCCTTTCGTCTCTAAATAATCCATTAAATCTTTCATGGTAATGAGTGCGTGCACAGGAATTTCTAATTCTTTTTGCACTTCTTGAATTGCAGAAAGTTCACCTTGACCACGTTCTTGACGATCTAATGCCACCAAAACACCCGCAATAGTTGCACCAGCATTTTTCAAAATCGTTACCACTTCGCGAATCGCTGTACCTGCGGTAATCACGTCATCAATAATCCAGACTTTTTTACCTTCAACCGCAGCACCAACTAAAACACCGCCTTCACCATGATCTTTCGCTTCTTTACGGTTAAAGCCCCATGGCACACTCTTGTTATGTGTTTGCGATAAAGCAACAGCAGTCGCAGCTACAAATGGAATACCTTTGTAAGCTGGCCCAAAAATCACATCAACATTTTCACATTGTGTTAATTTATCAGCATAGCCTTGCGCTAAAAGAGATAAAGCTTCACCATCGTTGAGTAGGCCTGCATTAAAAAAATAAGGACTCACACGTCCAGATTTTAAAGTAAACTCACCAAATTTAAGCACACCGCGTGATAATGCGAGTTCGATAAATGCTTGCGGGTTAAATGACACAGGCGTTGTCATGAGGTGCTCCAAATTCACAATTGAGGTTAAATTTTCGCATGATACCAAAGGATCAGTATCCAAGTGATGTAAAAATTCTTCGAGTCGTTTCCATTAACGTAAATGGCTTACGTTCTTCAGTAACGAAAGGCTTACTTGAATGGTTAGAACAATCCGATGCCGATGTCGTATGCATGCAGGAAAGCCGCATTACCCATGAACAATGGACTGAAAAATTTAGACCCGAAGGATGGCATACCCATCTGTTTCCAGCAGAGCGTGCAGGCTATGCAGGTACTGCAATTTATAGCCGCTTACCCTTTGTCTCTATTAAAGATGGTTTAGGGTTTGAATTGGCCGATAGTCAAGGCCGCTTCATTTCTGCCGAATTCGATTTAGGTTTGTCACATCCCGTACATATTGCATCATTATACTTACCTTCGGGCTCAAGTGGTGAAGAAGCGCAAGCACGTAAAGATTTATTTTTGGGTGAATACGCAAAAATCTTAAAACAATGGCGTGATGAAAATAAGTCCATCATTATTTGTGGCGATTACAATATCGTTCATAAACGAATTGATATTAAAAACTGGTCGGGTAACCAGAAGTCGTCTGGCTGTTTACCACATGAACGTGCATGGCTTGACCATATTTATGATGAACTTGGCTATGTAGACACCTTCCGTGTGGTAAGAACAGAAGCCGAATTGTATTCATGGTGGTCAAATCGCGGTCAAGCGCGTGCGAAAAATGTAGGTTGGCGTATTGACTATCAAGCTTGTTCACCAGACTGGAAAACACGTACAACAAACGCATGGGTCTATAAAGATCAATGGTTTAGTGACCATGCTCCAGTTATTGTTGACTATAAAATTCAAGAATAAGTGAACACATGTTCACTTACATTGTCGTTTTTGCTTACAGCACATGTCGTTTTTGAGTATTTTTCTTACACACGTTTAACGGCATTATAGCCCCACGGCACAGGGAAGCAGTCAGGATGACGCGAAAGGATAGGACGCCGTAGGAAGATAAAATAAACTTATGATAAGTTTATTTGCAAGGATGTGACAATGGACGTTGAAATGAGACCCGCATGATCAGGATGATTAAATGCGGGTTTTCTCTTTTCTATCTCTTATTTTTTGCGCTAAGTTCTTTTAGTTTTCTAGATTCTTCTTGTTGGGCTCATTATTACCTCGTCTTATGACAGTAACATGACATTGTTTATTGTTTTAATCATTATTTTTCATTTGTTTTAAAACTATCTGTATAAAGTAGTCCTTAAAAGCATTTTGGGTTAGGCTGTGTGTTCTTTCTTTTTGACATGGTCCGATAAAATGTTAAAAATTTATGGTATTAAAAACTGTAATTCAATGAAAAAAGCATTTGATGCCTTACAAGCAAAAGGTTTGAGCTACGAATTTCACGATTATAAAAAACAAGGAATCGATGCCGACACCCTCAAAATCTGGTTAAAAGAAATAGGACAAGATACTGTTCTCAATAAAAAAGGAACCACGTGGAGAAAACTATCTGAAGATGAACAGACGCGTGCATTAAGCAGTGAAGATCATCTTATTGAAGCTTTAATTGCTCAACCAAGCTTAATTAAACGACCAGTTCTACAGACGTCTAAAGGTTTTCTGGTAGGTTTTGATGAAACTGCCTATCAAAATCTAAGTGCATAAAAAAACGAGCCATTTGGCTCGTTTTTTTTATTTACAGATTTAGTTCGCACGAATCCATGTTTGGTTACGGCCTAATGCTGACACACCAATATAACCGCGTAATTTAAGCTTTTTACCGCCCTCGGCCAACTCACCTTTTAATTTATAAGTTTTGCCAGATTTAGGGTCTAAAATTGTACCGTTTTCATAACTGGTGCCACCTACATTTTTTAGATTATGTACAATGGTCACACCTTTAAGCGGTTTGTTTTTATACGGCCCTTCACATTTTGTACAGGAGTTTTCTTCACCTGGTGTCAAAATGTTTTGAATGGTTGCAGTTAAGGTTCCATCCTTCTGTTCCGTAAACTTTACTACGGCTTTGGGCTTATTGGTTTGGTCATCAATCGTTTTCCATACCGTTCCATTGAGTGGATCAGCCGCATTTGCAAATGCAGCCATACCAACAAGTCCTAAAGCTAAAGCAATCTTTTTCATTTTTGTAATATCCTTGGGTCTTTCAAGACTTCAGTATTCAAAACTCGCAACGATATTGCAATTTTTGAATGTGACTGTTTCGTGTAACCTTGTAACCTTGAAAAATAAAATTTATAGGGAAACAAGTTATTAACATAAGCGGATACTATATGAATATACCAAACGTTTTAAAATATTATTTAACTGAAACATTTCTAAAAACAGCGATTCGTAAACCAAGTCAGTTGAATTTACCTCCAACTGCCCTTCGTCCGATGCTTGAACAACTTTGCCGAGCATTTCCAAAACAAAAAAACGTAACTGTTCGTCCGATTCGACTTGCTGGTGTAAAGGGTGAAGAGATTAAAGCTCAGGATTCAGCGACGCAGCTTATTTTTCATATTCACGGCGGCGCTTTTTTTCTGGGCAGTGTAAAAACCCATCATGCATTTATGACGGATTTAGCGGCCCGTACTCAAATGCAAATTATTCACGTGGACTATCCTCTTGCTCCTGAGCACCCATACCCTGAAGCGATTGAGGCATTATATGATGTATATCAAGCGTTATTAGTTCAAGGTATTCAGCCCAAAGATATTATTTTATCGGGTGACTCATGTGGGGCCAATTTAGCTTTAGCACTTTGCTTACGCTTAAAAGAACAACCTGAACTGATGCCAAGTGGTTTAATTTTATTGTCTCCCTTTTTAGATTTAACCCTAACCAGTGAATCTTTAAGATTTAACCAAAAACATGATGCCCTACTTTCTTTTGAAGCCCTGCAAATCGGTATTCAACATTATATTGGCAATCATATTGGAGCAGATGATCCGCGTGTTTCTCCTATTTTCGATAACTTAGCAGGTTTGCCACCGACTTTAGTACAGGTGGGTTCTAAAGAAATTTTATTAGACGACGCAAAGCGCTTTAGAGAAAAAGCTGAAGAAGCAGGTGTCAAAGTACATTTTAAACTTTACACAGGCATGTGGCATAACTTCCAGATGTTTAATGCTTGGTTTGAAGAAGCAAAACAAGCGATGGCAGATATTTCTGAGTTTGCACATGAACTCGACAAAACTTAATTGAAATAAATGAAGTGACAAGTTTTAAATACTTTTCACTTCATTTTTTATAAAAACCCTAATCTTAAGGTTTAATAATTGAATCATGATATGTTTAGGTTATGAATCATTCCAACTCTCCCATTTTAGGATGATCTGAAGAGGAAACATCTCTATTTAGGAGTTCATCTATTATTATGAAAATTCGTTTCATCACTTATTCTATAAATAAAATAAAACAGGTGGTTCTCGAATTCATCCATAACAACCATATTATTAATTGGACCCCATTAGAAAAAAGCGCACTGATGCTTACACTTGCATGTGCAATGAATTTCAGTTGGATTTTATGGAAAGCTTATATTTTAATAACACCTAGCGTTTGGCAATGGGCAAATTTACCGCTCGTAGAGTCACAACTCTGGCTGAATTTATTGACCTTATTTTTATTGGCATTACTGATTATTCCTTGTTATCGCTACAAAGACCAAGAGTGGGCTCAAAATATTGTTCCTTTGGTTAGTGTACAAGTCTTCATGCTTATGCTGTGTCATGATGGATATTTAATTGGTAGTATCAGTCCTGCCACAATGGTTGGATATGTAGGCACCATTGGTGTAGGCCTGGTTTTATTTGAAAGAAAAATTGTTTATAGCGCCTTTATACCAGCAACAATTATTTTAGCAGTATGCACTTATTTAAGTATGAATGGCGTTATTCCCTACGCTCCTTTATTTAACTTCACCATAATTCGACACGCCCAAACCAATCCATTTTGGTTAGGAAGTATGGCTTTTTTTATTATGCCTATTTTATTGGCCTGTTTTATTTTATTTGAAATATTACTCACCCAATGGCGTCAGCGAGAAACTTATATTCAACGTCTAAGCCAAATCGACCCTTTAACCAATGTTTTAAATAGACGTAGTTTAAACACACATTTAGAGTCGCTACACCAACAACAATTCGATTATGCTTTAGTCCTTCTCGACATAGACCATTTTAAAAAAATTAATGATGTCTATGGGCATCATCAGGGTGATCAGGTCTTAATTAAAATTGCTCAATGCTTGTCTGAAAACTTGCGTAATGAAGACATTATTGGTCGATTTGGTGGAGAAGAATTTATTTTATTGCTCCCTCATACCGATATTACTCAAGCGGAAAAAATTGCAGAGCGTTGCCGACTTGCCTTACAAGAGCTGTCTATTTTCAACAATCAAAATATTCAGATTCATGTAAGTGCAAGTTTTGGAATTAGTAGTTCCGCTTTTGCAAACGATCCCTACCTCGTCATTCGACAAGCAGATGAAGCACTTTATGCGGTAAAGGCTTCAGGGCGCAATCAAGTGCGCACTTTTCAACAAATACACATATAGAATCAATTTAACTATTTAGCTTTCGATAAGCTTGCAAGCTGTTGCAACAGCTCTTGCTGACTAAATGCACCAGTTAACCGTAAAGAACGTATTTCTTGTTGATGCTCATTTAAAAACAGATAAGTTGGTGGCCCTAAAATACTCCACTGCTTGAGTAGAGCCTCATGTGAATGGTCATAATGACTCAAATCAAGCTTAATGAGATAGTAAGGCGCAAGAGCTGACTGAACTTCTGGTGCTTTTAAAATACGATGCTCAATAGGCTGACAAGCCACACACCAGTCTGCATAGACATCAATGACAATAGCCCGATCAGCAGGCGCTGCTGCTAAAATTTTCTGAAAGTCTGCTGCTGTTGTCGCAATGTGCCATTCAGCCATGTGCTCGGAACTTTGCAAACTGCGATTTTGAAAATGCTGATACTGGTTATAGGCAACAAACGGAGTAACCAATAAAAGTAGAAGCGCATAGAGCCACTGTAACTGCCCTTTTTTCCAAAAGAACTGATAAAGTGCGTAGGCAATAAAAGCGAGGCCTAGCAATAAACTAAGCACTTGCATGCCCCAATCTGGCAATAAAGGGCGAATAAAATAAAGACTTAGACCTAACATCAGAAAAGCAAAAATTACTTTAATCTGATGCATCCAGTCGCCAGCTTTAGGTAAAAATCTTGCACCTAAAACACTAGCGATGAGTAAAGGAATCCCCATTCCAAAACCTAAACAAAATAAAAGCAAAGCACCTTGCCATTGGTTTTGGGTTTGAGAAATAAATAGTAAAGTTCCAGCCAAAGGTGCGGTCATACATGGACCAACCAAGAGCGCAGAAACTACGCCCATGACTCCTGCACCAACTAAAGTACCACCTTGTTGCATGGACTGAATGCGATCGAGTCGATTTAACCAAGTTTGCGGTAAACGAATCTCAAATAACCCAAACAGATTTAGGGCAAAAACCACAAATAACAAACTAAACGCGATAAGCGTGGCGGGCTGTTGCAACCAACGTTGGAAATTTAGCCCTGCTGAAGAAGCAATTAAACCTAGACCTGCATAAACCAATGCCATACTACATACAAAAGTAAGTGCAATAGTCCAAGCCTTTAAACCTTTATGCTCTCGAATAATTAATGAAGTTAAAATCGGCAACATGGGTAAAGAGCATGGTGTAAATGCGAGCAACATGCCTAAGCCTAAAAATAATAAAACACCATACCAAAGCGAGTGTTCAATTAGTTTCGCCGACCAAATCTGGTCTTCTGCAATTTGTGGAGTAGTCGCATCTGCTTTAGTTTCTGAACTTGTCTGATTAGTTAGAGTTTCTTGAGACGATGCTTGTGTATTTGCCAAATCTAATAAGCGTTTCGGTGCTGCCCCTGCTTGGTTTTGCACACCAACCAATCCATCTGCATCGGTTTGAAACTCGATGGTTTGGGGTGGATAACAAATACGGTCTTTGGCACAGCCCTGCCAAGTTACAGTGTAGTGCTCTGAAGGCTTGGTTTTAATCTGGAAATTGATTTGATGATAATAAACCTGACTTTGCCCATAGTTCTCATCATATTGAGAAACTGCCTTAGGCAAATTCAAAGTTAAAGGTTGAGTACCCTGTTGTACGGTAAATTTATGCTGATACAAATAATAGTTCGGCTGAATCTGCCACGATAATTTCGCAGTATGCGATTGTGGCGACTCAACCGAAAATGAAAAAGCCTGTTCTGGTGCAAGTAGCTTATCTTCTGCAAAAACAAACTGACTAAATACCAACGTAGCCGCAGCTAGAAAATAAATAATTCCCTGAGAAAAAAGCTTTTTCATTAACATCTATTCAAGTTAGTTTTATCAGAATAAGAATGCCATACCCAAGCCACCGCGGTAGCCTTTATATTGACCATCTAGATCTACTCCAACACTTGCATCAAGCTGAGTACGCTTATTAACTGCATAAACTAAACCTGTGCCTAGGCTATATTGATAGTCTTCGCTTTCAGCTTTACGATATACAAACTCAGAATAACCAGAAAGTTTGCCGACAATTTTATAGTTGATGGTTGGAATAGCAGTCACAGCCCAGTTGCTGTTTTGCACTTCGTAACGCATGGTAATTGCTGTATTGATCAAATCATTATATTGATAAGCCACTGCCGAACTTAAACTATAAATATCGTCATGTGCAGTAAATTCATCATTACCTGTTGCAATAAGCGCTTGAGCCAATACAGCCATTGTTAAATTTTCATCATTTAAATCAATCGCTTTTTTTAAGCCGATGCTTACATCACCTAAACCAGAGGTATCTGTCTTTTTACCTGCGCGTTTAGTTTGAGTCCAAGCCGGACCTTGCCAACCTAATTGTAATTCTAGGTCCTTAGCCAAACCTGTACGGAATAACATATCTTCATTGACGGTTACGGTCTTTTCTCTCACACCATCAACATTTGATTCTGTATAAGTTGCACTTGGTAAGCCTTGTTCCCAAGCTAACTGCCCTACTGGAGTGATGCCTGTTCCAAAGCCTGAACCAGGACGGTCAAACGAGAACTCAGCAGCAAAAGTACTTCCTGCGGCAACAGTGGTCAGAGCAAAAGTTAAAATTTGAAATGTTCTCATTCTATTATCCAATCAAGTAGTTAGTTCTTTTGACATTTTTGCCCCATGATGGCGCAACAATTCTAATGTTTCACGCTCTTCTTGAAGCGCTTCTGACCAATCTATTTCATCAAAATCACAATCAAAGAACAACTGGCTGATTGAAGATAAAATGGTAAGTCCTTCTTCATCACGTGTATTTGGGTCAACTTTTTCATCAAGTAAACGTTGAACCGCTGGTGCGCATGCCGAACTTGCCGCATCCCATAGTGGGCCATAAAATTCTTCTGCATCCCAAAGATGAACATTTGCTTTAGCTTGGATTAAGGCATCAAGGATATCGAGATAAACTTGTAATGCATCTTGCTTTTCTTGTTTTGATAAAGGAGTACCCGCTTCATAAGCTTCTGAAACGTCTTCCCACCATTTAAAAATTCCATCACAGATAATTGACACGGGTGGCCCTTGTTCCGGATCAATGAAATTCGGATCAAGCCCCTCAGCAAGTAATTTTTGTACTTGCGTAAGTTCTAATTCTTCTATGGCTTGAATTAAAGCCTGCTGTTGGGTGGTTAACATGACCATCTCTCAAAAATATATTAGGGCTATTATGCCTAATCTCTGATAAAGATTTTAGAGGTCAATGCTATTGCATTGCAAACCAAAAGTTGTGAAGAGTTTTTATTCTTGTTTTTAATATTCCATAAAAAAAGCCCCGAAGGGCTTTTTAGCTATTTTTAAGCTTCATCATCAATGAATTCAGGTTGACCACCTCTCGGGTGTTCCTTTTTCTCAAACGTATGTTCAAGGCTGCGTTTTAGTTTTTCAATCGCGCCATGAATTGAAGCATCAATATTTCCTGCTTTATGGTGCACTGCAACTGGTTTCAAACCGGCAGGACGGGCTTCAATCATACAGTGGATATCTTTGTCACCACCTTTGTCCCCATTTTCATCACTAAAATGAACCGAAAAATGCGTAATACGTTCGCTATGACGTTGGAATTCTTGAGTAAGTTCTGCACGTACATAAGTAATTAAACGTTCACTATTATGGATGTTTTTATCTGTGCGGATTTCAATATTCATAAATACCATCCTCTCTTTCTTACTGTGGATCTTTTCTATGCAAAACTTTTTTATGTTGGCATGTTTTAAGCATGCATGAACTGACTTCAATTGTACATTTTGATGGTGTAATGGTTTGTTATCTCCTGACTTAAACGTACTGCTTTTAATTTATTTTGAAGATCTTCATATCTTCAATATCAGTCCATCTATAAAAATATGCAAGCTGATTTTTTAAATTTTTATGAAAAATTGAACAAAAGGAGAGCAATTGTGACCGAATCTTATCTATATGGAGCAGAACTCATTGAGCAGATTCAGAAGTCTCCTTATTCACGTGATTTAATCGGTTATCACGGACAGCCTCCAGAGGTGAAATGGCCCAACAATGCTAAGGTTGCAGTGCAATTTGTCCTGAATTATGAAGAAGGTGGCGAAAAGCATATCGAGCATGGCGATGAGGGTTCGGAACAGTTTTTATCAGAGATTATTGGTGCTGCAAGCTATCCAGCCAAGCATATGTCGATGGACTCTATGTACGAATATGGTTCACGTGCTGGTTTTTGGCGCATTCATAGTGAGTTCCAACGGCGCAAGCTCCCAATGACCATTTTTGGCGTTGCTATGGCGTTGGCGCGCAACCCTTATATTGTCGAAGCGATTAAAGAAGCTGATTATGATGTGGTTTCTCATGGCTACCGATGGCTTCACTATCAAGACACTGACATTGAAGTCGAAAAACAGCATATGAAACAAGCTTTATCTGTTTTAAAAAACTTGTTTAAAAATAAAACTATAGGCTGGTACACTGGGCGCGATAGTCCTAATACCCGTCAGTTACTCGCAGAGTTTCCGCAAATACAATACGACTCAGATTATTATGGCGATGATCTACCCTTTTGGACGACCCTTACCAATGAGGCAGGTTCATCCCGTCCGCACTTAATTATTCCTTATACCCTCGAATGTAACGACATGAAATTCTGCTCACCAGGTGGATTTAATAGCTCTGAACAGTTTTTTCAATATTTAAAAGATAGTTTTGATGTGTTGTATGCAGAAGGTGAAACTGCACCAAAAATGATGTCGATTGGAATGCATTGCCGTATTTTGGGGCATCCGGGTCGTTTTAAAGCATTACAAAGGTTTCTCGACTATATTGAAATGCACGATCGTGTCTGGGTCTGTCGCCGTCAGGATATAGCAGAGTATTGGTATAAAAATCACATAACTCGATAGTTGATTATTCATTTTGCTAATTCATTAGCGAAATATTAACCACTTTTGGCACTGTTATTGCTAAAACTCTATATCACTATATTGAGTTTAGGAATGACAGTGTTTTTAGCCGAGTTCAACCAAGCCCCACCCGATCAACTCAAGACTCTGTTAAATAACTGCGTCCATATTCCAGCTTGGGCCGAAAAAATTATCTCAGAACGCCCCTACTCATCAACGTCTGTTCTTTTAGGATATGCGGAACAATTGAGCCACACATGGTCATGGGAAGAGATTGAAAATGCTTTAACAACTCATCCAAAAATTGGTGAACGGCAAGCAAAAAAACAACTTAATGCAAAAGAACAAAATTTTTCAGCTCAAGAGCAAGCTGGCATTTCTTTAGATGAGCAAACACAACAAGCTCTGCTACAAGGCAATCTCGATTATGAACAGAAGTTTGGCTTCATTTTTTTAATTAAAGCCGCAGGTCTTAGTAGCGATGAGATTTTAAAAAAACTTAATCAACGTCTTCAAAACAACTTAGCTATAGAAAAAGTCATTGTACATGAGCAACTCGCAGCAATTGCTCTATTACGTCTATCTCAGGAAATACAAGCATGATCAGCACTCATATTTTAGATACAAATTTAGGTAAACCCGCTGCAGAAGTCGAAGTGAAGTTATTTCATGCAGCAACCCATGAACTGATTGCAACCGCAACCACCAATAAAGATGGTCGAGTAAGTGATTTTGGTATCAAAGATTTAACTGAAGGGCCATATCAACTTGAATTTGAAATTGCGCCTTATTTTTCATCAAAGCAAGTCAAAACTTTTTTCCCGCGTGTTTGCATTCAATTTTTTATAGAAGACATCAAGCAGCACTATCACATTCCACTACTCATTAGCCCGTTTGCTTACTCTACTTATCGTGGTAGCTAACTGAATTAAAATAGGAGAAAAATATGAATGATCGACAAAAGAATGCGATTTCTCCAGAGCATGAATATTTAGGAATCTCGAAAAGTTTTGCTTACGGTTTACAGCATGTGCTGACCATGTATGGTGGTATTGTGGCTCCGCCCCTTATTATTGGAACGGCGGCTGGCTTAAGCTCGGCACAAGTCGGAATGCTCATTGCAGCAGCCCTATTTGTAGGTGGGTTGGCAACACTCATACAAACCATAGGAACCAAATATCTAGGCGCAAAACTACCTTTAGTTCAGGGGGTGTCTTTTGCTGGCGTGGCAACCATGGTCGCCATTATTACCACTGGTGGCGGCTTACCTGCTGTGTATGGGGCGGTCATTGTAGCCTCTCTAGTTGGACTTTGCCTTGCACCTTACTTTTCAAAAATCATTCGTTTTTTTCCCCCTGTTGTGACGGGATGCGTCATCACGATTATTGGGCTATCTCTGTTACCCGTTGCGATTCGCTGGATGATGGGTGGCAACGATAAAGCACCCAACTGGGGAAGCGTAGAAAATATTTCTTTGGCCCTACTAACCTTAGGCATTGTGATTGTTTTAAACATGCTGCCACAAGCTGGCATTCGACGTTTATCAATTTTGTTGGCTATTGTGGCTGGTACTACCCTCGCCTACCTCATGGGGTTTGGTGATTTTAGTCAGGTGAGTTCAGGTGCATGGCTGCAATTTCCACATTTCTTTGCATTTGGTTTGCCTACCTTTGAACTGAGTGCCATTTTATCAATGCTCATCGTTACCTTGGTGATTATGACGGAAACTACAGCCGATATTATTGCTGTAGGAGACATTGTAGGAACCGATGTCGATTCTAAACGTATCGCCAATGGTGTTCGTGCAGATATGTTCTCAAGTGCTGTTGCACCTATCTTTGGTTCATTCATGCAAAGTGCTTTTGCTCAAAATGTTGGGTTAGTTGCGATTACAGGCATCAAAAGCCGTTTTGTTGTGGCTGCAGGCGGTGTCATTCTCATTATTTTGGGGTTATTGCCTGTTATGGGGCGTCTAATTGCAGCAATTCCTATGCCTGTACTTGGTGGTGCAGGTCTGGTCTTATTTGGGTCAGTTGCAGCGAGCGGAATTCGCACTTTAGCAAAAATAAATTATAACGATCAGAAAAATTTGATCATTGTCGCGACTGCTTTATCGGCAGGAATGATCCCAATTATTAACCATGAGTTTTATGCACATTTTCCAGTTTGGGTACAAACTTTGTTCCATTCGGGTATTAGTTCGACTTGCATCTTTGCTATCTTATTGAATTTATTATTTAATCATTTGCCTTCATTTCGTAGCTCATCGACTCCTCATTTGAGCCAAACCATAAATACTAGAAATACACATTAATAGATTGGTTTTTAGCGCCCCACTTCGGTGGGCCTTTTTTTAACCGTTGATCAAATTTGGCTTCATTTTTGCTTAAGACCCTGTATCCTTAGCGTGCTTTATTTGGGGGGAGATCATTTAAATGCAATTAAAGCAACTTGCGGCGACTTGTGCCTTGTTATCTGCAACTGCCATGGTTCAGGCAAAACCAATTTGGCAAGATTTTAGCGTGACTGGACTTTATGGTGAAAACTATGAAGTTGTAGACGACAAAGAAACTACGATTACTTTGGAATATGCTGCAAAAGTTAAATATGCTGATGTGTTTTTCTTCATGGACCGTATGCGCGGTGAAGACGATCATAAAAGTACATATTTTGAGTTATCACCACGTTTAAGCTTGGGCGAAGTGTCTGGCAAAAAACTAGCTTATGGCCCAATTAAAGATGTACTCATTAGTACCACTTGGGAAAGTAACAGCGAAAACGGCAATAACTTTGATAATTTCTTATATGGTTTTGCTGTTGATTTAGATATTCCATATTTTAAATATGCGAATTTAAACTTCTACCGTGCAAATAATGAGAAAACTGACGACGATTATCAAATGACTTTCGTTTATGGTATTCCATTTAACATTGCATCTGAAGAATTCTTGGTTGATGGCTTCCTAGATTGGTCAACTGCTGAAGGTGACCATGCTAGCGAGTTAAACTGGACAACTCAGTGGAAATGGAATGTAGGTAAACACATTTCTCCTGACACACGTCTATACCTCGGTATTGAACACTCTGTATGGAATAATAAATTTGGTCTACAAGGCCGAGATGAAAATAACGTGAGTGCTTTGGTTAAATACCACTTCTAAAATTTTTATTTAGAAGCTTAAAACAGCAAGGAAAAATCCTTGCTGTTTTTGTTTTAGTCGAGTGGATTACCTACAATATTACTAATAATCCCCTGCATAATATGTCCACCTTGTTCACGGCGTAATTCTGCATACCAAGCTTGGGTCACAGTTTCATCTTTCATATGGGTCACATCACAACGTTTACGGGCACGAAGAACCAACTCATTGGCCCGTTCATTACGCTTGTTTTGATAACGACGTAAAGCGTCCTCTAAACCCAAAGTATTTATTTGCAAAGAACGCGCTAAATAAATCGCATCTTCCATGGCTTGGCAGCCACCTTGTCCAATATCAGGTGTAGTGCTGTGTGCAGCATCGCCTAAGATCACCACGCGGCCTTTATAAAATTGGGCAAACGGTTCAATATCATGGATTTCTACCCGATTGGTCTTTTGTGGGTCTAAGCGCTCAATGAGTTGCTGTACAGGTTGGCACCAATCAGCAAAATATTGTTTTAAAAGTTTTTTATATTCATCTCGATTATTGTCTAATCCTGCTGGCAAAGGCACATCTAAAAAGAAGTAAAACTTACCATCTGCGACGGGCATTAAAGAAGCTCGCTTACCTTCTCCTACATAGGTCGTCCATTGCTGAGCTGGCGCTAAATCTTCAGAAATCTCAACCAAACCATTCCAGTTTACATAACCAGCATAACGGCGCTGTACTTGCTGACCCAACACATAGGCACGAGTCATTGAATGAGTACCATCCGCCCCAATCAGTAAGTCAGCTTGTGTTGAACTGCCATCTGCAAAATGTACTTCGACATAATCGGTCTTGTCTTCAAGGCTCACCATTTTTTTGCCTAGATAAATCTGGTCTCGGCCAAACTCATCCATCAGCATATTTTGTAAATCGGCACGTGCAACCGGATATGGCCGTTGTCCTACTTCTTCAATTAATGGCAATAAACTGAATTGTGTCATCACATCTCCAGTTAAACCATCGACATAGGCTAAGTCGTCCATTTGTCCGCCCAGTTTGGCGATTTTGTCAGTTAATCCGAGATAGTTCAGACATTTCACACCATTTGACCACAACGAAATAGCAGCGCCGACTGGAAGAATCTTTTCAGTTTGCTCAAAAATACGAACTTGGTGACCAAATTTTTTTAATGCAATGCCTGTGGTTAGACCTCCCATTCCCGCACCAATAATCACCACATTCATAACACTCTCCTATAGATATTCACCTATAGGGTGCTTATGCTAAAAACATGCCATCGTTCAAAATTTATTTATCTTTTCCACAAAACTGGCATGCCCCATGCTTATATATTTAAGTATAAAACTCGTCTCAACGTGCTCTGTATGTTGATAGTTTTAAATGAAAAATCATGTTTTTAACAAGAAATACGGATACCCCATTATGGCAACTTTACACGCTCCAGCTTTTGAACTTCCTGAAATTTTGAACACAAAAACCAATTTGGTAGATGTCCGAATTGGTGCACAAGTCATTGAGTGTTCAGATGATTTCTTTGCAGAAGCAAAGCGTATGCTGCAATTTGAAGCACCTATTTTTGTTGAAGATAAATTTGATGACAACGGTAAGTGGATGGATGGATGGGAGACCCGTCGTAAGCGTCACGCGGGATATGACTGGTGTATTGTGAAGCTAGGAGTGAGTGGAAAAATCACTGCACTTGATATCGATACCAGCTTTTTTACAGGAAACTATCCAGCATCTGCCTCATTAGAAGCGTGTTATGCACCAAATGGAGACCTAACAGGTGCAAAATGGGAGAGTGTTCTAGAAAATACTGAGCTAGGGCCAAGTCAGCATCATATTTTTATGGTCAATAATGATGCACTTTTTACCCATATACGCCTCAATATTTTCCCAGATGGCGGTGTTGCTCGTTTGCGTGTTTATGGAGATGTTCACATTCAGGTGACTGATAGTGAGCAAACTCTCGATTTGTTAGCCCTTGAAAATGGTGGTCGCGTAATTGCCTATAGCGATGCGCACTTTGGACACCCACGTAATTTGATTAACCCTGGTCGTGGTATCAACATGGGCGATGGTTGGGAAACCAAACGCCGCCGCGCACCGGGTTATGACTGGTGTATTCTTGCGTTAGGTAAAAGCGGAAAAATTGAAAAGCTCGAAATTGATACGGCTCATTTTAAAGGGAACTTCCCTGCCCAAGTATCTATACAAGCGGTTTACCTTGAAAATGCAACCGATGCACAGTTAATTCCACAAAGTATGTTCTGGTCTTATTTACTTGAAGCTCAACCAATGCAAATGGACCATATTCATGAATATGTGAATGAGATTTTACAGCATGAAAAGATCTCTCATATTCGCATTAACATGATTCCAGATGGTGGTATTAGCCGTGTTCGTTTATGGGGGAAAATTGCTAAATCATGATCATGAATACTGTTCAAATTCAGCCCTTAACTATTGAAAACTTTCAGCCCTTCGGAGAAGTCATTTGTTGCGACGGGCATGACTTTTTTCATATTAATGATGCCCACACCGAGCGCTACCATGCGCTCGTTGAAACCGAAATTGAAGGTGAAGCAAAGGCAGGAATTAGTATTTTCCGTAATATTAAGGCTAGTGTCCTGCCTCTGGAAATCTCAATGCTAGAGCGTCATCCGAAAGGTTCTCAGGCATTTATTCCATTACAGCAACAAAAGTTTTTAATTATTGTGGCGCCCGCTTTAGATGAAAACACTCCCGATATTTCCAAGCTCTGTGCTTTCGTCTCGAATGGTAAGCAAAGTATTAATTATCGGGCAGGCACATGGCATCATCCGTTGCTTACCTTTGAAGCGCCGAGTGATTTTGCAGTAGTAGATCGCATCGGAAGTGGAGCAAATTGTGATGTTTTTCAGTTTCCAAAATCTATAGAAATCAGGTTTTAAATAAAGAGCAATTTATACAGACTTGTCTGTTTTAAATTGATTATATAAATACACCAAATTATCTGTCGCTAAAATAAAAATCCCCGCCTATTGAGCGGGGATTTTTTTAATTTTATTTTAATGTCAGTTGTAGGATAAGTTTATAAAAAAATGGCCCAGCCCCCGCTCAACTAAGCCTTTTGAAGCATAAGTCTATAAATTAAATTGTAGGATAAGATTATAAAAAGCCACCTTTAGTCAGGTAGAGCTAAATTCAAAGCTCACTCACTTTGTGATCTTATTAGCGTACTTTAATGCATAATCTTTGCTCAAAGCTCTAGCATCAGCTAAGGCATTGTGAGGAATCATAGAGTTCTTCGTAGTGAGTGACAAATCGAGTAAGAAACCTAATACTGGAACATTAATACATTGCCCTTGTCCTAAGAGCAAAATACGGTTAAATAACTCTATATCTGAAGGATAGTCAGCTACTATAGTGATATCCCCATCTTCCTGGTTATTCACTTCCCATAAAAAGCTGCATAGCTTATTAACTAACTCCCATACAGGAATAGCTGATTGTCCTAAAATTGGCAGGACATGTTGTTCAACAAAAGGACTAGGATTCTTACAGCTCACCACCTCATAAAACTCATATTTGCCGTCGGCAGACACTAAGCCTAATGAAATCAATTCACCTGTACCTTGATCATGCCAACCATTAAATTCACAATCCAAGAATAAATACATTTTTTGTCATCGGAATACAAGATATATCTAAAATATGCTTTTAGTTATAAAAAGTATAGTTTCTTTTATAGAAAAATCCATTTATAGTATAAATTCACTAAAAATACAATATTTATCTGATTTTTTGTTATATAATACTAAAATTAGTTATAGTTTTTTATTTTCTGGAATAGAAAGCAATTAGGTGGAACATGCAACATTATTCAATTGTTGTCGCTATATGCAGAGCAGCACTACAAGTCGAAAATCCAGCCATATCAGGTCATGTTGAAAGGTTGATAAAAGCTTTGGAGAAAGATGAAGAGGTAGATCAAGTTGCTGGATTAAAAAAGCTTTTACAAGCTAAAAAAAAGAATATAGAAATCTTGCCGAGCAGAGTTATTCTTTCATCAAATGCTTTAACTGGTGAACAATTGATTCCAACAGTGAAAGCTCCTGTTGATAGAGAAACAAGCGCATCATTAGCCGAAATTATTTTTCCTAACGCTAATCATATAACTTTGCCAATTTTCGAAAGTGGATTAGCTTCAAGTATCAATAATATTTTGGATGAATGGAAACATGTCGATAAATTAAAAAGCAAGGGAATTGAGCCTGCATTATCATTAATGCTCTTTGGAGCACCTGGTACTGGTAAAACATTGTTAGCACATCATATTGGTGAAACATTAGGATTGCCAATTATTGTAGCTCGCCTCGATGGGTTACTTTCATCTTTTTTAGGTACAACTGCGCGAAATATTGCAAATCTTTTTGCTTTTGCAAATAGGTATAAATGTATTTTGTTGCTAGATGAGTTTGATGCAATTGCTAAGTTGCGTGATGATCCAAATGAACTTGGTGAACTAAAGAGAGTTGTAAATACCCTACTTCAATGTCTTGATGAAAGAAGCAAGATTGGTTTTACAATTGCGATTACAAATCATGAATTACTTTTAGATTCAGCTATTTGGCGTAGATTTGATTTAAGAATCGAAATTCCAAAACCTATTGCTCTAGCACGACGCACCATGTTGCAGAATCATTTTAGTGATTTAATTAAAATAACAGAAGTTCAACTAGATTTTTTAGTATGGTTATCAAAAGGTTATAGCGGGTCAGATATTGAAAAATTGGCATATTTTATTCAAAGGAAAATTGCCATACTAGACAAGGAGTTTCATTTTTTAGAAACAATTAAAGAATATTTGCGCTTGAATGCGAATACAAATAGTAATGATCGAAAGCAAAAGGTATTAAGTTCACCTGAAGAATTAGCTCAAATATTGAACAATGATACTGAGTTAGGTTTTTCACAAATGAAAATAGCTCAATTATTTGGTGTAACACAACCGAAAATTAGCAAAATGTTAAATTCAAACAAAGATATCGTAGCTTTAGAAGGATAAAAATATGAGTAATAACCCAGTACAAATTGTCCTAAATACACAAAACTATGTGGTGGCCAATAATAAGCCACCAGGTGGAGGAAATAAGGATTTTTACGCTGGGCTTGATGAAGATTTTAAGACTCATAAACAAAATTTGATCGAAGAAATTCAATATCTTAGAAGTAGTAAAATGCTCAAAGATAATGAAGTTATATACGCGACTGTTGAATTACAATCAGCTGCTTGGGCTAAAAGTCATAAGCCAACAGATAAACTTTTTCCTTTAAAAAAAGTACGATCTATTGGTGGTAATGAACTCGGACGCTTAATTGTTGAGTTATCTGAAGAGGATCTCCAAACAGCTGAATTGGCTGTAATCGCTGCTGAAGAAAAAACAAATTGGGTAAAGGATAAAAAGGGTAAAACAGTTGCTAAACCAAGTGCTCAAAGGAGTGAGGTTGGTGCAATTACTACAATTAGAGCTTATTCAACCCAAGAGCGAAGAAATTTTACGACAGAGCAAGCTTGGAATTGGTTAAGTGATGCTAGAACAGGCGGAGCTTATTATATAGAGACGTTCTATTCAGCTGATTTTGTTTCACAAACTGTTAATGACAAGCAGAAGAGTCAGTCTTTAAAGCTATTGAGAAAATTTAAAGCTAGCCTAAACGCATTAGATATTCCAATTTCTGTAACAGAAGTGAATAAGGATTGGCTTTCTAACTCTTTTTTTGTAATTAAAATGAATCGCCCAAATGGAGCAACACTTGAAGATCATGAGTCATTACTTGCCTTTTTAGATAATTCACAAATTGTCAGATCTATCTTTCTTCCACCAATTTTACAAGCATCTAATGAATCCACAGTTAATGAATCTGTTTGTACTTTGAATTTACCTCAAGCAGGTAAAAATTATCCTGTGGTTGGAATTATTGATTCTGGTGTTGCTGACATTGCTGCCTTAAATTCATGGAGTATTGGAAGTTCTGATTTTGTATTTCCAAACATGAAGAAAACTGATCACGGTACATTCATTGCAGGGCTTGTAAGTGCTGGGAAAAAGTTAAATCCCTTACCTGAATTAGAAGAAAGTGAATGTAAGTTTTATGATTTGGGGATATATCCAGATGAAAAGAAATTTTCATATTACTACCCAAATGGATTTATTGACTTTCTTGAGCAGCTTGAAATTGAAATAGCAGAAGCAGTTTCACAAGGAGTTCGTATTTTTAATATGAGCTTGTCTGTTGAAACTTTAGTTGAGGATACTCGCTATAGTTTATTTGCAAATACAATAGACCAGATATGCGATAAATACGATGTTATTTTTGTATTGCCAGCAGGCAATTTAGATCAAAATACTGTAAGAAAACCGTGGCCATCAACTGATAAAGATGCTTTGCAAATGCTTGCAGAGTATAGACACTCAGGAAAAGATAGAATTTTTCAACCAGCAGATAGTCTACGTTCTATTACAGTAGGAGCTTTAGATCCAAGCTCAATGACAGGTCATGTAAAACCAGCTCAGTATACTAGAAAAGGACCTGGTCCATCATATGGAGCAAAACCTGATATTGCACATGTGGGGGGAGGATTAGCAAAATCACATGGTCTTTATTCGATAAGTCCTGACGGTAATTTATGTCAAGGTTGCGGTACTAGTTATGCTGCACCGTTAGTAGCAAAAACTCTTGCAGCACTAGATTTTGCAATTGAGGGGAAAGTGCCTAGAGAGGCTTTGAGCGGATTGTTATTACATAATTCTGAAGTACCGCAAATATTACAAACGAAGAATTTAAAAAGAGTAGCAAAAGATTATGTTGGGGTTGGATTACCTCAAAATGCAAGTTCATCACTATTATTAAATAATCATGAAATTACAATGGTGTTTAATGGTGAAATAGGTCATAGACAGCAAATGGTTTTTGATTTTGCATGGCCATCTTGCCTAGTTACTCCAGAAGGTAAATGTCAAGGTAGTGTGAAAATTACGACAGTGTATCGCCCTCCAATCGAAAGAGAAAATGGCGCTGAATTCGTCTTAGTCAATATAAACACATGGCTAAGACAAGCTAAGTTAGATAAAAATACAGGAAAAATTTCTTATCGTGGAATGATTAGAAATGAAAAAGCAGATAGTGGCTTAGAAAAAGAAAGAATTGCACAAGGAGCTAAATGGTGGCCAATAAAACAATCAAGTGATGTATTTATCGAAGGCGTTGGACAATCCTCACAGTGTCGTTTGGTAGTAGAGCCATTAACTAGAGCAGATTATGTAATTAAAGAACCGATACCATTTAGTGTAATTGTAACGATTAGTGATCCTAATCAAGTAGAAGATGTATTTAATGCTGTTCGAAGTCAGTTACAATCCGAGGGTGTTCAGCTTTCTGATATTAGAACTGCATTGAGACCACGTTTACAGTCTTAGAAAAATTTAGCTCTTAGGTGTGAATACCAGTACTTCTACTGACACCAAGATATTAACATAATTTTTCTTTTTATCGTTCATAGGGCATTTTCCCATTCATGGCTGCATGAGGTCTGGCATAGTTGTAGAATCTACAGGAATGAACTATTTAGATTTCTTATCAAACATCAAAAAATCATTATAGTACTTAACATAATGGCGCTTATACAGATTTTTAAAATTTATTTAATTATCAAAACGATAGTCTCAATTTTAAAAAATTTCGTATAACGCGCATTATGTTAATTTTAGAGTAACTAAATAACTAAACTTGAGTCGCAGCACTAATCAATTGGCCATCATAAGCATTTGTTGTAGCGGCTTCTAGAATGACCCATGCAGCATCTTCATATGATACAAAAGGCCCAGCATCACGATTAATACGGATAGTTGACGCTACATCAGGACTTCGCTTCCCAACACTTTGCATTCGCCCTGGGCAAAAGATAACGTAGTTAATTGCAGCTTGTTGAACCGCATTAATACTTGCACCGTGTGCTCGATATGCACCTTCAACCCAACTACCTAAATGCTTGAGCTGTTTATAGTTTGGGGTAATACCGTCTTCGGCCATGACATTGGTCGTCCCACCAGGCCAAGTCAGTTTACTGATACCATTGCGTTTCACCGCAGCAGCTAATTCTTTGGCTAATGTTGGATCTGCACCTCGACCAGACAAAACGACATCAATACCTTGCATCGCTTCATCAAGAGTTTTGGCTTGTGTACCATCACCCACAATAATTTTGGTGAGTCTTGATAATGTTTCCGCATCGAGTTCCGCTTCTAATTTAGAGCGATCTCTGACTAGCACTGAAACCGAAAGACCTCGTTGCAATGACTCTTGAACTAAGCTTTTTCCAAGACCACCCACTCCAACAACTAAAACATTCATCGTTAGCTACTCCCTCATTGAATCATTCTCATAGGCTTTATGTCTCCATAAAGCCTATGACTACACTTATTACTCTTGGTTTAGTGTTGGATAGTCAGTATATCCACGCTCTTCACCTTGATAGAACGTTGTACGATCAGGTTGATTTAATGGTGCACCTAAACGAAAACGCTCAGGTAAGTCAGGATTGGCAAGGAACAATGAACCAAATGAAACCAGGTCAGTATCACCATTTAAAATTGCAGCTTCTGCACGTTCTGCATCATAGCCACCATTTGCAATGTAGTTCCCGCTATAGATTTTTCGAAGTTGAATATAGTCAAACTCACCCTTACCTGGTTGAAGTGCATGTAAATACGCTAGGTCGTATTTGCTAAGCATTTCAGCAACATAATTAAAGGTTGCTTGAGGGTTGCTATCACTCATTGAGAAAGCATCAAAGATTGGAGATAGACGGACACCGACATGCTCTGAACCGAGTACAGACACAACAGCTTCAACCACTTCTTTCAAGAAACGTGCACGGTTTTCAACCGAACCACCATATGCGTCTGTACGAATATTTGAGCCATCACGTAAGAATTGATCAATCAAGTAACCATTGGCCGCATGAATTTCAACACCATCAAAACCTGCACGTTTTGCATTCACGGCTGCTTGTTTAAATTGTTCAACGACACCAGGAATTTCTTCAAGCATTAAAGCACGTGGCGTTTCAAGCTGTTTTAAACCTTCTGAGGTGAAAATGTCGCCATCAGCCTTAATTGCAGAAGGTGCTACTGGAAGGTCGTTATTTGGCTGGATTGAACTGTGAGATAAACGACCAACATGCCAAATTTGGAGAAAGATCTTTCCACCCTCAGCATGAACAGCATCTGTCACTTTTTTCCAACCCTCGACTTGAGCATCTGAATAGTTACCAGGTGTACGTGGATAACCCTTAGCTTGTTGTGAAATCTGAGAAGCTTCAGTAATGATCAAGCCTGCTGTAGCACGTTGACGGTAATATTCAACCATTGTGTCGGTTGGAACATCACCTTCACCTGCACGGCTACGTGTTAAAGGAGCCATCACCATTCGATTTTTTAGGCTAACAGCACCAATTTGTTTTGGTGAAAAAATTGCTTCTAGTTGAGTTGCGGTCATTGTCTTGTCCTTTTTAAATATTGGACTATACAGTCCAAAACTTTGAAAAAAATAACCTAGCCGAAGTAGGTTACTGTAATGCCTCAAGCATTACGCTTAATGCATCTTCAAGCCTTTCAATCTCAGTATTTGCTCTCGCCATGAGCTGTAAGCCTTGATGGTTAATCATTAAAAAACGCGCTATTTTCTTCGCATCTTTAGATTCTGAAATAGAACCATCTATCTTGCCACGTTCAATAGCATCGACAAATGCATTCTCTATTCCCAAGAAGTCGCGTTCAATCAATTGTTGAACTTGTAAATCATGGGGGCCGAACTCTACAGCTTCATTACAACTCATACATCCAAATGGCTTTTCTTCTGCACGAGCATGTTCTAAAACCATATTAAAGAATGCTGAAATAGACGCATAAGCTGTCGCTTCACTGGTTAAATAAATGTTGAGCATCCGCATGCGTTCTTGCTGATAAATTTCAAACGCAGCAAGAAATAGCTCACGCTTATTACCAAAGGTATCGTACAAACTACTTTTACTTAGGCCCGTTGCTTTTAAAAGATCTGTTAATGAAGTGGACTCATAGCCCTGGCTCCAAAATACGCGCATCGCTTGTAGCAATACTTCTCTTTCATCAAATTCACGTGGTCTAGCCATTTCATTAATCCTCTCGATGTAAGAAGATTATCAATTCTGGACTCATCAGTCCAGAATAATTCTATAATTTAATCATTGAACTTTTTAATCACTTTGATCGGATGATTGATCTTAGAAAAAGATACGCTCAAAAAGAATGTATTAAACTGGGCAGTCTCTTTCGTAAAAAATCAATAAAAGCGCGAACTTTTGCTGGTAATAAACGCGTTTCTGTCAAAGCATAGACAGGCAGAACATCACCTTGCCACTCAGGAAGGACTGGCTTTAATAAACCATCATTTAGATCATCATGCACCACTTCATAAGGGGTAAATATTATGCCTTGACCAAGAAGAGATAACTTTCGTGTCATACCTACATTATTCAGCATGAATCTTGCACCAATCTTGACTTCTATTTTCTCTTCAGCTCGATACAGTTTCCAACGTGTATTATTCGGAAAGCTTAAACATTCATGATGAACTAAATCATTCGGATGTTCAGGAATGCCATGCTGTTCTAGATATTTGGGTGAAGCAAAAAGATTGCCTCTAAATTGCATGAGTTTATGTGCAATTAGATTAGAATTAGGAGGATTGCCCATACGTATCGCGACATCAATATTCTGAGTAACTAAATCAACTAATCTGGGCGTGAGATCAATTTCGAAATTAATGCCTGGGTAATGCTCTGCAAACTCTACCAATAATGATGTTAAAAAAATGGTTCCAAAATCAACAGGTAAAGAGATTCGTAATGTTCCACTGGGGTTAGAAAGCATTTCACCTAATTGTTCATGAGCCAATTTAGCCTCTCCGACAATTCGTTTACAACGTTCAAAATAGATCAGCCCAGCTTCTGTCAGCTCAACTTTTCGTGTAGTCCGATGTAGTAAGCGTAAACCAATTGCTTCTTCCAAATGGCTGATTCTTCGTGAAAGCGTTGAACTCGGCATATCCAAATTCTCTGCTGCCTTTCTAAAGCTCATCGCTTTACAGACCTCTACAAACAACGCCATGTCATTCAAAAGTTCCATTGTTATTGTTCCATTTATGCAGCAATCATTTCCATTTTAGCTTATTTATCCATTTTTTAAATTAATGAATACTAATCAACATACCGCAGTAATTCAAAAATCAGATTTCATGTCACTGAAGCTGATTGTAAAAATTTAAAGGCAATATAGAACATGAACAAAATATTCAAACCCGCTCAACTTGGTCGTTATACCTTAAGCAATCATCTTGTGATGGCTCCAATGACTCGTTCTCGTGCCCAATTCGATGGCACACCTGGTGAACTCTCAGCAGAATATTACGCACAGCGAGCGAGTGTTGGTTTAATTATTACTGAAGGTACGCAACCATCTGATGATGGGCAAGGCTACCTCACTACACCAGGGATATACACCGATGCTCATATTCAAGGCTGGAAAAAAACCATTGATGCTGTTCATGCAAAAGGCAGCCATATTTTTATCCAATTAATGCATGCAGGTCGTATGTCACATCCAGACAATACACCTCATCATCGTTTAGGGGTCGCACCTTCAGCCATTGCACCAGGAACGGGTATGTTTACAGCCACTGGTATGCAAGATATTCCAACACCTAAAGCCTTAAGCATCGAAGAAATTAAACAAACAATTCAAGATTTTAGACATGCAGCTAAATCTGCAATTGAGGCTGGCGCAGATGGTGTTGAGATTCATGGTGCCAATGCCTATTTAATTCAGCAATTTTTTGCTTCAAGTGCCAATACACGTACCGATGAATATGGTGGTTCCATTGAAAACCGTGCTCGTTTTGCCATTGAAGTCGCTACAGCAATTGCAGAAGAAATTGGTGCAGATCGCACAGGTATTCGCCTGTCACCAGGAACAACTTTATGGGGAATTGATGAAGGTGAAGAAGGTCCAGAGTTATATCGCTATCTAGTAAAAGAACTAAATAAATTAGGGCTTGTTTATGTACATGTGATGCATCAAGGCAATGAAGAACTTTTAGCAGATATTCGTAATCTTTGGACGCAAACACTCATTCTTAATCGCCCTGGCCAACCACGAGAAAAAATTGGAACTGATCTTGAAAGTGGTTTAGCTGATCTGGAAGCTTATGGACAAATGGTCTTAGCTAACCCTGATTTTGTAGAGCGTTTAAAAACCAATGCTCCAATGAATGAGGCCGATCGTATGACGTTCTTTGGCGGTACAGAGAAGGGCTATACCGATTATCCAACACATGGCCAAGCATAAGTGAAGTCAATTGAAAGGAGGAGAAATCCATGTCTGAGATCTTATCACTTGAACGCATGAACATTGGTAGCCATTTTAGAGCGTATAGCTTAAGAGGTGCGTACAACACAACTAATCCATTTATTGGCGTTGATCATGCTTGGATGAGTGGGCCGACTTTTCCTCCCCATCCACATCAAGGCTTCTCAGCAGTTTCATATTTATTCCTTGATTCAGAAACAGGAATTAATAATTGTGACTCAATTGGGACCAAAAATCTTATAAAACCAGGTGGTCTACATTGGACGACTGCTGGTCAAGGGATCGTACATGAAGAAGTTCCTGCTGAAACAGGAAAGACCGTACATTCCCTACAAATCTTTATTAACTTGCCATCGCACTTACGAGAAACAGCACCAGGTTATCTCATTCTTGAAGCTGAAGATGTCCCTATAGTACATCGAGAAGGGGTTAAAGTTCGTGTGCCTTTAGGTCATTTTGAAAATGTTCAATCACCACTGACCCCACCTACTGAAGTCACAATGTTGGACATTAGTTTTGAACCAAATGCAGAACTTATATTGACCTTAGCACCTGAACATTCTGGCTTTCTTTTACCTGTCTATGGCGAAGTTAGCGTAGATGATCAAACCTTTAAGCTTGATGATTTACATGTCCCTATTTTTAAAGCAAAAGAAGTAACTCAGTATATTTCTTTGAAAGCTCTCGAACGAGGAGCAAAACTCGTTTTCTTTAGTGCAAAACCATTATCAAATTAAATGAGGTGTTCAAATGACTTTTAAAAGATTTACAAGCGAAGACTCAGCATTATTGTTGATTGACCATCAAGTCGGAACTATGAGTTGGGTGAATTCGATCTCATTCGAAGAGATGAAACGCCATGCAATTATGTTGGCTAAAACAGCAAAAATTTTTAATATTCCAACGTTACTTACCTCAAGTATGGAAGAATATGCTCAGGGTCCTTTGATAGAGGAACTTAAAGAGATTTTCCCCGTTGAATTTGAGGCACGTATTAAACGTTTAGGTATAGTTAATGCCATGGATGATGAAAACTTTGCCAAAGCTGTCATAGCAACTGGTCGTAAACGTATTATCATTGCAGGTGTAACGAATGATGTCTGTACTGTTTATCCAGCACTAACTTTGATTGATCAAGGTTATGAAGTTCAAGTGGTGGCTGATGCAGGTGGTTCTCCAAGTAAAATGGCAGACGATATTGCTTTACAACGTATGTTAAAAGCAGGTGTTACATTAACAAGCACAAATCAATTAATCGCAGAATTGACTGGCAATTGGAGTACTCCAGAAGGTATGCAAATTGTGCAAGAAGTTATGATGCCAGCGTTGCAAGGTTAATTTACTAAGGATGATTTATAAAAAGGTATGGATCTATGATTCATACCCTTTTCTACTGAAATTATATTGATCTGGAATCCCGATTTAAAATAATGGCGATTATACGAAATTAACATGTAAGCCCAAATTAGATACTACTCTCTGTTCATTTGTTTGTGAAATTTGGTGTCCTTTAGAATCCCTTTCATGGCCGACATTTTCAGAGTGAAATCATTCTTTGATCTGTGCATTGGTATTGTAAGTATGGCATTAGTTATCGTGAGCTTCAGGAAATGCTTGCTGAACGTTGTGTAAATGTTGCACACGACATTTATCGTTGGGTTCAGCATTATAGGGCTATCAAAATTGGGACATTGAACTGTCACCAATTTGATAGAATCCGTATTAAAAACTAATGTGGCCTTTATTAATCATTTTCCGCAAAGAGTGCTTCTATTTCATCCCAATGCGGAAATACATGCTTTTTCTTAGAAACTTCGAATTGTAGGCCAACACCATTTATTACACGCTCAAAAATATCAAATGAGCCTGTAAAGTGACCATTCTCTATCTCAGAGATTGTAGTTTTATTAACATATATCTTTTCTGACAAAGTCTTCTGTGTATATCCCAATGCTTTTCTTGCCGAACGTATCTCTTTGCCTATTTCTCTTCTAGATGCCATATGAATTTTAAAACCCTTTAATTTGTTAGCCATATAGCAATCTTTTATATAATTTTACCAAATATTAGCTATATAGCAAACTTTTGTGTGGAAATTCAATTAATAGCACTAGTACTTCTCTATTACAAGTCAGTTTTTTATCGGCGAGGGTTAGTAGCTATTTAAAGTAAAATCCGAAAATTGCTTCCAACTGAAAGGGTGGTCAATATCGTGGGATTGCCCATATTCGAGCTGCCCAGCTTGCATAGCTAGAACTAATCGAACAATTGAGTAGCCTTTGCGCTGCATGCTTGTCATTGAGTATGCCCCTAAGGGAGGAGAACTCTTCCGAGTTTTTTTACACAAGCTTTCAATCAGCTCTTGGCATTGTACTTTATCAATGATCCAATCTCGGTTGAACGCATCTGGACGCTGAAGCGTATGTAATATACCAGCATCTAACAACTGCTTTAGCTGATATCTTGTGAGCTGTAACGCCTCACAAGCCTCATCCATCGTCCAATTTGAGGATATTTGCATTGCAAGCCCCTCAACCTGTTCACGGGAATAGTGCTTTTTCCCTTCAAAAACACGAGGTGTAAGCTTTTGTTGTTGTACTAATTTATCTACTCTATCTGGATGGCAATTAAGAATTTTGGCAGCTTCCTTTCTGGAAACAACATTTCGTTCTCGGGTAGTTAACTGGATGCGTGTTATACGCTTCGACTCTAAGACACTAGGCCAATAATTCTCTATGTAATGGTCAAACTCAACTTTTATCCGAGCAATCCCCTTGTTTTCACTCTGACGATGTAGGGACTCATATAAATCCCTAAAATGTTTATGTAGGCCACCAACACCTTTCTTACTCATCGGATGCTCTAGATATTGATTGAGAAACTTGTAGTAAGCATCTGGCCAATTCTCAAGCATTGCCCATACGTACTGATAATGTTGAACAAGCTCACCATTCGTTATCGAAAGAGGTTGAAACGAGCCACCCAATAACCTTGATCTATAATGAGCAATAAAATGAATTAAGCTAAGAGATTCTCGGAGCTCCAAACCTTGTAGAATTTCAGGACAAGAAATTCCATTTCCTCCTTGTAACAGTTCCTCAATATATTGACTGAGTTTGATTGCCTCAGACGGAGCAACATCACTTAATGAGTTGATAACATCAGTATCATCAAACTTATTTAAATACCTACGATACCAATTTAGTCGTTTGCCAGTACCAGAATGCATATCTATCAATAATTTTCCATGTCGAACACATGCAAGGTATGGCAATAAGCTCCATTCAAATCTACAAAACCGAAATTCTTCGATACAATCTGGACAGACCTTTGGATACTTCACAAGTAGATAGGGGGTATCAATGACGTGTTGAAAAGAATGAAATATTGGCTCAATTTTAGAGGAATAATTTGTTAATCCAAGCTGTAATAAATACACATTGAGATCAAACTCACCAGTTAGAATCTGATGAACTGGTACACGATTATTTTTCCAAGCCAAACCAGCGTGACGCAACAAATGACCTATGTGCTTAAAGCCATTTTTCTCTGATATTCGAATCAAATAACTAACTAAGCATTCATTTGGTTCGATGCTAGGTCTGGCGAGAAGCATCTCAATGATCTCACAATCGATAATAAAATATCTAATAGTTACTGAGATCTTAATGCTATCAGCCTATCTATGGAAAGCTCTTTCATCCCTCTATAGTTTCGGAAACGTTTCATTAGTTCTTCTTTTGAAGCCAGATCCGCAAAATAGAACCCATCTGGTACTGGTGAAGTACTTAGTCCGAGCTTACTCATAGAACACTTTATTAAACCGCAATATTCTTCTTTATTTTTAGTTTTAAATGCTTGCTGTAATGGCTCAAATGTTTTACTGGTATAAGCTTCTGGCCCTACGCATTCGTACTCAGCTATCTTATTCCATGACCATATCTCTGGGTATCGATCAAGACACTTAAAACATTGTATCTGCATAATATCTGATACTTCTTTTTGATCAATACCAAGCTCAAGAAATAGCCCAGAAATAGCCCTATATCTATCCAAATTATTAACAGAATAGGTGCGATACCACTTTTTAGAAGAATTTACTAGAAATTTTTTAAAAGCTTTAATATCCGAAAAACCATTTTTCTTTGCTAAATCATTCAAGTAATCATCAAATGTTTGTTGATCATTTGGCCTTGTTCGGTCAAGTAACATTTTTTCCTACTAAAATATTGTTTATCACTTATCCAACCAAGTTGAATACCTTATTGCTTTTCGATACACCAAACTCGGCATATTCAGCATCAATGATCGCATTTTTATTTGCTCTATACCCAAAATGCCAGTCTGAATGAACAAGAAGCTCTCTCAAGACCAACTTCTCCATCGGCTGTAAAAAAGCATTATTTCGCTCATCAATACCATAGCTACTAAGAACCGCAGCAAACAAATCAGTATCAACCTTCATGTCTTCCATTTCAGACATCATCTTAGCATCTCGAACAAGATTAGCCGTAGCTGCTAGATTTCCACTCGTTGCACTAAAACACCTTAGCGACATTGTAATTTCTTCTAGTTTAATCTTTTTAGAAAGCCCATATGCCTCAGATAGGCACATCAAGAGTCTTCTGTAATCATCACGCTCTTCGTTACTGCTAATCCTAAAGGGTGGAATGGTGTAGCGGTATGATATTCGACGTGCTAATTGCTGATTTGATTCAACGAGATATCTACTCCAAGGCATTCCCATAAAAATAATCGGTATCTCTGTATCATTGATTAGGTCTTTAAATAAATCTGCAATTCCTGTAACAACCTTTGCACTACGACGTTCAATGATCACCTGAATTTCATCAAGGATCAGCAACTCTATGCCAACCACCTTAAGCAACGTAATCAATCGCTCATAAAGTTCACCTTTGTTTCTCGCACCTCGTCCGCACTGTGGGTCGCCAATAGTGACCAACAACGATCTTAGGAATTCTTCTGGTGTAGAAACTGATCTTAATTCGTAGTGTAAAACAGGGATATGTGTCCGCTCCACTTGCTCTATTTTCGGATTATTCTTTGCATAATATTTTGCTAACTCAGATTTCCCACTTCCAGATTCTCCAGTTACCAACATGCAAGAAGCAACACCATATTTTTTCTTTTTATTGCGCAAAGAATCAAATAAGTTCACCATCTTTGTAAGAAATGGACTTTTAATGAATGGACGATCCTCGAAAGTAGTTTTCATTAGCCCATACTCCATCCATTTAAGCTGAGATTATCCCCATCATCTTCAAAATCAACTTTCATCGTACGATGTGAATTGTCCACCACAAGGCTGATATTAGGGACACCTGTTTTATCCGATCTTGCGGCTTTAGATGTTGTTACTTGCTTACTTCTTCGAACATTTCTTGCATGATATTCTTCACGCTCTTTAGCAAGTTGAATTTTAGCTTTTTGGAGATTCAGGTTATCAAATTTTGATTGTCGAGCAGCTCTTGCAGCAGCTCGAATCTTATTATGTTCAAACTCAGAAAGATTGGAAGCATAAGAATATTTCAGGCAATCTACTTTTAAATAGACCTTGTTAATCTTATCTAGCACCAAGATATAACCAATATCAAAAGGATTGTATTTTACAGTTACTTCCCCTGGCCCATCTCTTCTATATAAATCTTTAAGAAGACTTGAGTCATAGTTCATCGAAAAAATTTCGATACCACTTTTATTCAACGTACGTGTGGCAGTAGCCAGTAAAATAGTAGTCAACTCCATTTTATCTTCTACTGGCACTGGAAAGCCCTCCTCCGAGCTAGCCCAAATTTCATAAGGTGTTAAATCTGAGTCTTCTAGAGGCGTATGGTGATACTCTTCTGTCACCCACTTCACAAAATAGCGTTTAAACTCTGAAAATGTGAGCGCAGCTTCTTGCCTTGCGTCATAGCCATCACCAGATTTACCAATTTTTCTAACCACACCAGGCAAATCATCAAGTACCAGTGCATTGACTATACCGAAAAAACGTTCAATACGACTTTTATAGTTACCTTTACGAATCGGACAATACTGAAAAACTGTCCCTATTTCATCCGCAACTGCAATAAATTTCTTACCCCAAAACTCATTAGCATTGTCTGTTACAAGCGTCGAAGGAATTCCGTGGGCAGGCCAAGAACCGTCCAATTTCAACTCATTCATAAAGTCATTTTTCGGTAAGAATGCATTCAAACAAGCCAAACAAACTGAGGCATATGAAGGTGCTTCAAAAGAAATTTGGAATCCAAGTAACATTCCAGAATAATGATCTATCAGAGCAGTGATATTAGGTCGGCCAAGTAAAGTCTTATAGTCGTCATGTAGAACATGAATATCCAACTCTGTATGATCAAGCTCAACACGCTCTAAGACTCTAGTAGTAGTTATCCCACTTAATGCTTTAGCAAGCTCCGCCTGCAAAACTCGAGCACCATATCGCCCTTTTCTCTTAGTTTGGTAAAGGCCACTTAACACACGATTCTGAACCGTATGATATGTTGGCTTCTGAAGCGGTGCATCAGGATGATCTAAATTGTGTGACATAATTTTAGCTTCAACATTACGAACCACTGAAGCCATTGATGACTGGCTGAGTGTATAATATCGCTTTGCACAATATTCAATAATTTCAACAACCTTAGCATCAATCTTAGGATTTCTATGCCCTTTAAATCGATGCTTAGGATAAAGACCTTGTATCTTTAGACCTGCCTCGACAAAACTAGCATACCAACTTCTTACTGATTGCCAATGTGGTGCTTTCTCACCTAATTCTAAAGCGACTTCCTCTATCGTATTTCTGGCACTTTTCTCAGTGATTTTACTAATACCATTTTCTTTAAGCCTTTTGATATATTTATATTTTCTATTGGTTTCACGCTGTTCAGCTTCTGAAAGATCAATGAACTTAAGATCCCCAAAATCTCGCGATTCCGCAAGAAATTTGATACCTCCTGAAGCGTAAACTGTACCTAGTTCTTCTCGACTCAATCTAGATACGGCACCATTCTCAATATCTACTAAAACGACTTCTGCTTTTCCTACAGACCGAACCATAGCACGATGACAAGGAATACCCTTGTTAAACTCAATGATTACACCTTGTTCCCATAACTCAACAGACATCGAATTTCACCTCTGTTGTCATACTCAATGGCTCAGAGCGCATATCAAATCGCAAATACCCTAGCGCAATCCATGAATATATTTCTCTCAAGTGCGCTCGATCACCAAGTCTATACACTAACTGTGCTAATGGCATCGAATCATTAATATCTTCGGCGCACTGCTGAAGATTCTTCATTTTTAATAAAGGGCGCTTTTTATATTGGTAAAGCTTTTCATAGTTTGATAGTAATGGCTGCTGATAGATTTCAATTTCACTCACTATCAAGAAGTCTGTATTAGTACCTTGCAAGAAATTGGAAAATCGAGAAAAGAGAAATTGATAGTGTTCAGTTTGAGCATTTTCAGAGGGTTTGACCTCTACATATTTCCTAACACCAGAAGTATAAATAACTTCAAAATCAGGTGTATAGATATTACATTCTCCATCATTATCAGAAACTTCAAATTTTCGAGGTTGCGGAAAATATGTCTCTACCTCAGTGTCAAATTCTAAATGAAGACAATATTTCGACTCTAAGATGGATTCAACAAGAATTGTCTTTCCATCATTCGCTTTTATTGAAGGAAAACGAACAATATTCTTAACAGCAGATTTCTGAATTTTGCGCGCAGGGCTATTCATTTTCTAGCTCATCCTGAACTTCCTTGTTCAAATTATAAGCTTTTTTATAAGTTTATCCTACATAATTTATAGACTATTCCTACAATTTTATAAACTTATCCTACAATCTACATTTAAACAGTGATATCGGCTAGGTTACCCTTCTGCTCAAGCCATTGCTTACGATCTGCGGAACGTTTTTTCGCAAGCAACTTATCGAGTAAACCAGCTGTTAAATGTGCATCATCCAGATCAAGTTGTACTAAACGACGAGTGTTAGGGTCCATCGTTGTTTCGCGAAGCTGAATCGCGTTCATCTCACCCAGTCCCTTGAATCGAGTAATTTGAGGATTTTTATTGCCTTTGACATTTTTCAAAATGGTTTCAAGTTCATCATCATCGAGTGCGTAATGGACATCTTTACCAATATCGATACGGAACAGTGGTGGCATTGCTACAAATAAATGACCTTCTTCCACCAATGCAGGAAAGTGCTTAACGAATAAGGCACAAAGCAAAGTCGCAATATGTAAACCGTCCGAGTCGGCATCGGCCAAAATACAGATTTTGCCATAGCGTAGTTCTGACAAATCATCACTACCCGGATCTACACCAATCGCAATCGCAATGTCGTGAACTTCTTGAGAAGCGAGTACTTCATCTGAAGAGACTTCCCATGTGTTTAAGATTTTTCCACGAATTGGCATGATGGCCTGAAAGTTTTTATCACGCGCTTGCTTGGCACTCCCGCCCGCAGAGTCACCCTCGACAATGAATAACTCACTTTCTTCACGCGTTTGACCAACACAGTCTGCCAATTTACCCGGTAAAGCTGGGCCTGAAACAATTTTTTTACGCTCAACTTTCTTGGCTGCTTTTAAACGACGACCTGCTTTAGAAATCGCCATTTCCGCCAGTTGCATAGCAATTTCAGCATGTTGGTTGAGCCAGAGCGCAAATGCATCTTTAGCAATATTTAAAACAATATTTGATGCTTCACGACTCGAAAGACGCTCTTTGGTTTGACCAGAAAATTGTGGTTCTTGGAACTTGAGCGACAAGATATAGTTCACGCCATCCCAAACATCTTCTGCCGAAAGTTTAAGATTACGCGGTAACAAGTTACGCAATTCACAGAACTCACGTAACGCCTCGGTCACGCCTGAACGTAAACCGTTCACATGCGTACCGCCTTGTGCAGTTGGAATCAAGTTGACGTAACTTTCTTGAACCTGCTCACCGCCTTCTACATTCCAGCAAATCGCAAACTCACAGGCTGCGCGGTCTGCTTGTCCACTACTTACAAATGCAGGGTTTGGCAAAATTTCGCGGTCTTGTAATTCATCCATCAAATAATCGACCAGGCCATTTTCAAACTGCCATTCGATTTTTTCATCATTAATTTGATCGATATAAATAATTTTTAAACCAGCTGCTAATACAGCTTTCGCTTTTAAATTATGTTTGAGTGCTTTTAACGCAAATTTTGGACTATCAAAATATTTAGCTTCAGGCCAGAAATGTACCGTTGTACCAGTCGCACGTTTTGGTGCTTTACCTTCTAGCACTGCTAAAGGCGCAACAGGTTCACCTTGCTCAAAAGCCATCTGGTATAAATTACCCTGACGCTGAACCTCCACCTCAACACGTGTAGATAAAGCGTTTACAACCGAAATCCCCACACCATGCAAACCACCTGAAAACTGGTAGTTATCAGTACTGAATTTACCACCAGCATGCAGCTTGGTTAAAATGATTTCGATACCACTTTGGCCATATTCAGGGTGAATATCGACTGGCATACCACGGCCATTATCTTCAACCGACAATGAACCATCTTTATAAACCGTGACACAGATTTTGTCGGCATGACCAGCTAATGCTTCATCGACAGCATTATCAATAACTTCTTGGGCTAAATGGTTAGGTCGAGTCGTATCGGTATACATCCCCGGACGACGACGAACAGGGTCTAAACCAGAAAGGACTTCAAGCGATTGAGCCGTATATTGTGTCACGTTGTACGTTTTCCTTATTTGATGGTGTGCGCAAAGAATTCGATCACTAAGGGTAATTTTTCTTCAAAATCTTCCATGGCATGATTGCCATGAGCATCCGTCAAAATCAATGAGGATGGTGTTGCAGCACTATAATAGCGTTGTGCTTGACGATAATCCAAAATTTCGTCGCCTTGTTGCAATAAGACGAGTATTTTGTCGGCATTTTCGGGTTGTTTCAGTTCCAGTTGTTCTAACTGTCGTAACTGAACATGATCAATTGACCATTGATCATTCACCTTATAAGGCATGCTTTCAACTTGAAATAACTTATCAAACAACTTCCATGGTTGCATAGCAGGGTTAATCAGTACAGCCGGAATATTATATTTCGCGACAAAATATGTCGCAAAAAACCCGCCGAGACTACTGCCGACTAACGCCACATCTTGTAAAGACTCTATCAGCTCTGAAACTTGCGCTACGACCTGATCTGGAGATCTATTTAAATCTGGCAAATGCACATTGATGCCCAATTCGCTACAATACTGCTTAAGGCTCAGCCCTTTAATTGAAAGAGAGCTGCTATTAAAACCATGGAGGTAGATAATATTCATATATTTCCCTCTTAAATTGAGAATAAACTCACATTTTTGTTCTCAGTTTGTATATAAAAACACTATTGTCAGACAAGAAAAACGATTCAACTTACCATTCATCAGTATTTTAAAAACATGTGTTATTTAAACTACTAAGATGGAAACGTTAGCTGCCGTTGATAAAAAGTACAGCTTAAAACGTCGGTTATAACGTAAATGGGGAAAAGATATGCCGAGCTTAACACCGTTACATGAAACTTATTGTAAATGGGATCGTACGCCACCGAGTCAGGCCGACGTACTAGAAGGTTTAGCTCAACTGTTCAGCACCAGCTTAAATGGTGTACATGAATTAATACAAGTCATTAATATTGAAGTATTAAAAAATGCTTTTGGTATTAGCGCCCAAAATGCAAAAAACTTTCAAAAACGACCATTTGTGCAAAAGTTATATCAATTTTCTTATGGCGCTTTACAAAAATATGGTAGCCACTTTTTAGCGCCAAGTTTACGTCACATAATTGAAAAATATCCCACACTTCACGAAAAACCACTCACCCCGAGCCAACATTTTTTGGTGGGTATTTTAAATGGTATTTTTGGAGACTATTTACTTAAACAACATAGTCCCCTTGCCTTACCCATGGTGCTATACGACCACTACGGTGCAATCCAGCAAGGCGAACTTGCAGGCCGTATCGTGATTTTGGCTCATGGTCTATGTATGAACCATCTGACTTGGTCAAATGCACACTATGGTGGCATTGGTGAGCGTCTGCTCGCGCAGCGTGATCACAACACCATGCTGTATTTAAACTACAACACAGGTCGCCGCATTTCAGCCAATGGCCGTAGTTTCTCTAACTTATTAGAAGATTTGGTACAACGTAATCCAAGAATTACCAGTATTGATATCATTGGTCATAGTATGGGTGGACTGGTTTCCCGTAGCGCACTGTTTTACGGTAAACAAAATATGTACCAATGGATTCATATGGTCGAGAACCTTGTCTGTATTGGTTCCCCACATCATGGTGCAGTACTTGAGCGCTTTGGCTTTGCTATACAAGATAAGCTCGGAGCATTCCCATTTGTTGGGTTACTGGGTCAGTTAGTCAATATTCGTAGTAATGGCATTTTAGACCTACGCCACGGCAGCGTTCGTGATGATGACTGGGAATATATGGATGCCCGTATTGGCATGATGGATGACAACCGTGCTCCAGCTCCTCTACCTTCGCATATCAATACCTTTTTAGTGGCAGGAACACTAGAGTTTGAAAAGGTGCGTAATAAAGCGCTTACCGTGATTGGCGATTACTTAGTGAGTGTGAAAAGCGCACTGGGCGAACACCCAAATCCACGTTTTCAACTTAAAGTTCCAGACTCACACAAAGCGGTGTTTTATGGCTTAAACCATTTTGAAATTCAGTATCATTCGAGTGTTGCTGAGCAGATTACTCGCTGGTTATATCCTCATGTGAATGATTATGTGCAAGACGGTATTCAAACCCATATTATTGATATGCCGAACTATACACTCGAAGATTTGGAAGGGATTGTTGAGACGTAAAAAAAGCCCAACTTAATGTTGGGCTTTTTCTAAATTGTATAGTTTACAATCATTTAAATCTGTCATAAGTTTTATATTTAGAAAGATTTTAAATCCCCACAATCAATCATTTTATTATTCACAAGCTTTCTTGATTATTTTATTAAAGTATAAACTATTACCATTTTTATCAACATCAGCTAACATGGCTACTAAATGCAGCTGTCCTTGATCATCAAAATATGAACTTTCTTGAAATGAGTTATATATAGCAACATCGATTGGAACATTATTAAATTCTTTATTTTTCAAATCAACGATCATTTTTTTATTTTTATTAAAAAGTTTTCTAGCATAAATAAGATTTCGTTTAGAATCACTTTCAACTAGGCAATTATTATTTTTATCTAAAGTAATAAACTCTTTAGTCTGATCTTCCGCTGTTTTACTTATAAAAAAGTGATATTGACATGGTGAGCCACAACTACCATAAGCATGAAAAATATTTTTATTTACTTTATCAACCTCTGGGTATCTCATGTCTCTTAAAATAAAATTAGTTTTATTATCAGTGTTTTTTACGACATCACAATATTCTTGATCATGCCCTTTACATTTCAATTCAACATTAAATGTCTCTTTTGCATAGATGGCTGAACAAATAATAAATCCAAAAAAAGTAAGAGCCAATATAGTTAGCTTCTTAATATAAAAAAAGTAAAATTTTATAATTTTATTTTTTAAATATTTAAGCAGGTTTATGTTTTTCTCTATAACCATGAACACTAATCTCTCAATCATCAAAAGACTCAATTTTCCATCCAGAAATTAATTCTGATACTAATTTTTTAACACTTATACTAGACTTAATAAGAAAATTAGTATTTCCATCAATTAAAGGCACTAAATAAATTATTTCACTTAACTTTCACAAGGATTTTTTATTTTCTTTTTAACCAATATTTCCCCATAATCATTTGCAATTAAATTTAAACTACCATCAGGTGAGAAAAAACTTTCCCCTTTAAAATAACTATAACAATCAAATCCTTGCAATAAACCACTAAATTCTTTGGTTTTTAAATCGACAATTTTTCTAGGCTTATTTGTAAACAATTTTCTAGCATAAATAACTTTTTTCTGACTATCACTTTCAATTAAACAATTATTTTTATTATCAACAGCAATAAATTCGTCTGTAGAATCCTCTTTATTTTGACTATAGAAAAGCGTAACTAAACATGGAGACCCACAAGATGTTTTCACTTTATATAAGTTTTTATTTATTTTTGAAATATTTAAAAGTTTGACATCTTTTATAACTATTTCATTCTTACTATTTGTAGTTCTCAAAATGTCACAATTAGAACTATATTCATCCTTACATTTTGCAGAAACTACAAAAGTATCCTCATTTGCATATATATTAAAACTAAAAAATAATTCCGCTTAATAAAAAAATTGATATAAAAGTCTTTTTCATATTAAATCCTGTAACTTCCGTTATTTTTCGTTTAAATATTTCAATCATATTCTATCCTATAGCTACTTCCATAAATATCTTCATCACTTAAGTATTAAAACCTTCATCTTAGATATGCCGAGCCATATGCTTAAATGTTAACAATGAACTGTAAAGATATATAAAAAGTGAACTTATGTCGGTTTTTTTTAAAATTTTAAATCTTTTCTTATTTTTTCAAATATTAAAAAATAGAAAAGGTTATAAAGAACTCTATATCAATTATTTATCCTTATAAAATAGATTATTTTTGATATCTAAAACTTCATCGGAATAAAGATAATATTTTCCTTTCTTAAAGACTACTTTTCCTAACTTTTCACCACTTTGAACTTTAAAGAAATATAGTTCGTTATTTTTCTCTTTTACTTTACATATATAAGATTTATCAACCTGAAAGCCAGCAACAGAATACTCACACTTTTTGGGTGTTAGCGTTAAAACCGATTCTATCGTCGCAACATTACCACCCGACAACTCTTCTGAACTATAATAATGATAAGTACCATTCCACTTATCTGCATTTGCAAATGTGGTAACAGAAAGAGCCAGCAATAATAAACAAAATTTTTTCATTTAATTAATTTATAAATAATCAAGTCAAACTATTATAACCAAATTACAATACAATAAATTATTTTATAATTTTTTCAGTAGAATTAACAAATTTATTGTTATTTACTTTGTATACTTGTGAAGAATTTGCATAATAATTCTCAGTTACATATTGGATACTATGCAAGCTTAAGCCTAATAAATATACAGAAATTAATTTTTCAAATTTAATCGTTTTATCATAATTAATCCCCCTTATACCAATCTCCTACTTTATAATAGCTCATACTAACTGAAGTATTATTTTTTAAATAATTATTTAATACAGATCTGGCTTCATCATATTCTCCATTTTTTGCACAACTCAAAGATACTTTAGAATTTTCTCCTTCTTTTTGGGGTGAGTTTACTTTTCTGAAATAAGAAAATGAACTTTTATCATTATATGCAATCCATATTTCATCTCTATCTTCCTTATAATATGCACGGTAAATATAATAATTGTTTTTATTATATGAAACTTTAGAACATTCACCTATTGACATCCATTGATTATTCTTTGGGTTTAATTTCAATTGGTTTAATAGTTTCAAGCGATCTTGGGTCGCCCTACTCTTTCCATATTCCCAAATATTTTCACATTCCACCTCTTCCAAAACCTTGAGAGATGCAGCAGATTTTTCATGCCAATACTTCATACACTCGCTCGTACTTTCTGCATATAAGCTTATACTGTTTAATAGAATATATGTACCCATTACTATCTTTAATACTTTCATTATCAGTTTAGTCCTTGACTCTAAAGTTTACAAAATATGATTTTAAATCACTATCGATACCATCTTTAGAAAGAATATTGTTTCACCACAGTTTACTGATTTGAATTCTATTATCTTTTTCTTTAACAAGAATTTTAATAGCTTAATAAAGCCCAACTTACGTTGAGCTTTTTCAAAAATCAATTACCTATCATAAAAGAAGAAAATATTTTAAATTTCAACCTTCCAAGCTTTATTAGCAACTAATTTTCCATTTTTTACATTTAAAACAATATTGTAAGCTGCTGCACCACCATTATTAAAAGTATTTAAAATATAAATATTATTATTTAAATAATATATTTTAAAATCAGCAAGCTCATTCTTGTCACCATCTATACCATTTTTAGGAAAAAAGTATTGCTCTATATCATTTTTACCAATTTCCATTTTCTTATCTTTATTCTTAATTATGATTTTATCAAGTTGTAAAAAATCATTATTAGGTAAAGTACCATCAGTACCAAAGAATTGTTTATTATTAAAATACTTATATTCACCTTTAAAAGTTTTATAAAGTTTAGGATCTAAAATGGCTTTTTTTGCATACACTTCTACTATTATATTTTTATCACTATAGACAACCTTTTCTCTAGAATATTGAGATATCTTAATAGAAGTGTAACCACTAAAATTATTTATTCTATTTTTATAGACAAATCCAGTTACACCATTGCTTGCATTAACTAAACAAAAATTATTTGTCCCTTCATCCATCATACAAGAAACAATTTCATTATTATTTAATTTGGTTGTAATTTTCGAACTTAAACTTGAATTTTCCCTTACATTCACATACCCATCTTTATCTTGAATAAAACCAAAATTAGCATATGAAGCTTTAATAGATCCAATCATGAAAGCGGTAAAAACTATAAATTTAAGACATTTATTCATTTAAGCTAAGCTCATTATTTACTTTAAATTTCAATTTTATAATAATAGCAATATCATATTTTAAGCTGATATTACTATTATCAAATACAATCAAAACCTTAATAACACATAATTACTCTTCATCATCATGACAATCATTTTTCTTGTTTTTTATATTCATATCAGTTGTATACTTAATTGCAAAATTTAAATTTATTAAATCTTCTTTTCTAAAGATTTTCGGAACTATATTCCAAACATTTTTACCGTTAGTAACGAATGCCAAATTAAATTCCGGAACTTTATTATTATTCGTATCAATTTGATATTCCACAGAAAATCCGTCTTTTTTCTTGCCAACAATATTATATATACGTGGCTCCTTTAACCCTTGATCACAAGCTTGATATATATAAATTTTGTTTTTTAAAATTTTAATTGTACTTTCACTACAATAACATCCACCTGTTTCTAACTCTTTCACAATACCATTTGTGTATTTAAATGGTTTTATTAGGTTTCCCTCTAAACTATCAAGGTCCAAATATGACTTTTTCAAATCTTTTATTTTAGAACTGTTAAAGTCACTTAAACATTTATAGTTTTCACTACTTGCTTCTTTCCCATTAAATTTACATTTTAAATTTCTATCTTTCAACCAAGAGCGTTGAGTATCTACCAGATACTTAACTTCATTTTTATTATCACTGATATAGCTTTTTATATCTGAATATATACTATTCAGATCATGCTCACTATTACTATATATTGTTTTCTCGTCTAACCGTTGTGGTTTATAATCTGCAGCATTTGAGCAGGCACTCAAACTAAAGACTAACAGTAAGCCAAGAAAATTAATATTAATGCCTTGCATCATATACTCCTTTAACAAATAATTGATATTCACTATTACGTCTTTTAGTTAAACCGAGATCTGGAACCCTTTTTCCATTTACAGTTATTTTATTTATATCCAACATTTCTTTAGGCCCATCTTTATAATTAGTTTCATTAATAAGCTTACATAAATTAGGTGCTTTACTAGCAATATTCCCAATATTGAATGCTAACGATACTAAAGCATCAAATTCATATTGGTAAAGCGGAACTCTAATAGCTTTCTTAACATAAGCTTCATGTTTCAAAACATCTTCATCAAAATAAGTTTTAGCCTGAGATATTGAGATAAAATCTTTTAAAGCCTTTTTCCCTAAAGCTTTACATGACGCTTGACCTACTAGATGTCCCCAACCAACTGTACAATATCCTTTAGAATCATTGTAATAATATGTCCCTTGCCCGTCAGGAGTTAAATATTTACCTTCCCATTCTTGAATAAATAATCTTGCATTTGTACTTGTTATTAAATTGCTTATAGGTATTCTATTTCCTTTCGGAGTCTGAGAAGGAGTTTGAGGTAACTGTAAATCAAAACTATTTCTATATCCTTCTAACAATATTGCTAAGGGATCAGCTATATCATCACGTCTTGAATATAGTCCATGCTCTTTTATTGTAAGATTTGACGCATCATCTAATGAAAAACCATTGCCTGTAAAATATTCAAAATGTAGCATCGAGACATTATGTGCTGTTTTTCCAGCAATAGGTATAACTGCTGGTCCATTGTTTTTTTTCATTACGCCTGTTTTACCCAATATTTGGCCTTGCGTAACGGGGTCGCCCACTTTTAATGTTATTGATTTTGGATCTAGTTCACCATACCTAATTATAAACTCTCGACCATCATCAGTTTTATGTCTAATACTTATTTGATTAGTGTGTAAATAAAATCCTTGTGAAGCTATTACTTTACCAGGCGCTATAGCTACTACTTCAAAGCCACTTTCTGCCTTGCTGACAGGTTTACAATTACTATATAAATCTCTTCCCGCGTGTCTTCTATTACCACCTCTATTTCTTCCAAAAATTGCCATAGAAGCATTAGTATCATTGAGTTTAGCGCCCCAATAATAATTTGACAGTTCTCCACTTATATCATTAATAGGTTTTACTTTAAAAGGAAAAATAATACTTGGTTTATAATTAGATATATTTTGTTTTGGATTACCAGTATCTTGACTTTCAGCATTCACATTTTTTAATTCTGGTGCTGTACTATTAAGAATCTGATCTTTAATATAATTATAGACTTTATCTGCACTAATATCAGACACCCAATCTGGAGCTTTTGCTAATGTACCAAACCAATGGTCATCTTTATCATCATGATTATCCTTCTTAGCAGCTCCATTATTAATATTAGAGTTATTATTTATTTTTTTTGGTTCTGCTTTAACTCCCTTGTTTAAAGGTAACTTTAGTATTTGTCCTTCAGAAATCTTATTTGCATCATTAATTTTATTTATTCTTTGAATCTCTTCAATATTACAATTCATTTCTTTTGAAATTTTTAATAAAGTATCGCCTTTTTTCACCTTATATGTTTTTCTACTATATTGACCAGCTTGCCCTTTCTCTCTGAGCTGAGTTTTTATTAAAACTGATGGACTATATAGCTTGACAATAGCATGGCTTTTTTCAAGACAGACTCTATTGATAAGTTGCATTTGATTTAAAATATTTTGAAAGTAGATATCAAGAACTACTCCTTTATCTCTACTTATGTCAACAATTGCTCCTTTAGAATTTGTTAATCCTTCAGCAACGAGTTTATTACCATTTTTTATTTGATATTTAGCATTCTTAATGGGATGTCCTAGCAAGTCTAATAGAATAAAGGTTACTAAACACTTATTTTTCATTCTTTTTCACTCCTAAAGTAAAATCCTCATCATCCCATTCATCAACAATTACATCCCACAGTTCTTGCTCTTTTCCAACTAAAACTTTTATATTCAACGGATCTTCTTTTGTAATTTTCCCAGTTCGCCCATGTTCATCTAGGCCTCCTGAGATAAATGAATTTGTTGCTGGAATAAAAGCTTTATAACTAAACTGACTAAAATCATTCTGCCAAAACAAATCATAAACATCCAACTTATTACTATACATCATGGTACTTGGCAGTTGAGGTACCTCATAAGAAACCTTGGCTCCACTCGTAAACAAATGCTGCCCAGCTTTACTTTCAAACTTACCGCCTGTTGTTGAAAACACGCCATTGGCATTAATTTTGAGCTGTGACCCACCAGCTGTTAATACAATTTCTTTAGGACTCGTAAGCTCGATTTTATCTTCAGTAGAAATGAGCTTGATGACCTTCTTGGCAATTGCTTCAATAGCATCATCTTGTGCTTGTAGTTCGAGCTTTCCTTTTGCTGCATAAGCACGCAAACCTTTTTGCGCAGCAAACAAACTGATTTTGTCTTGTGCATGTCCAATAATATTTTTCTGTGCACTCAAATTAATTGAACCGCTGGCACTTTCAGCAATATCTTGCGACGCTTGCAAAATAATATTTTCAGGCGTCGTCAAAGCAATGCCATTTGGCGATGCTAATAACATAAGCGCTTGTCTAAAGATTTTGCCTTGTTCTTGCTGTTTAGTATCGGAACTACTTTCTAAACCTTGGGTATAACCCTCCATAAAGCCTTGTAAAGAACTCAATGCTTTAGAAGGTAATACTTCCAATTTACTGCCTTTACTAAAAGTTCCGCATACACTCATCATGTCGAAGTCTTTAGTCTCAACATTGGCTAAGACTTTTCCGACCTCTTTAATACTCTCAAATGGATTTTTATAAATGCGATCTTTAATGCTGGCAAGTTTACCTTTAACGATATCGGCACCATGTTCTTCAACGTTTTCGATGAACGCTTTTAAGTTTTCCACTGCATCTTTGGCATCGGTAAAGAAAGCATTAAATTCATCTACAACGCCTTTTGCATTGCCGCCTAGTGCACCAATGTCTTGAATAAAGCCGCCACAGTCTTTTAAAGCGTGAATAGGATCGTTATTAATCCCTTCTTTAAATAGATTCACCGTACTATTTAATGCCTGACCTGTGGTTTTTAGCTCAAGCGACTGGATGAATTTAGGTAAGCGATTAATCACATTCAAAGCATCAGTTTGTTGCTTGGCTGCAACCTCACTGAGCATTTTCATGCTTTCATAGCCTTGTGAAAGTAAAGATTGTGCTTGTGCAGCCTCTAAATGGTCTGCAATCGCCTGCTCTTGTGCATAGGTACTAATCAGCATGCCTTTACCCGCACGCACAGCTCCCCAAGCATCTGTTCTGAGCTCAAAGCCTTCACCTCGGCCTTGGCTCGTCTCTTGTTCTTTCGGATGGCTTAAATTACCCAAATTCAGCTGTGTTGCTGCATGGCTACTTTGGAGTTGGGTACTAATTTGTCCAGTTGTGTCATCAAAGCGTAATTGGTTGAAGCCACTTCCATTGATTTCTTGACTGCGAATCCCGCTCAGTTTTTTAGTTGCAGGAAGCTGACCTTTTATATCGAATTTGGTTGGTGAGCGCTGCGCTTCATGGATGCGCCCAGTCACAAATGGACGGTCGATATTGCCATCAAAAAAGTCAATGACAACCACTTCACCAATACGCGGTAAGAAACGTGCGCCATAACCTTCTCCTGCCCAAGGAGTCAGTACATCCACCCAAGCCGAGTCGGTATCATTGTCATTGCTACCTGCGCCACCATCATGGCCATGATCATCACTACGGGTAAATAGAAAACGTACCTTAATACGTCCCCATTCATCGACATGAATGGTTTCTCCTTGTGGTCCCACGACTTTCGCTCTTTGTGGGTAGGCAATGGGGCGATGCTGTTCTGGATTATATTCAGGCGCAGTTTTGATTTGACGGCGTATTAGAGTCAGTTCATTACCTTGACGCTCTATATCATCGTAGCCGTGTTGATCCCAACGACTTTGGGTTAATAACTGGCTAACTTGCTGATGTAAATCTTTAGGTAAGTTATTTTGATTATAGAAGTTTTTAGCAATGATCAGGAACTCTTGATCTGCCCCTTCATGCTGATCAATTTCAGGGTGTTCACGTAGATTAAACCAATAGCCGACTTGGCTATCGCGGACACTACTATAGGCTTTAAAGTATTTAGCCCGACTCGCATGCATATCGGTGAAGTGCTGATTTAGTTTTTCTAACTGACTACTACCCGAAGCCGTTGCCTGATCTTCTCCTTTTAAATCTTGCATCCAAGCGGGGCTTACATGCCATGCTTGCTCAAGACTTAAAGTGGCTGAGTCAAAGCTGTCTGAATGTGTATGTGTAGTAACAACCGAACCATTACCCTCTTCTTGTGCAAGGGCATCGGGTTGCCAGCGCTGTACATGTACTGCTGTCGGTTGCAAACTTCGTACTGCAACAAAACCAGTAATACTATCTTGATATTCGGTTGCGCTACTTCTGTGATAGCGAATACTACGACGCTCTAAAGCCTGATACTGGCTATTGTCATCAATGAGTCTTAGTTTTTGAGCTTGTATTGGCGCAGTAAAATGTGGAACAAAAAGCTCTGACTCATCAATGAGCCAACTAATGCCTTCACTTCGCCATAAGCGCGTAAGAAAGTCATAGTCAGACTCATTGTGCTGCATGGTGAAAGGTCGAATATCATAGTTTTGACTTAACCCACCCAAGTCTAGACTTAAACTCGCAGCAAACAGTGGACTTTTTTCTTGCCACTCTTTAAATAGAACTTCGGTAATTTCTACGATACTTTTATTCATAAAAACACGACTATTACGGCGTTTGTGCCATAAATTTGTCGCATCTTCTAAAGTCAGCTTATAAAGCGTTAGAGCGCCATCACTTTGTCCATAACTGGCTTCAGTCACAATACCTGTTGTTCGGAACAATTGTCCCGAATCTGTGACCTGATCAACAGCGACTTGAACACCAATAAATTGCTTCAATGCAATTTGGGCATTGGTTGAAAGGCAAATCAACTCTGCCATTAGGCCACCATTCAGCTGATGTTGGCCTTCTATACGTTGTAAGAATATTTGGTTATTGAGTAGTTCATTAGAGAACTGTACATGGATAGCACGTTTCTGAGCATTTAGCCCTATTTTTTCCAAGACACTAAATATATTAAAAAGCATTTTTTTATAATCGTAAGGATATATAAACGGGTGCACTTTATAAAAAACAGAACTATCTGTCTACAAAATTATGCGCTATTTTTATCAATTTTTCTTATATTCTCACTTATTCTAAAGTGATTAAAAAAAAGCCCAACTTGAGTTGGGCTTTTTTAATCATATTAAACTTAGTTTTTAGCCGTCTTAAATACTGGATAAAAACGGAATAATTGCCATAAACAAACCAGTAATAGCAAAACAAAATACACTAATGACCAAACTGGCAAAGACTGACCTAAAAAGGTCCAATCAATAGCAGCACATTCACCTGAACCAGAAAGCACTTCTTGTAAAACAGCTTTCATCGGTAAAGCATCAATCAGGTAATTTAAACCCGGTCCACAACTTGGTACTTGGTCTGGTGGTAAATGTTGTATCCAGACATGACGGCCTGCCACGCCTACAGACCATAAAATTGCAATGCCTGCTAAAAATGCGTAGAAGCGTTTAATCGCATTGGAAACTGGGTTATGCAAAAATGCGATGAGTGCCACAAAACCCATTGCCATTAAGCCAACACGTTGAAAAATACAGAGCGGACATGGCTCTAAACCTTTTACATGTTCCAAATATAACGCAAAAGACATGCCGACAATGCTTGCCAGTACAAGCAGTCCACTCACCAAACGGTAACTTAATCGCATGTAAAACCTCGTTTTTATCTATATTGTTCAAGATACTGATCAAAGCTGATCTGACTATCTTGCTCAAGTTGTTCTTGCTGCTGTAAAGATTGTGCAGCCAATTGTTCAAAATATTGTAAAGTCTCTGCACTGATTTCATGCTTTTCATAACTTTCAGCATGCATCTGTGCCATATGACTGCCAAAGCTCCAAGTTCCACCATGCTTTAACGTGTCATCAATCACATGTGCAGATAATGTTTCATCTACTTCATCAATGCGTTCTTGCATTACGGTCAAAGCCGAGCTGTACAGAGTTGTTGCATAGGTCTGATCAAGTAATTTGGCACAAGCCTGCATGTTCGAAATATGCTGACGTGCCCAGTCCTCAATATGGTAAGACCCGTTTAAATCAGTAATGGTTGCGTTTGGCGCTCGACCACGGTTAACCACTTCTGTCTGGTTCTTCTCAATCAAATCTTGCTCAGGACACAACAACTCAAGGCTATCACTGAGTAAGCAATAAAGCGCCAATGCCTCAAGGAAACCAGCCGTTGTTTCATTTACACCAATTGGTGAATATGGATTTACATCTACTGCACGGAGTTCAACATAACCCACGCCTCGATTTTGCAAGGCTTGAGATGGTGTTTCACCCGCATGCGGTACCTGTTTTGGACGCACGAGACTGTAATATTCATTCTCGATTTGTAAAACATGGTCATTAATTTGCAACGGTTCACCAGAGGCATCATTTAACCCTAAACGGCTAAATGGCGGGTAAGGAGAATGTACTGCTTTTTGTAAACCAGCCAGATAACCAGATAGGTTGTTGTAGTGAATACCTAAACTTTTTTGTGCCGAGTTTTGGTAGCCTAAACGTCCCATACGGAGTGCTGTAGCATACGGCAAATAGTATGACCCTTTGATTAAAGGCAATAAATGATGTTGATGCCCAGTCAAAAAACAACGACAAACTGATGGACTCGCCCCGACTAGGAACATTACCAGTGGCGTTAAACGAATAAAGTTACGAATAAGTCCAAAATAACGGTGACTACGATAATCTTGCAGACTGAGTGATTTTAATTTTTCGTCAGTTTCATGTGCCTGCAAAGCAGAAAAAAGAGAATCTGGAAAAGATAAATTATAGTGTACGCCCGAAATCGTCTGCATACGGCGACCATAACGAATACCCAAACCACGGCGATAAAGCGTTTTAAAGCGACCAATATTAGAAGTACCGTATTGAGCTAAACGAATACGTTCTTCGTTGTCATCAAGCATACATGGCATAGACAACGGCCAGAGCTTTTCACCATTTTCTAAATGACGATGCACAACTGCATGAATATCGGTGAGTTCATGCAAGGCATCACCAATGGTTGGCTGTGGTGAAGTAATAAACTCCATCAACGCTTCTGAATAGTCAGTCGTAATTTTTGGATGTGTTAAAGCTGAACCTAATGCCTTTGGATGTAACTCTTGTGATAAGAACCCATTACTTTGCATACGTAGGCTTTCACGTTCTATTCCACGTAACATGCCTTGTAGTAGCGACGAATCCACCCAAGCAGGAATAACTGATTGAGATGGTGTAGTGGGTTGACTCATGCATTTGCTCGCTTATAAAAGATCACTATATACAAAATCGTGACATGATATGGATGTTGATATGATCACATCATTTCAGTTTGGCAATTTTTATCACAATCTTGTTATTTAAGACACGAAAGAATTGTGATTTTATTGAAGAATAATTGCTAAAGAGTTGTCAATATCATGAACGATCAAGACATTTTAAACTTCTGGTTTTCACCTGAACACCGTTCACTTTGGTTTGCAAAAAGTGATGATTTTGACAAAAAAATCCGTGATCAATTTGCAGACATTCATCATCAGGCGACTCAAGCAGAACTTTGGTCTTGGCGAAAAACAGCAGAAGGTCGTCTTGCAGAGATTATTGTGCTAGATCAGTTTTCTCGCAACATTTATCGTGATCAACCTGAATCTTTTGCTTATGACAGCCTCGCTTTAGCTTTGTCACAAGAAGCAATTAGCTTGCAACTCGATGCACAGCTTAATCCTGACCAACGCTCATTTTTGTATATGCCATTTATGCATAGTGAATCAAAATTGATCCATGAGTTTGCTTTAAAGTTATTTCAACGCCTCGGCAATGAAATTAATTTAAGCTTTGAGAAAAAGCATAAAGTGATTATTGATCGCTTTGGACGTTATCCTCATCGCAATGCCATCCTCGGACGTGTTTCAACACCAGAGGAAACCGAATTTTTATTAGAACCGAACAGCAGTTTTTAAGACTGCTCTATTTTTTAATGCTGAGTTATCCATTCTTCCATGCTCAGCTGGGAGTTCACCATGAAATATCTCTCTCTTTGTTTAGCTTTAGGCACTGCCTTAACTCTAGGTGCTTGTTCTACCATACCTAGCAAACCAAAAACTTTCGATCAACTTGGCCAGTTTTCAGCCTATCCGTTAAATGCACAAACGTTCCGAATCAGCTTCCAAGCTGACTCAAACATGAGCTATGGAACAGCTGAAGAAATTACCTTGGTGAAATCAGCACAAACGACTGTACAAAAAGGCTTCCGCTTTTTTAAAGTACAAAATGACCCAAGTAATCAAAGCCAGAAACCACCTCGTCAGGCCGTGGTTTACCCAGCTGCGCCAAGCTTTTATCCGTATGGATATGGGCGTCGTTATCCGGGTTTCTGGCATGATCCATTCTATGATTTCCCACAAGTGGTCAATATCGACCCTGTTCAAGTGTCGTATACTATTGAATGTTATCGGGATCAAAAGCAGGCTCCGCAGGACGCTTTTGATGCAACATTAATTCTCAAATCTATCGGACAAAAATATGGCTTAAGCCCGACAGGAGAATTGCTGCCACCGCCTGAGCCTCCAGTAAAACAAAAATGAATAGGATGACCGTATGAATATGGCAGAAGAAGTACACCATGCACCCAATCTGAAGCGCAGCAAATACTTTGCGACGATGGCGCTGGTTATTGTTGTAGTGTTGTGGATTGGGTTATTGGTTGCCAATCGCTTTTTGCCAGAGTACAGCAACTTAATTCATATTTTAATGTTAGGTGCGGAAGCTGGCGTAGTGGGTGGACTCGCAGACTGGTATGCCATTACCGTTCTGTTTCGCAACCCATTTGGTAAGCTTCCTATCCCTAAATTTTTGCGCGATCATACCGAAATTATTCCGCGCAATAAGGCTCGTATTGCAGAGTCAATGGGTCGATTTGTGCAGGAAAACTTCCTGTCACCTCAAGTGGTTGAACGAAGCTTAGAAAAAACCGACCTAAGTCTTGCCATTGGTCAATGGCTAGCAAGCCCACAAAACAACACACAAGTGGTACAGCTCATTCAACAAACGGTACCGAAAATTTTTGAATTTGTGAGCCAAGAGCAAATTGCCAATTTTGTGCAAAACAACAGCGTGCAATGGGTACGCAATACACAAGTCAATAAACTTGCCAGCGAAATGTTACGTGCAGTCTTGGAAAATGACTTCCACCAAGACGTATTGCAGCGTGGTCTCGATATCGCGCATGAGTGGGTCGTACAAAACCCTGATAAAACCCGTGAATTGACCCGAAAAATGTTTAAAGCGCTGGGTGTCTGGTCACTGGCAAAGGGTGCAAGCTGGATTGGTATTGATGTTCAGCAGCGCACGATCGACTCACTGATTGAAAAAGTAGAATCAATGCTAGCTGACCCTGAACACCCATGGCGGCAAGAAATTGAAACTGTTGCTCACTCTCTCATGCTTGAGCTGGCAAAACCAGATAGTGTTGCGAGCCAACGTCTAAATAGCGGTAAAGATGCACTGTTAGATAGTCCTCAAGTCCTAAACTTCATTAGCGGTGCTGTCACAATTTTATGTGATGCCATTAAAGAAGATTTAATGAAAGAAGACTCTGGCATTGCAATGAACCTACGTGCAGCAATCCAGCAACTCGGTGAAAACCTTGTTCAAAATACCAAAGTACGTGAAGTTCTCAACAAAGAAATGACAGGGCTTGCACTGACTTTTACCGATCAATATAGCCATAAAATCATACGCTATGTGAGTGAACGCATTCATGAATGGGACTCACGTGAAATGATTGGAAAAATTGAAAATGAAGTCGGTGGCGACTTACACATGATTCGCGTAAACGGCGTTGTAGTTGGCGCATTTATCGGTTTAACTCTAGGTGTAATCCGCGCAGCAATTGAATCGATTTTATAACCCTAATCATTTCTTTAAGAGAACAACATGCTACAGCTTCAGTCAAAATTGCCCGCACAAGGGGTCACTATTTTTAGTACCATGACGGCAATGGCACAGCGTTTGGGTGCACTTAACCTTTCACAAGGTTTCCCTGACTTTCCTGCACCTCCTGCTTTGCTCGAAGCCCTCTCACAGGCAACTTTGGCTGGACATAATCAGTACCCACCAGGTGATGGCATTCTCGCTCTGCGTGAACAGCTTGCTTTACAGTTTCAACAGCGCGACCAACTTCAACTTGAACCTGTCACACAAATCACGATTACACCTGGCGCGACCATCGCTATTTTCTGTGCCATACAAGCCTGCATCAACACAGGTGATGAAGTGATTATTTTTGACCCGAGTTATGACAGCTACGGCCCTTCTGTTCAACTAGCAGGTGGTAAAGCTGTTCATATTGCTCTGCAAGCACCTGACTTTAAGGTTGACTGGCAGCAAGTTAAAGATCTGGTCAATGACAAAACCCGTATGATTGTGGTGAACACGCCCCACAATCCAACTGGCACCATCTGGGAAGAACAAGACTGGTTAGAGCTTATTGAACTGATTCGAGATAAAAATATCGTGGTTTTATCTGATGAAGTGTATGAACACTTAGTTTTTGACGGTCAGCAACACTTTAGTGCCTTGCATTTTCCAGAGCTTAGAGAACGTAGTTTTGTGATTGGTTCTTTTGGGAAAACCTTTCATGTGACAGGTTGGAAAACAGGTTACTGTGTGGCTTCACCTGAATTAATGCGTTTATTCCGTCAGATTTACCAATATGCGAATTTCTGTGGCACGACACCTTGTCAGATTGCCCTAGCGCAATATATGCAGCAACATCCAGAACATATTCGGGAACTTTCACAGTTTTATCAAACTAAGCGGGATCGATTTAATCAGGCAATTCACAATAGCCGTTTTTTACTTAAACCGTCTCAAGGCACTTATTTCCAAAACCTTGACTACAGCCAGATTAGACCCGATTTAAACGATGTTGAAATGTGCCAGTTTCTTGCCGAGCAACATAAAATTGTGGCCATTCCAGTTTCGGTGTTTTACCAACAAGCGCCTGAGTCTTTACGCCTCATTCGTTTCTGCTTTGCTAAAAATGATGAAACATTGCAAAAAGCAGGAGAAATCTTGAATGAATGTTAATAAATTTAGAAACTTAGCATAGCAAAACACTACAAGAAATTTCCTCTAAATATGCTAAGTTGAATATCTGCCCCGCTCATCAAAGAGATGGGCGATGGAGAATACATGCCACCAAGACAGTCTTTAATTCATCAGCAAAATCTATGGAAAACATTTTTTGTTTTCTTATTGCCACTCATTGCAACCAATATTTTGCAGAACTTGTCCGGCACCATTAACACCATTTTTGTTGGCCAAATGATGGGGGTCGATGCAATTGCCGCAGTTTCTGTATATTTCCCCATTTTGTTTTTACTGCTGGCTTTTATTATCGGAATTTCAACGGGTACGACTATTTTAGTCGGGCAAGCATGGGGTGCGCAGGATATAGAAAAAGTTCAAAGTGTCGTAGGGTCTACTCTGTTTATGACCATTATTGGCGGTATCATTACCGCAATTATTGGTGTGTTTTTTGCCCATGATATTTTAGAGATTTTAGGCACCGACCCAAAGGTCATGCATCTCTCGTTGCCTTATGTGCAGTGGATGTTGGCAGGTAGTCCACTTCTCTTTGTCTATATTATCTATACCTCTATTTTACGCGGTGTAGGTGACAGTACGACACCTTTACTGGCACTTGCTTTAACTAGTGTAATTGGCGTAATTATTACCCCTATATTGCTTAAGGGTTATTTTGGTTTTCCTGCTCTCGGTATTATTGCACCGGCTATAGCGTCTATTATTAGTTATATTGCGATTCTAATTTTTCTGGCAATTTACCTAAACAAGAAAAAGCATCCGCTTCGACCGAACCGCCAACTTTTGCAGCATATTCGTCATAACCCAGACTTAAGCAAAATCATTTTGCGCCTAGGTGTGCCAACTGGTATTCAAATGATTACCACCTCTATGGCAGGACTCGTGATTGTAGGTTTAGTCAACCGTTTTGGCGCTCATGCGACAGCTGCATATGGTGCTGTGAACCAAGTACTCAACTATATTCAGTTTCCTGCTTTATCAATCTCAATTGCAGCTTCAATTTTTGCAGCACAAGCCATTGGTGCAGGTAAATCAGACCTACTTGCACGTGTTACCCGCACGGCTCTAGGTATGAACTTTTTATTTACAGGTACCCTAATCGCACTGGGCTATCTATTTTCAAAATATTTAATGGCTTTATTCATTACCGACCCAACTGTGGTGGTGTTAGGGCAGCAACTTTTATTTATTGTACTTTGGGCAATTTTGTTCTTTGGTGCAGGTGCCATTTTTGCATCCATCATGCGTGCTAGTGGTACCGTAACAGCCCCAATGCTATTAAACATATCGGCTATTTTATTTATTGAAATTCCATGTGCTTACTGGTTTAGCTCAATGTGGGGACTTAAAGGGATTTGGTTTGCTTATGCCTTGGCATTTGTCAGCCTCTGTATTGTTCAAGGCTTGTATTATCAGTTTATTTGGAAGAAAAAGAAGATCAAAGTTCTTATTTAGAATGCATTAAGCCTTATAAAAAAAGCCATCAAATGATGGCTTTTTTACATTAAAAGTTATTTCATTAATTTGGTCACAATGGTTGAAGCACGTTGGTACCCTGTCGGGAATAAACGTTGGAATGCATCCAGAATTTTTGCATCACTACCAATGAGTAAACGACGCTTATTTTTCAAAACTGCATCCAAAATTTGACGAGCCGCTTCTTCTGGTGGGGTACGCAATAACTTGTCAAAATTTTGAATCGATTTTGTCGGATCCATACCCAAAGTGTTCAAGCTATCGCTCATTTTTGCAGCTTTCGCAATGTTGGTACGAATACCGCCCGGATGTACGCACAAAGAACTCACGCCACTTTTTTCAATATCTAACTCTTGACGTAACGATTCGGTAAAACCACGCACAGCAAATTTAGTCGCGTTATAACCAGACTGAGTTGGCTGAGCTGTTAAACCGAATAAGCTGGAAATATTGATAATGTGACCATCTTGAGTTTGCTTAATAAATGGTAAAAATTCTTTGGTCCCGTAAACCACGCCCCAAAAGTTAATTCCAACAATCCACTCTAAATCTTCGTAGGTTGCGCCTTCTACAGTTGAACCTAAAGCAACCCCAGCATTGTTAAAAATGAGATTAACAGAGCCATGATCTTGCACGGTTTCCTGTGCCCACTGCTTTACTGCTTCGCGGTCAGAAACGTCTAACTTTTTGGTTGTTACAGTAATATTACTGTAGGGTTTTAATAGCTCAACAGTTTTCTCTAAACCCTTTTCATTAATGTCACTTAACGAAAGATGGCAGCCTTGTTTCGCCAAGAGAATTGCTAATTGTTGCCCAATGCCAGAACCTGCGCCCGTGATTGCAGCGACTTTGTTTTTAAAATTTTTCATTGTCCATCCTTTGTTTTTCGATTTGCACAACCGGTTCATTGCATGTGCATTTTAGACTCTTTTAATATAATTTTGACAATAATCATTGTCAATATAGTACACTGTAATTTCAGATAGATTGGCACAATTCTGCTGACCGCTTTATCATAGGCCTCATATTTGCCGAAAAACCGATAAATCAGGAAACCATTTATTTATGGCGACAAACGACTCAACCAGTAAAAAGAAAACAAAAACTGTGAGTAAAGAACGTCAGTTCAAAGGGTTATCTCTTTCTGAGCGTAAAGAAGCACGCCGTGAAAAACTCATTGAAGCGGGTATTGCGACTTATGGAACCCTTGGCTTTTTTTCAGTGACGGTAAAGGATGTCTGCCAAGAAGCAAAACTCACCGAACGCTATTTTTATGAATCTTTTAAAAAGAGTGAGGACTTATTCCAGACCATCTTTTTAAAAATGATTGAAGAGTTACAGCAAAACTTAATGCAAGCTGTGATTAAGGCGGCACCCGATCCAGAAAAAATGGTCGATGCAGGCTTAAGAGCACTGCTGACCACCTTAAAAGAAGATCCTCGTTTAGCCCGTATTGTCTATGTTGACGCAGTTCTGGTTCAGGAATTACATAATCAGGCCACCATTCAGGAAACCCTTGCTCAGTTTGACCGTATGATCCAAGCGTTCGTTATGCTGACCATGCCGCAAATACAGCATAAGGAAAATGAGCTATCTTTAATCGCAACTGGCTTAAACGGATACGTGACACAAATTGCGATTCGCTGGGTGATGGGAGGCTTTGAGCAGTCTCTGGAGCAAGTTTTGACAGCTTGCCGTATTGTTTTCTTATCTTTATTGGCACAAGTTTCAAAATAATATTAAAGTTTTTTGACACGACTTTGACCTAAGAAACCTATAGGAAAGCAAACTGGTAACACCTTGAATGATTTTAAGAAAATTTATGTTTTCCTGTCATCATTCGGTCATGTGCTTGCCGTATTTTTGTCACAAATTATTGCTAAATTCGATTTTATAGACTTTTCTGCAATGAAATTGTCATAATTAATCTTTGTAATAAGCCTGTCATAACTACAAAACGGTTCACCGTTAAAATCTACAAGGTATTACGCTGTGAAAGATGACTACATTTTAATTGTCGATGATGAGCTTCCTATTCGTGAAATGATCCATACTTCTTTGGACATGGCAGGCTTTCAATGTTTACAGGCTGAAGATGCTAAACAGGCTCATCAAATTATCGTCGACCAACGTCCGGCGCTTATCTTGCTCGATTGGATGTTACCTGGAGGGGTGAGTGGTGTCGACTTATGCCGCCGCTTAAAACGCGATGAAAACTTAGCAGAAATTCCAGTCATTATGCTCACCGCTCGCGGAGAAGAAGACCACAAAGTACAAGGTCTAGATGCTGGTGCAGACGACTATATGACTAAGCCATTTTCAACACGTGAACTGGTTTCTCGTATTAAAGCAGTTCTACGTCGTGCAAATGCATTAAGCGGTGAAAAAACAATTGATGCCAATGGTTTAATTCTTGATCCTGTAAGCCAGCGTGTAAGCTTTGGCAACAGCATTTTAGATATGGGACCAACTGAATATCGCTTGCTTGCATTTTTTATGACCCATCCAGAGCGTGCATATACACGTGCACAGTTGCTCGATCAGGTATGGGGCGGTAATGTATACATCGAAGATCGTACCATCGATGTACATATTCGTCGTTTACGTAAAGTCCTAGAACCTTTTGGTGTTGACCGATTTGTTCAGACAGTACGTGGTACAGGTTATCGTTTCTCAACACGTGCAGATTTAGCCGCAGGTTAACCAAAATTTATGTATGAACCCTACCCCGTCCCTGAACAGGTACGTGAACAAAAACTTTCTCGTTACAGTAGTTTATGGACGTTTGCTAAACAAGATTTACGGCTTTTATTATTTTTCCTGATTATTGCGGGTTTAGTCGGTTTAGGGGTTGGGTATTTCTGGAGCTGTATTTTTATCGCCTTCGTGGTGTTTTTTGCACTCCAGTTACGTTCTTTATATTTGGTCAATGATTGGATTGCCAATAATCCTTACGATGTTCCTCCCAACTTAAGTGGAATTTGGGGGGCATTATTGTTTAATGTGTATCGTGCTCAGCGTCAGGAACGAATTGTTCAGGCCGAAATGGTTGGGCTGATTGACCGCGCTCAATCCTCTTTAGTTGCGCTAGCTGAAGCCGTTGTACTCATTGATGATCAACATCAAATTGAATGGTGGAACCCTGCCGCAGAGCGTTTATTGGGTATTAGCCCACTCGACCGTGGTCGCAACTTATTAACGATTTTGCGCCAGCCTACTTTTATTGAATATTTTAACAACATTGATCAGGCACCTGACGGCATTAAGCTACATTCCAACTTTGATGATGATCGTTATGTGCAAGTCAAACTCACACGGTTTGGTGGTGAAAGCCGCTTACTTGTCGCTTATGACGTGACTCGTATGCATAACCTTGAGCAAATGCGTAAAGACTTCGTCGACAATATTTCGCATGAACTACGTACTCCATTAACTGTACTGAGCGGCTATATCGAAACATTTACCGACCAAGAAGATATTAGCCCACGCTGGAAACGTGCATTTGATCAAATGCAATCACAAACCAAACGTATGAATGCGTTAGTGAATGATTTATTGCTGTTATCGAATTTAGAAAACAACAAAAAAATTGCAAAAAATCAGATTATTGAAATGCCGAGTTTAATGAATCAACTCTTTGATGATGCTCAGGCTTACAATGCCGATTATGGACACACGCTCAATTTACATATTGATAGTCACTGTGACCTCATTGGTTCCGACATGGAAATTGCCAGTGCGTTTAGTAACTTAATTACCAATGCCATTAAGTACACACCAAAAGGTGGAACGATTACCATTGGTTGGCACGACGATGGTGAACATGCTTACTTTAGCGTACAAGACACGGGCATCGGAATTAACCCAAAACATTTGCCGCGGCTGACTGAGCGCTTTTACCGTGTAGACAGCGACCGTAGTCGTCAAACAGGTGGAACGGGTTTAGGTTTGGCGATTGTAAAACACGTGCTGATGCAACACGGCGCTTATTTAGACGTGCAATCTAAAGAAAATGAAGGGTCAACATTTACCGCAGTTTTTCCAAAAGAAAGACTATATAACATGACCTAAAATTACCCCTCACATATAAAAAGCCGACTCATGAAAGTCGGCTTTTTTGTGAAAATCACACTCTGTCTATTTAGAAGTCGAGCAATACGACTTGATCTGATTTTTCTCTATAACGTTTAAGAAGTTGGTAGCGAAAGTATTACTTTGACGCAGTGCATCTCGATGATCTCCACCATCAATCGTTTGATAAATCGTTGGTTTTTTTAATTTACATAACTGTTGGTAATAAGCATATGTTCCTCTCGGGTCAACTAAATGGTCTTTAGAACCCTGCACGATCATTAACGGTACAGTCGGCACCATATTTTCAATGGACTGCTGTTTTAGATAAGCCAAAAGAGGTTTTAAGTCTGCATCAGCTTTAAATATGCTCGAAGGAGATTTCTTCAAATCAGATTGAAGTTCAGATAAACAGCGGCTACGTCCTTGAGTCAGCACAGCGTTCATTTCAGGACTGACTAAGTTTTCAGGAACAATGCTTGGTTCAGCTGCTTGTGCGCCTAATAATACAATCGGGAAAAAAGCAGCCACACTAGGTTCTGGGTTCGGATTAGTTTTCACATATTCTGCAATACCTTCATATTGATAACCGCCTGGCGCAAGCGCAAGCGCTCCTTTTAAATCCAGTTCAGGCGCATCTTTTTGGCCATAAGCAGATACTGCAATTGCCGCAGCCCCACCTTGGCTATGTCCCATGACTAACCACTGTTTATTGAAATCTTTTGGCTTCAGCACATGTAATGCTCGTACGGCATCGACCACCGTATGCAGTTGGCTTTTTGCATTCATATAAGGATGTCCACCCGGTGTACCTAAACCCTGATAATCAGGTGCAACAACTGCGTAGCCTCGTGCAAGCCAACTATCTAAAGCTTTAGAAGCAACTTCTTGATATGAATGAACTGGGCCACCTACATAGTCACCCGAAGGTGCGCAGGTGTCAGCAACTCCTGTCGTACCATGTGCCCAAGCAAGTATAGGCCAGCCATTTTTAGGTGGTGTTCCTTTCGGTAGTAAAATAAATGCTGAGGTAACGATAGGTTCACCGTTCACACCTCGACTACGATAATTTATTAACAAACGCTGATCGGCGTGAGGAAATAAATTCGTTACATCTTGCTGTGCTATAGACAGTATTGAACCTGGTTTATCGTTCACAATTTGCTTGTTCAAATCTGTAATTGACGCAGCCATAGCAGAGCCAGACACTAAACAAGCACTACTAAATAAAATTTTAAAAAACGAATTACTTTTTTTAATCAAGGGATTACTCCTCTACTTTCTAATCAATTCAAGTTGAACTTATAAAAAATATGCCCCTATTGCATATAACGAACCCAACAAGAGGCAAATGAAAGAACTTATATACCAAAATAGATCACTATTCCCACTAAATCTAGCCTTTAACCACGGAAATGCCAAACCACGCAAAATAAATATAATCGCAACGAGAGAAATAATAATTTTTTCAAACGGCAAACTGATAAAGCCACTTGCTGCACAAAAAGCATAAAAAGAAAAAATACAAAGAATAAAACCAACCGAAATTGCCATAAAATTCGGATACCAATCACCTCTTTCAACCATCTGGACAATACTTTTTCCAGCCCCTAAAAACCGAAAACCATTTGCTCCCCAGAACACACAAATAAAATGAAGTAATGCAGCACAGAATGTTAATATCGCAGCAAGATATAGTGAGACGTTCGGAAGTAAGTTCATTAGATTTTATAGTAATAAATATATGTGAGACTTATTATACTCAACTATAAAATATATAAAACTTATTAAAAGTTAAAATGAGATTTAGCTTGATATTTAAAATATTAAATACCAAGCACAGATCATATAATTATTTGCTCTCAAACTCTTTAAAATCAGCTTTTCTGATTTTTGCGTGAATACCTTTAGTTTTATCTACAACTTGTGAAACTTCAAAATCTGTTGCAGCACTTAAATACGCATATGCCGTCGCTTCATCAATACCATATTCTTGGTTTAAGAAACGGATGGCTTCACGTGTAGATTTCCTCATCGCCTCATCTAGATCTTCGTCAAGTCCCGGCGTAATCCAAAACTCAGCATTTTCAGCTAAAGGTTGTTTTAGCTCTTTGCCCGGTATTTTGTCTTTACCAGCTTTAAGCAAGGTAAATTTTAGTGTTGCACGTGCTGAAGCTTCGAGTGCAGTTAATGCGACTTCACCATCCCCTTGTGCGAAATGGCTATCACCCGTATAGAATAATGCGCCTTTGACTTGAACAGGATAATAGGCTGTTGAACCTGCACCTAGTTCATTAATATCAATATTTCCGCCATACATTGCAGGTGGTACAGAGTGAACAGGTTCAGACGTATTGGCTGCTACCCCCATAATTCCCATAAAAGGATACAGCGGGAAACGTATTGATTTACCCGATTCTGTTTTTAATACACCTTCGTACTCACCTTTAGCATTTTTTTCAATTGGAGTGAAAATCGATACATTTCCATAACGTTCAGGATGTTCAGCCGATGCATTTTCTTGCTTTGCTTTCTTAGGAAACTCACCCACTAAAGCACCTTTACCATGTCTATTTGAAATAACACCGTAAGGTACACGCGGCTCAACTTTAAGTACTTCAACTTTTAAAATATCGCCGGGGTGTGCGCCTTCAATTGCAACAGGACCTGTCACAATATGTGGCCCATCTTTATGAAAATCATGCTTTAAATTTGACTGCGTAATTGTTTTTGCTTCTTCCAATATTTCATTAGATTTTACACCTTTCGATTTAAAGAACTTTTCAGCATTACGCCCTTGGTCTTCAAGCAAACCTTCATGAGAAACCGTATCAAACGTCACAACACTACCCGACGGAACAGTAAGCACAGGTTTAGCATCTCGATTTGGTAAATATCCCCATGTAATCGTATTTAAAGTAGAAGGAACATAATAATTACCTTTATATTCTCCAGTTTGAATTTGAGTAGGCTGTTTTGAAATTTGATTTAAAACTTTAAAATCATCTGCATGAGTGAGTGAAATGCAAAGTACAGATAAAACCGAAGCTGTCAGCTGTTTAACATTTAACATGATTTCAGAACCTAAATATATGAAAGTTAGAGTAAAGTCCTGAATAGTTAGCAAACATTATGCCAAAGCTAATTTTTTATAATATGTAAAAGGAATTTAATGTTTATAAAAAAATAAATAATTTTTTAGATTTAAACACTTATCTTCAAATAAAATTAAAAGTACGACTTAAGTCTAAATCAAATATCTATTTTCACTTCTATTTACTAACGTTAAATATTATTGATCATTTCAATCATATATAAATATGTCTAGTGCATATAATGTCCTAATTTAGACCACTTAATAATATTATTTTAAAATAATATAAACAAGAACATAATAATATATTATATTTTTACATCACTTAAATTTAAAAACCCTGAATAACTTTATTCAGGGTTCATATTTTATATAAGTTATATAGCTTATTAAACTGTATGACCCATGCGTTCGCCCATCACAACAACAGACTCAGCTTTAAAACGCTTTTCCCACTCGACCTTATCTTTTTCAAGTAAGATAACCGCAGTAGAACCTAAATAAAAACGGCCAAGCTCAGCACCTTTTTCTAGCTTTAACTGATGATGTTGTAATTCGATACGACCTGAAGGCTTTACCTTGCCTGTTGCTACAGTTTCAATACCAGCAACAATCATAGCGCCGACTAAAACAACAGCCATACGTCCAAGTTCAGTATCAAACAAACACACCATGCGTTCATTACGGGCAAATAATCCCGGTACATTTTCAGCGGTCACCTGATTTACTGAAAATAGCTCACCCGGTACATACAACGTTTCAGTTAATGTACCTGCAAATGGCATATGAACACGGTGATAGTCGCGTGGCGAGAGGTAAACTGTTGCAAACTCACCTTCTTGGAAAGGTTGAGCAAGTTGTGGGTCGCCAATGAGTTTCTCTACAGAGAAGCTTTGGCCTTTTGCCTGAAAAACTTCGCCAGCAGTAATTTTACCAATTTGTGAAATAGCGCCATCTGCTGGTGAAACAATGCTATCTGCATTTTCGTCGATCAAACGTACGCCATCTTTTAAAGCGCGGGTAAAAAAGTCATTAAAAGATTTATATTTCAGTGCATTGCCTTGTTCAGCAATCGATAAATCAATCCCATACTTAGTTTTAAATGCTTGAATAACAGCAGTTTTTATAACTGGATTTTCACTCGCAGCAACTTTACCCACTACACGGCTCAATTGATGTTGAGGAACAAGATTTTGTGCCTTAATAAATAATTCTTTTTTTAATCGAGATGTGAAACTCACGACGGTGATTCTCCAGTAATAATAGGACTATCGAGGCGATTGCCCCATTCACTCCACGCACCATCATAGGCTTTTGCTTCCCAACCCAAAAGTCTAGCCAAAATGTAGGCCAGACCGGAACGGTGATGTGACTGGCAGTACACGACTACAGGTTGCTGTAAATCGAACCCAAGTTGTTCAAGGCGCTGCCGCGTGCGTTCAAGCGGATGCAATTTTAGATGATTTTGACGATTAAGTGCAGTACTCCACTCAAAATGAAGGGCATTTGGAATGTGACCACCGCGTCGCGCTGCTAAGCGGATACCACTATATTCATCAATTGTTCTACAGTCCCATAACTGAATACTTTCTTGCTCGACTTGCTTTCTTAGTTCCTCATAGTTCACTCGGTACTGAGCAGCATGCGATAAATCAATTTGAATTAAATCGGCAACAGGAGAAACTTTTTCGACTTCTGCCGTTGTGGGTAAGCCTGCTCCTAACCATGCATGAATACCACCATTAATTAAACTGGTACGCGTAAATCCTAAGCAATGTAAATTCCAGATTAAACGCCCAGCCCATGCCCCGCCTTCATCGTCATAGACCACAACGTGATGATTTGGTGAAATATTCAATTTTTCAATCAACGCTTGTAAGCCAGATTCATCAGGCAAGATGCCAGTGGCTTCTTCATGTTGAGCCACCAACCATTTAGGCTGTAAATGAATTGCATGTGGAATATGAAGTTGCTCATAAACAGATGCACGGCTCAAATCCACGATACGGATATATTCATTGCCTAAATAAGGCACTAGCTCTTCGGCTTCTATGAGTAAATCAAGTTTAAAATCAGGAGGGGTCATCGTCATGGTTACTTTTTATACCAGCTTAATTTCATCTTAGCATAAGCTTATATCTATCAAACTCTGATTTTCTGCTACCGTTTAGCAAAAAATCAGATATAAACATTCTTAAGCAACGAGTCTTTGCCAAGTCGTCAAACGACATTGTCATTAAACAGCTTCATCAAGCTCTTCAATTTGGAAAACCTGACGCAAATAGGCCAAGAACGTATCGTTGTCGGTCATGGTCTTTCCTGGGCTATCCGAAATTTTGGCAACCGACTGACCATTACACTCAACCAGTTTCAACACAATATTGAGCGCTGTTTGCCCCATATCGTTGGTCAAATTGGTTCCAATACCGAAACTTACCTGAAAACGATCTTTAAAGTATTGGTGAAGCTCCCATGCCTTTGGCAAATTGAGTCCATCACTAAAGGTGAGCATTTTGGTTTTAGTATCAATTTTTAACTTACGATAATGCGCGTAGGCTTTATCGCCCCACTCATATGGGTCACCACTGTCATGACGTAAGCCATCAAACAGTTTAGCAAAATACAAGTCAAAATCTCTTAGGAAAGCATCCATTCCAACAACATCAGTCAAAGCAATTCCTAAGTCTCCACGGTACTCTTGTACCCATGTTTCTAAAGCAGCTTTTTGAAAGTCACGTAAGCGCACATCAAGGGCCTGAAACGCTTGTAGGAATTCGTGCGCCATAGTTCCAATTGGCGTGATATTTAATTCTTTAGCAAGCAAGACATTACTTGTACCGCGGAACACATGTGGGACAGTTTTATGAAATGCAGCCACCACATGTTTTTGCCATTCAAAGCTATAGCGACGGCGTGTACCAAAGTCGGAAACTAAAAATGGAGGATCATTCGGCTGTTGAGATTTTTCGTATTGCTGAATTAATTCGAGTTTTGCTTTTAAACGGCGTTCGCCCTCGGCCCAAACTTCATCTGTTCGAATGCGGCTAAAATATAACTCGTTTACAATCGCCAGCACAAAAATCTCGAACATCATGGCCTGAACCATCGGCCCCTCAATACGAATATCTAGACGGCCTTCAGCATCTATACTGGCTTCAATAAAACGACGTTTGAGTTGGAATAATTCTAAATAATCGACAAAATCACTTTTAATAAAACGCAATTTTCTTAAGTATTGCAATTCATCTTCTTTATATTTGAGATTACATAAATGGTCGAGTTGCTCATTTAAGTCATCCAAAATATCCACTAATGGATAAACCGTATCTTCTAAGTTTCTGCAACGAAAATGATAGACGCTATGAGTTTGCGGAAATTTGTGCAAAACCACTTGTAGCATCGTAAATTTGTACAAGTCTGTATCAAGTAAAGAATGGATAATTGGAGACATAGTCAATGATTATTCGCTTGCTTCTTTGCATTAAAGCATATTTTTATAGATGAATTATGGGCTTTTATACCATTGTTGCAACTCCATGAAATTTCCTTTTAAAAATCATTTAAATTAATTTCTGCTAAACTGCATCAATTCAAACAATTGCAGAAACCCTCTCTAACAATGCGCGCTTTAATACAACGAGTTCTTGAAGCTAAAGTGGTCGTAGACGGTGAAACGACCGGCGAAATCCAGCATGGCTTATTGGTTTTTTTAGGAATAGGCCGAGATGATACCTTCGCCATGGGTCAAAAGCTTATCGATAAAATTTTGAAATATCGTATTTTTGATGATGAACAAGGCAAAATGGGCTGGAACGTCTCTCAGGCAAATGGTGGGATTCTGCTTGTTTCCCAATTCACCCTGATGGCCCAAACCCAAAAAGGTTTACGTCCCGACTTTGGTCCAGCTATGCCACCGAGCGATGCAAAAGCACTCTATGAACAGTTGGTTGAATATACCCGTTCACAATTTGAAAAAGTTCAAACAGGCATTTTTGCAGCCGACATGAAAGTACATCTCATAAATGATGGGCCAGTCACTTTCAATCTAGAAGTTGAAGTATAAATATAAAAAAACTCCCGATTGGGAGTTTTTTTATTAGATCTTAACGACCAGTTTTTTCTTTAATAAAAGCACGTGCCTGACGTACTTTCTCTTTTACTGGTTTTGGTAATTTTGGTGGAATGAGTTTAGCTGCTTGGTTAAACCAAACAAGCAAGCTGAAATCGCCTTCCATTTTAATGCTACCATTTTGCATACCTGTCATAAATGCAGTTGGATCGCCTTTTAATAATGTTTTTACACCTTGTTCACTATCTGCAAATTGCAAAATAAAGTCAGCTTTTTCAGGTGAACCCGCGACTGTGTCGATGTGACCATGGTTAATAATAATTTGGCGAGCAACACCTAAGTCAGTACCAATTTGAATACGGAATGCACGGTCATGAACTAGTTCAATAAACTTAGGACTTGTACGTGCCAACTGTTTCATACGAAGTGCCAAACCTGCTACCAATAAATCTAACGGGTCTGTACTAACATCAACAAGTGGTAACTTAACTACAGGTATAGAAGAAAGTTTCATGAACATTCACGCCTATTGTATTTTTATGAAAATCTTGGGGCAAAACTCGACAAGGGCTTCCCTTTGACTGTTTTGTGCATCGACTGATGATATTCTAATTGGCAACGCAATCTATATATGAAACGTCAACAGACCACGCTATCGTAGCATAACTGGCTATTTTTTAATAAATGCTTTGTATAATAAAAATCATGTTTTCGTAAATAAAAAAGGCATGCTGTGCATACCTTTTTAGCGTTAGATAAGACTTTAATTATCGGCTAGAACATTGCTGTTGGTCATCTTCATATACTGGCGTATGTTCTATATATTGGCGATTTGCCAAAGCCTTTTGTGCCTGTTTATCCTCACGTAATAAAACAAATGTGACCATTACCATCGCTAGACTTAGTGCAGTTAAATAACTATATGTGACTGGCATTTCAAAAGTGACTTGAACTCCAAAACGGACCACTTCCAATAGCCCCCAAAAAAACATCCCTGCAAGCATAAAACCAAGCCAACGACGGTAAGGAGAAAAGAAAACAGCAACAAGCGCGACAGCAATTAAGCTGAATCCGGCGATAGCGGCAAAATTCGCTGTTACCATAGAAACCTCCGTCTTAATGAAAACGTCTAAAAACATTCGGTCTGATCTTCAGACCTCATTCCAAAAACAACTTTAATTCATGATTTGTGTTGAAGCTTAGAAAGCATTATGGATGTTTTTTTTTAGAAAAAAAGACCTGTTATTTGTCGATGCGACACACTTTGTCGCAACATTCTTTTGTCATTACATTTTTCTAAATTTCAAAAAGTTCTACGTCCTATATGGCATCAATTCTGGCGTGTCATTACAAAAAACTATGCTGTTTTTTTGCCTGAAAATAAGTTTTTTTCAGTTTTTTTTATTGCCTTTTTTCTGTGCATAATTTTGTCATAACTTGCTTGTTTTTATGACTATTCTGCATAAAAAAAGCGCTACTCTTGAGCAGCGCTTAATGATTGTTCAGAATTATTTAAGCACGGTTCAAATCTTTGTCATGCATACCGAGTAAATACAGTACACCATCTAAACCAACGCTTGAAATCGCCTGATTCGCATTTTGGCGAACAAGCGGTTTAGCACGATACGCTACGCCAAGTCCGGCAATCGCAAGCATTGGTAAATCATTTGCGCCATCACCGACAGCCATTGCCTGCTCTAATGAAATATCAAGTTTGTTGGCAAGCTCACGTAATAATTCAGCTTTACGTGCGCCATCAACAATTACACCTTTTACTTCACCAGTTACAACGCCATCTTGTACGTCTAAAACGTTGGCATGAACTTCATCAATACCTAATTTACCTTGTAGATATTCAGCAAAGTATTGGAAACCGCCAGATAAAATAGCCGTTTTATATCCAAGTGCTTTTAACGTTGAAATAAGGCGTTCTGCACCTTCGGTAATGGTTAAACGCTCAGCAATTTTAGGTAAAACAGCAGCATCAAGCCCTTTTAATAATGCAACACGGGCGCGGAAGCTTTGCTGGAAATCAAGTTCGCCTTGCATTGCTCTTTCAGTAATTTCAGCAACTTGTGCGCCTACCCCTGCTTCAATCGCTAATTCATCAATCACTTCTTGCTCAATTAAGGTTGAGTCCATATCGAAGCACACTAAACGACGGTTACGTCGATAAGCGTTGTCTTCTTGAACAGCAACATCAATATTTAATTCGCTGGAAAGAAGTAAACATGCAGCACGCATTGCTTGTGCATCTAAAGTTGGACCACTGCTTAAACCGAACTGTACACAAGCGCGACGAGGCAATGTACTGTCCTTTTCAATGTCTACACGACCTGATAAACGAGTTACAGTTTCGATGTTAAAGCCTTGGCTAGACACAATTTGTGTAACGGCTTGTAAGTGTGCAGCAGTAAGCTCTGGTGCCAAAGCCGTGACGATATAACGGGTTCGCCCACCTTCACTTACCCATTGATCGTATTCTGCGCCCGAGATTGGTTTAAAGCGCACTGTTAAGCCAATATCATGTGCTAAAATCAAAATCTCTTTCATTGCCAACGCTGTCGCAGTTTCATTATCTGAAGCGACCACGATGCCCAATGTCAGTTGATTATGAATAACGGCCTGACCTACATCCAGTATTTGCAATGAATGTACGGATAGTACTTGCATTAATCGGGTAAACTGGTTTGGTTGGTCCGGTCCTAAAAAGGATATAAGAATGATTTCTCGCATGAATTGACTCTAGTCTGAGTGACAACTATTGTAAGAATCATAATCGAATTTCAATATAATTGCCTTGGAAGTTTAACTTGATTGCGCCTAGACAAGGGCTATTTGCTAGCCTACTGATCATTAGTTTTGCATTGCATACCTTTTTATTGGTGATTGCAACGACACACCAGCTCAATGAAAACCGTGCGAGCCAAGGTCAGCTCATGACCAGCCAACTCGTAGCAGACAGCTTATCTGAGCTTGAACCTGCCAATACGGTATCTTTGGCTCTTATTGCCAATCGCTATGCGACCAATCCAAGTGTGGCATCAATTCGCATTCTTGATGCCAATAAACAAGTCCTAGCGACAAGCGGCATGTCAAAAACTCGCGAAGGCGAAGTTTTTGTTCGTGATGCTCTTCAAAACGAGAAGAAAGTCGGTTCTATTGAAATTACGCTTATTCAACCAAGTATTGGCGAAATCCTTCGTACCCAATGGCTTGCGATTTTAGCTTCGTTATTCTTACATGTTTTATTATGGCTTGCTTATCGTGCCATCGCTCGTCCAACCCGTAGTGAATACCTAGCACGTATTAACGAAGAAAATCGTTTAAAACATGAGATTCAAGAGTTAACACAAGCTCTCGCGCTTGAAAAACAAAATACAGTAACTTTGGTTGCGCAGGCTCAGCAACAAGCTAAAGCGAAACCACTTGTTCGCCCACAACCAGAAAAAAGCACAGAATCTACAAACCAAGACAGTTTGGCACTCAATATTCAGTTTTATGACCCTAAACAGTTATTAAGTAGTGTTAACCAGTCTGTTTCTATACCTTATTTTAAACTTTGCCAGCTCTTCTTAAATAAAAGTATCGAGCTATGCACAAAGCATTATCATTTAAAGACTACAGATATTGAGGTCGTAGATGAGTTTCATGCAGAAGGCGCAACACTCGCAATCTCAACTTCACATCAGCACGCTGTAGAATGTCTGCTTATGGTGGGAACAGTGTTCCAATTACTGTCAGACGTTTTATATAAACGTTACCGTGAAGATAAACGCTTTGCACTACAAACGCGTAGTGCTATGTGTCATGCCGTAGAAGCAATGCAAATTGATGCCAAAGAAGCAGCTCAGCGTTTAGCACAACATCTGCATGCTAAAGAGTCTGCGCTTTATCTAGATAATGATCAGCTTAAAGCAATTCAAGACAGTTATCAGCTTGTTGCAATGCCAAATCCGAGCAATATTATGACTCGTCATGCATTTATGATTAATGGTATGAATGCTGAATGTGCAGAGCTTGCCCAAAATATTCGAACTGAAATTTTGATGGGCAAAAAATCAATTCCACAAAATGATAGCCCGAGCAGTGCAGCATCTTAAAAGTCATTATGCGCATTCAAACCTAGCCTAAAGGCTAGGTTTTTTTATTTAAATTCATGGTATTTATAATCAAGAATTTTATTTTCTTATGCTTTATTGAGATAAGTAAATCCAGATCTATTATGTTGAGTTGTAAATTTGGATAAATCAGAATCATAGGCAAAATTCTTTAAACAGCGTAAACTATGCAAAATTTATTAAATAGAAATTGTCTTACGACAAAAAAAGGTGAAAGCGAATGCCGCTGAGTCGTGTTGAAGATCTTGTCGCCGATATTCGTGCAGGCAAAATGGTTATTTTGATGGATGACGAAGATCGCGAAAATGAAGGTGATCTTGTCATGGCAGCAACGCATGTGCGTCCTGAAGATATCAACTTCATGATTACCCATGCACGTGGTCTAGTTTGCCTAACGTTAAGCCGTGAGCGCTGTAAACAGTTAAATCTACCTTTGATGGTTGATCAAAACGGCGCTCAGCACAGCACAAACTTTACGTTATCAATCGAAGCTGCCGAAGGTATTACAACAGGTATTTCAGCAGCAGAGCGTGCGCATACAATTCAAACAGCTGTCGCAGCGCATGCAAAACCAAGCGATATCGTACAGCCGGGTCATATTTTCCCACTCATGGCTCAACCAGGTGGTGTTTTACACCGTGCAGGTCATACCGAAGCAGGCTGTGATTTAACACGTTTAGCGGGCTTTGAACCAGCTTCAGTCATTTGTGAAATCATCAATGAAGATGGCACAATGGCACGTCGTGCAGATTTAGAAATTTTTGCTGAGAAGCATGGTCTAAAAATTGGTACAATTGCCGACCTAATTCACTACCGTATGACCAATGAGCAAACGGTTGAACGTTTGGATCAAAAAACCATTCAAACGGAATATGGTTCATTTGAACTTTACCGTTATCGTGAGATTGGTAATCCGGACATTCATTTGGCTTTGGTTAAAGGCGAGCCAAATGAAGGTGTTACAACAGTACGTGTTCATGGTTTCAGTCCAATTCGCGATTTGCTTAAGCTCAATAAAGCTGATGGTGAACCTGCGTGGAATCTAGACCGTGCACTACAGACAATTGCAGCGAGTGATCGCGGTGTTTTAGTATGGATCGGCCAAGATCATTTGCAAGACTTGGGACCAGCGTTGGATGATTTAAATAAGCCAAAACCGGTGAAATCCAATGCAGCACTTTCACATCAATATCAAACGATTGGTGTCGGTGCTCAAATTTTGCGTGATTTAGGTGTTGAAAAAATGAAGCTTCTTAGCTCACCATTACGTTTCAATGCTTTATCTGGCTTTAATTTAGAAGTAGTGGAATATATCACTGCTGATCAAATCACAACGAAATAATCGAGGTTGCTATGGCAATTCGCCGTATTGAAGGTTTATTACATCTCGCAAGCGAAGGTCGTTATGCGATTTTAGTGGGTCGTTTTAACAGCTTTGTTGTTGAACACTTATTAGAAGGCGCGATCGACACATTAAAACGTCATGGCGTAAATGAAGATAACATTACTGTTATTCACGCTCCTGGCGCATGGGAACTCCCGATCGTTGCTAAAAAATTAGCTACATCAAACCAGTTTGATGCGATTATTGCACTTGGTGCAGTAATTCGTGGCAGCACACCACACTTTGACTTTGTTGCTGGTGAATGTGCGAAAGGTTTAGGTGTAGTTGCGTTAGAAAGCAGCTTGCCTGTTATCAATGGTGTATTAACTACTGACAGCATCGAGCAAGCAATCGAACGCTCAGGTACAAAAGCAGGAAACAAAGGTAGCGAAGCTGCTTTAACTGCAATTGAAATGGTTAATTTATTAAAGGCAATTTAAAGCATGTCTCAAACACTGCAAGCCGCTTATGCAGCAAAACGCAAAGCACGTCGTTTTGCTGTACAAGGTATTTATGAGTGGCAAATGAGTCACAACCCTGTACATGAAATTGAAGCGCGTACACGTGCGGAAAATGCAATGCACAAGGTCGACTTAGGCTATTATCACGAACTACTGACTCAAGTCATTGCTCAACGTGAAGAACTTGATGCATTACTTATTCCGGTACTTGACCGGGAACTTAGTGCACTTGATGGCGTGGAACTTGCGACTTTACGTTTAGGTGCTTACGAGTTACGTGATCATTTAGAAATTCCATACCGTGTGGTACTTGATGAAGCAATCGAGCTCGCTAAGCATTTTGGCGGAGCAGACAGTCATAAGTACATCAATGGTGTATTAGACCGTCTGAGTTCGACACTGCGTAGCGCAGAAAAACAGCAAGCAGATTAATTAATAGGCTTGATGTTCTATGGCTGAGTTTTCAATTATTGACCAATATTTTAATCGACAATCAAATTCAGATGTCGCACTTGGTATCGGTGATGACTCAGCCTTAATTACTCCCCCTCCAAATCAACAATTAGTGATCTGTGCAGATACACTGGTTGCTGGCCGTCATTTCCCTCTAGACACCTCCCCTCATGCTATCGGTTGGAAAAGCGTTGCTGTAAATCTTTCAGATATTGCTGCAATGGGTGCTAAACCCCATAGTATTTTGCTTGCAATCAGCTTACCTCAAGTTGACCATGAGTGGCTTGAAGGTTTTAGTCAGGGAATCTACGATTGTTGTAATCAGTTCGGTGTTGCCTTAATTGGTGGAGATACCACCCAAGGACCTCATCTCACCATTACCGTTACCGCAATGGGCTGGATAGAAACCGGACAAGCCGTGTTACGTTCAGGCGCAAAAGTCGGTGATTATGTGTGTGTGAGTGGTCAGGTGGGCGATGCAGCCTACGGTCTTCAACACTTAGGACATCCGCTGCAACAAAGGCTCGACTATCCGACACCTCGTTGTCAGCTTGGGCAAGAGCTTAAAGGACTTGCCTCTAGCATGATTGATGTTTCAGATGGTTTAGCACAAGATTTAGGACATATTTTAAAAGCATCTAAGGTTGGAGCACGACTTGCCTTAGAAAAATTACCTGTTGACCCTGTATTACAACAATTAAAAGAACAACAACGTTGGCAATATGCACTTGCAGGTGGTGATGACTACGAATTATGTTTTACAATAACACCGCAAAATTATGGAAAACTTTTGCAAAAACAACTGGACGTTAAGATTACAATGATTGGACAGATCGTTGAACAAACAAAACTAACTTTTGAGCATTTGGGTTCAGATTACCCGCTGCAAATTCATGGATACCAACACTTTGCATAAACCGCCGATTCATTTTAAGAACATGTCTTGGTTCAACCGCTGCATCGTTTTCTGTGGGGTTGGTTTTGGATCTGGTCTCGCCCCTAAAGCACCGGGTACTTTTGGCTCTGCTTTTGCCTTACTTTTCATTCCTATTTGGCTATCTCTCGGATTTAACTTAAGTTTAATCGCTATTATCATCATGTCTTTGGTGGGTATTTATATTTGCGGTCAAACAGCAAAGGTTATAGACGTACACGATGATGGTCGAATTGTGTGGGACGAATTTGCAGGTCAATCTATTACTCTCCTGCCTTTAATATTTTTTAATATAATGTCGTTACAATGGGCACTAATTGGTTTTTGCTTATTCCGCCTGTTTGATGTTTGGAAACCTTGGCCAATCCGTGTGGCTGACCAGAAAGTTGCTGGCGGCTTCGGAATTATGCTGGACGACATCATTGCAGGGCTTTGGGCGGCACTATGTATCATCATATTTATTACTTTCTGGGGCGTAACGCCATTTAAGTAGGTTTACTCATGTCAACTACCGTCATTATCCTTGCTGCAGGCAAAGGAACGCGAATGCGTTCACAACTACCTAAAGTATTACAGCCTTTAGCTGGCCGCCCGCTACTAGGACATGTTATTAAGACAGCAAAACAACTATTAGCAGAAAATATCATTACCATTTATGGACACGGCGGCGATCACGTAAAGCAGACGTTTGCACAAGAAAACATTCAATGGGTTGAACAAGCAGAACAATTAGGTACAGGTCATGCGGTACAAATGACTTTACCGGTACTTCCTAAAGACGGTATTTCTTTAATTTTATACGGTGACGTTCCTTTAGTCCGTCAAACAACGCTAGAGCAACTTGTTGAAGCATCAAGTCAAACTGGTATTGGCATGATTACTTTACATGTCGAAAACCCAACAGGTTATGGCCGTATTGTTCGCCAAGACGGCAAAATTCAAGCGATTGTTGAACATAAAGATGCAACTGATGCTCAGCGCCAAATTCAAGAAATCAACACAGGTATTTACTGTGTAAGCAATGCAAAACTTCATGAATGGTTGCCTAAGCTTTCTAACGAAAACGCTCAAGGCGAATACTATTTAACTGACATCGTTGCGATGGCGGTTGCAGATGGTTTAGAAATTGCCTCTATTCAACCAGAACTTGCTTTTGAAGTTGAAGGGGTGAATGACCGCTTACAACTTGCGGCACTTGAACGCGATTTTCAGCAACAGCAAGCAAAAGAACTTATGCAACAAGGCGTAACTTTTGCCGACCCTGCCCGTTTTGATTTACGTGGTTCTGTGAAAGTTGGACACGATGTTCGTATTGACGTAAATGTCATTATTGAAGGTGACTGTGAACTCGGTGACTTTGTAGAAATCGGTGCTGGTTGTATTTTGAAAAATACAAAAATTGCAGCAGGAACCAAAGTTCAAGCTTATAGCGTTTTTGATGGTGCAATTGTGGGTGAAAACACTCAAATTGGTCCATTTGCACGCTTACGCCCGGGCGCTAAATTGGCGAACGAAGTACACATTGGTAACTTCGTTGAAGTCAAAAACACAACCATTGGTCTTGGTAGTAAAGCTAACCACTTCACCTACTTAGGTGATGCCGAGATCGGTGCTGACTCAAATATTGGGGCAGGTACAATTACCTGCAATTATGATGGTGCAAATAAACACAAAACCACTATTGGCGATGCAGTGTTTATCGGTTCTAATAGCTCGCTGGTTGCGCCTGTGACTATTGGAAATGGAGCAACAGTCGGTGCGGGTTCTGTGATTACGAAAGATGTAGCTGAACAAAGTCTCTCCTTTGAACGTGCTCAACAAATTTCTAAGGCAAATTATCAACGTCCCCAAAAGCGTGAAAAATAAGAGGATTGAATTATGTGTGGTATCGTCGGAGGCGTTGCAGAACGTTGTGTAACTGAGATTTTAATCGAAGGTTTAAAACGTCTTGAATATCGCGGTTATGATTCAGCAGGCGTTGCTGTACTGAATAATGAAGAAGTTTTACGTGAGCGTCGTGTAGGTAAGGTGATTAATCTTGCTGATGCAGTTGCTGATCAGCAGCTCACTGGGGTAGTTGGTATTGCTCATACACGTTGGGCAACACATGGTAAACCAACTGAAAATAATGCTCACCCGCACATGTCGGGTAAAGTGGCAGTCGTTCACAACGGTATTATCGAAAACTATCAAGAGCTTAAAGATGACCTTCAAGCTCTAGGATATGTATTTACTTCTCAAACAGATACAGAAGTTGTCGCTCACTTAGTTGCAGAAGCACTAAAAAGTACTGACAGCTTACTTGAAGCAGTACAATCTGTTGTTCCTCAGCTTAAAGGTGCATACGCACTGGGTATTATCCATAGCGATTACCCAGATGAGTTAATCACTGTACGCGAAGGTTCACCACTTGTGATTGGTGTAGGTATTGGTGAAAACTTTATTAGTTCAGACCAACTTGCGCTTTTACCTGTAACTAACCGTTTTATGTATTTAGAAGAAGGTGATATTGCTCGCCTGACTCGTACTTCAATTGAAGTATTTGCAAACGGTGAACTTGTTGAACGTCCAGTGAAAGAGCTTGACGCAACAGTAAGCAATGCTTCAAAAGGTGAATACAAGCACTACATGCTCAAAGAAATTTATGAGCAACCAGAAGCAATCAAACAAACGATTTCTCAAGCACTTGACGGCAACAGCTTACGCGAAGATTTCTTGCAAAATGCTGAAGCAGACTTTAGCAAAGTTCAAAGCGTACAAATTATTGCATGTGGTACAAGTTATCACTCAGGCATGATTGCGAAATATTGGTTTGAACAACTGATTGGTGTGCCTTGCCAAGTTGAAATCGCAAGCGAATTCCGCTATCGCACCCCTGTGATTGTTGAAAATACGCTTTATATCTGTATTTCTCAATCAGGTGAAACAGCCGATACTTTAGCTGCATTACGTGAAACTCAAAAGCGTGCAAAAGCAAACAAGCTCAGCATTCAGACTCTAACCATCTGTAACGTTGCTACGTCTTCAATGGTACGTGAAACTGATCACCACTTATTGACCCTTGCTGGGCCTGAAATTGGTGTTGCATCAACGAAAGCGTTCACGACTCAGCTTGCTGCGCTTATGCTCCTCGTCTTAAAAATTGGACAAGTAAAACAGCGTATTAGCAATGTCATGATTGAAGAAATTGCTCGTGAATTGTGGCACAGCCCGAAAGTCATTCTTGATACGCTTAAAAATAACGATGAAATTTTACGTTTATCAGAATTGTTCGTTGAAAAACAACACTGTTTATTCTTAGGCCGTGGCACACACTATCCAATCGCATTGGAAGGTGCATTAAAGCTTAAAGAAATTTCATATATTCACGCAGAAGGTTATGCGGCTGGTGAGTTAAAACACGGCCCATTGGCACTTGTTGATAACGAAATGCCAATCGTGATTCTTGCGCCAAACGACGAAATGCTTGATAAGCTTAAGTCGAATATGGAAGAAGTTCAGGCGCGTGGCGGTGAATTATTCGTTTTCGCTGATGAAAATAGCGGTGTAGTTGAAAAAGATCGTCAACACGTTGTACAAATTCCAGCAGTAAACGAATGGCTTGCTCCAATCATTTATAGCGTACCAGTTCAGTTATTGTCTTATCACGTTGCTGTATTACGTGGTACAGACGTTGACCAGCCACGTAACTTGGCTAAGTCAGTAACTGTAGAGTAATTCAAAAAAGATCATTATAAGGCATCACCTGCTTTAATAACTGATTGATTAAGCCCGATATGTAACGCATATCGGGCTTTTTTATTGCCGGATTCAAAGGATTCATATAAAACAAATACAAAATGGAAGGCCGCGGTATACTTTGCAAGCTGCCCAAAAGAGGTGTACCTATAATTTTGAAAGACATGTTTACAATTGGAGTTTTAATGAAACAGATGTGCTTGATGGCATAGTTATTTAGGAAAAAATTTAAGAAATATAGAAACAAGAATAGATGGAGTATTTGCGAGTAAAGATAAATATGTTTACATGCAAAGAGGATTTGATTTTTCATTTTTTAATAAAGTTTACTACCCTGCATGCACTCCAGCACCAAGAGCAAAATAATGAAACGTATTGCATTAGTTATTATTGGATTATGTGTTATATACGTTATTTATCAATTATATAGTGCAAATACTTCTTGTTACTTAAAGGGTTCCATTTGTACTTCGGAGTTCAAATATTCAAATTCTGTTGAACGTTCCTTATATATAAATAATAAAGAAATCTCTTCTGATCAAAAGCAATCATGGATAAATAATCACCATATTTATCCAAAAGGTGAAAATGGATATTGGAATTATTGTAAGGAATATTCAAAAAGCTCTATTGTTTGCTCATTTCAATATCTTGTGAATATTAGTAAATGTAAAGACTTAAGTGTAGATAAATACCCAATTGATAATTGGAGATTAAGGTTTTATAAAATATCGATGCTTGATAGGGAAAAGCTTACTTATACATTGGAGTTGTATGAGGGAAAAAAAGATTCTTGGATGCAAAGCCAATTGATCAATACTGATCAAGAAGTATTATGTGATTCTGAAGTTAAACCTTATTAATTGATAAAAAAGCAAAAATTGAAGAAAAGGTTAGGAAACACTCCCCTAGGCCCCCTATGCCACAACGGACTTTTACTTTTGCGCTGATTTAAAGTTTGAGACATCATTGCGACACAGAGATAAAGGAGCTAAGCGAACTTAGCCCATTTGAGTTTTATCGCAGCGTTGAATGCTGCTAAACAAGTTAGGGGCAAAGTCCTGTGGGAGAACAGGACTTTGCAAACTGGTGTGTTTTAAACGTTGTACGGTTTGAGGTGAACAAATTCTTTTAAATTCCTGCTGAGCATTAACATCATCATTTGTAATACTGTAAGCACCGACCTCAAGGTTTAAAACTAATATAAATTTATGAAGTTTCATATTATTCTCATAATCATTTATAAATTTAAATAAAATAAAAATATGATTCGAATAAATATTAAAATAATTTTTTCAAATAATAATTAATCCTCCCACAAACACAGGAAAATAAAATAATTAAAATTTTAAAATAGCAATAATTTATAAATTTAAAAAATCAGGTCGCAAAAACCCAAATTTTAAATAAATAAAATAATTAAATAACAGAGAAAACGAGTTTAAATAATGGCATGGCCAACTCCTTAAAAATGGAGTTCTACCACCAAATCACCGCGAATTAATTTAGGGTGGTAGAACGAAAGAGGGTTGACAGACTGGTCTAGCGATCAGCACGCGCGTACGCGTCCCCCTTCCGCCCTACCATAGAGAAAAAGGGGGCACAAAGGTTCCACAAGGGAAATACTAAGGAAGTATAACCCATACGCTAGACTCGGTCTGTCAAAACCGGCTGGCAATGTAGGCCAGCAACGAGATAATAATCGGTGATTTTAATTACGTCAATTTATTTTAATGAAAAAGTTTAAATATAATTATTTTATTCATATTTAAATAATATTGTCCTCCTTATTATATTTATGGCTTTTAATTAAATTTAAAATATAAACTTGGGTTATATATATTTAGTTAATAAAATAGATTAATCCTAATTTAATAGTTTATATAAATACAGCTAACATGAAGACGATTTAAGTATAAAAACAACTTATAGAACGCCCCTACTCCATAAGTCGATAAGCGAGCACTTCTAGTATCTTTTCCAAAACTTATTTCTCTATCGCTCTATTGAATTTATAAAGCTCTAAAGCATAGTCTATGCCTTTTATTAAGACACTCTAATAAATATAAATAAATCAGCATGTTATGTACAAAAATCAACAAAAACACTTGTCTTTTTACATGAAAAATCATGATATAAATCACGCTTCGAAATTTGCCTAATAACTATAAATTTCGACTATTACAAAAACTTTCTAATTATAAGGAGCGACTTATCATGGCTAATGGCTTTCCAGGTGGAAACTTTAGAATCGTTAACAAAGAAACAGGTGCATGTATCGCAAGCGCATACGGTGGACAAACCCATGGCTTACAAGATGCTGTAAGTTCACTTGGAGAAACGGGTAAGATAGCTTACTCGCATACAAACGACCGACTATTTACGGTACATGACAAAGTTAAAAACATAGACGAAGAGCTTTGGTATTTTGACAGTCGCGAATATCGGAGTGGACGTGAGAATAAGCTATATAACAAAGTTAAAGATATTCGTTCAAATTGGGTACTCGGTGCTTACGTTAAAACAAAAGTGATTGGATTTAAACTTAAAGACCACGACTTAGAACATTTTATTAGTCTTTTACCACAGCAAGATGAACAAACACTAGCTCATTTAAGAACCAATGATGGTCTGGATATTATTCGCTTATTAGAAACATTCATTGATATTAACGGCGAAGAAACCATTAAATCGGAACTCATTGGCAAACCTGATGAGCCTAAGCTAAATGATCTTTTAAATCCAGTTCTCGCTCATAAGTCAATTCGTAGCATTGAGCAAAAGTTCTATAAACTTGCTTCCGCTCCTTGGCTAGGTTTAAATATTCCTGATTTTAAAGGTATTTCTGAACTTGATGAACAACTCTATAAAATCATTCTTGCCTCTGTGCAGTTAGATGTCTTGGATCAAAAAGATTGGCAATCAGATTCAGTGTTCCGATTGTATTTACGCCATTACAATATTAATGAGCTTCTAGAAAAAATTAAAAAAGAGCAACTTGGGGAACTCCAAGAAAAAGTATGGACAGAGCTTCAAGATGTCGAAGACCCTCAAAAAGAAGCCGTAAAAATTATTCTAGAGCTTAGAAAAACTCTAGATTTACATACTGATGAGAAAAATATGGATACGGCAAAAAAGATTTTGCAGACATGTTTAAAGTCAAATGAATCTTTTGAACAACTGCAAACAGCATTAAAAAGTACAAAAGATAAAGAAAAGCAAGCAGTTCATTGGCATAGTGGCGATATTTTCTTACAAGGCGCTGGCCGTCAGTACCAAACTAGTTGGGCATTTGAAGATGGTTATATCTTTGTAGAAGGCCAACCAGATGCGGTATTGACTCATCTTTGGGATTCACATGCAACGATCAGTCAACGCTCTACTAATGATCCGAGACAGCGCTGGGAACTTAAAAGAGCTTAATTTGAGCTAGAACATAAGATGGTAAGAGAAAACTCTCTTACCATCCTTATAAAATTTATATTGCGATATCTTTTACTGGTAAATGTTTACCTAACAAAGAAAAAGTAACGTCCGCAACTTCCAACGGGTCTGAACTGGTCCAAATAATATGATTCCCCTCATTTGGACTTTCAGAACTTAACTTATATTGATTGAGCTGACGAATTAATTGCGCTGTTACAGCTTCCGAAGGCTCAATAATTTGAATATCACCACCTACAATTTCCTGAATCGTGTCTGAAACAAATGGATAATGTGTACATCCTAAAATAATCGTATCGATTTTTTGTTTGACCAACGGTGCCAAAATATTTTTTAAATAATCTTTAACCTCCGCGGTATGTGCTTTGCCCGTTTCAATTTTTTCAGCCAAACCAATACACGGCACCAAAGACACCTTAATATCTTGCGCATACGTTTCAATTAAACTTTTTAAGTTTTTGCCCTTCACCGTGGTGGCAGTTGCCAAAACAGCAATATGCTTGCTCACGGTCATTGCCACAGCAGGTTTTACCGCTGGTTCTATCGCAATAAGCGGTACATTAATTTGCGCTCTAATCGTTTCAACTGCTACGGCCGTCATGGTGTTACAAGCAATCACGATCGCTTTGCATTTACCCTGAGCAACTAAGTTTGAAATTAAATGCGTAGTCCGTGACACAATCCAGTCGCTTTCTCTGTCTCCATAAGGGACATATTTCGAGTCGGCGAAATAGATAATGTCTTCATTTGGAAGAGCCTGCCGAATATGCTTAAAGAGAGACAGCCCGCCTAAACCAGAGTCAATCATTCCAATCGGATTGTTATTATTATTCATGGTTTATCCTGCATTTCATATATTTAGAAAAATTCTTTCATGGTTGCTAAGTCTTTTAGCACGACTTTGGGCTGAATGGTTTTTAATTTTTCAGCCGATGTATATCCCCAACCTACCGCAGCAAAATCAATACCTGCTTTATGTGCAGCTTCGCCATCCGTGGTTTGGTCGCCGACATAAATGGCATGGTTCTTACTTACGTCCAAAATGTTGAGAACACGCTTTATTCGCTTCGCTTTGCCAAATATAGACGAGCCGCCATCAATATGGCTAAAAAGCTCACAGAGTTCTTCACCCAGTACATTTTGACAGTTTTCTTTAGAGTTAGAGGTAATAATTGCGAGCGTATATCCCTGCTTATGCAGTTCAATTAGGTGGTCACGCATACCTTCAAACAAATGAATTTCTTCATCTCTTTCTTTCATTAACCGAATAAAGTCTTTCGCAATCCAAGGCAGTTTCCACCGAGAAACATTCATCTCTTTCATAATTTCTCTAGGCGTAAGTTGTTTGTAGTACTCAACTTCGTGAAGGCTTACCGTTTTAAACTTATACTTTGCGGAAAGTTGATTTAAAACGTTTAGAAAAAAATGAAAGGAGTCGACTAAAGTGCCATCTAAATCAAAAATAATCGCTTGATATTGTTTTAAGGTTTTTTCCATTTCTAATTTCAAAAGTATATTTTTCATTATTATATTATGTTTTTTATATCTTTTTAAATCAGGCCCAACGAGGACCTGACCTAAATTTCGGATTTTATTTTAAGCTGCCGCTTTTTGTTCTTTTATCCAATTTTTAATACGGGCATCGAGTATATTTAAAGGCAGTGTGCCTGCATTTAAGATCATGTCATGGAACGCTTTGATATCAAAACGATCTCCAAGCTCCTGTTTCGCAAGCTCCCGTAGCTCTAAAATTTTGAGTTGGCCCATTTTGTATGCCAATGCTTGGGCAGGAATAGCAATATAGCGGTCTGCCTCTGCTTGAATATCAGGTTCATCTAAAGCTGAGTGTTCGCGCATAAAATCAATCATTTGCTGACGGGTCCATTTTTTATAATGCACACCAGTGTCCACCACTAAACGACAAGCACGGAACAACTCACTCGAGAGTCGTCCATAGTCTGAAAGTGGATCTTTATAGAAACCAACGTCTTTACCCAGTTGCTCTGCATAAAGCGCCCATCCTTCTATATAGGCAGTATGATTCGGCTGCTTTCGGAACATCGGCAAATTTGGCAAGTTTTGGGCAATATCAATCTGCATATGGTGGCCGGGAATTGCCTCATGGTAAGCAGTCGCTTCCATGGATATTTTGGAACGTTCAGAGAAGTCTCCAGTATTCACATATACTTGTCCGGGGCGTGAACCATCAGGTGTCCCTTGGTGATACTCCGCACCTGCCGCTTCTTTTTCTCGATATTGCTCTACAGGTAAAACTTCGACTTTATTTTTGGGTAATAAGCCAAATAGTTTCGGCAGCTCTGGTTGCATTTGAGCAATATACCCGCGATAAATCTCTAAAATTTCTTCACGAGATTTTGGGAAAACAGCGGGATTTGTTTTTAAAGATTGTTGGAAACTTTTTAAGTCATTGAAACCTTGTGCTTTAGCAATTTTCAGCATTTCCGCTTCTATACGGGCAACTTCTTTCAATCCGAGCTGATGAATATTTTCAGGGCTCTCTAGTGTGGTCGTATTATTTTCTACATAAAAACGATAAAGCTCGTCACCGTTTGGCAAGCTCCATATACCCTCATGTTGTCGTCCATGAGGTAAGTAATCTTTCTGAATAAACGTTCCAAGTTTTTGATAAGCAGGCCGAACATTTTGATCTATGGCCTGTAGGATTTCACGGCTTAAACGTTCTTGTTCTGCTTTCGAAATATTTTTTGGAAATTGCTTTAATGGAGAAGCAAATACACTGTCTTTCCCTGCTGGAGCTGCAATGCTATTAATTTGCTTTGCCACCTTTTCAATTAAATACTTAGGTGGCATCAAGCCATCTTTTTGTCCTTGTTTCGCTAACTGAATACCTTGATCAAGAATAAGAGGGATTTGTTTTAAACGAGCAATATAGTCTTGGTATTGCTTAGTATTATCAAAGGGAATCGAGCTAATAAATCCCGGAAATTGTAAATGCAGCCCCCACATTTGATTAAAAGGCATCTCATACAATTTCAAATCATAACTTTTAAGTGTCTCTTTTAACTGATAAATCATTAAATCTTTATTTAATTGATCTGTTGCTGAAAATCCTGTGCTATCGATTGCTTCAAAACGTTTTAAAAAATTTTGAGTACTTTTTTTATCTTTCTCGATCTCATTTTTTGAAAATTCGGTCCATCGATCGTTGTAACGTAAATCTCCTAAACCCGTTGCAGTTTCGGGGTTATTTTTCAAAGTATATTCCCATTGTTCTTGTAAAAGCTGATTTAAAGCTTTCACCCGAACAGAGACATTACTGTTTTGTTCAGCTTGTGATTTTTCGGTGGTATTTGTATTTATTTCGGGGGGTGTAGCATTAGACGAATGAGACATCCAAAATAAAGCACTGATACAAGCAAAATGTAAGGTTCTGTTTTTCATTTAATTATCCAAACATATTTAACGAAGTTTAAAATATAGACAAAACAAATTACGTGCCAAGCAGCCTATAAAATAGTGTAAAAATCGAGTATTTTTTTAACTCAATGATTTTATAAATTAATTTTCTTTTTAATTAAATTATTTATAGTTGCTATCTATATTCCATATTTGACTTTAATTTACCAGAAAGTCAAAAAAAGCGCACATGAGCGATCTCAGTGCACTTTTTCATTTCTACATTAAAAACTTTTTCTTAAGAAAACAAATATTGATAAACAATATAGGCAGCCAGTTTTGCTGTTCGATTGTCCAAATCAAATTTTGGATTGCACTCGGCAATATCTAAAAGTTTGATTTTGCCCGTCTCTTGAATATGCTTAAAAATTGCTTCAAAAGTGGCTAAATCAATTCCTTTTACGGCTGGCGCACTGACCCCCGGTGCAACCGCAGCCGTGAAGACATCTAAATCAATCGTAACGTACAAACAGTCTACTTTTGCAATAAAAGCATCTACCGCTGCAAGCACGTTTGGTAGGTTAAAAATATTAACCTCATGATCGCGTAAATATGAACAATTTAAAGCATCGGCTGTATCAAACAAAACTTTAGTATTGGCATGGTTGGCAACCCCAATACATAAATAATTAAATTGTTTTTGATGCTGTTCTGAAAGCCTTGCTGCTTGTAAAAAAGGTGTTCCAGAGGTGGCATGCTCTGCTTCACGCAGATCAAAATGGGCATCAAAATTAATAATGCCTATTTTTTTATCTGGCGCGTGGACTTGTACATATTGGAACAGACCACTAAAGCTACCAAATGCAACTTCATGCCCACCGCCCAACACAATCGGCTTTAAACCATTTTGCAGGCTATTGGCGACTTGTTCTGCCAACTCGCTTTGTGCTTGCTCTAAATTCTCATATTCGCAAGTCACTGTACCCAAATCGACCAGACTCACTGGGCAATGAATCGGTAAGTTAGCCAGTTGTGTACGAATCGCATCTGGCGCATCGGCAGCACCAACTCGGCCTTTGTTACGTTTCACGCCTTCATCAGAGCTAAAGCCAATCAGGGCAAACTCGGCATGTTGGGTTTTATTCATAATATGGTGGATACGTTGATGTGCTTCACCATCGCCATCATGACGGCCTTGCCATTTAAATGTGTGATTCATATGCCACCGTCTAAAAAATAACTTCTTGTCCATGCTGAACGACTCGCTTAGGCAAATCGCCGCCCAGCCAGTAAACAATTTCAGATGGATGTTCAATATCCCAAGCCACAAAGTCAGCGACTTTACCCTGCTCTAAACTGCCGTGCGTTTGCTCTAAACCGAGTGCTTGTGCCGCATAAATGGTGACACCCGCTAATGCTTGCTCAGGCGTTAAGCGGAATAACGTACTGCCCATATTCAGCATTAAACGTAAAGAAAGTGCCGGAGATGTACCCGGATTTAAATCACTCGACAGTGCAATACGCACGCCATGCTTAATCAGGCTTTCAATTGGTGGGTATTGTGTTTCACGTAATAGGTAAAAGGCACCCGGCAATAACACAGCAACCGTACCCGACTCTGCCATAGCTTTGACATCATCTTCGGTCATGTACTCTAAATGGTCAGCCGACAATGCATGATAACGTGCTGCCAAGCTTGAACCACCTAGCGATGAAAGCTGTTCAGCATGAAGCTTAACGGGTAGACCCAATGATTGTGCTGTTTTAAAAACACGTTCAACCTGAGCGGGTGAAAATGCCAAATGCTCACAGAACGCATCTACTGCATCGACTAAACCTTCAGCGTGCAGTTTCGGCAGCATTTCTGTACAGATATGCTCAATATAAGCATCGCTTTGATCTTTGTACTCTGGTGGTAAAGCATGAGCAGCCAAACAGGTGCTTTTGACCGTCATTGGTAAAGCTTCACCAATTTGACGGATTACACGCAGCATTTTGCGCTCGTTTTCGTAGTTAAGTCCATAGCCAGACTTAATTTCGATGGTCGTTACACCGTCTTGCTGCATGCAGCGAATACGCTTAAGGGCTGATTTCAGTAATTGTTCTTCGCTGGCTTCTCGCGTTGCGCGTACTGTACTTGCAATACCGCCACCGCTTGCAGCAATTTCAGCATAACTTACGCCTTGTAAGCGCTTTTCAAACTCAACACTACGGTTGCCACCAAAAACACTATGCGTATGACAGTCGATGAAACCTGGGGTCACCCAAGCACCATTTAAGGCAACTGTTTCGGAGTAAGAGTCGGCAGGAAGTTGTTGTTTTTTTCCAATCCAATGGATGAGATGCCCTTCGGTAACAATTGCAGCATCTTCGATATAAGAATATTGCCCATTTTGCATGGTGGCAATATGGCAGTTCTGCCAAAGTTTTTTCATTAGCCTATCCTCGAAACTGCCCAACAGTAAAACCATTGGGCAGTTGATTTGTTAGCTTTCCATTTCTATGTTTTGCTGGACAGGCTTACTTTCCTTTCCCAAGCTTTGCTCCGGCTTTACCCAAATGCGATATGCAATGGTTAACAGAGCAAGCCAAGCCGCACCTACATAAATTGCAGGACGCGAGTCTGGGAAGTAGCCCATCATCACTAAAATGAACACCATAAACCCGATTGCAAAAGCAGGTGCATATGGCCAGCCGAATACAGGGAAATCCAGTGCCTTAATTTCAGCAGTAGATAATTTACGGCGCATCGCCACTTGCGAAAGCAAGATCATGAGCCATACCCAAACTGTTGCAAACGTTGCAATTGATGCAATGATGACAAATACATTTTCAGGAATCAGGTAGTTCAGTACCACACCAATTAACAGCACGCCAGCCATAACCACAACAGTCATCCAAGGCACACCATTACGTGAAAGTTTCTTGAACACTTGCGGTGCTTGACCACGATTTGCCATACCGTACAACATACGGCCTGCACCAAATACATCACTGTTAATTGCTGAAATTGCAGCGGTTACCACTACAACGTTTAAAATATTTGCAGCAGATTTAATGCCTAAGTTTTCAAAAATTTGTACAAACGGGCTACCTTGGCTACCAATCTGGTTCCATGGGAAAATCGACATCAGTACAAAAATAGTCAGTACATAGAACAGTAAAATACGGACTGGAACAGCATTAATTGCTTTTGGTAAGGTGGTTTTCGGGTCTTGTGACTCACCTGCGGTTAAACCAATGATTTCGATACCGCCAAAGGCAAATACAACTACAGATAAACATGCCACTAAACCTGCAATACCATGCGGCATGAAACCATCATAAATCCATAGGTTTTGAAGCCCCGGTACAACATTGCTGTGATCAACATGGAAGCCATAAAACATAAGGCCTAAACCACCGATAATCATGGCAACAATAGCACTGACTTTGACAATTGAAAGCCAAAATTCGAGTTCACCAAAGACTTTTACATGAATCAGGTTAATTGCGCCTAGGAACATAATGAGAGACAAAATCCAGATCCACCGCGGTACATCGGGATACCAGAACCCCATATAAATACCAAACGCAGTGACATCGGCAATTGCAACAATCACCATCTCAAAAACATAGGTCCAACCTGTGGTAAAACCTGCTAACGGACCAATGTACTGAGATGCATAGTGGCTGAATGAGCCAGAGACAGGGTTATGGACAGCCATTTCACCCAGTGCGCGCATAACGATATAAATTGCAATCCCTGCAACCATATACGCAAGTAATACTGAAGGCCCTGCCATTTTGATGGCAGTTGCCGAACCATAGAAAAGCCCAGTTCCAATTGCTGAGCCCAATGCCAAGAAACGAATATGGCGGGTGTTTAAACCCCGCTGTAGTGTGGAGTTTTGTGACATTTTAATCTCCAATCCTTGAGGAAATTTAGTTGGATTCGGCCACTCCATGTGACCGTTTTATCAATCACACTTCAGATAAACTAGGGAGCAGTTTTGGAATGAGTAACTTGTTTAGGCAACCACTCGCAAGCAATTCGCTAGCTTGTTCGATATCCGGAGCAAAGAAACGATCTTCGCTGTAGTAAGGAACTTGATCGCGCAAGATTTTACGAGCTTGTTCAAGTTTAGGCGAGCTTTTTAAACCTTCACGGAAGTCTAAACCCTGACAAGCGCCTAACCATTCAACAGCTAAAATGCCACGAACGTTGTCAGCCATGTACCAAAGACGCTTGCCGGCATTCGGAGCCATCGATACGTGGTCTTCCTGATTGGCAGAAGTTGGTAAACTATCAACACTTGCAGGATGTGCTAATGCCTTATTATCGCTCGCAAGTGCAGCAGCTGTCACTTGTGCAATCATAAAGCCTGAGTTAACACCGCCATTTGCAACCAAGAATGGTGGAAGTTGTGACATGTGGCGGTCCATCATCATAGAAATACGACGTTCTGACAGTGAGCCAATTTCAGCGATCGCCAATGCTAAATTATCTGCCGCCATTGCAACAGGTTCTGCATGGAAGTTACCACCAGAAATCACGTCACCTTGTTCAGCAAAAACAAGCGGGTTATCCGATACAGCATTTGCTTCAATTTCTAATACTTCAGCAGCCTGACGGATTTGCGTCAAACATGCACCCATCACCTGTGGTTGGCAACGTAAAGAGTACGGGTCTTGAACTTTGCTACAGTCTTCATGTGAATGTGCAATTTCACTTGAGTCTGTTAAAAGGTCACGATAAGCCGCAGCTACATCAATTTGACCACGTTGGCCGCGTACTTCGTGAATACGCGCATCGAATGGTGCCCGTGAACCCAACATTGCTTCAACGCTTAAGCCACCACAAACCGTTGCAGCAGCAAACAAGTCTTCAGCTTCAAACAAGCCACGTAATGCATAAGCAGTTGACACTTGTGTACCATTTAAAAGTGCCAAACCTTCTTTAGCAGCTAAAGAAATCGGTTCTAAACCTGCAACTTTTAAAGCTTCAACTGCTGGTAACCATTCACCCTTATAACGCGCCTTACCTTCACCAAGTAACACTAAAGACATGTGTGCAAGTGGTGCCAAGTCACCTGAAGCACCTACTGAACCTTTCAGTGGAATGTGCGGATAAACTTCGGCATTAATTAAAGCCAACAAAGCATCAATTACTTTACGACGAATACCAGAGAAACCACGCGCCAAGCTATTTGCTTTCAATAGAATAATTAAACGAACCATTGCATCATCAAGTGCTTCACCTACACCTGCTGCATGCGAAAGAACCAATGAACGTTGTAACTTTTCTAAATCTTCAGGAGCGATTTTGGTTGACGCGAGTAAGCCAAAGCCTGTGTTAATACCGTAAGCTGTACGCCCTTCATTTACAATTTTCTCAACGCAAGCCACACTTGCATTAATTGCAGATGAAGCACTTTCATCCAATTTCACTTTGATCGGGTTGAGGTACGCTTGACGTAAATCGGCTAAGGTCAATTTTCCCGGTTGGATAAGTAATTCCATGTTGGCTTCCTAATTTTTTGCACTATATTCTGCTGAGACGGTGCTTTTCACAATTGCAAAAAGCACCGCTAGTTCTTCCATGTATTTTTATTGCGTGATCATTGGCAAGTGTAAGCCTTGCTCTTTCGCACAGTTAATCGCAATTTCATAACCTGCATCGGCATGACGCATAACACCTGTTGCAGGGTCATTGGTCAGTACGCGAGCAATACGTGCAGCAGCTTCATCTGTACCATCACACACAATTACAACGCCTGAGTGTTGAGAGAAGCCCATACCTACACCACCACCGTGATGTAAAGACACCCAAGTTGCGCCGCCTGCTGTATTTAACAACGCATTTAATAGAGGCCAGTCTGATACTGCGTCTGAGCCGTCTTGCATTGCTTCAGTTTCACGGTTTGGACTTGCAACCGAACCTGAGTCTAAATGGTCACGACCAATCACAACTGGTGCAGACAATTCACCGCTACGAACCATTTCGTTAAATGCCAAACCAAGTTTTGCACGTAAACCTAAGCCTACCCAGCAAATACGCGCTGGTAAGCCTTGGAAGCTAATACGTTCACGAGCCATGTCTAACCAGTGATGTAAATGCTCATCATCAGGAATTAATTCTTTAACTTTGGCATCTGTTTTATAAATGTCTTCTGGGTCACCAGAAAGTGCTGCCCAACGGAATGGACCAATACCACGGCAGAACAATGGACGAATGTATGCAGGTACGAAGCCTGGGAAATCAAAAGCGTTTGCTACGCCTTCATCTTTCGCCATTTGACGGATGTTATTACCATAGTCAAATGTTGGAACACCCATTTTTTGGAAATCAAGCATTGCTTGTACGTGTTTTGCCATCGACTGTTTTGCAGCTTTTACCACAGCTTCTGGTTCAGTTTTCGCACGTTCACGGTATTCATCCCAAGTCCAACCTACTGGTAAGTAGCCATTAAGTGGATCGTGTGCACTTGTTTGGTCTGTCACCATGTCTGGACGTACACCACGGCGAACAAGCTCAGGTAAAATTTCAGCAGCGTTACCATGAAGCGCAATTGAAATTGCTTTGCCTTCTTTTGTATAGCGGTCAATACGCGCTAAAGCGTCGTCTAAGTCAGTTGCTTGTTCGTCTACATAACGGGTACGTAAACGGAAATCGATACTTGCCTGTTGGCATTCAATGTTTAAAGAACATGCACCTGCAAGTGTTGCAGCTAGAGGCTGAGCACCACCCATACCACCTAAACCAGCAGTAAGCACCCAACGACCTTTTAAGTCACCGTTGTAGTGTTGGCGGCCTGCTTCAACGAAAGTTTCATAAGTACCTTGTACAATGCCTTGGCTACCAATGTAGATCCATGAACCTGCTGTCATTTGACCGTACATTGCAAGTGCTTTTGCGTCTAACTCGTTGAAGTGTTCCCAGTTTGCCCAGTGCGGTACAAGGTTTGAGTTTGCAATTAAAACGCGTGGTGCATCTTTATGAGTTTTAAACACACCTACTGGTTTGCCTGATTGAACCAATAAAGTTTCGTCAGTTTCAAGATTTTTTAACGTATCTACAATTTTGTCGAAACATTCCCAGTTTCGTGCTGCACGACCAATACCACCGTATACAACTAACTCTTTCGGGTTTTCTGCAACGTCCGGATCAAGGTTATTCATCAACATACGTAATGGGGCTTCAGTTAACCAACTCTTAGCCGTTAATTCAGTGCCGCGTGGTGCACGAATTTCTACATCACGAAATTTTGTTGTCGTTGTTGTCACAGTCGGACTCCTTCCTTTGAGCTTACATCAGCAGAACATCACTTGTTTCTGCATTTGTATAGTAATGTATTAACTTGTATATACATCTATATACTACACAAATATTTTTCGGCGTGAAGAGGGTGACTCATATTTTTTTAAAAAAATTAAATAAGCTTATGAATTAAATTAATTTATTTTTATATTGGGCATAAAAAAAGCACATATTTTTTAAATCGACATGTGCTTTTTAAGTCGTAAATGATGTCTTTTTATCGTTGAATTAACTCAATGACATAGCAGCTTTTGAGTTGTTTTTTGGGAAAACTGATTGATGTCACGCCAGCGTTTTTCCCAATTTTTAGCGTCCCGTGAGCAGCAAGCTGAACGGAATGATCATCCACATTTACTTGTGTTTCACCACCCTGATTAAAAATAAAAATCAGATCTGCCGAGCTAATAAATACCTGCTCCGCTGCATCATTCAACCACTGAAAACGGGCATGAAACTTTGCAGGGTCATAAATTAAATTTAAATCTCGAATTGCCCCGTCTACCAACTCACTTTGAACCTGACTCTCTCCATGAAAAGCAAAAATATCGCCTTGGTTCAGCGTTTTGGCAGGAAGGTCATCGACATGCAACACCATGCCCTGTCCATCAAGTACGCTAATAATGCGCTGCTTATTGGGAAATAGCGAAAATGGCCCAGAAGTGGTCACATCTGCCATCGAAATGCGCCACTCAAAGTCGCCTTCACCTTGGCTTCGCGCAATTTCTAAAGTAAAGCCTGCACCATTTTTCCAAAGCATTTTTGTATATTGATCGGCCCTGATCAATTTAATCATGGGTTAAATTTCCCTTCGAGATAATAGCGACTACCCGGATAAATCAAACGCGCACTTGAAATGAGTTGTTTGTTTGACCATGTACGGCGACGGATCAGTAAACAAGGCTCAGCTTTAGTAATTTTCAACCACTTACACTCTTGCGGAGATGCTAAAACTGCCTCGACAATGTGCTCACCTTCTGAGACAGGAGCTTTTGCCATGAGGTAAGCATTTGGGGTAATGGTTTTAAAATCTTGTTGTAGATAATCTGGTATCAGTGCTGCATCGACTAAACGATCTTCGACCTGAACAGGGACATCATTTTCATAATGCACAATAATCGAGTGAAATAATCTTTGCCCTTCACGAGTCTGCATTAACACGCTTTGCTCTGCATTTGCATAAATTTGTTCTAAGACTAAAACTTCAGCGTGGTGCTTATGGTTTCGTGCAATAATCTCATCGGCAATATTATTAATCTGAAAAAGTGCAGTTCGGCCTTGCCCTTCCGCAACGAAAGAACCAACGCCCTGAATTCGAACGAGTAAACCCTCGGTCGTTAACTCACGAAGCGCACGGTTGACCGTCATGCGGCTACAGCCGAGTTGATTAACCAGTTCACTTTCCGAAGGAATTTTTTTATTTACAGCCCAAGTACCTTCATAAATTTTTTGTGAAATCAGTTGTTTTACGCGTTGATATAAAGGAACTGGACTATCAGCTTCAATCGAAAGCTCAGTATGTTCTTGTTTTGATGTTCTGGGCATAACTAATTACTCAAAAAAGGCAGCAGGCAAAAATGTATTTTAGTTGACATGCTATGTATATACAACCACATACAACATGTTAATTTATGAATTAAATAGATTTTAAAAAGTTTAAAAAACAAACATATCTCAATAAGAGCTAATTTAAAGTTTTATGTAGAAAAATTCAAATATATAAATGCTTTATAAATATTTATTTAATAATTATTTCTGCTATGCCTTAGCTCAATTCAAAGAAGCAAAAAAGTAGTCTTTTTTGGTTTACGAAATGCTGCTTAAAATTTTTATTTAAAATCACTGATCGATAGTATTCTTCTGCCACACAGTATATTAATAAAGCTGGAAGCACATCGAATGCGTAATTATAAAATAGATATTCTGCGTGGAATGTCTATCCTGTTGGTTCTTTTACATCATTTTAATATTCCTTATAAACTTAAAGATACATGGTTAGGTTTTGATTTTTTAGGTGAAGCATTTAGTACTGTCATCGCAAGAAATGGAAATTATGGCGTCACCATGTTTTTTGTGATTTCGGGTTTTTTAATTACCCATCACACGTTAAAACGAGACAAACAGTTTTCTGCAATTAACCTCAAGCATTTTTATATCCGACGGGCAGCACGTATTTTACCGTGTCTGATATTACTCATTTTAGGGGTCAGCATACTTGGTTCATTTGACTTAAAACCCTTCATGAACCAAGCCCCCAATGGCATTGAGGTTTCCTATCCCTTAACCATATTTGCAGCTCTAACCTTCTGGATGAATATCCTGATTATTAAATTTGGTTGGGTAAACTATGCTTTGGGTGTGTTGTGGTCACTCTCTGTAGAAGAAGTTTTCTACTTTGTTTTTCCATTATTGTGCCTGTTCACACGTAGTAATAAGGTCTTTATTGCTGTACTTGTTGGAGTGATTTTATATGGGCCTTATTTTAGGTCCCTGCATTTTGGGGAAGAAAGCGGCGCCTATTTATATCATTATTTTTCAAGTTTTGATGGTATAGCAATTGGCTGTTTAACGGCGATATTTTCTCATACCTACCGACCAAACTGGACTTATAAAAAGCCTTTTTCTTGGTTGCTTATTTTGAGCATGGTCGCTCTTTATTTATATGCACCAATTAAAGAAGTGAGTACTTGGGGTATTAGCTTATTTGCTCTTGCCACAGGCTTACTGATTTTGTGTTTTCAACATCCTTCCGAAACGCAAGCGCATAACCTCTTTACAAAAATCATGGTTTGGTTGGGGCAAAGAAGTTATGAAACTTATTTGTTTCATCTAGTTGTGCTGGGTCTTATGAAAGTTGCTTTTGTTCCGGCTCAAACCGACTCTAGCATCAAAATTATGCTTTTAATTGGCTATCTGGTTCTGACCTTTATTATCAGCGCAGCGATTGAAAAATATTATTCCACACCGCTTAACAGCTACATTCGAAAGATTTTCATTAAAGACAAATCATAAAAAAAAGCCCCTTTAAAATAGGGGCTTTTTTAATTAAGCGATCAACATGGTTTCATCTTCTTGTTTAAAAGGGTTCGACCAGTTCTGCCAAGCTTGTGGTCCTAAAGCCATTTCCTCATCACTTAATAAACAACGGTCTAAGCGTTCTATTAAGGCTTGCTCATCCATTTGCATACCAATTAAAACCAGTTCCTGACGCGCATCACCTGTACGAGCGTCCCAATTTTTCTTAATTTGCTCAATGCTGGCGAGGTCACTCGGCCAATCTTCTTCTGAAACAGCAGCCCACCAATAACCTGCTAGGCCATGTCGAGCCATTGCACCCGCTTGCGACCATGAATAAGCTAAGGTAGGGTCAGCAGCCAACCAGAAAAAACCTTTAGAACGCACGACTCCTGGCCATTCTGACTGAACCAAATCATAAAAACGCTCTGGATGGAAAGGTCGGCGGGCACGGTAAACAAAGCTACTGATGCCATACTCTTCAGTCTCTGGCGTATGCTCGCCACGTAACTCTTTTAACCAGCCCGGCGCTTGTGCGGCTTCATCAAAGTCAAATAAATATGTATCTAAGATTTTATCTAAAGCGATCTTTCCAAATTGAGCAATTTCAATTCGGGCACGCGGGTTTAACGTTTTTAAAATTGCGATGAGCTGGTCTTGCTGCGCCTGATTAATCAGGTCAATTTTATTCAGCACAATCACATCACAAAACTCGATCTGATCGATAAGAAGGTCAACTACAGTTCGCTCATCTTGCTCGCCTAAGAACTCACCACGTTGTTGCAGAGAGTCGACTGAACTGTAATCTTTAAGAAAGTTAAAAGCATCGACTACCGTGACCATAGTATCGAGTCGAGCAAACTCATTGAGTGAGTTTCCATCTTCATCTTCAAAGGTAAATGTTTCTGCTACTGGTAATGGTTCTGAAATACCTGTCGACTCAATCACCAATTGGTCAAAGCGTCCTTCATTGGCTAAACGTCTCACCTCAACCAGTAAATCTTCTCGTAGCGTGCAGCAGATACAGCCATTGCTCATTTCAACCAGTTTTTCATCTGTCCTTGAAAGCTCTGCCCCACCTTCGCGTACTAAAGCCGCATCAATATTTACCTCAGACATATCATTAACAATCACAGCAATACGGCGACCTTCACGATTATTTAAAATATGGTTGAGTAATGTGGTCTTTCCTGCACCCAAAAAGCCCGATAAAACAGTGACTGGAAGCTTGGCAAATGAGTTGGCGATTGCAGTGTGCATGGCTTGATCTCTTCGAATAATATTTAAACTGATCATGGCTGGCCATTGAAATATGGCCAGATCACAGGCGTAATCTATTTCTAAACCACAACAATGTTATGTTATAACATAACTATTGATCAAGTTTTTATTCTGCTTTTATTCAAACCAACTCATTTAGTCTTTGAAAGAATTGCTTTTATAGTCACTGACAAATCGAGGTTCTATAGTGATGGTCAGGTCCCCATGATCGGAAGCCTTGGCTATCAATATGAATTTGTCCCGAAGCATAAACACCTAGACCCATATTAAGAGCTTGTCCCTTGGTTTCCCAGAACTGACAAAGTTTAGTTTTGGTTTGCTGAATATTGAATTGGTCTAAGTCGCTAGGCTGTTCTGGTCCAATTCGAAAATCAAGCGCTGCATTAAAGACATGTCGAGAAGCATCTGCACCACCTGCACAGCGGTTTAAAGATAAAGCTCGATAGGCTGATGTCACTTCAAAATCGTTAATCACGCCCTCGTCAACCAATGCTTTTAAAATGCTAAGCGTAGGAACGATGTTGGACCAAATCTCTCTCGGTGGCACCGCATAAGGCTCGACTCCACATTTTTGCCAGTCTCGAGCTGAACGTAATAACTCATAATCTGGCACTAAATTGGCAAGTCCTTTCTGCTTCAGAAATTGCTTATAAGCCTGCACAGACTGCGCGTGATCTGCGGTTGCGATCCAAACAATATAATCTTCGGGTTGTTGTTTTATTCTTACCACTGTTTTAGATGGCTGAGGCAAAGAGTGAGGATGCTTAGAAACCGTTGGCTTAGGTGTTTGAGTCGTACACGCGGTAAGAGAAAGTAAGATTAAACCTAAATAGGAATATTTCATAAATATGTTGTTCCTCCCTCAACATCGGGAAGCCTTAGTTATTCATTCAACAGATGTTATAATATAACAATTATAAAGTCCTTTAATTTCTGTTGTAAATTTTAAAAATAAAAAAGGACGTATTAATACGTCCTTTTTAGTTTCTAACTAAGACCCGATTACATATCTGCCTCTAAAGCATGTACAGGCTGCTCAGCTTTTAACTTACGGCGTTTAAATTGATAAGCCACCATTAAGCATAAAATCCATCCCGGAATCATCATCACAGCCACACGCATATCTGGCGTTAGCGACATGACAACTAAAATTCCAAGCATAAACACCATGCAGAGATAGTTGCTAAATGGATACATGAAGCTTGGGAATTTCGTAGTTTGACCTTGGCGCATCATGAATTTACGGAATTTTAAATGTGTCCATGAAATCACCACCCAGTTAATCACAATCGCTGCAACTACGAGCATCATGAGCAAACCAAATGCTTTTTCAGGGAAAATGTAATTTAACAACACACATAAAATAGTAACTGCCGCAGAAAGGATCACAGCATTGGTTGGAATACCGCGTTTATTAATACGTGCAAATACTTTTGGTGCATTTCCTTGCTGAGCAAGGCCTAACAACATACGGCTACTGCAATAGCTTGTACCGTTATAAACGGAAACCGCAGCAGTCAAAATCACGAAGTTGAGTAAAGTCGCAACGCCTTGGCTGTCTAAAGAAGCAAACACCATTACAAAAGGACTGCCGCCTTGTGCCATTTGATTCCAAGGGAATAATGAGAATAAAACAAGAAGCGTTGCAATATAGAAAATCAAAATACGATAGATAATCTGATTTACCGCTTTAGGTAAGGTTTTGTCTGGGTCACGTGCTTCAGCCGCAGTAATACCGAAAAGCTCGATACCGCCAAAAGCAAAAATAATGACTGCCATTGCCATCACCAAGCCTTCAACACCAAACGGGAAAAAACCGCCTAATGCCCAAAGGTTACTGATACTTGCTTGTGGCCCTGCTGTACCGGTTGCAAGTAAATACGAACCGAAAGCAATCATGGCTAAAATTGCTAAGATTTTAACAATGGAAAACCAAAATTCCATTTCGCCAAAAAACTTAACATGCAATAAATTAATACCATTAATGAGAATAAAGAACGTTAGCGCGGATGCCCACGTTGGGATTTGCGGCCACCAATATTGAATATACAGACCAATTGCACTTAACTCTGCCATACATACCAGTACGTTGAGTACCCAGTAGTTCCATCCTGACATGAAGCCTGCAAATGGTCCCCAATATTTGTAAGCAAAATGACTAAAAGAACCACTTACTGGCTCTTCGACCACCATTTCACCGAGCTGGCGCATCATTAAAAAAGCAATAAATCCTGCAATCGCATAACCCAAGATTACCGACGGACCTGCCAATTTAATCGATTGTGATATACCAAGAAACAGCCCTGTACCAATCGCTCCACCCAATGCAATCAGCTGGATGTGACGATTACTCAAACCGTGTTTCAGGTTTCCTTGCTCTTGTGTTGACATATGATTATTCTCATCCTTGTCACGTAATTTTTTTCCAATAAATTACGTATATCATAAATTGATCAGATTTTCATAGAGATTGATGAAAAAATAATTGCGTTACTTTTCTCATAACCGCGCATGAAAACAGAAAATGCAAGAAATAACAATTATTATGCAATGTGTAATTAAATTATGTATTGCGTAATTTTATGAATTCAGTATTATAAGAACCATGAAGCAATTGGTTGTGCTCGGTCTATATCAAACTCATAAGTAAAAAAATGATCTAACCAAGGTTAAAACTTATTGAGTAGCTCAGTCCCTAGACCGAACTTTTATTTGTATAAGACACGAGATGAAGACAAGGAAGCGAAAATGGAACAAAAACTAAACTCTTTTATTGAAGTTTCACCTCAATCTGATTTCACTATTCATAATTTGCCTTATGGTATTTTTAGTAGAACAACCGAAGGCGAGCGTCAGGTCGGTGTAGCTATTGGTGATTGGGTCATTGATCTCGCTGCTCTTGAAAAGCACGGTCTTTTAAAACTTTCAGATCAAGACACATACTTTAACCAGCCTACACTGAATAAATTTATTGAATCAGGCAAAGCCAACTGGTCTAAAGTTCGTAAAACATTACAGTCTCTTCTTTCAGTTGAAAATTTAACACTTCAAGAAAACCAAGCATTACGTCAGGAAGTTCTAGTTAAGCAAGACAGCGTAACTTTACATTTACCTGTTCGCGTACCTGGCTATACCGATTTTTATTCTTCTAAAGAACACGCGACCAATGTCGGCTGTATGTTCCGTGACCCTAAAAATGCCTTGCTTCCAAACTGGACCGAATTACCTGTAGGTTATAACGGTCGTGCTAGCTCTGTTGTAGTGAGCGGAACTCAAGTGGTACGCCCATCAGGTCAAATCAAACTTCCAAATGAAGAACGTCCAGTTTTTTCTGCAACGCGTAAACTCGATTTCGAACTTGAAACAGCATTTATTGTAGGAAAACCAACTCAGTTGGGGCAGCCTATCTCGATTGAAAATGCTTGGGACCATATTTTCGGAATGGTTCTGCTAAACGACTGGTCAGCACGTGATATCCAGCAATGGGAATACGTTCCTCTAGGTCCATTCAACTCAAAATCATTTGCTAGCGCTATTTCACCTTGGGTGGTAACGCTTGAAGCACTTGAACCATTTAAAGTTGAAGGCCCGAAACAAGAACCAAAACCACTCGCTTATTTACAAGAAAATATCGCCAACAGTTACGACATTAATTTGAGTGTTGAGATTCAAACACCAAAATCAGCACAAACTGATGTGATCTGTAAAACCAACTTCAAATATATGTATTGGTCTATGGCTCAGCAGCTGACTCACCACACCATTGGAGGCTGTAACGTTCAGGTTGGCGACTTGATGGGTTCAGGTACTATTTCTGGCTCCGCACCGGACTCTTATGGCAGCTTGCTTGAGCTCACTTGGAACACCACTAAACCATTAACACTTGCCAATGGTGAAACTCGTGGTTTCTTACAAGACGGCGATACGCTCATTATGAAAGGTCACTGTGAGAAAAATGGTATCCGTATTGGCTTTGGTGAAGTTCGAAACACTGTACTTCCTGCATTAGATTTTGATTTTGCAGAAACTTCGGAGCCTGACTATGAAGCTGTATAGTTACTTTCGTAGCTCTGCAGCTTACAGAGTACGGATTGGACTCAACCTTAAAAGTCTCGCTTATGAAACTGCACCAGTTCATTTGGTTAAAAATGAGCAGCAAAGTGAAGACTATTTAAAGTTAAATCGCAGTGCCTTAGTGCCAACTTTAGTGGACGGCGATTTAACCTTGTCACAGTCATTAAGTATTTTGGAATATCTAGATGAACAATATCCAGAAACCAAACTACTTCCAAATGATGTGAAAGAGAGAGCCAAAATCCGTGCTTTTGCACAAGCAATCGCTTGTGATATTCACCCCTTAAACAACTTACGCGTTCTGAAATATTTAAAAAATGACTTAAATGTCTCGGACGAACAAAAAAATTATTGGTATCAGCACTGGATTATTGAAGGCTTTCAAAGTCTCGAACAGCAACTTCAAGATTCAAACGGGCAATTTTGCTTTGGACAACAAGCAACGATTGCCGATTGCTGCCTGATTCCACAAGTCTACAACGCGAAACGCTTCAAGATAGATTTATCTGCGTTTCCAAAAATTGAATCAATTTATCAACATTGTTTGTCTATCCCAGCCTTCTATAACGCGGCACCAGAACAACAACCAGATTGGGAATAGTAAAAGGAGTTTCAACATGACATTTGCCATTAAAAAAATACATCACGTTGCATATCGTTGTAAGGATGCGAAAGAGACTGTTGAGTGGTATAAAAAAATGCTCAATATGGACTTTATCTTAGCTTTTGCTGAAGACCATGTTCCATCAACGAAAGCCTTTGATCCTTATATGCATTTATTCTTAGATGCTGGTCAAGGCAACGTTTTGGCATTTTTTGAATTACCAACTCAACCAGAAATGGGTCGAGACGAAAACACACCTCAATGGGTTCAACATATTGCTTTTGAAGTTGAAGACTTAAATGCTTTGATGGCTGCGAAGCAACATTTAGAAGAAAATGGCGTGAAAGTGTTGGGCGTGACGAACCATGGAATTTTCCACTCAATTTATTTCTTCGACCCAAATGGACACCGTTTAGAACTGACTTATAACGATGTTCATGCTGAAGAAAAAATTGCAAAAATTACTGAAGAAATGAAAGCTGAAATGTTAGATGAATGGAGCAAAACCAAACGCGCTCCCCACCACACTCATTTCTTACATGAAGAAGAGTTAGGAACCTAATTTTAAAACAGCAAACTAAAAAATCGGCATTGATTAGAATTGTTTGAATAAACGTTTCTATATCAATGCCGATTTATATTATTTAAAAACGCTAAATTTCTAGAAAATTGCGCTATAAATGAGAGCATAGTGATTTTAGAAAATTGTTGATTATTAAACATGCCAATTTCGCTAATAGAAAAAGGTGATTTCTATTTCTCGCGAGGCTCAGGCATGATGTAAATCGCAGCAATTTCAATTTATGTTTTGATCGTCACTGTTTAACAGCTGAAGTAAATTTATTAAGGGTATTTAAATGATTGAAGAAAAAGTATCTGGGGGGGTTCAATCACTTGAAGTCGGTTTATCTGTACTAAACGCCCTTTTGGAACACAATCAACCTATTATTCTCAAAGATCTATCTAGCAAGCTAGAAATGCATCCAGCTAAAGTACACCGCTATCTGGTTAGCCTTATTCGTATGGAATATGCAAAACAGCTTGATGATGGTCAATACGCCCTAGGCGATCAGGCATGGCGCTTAGGTTTAAACTGTGTTCAACATAGCGACACACTACAGCTCGTACAGCATTTAATTTACGACCTACAAAACAAAATTGGTTGCGGCATACAAATTAGTAAGTGGTCACCGAAAGGGCCTGTTGTGGTTCAGTCAATTGAGTCTAACCACCCTATTTCGATTGTCACTAAAGTCGGCTCGATTATGCCTTTAGTTAATTCTGCTGCGGGACGTTTATTTGCTTCTTATCTTCCAGAGCATTTTGTTCGTCCCTTAATGGAAGCCGAATGGCAAAAGCATCAGGAACTTGGGCTAAATATTGCCCCACAGAACTGGCAAGCATTTACAGAGCTTAAAGAAACCATTCGCCAGCAACAAATGTCAGCAGCGAAAGGTGATTTACTCACAGGTATTAACGCAGTAGGTCTACCAGTATTTAACTCAAACCAGAGCATTGAGTTTTGTATTGTGGCACTGGATAGTGAAATGTTTTTACCCGTCGACCCACAAAGTAAAATTATTGAAACGCTTAAAAATGAGATTAATTTAATTAATCAATATATTAAAAGCCGCTAATCAATAGCCATAAAAAAACCAAGAGCAATGCTCTTGGTTTTTTTAGATTAGAGACAAAGCAAAACTTATTTTGCTTCGAGAACGCCACGGCGAATTTGGTCACGTTCAATCGATTCAAACAGTGCCTTGAAGTTACCTTCACCAAAACCGTCGTCATCTTTACGTTGAATAAATTCGAAGAAAACTGGCCCAATCATATTTTGAGAGAAGATTTGCAATAAAAGCTTCTTCTGACCATCTTTAGTATTACCGTCAAGCAAAATACCGCGCTGCTGTAATTCACTAGTCGGTTCGCCATGCTCAGGTAAACGGTCTTCCAACATTTCATAATACGTGTTTGGCGGTGGAGTCATAAATTGCAGACCCAAGCCCTTTAACTTATCCCAAGTCGAAATTAAGTCATCACAAATAAACGCAATATGTTGAATACCTTCGCCATTAAAATCAGCTAAGAATTCTGCAATTTGACCGTTACCCTTGTCTGAGTCTTCATTTAAAGGAATACGGATCATGCCATCTGGAGCAGTTAACGCTTTAGATGTTAAACCTGTATATTCGCCTTTAATGTCGAAGTAACGAATTTCTTGGAAGTTAAAAATCTTCTCGTAGAAGTTTGCCCAGTACTCCATACGGCCTTTGTAGACGTTATGAGTTAAGTGGTCAATTTCTTTTAAACCAGCACCTTCTGGGTGACGCTGCGCATCATCAAAGAAAACAAAGTCATTTTCATAAATGTCACGGTCAACCAAGAAGATTGGCATGCCACCAATACCTTTAATTGCCGGAATGTTAAGCTCCATCGGCCCAATATTAGATTGCATTGGTTCTGCACCAAGCTCAACAGCCTTTTTAAAAGCTTTTGCCGCATCACGTGTTTTGAATCCCATTGCGCAAGCAGATGGGCCATGCTCATTGAAAAAGAATGAAGCATAAGATTCTGGCTGATAATTCAGGATAATATTGATATTTCCTTGACGCCATAAGTACACTTTTTTCGATTTATGCTTGGCTACTTTTGAAAAGCCGATGGTTTCAAAAATTGTATCTAATTCATTTTCTTTTGAAACAAACTCAATAAATGCAAAACCGCATAGTTCTAATGGGTTCTCTAAAATATCCATCTAGTTTCCCTCTGGTGATTACCTGATCCGTTTATTTCTGCTGATCTGGTCAGCTCCTTTCTCTATAGAATACGCATTTGCTGGGAGAGTGTTTGAACCGTCAAAATGCCTTAGCCCAACGCATCCTATGAGAAAAAAACCAATAATTAAAACGATGATTGAGTGAGCACGAAGCCGATGATTAATTTCCCTTCTATATGGTGTTTATTTTCCATACACACAGTCCTTTCTTATCTAAAAGTACGATTGAGATTTTTCAATAAACCTTTAAAAATCGCCTTTTCCTAAAGTCATTCCTAGATTTATGGAGGCCAACATCCTTGTTGGACCTCCAATGGCCATTTACCTTAAAACAGATGCTACTAAAAACAATTAAATTATGCAATACATAATTTAATTATGAATTGTGTAATTTATTAATCAAATTACTTGGTTTGTTTGCGCCTGATTTAGATTTCATATTTTATAAATCATTGGGTACACTCACATGGCTTTTAAAGTTCTAACGGCGGAAAACTCATGATTTTAATCAGTGCTTGTTTAATTGGTGAACCTGTACGTTATGACGGCCGATCATGCTTGCACACTACGCTTCAGCAGTTATTTTTAAATAAAAAAGCCCATGCACTTTGCCCAGAGTTATTAGGTGGATTTAGCACGCCTCGCTTACCCGCAGAAATTGTAGGAGGAACAGGTCAAGATGTACTTGATGGCAAGGCAAAAATTACTGACTCATCTGGTTTAGATGTGACAGCGCTCTATTTAAAAGGTGCTCACCGCACTCTAGAAATTGCACAGCAAATAAAAGCAAGTTGTGTGGTTTTAAAAGAAAATAGCCCATCTTGCGGCAGTCAAAAAATTTATAACGGAACTTTTCAAGGCGAGAAGATTACGGGTGTTGGGATTACCACAGCACTGTTACAGCACCATGGTTTTAAAGTGATTTCTGAAAACGAAATTGAAGAATGGTTAGCAGCACATCCCCTTTAACCATTGTCTGCTCAATCAAAATCCTCTTAATTGTTTTCTAAAACGGAAACATAAGGCGCTCATTAGACAAGCCACTAAATAACTTATGGCAGCCATACTCCAAAAACCATAAATTCCCATTGCAGAAATCGAATGACTCCCCCAATACAGCCCTTTATAGGCCATCCACCAACCACCACCCAATCCGAAACATAACACCACGACTAAAAAAATCAGCATGGGTAAAATTGAGACATCCCAACAGCGCAGCAAAGAGGTGAGTAAGGTCATGAAGCCATCTAGAAAATGAGATATACAGACAATTAACAGCAGTGATGCAGCCAAAACCTGCACAGCTAAATCATCTGAATAGAAGGTGACAATTAAGTCTCGCTCCAACCATAAACCTAGGGACAGACTGCCACTTACTGCCATAATTACCCATATACTTTGTCTGGCAATTTTGTTTGCTTCTTCCATGTTGCCACTGCCCATAGATCGCGACACCAAAATGCTATAAGCCGAGGCAATTGAGGAGGGAAAAATAAACATGAAACCGCCAGTGCTCGCGACAATTTGATGGGCTGCTGACACCACACTCCCAAAAGGCAAAATCAAAATAGCTACCGAACAAAATGCAACAACATCCATCAACGCCATGATCGCGGTAGGTATCCCTATTTTTAAAATCATACGCAGACTTTGTCGGCCATCTTCAACCGACCGTTCTGATTGCTCAATAAAAATGTAGCTTTTCTCTAGGAAAAACAGGTAATAAACAGCCAACATAAACCACCGTACAATGAGAGTGGCTAACAAAGCCCCTATGGCACCGAGTGGCGGAATTGAAAATAAAGCGACCCCATAAATCAAAAGATAGGACAAAATAATTTTAAGAATGAAAAAAATGCTATCTGATAATAAAACCTTATGCGCATTTTCAGTGACCTGAGACAAAGCTGTACATAGGCGCATCAGTAAATGCGCAGGTAAAATAAATACCAAGACCCAAATACAGTTTTTAGTAATTGAAACCACATGTTCAGATGCACCAAATAATTTTGGTAAATCACGAAACAAGTAAAGCAAGCCAATACTCACCAATGCCGAACATAACATCAGCCAAATGCCTTGAATAAAGATTTGACGAATATGGGGTATGTCATGGCAACCATATGCTTGTGAGAGCTTGAGGATCACACCTTGCAGAATACCCATCCCAATGACATAAATCACTGTATATAAAGATAAGGTCACCGATAATGCGGCGACATGATCATTACTAAAATGCCCTACATAAGCAATATCAACCAATCCACTTAAAACTAGAATTAAATTGCTTGAGAGCATGGGAATAAATAATTTAAAAATCTGGTTCATCAAAAAAAGCCTTATTTTTTTCTTTGCGATTTATGTTGATATTCACGTTATTTTTAGTGCATCAATTCAAAGCAAAAGACATACCAGTTCTAAATTCAGCTTCCTCTAAAATATTCTTTAAATAAAAAAGCCAAACTATTCGTTTGGCCTTCTTTTGCAATGTATGTTTTTCTACAGTTATTCTTGTTTGTGTTTACTTGCCCAATAAGTGGCAAGCGCAGGACCAGAAATATTGTGCCAAAGGCTGAAAATTGCGCTTGGTACAGCCGTAATCGGGGAAGCCGCAAAATGCACTGCTGCAAGCGCCACGCCTAAGCCTGAGTTTTGCATACCGACTTCTACCGCAATTGCTTTACTGTCTGCATAAGGCAATTTAAAGAAACGAGCTGCGGTAAAACCTAATAAATAACCAAATCCATTATGCAGTATCACTACCGCCAAAATAAGCAAGCCGGATTGAAAAATAGCTGCTTTGCTCCCACCAATAATGGCTGCCACAATCGCGACAATTGCAATAACTGAAACTAACGGCATGACTTGAATATAGGACTCGACCTGACGTTTAAGCCAAGTTCGCAAAATCAGACCAATCACAATAGGCAGTAGCACCACCTGCAAAATCGAAATAAACATCGAAGCTGCATCAATCTTTAACCATTGGCTAGCCAGCAGATAGAAAATTGCAGGAGTTAATAGAGGTGCTAAAAGTGTTGATACCGATGTACAGGCGACCGATAAAGCCACGTTGCCCTTGGCCATATAGGTAATCACGTTTGAAGCTGTTCCGCCTGGGCAACACCCCACTAAAATAACGCCGACTGCAATTTCAGGCGGTAAATCAAATAATTTACACAGAACAAATGCTAAACCGGGCATCACCACAAACTGGGCAACCACTCCAATCAACACCGCTTTAGGGCTTTGCAATACCCCTTTAAAGTCATCAACGGTCATGGTCATTCCCATACCGAGCATAATAATCCCTAAGATCCATGGGATGTACGCTTTAAGCCAGACAAAAAACTCAGGTTGCCATAGCGCTAGAGCCGCAAAAACGATGACCCATAAAGCAAACGTTTTCTGAACAAATTGAGTAAAACGTAATAATGCAGACATGCTGTTCATCCATATCAAATTGCAATTAAAGCCCAAACAACATGAGCACTCTCTCTAACATTCACTCAACAAGTCAGTCGATTGAATACGGACAACACCCTGTTGCTGCATCGCTTGCCATGCCTGTTCTAAAGAGCCGTTCAGATTAATACCTTTACAGGCATCTTCAATCACTAAAGTTTTAAAGCCGAGTTGAACTGCATCTAAAGCAGTCCATGCGACACAAAAGTCCGTAGCAATTCCGACCACATAAACCGTATCAATGCCGCGCTCTTTTAAGTAACCCGTTAAACCCGTCATTGTACTGTGGTCTGCTTCCATAAAAGCCGAGTAGCTATCAATATGAGCATGAAAGCCTTTTCGGATAATCAGCTGGGCCGTTGGGATATTCAAATCTGGATGAAATTCGGCATCATGGCTACCTTCTACACAATGTTTAGGCCAAAGCACTTGCGGTCCATAATCGAGCTCAATGGTTTCAAATGGCTGTTTACCCACATGGTTGGTAGCAAAAGAAATATGATTATCTGGATGCCAATCTTGTGTCAGAACGACATTTTCAAAACAACGCGCCAATTGGTTAATGGTTGGAATAATTGTATCGGCGTCGGCAACTGCTAAATTTCCACCCGGCGTAAAACCATTTTGTACATCAACTACGACTAAAGCCGAATTTTGTGGTTGTTTCTTCATTTTCATGCCATCTTAAGTCCCATTCGGGAAAAATATGCATTTTATCTTGCCATAAAAAAGACCGTAACAAGTAAGGATTCGCAGAATTGAACCATATTGTCATATTTACTGTCTTTTACTTGAAATGATCAAATTGGCATTCTATGTTTTGCTCAAGTTTACATAGGGTTTATCAGTTAAGCATATTGTTCTTATGCGTCTGATCAGTCATAATTTGCATAATTGTCATTCAACAATCTGTTATTGTTAGAACTGGACAATCAAAATACTGCAACCATCCCACATTTTGTTTTTCTTACCTCAGATTCGGATGGATAAATAGGATATTTTTTAAAATGACTCAGCAAGCACAGACCATTCAAGGCTCAATCGTCGCAATTGTCACTCCCATGTTGAAAGATGGCGGTGTAGATTGGAAGGGTCTTGAGAAGCTGGTTGAGTGGCACATAGAACAAGGTACAAACAGTATTGTAGCCGTCGGTACAACCGGCGAAGCCTCAACATTGAGCATGGAAGAGCACACACAGGTTATTAAAGAAATTATTCGTGTAGCCAATAAACGTATTCCAATTATTGCCGGTACTGGTGCAAACTCAACCCGCGAAGCAATCGAATTAACTAAAGCAGCTAAAGACCTCGGTGCTGATGCCGCTTTACTTGTAACACCATACTATAACAAACCAACCCAAGAAGGCCTTTTCCAACACTATAAAGCGGTTGCCGAAGCTGTTGAATTACCTCTTATTCTTTATAACGTACCAGGTCGTACAGGCGTAGACTTGTCAAACGATACAGCGGTACGTTTAGCAGAAATTCCTAACATTGTAGGTATCAAAGACGCAACAGGTGATGTGCCTCGTGGTAAAGCTTTAATCGATGCTTTAAACGGCAAAATGGCTGTTTACTCAGGTGACGATGAAACTGCATGGGAACTTATGCTTCTTGGCGCAGATGGTAATATCTCGGTTACTGCAAACATTGCACCTAAGGCAATGAGCGAAGTATGTGCGGTTGCAATTGCTAAAGATGAGCCACAAGCGAAGACGCTTAACAATAAGATTGCAAATTTACACAATATTCTATTTTGCGAATCTAACCCAATTCCTGTGAAATGGGCACTACATGAGATGGGACTGATTGATACTGGTATTCGTTTACCACTCACTCCTCTCGCTGAGCAATATCGCGAACCTCTCCGCAATGCCCTAAAAGATGCGGGAATTATTTAATAAGAGCAATTTATGATGCAATTACGTCTTGGTTTAGTCCTTGCAGTTTCAGCCTTAAGTTTAGCTGGCTGTGGTCGCTTCGCACTCAATAATCACTCTTTAGATTATAAAAAAGCAAAGCAACTCGCCCCGCTTGAGTATCCTGCCGATGCAACTGTACGACCAGCGACGCCTTTGTATCCTGCACCAACAGTAGACCAGCTCGCTATCGATCACGCACCGAAGTTTGAAAACAAGCGTGGCAATCGTTTTGCTTTGCCTCGCCCTGAACAAACTCAAGGTGATACAGCAGATACATCTGCTCAATCAGGTAGCGCGCTTAGTCGCCCTCAACTTGTAACAGATGGTAATAAAAACCCACTGTTAAAAATTGATGGAAGTACCGCTGAAATTTGGCAATACACCAAAGCAACCCTAAGCACGTTAAATTACAACATCATCGCTCAAGGCAGTAATCAAGCGACGATTAAAGTAAATGACAAAACTTATGTGCTTAAACTGACTGGTGTTGGCTCTAGTCATAGCCTTGCTCTCTTTAATCCAGACAACACTTTTGCAAGCCCTGAAGTTGCGGCAGAAGTGTTAAACCAGATTTACCAAAATTGGCCAGCCTAGTCGTTTACTAGGCATTTTTTTTTAAAAGGTTCCCTCATGTTAAAACAAACCTTGCTCTATACTGGTAAAGCAAAATCTGTATATGAAACAGACAATGCCGACCATCTGATTTTAGTCTTTCGTGATGATGCCTCTGCGTTCAATGGCGAAAAAATCGAACAACTAGATCGTAAAGGCAAGGTGAACAACCGTTTTAACGCCTTCATCATGGAAAAACTTGCTGCTGCGGGTATTGAAACGCATTTTGAAAAATTGCTTTCTCCAACTGAAGTTCTTGTTAAAAAACTTCAAATGATTCCTGTTGAATGCGTAATTCGTAACTACGCAGCTGGTTCTCTATGCCGTCGTTTAGGTGTAGAAGAAGGTAAAGAACTTACTCCTCCTACATTTGAATTGTTCTACAAAGATGATGGCTTAGGCGATCCAATGGTTAACGAATCTCAAGCGATTGCTTTAGGTTGGGCGACTGCTGAACAGTTAGAACAAATGAAAGTGTTAACTTATAAAGTAAATGATGTATTGAAAGCATTATTTGCTGAAGGCAACATGATCTTGGTGGACTTCAAACTTGAATTTGGTGTTTTCCATGACCGTATCGTACTTGGTGACGAATTCTCTCCAGACGGTTGCCGTTTATGGGACAAAGACTCTAAGAAGAAACTCGACAAAGACCGTTTCCGTCAAGGTTTAGGCGGTGTTGTTGAAGCTTATGAAGAAGTTGCAGCTCGTTTAGGCGTAGATTTATCTGACATCTAATTAGCCAGACTTTAGTAAGAAACCGAGCTGAATTGCTCGGTTTTTTATTTTCTAGGCACTAAAATTCAGGAAAAGTAGACAGATTTGTATATTTAATTAAATTATGACTTGCACAATATAAAAACAAAGCACTAAAATCTAAAAAAACATTAATTGCATCACAATAATTAAATTTAAAGTATGGTGAACCCTATGGAACTACTTAAGCCTGAAAAGAGATTAATGAATCACTCGATACATTTTGGTGAAAATCCATTAGTGATTTTATCTAATTTTAGCGACTCTGCTTTGAAACAAGGTTGGAGCGAAGCTGAAGTAGAAACCGTCATTTCTGAAGCTTCTCAAGGTGACTATATGAAACTCATACGGACTTTGAGAACATATACCTTACTTTAATTATTGTTACTGCTGTTATCTGATTTGCTGTAAATCTTTAGCGTCAATCCTTACTGATTTCTGACTTCTTCATCATAATTGCTCCCCTTTGACTCAGGCGGCAATTCGTCTTGTCATGCAAAGTTTTATCGACCTCTTCTTATATTTAGCTGTCCTATCTGGTTAATTGCTTTTATTTGCATAGTATTTTGCTTAGCGTCCTATCTTTCAATTTATAAAAAGATACATAAAGCTGTTATGAATCAACTAGATTTATTCTGAATGCTGCCTTAACAATAAACAAAAATAATAAGTAGAAAATATTTATTCTATGAGGAGTAAGCATGATGGACCATGAAATAGAGGAAAAAAAGGTCGAGCAAACCTTAAGCTGGCGTGAAAAAATGGCAGTCGAAGAACATGAAAAACTGTCACCGCGTTTAGTCTATGAAATTATCCGCCGTGATGGTGCAGAAGAGCTGGATCGGCCAACGGCTGCACTGATCTTTTCAGGAATTGCGGCAGGTCTAGTCATCAGTTTTTCTTTTGTGTTTAAGGCGATTATCGCTTCTTATCTTCCAGCTGATGCGATCTGGACTGATTTAATCACCAATGTCGGTTATACCATTGGGTTCCTGATCGCTATTTTGGGCCATATGCAACTCTTTACCGAAAATACCATCACCACAGTTGTACCTCTATTCAAGCCCTTTACTCTCGAAAAATTACAAGCTGTAGGCCGATTATGGGGAATTGTGATTTTATCCAACATCATTGGAACAGCTTTAGCGAGTTTATTTTTCCTCACTACTCACCTGTTTACACCCGATATTGACAAGGCACTAGACGAGCTAGCACATCATGTTGCGTCTTTTTCTGCGACCGAAAACTTACTGAAAGGTATTATGTCAGGGCTGTTAATTGCTGCACTAGTCTGGATGCTGCCTTCAGTTAGCAATAAATTCCTACTCATCTTTTTCATGACATATTTGATAGGACTCGGTGACTTTACCCATGTAGTAGTAGGTTCTACCGAAATGTCTTATCTAGTTTGGCAAGGAGATGCCTCTATTAGTGAATATATTTTTAATTTCCTGATTCCAACGACTATTGGAAATATTATTGGTGGTACAGGCGTGTTTACCCTACTGATTTATGGTCAGGTTACTGAGGAATTGGAACAATAGCAGGACTCAATAAAACTATTGTTCCTGCTGCCATCTGCGTTGCTGTAAGCGTTCGCCTTCAACCTCACGCTTGTTTCTTGCGGACTCGTAGAGTTTGGTTCCCTTCAACTCAGGTGGTAAATAGTCTTGCAGCACAAAGTGCTCTGGGTAATCATGAGGATAGAGATAATTGATGCCATAACCTTGCTGTTTCATTAGCTTGGTTGGTGCATTTCTCAAGTGTAAAGGCACTGGTAAATTTGCCGTTTTCTCGGCAAGTTCCAATGCTTTGTTAATTGCTAAATAAGTACTATTACTTTTTGCACTTGTTGCTAAATAAACCGCGGTTTGGCCCAAAATAATTCGACCTTCAGGCATACCCACTGCTTGAACAGAGCGGAAACATTCACCTGCAAGCAAAAGCGCATTTGGATTCGAGTTTCCAATATCTTCTGAGGCTGCAATCAACATACGTCTTGCAATAAAAACTGGATCTTCCCCGCCTTTAAGCATACGAGCCATCCAGTACAGAGCTGCATCTGGATCACTACCACGAATCGATTTAATAAATGCAGACACGAGGTCGTAATGCTGCTCACCCGATTTGTCATAACGTGCAATGTTTTGCTGGGCAACTTTTACCACCACAGCATTGGTAATGGTATTTTCAATTTCTGGCTCAAAAGTACTCGCAATTAAGTCCAGTAAATTAAGCGCTTTACGGGCATCGCCTGCTGCAAACTGCAAAAGGGCATCGTACTCTTCAATATGAATGTAGCGTTCTTTTAAGAATTTATCTGCTTGGAGAGCATTGTTGAGTAGCGTCTGAATTGCTTCGCTGTCTAAACTGTTTAAGGTATAGACCTGACAACGTGATAAAAGTGCACTATTGACTTCAAAAGACGGGTTTTCTGTGGTCGCACCTATTAAGGTAATTTTTCCTTTTTCTACAGCCCCTAGTAATGCATCTTGCTGTGATTTATTAAAGCGATGGATTTCATCAATAAAAACGACTGGTGTCAGTAAATCCCCACTTTCTGCAATCACTTCACGTAATTCTTTTACGCCCGTATTCAGAGCAGACAAACTCACAAATGGGCGGTCTATTGCTTGCGCCAAAAGCAAAGCAATTGTTGTTTTACCAACGCCTGGCGGTCCCCAAAAAATAATAGAAGGTAAATGCCCCTGATCAATCATTTGACGCAGTGGTGCGTGTTCACCTAACAAATGATCTTGCCCAATAATTTCAGACAAATCTCTCGGGCGCAGGCGTTCAGGAAGTGGAATATGGGTGTCTGACATCTCAAATAGCTTTATCGTCTTTTCACTATAGTCTATTGCGTCTCACAGAAATCTACAATTTGAATCTATGAGACACGTTCTTTATTTACAGGCTAACTCGTAGCATTAAGATGGTTTATTACTGAGTTTCAGCAAACGTGCATCTGGGCCATCTTCAATTACCCAAATTGAACCGTCTTGTGCTTCATGTAAACCACGAATACGTTGCTTCATCTCTAATCTTTGTATTTCTTTTACAGGTTTATGCTCTAAATCTACAACCACAATGGCTTTGGAAGATAACCCACCAATTAAGGCTTTATTTTGCCATGCAGGAAATTGTTGGCCTCGATAAATGATTAGGCTCGACGGTGAAATGACAGGTGTCCAATCAATCTCAGGTGCTTTAAATTCAGGGCGAGTATGGTGGTCTGGAATAGGCTCACCCGAGTAGTGGTCACCATTTGAAACGATTGGATAACCATAATTTTCACCTTTGGTAATAATATTAAGCTCATCACCACCTTTAGGCCCCATTTCAACTACCCAGAGTTGTCCTTTACGGTCAAAAGCCATACCTAAGGGGTTACGGTGTCCAAGTGACCATATTTCCGCAGTAACCCCACCTTGTTTATAAAAAGGATTACTTACGGCTGCTGAACCATCCTCATTTAAACGCAAGACTTTGCCCAAATTACTCTTCATGTCTTGGGCAGGATCAAACTTTTGGCGCTCACCTGAACTGACCCAAAGCTTCCCATCTGCATCAAAGAGCATACGATGTCCATAATGGCCTTGTCCTGAGACTTTAGGCACCTGCTGCCAAATCTGTTTCACCTCTATAAGTTTTAGCTGATTAGGATTAGATAAGTCTAATTTCGCACGTGAAATCACTGCACCAGATCCGCCTTGCCCTTTAGCTGCATAACTGAGATATATCCAATGATTTTTGGCAAAGTCAGGATGTAAAACAACATCGCCTAAACCACCCTGTCCGCCATAGTTCACCGCTGGAACACCTTGAACATCTAACATTTGTTTATTTGGGGGGTTAAAAAGTTTTAACTTACCTTGTCGCTCAGTGACTAATAAACGATGGTCTGGCAAACTGGTAATCGCCCAAGGTTCATTAAAATGTGCGACTGTCTCGACCTGATAAATTTGTTTGGCAGCACTAGTTTGCTCTGTTTTTGCAGTTGTATTTTGTTCAGGATTTTTTGAGTTGGTATTGTTAGAACCACAAGCCATTAATAAGAAAAAGCTACTACATAATAAGGGGGCTGCTAGTCGTTTCATCATTTTTATCTCCTTCGCTTTTATTTTTATATAACGGAGATGGTTAAAAACTTTACGATTAAAATGTTACTTTATTATACGCTGTAATTAAAAATGTCCATTGGGAGCGTATTAACGCACCCACCGTACCACATAATCTTCAAGATCATCTTCATGTACATCAGTTTCAGGAATACAACGCCCTGCAACAGATTTTTTTGCCTTAACTACGCTTTGTCTCGTACCCGTATTTAAATAATGCCAAGAAGGTAAATTTTTACCCTCGTTCAAACGTTTATAGGCACAACTTGAAGGTAGCCAGTGAATTGTTTTTAAGCTTTCTGGCGTTAACTGTAAACAGTCAGGCACTTGCTGTTGACGATTTGAATAGTCTGAACAACGCCCTGTACCACAATCAAGCAATTTACACGCTACCTTGGTGTAAGCAACCTCATGAGTATCTTCATCTTCTAGCTTGACCAAGCAGCATAAACCACACCCATCGCACAAAGCTTCCCACTCAGCCTGAGTAAGCTGCTCTAGCGTGTAATTTTTCCAAAATAATGGACGAAGTGAGGTCTCGGTAGACATAGGTTTTAACGGCTGTATACATAAAGCAAAGTCAGATTATAGCATTGAAGGCACTGTGCTTAAGGAAAGAAACTGTATTTTTAGCATCACAAAATGATTGTTTAATATACATTTCAACCACATAAACGACACATTCCGTGCAAAAAAGCCACTATATAGTAAAAACACAATGAAAAATAAGGAGGACAACATTATGTTCCGTTGGGCAATAATTTTTGCAGTGATTGCACTCATTGCCAGTCTATTAGGGTTTGGTGGTGTTGCAGGGTTATCTAAAGACTTTGCCGTGATTTTATTGGTTGTGGCTGTAATTCTCGCAGTTATTGGTTTTATTTCGCGAGGCCGAACCTAATTCAATCATGACTACATAAAAAGAAGGAACTTGTTTCCTTCTTTTTTATTGCCTAAATGTTTCTATCTTTTTCTTTTGACGTAGATTTTTACATAGTTATTAATATGAATTTTAATTTTTTATGCTTTAATCAAGCGTGTTTAAACCAAGTTTAATTTCAGGATTAATGTCATGAGTACAGCAATTAAAACCCGTGAAATTCAATATACTGCACCAGACGGCAGCCATTTAATTGGTTATTTTGCAGCTCCAGAAAGTGAAACACCTGTACCAGGTATTATTATTGGTCCTGAATGGTGGGGCCGTAATGAATATACTGAACAACGCGCACGTGAACTTGCTGAACACGGCTATGCGGCTCTTGCGATTGACATGTATGGCGATAAAAAAGTCACATCAACCGCAGCTCAAGCATATGAATGGATGATGCAGACATTTGAAGAGTTAGACACGGTGACTGATCGTGCCAATGCAGCACTTCAGACACTTGCTGCACAACCAGAAGTAAATAGTGAAAAACTGGCTGCAATTGGCTTTTGCTATGGTGGTAAAGTTGTATTAGACCTTGCGCGCTCAGGTGCACCACTTAAAGCAGTTGTGACATTCCATGCTACATTAGCACCGAAAGCACCTGCTCAAAAAGGCAACATTCAAGGTGAGGTTTTAGTTCTACATGGTGAACAAGACACCATGGTCACCTTAGAAGATGTTGCTAATTTTGAAAAAGAGATGCAAGCTGCTGAAGTTAAACATGAGGTAGTGGTTTTAAAAGGTGCTAAACATGGCTTTAGTAACCCGCTTGCAGATGAAAAAGCGAAAGCGAATGGTGTAGACCTTGGCTACAACAGCGAAGCGGAGAAACAAGGCCTTGCTAAAATGTACGCTTTGTTAGAACGTACTTTAAAATAAAAGAAGCAAATTTGGAGCAAATGTTTTTTGCATTTGCTCCCTTAAATGTTTATGACTTTGCAATATTTTTACTGTATTTTTTAAACCATACTTCAATAACTATACTCCCGTTGAGCTAGAGCAAAGCCTAGTCTTATTTCCCGCACTCGGGGTTTAATGGAATAACATGAGAGGATACAACAATGGCTGACAAGAAATGTCCGTATTGCGAATTTGATGAATATGACATCATTGATAAGAATGAATTTGCTGTAATTTTACCTGACCCAAATCCGTTGTCTAAAGGCCACTGTGTCGTAACTCCATTACGTCACGTCAACTCGTTCTTTGATATTACCTCTAAAGAACATCAAGGCTTACTTACACTTCTTGAGATTGCCCGCCACGAAACCCAGCTTCGTCATCAGCCTGCCGGTTTTCATATCGGCTTTAATGATGGTGAAGTGTTTGGCCAAAGCTCTGACCATTTCCACATTCATGTCATTCCATACTACAAAAACCAACCGTTGAAACTTGATCAACGTTGGGGCGTAAAAGAGGATTAATCCTCTTTATGCTTGAAGCAGAGACCACTTATTTTCAAGTGATCTCTGTTTTAACAGGCTCGTTCTGGTTGCCTGCTTTAAACAAAACTTCTCTCCAATTTCAGCTATAATTTAGTTCTTACTTTTCTTCTATAGCTGTTCATGCCTGAATTTTCTTTTTCTGATGCCCTCTTAAACTGGTTCGATCAACATGGTCGTCACGATTTGCCTTGGCAAGTTGCAGATGATCCATACAAGGTTTGGGTTTCTGAAATTATGTTACAGCAGACTCAGGTAAAAACAGTTCTGCAATATTTTGATCGCTTTATGGAGCGCTTCCCAACGGTAGAAGCTTTAGGTCATGCAACTTGGGATGATGTCGCTCCTTATTGGGCTGGCCTTGGCTATTACGCTCGTGCTCGCAATTTGCATAAAGCCGCTGGCCTTGTAGCACAACAAGGTAAGTTTCCTGAAACCCTAGAGGAATGGATTGCTCTACCCGGCATTGGACGCTCTACAGCAGGCGCACTTATGTCTTTAGGTTTGCGTCAGTACGGTGTGATTATGGACGGCAATGTGAAACGTGTTCTAGCGCGTTTCTTCGCTATTGAAGATGACTTAAGTAAGCCGCAGCATGAACGTGAAATGTGGAAACTCGCTGAAGAGCTTTGCCCTACGCATCGTAACCATGACTATACTCAAGCCATAATGGACTTAGGTGCAACTATCTGTACGCCTAAAAAACCGCTGTGTTTATATTGCCCAATGCAAGCTCATTGTCAGGCCTATCAACAAGGTTTAGAACAAGAACTACCTTTAAAAAAACCAAAAAAAACTCCGCCTGTTAAAACGGCAGACGTTCTTATTATTCAGTGTGAAGATGAATGGTTCTGGCAACAACGCCAAGCCCATGGTCTATGGGGTGGTTTATTCTGTTTACCTATTTTAGAAAATGAACATGAACGACTGAGCATAAGCCAGCAATTTAAATTACAGCCTCAAGCACAAACTTTTCAGATTAGTCATAGCTTCACTCATTTCACATGGCTACTTAATGCTCATGTGTTCCACGTGGAACCTGATCAAAAAGAACATCTGTCGATTGAGCTTGAAGGCCAATGGCTGACTCCAGAACAAGCAATTTCCAAAGGCGTACCAACTGCAATGAAAAAATTGATCTCGACTAGCCGTTCATGACATAGTGGTCAAAATAATTTTGATATAACTATGACAGGGAGTATTTCGTGCGACGTTTTGTTTCTCATCTCTCACTTGGTTTTCTCATTATTCTATTGGCAGCTTGTGTCAGTGCACCTAAAAGACCTACACCACTTTCCCCCACTCAAGTCAGTAAGCTCAAAAGTATGCAGCTTCCAAATCGACTACCTGTACCTGTAAAAGGTGTCGATCGAGATGAACTAAAAGACACGTGGGGAGCAGCTCGTAGTCAAGGCCGTAGCCATGAAGGAATTGATATTTTGGCTCCACGTGGAACCAAAGTGTATAGCACAACCGAAGGACTCGTTGCTGATCTTCGTAACAATAACCTCGGCGGCAAAGTCATCTGGATTTTAGGTCCAGCAGGAACATGGCATTATTATGCTCATCTTGACGGTCATAAACGTGGCCTAAATGTAGGTGACTATGTCAAAAAGGGCGATTTAATTGGATATGTCGGCAACACGGGCAATGCACGTTATACTTCACCTCATCTCCACTATGGTCTTTATCTAGATGGTAAAGGACGTGGTGCCGTTAACCCTTATTCATATTTACGCTAGGAACATTTTATGTCGGAAGCGCTGATCAATCGCTTAGTAGAGTTTGCCGAGTCGGGCAACCAGCAAAAGATCATTTTAAATGGCAATAGCTATCAAGGCTGGATCATGGAAATCAGTGATGATGCCCTGCTAATCAGTACCGGTTTTTCAGATAAAGTAGGCAAAGACTTTTGGCTAAAGTTTGAAGACTTAACTCAAGCTGAACTGTATTATTGGGATACTCGCCCAAATGAATGGGTGTTATTTAAACTTTAAAATTCTAAGATAAATATAAGGAGCATTATCATGAAAACTCAACGTTGCGGATGGTGTTCCGACGATCCCCTTTATATTGCCTATCATGATGAAGAGTGGGGTAAGCCAGAACACGACGAAGCACGGTTATTTGAAATGCTTTGCCTCGAAGGTCAGCAAGCTGGCTTATCATGGATTACCGTACTAAAAAAAAGAGAAAGCTACCGTCAACACTTTTTTAATCATCCAATTGAAGATATTGCTTCATTTACTGATGACTTTTTAGAATTAAAATTATCCGATGCAGGCTTAATTCGTCACTTGGGTAAACTCAAAGCCATTCGTGATAATGCGATTGCTTGGCAAGCGCTCAAAGCACTAGTTGGTGATGTACCGACATGGCTTTGGCAGTTTGTAGATGCAGCTCCACAAAACAATGATGTTGCAGACTACCGTCAGGCTCCTGCACAGACTGAACTCAGTGTAAAACTTTCCAAGACTCTTAAAAAGAATGGTTTTAAATTTGTCGGTCCAACCACTTGCTATGCGTTTATGCAGGCTGTAGGTATGGTCGATGATCATGAAAACGATTGTCAATTTAAAGCTTCATAACCCACCAGAACGGTTCAAATCCGCTTAAGGAGTTTCCGATGAGCAACAATACGATTCAGGCCTATGCTGCAATGCAAGCAGGTGAAAAACTGGTTCCTTACCAATTTGACGCAGGTGAATTACAGCCGCATCAGGTTGAAGTAAAAGTTGAATACTGTGGTTTATGTCATTCTGATATTTCAGTTCTGAATAATGAATGGCGCTCGACTGTCTACCCTGTGGTTGCAGGTCATGAAATTATTGGAAGAATTGTAGCTTTAGGTTCAGAAGCCAAAGGTCTACAAATCGGGCAACGTGTCGGTATCGGCTGGACAGCTGAAAGTTGCCAATCGTGTGATGAATGTATTGGTGGTCAGCAAGTACTTTGTACGGGCAAAAATGTTGCAACAATCGTCGGGCATGCTGGTGGTTTTGCCGATAAAGTTCGTGCTGGCTGGCAATGGGCTATTCCCCTCCCTGAAGATTTAGACCCAGAAAGTGCAGGTCCTCTACTTTGTGGCGGAATTACCGTTTTTGATCCACTCCTCAAACACAAGATTCAGGCAACCCATCATGTGGGAGTGATTGGCATTGGCGGTTTAGGTCATATGGCGATTAAGCTCCTTAAAGCTTGGGGTTGTGAAATTACGGCATTTAGTTCTAACCCAGACAAAACAGAAGAGCTCAAAGCAATGGGAGCCGACCATGTCGTCAATAGCCGCGATACCAACGCAGTAAAAGCTCAAAAAGGTAAATTCGATTTATTGCTGAGTACCGTGAATGTGACTCTAAATTGGTCTGCTTTTATTGCAACACTGGCACCAAACGGAACCTTACATTTCTTAGGTCTTACGCTTGAGCCTGTTCCTGTTTCTGTTGGCTCTCTTATTGGTGGTGCTAAGTCAGTGACTGGTTCACCTACAGGCTCACCTGCTGCACTACGTCAGCTTTTAAAGTTTGCTGCACGCAAAAAAATTGCGCCTCAAATTGAACTGTTTCCAATGTCACAGCTCAATGAAGCAATTGAACATCTACACTCAGGTCAAGCACGTTACCGAATTGTACTTAAAGCAGACTTTGCAGAATAAAACTAACTCGCTGTTTTAATCTGTTGCCGTGACCAGTCCGCTAAGTGTTTAATCGCTTGGCGGACATCTACTGTTAACTCATGACCTGCATTTAAACGAATAAAATGTCTATAACGTTCATCTTCCCCAAAAACATGCCCGGGAACTACGGTAATTCCGTGAGATTTTGCAGTGTAATAGAGCGCCAAACTATCTACAGTTTTAGGTAACTGCATCCATAAGGCATAACCTCCTTCTGGTTGGCTCAATGCAATTGGAATACCTTCAAAAGCATTTAAAATACAACTACGATACTCCTCGACTTGCCGCATCAAATTCGGTCTTAACTGCTCTAAGTGCTCCCTGTAAGCACGACTATAAATAAAATCAGCTAGGCCTAATTGTAGCGGTGTATTAACCCCAATATTACTGGCTACCAGCTCAAGCCTTAAATGCTGTAGCTTCGCGCTTAAACAGAACCACCCTACGCGATATGCACTCGACAATGACTTAGAAACCGATCCACACCAAATTACATAGCCTTCACGGTCCCAATAGCGAATAGGTAATGGTCGCTCACCACTGTAACCACACTCTCCATAAATATCGTCTTCAATAATAAAACACTGATACTTTGCTGCTAATTCGGCAATCTTTTGTTTTTCTGCATTACTTAAACAGTATCCCAATGGGTTCTGATAGTTGGCTGTCATTAAGCAAACTTTAGCTAAACCCTGCTTCATAAATGATTCTAAGCGCTCAAGATCGATACCACGATGATGCGCTGGAATCTCAATAATCTGTCGTTTTAAACTGGCTATAAGCTGTAGTTGTCCATTAAAAGTAGGCGTCGGAATTAAAATACTATCGTCTACTTCTGTTAGATGTTGAATCACCAAAGATAAAGCAGGCATGCAGCCATTGGTAATAAAAATATCTTCTGCCGCGATAAAAATCCCATCTTCACGCCAATGATCAGATAGTGCTTTTCTTAACTGCTCATGACCCTGTTTATTACAATAAAGAAAATCTTGGGGCTGACAATTTTTTAAAGCGCGTTGAATAGAGCGGCGTAAACCCTCAACAGGAATAAAATGAGGTGTCAATTGGATCGAACCCAGTGGTACAAGATGACTTTGTAAGGCAGCCTCCTGAATTTGATTATGTAACTCCAGATTGGAGACTTGTCGCGGCAAAGATAAGAAATCTGGACTATCTGGAATAGGACTAGATTGGGTACGAGCAACCACAAAATAACCTGACTTCGGCTTTACATAAATAAGCCCCCTCGCCTCAAGTAACTCATAACAACTTTTTGCTGTACTTAAACTAATGCTGTGCTGACGGGCAAAATCTCGTAAGGAAATAAGCTTCTGATGCGGTTTCAGCTCATCTTGGTAAATACGATGTGCTAATTGATTGGCAAGAACCTGATATTGAAAAGTCATTCTGTGCTGCTTTTTTAAAAATTTCTGTATCTGTACTGCTTTATAGAACACCTTTAGGCTATAGAAATCAACTCAAAGAGTAGTAAGATAATGAAATTAAAAGCTATATTATTGTTTACCATTGTTTTGACAGGTTGCCAGTCACAACCCAAAACTGAACAGCATAGACATACGGTTTGCCAGAGTTTAATTGAAGGTTATTTAAAAATGACCAACCAACAAGACTACAAACTAGAGCAGCGCACTGATGATAAAGCCAATACAATTTCTCATTATCAATACAAACGTAATAACTCAAACGAAGTTGTCATGGTAAATTCGGTTTATTCAAACTTATATTTTAGTTGTCGAGAACAGCAACAAAGCTATTTTCTGTCTCAACATTCATCACAAGGACAAACGACTCCTATTTTAGAAGTTCATTTTCCAAGTGATGCTTATGGTAGGTTTAGAGACAGGTTTTAAAACCATCTTTTAATTGATCTGCCAAAAACTCAATGAATAAACGGATCCGTTTTGGTAGATGCTCTTGTTGATAATAGACAGCATGGATGCTTTGATATTGATGTTCTATTTGATCTTCAAATAACGCGGTCAATCGTCCCTCTTGAATATCTTTCCAAATTTCAAATTCAGATAGCCGTGCAATACCATGTCCTCTAACTGTAAGCTGACGCACAGTCTCACCACTTGAAGCTTTAATGTGTGCTTGTGCGAAAAAATATTCATCTCCGACTTTAATCGGCCAGTTATTAATATAATCAGGTCTGGTAAAACCAATCAAATCATGATGCTCAAGTTGTTCAGGTTGAGTCGGTGTACCTTTGATCGCCAAATATTCTGGACTTGCCACAATATATAAACGGCTCTTGCACACTAACTTGGCATGAAGACTCGAATCATTGAGTTCCCCAAATCGAAATGCCACATCGGTCTTATGTTGTAATAGATCAATCACCTGATCATTACTATTTATTTCGATTTCAATGTCGGGATAGCACTTACGAAACTTATGCATTAATGGTGCAATCACGTGCAAAACAAACGGCGTTGCAGAATCAATACGAATCAGTCCCGCGGTACCCTGATCAGACTTTTGCAAATCTTCTTCGGCAGCATTCAGCTCATTTAAAATTTTACGAGCCTTGATAAGAAACTGCTGCCCTTCTTGTGTGAGTTTTAACTTACGTGTTGTTCGCTCTAATAAAGTCACGCCTAACTTTGCTTCTAAACGTGTAAGAGAACGACTCATTCCTGAAGGCGTTTGTTTTAAGTGTTCTGCTGCGGCTACAAAGGAACCTGTATCAACAATTGTGATAAAGGCAACCAGTTCTTCAATTGTTGATTTCATGACTTATTCTATTATTGACTAATCATCAAAGATATTTTGCTTATTCATCTATTTTTTCGCAACAATAATCCAAGCAAAATGCACCTCAAGTTAAACAATTATTTAAATTTAGGTGAACACATGAATATCCCACGTTTTGGTTTAGGAACTTATCGCCTTAAAGAACAAGCGGTGATTGATTCTGTTAAAACAGCTTTAGAAGTAGGTTACCGTGTAATTGATACAGCTCAAATCTATGAAAATGAAGCTGCGATTGGACAAACCATTGCTGAAAGTGGTGTAGCGCGTCAGGACTTATTTCTAACCACAAAAATCTGGGTAGATAATTTTGCGCAAGATAAGTTTATTCCGAGCTTAAAAGAGAGCTTACAAAAACTTCGTACTGACTATGTCGATCTTACTTTGATTCACTGGCCAGCACCGGACTTGGGCGTTTCTATTCCTGAAATTATGCAGCTTTTACTTGAAGTGAAACAACTAGGTCTTACCAAACAAATTGGTATTTCAAACTTCAATATTGAGCTTACTCAACAAGCCATTGACACAATTGGTGTAGAGCATATTGCGACAAATCAGATTGAGCTAAGTCCTTATCTTCAAAACCATAAACTTGTAAATTTCTTACAAGACAAGAATATTGATGTCACTTCATATATGACTCTTGCGTACGGCAAAGTGCTTCAAGACCCCGTTCTAGCTGAAATTGCAGCAGCGCATAAAGCAACAACAGCACAAATTGCATTGGCATGGGCATTGCAACGAGGTTTTGCAGTCATTCCATCTTCGACTAAACGTGAAAACCTGATTAGCAATTTAAAAGCACAGGATATCGAGTTAACTTCAGCTGAAATGCAAATGATTGCTGAGCTCGACCGCAACAGTCGTGAAGTTAGCCCAGAGCCATGGGCACCAGTTTGGGACTAAACTCATGAACACTCAATCAAATACGGCGTTCTCGTTACTGGCATTGGCAATTGGTGCCTTTGCCATTGGCACCACGGAATTTTCTCCAATGGGATTACTTCCGAATATCGCTCATGATTTAGGTATTTCCATTCCAACAGCTGGAATGTTAATTACGGGTTATGCACTTGGCGTGATGTTAGGTGCTCCATTCATGACTCTATGGTTTGGTGGTTTTGCTAGACGTAATGCTCTGATTTTTCTGATGGCGATCTTTACGGTCGGGAACCTGCTTGCAGCATTTGCCCCAAGCTATATGAGTTTATTAGGTGCACGTCTCATTACTAGCCTTAACCACGGCGCCTTCTTTGGGATTGGTTCTGTTGTAGCAGCGAGTATTGTACCCGCGCACAAACAAGCCAGTGCTGTCGCCACCATGTTTATGGGTTTAACCATTGCTAATATTGGTGGTGTACCGTTGGCAACATGGGTTGGACAAAACATTGGCTGGCGTATGTCTTTCCTTGCAATCTCTTTGCTTGGTGTGATTACCATGCTCGCTTTATGGAAGGCACTGCCACAAGGTATGGTTGCCCAAAAACCAAATGTGAAAGCGGAGTTAAAAGTATTAACACGTACTCCTGTAGTACTGGCTCTACTCACCACAGTGCTTAGTGCGGGTGCAATGTTTACGCTATATACCTATATTGCGCCAAGTTTGACTGAGTTTACCCATGCTTCACCAACCTTCATTACGTTCATGTTGGTATTAATTGGTGTCGGTTTCTCAATTGGTAACCATTTAGGTGGTCGTTTTGCAGACTTGTCCATCAACAAAACTCTAATCGGTTTTTTCATTTTGTTGATTGTCATGATGGTGTCTTTCCCAGTGCTTGCACAAAGTCAAGCTGGAGCAGCCATTGCCTTAGTAATCTGGGGTGCGGCAACCTTTGCTTTAGTACCACCATTACAAATGCGTGTAATGTCAGTTGCTCATGAAGCACCAGGACTTGCCTCCTCGGTAAATATCGGTGCGTTTAATCTAGGTAACGCAGTCGGTGCGGCAGCAGGTGCGGTAGTGCTCGATTTAGGTTTGAGTTATAACGCAGTATCATTTGCTGGTGCATTACTGGCTGGGTTAGGTTTGTTGTTAGTTTTATTTCAAATCAAACGCGAAAGCAGCTCTGCACAAAGTTTGCAGCAATGTTCAGACTAATAAAAAAAGCGCCTCATCTTAGGCGCTTTTTTTATCGCTTATTATTTTAAAATATCGGGCAATTTAGGTTGCTCATAAATCGGGTTCATTACTTCCCGCTTCATTTTAAGCAGCATCTGATATGGTTGCTGCTGAACAAACATATTTACAAAGCTTAAAGGAATTGAACCTGCTGGGTCAGCATAACCACTCGTGGTTACTTTAACTTTGTTATTCGCTAGTTTCTGGAATGTCCATTCACCTTCATAACGAGTTAAACGAACTACATCGGGCTGAATCGGATAATTACTATTAATCGCTGTGTTCTTAATCGTAATAGTGCCATTAGCGGCTTTACTCATTTTCCCTTTCACGACCACATCGCGGTCTTTTAGCGGAAAAGGAAAATCCAACACCATATATAATGTAAATTCGCCCTTCTTCTCATCCTGAGAAAGCATTTCAACTTTACCCATATAAGGCACCCACTGCGCTGCGCGATTTACATCTAAAATCACCGCCACCGCACGCTCAATGGGTACATCAAATGTTGTTTCAGCTTTGTATTGAAAGACTGGGTTATCAGCCTTTTGATAGGTCCACACTTTAATATGATTACGATCAAGGCTGAGTTTCGCCTTGTCTGTAGAGGCAGCCCCTGCACAGAGGCTGCTTAAGCAAAGAAGAGTGGTCAAAGCAATTTGTTTTTTATTCATGTTCTGCTCTATCTTGTTTTTCTCGCCACATGTAGGACGTGTACAGATGATTTACGCCTGTACGTCGTTCAACCCTAAAACATCTTTCATGTCGTATTTACGCGCCTCGCGACCTACGACCCATGCAGCAGCTCGTACTGCACCAGCAGCAAAGTTCATACGATTAGTGGCTTTGTGAGTGACTTCAACGCGCTCACCCTCACCAATAAACATAACAGTGTGTTCACCTACAATATCGCCACCACGGATAGTTTCAAAACCAATCGTTTGACGATCACGTGGCCCGGTATGCCCTTCACGACCATAAACAGCAACTTCTTTTAAGTTACGGCCTAAAGTATCAGCAATCGCTTCACCCATCATGAGTGCAGTACCTGACGGCGCATCTACTTTATGACGGTGGTGAGCCTCAATCACTTCAATATCTACTGTATCGCCAAATACTTTTGCTGCAAGCTCAAGTAACTTGATTGATACATTTACACCAACAGAGTAGTTTGCAGCATATACAACAGGTATATGTTTTGCCGTTTCATCAAGCTCAGCTTTTTGTTCATCGGACATTCCCGTTGTTCCAATGACTATCGCTACCCCAGCTTCACGACACAGCTTTAGATGCTCAGATGTTGCAGCAGGAGTCGAAAAGTCAATTACAACGTCACAATCTTTAAGAACCTCTACCAAGCTTCCGGTAAGCTTCACTCCAATTGAACCAATTCCTGCAAGTTCACCAGCATCAGCACCGATTAAAGTACTTTCTGGGCGTACAACAGCGGCTCCCAATTGATAACCTGCTTGTTGAACTGCCTGAATAAGTATCCGACCCATACGGCCGCTTGCACCCAAAATACCAATGCGTGGAGCTGCTGACATAATCCTTCCCAATTTTGTGTTTTACATAATTGGCTTACTATATCAAAACTCTTTGCTCACAATAAAAAGTAAAAAATATTTTTTAAGATGAACTGAAATTTAATCAGTTTTCACAAAAGTTAAAGAATTGATCTGCACACTACCGAGCCACGAATGAAAAAAGATGACTATAAGGAGTTCAGCATGCATTCGAAAATTATGGGCTTAATAGCCGTTATGGGGATGACGAGTTCAATGGCATTTGCAGAGCCTGCAATCCAACCAGGGGACACATTAGAAAGCTTATCTAAAGCACGTATTACAACAAACGTAAATACTCAGGCAGCAACACCTACACCTCAAACAAACGTAGCAAGCAATACCACTGCTGAAGTTAAAGTTGAAGATATCGACCCAATCATTGAAGAAAAAACCGCCGATGTAGAAACAGTAAAAGTAGCTGTAAAACCAGTGACTCAAGCTGCTGTCGAAGCTGTAGTAGCTCCAGTTGCATCAAACGAACTTATTGTAAGTGTTGACGATATTGATGTCGCACACCCTACAGAGTAATCGGTAGTCATTTTCTTTTAAGCAGAATAAAAATAATAAGATGAATCAGCGCAATAAAAAGGCGGATATTTTTGAATATCCGCCTTCTTTTTAATTTACGATCTAATCAAGCATTAATCGAATAAACGATCAAAGAATGATTTTTTCTTTGGTGAAGAAGCACTGTCTTCGCCATCGAAAGATGCTTGTAATTCTTTGAGTAATTCACGTTGACGAGACGTTAAGTTGACTGGTGTTTCTATGACGATACGGCAAAGCAAATCACCCACCATGCTGCTACGTACAGGACGAACACCCTTACCACGTAAACGGAATAATTTACCTGTTTGAGTTCCCTCAGGAATTTTCAAGCTAACGCGACCTTCTAAAGTCGGGATTTCAATTTCTTTACCAAGTGCAGCATCAGCAATGCTTACTGGTACGTCCATATATAAATCGGCGCCATCACGTTGGAAAATTTCGTGTTCACGAACAACCACTTCAACGTATAAGTCACCCGCTTGACCATCACGGATAGCCTCGCCTTTACCACTTAAACGAACGCGGTCGCCATTATCTACACCGGCAGGAATAGTAACTTCTAATGTTTGCTGGCGATCAGCTACGCCTGAACCATGACATGCATGGCATGGGTTTTTAATAATTTTGCCTTGGCCACGACACGTGCCACAAGTTTGTTGTACAGAGAAGAAACCTTGCTGCATACGTACTTGTCCTGAACCATGACAAGTTTTACAGGTTTCTACATCTTTTGGATTTTGAGAGCCTTTACCATCACACACATCACATGGTGCTGGAGCCGTAAAGGTAATTGTTTTTTTAACCCCTTTTACAGCTTCCTCAAGGGTAAGTTCCATGACATAGCGTAAGTCTGAACCGCGACGTTGGCGTTGCTGACGTCCGCCGCCACCAAACGCTCCACCAAAGATATCACCGAACTGGCTGAAAATATCTTCTGCACTGAAACCACCAAAGCCACCACCAGCGCCACCAAAGCCGCCTTCAAATGCATTATGTCCCATACGGTCATACATGCTGCGCTTTTCACTGTCCGATAAAATTTCATAAGCTTCAGCAGCTTCTTTAAATTTTTCTTCAGCCTCGGCATTGTCAGGGTTTCTGTCAGGATGATATTTCATCGCCAATTTACGATAGGCTTTTTTGATCTCATCATCACTTGCGGTTTTTGAAACGCCTAAAACCTCATAATAATCACGTTTAGCCATGTTTGGCGGTGCTCCTCACGGAAATTTTATCAATACTCTATTGCCGACTAAATGGGGGGCTTTAGCCGAATTTACAAGGGGAAAATGTTTAAAAAATAGATATATTAAAAAACTGCCTTATTTTTTAAATATTTAGACAAGCCTTTTAACCATGCATTTAATAAAAATAACCAAGCAATAGCGCTAAAAATAACACCAGCAACTGTTGATGCCGTTACCCAAAGATTGCTGTTCCATGCAAAAAAGAAGAGAGGAATAAACCAAACAACAGCAAAAACTGACATGAAGAGGAATAGAATACCATTGCGCATAATCCAGAGCGCATGGGCATGAATCCAAACTTCAGCATTATCCACAACAGCTACTTTACGAGCAACCAGATAAGCAAAGGCCGCAAAAATAACCGTAAACAATGCAAGAAACATGAACGCATAAGAAATTACAATATAACGGCGATGCTGTTCGATATGGTCTTGCCCCATCTGTATTTCACCTCAATTCACTGCACTATGCCTATTTTTTATGCAGCGAAGTAATCCTGTATTTTTTGTGTAAAGACAGGTGCTACTATATTGGAGTTTTCAATATTTCGCACCTTTATTCACAAAAAAATTATGTATTTTATGCGGTTTTTTTCACCTTAAACCACGCAGCATACAATGCAGGTAGGAAAAATAATGTCAGCATGGTCGCTACAATCAATCCGCCCATAATTGCAACGGCCATTGGACCGAAGAAAATACTCCGCGAAAGTGGAATCATTGCTAACACAGCTGCCAAAGCTGTCAGAATAATTGGACGGAAACGGCGTACTGTTGCATCAATAATCGCTTCCCATGTTGGATGCCCTGCTTGCCTATCTTGTTCAATCTGATCAATCAGAATGAGCGAGTTGCGCATAATCATGCCAGACAAGGCAATGGTTCCCAGCATGGCTACGAAACCAAATGGCTTATTAAATAAAAGCAAGAACAGAACTACCCCAATTAAGCCTAATGGTGCAGTCAAGAACACAATCGTTGCTCGAGACAGACTCTTAAGCTGAATCATGAGTAATGTCATAACAACCGCTAAAAATAATGGCATACCAGCATTAACTGAACTTTGCCCACGTGCCGACTCTTCGACAGTTCCACCCACTTCAATGAGATAACCACTTGGTAACTCAGCGCGTAACTTGTCCATTGATTCGGCTAACTCACCAACAACAGTCGCTGGCTGCAATTTGGTACGAATATCTGCACGCACGGTAATCGTTGGTAAGCGGTTACGATGCCAAATCAGACCATCTTCAAACTTATATTCAATTTTAGCAATCTGGGCTAAAGGTACTGTCGTTCCATTGGCTGTTGGTACCGCTAAACTTGCCACTGAAGCTACTTCAACACGCTCAGCTTGATCTCCACGTAAACGAATTTCAATGAGTTCACGCTTTTCACGATACTGTTCAATTGCACTACCTGTAATTGAAGCATTTAGGAAGTTCGCCAAATCCACACTGGACACACCCATTTGTCGAGCACGGTCTTGATCAATTTGAATTGCAATGATCTTGCTCGGCTCGCCCCAGTCCAAATGCACATTGGTGGTATTTGGGTTCTCACTAATGACCTTAGCAACCTGCTGTGCCTCTTTACGTACCAAATTTAAATCTTCACCTGACACGCGATACTGCAATGGATACCCCACAGGCGGGCCATTTTCCAGTAATGACACACGAGTACGAACTTGTGGAAGCAGCTGTTTAATTTGGGTTTCTAGCGAGCGACGAATTTCATCACGGTCATCAAGTGAAGTGGCTAAAACCACAAACTGTGCAAAGCTGGCCTGTGGTAATTGCTGGTCTAACGGTAAATAAAAACGCGGTGAACCTGTACCGACATAGGCCACATAGTTATCAATACCTTTTTGTTTAGATAGGAACTGTTCAACCTTTTTCACCGCTTGTTCAGTAGCAGTTAACGAAGCCCCTTCTTCAAGTTTTAAATCGACTAAAATCTCGGTACGGTTTGAAGGAGGGAAAAATTGCTGAGGAACCATTTTAAACATCAGCACAGAGAGCGCGAATATCCCGACTGTCGTCGCAATTACAGTTTTACGATAGGTCACACAAAACTCGACCATTTTCCTAAAACGTAAATAGAAACTAGACTGATAAGGATCGTAATGATGGTCCTGTGAGATCTCGATAGTTTGTGGTTGTGGTTTTTTCGTTAATCTTGCCCATAAACGAACATACCAAGGTGCTTGATGACCCGTCTTGGTAAAATCAGGCAGTAGTTTTTCACCCAAATAAGGTACAAATAAAACTGCGGCAACCCAAGATACCAATAAGGCAATGGTCACTACCTGAAATATCGAACGCGTATATTCACCCGTACTAGACTGTGCCGTAGCAATAGGTAAAAAGCCCGCTGCCGTAATCAGTGTACCTGTCAGCATTGGAAAAGCCGTTGTTTTCCACGCAAATCCGGCGGCCTTAATTCGGCTATAACCCTGCTCCATCTTAATTGCCATCATCTCGACTGCAATAATCGCGTCATCGACCAACAGGCCTAAAGCTAAAATCAGAGCACCCAGAGAAATCTTATGTAGTCCGACATCGAATATATTCATGCCGGCAAAAGTCATTGCTAAAACCAAAGGAATGGAAAAAGCGACGACTAAACCTGTACGGAAACCTAAAGAGAAAAAGCTCACTAACAAAACAATAATGACTGCTTCAGCAAGTACTTTCACAAACTCATGAATACTGCGTTGCACAGCTACTGGTTGATCAGACACCTTCTGTAATTTCATACCTAAAGGTAGAGTCTTTTGCAGTTGGGCAAATTCAGTTTCCAGGTTTTTACCCAAGGCAATAATGTCACCGCCCTTACGCATCGATACAGCAAGGCCAATACCGTTCTCGCCCATGAAACGCATACGTGGCTGAGCTGGTTGACTAAAACCGCGGTAGACATCAGCGACATCACCAAGTTGAATGGTTTTGTTGCCTACCAGTAACGGCGTTTTCTTAATTTCATCAACGCTCTGTAAATGTCCACTTACACGAATTTGAATACGATCCGTACCGGTTTCAAAGAAGCCAGCGCTTGCCATACTATTTTGCTTTTGTAAGGCTTCTTGAATTGCAGAGAGAGGAATACCGAGCTGAACTGCTTTAGTGTTTGAAATCTCAATCCAGATTTTTTGGTCTTGTAAGCCAACCAATTCGACTTTGCTAACATCCTTGACGCGTTGCAGCTGTAATTGCAAACGATCGGCATATTCTTTCAAAAGTGCATAGTCAAAGTCCTTGCCTGTCAGTACATAAATATTACCGAAAGTATCACCGAACTCATCATTGAAAAAAGGGCCTTGTACACCGCTTGGGAGTTCAGTGCGAATGTCATTGACCTTTTTACGAACGTTGTACCAAACATCAGGAATCTGTGCCGACTTCAATGAATCCTTGGCAAAGAAAGTAACCATAGACTCACCTGGGCGGGAGTAGGCCATAATCTTTTCATACTGCCCTGTCGTCATCAGCTCCTTTTCAATGCGGTCAGTTACCAACGTTGAAACTTCTTTGGCAGTCGCTCCAGGCCAGTAGGTTTTGACGACCATCACTTTAAAGGTAAAAGGCGGATCTTCACTTTGTGATAGTTTTGAATAAGAGATTGCACCGATAATGCCAAGCAACAGCATGAAATAAAGGACAATGCCTTTATTATTCAGTGCCCATTCCGAGAGATTGAATTTCATGGCTTCGTTGCCCCCTGAATTTTCACCGCACGGTTTTCACGGTCAATCGGATGAATCTTCTGCTTATCGCGTAGCAAATGAACCCCACCAATCACAACCCAATCATTTGGTGTTAAACCAGTTAACACGGGCACACTATCTCTGCCATATGCCCCAACTGTTACAGGTACTTTACGTAAAGTTTGGTTGGCATTGACTACCCATACATAAGCTTGATTATCTGTAGCTGAAACACTCGAAAGTGGAACACTCATGACATTAGTTTGAGTCGAGCTAAAAAATACGCGAGCACTTTGTCCAAGCTGAATAGCAGATTGGCCTTCTTTGAGAGCAACTTTCACTGTAAAGGTACGAGACTGATCAGCCGCAGGAGAAACTTCGCGTACATACCCGGCAAATTTTTCATTCGGTTTAGACCACAAAGTAATCCAAGCTGCTTGACCAACTTTAATCTCGGCAACTGCTTGTTCAGGTACACCAATGACCACTTCACGCTCACCATCAATCGCCAATTGATAAGCTGCTTGACCTGCTGAAACGACTTGTCCAATCTCAATATTACGCGCTGTAATCACCCCGTTTTTATTAGAAATGAGTTGGTTGTAACCAGTTTGGTTTGCAGAAACTTCATAGTTAGAGCGGGCTTGTTGTAACGCTGCTTGAGCCGCGTCGTACTGATTTTTGACCGTATCAAATTGTGAACGGCTTACTGCATTAACAGGTAATAATTGTTGAAAACGTTTAAGTTCATCTGATGCTGTTTTCGCTGCTGCCTGTGCATTTTGTAATTGAGCTTTGGCAGCATTTAATTGTAGCTGAGCATCTGCTACATCGAGCTTTGCTAATACTTGTCCAACTTTAACTCGGTCGCCGACATCGACATAGCGAGCCGTAACTTGTCCACCCACTCGAAATGCCAAGGCAGTTTGTTGTCGAGCCTGTACATCTCCTGCATAGCTTTTTAATTCGTTTAGTGTGGTCGAAGGCTGCGTCACCATCACATAGGGTATTTCTTCTGTTTTGGGAGCCTCTTTACTACACCCCATTAATGTGACCGTGCAAACAATCACCATACTCATGATGAGAGGTTTTAACAGATTCATATCTTATCGCTCTTATTCAAACTGGTTTTTTAAGGCACAATATGCTTGCATCATAGTTTGTTTGTTTTTTAATTAATATACCCATGGGTACATTAATTAAAGAAAAACTTATAAATATCTATTTTTTTAAACTTTTATTAGAGGGTTTTGTGCAAACAGTTAATCAAAGTGGTCGTCCTAAAGATCTGGAAAAGCGTGCTCGTATCTTACAAGCCGCTAAAGCTATTTTTTTAAAATCTGGTTATCACGGTACCAGCATGAACCAGATTGCACAGGAAGCCGGAGTTACTAAACTCACGGTTTATAACCACTTTCAAGACAAAGCAAACCTGTTTATCTGCGCGATTACAGAAACTTGCGAAGAGACTCTAGGCACTAAACCATTTGAATTAGATACATCGGCAGATTTTTATCAAACACTGTATATGGTGTGTTCGCGTGCCTTGCAGATTATTTATTCACCTGAAGCATTAAAGCTTGAACATGTGTTATTTGAACTCGCAGCAGAACAGAGCCCTTTAGCTGAACAATTTTTCACGGCATCCCATACCCGACTTCAAAATCTGTTAGCCGCGTTCTTCCAAAAAGCAGCTGAGCTAGGTTTTATTCAGGCCGATGATCCCGTTTATCAAACAGAGCTTCTTTTAACTTTGTTGCTTGGTGTACGTCACCATAAAGTTCTACTTAGGATTATTGCTGTACCGAATGCGCAAGAGTTAGACCAGATTATTCAAGATGCGATTCATTTATTCCTGCTTAAATATCGGAATTAAACCAAAGTCCGATTGCCAAAAGTTGCACTGAGTGCATGTCATCTTTTAAGTCGCTATAAGCGAATTAAATGTTATTTTTTAAGCAAAAATTCACATTTTCTTACGCTCAAAGCTTGGAATGTTTGTTAATCGCGCTATATTCGATAAGAATAAGAACAGGAGAAAAATAGCATGGTTCAGCAAATCGATGCGCCACTGCGTGAGGATGTCCGCTTACTTGGCAATTTGTTAGGTGAAACCCTAAAACAACATGCAGGACAGGAACTGTTTAATCAGATCGAGCAAATCCGTGCGCTTGCCAAAGGTGCACGTGATGGTCAAGCTGAAGCCGAAAAGCAATTAGAACAATTATTTTTAGAACTGCCCGATGAAGAGCTATTACCTCTCACCCGCGCTTTTTCTCACTTCCTCAATTTTGCCAATATTGCCGAGCAATACCATGTCGTGCGTAGCCGCAGACAGGCAGAATTTGATTCGGAGACTAATTCTCCAAATCCACTTGTTCACTTATTTCAAAAATTCAAAGATAAAAGTATTTCGACAGAAAAACTATTTCAGCAAATTTGTGATTTAAATATTGAACTGGTACTTACGGCGCATCCAACCGAAGTCAGCCGTCGTACCCTCATTCAAAAATATGACGATATCAACGCTTGTCTTTCACAGCTTGATCAGCAAAAGCTTACTCCACGTGAACGTCAAAACGCACTTGCGAACTTAAAACAGCAAATTAGTTCGGCTTGGCAGACAGATGAAATTCGTCAGCACCGCCCGACTCCTGTCGATGAGGCAAAATGGGGCTTTGCAACCATTGAGCAAACACTTTGGAATGCTGTACCTAAATTCATTCGTGAATTAAATGAATTAGTTCAAGACAATTGCCAACAAAACTTACCACTCAATATTGCGCCAGTGCGCTTTGCTTCTTGGATGGGTGGAGACCGTGATGGTAACCCGAACGTTACTCATCAAATCACTCAAGAAGTGCTGTGGTTATCACGCTGGCAAGCTGCTGACCTTTACCTGAGAGATATTGAAAATTTACGTTGGGAACTTTCAATTCAGACGTGTTCCGAAGAAATGATTCAAGCGATTGGTAGCCAACATGCAGAACCTTATCGTGAGTATTTACGTGCTACACGTGAACGCTTAAAAGCAACTCGTCACTGGTTAGCGCAGCGTCTACAAGGTTTAGAAGCAGATGACAGTAATGTCATTAAAAGCAAAGATGAGCTGTTACAACCTTTATTGCTGTGCTATCGCTCTTTAATTGACAGTAACCTTCCTGAAATTGCGAATGGTCAACTTCTCGACTTTATCTACCGCGTGAACTGTTTTGGTATTGAATTACTTAAACTTGATATTCGCCAAGAATCAGGTCGTCATCGCCAAGCCATTTCAGCCATTACTGAGTATTTAGGTTTAGGCAATTTTGAGTCATGGACTGAGCAAGCGCGCCAAAACTTCCTGATTCAGGAATTACAAAGCAAACGCCCGCTTTTACCGAAATATATTAATGAACCTGAAGGGAGTTTAATTGGCCACCCAGATGTCCAAGAAGTATTTGCAACCATGCGTACTTTGGCAGACCAACCTCCTGAATCATTAGGGGCTTATATTATTTCGATGGCTGAATATCCAAGTGATGTTTTAGCTGTATTGTTATTGCAAAAAGAAGCAGGTATTCAGCACCCTTTACGTGTGGTGCCTCTGTTTGAAACTCTAAAAGATTTAGATGGCGCTGCAACTACCATGAATACGCTGTTCAATATGCACTGGTATAAGCAGCACATTCAGGGCAAACACGAAGTCATGATCGGTTACTCCGACTCAGCAAAAGATGCTGGCTTCATGTCTGCCAACTGGGCGCAATATCGTGCTCAAGAAGAACTGACTGCAATTGCTCGTACACACGGCGTACAGTTGACTCTATTTCACGGTCGTGGCGGCTCAATTAGCCGTGGTGGTGCCCCAACCCAACAGGCACTGTTCTCACAGCCACCAGGTTCAATCTCTGGCGCAATTCGTGTAACAGAACAAGGTGAAATGATCCGCTTCAAATTCGGTCTAGAAGGTATTGCAATGCAAAACCTTGAAATCTATACCGCAGCAACACTTGAAGCGACATTGTTGCCACCACCAGAGCCTAAAACAGAATGGCGTGAACTTATGAACCGCATGACAGATCATTCTGTGAAGGTTTATCGTCAAACAGTTCGTGAAAATCCACATTTTGTGAAGTATTTACGTACTGTCACGCCTGAGCTTGAATTACAAATGTTGCCTCTAGGCTCGCGTCCAGCAAAACGTAAAGTGAGTGGCGGCATCGAGTCTTTACGAGCCATCCCATGGGTATTTGCATGGACTCAAATTCGTTTGATGTTGCCTGCATGGTTAGGTACTGGCGCAGCAATTAATGAAGTGATTGCCGACCAGCAAAAAGCAACGCTTGATGAAATGCTTCAGCAATGGCCTTATTTCCAAACGCTCATTGATATGTTGGAAATGGTATTGTCTAAAGCCGATGCCAACATTGCACTCTACTACGAATCTCATTTAACCCAAGATGAAGATTTAAAAGTACTCGGCAACCAGTTACGCCAACGACTAAAAGATGCTGTACAAACTTTATTAACTCTAAAAGATGAGTCAAAACTTCTTAGCAATAATGATGTTCTTGATCAATCTATGCAGGTTCGTAAACCATACTTACTTCCTTTGCATCTTCTACAGGCTGAACTCATGAAACGCCGCCGCGATTACCTAGCGGAGCGTCAGGCAGAGAATACCCCTGTTGACCATGCACTGATGGTCAGTATTGCGGGTATTGCTGCTGGTTTACGCAATACGGGTTAAGCTTTTTTACCAATCGTTTGACAAAGCAGCACATCACCGATGTGCTGCCTTTTACTTGCAAAGTTCCTCATTTTTCATAAATTTTCCCCGATTTTTTTATTTTTTTAAAAAATTTTATAAAATCATAAAATTAAGCTTTATTATAAAAAAATAACTAATTCCTTATATTTAGAATTATTAAGATTATACCAATCGTTAAAAAATAATTACTTTTCTCCCATATACTTCTCTCTAGAGATTAAATGCTTTCCCAAGAAAGGGTATGATTGCACCAATTAAAGAATAATGAGCTTATTTTATGTCCAACTGGTTTCCAAAATGGCAGCCTTACCAAGGTGATGTTGACCATCGACCGGTCTCTACCAATGAATATCTCCCACCAGTTCAAAGTGCCGTTTTAGGTATCCAACATGCATTTGCCATGTTTGGAGCTACTGTTTTAGCGCCGCTACTCATGGGTTTTAATCCTAACCTTGCTATTTTAATGTCCGGTATCTGTACCATCCTGTTTTTCTTAATTACAGGTGGTCGTGTTCCAAGTTACTTAGGATCAAGTTTTGCCTTTATTGGTGTGGTTGCAGCAGCGACTGGGCACATTACAGGTTCGGGCGCCAATCCAAATCTGTCTATGGCTTTAGGTGGAATCGTAGCGTGCGGTATCTTTTACGCACTCATCGGTTTTATTGTCATGCTTACGGGTACGCGCTGGATTGAAAAACTCATGCCGCCTGTAGTGACTGGCGCAATTGTGATGATTATTGGTTTAAACCTTGCACCTGTTACCATTAAAGGTGTTGCAGGCCAACCATTTGAAATGTGGATGGCATTAATTACTGTACTTTGTATGGGCAGTATTGCAGTCTTTACACGTGGCCTACTACAACGTCTACTTCTATTAATTGGTTTAATCTTGGCTTATGCAATTTATGCCATCACGACCAATGGTTTGGGTTTAGGTAAACCAATCGATTTTAGCCAGATCTCACAGGCTGCATGGTTCGGTATTCCAAGCTTTTCACATCCTACTTTTGATACTAAAGCTATGCTAATTATTGCGCCAGTTGCACTTATTTTAGTAGCAGAGAACTTAGGCCATATTAAAGCTGTTGGTGCAATGACTGGCGAAAACCTAACACCGCAATTAGGCAAAGCATTTGTTGCAGATGGTTTGGCTACAACGCTTTCTGGTAGTGTCGGCGCGCCGGGGATGACCACTTATGGTGAAAACATTGGTGTGATGGCAGTCACTCGTGTGTACTCAACCATTGTTTTTGTGATTGCGGGTGTCTTCGCCATTTTCTTAGGTCTATCTCCAAAATTTGGCGCGGTAATTAGTACCATTCCAAGCGCAGTTTTAACAGGTGCATCTATTGTCGTATTTGGTCTAATTACCATTGCCGGTGCAAAAATTTGGATCGAAAACAAAGTTGATTTTTCTAATAATAAAAATCTGATTGTTGCTTCTGTGACGATTATTTTAGGTGCTGGTAACTTTGAATTATTGTTCGGTAATTTCAATTTAGGTGGTATTGGTACCGCAACATTTGCCGCCATTATTCTAAATTGGTTGTTTAGTTTAAAAGATAAAACTTAAATTCAAAAAGGCAGCGTAAGCTGCCTTTTTTCATTCCGATTTAGTATGATGATTTTTTGCGCTTCAATACGTTCCTATCATGCGTTTTGATTTTTTTGATTTACAGCTGGTTCTTCATATTGTCTCTACAGGTAGCCTCACCAAAGGTGCTGACCGCTCTGCTATTTCTCTTCAAGCAGCGAGTGAGCGTATAAAAAAACTCGAACAGTATTTTGAAACACCTTTATTTATTCGCCAAACTACAGGCGTAGAGCTCACCACAGCGGGACATGCTTTTGTAGAACATGCTCGTCAGCTTTTAGCTCAAAAAGATCAACTCGAACAAGAAATGCAGCGCTTTAAGTCTTCTACAATAGAGCCATTAACGCTTTGGTGTAACTCTTCAGCTCAAAGCGAATATTTGCCTCCTTTATTACCACAATATTTAGTGCTTCATCCTGAAATGAATATCGATTTGCACGAAGCAGAAAGCTCAGAAATTGTAGATGCATTAACCCAAGGAATTGCGAGCCTTGGCTTGGTCTCAAGCTTTTTCGATACCCGACATTTGCAAACTAAGGAATTTGCGAGTGATCCTCTCGTTTTGATTTGTCCTGCTACGCATGAGTTAGCTCAATATCAACAGTTGAATTTAGTAGAGGCTTTAAGCTATGGTTTTATTGGCCTTAAATCCCATCACTCTTTGCAACAGTCCATTGAAACTCAAGCTAAATTATTAGGCTTTAATATACAGTATCGTTTGCGCTTACCTAACTTTAGCGCAATTGCTGAAGTCGTTGCCAAAGGCGTTGGAATTGCAATTATGCCTGCCCGTGCGGCACAGCGCTTGCAATCGGACTATGATTTCCACTCCATCCAATTACTCGGCGCATGGGCAAACCGAAAACTACTTTTGGCAACACAAAATTTCAGCCAACTGCCTAGCAGTTATAAGCAATTTGCAGATTTTCTATTAGAGCATCGCCCTTAGAAATTTGGCTCAGTGCAAAATCATATAAAGCCCTAACGACACCAACCCTATAAAAAAGATACGGCGAAATAACTGCTCATTTAATCGATAACGGATTTTTTTACCGATCCACATTCCAACTAACGCAGCCAACAGCGCAGCTAAAGATAAACGATAGTCCAGTGTTACTCCCGACATCGGGTTATGGTGTAAAAAGACTGCAAGACAAATGGTAGAAACCGTAAACGTTAATCCCAAAGCCTGAACCAGCTCGTCACGTTTTAAATGTAAAGACTGTAAGTAAGGCACGATAGGAATAATAATGACGCCTGTGGCTACGGTGACTGCCCCACCAATATATCCAATAATCGGCGATAACCAGCGCTCATATTTCCCTAAGTTTGGAAGCTTTTTGACACACAATCCATAAAGGCCATATAAGGCCAACATACTTCCTAATAAAATCTCACTACTATGCCCATGACTTTGGCTCAAAGTGGGCAGAAAGCTCCATATTGAGCCCACCACAATGCCTACAAGCAAAGTCCAGAAACGGCGAATAAAAGACCAGACATGCCCCTCAGCGAAAAGCTGCCAAACATTGGTGACCATTGAAGGAACAATCAAAAGAGATGCAGCCTGAAAAGGGCTCATTGCGATGGTGAGTAAACCCATTGATACTGCGGGCAAACCTAGACCAATCATGCCTTTGATCATGCCAGCAAAGGCAAACACCATCATAATAATTGCTAAAAAAGTCACTGTTTATCTCCGATTCCCTACATGGTTATGCTACGGAAAAAACAGGTTTTGCCCTATTCTTGTTTTTAGGAGTAGGCCTCAATTAGAAGTTGAGGCCGTCTTGTATTTTTCTTCTAAAACATTACTAAAAATACTTTCAATCATCCAAACTCGGTACAAGCTATTAAAAACATAGCTTTGACCATCAATACGTAGCTCTAAAACCGGCAGATCAGGCTGATGCTTGTCTTTGCAAAGTGCATCATTGTGTTCCAAGAGAGAAGGGACATCCTGTTCGGTTAAATGCTCAATGCCGAGTTGCTGTTGTAACTCTTGAAAATGCCTCTGGAAAGATAGGTCTTTTCCTTTCGTCCAAACTGCCTGCAAAATCGTAAAAATTGCATCGAGTTGCTGACTTTCCGGCACACTATAAAAAAGCTTTGCCATCTCAAGCGTACTTTCTTCTGTAGGACGACAAAACGGTGTAAAAGCCACCTCAGTACGTTTAGAAACACGGGTTGCCAAGCTCCAGTCAAACCAGTCTCTGCCCTGATAACTAAGCGGATAAACTTTTAACTGAATATCATAATAGTCTGCGAGTTCTTCTTTAATATATGCGAGAAGTAACCAGCTCATTGGATCTTCTAAAGCAATAAATACATCAAGCTCAGGGTGAAGAGCCTGAATTTCATTGAGTGCTTCAGCATCATTAATCAAATGTTCACGCCATTCGATATGATTAATTAAAAAAATCGGAATACCTGTCAGTAACTTTTGTTGTTTTAAACGACGGGTTAGACGTAATAAATCATCCACTGCGTGATATTTACGTCCACCAAATTCAAAGTACGCTGCCTGTACAGGCTCATCTGTAAAAATACGTTCTGGGAAGTGCTGTGGCATCTGATGCTTCACCGCCATGGCATGTAAAGTACGTAACTTTCCATATTGCTGTTGCCAAAGCATGTGAAAGATATCTTCAAGTAAATGGAAGAAGTTCTGACCTTGTAATGGAGTTCTTTTTAGTATGACAGTGGCTTGTTTTAAAGCTTCTTGGCTTGGGATTTCTGGGAACTCATCAAAAGCAAAACGATGCTGATTTGCTAAAATCTTGGCATCATTTAAACAATAATTCTGCCACTCCTCATGCGTCATGCTGTTCGGAGGTTCAGAAGCTGTATGAGAAATAATAATTTTTAAAGGTTTAAGCTCATCACTTAAAATTTCATCTAGCTGAGACAATTGCTGAACAGCCAGATAGCTATACACATCATCAAGTCGTAAATAAATACTTAAACCATTTTCCGTGGGTAACACCGCTTGACGAGAAGGCTTTTGGTAAAACCAGCTCGATCGGATAGGGTCAAACCAACGGCGTAGCAGTGACATGAGTAGTGCCTCTAAAAAATAAATCCTAAGCGAGATCAAAAGTTATTTTGATCATAGTGCAAGGTTAAGCAGTAGTCGAGATAGAAAAATGACTACCTAAGTTCGCGCAGAAAATATGTCATGTTATTTCGCGAGTTTCTGCATAGGTGAAAATTTTATCACCATTTTATGGCAAACCCATAGAATGATCTGAAAACACCTTTTTCTACAAGCGGATTTTTTTTACCAGACATAAAAAATGCACCCATAACATGATAGCAATTCATCGTGTTAATGGGTGCATGTTTCCTATTCAATTATTAAAATTGAATATTTTATAGAACGCGTACAGCTCCTTTTGCCGCACTTGTTGTATGCATTGCATAAACTTTTAACGCTTTTGATACTTTACGTTTACGTTCTTCTTTCGGATGCCAGCCTTTCGCTTCCTGAACTGTACGGCGGTGCGCCATAGTCGCATCATCAACGTTCAAGTGAATCGTACGGTTTGGAATATCAATTTCAATGGTATCACCATCTTCAACCAACCCAATTGCACCGCCTTCCGCAGCTTCCGGCGAAACATGTCCAATTGAAAGACCTGATGAACCACCAGAGAAACGACCATCTGTCACCAATGCACAGTCTTTTCCTAAACCTTTCGATTTAAGATAGCTGGTTGGGTAAAGCATTTCTTGCATACCCGGACCACCACGTGGACCTTCGTAACGAATCACCACAACGTCACCAGCTTTAATGTCATGGCCCAAAATTGCATCTACAGCGGCATCTTGGCTTTCAAATACGCGTGCTGTACCTGTGAATTTTAAAATAGATTCGTCAACGCCCGCAGTTTTTACGATACAACCATCAAGCGCGATGTTGCCGTATAGAACTGCTAAACCACCATCTCTAGAGAATGCATGCTCTGCATTACGAATCACGCCTTTTTCACGGTCACCATCTAAAGTTGAGTAGTAACGGTTTTGTGAGAATGCCACTTGAGTTGGTACGCCACCTGGAGATGAACGATAGAACTCATAAACATCTGCATCTTCAGTACGAATAATGTCCCACTTATCTAATGCATCTTTTAAAGTTTTCTCATGTACAGTCGGTACAGATACATCAAGTAAATTCGCACGATCAAGCTCACCTAAGATCGCCATAATGCCACCCGCACGGTGAACATCTTCCATATGAACATCTTGTTTTGCAGGTGCTACTTTTGAAAGTACAGGAACTCGACGTGATAATTCGTCGATGTCATCCATGGTAAAATCAACTTCAGCTTCACTTGCCGCAGCCAATAAATGTAGAACTGTATTCGTTGAACCACCCATTGCAATATCAAGGGTCATCGCATTTTTAAATGCAGCCTTAGTTGCAATTGAACGAGGCAAAATACTTGCATCTTCTTGTTCGTAATAGCGCTTAGCCAATTCAACAATAAGCTGACCTGCTTTTAAGAATAATTTTTTACGGTTTGCATGCGTCGCAACAATCGAACCATTACCCGGTAAAGATAAGCCTAAAGCTTCGGTTAAACAATTCATTGAGTTCGCAGTAAACATACCTGAACATGAACCACAGGTTGGACATGCTGAACGTTCAAATTCTGCAACTTCTTCGTCTGTATAACTTTCATCAGCCGCAACAACCATGGCATCTACAAGGTCAATCGCTTTTTCATTACCGCGGAATTTAACCTTACCCGCTTCCATTGGGCCGCCAGACACAAAAACTACTGGAATATTTAGGCGCATCGCAGCCATCAACATTCCTGGTGTAATTTTGTCACAGTTAGAAATGCACACCATGGCATCTGCACAGTGTGCATTCACCATGTATTCAACTGAGTCTGCAATCAAATCACGTGATGGTAATGAATAAAGCATGCCGTCATGCCCCATTGCGATACCGTCGTCCACTGCAATTGTATTGAACTCTTTAGCAACACCACCTGCTGCCTGAATTTCTGCTGCGACAAGCTGCCCTAGATCTTTTAGATGGACATGGCCCGGAACAAATTGAGTAAATGAATTGACCACCGCAATAATCGGTTTGCCGAAATCTTCATCTTTCATTCCTGTTGCACGCCATAAGCCACGTGCGCCAGCCATATTTCTTCCGTGTGTCGATGTTTTTGAACGATAGTCAGGCATTTGTGTTTCCAACAAGTTGTGCTTGAGCGGAATTTCTTCCACTCTGGCTGAATGATACTGATATAGCGTTAGATCAGTCGGAATATTGACTCATCATCATAATTTGATCATTCTCCATTCTATAGAAGCAAATAATATAGGGAAAGCCAATAACGATAATACTCAGTCAATATTTAGCAAAACTTACATGAATAATTTTTTATTTTTTTATAACCTTTTTTTATCAATAAAATTTTTTCAATAATTTTTTGTTCACTATTAAAAACTAAAACGCTCAAGCGCTATGAGTTTAGGGCTTCAAACGTTTTTCACGTATACTACCCATAAACTCTTTTTGGATTGCATTTGTGAAAATTATTTTTGCTGGCACCCCCGAATTTGCTGCAATAGCATTGGCGGCTTTATTAAAAACTTCCCATGAAATTATCGCGGTTTATACTCAGCCAGATCGTAAATCGGGTCGTGGACAAAAACTAACGCCATCCCCTGTAAAACAGCTTGCACTTGAACATGATATTCCTGTTTATCAACCACTCCACTTCAAAGCTTCAACTGAAGAAGGCTTGGCTGCTCAACAAGAACTTGCTGCTTTAGGCGCTGATGTGATGGTGGTTGCAGCCTATGGTTTGATTCTTCCACAAGCTGTGCTCGATACACCTAAATATGGTTGCTTAAATATTCACGGTTCATTATTACCACGCTGGCGTGGAGCAGCGCCCATTCAACGCGCGATTGCAACAGGTGACGACGAAACTGGTATCACCATCATGCAAATGGCTGCTGGTTTAGATACAGGCGATATGATGTATAAAACCTATTGCCCAATCACTGCCGAAGATACTTCTGCGACTTTGCATGACAAACTTGCAGATCAAGGTGCAACAGCAATTTGTGCGGTACTTGAGTCAGAAGAAACACTACAAAAATATTTGGCAGAACGCGAAGTCCAAGACGAAAGCTTAACGGTCTACGCTCATAAACTCGTAAAGTCAGAAGCTCGTATTGATTGGTCAATAGATGCTGTTCAAATTGACCGAAATATCCGTGCATTTAACCCTTGGCCAGTCGCTTTTGTTCAGCTTGATGAAAACAATGCACTGCGTGTCTGGAACTCAACAGTTTCTAGTCAAAGCAAAGCAGATGCCCAAGCTGGTGAAATTATTGCAATTGATAAACAAGGCGTGCATGTTGCTTGCGGTGAAAATACATTTGTTTGTTTGACGAGTGTACAGTGGCCGGGTGGTAAAGCATTAAATGCTCAGCAAATTGCACAAACTCAAAAACTTCACGTAGGACAGATTTTGCCATGAGTCAGGTTAATTCAAATTCATCACGTTTTAACCTACGTGCTCAAGTCGTCCAGACGTTATTAAAAGTTCAGCAAGGGCAATCACTTGCTAGTATTTTAAATACACAGCTCAATCAAGTGGCAGAGCGTGACCGTGCTTTATTCCATGAGCTTGTATTAGGTACATTGCGTCAATGGTTTGCCCTTAAATCAATTAGCTTACCTCTACTCAGTAAGCCTTTAAATAATGAGACAGTAGAAACCTGCCTATACGTTGGTCTTTATCAAGTTTTATGTACGCGTATTGCAGCACATGCTGCCATTTCGGAAACAGTAGATGCGACCAAACAACTTGGATTCCCTGCACTCAGTGGCATTGTAAATGCTATTTTACGCCGAGCTACTCGTGAAACTGATGATTTTCAGCAAGGTTTACAGCAAGCGCATGGCTTACCAAGTTGGCTCTTTAAGCGACTAAAAAAAGATTGGGGTGAACAAACCGAAGCACTCTGCCAATCATTAAAACAAGTTGCACCTTTAACTTTACGAGTGAACCAGCGACACATTGGTCGAGATGCTTATTTAGCAAAACTACAAAGTCTAGATATTCAGGTACGTGCATGTGCTCTATCTGAAGCAGGTATTGTTCTTGAGCAATCTGTACAAATTACCCAGCTGCCTGGTTTTGAAGATGGATGGTTTTCTGTACAAGATGAACATGCACAGCTATGTGCAACTCTATTGCCTGATTTAAACAATAAAACAGTGATTGATGCTTGTGCTGCTCCGGGTGGTAAAACAGCTCACTTGCTAGAAAAATTTAAACCAGCACAGTTAATCGCGATTGATCAGGACGCGAGTCGTTTAGTCCGCGTGACTGAAAACTTAAACCGACTAGCACTAGATCAAAGCCATACTGAAATTCTGGCTGCCGATGCAACCGAGTGGACTCCGACTGAACCAGTAGATTGTATCGTGCTTGATGCACCTTGTTCTGCGACAGGTGTCATTCGACGTCACCCTGACATACGCCTATTACGTCAATCTACCGATATAGCGCAAACCATTGAGCTACAAAAGCAGATTTTGGAACACATGTGGCAACAACTTAAAGTTGGTGGCACATTGCTCTACATCACTTGTTCAATTTTAAAAGCTGAAAATGAACAACAGATGATCGACTTCTTTGCAGAACATACCGATGCAAAAGAAGTGAAAATCGAAGCAGCTTGGGGAGTTGAACAAACTCATGGCAAACAATTGTTGCCACAAGCTCAATCTGGTGATGGATTTTATTATTGTAAAATCCAAAAAATCGCATAAAAAAAGCAGGCTTAAAAGCCTGCTTTTTTTCTAGACCAATATCAAAGTGTGTGCTGGTCTTTTACTTCTTCTAAAACTTCATCTAACTCTTCAGGATGCTTAGATAAATGTAAGATGGATAAAGCCAGCCCACCCCACACAAACACCATTGAAATGATCATCATCACGATTGCCGAAGTATTCATTCCTTTATCCTCCTAGCGATCTTTCATTTTGCTTAACACGATAGCAACGACTGCACAGAAAATTACACTGCCCCAGCCGAATATACCTTGTAAGCTCATACTATAAGTATCATAGCCATTTTTGATCAAATTAAAAACAGTCATAGAAAGTGTTGTTAATAAGATCAAAGAGGTGATAACTGTTAAAGTGAAGTCCCAACCTTTACCTAATTGAATGGTTGAAATTCGGTTTACATGGTCACGAAGCTCTTTAAGTGCTGAACGTTTAAACCAAGCTACACTAATAATTGAGATCAATGCACCACCAATAATCCCAATGTTATTAATAAAGTGATCGACAATATCAACAAGCTTAATTGCATTTACACTTGAGAATAAAATAATTGATACAAGCGCACTACCACCACCAATAATGGTTACAGCTTTCTTACGTCCCCACTTTAACTTATCTTGCATCGCTGCAATCGGCACTTCCAAAATACTAACCATTGAAGAAATACCAGCTACAAATAATGAAGAGAAGAACAAAAGACCAAATAGGTCAGCACCAGAACCTAAACTTGAAATAATTTTAGGGAAAGCAATAAATGCGAGTCCAATACCACCACTCACAACATCTTTAACTTCAGTACCTGCCGCATGCGCCATAAAACCAAGCGCAGCAAAAATACCAATACCCGCTAAAATCTCTGTCGATGCATTGGCGAAACCAACAATAAGACCAGAACCTGTTAAATTGGTTTTTGGTTTTAAATAAGATGCATAGGTCACCATGATCCCGAAACCAACAGAAAGTGAAAAGAAGGTATGACCGTAAGCAGCTAACCAAACTTTATAGTCCATCATGGCAGACCAGTTTGGAGTAAAGAATGCATTTAAACCTTGTGCCGCACCAGGTAAACGCAATGACTGAATCACTAAAATAGTAAATAAAACAAATAATAAAGGCATGAAAATCTTATTCGATAATTCAACACCTTTTTTCACTCCACCATATAAAATGATTAAAGTCAGCGCCCAAATTCCTACAATTGGCCAAAATAGATGACTTACAAACTGCAAATCAAAGCCTGTTGCTTTTGAGGTCTGTAAGTAAGTATTGAAGAAGAAGCCTTCTGGGTCACTTCCCCACATTTGACCAATAGAGAAATAAATATAACTGCCAGCCCAAGTCAGTACACTTGCGTAGTACAAACCGATGATGATACAAACACAAACCTGCCACCATCCTAAAGTTTCTCCACCCTTAAACAAAGCTCTATAGGCTTTAGGAGGTGAACCTGTACTACGATGACCTACCGCATAATCTAAAAATAGTAACGGTAAACCAGCAGTAATGAGTGCAAGTAAGTAAGGAATAAGAAACGCACCACCACCATTTTCATATGCAACGTATGGAAAGCGCCAAATATTACCTAAGCCTACAGCCGAACCAACGGCTGCAATAATAAAACCAGATCGTGACGTCCAGTTTTCACGAGAATCTGTCATAGAACACCTAATGTTAAGAGATTACTTATTTTTACTGCTATTGTTGATTGTTATTCCGCATGCAAAAAAAGAACCAAAAAATACTTTTGTGTTTGTAGAAAATAAAATGAACCTTTTGAGTATTTTTCTTCCCTAAACAAACAAGCAAAAATAGAAAATTCTTCCTTAAAGATTTTTGTCCATTTTTTGCCCCTATATAGCTGAACAATACCTGTTTTTATTTCTTTTTACTGTAATTTCCATCTGAAATTTTACGTTTTTTTAGAAATTTTGATTTAGTCTGATCATTTTTTAACTGATATTAGTATTTTAAAGCATATTATTGTGCTGCTATATACAATGATATTTTCTACCATTTAAATTCTTTTAGATTTCACAAAGTGGATATATCAACTAATTTTTCTCATAATAATGAGCAAAACATCATTTTCTGTTTTCACAAAATTTATACTAAGTTCTATAAAATAATTTCCACAACAAAATACATATTTTTATATAAAAATCAAAAACATATAATATTTTAAAAAATTAAAACTTTATTAGCTTTTTATACACTATTTTTCATCAATGCATAACTACCCAGATATCTATATCATGCCCTCAAAGATTTCTTTTACTTAGGATATGATGATGAAGATATTAAAAATGTCTTTTCTAGCACTCGGGATGAGTCTTAGCGGATTTGCTCAAGCGGATTTTATAGGGGTTAAAGGAGACGTGAGTTACTGGTTTTACGATGGTAAAGCAAACATGTCTTCACAATTACCAGATGACCAAGATTTAGATCGAAAAAGTAGTGCTCAACTATCATTAGCTTTTGAGCACCCAATTCCATTTATTCCAAATGCAAAAATTCGCTATGTAAATCTAGATACCGAGACTAAGTCAGAAACCTTAGGCCAAGTTAACTATAAAATTAATTTAGATCATAGCGATTTTATTCTTTACTACGAGTTACTCGATAATATTGTGAGTGTAGATGCTGGTCTTGGGGCAACTATATTAAATGGTGATATCACTGCTTATACTGGCAAACGTGTGGATATTGATAAAACATATCCTATCGCTTATTTGTCAGGCGAAGTAAAACTTCCATTCACAGGTTTAAGTGCTAAAGGCGAAGCAACCTATACAAACTTTAATGATGCAAAAATTACTGATGCATTAGCAGAGGTAAAGTATAAATTCATCGATAATTTAGCAGTTGATTTAGGCTTGAAAGCTGGCTACCGCGTACTCAATATTGACTTAGATGATTATGATAATAATGACCTAAAATTTGAGTTTAAAGGTCCTTATGTAGGTTTAGAAGCACATTTTTAAATCAGACTTTCAGATATAAAAAAGAACTCTATATGAGTTCTTTTTTATTTAAATCATATCTACATAACCTAAATGTTCTCGAATTCTTTGACACCATGCTCGAATATTTGGATATAACTTTAAATCAAAGCCGCCTTCGTCAGCGACATGTGTATATGCATATAAGGCGATATCCGCAATGGTTAATTGATTTCCAACAAGATAATCATACTCTACTAAAGCTTTATCTATAATTGATAACGCTTTATGCCCTTTTGGTTGTAAATTATGATATTCATCTATTCTTTCTGGTGGTAAACCTAAATATTTATTAATAAAACGAGCAACTGCAATAAACGGTTCATGGCTATATTGCTCAAAGAACATCCATTGGTACATTTTTGCTTTAATAAAAGGATCTGTAGGAATAAATTTTGTTCCTTCAGCCACATAACCTAAAATAGCATTGGATTCACTCAAAACACGACCATCATCCAGCACTAATACAGGTATTTTTCCATTCGGATTTAACGACAAAAAATCATCTGTTTGAGTTTCTTTGTTTAAAATATCAACATGGATCCATGTATGATTAATTTTTAATAAGGAAAGTAATAATTTAATTTTATAACAGTTACCAGAACCTACATCACCATAAATTATCATCGATTCACTTCCCTTATTATGCTTACTTAAAAGATTAATTTTCTTATTATTTATAACAGAACTCTTTCTTAGAATTAATATATCTGCTTTTATTGTCTACTTTATTCAGAGTTTTATATTTATTCCACGCATAAAGCAACACCCCGGTTTCTTTCGAGACCGGGGTGTTTGGAATAATGAGCTGGCGATGACTTACTCTCACATGGGTAACCCCACACTACCATCAGCGCTAAGAGGTTTCACTTCTGAGTTCGGGAAGGGATCAGGTGGTTCACTCTTGCTATGGTCGCCAGCACAACTGTTTATGGATACTTGCTTTGGTCTTATTGATTGCCGAAGCGTTTTCCAAATCTTTACAGATTGGGCTGATTGAATCTGACTTTAGTTGTTCATTTTATCTAGAGGAATAACTAAATCAAGTTTGTTTGTCGATTTATGAATCGATTGATGCTTTATATACAACTGCTTGGGTGTTGTATAGTCAAGCCTCACGAGCAATTAGTATTGGTCAGCTTCACATATCACTATGCTTCCACATCCAACCTATCAACGTCCTAGTCTCGAACGGCTCTTTAGAGGAATAAATTCCTAGGGAAATCTTATCTTGAGGTAGGCTTCCCGCTTAGATGCTTTCAGCGGTTATCCCTTCCGAACATAGCTACCCGGCGATGCGACTGGCGTCACAACCGGTACACCAGAGGTTCGTCCACTCTGGTCCTCTCGTACTAGGAGCAGATCCTCTCAAATTTCCAGCGCCCACGGTAGATAGGGACCGAACTGTCTCACGACGTTCTAAACCCAGCTCGCGTACCTCTTTAAATGGCGAACAGCCATACCCTTGGGACCTGCTTCAGCCCCAGGATGAGATGAGCCGACATCGAGGTGCCAAACACCGCCGTCGATATGAACTCTTGGGCGGTATCAGCCTGTTATCCCCAGAGTACCTTTTATCCGTTGAGCGATGGCCCTTCCATACAGAACCACCGGATCACTAAGACCTACTTTCGTACCTGCTCGACTTGTGGGTCTCGCAGTTAAGCGCGCTTTTGCCTTTATACTCTACGCGTGATTTCCGACCACGCTGAGCGCACCTTCGTACTCCTCCGTTACTCTTTAGGAGGAGACCGCCCCAGTCAAACTACCCACCAGACACGGTCCTCGTCCCGGATAACGGGACAGAGTTAGAACCTCAACATTACCAGGGTGGTATTTCAAGGACGGCTCCATTGGAACTAGCGTTCCAACTTCAAAGCCTCCCACCTATCCTACACAAGTAAGGTCAAAGTTCAGTGTCAAGCTGCAGTAAAGGTTCACGGGGTCTTTCCGTCTAGCCGCGGGTACACTGCATCTTCACAGCGATTTCGATTTCACTGAGCCTCTGCTGGAGACAGCGCCGCCATCATTATGCCATTCGTGCAGGTCGGAACTTACCCGACAAGGAATTTCGCTACCTTAGGACCGTTATAGTTACGGCCGCCGTTTACTGGGGCTTCGATCAAGAGCTTCGCTTACGCTAACCCCATCAATTAACCTTCCAGCACCGGGCAGGCATCACACCCTATACGTCCACTTTCGTGTTTGCAGAGTGCTATGTTTTTAATAAACAGTTGCAGCGGCCTGGTTTCTGCGGCTGTCATCAGCTCAGGAAGCAAGTTCCATCACCAACAACAGCGTACCTTCTCCCGAAGTTACGGTACCATTTTGCCTAGTTCCTTCAGCAGAGTTCTCTCAAGCGCCTTGGTCTACTCGACCTGACCACCTGTGTCGGTTTCGGGTACGATTCCTGTGTAACTGAAGCTTAGAGACTTTTCCTGGAAGCATGGTATCAGCCACTTCACTGTACAAGTACAGCTTGCTATCGGATCTCAGTATAGAGTACCCCGGATTTGCCTAAGATACATACCTACATCCTTCCACCTGGACAACCAACGCCAGGCTGACTTAACCTTCTCCGTCCTCTCATCGCATTACACAGAAGTATTGGAATATTAACCAATTTCCCATCGACTACGCCTTTCGGCCTCGCCTTAGGGGTCGACTCACCCAGCCCCGATTAACGTTGGACTGGAACCCTTGGTCTTTCGGCGAACGGGTTTTTCACCCGTTTTGTCGTTACTCACGTCAGCATTCGCACTTCTGATACCTCCAGCATACTTCTCAATACACCTTCATCGGCTTACAGAACGCTCCCCTACCACTTGACTAATGTCAAATCCGCAGCTTCGGCACATAGTTTTAGCCCCGTTACATCTTCCGCGCAGGCCGACTCGACTAGTGAGCTATTACGCTTTCTTTAAAGGGTGGCTGCTTCTAAGCCAACCTCCTAGCTGTCTATGCCTTCCCACATCGTTTCCCACTTAACTATGATTTTGGGGCCTTAGCTGGCGGTCTGGATTGTTTTCCTCTTGACTACGGACGTTAGCACCCGCAGTCTGTCTCCCGGATAGTACTCATAGGTATTCGGAGTTTGCATCGGTTTGGTAAGTCGGGATGACCCCCTAGCCGAAACAGTGCTCTACCCCCTATGGTATTCGTCCGAGGCGCTACCTAAATAGCTTTCGGGGAGAACCAGCTATCACCAGGCTTGATTAGCCTTTCACCCCTATCCACAAGTCATCCCCTGGCTTTTCAACGACAGTGGGTTCGGTCCTCCAGTTAGTGTTACCCAACCTTCAACCTGCTCATGGATAGATCGCCTGGTTTCGGGTCTATACCCAGCAACTAAACGCCCTATTAAGACTCGATTTCTCTACGGCTCCCCTATACGGTTAACCTCGCTACTGAATATAAGTCGCTGACCCATTATACAAAAGGTACGCAGTCACCGAACAAGTCGGCTCCCACTGCTTGTATGCATGCGGTTTCAGGATCTATTTCACTCCCCTCACAGGGGTTCTTTTCGCCTTTCCCTCACGGTACTGGTTCACTATCGGTCAGTCAGGAGTATTTAGCCTTGGAGGATGGTCCCCCCATATTCAGACAAGGTTTCACGTGCCTCGCCCTACTCGTCATCATTATGTGTGCCCTTTCGTGTACGGGAATATCACCCTCTACGTTCGCACTTCCCAGAGCGTTCCACTAAAACACACATAACTTAATGGGCTGATCCCCGTTCGCTCGCCGCTACTGAGGGAATCTCAATTGATTTCTTTTCCTAAGGGTACTGAGATGTTTCACTTCCCCTCGTTCGCTTTGCAACACTATGTATTCATGTTGCAATACCTACCTTAAAGTAGGTGGGTTCCCCCATTCAGAAATCTCCGGATCACAGGATATTTGCCGCCTCCCCGGAGCTTTTCGCAGGCTATCACGTCTTTCATCGCCTCTGACTGCCAAGGCATCCACCACATGCACTTAATTACTTGACTATACAACCCCAAACAGTCGATGTTACCTACAAGTTAGTAACTTCAACATTTCAGTTTAGAGTACTGTGCACTTAAACACTGTACAGCTTCAATCTAAATTCATATACCAAAACGCTTGATTCAGTTAATTTGCTAGTTCTCAATTCATTCAGATTAATTGCTTAATCTAAACTCTTGAGTGAACAATTTATTTCAGACTCAATTTTGCCAATCTGTTAATGAATAAACACGCCTTCGTCAGGTCATGCTTAATACCGTGATACTTAAATCACAGAAGTTAATAAACTAAGACCGAAATCTCTATTTACTAATTTCTGTAATCCGAACTTCTCTTAAGTTCTGGTGGAGACTAGGAGAGTCGAACTCCTGACCTCCTGCGTGCAAAGCAGGCGCTCTACCAACTAAGCTAAGTCCCCAGCTTACATCATCAGTTATGTATCTTTTATCTATAACTTCAACCAGTCAAAGTCATGGTGGGTCTGACAAGACTTGAACTTGTGACCCCACGCTTATCAAGCGTGTGCTCTAACCAACTGAGCTACAGACCCTCAGATACATCTATGAAGAACAACTTGTTGTGGATTCTTACCAATCGTCAATCTTTCGTTAAGGAGGTGATCCAGCCGCAGGTTCCCCTACGGCTACCTTGTTACGACTTCACCCCAGTCATCGGCCACACCGTGGTAACCGCCCTCTTTGCAGTTAGGCTAGCTACTTCTGGTGCAACAAACTCCCATGGTGTGACGGGCGGTGTGTACAAGGCCCGGGAACGTATTCACCGCGGCATTCTGATCCGCGATTACTAGCGATTCCGACTTCATGGAGTCGAGTTGCAGACTCCAATCCGGACTACGATCGGCTTTTTGAGATTAGCATCACATCGCTGTGTAGCAACCCTTTGTACCGACCATTGTAGCACGTGTGTAGCCCTGGCCGTAAGGGCCATGATGACTTGACGTCGTCCCCGCCTTCCTCCAGTTTGTCACTGGCAGTATCCTTAAAGTTCCCGACATTACTCGCTGGCAAATAAGGAAAAGGGTTGCGCTCGTTGCGGGACTTAACCCAACATCTCACGACACGAGCTGACGACAGCCATGCAGCACCTGTATGTAAGTTCCCGAAGGCACCAATCCATCTCTGGAAAGTTCTTACTATGTCAAGGCCAGGTAAGGTTCTTCGCGTTGCATCGAATTAAACCACATGCTCCACCGCTTGTGCGGGCCCCCGTCAATTCATTTGAGTTTTAGTCTTGCGACCGTACTCCCCAGGCGGTCTACTTATCGCGTTAGCTGCGCCACTAAAGCCTCAAAGGCCCCAACGGCTAGTAGACATCGTTTACGGCATGGACTACCAGGGTATCTAATCCTGTTTGCTCCCCATGCTTTCGCACCTCAGCGTCAGTGTTAGGCCAGATGGCTGCCTTCGCCATCGGTATTCCTCCAGATCTCTACGCATTTCACCGCTACACCTGGAATTCTACCATCCTCTCCCACACTCTAGCTAACCAGTATCGAATGCAATTCCCAAGTTAAGCTCGGGGATTTCACATTTGACTTAATTAGCCGCCTACGCGCGCTTTACGCCCAGTAAATCCGATTAACGCTTGCACCCTCTGTATTACCGCGGCTGCTGGCACAGAGTTAGCCGGTGCTTATTCTGCGAGTAACGTCCACTATCTCTAGGTATTAACTAAAGTAGCCTCCTCCTCGCTTAAAGTGCTTTACAACCATAAGGCCTTCTTCACACACGCGGCATGGCTGGATCAGGGTTCCCCCCATTGTCCAATATTCCCCACTGCTGCCTCCCGTAGGAGTCTGGGCCGTGTCTCAGTCCCAGTGTGGCGGATCATCCTCTCAGACCCGCTACAGATCGTCGCCTTGGTAGGCCTTTACCCCACCAACTAGCTAATCCGACTTAGGCTCATCTATTAGCGCAAGGTCCGAAGATCCCCTGCTTTCTCCCGTAGGACGTATGCGGTATTAGCATCCCTTTCGAGATGTTGTCCCCCACTAATAGGCAGATTCCTAAGCATTACTCACCCGTCCGCCGCTAAGATCAGTAGCAAGCTACCTCTCTCCGCTCGACTTGCATGTGTTAAGCCTGCCGCCAGCGTTCAATCTGAGCCATGATCAAACTCTTCAGTTAAAATCATTTTGCACCTTATTTAAAGACAAGGTGCCAATTCTGGCTCATCAATTACTGACTTAAATTTCGCTCAAATAAACTTCGAGTAATTTAAACCAATCAATCAATGAAAATTATTTCGATTAATCAATCAGTAAAAATCCACACAAGTTGTTCTTCAATTCTCTTAATGATCTTCTTCCTGGTTCGTCACCAGCAAGCTAGGTCGGCTATATTACTCTTAATCTCTTAAAAGTCAACAGGTAATTTTGATATTTTTTAAAACTTATTTTCCAAACCAACTTATCATCAAATTCATCACTTAAAGCAACCAACTTAATCACAAGTAACTGTTTTTCAACAAGTTTCTATCTGCATCACCGCCGATGGATGTGCATTATAGAGGATTAAGAACCAGTTGCAAGGGGTATTTCAGCCTTTTTCTATTGAGTGCCGTTTTTTTCTGCTATTTTGCGAAAAAAGTGATATATATGGCTTTTTTTTAGGCATTTTCACCACTTTTATTAATTTCTATTTTGGAAAAATACAGTTTACCTTAGATTTTTGATGTCTTTTTATAGAGCTCATAGACATATATAGCATTTTCGGTTCCAAAGATTCCAAAGATTCCAAAGATTCCAAAGATTCCAAAGATTCCAAAGATTCCAAAGATTCCAAAGATTCCAAAGATTCCAAAGATTCCAAAGATTCCAAAGATTCCAAAGATTCCAAAGATTCCAAAGAAAGAATAGAGTAAATACTCTATATTTCTTCTTGTTTTTAAATTACTTCTTTTATTATTAATTATGTTTAGTAAGTTCCACGTGGAACGTTGAATTGTTTTTTTGATTCTTAAATAAAAAAAGCAGGATTACTCCTGCTTTTTATCACTACAGAACATTCTTAGTCAGTAAACGTTACACGTGCAATTGCTTTTTTACCTGACTGAATAATGAAAGTACCGTTTTCTTTTACAGAGAAACCAGCATCAACAGCATTCCAGTCAACTTTTACTGCACCACGAGCTACGGCATCTTTTGCAGCCGCAGCATTCGGATTTAATCCAGCTACACGTAAAATCGTAGCAATAAAGATTTCTCCTCCAAACTCACCAAGTGAAATAGTCACTTCTGGTGTGTCTTCAGGTACTTCACCTTCTGTAATACGGTTACCAGCACTCTTATGGGCATTAGCAGCAGCTTCTGCATCATGGAAGCGTTCAACTAGCTCAAGCGCAAGGATACGTTTTACTTCCTGCGGATTACGACCAGCAGCAATTTCATCTAATAAAGCTTTGATTTCATCAAGAGATTTGAAGCTTAATAAATCGAAATAGCGTTCGATTAAAGAGTCTGGCATTGATAAAACTTTCTGGTACATTGCCCCTGGTGTATCAAATACACCAATATAGTTACCTAAAGATTTAGACATTTTATTTACGCCATCTAAACCTTCTAGAATCGGCACAGTGATACATACTTGTGATTCTTGGCCATAACGGCTTTGTAAGGTACGACCCATAAGTAAGTTAAAGGTCTGGTCTGTTCCGCCTAACTCAACGTCAGCTTCAAGTGCAATTGAGTCATAACCTTGAACTAGAGGATATAAAAACTCATGAATTGCAATCGGCTGATGGTTGCTATAACGCTTAGTAAAGTCATCACGTTCTAACATACGAGATACAGTTTGCTGGCTTGCTAATTGAATAAGGTCAGCAGCAGACTTTTGATTAAACCATTCTGAGTTAAAACGTACCTTTGTTTTATTTGGGTCTAATATCTTGAAAACTTGTTCTTGATAAGTTTTAGCGTTAGCTTCTACTTGTTCACGTGACAACGGCGGACGAGTTGCACTTTTACCAGTTGGGTCACCGATCATCGCTGTATAGTCACCAATTAAGAAGGTAACTTCATGGCCCAAGTCTTGGAACGTTTTTAGTTTATTAATAAGAACCGTATGTCCTAAATGTAAATCTGGTGCTGTAGGGTCAAAACCAGCTTTAATTTTAAGAGGACGATTCTCTTTAAGCTTTTTCAGTAAATCTTCTTCTGAAATAATTTCGTGCGTGCCTCGTTGGATGAGGGCAAGCTGTTCTTCGGCGGGCAAGAAATTTGACATCACAAAACCTAAACACATCAGTTATTCAATTTGTGCGATATACTAACATTTTTTCAGCGTCTTGCAGGGGAAGTTGCATATGAGCGCAATCTATATCGGCGTAATGACTGGCACTAGTATGGATGGTGTAGATATTGTTGCGGCTTCATTTGAGCCACTACAGCTTCATGCCACTCTTACAGTTCCATTCGAACCCGAGTTACGTGATGAGCTTATGGCATTAACTTTACCCGATGACAATGAAATTGACCGTATGGGTAAAGCTGATGTTGCTCTAGCCAAAATGATTGGTCACGGGATTAATAGCTTAATTGAAAAGCACCAATTAGACCGTAGTCAGATTAAAGCGATTGGTTCACATGGGCAAACTATTCGTCATCGTCCAGAGCATGGCTTTACGTTACAAATTGGCGATCCAAACATCATTACTGAAATTACTCAGATTCCAGTTGTTTCAGATTTCCGTCGTAGAGATATGGCAGCAGGTGGTCAAGGTGCGCCATTAGTACCAGCTTTTCATCAGGCATTATTTCAACATCCAAGCATTCATCGTGTGATTTTGAATTTAGGTGGCATTGCCAATGTAAGTATGTTGCCTGCCAATAATCCTGACGGCGTATTTGGTTTTGATACGGGACCTGCGAATATTTTGATGGATGCATGGTGTCATCGCCATACGGGTCATCCATATGATGAAAATGGCGATTGGGCCGCTTATGGTCATCCTATTCGTTCTTTACTCGACCGTCTTCATGCACATGAGTATTTTTCTAAAGAACCACCTAAGAGCACAGGACGTGAAGACTTCAATATTGACTGGTTAGATGATCAGTTAATCGATTGGCGAAATGATTTAACTTATGATGAGTTAGAAGATACACCTGAAAATATCCAAGCCACTTTATTAAAGCTTACTGTGCGTGCCATTCAAAAAGCGATTTATCGCTCTGAGATGGAAACAGGTGAAGTATATGTATGTGGTGGTGGTGCTTATAACTCTTATTTGTTAGAGCAATTACGTTGGCGTTTACGTAAACATAATTGGTCTGTTCAACCTACAGATGTTTTAGGGCTCTCCCCTACTTGGGTGGAGGCTACCGCATTTGCATGGTTAGCTATGCGTTTTGTAAATGGTTTAAGTGGTAATTTGCCAGCGGTAACAGGTGCTTCTAATTTTAGAATTCTAGGTACGATCACGGCGGTATAAAACTATTAATTGATTTGATTGGTCAGATTCGACCTCATAGCACATTTACTGACCCGAAATGCTGTTATGTAAATGGACATAAAAACTCATGATAAATGCCGACAAAAATAATTTAAGGCATGTTGTTATGGATTTGACCAACCGTATTCATCAATACACTCGTGGGGCTTGGACATTCGATGTGATTGATTCAGGCCCTCTAGATGGTCCGCTCGTTGTTTTATTGCATGGTTTTCCAGAAACTGCCCATAGTTGGGAGCAAACTTCTGAACTATTGCATCAGCATGGATTTAGAACGCTTGCGATTCATCAACGTGGTTATAGCTTAAATGCTAGGCCTCAAAGCCGATTTCAGTATTCTCTGAGTGAACTTGTAGAAGATGTGGCAAGCTTTATTAAGCAGATTGGTCAACCAGTTTATTTAATTGGGCACGACTGGGGTTCTGTAATTGCGTCTAGTGTAGCCATGAAGTATCCACAATATATTCAACATCTCACTTTAGTTTCTGTACCTCATCAAGCCGCATTTTTAAAAGCTTGTTTAAGCAGTAGACAACTTTTTAAATCTTATTATTTTGCAATTTTTCAGCTACCGATTCTGCCCGAACTTTTATTTAAAAAGATACCGAAATTAGGCCGTAAGTTTCTAAAGTCATCAGGCATGACTGAACAACAAATTGAAATATTCGAAACTGAATTTATAAAAGAAAATAGATTAACCACGGCGTTAAATTGGTATCGAGGATTTTTCTGGGATAAAACTCGGAATCCACTTAAAGCCATAGATGTTCCAACGTTGTTTATTTGGGGTAAGCATGATATTGCCGTTACAGAAAAAAGTGCGGAGCTAAACTCACATTATTTTAAAAATAGTTATGACGCAGTTTTTATGGATGCATCGCATTGGATTCCATATCAAAATGCACCAGAACTCGTACAATATTTTTTAGAATCTGTGCGTGAAGAGTAAGGATATAGGCAATAAAAAACCTCTCAAAATAGAGAGGTTTTTTTAAATTTTAAAATTCTTTTAAATCGAGAATGAAGAGCCACAACCACATGTTGTTGTTGCATTCGGGTTTTGTACGATAAAACGCGAACCTTCAAGACCTTCTACATAGTCAACTACTGAACCAATAAGGTATTGGTAGCTAAGTGAGTCAACCAGCATTTTTACATCGCCATTTACGAATTCTGCGTCATCTTCATTTACGCTTTCAGCAAAATTGAAGCCATACGAAAACCCTGAACATCCACCACCTGTTACATATACACGTAACATGAGATCGTCATTCCCTTCACTATCACGGAGTTGGCGTACCTTATTGGCAGCATTATCTGTCAAAACTAGAGCTTGGGCATTCATGATGATGGTTCCTCGGATTTTGCTGTGCCTTTCAAAATAAAAAAGACCCTATATTGAGTATAGCATAATCAATATAGGGTCTGTCTTCGAAGTTTAAAGCGAATCTTGAGTATTTTTATCAAGATTATTTGTAATTCTCATCTTGTAAGCCGCATTCGAAGTTTTTCGCATCTTGTTTACAACGGAATTGCCATAATAGTTTCATCATCCGTTTATCATAAACACCACGCTTTGTAAGATTAATTCGTGATTCACGCATAAGCTTCTGATAGCCCGGTTTATCGGCAGCAGGAACATCCATCCAGTATTTTTGTGGAATATCTGCTTTCATTTTTCCTAAAATAGTAAAGGCACGAGGCAGCTGACCTGCCACCCATTCTCTAGATTTCTGACCAAATCCAGCTGGGAATTTATCTGGACGGATAATAATATTTCCAGTTACCTGTAAGATTGGATAGTTAACGATTGCTCCTTTCGTACCTAAGCCTTTTTGTAGCTCTAAAGGTTTAAACGCTGCTGCTGGTGCACCAATAATATCGACCTGATGGTTATTAAATTTAGCGCCAAAGTTAGTCACATCTGCACTCACAGCCTGTGCTCCTACCTGCTGAACCATAATCTTTTGCGCTTCATCGTAATCTAGTACAGCAATTTTTTTACCTGCAGCTTTCGCTACTGTATTAATGCTGCGGTCGTTTACTAAAAGATAAGCATCTCCTACGGGAATAACACCAACAACCTCGTAGCGGCCATTAACCATATATTTACTAAAAGTAGGACTCGCTAAACCTTGCATTATTTTTACAGCAAGCTTGAGGTCAGGAATCGCACCAATAGCATCTAATGATCCTGTAAATGAGTTGAATTGACGCCCGCGCATACCTGATACGCTAATGCCGTCACATTTACCCGCTTTAAAATCTTCAGCAATCACTGCTTCATTCTGGTTTACTTTTAGTTCGATATCAGCTCCCCAGTTTTTAGCGGCAAGTTGATAATCTTTCATGAGTGCATAAACGTCGCCATTTTTTCCAACGAAGTCAAAAACACATACCGTTTGTTTAGCCTGAACTGCAAAAGAAACTGTGGTAAGTCCCATAGCAACTAATAGCGTTTTGGAAAATTGCATATTCGTTGTTCCTTTCCTTGTGGAGTTTTTGTTTTTCGATACCAAGAAATTTCATACCGATCAGGTATGAGTCGGATAGGCTTCATATAAAAATCATGTTGGAATATTTTTATAGACCGAATTTGCTTTTATGATTTTACTTCCATGAAAAATAGATAGTGATTGACCTACCTATTAGCAATTATTTTTAATCACTCAAGTCCTTGATCCATTTTTATACCTTCATGTTTCCTTATGAAGTTTTTATCTAATTTAGCTTAACGTCTTTCTAACTATCCACAATGGCTGAATTGACAGCCTATATAAAGCAAAAAAGCCTAGAACTCAGTCTAGGCTTTTAAGATCAATATGAATTATTCACCAGCCATTGAACATTCAAAGTTAGCTTTGTCTACAGAACAACGTGCTTTTTTCAATACAGACATCATACCCGCATCGTAAATACCACGTTTCGTTAAGTCCATACGACCATCACGTAACATTTTTTGGTACTTAAGTTTGTCTTCAGCACTTAGGTTCATTTTGTATTTACCCGGAATCTGTGCTTCTAGGCGGTTAATCATTGCAAAGTTTTTAGGTAATTGTTTTACGAACCAATCACGAGATTTTTGACCAAAGCCCGCTGGGAATTTATCTGCACGTAATACAAGGTCAGCAGTTACGTGTAAAACTGGGAAGTTCCACATTACACCGTTTGCACCTAAACCTTTGTTTAGTTCTAATGGTTTGTATGCATAAGCAGGCGCACCTACCATATCTACCTGACCATTGTTAAATTTAGCAGCAAAGTTTGAAATATCAGAAAGAACTGCCTGAGCACCTACACGCTGCACCATAATTTTTTGTGCATCGTCATAGCCTAATACGGCGAATTTTTTACCCGCAGCTTTTTCAACAGAGTTGATGTTTTTGTCACGTACGAAAATAAATGCTGAACCTAGCGGAGAGATACCAGCAACTTCGTATTTTTTACCACCAAGGTTAGTTGTCATTTTTGCAGCATTACGTGCATCTAATACATAGGTAATAGCACGCTGTGCGATTTGGTTGTTAGGAACACCACCAAGCGAGTCGATTGATCCTGCGAATTTGTTATATTGGCGTGCACGCATAGCAGTCATTGCTACAGCATCACATTTACCAGCTTTAAAATCATTATCTGCAACAGCCTCGTCCTGACGAGGAACTAAGTTAATTTCAGTACCCCAGCCTTTTGCAGCTAGAGCCCATTCTTCCATCATTTTATATGAGTCGCCTGCTTTTCCTAAGAGGTCGAATACACACACGGTACTCGCTGCTTGTGCTGAAGCAGAAAAACCAACAACAGAAGCGGCAGCCATAGCAAGTACGATTTTTTTCATTTTCTTCATCCTTCCACGGAATAGATTTTTTGTTTGAAGTTTCCTTTCAAACACAGATATTAATCATGTTTTTTAGAAAAAAATAGAGCTTTTACTCAAATATTTTTATCTGATTGGATCATTGTTTGTTCTATTTAAATTATTTATGAGAAGTAAAAATCTCTAATTTTCCGTAAGTTACTTTTTATATTCACAATTTTCATACCCATATTCAGCTTTGAAATATGTGTAGCGATTTTGTGATTAAAAAACAAACTACTCATCATTGAGCGTACATTCAAAATTAGTCCGTTCAATCGTACAACGTGCACGCTTCAGCACACTCATCATGGTCGCATCATAGACACCTTGCTTGGTTAATTTGAGCCGTCCTTCACGCAATATTTTTTGGTATTTCAGCTTATCCTCAGCTGAAAAATTTAATTTAATTCTAGGCGGTACTCCTGCTTCCAACTGTTTTACCATATTGAAGTTTTGCGGTAACTGTTTAATAAACCATTCACGAGACTTGACTCCAAAGTTGGCTGGAAATCTATCATTTCTTGTTATTAAATCTCCTGTAACGTTAACAACAGGAAAAGTGAACATCGCTCCATTCGTTCCTACGCCTTTACCAATTTCTAAGGGTTTATAAGCATAAGCAGGTGCGGCAATTGCTTCGACTTGGCCACTATTAAACTTTTTCACAAAATCGGTAATTTCCGATGGAATAGGATGTGCACCGACACTTTCAACCATAATTTTTTGCGCTGCGTCATACTGTAAAATAGCAAATTTAGTACCACGTACTTTTTCAATTGAGTTCAGGCTTTTATCTCTTACAAACAAATAAGCCAAACCAATCTGGACAATACCCACAACCTCGTAGTTTGTTCCATTTTGTGTAGTTACCATGCGATGTTTATTACGTTGGTCTAAAACGTAACTAATCGCCTTTTGAGCAATTGCATTACTGGTCACACCACCAATCGCATCAATCGAACCTGCAAATTTATTATAATTTCTTGCTCGCATAGAGGTCATATAAGCTGCGTCACATTTGCCCTCACGCAGTCTATGATCTACCAAAGCTTCATCTTGAAATGGAATTAAAGTAATGTCAGCTTGCCAACTTTTGGCTGCAAGCGCCCACTCTTCCATCATTTTGTAGGATTCACCTGATTTTCCCAATAAATCGAATACACATACATTTTGCCCAGCATGTGCTGTTCCCATAGCACAGCAAAATACTGTACCAATTATCCCCAATCCTTTTTTCATTTGACTTTCCTTAGTCTAGTTTTATTAGGAGTTCATTTATCAACCAAGTTTTAAATTGTTTTTATTTTAGCCATATTTTTTAAAAAGTGGTCTATCTCGTTAAAAATTTAGATATTTTCAGACGAATAGCTTAAATAGAGATGGGTTAAGCCATGCAATCCCAGCATTTATAAACTAAAACTGCTAAAACTTTGTCTTCACGGTCAGTTCTCTTTAAAATACAGCATCCCTAACTCACCTCGATAAAACAAGATGATTCAATTTGACCAAGTTTCTTTACGCCGCGGTGGACGTGTTCTATTTCAAAAAGCGTCTATGCAATTACACCCAGGTTGGAAGATTGGTCTGACTGGGGTCAATGGAGCAGGTAAATCAACTTTATTTGCAGCGTTACTTGGAAGTTTAAGCGCAGATGAAGGTTCACTTACCCGTCCTACAGGCTGGACTGTTGCGCATATGGCACAAGAAGTAAAAGCTTTGGATATGCCAGCAATTGATTTTGTTCTTTCAGGTGATGAAGAGTTTTGGGATATTCAAAATAAGCTTGCTCATCCAGATCAACTAAGTGACTTTGAGTTAGCTAAATTACATGGTCGTTTTGATGAAATTCATGGTTATTCAGCACCATCTAAAGCTGCACAGCTCATGGCGGGCTTAGGTTTCCTAGAAAATCAATTGCGTTTAAACGTTGAGAGTTTCTCTGGTGGATGGCGTATGCGCTTAAACTTGGCACGTACCCTTATGAGCCGTTCCGATTTATTATTACTAGACGAACCAACCAACCACTTAGACTTAGATGCAATTTTGTGGTTAGAAGACTGGCTTAAAGCCTATGAAGGTACCCTCATCCTCATTTCGCATGACCGCGACTTTTTAGATGCGATTACAGATCATATTCTCCATATTGAGAATCAGGAACTCACGCTTTATACGGGTAACTATTCAACATTTGAAACAACTCGAAGTGAACGTTTAGCACAACAACAACAAGCTTTTGAGAAGCAGCAAGAAACACGTGCTCACCTACAAAAATTTATTGACCGTTTCAAAGCAAAAGCCACTAAAGCTCGTCAGGCACAAAGTCGTATTAAACAACTTGAGCGTATGCAACAACTCGCTCCAGCTCATGTCGATACGCCGTTTACTTTTAGTTTCCGTGAACCGACAAAAATGAGTTCACCGTTGCTGACCTTAGACAATGCCAGCATAGGATATGGCGACAAACAAATCGCTGAAAAAATTAGACTTCAAATTACACCAAACTCACGTATTGGTTTACTCGGTATGAACGGCGCAGGTAAATCAACATTAATTAAGAGCTTGGTGGGTGATTTACCACTGTTAGCAGGTGAACGTAAAGCTTCCGAGCTGCTTAACATTGGCTACTTTGCGCAGCACCAGATGGATGCTTTAGATGGTCACGCTAGCCCAATGTTACAGCTTGCCCGTATAGCAGATAAACAAATTAGTGAAGCCACCCTACGCTCTTTCTTAGGTAGTTTCGGCTTCAGTGGTGAACGTATGGATACACCATGTGAAAGCTTTTCTGGTGGAGAGCGCGCTCGTTTGGCTCTGGCACTGATTGTATGGCAGCGTCCAAATGTTTTAATTCTTGATGAACCAACGAACCATTTAGATCTTGATATGCGACATGCGCTGAGCATGGCTTTACAAGATTTTGAAGGTGCTGTCGTACTGGTTTCCCATGAACGTCAGCTTATTGCCAGTGTGTGTGATGAGCTTCTTTTAGTACACGGCGGTAAATGTACCGAGTTTGAAGGTGATTTACAGGATTATGCTAAATGGCTACGTGAAGCCCGTCAGCAACAAATTAATGCTCAAACTGCCGTAGCACAAAATAACTCGTCCTCTACCACTTCTGCCCCAGCTAAAATCGATAAAGAAGCACAGCGTAAAGAAGCCGCGCGTCGTCGTGAACAAACTCGACCGATTCGTAAAAATATTGAAAAAGTTGAATCTCAAATTGAAAAGCTACAGCCACAGCTTGCTAAGATTGAAGAAGCTTTAGCGGACAGCTCATTATATGAGGCTGCACGTAAAGATGATTTGCTTAAGCTGATGAATGAACAAACTGAACTCAAAGCTAAACTTGAACAATATGAAGAGCAACTTTTAGAACTCATGATGGAACTTGAGGAAATGGAAGCCTCTTTCGAGAACTAAGTTCTTGCCTGTACTGGTATTTTTAAATAGCAGTACAGGCTTTTAGTTCAAATAAGAGCTTTATTTGCGCTACTATATAAAAATGTGAATGACTTTGAATAATATTTCATTCAGCTGTTAAATTTCTGAGATAGATTCAAATTTGATAACATATAAAACTTAAGCTACATCTTAAGGGTTGCCATACACAGATAATTTAACTAAATTCTGTAACTTCGTTTTTACCCTTGTTTAGTAGGTATTTAATTCGGGATCAGACAAACTGAATGAATTTTATTGATTTTATTACTAATTTTGAACATTTTTTACCTATTTTAATTCAGGAGTATGGCGCATGGGTCTATGCCATCCTCTTTTTGATTATTTTTTCTGAAACAGCTTTTGTATTTATGTTCTTTTTACCTGGGGACAGTTTACTTCTAACCGTTGGTGCTTTGTGTTCAGTGATTGAAATGATGCATCTAGGTTACATGATTACTTTACTGACTGTAGCTGCAACGCTTGGCTATATTGTGAACTATTCTATCGGTCGTCATTTTGGTAATAGAATTTTTGAAGCAAAATCACGTTTTATTAAGAAAGAGTATTTAAATAAAACCAACCGTTATTTCTTACAACACGGCGGCAAAACTATTCTTCTGGCACGTTTCATTCCTTTTGCACGTTCTTTCGCACCATTAGCTGCGGGCTCTAGCAATATGAGTTATGGAAAATTTTTAATCTATAATGTCGCTGGAGCTATTTTGTGGATTTGTATTCTCTTAACAGCAGGATATTTATTTGGCCATGCGCTCATTCAGGTTACAGACTTAGTAGAAAATTAATCTTTTTTAAATTTAGTGCCTTCAAATACAATAAAGGGAATGATTGAATCATTCCCTTTATTGTATTTAGATAAAAATGAAGTTATCTAAATTTCTTATGATTTTCATTACGGATATTAACTAAATTGATTGCTTCCGTTTTTGCTTGGTCTAATTGACCCTTATTTACCAAAACTGTAACACGATCAATCTCAGCAACTAACTGATCTAAACCTGCTTGATATTGCTTTACCTGTACATTTTCAGGCGGTAAACCCTCCAACTTATGAGGTAAAGATTTTTTTGAAGATAATGCTGCCTGACGCATAATCACAAGCTGTTGTTTTGCGTTATTGAGATCTTTCGCTTCAGCGAAGGCTTTTGTGCTCTTTGCTAAAGTTTTCATGTCGGCTTCCAAGTCAGCTGAAAATGCAGAATGACTCACTAAAGCCGCACATGAAATCAGCATACTTGCTAAAATTTTTTGACTCATCATCTTCTCTCCCTAGACTGATTTAGAATCTAGCTATCAATTAAGCATCAATATCTGCATTCAATGCATTTTCTTCAATGAAAGCACGACGTGGTTCAACGTCATCACCCATTAAGCACGAGAACATACGATCTGCTTCGATTGCATCATCAATAGTCACCTGTAACATATTACGGTTTTCAGGGTCCATTGTGGTTTCCCAAAGCTGTTCAGCATTCATCTCGCCCAGACCTTTATAGCGCTGAATCATCATTCCACGACGTGAGTCTTGCAAAATGTGCTGCCATACTTGATGGAAGTTAGCCACTTGAATACGGCGATCACCTTTCTGTAAATATGCACCGTCTTCAATCAATTTGAACCAACTCTTCGAGTTCTTCAATAAACGAGCATATTCTGCTGAATTTAGTAAGCCAGCATCAAGTAAGTAAGCATGTGGTAAGTTATGAACATACACTGTCACACGTGGCCAATAATGCGCAGTTTTCTCACCCTGAGCATTTTCACGCTCAAAGGTTTCCAGTGTAATTTCTGGACGCAAACTTGGCTGTAGTCGTTGAATAGCTTCACGTACTTGATCAGCCCATTGTTGTACATAAGCTTGATCATGATTCTGGTCAGCTTTAAACGCTTCCATTTCAAGTAATGCATCAAGCAAGCTCGCTGGATAACGCAATGTTAAACGCTGTAGGCTCTTTTGTGAAACTTGATAGTCCTGAATCACTTTTGCTAATGCTTCGCCTGTAATCGCAGGCGCTTCAGCACTAATATGTAAAGCAAGCTCATCAATCGCATTTGAAATTAAGTATGTTTCTAATGCATCGTTATCTTTGATGTATTGCTCTTGCTTACCTTTTTTCAGCTTATACAAAGGTGGCTGTGCAATATAGATATGACCACGCTCAACCAACTCAGGCATTTGACGGAAGAAGAACGTTAATAACAATGTACGGATGTGAGAACCATCGACGTCGGCATCGGTCATGATGATAATTTTATGATAACGAAGCTTGTCAGGGTTATATTCTTCACGGCCAATACCACAGCCAAGTGCTGTAATTAATGTACCTACTTCCTGACTCGAAATCATTTTGTCAAAGCGAGCACGTTCAACGTTCAAGATCTTACCTTTCAAAGGTAAAATAGCCTGCATTTTACGGTTACGACCTTGCTTGGCACTACCACCCGCAGAGTCACCCTCGACAAGATATAATTCAGAAAGTGCTGGGTCTTTTTCCTGACAGTCAGCTAATTTACCTGGTAAACCAGCGATATCTAACGCACTCTTACGGCGTGTCATTTCACGTGCCTTACGCGCAGCATCACGTGCACGTGCAGCGTCAATAATCTTTCCAGCAATCGATTTTGCAGCTTGTGGGTTTTCTAATAAGTAAGCAGAGAACTCTTTGTTCATTGCTTGCTCAACCGCCGGTTTTACTTCACTTGATACCAATTTTTCTTTCGTTTGAGACGAGAATTTTGGATCAGGAACTTTAACTGAAATAATCGCCGTTAAACCTTCACGCGCATCATCACCAGTCACATTGACTTTCTCTTTCTTGAGAATGTTTTCATTTTCAAGATACTGGTTTAAGCCACGTGTTAAAGCAGCACGGAAACCTGCTAAGTGCGTACCACCATCTTTTTGCGGAATGTTGTTTGTGAAACAGCGAACATTTTCTTGATAGCTTTCATTCCACTGCAATGCAACTTCTACACCAATACCACTTTCGGTATCTGCGGTGAAATGGAAGATCTCATTGAGATGAGTTTTACCTTCGTTAATGTATTTTACAAACTCAGATAAACCACCTTCGTAGTCATATACATGCTCAAGATTAATACGCTCATCACGTAAAACAATACGGACGCCCGCATTTAAGAAAGAAAGCTCACGTAAACGACGCGCTAAAATTTCAACGTTAAAAATGGTTTGACTAAAAGTTAGTTCACTTGGCCAGAAACGTACAGTTGTACCACTACTATCCGTTTCACCAATCACACGTAAAGGATATTGCGGATCGCCGTGTTGATATTCTTGCTCATGAACTTGGCCCGCACGATTAATAATTAAATGCAATTTACTTGAAAGTGCGTTTACAACTGAAACACCTACCCCGTGTAAACCGCCTGAAACTTTGTAGCTGTTGTCATCGAACTTACCACCTGCGTGCAGAATAGTAAGAATTACTTCGGCTGCAGAAACACCTTCTTCAGGGTGAATATCAGTTGGAATACCACGACCATTATCTGAAACACTCACAGATTCATCTTCGTGAATCGTAACAATGATTTCATCACAGTGGCCAGCTAAGGCTTCATCGATTGCGTTATCGACAACCTCGAATACCATATGGTGTAAACCGGTACCGTCGTCTGTATCCCCAATATACATGCCCGGACGTTTACGAACTGCATCTAATCCACGTAATACTTTAATACTAGAGGAATCATAAGCCTTTTCATTGGTTTGTTCTGTTTGAGAGGCTGATTGAGACTCTGAACTCATGGTTTCTCCCTAGCAAATATAGGTTTATTCAAAGATGGGTAACATCAAAAAATTATGGTGAAGCAAGACTAACTTGACCGGATTCAACATTGAATAATTGATATGAAATGGACAGATCATGTAAGTGTTTTTTTACCGAAGCATGATCTAAAGTTGTCATAAAAACCTGGCTACCAAGTTGGCTTAATCGTTCAATTAAACGTTGTTGTGCGGTTAAGTCTAATTCTGCTGTCAGATCATCTAATAATACCACAGTTTCCTTATTACTCGCATGTAACATTGCAATTTGTGACAGTTTTAAAGCAATAATCAGGAGTTTTTTCTGACCTCTTGATAAAACATCATCTGCATGTCCAAAGGGTGTTTTTAAGCGCAAATCAGCTCGATGTGGACCATACTCTGTATAACGTCTTTCAATGTCTTTTTGATGCTGATTTAACAAGTCTTGCATGAGTCCCTGCTCAGTATGAAAACCTGGGCTATATTCCAGTTCAATCTCTAAATCAGGCAGCAATTGACTTAAGTCATTTTGAAAATAAACATTCCATTGTTCTACGATGCTTAAACGCTGAGAGTGTAAAATTTCACCATAATCACTCAACATTTTGTTCCACGGCTCTAAATCAGCCAAAGAAAGATTGCGTCTTGTTTTGAGTAAGGTATTTCGCTGTTTTAATGCACGGGAGTAGTATTGCCATGCAAAATAAAATTCAGGTTCCACGTGGAACATCAGCCAATCTAGAAGCTGACGTCTTGGCTTAGCACCATGATCAATAATATCTGTACTTTGGGGGTCAATATGCTGTAAAGGAAGTAATTTGGCGAGCTGACCTTGTGTTGCCACGGTATCGCCATTCACTTTCATCAACTGCTCACCAGAAGCAAGTTTCTGCATACCGATTTTTTCAGTCACTGATTGAGCAAATACAATCGCATCGTCAGCTTCATACTGAATATAATTCTTTGGAATATGTGTACGAAATGAACGACCTGTTGCAAGCAAATGAATTGCTTCCAGAATTGAAGTTTTTCCTGAACCGTTGGCGCCATAAAAAACATTAAACGGTTGCAAACCATGGAGTGCAACCGTTTTTAAATTACGCACACGTTCTATGTTTAAACGCGTAAGATGCATAGAATTAAACCAAATTAAACACGCATCGGCATAACAACGTAAGTCTGATCAGGGTGAGCTGGATCTTGTACCAATACTGATTGGTTCGCTTCAGTCATGCTCATGTTGACATCATCACCATCTAATACACCTAATACATCAAGTAAATATTGAGCATTAAATGACATTTCTAATGGTGAATTTTGATATTGGATTGCTAAATCTTCAATCGCTTCATCTTGTTCAGGGTTATTTGCACGCAGCTGCAAAGAATCTTGATTAAAGTTTAAGAAAACACCACGTAATTTTTCATTACTTAAAATTGCAACACGCTGTAATGATTGCTTAAATACATCATGACCAATCAAAACATGTTTATCACCACCACGTGGAATAACACGGCGGTAGTCAGGGAATTTTCCATCAATCAATTTTGTCGTAAAACGAACAGTAATATCACCTTGTTCTTTATCACGACTTGGCGTATTGATCGTTACATTTAATAATTCACGGCCAATAAGCAAGGTAAGTTGCTCATCTTCAATACTCAGTAAACGCTGTAATTCACCAACAGCTTTACGCGGCACAATTGCTTGTACTAATTGAGATGAACTAGAAGAAGCCAAAATTTCACAAAGAGCAAGACGGTGGCCATCAGTTGTTACTGCACGCAATTGATTTTCATCAATTTCTAACAAAGTACCGGTTAGATAAAAACGTACATCTTGTACGGCCATTGCAAAAGCAGTTTTTTCAAATAAACGCTTTAATTCACGTTGAGTCACCTGTACTTGCGTACCTTGGCTATTCTCAGTATTGAGTAACGGATAATCTTCAGCTGGCAGAGTACCTAATACAAAACGGCTATTACCAGACTTTAAAATACATCGTTGATCTTCAGTAATTTGTAAATCAATTAATGCAGCTGCAGGCAAAGATTTACAAATGTCCATCAACTTACGCGCAGGAACAGTCGTTTCACCTGCTTCAAGGCACGCCCCTTCTGATAAAGCAGTACTCGCCACCAGTTCAACTTCTAAATCCGAACCTGTAATGGTGAGTGCTTGACCATTAGTCTGAATTTTGACGTTTGAAAGAATATTCAAGGTATGACGACGTTCTACCGCACCGACAACATGCGATAAAACATTGAGTAAACTTTCTTTAGCGATTTTCAAACGCACGATTCATTCCTCTAGCAACTTGGAGCAAACATTTCATTTTTTAGCTGTGTACTATGCTGCACTTATGGAGACTTTGCAACAACGTCTTATGATTTCATTAACTCTGAAGAAGACGTAATAAGTTCTTATAATCTTCGTCAAAGATAGGATCTTCTCCCCGCAAACTAACCACTTTTTCACACGCATGCATTACGGTGCTATGGTCTCGTCCACCAAAAGCCATTCCGATTTCCGGAAAACTATCACCCGTCAATTCACGAGCAAGACCCATCGCCAATTGACGTGGTCGTGCATAAATTCGTGTTCGTTTTGGACCCACTAATTCTTTTAACGGGATACGGAAATATTCACTCACCACGCGTTGTATATTTTCTACACTAATTGTACGTGCACGAATCGCCAATACATCTTTTAAAGACTCTCGTACGACATCAAGGTCGATCGGAGCACCTTTGAAACGTGAAATTGCAACCACTTTATTCAACGCACCTTCAAGTTCACGTACGTTCGCTACCACTTGTTGAGCAATAAATAATGCGCAGTTTCTAGGCAAATCAACGCCACTATTTTCAGCTTTTTTAAGTAAAATTTCGATTCGTGTTTCAATATCTGGCGGTTCAACACCGACTGATAGCCCCCAAGAAAAACGAGAGACTAATCGAGGATCAAGTTCTGTTAATTCTTTAGGATAGCGATCAGAAGTTAAAATAATTTGTTTAGATTCATCAAGTAAGGCGTTAAATGTATAAAAGAATTCAACAAGACTAGCTTCTTTACCAGCCAAAAGGTGAATATCATCAACTAATAATAAATCTAGAGAACGACAATTTTTCTTAAATTCTTCAACCTTTCCTTTTTGTAATGAACTCACAAAATCCTGTACAAAACTTTCCGAAGTCATATACATGACTCTCGCATTCGGCTTAGCTTGGAGCAATGCATTACCAACTGCTTGCATTAAGTGAGTTTTACCAAGGCCCGTTGGGCCATATAAAAACAAAGGATTGTGTTGAGATGCACCTAATTGCGTTAAAACCTTCCTGCATGTTTCAGCAGCCATCTGGTTAGAACGGCCTTCAACAAATAAAGAAAATGTAAATTGTGGATTTAAAAGCTTCTTTTTTGATGTTTTAGGATTAACAACATTATTAGCAACAGCTTCTACTTCCTTTTTAACCTTAACAGGTTGAGCTACAGGAGCAGTCTGTAAAGCTGCTGTAGTAGTTGCAGGTTGCTCATTAGAAGACAAAATACTACCAGGACGGGAATCGACCAAGATTTCAACTTGACGCACTCGTCCTTCTGACAATTGTTCTGCCAATATAGAAATTAACTCTAAATGATTCTCTTGAATATAACGCGTCCAATAAGGATTAGGAGCATATAGACGTAGTATACCCTCCACTTCTTCAGCTACTAAAGGGCGAATCCACATCGCAAAGACGTTATCAGAGAGCTCTTGTCGCAAGCGAGTTAAGCAGTCTGTCCAAAGCAT